>NZ_AP029189.1:0-3686041 GCF_059731825.1 Faecalimonas nexilis | reverse complement strand
TGTGGAAAACTTTTTAAACAGCGAAAAATAAGGAAAAATCGTTGAAAAGCAGAAAAATAAATTTTAAATTAACAGCTTATCCACAGGAAATCCACAAGTTATCCACAAAATGTGGAAAACTTGTGGAAAACTTTGGGGATGAAAGAGTGAGAAAATTAAGATGTGTATTAAGTTCAAAAAAATATCCAGAATCCCTTGACGTAGAGGGATTTATTGACTATAATTAAGTGCGATGTCTAAAAAAATATGTACTTATATTAATTATATATAGGTTTGAGTCAAGGAGGTGGATATCAATGAAAATGACATTCCAACCAAAAAAGAGATCTAGATCAAAAGTTCATGGATTTAGAGCAAGAATGAGCACAGCTGGTGGAAGAAAAGTTTTAGCAGCTAGAAGAGCAAAAGGAAGAAAACAGTTATCAGCGTAGGCCGCATATATGTGGCCTTTTCTTCTATGTAAAAAGTGGAGAGAGAAGAATGCATTTTTCCGAATCATTGAAAAAAAATAAAGACTTTCAGATTGTTTATAGAAAAGGACAGTCTTATGCTAATAAGTATCTGGTGATGTATATTTATCAGAATCAGAGTGAAAGAAATCGCTTGGGCATTTCAGTGAGTAAAAAGGTTGGCAATAGTGTGGTAAGACACAGGCTGACAAGATTGATCAGAGAGAGTTATAGACTACAAGAAGATAAATTCCAGAATGGATTGGATATTGTTATTATTGCGAGAGCAGGTGCAAAAGGTAGAACATATAAAGAGATAGAGAGTGCACTGATTCATTTGGGAAAACTTCATAATATTATAGATTCACATTTGGAGATGTAAAAATTGAAAAGAATATTTATAGGACTCATTAAGTTTTATAGAAAATATTTATCCGGACTGAAAACAGCAAGTTGCTGCAAATATTTTCCGACTTGTTCCCAGTATGGACTGGAAGCAATTGAAAAATACGGTGCATTAAAGGGTGGACTGCTTACAGTGTGGAGAATTTTACGTTGTAATCCATTTTCAAAAGGCGGATATGATCCGGTGCCTTAAGAATAACATTTGGAGGAGAAAAATATGGGTATTGTATTGACGCAGTCTAATACTTTTATTATTGGAAGTATTGCAAAACTGCTCGGATTTATCATGAATGGAATTTTCAATGCGTTGAGTTATATTGGTATTGAGAATATTGGTCTTAGTATCATTATATTTACAGTAATTGTCTATACATTGATGATTCCGATGACGATTAAGCAGCAGAAATTTTCAAGAATGTCGGCTGTTATGAATCCGGAGATTCAGAAAATTCAGAAAAAATATAAAAATAAAAAAGATCAGGCATCTATGATGAAGATGCAGGAAGAGACGAAGCTGGTTTATGAAAAATATGGGACATCACCGACTGGCGGGTGTCTTGGTTCACTGATTCAGTTTCCTATTTTGTTTGCATTATGGCCGGTTATTCAAAATATTCCAGCATATGTAACAAGTATTAAAGATGCATACATGCCTTTGGTCAACCAGATTATGGCGACAGACGGTTACCAGAAAATCATGGAAGGGATCGGAAAAGCAAGTCCGATCATGATCAATCCTGAAACATATGATTATAGCAAAGCAAATACACTCGTTGACGTATTATACAAATTCAGACCGGGAACCTGGGATACACTTGCAGATAAATTTCCGGATTTGACAAATTTAATTGATTCTACAAAAAACAGTTTAACACATTTGAATACATTTCTTGGAATCAATATTGCAGAGACACCGGGATCTATGTTCATGACAGCAACAAAGAACTTTTCTATCGGTCTGATCATCGTTGCGCTTGCAATTCCGGTATTATCCGGACTTTCACAGTGGATCAGTGCAAAACTGATGCAGCAGGCGACATCAACAGGAAATGATGATGATAACCCGATGGCAGCGCAGATGAAGACAATGATGAATGTTATGCCGTTGATTTCTGTGTTTATGTGTTTCTCAATGCCGGCAGGTCTTGGTATCTACTGGATTGCCAGTGCGGTAGTAAGAACGATTCAGCAGCTTGTAATCAATAAATTCTTAAGCAAGAAGTCAATGGATGAGCTGATTGAAGAGAATATCAAAAAAGCTGCGAAGAAGCGTGAGAAAAAAGATGCAGTTTCTGGAAAAGAGATCAATGCGATGGCACATAAAAATGTGAAGAACATTGATGAGCCGAAGAGAAAAACAACAAGCAGCAATAATATTGATTCTTATAAGCAAAATGCAAAACCAGGAAGTTTGGCATCGAAAGCAAATATGGTAAGTGATTTTAATAAAAACAAAAAATAGGCTAAACCAAAATTCTTATTTTTAGAAAGATAAGAATGTCAAGGAGGGTTTAAGATGAATGAGATTAGAGTATCAGCAAAAAATGTAAGTGATGCAATTACAGAGGCAAGTATTCAGCTTGGAGTTACAAGCAGTGAACTAGAATATGAGGTAATCGAAAAGGGAAGTACCGGTTTTTTAGGAATCGGAAGTAAACAGGCTGTGATCAGAGCTTGGAAAAAAGTGGTGGAAGAGCCTGTTGAGGAAGTAAGAGAAGAAGTTGAAGAAGTAAAACCTTCGTTGGAACAACAAATTGAAAAGGCAAAAGAAACTGTGGAATCACACAGAGAAGTAAAAAAAGAAGTGCATGTTAAGAAAGAACATGTGAAAGAGCCTGTGAGAAGAGAAGAAAAACTTTCGGAAGTACAGGAAAGTACAAAAGAAGCTTGTGAAAAATTCTTGCATGATGTCTTAAAAACAATGGGAATGGAAGTTGAGATTACTTCAAGTATTGATCAGGATGGCGCTTTGTGTATCGAGATGCAGGGCGAGCATATGGGAATTCTCATCGGAAAACGTGGACAGACTTTAGATTCTCTTCAGTATTTGACAAACCGTGTAGCGAATAAAATGCAGGATGGTTATGTGCGTGTCAAACTAGATACAGAAAATTATCGTCAGAGAAGAAAAGAGACATTAGAAAATCTTGCAAAAAACATTGCTTACAAAGTAAAGAGAACAAAGAAACCTGTTTCATTAGAGCCTATGAATCCTTATGAAAGAAGAATTATTCATTCAGCACTTCAAGCGGATAAATATGTGTCTACACACAGTGAAGGTGAAGAACCTTATAGAAGAGTAGTAGTGACATTGGCAAGAAAATAAATGTGAATTGGGGACGGGGGTGATATCATATCATCCCCGTCCTTAGTTACACTTGGAGGAAAAAGTATGAAAACAGATACAATTGCAGCAATTGCGACAGCTATGACGAATTCAGGAATCGGAATTGTCAGAATGAGTGGTGATGAAGCATTTGAAATTATCCAGAAGATTTATAAAGGAAAAAAAGAAAAATATTTTCAGGAAGAAAAAGGTTACACAATACATTATGGATATATTGTAGATGGTGAAGAGACAATTGATGAAGTGCTTGTGATGATCATGCGGGGACCACATAGCTTTACAGGTGAAGATACGGTGGAGATCAATTGTCATGGCGGTGTTTATGTGATGAAACGCATTTTGGAAACTGTGATCAAATATGGAGCGAGACCTGCCGAGCCCGGTGAATTTACAAAGCGTGCATTTTTGAATGGGAGAATGGATTTGTCTCAGGCAGAGGCGGTCATCGATGTCATTCATTCCAAAAGTGAGTATGCACTGAAGAGTTCTGTGAGCCAGTTAAAAGGAACGGTTCATCAGAAGATAAAGAAAATAAGAGAGGAAATTTTGTATCACACTGCATTTATTGAGACTGCCTTAGATGATCCGGAGCATATCAGTGTGGATGGATATGGTGGAGAACTGAAGGTGGTTGTGGATAAACTACTGGAAGAACTGAAGGCATTGTTGATAAGTTCTGACAATGGACGTATTATCAAAGAAGGGATTAAGACGGTTATTGTCGGAAAACCAAATGCAGGAAAGTCCTCGCTTTTAAATGTATTGGTCGGTGAAGACCGTGCGATTGTGACAGATATTGAAGGGACAACGAGAGATGTTTTGGAGGAATCCATTCAGCTTCAGGGAATCAGTCTGAATATCATGGATACCGCAGGGATCCGCAATACAGAGGATATAGTGGAAAAAATCGGTGTGGACAAAGCAAAAGAGCATGCGAATGAGGCTGATTTAATTATTTATGTTGTAGATGCATCTAGAAATCTGGATGAGAATGATATGGAGATCATTCAGATGATTCAGGATAAAAAGGCAGTGATTTTATTAAATAAATCAGATCTTGCTACTGTTGTATCAAAAGATATGTTAAAATCATATATTGAAAAGCCGATGATTGAGATATCTGCAAAAGAAGAGAGTGGAATCAAAGAGTTGGAACAGACATTAAAGGATATGTTTTTCCATGGAGATATTTCTTTTAATGATGAGGTTTATATTACAAATATTCGTCATAAGGCGGCAATTCAGGATGCTTATGACAGTTTGGAAAAAGTAAATATGAGTATAGAAAATAATATGCCGGAGGATTTTTATTCCATTGATTTGTTGGATGCGTACGAATCTCTTGGAAGCATTACCGGCGAGACGATAGGAGAAGATTTGGTAAATGAAATATTCAGTAAATTCTGTATGGGAAAATAAAGATGAATATGATGTAGTTGTAGTCGGAGCAGGGCATGCAGGCTGTGAAGCGGCGCTTGCCTGTGCACGACTGGGGATAAAAACAATTATTTTTACAGTGAGTGTGGATAGTATTGCTTTGATGCCTTGTAATCCAAATATCGGAGGAAGCTCGAAAGGACATTTGGTAAAGGAAGTAGACGCACTCGGCGGTGAGATGGGGAAAGTGATCGATCAGACATTTATCCAGTCAAAAATGTTAAATAAGTCAAAGGGGCCGGCAGTACATTCGTTGAGAGCACAGGCAGATAAAGCAAATTACAGCAAGACGATGCGCATGGTTTTGGAAAATCAGGAAAATCTTGAAATCAAACAGGCGGAAGTGACAGACATTCTTGCAAAAGACGGAAAAATTGAGGGAGTGCAGACCTACTCCGGAGCAGTTTATAAATGTAAAGCTGTTATTTTGTGTACAGGAACGTATTTGAAAGCGAGATGTATTTATGGAGAAATCAGTCAGGAGACAGGACCAAACGGACTTCAGGCAGCGACTTATCTGACAGATTCCTTGAAAAAACTCGGAATCGAGATGTATCGCTTTAAAACAGGAACACCGGCAAGAATTGATAAAAATTCCATTGATTTTTCAAAGATGGAGGAACAATTCGGTGATGAGAGAGTCGTTCCGTTTTCATTTACGACAAATCCGGAAGATGTTCAGATTGAGCAGGCATCTTGTTGGCTGACTTACACAAACGAAAAGACACATGAGATCATTCGGGCAAATTTAGACCGTTCTCCATTATTTTCAGGTATGATAGAAGGAACCGGACCGAGATATTGTCCATCTATTGAAGATAAGGTAGTGAAATTTGCGGATAAAAATAAGCATCAGGTATTTATTGAGCCGGAAGGCTTGGATACAAATGAGATGTATGTGGGAGGAATGTCAAGTTCGCTGCCGGAGGATGTGCAGTATGCTATGTACCGCAGTGTACCGGGGCTTGAACATGCAAAAATCGTGAGAAACGCATATGCGATTGAGTACGACTGTATCGATGCCAGACAGCTTTATCCAACATTAGAGTTTAAGAATGTTGGAGGTTTGTACAGTGGGGGACAATTCAATGGAAGTTCCGGATATGAGGAAGCTGCCGCACAAGGGCTTGTAGCGGGGATAAATGCGGCTTTAAAGATCTTAGGCAGGGAACAGATCGTCTTGGATCGTTCGCAGGCTTATATCGGCGTTTTGATTGATGATTTGGTTACAAAAGAGAGCCATGAGCCTTACCGTATGATGACGTCCCGTGCGGAATATCGTCTGTTGCTCCGTCAGGATAATGCAGACCAGCGTTTGACAAAGATTGGACATGAGATCGGATTGATTTCAGATGAGCGTTACGAGTATCTTTTGGAAAAAGAAAGAATTATTGTATCTGAGGTAGAACGATTAGAACATACAAATATCGGTGCAGCACAGGAAGTACAGGATTTACTTGTGAAATATGGAAGTACACCTTTGAACTCAGGAACAACACTTGCAGAATTGATTCGCAGACCAGAACTTTCTTATGAAGTATTAGAGCCGATTGATAAGAGAAGAAATATCGTACAAAAATGTGCGGAAAAATATCCTGAAAATGTAGATAAATTGTGTCAGGAAGTTGTAGAGCAAGTAAATATCAATATTAAATATGATGGATATATTAAGAGACAGCAAAAGCAAGTAGAGCAGTTTAAAAAGTTGGAAAAGAAAAGAATTCCAGAAGATATTGACTATGATGTGATTAAGAGTCTTCGTATCGAGGCAGTGCAAAAATTGAAGCAGTATCGTCCTTTGTCCATCGGGCAGGCATCTAGAATTTCAGGAGTATCACCTGCAGATATTTCTGTATTGTTAGTATATTTGAGTGGAAAGAATGAAACGAGGTAGTTGTGAATGAGTCAGATATTTGAGAATAAGTTAAAAGAGCTTGGCATTGTATTAAATGATGAGCAGAAACGTCAATTTGATTCTTTTTATGAACTCTTGGTGGAATGGAATAAGGTCATGAATCTGACTGGTATTACCGAATATGAAGAGGTAAATGAAAAACATTTTGTGGATAGCTTGTCGATAACAAAGGCGATTGACATGAATTGTGTGGATAACTTAATTGATATTGGAACGGGAGCTGGTTTTCCGGGAATTCCGTTAAAGATTGCATTTCCTCATCTGAAAGTAGTATTATTGGACTCATTAAATAAAAGAATTAAATTTTTGAATACAGTAATTGAGGAACTTGAATTGATTGACATAGAAACAATTCACGGAAGAGCAGAAGATTTTGCAAAACAGGGAGAGTATCGGGAACAATTTGATCTTTGTGTATCAAGAGCAGTGGCAAACTTATCCACACTTTCTGAGTATTGCATGCCATATATCCACACTGGTGGAATGTTTATCCCCTACAAGTCTGGAGAAATTGAGGAAGAGGTGACTGGGGCAAAGAAAGCAGTGCATGTGCTTGGTGGAAAAATTGAGGATGTGGTGAAGTTTCAACTTCCGGGAACTGAAATTGGTCGTTCTTTTGTAAAGATAAAAAAATATCAAAACACACCAAAAAAATATCCGAGAAAAGCAGGATTACCTGCAAAGGAGCCAATAGCATAAAAAATCAGCATATCATCTTAGATGATATGCTGATTTTTTATGAATAATTATAATTCAAATAGAATTTTTATCTGTTCGAGGACTTTTTCTGGTACCTCTAATTGTGGCAAATATTTTGCTTTTTTAATCGTTTGCACTTCAATTGCGGGAGTATAAGACTGATATTGTTGCGCATATTCTTTGTAAGTAGGGTTTCCACTTCCAACTAAAATAAAAATACTATTATCAATATGAGTTAGACATTCTGTAATATTTGCAGTTGTATATTTTCCCTTAATACTTGCAAATAAATATTTAGATTGCGTTTTCGAAATCTGAGCTGATTCACAGTAAGTCTTAACTATTTCATCATCAACAAATTGAGGATTGTAGAAATATTCGGTCATAAAAGTTTGTTCAATACTATCTTTACTATGCAGAAGATTAAACAGAAGAGTTCCAATAAAAGGAATGTTAATAATAAATTTTAACATTTTTGTTCGTTTTGTAGGAACTTTTGATATAGAGGAAATACTAGGAGGATTAATCAATAGTATTCTATCTATTATTTCATCATTGTTATGGCAAGCCATTAATACAAAAGAACAAGAGTTTCCAGTAACAATGACATCTGCCTTTTCACCAATAACATTGTTAATAAAGTCCGTGACTAATTGCACATATAAAAAGTTTGTGTAGGTGAAATTGGGTTTATCAGATTTTCCACATCCTAACAGGTCTAATGTATACACAGTATTTTTCTTAGAAAGATCAGAAACAATTCGATTCCATTCGTATTCTGAACTGCACGCTGAAAGATCGTGAATTAATAAAATTGGTTTGCCAGTGCCCTCTTTTGTATAGAAAATTTTTCCAAATCTCCATTCATAATAAAGACCTTCTTTTCTGCCGAGCAAATTATCAATAGTGGACATAAAATAAATAAGTTTATTGATAATGTGGATGATAAAGGTTGCCAAAACAGTTAAAGAAGCATAAGTTGCGAGTTTCTTTTTCCAGTTCATAAAGCACCTGCCTTTCTTATAAATACTTTTCTTTTATTATACTACACAAAGGAAATCAATACAACAATGGAGTAAATGTTTCACGTGAAACATTTTTAGTCCAGTACAGTATAAAGTAACTACAATATTTTTTGTTTCACGTGAAACCACGACAAACGCATGAATGAATAAATTATGAACACCCTGTCCGGATTTTTTGATATAATCAAAGAAAAAAGGATGGGGTGTTCCTATGAAAGAGATTTTAGACTATGCAGGTACGGTGATGGACATAAGACAGGAGAAGAAAGTTTTGCATAAGATGGCGGATATTATCCTGCTTGTATTTTTTGCTACGCTTGCAAATGCAGATGATTGGGTAGAGATTGAGATGTTTGGAAAAGAACATGAAGATTTTTTGCAAAATTATCTGGAACTTCCAAATGGAATCCCTTTCCATGATACACTCCAAAGAGTTTTTGCAATGGTGCCCACTGAATTTCTGGAAAGTTTTCAGCAAAAGTGGAATGAAATGTTAAGCAGCGATGAGGGGGAGAAAGTAAAGCGCCTGCTTGCGATTGACGGAAAAACCCAGAGAGGGAACGGAAATAAGAACCAGAGACCGAATCATATTGTCAGTGCTGTAGATGAAAGAGGCTTTTGCCTGGGACAGAAACGAGTAGAAGAAAAAACAAATGAGATCAAAGCAATCCCAGAACTGTTGGACCATCTGAATATAAAAGGGACAATCATAACAACAGATGCCATGGGAACCCAGGTGGCTATTGTAAAGAAAATCCGCCAAAAGCGTGCGGATTATGTTCTGGCATTAAAGGCAAACCAGGGGAGTCTTCTGGAAGATGTGAGGGAATATTTTGCAGATAAAGAACTTCGTGAGAAATGCGCTTATAAAAACCGGATAGAAAAGGCCAGGGGGAACCTTGAGAAACGGGAATACTGGCAGACAGAAGACATCAGCTGGTTAAGCCGGAAGAAAGAATGGGCAGGATTAAAAAGCATTATCATGACTCGTAATACAATAGCAGGGACAGATGGCAGTACAACAGTAGAAGAAAGATATTTCATAAGCAGCCTGTCGACCAATATAGAAGAAGCAGAGCGAGCTGTGCGTGGTCATTGGATGATAGAAAGCTATCATTGGCATTTAGATGTAACCTTTCGAGAAGATGGGAATCACACATTAGAAAAGCAGGCATCCTATAATCTGAACATTATAAGAAAACTGGCTTTGAATATGTTAAAAATTTTAGAGGTAGGAAGCCGTCCGTTAAGCATGAAAAAGAAACGGTATGTGATTGGAACAAATCCAGAAAAGCATTTAGAGAAGATTATGTCTTTATAATTTTTGAATTTAGTATATGGTGTGGTTGAGGAGCACATTCATGCGTTTGGCTTGCACGTGAAACATTTTGTGTAGATTATAATTTAAAAAGGTGGTATAATTATCTGAGGACAGAAAGGGGTAGCTGAAAAAATGGGAAGAATAATAGCTGTAGCCAATCAAAAGGGTGGTGTAGGTAAGACAACAACTGCAATCAATTTATCCTCATGTTTGGCATCATTAGGGAAAAAAGTATTAGCTATAGATATGGATCCACAAGGAAATATGACGAGTGGTCTGGGAATTGATAAAAATGAGGTCGAATATACTGTTTATGAATTAATTCTTGGACAAGTTGGTATTGAGAAGGTTATTTGTAAAGATGCTTTGGAAAACCTTGATGTGTTGCCAACAAATATAAATTTATCAGCTGCAGAGATTGAATTAATAGGAGTAGAAGAAAAAGAATTTATTATTCGAAAAGAAGTGGATAAAGTCAAAAAAAATTATGATTTTATAGTAATTGATTGTCCACCTTCATTAAGTATGCTCACGATTAATGCAATGACTACTGCTGATAGTGTACTGGTGCCTATTCAATGTGAATATTATGCATTAGAAGGATTAAGTCAATTAATACATACAATTGATTTGGTAAAGGAACGTTTAAATCCAGAATTAAAAATAGAAGGTGTTGTATTTACAATGTATGATGCCAGAACTAATTTATCATTACAGGTAGTTGAAAACGTAAAAGATAATTTGCAACAGACAATTTATAAAACAATTATCCCTAGAAATATTCGTCTTGCTGAAGCACCGAGTCATGGATTACCAATTAATCTATATGATCCAAAATCCTCGGGTGCAGAAAGTTATATGTTGTTGGCAGAAGAGGTAATTAATAAAGGAGAAAAATAATGGCAGTAAAGCGTGGAGGATTGGGAAAAGGGCTGGATAGTCTGATTCCGGATCATAAGACTGTAAAAACAACTGAAAAGAAAAAGCCGGAAGTAGAAGAAAAAAAAGAAGGCGAACAGCTTGTTAATATTAATAAAGTAGAGCCAAACCATGAGCAGCCAAGAAGACATTTTGAAGAAGATTCATTATTGGAACTTGCTGATTCCATCAAACAATTTGGAGTCTTACAACCTCTAATTGTTCAAAAAAGAAATGACTATTATGAAATTATTGCAGGCGAAAGAAGATGGAGAGCCGCAAAAATGGCTGGAATAAAAGAAATTCCGGTAATTATTAAAGAATATACGAAAAGAGAAGCAGTTGAGATTGCTTTGATTGAAAATATACAGAGAGAAAATCTGAATCCAATTGAAGAGGCAATGGCATTTAAGCGACTTTTGACAGAGTTTTCACTCAAACAAGATGAAGTGGCAGAGCGTGTTTCAAAAAGCAGAACAACAGTTACCAATTCTATGCGGTTACTAAAATTGGATGAAAGAGTTCAACAGATGATTGTAGATGATATGATTTCCACAGGACATGCGAGAACCTTGCTTGCAATTGAAAATCATGAAGAACAATATAATCTTGCAAATAAAATTTTCGATGAAAAATTAAGCGTACGAGAGACAGAAAAACTCATTAAAGAACTAAAAAATCCAAAGAAAGAAAAAGAAAAAAAAGTCGTTGAAAATGATTTTATTTATAAAGATTTAGAAGAGAAAATGAAAACAGTCATGGGAACGAAGGTTCATGTAAATCCCAAAAAAAAGGGAAAAGGAAAAATTGAGATTGAATATTACTCAGACGAGGAACTCGAACGTATATTCGAGCTCATTATGACTGTTACAAATAATTCATAAGGGTAAAAGAGGAAACTTGTAATATGGAAAGTAAGTTGTTGGAAACAATAGGAATTGATCCAGGTATTATCTTGATTGCAATGTTTGTTTTAATAATTATATTGTTTTTTATTGCAATCCGCACCAATATGAAATACAATCGTTTAAAAGCCAGTTATACAACGTTTATGCGTGGAAAGAATGGTAAAACTTTAGAAGATAGTATTTTTGAAAAATTTAGTGAATTGGATAATATGGTGGATACGGTTCAAAAAAATCGTAAAGATATTCGAGAACTGAACAAAAACGTCAGAGCTAATTATCAAAAAGTTGGAATTGTAAAATATGATGCTTTTAATGAAATGGGTGGAAAATTAAGTTTTGCAATCGCATTACTTGATGGAAAAGACAGTGGATTTATTTTAAATTCTATGCATAGCAGAGATGGCTGTTACAATTATGTAAAAGAGATTGTAAATGGACAAAGTTATATCGAACTGTCAGAAGAAGAAGCAGAATCATTAGAAAAAGCGATGTATCAGGAAACATTTGGACTTGATTTAAAAAATATCAAAAAGTAGAGAGTAGAGGAGAAAGACCATGTTAGATATCAAATTTTTAAGAGCAAACCCGGAAATTGTAAAACAAAATATCAAGAATAAATTTCAGGACAGTAAATTACCACTTGTAGATGAAGTGATTGAACTGGATTTGAGAAACAGAGAAATTAAACAGGAAGTAGAAGCGCTGAGAGCAGAAAAAAACAAGGTGTCAAAACAAATTGGTGCGTTGATGGCTCAGGGGAAAAAAGAAGAAGCAGAAGAAGTCAAAAAGCGTATTGCTGAAGATGGACAAAAGATTGAACAGCTTTCTGTAGAAGAAAAAGAAGTGGAAGAAAAGATCAAAACAATTATGATGACAATTCCAAATATTATTGATCCGTCTGTTCCAATCGGAAAAGATGACAGCGAAAATGTGGAATTGCAGAAATATGGAGAACCGGTTGTTCCGGATTTTGAAATCCCATATCATACAGAAATTATGGAAAAATTTAATGGTATTGATCTTGAAGCAGCTGGAAAAGTAGCTGGAAACGGTTTCTACTATTTAATGGGAGATATCGCAAGATTGCATTCAGCAGTGATTTCTTACGCACGTGATTTCATGATTGACAGAGGATTTACGTACTGTATTCCTCCATATATGATCAGAAGTAACGTTGTTACAGGCGTTATGAGCTTTGCAGAAATGGATTCCATGATGTATAAAATTGAAGGAGAAGATTTGTATCTGATTGGAACAAGTGAACATTCTATGATTGGTAAATTTATTGATACAATGTTGGAAGAAGAGACTCTTCCTAAAACATTGACATCATATTCACCATGTTTCCGTAAAGAAAAAGGTGCTCATGGTATTGAAGAACGTGGTGTATATCGTATTCACCAGTTCGAAAAACAAGAAATGATCGTTGTGTGTAAACCAGAAGAGAGCATGGAATGGTATGATAAAATGTGGCAGAATACAGTTGATCTGTTTCGTTCATTAGATATTCCAGTTCGTACTTTAGAGTGCTGTTCAGGAGATTTGGCAGATTTAAAAGTGAAATCTGTCGATGTAGAAGCATGGTCACCAAGACAGCAAAAATATTTTGAAGTAGGAAGCTGCTCAAATCTTGGAGATGCACAGGCAAGAAGATTAAATATTCGTGTAAAAGGGAAAGATGGCAAGTATTTTGCTCATACACTTAATAATACAGTAGTTGCTCCACCGAGAATGTTGATTGCATTTTTGGAAAATAATTTACAGGAAGATGGTTCTGTAAAGATTCCAGCTGCATTACAGCCATACATGGGTGGAAAAACAGAGATTAGATAATAGAAAGGTAAAAACGTGCATAAGTATTTAAAAGCAATCGGTTTTACAGAATTAAAGAAAAAGCAGGAGATTCGAGAGATACTCAGGCAGACTGCAGACGAATTTGATTCGCAACAGGCAGTATCTTTGGATGAAACATCAGAATTTTATGAGTTAAAAAAACAATATGGTGACAGTGTAGGGATTTCTGTGTACGGAGAGATGGATCAGGATAAAATTTTCGAGAGGGAATATTATGTGCCATATTTTGAAGGCACAGGAATTACAACTTATGCGGATGTGCTTGTGGAGCGACGCATTGAAAAAGAGATGTATGTCGGAATCTGCGAGGATGTAAAAGTGGGAGCAAGTATTATTTTCCATATACAAAATGCAATTGAGTATATGAAAGAAAAGCAGCTTGGCGGACTTGCAAAGAGAACAACATCCGTGACGCTATCCGGACTTGGCTCTTCCGGAATGATTCTTTTCCCGATTTCAAAAGATGAACATTTGGAAAAGACAAGAAAAGAAGAGGAGCGCAATCGCATGATGCTTTTGAGCGCAGCTAGAAATGGCGATCAGGAGGCAATGGAAAGTCTCACTTTGGATGACATTGACACCTATTCTAAAGTATCAAAGCGATTGATTACAGAAGATATTTTTACGATTGTAGAGACATATTTCATGCCGTATGGTGTGGAATGCGACGAGTATTCGATTTTGGGAGAAATCATAGACTTGCGCAAAACACAGAACAAAGTAACGCAGGAAACGCTCTACATAATGACATTGGATGTGAATGAATTACAATTTGATGTGTGTATTCCTGAAAAAGAAGTTATGGGAGTTCCGGAAGTTGGAAGACGATTCAAAGGAAATATCTGGCTTCAAGGAAAAATCAATTTTTAAAAACACTTCACAACATCTCCCATTCGTGGTAGAATGAGAGATGTTGAAAATAAAAATGTTCCCTTAGTTAAATGGATATAACAAGTGCCTCCTAAGCGAAAGCCGAGGCATTCCCCAAAGGGAAAAAATGAAAAACAACTTTCAGTTCGAATCTATTCTGAAAAATGCTAATGGTGACAACAAAGCATTCCCCAAATTGGGGAACGTTCTAATGTTACCAAATCAAAAAAATCTGTAGATTGACAACTCGAAAAAGAGTTGATATCTTATATATGGCCGAAGGGAAAAATCCCAGAAACCCAGTAAAATCAAGGGTTTGCGGCATGTGTCGTCATAGCTCAGCTGGATAGAGCACTCGCCTCCTAAGCGAGGGGTCGGAGGTTCAAATCCTCTTGGCGACGGGCTTCAAAGCGTTCGAAAATGTTAGCTGGATTAGCTGACAACGAACGCTTTTGTTATTTTCAAATCACGTTCGTGACACAAAATTCCATTCAAAATGATCAATTTCCAGCTAACATTTGGGTTCCGCTCCGTTGTCACCCCTTATTCGGGGATGTAAATCAGAGAAAAGGCGGGAAAAGAAACAATCTCTCCCAAACCTGCAAACATAAATTAGCTGAAACAGTATTCAATTCTATTAGCTACAGCTAATGGTCAAACAGCAATGTCTGTTTGGAACTTTACTATCTATAAAAGTTCCAGGCAGGCATTTTTTATTGCCTGAATCCTGGAGGAAAGGAGTCAAGATGACTGAGCCAAACAGACAATCAGGAGAAAACGAAGAAAGAATCATAGAAATTGAGATTGAGCGTCTTCGACCGTTCAAAGAGCATCCGTTTCAGGTGAAAGATGATAAGGAAATGTTTCTTCTGCAGGAAAGCATTGAGAAGTATGGAATATTAAATCCGCTGATCGTCAGACCGGTACCGGATGGATACTATGAGATCATATCCGGCCACAGAAGAAAACATGCTGCGGAGAAACTGGGATACCGAAAAGTGCCGGTGATTATCCGGGTATTAAGTGAAGATGATTCCATTTTAAGCATGGTAGATTCTAATCTTCACAGAGAACGGATCAGCTACAGTGAAAAAGCTTTTGCTTACAAATTGAAGAATGACGTATTAAAAAGAAAAAGTGGTCGAAAAAAGAGTCAAGTTGACCACAAAACACCAAGAAAGCGGGCGATAGAGATTATCAGCGAGGATTGTGGTGATAGCCCAAAACAAGTGCAGCGTTATATCTCACTGACAAAACTGATACCGGAAATGCTGCAGAAACTGGATGATGAGATTATTTCTTTTTGTCCGGCTGTAGAGATAGCTGCATTAAGTGAAAAAGAGCAAAAGGAACTGCTTGTAGCAATGGAGTATGCACAGGCAATCCCGTCACTCTCACAGGCCCAGAGGATCCGGCAACTGAGTAAAGAAAAGCAGTTGTCACTGGAAAAGATGGAAGAAATCATGTGTGAGGTTAAAAAGGGTGAAATCACAAGAGTGGCTTTCACAAACGAACAGTTACATAAGTATTTTCCGAATTCCTATACACCGGCAATGATGAAACGGGAAATATTGGCACTACTAAAATTATGGAAAAAAGAATCATGGGAAAGTTAAAGGAGGAAGAAATCATGTGTAAAGTTATATCCGTAGTAAACCAGAAAGGCGGCGTTGGAAAGACCACCACAACCGTAAATGTAGGCATTGGACTGGCAAGAGAAGGTAAGAAAGTGTTGCTGATCGACGCGGATCCACAGGGAAGTTTAACCGCAAGTCTTGGATATGAGGAACCGGATGATCTTCGCATCACACTGGCAACGATCATGATGGATGTCATCAATGAAGAAGAAATCTCTCTGGAAGATGGTATCTTACATCACCAGGAAAATGTAGATCTACTTCCG
This sequence comes from Faecalimonas nexilis, assembly GCF_059731825.1. NCBI lineage: Bacteria > Bacillati > Bacillota > Clostridia > Lachnospirales > Lachnospiraceae > Faecalimonas > Faecalimonas nexilis. Next base: position 3,669,990 of record NZ_AP029189.1, on the reverse strand, counting down.
GCAAATATTGAGCTTTCTGCCCTGGAAGTAACGATGGGAAATGTTATGAGCAGGGAAATGATCATGAAGGAATACATCGATGCGATAAGATGCCGATACGATTATATCTTGATCGACTGTATGCCAAGCCTTGGTATGATGACAATCAATGCACTGGTCTCTTCCGATTCCGTGCTGATACCTGTACAGGCCGCATATCTGCCGGTGAAAGGACTTCAGCAGCTGATCAAGACCATTCTTACAGTAAAGAAAAGGCTGAACCGGAAACTGGCGATTGAGGGCATTCTCCTGACTATGGTAGATTTTAGAACCAATTACGCAAGGGACATTGCATTGAGAGTACATACAACCTATGGAAGCCAGATAGAAGTATTTGAAAATGTGATTCCGATGTCCGTAAAAGCAGCTGAGACCAGTGCAGAGGGAAAAAGTATCTACATGCACTGTCCGAAAGGAAAAGTTGCTGAGGCATATATGAAATTGACACAGGAGGTTTTGAATAATGAAAAATAGAAGTGGCGAAAAGATTAAACTGGCTAGTATTGATGAATTGCTTGGTGTGGTAAATGAAGAGTCAGCAATGGAGATAGAGATCAGTAAGATCCATCCGTTTAAGAATCATCCGTTCAAGGTGCTGGATGATGAAAAGATGCAGGACCTGGTAGAAAGCGTAAAGATCAATGGAGTGCTGACACCGGTACTGCTTCGCATGGATGAAAATGAAGAATATGAAATGGTATCCGGTCACAGAAGAATGCATGCAGCACAGCTTGCAGGACTGACGACAATTCCGGCAATCGTAAGAGAATTATCAGATGATGATGCCATTGTGGCTATGGTGGACGCTAACATTCAGCGAGAGGAACTGTTGCCGAGTGAAAAAGCTTTTGCTTACAAAATGAAACAAGAGGCCATGAAACACCAAGGTTCTCGGACAGACTTGACTTTGGGACAAAATGTCCCAAAGTTCAAAAGAACAACGGAAGCAATTGCGGATGGGACAGGTGAAAGTTATAAACAGATTCAGCGTTACATTCGACTGACAGAGTTAATTCCGGAACTTCTTGATCTGGTAGATAACAAAAAGCTTCAGTTCACGGTTGCTGTTAATATCTCCTATATCGATAAGGAAGTACAGGAATGGATTTACGAATATATTAGCGACACTGGATTTATCAAGCCAAAACAGATTGCATCACTCAGAAATCAACTGAATGATGGGCCAATCAATCAGATCCAGATGTTATCAATTTTCAATAACTGTGTGATGGCAAAGAAAGTATCCCGGTCTCTCACATTCTCGGAAAAGAAACTAACAAAGTACTTTCCGGATGATTATACAGCCAAAGATATGGAGCAGGTGATTGAATCATTATTAGAAAAATGGATGCAGGAACAGTCCTGTTAAGGATAGAAAAAGCTAAGAAAACAAAGTCAAAGAAGTTTAAAAAGAGGACTTCTTAGCAGAAAATGAAAGGAGGAAATTATGGAGAAAAAAATGACATTTAATTATTTTTACGGTACCGAAGCTGATCAGTTCAGCTTCTACCGCATACCAAAAGCATTATTTACAGACAGTTATTTTAAAGATTTATCGAGCGATGCTAAAATTTTATATGGACTGATGTTGGATCGAATGTCTCTTTCTATCAAGAATCAGTGGTTTGATGACAAAAACAGAGCATATATCTACTTTTCCATCGAAGATATCATGGAATTACTGAACTGTGGCAGAAATAAAGCCATCAAATCCATGAGAGAACTGGATGACGAAACAGGGATTGGCCTGATTGAGAAACGCAGACAGGGATTTGGAAAGGTGAACGTTATCTACGTGAAAACCTTTATGCCTGAGAAAACAGATGAGAAAAAATTTGAAGAGGAATTAAAGAAGTTTAAAAAACAAACTTCTGTGGAAAATGAGGAATCTACAGAAGTTTACATTTCAAACTTCATGAAGTCCCAAAATCAAACTTCTAGAAGTCCCGAAAACAAACTTCAAGAAGTTTACATTTCAAACCCTAATAATACTAATCTTAGTGATACTGAAATGAATGATAATAAATCTAATCCTATCATATCTGTGGATGAGAAAAGATTTGATAGCGATAACCGCTCTGAGGATTATCAGGCTTATGAAAACCTTGTCAAAGAGACCATTGATTATGAATCACTGGAAGTAACCCATCATAACGATATGCGGCAGGTAGATGAAATCGTAAACCTGATCGTAGAGACTGTGATGTGTAAAAATGACAAGATCTTGATTGCCAGCAACTGGTATCCGGCATCACTGGTGAAGAAAAAATTTCTGATGCTGACCTATTCACATATCGAGTACGTCTTACACTGTATGAGTGGTAACACCACAAAGGTGAAGAACATCAAGAAATATTTATTAGCAGCCCTGTTTAATGCACCGTCAACGATGAACGGGTATTATCAGGCAGAGGTGAACCATGATATGCCAGGACTGGTAAGATAGGAGGTGCACATGTTTATTTTAAAACTTGCTGGAAAGATATTATTACTGCCGGTATGGCTGATTCTTTTTGTGATCGGCCTGGCAGTGAAGATGACAGTACAGACTTATGCGGTTGTCAGAGGGATCCTTGGGTTTATATTCACTTTGTTGATTATAGCGACTGCATACTGTTATCATGACTGGGTACAGGTTGCATTTCTATTTTCGCTGAGTGTAATTCTGTATCTGATCCTGTTTGCAGGAGTATTCGTGGACACTGTACTGGACATGACAAGAGAACGTATTATTGATTTTATTATATCGTGAGGAGGATATGAAAATGAGCGAAAACAATGATTATATTCAGTTACCACCACTAAAAAAAGACACACCGTCCGATGTGGTAACATTTATGTGGGAGTACATGAAAGTACCGGAGGATTCAAGAGAAAAAGTTAAGAATCTGCTTAAAGATGCAAATGAAAATGGAGTAAAAATAAGTCATCAGGCACCAACACTGTATGATGTTGTTCCGAAAGAAGAAATTGCTGAATTTGAAGAGCTTATGCGCAAAACCATAGCTGACATTGTATCAGAAGCCAGTAGCGTTGCCTGTTGGGTGTATGTGCAGAAATATGTGAAGCACAAAACCCTAAACGAAATGCTGCAAGAATTGCCAGACGTAGGTCAATTCATCCTAGCTATGAATACCTGGTTTGAAAAACTGATGGAGAAATAATCTAGGAAAATAGTTTAAAGTTTACATGTTATGATTATGTATGAAGTTGGAACAAAATAAAAGAATTGTGCTATAATATTGTTCAAGAAAAAACTCATTGACATATTTCAATCTATTTAGGAGGATAAACGATCATGTGTACAGCAGCAACTTATAAAACAAAAGATTTTTACTTTGGACGAACCCTCGATTATGAATTCTCTTATGGTGATCAGATAGTAATTACACCACGTAATTATGCGTTTAATTTTCGCCATGTTGGCGATATGAAAAATCATTATGCAATTATTGGAATGGCTCATGTTGCAGAGGATTATCCTTTGTATTATGATGCTATGAATGAAAAAGGAGTGGCAATGGCAGGACTGAATTTTGTCGGAAATGCTGTTTATGCCGCGATTAAGCCAGATGTGGAAAATATTGCACAGTTTGAATTTATTCCGTGGATTTTAAGTCAGTGTTCTTCTTTAGTTGAAGTTCGCGAGCTTCTTGAACAAATTAATATTGTTAATACTCCTTTCAGCGAGCAATTACCATTAGCACAATTACACTGGATCATTTCTGATGAGAATGAGTCAATTACGGTAGAATCTATGTCAGATGGTTTGCATATTTATGACAATCCAGTAGGAGTGCTTACGAATAATCCGCCATTTCCACAGCAGATGTTTCAACTAAATAATTATATGTATTTATCTCCTAAACAGCCCAGAAATACTTTCTGCGAAAATTTGGCTCTTGATGCATATAGTAGAGGTATGGGAGGATTAGGTCTTCCGGGAGATCTCTCATCTTCCTCACGCTTTGTACGTGTAGCTTTTACAAAGGTAAATGCAATTTCAGGTGAATCAGAGGAAGAAAGCGTTAGCCAATTCTTCCACATTCTCGGATCTGTGGATCAGCAACGAGGATGTTGCGAAGTAGCGGATGGAAAATATGAAATCACATTGTATACGTCGTGTTGTAATGTTACAAAAGGTATTTATTATTACAATACTTATGAAAACCATCAGATCAGTGCAGTAGATATGCATGTAGAAAATCTGGATAGTGATAAAATGATTTGTTATCCAGTAATTCAAGGAGAACGAATCAACTATCAAAATAAATAATGTTTTGAAATCAGGGATGAGGTAGAAAGGAAAGTTCCATGACAAAAGATGAAGTAAAAAAACTCGGGATGAACAGTCCGGAATCACTACAGTTTTTAAATAATGCTACAAAATTTTATAATTTAATGATGATGTATCGTTGTGCTATTAGGGAGATACAAACTAAACTTGAGGTTTTGGATGATGAATTTTCAGTTGAGAACAATCGAAATCCTATTTCTTTTATAAAAACAAGAATTAAGCAGCCCAATAGTATTTACGATAAATTGCAGAAGATGGGATATGAATTTACAACAGAAAATATACAGACATATCTCAATGATGTAGCAGGCGTTCGAATAGTTTGTGCGTTTATTGACGATATTTATATGATATCAGATTTGATTACCCAACAGGATGATATTAAAGTTATTGAAATAAAAGATTATATAAAAAATCCAAAATCGAATGGTTATCGAAGCTATCATATGATTGTTGAAATACCAGTATTTTTTGCTAAGGGTAAAACACCTATGCGTGTAGAATTACAGATTCGAACCAATGGTATGGATTTCTGGGCAACATTGGAACATCAACTTCGCTATAAAAAAGGAATTGAAGAAATGCCTGGCTATGATGAGATAAGTGAAGAATTACTTCATTCTGCAAGAGCTATCATTGAAGCAGATAATGAAATGCAGAGAATAAAAGACAAAATTGGTATGTTCCACGAAATTTAGGGAGAAAACTGAGCAAGTAGGAAGGTGGAATATATATGAAACAAGATACTTTAGAGGGCAAAGCAAAAACAAAAAATGGGGTAAAACGGCTGTGTTTTTCCATAATCTGCATTCTTCTGGAAGTGATTTTTATTATTACTATCGTAACACGCTTGAATGAATATGCAGAAATCATAAATTTATTTACAAGGATTTTGAGTGGGATCTTGGTTTTGGGATTGTACTCATCAAATAAGACATCCTCTATGAAAATGCCTTGGGTCATCTTAATTCTAATTTTCCCAATTATGGGTGTAGGCCTGTATTTGTTGATTGGTTTGAATGGTGGCACACATAAAATGCGTGAGCGATATGCAGAAATTGATAGCAAATTGTTACCAATGCTTCCGGACAGTCAGGAGTGTTTGAGCAAAATAAAAGAAACAATTCCGAAAGCAGGAAATATAGCAAGTTACATACAAAGAAATTCGCAGTATCCAATCTATCAGAATACGGATATTGTGTATTTTGATGAAGCAGTGAAAGGATTAGAGGCACAGCTTAAGGATTTGGAGAAAGCACAGAAGTTTATCTTTATGGAATATCATGCGATAGAAGACGCTGAAGCATGGCATAAGATTCAAGATGTTCTGGAAGAGCGAGTAAAAGCAGGTGTGGAAGTTAGAGTATTCTACGATGATATGGGTTCTATAGGCTTTATTAACACAGATTTTGTGAAAAAGATGGAGGCAATAGGAATTCATTGCCGTGTATTCAATCCGTTTATGCCAGGTTTAAATCTGTTTTTGAACAATCGTGATCATAGAAAAATAACAGTTATTGATGGAAAAGTCGGATTTACAGGTGGATATAATCTAGCAAACGAATATTTTAATTACACACACCCGTATGGACAGTGGAAAGATACAGGTATTCGTTTAGAAGGAGATGCTGTTCAGTCGCTTACGGTGACATTTTTGGAAATGTGGAATGCAGTAAGTGATAAGGATGCTAATGATTCTGATTTTAGTAAATACCTTTTCCACTATGATTATGCGGCACAGCAAACTGGGTTTGTTCAACCTTATGCAGACAGCCCTATGGATAATGAGCAAGTAGGAGAAGAAGTTTATATCAGTATGATAAATAAAGCTGAAAAATATTGTTGGTTTATGACTCCATATCTAATCATAACAGATGAAATGACGCATGCGTTATGTCTGGCTGCTAAGCGAGGGGTAGACGTAAGAATTATCACACCTGGTATCCCTGATAAAAAATTCATTTATAATATAACTCGTTCTTTTTATCATGGATTAGTTAAACATGGTGTTCGTGTTTATGAGTGGACTCCTGGTTTCTGTCATGCAAAAATGAGTGTGGCAGATGACTGTATGGCAACTTGTGGAACAATTAATCTGGATTATCGAAGTTTATATCACCATTTTGAAAACGGCTGTTTTATGGCAGATTGTCAGGCAGTTGTGGAAATAAAAAATGATCTGATAAGAACGATGGGAGAATGTCGTGATGTGACAGACCAATATCAAACCGGACGAAGTGCATATTTGCGACTGGGACAATTATTTATGAGATTATTTGCTGGATTGCTATAAGAATCTGATGAAACGACCTTTCAAAAAACAGTTGATTTAGAAGTTAACTGTTTTTGAAAGGCCGTTTTTGCTATATCTAACAGTCTGTTGTACAAAGAAGATTTTGCATGGATGAAAAAACAAACCTTGTTGAGGTTAAATTGAGTTTTCCATTGTATTGTATTGCTAATGAATAAGAATAAGAAAAAGAACAGACAATGCTGAATGCACTGGAAACAAGAATATCTGAGTATAGTATGTAAGTTCGTAACAGAATGAAAGGAGCGATTCAAATGAGCAATTTGGAAAATTATATGAAACAGCAAGCAATTTTTTGTGAACAAAATGATAGCATTAGTAAGAAACTGTATTCAGAGTATGGTGTAAAAAGAGGCTTACGAGATGAAAAAGGCCAAGGTGTGTTGACGGGGCTTACAAATATTTCTGATATAAAAGCTTTTGAATATCGTGATGGAGTAAAGAGTCCATGTGATGGCGAGTTATCTTATCGTGGTTATAATATAAAAGATTTAGTAACAGGAAGTAAAGGAAAAAGGTTTGTCTTTGAAGAAGGAGCATATCTTCTTTTATTCGGAGAATTGCCAACTGATACACAGTTAATGGAATTTCAGGGAAGACTATCTGATTGTATGGAACTACCGACTAACTTTACCAGAGATGTCATTATGAAAGCACCTACATCAGATATTATGGGTTCTATGACTCGAAGTATTCTTACATTGGGCTCTTACGATAAGGAGAAAGAAAGTCTTGAAATTCCGAATGTGCTAAGGCAGAGTATGCAGTTGATCGCAGCATTTCCTATGTTAGCAGTATATGCATACCATGCTTATTGTCATTATGAAAAAAACGAAAGTATGTATATTCATAGACCTGAAAAAGATTTATCTATTGCTGAAAATTTCCTGCGCCTATTAAGACCAGATACAAAATTCACAGAACTGGAAGCAAGAGTACTGGATATAGCATTATTGTTACATATGGAACATGGTGGTGGTAACAATTCTACATTCACTACACGGGTAGTAACATCTTCAGGTTCAGATACTTATTCTGTTATTTCAGCAGCAATGTCATCCTTAAAAGGGAAAAAACATGGTGGTGCAAATCTGATGGTAATGAATATGATGGATGATATTAAAAGTCATGTGAAAGATTATGAAGACGAAGAGGAAATTGCATCATATCTGAGTAAGATTTTGAAGAAAGAGGCGTTTGATCAGAAAGGACTTATTTATGGAATGGGACATGCTGTATATTCTATTTCAGATCCGAGAGAAAGGGTGTTCAAAGGCTTTGTAGAACAACTCGCAAGGGATAAAGGACGTGAGAAAGATATGACCCTTTATAACAATATTGAGAAGATTGCACCTAAGTTGATTGCAAAGCAGCGTCAGATATTCAAAGGAGTAAGTCCTAATATAGATTTCTATAGTGGTTTTGTGTATGACATGTTGAATATTCCAAGAGAATTGTACACGCCATTATTTGCAATAGCAAGAATGGAACATCAGGTATACCGGGATCAGGCGCAGGGTGTTATCCTGGATGCCTATGGAAAAATGGTTGTCGAAGAATGTAAGAAATTCGATGAAAAGACAAAACAAAAGATTCATGATTACATCCAACAGCAGGTACCATTAAATCCGGTCGAACAGTTAAAACAGGATGGCAAAATCCGTCTGGAACATTATCAGAAGTTCTACCAGAATGGCACTTATGAACGGAGCAGAGAATCCGGTACCGAAGCAAATTATGATATGGTGGATGGTCTGGTAAATAATCAGAAGAAGAATCCAGAAAAGATCTCTGATGCCCACAGCAACAAACAGACTTCCCGAAATCAACAGGATAATAAACCTAAGAAACGAAGATCTGTGATCAAACGACTCCATCAAAAACAGATTGCTATTGCTCGCCGGTCCGGAAAGCCGATACCAAAGTACCTGGATCAGGAAATGGAAAGAAAGCGGGGGTAGAATATGCGAAGGTTAAAGTGTGAAAAAGAAACGATTATTCTGACCAATGAAGATGATGGATTCTATGATGTGTATACCTTCAATCAGAGTCTGCAGAAACGGTTACGGTCCTTTGCTGAGAAGTATCCGGATGATTGCTGGTTGAAAGGATCTTCGGAGGATGGAAGTGAAACGTATATGATCAAAAAAGGGCGGTTATCATTGAATTTAAGACCACCCTATTCCAAGGATAGAATTCATAAAGCAACCGAACGAATTATTGAAGAACAGAAAGAGTAATCGAAGGATTCATAGAATGCGATTTAAGAGAAAAAAGCCTCATGACCATGAGGAAAAATGAAAGTAAAATACGTTAGCTGATAAAGTGTATAGGCTCAAAAGGGAAAGTGCCCTTTTGGGCCTTTTTGATTTAAAATAGTTCTAAAGAACAAGTTAACAATCTGTAGATTCTGTATGTTTTAAAGATCAATCGTTATACTAATTTTAGACCGAATTATCGTTCTAAAGGAGGTGTCACAATGGATTTAAAGGCGGTTGGTCAGAGAATAAAAGCTGCAAGGGAAGCTAAGAATCTTACACAAGAAGAATTGGCAGCACTGGTAAACTTGAGTCCAACTCATGTAAGTGTTATAGAGAGAGGACTGAAAGTAACAAAACTTGATACTTTTATTGCGATTGCAAATGCATTAGATGTTTCAGCAGATACACTATTGATTGATGTTGTGACACATTCGGTTAGCGGCGTTACGAATGAATTATCTGAAATGATAGAGAAACTACCGAAAGAAAAGCAACAGAGAATTATCAATGCAGTGAGAGCATTGGTGGAATAAATACGTGAATAAGAAGATGGAAGGGCTTATTGCTCTTCTTTTTTATTTGGTTTAACGTGAAAATATGATATAGTAGTTCTAAAGACTTATATATAATTCTAAGGAACTTGATAAAATGAAGAAAAAAAATATAACACTTGTATTTGTTGCTATCGTTTTTTCGATTATTGTTGGAATGATAATTGGGAAAAGCTTATTAAAGTATAAAGAAGGTGAGCCAGATGTAGTTGGCAGTTTTTCTATGAATAGAGATGAGAATCTTACAGTAGTTGCTAACAGAAAAAATATTTCTGATAAAGAAGCATTTACAAGACTGCTTTTAAAAATGTACAAAGAGAATTCATTTCATTCAATAAAATTTTCTACAGATCATGGATATGCAACCAGCCTTGATATGACCGTATATTCTTGGAAGGAAGATATCGAAAATGGAAAATCCATTATGCAGATAGAACTTAGGCCGATTGAATATGGAAAAGATTATGATATTGTTCATAATCCGGATAAATATGTGCTTTTTATCGATGGAACAGAAATAAAATGAAATATATAGATATGCAGATAAAGCGCAGAAAAAGAGGATTGCTCAACACAGGAGGATATTTTCAATTACCCTCAAAATGATAAAAGCGAGGCAGCGGAAAATCCGTTGCCTCATTTCAGTATTATGACAATTAATCTAGTTCCGCCCCTAACTCATACCTCCAATATTCTGCCGCTTCATACTCTCTAGGTTCTGAGAGTACTGGTACGGTAAAGAGTTCAACCGGAACACCGAGTGTTGATGCGAAGAGTTTCATAAGATCCTCTTTTGGTGTTCGGACATCGCCTTCATATTGAGCAATCCGGACATCAGCACAGCTGTCGGGAAATCCAACAGCTATGCCAAGTTCTTTCTGGGTGAGATGATTTTTCTGTCTTAAGTGTTTTAATTTTCTTCCAAATGTAATCATAGTATTATTCTCCTGTGCTTCCGAATGACCCGGTTCCTCGTTCATTACCAAGGTCCAGGACAAAATCTGCGATCACGACCGGTGTAATCACCAGCTGACCGACGCGTGTGTCTTTATGAATGGTCTGAGAAGATGTGCTTACGTTGCTGATAATGGCGTGGATCTCACCACGGTAACCGGAGTCGATCGGTGGAAGTTCGCATACCAGTCCTTTTGCTGCCATGCTGCTTCGTGGAAAGACATATCCGGCAAATCCATCTGGTATGATGAGACCGAATCCAAGTGGAATTCTTGCAACCTCACCTGGTTTTAATACGCAATCATAAGGCATGAATACATCAGCACCGGCATCATTTTCATGTGGCCGGAAGGGATGATGATCTGCTTTCAGACCAAAGTCAATCAGTTTAATCTTTATGGCTGCTCACCTCCCTTCTGATGAGCAATGGATAATCTGCTTTTAAGATATCTGACGGTATCCAAAGTTTCGAAATAGGATCCTGGCAGGACATCTGTTTTTCCATACAGCTTCCTCTCTGACAGAATGAACCGGTCAGATCCGGTGCAAAAAGAATTGGGCTTAATTTGTACAATCTCTGCCAGATCTGTAGCATCACAATCCTTGTTTCATCCGTATTTCTTCTGCAGGTTCTCTGACCGATCATATGCTTCCACTGGTAAGGCGTTGCACTGATGACCAGTACGTTACGAAGTCCCTGAGGTGTGGCATATCCGGCTGAATCATGATCAATGCCTAAGGCACAGAGTTCTGCATAGTGATCCAGATCTGACTGACAGCTTTTCTTGTAAATATTCTGGATTTCTTTATCTGCTTTCATGATTTCATATGGAATAGCAAATGCAGCGTGACCGGAATAATTGCTGTACTGCAGAGATGCACTCATGTATTTCACTTCGTTCTGATGCCTGGTGATCTGTGCCAGGAAGCGTCTGCTTGCACCAACAACAGCCACGGTAATGACCATGAATTTCTGTACTGTTGGATGGGGAAGTCCTGCAATGTTTTCTACAGTTTTCTGACTGTAGGATTGATGGTAAAGCTCCATCAGATCTGCCATGTTCTGGATCGTATGACCGTGTTGTGTGAGCCTGGCTGCAAAGACCATATTTTGTTCTGCTTCCCGGATTCCATAGCAGTTTAAGATAGCTGTTTCAATGTGATCCATAGGCCTGTTCCTCCTTTACCAGAGCTTTTAAAAGGATCAGATAATTGATGCAGTCTGTGATTTTTTCATCCCACTGTTCCATGTCAAAATGTAACAGAGTGGAATAACACATATCGTAAAGGGATACGACATGTTTCGACATCATACCGGCCAGTGCTGCTTTTGGATCGCAGTTCTGTAAAGCGGCAGCAATCTTGAATGCACTGAGACGGTCAATATTATCACCGGTATATTCTTTCTTTTTATGTGCCAGAATATCGGCACACTTTCTCATCTGAAGTTCAAATACAACATTAAATTCTTCTTGTGTCATGTGATAGTTCCTCCTTTGTTTTGTAATAGTTATCGTTCGAGATCCTTGGTTTTTGATCTTACTGGTTCCGGAATCTGCATCTGAAGGATGGCATCAACATTCTGATCGGCAGTATCCAGATCTTTTAATTTTTCTTTCAAGCTGCTTATTGCTTCTTCTTCGGAAGCTATCTGCTGTTGCAGTTTTTCTTTTTGTAAAGTCAAGGTTTTTAGGCTTGTCATCTTTCCATCCTGATAAAAGGATCTCAGCCAATTTCTGGCTTTTTCATATTTCTGAATTTCCTTCGCATGTTCTTTCCGGTACTTTCCTTTGTACTTTGCATTTGAAAATTGGGAATAAACTTCCTTATTTGCATAGTACTGTCCGGTATAACGGATGTGATCGTTGAGAATCCTTAGATCGGATCGATGCTGAGCAAACTGTGTCTGCATTTCTTTCAGTTCCTGCTTTGATGCAAGCAGTGTATTTTTCAAATCTGACTGCGTATCAAATCCATGTTCCTGCACATAGATAATGGTATTTGCCATTTGCTGCAGGTTAGAAAGTTTTACCCGATGAGCATAAGCCGGGCTCTGCATTGCTTTCACATTTGTCTGGAGATTTACAACCAGACGCAGGTGAGATCTGACGTAGAGAATGGCCAATGGATCCTTGCGTAAGAAGGTCTGTTCCAGGTGCTCTTTTCCATATCGTGTTCCCAGTGCACGTTCAGTAATCCGCTTCTGTCGATCAGGATGAAGATAGCTGTATCTGCCACGATGCTCAATCACAGAGATTTGAAATTGTTCCAGAAGTTTGGATTGGAATTCATCAAAACTATTGGATGTGGTAGCACATTCATCAATCGCATTTCGTAAATATTCTTTCTGTGTAAGGAACACGGTGGATGTTGGTTTGAGACCATCTTCAATAATTTTCTGATTGATCTCATCCAGTTTTTGCTGGCCGTGTTTCTGTGACATATATTCTTTCTGAGTAATTTTTTTCTCAGTCGGTGCAAGAAGATCTATTTGGTGAAGTCCTTCCTGTTGGCACCGATCCATGACGGTTTTCTTAAAAGTGTTCATGAATTTATCAGTGGATCGATGCTTGTAACCGGCGGCTTCCTCATGTGGTTTATCCATATAAGGCCGCCTTTTCACTGCAGTCTTTCGCACACTGTTGATGACGATATGAGTATGGATATTTCCGGATTCATTGTGACCATCAGTATGAGTAACCACCAGTGCCTGATATCCGGGAAACATCTGCTTTGCAAGGTCCAAACTGATTGCCTGTGCTCTCTCTCCGGTAAGACCGTTTTCTGTAACATCGGCTGGATCGTAGCTGATAATGTAGTGGTGACTTTTGATATCTTCACGTTTCTTATTTTTGTGAAAATGAGCATTTGTCAGTTCACATTCCTTGTCAAAAGACATCGGATCACAGTTCAGTCCATCCATATAAAACTCTTTTCGTAGGATGCTTCGTCCGGATTCATCTACAATCTTTTTCCCGGTTTTTTCATCATGTTCAAACAGAAGGTAATTGATAGCAGCCGAGTAATTTGCATTTCTGCTTTTAATGTGCTTTACGATTGCCATTCATACCACCTGCCAGTTTCAGTACCTCTTTTCTCAATAGGAATAAGTCCGTGATACACTGATGGATTTCGTTTTCTATAGCACGTGACTGACTGCCACCACTGTTAAAATGCTTGGCGATCTGATTGAGATTCGATCCAATCTTTCCATATTCACTGACCAGTTTTCTGAGATCGTTCATGTCTGCAACAACTTCAATCTGATGATTGATTTGCTTCTCAAGCAGAAGTTTTCTCAGATATTCAGATCGTGAGATTGAAAAACAAGTAGCTCCTTGATCCAGCAAATTGAGTTCGACATCTGTCAGTCGTACTGCAACAAAATGTCTGTGATTTAGTTCTTTATCTTTGTTTTTTGTTCTCATACTCCTCCTTCCGTTGCTACTATTCCTCCCACTGGGAGTCCACGTATTTCAATATCGGCTGTCCCTTCCGATATTAGAAATAGTGCTGTGAACACCTTTAGGTGGAACCAACAGACAAGTGAAACGTCTGTTATGAAGAGGGTATGGGGAGATCCCCATCAAGATAAAACCCATAGGAGAACAGGATGCCAAGCGGCAATACTGTTAAACACGGGTGGATCTTGCTCTGTATGTGTACCCCTCTATATAACGAAACGCTCAGAGGCTGTTTTACAGTGGGGGAAAAGAAAAAATATCAAAAAAATGATGATTAATGGTGAGCTTGTGGTAGAATGGAAAAAAGAGAAAAGCATAAAGGATGTAGTTGTGGAGAATATTTGTTATGATTAGAAAATTGCTGAACGGAGATATCGATAGAGTCGCTGACATATGGTTAAAGACAAATCTGAAAGCACATTATTTTATTTCCAATCAATACTGGAAAAGTAATTATGAATTAGTAAAAGAAATGATGTCACAATCCGAAGTCTATGTGTTTGAAGCGGATAAAATGATACAAGGATTTGTAGGACTAAATGATGAATATATCGAAGGTATTTTTGTCTCTGATGAAATACAGTCATGTGGTATAGGTAAACTTTTATTGGATTATGTTAAGAATAAAAAAGTTAGCTTACGATTAAATGTATACCAGAAGAATGCCAGAGCAATTTCTTTTTACCAAAGAGAAGGGTTCATTATTCAATGTGAAGATTTGGATGAAGATACTGGTGAAAAAGAGTACACTATGCTATGGAAACAAAAATAGAAATCGGGATTTGACGGAGAGTCTGCTTTCATAATGCAAGAAGTTTTATGTGTGTTAAAACCGGGTGGGGTTTACATATTGTCAGATACCGGAGTGGGTAGAAAAATACAGGAAATCAAGAAACATGGCGTGTCTTGAAGAAAGATGGCACCTTCATAGCTTGTTTTTATATTAAGGAAAAATCACGCGTCACAGATTGGTTGGTCAAAAATATTCTCTCGAAGAAAGGGTGGTTTACGCCGCCATTTCATACAGAAAATGAATTGAAAATAATTCTTGAGAAATTTTATAAAAATATAGATATGCATGTTGATGGTTCTATAGTTTATTTTAAGTGTTTTAATAAGTTAGATAAAACTAATTGATTTTTGGAGAGCTATATGCTATATTCTTTTGAGAGAAAAAGAAATTTGGGGCACAAGGGTGTGCAATCACATATTCAAGTAATATGAGAAGCACACCATATTTTAAGTCAATGGATTAGTGATGACTAATTTGCGAAATTATATAAAACGGAGGACACTTTTTATGAACAAAACAAATAAATTGACAGTACCGGACTTAATTAGTATTGGTGTATTTACTGCACTTTATTTTGTACTTGTAACGATTGCAACCTTTGCTAGTGTGGCGATTTTTCCTGGATTTAATAACGTAGTCTTACCTGCGTTCTGTGCGTTGATATCAGGATGCGTATATACGCTTTTAGTGGTAAAATTACAGAAGTTTGGTGGGATTTCAGTAATGGGGATTGTCATGGGATTGTTTTTTATGATTTCCGGTCATTTCATTATCTCGTTTGCTGCCAATATTGTAATGGGTATCGTTGCTGATTGTGTTGCGAAAGTGGGAAAATATAAAAGTAAAAAATGGATTATACTTAGTTATGTTCTTTTTTCTTATGGGCTGTTTGGACCGGTAATTCCGATGTGGTTTATGAAGGATGCATATGTGGCGAATTTGGTGGCTCGTGGTAAAGATGCAGTTTATATTGCAGAGTTGTTTGCGAACATTAACATGGTAACTTTTGTCCTTGCAGTAGTGGCAACCCTTATATGTGCCCTTGTTGGTGGCTGGTTCGGAATGAAGATGATTAAGAAACATTTTGTAAAGGCTGGTATTGTATAATGAAACTTCGCTTAGATCCAAGAACAAAGTTGTTTTTACTCTTACTATCCAATATGACATTGTTTTTTCATGTCAATTTAATAACAGAGGTTATTTTAGTGTCGATACTGCTTTCGTTATTCTTTTTTTCAGGGAGATATAAAAGCGGTATTCGAATGACGTTAATTTATGGTTTTATGGTAAGTGCTGAATTCTTGATAATCCCTTATACAGAAGGTGTTTTTTTGAACTTTATAGCCATGTTTAGTGTGGGAATAAGAATGATGCTGCCATGTGTGATTTCTGGGGCATATGCCTTTTCTACCACGACAGTAGGCGAAATGGTATGCGGGCTCCGAAAAATCAAGGTGCCGGAATGTATCATTGTACCAAGTGTGACGATAATAAGATTCTTTCCTACTATAGCAGAAGATTACAGACAAATTAAGAATGCTATGGCATTTCGTGGAATTGCCTCAGGAAAGCTGGCCTTGTTACGCAATCCGGCACAATCTTTGGAATATATACTGATGCCTCTTTTGATGAATAGTAATAATGTGGCGCAGGATTTATCTGTGGCTGCCATGACAAAAGGAATCAGTATGCCGGGAATACATACGAGCATGACGGAATTAAGAATGACAGCTGCGGATGGGTGCTGTATGTTAGCTGGGGTAATGCCATTTGCACTGTATTTTGGAGGTGTTCTGTAATGATCGAAGTAAGTAAGGCTTCTTTTTACTATCCAAACACGGACGAGGGAGCATTGAATGATGTTTCGTTGCAGATAAATTCCGGAGAATGCGTGGTGTTATGCGGAAAAAGTGGTTGCGGAAAAACTACTTTGACCAGATTGCTTAATGGCTTGGCTCCTTCTTTTTTTGATGGAAAACTGGATGGTATGTGTCAAAGCTTTGGGCTATGTGCAGGAGAAGCTGCCATAGAAGAGTATGTACCTATAGTTGGAAGTGTATTTCAAAATCCTAAAACACAACACTTTAACATAGATACAACGGCAGAATTGGCATTTCCATGTGAAAACATGGGTATGAATTCAACAGATATTCAGGAAAGAGTAAGAAGCTGTGCGAATGAGTTTGCTATGGAACATCTTATGGATAGGAGCATATTCAAATTATCCGGCGGTGAAAAACAAAAAATTGCATTTGCAACGGCTTGTATGTTACAGCCAAAGTTATTGGTCCTTGATGAGCCGACCAGTAACTTGGATTACAAAGCAATACAGGAACTACATGATATGATTGCAAAAAAGAAGTCAGAAGGAATTACGATTGTGATTGCAGAACATAGACTGGCATGGTTAGCTGATATTGCAGATAGGTTTTGTTATTTTGCGAGTGGAGAATTGCAAAGACAGTGGAATGCAACAGAATTTTTAAAGTTATCGAATGAAGAAATGCAAAAGATGGGATTACGTCCAATGGACATAACTTCTTACAGAAAGCGTGCGAAAGAAAAAACAAAAAGTGAGATGCTTGGTTCGATACCATTAATGAGTGCAGAACATTTATTGGTTGGATATGAGAAGAAGAAACCAGTATACGAAATAGATAGATTTGCTATTTGCAAGGGTGAGATTGTTGGATTGATGGGAAGCAATGGAGTCGGGAAAAGCACATTTGCAAAAACACTTTGCGGTTTGCAAAAACCGATAGCAGGAACGATGGAGCCTGTTAAAGAGAAAGAACGCTTAAAGAAAAGTTTTATGGTAATGCAGGATGTAAATTATCAATTGTTTTCTGATAGTGTTCGTGAAGAGGTACTACTTGGAGCAAACAGACCGGAGTTGTGTGAAGCAGTGCTGGAAGCCTTAGGATTAACGGAATTTGCTGACAGACATCCTATAAGTTTGTCCGGAGGACAAAAACAACGAGTGGCAATTGCCTCTGCGATGCTGTCAGGGAAAGAACTTATTGTCTTAGATGAGCCAACCAGCGGCCTTGATTATTATCATATGACGCAGGTTGCGCATTTGTTAAATCAGTTGAAAGAATGGGGAGCAGCGGTGCTTGTTATCACACATGATGAAGAATTAGCAGCAGGCTGGTGTGACAGAGTAATTTATTTGGAAGATAAGGGGAAAAAGAATGGAATTTAAACAGAGTCAGTGGTTAGGAAAATGGATTAATTTTGAAAACTTAATTTATAGTGATGAAACAGCAATAAAACTTTGTTGGGAGGAGGCAGAACGTATTGCAGGTGCAATGCCAATGTTTAAAAATGGAGCAAAAGCATTTTGGAAAATGGCGTGTAGTACAATAAATGAAGAATGCAATGTACGTCTTGGTGGTTGGAATATTACGGAATCAGACGGAGGTATGACCATTGAATGGATGGATGTGGATGGAAATGTTCTAGGTAAATATTCATATGAAGTAAAAGATATTATAGAAAAAGGATTAGAGGGCAAGGAAAACTTTTTGTTTGAAGCAAAAGATGCACCGAACGAATGTCAATTCCGTTATATGCTTGCGATGGAACCTATGCCTGAGCGTGAAGAAAGATTGAACGGAGGTCTGTTGAGTCACCTGCATTTTCAATATGCAAGTCGATTGGAACTGTTATTTAAAGACGGAAAACTAAATAAACAGATGTGGTATGCAACTATGTGCGATGGTGATGGTGAATTGCTGGAACAATGCAATATCGTTCGGGCATTACACAGAATTCCAAAATGGGAGAAGTTGCCGGATGGCATAACAAACAATAAATAGTGATATAATGGAATGAAGCTTAAGAAAGTGGAAACTTTCTGCAATGGTTCCAAAGAAATCTACATATATTGCATCTTTTTTATCAAATTATGTGCTTTTTACAATCATATGTATCAACTTGTGCAAAACTCCTCCTACAGTTAAGGAGTTGGCGGTATGAAGGGAGTTATTGCAAAAGGAATAACCTTATTTGATCAGACGGGCCAGACATGGATGAAGCATGCCTGGCAACATATCTTGCGGAGAGTATGTTTGTGCCGTCAATTTTACTGCAGGATTATATTTCTTTTGAAGAAATCAGTGATTATGAAGTGAAAGCAATCATTCGTCACGGCGGTCAGACTGCAAGTGGTATTTTTGCGTTTAATGAGCAGTATGAATTTGTTTCTTTTACAACAAATGACAGAGCGGTGTCCAATACGGATGGATCCATGGAATATATCCCATGGTCGGCGGTTTGTGGTGAATATTGTATTTCTGAAAATGGAATTAAGTACCTGACCAGATTTCAGGCAATATGGAATTATCCGGATGGAGAGTTTGTTTATTTCGATGGTGTAATTAGTACAGTATCATATGATGAGTGAGACAATCGGAATTTATGGAGGATAAAGTTGATGAACAACAAAAGGATAATTATAGGAGTCACTATCGGAATAATCGCAGCAATACTTTGGAGCGTTGTTTTTATAAATGCCTTAAATAGCATGGCTGGAATTGGAATCGGAATATGTCTGGGTATATCTTTTGGTATATCTGGCAGTCTTATTTTTTCAAAAAAAGATAAATGATGATACAACTTCAAGTTTTGAGAATTGAGAAAATCGGAATTTTCAGGAGGTTCATTGAAGTGGAAAAAATAAAAATAGAAAAGAATACCGTTCAGGAAACACTGATTATACCTCTATATGGTAGAAAAATGTGTTCTGAAAAATTTTCTGCTCTTTATACTGACATTTATGCCAAAAAATTATGTGATAGGTTAGACTATGATTTTTCGGAATTGGAAAAAAAGAATAACTCATTTTTATATGAGTTTGGAGCACTTGAAGCTGCAATGCGTCAGTTAGATATCATTTGGGAAATAAAAGAATACTTGAAGATTTATCCAAAGGCTACAATTGTCAATCTTGGTTGTGGATTAGATGAGACTGGTAAGGCTTGCGATAATGGAAGTTGTAGTATAGTCAATGTAGACTTCCCTGATGTCATAAATGTTCGAAACCAACTGATATCAAATCATGAAAGAGAAAAAAATGTTGCATGTGATTTAAAAGATTATTCATGGATGAACGAAGTAGACGGTTCAAACGGAGTTGTTTTCTTTGCGGCAGGGGTATTCCATTATTTTAAAAGAGAAGAAGTAAAAAGTTTAGTGCTAGAACTTTCCAAAAGATATGAAAAAGGATGCCTAATTTTTGATAGCGTAGGTAAGCTAGGCTTAAAACTTATGATGTCAAAGATATTGAAGAATATGGGGATTAAAGATGTGGAAGGTCTATTTTATGTGAATAATACAATTAAAGAGCTTAATTGGTCGGATAAAATAAAAGTAACATCAAAGGGATATATGTTAGGCTATTATAATATGAAAAGTTTCAATATTCGCAGTTTTCATCGCTTACTTGCAAGGATAGGAGATAATGTGATGAAGATGAAAATAAATAAATTCCTGTTTGACTAGAAGGTGCATTACATGAAAAAGAATATATCAAGGATTATCGGTGTGATAATGTTGATTGTAGCTATTGTATTTATAGTGTTAGCATTGAATCATCCAGAAAAGAGTTTCCCTTGGAACAATACAATTACTTGGTTACTGTATGGTATATATTTTCTTGTGACAGTGGTGTTGCTTATTGCTCCTAAGATGAAAAAGTGAGAAATTTCAGTTTGTTGAATTAAAAATGAAATAAAGTTTCAGTAATCATAGAGTGTATGGATTCAATTCCATATGCTCTTTTTCTTTACCTAATTTCAGGAAAAAGGAATTCCGGTGGATCCAGTTGGATGGCGGAAAGTATCGCATCTCTAAGAAGAGTTTCGATGACTGGCTCGATAACTTGGAACAGTAAGAAACAGGGTGTTGATCAGGCAGATTTTGTCTGAAACAACTTCAATTTCTGTATGTGTACCCCTCTATATAACGAAACGCTCAGATGCTGTTTTGCAGTAGGGGAAAAGAAAAAATATCAAAAAATTGATGATTAATGGTGAGCTTGTGATAGAATGGATAAAAGAGAAAAGCATAAAGGATGTAGTTGTGGAGAATATTTGTTATGATTAGAAAGTTGCTGAACGGAGATATCGATAGAGTTGCTGACATATGGTTAAAGACAAATCTGAAAGCACATTATTTTATTTCCAATCAATACTGGAAAAGTAATTATGAATTAGTGAAAGAAATGATGTCACAATCCGAAGTCTATGTGTATGAAGATGATAAAATGATTCAAGGATTTGTAGGACTAAATGCTGGATATATCGAAGGTATTTTTGTCTCCGATGAAATGCAGTCATGTGGCATAGGTAAGCTTTTATTAGATTATGTTAAGGATAAAAAAGTTAGCTTACGATTAAATGTATACCAGAAGAATGCCAGAGCAATTTCTTTTTACCAAAGAGAAGGGTTCATTATTCAATGTGAAGATTTGGATGAAGCTACTGGTGAAAAAGAGTACACTATGCTATGGAAACGAAAATAGAAATCGGTATTTGTGGAGGAAACAAACATGGAAGATAATAAATCAATGACTGTCAAGAAAACGGTAAAATCAGGAATAACTTTTGGAAGTGCATTAGCTATGGTTATTAGTTATACAACGTGGAAGTCTGTCGGCTGGGCGATTTTTCATGGATTACTTAGTTGGGTGTATGTCATATATTTCCTTTTGCGCTATTAAATTTGAATTTGTGGAGGATAACTATTGTGGATAAAGCAGTTATTTATATACATGGAAAAGGTGATAATGCTGAAGAAGCTATTCATTACAAACCGCTCTTTAGTAATTGTGATGTGATTGGTCTCGACTATACTGCACAGTTTCCATGGGAAGCAAAAGAAGAATTTCCATTACTTTTTAATTCAATTTATAGAAACTACAAGATTGTTGAAGTAATTGCCAATAGCATTGGAGCGTATTTTGCTATCAATGCCTTATCAAATCAGCAAATAGAGAAAGCATATTTTATTTCGCCCGTTGTAGATATGGAAAGGCTTATTGCTGATATGATGATTTGGGCAAATGTTACAGAGGATGAACTCAAAGAGAAAAAAGAAATTCAGACAACCTTTGGAGAGACTCTTTCATGGGATTATCTTTGCTATACAAGAGAAAATCCTATTATATGGGAAATCCCAACGCACATTTTGTATGGTGAAAAAGATAATCTTACCGCTTATGGAACGATATTTGAATTTGTACAGAGGACTAATTCAACACTTTCTATTATCAGAGTTCGTAAACATTGGTGGGACGATATAACACAAGGGAAACAATAAGGGAAAGCTCACCTGCGATAAATCCAGTGTTTTCAAGGGTTTGCAGAGAATTTAATAACAAAATATAATAGATATTAAATCTCTTAAAACAGGTGAAATCTCAATCGGTATTTTATGAGGTGAGTTATGTAAAAAGCAAAAGCAATTAATATTTTGGGAGAATTTTGTGGCAAGCGTGATATAGAAGAATTTACACAAAATGTATTAGAAAAAAATTGGAATCAATCAGGCTGATGTAATGGTTTTATTTGGAGGAAGCATTATAGCTGGTGGTGATATTCTTGCTGAAGCCATTCAGAACGAAGTGGCAAAGAAAAATATTATTGTCGGAGGTGCTGGACACACAACAGAGACATTGAGAAATGTTGCTGGAGCAACAGATTATTTTAGGGAATTTAGGTTATTCTATTTTGTAACAAGGAAAGATAGAAAGGTGTGGATGTTTATATGGCAAAGAAATTAGACTTAAACAAACCAGTATTTGAATTGGTTCAGGAATATCCTGAGCTTGTAGATGTTTTAAAGGATTTAGGATTTTCAGAGATTACAAAGCCTGCAATGCTTAACTCTGTGGGACGCATCACAACAATTCCAAAGGGAGCTAAGATGAGAAACATATCCATGATGAAGGTTGTGCCGGCACTTATGAGTAATGGGTTTGAACTTATTGGGAAGATGCCAAATATCTTTGCACTTGGAAAGAATAATGCAGGAGACGAGACCAGCAGTGAAGATGGGGCTTTTCAGGAAAATACAAGAGAAAAGATAAAGAGCTATTTAAAGCGACTTGGAGAAGGCGAAGACTTAGAGAGTGTGCGCAAAGACTTCGTAGAGAATTTTTCAGAGGTAGAGGCATCTGAAATTATGAAAGCTGAGCAGGAGCTAATTAAGGAAGGCACACCAATCACAGAAGTGCAGAAATTGTGCGATGTTCACAGTGCCTTATTTCACGGTGCAACAAAGGAAGAAAAGATTGCAAATGCAGAAAAAGCAGTAGAAGAGTCGCTTAAGAAAGAGGAGACATCTAAGAAACTGATGCCGGATGCATACAATCAGAAGCATGCTGCAGCAAAGACTCTTAGAGAAACTGTTGGACATCCGATGTATCGATGGGCTCTTGAAAACGAGAGGATAGCCGCATTGATTCATGAAATTCAAGGAGATATTGAGTCTGGGAATGATGTAGGAGAGAAGCTATCTGAGCTTCGACAGATTTCTATTCATTATGCAGAAAAAGGAGATCTTGTCTATCCGGTATTAAAGGTACGCTATGAGATCTCAGGACCTTCGGATGTGATGTGGACAGTGGATGATGAAATTCGTGATGAGCTAGCTGCACTTGATAAAATATCAGATTATGATGAAGAATGGATGAACCGACTTCAGACAGTTCTCAAACGAGCAGATGAGATGATCTATAAAGAAAATAATATTTTATACCCTATCTGCGCAGTGAATTTCAGCAGGGAAGAGTGGTATGGCATTTAC
Source organism: Faecalimonas nexilis (assembly GCF_059731825.1). Classification (NCBI taxonomy): domain Bacteria; kingdom Bacillati; phylum Bacillota; class Clostridia; order Lachnospirales; family Lachnospiraceae; genus Faecalimonas; species Faecalimonas nexilis. The sequence goes on along the minus strand of NZ_AP029189.1, from coordinate 3,646,509 downwards.
GAGGATGCTAAGGACTATGCACCTGTGTTTGGAGTAGAAATGATCTGGGATGAGGCAGAAAAATATAGTGCTGATAAAAAAGCAAGAACAGAGGCGGCTCTAAGCGATGGAGAAATCATATTAAGTGGTGGTCATATGACAGTTCCACAGCTGGAAGCACTTCTCAATACATTGCCTATCGAGATTACATTTGTGGATGATAATAATATCAATCGCTTCTTCAACGAAGGACCAAAGGTGTTCAAACGCCCTCAGATGGCGATTGACAGGGAAGTATTTTCTTGCCATCCACCTAAGATAGAACCGATGGTGCGAGCAATTTTAGATGATTTTAGAAATAATAAGCGTGACAGAGTTCCAGTTTGGATGGAGAAGAATGGAAAACCATTCCTTGTAACATATATGGCAGTAAGAGATAAGAAAGGCAATTATCTTGGAACGGTTGAAGTAGTACAGGATATGCAGTTTGCAAAAGAGCATTTTGAACAATAAGGAGGGCAAGGATATGCACCGAATCGTGTGATTGGATCAGGAACGGTTCTGGATACAGCAAGACTAAAAGAACGTCTCGGGGAGCATCTGGAAGTAGATAGTCGAAGTGTTCATGCGTTTATTGTTGGAGAACATGGAGACAGTGAGATTGCCGCTTGATCAAGTGCCAACGTGTCAGGTATTCCACTCCATGATTTCTGCGAGATGAGAGGGCATCATGACCATGAAGGAGCTACGTCAGAAATTGCGGAGAAAGTAAAAAACAGCGCCTATGAAATTATTCAAAGGAAGGGTGCTACTTATTATGGAATAGCAATGTCGGTAAAGAGAATATGTGAAGCTATAATCAGAGATGAACGTTCGATACTTCCAATTTCAACAATGATGGATGGAGAATACGGAATCAAGGATGTAGTTCTGTCTATGCCAAGTATTGTAGGTGCAGAAGGATTTATATCAAAGGTTCCCATTTCACTATCTGAAGATGAAATCAAGGCATTACACAAATCAGCTGAAACACTGAAATCAGTGCTGGAAGAGGCATTGGAATAAAATTGTTGTGAAATCGCATACAGCGTATGTGGCAAAGGGGATGGGCGCATCCCCTTTTTTCTATAGTAAAAGTTTCATTTTTTTATCGTTAACTTCTATAAGATTTTCATCTTGCATACGACCAAGTTCTCTGGACAGTGCACTTCGGTTTACACCTAAGAATTCTGCAAGTGCTGTCTGTGTAAAGGGAACATGGAGATACCCTTCTGAGTCTGGCGCTAAACTATGCAAATAGATTAGAATTCGATCTCTTAAAGATTTCTGATTTGCAATTCTTAGTTTTAGATTTGAAAAAACATTTTGTGAGGCAAGTATTTTGAGCATGTTAGTGGTTAAATTCAGTTGGTAAGAGCATGGACAGGAAGAACCGCTTATAATACCTTTAAGATTAATTAACATAATGGTGCAGTTAGTCAATGCTTTTAGCTGTATTGGACTGTATGGTGTTTGCACGCATGCCAGGGCTTCTGCAAATGATCGACCACGTTCAAAATGATTCATATTGATTTTGCTGTAGTTTTCATTGATAAATGATCCTTCAACTGTTCCATCAAGCACAATTCCGGAATATAACAAAGGTTCTCCTAGGTGTTGAATTAATTCGTCTTTTTCAAAAGAGAGAATTGAGGCCTGGAGGAAGTTGAAAATTTGCGGATAGTGTTCAAGAGGAATTCCTTCAAATAGCTTTGCTTTCGATAGTATCGGAAGATACTTCTGATAATCATCTAGTTTCTTCATATGCTTATTACCATCCTTTCAAATGAAATTTTATCATATCATCGATATTGTTGCTACAGCAACAGAAAAACAAGAGGCCTATGGATAAAATAATAGATGTAAAGAAGAGAAAGAGAGGTGGAAACGATGAAAGAACAAACTGGAAAAATTATAGATTTTGTAAGAGAAAACAGAACAGTGCCAGGGTGTACCATCTCGAAGCAAATCTATCATGAGAATGGCACAGGGATATCAATTTTTTGCCTGGAGAAAGTATTCTAACACCTATTCAACGGTCGGTTGGAGTTAGTGCAATAAAAGATTCTATATATAAAGAGATTGAATTTCGAAAGGAGACTATTATGAACGAGGTAATCAAGGCGGGAGAAGTATTTAAGTTAGCAGAGTTACTTCCATATCAGGAAGGAAAGATTGTAAATATAGATTTGGCGCATAATGACAAGATGAAATTTGTTGTTATGAGTTTTGATGCAGGAACAGGTCTTTCAGAGCATGCAGCTCCGGGAGAAGCCCTTGTGATGGCACTTGATGGAGAGGCTGTGATTGGATATGAGGGACAGGAGCAGGTGATCCACGCAGGAGAAACTTTTAAGTTTGATAAGTTTGGAAAGCACTCAGTAAGTGCAACAAAGCAGTTCAAAATGGCACTGTTATTGGTTCTTGAGTAAATATGAGGAGATATCGCTATGAACTATTTAGAGATTGAAAAAGTAATCGGAAGACAGATTATTGATTCCACTGCCCCATTGGAAAGCAGCAAGTGTATATAACGAATACTGTGAGCGGGGAGTGGCTTTTAGTCCATCCTCTGCCTTATTACAGTCAATGCGTAACATATATCCGGCAGATGTATAAATGTCAATGCTGTTGTGATACATGTTGTATTTTGCGTAAATGGTATTCATGTTGTGTCTCCTTCAAATCAATAAAAATATAGAAGCATTTCAATCAGTTCACCATGTCATTTTCATTTTATGTTATAATGTGTTATCAGATTTTTTTTGCCCTTGTATTTTCCCTTATCAGAGTTCGTAAACTTATATGGGAAGATATAACACAAGGGAAACAATAAGGGAAAGCTCACCTGCGACAAATCCAGCGTTTTCAAAGGTTTACAGTGAATTTAATAACAAAATATAACAGTTATTAAATTTCCTAAAACAGGTGAAATCTCAATCGGTATTTATCAGAAAATGAGGAATAGTTGAAATGGAGGCGCTATAATAACATGAAGATTGAAGGGAACCAGAAAGAACTGGATGCAATGGTAGAATTTCATAAGGGAAACCGTGTCGAGGGACTGAGACTGCAAGAAGAATTTGCAGCGGAATTTCGTAAGGAGTATAAAGACAAAGATCACTGTCCTTGCCTGAAAGCCTGTCGTTATCACGGAAACTGTAAGGAATGTGTAGCAATCCACAGAGCGCATCAGGAACATGTTCCTAATTGTATGCGACCATTGATTAATAAAAAATTGAAATTGATGTCAGAATTAACAGAGCATACCTTGGCAAATGAAATAGAAGCTCCACATGAGATTTTAAGAAAATAGGCAAGTCAAATTCAAGTTTGACGGAGTAATAAATATGAAAATCCGAGAAGTGAATGAGAATAAAAAGCAATTTATAGCATTATTGTTATTAGCTGATGAGCAGGAAAATATGATTGATCACTATCTTGAAAAAGGTACTATGTATGTACTTGAAGATGGTAATGTAAAAGCTGAATGTGTCGTTACTGATGAAGATAATGGAATACTTGAAATTAAAAATATTGCAGTTGATCCTCAGAATCAAGGACAGGGCTATGGAAAAGCATTGATTGACTTCCTTTCAAGTAAATATGCAGATGAATATTCTATTTTGCAGGTTGGAACAGGTGATAGCCCGTTGACCGTACCGTTTTATGAAAAATGCGGATTTGTCCGATCTCACAATACTCCGAATTTCTTTACGGACAATTATGACCACCCAATTTATGAGTGTGGTGTACAGTTAATAGATATGGTATATTTGCAAAGATGTTTATAACTTCCAGTTGTGCGCCCAGCTAAGGGTGTGTAACCAAGTCGGTGGGAATCCGATTTATCCAAGGTCTAGCCAGCCAGATAATAGCGAGTCTTGGGATGTTGTTGGTAACAGCAACTGACAAGCGTAGACAGCAAGAAAGCAGGGTTGCAATGCTATTGAGCCTCGAAAAGTTAACTTCAGTAGGCCGACGTCTTAACTGGTGCGGAAGGCAACAGCACACAAGTCATTATGGCGAGAATTGTGTGGCGCTGCGGGGTCAAAGGGCCAATCATGCTTGACATTGTGGGTACACATCAACTGGGGAGAACCTGTTGTCTCTCGTATAAGAGTATGAAGTATCAACTGAAAATGGAGAGCTTCAAATGGATAACAGGTAGTCGGACAGTCTCATAGTACTGATGAAATCGGGTAATGCCGATGGAGGGAAGGGGACTGCATAGTAACGGTCTTTCTGAGGACACATTATCCGTACTCAGGGACGGAGGAAATAATGGGAACGAAATTAGAAAGAATAGCTGAAATATCGGCAGAAACAAAGAAACCTGTATTCACATCCATATATCACTTGATAAATGCAGAATTGCTGAAACAATGCCATAAAGAATTAGATGGCAAAAAGGCAGTTGGTGTTGATAAGGTGACAAAGGAAGAATACGGAAAGAACCTCGATAGAAATATCGAAGACTTAGTACAGAGGTTAAAGAACAAATCTTTTAAACCACTCCCATCATTGAGGGTATATATTCCAAAGGGAAATGGAAAAATGCGACCGCTGGGAATAGCCTCTTACGAGGATAAGATTGTCCAAATGGCAGTAAAGAAAGTACTAGAAGCAATTTACGAGCCAAGATTTCTGAACTGTATGTATGGATTTAGACCAAACAGAGGTTGTCACGAAGCGGTAAAAGAAGTATATCAGAGAATCAGTTATGGGAAAATCAGCTACATAGTGGACGCTGATATTAAAGGATTTTTCGATCACATTAACCATGACTGGATGATGAGATTTCTGGAATGGCATATTCAAGACCCAAATCTGCTCTGGCTGATAAAGAAATATTTAAAAGCTGGAATAATGGAAGATGGAAAATTTGAATCAACAGAGGAAGGTTCAGCACAGGGTTCAGTCATGAGTCCGATGCTAGCAAATATATACATGCATAACGTGTTAACGCTGTGGTTTAAATTTGTGGTGAAAAAGACGTTAAAAGGAGACTGTTTTCTGGTGAATTTTGCAGATGATTTTGTAGCTGGATTCCAGTATAAATCAGAAGCAGAGTGGTATTATTCAGCCCTGAAAGAGAGGATGGAACAATTCAATCTTGAGCTGGAAAGCAGTAAAAGCAGGTTGATTGAATTTGGGAGATTTGCAGAAACCAACAGACTATCCAGAGGAATAGGTAAGCCAGAAGCATTCGATTTTCTAGGTTTTACTTTCTATTGCGGGAAAACAAGAAAGGGAACATTTGCATTAAAGTTGCAGACATCTCGAAAGAAGTTTGAACGTAAGCTGAAAGAATATAAACTATGGATATATGATAATCGGAACCGTCCGGTCAGAGAAATCATAAAAGAGCTGAATGTAAAGCTTGTAGGTCACTATCGCTATTATGGAGTAACATGGAATTATAGAAGATTATGTGCATTCTTACACAGAGTACAACAATTCCTGTTTAAAGCGGTAAATCGTCGAGGTTGCAGAAGAGCCTATACATGGGGTGGTTTTTGGGAAATGCTAAAGTGTTATCCGCTTGCGAAACCAAAGACGTACTATTGCTTATATTAAAGTGAATGTTATTATGAGGAGCCGTATGCGGGAAAGCCGCACGTACGGATCTGTGAGGGGCTAAAGTTGCAAGGCTTTAGTCTACTCGACTTTGAAACTGAGAAATCGGAATTTTTATAAAGAGCTGATCCAAAAAGCAGGCGCTGAAACGGAACTTGTCTATATGAAAGCCAGTAAGGAGCTTTTGCAAAAAAGGCTCTATAAAAGAAATCAGGTCTTAAATGCCAATTCGCCGTTTGTGATAACAGATGAAATATTGGAACATCATTATCACGCATTTCAGGAGCCATGGGGCGAAGGAGAAAAAGTAATTTTGCAGAAAGAGGATATTATGCAGTATTCAAAGGAAGAAAGTAAAGCAATCTGGAATCAAAACGCTGAATTTTGGGATTGTGCAATGGGGGATGAATCAAATGATTTTCACAGAGAAGTTGTCCGCCCCAAAGTAACAGAGCTTCTAAATCCTGATCCAACAGACTATATTTTAGATATTGCCTGTGGAAATGGAAATTATTCTGCATATCTTGCAGAAAAAGCTGTCTCTGTTTTGGCTTTTGATTATAGTGAGAAAATGGTGGAACTGGCAAAAAAGCGCCAAAAACGGTATGCTGATCACATTGAGTTTTGTGTAGCAGACGCCACGAATGAAACAAGTCTGATGGCATTAAAAAGAAATAAGCCGTTTACAAAAGCAGTCTCCAATATGGCGGTCATGGATATTACCGATATTAAGCCGCTTTTTACCTCTGTTTATAAATTGCTTGAGGATAACGGAGTATTTGTATTTGCGACACAGCACCCCTGTTTTGTAACGCTTACAGAAAAATATGTGACGCCGCATAGCTATTACGATATTGCGATTGAAGGACAGCCTCAAAAACAATGTTATTATCATCGTTCTTTACAGGATATTTTTAATCTGTGTTTTGATACCGGATTTGTCATAGACGGATTTTACGAAGAATGCTATTTTAATAAAGAAATCCCGGATATTATCATTGTCAGAGCCATAAAAATTGAGAGGTAGATAGTAGATTTGCCATTTCCTGTAATTGTAAAAAGCTTAAAACTATGTAGGTATCTATTTTGATTATAAGACAAGAAAGACCAGAAGATTATGATACGGTATATCATGTTGTAAAAGAAGCATTTGAAAATGCTGAATATACAGATGGAAATGAACAGAACTTAGTTGCTGCGTTAAGAAAAAGCAAATCGTTTATTCCGGAACTTTCTCTTGTTGCTGTCGAGGACGAAAAAATTGTAGGACATATTCTTTTTACAAAAGCAGTTGTTCAAGGGGTTGAGGTTCTTGCGCTTGCCCCTCTTTCTGTATTACCCGATTATCAGAACAGGGGAATCGGATTATCTTTGATGAAAGAAGGACACAGTATAGCACATAAATTGGGATATGAATATTCAGTTGTTTTGGGACATTCCAAATACTATCCAAAGGCAGGATATATTCCGGCAAGTGAGTGTGGAATAAAAGCGCCATTTGAAGTTGACGATGAAAGTTTTATGGCACTTAATCTTAACGGAAGTCAAAACAAATTAAATGGAGTTATTGAGTACGACAAGGCTTTTGGGATATGATGTAAAAAATTAGAAGTTGGGAAGGTAAAACATAGATCCTGTTTTTACTGCCTATGGAACACAAGACTGGCATTATAACGAAAAAGGAGAAATACTGCATTTTCCGGTGGATAATTATTATTATGAGGGCAAACGGACAGCTGTGTTTTTGGGAGAAAAGGTTACAAAATATCATAGAACACTGACCACATATCTAAATACACTGCTTTCAAATGGTTTTATAATAAATCATATTGTGGAGCCGCAGCCGCCGGAATACATGATGGATATTCCGGGGATGCAGGATGAAATGCGCCGTCCCATGATGCTGATTGTATCGGCGAACAAAAAAGTGGATAGATAGAACTAAAACACCTATAAGGTATAAATGGAGGTAATTTATGTTTAAAGAAAAAATTATTATAGAGATGAAAGAAGTATTCAAAGAAATTCCTTTTGGCATAGAGCATACTCTCAAAGTTTTGAAAAATGCAGAAGATATAATGAAAGGAGAAAATATCGGAGAGGAAGAAAAAGAATTCATCAGTATTATTGCTATACTACATGATATTGGTGCGGTTGAAGCACAAAAAAATACGGTTCTATTGATGGTGTCTATCAAGAAAAGGAAGGACCAGAAGTAGCGAAAGAAATATTAAAAAAGGTAGGCTATAACAAAAATATTGATAGAATATGCTTTATAATAGGCAACCATCATACTCCATCTAAAATTGATGGACTTGATTTTCAAATACAATGGGAAGCTGATTTGCTTGAAAATTTAACGGTTATGGATAAAGAAAAAGAACAGGAAAAGATAAAAAAGTGTATAGATGAAAACTTTAAAACAAACACAGGAAAAAGGATAGCTTATAATCGCTTTATTTTAGATTAGTAGTAGATTATTACAGTTATGTATTTTATATCTCAAAGAAAAAATAGTAGTTAAGTTTAACCCTAGGGTTAAATGATGAATATGTTGAGGGCATTTTTGTTTCTGGTGAAATGCAATCGCAGGGTCTAGGTAAAATTCTGCTGAATTATGCAAAGGATAAAAGGAATAAGTTGTACTTGAACGTATACCAAAAGAACGCACGGGCAATATCTTTTTATAAGAGAGAAGAATTTGAGATTCAGCATAGTGGCTTAGATGAGGCTACCGGAGAAAAAGATTATGTAATGACATGGCAACACAAATAGAAATTCCAGTTTTTGAAACTGAGGAATTTGAATTTGGAGGATTGAATTATGTGGAATGAATTAGGCATAAGCGGAGGAACCGCAATTGTTATTTTGATAGCACTATATTTTGTCATTAAGTGGGCTGTGAAGAATGGTGTGAAAGAAGCATATAAGGATATTACCGGAAAGAAACCTGTTGAAGATGAAAAAAATGAAAAAGAGCTAGAAGGACTGGTAAATGATTCACAAGACGCAAAAATTTAATATGAAATCTGAACGTAGAGCGTATAGAGAAATCTATGCGTTCTATTTTTTTTGCTTATTTTTGAAAAAAGTGATTAAAAAACTATTGACATTTTGTTACTGGATCCGGAATATTATATTTAACAAATTTGAGATATGGCTGAGAAAGAGAGTGTTTTACATGGGTATTGAATATAGGGAAGAAAGAAGTGGAAGTAAGATTCAGATTTTTTCATATTGTGATGAAAAGAAGACAGGAGCAATCTGCGCGCTGTCTGACGGATATGACTGGGCATTGATTTGTGATGTATGGGCTGATAAGGTGGAAACGGAAAAGAAACTTATCCGTGAAATGATTTTAAAACTGCAGGGACAGGAAATTTTTGTGACAGCCACACCGGATAAACTGGATTTATATGAAGAAATCGGTTTTCGGCGCTCCAAAAATTCTTTTACATATGTAGGAAAAGCGTTAAGTGATGCACAGGAAAAAGAACTGACCGAAAGTGGATTATACCTGCCAATCGGGTATCGGTATGAAACGGAATTTGAGCCTTTTACCGGGATGTTTCCGGTCGGGAAGAAATCGGATAAACCAAAATTTAAGGTTTTTTATTCCGATAAATCTGACCGTGCCGATTATCATCAGGTAAATGCGCTGCTAGAAAAAGCTTTTGGAGGGAAACGAAACGAACATGTGACAAAAGACACATTTTCTAAAAGTCAGTATGTACAGTATGCATACGATAATGAAACATTAATCGGCTGTGCCAGAGCAATTTCCGATGGAGCGCATGCACTGATTTTAAATGTGGCTGTTGATCCTGACTATCAGGGACTTCATTTAGGATGGAACATTGTGGACAAGCTCTCGCGTCAAATGAAAGATCAAAATATTTTTTTGAATACACATCCCGGCGGAGTCGGATTTTATAATCAAAAAGGCTTCCGAAGGAATAAAACCGCTTTATTGCTGCAAGCACATGAAATGCCGGATGAGATAAAAAAAGGCTTCTGTCTGCCGAGAGGCTATCGGTTTTCAGATGAAAGTTTAAAAGTACAGAAAACACCGTAGACAAGCAGTACATTCTGCGGTATATTATATACAAAATGCCCGCTTTGGTCAGGCTTGAGATGAAGTCGATCCAAAACGGGCATTTATTACAAGGCGGATCATCTTTTGCGCAAGAGTGTACGGCGTTGAGGGTAAGTTCAGATAGTGAAAAACTTTTATAAAAAGAGGGAGAATAAATTGCAGATTCAGCAGAACTGGCACAGGTAGGTATTATTATGAACGAGAATATGAAAATTTTAGTGGATGCAGATGCTTGCCCGGTAGTAACTATTGTAGAGCTGATTGCACAAAAATATCAGATACCGGTAATTTTATTATGTGATACCAATCACGTACTGGAGTCTTCGTACAGTCAAGTTGTGACTGTCGGTGCTGGGACAGATGCGGTTGACTTTAAATTAGTCAGCATCTGCAAAAGAGGAGATATTGTCGTGACTCAGGATTATGGCGTGGCTGCTATGATTCTCGGAAAAGGTGCTTATGGTATTCATCAGAGTGGAAAATGGTACACAAATGAAAACATAGATCAGATGTTAATGGAACGCCATTTGGCAAAAAAAGCGAGAAATACAAAAAAACGACAGCATCTAAAAGGACCTGCAAAAAGAACGGAGTTGGATAATAAAAGATTTGAAGAGGCGTTTGACAAGTTGATATGTACAATATTGGGCAGGTAAGAAAAAGAGCATTAGAGGGAGAATAAGATGGAAACAATTTTACAAAAATATGAATTTCGAATGATTCGACTAGAGGAGACGGAACAAGCAGCAGAGATTGAACAAATCTGTTTTCCGCCAAATGAAGCGTGTTCTTATGAGCACATGGCAGCACGTATAAAAAAGGCACCGGATTTGTTTTTGGTAGCAGTGGATAGGGAGACAGGAAAATTAGCAGGATTTCTCAATGGTTTGGCAACAGATCGGGAACATCTCACCGATGATTTTTTTACAGATGCCAGCGTACATAATCCGGAAGGAAAGAACATTATGCTGCTTGGTCTGGATGTGCTTCCGGACCATAGAGGTCAGGGATTGGCGAGAGCGCTAGTGGATGAATATTTGAGAAGAGAGCGGGAAAAGAATCGCAAGTTAGTCATTTTGACCTGTGTAGAAGAGAAAGTAAATATGTATGAAAAATTTGGTTTTCATGATCATGGCATTGGAGAGTCTAATTGGGGCGGCGAGCAGTGGCATGAAATGAGCATTCATCTGTCTGACACTTGTGAAAGAAAAAACTAAAGGGAGATACACGGTGATATCTCCCTTGTTGTCATATCAAGGCTCAATCGTTCGAGCCATACAGTTATTTACAATTTGTTATAAACCATCTCAAGCAGATCGACAATCTCATCAACGGTAAATGCACTTGTGTCTATGCTCAGATCATAAGTGTTCATCTCATCCCAGCTCTGGTCGGTGTAGTAGTTGAAATAGTAGCTTCTGTCTTTATCCATCTTGCGCACTAAGGAGTGAGCGCCCTTTTCATCTAGTTGGTATCGCTCCATAATGGTTGAGATACGGACATCTAAAGGGGCGTACAGATAGATATTTTTACATCTTTCTTCATCGCGGAGCACATAATTACCGCAGCGTCCCACAATAATGCAGTCTTCTTTTGAAGCCATTTCTTTGATAATCTTTGACTGCAGGTTGAACAGAATCTCATCAATGTGACCGTAACGATAGTGACGATCGATATTGCTGTTTTCGTCTACTTGATACCGCCAAGGTTTTTCTCTTTTTTCGTCTACCAGTTTCAGTTGGTCATATGGAATATCTGTGTGTTCTGAGGCAAGTTTGATCAGATCCTTGTCATAACAGTTGATTCCGAGACGTTCTGCCAACGCAATCCCGATTAGACGTCCGTTACTTCCAAATTGTCTTCCGATTGTAATAATTCGTTTACTCATAAAAACAACCCCTTTCCAGATTTATTTGATATCCCTATTATACCACAATAAGTTGTTATTGCGGGAAATATAGAAATAATTTATAATACAAAATAGATTTTAAGTTACATACTGTGGAGGAAAAGAAAATGAGATTTAGAAAAAGGCTGTTATCGGGTCTGATTGCCGGCATTTTAGTGATGGGAACCGTGGGAATGAATGTGGATGCAGCAAAGATACAGGTAGATCAGCAGATTCCGGCGGAAGAAGTAGACAGTGTCTATAATCAGGAAGTGGATTCGAATGCGCTGGCCGGATGGCCTGTCGGACCGAATATTTACAGCGAATCGGGAATTGTAATGGATATGGATAGTGGCGCCATTCTCTATGCAAAGAAAATAGATGATCAGCATTATCCGGCGAGCATTACAAAGATTTTGACTGCAGTGGTCGCTTTGGAGAACAGCCAGTTGACAGATCGGGTGAAATTCACACAGAATTGTATTGATTTTCTCGAATATGGAGATGCACATATCGGAATGAAAGTTGGCGAAGAGATTTCGATGGAAGATGCCTTGTATGGAATGCTTCTCGCTTCGGCGAACGAGGTGTCTTATGCCATTGCAAACAGTGTAAATGGCGGATACGATAATTTTATCAATATGATGAATGAGAAAGTGGCTGAACTGGGAGGCACAAATTCACACTTTGTAAATGCAAACGGACTTCATAATGATGAACATTATACTTCGGCACATGATATGGCTTTGATCGGAGCTGCCGCATTTAAATATGAAGAGTTTCGAAAAATAACAGGTACTCGTCAGTACACAATTGGACCGACTGCGCTTACGAGCGAATCAAGAACATTTCAGCAGAATCATAAGATGCTGTTTCAGGGAAACCGCAATTATTATGAGTACTGTGTAGGAGGAAAGACAGGATATACAGATCAGGCATTGACGACACTTGTAACATTTGCGACAAAGGATGATAAGAATCTTGTGGCGGTTACTCTCAGGGTTCACGGAGGCGGACAGAATGCATATGTAGACACGAGAGCAATGCTGGATTATGCGTTTGATAATTTTTCAAAGGTTCCGGTAACGAAAGAACAGGTTACCGACAAAAATATAAAGTCTGTCGACGAGAATGCATATGTCATGTTGCCGTCAGGAGTGACTTTTGATAAATTGGATGCCACACTGCAGGAGCCAACAGAGCTGGGAGATAAAAGTGGAACTTTGATCTACACTTATCAAGGTCAGGAAGTTGGAAAAGTGCCTGTGACTATTACCGATAAATATTATAATAAGATACATGGAATAGAGGAAAAGAAGACTGCAAAAGCGGAGAAGAAAGAGACAAAGAAAGAAGAAGGACTTCCAACAGTAGTTGTAGTTTTACTGGTCATTTTAGGGATTGTGATTCTTTTCGCATTTGCATTGATTCTTCTGTTAGCTTATAAGAGAAAAAAAATAAAAGAACGCCGCAAGAGAGCTCGCATGAGACATCAGAGACAGCAGCGAATGAAAAGAGAATAATTGGAAAAAATTACACTTGCACTGAGGAAATAGTCTATTGTATACTAGAGAGCGATTAGTTAGAAAAGACTACTCATAAGTGAATAGAGAAACTGAGGCCTGCCCACAAATAGACATACCTCAGTTTTTTTGTTGAAAAATTTACAAATAAGAAGAGGAAAGGATGAAAATGCTTGGATAGAAAAAGATTTAGTAAAAAAGTACTATGGATCGCGGGAAGTATAGCGGTGTGTATTTTTTGTATTTCAGCAGGGATTTTTTTGTGGAACAGACAAAGTAAGTCTCAAAGTACAGTGAAAGAGAAGCCAGATGAGGTGCAGGAAATACAAAATATAAATGCGAGGGACAATGTGGCAGAGCCCGATGCATTTGAAGGAAAAGAACTTACGAAAAAGGAACAAAAGAAATTGGAAGAAAAGTTGGCAGAAGCTGTAGCATCGACAGGGCAGGATGAACAGAATAAGCAGGATACAGCATCGAAAGAAACAAATACACAGTCATAGGAAATTCAGCAATCAGAAGTGGAGCAGCCATCAGAGGAGGAGAATCAGTCAGAAACGGACAAACCTTCAGATAACAATGATGAGCAACAGACAGAGCCGGAAGAGCCGGCAGAACAGCTCCCAATTGTAAAGGAACCGGGCTGGGTAACAGGAATATACTAAGGAAGGACTAGAACAGCGAATGACAGTAAAAGGAAATAAGAGGAAAATCTACAGACAGTTGGAGGGCAGGTAAGAACCGTTGAGCCGATGGGCTTTGTTTTTTGTCCTGCATAAAAGACAGTTATATCTTCTTCAAATACAAGATGGAAGATTACACATGTAGATGATGCATCAGAATTGAGCAACTGGGTTAAGATTTACCATTCTCCTGCAAAACCGGGAACAGTTCCATCGCACTGGGCAATCAGTGAGCCGGAGTCGTGGACCGGAGGTTTGACATCACCGACGTTCTATGCATACTCTATGATGTTAAATACGTCTATTTGGAATACAGATACGGCATCCAATAAAGGATACCCAGTCTTACGCGGAATGCCGGATGCTGTGGAAGTGTTTGCGTTTGAAGGAGATATCCAGATGCAGATGACATTGAGCGGTCAAAACGACGATGACACATGGGGAGATAATGATCTAGTTATGCCTGGCACAGGTTGGGAGTAATCTAATGTAACCGGATGAGTAAGAGTGGAAAAGGACTGGCGGATTTTTACAGATTTGCCGGTTCTTTTCAGATAAAAAGGAGAAGCAGATGACGACAGAAAGGGAAGCCGAGTACATATTTTATATGGCATGTGCAGTTGTGGGAAAGGTGAACGTGCCGTTTCCGAATGTGTGGCCAGATTGGCAGAAGATATATGAGATAAGTGCTTATCATCGCATTGAAAATATTGTGGCGTATGCGGTGGAACAACTATGCCTGAATAAAGAATATTGTGAACAGATACCGGATGAAGTAAAAAAGCAGTTTCAAAAAGCAAGATTATCCGGAATTATGCGGGAGACGATACAATACCATGAATATGAAAAGCTGACAAAACTTTTTGAGGAGGAAGGCATTGAGCGGATGCTGCTGAAAGGCGGTTTGTTAAAATACGAGTATCCTTCTCAGGACATGCGGTTTTTGACAGATTTGGATATCTTAGTAAAGACAAAAGATCTTGAGCGGGTATCTGTGCTGATGGAAAAGCTTGGATATCGGGTCCTGCATAAGGGAGGGCATCATGATGTCTATCAGAAAGAGCCTTGTATGACAGTAGAAATTCACAAAGACTGTGGGACAGGCTATGAGACTTTGGATAATTATATGGAAGGAGTCTGGGAACGAAGCACAAAAAAAGAAGGATGTCAGACAGAGTATCAGATGTCCTGGGAAGATTTTTATCTGTACCAGACAGGACATATGGCGAAGCACTTCGAGCATGGAGGAGCAGGGATACGGATGCTGTTAGATTTTCTTGTGTTTGAAAACACAAAGATGAGTTGCTGCAATACAAAAATTGTGGAAAATCAGCTAACTCAGGCAAAACTTTTTACAATGGAAAAGAAAATCAGGGAGTTGCTTCAAAAAGGAAAATGTGGTGAGCGCCTTGAAAAAGAGCCGGTCTGGAATTATATAGTACAGAGTGGAACTTATGGTCTTTTTCAGTTTCATTTACAGACAGAGGTCAATCGATATGAGAATAAAAAAGCTTATTTCCTGCAGAGGATATTTCCAAACCAGGAACAGTTAATTGTTGCATATCCGTGGCTGGCACAATACCCACGGAGAATTTGGATGGCGTGGATACATCGTTTGACAAAAAAAGTGATATGTTCTCCGGGAAAGATAATCGGAGAATTTCGCACGCTTAGAAATCAGGATCAGAATAAAAAGATAAGAGCATGTATGAAAGAGATGGGATTGGAGGAAAAATCAGAGCATGAAAATTAGAGAAGGATTTATATTGAGAGAGGTAGCAGGAGTGTTTGCGGCAGTTCCGGTGGAAGGAGAGAGCAGACAGTTCCACGGCATGATACAATTGAATGAGACAGGAGCATTTCTGTGGAGAAATTTGGAAAAAGAATGTACGCAAGAGCAGCTGGTGAAAGCGCTAATGGAAGAATATGACGTGGAGGAAAAGCAGGCAAAAAAGGATACTGCAGCTGTAGTGGGAAAATTTCGGGAAGCAGGAATTTTAGACGAGTAGGAAATGTGAAAATGCCTTTTTATTAAAAATATCTTAAAATGTTCGTAATTTTCGACAGAATATGATATACTCATTGAGTTTAAATGAAGCAAAATGTGAAACATGCGAAAGAGGATTCATTAAATGATTAGAAAAAGGACAAATCAAGAGCAAAGAGAGGCATTTGAGGAATTACAGCAGAGGAAAAAAAGAAAACTGGAGAACGCAAGAGATCGGCAAAGTTTGGACGAGGATGGAAAAACAAGATCTAGAAAGCGCAGAAAAAATAAAAACAGGAAAAATGTAAGACGCAGAGGGAGAGCAAAGCCGCACAAGGTAGGATTGACTCTTGTCACAATTCAGGCAATTGTGTCGATGTTATGTGTTGGTATGCTCCACATTATAGGAATTATTCCGTTGAAATACATGCTTATAATCGGAGGTATTCTATTGTTGCTGCTTGGGCTTACACTATTTACGCAGTTGAATAGAAAGAAGAAAGCAATTGGCGGAAAGATATTGAGTGTAGTCCTGATTATGGTGATCAGCGTCGGAACATATTATATCGGAAAGGCGAACGGGGCATTGGACAAGATTACGGGAGGCAACTATAAGATTGATAATATGGTTGTAGCTGTATTAAAAGATGACCCGGCAAAAGATATCAAAGATACTGAGAATTACACGTTTGGTGTTCAGTATAAGATGGGAAGAACGGATATGGAGGCAGCTATTCAGATGGTTTCCGAGGAGCTTGGAAAAGACATAACGGTAGTTGAATATCAAGATCTTCAGGAACAGGCAGAGGCACTGCATGATAAAAAAGTAGATGCGATTATTTACAATGAAGGTTATACAGATAATATTTCTGAGTCATTTGCAGGATATAAAAAGAGTGTTCGTATTATTTATGAGCACAAGATTAAGAAAGAACTTGCCAGCACGTCGGTGGATACGAGCATACAGGATCCATTCAGTGTGTATATCAGTGGTATTGATGTGTATGGGGATATTGAACAGACAAGCCGAAGTGATGTGAATATCATTGCCACAGTGAATCCAAAGACGCATCAGATTCTTTTGGTTACTACACCGCGAGATTACTATGTGCCGATTCCGGGCATTTCCGGAGGGGAGAATGATAAGCTGACACATGCCGGAAATTATGGTGTGGATGTTTCAATGAAGACATTGGAAGAGTTGTATCAAGTTGAGATTCCATTTTATGCCAGAATTAACTTTACTTCTTTAATTGACATTGTAGACCATTTAGGTGGTGTTGATGTATATTCTGAGTATGCATTTACGACAAGTAAGAACTCGGAACATGTCATGGATGTACAACAGGGAATCAACCATTTTAACGGTGAAGAAGCGCTGGCATTCTCAAGAGAACGTGAGAATGTGCCGGGCGGAGATAACCAGAGAGGAAAGAATCAGCAGGCAGTTATCACGGCCATGATCAAGAAAATGATTTCGCCTCAGATGCTTATGAAAGCGAACTCAATTATCGACGACGTAAGTGGAAATGTAGAGACTAACATGTCTCAGGAACAGATCCAATCTTTGATCAAGACACAGTTGAGTAAAGGCGGAAGCTGGAATATTTATTCAGTCGCAGCGGAGGGAACCGGAGGAAAAGATATCTGTTATTCGGCAGCTAGCTCAGGTCCGCTCTATGTTACATATCCGGATGAGACATCGGTTGCAAACATTGAGGATTTGATCAACCGAGTGGAACAAGGAGAAATTATTGAAGGATCAGAAGTCGCAGAGTAAGAGAAAAAATAGAGAAACCCTTGACGAACCAAGGGTTTCTTTTTATAATGTTAGTGATATATGAAAAAACGTTGACGAAGACAGTAGGATATATTTTAAAGTCAAAGAGAGTCAGGGATGGTGAGAGCCTGATACGAGTAGAATATATTTGAAGATCACTTCTGAGTTGCAGTGACCGAACGAAGTTGTCCAATAGGTACTGCCGGGATTCCACCGTTAGCAGGAACGCATATGTCAGTATGGTGTAATAGGTGGTATAACGAAGGTTTTACAGCTCTCGTCCTGATTACAGGATGGGAGTTTTTTTGTATCAAAATTCAAAAAGGGACAGGGCATGTGTCAATTAGGGACGTAGTAAAATTGAAAAATACTACGTCCCCAAATAAGAAGGAGGAAGAAGAAATGTATCAGAAGGTATCCACAGATTTAAAGTTTGTAGATCGTGAAAAGAAGACGGAAAAGTTTTGGGCTGATAACAAGATTTTTGAGAAGAGTATGGAAAATCGTAAGGAGGGGGAGACATATACGTTTTATGACGGACCTCCGACAGCGAACGGGAAACCGCATATCGGCCACGTGTTGACTCGTGTTATCAAGGATATGATTCCGAGATACCGTACAATGAAAGGGTACATGGTACCTAGAAAAGCAGGATGGGATACACACGGACTTCCGGTAGAGCTTGAAGTGGAAAAGATGCTTGGATTAGACGGAAAAGAACAGATTGAAGAGTATGGTTTGGAGCCATTTATCGCACACTGTAAAGAGAGTGTCTGGAAATATAAAGGGATGTGGGAAGACTTCTCTGCGACTGTTGGTTTCTGGGCAGATATGGAAAATCCATATGTAACTTACCACAACGATTTCATTGAATCAGAATGGTGGGCATTAAAACAGATTTGGGATAAAGGATTGTTATATAAAGGATACAAGATTGTACCTTACTGTCCGCGTTGTGGAACTCCGCTTTCCAGCCACGAAGTAGCGCAGGGTTACAAAGATGTCAAAGAGAAATCCGCAATCGTAAGATTTAAAGTAAAAGACGAAGACGCTTATATTCTGGCATGGACAACAACACCTTGGACATTGCCGTCAAACGTGGCTCTCTGTGTGAACCCAGATGAGACTTATGTAAAAGTAAAAGCAGCAGACGGATTCACATACTATATGGCAGAGGCATTGCTTGACACAGTACTTGGAAATCTTGCGGAAGAGGGAACTCCTGCATACGAAGTATTGGAAAGCTATGTCGGTACAGATTTAGAAGGAAAAGAATACGAACCATTATTCCCATTTGTGGAACTGAATAAAAAAGCATACTATGTGACATGTGACACATACGTAACATTGACAGACGGTACAGGTGTCGTTCATATTGCTCCTGCATTTGGTGAGGATGATGCTCAGGTAGGACGTAAATATGACCTTCCATTTTTACAGTTAGTAGATGAAAAAGGTGAGATGACAGCAGAGACACCTTGGGCAGGAACATTCTGTAAAAAAGCAGACCCATTTGTATTAGAAGATCTGGAAAAGAGAAATCTTTTATTTGATGCTCCGAATTTCGAGCACAGCTACCCACACTGCTGGCGTTGTGATACACCGCTTATCTACTATGCACGTGAGTCATGGTTCATCAAGATGACAGCGGTAAAAGAAGATTTGATCAGAAACAACAACAAGATTAACTGGATTCCGGAGAGCATCGGAAAAGGACGTTTCGGCGATTGGCTTGAAAATGTTCAGGATTGGGGAATCAGCCGTAACCGTTACTGGGGAACTCCGTTAAATGTATGGGAATGTGAATGTGGACATATGCATTCAATTGGAAGCATTGCAGAATTAAAAGAGATGTCCGACAACTGTCCGGATGACATCGAACTTCACCGCCCATTTATCGACGCTGTGACAATCAAGTGTCCGCATTGTGGAAAAGAGATGCACCGTGTTCCGGAAGTAATCGACTGCTGGTTTGACAGTGGAGCAATGCCATTTGCACAGCACCACTATCCATTTGAGAACAAAGAATTATTCGAGCAGCAGTTCCCGGCAAACTTTATTTCAGAGGCGGTTGACCAGACTCGTGGATGGTTCTACTCATTGCTTGCGATCTCCACATTGATCTTCAATGAAGCGCCTTATAAGAATGTTATCGTTCTCGGACACGTACAGGATGAGAACGGACAGAAGATGAGTAAGTCCAAAGGAAATGCAGTCGATCCGTTCGATGCATTAGAGACATACGGAGCAGATGCAATCCGTTGGTATTTCTATGTAAACAGCGCGCCATGGCTGCCGAACCGTTTCCACGGAAAAGCGGTTGTGGAAGGACAGCGTAAATTCATGGGTACATTGTGGAATACTTACGCATTCTTCGTACTTTATGCGGAAATCGACCAATTTGACGCAACAAAATACAATTTGGAATATGATAAATTATCTGTTATGGATAAATGGTTACTGTCAAAACTGAACACACTGATCAAGACAGTAGATGATAATCTTGCAAACTACAGAATTCCGGAAAGTGCAAGAGCATTGCAGGATTTTGTAGATGATATGAGTAATTGGTATGTAAGAAGAAGCCGTGAACGTTTTTGGGCAAAAGGAATGGAGCAGGATAAGATCAACGCATATATGACACTTTACACAGCACTTGTGACAGTGGCAAAAGTGGCTGCACCGATGATTCCGTTTATGACAGAAGACATTTACCAGAATCTTGTAAGAAGCATTGATGCAAATGCTCCGGAAAGTATTCACTTATGTGATTATCCAGCTGCAAACGAGGCTTATATCGATAAAGATTTGGAAGCAAACATGGACGAAGTTCTGAAACTGGTTGTTATGGGACGTGCGTGCCGTAATACAGCAAATATCAAGAACCGTCAGCCAATTGGAAAGATGTTTGTAAAATCAAATGTAGTATTACCTGAATTTTATCAGGAAATCGTGGAAGAAGAGTTGAACGTAAAAGAGATGGAATTCACAGATGATGTGAGAAACTTTACTTCTTATACATTTAAACCACAGATGAGAACAGTAGGACCGAAATACGGTAAATTACTGGGCGGAATCAAAGAAGCTTTAGCAAACTTAGACGGAAATCAGGCAATGGATGAACTGAATGCGACAGAAGCTTTGAAATTGGACGTAAATGGACAGGAAGTGACATTGTTCAGAGAGGATCTTTTGATCGATACAGCTCAGATGGAAGGCTATGTATCTGAGAGTGATAATGGAATCACAGTTGTCTTAGACACAAACCTGACAGAAGAATTGCTGGAAGAGGGGTTTGTCAGAGAGCTGATCAGCAAGATTCAGACAATGAGAAAAGAAGCAGACTTTGAAGTGACAGATAAGATTAAACTATATTATCAGGGAACAGAAAAGGCAGAGGCTGTATTTGAAAAATATGAAACTGAAATTGGCGGAGAAGTTTTGGCTACAGAAGTAATCAAAGGAACACCTGGCGGATACAAAAAAGAATGGAACATCAACGGTGAAACTATGACTATGGGAGTAGAAAAATAGGAGGTTGTGATTATGTACCGTGAAAAATTTGATAAGGTGGAATTCCAAAAAACTGTAAAAAGCAATGTAAAAAGACTGTATCGAAAGACAGTAGAGGAAGCAACACAGCAGCAATTGTTTCAGGCAGTGTCTTATGCTGTAAAAGATGATATCATCGACAGATGGCTGATGACACAGGAACAATATAAAAAAGATGACCCAAAAACTGTATATTATATGTCTATGGAATTTTTGATGGGAAGAGCTTTGGGTAACAACCTGATCAATTTGACTGACTATAAAGAAGTGCAGGAAGCATTGGAGGAGATGGGAATCAATCTGAATGTGATTGAAGATCAAGAACCAGATGCGGCACTTGGAAATGGCGGACTCGGGCGTCTGGCAGCATGCTTTCTTGACTCACTTGCAACCTTGGGATACGCAGCCTATGGCTGCGGAATCCGCTATCATTACGGTATGTTCAAACAAAAAATAGAGAATGGATATCAGGTCGAGACACCGGATAACTGGTTAAAAGAAGGAAATCCATTTGAAATCCGACGTGAAGAATACGCAAAAGAGGTGCGTTTCGGAGGAAATATCCGTGTGGAAAAAGATCCAAAGACAGGAAAGGATATGTTTATTCAGGAGAATTTTGAGTCTGTCCTTGCGATTCCATACGATATGCCGATTGTCGGATATAACAATAACCTTGTAAATACACTTCGCATCTGGGATGCGAAGGCAATCACAGACTTCCATTTGGATTCATTTGACCGTGGAGAATATCAAAAAGCTGTAGAGCAGGAGAATCTTGCAAAGACGATTGTAGAGGTACTGTATCCGAATGATAACCATTATGCGGGAAAAGAGCTTCGTCTGAAACAGCAGTATTTCTTTATCTCTGCAAGTTTGCAGGAAGCCGTTGACAAATATTTGAGAGACCATGATGATATCCATAAGTTCTACGAAAAAGTGACGATTCAGATGAATGATACGCATCCTACAGTTGCGGTTGCAGAGCTTATGAGACTGCTTATGGATGAGCATGGACTGGAATGGGATGAAGCGTGGGAGGTTACGACGAAGACTTGTGCTTACACAAACCATACGATCATGGCAGAAGCGCTTGAAAAATGGCCAATCGACTTGTTCCAGAGACTGCTACCTCGTGT
Organism: Faecalimonas nexilis; assembly: GCF_059731825.1. Taxonomy (NCBI): domain Bacteria; kingdom Bacillati; phylum Bacillota; class Clostridia; order Lachnospirales; family Lachnospiraceae; genus Faecalimonas; species Faecalimonas nexilis. The sequence continues at coordinate 3,624,266 of NZ_AP029189.1, read as the reverse complement.
TTACCAGATTGTGGAAGAGATCAATCGCCGATTTGTAAATGAAATCCGTGCAAAATATCCTGGCAATGAAGATAAAGTACGCAGTATGGCGATTTTATATGATGGACAGGTGAAGATGGCGCATCTTGCGATCGTAGCAGGATATTCTGTAAACGGTGTGGCAAAACTGCATACAGAGATTTTAAAACATCAGGAACTGAAAGATTTCTATGAGATGATGCCGGAGAAATTTAACAATAAGACAAACGGTATTACTCAGAGACGTTTCTTGCTGCATGGTAATCCGCTTCTCGCTGACTGGGTTACAGCTCATATCGGAAAAGGATGGATCACAGATTTGCAGGAGATGGAAAAACTGAAACCACTTGTGGAAGATGAAAAAGCGAGAAAAGAATTTATGGAGATCAAGTATCAAAATAAAGTTCGTCTTGCGAAATATATTTTGGAACACAACGGAATTGAAGTAGATCCGAACTCTATCTTTGATGTTCAGGTGAAGAGACTTCATGAGTACAAACGTCAGTTATTGAACATTTTACATGTGATGTATCTGTACAATCAGATCAAAGAGCATCCGGAGATGTCATTCTATCCGAGAACATTTATCTTTGGCGCAAAAGCGGCGGCTGGATATATACGCGCAAAACAGACGATCAAGCTGATCAATTCTGTCGCAGATGTGATTAATAATGACAGAAGCATCAACGGAAAGATTAAAGTTGTGTTTATCGAAGATTACAGAGTATCCAATGCAGAGCTGATCTTCGCGGCAGCAGATGTCAGTGAACAGATTTCTACAGCATCAAAAGAAGCATCCGGAACCGGAAACATGAAGTTTATGTTAAACGGCGCTCCGACACTTGGAACAATGGACGGCGCAAACGTGGAGATTGTGGAAGAAGTCGGAATGGAAAATGCATTTATTTTCGGGTTGAGTTCCGATGAAGTTATTAACTATGAGAACAATGGCGGATACAATCCGATTGACATTTACTTTAATGATTGGGATATCAAACGTGTGGTAGACCAGCTTGTAGACGGAACTTACGGAAACGGTGACAGAGAACTTTACCGAGATCTGTACAACTCTCTGCTGAATACAAACAGCAGCGACAGAGCCGACACTTACTTTATCTTGAAAGATTTCAGAAGCTATGCAGAAGCACAGAAACGTGTGGAAGAAGCTTACAGAGATCAGGACAGATGGTCTAAGATGGCGCTGATCCAGACAGCATCTTGTGGTAAGTTTACATCAGACAGAACAATTCAGGAATATGTAGATGATATTTGGAAACTGGATAAAGTCACAGTGGAAGTGACAGATGTAGAATAATAGAAAAGTTGAAAGAAAAAGATTTTGAATCGGTGGGGAAAACTACCGGTTTGAAATCTTTTTTTGTGGAAAACTAATTGTGTGAACTCTCACTTCAAATTACTTTGAAGTGACTTTGAAGTAAGCTTGAAGTTGACTTTGAAGTGAGCTTGAAGTAAAATAATCGTAGAGAAAATAGGTGAGGTGATTAGATGTATTTGGAAGAAGTGATAGACGATATACAACTGGAGAACGACAAATTTGAGTGCAAGAGCAAATTAAACAGAGACGATGTAGTAGGATGGCTGAAGACAATCGCAGGATTTGTAAATGCTCAGGGCGGAGAGTTTTATATTGGAGTAGAGGATAAAACAAATAAATTGATTGGGTTTGATAGAAGTGCGGCAGATAATGAACGTAATTATTTCAATAACCAGGTCAATGAACATTTGGTGCCGAGACCACGGATGGAACCCTCTTTTATTCGTTATGAAATCAAAGGTAAAGAACGATTTCTGATACGTGTAAGAGTACTGGAATCTGCTGTCAAACCAATCATTTTAAAATATAAAAATATCCCATCTATTTTTATGAGAAGAGATGGTTTTACAAATGGAGCAACTTATGAAGAAATTATAGAAATGAGTGTGAAAAGTAAAAATACGCAATATGATATTTTGACATCAGATGTAAAATATGATGTGTCCAAGTTTAAAAAGCTTCGTCAGTTTTACACTTCACACAATAATGGAAAAGAGTTATCAGAAAAAGCATTGCAATCAATGGGATTTTATGATGAGGAAGGTTTTCTTGCGAATGGAGCAACGTTGTTTGCTGATGATTATCAAGATAAAAAGACAGAGGTGCAATGTTCTGTATTTTCTGGATTTAACAAGGGGAGCGAACGAATTGTAACAATCAATCGTTTTTCAGGAAATATTTTGGATGTCATCAATTACATTATGGAATTTGTCACGCAGAGAATGAATCATTCTATGATTAAACTTGGAGATACTAGAAAAAATATCGATGCATACCCACAGAGAGCATTATTTGAAGGGGTAATTAATGCCGTTGCACATCGGGATTATTTTCTTGATGGGACACAGATTCAAGTTGATATGTTTAAGGACAGATTGGAAATTTCCTCTCCGGGAAGTTTTTACAGAGGCGAAAAGATAGGAAAAACGTATGACTTATCAGGTATTATTTCGAAAAGAAGAAATGAACTGATTACAGCTGTCTTAGTAAGCTGTAATGTGATGGAGGCGGCCGGTACAGGATTTGATAAAATTGTGGAAGAGTATAAAATGGCAGATGAAATGCATCGACCATATATTTATTCTTCATCGGATCATTTTACGCTTGTATTACCAGATTTGACCTATATGGATGGAGTGGAAGATAACAATCTTCCAGTTCTGAATTTTGTGCCGGTACAGAGTGGGACTGATTATGATGATAAGGTTCTTTCTTTTTGCTATCACCGGGCTCATAAAGTTTCGGAGATTGCAGAGCACTTGGGAATCAGTGATTCTACGTATTTGAGAAAGCAAGTGCTTGGAAATCTTGAGATGCAAGGGTATCTTGAAAAGAGCAAAATTGCAAGAGCTATGTATTTTAAAACAAATCGAGACGCAGTCACTGTAGATTAAAGTGATTGCGGAAAGTTGAATAAAAACGTGCAATTTAAATTGTGCATATCAACTAAAAAAATAGAAAAAATATAGAAAATATAGAAATAATAGATGAAATTTGTTATTATAGAAATAATTGAGACAGGCAGATAGGATTGTTACTATTGAATTAGGCAAGACCAGGGTAGACTTTGAATGAGAGAGGGATACTTTGGTCTTTTTTAGCAATTCTATGTAGAAAAGGAAAGGAGATAAAGAGGAGAATGAAAAAGAAACAGGTTGTAAGTGGATTGCTGGCAACGGTTATGATAGCAAATATCGCTTTGGTTGATATGGGACCGGTACAGGCAGCAGAGAACTTAAATCTCGCAAAAGGATGCAATGTGACGGCGAGTAGTTATGAGGTGAGTGATCAGATTGATACATCGCCAGCAAAAGCTGTGGATGGTGATATGGCTACCCGTTGGGGAACTGCACAGAACAAGGCAGATAATGAATGGATTGAAATTGATTTGGACGGTGAGAAGACAGTACGCCAGATTAATATTAATTTTGAGAGAACAGATGAAGCACAGAATATTTTAAGCTATAAAATTGAATTAGAAGAAAACGGAAAATATACAGAGGTTTATAAAAAGACTGCCAAGGCAAAACAAAAAGAAGTGATTCAATTAGATAAGAATCATAAAGCGACAAAAGTAAAAGTAACTGTACTTTCGGCAGACCAGGGAACAATCAACTGGAAGAATGTAGGAATCAATGAGATTGAGGTGTACAGTGAGTTGGTGGAGGTTGCAGATGCGACTCCAAATAAAAATCATATGGCGAATGCGACTGTTACGGCTTCCAGTGTGGAGAAAAATACACAATTTACCGCAGATAAAGTAAAAGACGGCAAGACTGATAAGGCGAATCGTTGGGCGAGTGACTACGAGACACCGACAACCAATATTTGGTTAAATTCCAAATTTGCAGGACTGACTTCTGTGAAAGAGATTAAGATTCACTTTTTGGAAAGAGATGTGGCGCCGCAGCCATCTAATGTAAAAAGCTTTGATATAAAATATATAGATAAAAATGGTGAAGAGAAGACTGCGAAGAGTTTTACAAATACAAAGCAGGGAGAAGGATATAAAAACGAAGTTGTCATTCGACTGGACCAGCCGATTGAGGCAAAAGAACTGAAGCTTTGTAATTTTGTTGCGGAAGCAGCAGAATGGAATAATATCGGAATTTTGGAGATGGAGGTGTATTCCAACGATCAGGCAGAGCAGGGAGCGACTCTGGATTCGGTAGTAGAAGCTATTGAAGCTGAGAGTAAGACAATTGCGGCAGATGTAGATACACTTGAGATGCCTGTAGTTCCGGCTGGTTTTTCGGTAAAACTAAACGGAGCAGATTTTGAGCAGATTATTGGGGATAATGGGAAAATCGTACATCCGTTGACGGACAAGACTGTAAAGGTATCTTATGTTGTAACAGAGACTGCAACAGGAAAAGGGAAAGAAACGAAAGATGTTGATTATATTGTCAAAGGAACAAAGACTCAGGCAGATGGTAAGAATGCCAAACCAACTGTAATTCCGGAGATTCAGGAGTGGTATTCGGACTCGACGGAGAAGATAGCGGTATCTTCCCTAAAGACAGTTACCTATACAGATGATAAATTAAAAGATGTTGTAGATGAGTTTGTAAGTGATTATGAGGATTTCACGGGAATCAAGCTGACAGCGAAAAAAGGCGGGGCTGAGGCGAATGCATTCAACTTTGAGCTGAAAGCGCCGGATGAGCTTCTCGGAGAAGAAGGATATACGATGGATATTCAAAAAGACCGTATCAATGTTGCATCTGTTGACACCACAGGTAACATGTATGGCATGCAGACAATCCTTCAGATGTATAAAGAAAACAATGAGAGATACAATGTTGGGCAGATGCGTGATTATCCTCGTTTTGAGACGCGTGGATTCTTGTTTGACGTTGCTCGTAAGCCGGTTTCTTTGGAGATGATGAAAGAAGTTACAAGAACGATGCGCTATTATAAAATGAACGATTTCCAGGCACATTTGTCAGATAACTACATTTTCCTGGAGGATTACGGAAAGGGCGCTCAGGAAAATGAGGCATTTAAAGCTTATGAGGCCTTCCGTCTGGAATCCGGACTTTCTAATGAAAAAGGGGAGACACCTACAGCGAAAGACTACTCGATCTCTAAGAAAGATTTCAGACAATTTATTCAGGACGAGAGAGCTCTTGGCATGAATATTGTTCCTGAGATTGACGTGCCGGCACATGCAACTTCATTTACAAAGATATGGCCGGATCTGATGGTAAAAAATAAAGTTTCGTCTTTAAATGCAAACAGACCACTGGTAGATCATCTTGACGTTTCTAAGACAGAGACAAAAGAAAAAATCAAAGAAATTTTTGATGATTATACAAAGGGTGACAATCCAACATTTGATAGTGAGACAACCGTACATATCGGTGCAGACGAATTTTTGGCAGATTACAAAGCGTACCGCGGATTTGTAAATGATCTGGTTCCTCATGTAAAAGAGACAAATACAGTGCGTATGTGGGGCGGCCTTACATGGATCAAAGATAATCCGGTGACAGAGATTGATAAAGAAGCTATTGAAAATGTGGAGATGAATCTTTGGTCAGCCGACTGGGCAGATGGAATCGAAATGTACAATATGGGATATGATCTCATCAACACAATTGATAATTTTGGCTACATGGTTCCAGATGGAAGTAAAGCACGTGCAAATGCGTATGGAGATTTGTTAAATGTAGAGCGAATTTTTAATGAGTTTGAGGCAAATAAAGTAAGAGTAAAAGGCGGAGCATACAAGTATGTTCCGGCGGGCGATGACCAGATGCTCGGGGCAGCATTTGCACTTTGGAGCGATAACATTGACAAGAGAGCGTCCGGATTAAGCGAATCTGATTTATACTGGCGTTTCTTTGATGCACTTCCATTTTATGCGGAGAAGACATGGGCTGCAACTGGTAAGGAAAAAGGAAGTGCAGATGCGCTTGCAAAATTAGCAACCGATAAAGGAACAGGACCGAATACAAATCCTTATTATCAGGAAGACAAAAAAGGTGAAAATTACGAAAGCTATGATTTCGAAGATGGCTTAAAAGACGGTTCGGAGAACAAACGTGATCTGAAAGAAGGAAAGAATGCGGAAGTAAAAGAAAACGCATTGGTATTAAAAGATGGCGAAAGTTATGTGACATCACCGATTGAAGAGCTTGGAAATGGAAACCAATTGTCATTTGACATTAAGTTGGAAGAGCCGGCAAAACCGGGTGATATCTTATTTGAGTCTGACGCGGCATATGGAACACACGATATCCGAATTATGGAAGATGGCAAATTAGGATTTACAAGAGAGCTTTACAATTACTATTTTGACTATGAGCTTCCGGTAGGAAAGAATGTAACTATTACAATCACAACCGATCAGCAGAAGACAAGTCTGTATGTAAATGGCGAGTTTGTTGCGGATGCAAAAGGAAAATTCATTCACAATGACATGGTGAAAAAAGAGAATATTACCAATGCCACATTTGCACTGCCGCTGGAAAGAATCGGTTCTAAGACAGAGACAGTCTCTGCGGTGATTGATAATGTAGTTGTATCAGCAAAAGAACCGGAACAGGATATTTATAATAAAGCGGCTTGGACCGGAACAGCAGAGTCAGAGACTCCGACTTCACAAGGTGGTGGAAAAGAAGGTGTCATAGGCATGGCATTTGATAACAGTTCTTCTACACACTGGCACTCTGACTGGTCTCAGGCTACAAAAGACAAAGTTCCGACAAGTGCCGGAGCAGCCGGAACAGGTAAAGGTGCAGATGGAAGTATCTGGGCAGAAGTTAAATTTGATAAAGGATATGAAATTAATCAAGTGTTATTTGCTCCACGTCAGGACACGAACAGTGGTCAGGTAACAAAGGCGTCTCTTTATATTCAGACTGAAAAGGACGGAAAATGGGTAGAGGTTGCAAAAGATAAGACATTTGCGGCTGACAAATCAGAGAAAGCATTTACGTTCGACAAACAAATGGTATACGGATTCAAGTTTGTTGCAACTCAGTCAAATGATGGCTGGGTAACCGTATCTGAATTCAATATTGCAGATAAAAAAGTAACCGATAAGATTTATACCGTATATGTGGAAGCAGAAACAGGTGGAAAAGTAAGCGGTGGTAAAGATGTGTCAGCAGGAGAATCTGTGACGGTTACAGCGACACCGGATAAAGGGTACGCATTTGAGGGATGGTATCGTCCAAACGGCGAGAAAGTATCTGAAAAAGCAGAGTATACGTTCAAGGTGAATGGAAATACAGCTTTGATTGCGAAGTTTGAAAAGACTGGTGAGACAGAAGACAAAAACATCACAGATGTGGAAAAACTAGATGATATTACCGTTGTACAGGGAACTGCATTTGAAGATTTGGATCTGCCGGAAAAAGTATCTGTCACATATGGAAAGAACGAGACAGCAGAAGTAGATGTGACATGGGAGAAAGGAACTTACAATGCACAGGAATGTAAGACATATGTATTGGAAGGCGCTTTAACTCTACCGGAAGGAATTGCGAATCCAGATGGATTGAAAGCGATAGTCAAGGTTACAGTGGAAGAAAAAGAGACACCGGTTAAGAAGTATACGGTCTCTGTAAATGTAAAAGATAGTGAAAAAGCGATGGGAACTGTCTCTATGGACAAAGAAGATGGTGTCTATGAAGATGGCATGAATGCGACTGTGACAGCGACAGCAAATGAAGGATATGAGTTTGTAAACTGGACAGATACAGACGGAAAAGAAGTAAGTAGTTCCAATCCATATACATTTGCAGTGACAGCAAACACAACACTGACAGCAAACTTTAAGAAAATGGATGTGAAACCGGAAGCTCCGACAGCGCAGGATATCTTAGATGAAATTATTGCAGGACAGAAAGTACCGACAGTGATTACAAAGGGAGAGACAGAACTTGTTCTTCCGAAAGTCCCAGAAGGCTATAAGATCCAGATTACAAAAGTAAATCCGGAAGGTATTATCGCATTAGATGGAACAGTGACAACGCCGAAGAAGGACACAGATGTTATCGTGACAATCTCTGTGACAGATCCAGAAGGCAAGACAGCGAGTGCAGATTTTACAGTGAAAGTAAAAGGAAAGAACGAGCCTGGAAAAGAAGATCCAAAGGATCCTCAGAATCCTTCAAAAGGTGATACAAATAAGAAAGATCCTTCTCAGGACAAAAAACCGGTGAAGACAGGAGATGCAACAGCGGCAGCTGGCTGGATGCTTGCGATGACAGCAGCAGGTGCAGTGGTACTTGTAAGAAAAAGAAACTCATAAAAGAGATAAGCCTCTCATACAATAAAGTATGGGAGGCTTGTTTGTATGAAACGGAAAATAAAAAAAATATGCGCGGTATTTGTGATTATTGTATTATTGCCATATATTATTACCATATTTATGAATGGGAAAAGCATAGAGGCAAATCAAGACGGAAAAAATGGTTATATTAAAGTAAAAACGGAGTCTGGAACAAAAGAGGTTCCGTTGAAAGAGTACTGTATTGGAACGCTGGCAAAAGAGATTTCAGTTGATTTTGAAGAGGAGGCATTGAAAGCACAGGCTGTCATTGTTCGGACAACTATCTATAAAAAAATTGAGGAACAAGGAGAGAAAGCAGTTATGACGGAGCGCTTTTTTACGAAATCTGATATGAAAAATCAATGGGGCAGGAGTGCATTTCAGAAAAATTATAAAAAACTGGAGCGTGTTTGGAATGAGACCGATGGACAAGTTGTGATGTACAATGGCCAACTGGCAATGGTGCCGTTCCATCAGTTAAGCAATGGAAAAACTCGAATTGGCAAAGAAGTACTTGGGACGGATGAGTATCCGTATCTGCAGATGAAGGAGTGTCCGAAGGATGTGGAAGCGGACGGGCAGATGGAAAGTAAGCTCATCAAAGCAGCGGGAGCGCAAATTACTTCTCAGGACAGCGCCGGATATGTGACCGGAGTAAAAGTGGGCGAGGAGACTTTGAACGGAGAAACCTTTCGGGATACATATGGATTGTTGTCCAGCTGCTTTGAACTGCAGGAGTTTGAGGGAAAGATGCGTGTGACGACAAAAGGAATTGGTCATGGACTTGGGATGAGCCAAAATACGGCAAATGAGATGGCAAAAGAAGGTAAAAAATACGATGAAATTTTGCAGTATTTCTACGAGGGAACAGAAATGAAAGAGGTCGCGGAAATTTTGTTGAATGTAGAATAAGCGTATCATTTTCTGGCAAAAATATAGTCAGAGGTGATAAATATGAAAAATAATCTAGGACCTTCAAGAAGAGGGAAAGGTGCTGCGGTCGGTCTGGTCATTTGTTTTGTGGCGGTAATTGCGTTAGTGGGATTTTTTACATTCAGCCGTTATAAGAGAGATATGAGCAGACAGCTGGCAAAGGCGGAAGAAAAAACTGATACTGAAGAAAAACAAAAAGACATTAAAGAGACAGAAAAGAGCCAAACGACAAACAGTCAGGCAATTCAGAACAAAGCACAGGAGACAGAAAAACAAAAAGAAGAGACACAAACACAGACAGAGCAGAGACAGAATCAGACCTCACCAACGGCAACACAGCCAGATGCGCTGGCATTTTCAGAAAATGATCTGCTTGCATGGCCTGTGGATGGAAATGTGTTGATGAATTACAGCATGGATAAGACGATTTATTTTTCTACGCTGGATCAATACAAATACAATCCGGCATTGATTATCGGGGGAGAAGTTGGAACAGAGGTAACGGCATCTGCAAGAGGAATTGTAAAATCAGTGGAGGTCAATGCGCAGACGGGGAACACGGTGACGATGGACCTTGGAAATGGCTATGAGGCTGTTTACGGGCAATTGAAAGAAGTTCCGGTACAGGAAGGAAATTATGTGGAGCAAGGCGAACTGGTAGGATACTTAAGTGAGCCTACAAAATATTACAGTGTGGAAGGTTGTAATTTGTATTTTCAGCTGCTAAAAGATGGGGAACCGGTGAATCCAATGGAATATATGGATTCTTAGGGAGATTTATTTAAAAATAGATAACAAAAAACCGGACACGTTGAGAAGGGGTAAGATGTCCGGTTTTCTTGTTTTAAGTGCGTATAAAGTTTTGGAAAACGATTGTGATAAATCGCTTATACAGTAGTAGTATAATATATTTTTTGTAAATCCGCTAGAACGGTAATTGCAAAAAAACCGTTGATTTTTGCAAAAAAAGGAAATAAATGGTAAAAGCGGTTATTTTTTTGTACAAAAAGGAAGTAATTATAGAGAAAGAAAAAAAATTGTGCTATAATTTGCAAAAACAAGTCTAGGAGAAAATTTGTGAAACGGAAATTATTGGAATATTTGAAAAAGATAGACAGTAAGGAAGAAGAATTTATTAAAAATGAGAAAAACGTGCTAGCGCCTTATGTGATAAAAAAAGGAAGTTCCGTCATAGATACGGACAAGATGATTCGCGAAGGGGCTATGATCGATATTATGAAACAGCCGAGATTTGTAGATATCCCGGAGCATACGCATAAATACATGGAAATAATATATATGTTCAGTGGTTCGGCGACACATATTATCGATAAGACAGAAGTTAAGTTGGAAGCAGATGATGTTTTGTTTATCAAACAGGGAACACCGCATTCAGCAAGCGCCTCGGGGTATAACGATATTGGAATTAAAATATTTGTTCTTCCGGAGTTTTTACAATATCCGCTCAGCATGCTGAACGAAGATACGGCGCTTCGGCGTTTTATAAAAAAAGCGGCGGAAAATGATGTGGAGGATAAGGAATTTTTGCATTTTCATTTGCAGGATTTGCCGGACGCTCAGAATCTGTTGGAGAATATGACACGAAGTCTTTTGAATCAGACGAGAAACAGCAAGAGAATTTTGCAGGCAACGATGGGAGTTCTGCTGATGGAATTATCAAATAGAACGTATACGATCACAGTCGGCTCCCCATCTTCCTATGAAAGTCAGATTGTGCTGGAAGCATTAAGATACATAGAGGAGAGCTATCAGACGGCATCGCTTAACAAGTTTTGCGAACATCATAATCTTCCATGCTATTATGTGAGCCGTCTTATGACCCAGTATTCCCACGACAAACGCATGAATGAATAAATTATGAACACCCTGTCCGGATTTTTTGATATAATCAAAGAAAAAAGGATGGGGTGTTCCTATGAAAGAGATTTTAGACTATGCAGGTACGGTGATGGACATAAGACAGGAGAAGAAAGTTTTGCATAAGATGGCGGATATTATCCTGCTTGTATTTTTTGCTACGCTTGCAAATGCAGATGATTGGGTAGAGATTGAGATGTTTGGAAAAGAACATGAAGATTTTTTGCAAAATTATCTGGAACTTCCAAATGGAATCCCTTCCCATGATACACTCCAAAGAGTTTTTGCAATGGTGCCCACTGAATTTCTGGAAAGTTTTCAGCAAAAGTGGAATGAAATGTTAAGCAGCGATGAGGGGGAGAAAGTAAAGCGCCTGCTTGCGATTGACGGAAAAACCCAGAGAGGGAACGGAAATAAGAACCAGAGACCGAATCATATTGTCAGTGCTGTAGATGAAAGAGGCTTTTGCCTGGGACAGAAACGAGTAGAAGAAAAAACAAATGAGATCAAAGCAATCCCAGAACTGTTGGACCATCTGAATATAAAAGGGACAATCATAACAACAGATGCCATGGGAACCCAGGTGGCTATTGTAAAGAAAATCCGCCAAAAGCGTGCGGATTATGTTCTGGCATTAAAGGCAAACCAGGGGAGTCTTCTGGAAGATGTGAGGGAATATTTTGCAGATAAAGAACTTCGTGAGAAATGCGCTTATAAAAACCGGATAGAAAAGGCCAGGGGGAACCTTGAGAAACGGGAATACTGGCAGACAGAAGACATCAGCTGGTTAAGCCGGAAGAAAGAATGGGCAGGATTAAAAAGCATTATCATGACTCGTAATACAATAGCAGGGACAGATGGCAGTACAACAGTAGAAGAAAGATATTTCATAAGCAGCCTGTCGACCAATATAGAAGAAGCAGAGCGAGCTGTGCGTGGTCATTGGATGATAGAAAGCTATCATTGGCATTTAGATGTAACCTTTCGAGAAGATGGGAATCACACATTAGAAAAGCAGGCATCCTATAATCTGAACATTATAAGAAAACTGGCTTTGAATATGTTAAAAATTTTAGAGGTAGGAAGCCGTCCGTTAAGCATGAAAAAGAAACGGTATGTGATTGGAACAAATCCAGAAAAGCATTTAGAGAAGATTATGTCTTTATAATTTTTGAATTTAGTATATGGTGTGGTTGAGGAGCACATTCATGCGTTTGGCTTGCCAGTATTCCCCTTATACCTTTACAAAATATCTGCAGAGAAGACGTATACTCCAGGCGGCCTATCTCCTGACGGAGACAGACACGCTGATAGAGCAGATTGTTGTAGAAGTCGGGTATGAAAATTCAAGTCATTTCCATAAACTGTTTAAAGAAGAATATGGAATGACACCGAAAAAATACCGTGAGAAATATGATTCTATGGAGAAGTGATGGGGATTTCTTATCCCATCACTTCTTCTACATGATTCGGGTACTTTACTGTGATGTAATACACTGCATTGCGGTACTTACGAGTTGCCGTAAATCCATCCATATTTGATGGAATACAAGGACCTATTTCCAGACCGTCAAAGGAACGTTTCAGATGTTCTGATAATGGTTTCGCAAGTGCAGAATCATTGTTGAAGTCTACCATTTCATCTAAGATAGACAGATCCCCGGTCTCTTTGATATAGGCAGCAGTACCTGCAATCAGTCACAGTGGATCATCATTAAATCCGCTTCCATCTTCAAACTGTGTCGCTGCAATGTCGAGAATTCTCTGGCGCGCGCAATCTGGGATCAAGTGTACGAATCCAAGCAGATCCTGACAGGAATCGCGGAATCCCATACCACGACCGGTCCCTGACTCGAAATAAGAAGCAGAATTCTACATAAGAAGTTAAGTTCAATTGCTCGCAAGTCTCGTTGGTGTTTGTAAGGATAAGCTGGTTTACCTCACAAGTCTCATGGAGCTGCGATGAACCATGTTTCACCATTCTGCCGTCATAAGATTCAGTGCCGGAATTGTTTATTCCCGGCTCAATTCCAGGAATGGTCAGATAATGAGGATGTACTTCATCAATAAGTTTATGAATCTCAGCATCCAAAGTATGTATTATAAAGTGATCAATTGACGCCCGACTTTTTGTCTGGAAAAAAATTTAAATAAAGCTTTTTAAAGTGCATGTGTATGTATACTCCTACATCTGTCAAGTATTGTGATTGTTACATTTTAACATGGTTGATACGAAGTGTAAATCTTGGTTTGTTTAATTCGACATTTTGCAATATACATATTTTGATTTTTGAAAAATACACAGGTGATTTGACGACAAATAATCCGGTTGCTCGACAAAAATGTAAAAAAACGAGAAAAACGTCATAAACCCGAGAAAGTGTTGAAAACAATAGATTTTCATATTTATAATGAACATTGGGAAAAAATACCATTTCAGGAATTTTACCACAATCAAGAACAGAACATTATTACATTAGAAGGGAGAACGTACTGTAATGAAAAAGAATCAGACAAAGCGTCTGCTTGCACTTGTACTAACACTTGCGCTGACATTAAGCAATGTGCCGACGACCGTATTTGCGGAAGATGTGACAGCGACTGAGCCACAGAGCACGACAGAACAGCAAGTGCAGTCACAGGAAGAGACGACAGAGCAGGTGGATCAACAACAGCAACAGGATGAAGATACTAATACACAGCAGACAGAACATGAAGCAGAGTTTCATGGGAACAAAGTAGCGGGGGTAGATCTTCGTGGAAAGTTTCAAAATGCATTTGGGGTTGCCCTTGAATATCGTTTCCGGGTTTCAGGGACACAGGATGAGTGGCAGACTGTAGATATCACAAAATCACACACATTGCAGTCAAATGTGTATGATGTACAGACACGGCAACCTTTCGGAAAATGGAAAGATGCAGGGACAATGCAAGTTAAAATCTACTACAATGTAGGTTTTGTAGTCGAAGGACATGAAGCAGGGGGAGTGTTGATCGACGGACAGAGTGCATCATCTGCTAAGGTTTACCAAAACGAAGCAGTGACATTTTCTGTGAAAGACATTGACGGGTATGACGTAACTGTAGAAGGCGTGACTCAAAATGAAAACGGAACTTACACAGTAGCGTCAGTACAGGCAGATACAACTGTAAAAGTGGTATATACACTGAGACAGTATTCGACAGTAGAGAGTACAGCAGTCGAAAATGCCAAAATTAAGATTAACGAAAGCAGTGATGCATCTGTTAAGGTAGAGAATAACAAGGAATTTACAATTGAAGTAACACCCAATGCAGGTTATGCGGTAACTGAGATTAAAGTAAATGATACAGCACTTGATAATGTCACTTTTGCAAATCAGACAGCAAGCGCATCTTATCAGGCAGGAGAAAATCAGACATATTCAGTAAGCGCAACGCTTGTAAAGACAGGATTTGCGTTAAATGACAAAAACGAAGATGGCGTATATGCAGTTGGATACCGTGATGGGATGGATCAGGCTACAACAGAGTCAAATATCTTCAACACTTTGGTCAACGCAGGAGCTTCTGTTCCGGCAGACCTGACAGTAGATGATGTGACAATTCAGTACTATGCAGGAGCATGGGGGAAATGGCAGGAAGTAAATTATGAACCAGACTTTTTGCATGGATTTACAGATCATAAATTTGGAACAAAAGAGACAGAGCAGATTAAAATTACATATGCCGGCAATGACCAATATGGAAGTTTTAGTTCTGATGAAATTACAGTAACGATTGTAGACCCGCGTTCTGTCTCAGTTTTGGAATTGAATGCTGGTGTTACATTACAATATAACACAGAAGAGACGATGAAGCAGGAAATCTATGAGAAAGTCATCGCTTCTTTAAACACAGGTGAGGGAACTGCGATTGCACATACAATCGATGACTTCACAATCGAATTTGAAAGAGCGCTTGGAGAACAGACAGTAACAGTCTCTTACAAAGGCTCTGACGATTATAAACCTTGTGAGGCAAGTACTGTTATCACAATTGAAAAAGGAAAAGCCTCTGTAACTGTAAATTCTCAGAATATTACATACGGAGAAAGTTTTGCACCGGTATTTTCATCAAACCCTTCCGATGCAAAAGTAATTGGAATCATTGGTGGTGTGACAGGAAACGGAGCTCTTTATGTGAGCGTGGATGCATCTCAGATTACAATCAACGATATCGCAGGAAAAGAGATTCCGGTTATCGGAAACCTGTCTCTTCAAAAATTTATTACAGACACACTTGGAATTAAAGAATTTAAAGTCAGTCAGCTGACTGATATTTTACAGAAAATTCCAGGGGAAGATATCAGTGATATAGTTGCCGGAATTCAGCAGGCAATCGATGTGATCGAGCAAGTTGCTCCGGGACTACTTGACACAACAGTATCTCTTGGCGAACTTCCGAGTGAAGCAGGAGTATATACAGCAGTTGGTGTTACAGCAAGCCAAAACTATAAGACAGCATTAGGAATAGGACTTCTCACAGTCGCTCCAAAGACATCAGATGTAAAACTTGCATTTGATCAGGAATTTGACAACAATGCGCACAAACTGACAATCAGTCAGGCGCAGGCATTTGACTTCGGCGGACACATTGTAGACGGAGATGTTCAGGAGACAAACAATGTTCATACACTTTATGTCGGAATGACAACAAGCGGAAAGCTTTATACAGGAACAACTCCATGTTTAGAGCCAGGTGCGTACACAGAAAGTGTTTATGTATTGGGAGGAAATTATTTCGCACTTCCAATTAGCAGATTATATACAATTCAGCGAGAAGAAGTAGAAATTAAATTTGAGCCATCAGCTTTGACAGCAAGATATGATGGTAATCCACACGGATTAAAAGCAGGAGTTTATAATGCAAATGGCGACAGAATCGCAGATGCAGAAGTAAAATATGCAGGAATCGAAGCAGGAATTGAAGGATATTACAGCAAAGAGATGCCGGTAGATGCAGGCTTCTATTTAGCATCAGCATCATTTGCAGGAGATGATACTTACCAGCCGGCAATCAAATTAGGCGGTGGTTCCGTACTGATTCTGAAATCATATGCAAAAGGAAAGATTCAGGTTGGATTATTGACAACAACTTACGGGGAACCGACAGATCTCACAAAAGTGCAGTATACAACATCTGGTCTTGCTGCAAGAGATGTAGAGACGATCAAAGCAACAGTAAAATGTGATGGCAATGACTCTGCAGTAGGAAGCCATGCAATTTCTGTCAGTGTACCAAAGTCAGTTCAGAAAAACTACTATAGAACAATTAAGACTCAGGACGGAACACATACAATCGAACAGAGAGCAATTACTGTTCAAATCGGTTCTTATTCAAAAACATATGGTACAGAGGATCCGGCATTCTCTTATGAGATCACAGAAGGAAGTTTGGCAGAGGGAGATACTCTGAAAGATCTTGGTATCAAGCTTGCTCGTAAACAGGGTGAGAATGTAGGAAACTACGAAATCTATGTAGAGAATGAAGCAGAGTTAAATGCAAATTATGCAATTACAGTAGTAAATGGTAACCTTGAGATTACACAGGCAAATGCAGTGATCAGAGTTACCGGTGGAAATGACAGCAGCGGAAATTACACAAAAAGTTATGGAGATATAGATCCAATTTATACTTACTGTGTAGATGCACTGGTTAATACTGATGTGCCGGAAAATGAAGAATTTGGCAAAGTAAAATTAGTTCGTGAAGAGGGAGAAGATGTAAATACTTATACAATTACTCCGACTGTGGAAAACTTAAGTCCAAACTATACTTATACAGTTGAGACTGGAACACTTGAGATTATTCCACGCAGCATTACAATCAGCGCAGAAGATGTACAGAAAGTATACGACGGAGAAGCAGCAGAAGCACCGTACACAATTTCCGGATTGCCGGCAGATAAAGATACAGCAGATGCAGAAGATCTTGGACTTCACGTAAAAGCAGATATGCCGACAGAAGCGGGAACTTACGAAGTTTCTTATGCACTTGATGAAACAGCTTCACAGAATGCAAACTATAAAGTGACATTCCTGCCGTTTAATGTTGTGATCAAAGCAAGAGAACTTACAGTTAAGATTAATTCGACAGCAAAAGTGTATGGAGAAAAAGATCCGCAATTTAAGTATACATTAGAAGGAGAACTGGTTGGTGACGATAACCTTGACATCAAACTTGTTCGCGAGCCGGGAGAGAATGTAGGAACCTATAGAATTTATCCAGAAAATGAAAATGTATTGAATGCAAACTATAAAGTAACATTTGAGTATGGACAACTTACAATTGCCAAAAAGGTAATTACAATCTCTGTTACTGGTGGAGAGCAAAATGACGGAAATTACGTAAAACGTTACGATGATGCGGATCCGGCTTATTCATTCAGTGTAACAGACGAGAAGGGTGATGCTGTGACAGATGAAAATCTGGGTGAAATCAAAGTAGTACGTGAAAAAGGTGAAGATGTAGGAACTTACACGTTGATACCAACTGTAGAGAATGAAAGTGAAAACTACGAGTACGGTATTGTAGAAGAGAATGGTACATTGGAGATCCTTCCACGTGAGATTACAATCAGCGCGGAAGATGTAGAAAAAACATATGATGGAAAAGCAGCAGAAGCGCCATATACAATTTCTGGATTAGCAGCAGATAAAGATACAGCAGACGCAGCAGATCTTGGTTTAGAGTTAAAGGTTGTAACAAGCCAGACAGCATTAGCAGATGGAACAAAACTGGAAACTCCGATTGAGACAGAAGGAATGCCGGTAGATGCTGGAACTTATACAGTTACATATGCATTAGATGAGTCTGCTTCACAGAATCAGAACTATGATGTAACATTCCTTCCGTTCAATGTATCTATTAAGAAAGTAAATACAGATAATACACCAACGACACCATCTACACCAAATGATAGTGATAATCAAGGTTCAAAACCAAATTTAAAACCAGATTCAAAATCAGATTCAGTAGTGGATACAGGTGATACAGCAAATGTGATGACAACTATGACAGCGACAGCTCTTGGCGCTTTGGTTGCAATTGCACTTCTGTTATTCAAAAGAAGAAAAACAGACAAATAATAAGAAAATAAGAAAAGAAGCAGTTCGTTAAGAGCTGCTTCTTTTATTGCAAAATAATAAAGCAAAATTAAAACCTCCGAAAAGAATGGTATTTTTTTTCTGAACTTTCTTACAATGAGGATAAATGAAAGAACACAAAGGGAGGAAGAACGGAATTTTACCGATGATTTTTCACAAGCGACGTTTGACTTTCGATGTAATTATCTCCGGAACCCGGAGATGGAATGTTATGTGAGAGATACAGACAGGCAACGTCTGATTTTAAACGGAACAAACGAGACATTAAATGATGCGGCAAGCCCGACATGAATTGGGTAAGACAACAGGGATTTATAATGCAAAAAGCGCATTTCATAATACAGAGAATTGTCACTGTGACAGGGGTGTGTTATCTTATAATGGTATTCAGGAAAAGAGGGAAAAAATAATGAATTACACATATATCGTAGAATGCAAGGATGGCACGCTATACACGGGGTGGACGAATAATCTGGAAAAGCGAATTGCAGATCATAACAGCGGGAAAGGCGCCAAATACACGCGGGCGAGAAAGCCGGTCACACTTGTGTATTATGAGACTTTTGAAGCAAAAGAGGAAGCGATGAAGCGAGAGTATGCGATCAAACACATGAGTCGGAAAGAAAAAGAAAAATTGATAGAACATTTTCCTATACTTTAAGAATATTCTATATTATAATAGGAGTTAGATGTATATTTGCAAAAAAAGGAAGGAATCGGGAAAATATGAGCGATAAAAAATTAGAAGTAATTAAAAATTTACAACAGGCAGAAGCAATTTATGTGATTATGTCAGGATTTACAAAGATGCCGTATGTTGCGTGTGACGAAGAGACATTCGATGATAAGGTGTTTGTCTATTTTGAGGAAGAGCCGGCAAAGGAAGCTGGAAAGAAGCTTTTAGATGCAGGGAACCTCGTACATATAGCAAAGGTCGAAAACCGTCTGTTTTTAGAGTTTTATACAAGCCTCTATCCGATGGGAGTGAATTGTCTGCATATCAATCAGGGCGTGGATGGAGATATTTTGATTCAGCACAGTGATTTGCTGCGCAGAAAAGATCCTGCGGAGATTGACGATGGGAAAGTGCGTGTGGAGAATCCGGAATTCCAGCTCACAGCGCTTTATTTTGAGCAGGAATTTCGTAAGAATCAGACAATTCCAATGTCTGATGAACTGAAAGAGACTTATGAAGAGATGCTGGTGCATTTCAGCAGAGGAAAATACATTGTTCCGACACAGGAAGAGCATGGCATCCCAATTTTAAAACAAAAAGAAGGACAGGCTTACCTTCCTTTATTCACAGATCTTCACGAATTTCAAAAGTTCAATCGTGAGGACAAATTTAAGGGAGGCGTCGTAGAGGCTGAAAAAGTATCTAATCTTTTGAATGATGAGATGTCAGGAGTTGTTATAAATCCGTTTGGATTCAACTTAGTATTAAATCTGCAAAAGAAGGACGCTTAGTGGGAAAAGATGTGTTTCACAGAATGAACACAGAATTCTCATAATTTAAACACAAAAATATCATAAAGTTATCGATTTCTTTTCATATAATATAAACAATTCATGTTGTTTCAGGAGGGAAGAAATTGATAGAAGTAAAAAATTTAGTCAAGAAATATGGCGATCACACAGCTGTAGATCATCTGAGCTTTACAGTTGAAAAAGGACAAATCTATGGATTTCTCGGACCGAACGGCGCCGGAAAATCTACCACAATGAATATTATGACAGGATATTTGGGGGCAACAGACGGTGAGGTACTCATCAATGGGCACGATATTTTGAAGGAGCCGGAAGCGGCGAAGAAAAGTATCGGTTATCTGCCGGAGCTGCCTCCATTATATATGGATATGACTGTCATGGAATATCTTAAGTTTTCAACAGAATTAAAAAAGATTAAAAAAGAAGACCGAGAAGCGGAGATTGAAAAGGCGTTGAAGCTTGTCAAGCTCGCAGACGTGCAGGACAGATTGATTAAAAATCTGTCAAAAGGATATAAGCAGAGAGTAGGACTTGCGCAGGCGATTTTAGGATTTCCGGAGATTATCATACTGGATGAGCCGACTGTAGGGCTCGATCCAAAGCAGATCATTGAGATTCGTGAACTGATCCGTGAACTGGCGAAAGAGCACACGGTTATTTTGAGTTCGCATATTTTGGCGGAGATTCGTGAAGTGTGCGATTACATTATGATTATCTCAAAAGGAAAGCTGGTTGCAAGCGATACTCCGGAGCATTTGGAAGAATTGATGAATGGCTCCGATACGATTCATATTGAGACAAGAGCCGAAGAAGAGACGGTAAGAGAGATCCTAAGTGGACTGAAAGATATCGAAGATGTGACCTATACACAGGAAAATGAGATCTTGAAAGCAGAGGTTAAGACGAAAGAACGAAAAGATATCAGAGAAGCGATTTTCAGTGCATTTGCAGAGGCACAATGTCCTCTTCTCACATTGCAGAAGACAACAGTTTCGTTGGAAGAAGTATTCTTAGAATTGACAGGAGGACAAAAATCAGATGAAAGCAATTTATAAAAGAGAGTTAAAATCTTATTTTCAATCTATGATCGGGTATGCGTTTATCGCATTTTTACTGGCGTTTGTCGGTATTTATTTTATGGCATATAATCTGAATGCAGGGTATCCGTATTTTTCTTACGCGTTATCCGGCGTGATGTTCATGTTCCTCGTTGCTGTGCCGATATTGACGATGAAGAGTTTTTCGGAAGAACGAAAGAGTAAGACAGACCAGCTACTTTTGACATCGCCGGTCCGTCTGGTGGATGTTGTGCTTGGGAAATATCTTGCGATGGTAACAGTATTTCTGATTCCGAATCTAATTTTTTGCATCTATCCGCTGGTGATCAAAATGCAGGGGACTGCCTATTTGCGGGTGGACTATGCGGCGATTTTGATGTTTTTTATACTTGGCTGTGTCTACATAGCAATCGGAATGTTTTTATCTGCGTTGACAGAAAGCCAGATTATCGCAGCGGTAAGTACTTTTGCAGTGCTTCTCATTTTACATCTGTGGGGCGGATTGTTAGATTTTATCCCGAGTACGGCAATCAGTGGAGTGATTGGAATAATCGCAATTATCACGATTGTGGCGTTGATTATATACCAGTTGACAAAAAACTGGGTTATCAGCGCGGTGATAGAAGCAATTGGAGTGATTGCATGTGTCGTTACATACGTTGTGAAATCATCTTTGTTTGAGAATCTGCTCGTGAATCTTTTGGGTAAATTAGATATTTCCGGTAGTTTTTCAAATGTGTATATGAACAAACTATTGGATGTCAGTGATTTGATTTTATGTTTTTCACTCATTGCATTGTTTGTATTTCTGACAATTCAGACTATACAAAAAAGACGTTGGAGTTAGGAGGCTGTATCGGTGAAGAAAATAAAAGAAATGTTTCAAAGTCCTCAATCACGTTATGGGACATATAGTATGGTAATAACTGCGGTGGTAATCGCAATCGTGATCGTGATAAATATGATTGCAGGTCAGCTTCCTGACAGTATGAAAAGTGTAGATTTGAGTGGTAATTCACTCTATGAGATTACGAAGACGAGCAAGAAGCTTTTGAAGAATCTGGATAAAGAGGTACAGATTCATGTGTTGGCGGAGAAAAGCTCTACAGATGAGAGAATTCAGACATTCATAGAGAAATATGCAGCGCTCTCAAACAAGGTGAAGGTAGACTGGGTGGATCCGGTACTGCATCCTTCAGCGGTTACAGAATATGAGGCACAGGAGAACAGCGTTGTTGTAGAGTGTAAGGATACAGAAAAGAAGATGGTAATCCCGTTCACAGATATCATTGTGTACGATGAGATGTCTTATTATACGACAGGATCAATGACAGAAAGTGAGTTTGATGCAGAAGGCCAGCTGACAAGTGCGATAAACTATGTGACAAGTGACGCTTCAAAGACAATCTACCGCACAACAGGACACGGAGAATCTACTTTCTCCACGACAATCACAGATTTGATGGGAAAATCCAATTTCACAATATCTGAGTTGAATCTGATGATGAATAATAAGATTCCGGATGACTGTGATCTGCTTGTTCTGTATGCGCCGACGTCGGATTTGACAGCGGACGAGAAGACATTGATCACAGATTATCTCACAAATGGCGGGAAGGTATTGTTCATTATGGGAGATACGCAGAATGAGACACCGAATTTAGATGCGCTGATGAAGACTTACGGAATGGAAAAGGTAGACGGCTATATTGCAGACACAACAAGATGCTATCAAGGAAATCCATATTACATATTCCCGGAGATCACAGCAAGCGGAGAGATGGCGGACGGTCTTTCTTCAAAAATGGTGTTGTTGATCAATGCGCTTGGATTTAACACGGCAGATCCGGGACGTGATACTATCACAGTTGACAGCTTCATGACAACTTCCAGCAACGGATATGCGGTGACAGAGGATAAGGAGACTCAGGGAACTTATACTCTTGGCGCTGTGGCAACAGAGGATGAAAGCCGATTTACAGTTATTTCGGCGGCAACTATGATCGATGCAAATGTGACAGATTCCTTCTCAACCTTGGAAAATACAACGCTATTTATGAATGCGGTTACAAGTAATTTTGACGATGTAGACAATCTTTCAATCGAAGCGAAGAGCTTGGAGACAACATTCAATACAATGCAGCACACAGGATTATTAGGACTTGCAGCGATCATAGGTGTTCCGGTTCTCATTGTCATCTTTGGATTTGTAAGATGGCTGAAACGCCGTAAAGCGTAAGGAGGACATAGAATGAAGAAATATAAATCACTGATCATTCTTTTGGCAGTTCTGGTTGTGCTTGTAGTTGCGTATGTTGTGACAGGGCAGTTAAAAAAGAAATCTGCGGAGAAAGAAAACGAAGAGAAACAGATTGCAGTGCTTGATATGTCGGATATCACCTCAATTCAGTATACGAACGGAACAGATACGATGTCGTTTATAAAAGAAGATGGTACATGGTACAGTGAGTCTGATAAAGAATTTCCACTGCAGCAGAGCAGTCTTAAGACGATGGCGGAGACTTTTGGAACGCTTTCAGCTAATCGGGAGTTAACCGATGGAGATACACTTGCGGACTATGGACTGGAAGAGCCACAGTATACGATCACGCTCAAGAATGCTGATGGAGAAGAACAGAACATTTATATCGGCAATGCGGCAGGTGAAGACTATTATATGACTGTAGGAGATAAGGAAAAGATCTATACGGTAGATTACAGTGTGGTAAATGCAATGAATTTTGATTTGGATTCTATGCTTCAGAAAGAGACATTCCCAAGCATTGGATCAGATAATATCAAGAAGGTGACAATTACAAAAGCCGGCGAGACAACCGAGTATGATGCAGATAACAGTGATCAGTCAGATGATATCACAGCAATCGGCGGAGGACTTGGAGCAGCTTATTTTGTAGATTGCGTGGACTATTCTGTACAGGCGGATGAACTGGCTCAATATGGATTAGATGAGGCACAGCGCACAACAGTCACAGTCGTATATACAGACAGCGATGATAAAGAACAGACATTTACACTTTATGTAGGCGGAAGAGATGAGAGTGATGCCTATAATTATGTGCAGATGGATGGCTCGAAAATGGTCAATACGATGACAAAAGAGACTGTAAATAACATATTGAATATTGAAGAATAAGAAAAACGGAGGCTATTTGTATAGTCTCCGTTGATATACATATATTTAAAGTATGAACACATACATTACGATGAAATGACAGATACTTCCACCCATTACAAACAGATGGAAGATCTCGTGAGTCCCGAAATTTTTATGCCGGCTGTTAAATATTGGAAGTTTCAGTGCGTAAATAATTCCGCCAATGGTGTAGATGATACCACCTGCTAAAAGCCATCCGAATGCGGCGGGAGAAAGTGCGTTCAACAATTTTGTAAAGGCGAGAACACATGTCCAGCCCATTCCGATATACAGCACAGAAGAGAACCATTTCGGGCAGTTGATCCAAAATGCTTTGATCAGTATTCCGAAGATTGCAATGCCCCATACGATGGAAAGAAGAATGATTCCGGTTGTTCCTTTTAAGACAAGCAGACAAATCGGAGTGTAGCTTCCGGCAATCAAAACGGATATCATCATGTGGTCAAATTTTTTCAGTCTTTTATTCACTTTTTCTGAGATATCAAGGGAATGATAAATCGTACTCGCTGCATATAATAAGATCATGCTGACCAAATAAATCGTAAGTGAGATAAGGTAAATTGGGCTTGGTTCATGGGCAGCTTTTATCAGTAATGGTATTCCGGCAAAAATTGCCATTAACATGCCGATAAAATGAGTGATTGCGCTTCCCGGGTCTTTTAAATGCTTTTTATTCATAAGTCATACCTCCTGGTGATGAAAAATGTTATATGTAGTAATTAATACTATGTTAAGTATATGTATATATTACACCTGATATGTATAAATAGCAAGTTAAATTTGACAAAAGCGTTTTGCTCTGTTATGATGTTACCCAGAAACTTTGTGAATACCCTTTACTTGGTGGCAAGTGAAGGGTATTTTTATTGAATGATAGGAAATTCCTTTGGAATCCTATCATTCAATAAATGCACACCGCGCGAAGATTACGCTACTGCGCAATCTTTTTTAAATAGAAAGGATATAAAATATGGGAAATATGAATTTTGAGAATCTCGGACTTTGTTCAGAGATTCAAAAAGCAGTAAAATACATGGGATTTGAGGAGGCGTCGCCAATTCAGGCAAAAGCAATTCCGGTTATTTTGGAAGGAAAAGATATCATTGGTCAGGCGCAGACAGGAACCGGAAAGACAGCGGCATTCGGGATTCCACTTTTACAGAAAGTCGATCCGAAAAACAAAAAGCTGCAAGGGATTGTTCTTTGCCCGACAAGAGAACTCGCAATACAGGTGGCGGATGAGATTCGAAATCTGGCAAAATATATGCATGGAATTAAAGTGCTTCCAATCTATGGAGGGCAGGAGATTGTAAAACAGATCCGTTCTCTGAAAAGTGGGACACAGATTATTATCGGTACGCCGGGGCGTGTGATGGATCACATGAGACGAAAGACGATCAAGATGGATCAGGTGCACACGGTTGTCCTTGATGAGGCAGACGAGATGCTCAATATGGGATTTCGCGAAGATATCGAGACGATTTTAAGCGGAGTGCCGGAAGAAAGACAGACAGTTTTGTTCTCAGCGACAATGCCAAAAGCAATTATGGAGATTACAAAAAAATTCCAAAAGAATGCCCAAGTGGTGAAAGTGACAAAAAAAGAGCTCACAGTTCCGAATATCGAGCAGTTTTACTATGAAGTAAGACCAAAGAATAAGGAAGAGGTGTTAACTCGTCTTTTAGATATTTATACACCAAAGCTTTCTGTTATTTTCTGTAATACGAAAAAGCAGGTGGACCTTCTTGTGACCGCATTGCTTGGAAGAGGATATTTTGCGGCGGGACTTCACGGTGATATGAAGCAGGCGCAGCGTGACCGTGTGATGCAGGGATTCCGAAGTGGGAAGACAGACATTCTTGTTGCGACCGACGTGGCAGCCAGAGGAATTGACGTAGATGAAGTAGAAGCAGTATTTAACTATGACTTGCCGCAGGATGATGAATATTATGTACACCGTATCGGGAGAACGGGGCGTGCGGGAAGAGTCGGACGTTCGTTTTCATTTGTATCCGGAAAAGAAGTGTATAAACTGAAAGAGATTCAGAGATATTGTAAGACGAAGATTTATGCACAAAAGGTTCCGTCATTGGACGATGTTGCGAACACAAAGATGGAGAATATTTTGGAGGACATTGACCGTATTATCGAGACAGAAGATCTGACAGCGATGGTCAATGCAATCGAGAGCAAAGTAAATGGCTCTGATTACACAGCGATGGACATTGCGGCTGCATTCTTGAAAATGTGTACGGGAATGACGATGGGCGATGACGGTTCAGCGGAGGATATGGACTTTGGTGACACCGGAGCAGAAGAGCCTGGAATGGTACGTTTGTTTATCAATATTGGAAAAAAGCAAAAAGCAAAACCGGGAGATATTCTTGGAGCGCTTGCGGGCGAGACCGGAATGCCTGGAAAACTCATCGGTACCATCGATATGTTTGACAAATATACATTTGTAGAGGTTCCGAGAGAGTATGCGAAAGACGTTCTGCATGCGATGCAGAATGCAAAAATCAAAGGAAAATCGATTGCCATAGAACCGGCGAACCAAAAATAAATAAACTGGACTGGTTAAAAACTCAAAAACTGGTATTTTTAAATATACCAGAATGATGTTAGTATAGTACCTAACTTAAGTAAGGAAAGGGGTATACAACATGGAAAAAAAGAATGAGACAATGATAAAATTAGCACAGACTGCTTTGGTGGCGGCGTTATGTTATGTGACCTTTACATTTTTGCAGATCAAGATACCGATGCCTGGTGGAGATGCCACATCACTGCATCTGGGAAATGCGGTATGTGTACTTGGGGCACTGCTGTTAGGCGGATGGTATGGCGGGCTTGCAGGAGCTATCGGAATGTCTATTGCAGACATTATGGATCCGGTTTATATTACAGTTGCACCAAAGACATTTGTATTAAAGTTATGCATCGGTCTGATTGTCGGACTTGTGGCGCATCGCATTGCCAGGATCAATGAGAGCAGTGATAAGAAGTATGTGCTCAGATGGAGTGTGATTGCATCTGTTGCAGGACTTGGATTCAATGTAATCGCAGATCCGCTTGTAGGTTATTTTTATAAACAGTGGATACTGGGACAGCCGCAGGAGATGGCGGAGGTGCTTGCGAAATGGAGCACGGCGACCACATTCGTAAATGCAGTGGTATCAGTCATTCTGGTCGGTGTTGTATATAATGCGCTCAGACCGGTATTGCTTCGCAGCGGACTTATTCATATGAAGAGAAAGGCTGTTTAACTATGAGGCAGAGTAGTACGATAAACTTAAAGACGATTGTGACGGCTGGTTTTTTTGCCGCAGTTACATTTCTTGGGATACAGATGTTTCGGATTCCGCTTCCGGCAGCAGTTGGGACACCATTTGTACATTTTGGACATATTTTTGTTGTGCTGGGTGTGCTGCTGCAAGGCGGGAAGAAAGGTGCAGTATCAGGAACGATCGGACTTGTATTATTTGATCTGTTAAACGGATACGTGCAGGCGATTCCACAGGTTTTTATAGAGACAATTGTGAAGTGCTTGATCCTCGGTGCCATTTTAAAACACTTTGTCAAAGGGAAAGATGATAAGAAGACAGAATACCGGGCTGTCACGATCGGCGTGTTCGTGTACGCTGTGATGAATATTGTGATTGAATTTGTGATGGGAACGATTACACTTTTGATTGCGGGAAGTGGAGTGAATGCGGCACTTTTGGGAGCGCTTACTTCAATCCCTGCCACAGTGATAAACGCAGCGTTTATGGTCGGCGTGGTGCTTCTTATTTACAGACCGATAGGAAGGATATATAAAAAGTACTTTTATTAGCAGGCGCATCTGTGATTTCCAGATTAGTTCCCATATGGTCAGCTAACATTTACTCTATGATCCTGTAGTTCAGCGGAAAGCTGAATTACAGGATTTTTTTGAATTATAGGAAATTCCTTTGGAATCCTATAATTCAAAAAATGCACTTCGTGCAAAGATGCGCAGCTCGCGGGGGTGAAATTATCACTGCGTGAACCGCTCGCGCGCGAAGATTGCGCTATTGCGCAATCTTTTTTTAGATTTCACTTCATAACAGGGAAGAAGAACTTTTGAAAAAATTAAATTAACATACTTTTTGCAAAAAACAATTCTGAATTTAACAAATATCTTTTACAATTCTCTCGTAGTGCGTTTATTTAGGAGGAAAACAAATATGAAAAAAGTATGGAAAAGAGGAGCAGCGTTTGCATTAGCAGCATCTGTAGCCTACTCGCAAAATGTTATGAGTTTAGTTTACTCAGCAGATAAAAATAGTGATAGCGTGGAATGGAATACGGATGCAGAGGTTTCTGTAGAGTACCTGACACTTCAGCCGGGGGAGACGGATTCGGCTGTGAATCTGAATTGGTATGCGCCGACAGGAACGGAGAAAGCGATTGTGAAATTTGGGGATCGGATAGTGGAAGCATCTGTGGAGGAACTTCATACACCGACAAAGGTAGACAAAAACAAATATACTGACACTGGGAAAATGGTATGTAAAGCAACAGTTGACGGGCTTACAAAAGATACGGAATATCAGTATCAGGTGTCCTATGATGATGGGAAAACATGGTCGGAAATCAATAGCTATAAGACAGCAAAAGAAAATGAGTTTAAGTTTGGCTTCACAAGTGATCCTCAAATCAAGGAAAATGGAGAGAGCAACAAAGAAGGATGGAACTCATCTGATGGTACGAACCAGACCGGTTGGGCAACTATGCTGGATAAGCTGATGCAGGAGAATGTAAATCTGGTTGTATCTGCCGGAGATCAGGTGGAAGATCAAAGTTGGGGAAAGTCAAGTGAATATGCCGCATTTTTTGCACCGAAGGAGATGTCCTCGATTCTTTATGCTCCGGCGGTTGGAAATCATGACAGACATTATATGTTTGCAGATCATTTTAATCTGCCAAATGAAATGCTTGTAGATGGAAGTGAAGGCGTGCTCAGCCAGGTGAAGACAACATTTCGTGGGCAGAACAGTGGGACGAGTCAAAGTCATGGAAACTATATTCAGGCAACGGCAGATGAAATTGCGAACCAATCTGAGTCAAACGGAGTGACGCCAAATGCAGAAGGACAATATGACTTTACCGAGAGAAGAGAGATGGAGACAAAAGGTAATTATTATTATCTGTACGATAATGTACTTTTTGTAACTTTAAATACAGGGGCATATCCGGGTGGCAACGATGCGGAAAATGCAGGACAGTATCAGTGGCTGATTGTAACACATCACAAATCTACACAGACAGTGGCAAAGCATGCCGCAGACTCCGATATTGAGAACTATGTAGATGGAGGATTTGAAAAAGTCATGGATGAGTTTGATGTGGATTTTGTACTGGGAGGACATGATCATGTATATTCCAGAAGTTATGTTTTAAAAGACGGACAGCGCAATTCAGAGCGCCTGGATACGATTAATGATCCGGACGGAACGATTTATCTTACTGGAAATTGCTGTTCTGATATGCAGTATTATACCCCGTTTGAAAAACTAGATAAAAATAATAATGCGGATTTTCCGATTTTAGCAAATGGAGAGAGTGGTTCTGCATCCTATCTGGAAGGAAATCTTCCTGTGGGAAATCAAGAGTGGAATCAGGAGTATAGTCCAAGTTATGCTATTTTTGATGTGACAGATCAAAAGATTTCTGTAAATGTGTATAATCTTTCCGGAGAGAGCGATGCACCAGACAGTGAGCTGATCGATTCATTCAGCGTTACAAAGAATACAGACGGAGGAGAACAGACATCAGGAAAAGAAAATACAAAGACATCTCTGGATGTGGTTCAAAAGGCACGATATGACTCTGGCATGACAAATGCTGACGGCGGTGTGATGGAGATTGTAGATTATAATACGACGACTGGATGGGCATATGCGGTCAATGGCGTAACCGGAAACTTGACAGCCATCGCGATCAAAGATATGAAGTCTTCAGAAAAGATAGACCTTTTGGATGGCAATGATATTGATGTAAAATCGATGGTAGAAGAAAATTGTGCAGGGTTTGTATATGGAGATATGACTTCTGTTGCAGTTTCGGAAGACGGAAGTAAGCTTGCAGTTGCAATACAGGCAGAAAATTATGCAGATACCGGACGTGTGGCGTTATTTACATGCAATGCAGATGGGACGTTGACCTTTGATAAGGTTTATGAGACCGGAGTGCAGCCGGATATGGTTACATTTGCGTCGAATGATAGTAAAATTCTTACGGCGGACGAAGGGGAACCAAGAGATGGATACGGGGATGGAATCATAGATCCGAAGGGGACAGTCACAATTATTAATTTGGCAGACCAGACAGTATCACAGGTAGATTTTACATCGTATGATAATTCTGGCAGCCGGGAACAACTCGTAGAAAGTGGAGTTATCCTGAAGAAAAATACGAATCCTTCTGTAGATTTTGAGCCGGAATATATTGCAGTAGGAGATAAGACAGCATATGTGACGCTTCAAGAGGCAAATGCTATCGCAGTAATTGACTTGAACCAGCAATCTCTTACAGGAGTTTATTCTGCCGGGTATGAAGATTATAGTACTTGCGCAGTAGATATTGACAAAAAAGATGAAGCATATAAACCAGCAGTTTATGAGACATTACGAGGAATACGTATGCCTGATGGGATTGCAACATATCATATAAATGGTGTAGACTATATAGTAACAGCAAATGAAGGTGATTCTCGGGAATGGGGTGAGTATCTGAATGAAGATGAGCGGAACTTCGGGAAAGGAGAGACGTCTCCAACAGGAAAGATTACAGCCGAAAACAGTGGATTAACTGGAAAAGTTGTATTTTTTGACAGCAGTGATTACGATGGGCTTGACAGTGAGTTTGACTATCTCTTTGGAGGGCGCTCTTTTACGGTATTTAAAGCAGATGAGCAAGGTCTGACAGAAATATACACAAGTGGTAATGAGTTTGAAGCAAAAACAGCAGGCTATGAACTAGAACACTTTAACTGTTCGAACGACAATAATGACATAGATGACCGCTCAGGGAAAAAGGGGGTTGAAGCAGAAAATGTAACTATAGGAAATGTAGGCGAAAAGATTTACGCATTTATTGGTTTGGAAAGAATCGGAGGCGTAATGATGTATGATGTTACAAATCCAGAGAAAATCAGTTATGCAAATTATATTAACTCCCGCGATTTCAGTGCGGATATTGCAGGAGATGATTCACCGGAAGGACTTTGTTTTATATCGGAGTCGGAAAGTGTGGATGGAAATGCACATTTATTAACGGCATGTGAAGTATCAGGAACCGTTGCATCATATGAATTAACTGCTCGGAAAACAGAAGATCAGGGAAATGAGCAAGATTCGGATAACGGGCAGGATTCGGGGGAAGGACAGAATTCAAACAATGGACAGGAATCCGGACAAGGAGCAAAATCAGATGCACCAAAGACCGGAGATATGCAGAAAACAGCAGGACTTTTCACAGCAATTATTTTGACTTTGACAGTCGTATTTGGAATTACAAAACGCCGTCGCTATACGTTATAAAACGAGAGTTTCTTTTGAAAATTCAAAACAAAGGAGAAGGCGAAAATGGGAGAAATTTATATGAACCGGGAGCTTTCCTGGCTAAAATTCAACGAAAGAGTACTGGAAGAAGCAGAAAATGAGTCCGTTCCACTATGTGAGAGAATGACATTTGTCTCTATTTTTGAGAGCAATCTGGACGAATTTTTTATGGTAAGAGTCGGGTCTTTGAGAGACCAGATGCTTATCAGCAGTAAATGGAAAGACAATAAGACAAATATGACTGCACAGGAGCAGATTCATGCAATTTTTCGAGAAGTAAAGAAGCTTAACAAAAGAAAAGATAAAATATACAGCAAGCTGATGACAGAAGTAGAACAGTTTGGAATCTGCCTGATTGATTTCCAGATGGCGCGTGAAGAAGAACAGCAGTATTTGGAAAAGTATTTTGAGACAGAGATTGCGCCGTTGATTTCACCTACCGTAGTCGGAAAACGCCAGCCATTCCCATTTTTGCGCAACAAGGAAATCTACGCGGTTGTTGTATTGGAGACAAGAAACGGAAAGGAACGTCTTGGAATTATTCCATGCACAAATAATATGCTGGAGCGTATGATTGAGCTGCCGTTTGGACAGGGAAGATATATGCTGTCAGAAGATTTGATTTTACACTTTATGGCAAAAGTATTTAAAGGTTACAAGATCAAAGGAAAGTCTCTCATTCGAGTGATCCGAAATGCGGACATTGATGCAGATGCACTTTATGACGAAGATTTGGATTACCGTGAATTTATGGCAGAATTAATGAAAGAACGCAAAAAACTTTCTCCGGTACGCCTGAGTCTTTCGCGTGAGATGGACGGAAATGTAGTGCATGCATTGTGTAAATATCTGGATATGGATACAGACAGTGTATTTCGTGAAGAGTCTCCGCTGGATATGACGTTTATCTCTGAAATTGAGGACCTCCTCAGAAAGAATTCAGAAATGTTCTATGAAAAGCGAGTTCCGCAGAAAACACCTGATATCAAAGACGGAACCAGTATTATTGAACAGATCAAAGAAGAAGATAAGATGTTATCCTACCCGTATGAATCTATTCGTCCATTTTTGAATCTGCTCGTGGAAGCGGCGGAAGACGAAAATGTAGTTTCGATTAAAATGACCTTATATCGACTTGCGAAACAAAGTAAAATCATCGAGGCGTTATGCGAGGCGGCAGAAAACGGAAAAGAAGTAGTTGTATTGGTAGAGCTTCGGGCAAGATTTGATGAGGAAAATAATATTGAGTGGTCCAGAATGCTTGAAAAAGCAGGATGCCAGGTAATATATGGGCTGGAAAATTATAAAGTACATTCAAAGCTTTGTCTGATTACCCGCAAGGCAGAAGGAAAGATCGAGTATATTACGCAAATCGGAACCGGTAATTATAATGAAAAAACGTCCAGATTATATACGGATTTGTCTCTGATGACAGCAAATGTGGATATCGGTCTGGAGGCAGCGGGAATCTTTCAGGCACTGTCAAAAGGGGAAGTGGTGGAAGAGACAAAACATCTTTTAGTTGCTCCGAAATGTCTGCAGTCAAAAGTTATTGAGATGATTGAGGAAGAAATCATACGTGCAAAAAGTGGAGAAGATGCATATATAGGATTAAAACTGAATTCTCTCACCGATAAAAAAATTATGGATAAGTTAGTGGAAGCTTCCTGCGCAGGAGTGAACATTGAGATGGTAGTGAGAGGAATCTGCTGTCTGATTCCGCAAGTTGCAGGTAAGACAGAAAATATCCGTGTACTTAGCATTGTCGGGAGGTTTTTGGAACATTCCCGCATCTATATATTTGGAGTTGGAGAAAGACGAAGATATTACATTGGTTCCGCTGATTTTATGACGAGAAATACAGTGAAAAGAGTGGAGGTTGCCGCTCCGGTCTATCAGGAGAATCTAAAAGAACGACTTCAGGAATTGTTTGATATTTTGCTGCATGATAATCAGAAAGCAAGATGGGAAGATAAAGATGGTTGTTATCACATGCGGGTGAATGAAGAAAAACCAGTCAATGCTCAGGAAGTATTGTACCAGATGGCATATGACAGAATTACAGAAAAAATATAAAGTAAAAGGAGCCTGACCACTGGTCGGCTCCTTTGTAAATGCTCGTAAGAAGCATTCAAATTAACCAAAATATCTGTTAAGAAGTCCTTCGAAAGCTTTTCCGTGACGAGCTTCGTCTCTAGCCATCTCGTGAACTGTATCGTGAATAGCATCTAAGTTAGCAGCTTTTGCACGTTTTGCAAGATCAAATTTTCCTGCTGTAGCGCCGTTCTCAGCTTCTACTCTCATCTCAAGGTTCTTCTTTGTGCTGTCAGTTACAACTTCACCTAATAATTCAGCGAATTTAGCAGCGTGTTCTGCTTCTTCCCAAGCAGCTTTTTCCCAGTATAATCCGATCTCTGGGTATCCTTCTCTGTGAGCTACTCTAGCCATTGCAAGGTACATACCAACTTCTGAACATTCTCCTTCGAAGTTTGCTCTTAAGTCAGCTAAAATATCTTCGCTAACGCCCTGTGCAACACCAACTACGTGCTCAGCAGCCCATTCTCTTTCTCCTGTCATTTCTTTAAATTTATCAGCTCCTACATGGCACTGTGGACATTCTGCTGGAGCAGCTTCTCCTTCATAAACATAACCGCATACTGTACATACAAATTTTTTCATTTTAAAACTCTCCTTTTCTGTTAATAATATTTTTTATCATCAATATTAGTAATAGTTACTGATATTAATTTATCATAATCAAATGAAAATGTCAATCCTTATTTTGAATTTTATTGTTTTTTAACACATTCATTACATGTCCCGTAGAACATCATAGAGTGGTTCTCGATAATACCATCAAAATTCTTGCCGGCAGTCTCATTAATGAAATCCATCTGTTCGATATCAAGATCCATGACTCTGCCACAACAAGTACAACAAAAATGATAATGTGGAATTGTTCTTCCATCAAATCGATCTCCGCCATTGGGAGTAGGTATCTTTATAGCATCTCCAATCTCTGCCAGCAGATTCAGATTGCGATATACTGTGCCCAGGCTGATGTTCGGAAACTCTTTCCTTACATTTAAATAGACAGTATCTGCTGTTGGATGTTCAGTTGTGCTATTCAGATAGTCTTTGATGGACTCTCGCTGGCGGCTGTATTTTAAAGTTGCCAATGGGAATCCTCCTTTCAGTCAATAATAGTAATAGTTACTATATTTATAATATTAAAAAAGTGAAATTTTGTCAATACAGAAAATAAAATTCACAATAAAAACACAGTATACACGGTTGACAGTAAGATGTTACGTTGATATAATACCAATGTAACATATTTAACATTTTTGTAACAATTAAGAAAAATATAGTAGGAGGACAATTTATGTATTCTAAATTCCTGAAAAAAGGAATCGCTTTAGGAGTATTGACAAGTGCAGTCTTAATACCGAACGATAAAGTTCTTGCAGCCGAAGCAAAAAATGCGGAGGGGGTAAGTACTGTAAATATAAATAAAGGATATTTGGCAAATGCTACAGCTGAGATTGAACGATACGTAGAAACTGAACTGAAAAATGTGTACGAAGACATGGCATTTACACAGGTGGAAGAGGGAAGTTATTTATTTGTAAGAACAGAACCATCTCAGGACAGTGAATGGGTTGGTAAGCTCTATGAAGCGGACGCAGCAAAAGTAATCGGTCCGGTGGGAGAATGGACACAGATTGAATCCGGCAATGTAACCGGTTATGTGAAAACAGAATATATTTTGACAGGGGAGTCAGCAGAAGAAAAAGCAAAAGCAATTGTAGCAGAGAAGAAACCGGAAGTAGATGTAGAGACATTGGATGAAGCGAAAGCAGAAGAGCTTGCGGCAGAGTGTTTTTCTTATGCAGAGTCAAAAGAAGAGGAAGCGGCAAGACTTGCAGAGGAAGCAGCGAAAGCAGAAGAAGAGGCTAAGGCGGCAGAAGCGGAAACAGTGGGAAATGGACAGGCTGTTGTGGACTATGCAATGCAGTTTGTAGGAAATCCATATGTATGGGGAGGTACAAGCCTGACAAATGGAGCGGATTGCTCTGGATTTGTTCAGTCAGTATATGCTAATTTTGGAGTTAGCATGCCACGTACATCAAGTGCCATGAGAAGTGCGGGAACAGAAGTAAGCTACAGCGAGGCTGTTCCGGGAGATGTAATCTGTTATGAGGGGCATGTAGGAATTTATATAGGAAATGGTCAGATTGTAAATGCGATTGATGAAGCGCATGGAATTGGTGTATCTTCAGCAACATATACAAACATTATCACTGTCAGAAGACTTCTGTAATAGTTCAGAAATTATAAGGAAAACCTCAGGAATTGTCTTGAGGTTTTTTTTGTGCCAGAACACATAAGAAAAGTAGCGTGTACAAAATGCACAAAAATGTCGAAATGTGAAAAAAAATGAAAAAAATTAAAAATACACTTATCCACATGAAAAATTGGAAAAAACACAATAAATAGTAGTTTTCCTCAAAGTTATCCACATTATCCACACTAAAGGGCGTGGAAAGTGTGGATTATTATTGTGAAAAAAAGAACAAGCGTTTTGTAGAGAAATAATAAAAAAATTATTTTGTCGAAAAAACGGAGAAAAAATGTTGACTTTTAAGTAATCTCAATTTGTATACAATTGTATATACAATTGAGAAACTTTTGAAATGTTTAAGAGTTTAAGAGATTGATAATTTATAAAAATGGTATTATAATAGGTAAAGTAAAAATTATAGAAGGAGGAATCTCAAATGGCTGTACAAGTTTCAAAAGAAATGACAATTGGTGAAATTCTTGCAATTAATCCTATGGTGGCACCGATTTTAATGGAAATTGGTATGCACTGTCTCGGATGCCCATCTGCACAGGGAGAATCTCTGGAAGAAGCAGCAATGGTACACGGTATTGACGTAGAATTATTAGTTGAAAAGATTAATGCAGCAATTAATGCATAAAGAAAAAATGGGAAGAGAGTATTTGAACTCTCTTCCCATTTTTTTAAATTACTGCCAACTGTTGAACTGCATTGTTGGCTATAAATACTTCACAGTGCTCTTCCAAATATGCAAGTGTTGCTCCGGAAGCACGTTCTAAGGATCCATATTCAGATAACATGTTACAAATCTTATTGTATTCATTAGTTGTATGCTCAGACTGTGTGAGCGCTAAGATGAATACATTGTTTGAAGTATCTTTATATAATGTGTTGGAACCAAAGTACATTGCCTTTAGCAAATGAGCAGCATGGATGACGCTGTCCATATTCGAGAATGAAAAAAGGCGAATTGCCGGATTTTTTGCTTCTTTTATCTCTTCTTTTTTCGCTTCCGCCATTTTAGCCGGAGGTTCGGATACCGCTTCTTTTACTTTATTTATCAAATCTAAAATATCTTCTGCGCCTTCCAGTTTATCTAATACATTTCGCTTTCTGCTGTCTAAATCAGCCGGAGAAGGAGCGAATTTTGAAAATCTTGTATCAAGTTCTTCCGGATCTTCTACCTTTGTGATAATGAGTACAATAGAATCGGAAGATGTAGGAATTGCCTCTATCATCAAAGGGGTATCTTCTGCTTCGAAACCAAATTCAGCAGCAGCCTGTTGCATCATATCGTGGAAAAGTGATTTTGCCTTTTCAGTTCCATAAGCCAATTCGCTGAGTTTTAATTCGCGGTCAGCTAAATCAGCTTGTGTAAGAGTACAGCGTATTTGATTATCGTTAATTTTTTCAATCTTCATAATGATCACTTCCTATTCATAAATAGATCTGCTTACTTTTTATTAGTATAAACAAAAACAAAAAATATGTAAAGAGAATTTTGTGTGGAAAAGTATGTGGATATCTTGTGGAAAATCCGTGGATAAGTATAGTATGGATAAAGAAAAGCTTGAAATTACAAGGTAAATCTTTACAATTAGATATAAACAAAATAGTGCTTGCAAGTAATAAATGAAAATGATTATAATTTTATTACAAGAAGATAGTATGTCGGGCGGCTATGTTTACAATGTAAGGAGGGACGTATTATCGAAGGCAGGATTCTTAACTTCTCAATAAGAATCTTTTCGTAAAAATAATCTTTTAAGAAATAATCTGAAAAAGTCTAATTTGTTTAAATCAAACACATTTCAATAGCGAATCAACAATACATATCACAGGATTTAATCGAATCAGAAAACCAAAACAAGCAACGTATAAAATAAACAAAAAAAGAAATTCTAAAGAGAAAACCTATCTTCTTGTCAGCAAAAACATTTCCATAAGATATATCACAGAACCTCAAGGAATAGTGGAATGTCAGATGCCATAGTTGCCAATTGTAAAAATTATGGAGGAGCGGAACATGGAAGAGAGAGAACTATATAAAGATTTGTATGCGGAGTTAGAAAAATACGAGAATCGAGGTGTCAGCATACGGTTGAACAATCAGCCGGCAAGTCCTATGCAGATTGTTACGGCACATATGGTAAAAGAGGAAAATGCCTATATGAGAGATTACGTCTGGGATGATAAGGGAGACGTTAAAGAAATCGTATTTCACAGTATCAGCAACAGTTAAGAAAGACGCACAGATACCCCTCTTGCGAAGACAATTAGATTGTTTATATTTGCGGAAATTGTCGAAATAGTTGATGACGTGTACAAAAAATATTGTTATAATAGGTTCAAGTAGGAGGTGTAGCATGGACGAAAGAACAAGAAAGAGTTCAGGTACAACAAGGCAGATGCAAAATAAGAGCACGACCCAAAGAACCAGATCAGCACAGAATGGTTCGAATAGGAAGAGAAGAAATGGTGCATCAAGGAGACAGAGAAAACGCAATTTGGCGTTCAAGATGAGTATCCTTGTTTTGATAGTAATAGGTATTGTAGGAGGCGCTTTCTTATTAAAGAGATATAGCCCATCCAAAGAAAAAGCTGATTTGAAAAAATATTATGGAATAGAACAAGACAATCAGGTAGCTGTTATTATAGACAATCAGATTCTTGAAGCGAAAGCGGCGATGTTTGATGGAAAGCCATACTTGGAATATTCGCTTGTGCGAGATTATCTAAATGATAGATTTTATTGGGATTCCAATGAGAATATTTTATTGTACACACTCCCGGAAGGAACGATCCGGGCAGACGTAGGAAGTAATGAGTATACACTGCAGAAAGAAAAGAAAAGTGAAGATTATACGATTATAAAGACGGAAGGAAGTACGGCGTATATCGCACTGGATTTTGTGCAGAAGTATACAAATATTGAATTTAAAACATATGAAGACCCGCAGAGAGTCATGATTATAAGTGACTGGGGAAAGATCAGAACGGCAACGGTCAAAAAGGATACACAGGTGAGGTACAGAGGCGGAGTGAAGAGTCCGTACCTGACAGAGGTATCCAAAAAGGATAAGGTAACTGTAATTGAGAATGAAGGGGACTGGAAAAAAGTTCGTACAGAGGATGGATATATTGGATATATCAAGAAAAATTGTCTGAAGAATGAAAAGGAAGAGACGATTTCGAGAGAGTTTGAAGAACAGGTATACACAAACATTTCAAAAGACTACACAATCAATATGGCGTGGCACGTGGTGACGAATCAGAGTGCGAACGAAAAAGTGCTTCAGACAATTGCAGATACAAAAGGTTTGACAACAATTTCTCCAACGTGGTTTACAATTGCAGATACAGATGGAAATATTAACTCTCTTGCAAGTTCCCAGTATGTGAACTATGCTCATCAGTCCAATATCGAAGTATGGGCGCTGGTGAGAGATTTTGATGGTGGAATCGGTTCTTATGAAGAATCTTACGAAGTACTTAGTCATACTTCAAAGAGAGAAAACTTGGTAAATCAGCTGATCGCAGAGGCACTGCAGACAGGAATTGACGGCATTAATGTCGACTTTGAGAAGATTTCTGCAGAGTGCGGAGAACATTATATTCAGTTTATCCGCGAGTTATCTGTAAAGTGCCGACAGAATGGACTTGTATTATCTGTGGACAACTATGTGCCGAAGACATACAATGCACATTATCATATAGAAGAGCAGGGGAAAGTTGCGGATTATGTAATTATCATGGGATATGATGAACATTACAGCGGCTCTTATGAAAGCGGTTCAGTTGCATCTTTGAATTTTGTAAAAGAGGGAATAGAAGCGACGTTAAATGCCGTACCAAAAGAAAAAGTAATCAATGCGGTTCCGTTTTTCACAAGACTTTGGAAAGAAGTTCCAAAGACCGAGGAAGAGCTGGCAGAGGAGGCAGGAACTGAAGCGGCTGAATATTCTGTAAAAGTGACGAGCGAAGCGCTTGGTATGGAAGCGGCAGAACAGGCGATTGCCGATGCAGGCGCTCAGACGACTGTAGATGAGGCAACCAAACAAAACTATGCTCAGTGGGAGGCAGATGGAGCCACATACAAGATTTGGTTAGAGGATGAGACTGCTTTGGAAGAGAAACTTAAGCTGATGAAGGAATATAAGCTGGCTGGAACAGCGGCATGGCGCTTAGGTTTTGAAAAGTCGAGTGTGTGGGAGCTGATTTTAAAATATGTGAACTGATCGATTAAGAAGAGCTGAATGTTCAGCTCTTCTTTTGCATATATTTTATCAATGAAATATATGGAGAATGATAGTTGAAAAGAAAGATAGAACTTTTGATGGTATTGCTGCTTTTAATAGGGGCGATTATTGCGAGTAAGGGATTGAGCGAGTATGTGACAAGTGAAAAAGTAGAAAAAGGTACAAAAACGGTTGTATTAGATGCGGGACACGGTTCAGAAGATCCCGGTAAAATAGGAATCAATAATGTACTGGAGAAAGATGTGAATCTCAAGATTTCTAAAAAAGTACAGAAAAGGCTGATTGAGCAAGGGATACATGTGGTGATGACGAGAGAAGATGACGACGGATTTTATAATGAAAGCAAATCAAATAAAAAAATTGCAGATATGAAAAAAAGAGTTGCCCTTATCAATGAGACGAAGCCTGATATTGCGGTCAGCATTCACCAAAACAGCTATCATGAAGAGAGCATAAAAGGAGCGCAGGTATTTTATTATACACATTCCAAAGAAGGGGAACGTGCTGCAACTGTCATGCAGGAGGCATTGAAGGCGCTGGATACAAACAACAAAAGACAGGCGAAAGAAAACAGTACATATTATATGTTAAAGAGAACAGAAGTGCCGACGATCATTGTAGAATGCGGATTTTTGAGTAATGCCCAGGAGGCAGAAAAATTAAAAAATGAGGAGTATCAGGATAAAGTGGCGGAAGCAATTTGTGCAGGGATTATAAAATGGCTAGACTAAGTGTACATAATGATGATATAATAAAAGTTATGAAAACAATAATTAAAAAAATCGACAAAAATCAACTTGATACAGAGATCATTGCAGAAGCAGGTGAGATACTTGAAAAAGGAGGACTTGTGGCGTTTCCAACAGAGACGGTGTATGGATTAGGAGCCAATGCACTGAATGAGGAAGCTGCAAGGAAGACTTATGAAGCAAAGGGACGTCCGTCAGATAATCCATTGATTGTTCACATTGCAGATATTCAGGCATTGGATGAGATTGTAGAATTTATACCGGAAAAAGCAAAAAGTATCGTAGAAAAATTTTGGCCTGGGCCACTGACACTTATATTTGAAAAGAGTGGAGTAGTTCCGCTTGGAACAACCGGCGGGCTGCAGACGGTGGCGGTGAGAATGCCGGAGGACGAGATTGCAAGGGCACTGATTCGGGCGGGAGGAGGTTATATTTCAGCCCCGAGTGCCAATACTTCCGGACGCCCAAGCCCTACGAGTGCGGAACATGTTGCGGAAGACCTTGATGGAAAGATCGATATGATCATCGATGGGGGCAATGTGGAAATAGGAGTAGAGTCAACGATCGTTGATATGACTGTGGAACCTCCTATGATCCTCAGACCCGGAGCAATCACGAAGGAGATGTTAGAGGAAGTCATAGGTGAAGTTGCTGTGGACAGGACAACATTGTCTGAGACGAGCGATGCGGCACCGAAAGCTCCTGGAATGAAATACCGTCACTATGCACCAAAAGCTCAGCTTGTGATTGTGAATGGTGCGCCGTTAGAAGCAGTGAAAGCTATTCGTCAGCTTGCATATGAACAGATGCGCAGGGGAAATCAGGTGGGAATCATTGCGACAAGCGAAACAGCGGATTTATATACGAATGGAATCGTAAAAAGTATTGGGACAAGAGCAAACGAGAATTCCATTGCTAAAAATCTTTATAAAGTGCTTCGTGAATTTGATGATGAAGAGGTGGCATATATTTTTAGTGAGGCATTTGCCGTGGAAGGAATCGGGAATGCGATTATGAACAGACTTATCAAAGCTGCGGGTCATCAGATCATAGAGGCGGAAGAGATTACGAAGCTTCAGAAATACAGAAGGATTCTGTTTGTAAGTAACAGTGACAATTGCAGGGGACCGATGGCGGCAGAGATCTTGCGCAATCAGCCACTTTTACAGGAATATGAAGTGGATTCTCGAGGAATGATCGTCTTGTTTCCTGAGCCGGCGAACCAAAAGGCAGAGGCAATCATGAAAAGCCAGCAGATGACCTTGGAGTCACATGAGGCAACGCCGTTTAGTGAAAAAGATTTGGATGACGATACATTGGTGCTTACATTGGAAGAACCGTACAAATGGAAGATTGTATCGGAATACGAAAATGTAAAGAATGTATTTACATTGAATGAGTACATTGAAGATGACAGACAGGTTCTCTCTACACATGGGCAGCCTTTGGTGGCATATGGAGAGAATTTTGAACTGTTAAAAGAGTTGATTTTAAAATTAGCAGAGAAACTAAATAAGGAGGCAAAAAAAGAATGATAGCAATTGGATGTGATCATGGTGGATATGATTTGAAATTGGAGATTATAAAATATTTAGAACGAGAAGGGCTTGCATATAAAGACTTCGGCTGCAATGGAGAATCGGTAGATTATCCAATTTATGCGAGAAAAGTGGGACAGGCTGTTTTGGATGGCGAGTGTGAAAAAGGAATTTTGATTTGCGGAACCGGAATTGGTATTTCCATCGCTGCGAATAAGATGAAAGGAATCCGTTGTGCACTTTGTTCTGACTGCTTTTCTGCGGAAGCTACAAGACTTCACAATGACGCAAACATCATTGCATTGGGGGGACGTGTATTAGGTCCGGAACTTGCAGTGAAGATTGTGGATACCTTTTTGAAGACT
The DNA here is from genome assembly GCF_059731825.1 of Faecalimonas nexilis. Taxonomy (NCBI): domain Bacteria; kingdom Bacillati; phylum Bacillota; class Clostridia; order Lachnospirales; family Lachnospiraceae; genus Faecalimonas; species Faecalimonas nexilis. The sequence goes on along the minus strand of NZ_AP029189.1, from coordinate 3,581,408 downwards.
CCGTTTTCCGGAGATGAGCGTCATGTACGACGCATTTCGATGATTGAAGAATAAAGAACAAGAACAAGGAGAAAGAGTATGTCAAAAGTATACGTTATGGATCATCCGCTGATCCAGCATAAAGTAGGGATTATTAGAAGAGAAGAGGTTGGATCAAAGGATTTTCGTCAGATGATCAGTGAGATTGCAATGTTGATGTGTTATGAATCTACAAGAAACTTGAAGCTCCAGGATGTCAAGATCAAAACACCGATTTGTGAGACGACTGTCAAAGAACTGGCAGGGAAAAAACTTGCTGTCGTACCGATTTTGCGTGCAGGACTTGGTATGGTAGAAGGTATGCTTGCAATGATTCCGGCTGCAAAAGTAGGACATATCGGTCTGTATCGTGATCCGGAGACATTGGAGCCTGTAGAATATTACTGCAAACTTCCGTCAGACTGTAATGAAAGAGAAGTGTACGTGGTAGATCCGATGCTTGCAACAGGAGGTTCCTGTGTTGCGGCAATTCAGATGCTAAAAGAAAAAGGTGTCAAAAACATTCACTTCATGTGTATCATTGCGTCACCGGAAGGTGTGGAACGTCTGCAGAAAGAACATCCGGATGTAGATATTTATATTGCTGCATTGGATGAAAAATTGAACGATCACGGATATATTGTTCCGGGATTGGGAGATGCAGGAGATCGTATTTTTGGTACAAAATAGTTCATGTGGAGGTGTGTTGTCATGACTGAGAAGAGAAAAGATTATATTTCATGGGACGAATATTTTATGGGAGTTGCGATGCTCTCTGGTATGAGATCCAAGGACCCAAGTACACAGGTAGGGTGTTGCATTGTCAGTCAGGATAATAAGATACTTTCTATGGGGTATAATGGTTTCCCGATCGGGTGCTCGGACGATGAGTTCCCTTGGGAAAGGGAAGGCGATGATCCGCTGGAGACAAAATATTTGTACTCAACCCACAGTGAGCTGAATGCGATTTTGAACTACAGCGGTGGAAGTCTTGCAGGAGCGAAGCTTTATGTCTCACTGTTTCCGTGTAATGAATGTGCGAAAGCAATCATTCAAAGTGGAATACGAGAGGTGATATATGACTGCGATAAATATGCAGACACACCGTCTGTGATCGCATCAAAACGCATGATGGATGCGGCAGGAGTACGGTATTACCAATATCATCGCACAGGACGTGAGATAAAGATTGTTTTGTAACAGAGTATGGAACGGGGACTTTTTTAAGCCCCCGTATTTTAGTGTCAGGAACGTTGCCCTTTAGCCTGTCTCAATAAAAAACGATATTTTTTCCATGCAGCATTGCTTTCAAAAATGCAGCAGTCAATCAAATCTGGGTCGACGGCATTTTGAAAATTGGAATATGCGGCGTCCATCTGTGCTTTTACCTTTTCGATTTCTTCGTGTATATTGTATTCGGATGTTTCTCTTTGGCAGTTCTTTTGGAATAGTTTCATATGACACCCCTCATTCTTGTAAATAGTCTCTTTTATCTAGTATAGACAAAAAATAGAATAAAATACCATATTTGCAAAGGAAAAATCGGAATAAAACGAGGAGCTTGCACATATTCTGTAACAAAAAGCAGGGGGAAAAATATAATGCAGGAAGAGCCGAAAACCAGTTTTCTTATTAACTTTATTGTCAGAGCAGTAGTCGGTATGGGACTCATTTTTTTTGTCAATCAGTATCTGGAATATAGGGGGATCTCTCTGAGAGTAGGATTAAACGGAATTTCCTTTTTGACATCCGGAATCCTTGGAGTGCCAGGGGTTGCGATGCTTTACGGGATATTGGCGTACAAAATTTTATAGAGGTTGCACAAAAATAAAATATTTGAAAAAATGATATGGACAAGAGAGAAAAAGGCGTTTATAATGCAATGTACAAGTTAGTTAATCTTAAATTTTCAAAGATCAAAAGCCGATTCCGGCGAGAAATCCAAAGTTGAAAAATAAAATACGAAGGAGGGAGTATTTGAGTGAGAAGAATATTGTAATATGCGATCAGGAAGTCAAATATGCCGAGAAATTAATGGAAAATATTATGGAGCGAAAAGAATTTGCGGTGAGGGTATATGTATGCAGTACCTGGGAAAATGTAAAGATACTTTCGCGGGATAAAAATATTCATATCTTGGTCATAGATGAAACCTGTGCGAAGAAAGAGCGAAAAGGAGTGGAGGCAGAACAGATTTTTGTGCTGACGACAGGTAATTTTCAGAATGTGTCTCAGGATGAAAAGTGTGTTTACAAGTATCAGTGCGTGGATCAGATATTGTCAGAGATTCTGGAGACATATTTTGAGAGAACAAAAGAAAATATGATGCGAAGTGTGAAAAAGGAATCGGTTAAAATGCTGGCGGTATACTCGCCTATCCACAGAGCGGGAAAGACAAGCTTTGCAGTGGCGTTTGGAAAAGAACTGGCGAGATGTAAAAAAGTGCTGTATTTGAATCTGGAAGAATATTTCGGATATGGCGGAATATTTACACAGGCAGACGGTGGAAATCTTGGAGACGTCCTGTATTATACAAGACAGGAGAACAGTAATTTTGGACTTCGGCTTGGAATGCTGGTCAGGAAAATGGATGAATTGGATTATATTCCGCCGATGCCGGTAAGTCTTGATTTGAAGGAGGTACTTTGGGAAGAATGGGAAGTTTTGCTGAAACAGATTGTGGAGGACAGCGTCTATGAGGTGATTCTTTTGGATGTCGGCGAATGTGTGCAGGGACTTTTTCAGATGCTGGATTTGTGTGACAGGATTTATATGCCAATTTTAGAGGATAGTATCTCACAGGGAAAACTGCGGCAGTATGAGGAGAATCTGCAGACACTGCAGTTGGAGAGACTGTCAGAAAAAACATATTCGTTTATTGTCCCACAGGATATTGAAAATGCGGTAAGGAGGCTTGTGAAGGAGGAACGTCTATGATTCAGATGGAAGAATTATATGAGAAAATTCTGGCGGAGCTGGATCTGTCGAAGGAAGTGGAAGATGACGAACTTGTAGAGATCATACACCGGACTTTAGAAGAAAAGGGAAAAGAGTCCTATATACCATTGAAACAAAAATCAGGTCTTGGAAAGGAACTGTTCAATACATTCCGAAAGCTTGATATTTTGCAGGAACTGATTGAAGATGATGAAATTACGGAGATTATGATCAATGGAACTGATCATATTTTTGTGGAGAAGCAGGGAAAGATTTTGGAACTTGAAAAGAGATTTATCACAAGGACAAAACTGGAAGATGTGATTCAGCAGATTGTAGCGGGTTCAAACCGGATTGTAAACGAAGCTTCACCGATTGTGGATGCAAGGCTTCCGGATGGTTCCAGAGTCAATGTGGTACTTTATCCGGTTGCGTTAAATGGTCCGATTGTGACAATTCGAAAATTTCCGAAAGAGAATATCACAATGGAGCAGCTTGTACAGTGGGAGGCAGTCGGACCGGAGCTTGTGCCATTTTTAAAGCGGCTGATGGAAGCAAAATACAATATTTTTATCAGCGGTGGAACAGGTTCTGGGAAAACCACTTTTTTAAATGCATTGTCGGACTTCATCCCAAAAGATGAGAGGATAATTACGATTGAGGACAATGCAGAGCTGAGAATCAAAAATGTTCCGAATCTGGTTCGTCTTGAGGCGAGAAATGCAAATGTGGAAGGAACAGGAGAGATTTCGATTCGCGATTTAATCAAATCGGCGCTTCGAATGCGCCCAACGAGAATTATTGTCGGTGAAGTGCGCGGAAGTGAGGCGATCGACATGCTGCAGAGTCTGAATACCGGACATTGCGGAGCGAGCAGCGGGCATTCGAACAGTCCGGAGGATATGCTCAGCCGATTAGAGACAATGGTTCTGATGGGAATGGACATTCCGCTTACGGCAATTCAGAGACAGATTGCCTCAGCAATTGATATTATTATACACCTTGGAAGACTGAGAGACAGAAGCAGAAAGCTTTTACAGATTGTTGAGGTATTAGGGTATGAGGACGGGAAGATCCAGCTTCAGACGTTGTATGAGTTTCAGGAGACGGAGATGATTGGAGGGAAAATCAAAGGAGAATGGGTAAAATTACATGAGATACAAAAGAAAGAAAAATTATTGGCAGCAGGACATTCGCAGACGTGATTATCTGTTGGCGGTATTAACAGGCAGTTTTGTAATTTTAATGTTTTCGTATTTATTCTATGGGACATGTCTATGTGCAATTCTATTGGCACCTTATTTAGTCTATTTTTTAAAATCATGGGAAAAACAGTGGATAGAAAAAAGAAAAAATGTGTTTCAGCTACAGTTTAAGGAGGCAGTACAGTCTTTGGCGACAGCATTAAACGTAGGATACTCAGTCGAAAATGCAATGCGTGAGGCATTAAAAGATCTGCAGATCATATATAAGAAAGATGAGCTGATCGTGCGGGAATTCCGGTATATGGTTCGACAACTGGATGTGAATGTAACAATGGAGAAAGTGCTTCAGGAGTTTTCACAACGGACTGGCGAGGAGGATGTTCAGACGTTTGTGACAGTATTTGTAATGGCAAAAAGAAGCGGCGGCGATATGATTGCGATTATTCGCAATACGGTACAGCAGATGTCGGAGAAGGCAGATATAAGAAGAGAGATTGGAACGATTATTGCCTCTAAAAAGCTGGAATTTAAAGTTATGTCGGCGATACCATTCGGGATGATCTGCTATATGAAGTTCAGTTTTCCGGAGTTTATGGGAGTTTTGTATGGCAATGCAGCCGGAGTTGTAATTATGACAATTTGTTTTTTAGGATATGTCATTGCATATGAGATTGGAAAACGAATTGTAGAAATTGAGGTGTAGATCATGATCATATGTATTATCGGATATGTGGTATTACTTTTTTTAGTGCTTCAGAAGCAGAAACGAAAAATTTTTGTGTGGTGTGAGGAAAAGACAGGAAGGCAGATTTTATTGATTTTGTTTTGTGCAAATACGATTGCACTCGGACTCTTTTGGCTGGACAGACAAGAAAAAGATTCAGGAGAAATCGAGCGGAATGTCTATGGCGGCGGAAGCAGACGAGAGACTTATGAGATCACGATCGGACAGACATTGAAAGAAAAAGAAGTTACGATAGATGTGGAAGAACAAAGGTATACATCACAGGAGACCAAAAAAATTTTCAAACGAGTGATGGAGAAAATGGATGAGGTTATTTTAGGTGAAAATAAAAGCCTTGACCGTGTGGAGAAAGACCTGAATCTGCTTACGGAGTGGAAAGATTATCCGGTGCAGATTCAGTGGGAGCTGGATCATTATGAAGTGATGAATGTGCAAGGAGAGATTCAGACAGAAAAGACAAAAGCAGAGGGAACGCTGGTAGAGCTTACCGGAAAGCTTACGTATGGTGGAGAGGAGGCTTTGTACGTGACAAATGCAATGGTATATCCGGAGTCGAAGAGCAAAGAAGAAAAATTACTGTCGGATGTTTTGCAATTGGTGGAAGAAAAAGAAAAAACAACAAAGACTGAAAAAGTATTTTCGCTTCCGAAAAAAATAAACGGACAACCAATTCACTGGAAAAAGAAAGTGGAAGCAAGAGGCTATTATGTACTTGTACTTGGCGGGGTGAGTGCTGTGCTTATGATTGCATTGAAAAAACAGAATGAACAAAAAGCAAGAAAGGCACGTAAAGAACAAATGCTTACAGATTATCCTGAGATTATTAATAAATTTGCACTTCTTTTAAGTACAGGAATGACAACGAAAAACGTGTGGGAAAGGATTGTGAAAAATTATGAAGAGCAGAAGATATGTACCGGAGAGCGGGCAGCGTATGAAGAGATGCGATACACCTGCAATGAAATGCAAAGCGGAATCACAGAGGCGGAGGCGTATGAAAGATTTGGTAAGCGGTGTGGAATCTCGGTGTATATGAAATTCGGGGCATTGCTTGCACAGAATCTGAAAAAAGGAACAAAAGGGATGACAGATTTGCTGCGAAATGAATCGGATCAGGCATTTGAGAATAGAAAAAGCAGAGCGAAGCGATTGGGTGAGGAGGCCGGAACAAAACTTCTTGCGCCAATGTTTGGAATGCTTGCAATTGTACTTGTCATCGTGATTGTTCCGGCATTTTTATCCATGCAGTTATAAGAATGTATGAAGTTACAGGAGGAGAAGGTATATGAAGAAGATAAGAAGATTTTTGGAATTTATGAAAGAAGAAAAAGGAATCGGGGTCGTGGAGGTGATTTTGATTCTGGTCGTGTTGATTGGTCTGGTTATTATTTTTAAATCGCAGCTTACAGATTTGGTACAGTCCATTTTTGATAAAATCACAAGTGAAAGTGGAAGAATATAAGGCAGGTGGACAGGTGCAAAAAGGAGAGATCACTGCGTTTTTAAGTCTTGTTTTTCTTTTGATCTTGTCGTTTCTAGGTGCAATGGTAGAAAGTGCATCAATTCAAGTGCTCAAAAATTATAAAAGAGCAGATACGATCCTTGCTGTGGAAAGTGTATTTGCGGAATATCAAAAACAGCTGTTAGAGGAATATGATTTGTTTGCATTGGATGCAGGTTATGGAGAGGGAAGATTAGATGAGGGAAAGATTCTAAAGCGTCTGGAATATTATGGCGCGCAGGAGAACGCAAATCAGGTGGAGAAGTCAGAGTTGTTGACAGACAACAGAGGGGCTGCATTTTATCGTCAGGCAGTTCGCTATGTGAAAAGTAAAATTGGGTTAGACCATATCGAAGAAGATACCTCATATTGGGAAGAACAAGAAGAAAGTGGGAAAGACTTTGAGAAAGAAGAGACGGAGGTTCAGGAAAATTTGGACTCTATGCTTGAGGGGACAGAAGAAAGTCTGCCAAGTGAAAATAATCCAATCGAATCCGTCTCGTCAATTCAAAAATCAAATCTATTACAAATCATTGTGGAAAATCCAGAACAATTATCAGAGAAATGTGTAAAAAAAGAGGAACTTGCCTCAGTGCGTGAACTAAATACAGGAAAAGGGAATTTTGCAGAAAAAGAAAAGAAAAATGAAGTGACCGGAAAACTCTTTTTTGAAAAATATCTGCTGGAACATTTTGCGGATATTACGCAAACGAAGGAGGAACGTGCATTGGACTATGAGTTGGAATATCTGATTGGAGGGTATGAAAATGATCAGAAGAATCTAGAAGCCGTTGTAAAGAAAATATTGCCAATTCGACTTGGAATCAATTATGCATATCTGCTTACGGATGAGGTAAAGAAAGCGGAGGCGGAAGTTCTGGCGCTGTCTTTATGTACGCTCCTTACTGTTCCGGGAATTACAGAGGTCGTAAAGCATGCAATCCTGTTGGCATGGGCGTATGGTGAGGGGCTTGCAGATCTTCGGACTCTTGTAGCGGGAAGGAAAGTGCCGCTTGTAAAAAGTAAGGAGACTTGGAAACTGAAGCTGTCAGAACTTTTGAATATCGGAGAGCAGGGAATACAAGATGTGGATCAGGATACAGGAGAAGGGCTGACATACCGGGATTATTTAAAAGGATTATTGATTCTGCAAGATAAAGAGACATTATCTATGCGGGCTTTGGATTTAATAGAACAGAATCTGGACCTAAAGGCAGATAACTGTGTGATGCGTATAGAGATTGAAAGCAAATGTAAACTGCGGCGTGGCGTACAATATGAATTTTCAACATATTTTGGATATCAATAAAAGAAAAGGGGTGAATGAAGATGTCCTTTCGATTCAATAATACTCACAAAAGAAACTATAAAAATGATCAAAAACAAAAAAGAAAGGAGAAAGACTCTTTTTTGACACATCTCTCCCAAATAAATGTCATCTCTTTATCGAAAAGGGCATCTTCATTCACCTCTGAAGGAAGTGTCACGGTGGAGGCTGCGTTGGTGGTGCCAATATTCTTTTTTGCAGTGTTGAGCCTTGTGTATTTGCTGGAAATTATGAATGTCCAGACTGTGATGAGATCTGCACTCCATTGTGCAGCAAAAGAAATCGCGGAGGAAGCATATGTTAATCCGCTTGTAATACGAGGGAAGCTGGAAAAACATATTGTAGAACATGTGGGAGAAACATGGCTGGATCACAGTGTTATTTCTGGCGGTTCGGATGGAATAGACTGTAGGAAGTCAATGGCATGGGGAAGTACAGGAATTATGGATCTGTCATTGATATATAAGGTTGAAGTTCCTATTTTAATGTTTCGTATCCCTGCAATTGTACAGGAAGAATCTATGCGGGTGAAAGGGTGGAATGGCTATGCCGGAAATGGATTTGGAAATCAAAGTGATGAGACTGTCTATATTACAGATACCGGAATTGTATATCATAAAGATGCAGATTGCACGTATTTGGAATTGTCTATAAAGTCGGTTGCCATATCAGATGTGGAACAATTGAGAAATGAAAGTGGAGGAAAATATTATCCATGTGAATCGTGTATGAGAAAAACATTTGGAAAGCAAATGGTATACATCACAGATACGGGTAATCGATATCATGGATCACTTTCGTGCAGCAGACTAAAACGAACGGTATATGCAGTGCCTTTATCCGAAGTTTTTGGAAGAGGAGGGTGTAAAAGATGTGTAAAATAGAGGATTTTATTATGCTTTTGTTTTTGCTTTGGTGTAGTATAAGTGATCTTCGCACAAAGAAAATACCGACGGTGCTGCTGATCATTATGAGTCTTACCGTAATTATGATTCGTTTGATTTTTATAAGACAGGAAATAGCTGGTATGGCAGGAGGTGCATTGATGGGAGCGATATTCTGGCTCATCAGTAAATATACAAACCAAGCGATTGGATATGGAGATAGTTGGCTTCTTGGAAATATGGGGATATATCTGGGAGGTATCAGTATGTTGGAAGTTGCGACAACTGCATTTTTTCTTACAGGACTTGTCTCACTTGCAGGCATTGTAATCAAACAGTGGAAGAAGAATGTCACAGTTCCGTTTGTCCCGTTTTTGACCGCAGCGTATTTGGGGGTGATCATGCTGTGAAGAAGAACCAAAATGGCAGTTTTACAATAGAGGCATCTTTTGTTGTGCCGATTATTTTAATGGTGTTTATGGCAAGCGTATATATCATATTTTATTTTCATGACAAGAATATTCTGTCGGGGGCTGCATATGAGACAGCTGTGGTAGGAAGTGAAAGAAAGAGTTATAAAAAAGAGGAGTTAGAGGCATATTTTAGAAGAAGAATAAAAGGGAAGCTGATTGTTTTTTCTAATGTGAAAGAAAACATAGAAGTGGAAAAAGAAGAGATTACGGTCACGTGCAGTGCGAAAAAGAGGCGGATGAAGATAAACGTTAGTGCATCGGTGAAACAGACAGAACCGGAAACGTATATTCGAAATGTGCGAAAAATAAAAAAATAGAAGAAAAGATAGGAGATACCAAGTGAAAGCGTGTTATAAGAATGATTTAAAGAAGGCATATTTAATTTTGGAAGGAGTGGAGAGCGAGGCGGAAGATTATCAGATTTATATGCTGAAGGAAAACACAATTCCCGGACTTTTGAAGACAGATATTCGGTATGTAGATAATATCAGTCAGTATTATTACGATATCAGCGGGAAGGTATCCTTAAAGGCAATTCATGAAAAGGCAAACTTAAGCTATGAGGAGATGAAAAATCTTGTGTATGCATTACTTCGTACGATTAAAACAATTCGTAAATTTATGTTGGAGGCAAACTGCATATTGCTGGATCCGGAATATATTTATTGCGAGAAAGAGGAATTTTATTTCTGTTATTTTCCGAGGTGTGAGTGTGAATTGAAAGAAGAGTTTCACAGACTGACAGAATACTTTGTAAGTGAGGTGAACTATAGGGAGAAAGAAGGGGTTCATTTTGCCTACAGTATTCATAAGGCATCAATGGAAGAAAATTATAGTATTGAACGTATTATGAACGAGTTGGTGGAAGCAGTTCAGGAGGAGAAAAAAGAAGAAAGAATGATTCCGGCTGTGAATTATGAAGAGCGTATGGAAGAACAGGGAATACCGGAGATTCATGAGAAAAAAGATTTTTGGGAACCGGTAAAACGGCTTTTGGACAAAAAGAAAAAAGGAAAATGGGGATATTGGGACGAAATCCATATTGAACAGGATGACTTGTAATTCAGGTACAAACTTTCTATAATTAGGATATATTTATTTTATAGAAAGGAAATTTTTATGGGAAATCAGAAAAAAGCAGTTTGTACAATTGGAATTGCTGCAGTAAATGTCATTGTTTTTTTACTTCTTTCTTTCGGAGGGAGAACAGAAGATGGGATGTATATGTTGGAACATGGAGCAATGTATGTCCCGTATGTAGTGGAATATAAGGAATATTACCGGTTGTTTACGTGTATATTTTTACATTTTGGTTTTTCACATCTGATGAATAACATGCTTACACTTGTGGTGGTCGGATGGAATGTAGAGATGTTTGTCGGAAAAGCAAGATTTCTTACGATATATCTTTTGAGCGGGTTGGGAGGAAATCTATTGTCCATGGCAGCAGATATATGGAGACAGGATTATAGCGTATCAGCAGGGGCGTCCGGTGCAATTTTTGGACTGACCGGAGCCTTGCTGTGTCTTGCGATTTTAAATCATGGAAGAGTTGGAAATATCACAAAACAGGGTATGATCGTGATGATTCTTATCAGCTTATATACCGGTTTTACAAGCGGGGGCGTTGACAACCTGGCCCATGTGGGAGGATTGCTGACAGGAATTCTCGTTACAGCACTGCTTTGTTGGAAGCGTAATCCGAAACGTTGATCCTTTTTGTGGAGCAGAGTCAACCTCAATTGTTCCGCCATGGGCTTGTATGATACTTTCAGAAATCGAAAGCCCAAGGCCGGTACCGTTTTTCTTATATGTAGTAAATGGTTCGAAGATGGAACTCAGATGCTCTTTGGAGATACCGCATCCGTTGTCTTGAACCTGGATGATGATGGAATCTTTGGACTGCTCGGCCGTCATGGAGATGGTTCCGTCAGGGGAAGCTGCATCGGCAGCATTTCTCAAAAGATTTAAAAATACTTCTTGTAATTTTGTTTTATCTCCTGTAATCTGATTAATAGAAGAATCTATTTTGGAAAAATATTCCAATTTTGTATCCGCGACAGATGCGGCGAAAGAAAGGGAGATATATTCCCAAAATGGACGGAAAGAGAACGTTGAAAAATTAAGGGCGCCGGCATGATTGAATCGGGAAAGATCATCTAAGAGTACTGACATAAATTCTACATCCTGCATCAGTTCGTGCCAATGGTCAAATGTTCTCGCCTCAGGATGTCTGGACTCTATGAGCTGAAGGGTACTATATATAATTGTAAGTGGGTTTCGAAGTTCATGTGAAATTTTACTTATGACTAATTGTTCGTTTTTATTTAGTTGCATAGATCGCACCGCCTTTCATATGAAAGTGTAGCATTGGTATGACGGTTATTCAAACAAATCTCGTCGACAAAATACGACAATAACAGACATTTAAAAGGGATTAATAAAAGAAAGAAGGAAGAAAAAATGAGAGATGAAAATTGTATTTTTTGTAAAATTGCAGCAGGAGAGATTCCATCTGCAACATTGTATGAGGATGATGACTTTAGAGTCATTCTGGACATTGAGCCAGCTTCGAAAGGACATGCGTTGATTCTTCCGAAGGAGCATTATGCAAATTTATACGAATTGGATGATGAGATTGCAGCGAAAGTACTTGTGCTTGCAAAAAAGATTGTGACGAAACTGAGCGATATTTTAGGATGTGAGGGCTATAATATCGTGCAGAACAATGGGGCAGCAGCCGGACAAAGTGTATTTCACTATCATATGCATTTGATTCCTAGATACAAAGACGACACAGTTGACATTAAGTGGAAACTGGGTACTTTGACAGAGGAAGATAAAGAGTACATTTTAAAGAAAATGAACGAGAAGTAATAAAAACGGGAGATATTTATTGTGGAATCAAAATCGACAAAAGATAAAAAATTCGACAGTATCTATCGGGCGTATAAAGATTCAATCTTTAAAGTGGCTATGCATTATGCAAAATGTGAAGATTTGGCAAATGAAATTACACAAAAGACATTTTTTCAACTATATATTTACTTTGAAAATGTAAATTTAGATAATGTTTATCCGTGGTTGGTAACAACCGCTAGAAATTTTACGTTTAATTACAATCGAGATAAAAAGCGTGAGATATTAGGAGAAGTATTTGAGGTACTAAAGGAGACAAAAGACAAATTTTGCAATATAAACAATATGGAAGAATACTATTTGAGAACAGAGCAAAAGAGAAGGGCAGAGGAGTTGGAAGATAGCATTTTTGAATGTTTATATAAAGACCACAGAATATGGTATGATGCAGTTACACAAGTGTATTGTTTTGGAAAATCGCAACAAGAGGCAGCAGAACAATTAGGAATTGCAGTTGAAGTATTGAATAGCAGACTATATAGAGCCAGACAATGGATACGAAAGAATTACGAAAATGAATACAGAGAGGTTGTCAGTTGGTTCTGAGAAAGCAAATGGTGTCGTAACGACACCATTTGCTGATTTGTTCCAATAATTTAGTGGACAGCTTCTTGAATTAAGTTAATAATTGTATTGATAGAATCTTGCTGTGAAGAATGCTTCATAGCGTCTATGTAAGTGTTTCTGTGTTGATACAATTTGTGAATGGAATCTAAAAGTGTGTCTTTGTTTAATTCCTCTTCCTCTAAAACGATACTGAAACCTTGACGTTCAAAAGAACGTGCATTCAAAATCTGATCTCCGCGGCTTGCGTTTGCAGAGAGCGGAATTAAAAGATTTGGCTTATGCAGTGCAAGAAGTTCGCAAATTGCATTAGCACCAGCTCTTGAAATCACAACATCTGTGAGTGCGAACAAGTCTTTCAATTGATTTTGAATGTATTCGAACTGAACATATCCTTTTAAAGATTTCAAAGAATCATCCATCTTTCCTTTTCCGCAAAGGTGAATGACATGAAAATCTTTTAATAATTCAGGAAGAACAGAACGTACAGCATTGTTGACAGCGACAGAACCAAGACTGCCTCCAATAATTAAGATAACAGGTTTGTCATCGGTCAGTCCGCAAAATTCAAGTGCGGCAGATCTGCTCCCTTCTAACAGTTCCTGACGAATCGGTGAACCGGTAAGCACTGCTTTCTCCTTTGGAAGATGTTCTAAAGTTTCCGGGAAGTTGCAGCATACTTTTGTTGCGGACGGAATCGAAATCTTGTTCGCAAGTCCCGGAGTCATATCCGATTCATGAATGATGGTTGGCACGTGACGACGTTTTCCTGCCATGACAACCGGAACGGAGACGAAACCGCCTTTGGAAAAGATAACATCTGGCTTCAGTTCTTTAATCAATTTATTTGCTTCGCGAAATCCTTTTAGAACCCGAAAAGGGTCTGTAAAATTCTGCACACTGAAGTAACGGCGAAGTTTACCAGAGGAAATCCCGTGATAAGGAATCTCAAATTGTTTAATTAAATCTTTTTCAATACCCGTATAAGAACCGATATAATGGATATCATATCCCAGTTCTTTTAGACGGGGCAGTAAAGCAATATTAGGTGTAACATGACCGGCAGTACCACCACCGGTAAGAATAATACGTTTCATAACATTCCTCCGAAGTTTTTTCTATAAAATAATATTAAACAGTATTTTGGCAAAGGTCAAGAGGAATGGAGAAAAGAACGTAAGTAGTGGAGTGAACAGTAAGGAATTTGTTGACGGTTGCATAAGGAGACATTATGGATGAGGAAATGAAACGATTTTTGCAGGAAGAACTGAAAAAAGAGGCGGATCAGATTATGCGAGAGGTGGAGGCTGATCCGGAAGTGGCAGATCTGACAGCGCCTTCTGAGATTGATCAGAAGTTGTATGAACAGATTAAGCAGTATAAAGAAGAACATTACGCCCCGGAAGAGACATTGTCGGGAGAACAACAGGAGTTAATTCGCCTTGGAAAAATTTACAAAAGAAAACAAAAGAGGCGCAAGTATGTGGTGCTGGCCGCAGCAGTTGTGTCAGCATTTGCGGTGGGGATTACAAGCTTTGGAGGACCGGAGCGGATATTGCATAAATTTAATTGGAACATAGGAGACAGAGAACAGACGAATTTTGACTCTGATGATGAGGATATTGTAGCCGCAAAAGTAAGTGAAGAGGAAGAAGCGTATCAGAAGATAAAAGATGAGTTTGGGTTTGATCCGGTGAGGATGGATTATCTCCCTCAAAATATGCAGTTTGAAGAGGAAATTATCTATTCTGAGATGCAGAATATTCAAATGATTTATAGCGGTGAGGAAAATACGAGTCTCAGATATGAGGTGAATATTAATTATAACGAAGGTTCGATTGGTGTGGACAGGGAAGATCAGGCAATAGCAAAATCTACTATAGAAGTCAAAGGGAGTAATATTGAGATAAAAAGCTATAAAGTAAATGATAAAACACAACGTATTGTGGCAGCATTTGAATATGGTAATATTCAATATTTTATTACTGGAAATGGTATGGAAGAGGAAGAATTTAAAAAAATTATAAAAAATTTACATTTTTTTTAAAAAATAGCGTTAGTTTTTCCGACTTATGTGTATATATAGTATAGGGATATAGAAGGAGGAGAAAATGAAGAAGAAAATAATAGCAGTAGCAAGTGCATTTTGCTTGAGTGTGGCAAGTTTAGGAATGGTTGATTTACGAGTATCAGCTCAGGAGAATGAAAAAGGACAAGAAGATTTTTCGTATTTGCTGACAGGAGATGTTATTATTGGTCAGATGCAACCAGAAACAAAGGGAGTATATTTATCGAGTGGTACATCTATTATCAAGGATGCTGGTTCGGGTAAAATTGTTGCAGGTGGAATTACTAGTGCTGCGATAAAGTGTGATGTCTCAGTGAATGTAATTGTAGAACGACTATCCGGAAGTAATTGGGTACGAGTAACATCGTGGACAGCAAATGAAAATGATGCATGGACGGTAGGGAGCAGTAAAAACCTAACGGTGGGAAAAGGATACTATTATCGTGTCAGAAGTGTTCACTACGCACATACTGATGTAAGTAGTTCAATGACAAGTAGTCTTTGGAGATAACCGTCATATAATTTAGCATCTCTCTGGGGGAACTGTCGCAGCCACTGCAAGCGTAATTATGAGGAAACTCATAAACTAACAAAAATTATAGAGAGAGCTTACATCAAGAACAAAACCACATAGCTCATAGAGCTAAAAATCTACGGATTTGCAGTGGCTGCGATAGTTCCCCCGGGTAAAAAAGGAATGGAATCATCCATTCCTTTTCTTTTTGAATTATAAGAAATTCCTTTGGAATCCTGTAATTCAAAAAATGCACTTCGTGCAAAGATGCGCAATCTTTTTTGCCTGATTTATAAAAATATATAAGATAATTTTGAAATTTATTTTCCGGTAGCTTGTCTTAATGCCTGAGCAAGCTGGTCTGGGCAGGAAGTTGGACGTGGGCCGCATTTGATACCTTCAATGCGGGCGATTGCATCGTCTACTTTCATACCTTCTACTAAACGGGCAACACCCTGTGTGTTACCGGAGCATCCGCCAACAAATTCTACGGAGCGAATGGTGTCTCCGTCAAGTTCTAATTTTATCATACGGGAACAGACTCCCTTTGTTCTGTATTCCATGAAATTATCCTCCTCTGAATGTGATATTAGATTAATAGTGTTTCACATATTATAACAAATGGGATATGAAAAAACTAGAAGAAACAAAACTTTTTCTTTTACGTGCAAGTATGACCCCTCAAAGGAGTGTTTCTTCTACGGACTGACAGGAGCAGACAGCAACCAATTTGTGAATATTTTCAAAAAAACTGTGAAAAGTGCTTGATGTATGGGCAAAAATATTATAAAATACAAAACGTATGGAACGTAGAAAAGTTTAGAGTTTCATGCAAATATTTTTGGCAGTGAATGCTGCCTTATTGATTGAGTTAGAAGCTCAAATTTTATAAGTTGGTTACTTTATAACCGGTGTTGAGAACAACACATCAACTTGTGAAACGGTCAATAAGAGTATTAAAAGTAAAATATTTGCTATATAGACTCTAACATAAATATCTGGAATGTGAAGAAGGACAGTCTCGGACTGTATTGTTCGCATGAAAGTGATAAAGAAGTAGACGCAAGCAAGAATGATGTAAATTCCTGCCTGCGTTTTTTGTATGTAAAATTACGCGTGGTAAGGAATTGTAGTAACCTGATAGAAAAGAGGAACGATAAGATGGAAAAAGAATTACAGCAGAGAGCTCCGATATATGAGGCATTGGAACGATTTCGAAGAATGCGTATTGTTCCGTTTGATGTTCCGGGGCATAAGCATGGAAGAGGCAATCCTGAACTGGTGGAACTGCTTGGAGAAAAATGTGTTGGAATTGACGTGAATTCTATGAAACCGCTCGATAATCTGTGCCATCCGGTATCGGTCATCAAAGAGGCGGAGGAGCTGGCAGCAGATGCATTTGGAGCAAAACACGCATTTTTAATGGTTGGCGGAACAACTTCTTCCGTTCAGGCAATGGTGTTATCTTGCTGCAAAAAAGGCGATAAGATCATACTTCCGCGAAATGTACATCGAAGTGTTATCAATGCTCTTGTTCTTTGTGGAGCGCATCCGGTATATGTGAATCCGGATGTAGATAAAGAATTGGGAATTTCGCTTGGAATGAAAGTGTCACAGGTAGAGCAGGCGATTCGGGAAAATCCTGATGCAGTGGCAGTATTTGTAAATAATCCGACATATTATGGAATTTGTTCGGATCTTAAGACAATTGTAAAACTTGCGCATGAGCAGGATATGAAGGTTCTTGTGGATGAGGCGCATGGGACGCATTTTTACTTTGGAGAGAATTTGCCAATCTCGGCGATGGCAGCCGGGGCAGATATGGCATCTGTCAGTATGCACAAATCCGGTGGCAGCCTGACACAGAGTTCATTTCTACTCATTGGCGAAGGAGTAAAAGAAGGGCATGTAAGGCAGATCATTAACCTGACACAGACGACGAGTGGCTCATATCTGCTGCTGTCCAGTCTCGATATTTCCAGAAGAAATCTGGCGCTTCGCGGAAAAGAGGCTTTTGGAAAGGTCGCTGCACTTGCCGACTATGCAAGAGAAGAGATTAATAAAATTGGCGGATATTATGCGTTTTCCAAAGAGCTTGTGAATGGGAGCAGTATTTTTGATTTTGATACGACAAAGCTCTCGATTCATACGCTGGAACTGGGACTTGCCGGAATCGAAGTATATGACATTTTGAGAGATGAGTATGATATCCAGATTGAGTTCGGAGATATCGGAAACATTCTGGCATATCTGTCCATCGGCGACCGCAAGCAGGAAGTGGAGCGTCTTGTGAGTGCCTTGGCGGAAGTAAAAAGACGCTATCAAAAAGATAAAACGGGAATGTTGACGCAAGAGTACATCGACCCACGTGTTGTCACCACGCCGCAGGAATCATTTTATGCGGAAAAAGAGTCTCTTCCGCTGAGCGATACGGTAGGAAGAGTCTGCAGTGAGTTTGTAATGTGCTACCCGCCGGGGATTCCGATTCTTGCGCCAGGGGAAGAGATTACAAAAGAAATTTTAGATTATATTATTTACGCAAAAGAAAAAGGATGTTCTATGACCGGACCGGAAGATGCCCAGATAGAGTATCTGAACGTGCTGAAATAACAGGGAGGTGTAAGCGATGGAGATGTGGTTCCATGATGAACATACGGACAATGTAAAACTGGCAATTAGAGTGGATTATCAGGTGTTTTCGGCTCAGAGTGAGATACAGAGAATCGATGTGCTTGAGTCGAAAGAGTTTGGCAAAATTCTTGTTGTAGACGGAGATTTGATGCTCACCGAAAAAGACGAGTTTATCTATCATGAGATGATCAGTCATGTGCCTATGGCAGTGCATCCGCAAGTGGAAAAGATACTTGTAATCGGCGGAGGAGACGGCGGTGTTGTAAGAGAACTTGCGAAATATGATACGGTGGAGCAGATTGATGTGGTAGAGGCAGATCCACTTCTTGTGGAGGTGTGCCGAAAATATTTTCCACAGATGGCATGCAGTTTGAATGATCCGCGTGTGCATATTTATCATGAGGATGGATTACGGTTTATCCGTTCAAAATCTGATGCGTATGATTTGATCATCATTGATTCGCCGAATCCGTTTGGCGCAGGGGAAGGGCTTTTCACAAAAGAATTTTATGGAAATTGTTTTAATGCGCTTCATGAAGATGGTATTATGATCAACCAGCATGAGAGCCCGTTTTACAAGGAGGAGGCATTCCAATGTCAGAGAATGCACAAGAGAATCATTGAATCCTTTCCAATCAGCAGGATTTATCAGGCACATATCCCTTCCTATCCGTCAGGACACTGGCTGTTTGGGTTCGCTTCAAAGAGATATCATCCGATTCATGATATGGATGGAATTCAGTGGAAACTGCGTGGGATTCAGACAAAATATTATTTGCCGAGACTGCATGAAGGAGTATTTGCACTCCCGGCATATGTGGAGGAATTAGTACAAGATGTTGAATAAAAATATTGTGACGTTTATAGGATGCGAGTCTGAGTATGAAGATGCAAAGATTGTGCTTTACGGAGCGCCGTTTGACTCGACAACGTCTTTTCGTCCAGGCACAAGATTTGGAAGTGCCGCGATCAGAAATGAGTCTTTTGGTCTGGAGACATACAGTCCGTATCAGGACAAAGAACTGACAGAGTATTGTGTGTTTGACAGCGGAGATCTGGAACTGCCGATGGGAAGTGCAAAGAAGTCTCTTGAGATGATAGAAGAACGATGCCGTGTGATTTTGAAGGATGGTAAAGTTCCGTTTATGATCGGCGGAGAGCATTTGGTGACACTTGGCAGTATGAGAGCGGCGGTTGAGAAATACCCCAATCTTCATATCATACACTTTGACGCGCATGCGGATCTTAGAGATGAATATCTGGATGTGAAAGAGTCACATGCATGTGTGATGAGACGGTGCTGGGAACTTGTAGGTGACGGCAAAATTTATCAGTTTGGTATTCGCTCAGGTGACAGAGAAGAATTTCTGTGGTCGAAAGAAGGACATGTGACGATGCATCCGTTTGACCTGAATGGGTTGGAAGATGCGATAGAGGCATTAAAAGGGAAACCGGTGTATTTCACAGTGGATCTGGATGTGTTAGATCCGTCTGTATTTCCGGGGACAGGAACGCCGGAGGCTGGTGGAGTGAGTTTTAAAGAGCTTTTGGATGCGATTATAAAGGTATGCGAAAGCTGTAATGTCATCGGATGTGATGTGAACGAACTTAGTCCGCACTATGATCAAAGCGGCGTGTCAACTGCGGTGGCAGGAAAGATTGTGAGAGAATTTTTAATTGCATTGGCAAAATAAATCAGGATAAAAGCAGGAGGAAGAAAAAATGGGAAAAATATTAATTATTGGCTGTGGCGGTGTAGCAAGTGTGGCAATTCAAAAATGTTGTCAGGTAAGTGAAGTATTTACAGAGATGTGTATTGCAAGCCGTACCGTTTCAAAATGTGAGGCTTTAAAAGAAAAACTGGAAGGAAAGACAAATACAAAGATTACAACAGCACAGGTAGATGCTGACAATGTAGATGAGCTGATTGCGTTGATTGAAAAAGAAAAACCGGAAGTAGTGCTCAATCTTGCACTTCCATATCAGGATCTGACAATCATGGACGCATGTCTTGCGACAAAAGTACACTATATTGATACAGCGAATTATGAGCCGGAAGATACAGCAAAATTTGAATACAAGTGGCAGTGGGCATATCGTGAAAGATTTGAGGAGGCTGGTATCACAGCGCTTCTTGGAAGTGGATTTGACCCGGGAGTGACAAGTGTATTTTCTGCATATGCATTGAAACACTATTTTGATGAGATCAATTATATTGATATTATGGATTGTAATGCGGGAGACCACGGTTATCCGTTTGCGACAAACTTCAACCCGGAGATCAACATTCGCGAGGTGTCTGCAAAAGGTTCCTACTGGGAAGATGGTCACTGGGTAGAGACAGAGCCGATGGAAATCAAACGTGTTTACAATTTCCCGGAAGTTGGAGAGAAGGATATGTACCTTCTTCATCATGAAGAGATCGAATCTCTTGCATTGAATATACCTGGAATTAAGAGAATCCGTTTCTTTATGACATTTGGACAGAGTTACCTGACACATTTAAAATGTTTGGAAAACGTAGGAATGACTTCTATTGAACCGATCATGTATGAAGGAAAAGAGATTATTCCGCTTCAGTTCTTAAAAGCAGTACTTCCGGATCCGGCGTCATTGGGACCTCGTACAGTTGGTAAGACAAATATCGGATGTATTTTCATCGGGAAAAAAGATGGAAAAGAAAAGAAACTTTATATTTACAATGTATGTGATCATCAGGAATGCTACAAAGAGGTGGGCTCTCAGGCAATCTCTTACACAACAGGAGTTCCGGCTATGATCGGTGCGATGATGATCATGAACGGAACATGGAACAAAGCAGGTGTATATAATATTGAAGAGTTTGATCCGGATCCATTCATGGAAGCGCTGAACAAATATGGACTGCCATGGAAAATCAGTGAAGATCCGGAATTGATTGATTAATTTGAAGAGAGAAAAGGTGAGGAGAACCGATGAGAAGAAATGAACTTCCAACACCGTGTTATGTCATTCAGGAAGAACAGCTCAGACAAAATCTTGAGATACTAAAAGGTGTGATGGACAGAACCGGATGTAAAATCCTGCTTGCCCAGAAAGCATTTTCCATGTATGAGGTGTATCCACTGATTGCGCAATACCTTTCGGGAACAACAGCCAGTGGTTTGTACGAGGCAAGACTTGGGGCGGAAGAGATGGGAATTCCGTTTGGAAAGGAAACGCATATTTTTTCACCTGCCTATAAGGAAGAAGAATTTGATGAGATTTTAACTTACTGCGATCACATTGTATTTAATTCTTTTGAACAGCTGGAACGATTTGGAAAGAGAGCGGCTGAGGCGGGAAAAAGTGTAGGACTTCGCATTAATCCACAGTATTCAACACAGGAGGGACACGAGATCTATGATCCATGTGCCACTGGATCGAGGCTTGGGGTGACGATTGAGAAATTCAGACCGGAGCTTTTGGAATATGTTGATGGTCTGCATTTTCATACGTTGTGTGAGCAGGATGCGCAGCCTTTACATGACACCCTGAAAGAAGTGGAAAGACAGTTCGGGGAATGGCTGCCGAAGATGAAATGGCTGAATTTTGGCGGCGGACATCATATCACGAGAGAGGGCTATGACATCGCATTATTGGAGCGGTGTATTTGTGATATGAAAGAAAAATATGACTTGGAGATTTTTCTGGAACCGGGAGAGGCGGTAGCCTTAAATGCCGGTGTACTGCTTACGAAAGTAGAAGAAATTGTGGAAAACAGCATACAGATTGCGATTTTGGACACGTCCGCAGCATGTCATATGCCGGATGTGCTTGAGATGCCATACCGTCCGCCGCTTCAGGACGGCTATGAGGCGGAGGAGAAGGCATATACTTACCGCCTTGCAGGACCGACCTGCCTTGCGGGAGATGTAATCGGTGACTATTCATTTGCGGAGCCGCTAAAAAGAGGTGATACACTCACATTTGAAGATATGGCAATCTACACGATGGTCAAAAACAATACATTCAATGGAATGCGTCTGCCGGCAATTGTATTGGAAGATAAGGATGG
Source organism: Faecalimonas nexilis (assembly GCF_059731825.1). Taxonomy (NCBI): domain Bacteria; kingdom Bacillati; phylum Bacillota; class Clostridia; order Lachnospirales; family Lachnospiraceae; genus Faecalimonas; species Faecalimonas nexilis. Next base: position 3,559,586 of record NZ_AP029189.1, on the reverse strand, counting down.
AGAATGCCGGGTGGTTCGACAGTTCGGATACGAAGATTTTAAGATGAGATTATAGAAATGAGGAAACAGTTATGATAGGTATTATAGGAGCGATGGAGGAGGAAGTAGCCGCGTTAAAAGAGGCTATGACAATTGAAGAAAATGTCACATTTGCGTCTATGGATTTCTGTAAGGGAACATTGTGTGGAAAAGCAGTTGTTGTTGTCAGAAGCGGGATTGGAAAAGTCAATGCTGCAATCTGCACACAGATTTTAGTAGATAAATTTGGAGTGGATACATTGATCAACACAGGAATTGCCGGTTCTTTAGATGCCAATATTGATATCGGAGATATGGTAATTTCTACGGATGCGGTAGAGCATGATATGGATGCAAGCATTTTTGGAGATCCAATCGGACAGGTGCCGCGGATGGATACATTTTCGTTTCCGGCAGATTCGGAATTGGTAGAAAAAGCGAAAGCTGCCAACGAAGAGGCGAATCCGGATATCCACACATTCGTAGGACGTATTGTGAGTGGAGATCAGTTCGTGTCTTCCGCGGAGGTGAAAGAGAAATTAGTATCTAATTTCGGAGCGAAATGTACAGAGATGGAGGGGGCTGCGATTGCGCATGCAGCTTACTTAAATAAAGTTTCGTGCGTCATTATCCGAGCAATTTCGGACAAAGCCGACAACAGTGCGACGATGGACTATCCGGAGTTTGAAAAGCAGGCAATCACACATTCTGTAAGGCTTGTGAAGAGTTTGTTGCCACGATTATAAAAAACATGTGACAAATCATGCGGAAATTCGCGTGATTTGTTGTTGAAATATGTAAAACGATTCAAGAACCCAACTTCTTTATTTGCTGTATAATAAAGCCAACAGTTCAGTCATGACACAAAGTGTACATGCAAGTATAAAGAAGGAGGGCTCTTTTATTATGTTAGAGACATTAGTGGAAAATCAAATTATTTTTTATGCGATGGGAGCAGGAGCGGCGATTGGAGTTTTAAGCAAGCTGATTGCCCATTTTACGTTGAGAAGAATGGTGAAAGCGGCCAGCAGAATGAGTAAAAGCAATCATAAGCTGATGAGACTTGTGCGGGCAAAATTCGAACATGCCAGTATGGTCAGCGACAAGGTGCAAAATGTAGAAGCGTTTGTGAAAAAATATGTCTATGAATATCGGGTTTTTGGAATCAGACTTCATACATTCCGAAACTTAGAAAAAAAGACAATTTGGATTGTAGCGGTATTGGGGACGGCAGGAACTGTGGCGGTATATTATCTATATGGACTGGAAGAGCAGGTATTCCAATATGCAGCATGGACAGGAATCGGTGCAGTGATATTGTGCATGGTACATATATTGAGCGATGAAAATTATTATCAGCAGATGGCAGAAAACTATATGATTGACTATTTGGAAAATGTCTGTGCCCATCGTTATGCAAAACTGTATAAGGAAAAGAACGTAAGTCAGACAAGCGTACTGGAAATGGAAGAAACATTCCAGCCGGAGGCTGAGGAAGAAGTGGTCGTGGCAGCGGTGGAAGAAGTTCAGGAAGAGCCGGTTTCCGAGCAGGAACAGGTATATGCCATGGAGCGCGAAGAACCAGCAAAAGAAGAAAAAGATGCAGTGGAAGAAAAAAGACTGCAGGAAGTGCAGGTGCGCCGGATTTTAGAAGAATTTTTGGCATAGTTCTTATCTGATAGAAACGCATAACTTATAGATAAAGTCAATATATCTTATATAAAAAAACAATTAGCAAAGAATATGGAAAATAAGTATAATAGTAACCGTTGGCTAAAGGAAAGGTCAAAAGAAATGAAATTTTTTGGAGGTTACTATGAAAAGAAAAGTATTGGCAGCATTGCTGGCTGGTGTGATGGTATTCTCTTTGACAGCATGTGGGGACAAGAAGGACGAGAAAAAAGATGACACAGCAAAGAACGGGAAAACAGAGTTAGAGGATTCTCTTGTCATTTATTCGACACACTCTGAGGAAATGTTGGAGACAATCTGTGACGCATTTACGGAAGAGACAGGTGTGGAAGTAGAGTTTATCAATTTGAAAGGAGAACTTGCAGACCGTGTCCGCAGTGAGAAAGAGAATCCGCAGGCAGATATCATGTTCGGGGGAGACACAGCGACATATATGCTTCTTCAGGAAGAAGGATGCTATGAGCCGACAACACCGTCATGGGCGGACGAGCTTGCAGATGATTATAAAGATGCAAAAGGATATTGGTATGGAACATATAAAACTCCGGTTGTTATGTTCTACAACAAAGAGTTGATGAGCGCTGAGGAAGCGCCGAAGGACTGGAGCGACCTTGTGAAAGAAGAATATCAGGGAAAAATCATTTCCCGTGATTCCTTATCTTCTTCTATGAGATCTACAATTGCAGCGTTAGTTTCATTCTATTCTGAAAAAGACGGTGAGGATGCGGCGTGGGATTATGTGACAAAACTGAATGCAAATACAAAGAACTATTATAACAGTGGAAGTATGATGTTCCAGGCGATCGGAAAAGGTGAGGCTGCGATTTCTATGGCAGTTTTGGACAATGTGATCGACAATAGAGACAACAACAAGATGCCTTTGGAGATCATCGATGCAACAAGCGGGGCAATCACAATCACAGACTGTATCGCGGCAATCAAAGATGCGCCACACCCAAATGCGGCGGCAGAATTTATCGAGTTTGTGGGAAGCAAAGAGGGAGAAGAGCTGGTGGCAAATTCATTCAACCGTATGCCGGCTTTAGATGCGGCTTTAGAAAATGCCCCGGAATGGATGCAGACAGGATATGAGCCGATGAAATTAGATTGGTCAGTGATCAGTGCAAATCAGACAGACTGGTTAGAAAAATGGGAGACAGACATTCTTGATGCAAGCAAAGCGATTGCAGCCGAGTAAATAAAGTACAAAGTTTTGAAATAGTGGGGGTATTCTCCACTATTTCTGTATGTAGAAAAAGGAGTTACGATGAGCGATATTTTTTTGAAGAACATTTCACATTCTTATGATAAAAAAGAGAATTCGGTTTTGAAGAATGTGAATCTGACGATAAAAAAAGGGGAATTTTTCACGTTGCTTGGACCTTCCGGATGTGGAAAGACAACGCTTTTGCGCATTTTGGCCGGATTTATACAGCCGACGGAAGGACAGGTGTGTATCGGGGAGCAAGACATTACGGTGCTGCAGCCGGAGAAGAGAAACATGGGAATTGTATTTCAAAACTATGCCCTGTTTCCGAATATGACGGTGCGGGACAACATTGCGTATGGAGTGAAGATTCGGAAATACCCGAAACAGAAAATCAAAGAGAAATGTGACTATTATATGGAACTGTCCGGTTTGAAGGAATTTGAGCATCGGAGAATTCAGGAATTGTCCGGAGGACAGCAGCAGCGTGTGGCGATTGCGAGAGCGCTTGTGATTGAGCCGAGTATGTTGCTTTTGGACGAGCCAATGTCCAATCTGGATGTGGCTCTGCGTGTGAGAATGCGGGAAGAAATTCGAGCAATTCAGAAAAAGATTGGTATCACGACATTGTTCATCACACATGATCAGCAGGAAGCGTTGGCGATTTCCGATAAAATCGCTGTGATGCGGGACGGAGAGGTGCTGCAGGTAGGAGAGCCGGAAGAGATTTATAACAGGCCGAATCAGGAGTTTGTCGCAAATTTTGTCGGGGTGTCCAATAAAATTGTTCGGGGAGATTATGAGTTTTTCGGAATTGTGGGAGAGGTGGACAGACCTTATATTTTTGTCCGCCCGGAGGAATTTTCAATCAGTGGAGATGGAAAGTGCGGAATTTCAGGCTGCATTACAGAAGTGAAATTCGGAGGAATGTATTACGATTATACAATTCAGGCGGAAAATCAGGACTATCGCGTGGTGCAGATGAATGAGGGAGCAGGCATGAAAGTATGGCAGGTGGGCGACAATGTTTGTCTGCAGTTGAAAAATAAGGACGGAGTAGTGAAGCGGTATGAAGAATAAAAAGGTGGGGATTTTTCGTTGGATTTGGTATGCGGTACTCGGTTTTTTGATTGTCGGCTATATTTTGATGCCGTTTTTTCAGACAGTTCTTCAGGCGGTGCAGACGGAAGACGGTTATAGTCTGCAGGTGTTCGGACAATTTTTCTCAAATCCAAATCAGAGAAAGGTGATTGGGAACACGGTTGTGCTCGGTGTACTGTCCGTGTTTACTTGCGGCGTAATCGGCATTATGCTGGCAATGTATATGACATTTCTGGTGGGAAAATGGAAAAAGGTTATTCACATTCTGCTCTTAAGTCCGATGATGATTCCGGGAGTCATCACTGTGATTTCGTTTATTCAGCTCTACGGTGAGAGTGGAATTTTAACGAAAGCAGTTCAATATGCATTGCATTTGGAGAAGATACCGTATGAATTTCAGGGGCTTGGCGCGATTGTGTTTGTCATCACTTATACACAGTATGTGTATTTTTACCTGAATGTGTATGTGGCGCTGAAATATGTGGACAATTCCGGAATTGAGGCGGCGCGGAGTATGGGAGCTTCGTGGTGGAAGATTTTTCGGGATGTGATCTGGCCGGTCATCACACCGGCGGTGCTGTCGTCTGCGATTGTCACATTTGCATCAGGAATCAGTGCATTTTCTGCTCCGAATTTAATTGGTGGAGGATATAAGGTGTTAAGCACACAGATTGTGCGTTCGAAGGCGAACAATCATATGGAAATGGCTTCTGTTCAGGTCATCGTTTTATTTTTAATCAGTCTGGCGGTGATGATGACCATTCAGTATTTCGGGAAACGATATAGAGGACAAAGCACAGAGCGAAGTACACCGATTCAGGCGGGAAAAGGACGACGCAGTGTGCTTTCGATTGTGAGCAGACTGATTGTATTTTTGCAGATTGTGTTTATTATCCTTCCGATTGTCACAATTGTATATCTGTCTTTTACAGAGACAAGTTCTATCATGCAGGAAATTTTCCCACATGCATTCACATTGGAAAACTATCGGGTAATTTTTGAAAAACCGCGAGTACTAAAACCGCTACTGAATAGTTTGAAAATGTCGGCGATTGCGGTGGCAGTGGGACTTCTGATTACTGTTCCCAGTTCCTATATGCTTGTGAAATATAAAAATAAATTTCATACATTTTTGAAAGTATTGCTGCTGCTTCCGTGGACAATGCCGGCGAGTGTTGTGGCAATCAACTTAATTAATGCGTTTGGGCAGGAGACAATTTTTGCGTTTGGACAGTCGTTGATTGGCGGATTTGCGATTCTTCCGATTGCGTATACAATCACAGCGATTCCGCTGCTTTTAAATTCCAATGAGACGGCGATTTTGGGAATGAACCCGAACATTGAGGAGGCGTCAAAAAGTCTTGGTGCAAATATGTTTTATACATTTACCCGTGTTGTCATACCGAATATCGCTCCGGGTATCCTGGCAGGCGGAGTGCTGGTGTTGATTCGGACAATCGGCGAGTACACGATGTCTGCCCTGCTGTACGGTGTGTTCAACCGCCCAATCTCTATTTCTATGGTCACAAATATGCAGGAGTATAAAGTTGGAATTTCACTGGCGTATGGGGTGATTGTGATCGCGATATGCTATGTGGCATTGGCAGTAATATTCAAATTGGATAAAAAGAGATTTTTATAGAGAGTGAAAAGAACATATTGCTTGTGCAGTCTATGCGGATGTGCTATATTAAAGATACAAAAAGAACAATCGCCACATAAAAGTGGTTGACCAATTGAAAATAATTTAGAATTACCACCCAACTCGTCAAAGTATCAGGGTGGTTTTTCTATGTACTAATGACTGATCAGATAAATGAAGGTCAGTACTGATAAAATGAACATACCAAATTGCATTAAGTCTTTAAAGTCAAATTGTGAACAGATATTTATAATTTCTTGACTTTCCCCTCTCCCGTTTGGTAAAATAATAACATCTATGAGACCAATTAGAAGGGAAGGATAAACGTGGGAAATAAAGTCACATTTGACTATTCAAAAGCAAGTACATTTGTTGCAAAACATGAAGTAGATTATATGAGCAAGTTGGCAATGGATGCAAAGGAATTGCTCTTAAGCAGAAAAGGAGCAGGGAATGATTTCCTTGGATGGATTGATTTGCCGGTTGATTATGATAAAGAAGAATTTGTACGCATTCAGAAAGCGGCAGAGAAGATTAAAAATGATTCCGAGGTATTGCTCGTAATCGGTATCGGTGGTTCTTATCTGGGAGCCAGAGCTGCAATTGAATTTTTAAGACATAGTTTTTACAATGTTGTTTCAAAAGAGATTAGAAAGACACCTGAGATTTATTATGTTGGCAACAGCATCAGCAGCACATATCTCAAACATCTGATCGATGTAATCGGAGACAGAGATTTCTCTGTAAATATGATTTCCAAATCAGGAACAACAACAGAGCCTGCAATTGCATTCCGTATTTTCAAAGAAATGTTGGAGAAAAAATATGGAAAAGAGGAAGCTGCAAAGAGAATTTATGCGACAACAGATAAAGCGAGAGGATCATTGAAGAACCTTGCTAATGAGGAAGGATACGAGACATTCGTTGTTCCGGATGATGTCGGAGGACGTTTCTCTGTATTGACAGCGGTAGGTCTTCTTCCAATCGCAGTAAGCGGTGCAGATATCGAGAAATTGATGGAAGGTGCACAGGCTGGAAGAAAAGAAGCATTAGAAAATGATTTTGCTGAAAATGGTGCATTACAGTATGCGGCAATCCGTAATATTTTACACCGTAAAGGAAAAGCAGTTGAGGTACTTGCGAACTACGAGCCAAGTCTTCACTATGTGTCTGAATGGTGGAAACAGCTTTACGGAGAAAGTGAAGGAAAAGACCAAAAAGGTATTTTCCCTGCATCTGTAGATTTGACAACAGATCTTCACTCTATGGGACAGTTCATTCAGGATGGAAGCCGTATTATGTTTGAGACGGTATTGAATGTGGAGAAAGCAACAGAGGAGCTTTTCATCGGAGAAGAGCCAGTGGATTTGGATGGTCTGAACTATCTTGCAGGAAAGACAGTTGATTTCGTCAATAAGAGTGCGATGAACGGAACTGTTTTAGCACATACAGATGGAAATGTACCGAACTTAATGGTGACAATTCCAGAGCAGAACGAATTCTATCTTGGACAGTTATTTTACTTCTTTGAATTCGCTTGTGGCGTGAGTGGTTATATTTTAGGGGTGAACCCATTTGACCAACCGGGTGTGGAAAGCTACAAAAAGAATATGTTTGCTTTACTTGGAAAACCTGGTTTTGAAAAAGAAAGAGAAGAATTGTTAAAGAGATTATAAGAAAAAAAGCCAGAGTTGCAACGGAGCAGCTTTGGCTTTAAATGTAAAAAAGGAAGTGATAAGTTGTTATCGAATCAAATATTGCACAAACCCATCAATGATATACATGAGATTATGGGGGTGGATTGTTCCGTGTGGAGTATGGAGGGAAAATGCCTTGCCATTGCGGGAATGAACGAGGATAGAATTAAGGCTGGAGTAGACAAATTTCTGAAAGAAGGAAAAGATGAGCAGGTATGTGAAGATGAGGCATTTTTCCTGATTCGAGATAACTATGATGCAGTGTATGTCCTTGCACTTCATGAGGTTGTAGAGCAGGTTGCGGTTATCGGAAGGCTTTGTATCAGTCAGTTCCAAAACCTGATACACGCATATAAAGAACGTTTGGATAAGAATCATTTTTTCCAGAATTTATTGCTTGATAATCTTCTGCTTGTGGATATTTTTAATCAGGCAAAAAAGCTTGGGATTGAAGTGGAGCGAAGAAGAGTTGTATTCTTGATTGAACCGAAAAATGAGACGGACAATATCGTTCTTGAGACGATGAAAGGTCTCTATGCAACCGGCTCTAAAGATTTTGTAACTTCAGTCGATGAAGGACATATTATCCTGATTAAGGCGTTGGAGACGACCGAGGGATATAAAGAACTGAATATGATTGCAAAATCCATTGTCGATACATTGACGATGGAAGCGATGGTAAACATGAGGGTGGCATATGGCACGATTGTAAATCAGCTGCGAGATGTGTCAAAGTCATACAAAGAAGCGGGCATGGCGCTGGATGTGGGACGGATTTTCTATGAGCAGAAAAATGTCCTTGCTTACAATGAGCTGGGCATCGGCCGCCTGATTCATCAGCTCCCGGTATCTTTGTGTGACATGTTTTTGCAGGAAGTGTTTGACGGAAAAGCGGTGGATCAGTTCGATGAGGAGACACTGAGTACGGTCAATCAGTTCTTCCAGAATAATCTAAATATCTCGGAAACGGCGCGGCAGCTTTATGTACATAGAAATACATTGGTATACCGCCTGGAGAAGATTCAGAAACTGACAGGGTTAGATGTCCGGGTATTTGACGATGCGCTCACATTTAAAATCGCTATGATGGTATCGAATCATCTGAAATTCTTGCAATCAAAAGAGTAGAATACTATAATGAACAAATAATAAGACGTAGGAGGGAACAGTAGAATGATAAAATTATATGAACATGGTGCATATTTACTGAATGGTACAGAAATTATCGAAGATGTGAATGATGCACAGGCAGCTGTTGCAGCAAAGACAGGACAGCAGGTCACAAAAGAAGAAGCTGCAAAAAACACAATTGCGTACAGCATTTTAGAAGCACACAATACTTCTTCCGATATGGAGAGATTAAAGATTAAATTTGACAAATTGACTTCGCACGATATCACATTTGTCGGAATCATTCAGACCGCAAGAGCGTCTGGACTTGAAAAGTTCCCAATCCCATATGTTCTGACGAACTGCCATAACAGTCTGTGTGCCGTAGGTGGAACAATCAATGAAGATGACCACATGTTTGGACTTACCTGTGCAAAGAAATACGGCGGTATGTATGTTCCGCCACATCAGGCAGTCATCCACCAGTTCGCAAGAGAGATGCTTGCAGGCGGCGGAAAGATGATTCTTGGTTCTGACAGCCATACTCGCTATGGAGCGCTTGGAACAATGGCGATGGGTGAAGGCGGACCGGAGCTTGTAAAACAGTTATTGAATAAGACATACGATATTAAGATGCCGGGCGTTGTTGCGATTTACTTAGACGGAGAGCCATCTGTCGGAGTGGGACCTCAGGACGTGGCGCTTGCAATCATTGGAGCAACATTTGCAAATGGATATGTAAATAATAAAGTAATGGAATTTGTCGGACCTGGTGTGGACAAGTTAAGCGCAGACTTCCGTATCGGAATTGATGTTATGACAACAGAGACGACCTGCCTTTCTTCTATTTGGAAGACTGACGAGACAATCAGAGAATTCTATGAGACTCACGGAAGAAGTGAAGAGTATAAAGAACTGAATCCGGGTGGGGCAGCGTACTATGACGGACTTGTTTATGTGGATTTGAGCAAGATCAAACCGATGATCGCGATGCCATTCCACCCAAGTAATACATATACGATTGACGAGGTAAATGCGAACTTAAAAGATATTTTACACGATGTAGAGCAGAAAGCGCTCGTAAGTCTTGACGGTGCGGTTGAGTATTCGCTGCAGGATAAGATTCGCGACGGGAAACTCTATGTAGAACAGGGAATTATCGCAGGATGCGCCGGCGGTGGATTTGAAAATATCTGTGCGGCAGCAGAGATCATTAAAGGGAAAAATATCGGTTCTGATGCATTTACATTCAGTGTATACCCGGCAAGTACACCGGTATATATGGAGCTTGTGAGAAACGGAGCGGTTGCAGATCTGATGGCAGCCGGAACAATCGTGAAAACAGCGTTCTGCGGACCTTGTTTTGGCGCTGGAGATACACCTGCTAACAATGCATTCAGTATCCGCCACTCTACAAGAAACTTCCCGAACCGTGAAGGTTCTAAATTGCAGAGCGGACAGATTTCCTCTGTGGCACTTATGGATGCACGTTCTATCGCTGCGACAGCGGCAAATAAAGGTTTCTTAACTTCTGCGGCTGATGTGATGGACAGAGAATACAAAGCTCCGAAATATCATTTTGATAAGAGCATTTATGCAAACCGTGTGTTTGACAGCAAAGGTGTTGCGGATCCAAGTGTTGAGATCCAGTTTGGACCAAACATCAAAGACTGGCCGGCAATGTCAGCATTACCGGAAAATCTGGTCTTGAAAGTGGTATCTGAGATTCACGATCCGGTTACAACAACCGATGAGTTGATTCCGTCAGGAGAGACTTCTTCTTACCGTTCTAACCCACTTGGACTTGCAGAGTTTGCATTGTCACGTAAAGATCCAGCATATGTGGGACGTGCAAAAGAAGTGCAGAAAGCACAGAAAGCAATCGAGGCAAATCAGTGTCCACTAGAAGTGTTGGAAGAATTAAAACCGGTTATGGAGACAATCCGTGCGTCTTATCCGGAAGTGGGCGAAGGCAACATCGGTGTCGGAAGTACGATCTTCGCGGTGAAACCGGGAGATGGTTCTGCACGTGAACAGGCAGCGTCCTGTCAGAAAGTACTTGGAGGATGGGCAAATATCGCAAATGAATATGCGACAAAACGTTACCGTTCGAACTTGATTAACTGGGGTATGCTCCCGTTTATCACAGAAGAAAAAGATACAGAGTTAAGTTTCAAAAACGGGGACTATATCTTCGTGCCGGATGTGAGAAAAGCAGTGGAAGATAAGACAGACGCTGTGAAAGCATATGTGGTTGGGGACAGTTTGAAAGAGATTACACTGAAGTTGGGTGATTTGACAGATAATGAAAGAGAGATCATCTTAAAAGGATGTCTGATTAATTACTATAGAGGATAAGCGTGAAAGAAAAATTATATACGATACCTGTAAATGATGCGTTCAAAGAGGACTGTGAATGTCCTCTGTGTAACATATATAAAAAACTGGAGCAGGAAGCGTTAGAATATACACTTCGTCCTTCAACATATATGACAGATGACCGCAGACTGGAAAGTGACAAGGTAGGATTTTGTGCGCGACATGTTGCAATGTTGAAAGAAATGCCAGACCGCCTCGGACTTGCTCTGATGTTGAAGACACATATGGAAAAATCTATGAAAGAGATAGAAGCAAAACAAAATGAATCTGTAAAGGCAGCTTCTCTTTTTAAGAAAAAGAAAAAGTCAGAGCCTTCCGAACTTTTGAGTTATGTGAAAGGGTTGGAACATTCCTGCTTTGTATGTGATAAGATTGAAAGCACATTTCAAAATTATTTAGGAACAATTTTCTATCTTTACAAGAAAGAAGAGTTTCGCAAATTGTTTCAATCATCAAAGGGATTTTGCACAAAACATTATGGCATGTTATATGAGATGGCGCCGGAGCGACTGCGAGGAGAGCTGTTAGAGTCTTTTATAACGGAATTGAACCGAATGTATCTAGAAAATATGAAACGCGTACATGAAGACTTAAGTTGGTTTATCGATAAATTTGATTATCGATTTAAAGATGAGCCTTGGAAGAATGCGAAAGATGCATTGCCAAGAACGATGACAAAATTGAATAGTATTTTGTAAAGGGAGAGAGCAGCACGCTCTCTCTTTGTGTATGAAAAAATAATCTTCATGCAACACTTTGCAATTTTTGGTACTCTATATTTATAACCGGTGGAAGGAGGGGGATGGAATGTACGATTATGATACATGTTCAGAATCTGTTTTATCAAATGCCTGCAAAAAGAAATTGAAAATGAGAAACAGGAGAGAAACATTTGAAGAATTAAAAGGAAACTAAAAACTCATTGCAAGTGAAAGAATTCAATGTTATGATGAAAAAAAGCATTCTATTTTCTATTTATCTAGCCGGTTTTGGCCGGCATCTAATACATTTCATATAGCGGATTTTAAGAGAATCCGTCCTTTCAGAAAATTCATGCTTTCAAATTACAAATTTACAAGCAGGAGTTTTCGAAGAAGGGAATCTCCTGAACAATTTCATAAGAGGAGGTTTTATATGAGTAAGACAAAAGAAAAGACGCAGAAAGAGGAGTATCTGCAATGGCATCCTGCGTTTTATGCGACGGCTCAGATTGAACTGCAGGAGGAAGCAAAATATCTGATCTTTGAGGATGAGCATCAGCTTTCGACAAAACCAATGTCGATTGATGTGCTTGTAATTAAAAACGAGCAGAAACATAAGGTTCAGAAAAATATCGGACGTATTTTTCAAAAGTACAATCTGGTGGAATATAAAAGTCCGACAGATTATATCAGTATAGATACCTTTTATAAGATATACGGATATGCGTGTTTTTATAAGTCGGACACCGGTACAACTGACGAGATACCAATCAGTGAAGTGACAATCACATTATTTGGGTTAGGATATCCAAGAAAATTGATCAAGCATTTGCGAGAAGTGAGAAGATATCAGGTGGAGAAGCAGGAAGATGGAATTTATTATGTGCGCGGTGATTTTATTCCGATTCAAATTGTGGTCGGAAGCCAATTATCACCGAAAGAAAATCTTTGGCTGCGTGGTTTGACAAACAAATTAGAAAGTCAAGAGATGCTGGAAGATTTTTGGTGAAGGATTACAGAAAACACAGCGAGAATACATGGTATCAGTCGGCGATGAATATTATCGTGCGAGCAAATGAAGAGAAATTTATGGAGGATGATAGTATGGTATGTGATGCATTGATGGAAATTATGGGGGACAAGTTGGAGCAGAGAATTGAGGAAAAAGTACAGGCGGAAGTGGAGAAGAGGGTACAGGCAAGAGTAGAAGAAAAAGTGCAGGCGGAAGTGGAGAAGAGAGTACAGGCAGAAGTAGAGAAGAGAGTGCAGGAAATAGAAGGAATCAATGCTCTATATGCTACGTTAATACAACTTGGAAGACAAGAGGAGATTATGAAAGCAACAACTGATGAAAATTACCGGAAAAAATTATTGGAAGAATTTAATATCGGATAAAGAAATTCGGCGTTTGTTATGCATGGGGCTGTGATAGAATTGGATGGGAAAAGAGATTGGAGGACAAAAAGATGAGAGCAAAAAAAGGATTTTTAAAACGTCAAGTTGGAGATCGTGCAGTTGTTGTACCGGTTGGAGAGGCTGCGAAAGCATTTCATGGAATGATTAATTTAATGGAAATGTATGAAATTGAATACGAACAGGCAAAGAAAAGTTTGGATACCTTTTTGGCTAAATTAAGAGAAGCGGGAGTTTTGGAAGAATAAAGATGGAAAAGAAAAAAATATCCTCTCTTCAATGGATATATAGTTATAGTAGGAGTTCGTTAGGATGGATTCTTTTGTTGGCAGTATTTAGCGGACTGATTGCGGGAAGTTTCATTTTGCTTGCGCTGGTGTCAAGCTGCCTTCTTGATATTGCAACCGGAAGCAGAGAAGGAAGTGTGTGGCTTCAAGTGCTTTTTCTTGTTATGCTGATTTTATTGCAGGCAGTTCTGAACATTGCAAGCAGTAATCTGAGAATTCGTGTCACTACTAAAATTGAGATGCGTATCAAACAAGGTGTTTTTTCTATGATTTTGAAAAAACAATATCAGGAAGTCAGTAAAATCCATTCCGGGGAGATACTTAATCGATTGACAAGTGATGTAGATATTGTGGTCGGTGGAGTTGTGTCATTGATTCCGCAAGCTATTTCTATGCTGACGAAAATTGCGGCGGGCTTATTTGTTTTGTTTTCTATTGATGCGCGTTTTACAGGATTGGTGCTTTTGATTGGCGGGCTTGTCTGTGTATTCAGCAGAATTTACAGCAGACATTTCAAGTATTTGCATAAAGAAGTGCAAAGGACGAATGGCATTGTGCGTTCCTATATGCAGGAGTGTTTGGAGAACTTGATTGTTATTAAATCTTTTGTGAATGAGCATGCTGTTGGTGGTAAATTGGATGAATTTCAAAAGGATAATTATAAAGTGCGGATTAAAAGAAATACAATCAGTAATCTGGCAAATACGATGGTATATGTGTTGTTCACAGCAGGGTATTATGCAGCGCTTGCGTGGGGAGCATTACAAATCTCTGTTGGAACCATGACATTTGGTACGTTGACTGCGTTTTTACAGATTATTCAACAGATCAAAGCACCATTTCGAAACGTTTCCGGCTTAATACCTCAATATTACAGTATGCAGGCTTCAGCAGAACGACTTATGGAGTTGGAAGCGATGGCGGATGAGCAGGCGGAGTCGAAAATTTTGGATGCCCAAAAGTTCTATAAGGAGTTTCATGCGATTGTGGCAGAGAAAGTTACTTTTTCATATGCGGGTGGTGAACCTGTTCTCGAAAATACGTCTCTGCGTGTGCAGAAAGGAGATTTGATTGCAATCGTAGGAGAGTCGGGGATTGGAAAAAGCACGCTTATGAAGCTGCTTTTGCATCTGATGCCTTGCGACAGTGGTAAGTTGTATTTTGAAACTGAATGCGGCAAAGTGGAGATTGATGCGGGAACGCGAACTGTATTCTCTTATGTTCCGCAAGGGAATATGATTATGTCAGGAACAATACGGGAAAATATTACATTCTGTAATCCGAAAGTGACGGATGAAGAAATTCAAAGAGCTGCAAGGGCAGCTTGCATATGGGATTATATTGAAACATTGCCAAATGGACTGGATACTGTTTTATCGGAGCGTGGAGAAGGTCTTTCTATGGGACAGATTCAACGGATTGCGATAGCACGTGCGATTTTGGATGATGCCCCAATTCTTTTGTTGGATGAGTGCACTGCATCTTTGGATAAAGAGACAGAATGGAATGTACTGCAGAATTTGAAAAAGATGAATACAAAGACAATTATTTGTATTTCTCACACTGCGGCTGGAGTACAGTGCTGTGATCGGGCAGTGCGGATTGAAAATAGAAAGTTTAAAGAGGTGGATTATGAGTAGAGCAGAAGCGTGCAGATACCTGTTTGAAATTATACGATATAGTCTTGCCGGAGGGGAAGTGCCAACGATACATGAGGGCGTGGACTGGGAAAAGCTATATCGAATTTGTAAATTTCACAAGATTGAGGCGGTTGTGGCTCATGGAATAGATAAGATTTCGGGAAAGGAACAAATTCCTCAGGAGGTTCGAAAAAAGTATGAGCAGGCATGGCAGATGGAAACTGCAAGAGATACGGTACAACATTTTTCTTTAGAGGAGCTTTTGCAGGCTTTTGAGGCGAATGGTATTTATTGTATTCCCTTGAAAGGAATTTTTTTAAAGCAATGTTATCCAAAGACAGATCTGCGAATGATGGCGGATCTTGATCTTTTGTTTCGACTGGAGCAGGAAAAGGAAGTAGAAGAGATTCTGCAGCAACTTGGATATTATTGTGATCATCGGGACGATCACCATCATGTGTATTTCCGAAAGCCGTTTATGAATATTGAGATGCACTATTGTCTGGTGGGACAGAACAGCCAGTTTGCTTCGTATTATAAAAATCCTTGGGAGAAAGCAAAACCAGAGAAAGGGAAAAAATATATACAGCAATACAGCTGGGAGGATTTTTATGTCTATGTGATTGTTCATATGGCCAAACATTTTCAAAATGGCGGAAGTGGAATTCGCTCCATTGTTGATATTTGGCAGTTTGAGAAGAAAATGAAAGATCAGATGGATTGGGATTATGTTGAAACGGAACTTGCTAAAGTAGGTCTGAAAGCGTTTTTACATCATATGGAGAAACTTGCGAATATTTGGTTTGAAAAAGGGCAAAGCGATGCGTTCTATGACCAGCTGACAGAATTGATGGTTGATAGCGGAATTTATGGGACTATGGAAAACTATTGGATTCAAAATGTGGCGTCTTCCGATAAAAAAGTGTGGATAGGACAGGTGAAGGTATGGCTTACTGCGATTTTTCTTCCGTATGAAACGATTAAATTGCAGTATAAATATTTAGAAAAGTATCCGATATTCCTTCCGGTTGCGTGGATACAAAGAATTTTCAGAACCTGTTTCAACAGAAAAGGGAGAGCAGGGAAGGTACTGGCAGAACAAAAAACAGATTTTTCGAAGGTACGCAAGAGACAGGATGTGTTTGAAAAGCTTGGTTTATGAGTGTATATTTTCTTGAAAATATAAAATATTCAGATAATTAAATGGTGCATATGTAAAAATGAAAAAATATAAATGTTTTAGAAAAATAGTATTGACAAATAAAGACTGTGGTGTTATTATAAACTCAACAAAACAAAAGAGATTCAGAAAACAAAAAGGTTTCTAAAAGAAGAATTTCTGAAAGTAAAATTTAATATTCTCAAGTAAGAAAGAATTTTGAAATCCGTTTTATATCTGACGAGAAAGGAAGTAAAAAGAGGGGTGAAAAGAGAATCTGAAATGGGAATTAGGATTTTTAAGTAAGAAAGCTTGAAAGAAACAGATTTTCTGAAAATAGGAGAAAGAAGGAGGCTTAGTCCAATGGATAGTTCGGAATTTACAATTCAATATGTTGGTGGTATGGCAAATGTAAGAACCTGTGATGAAAGCCTTTACCATAGAGTATAATCCAGAGAAAGAGAGCAAGTAGAAGAATTTATTCGGAGAGTAGAACATCTGGAGCAGAAGATTAAATATTTGCAGACATATTGAAAAGAGGAATACCACATAGCTTCAAAGCAGTTATAAGATGTGTAAAGAAACATCAGAAAAACAGATTAGGATTAGAGAATAAGAATAATCGAAACTTTGAGTTATAAATTGCATATAAAGTGAAAAAAGGCAACAGGTTTTATAATTGATATATTCCTCCGAAATAATAAATAAAAGAATAACAATAAAATACAGAATAAGGTTATCTTATAGAAGTTTAAGATAACCTTATTTTTATTACGTTTTTGTTACATCTTTTTGACATTGGTTATCTCCTGTGATAAAATAAAACAGAATATAGAAAGCTAAAATTCGACTAGATAGAAAGGTCATAGAAATAATAATAGGGGTGAATACTTTGGATAAATACGAATATCGAGTAAGAACAGAGCAGATGCTTGAGTATATGGAACAAAAATCATATAAAAAAGCGATGGAGATAGCAGACAGTATCGATTGGCGTAAGGCTAAGAATGCAGCGATGCTTTGTACAGCAAGTGAGATTTATGAGTATAATGGAGAATATGAGAAGAGTAGGGAGATTTTATTTATAGCATATGACAGAGCTCCGGGAAGCAGAAAGATTGTATATCGTCTTGGAACACTGGCATTAAAATTGAACGATGTAAGAGAGGCAACAGACTGTTATGAAGAGTTTATTGCCATGGCTCCAAAAGATCCGAATCAATATATTTTGAGATATAAGATTTTGAAAAGCCAAAATGCACCGTTATCACAGCAGATTGAAGCGTTGGAAGAGTTTAAAAAAGCCGAGTATGTGGAAAAATGGGCATATGAATTGGCGAAATTGTACCACGAAGCGGGTATGGTGGCGGAATGCCTGGAAGAATGTGATGATTTAATTCTATGGTTCAGTGAAGGAAAGTATGTATATCAGGCTATGGAATTAAAGATGAAATATAAACCTTTGACACCTTTGCAGCAGGAGAAATATAATCATAGAAATGATGAAAAGAAACCAGTAAAAAAGGTGGAGCCAGTTGCCGAAAAGAAAGAAGAGAAAGTTGAAAATGTGGAAGAACCGACTGTGGAAATGAAAGTTGATGAAGTGAATGCAGCGATTTCACTAGAGAATACAACGAAAGTGGAAGCAGTTTCTGCAGAAGAAGCAGAAAAAATAGAAGAGACACCGGTAGCAGAAGAAGAGTCAGTTGAGGAAGAGGCAGAGACTATCGAGGAGGCTCCAGCAGAGGAAGAGGCAGAGACTATCGAAGAAACTCCAGCAGAGGAAGAGACAGAGATTATCGAAGAAGCTCCAGCAGAGGAAGAGGCAGAGACTATCGAGGAAGCCCCAGCAGAGGAAGAGACAGACATTATCGAGGAAGTACCAGCAGAGGAAGAGGCGGAAGCAAGCGAGGAGCCACAAGTGCTGGATGAAACAGAAGATGAAGATGTGAGCAAAGAAATTTTTTCTCAAAGTTCTAAAATGAGTGTGGAAGAGATTCTACAGAATTGGGAAGAGAAACAAAAAGAAAATGCTCAATTAATTCAAGAAGAACAAGAAAGAGCAAGACGGGACAAAGAGAAACTGGAATCTCAAAAAGTGGAAGAAGAAAGTATTCTTCCAGATGATATCAGACAGTTAATGGAAGAACTGGAAGCTGAAGCGGCTGAGATTAAGCAGAATAAG
Organism: Faecalimonas nexilis; assembly: GCF_059731825.1. Lineage (NCBI taxonomy): Bacteria > Bacillati > Bacillota > Clostridia > Lachnospirales > Lachnospiraceae > Faecalimonas > Faecalimonas nexilis. The sequence continues at coordinate 3,541,355 of NZ_AP029189.1, read as the reverse complement.
GCAAGGCGCGAGAAAGTGGAAGCGCCGGAGGAAGAAACTGTTGAACCATTGGAAACAATGGAGGAAGAAACAGTCGAAACAGTGGAAACGAAGGAAGAGGAACCAATCGAGGAACTGGCAGAAGAATCAGTTCAGGAAGAAGAGAAAGCAGAACCAGAAGAAGTAGAGGAAGATCCGTTTGATGAAGAAAGTTTTGACGAGGAAGCTTTTGAAGAAGTAGAATCAGAAGATTTTGAAGAGATTGAAGAAATCGAAGAGATTGAGGAATCAGAAGGAATTAAGCTTGGAGACACACAAGCGATTGCAATTTCTGCCAAAGCTTTGATGAATGACACAGTAGTAGAGGAGCCTTTGGAAAAAGAAGAACAGAGACGTCCGGAGCCGTCTTCACCATTTGATACTGCTTTTATCGTGCAGGGACGCTATGATCTGGAAGCACAAAGTGAGATTGGAATTAAAGCGGGTCTGACAGAAGAACAGAAAAAATTATTCTCTTATTTTGTTCCTGTTCACGGCATGAGTGAGCAGATTGTAGATGTATTGGAGAACGACAAGAGATGCAGAACGAGATATGGAACATCTCGAACAGCCAACTTGCTTGTTGTAGGGCGGAAAGGCTCTGGAAAGACAGTTTTGGCGGTAGACATTGTGAAGGCAATTCAAAAGAACAGAAAGCTGAAACAAGGTAAAGTTGGAATTGTCACAGCGGAATCATTGAATAAGAAAGATGTTTCACATATTATTGAGAAACTGCATGGTGGAGCGATTATCATTGAGCGTGCATCGAAACTGAATAAAAAGACAGTTTTAGAGCTGAATGATCTTATGGAAGAACAGACTGGAGAATTACTTGTAGTTTTAGAGGAAGAGCGCAGACCACTTGATAAGATGTTGGCATTATATCCGGACTTTAAGAAAAAATTTACGTCCAGATTGGAACTGCCGGTATTTATTAATGATGAGCTGGTAACATTCGCTCAGACTTATGCAAAAGAAAATGGATATAAGATTGATGAGATGGGAATTTTGGCATTATATAGCAGGATTGATCTTATGCAAAGAGAAGAGAGCATTGTTACAGTTGCGGATGTAAAAGAAATCATGGATGATGCGATTGCACATTCTCAGAAAATGACATTTAAACGTTTCCTAAAGAAATTATTTGGTAAGAAGAAAAACAAGTCTTCAAGAATTGTTTTGCAGGAACAGGATTTTAGATAATAAGAAGAAAGAGTTTTGGTGACAAAACTCTTTCTTTTTATGTGTGGCTAAAGTATAATAGACGTATATACCAAATAAACTGGGAAGGTGAAAGTATGGCGGAAAAAAATAAAACAAAAGCATACGAAATCGGAGAATTAGACCATTATTTGTTTGGTCAGGGAACTCATTATGAGATTTATAAAAAACTAGGAGCTCACATTGTAAATGATGGTGAAAAACAGAGTGTTTATTTTGCAGTATGGGCGCCACATGCGGAGAAAGTCTCGGTAGTTGGCGAATTTAATGATTGGGATGCCGACAAGAACCCGATGAAGAGGGAAGAGCCACTTGGTATTTATACATGTTTTGTTCCTGATGTGCAGGAAGGAGCACTGTATAAGTATTGTATTCAAACATACAAAGGGGATCATATTTATAAAGCGGACCCATTTGCCAATTATGCAGAACTCAGACCGGGGAATGCATCGAAAGTGACGGATATCAGTGCTCTTAGATGGACAGACAGCAAGTGGATGGAGCGGAGATTAACTTGGGATCATCATAAAGAGCCGATGTCAATTTACGAGGCGCATATCGGTTCATGGAAGCGGCATCCGGGCAGAGAGGATGACGGATTCTATACATATAGAGAGTTTGCCAAAGCAGCTACAGAGTATATCAAAGAGATGGGATATACACATATTGAGCTGATGGGTATTGCTGAGTATCCTTTTGACGGATCTTGGGGATATCAGGTGACAGGATATTATGCCCCGACTTCAAGATACGGGACACCGGAAGATTTTGCGTATATGATTGATTATTTCCATAAGAATAAGATTGGAGTAATTCTTGACTGGGTGCCGGCGCATTTTCCGAAAGATGCACATGGACTGGCTGATTTTGATGGAACACCGACCTTTGAGTATGCAGATCCGAGAAAGGGAGAACATCCTGATTGGGGAACAAAGGTTTTTGACTATGGAAAGTCAGAAGTTCAAAATTTCCTGATTGCAAATGCGCTGTTTTGGATAGAGCATTATCATGTAGATGGCTTGCGAGTAGATGCAGTTGCATCTATGCTGTACTTGGACTATGGAAAAGAAAAAGGTCAGTGGGTTCCAAATAAATACGGCAGCAATGAAAATCTTGAAGCAATCGAATTTTTTAAACATTTGAATTCAGTGGTTCTTGGAAGAAATCCGGGAGTTGTCATGATTGCGGAGGAATCTACAGCTTGGCCAAAAGTAACAGCGCCAGCAGAATATGATGGACTTGGATTTAGTTTAAAATGGAACATGGGGTGGATGCATGATTTTACAGAGTATATGAAACTGGATCCTTATTTTAGAAAAGGGTGCCACAATCAGATGACATTTGCCATGAGTTATGCGTATAGCGAAAAATATGTTCTTGTATTGTCGCATGATGAAGTGGTGCATCTGAAGTGCTCTATGCTAAATAAGATGCCTGGGCTTGGATTTGATAAATTTGCCAACCTGAAAGTCGGATATGCGTTTATGATGGGACATGTTGGTAAAAAACTGTTGTTTATGGGACAGGATTTTGCTCAGCTTCAGGAATGGAGTGAAGCGCGTGAATTAGACTGGTTTCTTCTTGCAGAAGACTGGCATAGACAGTTGCAGGAATTTACAAAAGATTTGCTTCATTTGTATAAAAAGAATAAGGCGATGTATGAATTAGACTGTTCACCGGAAGGATTTGAATGGGTGAATGCAGATGATGCGGAGAGAAGTATCTACAGCTTTATCAGACATTCTAAAGACGGCAAGAAGAATCTTTTGTTTGTATGTAATTTTACTCCGATGGAAAGAACGGAATATCGTGTTGGCGTTCCAAGGAGAAAGCAGTATAAGCTGATTTTGGACAGTGATGAAAAGAAATATGGTGGAGAGGGAAAAGTACGTCCTGAGATTTATAAGAGTGTGAAAAAAGAATGTGACGGAAGACCATTTTCATTTGCTTATGATTTACCGCCATATGGTGTTGCAGTGTTTGAGTTTTAAGTTGAAAAAGTGAGAGATTATGGAAAAGCAACCGATTTTATTGCGGGCACATCATGGAATGTGCCTTGCATTTTTTCAAGGAGAAGGATATAGTGATTTGTTTGTGGCGCATATGGGAAAGATTTTAGAACAGATGCAAGAGAATCCTTCTTTGCAAATTGTTACGTGCGCAGATGTTATCTGCGAGAAATGCCCCAATTTAGAAAATGGAAGCTGTAATACGCCGGATCTTGTTCGGGCATATGATCAGAAAGTACTTTCGTTTTGCGGTCTGGAAGAAGGTGTAGTTTTGACTTGGGATACTTTTTCTAAGCTGGTATCAGAACAAATCTTACTTCCGGGGAAGCGAAAAGAAATATGCGGAACATGCAAATGGAGTGAACTTTGTGAATAGAAAGTTCACTCCATTTTTGAATAGAATAGTGTATTCCATTATATTTTCCGCTGTTTTATCACTTTTAATCGTGTGAATTCTTCACGTTCTTTTTCCTCCAAAGCATTGGAAATGGAAGATACTAAAGTGGTATAGGTCGGAATTGTAATATTTTTCAGAGCGTTTGCACGCTTTTGTGTTTTTTTAATATTGGTCGCAAGCCGGTAGGCTGCATTCTCAATCATGGATAATTTGATCGTAAGCTCTTTTACTTTGCGAAATGCTTCGCGTGCACGGTCGATTGACTCATCAGTTGTACTGAAAGAGTAAGTCGGCTGATTCTCATCCGGAGTGTAATCCACAAGTGGAATTTCCGTTCCCATAATGCTTCGGCTTTTAATCTTGATAGAATCCTCAATCGGGACGGTATAGGCAAGTTGGGATACGAGACTGATACCGTGTTCAATATTGGCGTGCTGCAGGCATTTATATGCATGTGTGAAGGTGGAATCAATCTGTTCCTGAATGTCCTTTGCCTGATCGATCAGTTCCATCAGTTCGCGGATCAGAATGTTTCTTTTCTTATCCATAAGTTCGTACCCCTGATTGGCAAGAGCCAGAGAATTCTTTGCAAGAATCAGATTTCCTTTTGTGGGAAATGTGCGAGGATCCATAAGAACGCCCCCTTTCTATGAGTCTGAACGATTATCATAAAATTGTTCCAAAATCTTTGTGTCAATACGATCTAATTCTTCTCTTGGAAGCATTTTTAAAAGTTCCCATCCAAGGTCAAGTGTCTCTTCGATTGTACGGTTTTCCTCCAGCCCCTGACCGATATAGCGTTCTTCGAATTCCTTTCCGAAGGCAAGGTATTTTTTGTCGATCGGGGAGAGTTCATCTTCACCGATGACAGAGGCAAGGTTTCTCGCTTCTCCTACTTTGGCGTAGGATGAAAAGAGCTGGTTGGCAAGATCCTGATGGTCCGCGCGAGTGTATCCCTCTCCGATACCGTCTTTCATCAGACGGGAAAGGGACGGTAAAATGTTGATTGGCGGGTAGATGGACTGTCCATGGAGCGCACGGTCAAGTACAATCTGCCCTTCAGTAATATATCCTGTCAAGTCAGGAATCGGGTGTGTGATATCGTCGTTTGGCATTGTCAGAATCGGCAGCTGTGTCACCGAACCGTTGACGCCTGCCACAATTCCTGCGCGTTCATAGATTGTCGCGAGTTCACTATAAAGATATCCCGGGAATCCTTTTCGGCTTGGAATCTCGCCTTTGGAGGAGGATACTTCACGCATCGCCTCCGCAAAGGATGTCATATCTGTGAGAATGACAAGGATATGTTTGTTCTGCTCAAATGCCAGATATTCTGCGACGGTGAGCGCTACTTTTGGTGTGATAAGACGCTCCACGACCGGATCGTTTGCCAGATTCAGGAACATGACTACGTGGTCGGATACACCGCTTTCTTCAAAGGTGCGCTGGAAAAATTCCGCAACGTCATGTTTGACACCCATCGCAGCAAATACAATAGCAAATTCTTCATCGGAATCATCCCCGAGAGAAGCCTGTTTTACAATCTGAGCGGCAAGCTGGTCGTGTGGAAGACCGTTTCCGGAAAAAATCGGAAGCTTCTGTCCTCGAATCAGTGTGGTCAGACCGTCGATTGCAGAGATACCGGTGCGGATATAGTTTCTAGGATATTCACGTTTTACCGGGTTAAGCGGAAGTCCGTTGATATCTCTTGTCAACGTTGAGGTAATCGGACCGAGATCGTCAATCGGCTGCCCGATTCCGTTAAATGTTCTTCCGAGCATATCCGGTGAGAGGGCGATCTCCATCGGATGTCCGGTGAGTTTTGTGTGGGTGTTGAGCAGAGACATATTTTCAGTCCCTTCAAATACCTGAATAACTGCTTTATCCTCGTAAATCTCAATGATGCGACCTAACTTACGCTCGTTTCCGTTTACTACAAATTCTACGATCTCATCAAAGAACGCATCCTGTACACCCTCCAGCACGATCAGAGGACCGTTGATGCTGCTTAAGCCTAAATATTCAATTGCCATACAAATCCTCCTCCTTTATGCGTTCTTTTCCATAATCCGGTCATAGAATGCATCGATTTTTTTCATATATTCATCAAATAGTTCGAGTTTGTCATTTGGCACATCGTATTTGATCGCAATGACCTTTTCGAAAATATCTTCTTCTTTCAGAACAGAAATCGGCATGTTCAGTGTGATGAGTGCTTTTGATTTCTGATATAAATACAAGATAACTTCCATCATCTTGAACTGCTTTTCTAATGAGACACAAGTGTCGTCTGCATGAAATGCGTTTTGCTGAAGGAATCCCAGTCGGATGACTTTGGCAATTTCCAAAACGAGTTTCTGGTCGTCCGGCAGCACATCGCTTCCGATTAATTTTACGATTTCCATCAGGCTGCTCTCTTGATTCAAAAGAGCCATCAGCTGATTGCGGTAGTCGACAAACTTTGGCGAAACGTGTTCGTTATACCATGGGGCGAGATCGAGCAGATATTCACTGTAGCTTGTCAGCCAGTGGATTGCCGGGAAATGTCTCGCATACGCAAGGCTCTTATCAAGCCCCCAGAAACATCTGACAAAACGTTTGGTATTCTGTGTAACCGGCTCAGAGAAGTCGCCGCCCTGTGGTGATACAGCTCCGATAATAGATACAGAGCCGTCAGTTCCGTTTAAGTTGTGCATCATGCCCGCACGCTCGTAAAACGCAGATAAGCGTGATGCCAGATAAGCAGGGAAACCTTCTTCCGCAGGCATTTCTTCAAGACGTCCTGAGAGCTCTCGAAGTGCTTCTGCCCAACGAGATGTGGAGTCTGCCATGATTGCCACATCATATCCCATATCACGGTAGTATTCTGCAAGTGTGAGACCGGTGTAGATGCTCGCTTCACGGGCCGCCACCGGCATGTTGGAAGTATTGGCGATCAAAGTGGTTCGGTCCATCAGAGGATTGCCAGATTTAGGATCCACCAGTTTTGTAAATTCTTCCAGTACCTGTGTCATCTCATTTCCACGTTCTCCACAGCCAATGTAGATGATGATGTCGGCATCGGACCATTTTGCGATCTGGTGCTGTGTCATTGTCTTTCCGGTTCCAAATCCACCAGGAACACAGGCGGTGCCGCCTTTTGCGATCGGGAACATCGTATCAAGAATACGCTGTCCGGTGATGAGCGGAACGGACGCAGGAAAACGGTGGTGCGTTGGACGGGGAACACGAATCGGCCATTTCTGAGTCATAGTCAGGTCGATCGTCTCGCCGGAGCTTAGCTCGACTGTTACGAGCGGTTCATCAATTGTGTACACTCCATCCGGCATGACTTTAGTGATAATCCCGCTGATATGTGGAGGCACCATGCATTTGTGCACGATGGCCGTTGTCTCAGGCACTTCGGCAATGATATCACCTCCGTGAACGGAATCTCCGATAGAGACCGTCAGATGTGTCTTCCATTTTTTTTCTTTATCCAGCGAATCTACACTCACACCACGACTGATAAATGCACCGGAATTTTCGGCGATGCGTTCCAGTGGACGTTCAATACCGTCAAATATATTATTGAGAATTCCCGGGGCGAGGGTTACGGAGATGGCATCTCCAGTAGCCTCAACAGTCTCTCCCGGACGTAACCCGGTCGTCTCCTCAAAGACCTGAATGGTTGTCTTATCTTTATCAAGTGCGATAACTTCGCCGACTAATCTTTCTTTCCCTACATAGACCATCTCTGACATTTTAAATCCGGTATTTCCTTTCAGATAGATGACAGGACCGTTTACTCCATAAATTGTTCCGGTTCTAAACATAGTTGTCACCTCCTAAAAACAAGAAATTGTCGTATTCTTCCGAGAGTGCTGATTTAAACGAGTAGTCGATCAGAATACGTCGTTTTTGCATGACGGCACGTGTCCCACCGATAAAATCCTCTCGGCTTACGGTGAGGGAGGCGCCGGTTTTTGCTTCTAAATCATCTTTCAAATGCGCATCACTTGGATTGATGTAGATCAGAATTTCTTCACCATCTGCAAAATCCAGTGATTTTTGAATGCGTTTTTCCAGAATTTTTTTGTAGTCATCTGTCTTCATATATTCTTTTACAAGTACAAGAACACGTTTGAACAAGCGGTTTTTTAAGTCTGTCTGGCATTTTCCCTGTTCGCGTTTGAGTTCGATCTGTGCTCTTGCCATGGCCTTATTTAAAGATTGTCTGGCGTTGGCGGTCTCTGTTTTTAAGGTGAGTTCCGCCTGACGGATGGCAGTCTCTTTATGCTCTTTTAGTATCTGGTCTAAAGCCTCCTGATGTTCACTTATAATCTCGTTGCCCATTGCTCTGGCATCTTCCATGGAAGCATCCTGCAGATACTTTAATTTTTCTTCGATTGTCAAGATTTCACCTTCTTTTACTATAGTTTTAAGCCGATGGCTTCATTTACATAAGATGTGATAAAGTCTTTTTTACGGCCGGTTCCGTGACGGTCAGGAATTTCGACAAGCAGCGGTAGTTTTCGTTTGAGCTTGATCTCATCGATAAGATCGGGAAATTCCCGCCCGAATTTTTCGGTGAGCAAAACGATACCGATGGATTTGTCATCCATAACTTTCTGCAGGGCGTCGTGAAGCTCACTTCGTTCGTGTACAACAACACCGTCTACGCCGGCGAGTCGCATTCCTGTGTACGTATCGACATTATCACTGATCAAAAACATCTTCATAATTACAATTTACCTAAGATCATGAAGGAGATGATCAGTCCGTAGAGACAAACACCTTCTGCAAGACCTGCAAAAATTAAGGATTTACCAAAAATGCTGGAGTCTTCGCTGACTGCTCCAAGAGCAGCGCTTGCAGCACTGGCAACAGCGATACCACCACCGATACATGCTAAACCGGTAACGAGAGCGGCGGCGATATACCCAAGTCCTGTGGCGGTAGAAGCAGCAGTTGTAGCTGCATCAGCAGCCTGCGCAGAACCGCCAAACATCATAATGCCTGCAATTACAAAAGCGCCAAAGTAAAAGAAGATATTGACGCCGATTGCCTTTTTGTAGCGCTTTTTGTTTTTCTCACCGATCAGATAGTATCCGAAAGGAAGAATGATGCTTAAGATTAAAGTTACGATAAGAGTTAATTTTACTGTTAAAGTCATAATGAAAACCTCCTGAGTTTATACATTTTTCTGATTATATGGTTTGAATTCGCGTCCGCTTCCTTTATAAAAGCGGCTGAACATTTCATAATATTCCAGTCTTAACACCTGGATTCCGACAACAAGCCCTTCCATCAGGCAGACAAATATGTTGCCGGCTACAATGACGATCCAATTTGGACTGCTGTTTTGTGTGGCGCCGCCAAGCATAAGTACAACTTCCATCATCGCTGCATGGCTGACAGCAAAAGCGCCGATACGCACAAAAGAAAGTGTGTTGGAAAAGTAACTGAGCATTGTTTCGAATAATTCGAAGAATGCCTGTACAAAAAACATGACTTTTCCGCCTTCTGTTTTTCCGGTGCGCTTTTCAAGTTTTTTTGCGAGCGGTTCCTTGAAGACCATCATCAGAACCGGGACACCGAAAAGCACGGCGAGCAAAATGTTAGCAGGCATCTTGTGACCTGTCATAAACAAGACAATCGCCAATACGACAGAGCCATAGAAAATCAGTCCGGCGACCCCGTTCGGTGAGAACCATGCGTTTTCTAAATCATGCGCCCGCAGGGAGTTGATAATCTGGAAAATCATGGACAGGAGAATGATTCCCATTCCAAATGCGATTGCAACGATAAATACGGTGTTCAGTTGACCGACAAACGGAAGGCTCGTCATAGCTGAAATCGGATGCAGCCATTTTGCCTCGATGATATTTTCAAATCCAAATACACTTCCGAACATAAAGCCGAAAAAGGTGGAAAAGATACCGGCAAGCGAGATGACCCCCGCAAGATCAATTTTTTTGAATTTGTAGAGCAGTCCGCCCCCGATTGCGAGACAGAGTCCCTGGCCAACATCTCCGAACATGGCGCCGAAGATAAAGGTGTAAGTCAGCGCGAGAAAAATCGTCGGATCCATCTCATTGTGTGCCGGAAGTCCGTACATACGGATAAACATCTCAAATGGCTTGAAGATCTTCGGGTTCTTCAACTTTGTCGGAGGCTCCCCGAAATAGGTCTCGTGGTCATCTTCCACCACTACAAACAGGTTCGGATCGTGCTTGACGTCTTCGAGGAAGGAACTGATGTCAGCCTCGGACATCCATCCGCATAATATAAAGAAGTTATCGTGTTTGTCTTCCACACAGGCAGCAAGCTTTCGCACATCAAAGTTCTTGGCGAGTACCTGCAGACGTTTTTGTGCCGAGACAAGTTTTGCGCTGTCTTTTGAGAGAATCTCAGCAATCTCTTCGTCGATATGCCGGATTTTTTTCTCAATCGAATGAATACTTTTTTCCAGTGTGCGGCACGCATCAGTCGGCGTGGTATCATACTCATCCGGCAGGAAAATACGCTCAAAATGCAGTGATTTTAAAATAGCGTCGATGCGTTCGGAATCGGAGCGGGAGGAGAAGTATACGCCGTATACGTAGCTTGTATCTCTTCCGCCCTCTAAAAAGATTACATTAAGATCCTCGCTTACATATTTTTCTACTTTGTGATAATAGTTCAGTGCAACACGCCCAAAACGGAATTTGATAAAGTGATACTGCATCACGTCGTGGATGTTGCATTCGAGACCTGAAAACGGTTCGATCACTTTGAGTTTGTCTCGCAGTGCTTCTTGTTCCTCTTTCAGGTTCTGTTCTTTTTCTTTGAGATCCATATAGTTGTTGTTTGCTGTACGGATTGTCTGGAACAGCTCCTCCATCGAAAGCGGAACTTCCGGAAGAGATTCTTTGTCAGACAGATATCCGACGAACTGATTCGCCTTTTCCAGTGCATCTTTATATGGATTGATCTCGATAAACGGCTGAAGGTTATCGACCGTTTTTAATTCCGAAAGAGCATTTTCCAATTGAATCTCATATTTTGAGAAATACAGATCCGTTACCCGGTCAATGTCATTTTTCGGTCCGGTGATACTTAAAAATTTCATTTTTACAATCATTGTGGTCTCACACCCCCTATATATTTTAATGTTTCTCCAGCGGACAGACCATAGCGAATACATTCCAATGCCGTTGTAAGCTTCCTTAGCTCCTCTTCTTTTTGGAAAAGATAGGAGTTGATGGAAGCAATGGAATACGGATGTTCTCTGCGGTCGGTGGAGTAAAGGCGTGACAGGCAGTCCGTATACATCTTTTCAATGGTAAATGCATGATCTAAGGGCTGCCGTCTGCCGTAATAAGTCTTTCGGAGCAGTTCCATGAACTCGTCCAATGACTCGCTTTCGATCAACGTTTTTATCTCAGGAAGTTTGATGTGAAAATAAACCGGAATGATAAAAGCGTAAATCTGAATGGAATCCATGTTATAGTATTTTTTTGCACGGTAAATCCATTGTAAATTAATCAAATCGATCTTCGTTCCGCAGTCGCGGGTAAAAATCTTAAGTTCCAATCCTTTGAGCGTTTTTTTGCGCGCTTTCCAGACGGAGGTAAATTCATATAAGTTGAGGGCGAGGTCGTAATCAAACAGATCGACGGGCTGCCCGGATTCCTGTAAAATTTTCAGTGGAGCGTAATATTCTGTGCCTTGCAGATTGTCTACTAATTCTTCCATGGTCTTGGAAGTAATCAGACGGTCGATTGAAATCTGGGAGTAGCGGTCAAAAAACGGCTTTTTGTGATTCAGATCAAACGGTTCCTCATAATGGTTGTAGACAATTCGCAGACAGTAGTTGATCAAATCAACTTCATAGCGTTTGAGATACAGTCTTAAAAATCGTTGGTGTTCCAGACCCGAGAAACGATACAGTTTGGAGTAATCGTTGTAAAGGGACTGGATGAGGATCTTCTCGACATCTCCACGGTGAAGTGTATTCTCATCTACAGTTTCAAAGGCTTTTGCGTACGCGGGAAGTTTCTTCAAATAAGTGACCACCTCGGCAACGTTGCACAATTGTGCAATTTCCCGGAAGTGGTCATCTGTTAAAAGCTTGGCCTGCATTGCATGTATCTTTGTTACGATTCCACTATATGATAGTAGATTTCCCATAATTATACCTCTGTAATGCGTTTCAATATTTCGTGAGCGTATTGCTCATGCTTGATTTCGTATTCCCTTGTGAGTGAATGAATGGTTCGCTCACTTTCTGACTGCAGCTGCTGTAGCTGCGTATTCATTTTAGAAGTCAGATTTTGCTGGATTGCATCCAGTTTTTCTTTTGTGCTTGCAGCCAGATCTTCGTCGAATCTTTGTTGGTCTTTTTGCATCTTTTGATCGAGCCTGTCTTTTTCTGATTCGGCATGCTTTACAATGGCTGTAGCGGCTGTCTCAATTTCTGACAATTTGCTGATAATAGAATTCATTGTGAACCCTCCTTTTGTGCAAGCTGATATGAATAATGTAACACAGTAGAAGAAATAAAAAAAGGGTTTTGCGAAAATAATGCAACTATAAATTGACGATATATCTCCGACGAGATATACTGAGAAAAAAAGAATGAGGTGCAAGAGTATGAGACTTAGAAATATTCCGGGTGCAGATGATGTGATTCAGAACCATCCGGTTGCAATAAAGAATGAGATAGAACAAAAAGGGAAGTGGCATACGGTCTTTGGAAATGAGAACCCGATTCACATTGAGATTGGAATGGGGAAAGGGCAGTTTCTCTTGAATCTTGCCAAGCAGAATCCGCAGATAAACTATATTGGAATCGAGCGCTATTCGAGTGTTTTGCTGAGGGCATTGGAAAAATACGACACAGAAGAATTTTGTGATATGAAAAATATTCGTTTTATCTGTATGGATGCTTTCACGCTGCCGGATGTGTTTGGAAAAGGCGAAGTGGCAAAGATCTACCTGAATTTTTCGGATCCTTGGCCGAAGGCAAGACATGCCGGGAGAAGGCTTACGTCTACTCGATTTTTTGGACAGTATGACAAGGTGCTGGCACAAGACGGTGTTGTGGAATTTAAGACAGATAACAGCCAGTTGTTTGAGTTCTCTTTGGAACAGGTGGCGGAAGCAGGATGGAAATTGCTGGCACATACATATGACCTGCATCACGATGAAAAGATGAATGTGGGGAATATTATGACAGAATACGAGCAGAAGTTCTCAAGTCTTGGCAATCCGATCCATAAGTTGATCGCAGCGAGGAAATAGTTCGAAGCTTTCGGCATATTCTATATAGAAAGTATGTGTATAGAACAGGAGAACCTTATGGGGAAAGGAAAGTGGAAACATTCGTTTTGTCAGTTTTGCTATGATAACAGGAAACTGACATGTAAGCTAAAATGCATTAGACGCTCGTTTGAAGAGGTCTGCGACATCTTGAATGCAAGATGTAAACCATAAGGGCGAGCTGTACACTAGTGTCCGGGAGGGTGGCATATGCAGGTTACACTGATTGTTCTGTTTGCGCACTGGTGTTCGAAATGTAATATGATGATGCCGGTTGTGGATGAGATAGAAGAGGTCTATAAGGAACAGCTGGAAGTCGTCAGAATAGACATTGAAAAAGAAACTGAAATTGCAAAAGATTATAGTATCCAAATTGTACCGACATTTGTTATAATGAAACAAGGAAATGAAGTTATGAGGATGGCTGGGATCATCGGTGAGGAGATTCTGAAAAAGAGGATTGAGACGGTGATTGAAAAGTAGAGGAATGTTTGCTCCGGCAAAGCCGGTGTGCTTTGCCGGAAAAGCGAAAGAATGATTCAGGAAGGATATGACGGATATATGTATGATAATGATTTTTCAAATCTTGGAAGACAGATCCAAGAGACGGTGCAAAACGCTGTGGAGTCGATGAATTATGATCGCCTGAACCAGACAATTAACCAGACGGTGAATCAGGCGCTGGATGAGGCGAGAATATATAAGGAAAAAGTGAGAAGGCAGTATGAGGAGAGCCAGAAAAGACAGGCTGATAATCTGAGAAAGCAGGCGCAGGCCAACCAGCAAAGCAATGTCTATCAGACAAACTATGCAAGACCGGTAGGGAAAAAGCAGATCAATATGGTGCTTGCGCCAAAGATCAAAAAAGGGACAGGACGCATTGTGGCAGGAACGATATTGAGTATTGTTTCGGCTGTGGGGATTATCGCTCTGCTGGTTACAAAGACCTTTTTAGAGATGATAGGTACAGCAAGTCTTGCCGAGATCGTTCTGGGGCCTGGAGTGCTTTTGATTCCAATGCTTGCAGGAATCATTTTGTCTGCGACAGGAAATCATTATCGCAAGAGATACAGACGGGCTAGAAAGTACGTGGAGATCTTGAATGGAAGAGGTTTCTGTGAGATTAAGGAATTGGCAGAAAAGTCGAATCAGTCAGAGACAGAGACGAGGAAAGATCTTCGAAAGATGATTCAGAAACAAGTGTTTCGGGAAGCGTACATGGACAAGCAGGAGACGTGCCTGATGATTAATCGGATTGCATATGACTATTATCTGCAGGCGGAGGAATCGCTTCGGCAGAGGGAGATGGAAGAGGCGAAAAGAAAAGAACAGGAAGAGAAGATGTCACCTGAGATTTTGGAGATGATTCGTACCGGAGATGAGTATATCAGGACAATCCGTGAGGCGAATGACGATATTCCGGGTGAAGTTATTTCTGAAAAGTTAGACAGATTGGAGCAGGTTGTGCGCCGTATTTTTGAGTCAGTGAAAAAACATCCGGAGCAGAAAAAAGAGATGGATAAGTTTATGGACTATTATATGCCGACAACACTGAAGCTTGTGAATGCGTACCGTGAGTTTGATGCTTTGGAAGTAAAAGGGGAGAATATCACGAATGCGATGCAGGAGATTGAGAATACACTCGATACCATCAGTCTTGCATTTGAAAAGCTTTTAGATGATTTGTTTCAGGATGCTGCGTTTGACGTGTCAACGGATATTTCAGTTCTGCAGATGATGCTCGCAAGAGAAGGATATAAAGAAAAAGATTTTAAATAGTAGGAGGACATAAGCTTATGGGACAAGATATCAATGAGATGATGCAGGAAGCGCCGGTTTTGACCTTGGATCCGTTTGGGGAGACAAAAGAAGAAGTCGTGGAAGTCAAAGAAGAGCAGGTTGAGGAATTGGACGTGCTCACACCGGAAGAAAAAAAGATGGTAGCGGATTTTGCGGCGAAGATCGATCTGAGAAGCTCAAACGCAATTCTTCAGTATGGAGCAGGGGCTCAGAAGAAGATTGCTGATTTTTCGGAAAGCGCACTTGAGAACGTAAAGACGAAGGATCTTGGCGAAGTTGGTGATATGCTTGCGGGTGTTGTGACGGAACTTAAGAGCTTTGATGAGGAAGAGGAAGAAAAAGGGATTTTTGGATTCTTTAAAAAAGGCGGCAATAAGCTTGCCAATATGAAAGCGAAATATGACAAGGCAGAAGTGAATGTGAATAAAATTTGTGATGCGCTGGAAGGACATCAGATACAGCTTATGAAAGACATTGCCATGCTGGATAAGATGTATGAACTGAACACAACGTATTTCAAAGAACTTTCGATGTACATTGCAGCCGGGAAGAAAAAATTACAGGATGTTGCGACGACGGAGCTTCCTGAACTGGAGGCGAAAGCTGCACGGTCAGGGCTGCCGGAAGATGCGCAGGCGGTCAATGATCTGAATGCACTGTGTAATCGGTTTGAAAAGAAAATTCATGATCTGGAACTGACTCGGACGATTTCGCTTCAGATGGCGCCGCAGATTCGTCTTGTGCAGAGCAATGACACGGTGATGTCTGAAAAGATTCAGTCTACGTTGGTAAATACGATTCCACTGTGGAAAAGTCAAATGGTTTTGGCGATCGGTGTGGAAAATTCTTCTCGTGCGGCAAAGGCTCAGCGGGAAGTGACTGATATGACGAATGAATTATTGAGAAAGAATGCGGAAAAACTCAAACTTGCTACGGTGGAGACTGCAAAAGAGTCAGAGCGGGGCATTGTCGACATCGAGACGCTGAAAGCAACCAATGAATCTTTGATTTCTACACTGGATGAAGTGATGAAGATTCAGCAGGAAGGAAAAGAAAAGAGAAGAACGGCAGAAGCAGAATTGAACCGTATCGAAAATGAACTGAAACAGAAACTATTGGAGATCCGGTAGGACTTTTTATAACATATCCCTCATATACTTGGTATTATTGCCAAGTATATGGGGGATTTTTTATGGAGTATGTAAAGGAAATCAATGCGGTTGTAAACCGTTTTATCTGGGGGCGGGGAATGCTCGCTGTTTTTCTGTTTGTCGGAGTGATGTTTACCGTGCGCACCGGATTTTTCCAGTTTACAAAGGTGCGGATCTGGCTTGGAAAAACAATGGGGGAGATGTTTCGGGACAGGCGTGTGCGCAGGACCGAAGAAGAGCATTCTATCTCTCAGTTTCAGTCTTTTTGTACGGCGCTTGCAGCGACACTTGGAACAGGGAATATCACAGGTGTGGCGGCAGCGCTGATTGCAGGAGGACCGGGAGCAATTTTTTGGATGTGGGTATCTGCGTTTTTGGGGATGATGACAATTTATGCGGAAAATCTTCTGGGGATACGGTATCGCTATAAAAATAGAAAGGGAGAATGGGTTGGCGGCGCTATGGTGTACATAGAGCGTGGACTTGGGTGTAAATGGCTTGCCGTGCTTTTTGCTGTATTCTGTATTTTTGCATCATTTGGAATGGGAAATATGACACAGGCGAATTCCATGGCAAGTGGATTAAAAGAAAGTCTCTCTATTCCGCCGTTCATTACAGGAGCGGTTGTGACACTTGTTGTGGCGGCAGTAATTTTAGGTGGTGTGAAGCGGATTGCGGCAGTGACAGAAAAAGTGGTTCCATTTGTGGCATTGTTTTATATGGCAGGCGGAATGCTCGTGCTCATTCATTTTCGTGCGGAAGTTCCGGGAGCAGTACGCATGATTTTTGCGGAGGCTTTTCGCATGAAAGCAGTGGGAGGAGGAGTGATAGGATATGGAATTCGTCAGGCAATGAAAATCGGTATTTCGCGAGGGGTATTCTCCAACGAAGCGGGGCTTGGTTCTTCTGTTATGGCGCATGCGGCATCAGATGTGAAATCTCCTGCCATACAGGGAATGTGGGGAATCTTGGAAGTGTTTATCGATACGATTGTAGTATGTACGATGACAGCGCTTGTAATCTTAAGTTCCGGTGTCTATAAGCCGCAAGTGTATCTTTCCAATATGGCGCGCGGAATCGAAAATGTCGATGGAACGACTTTGACCGGGGAAGCTTTTTCGACGGTTATTCCTTTTGGAGATAAATTTCTTGCAATTTCGATCGTATTGTTTGCTTTTGCAACAATGGTTGGCTGGGCGTACTTTGGGGAGCGCACGGCGGCATATCTGTTTGGAGAAAAATCGGCGTTTCTTTACAAAATGGTTTATGTACTGATGATTCTGCCAGGGTGTATGATGACGCCGCACCTTGCGTGGGAGGTGGCGGATACGTTCAATGGATTGATGGCATTGCCGAATATGACAGCTTTGATTTTGCTTAGTGGTGAAGTTGTCTATATCACAAAAGGATATATTAAAAATAAGCAGTAAAATTATATAAAAAAAATAAAAAAAGCAACACAAAACTATGAAAAGTGGTATAATAAGAAATGATAGTGCTTGAGGATAAAATATGAGAAAGGAAAGGCGAAAATTATGGGAAAGAAAATGATAAAGAGACTGATTGCCGGGATGCTGACAGCAGCCGTTGCGATACCGACTAATTTTATGCCGGTACAGGCGGCAAAACAAACCGCAGAGGACTATGTAATCTATCCAACTCCTCATAAGATGGAATATCAGGAGGGAGATTATATTCTTGGCAAGGAGATGAATGTCATCTATGACACCGGAATTGATGAGGCGACAAAAGACCGGCTGGAGGAGGCTGCGGCGCTCAAAGATATTAAGGTGAAGGAGTCAGATGAGCCGAAGAAAGGTGCGACGAATGTCTATGTCGGTGTGCACGGAGAAGACGGAAAAGCAGAAGACTATATTACAAAAGAGTATGCACCGGGAGATGCATTGTTTGAGAATACAGATTCGTATTTTTTGGCGAGTGATGAAAATGTAATCTCTGTACTTGGAAAAGACACAGATTCTGCATTTTACGGACTGACTACGCTGTATCATGTATTTGCACAGCTTGACAGTCTCACAATACGAAACTTTGAGATTGAGGATTATGCAGATGTTGTGAGCCGTGGATTTATCGAAGGATATTATGGAAATCCATGGTCTACAGAAGACCGTGTGAATCTGATGAAATGGGGCGGATATTATAAACTGAATGCATATTTTTATGCACCGAAAGATGATCCGAAGCACCGTACGCAGTGGGATGAACTTTATACAGAGGAAGAGTTAAAGACAAAGATCAGACCATTGGCAGAGGCGGGAAATGAGTCTAAATGCCGTTATGTATATGCGCTGCATCCATTCCCGGCCGGAAATCATCTTCGTTTTGACGAGCATTATGAGGAAGATTTAGCAAAACTGCAGGCAAAATTCAAACAGGTGATCGATCAGGGCGTACGTCAGATTGCCATTCTTGCAGATGACTTCTGGAATCCGGGTGGACAAAACGGATTACGTCTGTTGAACGATATGACAGAGTGGCTCAAAGAAGTGAAAAAAGAATATCCGGATATGAAGATGACAATTCCATATGTTCCATATGACTACATGGGCAACGGAAGCAGTCAGGAACTTCAGATTTTGAAACAGGCACCAGACAACGTACAGATTGTTATGACCGGCGGAAGAGTTTGGGGAGAAGTGACGGATAACTTTACTTCTACATTTACAAACAATGTAGGTCGTGGACCATTTATGTGGATCAACTGGCCTTGTACAGATAACTCAAAGAAACACCTGATCATGGGTGGATATGATACATTCCTTCATCCGGGAGTGGAACCATCTAAGATTCAGGGGATTATGTTGAATCCAATGCAGCAGTCAGAGCCAAGTAAAGTTGCGATTTTCGGAAATGCATCTTATGCATGGAATATCTGGGAGACAAAAGAAGAGGCAGAAGAGATTTGGAATGCATCCTTCTCTTTCGTGGACCACAATTCTGCGATTTCAAATGAAGCAAGCGATGCGCTTCGTGAGATGTCAAAGCATATGATCAATCAGGCAATGGATTCACGTGTTACAGCATTACAGGAATCTGTAGTATTGAAAGAACAGTTAAATGCATTTAAAGAAAAACTGGAGGCGGAGACACTTACAGCAGCTGATGTGGACGCAATGATTGAAGAATTTGAACTGCTCCAGGAAGCTGCCAAAACATATCGAGCCAGCGGAAATGAAGCAATCAAAGAACAGATTGTATACTGGCTGGACTGCTGGGACGACACAACAGAAGCGGCAATTGCATATTTAAACGGTGTAAAGAGTGATCTGGAGGGCGATGTGTCAGCTGTGATCAATTACAACACAGCCGGAAAGACAGCATTTGACCAATCAAAAACACATGACTTTTTATATGTAGATCATCAGGAATATGCAGAGGTTGGTGTACAACACATCGTTCCATTTATCAATACATTGGCGGAATATGTATCTGCAAAGGCGGAGACTGCAATCAACCCGGATAAAGTGATTCAGAAGTTTATCACAAGCAGAAAAGATACACCGGAAGGAGCGAAAGAGAATCTCTTTGACGGTGATGAATCCACAAAAGTGATTTACAAAAATCCGAACTCACTTTCAAAAGACGATTATATCGGTGTGGAATACAACAAAATGATTGATGTGGACAGCATTCGTTTTGTGCTTGGAACAGGAAAAGATCATTTTGAGCATGCAAAACTGCAGTACATGGAAGAAGATGGAACTTGGACAGACTTGACTTTGGAAGGAATGGATAATAACTTTACCGGAGAACAGGGAAAAGTTCAGGATATCAGTGTGGAGGAAGAAAATCTTCCGAAAGATCTGAAGGCGAAAGGAATCAGATTGATTGCGACAGAGGCGAACAAAAATGACTGCTGGCTTGAGATTCGTGAAATTCAGATCAACAATCAAAAAGAAGCTCCAGCAGAGACAGAGCGTTATACCGGAACCGTGACATTGAGTGGAATTTCTGTACAGAGTGGAACGACAACAGACAAGTTGTTTGATGGTGATCTTTCCACAGAAGCATGGCTTGCAAAAGGACCATATGAGAATCCGAACCGCGACACAATCGCAGAAGGTGCTTATATTCAGGTAACTTTGCCGGAGGCAAAACAGATTGGCAGTGTGAGAATGACACAGGGACAATCAGCGGCGAATGATGTGTTTAAGAAAGCAGAAGTACAGTACAGCGTAGACGGACAGAATAACTGGAAAAAAGCAGGAGATCTCACAAACGCAAAAGATCAGACGGTGAACTTTACAACAAGCGAGAAGATCAAAGCAATCCGAATCGTAAACAAAGAGCAGACAGCAGGGTGGGTGCGTGTTGGTGAATTAGATATCCGTGCGTCAAAGAATGCGACAACTCCAATTACATATAAAGTGATGAAAACAGACCGCTGGACGGTAGCTCAGAATACAAAAGAGACAAGTCTGTATGACGGAGATGACGATACATATGTATGGTATGATCCGGATGGAAGTGCGAACTCAACGAATGATGATGTGATGGTAGATGATTTCTTAGGATATGATCTTGGAACAGAGGCGGTATTAGACAAAGCGCACATCGTAGTCGGACACGACGGTGGAGACAAGATTGTAAAATATGCAGTTGAGACATCCGTAGACAACAAGACATGGACTCCGGTAAAAGGATATGAATCTCATACTGGTGCAGCGACAGGAAAAGATGTGCTGGATATTGATTTGAATGGAGTGACAGCGCGTTACATCCGTATCCGCAACTTAGAGCAAAAAGGTTCTTGGGCAAAATTCTCTGAATTCACTGTAGAGCAGAGAATTTCTCAGGCAGGAACAATAGAGAATATTTACACAAATGTAGAAAATCACGGAATGGTTGGACAGGTGGAAGAAGGAGTTTCTTCTTTGCAGCCGGGAACCATCAGCTTGGAAAAAGGTCAATATATTGGTGTTGACTTAAAGAACATCAAAGCAATTCAAAACATTGCGGTGAAAGCAGGGGACAATGCGAATGTGAAAGTGCAGAGCTCTATGAATGGAGTAATCTGGACAGATGTCAATACAAAAGCATTGGAAGATGCAAGATATGTGAGACTTTACAATGCGTCAGATGCGACAGCAAATGTTGCAATCGAAGAATTTGCAGTGACTTACGCATTCATCGGTGAAAAGGCAGTAGAGAGTGATTTCGCGCAGAATAGTTCCGCAGAGGATTTAAGAACAACCGGAAAAGTGAATAACTTATTTGACGGAAATCTTGCCACATCCGGAAAAATCACAGGAACACAGGATGCAGGTAAAAAGATTGTGTTTGATCTCGGACAGACAGTAGATTTCAAATCTTTCAGATACTATATGAAAGAGACGAGCGTGGATTTCTTAAGACATGCAAAATTTGAAGTGGCAGACA
Organism: Faecalimonas nexilis; assembly: GCF_059731825.1. Taxonomy (NCBI): domain Bacteria; kingdom Bacillati; phylum Bacillota; class Clostridia; order Lachnospirales; family Lachnospiraceae; genus Faecalimonas; species Faecalimonas nexilis. The sequence continues at coordinate 3,520,074 of NZ_AP029189.1, read as the reverse complement.
GTAAAGATGCCCCAGATAACGAGTGGACAAAGATTTTGGAAGTAGGAAATGCAAATGCGGTAAATCTGCCAAATACAGCGACTGCAAAAGACGCGGAATATCTGACACACGACTCTAAAAATCCGGGTAATATGTATGCGGAAGCAACAGGACTTAGCGCATCCGGACGTTATTTAAGAATCGTGCCATTGACAACATACACAGGAAGATGGGTTGAATTGTATGAGCTGCAGATCAATGGCGGCGCATATATGACGACAGAATCTAACCGTGATGTAGTGTCAGAGGTGACAGAGGAAGCAGGAAAGATTCCGTCTAATATGTTTGATGGAGACTTTACAACAACGTATAAGCCATCAGCAGAAAATGGTTCTTTCACATACCGTGTCAGCGAACCGAACCAGAGAACAATCCGTATAATCCAAAACGGAAAGGTTTCCAACGCAACTGTAAAGGCTGTGCTCTATAAGAATGGTGAGAAACAGGAAGCGGTTACAATTGGAAAATTGAATCAGACAATCAATGAATTTGCAGTGGCAAAAGACAGTCAGATTTTGGAAATCATTGTAACATGGGGAAAGGATATCCCAGAGCTTTCTATTATAAAGACAAATGAAAAAGAAAAAGCAGCAGTCAATAAAGATGCGCTTAATGAGGCGATCAAAAAACCAATCGCAGACAATTGGACTGCAGGCAGCAAACAGGCAGTTAAAGATGCAAAAGCGGTTGCAGAAGAAATTGCAGCAAATGAGTATGTGACACAGGAAGTAGTAGATATGGCAGAGAAAGCACTTCTTTCCGCACATAAAAATGCCGTTGTCAAAGGTGATGTGACTGCATTAGAGAATGCGCTGAAAAATCAGAAAGCAGGAAAAGAAAATGTGGGAACAGAAGAACAGCCTGTTTATGTAGAGATTTATTCAGCAAGAACCTATGCAGCCTATGAGACGGTGATTGCTCAAATTGAAGAGGTATTAAAAGACAAAGAAAATATCTCTGAGAAAGAGGTAGCAGATTTGCTTGCAAAACTCGAAGAGGCAGAAAACGCACTACAGTACTCACTTGTCCAGAGAGAACTTGCAGAATTGGAACTCCAGAATGCGCCGGTATATGACGAGGCGAACTACACAAAGGAATCTTACAAGTCATACACAACTGCAAAGACAGCATTGGATGCAATTGTGAAAGCCGATAAAGCAGAACGCAAGAATCCAAAAGAAATTTATGAGGCACGCAATGTATTTGAACAGGCAAAACAGGGGCTTGTAAACACAGAGGCGCTGAATGCAAAACTTGCAGAGATTGCGAAGAAAGATGAAACACTCTACACAGAAGACAGCTGGGCAGCACTTCAGGATGTTGTGAAGACAGCGCAAGGATATCTGAACAATGGAACGAAAGATCAGGTGGCAGATATCATTAAAGCGTTAGATAAAGCGGTGGAGAGTTTAGTGCTCGCAGAAGGCAGTGAGAGCGATGTCCAAAAAGTGATTGATGAGCTCAGGGAACTGAACAAAGATGATTATACAAGTGCAAGCTATGACATTCTTTCTCAGGCGATTGCAAAAGCTGAAAAAGATATGTCCAAAGGAGATGCAGAGCTTGACAAAGCCAATATCGCGGCGATGCGTGAAGCACAAAAAGCTCTTGTAAGTATTGTGGATCTGAAAGCTGCAATTGCAGAGTCAGAAAAATACAACGCAGAGAATTATACAGCAGACAGTTATAAAGTATTGCAGGATGCTGTTGCGGCAGCGGAAGCACTGAAAGCAGACGGGACAAAAGAATCTGTTGCGAAAGGAGCAGAAGCGATTCGTGCAGCAATAAAAGGTTTGGAAAAACTTGCTTCAGGAATGGATGAGTATCGAGATTCTATCATCCTGAAGACACCGGCAGAGGACTATACAGATGCGAGCTATGCAGCGTATAAAGCAGCATACGACACATTGATGGAGCTGGATGCTAAGACAACAACAGAGGAAGAGTTCCAAGACGCAAAATCAGCATTTGAAAATGCAGAGGCAAAACTGGTTGTGCAGCTTGCAGATTACACGAAAGTGAATGAAGCGAAAGCAAAGATTCCGGCAGACTTAAGTGTCTATACAGACGACAGTGTGAAAGCGTTGAAAGATGTACTTGCAGGCATAGATGAGAATCTGCCAAGATCAAAACAAAAAGAGATAGATGCCTATGCAGATGCAATTGAAGCAGCGATCGGTAACCTTGTTCTGAAACAACAAAACGGTGGCGGAACAGCAGGGACACCGGACAACGGAACATCCGGTACTCCAAATGGTGGTTCTTCGAACGGAACGGCAGCAACAGGAGACAGTGTAAATGTTTCTGTTATGGCAGCGCTTTTACTTTCGCTTTTGGCAATTGTTGTCCTTATGAGACGGAAAATGTTCTTGAATCTTTCGGGAAAAGATGATACATTATAGAAAGACAAAGTTCAGAAGAAAAGAGAGAGAACATGACACGTTATATTTGGAGTGGGTATAAAAATTTCAAATTGACAGATAGTAGGAAAAGCAGGTGAATACCTGCTTTTCTTTTTCTCTTTAACAAATTAAATGGATAAAAGGACAAGGGGGATTCAGATGAAAGCAGAGTGGAAAAATGAGTTGAAGAACGTTTTTGACTGGAAAAAACTATTTTGGGTAATATTTGGAAATACGGCGTATTGTTTTGGAATTGTTGCGTTTGTACTGCCGATGGGACTGATTACCGGAGGGACGACCGGACTTGGTTTGATCGCAAACCATTTTGCGGGAATTCCGGTGGAGGTCTTTGCGGCAGTGTTTAATGTTGTGATGTTTTTACTGGCAATATGGCTGCTCGGTATTTCGTTTGCACTGACAACGCTGATCAGTACGTTCTATTTTCCGTTTATACTGGGAGTGCTTCAAAGAGTAGATGCGCTTCAGGGGCTGACGACAGATCCGCTGCTCAGTACGATATTTGCGGGGCTTTTGATTGGAGTAGGAATCGGAGTTGTCATCAAAGCGGGAGCTTCCACGGGTGGTGTCGATATTCCGCCATTGATCTTAAATAAGAAATTGGGGATTCCGGTCTCTGTGGGACTGTATGCGTTTGACTTTATGATCTTGATCGGGCAGATGGTATTTCGTGATCGAGAGAAGATTTTATATGGAATTCTTCTTGTGATGATTTACACAACGGTTATGGATAAAGTGCTTGTAAATGGAAAGAGCCAGATGCAGGTGAAGATTATCAGCGATCATTATGAAGAGATCAATACAGCGATTCAGCAAAAGCTTGACCGTGGCTCTACATTCCTCAAAACAGAATCCGGATATTTGCGGAAAGAATCTATGGCACTATTGACGGTAGTGTCCAACCGTGAGATGCCAAAATTCAATCAACTTGTGTTGGAAATTGACCCGAAAGCCTTCATGATCATCAATCAGGTAAATGAAGTGATGGGCAGGGGATTTACACTTCATAAACATAATATTTAAAAAATTGAAAAAATTTGAAAAAAAGTGTTGACTTTTTAGCTGACCTTTGATAATATATCACTTGTGTTAAGGAACAGCTAAAAAGGATACAGAAGCCCAGATAGCTCAGTCGGTAGAGCAGAGGACTGAAAATCCTCGTGTCGCTGGTTCGATTCCGGCTCTGGGCATACTTTTAAAAGTTGCTTAAGCTTAATAATATAATACGTAACATGCGGGTGTAGTTCAATGGTAGAACACTAGCCTTCCAAGCTAGATACGTGGGTTCGATTCCCATCACCCGCTTTTTTGCTATCCATTTATATGGAAAATGAGACGAATTGCAGTGAGTTTTGTGAAGTCAAAGGAACTCGAAGGAGTGCATATGAAAATTTTTTTGCCTGAGAAAGTAAATTTTATTATCAACAAATTGAAGGAGAACGGCTACGAGGCGTATGCGGTTGGTGGCTGCGTGAGAGATTCTGTTTTGGGACGAGTGCCTGATGACTGGGATATTACGACGTCGGCGACTCCGAATGAGACAAAAGCACTGTTTAGGAGAACATTTGATACAGGGATTGAGCACGGGACAATTACGGTGCTGGTCGACAAAGAGGCGTTCGAGGTGACAACATACCGTGTGGATGGGGAATATGAGGACAGCAGACATCCGAGGGAGGTTGTGTTTACACGAAGTCTGAAAGAAGACCTTTTAAGAAGAGACTTTACGATCAATGCGATGGCATATAATGAAGAAGAAGGTCTGGTGGATATTTTCGGCGGAATCGAAGATCTGCAGCGAAAGATGATCCGTTGTGTGGGCAATGCGAGGGAGCGTTTTGGGGAAGATGCGCTTCGGATTTTGCGCGCAGTGCGATTTGCGGCACAGCTTGGATTTCGGATTGAAGACGAGACGATGGAAGGGATTCGAAAGCTTGCGCCGACACTTGCAAATATCAGTGCAGAGCGGATTCAGGTGGAACTGGTCAAGATGCTCGTATCGCCGAATCCGGGTTTGCTGGCGCTTTCATATGAACTTGGAATTACAAAAGTGGTTCTTCCGGAATTTGATGAGATGATGCGGACAGGTCAGGAGACGCCGCATCATATGTATTCAGTAGGAATGCACACGTTGAAGGCGGTCGAACAGGTCAGAGCTGATAAGGTCTTGAGACTTACGATGCTGCTCCATGATGTTGCAAAACCTCAGATGAAGACGGTGGATGCAGACGGTGTTGCACATTTTAAGATGCATGATGTAAAAGGAGCGGAAGTTGCAAAAAGAATTTTGAAGAGACTGAAGTTTGATAATGATACACTTGGAAAAGTGACAAAACTTGTGCAGTATCATGATTATCGCATGCCAGCACAGCCGAAGAACGTCAGAAGAGCCATGAATAAGATCGGTGAAGAATTGTTTCCGTATTATTTGGAGATCAGAAAAGCGGATACAATGGCGCAGAGTGAATATATGCGGGAGGAGAAGCTTTCAAATATTGCCGGAATCGAGCGGTGCTACAAAGAGATTCTGAAGAAAAAAGAGTGTGTTTCTCTGAAGATGTTAGCAGTTTCGGGGAGCGATCTGATCGCGGACGGTATGCAGCCTGGAAAACAGATTGGCGCCGTCTTGCAGGCGTTGTTGGAGCTTGTGATTGAGCAGCCGGAATACAATACAAAGGAGATTTTATTGGAGCAAAGCAGGAAACTGCGCAAGGAAACTCTTTTGTAGAAATACACATACTTACAAGATGTCCGTCATACATTTAGAGAGAATAGGAAATAATGAATGTAGGGGGCAGCGATGAAAGAGAACGAAGTAAGTGTGTTGGATCAATATGATATAGATATAAAAAGCACCCGCAGAATCAGGGGTGCTATTTTATGTGCTACAAATCAGGGGCTCTTTGTACTCAGGGAGCTTATGATTTCAGAAAAGAGAATTCCAATGCTGCACAAATTATATGTGCACATGATGGAAAATGGATGTGACAGGGTAGATGCGGTCATAGAAAATAAAGAGCATGAATTATTCAGCACATCAGAAGATGGGATTAAGTATGTGGTCAAACGTTGGTATGACGGAAAAGAATGCGATATCCGAAAAGAACAGGAAATTGTGGGGGCGACAAAAAATCTTGCAAAACTGCATAAAGTCTTGCGAGGACCCATTGATTTTGGAGAGGAATCAGAGACCTTTGTTATGGAAGGCGAGGATTTGCGAAAGGAGTACTGCCGGCATAACCGTGAGATGAAAAAGGTACGGGCGTTTATCCGCGGGAAAGTAGGAAAAGGTGAGTTTGAGCTGATGTTTTTGAAATATTTTGATGCGATGTATGACTGGGCGCAGAGTGCGAGCGCCCGATTGGAACAATCGGAATATGAGTTGTTGATGCAGCAAAGCAGAGAGAAAACAACGATTACGCATGGTGAATACAATTATCACAATGTTCTGATGATGCAGGATGGAATTGCAACAACAAATTTCGAGCATTTTCACCAAGATGTTCAGTTGGCGGATCTGTACTATTTCCTTAGGAAGACGATGGAAAAGAATCATTGGAATGTGATGCTTGGTGACAAGATGCTTGAGGCTTACAGTGAAATTTTGCCGCTTGGGGAGCGGGAGATGGAATATCTTGCAATCAGCCTGTCTTATCCAGAAAAGTTTTGGAAGGCGGCAAACTCTTATTATCGGTCCAGCAAAGCGTGGATTCCGATGAAGAGTGTTGAGAAATTGGAGGTTGCAATTCATCAGACGGAAGAAAAGAAACATTTTTTAGAGGCGATATTTTCTTTTCATTTGTAAAATGCTGGTGTATAATAGTAGGGAAAATGCAAAGGAGGAACAAATGGTATGAATTATCAGGAACAGTATCAAGAATGGCTCACAAATCCATATTTTGATGAAGAGACAAAACAGGAATTAAAAGCAATTGCAGATAATGAAAATGAGATAAAAGAAAGATTTTATAAAGACTTAGAATTTGGAACAGCGGGGCTGCGCGGTGTGATCGGTGCAGGAACAAACCGTTTGAATATCTATACAGTGAGAAAAGCAACACAGGGACTTGCGAATTATATTTTGCAAAAAGGACTTCAGGAAAAAGGTGTGACAATCGCATATGACTCAAGAAGGATGTCGCCGGAGTTTGCGGATGAGGCGGCTTTGTGTCTGAATGCAAATGGAATCAAAGCGTATGTATTTGAATCACTCCGTCCTACACCGGAACTTTCCTATGCCGTAAGAAAGTTGAATTGTGTTGCGGGAATCAATATCACGGCAAGTCACAACCCGCCGGAATATAACGGATATAAAGTGTATTGGGAAGACGGAGCTCAGATCACTCCTCCTCATGATAAAGGAATCATGGATGAAGTGAAAAAAGTGACTGATTTCAATACCGTGAAGACGATGACGCTGGAGGCGGCTAAGGCGGCAGGACTTTATGTGGTGATCGGCAGTGAGATTGACGATGCTTATATGGAAGAATTGAAAAAGCAGGTAATCCATTGGGATGCGATCAAAGAGATGGGGAAAGAATTAAAGATTGTTTACAGTCCTCTTCATGGAACAGGAAATATTCCGGCAAGACGTATTTTGAAAGAGCTTGGATTTGAAAATGTATATGTTGTAAAAGAGCAGGAATTACCGGATGGAGAATTTCCGACAGTCTCTTACCCGAACCCGGAGGCTGAGGAAGCATTTGAGCTGGGATTAAAACTGGCAAAAGAAGTAGATGCGGATCTTGTTCTGGCGACAGACCCGGATGCAGACCGTCTCGGTGTATATGTGAAAGACAGTAAATCCGGAGAATATAAAGTGCTGACAGGGAATATGTCAGGATGTCTGCTTGCAGACTATGAGATTGGACAAAGAAAAGCGACCGTAGGATTGCCGGAAGACGGTTATCTGATCAAGACAATCGTGACATCAAATATGGCAGATGCGATTGCAAAAGGTTATGGTACAGGATTGATCGAAGTTCTGACAGGATTTAAGTTTATCGGACAGCAGATTCTCGGTTTTGAGCAGAGTAAAAAAGGCACATATTTATTCGGATTTGAGGAGAGTTATGGTTGTCTGATCGGAACTCATGCAAGAGATAAAGATGCAATTGTTGCGACGATGGCACTGTGTGAGGCGGCCGCATACTATAAGACAAAAGGTATGACACTTTGGGATGCCATGGTTGATATGTATGAGAGATTTGGATATTATAAGGATGATATTCAGGCGATTACATTAAAAGGAATTGAAGGGTTGGCAAAGATTCAGGAAATCCTTGAGACGCTGCGCAAAGAGCCGCCGGTAAAAATCGGTGCTTACGAAGTGCTGAAAGCAAGAGATTATCAGGCTGATACAATCAAGGATCTCGCTACAGGCGAGGTGACAGGAACGGGACTTCCGAACTCTAATGTCTTATATTACGACCTGACAGATGACGCATGGCTGTGTGTACGTCCATCCGGAACAGAGCCGAAAGTAAAATTCTATTATGGTGTAAAAGGTACTTCTTTAGAGGATGCGGATGCCAAATCAGAAGCGCTGGGAAAAGAAGTTCTTGCGATGATTGATAAAATGCTGTAAAAGGGTGTCAAAAGTGCCCAAAAACCCCGAAAAAACAAGGAAAAGTGGGCAAATACACTTGACAAAAGACGGGTGAAACGGTATAACAGTATTTAAAGGCATATTCATACAGAAAAAGCGTGTGAGACATGCGAAAAAACCGATAGAATTTATTGATGAATACATTCTATGTTTGAAATAAGAGGAGGAACATAATCCATGAACAAAACAGAATTTATCTCAGCAATCGCTGAGAAAGCAGAGTTATCAAAGAAAGATGCAGAAAAAGCTTTAAAAGCTTTCACAGACGTAGTGGAAGAAGAACTGAAGAAAGGTGAAAAGATCCAGTTAGTTGGATTTGGAACATTCGAAGTAAGTGAAAGAGCAGCAAGAGAAGGAAGAAATCCTCAGACTGGTGAGACAATGAAGATTGAAGCTTGCAAAGCTCCAAAATTCAAAGCTGGAAAAGCATTAAAAGACGCTGTAAATGCATAATAAATGTTCATGATAAAAAGAATGTGCTTGGCACATTCTTTTTTTCTATAAACAGTTTAGTCATGTGCAAAGTTATAAAAAAAGAAAAATAAAGGTGGAGGAGAAAAGATGAGACTGGATAAATTTTTAAAAGTATCAAGATTGATTAAAAGAAGAACAGTGGCAAATGAGGCGTGTGATGCGGGGAGAGTGCTTGTGAATGGAAATGTTGCCAAAGCATCCGTGAAAGTAAAGCCGGGAGATGTTATTGAGATTCAATTCGGAACGAAGAATGTAAAAGTAGAAGTGCTGGATATTCAGGACACAACAAAAAAAGAAGAAGCAAAAGATTTGTTTAAATATTTATAAAACAGTCATAATACAGCAAGACCTTTCATATAATTAGGATATATCAAAATTGATATTACTTCCGGTAAAAATACCGGCGGCAGTTTGAAATAAGGAGAAAGGTTGTGGAATCTTGGAAGAAAAACAGGTACAAAAACCACATAAGCTGGTAGTGAACAATAGAAAGACAAGTATGGTTACAGGTGTGCTTGATGTACTGTCGTTTGATTTGAATGAGATATTGCTGGAGACGGAACAGGGTATGCTCATGGTCAAGGGGAAGGATCTGCATGTAAATCGTCTGAGTGTAGAAAAAGGGGAAGTGGACTTATCCGGACATATCGACAGCATTGCGTACTCGGATGTCCATCAAAATGCCGGTCAAAGCGAGAATTTCTTTATGAAATTATTTAAGTAGGTGAGTTATGCTTGGAATCGGTGATGAAATATCCATTTTTTTGCAGGCGTTATTGGCGGGCAATATTGTACTTTTGGTTTATACGTGCATTAGAGTTTTTAGAAGACTTATAAAACACGATCTGTTTTTCGTTTCTTTAGAAGATTTTTTCTTTTGGGTATGGGCAGGTTTGTATCTGTTTGTCAAGATCTATGACACTAGTGATGGTAGTATACGTTGGTTCTTTACCATAGGTGTTGTGGTTGGGGGAGTTTGTTCATTTTTTGTGCTGCATTTTTTGTCTGAGATGGGGAAAAAACTGTTTGCCAGGATTCGTGAAAAAGACGAAAAATCTATTGATAAATCAAAGGAAAAAAGGTAATATAACTATATTGGGACAAAAAATAGATTTATAAGGGTGTATCAATGATGAGAAGTGTAAAGCAGCGGAACCGTGATAAACGTCAGCGGACAAGAATGCGCCGTCACAAAGCGAGTATTCTTTCGATATGTGGTGTGATTTTATTATTGACAATCATATTGTCGGTGGGAAGTATGTCACTTCAGGCAAAGAACAAGCGTTATAAGCAGCAGGAAGCGGAACTTACGGCACAGTTGAAAGAAGAAAAAGAGCGTACAGAAGAGATTAAAGAATTTGAAGAGTATGCAGGAACAGATGCGTACATAGAAGATGTTGCAAAAGATAAGCTGGGGCTCATCCACAAGAATGAGATATTGTTTGAGCCGGAACCATAATGGAAAAATTTCATAATACCATACAAAAGATAGAATGTGTTTGAGCACATTCTTTTTGTTTAGACGGAATTTCTGGAAAAGGGGTTATTCATGATGGAGGAGTTAAAAATAGGACGAGCTGTGCAGGCGAACCCATATGTGATACAGATGGATCGGTTTGTGCAGTCTTTGGAAAAATTGACCAAGGTATTTTTGCAGCTGGAGAGAAAACATGATTTATTTACAAAAGCGGAAATGGAAGAAATGTACGAAAAAGTAAATGAGAAAGTGTGCGGCAATTGTGCGAATAAAGAAGTGTGTCTTGGACAAGAGGCGTTTCTGACCTACCAGATGGTACATGAGATTTTTTGTACCATAGAAGAATATGGTGTGGAACTGAACACTGAGGTGAAACGTAAGATACAGAAAAGATGTGTGCAGGCGCCGCGCTTTTTGCGGACGGCGCTTGAGGTGTTTAAAGGCGCGAGACAGAATCTGATGTGGAATAATAAAATGGCACAGAACAGGGAAGGATGTGCGGTGCAGCTTGACACATTTGCCCAGATGATTCAGCATGCCACAAGAGAACTGGACGCCAGTATTTTTGCGGACGAGCATTTGGAAAAGAAAATACGGGGGAGATTTTCCAAAATTGGGGTACGGCTTTTAAGTACGGTATTTTTTGTGACAGAAGATGGGAAATATGAGGTTCATGTTACGGCAAAATCTATCAAAGGGCAGTGTGTATCCACGAAAGAGCTTGTGCAGATCATATCGGAGTGTGTCGGAAGAAAGATGGTGGCGGACCGCGATGAAAGGCCGGTGCTTGGAGAAGAGTATTGTACAGTCACCTGTGTGGAAGGGCCACGTTTTCATACGCTTCAGGGAATTGCGAAAATCGGAAAGGGATGCCGTAAGATATCGGGGGACAGCTTTTCGATGATGGAGATGCCGGGCGGCAGGAAGGGCATCATACTCTCCGACGGAATGGGGGCAGGGGAAGCAGCATTTAAGGAAAGCGCCATGGTGGTGGAAATGTTAGAGGAACTTCTGGCAGCTGGATTCCCGAAAGAGACAGCAATTCAGATGTTGAATACAGCGCTGGTGATGGGGCGCGAAGAGGTGCGGTTTTCTACAATTGATATGAGTGTATTTGACCTGTATAGTGGGAAATGTGAGTTTGTGAAGGCGGGGGCATCCACTACGTTTGTAAAATATGAGGATAAGGTAGAGACAATCAAATCAACCAGTCTTCCGATAGGAGTTTTGCCTAAATTGGAGGTGGATTGTGTTGTGCGAAGCTTGTGCGATGGGAATTTTGTTGTGATGGTGACAGATGGGGTGCTTGATGCGCTTCCGGTTGGAGAGCAGGAGCTGATCATGAAAATGATCATCGAGGGGACAAGCATAACCAACCCAAAAGAGATGGCGCATCACATTTTAGAGCAGGTTTTGGAATGTTCCGGGGAGATCCCTTTGGATGATATGACGATTATGGTCGTGGGCATGTGGAGTCTTGCAAAATAAAAAGGAATAAGATAAAATTAGTGCGGGTGAATAATTACAAAGGAAAATGTGGATAATGTTAGAAAAAATAAGAAGGTATGTGGAAAAATGGCATATGATCGAGAATGGCGATAAGATAATTGTAGGCGTATCAGGAGGTGCAGATTCTATATGCCTTCTTTTTGTATTGATACAGCTGCAAAAAGAGATTCCGTTTGAGTTGGTCTGTGTTCACGTGAACCATGGATTGAGAGGGATAGATGCGGATGCGGACGAAATGTATGTAAAAAAAATGTGCGAGAAGCATTGTGTCCCATGTGAAATTTATCGGGAAGATGTTGCATTAATTGCAAAAAAAAGGAAACAATCTTTGGAGGAGGCGGGGCGTGAAGTGCGCCGGGAAGCCTTTGTGAAAACCTTGAAGCGATATGGAGGAACTAAAATTGCGCTTGCGCATCATCAAAATGACAATGCAGAGACATTTCTGATGAATGTGGCTCGCGGAGCAGGTCTGAAAGGGCTTGGCGGCATACGTCCGGTAAATGGGAATGTGATTCGTCCGCTTCTTGCAGTGGAGCGTGGTGAGGTTGAGAAATATCTGGAAGAAGAGGGGATTGCCTTTTGTGTAGATGAGACCAATAAAAGTGATGCGTACATGAGAAACCGTATCCGGAATCACATTTTGCCGTATTTTGAGGAGCAGGTGAATAAAAGGACAGTTACTCACATTAATGAGACAATGGAGCGGCTGAGGGAGATTGAAGGATTTTTGGAAGAGCAGACTGAGATTTCGTGGAGGCAGTGTACTAGAACCGAAGAAACAGGAACTGTTATCCTGCAGGCTGAATTTCAACAGATTCCGCATGTGATACAGTCATTTGTTTTGAAAAAGGTACTTTGGGAAGTCTGCAGGCGAGAGAAAGATATTGAAGCTGTTCATCTGCAGATGCTTCAGGAGTTGTTTGAAAAGCAAGTCGGAAGAAGGGTGGATTTGCCGTATGATATGGAAGCCTGGCGGACGTATGACGGTGTTGTGTGCAGGAAAAAAACAGAGCCTGGACCGCAAAAAGCAGAAGAAAAAATATTGGACTGTGAAGGGCAGGAAACACATTTGTGTGAATGGTGTGGCTGGCAGATCAAAAGCCGCGTATTCGTGGCAGACCAAGTGCCACAGGAGGCTTCTGAAAAAGTTTACACGAAATGGTTTGATTATGATATAATAAGGGACGCGGTGAGTATTAGAACAAGAAAGCCCGGAGATTACTTGGCGATTCATAGCGATGGCAAGACGCAGAAACTGAAGTCTTATTTTATCAATGAGAAGATTTCGGCGGAGGAAAGAGGAAAGATTCCCTTGATCGCAGAAGGCAGTCATATATTGTGGGTTGTCGGTTATCGTACGAGCAGCGCTTACCGGGTAACTAAGAATACAAAAACAATATTAGAAATACAAATAAACGAAGGAGAAGAATCATGGCAGAGACAATTAAAGTATTAGTATCAGAAGAAGAGGTAGATGCAAGAATTGAGGCGCTTGGAAAGCAGATCAGTGAGGATTATGCGGGAAAACAGGTACACCTTATCTGTGTGCTGAAAGGTGGCGTATTTTTTATGTGTGAACTTGCAAAAAGAATTACAGTTCCGGTATCCATGGATTTTATGAGTGTGAGCAGTTATGGGGACGGAACGACATCCAGCGGCGTTGTAAAGATTGCCAAAGACTTAGATGAGACATTGGAAGGAAAAGACGTAATTGTTGTGGAAGATATTATTGATTCCGGAAGAACGCTGTCTTACCTGCTTGAAATTTTGGCAAAGAGAGGACCAAAGAGTATGAGACTTTGCACACTGCTTGACAAGCCGGAGAGACGTGTGCGCGATGTAAAAGTAGATTATGTAGGGTTCAATATTCCGGATGAATTCGTTGTGGGATACGGACTTGACTATGCACAAAAATATAGAAATCTGCCATACATCGGTGTTGTAGAAGGTGTGGAGTAGGAAGGAGCTAAGAATTGAATAGTAAGAAAAGCAGAGGAATGGGAGGTGCTTCAATCTTTATGGTTGTGGCGCTTGCCTTATTAGTGTACTGGTTTATTGGCCAGATGAACATGAAGCAGCGTGAATATACGTATCAGGAATTTACGCAGGCAGTTCAGGACGGAGAGGTGGATTCAGTCATCATCCGGCAGAATAAAGAGGTGCCGACTGGACGGCTTGAGATTCAGATGAAGGATCAGAGCGAAGATGTAAAATACCTGAATGTTTCTGACGTAAATGAGATACAGGAGTTGTTGAGTAAAGCAGATGTAAAGTGCACACTTGATGATGTGCCGAAAGAGTCATGGTTTATGACCACGATGTTTCCGACGCTTTTGATGGTCGGGGTTGTGATTTTCTTGTTTATGATGATGAACAGACAGGGCGGCGGTGCCAATGCAAAAGCGATGAACTTTGGAAAGAGCCGTGCGCGTATGACAAGTGGTTCGGATAAGCAGGTGAAATTTGCACAGGTTGCAGGGCTTCAAGAGGAAAAAGAAGAATTGGAAGAAATTGTAGATTTCTTGAAAAGTCCGAAGAAATACATTCAGGTGGGAGCCAGAATCCCGAAGGGTGTTCTTTTGGTGGGACCTCCGGGAACAGGAAAGACATTACTTGCCAAAGCCGTGGCAGGAGAAGCGGGTGTTCCGTTCTTCACGATTTCCGGTTCTGATTTTGTAGAGATGTTTGTCGGTGTGGGAGCTTCTCGTGTGCGTGATTTGTTTGAGGATGCGAAGAAACATGCGCCATGTATTATTTTCATTGATGAGATTGATGCGGTTGCAAGACGTCGCGGTACCGGAATGGGCGGCGGACATGACGAAAGAGAGCAGACATTGAATCAGCTTCTTGTTGAGATGGATGGTTTCGGTGTAAATGAAGGAATTATCGTAATGTCAGCGACGAACCGTGTGGATATTTTGGATCCGGCAATTTTAAGACCGGGGCGTTTTGACCGAAAAGTGATGGTCGGAAGACCGGACGTGAAAGGAAGAAAAGAGATTTTGGAAGTTCACGCGAAAGGGAAACCGCTCGGTGACGATGTGGATTTGGCGCAGATTGCACAGACAACTTCCGGATTTACGGGGGCAGATCTTGAGAACCTGTTAAATGAGGCTGCGATTTTGGCGGCGAAAGAGAATCGGGTATACATTCAACAGTCTGATATCCGCCATGCGTTTGTGAAGGTTGGAATCGGAGCAGAAAAGAAAAGTAAAGTGGTATCTGAAAAAGAAAAGAAAATTACGGCTTACCATGAAGCGGGGCATGCGATTTTATTTCATGTGCTTCCGGATGTGGGACCTGTCTATAGCGTGTCTATCATTCCTACCGGAGTGGGTGCTGCCGGATATACGATGCCGCTTCCGGAAAATGATGAGATGTTCAATACACGTGGAAAGATGTTACAGGAGATTACGGTAGCGCTTGGCGGACGTATTGCAGAGGAACTTGTATTTGACGATATTACAACAGGGGCTTCACAGGATATCAAGCAGGCTACAGCACTTGCAAAATCTATGGTCATGAAGTTTGGTATGTCTGAAGAACTTGGACTTGTCAACTACGACAGCGACAGTGAAGAAGTGTTTGTGGGAAGAGATTTCGGCCATGTTTCAAGAGGATATGGAGAGGAAGTCGCTGGAAAGATTGACCGTGAAGTGAAGAAGATTATAGATGAATGCTATGCGAATGCGAAAGAGATCATTCAAAAATATAATCATGTATTAGAGTCTTGTGCAGACTTGCTTCTTGAAAAAGAGAAGATTACGAGAGAAGAATTTAGTGCATTGTTTGATGAGGAAATAGCTGAGTCTTAGGAAAGAGGATAAGAAATATGAATGAGCAGGCACTGTTTTGTGACGGGACGGGGGCGTACGTCATTCCCCCGCAGCCCGATGCAAATGAGGTAATCACACTGCGTTTTCGTACTGCGAAAGATGATGTAGATGCCGTTCGCCTTTTGACCAGAGACGCGAAATATGATTTGCAAAAAGTATATACAAAGGGTGAATTTGACTTTTATGAAGTGAACTGGAGAATGGGAGAGGATACATTCCGATATTGCTTTGAGATACAAAAAGGAGAGGAGATCTGTTATTACAACAGATACGGTGTCACAAACGAGATAATCGGATATTACGCATTTTCCATCGCTCCGGGGTTTGCAACGCCGGACTGGGCAAAAGGCGCAGTAATGTATCAGATTTTTGTGGATCGTTTTTATAATGGAGATACAAATAATGATGTAGAGTCCGGTGAGTATATGTATATTGGAGAGCCGTGTACAAAGGTGGATGACTGGGATAAATATCCGGCGCTGATGGGAGTGCGGGAATTTTATGGCGGTGATCTTAAGGGGGTACTGGAAAAGCTGGACTATCTGCAAGAGCTGGGGATCGAAGTAATTTATTTCAATCCCCTGTTTGTTTCTCCGTCGAATCACAAATATGACATTCAGGATTATGATTATATCGATCCGCATTTTGGTGTGATCGTGAATGACGGTGGTGATGTGCTGACAGAAGATCAGAGAGAAAACCGCTATGCTGAAAAATATAAATGCCGGGTGACGGATAAAGAGAATTTAGAAGCGAGTAATCGCCTGTTTATCCGTCTGGTGGAGGAGATGCATCGCCGCGGAATGAAGGTGATTTTGGACGGTGTGTTCAACCACTGTGGCTCTTTTAATAAGTGGCTCGACCGTGAGCGGATTTATGAAGGAGCAGATGGCTATGAGCCAGGAGCATATATATCTGAGGAAAGTCCATATCGGAAGTTCTTCCAGTTCTTTGGAGAAGAATGGCCTTACAATGGAAATTATGATGGCTGGTGGGGGCACGATACACTGCCGAAATTGAACTATGAGGAATCTGTTAAACTGGAAAATTATATTCTTTCCATTGGGAAAAAATGGGTGTCGCCTCCATATAATATTGATGGCTGGAGACTTGATGTTGCAGCAGATTTGGGACATAGCAATGAATACAATCATGAATTTTGGAAAAAGTTCAGAGAGACCGTAAAATCGGCAAATCCAGATGCCATTATTTTGGCGGAGCATTATGGTGATCCGAGTGAATGGCTTCAGGGAGATGAGTGGGATACTGTGATGAACTATGATGCGTTTATGGAGCCGGTCACATGGTTCCTGACGGGAATGGAAAAACACAGTGATGAAGATCGAGTGGAACTTCGCGGCAATGCCGATTATTTCATTCAGGCGATGAAATATCATATGGCAAACATGCTCACCCCATCTTTGTATGTGGCGATGAACGAATTGTCTAACCACGATCATTCACGTTTCCTGACGCGTACCAATCATATGGTTGGAAGAGTTGATAAGCTGGGACATGAGTCGGCAAGCGAATATACAAATGAGGCGGTTATGCGTGAGGCAGTCATTATGCAGATGACATGGGTCGGCGCTCCGACGGTTTACTACGGAGATGAGGCAGGTGTGTGTGGTTTTACCGATCCGGATAATCGGAGAACCTATCCGTGGGGGCATGAAAATCATAAACTGATCGCATTTCACAAAGATATTATACGGATTCACAAAGAGAGTGAAGCGCTTCGTTATGGTTCGCTGGAGATTCTGCTCGGAGAAGAAAATCTTTTGGCGTATGGGCGTTTTACAGAAACAGAAAAGGTAATCATCATTATCCACAACCGGAGTGAATTAAGTGAAGTGACCGTGCCGGTATGGAGAGCGGAAGTTCCGATGAAATGTAAAATGCAGAGTAATATATATAGCTATGAACATGGATATAAGATGGACAGTGAGCAGTACCTTGTGGAAGATGGAGAAGTCGTTCTGAACATGGGGAAATATTCTGCGGTAGTTATGACTTATAAATCTTAAAAAAGTATTGCGTTTCTAAAAAAAATATGATATAAATATATATTGTCAGGCTTAATAAAGACTGACATATATGGATGGATTCCCGAGTGGCCAAAGGGGGCAGACTGTAAATCTGTTGGCACCGCCTTCGAAGGTTCGAATCCTTCTCCATCCATACTTTTCTTTTGCCGCAGTGGCGGAACAGGCAGACGCACAGGACTTAAAATCCTGCGGGACTTATACTCCCGTACCGGTTCGATTCCGGTCTGCGGCATTGAAGGAATGAGAGTGAAGGTCTTAAAAGAATAAGGTTTTCGCTCTTTTTTTGGCTTTAGAATGTTTTAGAGAATGAAGATAAGGAGAGTGCAAGATGAAAGATACGAAAATTACAGACTCTATTTTATATGTTGGTGTAGACGATAAAGACTTGGATTTGTTTGAAAGTCAGTATGTAGTTCCGAATGGAGTTTCTTATAATTCATATGTGATTTTAGACGAAAAGGTTACTTTGATGGATACAGTGGATCAAAGAGCTACAAAAGAGTGGTTGGAAAATCTTGACGCTGTACTGGAAGGAAGAACGATTGATTATCTTGTGGTTTCCCATATGGAACCGGATCATGCAGCGAATGCAAAAACATTGATCGACAAATTTCCGAATATGAAGATTGTAGGAAATGCAAAGACTTTCGCTATGATGTCTCAGTTCTTTGATGTGGATCTCACGGGCAGATCTGTTGTTGTAAAAGAAGGAGATACACTGAATCTCGGAGCTCATACATTGCAGTTCATTATGGCACCGATGGTGCACTGGCCGGAAGTCATGGTGACATATGAACAGTCAGAAAAGATCTTGTTTTCAGCGGACGGATTTGGAAAATTCGGAGCGCTTGATGTGGAAGAGTCATGGGCGTGTGAAGCAAGAAGATATTATTTTAATATCGTAGGAAAATACGGCGCGCAGGTGCAGGCGTTGTTGAAAAAAGCGGCAACATTGGACATCAAGATGATCTGCCCGCTTCATGGACCGATTTTAAAAGAAAATCTTGCATTTTATATTGATAAATATAATACATGGAGCAGTTATGAACCGGAAGACGAAGGCGTGTTTGTGGCATATGCATCTATTCACGGGAATACAGCAGAAGCGGCAAAAGAGTTCGTTGAGATGTTAAGGAAAAATGGCGCAGAAAAAGTAGTGATTGCAGACCTTTCCAGAGAAGACATGGCGGAGGCTGTGGAAGATGCATTCCGTTATTCGAAACTGGTTGTTGCGGCAGCTTCTTATGACGCGGGAGTATTCCCATGTATGGAAGATTTCTTACATCATTTGAAAGCGAAAAATTACCAAAAACGTACAGTGGGAATTATTGAAAACGGAAGTTGGGCACCTTCGGCTGCGAAACAGATGAAAGCGATTCTGGAAGGAATGAAAAACATTACAATCTGTGAGCCGGTAGTGACGATTAAATCCACACTCAATGAGACAAGCAGAAAAGCGATGGAAGAATTGGCAAAAGAATTAGCGTAATAGTAAATGCGGTACTTATCATAAGTGCCGCACTTTTATTGATAATCTTCTTCCTATATGAGTATAGACATTATTTTAATGAAAACTGTGAATACAAATATACAACTTCTTTATCAGGCAATTTTCAGATTATGTCTGATACCGGATAAGTAAAAATTAGAAGAATTTCTTAAAGAGGCTGAGAAGATTGAGTTTAGTAAATACACAGACGCAACAATATCTGTTTTTGAAGATGAAAATGCAACTTAAAAAAATAAAATTAAAACTGGTGTTCACGGCTTTATTTTGTTAATATTGTCTTATAGAGTTCCTCTGTATTATGGAGGAGTTATATGGGAAGAAAAAAACAGTTAAAGGAACTCACGATCAAAGACAATTTCATGTTTGGCGCAGTAATGATGGATGAGGAAAACTGCAAGGGACTTTTGGAAAGAGTGTTGCAGATTAAAATCGATTATGTGGAGATCAGCAAGGAAAAGAGCATTGTCTATCATCCGGAATACAAAGGTGTACGTCTCGATGTGTATGCTAAAGATGAAAATCACACACGTTATAATGTAGAGATGCAGGTACAGAAAAAGTCGGCACTTGGAAAGAGGAGTCGTTATTACCAAAGCCAGATGGATATGGAGATGCTGCTAACGGGTGAGGATTATGCGGGACTTCCGAATACGTATGTCATTTTTATTTGTGACTTTGATCCGATTGGAGAAGGCAAGTATCGTTACACTTTTCGAACAAAATGCGAAGAGTTGTTAGGAATGAATTTGGAGGATGGGAGAACAACTGTCTTCTTGAATACGCATGGAAAGAATGAAAGTGAGGTCCCGAAAGAGCTGGTAACACTTCTGAAATATATAAGAGAAGATATTGATGGAAGTGAGAGAGAATTTCACGATTCATACGTGGAGAGACTTCAGAAATTTATTCATGAGATTAAGTCGAATCGAGAGATGGAGGAACGCTTTATGATTTTTGAAGAGATGTTGAAAGATGAACGCGCGGAAGGTCGAGAAGAAGGTCTTGCGTTGGGACTTGAAAATGCAAAAAGTACATTACTTTTATGCTTGCAAAGTTTTGGAACAGTTTCAGAAACAATCTGTGATCAAATCCAAAGTCAGCAGGAGTTGGAAGTGCTGAAGCAGTGGACAAAGATAGCATTCCAATCGAAATCGCTGGAAGAGTTTGAAAAGAAGATTTCATTATAAAGTCTATTTCCGGTTATTCCGGATCTGATTACCTGCAGTTTTAGCTATTCTGGTTGAGGCTGTGGGTGAAAAAGAAACAAGTCGATGCCGTTTCAGGAAAATATTCAGAGAAAAAGCAGAGGAATTCTATAAAAAATAAAAAAAACACTTGAAATTGTAAAAAAAATATTATATAATATTCCTTGCGTTAAAGAAAAAATAAATTCAATAATGTGAAATGCGCCTTTAGCTCAGTTGGTAGAGCACCTGACTCTTAATCAGGGTGTCCAGGGTTCGAACCCCTGAAGGCGCAGGTAGAAATCACTGTTTTTGGAGACAAAGAAGCTCCGGGGGCGGTGATTTTTTTGTATAAGAACATTAAATATTTATAAAATACTCCAAAAGAAAATCAGAGTATGATATAATGAGCGAGATATGCAAATGTCAATGATACTTTTGAAAATGATTTGATTGGAAAGAGGGAAAAATCTTGTTTGGATATGTGACAGCGTATAAGCCGGAACTGAAGATGAAAGATTTTTACAAATATAAGGCGTATTATTGTGGACTGTGTAAAGTCTTAAGAGAAAAGCATGGATTTTTAGGACAGTTGACGTTGACTTATGATATGACATTTCTTGTGATTCTGTTACATTCTCTTTATGAGAGTGACATGAATTTTGAAGAGCACCGATGTGTGGTGCATCCGGCGAAAAAGCAGAAGATGTTATATAATGAGATTACCGAATACGCGGCAGATATGAATATTGTGCTGACCTATTTTCATTTTGTGGATGATTGGAAAGATGAGAAGAGCAAGGCGGGACTTGTTGGAGTTCGGGCATTCCGAAAGACATATCTTGAGATTGAAAAAAAATATCCAAAGAAATGCCGGATAATTCGAAGCTGTCTAAAAAAACTGCAGGCATGTGAGGAGCAGAAAGAAGAGAATATTGATATTACGGCAAGATATTTTGGGGAGTTGATGGCAGAACTATTGACTTACAGGCAGGATGTGTGGACGAAAACTCTGCGTAGGATGGGATTTTATCTTGGAAAGTTTATCTATATTTTAGATGCGTATGACGATGTTGAACAAGATTTAGAAAGCGGCAGTTATAATGCGTTGATTTCGCTGTACGGGGAACCGGACTTTGATGAGCGATGTAAAGAGATGATGACCTATGTGTTGGCAGAATGTACCAGTCAGTTTGAACGTCTGCCATGTATTGAAGATGCGGACATACTGAGGAATATTTTGTATGTAGGCGTGTGGGAAAAGTATGATAAAAAGCAGTTGGAAAAAAATAAAGAAGAGGAATAGAAGATTATGATAGCAAATCCATATGAGGTGTTAGGTGTTTCACCAAGTGCAAGTAACGATGAAGTAAAAAGAGCATACAGGGAGATGAGCAGAAAGTATCACCCGGATTCGTATGTAGACAATCCGCTGTCAGGGTTGGCAGAGGAAAAGTTTAAAGAGATTCAGGAAGCGTATGATCAGATTATGAAGGAACGGGAGGGCGGTTTTTCAGGATCTTACACAGGTGGTCAGCAGCAGTCTTATTCCGGAGGTAGTCAGGAGACTGTGGAACTTCAGGCGGCAAGAAACTATATTAATACACGGCGTTTCCGGGAGGCATTAAATGTGCTTTCTAATATACCGAATCGAAATGCGATGTGGTATTATTACAGCTCGATAGCCAACATGGGTTTGGGGAATAATCTCGTGGCGGTAGATCATGCGAAACAGGCTGCGGCAATGGAGCCGAACAATATGGAATATGTAAATTATGCAAATCAGCTGCAGTTTAGAGGACAGCGTTATCAGAATACGGGATATGGCTATGGTCGTCCATCGTATGGAACGGGAAACTTATGTTGTGATTTATGGTGTGCAGACACACTGTGCGAATGTATGGGAGGCGATCTTTGCTCATGCATGTAAATGCGAAAAAAATGGCATTCACAGGAGTGCTCGCAGCATTTGCGGTCATTTTACTTGTGTTGAGTGCAGTGATTGAGACAAGCAGCCTGTTCCTGATCACAGCGGCGGCATTCTGTGTCGGGATTGTATTGCGGGAATGGGGAATCAGGGCAGGTGCAGCGTTTTTGACGGCAAGTTTTCTGGTGGGGCTGATTGTGGCGCCGAATCGTCTGTACTGTATTACATTTCTTGCAATGGGAATTTATTTGGTGTTGAGCGAGATCCTTTGGGAGAAGGTTGCCCAAAGTTCCAAGATTCAGAAAAAGACAGTTGCGGTGTGGATTGGAAAATACATAATCTTTAATGCCATGTTTATTCCGGTGCTGCTCATTTTTCCGACTTTGATTTTGGCAGAAGAAGCAGTAGAAAAGATGTTTTGGATTGTCTTGATCGGAGCACAGGCAGGTCTGTTTGTATTTGATAAAGCGTATATGTATTTTCAGGTTTTTATCTGGGGGAAATTGCGAAGTAAAGTTATGAAGTGAGGACAGAGAATAATCTGTCCTTTTTGGTATAGAAATAAAAAAATTTCTATAGTAAAGAAAATATAACATGTGGTATTATATGATGTGAGGAAATTAAACATATGATTAGAACATGGATTGCAGATGTAACATCTCTGCTGGAGAAAGAAAAATATTTACAATACTATAAAATAGTTCCGGATTTTCGGAAAGAGAAGGCGGATAAAATTGTTTACCAGGAAGGGAAAGCTCTGAGCGTGGGCGTGTGGGTACTGTATGAGAAGATGCGCAGAACATATGGATTGTCGAAAAATGCGGTTTTTAATCTGTCACATTCCGGACAGTATGTACTTTGCTCTGTTGTGGACAGTGAACGTCAAATATGGCATCTCGGATGCGATATCGAAGGTGTCAAGCAGGTGAGACTGGATGTTGCCAGACGTTTTTTTTGTGCGTCCGAATTTCAAAGAATTGTAGAACAGAATACGGAAGTGGAAAGAGCGGAGGAGTTTTATCGCTACTGGGTGTTGAAAGAAAGTTTTATGAAAGCGACCCGGCTTGGGATGAAATTAGGATTGGATCAGTTTGAGATTGGATTTTCGAAAGAGGGAAGTCCGTACTTGCTAAAACAGCCGGAAGAGTTTCCTCAGAGATATTATTTTAAAGAGTATACGATAGCCGATATTCCTTATAAAATTGCAGTGTGTTCTAATTGCAGTGAGTTTTCAAAAACAATAGAAAAGATTGAATTATAGAGGCAAAAGAGGAGAAAATTATGCAGATTTCCAAAGTGTTGAGATATTATGGCGGTTTGGTGAAAAGAAAAATAAAACGAATGAGCCGAAAGAGAAAGCAGATCATAGTTGTCGGAACGAGTTGTCTGGTGTTGGGGCTGGTGTTTGGAAATATATTTGGCGGTATAAGACAAAAGAAACAAGCAGAAAAGCAGATTAAAAAGGTGACAGCGCAGGTTCAAAAGGAAGAGCAGAAAAAGACAAAGGCAGTACAAAAAGAATTAGAGCAGCTGCAGCAAAAACAGGCAGAGCAAGAAGAGGAACTGCCGTGGAATATGGTGCTTGTGAATTCATCGCATCCAATGACGGAAGGATATGTTCCGGAGCTTACGGAGGTGGCGGATGGATATAGTGTGGATTCAAGAATCGCAGAGCCTCTCAATAATATGTTGAAGGCAGCAGAGGCGGATGGAATGAACATTATTATCTGTTCTGCGTATCGTTCGGTGGAAAAACAGGAGCAGGTATTTAACTCATCTGTTCAGGATCGTTTGAATACAGGGATGAATTACTGGGAAGCGTACAGTGACACTGCTATGAGTGTTGCGCTTCCGGGGACAAGTGAGCATGGACTTGGACTTGCGCTTGATCTTATTTCAAATCAATACTCGGAGCTGGATGAAAAACAGGCGGAGACAAAAGAGGCAAAATGGCTGGAAGAGAACTGTTATAAGTATGGGTTTATTCTTCGTTATCCGCCGGAAAAAACAGCCGAGACAGGAATTATCTATGAGCCTTGGCACTATCGGTATGTAGGCCAGGAAGCCGCAAAGGAAATTATGGAATCAGGTGTGACATTGGAAGAGTATTTGGAAGAGAGTTACTAAGGAGGAATCGGACATGGAGAATCTGACATTTGGTGAGCAGGTAAAAATTATCTTAAGTCGCAAGGGGATGACGATCAAAGAGCTGGCAGAGCAGATTGAGGAACGAACCGGGAAAAATATGTCCAGACAGAATATGACGCAGCGGCTCAAAAGAGATAATTTTCAGGAACAGGATATGCGTATGATTGCAGAGATATTGGGATGTTCTTTCCGGCTGAGTATAATGGAACAGATAGAAATGGAGACGGAAAAAGAACAGATTAAGAAAGGAAAACCACAATCGCAGAAGCATGCCGCCGAACGAGATATTACGGTTGGCGAGCTAGTGAAAATGAGCGAGGAACTTCAATTGGAGCCAGTGTCAGAGCCAGAGCCTGTTAAAGAACTTCCGAAAAAGGTGGAAGAAAAGGAGAAGAGAACCGGATTTAGCGGAATCAGAGGCTATATGCGGAAACCAAAGTTTCGAACTGCGGATACAAAGAAAGAGTCAGAGAAGAAAGAGCCGGAAACACCGGTTCTTGGCGAGATCAATCCGTATACGAGAAAAGAATACCAGACAAACAGTGTACGAATGCATCCAAAGCGGATCGGCTATGTACAGGTATATGATCAGGAACAGCATAAATGGACAGATATGACAGAGTGGGCATTTCTAGGGTATCAGGAGAGGAAAAAAGCGCTTCTCGGAAAAGATTATGACCCGCCGATTTATTTGGATTAGAGAAACAGTCAATTGGCAAAGAAAGGGGTGAAAGTATGAAGTGGGAGCAGTTATTATCCAGCAAAAGAAACAGAGAGTTTGGCGGTCGGAGTAAGGCGGCGGACCTTCGAAGTGAGTTTGAAAAAGATTATCATCGCATTATTGGGAGTGCCTCGTTTCGAAGACTTCAGGATAAGACACAGGTATTTCCGCTGGATAAAAGTGATTTTATCAGGACAAGACTGACACATTCTTTGGAAGTGTCTTCTTTTGGGAAATCGTTGGGACAGAATATTGGAGAATCGATTTTGGCATATCAGAAAGATTCGGATTTTACGCCGAAGATGAAGGAAGAGATATGTAATATTTTACAGTGCGCGGGCTTGATACATGATATTGGGAACCCGCCGTTTGGACATTTTGGTGAGACGGTGATTCGGGATTGGTTCAGGAGAAACCTGCCGGCGCTGCTGTTTCGTGGAGAGTGCATAGATCAGGTCCTGGAGAAACAGATGTGTCAGGACTTTTATCATTTTGAAGGAAATGCACAGGCGCTCAGATTGGTCAGTAAACTGCACTATCTTGTGGATGAGCATGGGATGAACCTGACATATGCACTGCTTGGAACGATTGTAAAATATCCGGTTTCTTCTCTGAAAATCGATAAAACAACGGGAAATATCAAGGATAAAAAGCTTGGGTATTACTATGCCGATCAGGAACTTTATGAGGCGATTTGCAAGGAGACCGGAACGAACGGAAGGCGTCATCCGCTCACATATATATTAGAGGCTGCGGATGATATCGCATACAAAACAGCAGATATCGAAGATGCCTTTATAAAAGGTTTTCTTTCCTATCATCAACTGAAAGAAGAATTAGCAGCTTTGGAAAAAGAGGAAAGTGCCGTTTCTTTTCATGCATTGGAAAAATTAGAAGCAAAATATGAAAGTGGGCAGAGAAGAAAAGTGGAAAATCCAGAAGAATATGCCGTGAAGAACTGGATTGTGCAGATGCAGGGATTTTTGATCAATTGTGCAACATATGGATTTACTTCGAACTATGAGAAGATTATGGATGGAGAGTATGGTTATGATTTGTTCCACGGGACATATGGAGAAAAATTGATGAATCTTCTGGGAGATATTGCGTACCGAAGAGTGTTTTCTACATCGGTCATCTATAAGATGGAGATGGCAGAGTCGGTAATGCTTGATTTTCTGTTGGATAAATTTGTAAAAGCAGTGATTGATTATGATACAGATGAGGAGTTGAGCGAGATTGATAAACGGATTGTCTCATTTATCTCAGAAAATTATAAGAGTGCTTATCACTGTCATGCAAAGGGGAAAAGCGAGCAGGAAAAGCTGTATCTCAGACTTCTCCTTGTGACGGATTACATCTGTGGAATGACAGACAGCTATGCAAAACGGCTTTATCAGGAGATGAATGCAATTATATAGATAGGGCGATGGCGGTATGCCGTCGCTTTTTAGTTCTTTTCTTTTGTCGAGGTGAATAAAGTGTCTTATAGAGACAAGAAGAAAGGAATCAAATTATGAAACAGGTCATCCGCTATTTGTACGAGTATGAGAATGGAAACAGAATCCGCAATGTCGGTTTTATAAAGCTAGAAAAACGAATGGATAAATGTGCGATTCATATACATGGAAAGAACCTTGATTTTGGACAGAAAAAGAAATTGGAGGTGTTTGTATTCTATGTGCAAGGAGGAGAATGTATCGGAATCCCGCAAGGGGTAATTGAAGAAGAGGCTCCGATGATTAATTATATCCTGAAATTTGAGCCGGAAGATGCAGGCGGACAGGAAATGTTTGACAAGCTTGCAGGGATTATTTTGAGAAATGTATCGGAAAAAACATATGCTGCGATGTGGGAAGAAGAAGCGGCGGATGTGGAACATATGACGACCGGGCAGAGGGAAGTATTGGAAGAGGCAGCAACTGAAGCTGTGCCGGAGGAGAGACAACAATCAGAGGAACCGAAAGTAAGAGAGAGTCTGATCGAGCATGTGGAGAAACTGGTAGAACAGCAGGAATTTCAGGAGGAAATAGAAAAATATATCCCGCCGAAGACAAGAACATATGAGAAGATTCAGAGGCAGGACATTGCAAGACTTCCGAGAACACAGTGGCATCTTGCGAATAACAGTTTTTTGCTGCATGGATTTTATAATTACCATCATCTTCTGTATATTGAGGAAGGGGAAAATCGATGGATCGGTGTGCCTGGAATTTATCATGAAAAAGAACAGGCAGCAGCAAGGGCATTTGGATTTCCGCAATTTCACCGTGTTATGGATGCGGAACTTGAATTGTCAGCAGAAGAGAAGAATACGTTTGATGATTTTGGATATTGGTGTCGACAGATTTAGAAGAAATCAGTATAATTAAGAACGAGTTCTATTTGGAAGTCTGAATTTGCAAGATACAAAAGGTGAGTGTATGATGAATAAAGATGAAAAATATATGAAAGAGGCGATTAAACAGGCGAAAAAGGCATATGCACTTGGAGAGGTTCCAATCGGGTGTGTGATCGTCTACGAAGATAAGATTATCGGACGCGGATACAATCGCAGAACCATTGATAAGAATACGATTGCGCATGCGGAGATGATGGCAATCAAAAAAGCGAGCAAGAAAATGGACGACTGGAGACTTGAGGATTGCACAATGTATGTGACACTGGAGCCGTGTCAGATGTGCTCGGGAGCGATTGTACAGTCCAGAATGAAGAAGGTTGTTGTAGGATGTATGAATCCAAAAGCGGGCTGCGCGGGGTCGATTCTTAATTTACTGCAGATGGAAGAATTCAACCATCAGGTAGAATTGGAAATAGGCGTGCTGGAAGAAGAATGCAGTGCGCTGATGAAAAACTTTTTTAAAGAACTGAGGGAGAAACGAAAAGCTGAGGTGAAATAACACTCTGATGATAGAATTGTAACAGTTCAGCCTTGCCATAGGCAAAAGGGAGAAATTGAAAAAGTTTTTGCAGTTACTTTTCCACATAGGAATCTGTAACTTCACGATTTTAATTGTCCTATTAGTGCCATGTGGATAACTTCCTGATGGAATGCCTGATTTAGATTCTTTTCTCCTGATTTTATAGCAAATATTCCACAGGATCTCCTGACTATCCAATAATAATCCACCGTCATTTTAACGGATCTGTTTTTGAGCGGTTTTTCTTTTTGTTCCGTTCATGATAAACTATGTTTATCATGAACGGACGGAAGGAGATGCCTCATGGGAAGAAAAAGCAGCTATGAAAACGGAATGTACCAACAGCTCATGGAAATCATGGGGCGTCTGGATACCATTGAAAAAGAACACAAAAAGGAAACAGGGGAATTAAAAACTGAAATTGCAGATTTAAAAAAAGAAAATCTGCTCTTACGCCAGGAAAACCAACTGCTCAAGGATGATAATGCACGTTTGAAAAGCATCATTAACAATGACAGTTCTAACACTTCCCTTCCACCCTCTGCCGACCAAAAAGGAAAGCCTGCCAATACCTATAACGGAAGAAAAAAACGGAACGTAAAACAGGTGGACAGAAAGGCCATAAAGGGACAACACTTTCAAAAGCTGAAATAGAGGAAAAAATTGCTTCCGGAAGATACAGACATGAAGTGAAAACGATCGGTAATACATCCGGACAAAAATATGTCACAAAATATGTGGTGGACTTGGCGGTAGAACCCGTAATCACAGAAGTCCGCATTTATGCAGATGAGAATGGGGTTTTACGTATTCCTGCTGAATACCGCAGTGACGTTACCTACGGAGCAAATGTAAAAGCGCTGGCAGTTTCCCTGTACAGCGAAGGCGTTATGTCAAATGACAGAATTGCATCTTTCCTGAATTCAGTAGGTAACGGGGAATTGAACTTATCGGAAGGAAGCATTTATGATTTTTGCAAAAAAATGGAGAATGTATCGGTTACAAGCATTATAAATCTAGAAAAAGAACAGCTGAACCAAAAAGTTGTGGCAACTGATGCTACAACCGTAACTGTGAATGGGAAACTGAACTATATCCGAAATTTCAGCACAGACAACAGTGTTATCTACCATGCAATGAGCAGTAAATCCATAGATGCGTTAAAATAACTGAATTTCCTGAAATGTTATGTAGGAACGCTTCTTCATGACCACGAAACCACTTTGTACCATTTCGGAACAGAACACGCAGAATGTAATGTCCATATTATCCGTTATCTCCGCAAAAATACGGAGGAAACAGGTAATATATGGTCCGATGAAATGATTTCCCACCTGTGTGAAATGAACAGAAAGCGAAAAGCACTGACTTAACTATAAGGCTGAACTGTTACATAGAATTTATCGATTTTAATGAATAGCATTGACAAATATACTGTCTGGAGAGTATAATATAGACTCGTGCAGCCGGGGCGTTAGCGGTGCCTTGTACCTACAATCCGCTATAGTAGGGGTGATGTTACACGGAGGGCTTTTATTTGTGGAGCTGCCTTTTGAAAGTGGCGTTGATGTTTGGGTCTCACGCGACGGGAATCTGTGAACCGTGTCAGGTCGGGAACGAAGCAGCACTAAGCAGAACCTTCCGGGTGCCGTGAGGGTGCCTGGGCTGAGTTAACTGCAAAAGTAACGTTCATGGAGCGAGTTCGAAGTGTAACGCACGAAAAGAAAAATGCTATTGTATGGACAGTTTGAGATTGTCTATACAATAGCATTTTTACTATATCAGGAAATTTGATTTTCAGATACAAAAAGAAAAGGAGAGATATGTTATGAACATTGTTTTGGCGGCGATTAATGCGAAATATATTCATTCGAATCTGGCTGTGTACAGTCTGAGAGCGTATGCGCAGCAGTATAAGGATGAGATACAGATTGCAGAATATACGATCAATCAGCAGATAGACGATATTTTGATGGATTTATATAAGAAAAAACCGGATATCTTATGTTTTTCCTGCTATATATGGAACCTGTCTTATGTGGAAGAGCTGGTTCGAGAGCTTGGAAAGATATTCCCGAGTGTTCCAATCTGGGTGGGGGGACCAGAGGTATCCTACGATACAAAAGATGTGCTGGAACGTCTTCCGGAAGTGACAGGAGTGATCTTCGGAGAGGGAGAAAAGACATTTTTGGAAGTGGTGGAGTATTATCACGGAAAAGATATGCAGCTTTCGGAGATTAAAGGAATTGCCTACCGTGGAGAAGAGGGAGAATTTTTACAGAATTCATGGCGTGAAGTTATGGATTTGAGTGAGGTTCCGTTTGTGTACCATGATATGGCAGATTTTAAAAATAAGATCATCTACTATGAGTCGAGCAGAGGATGTCCGTTTTCCTGCAGTTACTGCCTTTCTTCGATAGACAAATGTTTGCGTTTCCGCAAACTTGAATTGGTAGAAAAAGAGCTTCAGTTTTTTATCGATGAGGAAGTGCCGCAGGTGAAGTTTGTGGATCGAACTTTTAACTGTAATCATAAGCATGCGATTGCCATTTGGAAATATATCAAGGAGCATGACAAAGGGATCACGAATTTTCATTTTGAAGTGGCGGCGGATTTGCTGAATGAAGAAGAATTGAAGCTGATTGAGTCGATGCGTCCGGGATTGATACAACTTGAGATCGGGGTGCAGTCTACAAATGAACAGACGATTCGTGAGATTCGGCGAACGATGCGGTTTGAGGAAGTGGCACGTATTGTGCAGCGCATCAATCAGGGGGAAAATGTGCATCAGCATCTGGACTTAATCGCAGGACTTCCGTATGAAGGTATGGAGAGTTTTCAAAAATCTTTTGATGATGTGTATCGGCTCCATCCGGAACAGCTTCAGCTTGGATTTTTGAAAGTGCTGAAAGGTTCTTATATGGAATCGCAGAAGGAACGTTATGGACTTGTATATAAGAGCCGGCCGCCGTATGAGGTGCTCTACACAAACTGGCTGTCATATGAAGAGATGATGCGGTTAAAGAGTGTGGAAGAGATGGTGGAGGTCTACTATAACAGTGGGCAGTTTTCGTATTGCCTGCGAAAATTGGAAGAAGAGTATGCATCACCATTTGTATTGTATCAGGAACTTGGCAGATATTATGAGAATCATGAACTGCATCTGATGAGTCATTCCAGAATTACAAGATATGAGATTTTACTTGGATTTGTCAGAGAGAAACATAAAGAACGCGAGAGACTTTACCGAGAACTTTTGACATTTGATCTGTATTTTCGCGAGAACGTCAAAAACCGACCGGAATTTGCGGGAGAGCATGAAGTGTCAAAGGACTGGCTGAATGCGTTTTATGAGACGGAATCAAAAGAGCATCAATATTTGATCGGATACGAAGCATACGATAAAAGACAGTTGCGAAAAATGACTCATATTGAAAAATTCCATTATGATGTACTTGGGACATGTGAAGAAAAAGAGAAATTCATTTTATTTGATTATCAGAATAGAAGCAGGCTGACGCACCAGGCAGCAGTAACTGAAATCGAGACGGAATAAGATTTCAACAATGTTTCTTGCAAAAATACAGTAAAGAGTTTAAAATGTAAAGAAATGTATAAAATCGAGGTGTGATCAATGAATTTTTATGACAAAAAAGTAAGAAGAATCATGGCGGTTACGATCATGATTATTATAGTGGCGATGGTTGCAACAAGTGTGATTCCATATTTAGTGTAGAGAGGATTGGTTATGCAAAAAACGGCAAAGAATAGAAAGCGGAAAATGAGCGTAAAAAGGAGACGGAAAGTGCTTGCGACGGCGGGAATCATTGCGTTTTCGATTCTTGTTGTGTTGGGAATTGTTTATTTTGTCTTTCGAAGCCGGGTGAAGAGCACTGCGGACAATGAGATTTATAACAATGTCTATATTGAGACGGTGAATGTGTCCGGTATGAAAAAATCAGATGCCAAAAAAGCAGTGGAAGCAAAGATTAAAAAATATCAGGAGCAGAGCATTTCGCTTCGCATAGAAGAAGAGAATGTACAGGTGACATTGGGTGAGCTTGGTTTTACGATAAAAGATGTGGATAAGCTTGTAGAAAAGGCTCTTGCTTACGGAAAAGGTGGAAGTATTTGGAGTCGTTACTTTGAAGTGAAAAAGCTTGACAAAGAAAAGAAAGTCATTTCCGCAGCATATCAGATTGACAGCGAGAAGGCAAAAGCAGTTTTTGAAGCAAAGGCACAGCCACTGGAAAAAGCGGCAACAAATGCGACGATTACTCGTGAGAACGGCGCATTTGTCATTACAGATGAAGTTCAGGGAAAGACGATTGATGCAGAAGCCTCAGTAAAAGCCATTGAGACATATTTAAATAAGAAATGGAATAAGAAAGAGGCATCTGTAGATCTTGTGTCTGTCTCAGATGTACCGGATGTTACGCGGGAGCAGCTCGAGACGATTCAGGATACACTTGGAACATTTACGACATATTGTGGAAGCGGAGGCGGAAGAGTCCAGAACATTGAGTCCGGAACAGCGCATATCAATGGAGCTGTGGTGATGCCGGGCGAGGAATACTCTGCCAACGCAGCGATGGAGCCTTATACAACTGAGAATGGGTTTACAGAAGCGGGCTCTTATGAGAATGGGAAGGTTGTGCAGAGTATGGGCGGCGGAATCTGCCAGGTGTCCACAACACTTTACAATGCCATGATCCTTGCGGAACTGGAGGTGACGCAGAGACATCCACATTCCATGCTGGTAGATTATGTGAAGCCATCTATGGATGCTGCAATCGCAGGTGACTATAAAGATTTAAAATTCAAGAATAATACAGAGACACCGATTTATATTGAAGGATATATATCGGGCGGGAATCTTACATTTACAATTTATGGAAAAGAGACAAGAAATGCGAACCGGAGTATTGAGTTTGTCAGCGAGACGCTGAGCACAACACCGGCAGGAAAGAAGTTTGTCGAGTCCGGGGACTCACTTGGCGTGATGACAAAGAGTGGTTCAGGACATACGGGAAAGACGGCGAGACTTTGGAAGGTTGTCTATGAAAATGGACAGGAAGTGAGCCGAGGTATTTTCAACAACAGCACATACAGCGCATCACCGGTTACAGTGAATGTGGGAACGGCATCAGATAATGCGGAGGCTTCGGCGCTCGTCAAGGCGGCAATTGCCACGCAGGATGAAGGGCAGATCAACAATGCAATTGCCGAGGCGAAGGCAAAGATTGAGGAGGCGGCACAAAAGGCGGAAGAGGAAGCACAGAACACACAGAATGCGACACCGCCGGAAGCGCCGACAGAGTAAGGAGGAAGTTATGAAGGTAGGAAAAGTATCTCAGACCGTGTTAAAGCGTTCGCTTTTAAAACCATTACAATTTCATAGAGAAGAATCGATGTTTCCTCCGTCTGTAGAAGAGATGTGTTATGGGATAAAAACAGGAGAGGGGGAGGAAGTGTTATCTTCTACCGCTGTTCTATATGGAAACGAGAAAGATTTGGGCGTGTTTGCGCTTGCGCAGGCGGCGAATGATCTTGCAACCCGCGGGGCAGTGCCTGTGGCGGCAGCAGTATATATTATGCTCCCGCCGTATGCGTATGAATCGCGTCTGAAAGCGATGATTGAGTATGTGGAACGAGCGGGAAGCGCGCATGGTATTCAGATTATATGTGCCAAAGCGGAGACAAGTCCCGCAATCAATCAGGCAATCGTATATGTGAATGGTATGGGCGTATTAAAGAAGGAAGAACTTCTAAGAAGCTGTATGGGGAAACCGGGACAGGATATCGTGCTTTTAAAGTGGATTGCGCTGGAAGGAACATTGCGCGTGATGCGGGAAAAAGAAGAAGAATTGTCAAGACGGTTTATCCCGGCATTTTTGAATCCGATTCGACAGATGGAAGGAGAACTGTTCTCTGTCGATGAACTGCAGACTGCAAAAAAAGCGGGGGTATCAGCGATGCACCAGATTACCGAGGGCGGGATTCTGGCAGCTTTATGGGAGATGGCGGAAAGCTCCGGTGTGGGGATTGAGGTTGATTTGAAAAAGATGGCGATCAGACAGGAGACGGTGGAGATTTGTGAATATTTTCATCTGAATCCGTATCAGCTTACATCGGCGGGAAGTGTTTTGATCTTTGCAGAGGATGGCGAGAAGCTTGTAGAGAAATTCCAAAAAGAAGGGAGACAGGCGGTCGTTCTTGGAAGGACGACTGTAGATACTGCAAGAGTCATTTTGGGCGGCGAAGAGAAAAGATATCTTGACAGACCGGCGCCGGATGAATTATTAAAGATGTATGAGTCAAAGTAAGGAGAGTTTATGAGAACAACAATTTTAAAATATATCGAAAAGAACAGCCGTGTAGATTTGGGCGAGCTGGCAGTGTTACTTGGGACAGATGAGGTGACTGTGGCAAATGAGATTGCACAGATGGAAAAGGAAAAGATTATCTGCGGTTACCATACGTTGATCGACTGGGATAAAGTCGGAACGGAAAAAGTGACTGCACTGATTGAGGTGAAAGTGACTCCACAGAGAAATCAAGGATTTGACAGAATCGCAGAGCGTATCTACAATTATCCGGAAGTGAATGCAGTCTATCTGATTTCCGGAGGATATGATCTTCTGGTGACACTGGATGGAAAAACATTAAAAGAGGTGTCCCAGTTTGTATCGGAAAAGCTTTCTCCGGTTGAGGCTGTAATCAGCACGGCGACACATTTTATCCTGAAAAAATATAAGGATCATGGAACGATACTTGTGAAAAAAGCAGAATCAGAAAGGATGTTGGTGACACCGTAATGAGAAATCCATTATCACAGAAAGTGGTTGGCATTCAGCCGTCAGGAATTCGTAAATTTTTTGACGTGGTAAATGAAATGAAAGATGCGATTTCACTTGGAGTAGGAGAGCCGGACTTCGATACGCCTTGGCGTATTCGGGAGGAAGGAATCTATACATTGGAAAAAGGGCGCACATTTTATACATCGAATGCTGGTCTGAAAGAATTAAAAATAGAAATTTGTAAATACTTAGATAGAAAAGTGAATGTACAATATGATTACAATCATGAAGTGATCGTAACTGTAGGGGGAAGCGAAGGGATTGACATTGCACTGCGTGCCATGCTGGATCCGGGGGATGAGGTTCTCATTCCACAGCCAAGCTACGTTTCCTATCTGCCTTGCACAATTCTTGCAGACGGAGTTCCGGTCGTGATTCCGCTGCAGCATAAGAATGAATTTAAGCTCACAGCAGAGGAGCTTGAAGCCGCTATTACACCGAAGACAAAAATTCTTGTCATGCCGTTTCCAAATAACCCGACGGGTTCTATTATGACAAAAGAAGATTTGGAACCGATTGTGGAACTTGTGAAGAAGCATGATCTGTTCGTAATCTCGGATGAGATTTACTCAGAGCTCAGCTATAAAGGAGAGCATGTGTCAATCGCAAGTTTTGAGGGAATGAAAGAGCGCACGATTCTGATCAATGGATTTTCAAAGGGGTATGCGATGACCGGCTGGCGGCTTGGTTATGCGTGCGGTCCTGCGAACATCATCGAGCAGATGGTGAAGATTCATCAGTTTGCGATTATGTGTGCGCCGACAAACAGCCAGTATGCGGCGGTGGAGGCACTTCGCAACTGTGATGAAGAAGTAAAGGAGATGCGTGAGTCTTATAATCAGAGAAGACGCTTCCTTGTGCATGAATTCAAACGGATGAAGCTTGAATGCTTTGAGCCGTTTGGCGCATTCTATATTTTCCCAAATATCAAAGAGTTTGGGATGACGTCAGAAGAATTCGCGACAAGATTATTGGAAGAAGAAAAGGTGGCGGTCGTTCCGGGAACTGCGTTCGGAGACTGTGGTGAGGGATTCCTTCGTATTTCGTATGCATATTCTTTGGAAGACCTGAAAGAGGCGATTGGGCGTCTTGGCAGATTTATTGACCGACTGAGAAATGAAAGGTAATGTAAGATGTTGAATATTGTATTATTTGAGCCGGAGATTCCGGCAAATACCGGAAATATCGGGAGAACCTGTGTTGCTACAAACACACGTCTCCATCTGATCGAGCCACTAGGCTTCCGATTGAATGAAAAAGCGATCAAGCGTGCAGGAATGGATTATTGGGATGATCTGGACGTGACAACGTATATTGATTTTCAGGATTTTATGGAGAAAAATCCAGGAGCAAAAATTTATATGGCAACGACAAAAGCACCGAATGTATATACTGATGTGAATTATGAGCCGGACTGCTATATTATGTTTGGAAAAGAGAGCGCAGGGATTCCGGAGGAGATTTTGATACACCACAAGGAGGACAGTATCCGTATTCCTATGGTGGGAGATATCAGATCTTTGAATCTCGGGAATTCCGTGGCAATTGTATTATATGAAGCACTGAGACAAAATGAATTTCAGAATATGACAAAAGAGGGGCATTTACACCGTTTAGAGTGGGATTAAAGCCCCTCTTTTGTTTTGAAATATATAAAAAATAATACAGACGACAGAAAACTATCTTTTTTGTGCAAAAATTAACAATAAAAAATAAAAAAATACGACAAATTGCTGGACGTAGATAGTTATATGTTGTAAGATTGAGGTGACACTATGAAATACAAAAAAAGTGTGTACAGGACATTTGCATTGATTACTCAGCTGGGAATCAGCATGATCGTTCCGATTCTGCTGTGTGTCTGGGTGGGCGGATGGCTGGAAGAAAAGTTCAAACTTCCGGTTACGATCCCTTTTATTATATTGGGAGTATTGGCAGGGATGCGTAATGTTTATCTGCTTGTAAGACATGCGAATGAAGACCTGGAAGAAAAGAAAGAGGAAGGCAAAGATGAAAAAAGATAATACATTGTTGGAATTGGTTACCGGAATTATTCTGGTAGGCGTGGCAGTGCAGATCGTCTGCCTGATTGCTTTTCCGAACGATTTGTATAATGCGATTGGATTGTGGAGTGGAGTGGCAATTGGAAGCGGAATGGCGATTCATATGAAGCACTCCATAGAAGATGCATTGGATCTTGGAGAGACAGGCGCGGTAAAACATGTCAGAATGACGTATGCACTGAGGATAACGGTAGTTTTGATTTTGATGGGATGCGTACTCTATTTTGATTTGGGGAATCCTCTTACTCTGCTTGCCGGACTGATTGCATTAAAAATATCGGCGTATTTACAGCCGTATATGCATAAACTATTTTTAAAATTAAAAAAATCTAAGTAAAGGAGGGGAATTATGTGGGAAATGGATTAGGGATAGTTGCTGCAAAAGAGGCTGACTTTATGATACACAGCCTTTTGAAGTTTGAACTGTTTGGGCAGGAGCTATACCTTACGACGACGCATGTCAGTATACTGCTCATATGTCTGGGACTGATTATACTTGCACTTATTGCAAGGGTAAAATTGCAGGATACTGACGGGAAGCCGGGAAGGTTTCAAAATGCAGTGGAATACGTTGTGGAGATGCTGGATGGCATGGTGAAAAGTGGCATGGGCAAAAAAGGGATTCCTTACCGAAACTATATAGGGACCTTGTTTTTGTTTATTTTGTTCAGTAATCTCTCGGGACTTTTGGGATTGAGACCACCGACAGCAGATTATGGAGTTACATTTCCGCTTGGTGTGATCACATTTTTCCTGATACAGTTTAATAATATCAGGTATAACAAAGTTGGAGCGTTCACCAACTTGTTCAAACCACTGCCGTTTTTATTCCCGATCAACCTGATTGGGGAGATTGCCGTTCCGTTTTCGTTGTCACTTCGTCTCTTCGGAAACGTCTTGTCAGGAACGGTTATCATGGCCTTGCTGTATGGTCTGCTTTCGCAGATTGCAATCATATGGCCAGGTTTTCTGCATGCCTACTTTGACGTCTTTTCAGGGGCAATTCAGACATACGTATTTTGTATGTTGACGATGGTATTTGTAAGTGATAAGATACCGGATTAATTTAAGAGTAAAATTAGAAGAAGATTTTTAGGAGGAATTTATTATGAGTCAAATTACAAACGAAGCATTAATTTTAGCTTGTTCAGCAATTGGAGCGGGGTTAGCGATGATCGCAGGTATCGGACCTGGTATCGGACAAGGTGTGGCAGCCGGACACGGTGCGGCAGCAGTAGGAAGAAATCCGGGAGCAAAATCTGATATTACATCTACAATGTTACTTGGACAGGCAGTTGCGGAGACGACAGGTCTTTACAGTCTGGTTATCGCATTGATTCTCTTGTTTGCAAACCCACTGTTAGGAAAGTTGTAAGAAAAATAAAAAAGAAAACGAGAAGGAAGGAGGCTGAACCTTGGATCGTTTATTTACACTCGACGCACAGTTTCTGTTTGATGCGGTTGTGCTTGGCTTGAGTATGCTGCTTTTATTTACGATTCTTTCGTATCTTCTGTTTAATCCGGTCAGGAGTCTGCTTGAAAAGCGCAGACAGCGTGTTCTGGATGATCAGGAGACTGCAAAGCGGGAAAAACAGGAGGCAATCGCATACAAAGAAGAGTATGACAGAAAGCTGAAAGAAGTAGATAAAGAAGCGCAGGAGATCTTAAGCGCTGCGCGCAAAAAAGCGATGCAGAATGAGGCAAAGATCGTTGCGGAGGCAAAAGAAGAGGCAGCCCGTATTATAGAGCATGCCAATGCCCAGATTGAGTTAGAAAAAAAACGGGCGTTGGATGATATGAAACAGGAAATGATTACCATTGCATCTATGATGGCAGGAAAAGTGGTAGCAGCTTCGATTGATACAAAAGTACAAGAAGGTCTTATTGATGAGACGTTGAAAGAGATGGGTGATCATACATGGCTAAGTTAGTTTCGAAGACATATGGAGATGCACTGTTTGCAGTCGCCTGTGAAGAAGAGTGCATTGACGAATTCTTTGAGGCGGCAGTGTGTGTGGTGGATAGTTTGTGGGCAAATGAAGAATTTAGCAAACTGATGAATCATCCCAATATTGGAAAAGAAGAAAAAATAAAAATTGTCGAGGAGACATTTTCGCAAAAGATCCCAAAAGAGATCATCGGACTGATGACGCTTCTCATCAAAAAAGGGCATGCGAAAGATATGTGTGCCGTGTTCAAATATTTTATCGGACTTGTGAAAGAAGAGAAGAAGATTGGAAGTGCCCGAGTGGTGACAGCAATTGAACTGAGCGGGGAGCAGAAAGAAAAGGTAGAACAAAAACTTTTGGAGATGACCTCTTATGAGAAGTTCGAGATGAATTATGAAGTGGATTCGTCGCTGATTGGCGGCATGGTCATTCGGATCGGGGATCGCATTGTTGACAGCAGTATTCGGACAAAGCTATATGAGCTGTCGAAAAATTTAAGAAAAATTCAACTATAAAACAGAAGGAAGGTGGATTCGCTCCATGAACTTAAGACCAGAAGAAATCAGCTCTGTCATTAAAGAACAGATTAAAAGATACGCATCGGAGTTAGAAGTATCGGATGTGGGAACGGTTATTCAGGTAGCCGATGGTATTGCACGTATCCACGGACTGGAAAATGCGATGCAGGGAGAGCTGTTAGAGTTCCCTGGCGAAGTGTATGGTATGGTGCTGAACCTGGAAGAAGACAATGTAGGTGCAGTTCTTTTAGGGGATCAGAGAAATATCAACGAGGGAGATACGGTAAAGACGACGGGAAGAGTAGTGGAGGTTCCGGTAGGGGACTGCATGCTTGGACGTGTCGTGAACGCATTAGGACAGCCGATTGATGGAAAAGGACCGATTCAGGCGACAAATTTCAGACAGATAGAAAGAGTTGCTTCCGGAGTTATTGCGCGTAAATCTGTAGATACGCCGCTGCAGACCGGAATCAAGGCGATTGATTCTATGGTTCCGATTGGAAGAGGACAGCGTGAGCTGATCATCGGGGACAGACAGACAGGAAAGACTGCGATTGCGATTGATACGATCATCAATCAAAAAGGGCAGGGAGTAAAATGTATTTACGTTGCCATTGGTCAGAAGGCATCTACAGTGGCAAATATTGTGAAGGTATTTGAAGAATACGGGGCGATGGATTACACAACCGTTGTCGCATCAACGGCAAGTGAGCTTGCACCGCTTCAGTACATCGCACCGTACTCAGGATGTGCGATGGGAGAAGAGTGGATGGAAAATGGAGAGGACGTACTGATCGTGTATGATGATTTGTCCAAACATGCGACAGCTTATCGTACTCTTTCCTTACTTCTTCGCAGACCGCCAGGACGTGAGGCTTATCCGGGAGATGTATTCTATCTGCACTCCAGATTATTGGAACGAGCAGCCAGATTATCAGATAAATTAGGCGGTGGTTCATTAACTGCGCTCCCGATCATTGAGACACAGGCAGGTGATGTATCTGCTTACATTCCGACGAATGTCATCTCAATCACGGACGGACAGATTTTCCTTGAGACAGAGATGTTTAACGCCGGTTTTAGACCTGCGGTCAATCCGGGGATCTCTGTGTCGCGTGTAGGCGGTTCGGCACAGATCAAGGCGATGAAGAAGATTGCGGGACCGATTCGTATCGATCTTGCACAGTACCGTGAACTTGCGGCATTTGCACAGTTTGGATCTGAATTAGATGCAGATACAAAAGAACGACTTGCACAGGGAGTACGAATCAAAGAAGTATTAAAACAGCCGCAGTACAAGCCGATGCCGGTAGAGTATCAGGTAATCATCATCTATGCGGCGACGAGAAAACATCTGCTTGACATTGCGGTGGAAGATATTTTACGTTTTGAGACAGAACTGTTTGAATTTATCCAGACAAAATATCCGGAGATTCCGGAATCAATTAAGACGGAAAAGGTTATCACAGAAGAAAATGAAGCTGCGCTTGTAAAAGCGATTGAAGAGTTCAAGCTACAGTTCACACATCAGTAAAAAAGGAGGAAGACGATCATGGCATCCATGAGAGAGATAAAAAGACGCCGCGGAAGTATTCAAAATACGCAGCAGATCACCAAAGCCATGAAGCTTGTTTCGACTGTAAAGCTGCAAAAAGCAAGAATGCGTGCAGAGAACTCGAAGGCGTATTTTGAATATATGTATCAGACAGTGACTTCCATGCTTGCGAAGGCGGGCAATATAGAGCATCCGTATTTGCGAAAAAGTGATTCCAAAAATGTTGCGGTTGTGGCAGTGACCTCAAACCGCGGTCTTGCGGGCGGATACAATGCAAATATTGCAAGACTAATTGTGGAAAGCGGGATAGAAAAAGAACGTATCCGGCTTTACACAGTCGGCAGAAAAGGTGTGGAAAGTCTTGCAAGAAAAGGATATCAAATTGCAGAGGATTACTCGGACATCATTGACGAACCGACGTATGCAGATGCACGCCGGATCGGGGAGAGACTGCTTGATGATTTCTCAAAAGGAGAAGTCGGAGAAATCTATGTGGCGTATACAGAGTTTAAAAATACGGTCAGTCATATTCCGAAGCTGATGAAACTGCTTCCGGTGAGTGCAGAAACTGTGCCTGCAGAAGAAAAGAAAGAGTCCGTATTGATGAATTTTGAGCCGAATGAAGAGGAGGCGATCAGTCTTCTCATTCCGAAGTATATGACAAGTATTTTGTACGGCGCTTTTGTGGAGGCGGTTGCAAGCGAGAACGGCGCCCGTATGCAGGCGATGGACTCTGCAACAAACAATGCAGAAGAGATTATTGATGATTTGGAATTAAAATATAATCGCGCCCGTCAGGGAGCGATCACACAGGAATTAACAGAAATTATAGCCGGAGCGGAAGCTATCGGATAGAGGAGTGAAAAAATGGCAGAAAAAAATATAGGAAAAATCACTCAGATTATCGGTGCGGTCTTAGATATCAAATACGCAGACGGACATCTTCCGGAGATTAACGAAGCAATCGAGATCACAAGACAGGATAAAAGCAGACTTGTGGTGGAGGTTGCACAGCATCTAGGAGATGATGTGGTGAGATGTATCGCCATGGGACCGACGGACGGTTTAGTCCGGGGGATGGAAGCGGTTGCCACAGGAGCTGCAATTTCCGTGCCGGTAGGAGAGAATACACTGGGGCGTATCTTTAATGTCCTCGGTGAACCGATTGATGAGAAACCGGCTCCGACAGATGTTGAATATGAGCCGATTCACAGAAAGGCTCCTTCGTTTGAGGAACAGGCAACTGAGGCGGAGATGCTTGAGACAGGTATCAAAGTCGTAGACCTTCTCTGCCCATATCAGAAAGGTGGAAAAATTGGTCTGTTCGGTGGAGCTGGTGTGGGAAAGACAGTGCTGATTCAGGAACTGATCACAAATATTGCGACAGAACACGGTGGATATTCTGTATTTACAGGTGTCGGAGAGCGTACAAGAGAGGGAAATGACCTTTATTATGAGATGCAGGAATCAGGAGTAATCAATAAGACGGCGATGGTGTTCGGGCAGATGAATGAGCCGCCTGGAGCGCGTATGCGCGTAGGGCTTACAGGTCTTACGATGGCAGAATATTTCCGTGACAAAGGTGGAAAAGACGTACTTTTGTTTATCGACAATATTTTCCGTTTTACACAGGCAGGATCGGAAGTGTCCGCGCTTTTGGGACGTATGCCTTCTGCGGTAGGATATCAGCCGACATTGCAGACGGAGATGGGGGCTTTGCAGGAGCGTATCACATCGACAAAGAACGGATCAATCACGTCTGTTCAGGCTGTCTATGTGCCTGCGGACGACTTGACTGACCCGGCTCCGGCTACGACATTTGCCCATCTGGATGCGAAAGTCGTACTTTCCCGTGCAATCACAGAGCTTGGTATTTATCCGGCAGTAGATCCACTTGACTCTTCGTCGAGAATGCTCGACCCGAATATCGTGGGCGAAGAGCATTACAAGGTGGCGCGCGGTGTACAGGAAGTGCTGCAGAAATATAAAGAATTACAGGATATTATTGCAATGCTCGGTATGGATGAGCTTTCAGAGGAAGATAAGCTCACTGTATCACGTGCGCGAAAGATACAAAGATTTTTATCTCAGCCATTCTTTGTCGCGACACAGTTTACAGGGCTTGAGGGGCGATATGTGCCAATCAGTGAGACAGTACAGGGATTCAAAGAAATTTTGGAAGGAAAACATGATGATATTCCGGAAGGTTATTTCTTGAATGCGGGAAATATTGATGACGTACTTGCCAGAGTAAAGTAGAGGTGTGTGCGCATGGCAGAAAATAATATGTTTGAGTTGAAAATTATTTCTCCGGAGGAGATGTTCTACGAAGGGGAAGCAAGCTTTTTGGAATTCACATCTGTGGGCGGCGATATGGGAGTTTACAAGAACCATATCCCGCTGACGACAATTCTGGAGCCTTGTGTGATGAAGATACACAAGGGCACAGAGATGAAAAAAGTAACTGTGTCTGGTGGCTTTGTGGAAATCCTGCAGGAGAAGATCACAGTGCTTGCCGAAGGTGTGCAGTGGACTGAAAAGGTGTCTGTTTAATTACGGACATCTTTTTTCTTGCTAAAAGAGTATATAACAAGCTATAATATTAGTAAATAATGATGCGGAAAGGAAGTGAGAAAGTGGGATTTAAACCGTTTCCAATCGGAGTGGACAATTTTAAGGAAATGATACAAGAGGGGTATTATTACGTAGATAAAACGTTGTTGATAAAAGAACTTTTGGATATGCGGGGAAAAGTTAATTTGTTTACAAGACCAAGGCGTTTCGGTAAGACACTGGGACTTAGCATGTTACAGTGCTTTTTTGAAAAAGATTACTGTGATGCTCGGAAGCTTTTTCAGGGGTTGGAAATTATGGCTGCCGGGGAAAAGTATTTAAAGCACATATCGAGATATCCGGTTATCAGTATTTCACTAAAAACAATGAAGCAGGCGAATTTCGACTTGTCTTATATACAGATGAAGAAAATGATT
This sequence comes from Faecalimonas nexilis, assembly GCF_059731825.1. Taxonomy (NCBI): domain Bacteria; kingdom Bacillati; phylum Bacillota; class Clostridia; order Lachnospirales; family Lachnospiraceae; genus Faecalimonas; species Faecalimonas nexilis. The sequence goes on along the minus strand of NZ_AP029189.1, from coordinate 3,476,317 downwards.
GCCGAGGAATTTGGCAGACATGAAGAACTTTTGAAAATTGGGAAATTGACGGAAGAAGAAAAAGAACGCTTTCTTGCAATACGCGATGTTAAGGGAACGGATGCAGATTATCTGGATGCACTGCGTTTTCTGTCAGCTTGTCTGGCGAAAAGTTATAGAGAAAAAGTAATTATCCTGATCGATGAGTATGATGTCCCACTGGAGAACTCTTATTTTGGAGGCTTTTATGAGAAGATGATTCCGCTGATCAGATCTCTTTTTGAGTCAGCGTTGAAGACGAATGACAGCTTGGAGTTTGCTGTGATCACAGGTTGTCTTCGAATCTCGAAAGAGAGTATTTTTACAGGATTGAACAATCTGAAGATTATCTCCATTACGAATCCAATGTATTCAGAGCATTTTGGTTTTACACAAAAAGAAGTAGATGAGATTCTTGCATTTTATGATAGAAGTGATTTCGCGGATGTAGTGAAAAGATGGTATGATGGATATGTATTTGGACGGACGGAAGTATATAATCCCTGGAGTGTATTGAATTATGTGGAGTTGATTTGGGCAGATATGACATCTTTACCAAGACCATTTTGGGCAAATACAAGTTCGAACAGTATTGTGAAAACTTTAGTAGAAAAGGCGGATATAAAAGTAAAACAGGAGATAGAGCTGCTGATCCAGGGGGAAAGCATTGAAAAACCAATTCACGAAGATATTACGTATGAGGATATCGGAGTGGAGGAATCAGAGGAAAATATTTGGAATTTCTTGTTTTTTACAGGCTACTTAAAGAAAGTGGATGAGGCGCTGAGAGATGGGATTCGTTATATTTCGATGAGTATTCCGAATGAAGAGATTCTCTATATCTATAAAAATACGGTGCTTTCCTGGTTTGGGAAAAAAGTAAAAAAGAAAGATTTTTCAGAGTTGTATCGATATGTAACAGAGGGCGAGGTAATTGGATTAGAAAAAACGATTTCAGAGCTTTTGCGTGAAGGGATTAGTTTTTACGACACAAAAGAAGCTTTTTATCACGGATTTCTCATGGGTATTTTTGGCGGAATGGGAGACTATTATTCTTACTCCAATCGTGAGTCCGGTGATGGAAGATATGATATTTGCCTGAAAAGTATGGATGTAGAGAAACCGGTGATCCTTTTTGAGCTGAAGGTGTCTGAAAGCTTTCACCAGATGGAAAAATGTAGCTTGAAAGCAGTGGAGCAAATCAGAATGAAGCATTATGAAGAAGAATTTTTGCGTGATGGATACCGTGAAGTACTATGCTATGGCATTGCTTTTTATAAAAAAAATTGTAAAATTACAGTAGAAAAACAAAAGATAGAATCGTAAAGTATAAGGAGGAAGAAAACATGTTTTGCAGAAATTGTGGAAAACCGATTGATCCGAATGCTGCAGTGTGTATAAACTGTGGATTTTCGAATGGAACTGGGGATAACTATTGCCCAAATTGTGGAAATGCTACCAATGTCGGGATGACATATTGTACGATGTGCGGAGCGAGTCTTGTGAATCAAAGACCTATGGTGGAGCAGAAATCAAAGCTGGCAGGAGGACTGTTAGGTATTTTTCTCGGCTCGCTAGGTGTGCATAATTTTTATTTGGGATATACAACAAAAGCGGTTATTCAGCTTGTTCTGACGGTGGCAACCTGTGGAATCGGAAGTATTATTTCAGGAATATGGGGATTTATAGAAGGAATTTTGATCTTGACCGGCAGTATCAATACAGACGGAAGAGGAATTCCGCTGAAAGAATAGAACATCTCAAATATTTTGGCATACTATATACTAGAGCGTATATAGAAATGGAAGTGCAAGCCTGTGGATTACCGATTACCATATTATATGGCATACCCGATGCCCTTACAATATGATGATGAGCGAATAGAACAGCGTGATTTTGAGTATATGAAAAGCATGTATCCGGAGACAGCAAAGAGGTTGCTGCCCTATGTGGAAGATGAGTGTGACAGGATGGCATATGAAGGCAGTGTTGTCTATGATGAATATCCGGATCAGCTGCAGATGCGTATGATGTGCAGAAGAATTTACGACAGAGTGAAAGAACTGGATGGGATAGAGCCGGAAGAAATGCAGATGGAAGCACAGGAACATATGGGGATCAGAAGACGCCGGAAAGAGGACTGGTTGGGAGATATGATTCAGATTATGGTGTATCAGGAGTTATTCCGGCGAAGGTGCGATCATAGAAAATGCAGAAGGAATTTTTATTTCTGATTGAATAATGGAATGGAGAGATACATATGAAAAATATTGTTTTGATTGGAATGCCTGCTGTAGGAAAAAGTACGGTGGGTGTTGTAGTTGCCAAGCGGCTTGGATATGAGTTTGTGGATACGGATCTGCTGATACAAAAGCAGGAGAAGCGATTGCTCAAAGAGATTATCGCGCAGGAAGGAAATGACGGATTTCTTGCAATAGAGAATCAGGTTAACCGGGACTTGGATGTGGAAAATGCGGTGATTGCACCGGGGGGCAGTGTTGTATATTGTGAAGAAGCAATGGAACATTACAAAAAAACGGGAACAGTTGTATATTTAAAGGTATCCTATGAGACAATAGACAGAAGAATCCAAAATGCGAAAAGCCGTGGAGTTGTCTTGAAAGAAGGGCAGACTTTAAAGGATTTATACGAAGAAAGGGTTTGCCTATTCGAAAAGTATGCGGATTATACAATTTGCGAGGACGGATTAACAATTGAAGAGACGATAGGAAATGTATTGAAATTATTTGAAGAATAGGAGGCGCAGACCTCCTATTTCGGTTTATATTTGGAAAAATAATTTTACAAAAATACATTTTGTGTTATAATAGCAAAGAAGTATAAATAAAACTGGGAGAAGTATGACTGAAAAAGTTTCAGCATGGAATGGAAATCTGATAATTGAGGTGTGAAATGGAACAGTATATTATTAAGGGTGGAAATCCGTTAGTAGGGGAAGTAGAGATAGGCGGAGCAAAGAATGCAGCATTAGCTATTTTAGCAGCGGCAATTATGACAGATGAGACTGTTACGATAGAGAATTTACCGGATGTGAATGACATCAATGTGTTGTTGGAAGCGATGGCAGGAATAGGAGCCACGGTTCAGCGTATAGACCGACATACAGTGCGGATCAATGGAGCCGGTGTGCAGGATTTTAGTATTGAGTATGACTATATCAAGAAGATCAGAGCATCTTATTATTTACTAGGAGCATTACTTGGAAAATACAGAAGAGCTGAGGTGGCGCTTCCTGGGGGCTGCAATATCGGAAGCAGACCGATTGACCAGCATCTGAAAGGTTTTAGAGCATTGGGCGCCGAGGTTGAGATTGAATACGGAAAGATCATTGCCGAGGCAGAGAAATTAGAAGGAACACATCTTTATTTTGACGTTGTGAGTGTTGGAGCCACAATCAATGTGATGATGGCTGCAGCGATGGCAGAAGGTGTTACGATTCTTGAGAACGTTGCGAAAGAGCCACATGTAGTGGATGTTGCGAACTTCCTGAACAGTATGGGAGCGAACATCAAAGGCGCCGGAACAGATGTGATCAAGATCAAAGGTGTTGAAAAGCTTCATAAGACGGAGTATTCGATTATTCCGGATCAGATTGAGGCAGGGACATTTATGTTTGCGGCGGCAGTTACAAAAGGAGATGTGACTGTTTTGAATGTCATTCCAAAACATTTGGAGGCTACAATTGCGAAGTTGGAAGAGATTGGGTGTGAGATTGAAGAATTTGACGATGCTGTACGTGTAGTTGCGAAGACGCGTTTGAAGCACACACAGGTAAAGACGCTTCCGTATCCGGGATTCCCGACAGATATGCAGCCGCAGATTGGTGTGACGCTTGCGCTTTGCGAGGGAACAAGTATTATCGCAGAAAGTATTTTTGAAAATCGTTTTAAATATTTAGATGAGCTGGCACGTATGGGAGCGATCGCTAAGATTGAAGGAAATTCTGCAACGATTGAAGGTGTTGAGAGATTTTCGGGAGCGAGAGTAAGTGCTCCGGATTTACGTGCGGGTGCAGCGCTTTGCATCGCAGGACTTGCGGCGGATGGAATTACGATCGTGGATGATATTGTTTACATTCAGAGAGGATATGAGAGATTTGAAGAAAAACTCAGAAGTCTCGGCGGAATAATAGAACGAGTATCCAGTGAAAAAGAGATTCAGAAGTTCAAGTTGAAAGTGAGCTAAAACAGAAGAGCGAAAGGGGTGAATGTATTGCATTCACCTTTTTGTACATTAAACAAGAAGGAGTAAAAAGAGATGGCGGAAGAAAACAAAAAGAAACATCATCGGGGAAGAAGAAAGAAAAAGGGTGGAAGCAATATTGTTTCAAATATCATCCTTGTGATTGCGATTGTAGTGTTTGCGGTTTCGGCGTACAAATTATATGGTATTTTTTCGGAGTACAATAAAGGTGACAAAGAATACCAAAAGATTCAGGATCTGGTCATTAATACAGAGAAAAAAGATGATACGAAAGAAGAGACGTTTTCTGTTGATTTTGAAAAATTGCTGGAGATGAATTCCGATGTGGTTGGATGGATTCGGTTTGACGAACCGTCAGAGATCAATTATCCGGTCGTTCAGGGAAGAGATAACGAAGAATACTTAAAAAGAACGTTTGAAGCAAACACAAATAAATTAGGAACACTGTTTGTGGATGTGAACAATCCGGGAGATTTTTCGGGAAGAAATACATTTATTTATGGACATAACATGAAGAATGGCTCCATGTTTGCGCAGTTGCTGAAATATAAGGATGACAGTTTTTACAAGGAACATCCATATTTTTATATCTATACACCGGACGGAAAAGTAAGAACATATGAGATTTTTTCGGCAGGCGTGGTAAAAGATACTTCTGACAGCTATATTATGGATTATGCAGATGATGCGGCGTTCCAGACTTATATCGATTACATAAAGCAGCAGTCGGCGTACCCGACAAGCGCCGAGGTGACGACGGCGTCTAAGATTGTTAGTTTGTCAACATGTACCAATGTCAGAGATGATGAACGTTTTTTGGTGCATGGCGTGATGATCAAAGAAGAAGCGGTAAAATAGGAAGGGGCAGAATATGGCTGATATGTATGAAGTTGGAGATGTTGTAAGACTGAAAAAAAAGCATCCATGTGGCAGCTTTGAGTGGGAGATATTAAGAGTAGGTGCTGATTTTCGTCTCAAATGTATAGGATGCGGACATCAGATCATGATTGCGAGAAAGCTTGTAGAAAAGAATACAAGAGAATTAAAGAAAAAACAATAAAGTGCTTGCGCCGAGCTTGAAAATGTGGTAAAATGCCAAATTGTGATATATTATTTTATTCCTTGTTCCTGAGTGATTCAGGAGCCAGAGACCATAAGGAGGTGCAAGTGACATGAACAAATATGAATTAGCAGTTGTTGTCAATGCAAAAATCGAAGACGACGCTAGAACAGCTACAATCGAAAAAGTGAAAGAATTAATCGCTCGTTTCGGTGGTAACGTAACTGACGTTGATGAATGGGGTAAGAAAAGATTAGCTTACGAAATTCAGAAGATGAAAGAAGGATATTACTACTTCATCCACTTCGAATCTGATGCTACAGTTCCAGCTGAGATGGAAGCAAGACTTCGTATCATGGATAACGTACTCAGATATTTATGCGTTAGACAGGAAGCATAAGAGAAGAGAGGAAATCGTATGAATAAAGTAATTTTAATGGGACGTTTAACAAGAGATCCAGAAGTTAGATATTCGCAGGGCGAGAGTGCAAATGCAGTTGCCAGATATACATTGGCAGTTGACCGCCGTTTCAAACGTGACGGAGATGCAACAGCAGATTTTATCAACTGTGTATCTTTCGGAAGAGCGGCAGAATTTGCAGAGAAGTATTTGCGCCAGGGAGTGAAGATTGCGGTAACCGGTCGTATTCAGACAGGAAGCTATACGAACAAAGACGGCGTGAGAGTTTACACAACAGATGTTGTTGTTGAGGAACAGGAATTTGCAGAGAGCAAAGCGGCCAGCGCATCAAACAGTGGATACCAGGCAAGTCCTAGTCCATCACCAAGTGCAGACATCGGAGATGGATTCATGAATATTCCAGACGGAATTGATGAGGAATTACCATTCAGCTAGACGATATTGATTGTGTAGTAAATTTTAACAGTCGTGTTCGATGAGTAAAATAGGAGGTATTGACAATGGCTTACGATAAAGGTAATAAAGCAGATTCTCCAATGAAGAGAAGAGGCGGACGCAGAAGAAAAAAAGTTTGTGTATTCTGTGGAAAAGAAAATAACGAAATCGATTACAAAGATGTGGCTAAATTAAGAAAATATGTTTCTGAAAGAGGAAAAATTCTTCCAAGAAGAATCACAGGAAACTGTGCAAAACATCAGAGAGCTCTTACAGTAGCTATCAAGAGAGCAAGACATATCGCTTTAATGCCATACGTACAAGAGTAATTTTATAAGAATGTAAAAAGAGTGAAGTCAGTTTTGACTTCGCTCTTTTTTGTGGTTAAAAAATTGTTTGATAAAGCAGTTCTAAAATACCGCAGCCGACCATGATGAGAATCGGGCTGAGCTTTGTTTTGCGAAGGCAGAGGAGAGCACCGGCAAAGAAAATAATGCCTCGGATATTAAAGTTAGACAAAGCGGGTGCGAACTTTCCGGAAAGAAAGAATACCGAGCTTAGGATTCCGAGTCCTGCCACAGCAATCATAGAGACGACAACCGGGCGGAGTGTGCCGAGAATATCCTGCATGATTTTTACATTGCGGTATTGGATATAAATTTTTGCAAGTAGAGTAACGATGATGCAGGATGGCAGAATACATCCGAGTGTTGCGATGAGTGCCCCGGAAAGTCCGGCGACCTGTGTGCCGACGAAGGTTGCGGAGTTTATGGCGATCGGTCCGGGCGTCATCTCGGCAATCGTCACAAGATCGCCAAATTCTGTCATGCTGAGCCAGTGATATTTTTCAACAACTTGCGCCTGAATGAGAGGCATTGCGGCATAACCGCCGCCAAAACTAAATGCTCCGATCTGCAGATAGCTTAAGAATAATTGTAAATAGATCATTTGTGACTTCTCCTCCGTTCTGTGATAATGGCTTTTGCTGCTGCCAATATAATGCATATTAAAATAATAAGAACAATATTGATTTTTAAGTAATAGTTTGCAATGAATGCGCAAAGCATGATGAGAATCGGAGCAATTTTTTTCTGTTTTACGATTCCGGATCCCATGTCCCACACGACGGATACGATTACGGCACCGACGCCGGAGCGCATTCCGCTCAAGAGAGCTTGAACAGCCTCATTTTCCTGAAATAAAGTGTAAAATCCAGAAATGATTGAGATAATGAAAAATGGTGGGATAATTGCGCCGAGAATTGAAAAAAATACACCTGGAATTCTGCACAATTTATAGCCTACGACAATGGCACCATTGACGGCTACAGCTCCTGGGGAAGATTGTGCAATTGCAATCAAATCCAGCATTTCAGTCTCGTCAATCCAATGAAGCTCATCTACAAATTTTGTTTTCATCAATGAGACGATGACGTATCCTCCTCCAAAAGTAAATGTGCTGAGATATAATGTGGAAAAAAATAATTTTTTCAAAAGTTGTTTTTTACTTATGCTTTGTTCCATAGATTAAAACCTCCTATACAAGTAGTATAGTTGGTGTTATCATATAATGCAAATAGTATTATTTTATATTATCTATAATGAAATGCTTATAAGAGGAGGTATTTATGACAATCAGACATCTCAGGACCTTTGTGATTGTTTTTCAAAAAGAAAGCATTACAAAAGCTTCTGAAATTTTACATGTATCTCAGCCGTCTGTGAGTTTAGCAATTCAAGAGCTGGAAAATTACTATCACATAAGGCTGTTTGACCGAATTGGAAAACGTCTTTCTATTACAGAGCAAGGAAAATGGCTTTACGATTACGCGCTTCATATTGTATCTATGTTTGATGAGATGGAGACGGAGGTTAAGACATGGAATAATAAAGGAACATTGAGAATTGGTTCAAGTATTACAATTGGAAATTTTATATTGCCTCAGTTAATTGAGGAGTTTCAGAAAAGATATCGGGAGGTGGAGATCAAAGTATCTGTATGCAACACGAAGACAATAGAACAGTATATACTGAATAATGAAGTGGATTTGGCATTGATAGAGGGAAAAACAGAATATGAGCAAATTCAGATGGAGCATTTGATGGAAGATCCTTTGTGCTTGATTTGTGCAGCGAATAGTGAACTTGTAAAGCAAGAAAAGATTTCCTTGATAGATTTGGAAAGGTATCCGATGATTTTAAGGGAACGGGGGAGCGCTGTGCGGGAAATGATAGAGGAAAGCTTGGGATATCATCAGATTCATCACAGAGTGATTTGGGAGAGTGTCAGTACGCAGGCAATCATTCGAGCTGTGGCAAAAAAATTGGGGATATCCATTTTGCCATATCTTTTGGTAAGGGATGAGCTTGCAAGGGGATTGGTCAAGCAGCTGCAAGTGGAAGAATTTCATTTGTCTCGGCAATTTTCGATTGCGTATCATAAGAAAAAGTATCTCACGCCTGCAGCGAAAGGATTTATGGAATTGTGTAAAGAAAAAATACCAATGGTATTCTGTGAGGAGGAAAGGGTATGAAGTTTTTGTCAGTGTTGATCAAACCAGCATCTTCACTTTGTAATCTGAGATGTCGTTATTGTTTTTATGAAGATGTGAGCAGGCAGAGGGAGCAGATGTCTTATGGAGTGATGACGAAAGGGGTGATGAAGCATTTAATTGACAGAATATTTGAAGCGGTGGATGAGGATGGGACAGTAGTGTTCGCTTTTCAAGGAGGGGAGCCAACGCTAGCAGGGCTTTCGTATTATCGAGAGTTTGTCGTATATGTCGATAGTAAGAAAAAGAACAGGACAATCTGTTACGTTCTTCAGACAAACGGAACATTACTAGATGACGAGTGGGGAGTTTTCTTTCGGGAAAATCAATTTTTAGTTGGAGTTTCTCTTGATGGATATGAGTCTAATACGAATGAATTCAGAATAGATAGTGAAGGTAGCGGAATATACAGGAATATTATGAATGGAATTGATGTTTTGAGACGATATGGGGTAGAATTCAATATTTTAGCAGTGATCACACAGAAATTATCCAAGCATGCAAAGGCGTTTTATTCATTTTTAAAAAATCAAGGTTTTTCCTATGTGCAATGTATACCGTGTCTTGGAGAATTGCATTGTAAGACAGAGTATCAATTGAGACCGGACGGATATGCAAAATTTTATAAGACACTGTATGATTTATGGCTAGAAGATTATAGAAAAGGAGAATATAGAAGTATTTCGCTTTTTGATAATATTTTGTTAATGCTGACTGACCGTGTGCCAAACCAGTGTGGGATGTTGGGGAGTTGTAATATGCAGTTTGTTGTAGAGGCAGATGGAAGCGTGTATCCGTGTGATTTTTATGTTTTGGATGAATACTGTTGCGGCAATGTTGTGGAGCACAGTGTAGAAGAAATAGGAAATTCCGATGGATGGAAACGGTTTTGGGAGAAAAAAAATAAGACAGAAAGAAGTTGCGAAGACTGTCCGTTCTGGAAAATATGCCGAGGTGGGTGTAAACGCCAACAGGGGAGTTATTTGTGGGAAGATGGGTGTGCCTATCGAGAATTTTTGGAGTATGCATATCCGACATTGCAGATTATTGCACGAGAAATATAAAAAAACGGGTTTTGCCCGTTTTTTATATTTTTTCCTCAAAAGCCCCTTCTGCCATAGCTTTGATAGAGGAAGCATATTCGGAAGGAGTCATATCTGTAATTTTTTTGAATTGTCTTGAAAAATAATGTATAGATGCATACCCCAGCTGTTCGGAAATTTGCGTAAAATTCATATGCCCCGTTCGAATCATCTCCTTTGCGGACTCAATCTTCATGTTGGAGAAATATTCGATAATACCAAAACCGGTCTTTTGCTGGAATAATTTTTGAAGCTGTGAGCGTCCAATCATATTATCCTTGCAAATCTGCTCAATCGTAATCCGCGAATTCAAGTGTGTCTCCATATAATGAATAATTCGGTTCAACACTTCCGTATCACTTTTCATCTTAGTTACTTTTAAAGCTGGAACTGTGCTGTTAGAGTGCACTGCAGATGTCTGGTTGTATCTTCTCATTAAGTGAATCAGGAAATATTCTAAATGGATCTTAATCAGTTGCTCGGCATCCGGTGTGGCAGAAGCTGAGCGAATCATCTCAGTCTGATAAGGATCGTCAAGCCGTCCTTTGAACACTGTTTTTGCTTCGGCGATAATGTCAGCTAAAATAGTTCTTTCTAATTCGTCGATTTTTAAAACCTTTTCTTTGAAAAAGGACATTGCCGGATTCGTGCAGCGAAAAGAAATCACAACCAGATTCGGCGCGGATGTACCTGTTGCATCTACGGTGTGAAATTCGTTTGGCTTATGAAAGGCAACCTGCCCTTTTTTTAAGATGATATCTGAATCACCCATCCGAATCTTTACGTCACCTTTGTCTACACATATAAATTCCCAAAAATCATGTGACTCTCCTGGAAAAGAAAAGTCACTCATATATTCAAAATAGTGTATCGTAAAAATCTTATCGACAGTAATGCAGTCTTTTAAATCAATACTTTTATAATTCATGTCTTATTCCACCTTGTCTCTCATCAAGTCTAGTATCTGATATGACAAGTATAATCGGATTTTTTGGAAAAATCAACTTATGATATGTGAGATTTCTGTAAAAATAGAGCATGTTTTACAAAAAATGACAGGTGAATTATTAAAAATTTGCTATAAAAACAATATTAATAAAAAAACCAGCAACAATTGAGTAGATTTATAGAAAAAACTAAATTATACTGTCTGTATAAATTGAGGTGTACGAAGAAAGGAGTTTCGTTATGAGCGAAAAGTTAAGAGGAAGAGTTACAATTCCTACAGATGTGGACGTAGTTCCTGAGACATTGGAACTGGTAAAACGTTGGGGAGCAGATGCGATCCGTGACTGTGATGGAACAGACTATCCGGCAGAATTAAGAGATGTGGATGCGAAAGTGTATTCTACATATTACACAACAAGAAAAGATAATGCATGGGCAAAGGCGAATCCAGATGAGATTCAGCAGATGTACATTATGACATCTTTCCATACAGCTGTGGAAGCTGAGTTATCTATCCACTTGATGGATCACTTATATCCAGATATGTTGAAAGTAAATTCTTACGATGATATCAGAAGATGGTGGGAAGTCATTGACCGTACAACAGGTGAAGTTGTTCCGGTAGAAGAGTGGGATTACAGTGAGGAGACAGGAGATGTCACAATTCACAACGCAAAGAAATTCCATGATTATACAGTAAGTTTTCTTGCATACATTATGTGGGATCCGGTACATATGTACAATGCAGTAATCAATGACTGGCAGGGTGTGGAAAAACAGATCACATTCGACGTTCGTCAGCCAAAGACAAAAGAATTTACAATGAAGCGTCTTCGCAAATACATCGAAGACAATCCGCATATTGATGTTATTCGTTATACAACATTTTTCCATCAGTTCACATTGATTTTCGATGAACTTGCAAGAGAAAAATATGTAGACTGGTACGGATATTCAGCATCAGTAAGTCCATATATTTTGGAACAGTTTGAACAGGAAGTTGGATATAAATTCAGACCTGAATACATTATCGATCAAGGTTACATGAACAACCAGTATCGTATTCCATCAAAAGAGTTCAAAGACTTCCAGGCATTCCAAAGAAGAGAAGTTGCAAAACTTGCAAAAGAGATGGTAGACATCACACATGAGATGGGTAAAGAAGCAATGATGTTCCTTGGCGATCACTGGATCGGTATGGAACCATTCATGGATGAATTCAAATCCGTTGGTTTGGATGCTGTAGTAGGAAGTGTTGGTAATGGTTCTACACTTCGTCTGATCAGTGATATTCCAAACGTAAAATATACAGAAGGACGTTTCCTTCCATACTTCTTCCCGGATACATTCCACGAAGGCGGAGATCCGGTAAAAGAAGCAAAAGTAAACTGGGTAACAGCAAGACGTGCGATTCTTAGAAAACCAATCGACAGAATCGGATATGGCGGATATTTGAAACTTGCTTTAGACTTCCCTGAGTTTATTGACTATGTGGAAAGTGTGTGTGATGAATTCCGTACATTATACGAAAACATTAAAGGAACAACTCCATACTGCGTGAAGACAGTTGCAGTGTTGAACAGCTGGGGCAAGATGAGAGCATGGGGCAACCACATGGTTCACCACGCTTTATATCAAAAACAGAACTATTCTTATGCAGGAATCGTAGAGGCGCTTTCCGGAGCACCATTTGATGTACGTTTCATCAGCTTTGATGATATCAAAAATGATCCGAAGGTGTTAAATGATATTGACGTTATCATCAACGTAGGTGGCGCATACACAGCACACAGCGGTGGTTCTGCATGGGCAGACGAGACAATCGTAACAGCAGTGAAAGAATTTATCTACAACGGTGGTGGATTTATCGGTGTTGGTGAGCCGACAGCTTACCAGTGGGAAGGACGTTACTTCCAGCTTGCAAATGCACTTGGTGTAGAAAAAGAAAACGGATTTAACTTAAATACAGATAAATATAACTGGGAAGAACATGATCACTTTATCAAAGAAGACTGCACAAAAGACATTGATTTCGGAGAAGGACAGAAGAATATCTTCGCATTGGACGGAACAACAATCTTAAGACAGATTGATAAAGAAGTTCAGATGGCAGTAAATGATTTTGGTAACGGACGTTGTGTATATATCAGCGGTCTTCCATACAGCTTTGAGAACAGCCGTCTGTTGTATCGTTCTATTCTTTGGTCAGCACATGATGAGGACAATCTTCACAAATGGTTCAGCACAAACTTCAATGTGGAAGTACATGCTTATGTGAAAAATGGAAAATATTGTGTTGTAAACAACACATATGAACCACAGAGCACAACAGTATATAAAGGTGACGGAACAAGCTTTGATTTAGATTTAGATGCAAATGAAATCATTTGGTACGAAATTTAATAGTGGTAAATAAAAACGAGGGAGATACAGGCAAATTGATGCTTGTATCTCCCTTGTTTTTTTGAAGTGCTACTTGATAAAACGCTGATATGCGGAAGGAGACATTTTTACTAACTGTTTGAATTTTTTGGAAAAATGATGTACAGAGGAAAAGCCAAGAAATTCAGAAATTTCCGTGAAATTCATGGGAGTTTCACGAATTAAAGTTTTTGCTTTTTCAATTTTCATTTTTTGAAAAAAGGAGATTACACCTTCATTAGAACATTCGCGAAAAACCCTTTGGATTTTAGAAATATTTGTAAAGTTATCCGCGCTGATCTGTTCTAAAGTCAGCGACTCGCTGATATGCGCTTCTAAGTAATTTACAATCTGCTCAAAGAAGAAGTTGCTGTCGATATTTTGCATAATGAGAGTTTCTCGTATGAGTTCGGAATAACTATTTTCAAAATTTTCCTCACTTTGTCGGAGGATTTCGATTAATAATAATTCGGCATAATTTTTTAGCATTTGTTTGGCACCCAAAGGAGCATTGGGATTTTCGATTAATTCGTTGTAATCGAATATTCTCAAATCGTTTTTATAGGCAAATTTAGCTTCTTTTAATATAACTTTTAAATAGCTTCGGATAATTCCGTTGACAGGAAAAATCTTATTTGTTATTTGATTAAGCAATTTGGAATTACATTCGAACACGACAATGTAAATGTTAGCAGCTTTTCCAATAATTTTCATTTCGTTATCTGCATTGGGGGGAGTAAAATTCCGTTCCCTTGTTCCATTTCGGTCAAAGTATTCTGTAAGTGAATAAAGGCAGTTCCTTTATCAATATATGTAAGAGAAAAACCGAAATAAGGAATGGAAGGTTTTTGGTATCCGGAAGATAATTCTAAATAGTGAATCCTGTAGAATCCTTGTATTTCTAAAAAAGTATCTAAATGATCTAACATAATGCACACCTCAAAACTGTGGAATCTTTATACCTGTACCTGTAATTATACAATAAATTAAGAACTATAAATGAGCAAGTTCGTGATTTTGCATAAAAGAAAGACACCTTGAATTCGATAGTGTTGTATAATGAAAGTGCCAAAACAAACATTTGCAACATTTACGAAAGAAGGTGTCTCTCGCAAATACTATACATCATTCCTCATTCATATACAACCAGTTTAAAAAATTAAACTTATGCAAATTTTATTCGAACCGAGTAGTAAACCATCTTATGAGTATCCTAATCAGTATTTTCATTTCAGGATATCATGGAAAAACCACGGACCTTGCTAAAAACAGTTCCTGTCACAGAACTACGATTGTCCATTTCCTCAATTCCGGAAAATGGGATGATTCCTTACTTTCAGATACGTTAAAATGCTCTGTCATTGAGATTATTTATTCAGAAGCAGCACGCACTGGAAAGCCTGTTCTCTGTATTGTGGACGATACGATCGCTTCAAAGACAAAGCCTTCGTCACGGGCTTTACGTCCGATTGAAGATGCGTATTTTCACCAATCCCATTTAAAGGGAAAACAGGATTACGGGCATCAGGCAGTTGCTGTTATGCTTTCCTGCAATGGCATTGTTCTGAACTATGCTTTTGTAATGTATAATAAGTCAATTTCCAAGATTGACATTGTACAAAGCATTGCAAAGGAGCTGCCTGTTCCACCGGTAATGTCCTATTTTCTTTGTGACTGCTGGTATGTTTCTGAAAAGATAATCAATACCTTTGCACAGAGAGGGTTCCATACCACCGGTGCTTTGAAAACAAACCGTTTGCTGTATCCATCGGGAATCAAAAGGTACTGGCTGCTTATGTCACTGGCACATTTCATGTGTGCAGTAGGTACTGGTAGATTCTGCTCGTTTGAAATTGGATATCACGAAATCTGTGATACCATTCAGCTGGAAAAGTATCGTTATCTTTTTCAATGCGCAAAGGAAAGTAATGATTTTGATTCATTTATGAAATTCGCAGTGTAGTTTTGTGCAATTTTTCAAATTTGCTCATTTATAGATATATGAATGAAAATGGAGCAAGTGTTGGAACGGAAGCGTTGGGTGATTTTAATCAGTTAATTAATTTTGTTCATTGGAATACGGATATGTATTATTCTACTGGCGGCGGACAAAGTGAAGTTCTGAAATTTGTGACACATGGAGTTGGAGACTTGGCTGCACCGGATCGCGCTTTGTTGGGAGCTTTGATGCCGGGGGGTTGCAGACTGGCGAAATGTAAATGATTTCAATGAAGGAGAGAGAGTATTTTATAGAAATAATCTTCCTACAAAATACTTACAGCATTTTGATTTATTAAAATGGGATGTAAATAAAGAAGCAATGTTCTCGGATAATGTGAAAACAAAGGTAGAGGGAGACTACACTTTGGTTTATAAAGATGAGAAGTTGTTGGCAAAAATCAATACAAGCAATTTAAAAGCATACCATGAACAGTCCGGAAATCCGGTTGCACCAAAGAGTGCAGAAATTTTTATTCCGTGGAGTCCGGAAGTGGAAGATAAAATTTATTGCTATAATGATGTAAATGGAACAAGTACATGGAGCGTTCCAAATAGTTGGGAAGATGTAACAACAGCACAGTTATATCAGCTTACAGAAAACGGAAGAAGTTATGTAGGTGAAGTGGCAGTACAAAATGGACAGGTAACATTGCAGCTAGATTTGTCGATACCTTATATTTTGGTAAAAGAGAAAGCAGCACAGGCACATCGCTATAATGCGGATGGCTCTGTAATGAAAAAAGACGGAGCAACTGTAATGCTTCCTACATCGGAAGAACATCCTTGGGGATATGGAAGTGCAATTGAAAACTTTGGTTTCTCAGGAAAAACATTTGATGGTTGGGAAAAGACTGTAACAGAAGGAACAAAAGAGCAAATTACAATTGACACAACTATTACAGGCACAAAAGGAAATGCTCGTGTAATGTTTGCAGAACAAGTAGCAGGCTCGATTTCGCAAAACGTGACAGTGGAATCGGGAAAAACATATTCATTCTCGGCATGGACAATGGCAGAGGGAATACGTTCTCCGAAATTAACTGTGAAAGCAGGAAAAGAAGTTGAGGAAGCAAGTGTTGAGACAACAGCAGGAATTCCGATTAAGGTGAGACCGTCTAAATATAATGGGAAAAACTATCAGAGAGTTAAAGTTGATATTACTATTCCGGAAGGTGTAAAAGAAGCAACAATTAGTTTTTCGGCAGAAGCAGGAGAACAGCCGGTATATGTAGATGATTTCCGCTGCTGGGAATGGCTTACAGCGCCAAAAGCAGAAGAAGAGGAATATTATTACTTCGAAGATTTTGAAAATGTGGATGAAAACTGGGGACCATTTATTTCTCAGGTGGGAGGACAGCCATGGACTCATTTAGCTTACAAGAATCCGGAAGGCGGTCAAATGAAATATTATACATTGGATAATGTAGATGGAACAGAGGATGAGGACAATCTCGTTTCACTGAAAGGTCGCCAGACCGGTACTGGTGTGCTTATGCGTACACTTCCTAGCACGATTGATTTTAAACAAGGAAATAAATATGTGGTGCAAATGGATCATGCAACTTATCATGAGCAATTAGAAGCAGAAAGCGGAAAACATGTAGGATACAATTATCCGTTGGAAAAATCATACTTTAATATTGATGATGTTGGGGTCAAAAGCCCCTCTATAGTACCTTGAAAAGTTCATATATTTTGTAGTAAATACAAGCCTAAATGGTTTACTTGCTGTATAATAGAGATATCTTAGCAGGAAAGAAGGTAATCTCTATGTCATTCAAAGAAAACGCTTACCAGCAAATGTCATTTACAGATAGTTGTTCTGGATTAACTGCCAGAGAACAAAAAGCACTGGAAAAATCCTGGGCAAAAGTCTTTGCCGATGAAATATTTCCTGCCATTGATGAAAAGCGTTTTTCTGTCTTATACAGTGATAAGGCATCCAGACCGAATACTCCGGTTAACGTGATTGTTGGTGCACTCATTATTAAAGAGCTTTTTGATTATTCCGATGATGAGATGGTTGAAAATCTTATGTTGGATTTTCGGATTCAGTACGCACTGCACACAACAAGTTTTGAAGAACAGCCTTTGAGTGACAAAACATTGAGCCGTTTCCGTAAACGGTGTTACGATTACGAAACGCTTCACAACAAGGATCTCTACCACGATTGTGTGAAGGAGTTAAGTACTTCTATTGCAAAACTGATGGGGATCAGCGGTAAAGTCAGACGTATGGATTCCATGATGATCGAATCCAACATCCGCAAACTTAGCCGGATGGAGCTGATATACACCTGTATCGCAAAGCTGGCGATGTACGTGAATAAAATCAATGTCTCTGCTCTGCCTGACGATTGAAAACATTATATTGATCCGAATGACTTTAACAAAGTGATCTATCATCAGCGAAGTACTGATACAGATGAGCGCATGAAGCAGTTCTTAACGGATGCAGATAAACTTCTTGCCTTGTGTGAGTCTGCTTACAATGATTGAACAGAGTATGATCTGTTTGTCAGATGTCTATCGGAACAGACTATTGTTGAAAATGAAAGCCGAAGACTTCGCATGAAAGAAGACGGCGGCATGAAATCAACCATGCTACAGAATCCTCCTGACCCTGAAGCAACTTTCAGGAATAAAGCAGGAAAAGAGCATCGAGGATATGCTGCCAATCTTGAAGAATCTGTTGGAACTAATGGTTCTGTTGTAACAGAGTACCAGTATGAGCAAAACAACCATAGTGACAGTCAATTTATCCAGGAGCACCTTGAGCAAATGGATAAACAGAAAGAACGGACTGTTATAGCCACGGATGGGGCATATAGTGGGATAGAAAACACACAACTTGCAGCTGATAAAAATGTAGAACTGATTACCACAAGTCTGACAGGGAAGCCGGCTCCGGATATCCTTGCGGATTTTGAATTCAACGAAGAGGGAACAAAAGTCCTCCGGTGTACTGCAGGTCATGAACCGAAAAGCTGTTCTTATATGAACCAAAGCAATCAGTGTGCCGTTTCCTTTCGGCATGAGCAGTGTGTCAGCTGTCCATATCGGGATCAATGCAAGCCGAAGATCTTTAAGCAGGTTGCAAAAATAGTAACATCCAAAGCAGCACATGAACGCGCGAAAATCCAACGGAACATGAACAGCGAAGAATTCAAAAATTATGCAAGGCTTCGTAATGGGGTGGAAACTGTTCCATCAAATATACGCAGAAATTACCATTTGGAAAAGATACCTCGTATGAATTTTTCAAGGTGCTATAGAAATAGGAGCAAAGTTCTTTATGGTTTTGACCCCAACATCATATTGATGTGAGACATGCAAATGGAGAAGTGATTGAATCTCATCCATTGAAACCAAGTACAATTACAGGCGAAGGATTCAATGCGAGACCGTCAACAGAAGTGTTAGAGTTTGAAGTAGATGCGACAAATGAAACGGGAATTTATCTGACACTGAGCAGAAATGCAGAAGGAAGCAGCGATGCAAGAGCAACATTTGTACTTGATAATATCCGAGTGACGGAGGTTACTACAGAACCAGAACCATCTGTAGATAAATCAAACTTAGAAGCTTTAGTTGCATATGCAGAAAGCCAAAAAGAAAAGGCAGAATATGAAGATGTTGTGGATGTAGTGAAAGAATTGTTTGAAAAAACACTTGCAGAAGCGAAAACAGTATTAGAAGACACAAAAGCAGAGCAGTCAGAGGTGGATGCTGCTTATGATGCACTTCTTGCCAATGTACACTTGTTAGGATTTACAGGAAATACAGAGGACTTGGAACTTGCATTAGAACTAGCAAAGACAACAAATACAGAAGGGAAAACGCCAGAATCTGTACAGGTATTAAATGATGCAATTGCAAAAGCAGAAGAGATTATTGCGTCAGGAAATATACTTCAAGAAGAAATTGACGCTGAAAGAGAAGCATTACTTGCTGCAATAAACGGATTAGAAGACATTGTTTTGGCAGATAAAACAAAATTAAAAGATTTGTTGGAAAATTCTCAAAAATATGCAGATAGAATTGATCAGTATACAGAGGCAACAGCTGATGCCTTTATGGCAGCAAGAGCTGCGGCACAAAAAGTATATGATAC
The DNA here is from genome assembly GCF_059731825.1 of Faecalimonas nexilis. Classification (NCBI taxonomy): domain Bacteria; kingdom Bacillati; phylum Bacillota; class Clostridia; order Lachnospirales; family Lachnospiraceae; genus Faecalimonas; species Faecalimonas nexilis. The sequence goes on along the minus strand of NZ_AP029189.1, from coordinate 3,457,042 downwards.
TGTTGAAGCAACACAGGATGAGGTAAATGCGGCATATAATTCACTTCGTCAGGCGATTTTTGAACTGAGAGAGATTCCTGATAAGAGTAAGCTGGAGGATTTGATTAACGAGGCGGAAAAGATTGATATTGACAAGTATACAGATGAGACAGCAGAAGCTTTTACTGCAGCACTGGCAAATGCAAAATCAGTATTTGAAAATAAAAATACTTCTGACGCAGAAGTGGAAGCGGCAGAAAAGATGCTTCGTGCAGCAATTGATGGTTTGCAGGAAAAGAAAGTTGATTCGCAAAAACCGAATGCAGGTCAGGAGGAAAATGATAAAACACCAACAACAGGAGATACAACAGGAGTGTCGGTTGTTGTGTGGATGATAACTGCTTTAGTAATTGTTATTGTAATCAATGCGAAAAAAAAGAAAATTAAATAAAATTTATTTTTGAGTAGGTGGCCTCGATATTGACAGTGCGTTAATATCGAGGCTGTTTCATTTTAAAGAGTTTACAGATTTGATTTTTTTGTCTAATAATTGTTCTTGATGTTTATATACTTTGTAAGCGCAAAATATTGCTACGCTGCCCATGAATCACGCTTGCACCAAAATGATAGATGCAAGCGTTTTGCTCTATGTTTAGTTTTGACAGTTTGCTTTCGCAGTCTCGCTCCATGGGGCAAGCTGTTCCAGCTGTTCATCTGACATTTTATCGTCTGGCCGCTGTGATAAGAGGTATGTCAGATATTTGTAGGTATTCAGGTCATTCGCTTTTGCCATCTCAACCATTGTATACACAATAGCACTAGAGGCCGCTCCCTTCGGACTGGCACTGAACAGCCAGTTCCTCCGACCAACAGTGAATGGTCTGATTGCATTCTCGCTAAGATTGTTGGATAAACTGCAATGACCATCTTCCAGATAGGTCATCAGGGTGTCTTTCCGATTTTGGGCATAGTTCACCGCTTTCGCCAAACGGGTTCCCTTGTTTGGACGCTGTTGATCCAGCCAAATCCAGAATGCCTCCAGTATCGGCTTCTCCTTTTCAAGACGGAACTGTTTTCTCTGCTCCGCAGTATGATTTTTTGCTTTTGAGTACCGCTCACAATCAAACAGCTTGGAGCAAAATTGTACTCCCTGCACCGCCGGAAGGCTGTAATCATACTCTTTCCCTTTCGGTATGGCATCTGTGAAATAACGTCTCACATGTGCCCAGCAAGAGCAGCGTTTGATATCCGGCAGATTGTTATAACCCTGGTATCCGTCGGTCTCCAGATATCCACGGAACCCCTGCAGGAAAGATGCTGCATGGAACTTTGCCCTTGTCTCTGTGTAATGATAGAGCAGGATCGGCGGAAGCCCATCTTCTCCACTGCGGAAGAGCCACATCCAGGAATCTGTTTCAGGATTGCGCTCCGGCTCATTCAGTACCTGAACCCGAGTTTCATCTGCCATCAGATATTTACGCATCCGTAACTGACGGTGAAAATAATCATAAACATGGCAGAGGTAATTCTCGGTACAGTAAATGATCCAGTTAGCAAGCGTAGCCCGGCTCAATGGGACACCCAGCTGCTTCCATTCCGATTCCTGCCGGTTTAATGGCAGACCATTCTGGTACTTCTGGTGCATTGCCCATCCTACAACGGATTCCGATGCATAACTTTCCGGGATCAATGGTTCCTGAACAGGCGCTTTGACAAATGTCTGATCATCCGGGTGTTCCTCTGATATGGCACACTCCGGGCATTTATAGGTTTCACGATAGATATTTACTACTTTCCCTTTGGCAGGGGTAAACCGGAATTCATGGCGGACGAATTCTTTCCCAATACATTCCATCTGCGTTCCGCAGGTTGGACAGTTCCGCTCCTCCTCCGGAAGAGAAATGATCTCGTCGCAGGAAGGAACATTTTTAAAGAGATCCGCATGTGTCCGTCGTGCTTTTCGCTTATGTTCCGGAACAGTGATGTCATCAGGAAGTTCCTGTTTCCATGTCGGATCTGCTTCCTGCTCGGCTTCATCAAAAAGATTCAGCTGACCATCGATATCTTTCCGTTTTTCACTGGAAGTACCAAAGAGCTTCTTCGTGAGATATTCAATCTGCTGACGAAGATTTTCTTTTTCCAGACGGTCTGCTTCCAATGTTTTTTGTAAAGACTGGATCAGTTCTGTCTGTGCGGAAATCGTTTTATTCAGTTGGTTGATCATGTCCTTGTACGCAAGGATTTTTGAATCTTTTGAATTACCAGCCATATGTCTTCTGCTCCTTTTTTACTGCTCTTATTATACCATAAAAAGCAATGAAAAGGAAGCAGAAAACCCAGTATTTACAAGGGATTGCAGACATGATACAGGGTGTGGAAAGCTCTCCATTTTTGTTGGCTGGCATAGAGGTTTTACACAATCATTCCGTAGGTTTGAATGCTTTTGGTTGTTCGATTTCAAGACCGGACATGAGCCAGTCGAATTGCTGCCAGGTCAGTTGCTTTACTTCCAACTGATTTCTGGGCCAGCGGAATCTGCCCTGGACTTCCATACGTTTATACAGCAACACTTATTCGAGTTCTTAGATAAGTGTTGTTATTAGAAGAGAATTATTATTCGAGATAATCTCTTGGAAAGTCCAGAAATTAAGACTTTCAGAGAAATCTTCTCGAATAATGATGTATCATTGGACTTACTAATATAAGACGGAGGTGTCCAATGAATAATACCCAAATACCTATTGATGAATTGTATGATCAACTAACTTTAATACTTCAAGAAGAAAAGTATGCAAAAAGCACGATACAACTGTATCAGGAACATGTAAAACGAATCAAAAAATTCATGTTAGCTAATAACATAACTGATTATTCTTCATCAGTTGCAGATCAATACTACAAAAAAGAAGTTGAATCAAGAGATTACAACTATACGACGAAACGTTTTTTCAGGACAGTCATTCGAAGATTAAATAATATCTGTTCTGGTACAGGTTTCGTATATTCCGTTCCACGAAAAGATTTGTCTGTTCCAGAGCAATATCACGCTATTAAGGCGGATTATCTTGAACATTGTCGCAAGATAGGAAATCGTCCAATTACTCTAAAGACTAAAGAACGCTTGTTATATTTATTCCTTACTTATCTGGATGAAAACAATTGTAAAAGTCTTGAATACATAAATAGTTCTGAAATCATTCAGTTTTCAGTGAATCTTAAGAATAAAGAATTCTATCCTGAACTAAGAGATTTTTTAAGATATCTTTTTGCACAAGGATACATTGAAAAAGATTTTTCAACATTAGTTCCTAAATTCAATCGTGGTATACGTATTCCTGAAACTTATGATATCTCTGAAATCATCGAGATCGAAAATGCTGTAGACCGAACTTCTTCTATCGGAAAACGAGATTATGCGATATTGCTTCTCGCTTCGCGATTAGGAATGCGTGCGGGAGATATTGCCTCGCTTAAATTAGATTCTCTTGATTTCAAAAATCAGCGTATCTGCTTTATCCAAAATAAAACGGGAAGTGTTTCAGAACTTTACATGGTGCCAGAAATCAAAACAGCACTGATGGATTATCTGTCAACAGATCGTCCTGCATCCACAAGCGACTATGTATTTTTAAAATCATGTGCCCCTTATTCAGAAATATCGTATTCTGTTGTCTCATTTGCTGTAAAAAAACATATGATTCGCTCTGGTATTAACATTGCAGGTAAAAAACATGGACCTCATAGTCTGAGAGCTTCTCTTGCGTCATCGATGGTAAACGATGGCATATCTTATGAAACCGTAAGAAAAGTACTGGGACATGATAGTCCCAATGCAATCAGGCACTATGCACGTCTTGATATTCAGATGCTTAGGAATTGTGCTCTTGCATGCCCGGCACCTTCAGGAACACTTCACCAATTCCTGAAAGGAGGTCGTATATGAGAACCGTGATTTTTAAAAGTTGTTTTAAAGACGACATGCAGTCATTCATGGAGTATCGTGTTGCGACTTTCGCATGGAATACCTATCGTTTGGATAATTATCGCCTGTCTTCTTTTGACAGATATCTTACAAAAATATCTTATAATGATGAAATTGTACCACAAACAATAATAAATCAGTGGCTTAATGATGTAGGTGTTCCAGAGGCATCTATTAATGGATACATAAAGACTATACGAAACTTTATGAAATATAGAGCCGATATGGGAAAAGTTGTTTATCTTCCGCCCTTCCAGAAAACGAAAGATTTGTATATTCCCTATATATTTAGTGATGAGGAATTGTCGAATATATTTGCTATTGCTGATGCATATCCAATGACAAACAAATTTAGCAGCATTCCGCATATACATATGGAAATGGCGGTTCTCATACGCCTTTTGTATTGTTGTGGACTCAGATTAGGCGAAGCTCTAAATTTGAAGATGGAGCATCTGGATCTAGAAAACGGAGTCATCCGTATTATACATTCAAAAAACAAGAAACAACGATTAGTTCCAATGCATGAAACATTAACAAACATGCTGAAGGATTATTGTAAGGTGATAAAAATCTATGGTATAGATAATCCATTTTTATTCCCAGGACAAAGCGAACATTTATCCCCAATAACTGCTGAACGCCAATTTAAAAAGATTCTTAGGAAAGCTGGTATTATCAAAGGGAATGAAGATCCTCATAAACGTGCTCCATGCCTGCACTGTTTAAGACATTGTTTTATGTTCCATGCTTTTAAACAGCTGGAAACTGCAGGATATCATATCGATATGGCTTCTCCATATCTTTCTGTATATTGTGGTCATGAATCCCTTGTGGAAAGTGAAAAATATATGAAATTCAGCAGTGAACTCTTCGAAGAAGATATGCTCTTGTTTGCTGATTTCACAGAATCTCTGTTTCCGGAGGTTGATTTATGAGAAAGCAGAAGACTCCTTCGATTTTTATGAAATATCTTGAATACTATGTAAATACATATATGCCGGAAGCACGTGGGTTAAGTAAGAACACAATCAACTCTTATAAAACAACATTTACACTTTTAATAAAATATATGTATTCAGTCAAAAACACGAAAGCAGATGAGATTACTTTTGACTGTTTAGATGTAAATACGCTTTCCGATTTTATGTCATGGCTTGAAAATGAACGTAAATGTTCAGTTACAACCAGAAATCAAAGACTTGCCGCACTGTATTCTTTTTCCGAGTATGCACAAAACTATGACTTTGATGCAGCATCAACTTTTAGAAGTGCTGTATTGAGGATTCCATCAAAAAAAGCACCTAAAAAGCGGCGTGTTGGTTTTACCACCGATGAAGTAAAGATCCTTCTGGCACTGCCTGACCAAAAAAGTGAGACTGGTTTAAGAGACATGGTTTTATTAAGCTTTATGTATGCAACAGGCACACGTGCACAGGAAGTGTGTGATCTTACTGTAAAATCTGTCAATTTCAGATCAACTGGTACTACTATTGATATAGTAGGAAAAGGTTCAAAAGCACGTCGCATACGTATTCCTGACCCTTGTGCATCTATGCTTAGAAAATATATTAGACATCGCAGAATAGAAACAGAACCTGACAGACATATATTTTCGAGTCAGACGCATGAGCATATGACAATATCATGCGTGGAAGAAATATACAAAAAATATATAAAACTCGCTAAAGAAAAAACGCCCAATCTTTTCAAAGAAGAACACTATTCACCTCATAGTATGAGACACACGACCGGACAACATATGTTAGAAGCGGGAGTTCCGATTATGGTAATAAAAGCTTTCCTTGGACATGCATCAGTTCAAACGACACAGATTTATACAGAAAGTCCACAGGCAACAGTTGATAAACATATCCGTGAATGGAACGAAATGAATTTTCCGCGTTCGATTTATATTGATGAAGAAGACTTGGAAGAAAGAAATGTTCCTGATTTTTTGAAGAGTCACTAATAGGATATCATTATTCGAGAAGATTTCTTAGAAAGTCTTAATTTCTGGGCTTTCCAAGAGATTATCTCGAATAATAATTCTATTCTAATAACAACACAAATCCGTCAGATTCCCAAAGCAAAGCTTTGATCCTGTCACAACGTTTTCCACAGAAAAGATACAGGGCGCTTCGCCTTGGATCCATATGGAGTTGATTCTCTACAATAGCACACAGCCCGTCAATGGATTTCCGCATATCCGTTCTGCCTGTTACGATATAGATTTCATCGGCGGCTGTGATATCCCCTAACATTCCAACTCCTTCACAATGCGAAGCGTTTGAGCCAGAAGCTGAGGATCTGTTCCATTTGGTATTGTTAGATGCAAACTTCCTACAGACAGCTTCATTGGCTCTGCTACGGAAAGGTTATTTTTTTCCGTAGCTACCGGAATCACATTTAATGGCTGTTCATATGGGAGCGGGTCAGTATCATGAAAATCCACTCTGACAACTTCCTGGCTTTCCGGTGCACGATAGCTGCGTCCGGTTGACGCTGGCAAATCCACACAACCTTTCTGACGCAGCCTTTTTACCCAGTTGTAAAAAGTTCCCGGTTTAATGTCATGTTCCACACACCATTGATGATCTGTCAACCCACTTTGACGGCATTCCATGATGAGACGGTATTGTTCTTCGGTAGGTATTCTTTTGCTTCTCATGAGCACACCTCCATAAATCGGATAGAGTAAAATGCTCGCATCTATCATTTCTAGCAAGAGAAGATGAAGTGAAATGCTTGCATTTTCTATTGATTATTATGGAATGATTTTTAGGGCAACACAATCCGTCGAATTATTTTGCGCTTACTATACTTTTATCATGTTTTGGGGCGAACCGTTTGAATAATAATTTTTATTTCTCATAAATTCAATCTCCTTGATTGTTTACCTAACGTATTATTATACTATTGTATAACTGAAAAGAAAAGGAACAAAGAAAAAATGGTATTTGATATAAAGCAAAAATTTTGAATTTTATTTGACTACTCTGGAGAGAACGATACTGATAAAATATACGAAAGGAAAATACCATGAAAAAATAATTTATAGAAGATATATCAGAAAAAATTAAAGGCAAAATAAAAGGAGATATTGATAAATTGCAAGAAAAAAATCAAAGATTACCTAAACTAGTGGTCATCTTAGTAGGTAATAACCAAGCAAGTAATGCGTATGTTAAAGGAAAAGTAAGGATTGTGAGGAAGTTGGAATACTCAACACTACTTTGAGATATGATTATATTTCAGAGAATGACCTTTTATCTAAAATACGAGAATTAAATACGGATGATACTGTTGATGGAATACTGGTACAGTTACCACTGCCGGAATATATTGATTAAAAACGTGTGCTTGAAACAATTAGTCCGCTAAAAGATAAAAGATGTGGACGGTTTTCATACGCAAAATGTGGGTAAATTATATATCGGAGATAACACGTTTGTTCCTTGTGCGCCGAAAGGAATTATCCGAATTTTAGAAGAAATTGGGTTAGAGAATCCTCAAGGGAAAAAAGCTGTTGTTTTGGGAAGAAGTGAGACAAGCGGATATTGTGGTATCTGCTATGGGGCAAGCAAAGTTAGTGAAAAAAGAATGGTTAAAGCAAGGAACAGTTGTTATTGATGTGGAAATGAACCGAGACAAAAATGGAAAGTTATGTGGAGATGTGGAGTTGAATGATGTAATGGAAAAAGTTTCATATATCACGCCTGTTTCAAAAGGTGATGGATTTGTAACAAGGGCTATGTTATTGGAAAATATCATGCAGGCATATAGTGGCAAAATGAATAAGTAGTCATAGTGGGAATTTATGTGCTGATTCCAACTAATTATTGCTACGTCAAACTGTTTGTTTGGCGTAGCGATAATTGATTTTATAAGAAGCATAATCATTTCAAGATGTGTGAAAGGCTATTTAAAGGAGTGCATCCTGTTTTGAGGGAAGCTCCGTCACTGTAGCCCTCTTCGCGATCTTTCAGTTCCTGAATTAAGACGCTTCTAAGGTATGCAATCCGTTCTTGATATTTGGTATCGTTGATTGCATTATGCTCTTCTCTTGGATCTTTTTCTAGATTAAAATATTGTTCTTCATTTTTTTCACTGTACCATATGTATTTATCTGTTTTAGTTACGATGAACTGAGAAGATAAGCTAGAGTGAAAACTATGTTCGCCGTGGAGAAATTCGCGTTCGTTTTTCTCTTCTCCAAGAATTTCAGGTGCAAGTGAAAAACCATCCACGCTGTCGGGAATTGGAATGCCGGCAAAATCTAAGATTGTAGGCATGATATCCCGTAATTCTGTGAGTGTGTCGCTTCGGAAAGGTGTAATGTTCTGAACATTTTTTCCGACGTGCACAAGTAAAGGAATGTGTGTGCTTCCTTCATAAGGGAGTGCTTTTCGATAGAAGTTATTATCAAAAAGCAATTCTCCGTGGTCTGCCAAAAATAAGACTATAGTATTGTTATAGTCGCCTGTTTCGGCGAGTGCGGTGAGAATGCGCCCAATTTGGTGATCCACATGTGTGATGCATGCATAATATCCGGCCATTGCAAGGCGGCGTGATTCGGAATCATTGCAGCCAAAAATAGAATCTTTTATAAAACCGTACTTTTCGGTGAGGGTAGGGTCTACCCAATCTCCCTGTGCCGGAGCTCGCAGTTCCTTGTCTCTATACAAATCAAAATAGGTTTGTGGCGGATCGAAAGGCTGGTGAGGACGGACAAAAGAAGTCATTAAAAAAAATGGTCTTGTTCTGTCGCGGGTTTGCAAAAAACGGATGCTTTCGTCTGCTGTCCAGTTGGTGGGATGCAATTTTTCGTCATAGATCCAAGGATGCACAATCCAGGAGTTACATTCCGGCCCAGTTGAGGTAATGTCAGCATGTTGTCCGAGCTTGTCTTTTAAGTAATAGAGATAGTCGTCTGTAACCTCTTGATGCTGATGATGCGGAATGTTTTGACTGCGATAATGCCCGAGATATCCATCGTGGAGTTTGAGGCCTTGAAAGCCGCAGTGCTTTCTTGCGGGGTGCACATGCATTTTTCCAATACATTCTGTCTGGTAACCGTTTGAGCTGAATTCCTCTGCCATCATATGTTCGTAATTCCAGTCGATTCCATCCTCATAACCGACGCGACCGTGCCCTTCCTGACTCTTCCCGGTAAACAGTGCCACTCTTGCCGGAATACAACTTGGACAGGATGAGTAGGCATTATCAAAAGAAACGCCCTGTGCAGCCAGACTGTCAAGGTAAGGAGTTTTTACATCTGGGTGTCCGGAGTAAGATAAACAGTCCCCACGGAATTGATCGCACATAAGAAGTAAAATATTAGGTTGTGTCATAAAAGCATAAATCCTTTCTATAAATATAATAAAAATCTTCTTATTTAATATGATAAAAAGTTTTTGTCGGAAAAGCAATCTTTTTGAGTAATTAATCTAAAAATATGGATGGAAAAGCAATATATATAAAATATAGAGCAAAATTCGTATAGAAAAAATGACGGTAGTGGTGTAAGATAAATATCAAGAAATAAACAGAATGAACAATTAAGGAGGAAATTGTTATGAAAATGAAAAAAGTTGTAGCTATGTTACTTTCAGTGGCTATGGTTGCATCTATGGCAGTTGGTTGCGGAAGCAAAGACGATAGTAAAGATGCAAATGAAGATGGAAAAAAAGTATTAAAGTTTGCTGCTTTTGAAGGTGGTAACGGTACTGAAATTTGGGAAAATATTGAAAAGGCTTTTGAAGAATCTCACGAAGATGTAGACGTTCAGTTAGAGTTATCTTCTGAATTGGACAAGGATCTTACAAAAGATTTCCAGAATGGAGATATTCCGGACGTTGTATACTACAACTTAGGACAAAAAAGCGGTTTCACAGAGACGATGTTAAAAGAGCATGCAATCGCAGATATTTCAGATGTGTTTGATGATGAACTGAAATCCAAGTTGGTTGGTGGCATTACAGAAAATGCTGCAGCTCAGCCATATGGTGACGGAAAAGTTTATCTTGCACCGATTATCTATACACCAACAGGATTATGGTACAACAAAGACATGTTTGGTGAAGGAAAATACACACTTCCAACAACATGGGATGAGTTCTTTGCACTTGGTGAACAGGCAAAAGAAGATGGAATTGCATTATTTACATATCCACAACCAGGTTATTTTGATGCAACAATGTATCAGATGTTAGCTCAGGCTGGTGGAATGGAATTCTACAACAAAGCTGTTAACTATGATGCAAACACATGGACATCAGCAGAAGGAAAACAAGTTATTGATACAATTGCTAAATTGGCTTCACCAGAATATTTATGGTCAGATACAGTTGCAAATGCAAATGCTGACGGTGGATTCAAAATTAATCAGCAGGCAGTAATTGATAATAAGGCATTATTTATGCCAAACGGTAACTGGGTGATTGGAGAGATGGCAAACTCTACTCCGGAAGGATTTAACTGGGGAATGATGGCACCGCCGAAATTTACAGCTGATCAGGAGAATTATATCTACACATTTACAGAGCAAATGTGGGTACCGGCTGAAGCTCCTAACATGGAATTAGCAAAAGAATTTATCAAATTCATGTACTCAGATGAAGTAGTAGATCTTATGTTAGCTAACAAAGTTGAGAATAAAGAAACAGGCGAAAAAGTCGCAACACCGATTGTGTCACCAGTTCTTGGGGCATCTGACAAATTGGAGGATGGTGTTGTTAAAGATACATACACATTAGCATCTTCAGAAGGATATAATGCAGTAGCTGGTACTTGGGCAACAACAAAAGCTATCGATGGCTTTGATATGAAAGGGACAGTATACGGAGCAATTGATGCACTTAACACTGGTGACTTAACAGCAGACGCTTATCAACAACAATTGATTGATGCATGGACAAAATGCTTAGAGAATCTTCAATAATTAAGATAAGACTCAAAGTAAATTTTGAATGTTTATTAAAAGCGGTGAGTTCCAATAACTCACCGCTTTTCTAGGAGAAAGAGGAAGATATATGAACAGAAAAAGCGCAGAAAGAAAATTTATTTTTATTTGTCTTGCTCCAGCAGTTATTTTAGTATCTCTGTTTATTTTTATCCCTACAGTCAATGTATTTAGAATGTCATTGTATCGTATGGGAGGTATTACAAATAAACAAACATTTATTGGATTTGAGAACTTTAAGACATTAATGGGAGACAAGAACTTCTTACAGGCGATGCAGAACTCTATTTTGATTATTGTTCTTGTGACAATCTGCACAATTGTGCTTGCAATTTTATTTGCAACATTATTACAGAGAGGAAACTTTAAGGGAAACAACTTTTTTAGAATTATTTTTTACATTCCTAATATTTTAAGTATAGTTGTTATTGCTGGTATTTTTGGAGCGATTTATAATCCGACTACTGGTTTGTTAAACACATTTTTGAGAGCAATCGGGTTAGATGCCTTGGCGAGAAACTGGATGTCCGAATCTAACATTGTAATCTATTCGGTAATTTTTGCGTTGGTATGGCAGGCAATCGGTTATTATATGGTTATGTATATGGCAAGTATGGCTGCAATTCCACCGGATTATTATGAGGCGGCATCGCTTGATGGTGCAACAGAACTTCAGATGTTCTCTAAGATTACATTCCCGTTGATTTGGAGCAATATCCGTACAACACTTACATTCTACATTATCAGTACAATCAACTTGAGTTTCTTGTTTGTTCAGATTATGTCAGATGGTGGACCGAATGGAAAAACAGAAGTATTCTTGAACTATATGTATAAACAGGCATATGGAAATGGTGCATACGGATACGGAATGGCAATCGGTGTAGTAGTATTTATCTTCTCATTTGTATTATCAGGAATTGTGAATAAAATTACTGACCGTGAAGTATATGAATTTTAGGAAGGGAGAGCGAAAAGATGAAGAAAAAACCAGGAAAAATTATATCTAAAATATTAATCTATGTAGCTCTTTTTGCCTTGGCAGTTTCCATTATTGTGCCAGTTGCATGGGTGTTTATGGCGAGTTTGAAAAAAAATGCAGAATTCATTGGTGGAGATGTAAATCCGTGGGCTTTGCCGAAGACGTTTCATTATCAGAACTTTATCACGGCATTCCAAGATGCAAACATGGGAACTTTCTTTTTGAATTCTGTAATTGTAACAGCAATTGCATTGTTACTGCTGTTGGTGCTTGCACTTCCGGCATCTTATGTACTTGCAAGATTTAATTTTAAAGGAAGAAAATTTTTAAACGGTGCATTTATGGCGGGACTTTTTGTAAACATCAACTACATTGTAGTGCCGATTTTCTTGATGTTAAGTTCTGCAAACAGAGCGTTGGGAGTAGAGTTCTTTTTGAATAACCGTTTTATTTTGGCAGTTATCTATGCGACAAGTGCCCTTCCATTTACGATTTATCTGTTGAGTGGGTACTTTAAGACACTTCCAAAAGGATTTGAGGAAGCCGCTTACATCGATGGATGTGGTCACTTTAAGACGATGACAAAGATTATGATTCCAATGGCAAAACCAAGTATTATTACAGTAATCTTGTTTAACTTCCTGTCATTCTGGAATGAATATATCATTGCTTACACATTGATGGATGGTAATGACACTCTTGCTATGGGACTTAAGAACCTGATGGCAGTAGAGAGAACAGCAACAAACTATGGTATCATGTATGCAGGTCTTGTAATCGTTATGTTGCCAACGTTGATTCTGTACATTTGTGTTCAGAAACGTTTGACAGAGGGTATGACTCTCGGTGGATTGAAAGGTTAGGAGGTAGATGAGATGAATAATGCAGTAAGAAACATTATTATGATTATCGTATTTGTTGTCTGCCTGGCTCTGATCATTATTGGACAAAGAAATATCTCAGTCTCAGGTCTTGTGATGGAACTTGTTGGACTTGTTGGGCTGCTGACTCTTTTGTTCGTATACAACCACAGATATAAATAGAGATTATGATAGAAAGACACCGGATTATGATTGTCCGGTGTCTTTTTGTAACTCTTCATTTTGTCGGTAGGCATTTGGCGACATGCCTGTCTCTTTTCGAAAAACCTGGGAAAAATAGGATTGGGAAGAAAAGCCGATGGAAGCTGCAATTTTGGAGATTGGATAATTGGTTGTAGCAAGTAAATGTTTGGCTTCAACAAGTCTTCGGTTAATCAAATAATTGATTGGAGACACTCCCTTATAGTTTTTAAATGCATGAACAAGATAATATTTGTTCAAATAAGTGAGATCACTCAGCGTCTGAAGTGTAATATCTTCCATAAAATGCTCATCAATATATTGTTCGACAAAACGACATTCTTTTGTAATCTTTTTTGTTGGTGTGAATGACAGCTGTTTCTTTGTTCTTCTAACCAATGTTAATACAAGCGCCTCCAATAAATTTTGGCAGACAGTTTCGAAATACTCTCCTTTATTTTGAATCTCCCGAAGAAGTGTCTTTAAGTAAAAAGAGAATTCTTCTTTATATTCATGAAAATTATGCAGACTGTAATCATAGGTGGTGTCAAGATTCCCATCTTTGAATTTCAGGCCGTTGATTCCAAGTGCGATATACTCAAGTGGTCTGCCTTTGCTGCCCAGCTCTGTATGAGAAACATTTGGGTTGATGATGACGAGGTCATCTTCTTTGACCGGAAATTTTTTATCCTCCACAAGAAAATAGCCACTGCCCTGAACGACATAGAATAATTCTGTAAAATGATGCGTATGGGCAATGCTGTGCCAGTCTGTATCATATCGAGCTTGAGTGATATATAGTAAACGGATATTCAGTTTTTCAAGTTCGGTCTCCTCAAGACCATAACGTCGATTGCTCATATAAATCTTCTCCCTTGTATTTTAGGCGTTTTTAATGATATTATATCTTATAGAATTCTAGAATGCAAAGAAAAAGTGTAAATAATACAAACATAGAGATTAATCAGATAAAGATTTTTAAAGACATTTGTACTAGAATAAAAGATAGAAAAGAAATTGGGGTTTGGAGGTCTTAATCATGAAAAAACCAGTATTAGTAATTATGGCAGCAGGAATGGGAAGCAGATATGGCGGATTAAAACAGATTGATCCGGTGGACGAGCAAGGTCATATCATTATGGATTTCTCAATCTATGATGCAAAAAAAGCGGGATTTGAAAAAGTAGTATTTATCATTAAAAAAGAAAATGAGGCTGATTTTAAAGAGGCTGTCGGAAAACGTATGGAAGAAGTAATGGAAGTGTCTTATGTATTCCAGGATTTACATAACTTGCCGGAAGGATATGAAGTGCCTGAAGGACGTGTGAAACCATGGGGAACAGCACATGCAGTATTCAGCTGTATCGATGAGATTGACGGACCTTTCGCAGTAATCAATGCAGATGATTACTATGGAAGAGATGCATTCCAGAAAATTTATGACTATCTGTCAACACACGAAGACGATGATAAATTCCGTTACACAATGGTAGGTTATCAATTAGAAAATACATTGACTGAGAACGGTCATGTGGCACGTGGTGTCTGCACGATGAATGAAGCCGGAGAACTTGTGAGCGTTGTGGAAAGAACACGCATCGAGAAAAAAGGAGACGGAGCGGCGTACACAGAAGATGAAGGAGAGACATGGACAGAACTTCCAAAAGGAAGCATTGTTTCTATGAATATGTGGGGATTCACAGCAAGCATCCTTCAGGAGATTAAGAACGGATTTACAGCATTTTTAGATGAAGGACTTAAGACAAATCCTTTGAAATGTGAATACTTCCTTCCGACAGTTGTAAGTAATCTGCTTGCAGAAGACCGTGCAACAGTGGCAGTTCTGACATCAGCAGACAAATGGTACGGAGTGACATATAAAGAAGATAAACCGGTTGTAGTGAATGCGATTAAAAATATGAAAGAATCAGGTTTGTATCCAGAGAACCTGTGGGGAGAAAAATAATGGGAAGAATTTCAGATAGACAAATAGATGAAGCAATTGCAAATTTTAGATTTGAAGGGACATTGATTGAACAAAGACCATATGGAAACGGACACATCAATGATACATTCCTTTTGACATTTGATATCGGGGAGATGGGAAGACTGCGCGTGATCTTACAGTGCATGAACAAATCCATTTTTACAAAACCGGTAGAACTTATGGAGAATGTTTTAGGAGTGACTTCTTATCTGCGCAAAAAGATTATCGAGAACGGTGGAGACCCGGAAAGAGAGACTTTGAACGTAATTCGCACTGTAGCAAACAGACCATATTTTGTGGATTCACAGGGAGATTACTGGAGAGCATATAAATTCATCGAAGGGGCAACAAGCTATGATCAGGTAGAGACACCGGAAGATTTCTATCAGAGCGCAGTTTCATTTGGTAATTTCCAAAGACTGCTCGCAGACTATCCGGCAGAGACACTTCACGAGACGATTGTAGGTTTCCATGATACAAAAGCAAGATTTGCTACATTCAAGAAAGCGGTAGAAGAAGATGTGTGCGGACGTGTAGCATCTGTACAGAAAGAAATCGATTTTGTACTTGCACATGAAGACGTTGCAAATGTATTCGGAGATATGCTTGCAAATGGAGAACTTCCACTTCGTGTTACTCACAATGACACAAAATTGAATAACATCATGATTGATGACAAGACAGGAAAAGGTATCTGTGTGATCGACTTAGACACTGTTATGCCGGGACTTGCAATGAATGACTTTGGTGATTCTATCCGTTTTGGTGCAAGCACAGCAGCAGAAGACGAGCAGGATCTTTCAAAAGTATCTTGTGATATGGAATTGTTTGATGTGTATGCAAAAGGTTTCATTGAAGGATGCGGCGGCAAATTGACACAGAAAGAAATTGAAATGATGCCGATGGGAGCAAAAGTAATGACATTTGAATGTGGTATGAGATTCCTTACTGACCACCTTCAGGGAGATACATACTTTAAGATCCACAGAGAGAACCATAACCTTGACAGATGTCGTACACAGTTTAAACTGGTAGAAGACATGGAAGCAAAATGGGATACAATGCAGGAAATCATTAAAAAATACAATTCATAACAGAAAAAATGTTTTGAAACAAAATAGTTGTATATATTAGAGTGAAGTATTATAATAAAGGGCGGGAGAAAAACTCTCGTCCTTGTTAACAAGATGATTAGAAGGAGGATACAATTATGACGATTTTAGTAACAGGTGGAGCAGGATATATCGGAAGCCATACATGTATTGAACTGATCAGTGCAGGATATGATGTGGTTGTAGTAGACAATTTATGTAATTCTTGTAAAGAAGCGTTAGACCGTGTGGAAAAGATTGTCGGAAAGACAATTAAGTTCTATGAAGCAGATATTCGTGATGCAGAAGCGATGAAAAATATCTTTGAGAAAGAAGAGATTGATGCAGTAATTCATTTTGCAGGATTGAAATCAGTAGGTGAATCTGTAGCGAAACCATTAGAATATTATGATAACAATATTGCAGGAACTTTGGTGCTTTGTGATGCGATGAGAAATGCAGGCGTGAAGAACATTATCTTCAGCTCTTCTGCAACAGTTTATGGAGATCCTGCATTTGTACCGATCACAGAAGAATGCCCAAAAGGACAGTGCACAAATCCATACGGATGGTCAAAATCAATGCTGGAACAGATTTTAACAGATCTTCATACAGCAGATTCAGAATGGAACGTAGTATTACTTCGTTACTTCAATCCAGTTGGAGCACATAAGAGCGGAACAATCGGAGAGAATCCAAAAGGAATCCCCAACAACTTAATGCCATACATCACACAGGTAGCGGTTGGCAAATTGGAATGCCTTGGAGTGTTCGGTGATGATTATGATACACCGGATGGAACAGGGGTACGTGATTACATCCACGTAGTAGACCTTGCGCTTGGACACGTAAAAGCTTTGAAGAAGATTGAAGAAAAAGCAGGAGTGAAAGTTTACAATCTTGGAACAGGAAACGGATACTCTGTACTTGATATGGTAAAAGCATTCGGAAAAGCATGCGGAAAAGAGATTCCATATCAGATCAAGGCGAGAAGACCTGGCGATATTGCATCATGTTATGCAGACCCAACAAAAGCGAAAGAAGAACTTGGCTGGGTAGCAGAAAGAGGACTTGATGAGATGTGCGAGGATTCTTGGAGATGGCAGTCAAATAATCCGGAAGGATATGCAGAATAAAATGTGAGACACCACGCGGTTTGAACCGACCCCCAAAAGTCTAACTTTTGGGGGTCACCTCAGTTGCGTGGTGTTTTATATTCTATGCAAGGAATCTGCATCCTGTGTAATAAAAGATGCTTTGCAAGGAGCACTTTAAAAGTTCTTGCAAGCCAGAGAGTTCAATGATATGATGAAAAAAAGCATTATATTTTCTATTTATTCTAACCGGTTCTAACCGGAATCTAGTACATTTCATATAGCGGATTTTAGAAAAATCCGTCCTTTCAGAAAATTCATGCTTTCAATTCACAAATTTTACAAGCAGGAGTTTTCGAGGAAGGAAATCTCCTGAACAATTTCATAAGAGGAGGTTTTATACGGAAACGTCGGCGACAGACCGATGGTTGCCTACCACTATATTGAAGGTTATCAGCCACAGGCTTACAACCTGACAAAGACCTTGAGCAAGAATGAAGCAGAAAATGTATTTACATTCGTATATGAGCCGGTTCCGGAGGATACGGTGACAACTGAGACGGAAGTGATCACAAGACCGGACGGAACGACAGGAACCGCAGGCGGCAATGCCGGACAAAATGCGGGAACAACAACCGGTGGAAATACAGCAAACGGAGACACGCAGGGCACAACAGAAGTTCCGGACGAGGATGTTCCACAAAATGTAGTAGATTTGGACGATGAAGATGTGCCTTTGGACAACAAAGATCTGGATCGTCCGGGAAGCACAACAAACTGTATTCCAATCTATGCAACAATCGCAGTGGCAGCAGCAACTGCATTGGCGGCAGCCGGATTTGTATATGTGAAACGATTTAAAAAGAAATAAGACATTCTAAAGGGAGAGACCAGATGAAAAAACCAATTGCAGCGACGGTGTGCAGTGTCGTGGGAACAATTCTTCTGGCGCTTGTCATTGTCGTATGTATTCCGCTGACAGTTCCGCGGATTGCGGGGTATCAGATCTACACAGTGATCAGTGGAAGTATGGAGCCGGAAATTCCGACAGGCAGCCTTGTATATGTAAAAAATACGGCTCCGTCCGGAATCGAAAAAGGTGATGTGATTGCATTTTACGGCTCTTTAGAGAATGGTTCAATCATCACGCACCGTGTTGTGTCCAACAACAGTGTATCCGGTGAGTTTGTCACCAAAGGGGATGCGAATGCAAAAGAGGATATGGAGCCGGTAAGCTATGAGAACTTCCTTGGGAAAGTCACTTTGAGTGTGCCGATGCTTGGCGGAATACTGGCGGCGGTTGTTACTGTTCCGGGAAAAATCGCAGCGGGGAGTATGATTTTGCTGGCGCTGGTGTTACATGTGATTGCCGGGAAACTGAAAGGGAGTTCGGAAGAGGACACTTTAGAGCTGAGAGATGATGGTAATCATTGACAATAGTTTCTCGGTATGGTATCCTAAAGGAGAAAATTGTCGAATACAGTCGGTACCGTAGGGGATAAGTATTTGATAGAATCTTTTTGTCTTAGGACAGAAAGGTTCTTTGTATATGGTGGGACTGATTTTTGCATAAATATGAAGTCATACATATGAGAACGTGCATCTGCAGAACTGACATCATTGACTAGAAATAAAAGCACAATCTTCCGCATTTGTATCGGAAATTGTGCTTTTTTTGTGGCAAAACAGAGGGTGGAAAGGTTTGATTTGACATCATATTAAATTTTTATTAAAATTACAATTAGCGAGAAATGACGTGGTGCGTAATCAAGATGTGATTGAATAAAAATAAGTTGCCAACTATAAAAAGTGAGCTGATAATAGAGGCAATACAGATTTTTAATTGCATTTTGAAAGAAGTCATAAGATATTCTCCTTTTTTGAGAGTGTTTTGTTTGTTAGTTATAATATTAAGGTATGCGAGAGGAGAGGGAAATATTCATGATGATGCAAAAAAACATCTAAAAAATCATCAAAAACAAGTTTGGAATCTGAAAAGGAACATTTTTCCAGAACTGTGTTGCTGTTTTTTGATTTAGCAGCTATTTTGCTTAGTTTTTTTACAGCAAATTATATTCGATATCGTGATATTTGGCAGACGGAGTTTCCAATGGATGGAAGAATACCGTTGTTGCTGTTATTGTTCTTTTATAGTGTGATTTATCTGATCAAGAGTTCTACAAAAGAGTTCTATCAAAGAGGTCCGTGGGAAGAAATGATTATTGTGCTTTGCCTGCCCTGATAATTGGGTTATGTGCTGGGCATAGATTGTTTCTTAGTAGTATTGAATGTAATATACAAAGTTCTGTGAAAGACTGTGTATTTTCTTATAAAAAGTCTTTGTTCGTTGGTAAGTCAGAGGATTGTAGCAGTTAGTTGAAAACGAACGTAATGGGATCTGAAAAATGAGTAAAGGGGAAAGAAAGTATGTATAGAAAAGATTCTACAGGATGGATAAAACATGTGGATTTTATCATCTTGGACTTGATCTGCTTGCAGGTGGCGTTCGTTCTGGCGTATGTGTTAAGCGGATATGGAGCTAATCCATACCAGCTAATTCTTTACAGAAATATGGCTGTCTTTATGGAAGTAGCAGATTTGGTAGTGCTGTTTGCAATGGGAACATTGAAAAACGTTTTGAAAAGAGGGTACTATAAAGATTTTGTTGTAACAGCACAGCATGGAGTAATTCTTGGAGCATGTTTATTGCTTTATTTGTTTATGCTTCAGGAAGGACAGCAATATTCCAGACTGGCATTGATACTGAATATCGTTATCCATATTCTACTTACTTATCTGGTAAGAGAGCTGTGGAAACATTTACTTAGAAAGAAAATGGAAGATGGTGAAAATCGTTCATTACTTCTTGTTGTTTCAGCAGATGTAGTGAGTGCAGTAGTAGAGAGCATGAAAGAGCATAATTATGCCCGGTATAAGATTGCTGGAATTGCTGTGATAGATAAGGAAATGACAGGAAAGTATATTGATGGTGTGAAAGTAGTAGCAAATATGGAAAATGCTGCTGAATATGTCTGCAAAGAATGGATTGATGAAGTTCTGATTGTGACATCCGGTGTAGTTCCATATCCAAAAGAACTGATCGAGCAGTTTACGGAAACCGGAGTAACAGTACACCTAAATCTTGCAAAGGTACAAAGCGTGCCGGGGAAAAAACAGTTTGTAGAAAAAGTTGGAGATTATACAGTACTGACTACCAGTATTAACTATGCATCTACAAGAGATCTGATGTTGAAACGACTGATGGATATTGCCGGAGGGCTGGTAGGATGTTTGATTACCGGAATCTTATTTATATTTGTTGCTCCAGCAATTTACATAGCATCACCGGGACCGATTTTCTTTGCACAGGAACGTGTAGGAAAGAATGGAAAGAGATTCAAAATGTATAAGTTCCGAAGCATGTATATGGATGCAGAAGAACGTAAGGCTGAACTGATGAAAGATAACAAACTGGGTGATGAAAAGATGTTCAAATTGGATTTTGACCCACGAGTTATTGGAAATAAGATTCTTCCAGATGGAACACATAAGACTGGAATCGGTGATTTTATCAGACGAACAAGTTTAGATGAATTTCCGCAATTCTTTAACGTATTACGTGGCGATATGTCGATTATAGGTACTCGCCCACCCCTTATTTCTGAAACAAATTTGTATGAGCTTCACCATCGTGCAAGATTGGCAATTAAGCCTGGAATCACTGGCATGTGGCAGGTAAGCGGACGAAGTGATATTACCGATTTTGAAGAAGTCGTTCGTCTTGATAAAGAGTATATCACAAATTGGAACATTGGGCTAGATATAAAAATATTACTGAAGACAATATTGGTTGTATTTAGAAAAGATGGTTCTATGTAGTTGAGGATAAAACTATACAGCTTGTTAAAACAAGCTGTATAGAAAAATAAATTAGATAAGTTATAAATATAATAAAAAGGAGAATTAAAATGATTATTACAAAAACACCTTTTAGAATGTCCTTTTTTGGTGGAGGAACCGATATGCCATCATTTTTTCGGGAAAATGGAGGTTCCGTGTTATCAACAACATTTGACAAATATTGTTATGTAAATGTACGCCATTTACCACGCTTTTTTGATTATTCAACGGAACTTTCTTATTCAAAAACAGAAAGAGTAACTAAAATAGAAGATATTCAGCATCCGGCAATCAAAAATGCAATGAAGTTTTTGGATATGCATGAAATTCGTTTAACATATGAGGCTGATTTACCTGCTCGTTCTGGCTTGGGAACAAGTAGTTCTTTTGCAGTAGGTATGTTAAATGCTTTTTATGCTTTAAAAGGAAAATATGCTGATAAGAAAAAACTGGCAGATGAAGCAATTTATTTGGAAAGAGAGCTTTGTCAGGAAGCTGGTGGTTGGCAAGACCAGATAGCAGCATCATTTGGAGGTTTTAATCGTATTAACTTTACAGATGAAGGCTATGATGTGCTTCCGTTAATTATTTCGCCAGAAAGAAAAAAACAACTTAATCAGAATTTGATGATGTTTTTTACTGGTTTTACACGTTTTTCATCAGATGTTCAGAAAGCAAATGCAGCAGGAAAAGTAGACAAGACAGCACAGCTTAAAGAAATGCTTTCTTTAGTAGATGATGCGGAAAAGGTATTAACAGATAAAACAGTCGATTTAGATGAATTTGGACGAATGTTAGATCATACATGGAAATTAAAAAGACAAACAGGAAATGCAGTTTCTACAAGTAATATAGATATTCTGTATGAAAAAGGAATCAAAGCTGGTGCATTAGGAGGAAAATTACTTGGTGCAGGCGGAGGCGGTTTCTTAGTATTTTATGTGCAACCAGAAAAACAAGCAGAAGTTAGAGAAGCAATGAAGGAATTAATGTATATTCCATTTTCTTTTGAAGATGGAGGGACAAGAGTTATTCATTACACTCCAGAATCATATGAACCATTAGTGTAAGGAGAAATATAACATGAAAGTTGTAATTATGGCTGGTGGAAAGGGAACAAGAATCTCTTCAGTTGCCAGTGATATTCCAAAACCTATGATCAAAATAGAAGGCAAACCTGTTTTAGAACATGAAATTGAATGTTTAAGAGATCAAGGATTTAAAGATATTATTCTCACTGTGAGTCATTTGGGTAATATAATAATGGATTATTTTGGTGATGGAAGTGGTATTTCACCAGTAACAGGTAAAAGTTTTGGAGTGAATATTGAATACTATTTTGAAAAAGAGCCATTAGGAAATGCAGGAGCTTTATTCAAGATTAAAGATAAGCTGACAGAAGATTTTCTACTTTTAAATGCAGATGCTATGTTTAATGTGGACTTTAATCGTTTTGTTGAATTCCATAAATCCCATGGTGGATTGGTTACTTTATTTACTCATCCTAATAGTCATCCGTATGATAGTGGACTGATTATAGCAAATGAAAATGGTATTGTACAGAAGTGGCTGGCAAAAGAAGATGAAAGACCATTGTATTATAAAAACAGAGTAAACGCTGGCCTTCATGTGATGTCACCGGAAATTTTGAAACAAAATATTGATACTCCTAAAATTGATTTAGATAGACAGCTTTTAAAACCTTTATCCGGAACAGGCAAAATGTTTTGCTATGACAGCCCGGAATATGTAAAAGATATGGGAACACCAGACAGATACTATGCGGTGTGCGTGGATTTTAAAGCCGGAAATGTTCAAGGGAAAAACTTAAAGAATAAACAGAAAGCTATCTTCCTGGATAGAGATGGAACAATCAACAAGTATGTTGGATTTTTGAGAAATATAGATGCGTTTGAACTACTTGATGGTGTAGCGGAAGCAATAAAAAAAATTAATGAATCAGGATATTTGACGATTGTAGTGACAAATCAACCAGTGATTGCTCGTGGAGAAGTAAGCTTTGAGGAACTGGAAGAAATTCATAATAAAATGGAAACCTTATTAGGCAAAGCTGGTGCATATATAGATGGATTATATTATTGCCCACATCATCCACACAAAGGATATAAAGGAGAAAGACCCGAATTAAAGATAGAATGTGAATGTAGAAAACCGAAGCCAGGTATGCTTATAAAAGCAGCAGAAGATTTTAACATAGATTTAGAGAAATCTTGGATGATAGGTGACGGTGAAAATGATGTTCTGGCAGGAAAAAATGCTGGATGTAAAACAGTATTAATTGGTAGTCAGGATTATAAACAGGATTACACTGTTTCATCATTAAAAGAGTTTGTAGATAAAATGTTGTAATTGGTAAAAAGGAGTTTTAGAGTAATGAGAAAACTAGAAGAAAGATTACAGAAACATATTGATTTATTAGTAAAAAGATATCCTGTATTAAAAAGCATTGAACAGTCTATCATTGATGCGTATTTAGTCATGGAAGAATGTTACGAAAACGGTGGGAAACTGTTGATTGCAGGAAATGGTGGTTCGGCGGCGGACTCAGAGCATATAGCTGGTGAATTGATGAAAAGATTTAAAACTCCTCGTCCAGTTAAAAAGGAATTTGCAGATAAACTTATTGCGATTGATCCAGAAAGAGGAACACAACTCGCAAATAATCTGGAGTGTTCCTTGATGGCAATTCCATTGGTAGCACACGAAGCGTTAACTACTGCTTACATAAATGATGTAGATGGATTAGGAGTATTTGCGCAGCAGTTATTTGGATTTGGAAGAAAAGGAGATGTCTTTTTAGGAATTTCTACATCTGGGAATAGTAAAAATGTAATACCGGCTACGGTAGTTGCCAGAGCATTGGGAATTAAGGTGATTGGTCTTACTGGAGCAAATGGTGGAGAACTTGCAAAGGTAGCAGATGTTGCAGTTAAAGCCCCAGAGACAGAAACATATATGATTCAAGAGCTACATCTACCAATTTATCATTGTTGGTGTTTGATGCTTGAAGATAAATTCTTTGGTTAGGAATAAGGAAGAAAAAATGGAAAAACAAAAATTACTAAATACATATGTGAATAATGTAGATATGAATGAAACTCTTTCAGCAATTGACAATATGATTGAAAGTGGCGAAAAAAAGTATGTGGTTGCTATAAATGTGGATGTTGTTATGAAAATTGAGAATGATCCATATCTTAAAAAGATTACAGATAGTGCCGATATGGTATTAGTTGATGGAAAACCATTAGTTTGGATTTCAAAGCTTCATAAAAAACCTGTAAAGGCTAAAATATCTGGATCTGATTTAGTCCCATTATTATGTGCAGAAGCTGCTAGTAAGGGATATTCTTTATTTATTATTGGAGGTAAAGATGGTATTGCGGAAAAAGCAAAATTAAAATTGAAACAACAATATCCGGAAATAAATATTGTAGGAACTTATGCACCACCGTTTGGATTTGAGAAAGATGAAAAAGAATTAGGAAAAATTAATAATATGATTTCTGAAAAGAAGCCAGATTTATTAATTGCATGTTTTGGTTGTCCGAAACAGGAAAAATGGATTTATGAAAATTATCAAAAATACGATGCAAAGGTTTCGATTTGTGCAGGAGCAACAGTTGATTTTTTGGCTGGAAATGTTAATAGGGCGCCTAAATGGATGAGTGATCATGGATTAGAATGGTTTTATCGCTTTTTACAGGAACCAAAGAGAATGTTTAAAAGATATTTTGTTGATGATGTAAAAATATTGTCATTGATTTTTAAATATAAGGAATAGAACTTTATTTAGTTAGTGTATGAATGTAGATTAAATAAAAGTACGGGAGCAGGTAAAATGAAACACGAGAATAAAGAAAAAGTACTCATGTGTTGTTCAGAATTATCAGTTAAAGGTGGCATGGTATCTGTAGTTAAAAACTACTTGAACTACCCTGACTGGGACAACTATGAAATAGTATATATACCAACACATACAGAAAAAAATAAAATTATTGTTGCTGCATATTTTGCGATTGCATATATAAAGATTTTATGTACTGTATTAACAAAAAATATCAGAATTGCACACTTGCATACAGCAGAAAGAGGAAGCTTTTTTAGAAAAGCAATATTAGTTAGAACATTAAAAAAATTAGGTGTAAAAACTATTATGCATCATCATGCAGCTGAATTTGAAGAATTTTATGCACAGTTGTCAGATTCTAAAAAGAAATATGTAAAAGAAACTTTAGAGATGGCAGATCTGAATATTGTATTGAGTAAAAGGCTTGTTTCTATGATAACAAATAAGGCACCTAATGCAAAAGTTGAGGTGCTTTATAATGCTGTTCCAACATATAAAAATAATCCACGAAATAAAGAAGCTAAAAATGTTTTGTTTTTAGGCAGGTTAGGAAAAAGAAAAGGAACATATGATCTTTTACATGCTATTAAAAATATAGAAGAAGATTTACCAAATGATGTGAAATTTTATCTTTGCGGAGATGGAGACATTGAAGGAATAAATAAAGAAATTGATAAATTAAACATTTCTAAATGGATTGCACATGTTGGCTGGATTGACTCAAATGAAAAACAAGAAATATATAAGACCATAGCGATTAATGTACTTCCTTCTTACAATGAAGGGTTACCAATGTCTATATTAGAGACTATGGCATATGGAATTCCGAGTATTACAACTAATATTGCTTCTATTCCAGAAGTTGTTGTAGATGGAGTTAATGGTTTTTTAATTAATCCTGGCGATATAGATGCATTATCAGATAAGCTAAAAGTATTATTAAATGATAGTATGTTATGTAAAAGTATGGGGGATCAAGCCTATAAATTAATTACAGAAAACTTTGGATTATCTACACATATTTTTCACCTAAAACAAATGTATGCTAAAGTGTTGGAGAATGAATGATGTTTGGTAAAATAAGAGAATTGATTAAAAAAATATATTTGAAACGTTTAATTAATAGAGGATTAATTGTTGGAAAAGATTTTCAAATGGAAAAAGGATGCAACATTGATGCTAATTTTCCGTGGTTAATTGAAAGAGGAAATAATGTTACTTTGGCGTCATGGGTATATCTAGTTGCCCATGATGGAGCGTCAAAGAAACAAGTAGGATATTCAAGAGTTGGTAGAATAACTATAGGAAATAATGTTTTTATTGGTGCGAGGTCTATAGTTTTGCCAAATGTGAAAATAGGTGATAATTCAGTCGTAGGTGCTAATTCTGTAGTTACGAAAGATGTACCTTCAGGCGTTGTTGTTGCTGGAAATCCAGCGAAAAAAATTTTAACAATAGAGGAATACAAAAACAAATTAGAAGCTTCAATGAATAGTAGCCCTATATATGAATTTGAATATACTATATCAGGTGGTATAGATGATAAAAAGATGAAAAAAATGAAAAAAGAATTAACTCATACAGGGGGATTTGTTATATGATACAAATTAAACTATATCGAGTGTTAATTCAGTGTTTTATTTTATTTTCATTTACCACATTCACATATTCTTTATGGCCTAGTTTTTTTCCAATAAATCGAATACTTGGCTTTGTTATAATATTGATTGTTCTTCTTTTATATATAAAACAGGCTAAAAAGAAAGAAATTATGGTATTATTTTTGTCAGGCGGATTAGTATTAATAAATTTATTAATGAGTTCAATTGATAGAGGACAAAGCATCAATGATGCTATATATTGGATGATAGTAATTCTTTTATTGATGAAAATAGCTAATCCATATGTACGAGATAAACTTATTCAAGAACTTTTTTATTGCAAAAAATTAATTAAAGTTGTAGTTACGCTTAATAATATTGTTGTTATTTATAGTTTATTAACACCTAGTGGATACTCTACAGCATGGGGAGGTACATTTTTCAGAGGATTTGCATATTCAGAACATTCATTATCGTGTGCGTGTTGTATATCATTAGCATTAACATTAGTTTTTATTAAGGATTATAAAAATGTTTTTATTAAAATGGTATGGCTAATTCCGTGTTCAGTAGCAATTCTTCAATCTGGTGCTAGAACATATATTGTATCATTAGCTGTTATTTGGTACTTTTTTTATAGGTATTGTATTGAAAAATTTTCGGCAAAATTACTTATTTTACCGATTTTTGTTATTGTAGCATCATATTTTATTCTCAATTCCGGTTTCTTAGAAAAGATGACAACAAGTGCTACAAATGAATATTCATCATTAAATCCTATAGAAGCTTTTACTAATGGTAGAACTGCTTTTTGGGTTATTGATTTACATGCTTATTTAGAAGGAAACTTTTTAAATAAGCTTGTGGGTAATGGTTTTGATTACGTTTATTATATTAATAAAACTAGATATGGACTACAAATTTGGGCACATAATGATTTTGTCAATGTTTTATTATGTAATGGAATTATTGGAGTGTGGGTTTATTTTTACTCATACTTTTGCGTATTTAGAGAATCTTGGAGAAATATGAAGAAATTGGATGCAATATTGTTGAGCTTATTTTTATTGATTATTGCACTAATTAATGGATTATTCGTATACCAACATTATTTATATAGTTTCGTTATCATGTATCTCCTTGCAAGTAGTTTTAATAATAAAGAATTGGTTTATAGATAAGAGGTGAAATGATTTATGGCATTATTTACAATTACACACAAATACTTAAATAATTCGGAAATGATTGAAGGATTTCAATATTTATATGTAGGTGCATATCGACAGCCTGAAAGAAGAAAAAATTTTATTTATGATGATGTTGGTGATAATATATCTGAAAAAAACAGCAATTATTGTGAACTGACAGGTCTTTATTGGATTTGGAAAAATAGCAAAGATCCGTATGTGGGAATTTGTCATTATAGAAGATTCTTTACCAAGAATAGTTTATCACTTAGAAAAAAATATTTTTATACTCAAGATGAGCTTGAAAAAATGCTTGATAAAGTAGATTGCTTAGTAGCGGATAGATTATATGTTCAGGATGATACAATATATGAGCATTATGCTCGCTATCATTTTAAAAAAGATTTAGACATATTGGGTAAATTAATTGAAGAAGAATTTCCTGATTATGAGGATGCTTTTAAAGAAGCTTTTTCAAAAAATTATTTTTATCCTTGTAATATGATGTTTTGCAAAAAAGAATTATTTGATGACTACGCAAAATGGTTATTTGATTTAATGAAAAAATTCGAGTCATTGATTGATATTTCAGAATATTCAACTGATCAAGCAAGGATATTTGGATTTTTGACAGAACGTTTATTGAATGTATGGATAATAAAAAATAACCTAAAGATTAAGGAATTACCTATGATACAAACAGACAGCTCTTTAAAATTTAGAATACATATGATTCTTAATAAAATATTTAAATGTTCTGTTAAAGAAGGAAATAAATATTCAAAATAGAATTTTTTTGTATTATGGCATTGAAAGAAAATGGGAGATAGTTATTTTATGAAAAAAAAGATTGGTATTATTACATATCATTCCGCATATAACTTTGGTTCAGTACTTCAGGCATATGCAACTCAACAAATTTTAGAAACATTAGGATATGAAGCTACAATTCTCAATTATAGAATGAAGTCACAATATGAATATTATAGTATAATACATACTAAGCAAGGATTGAAAAGTTTTTTAAAGGACATGCTGCATTTACCTCAGATAAAACAATATATAGATCGGAAAAATAGATTTGAAAAATTTATTTCAAGCCTTAATTTAACTCATGAGTTTGCAGAACCAGATGAAGCGAAGAATTTTGAAAATCAATTTGATATATTCATAAGTGGTAGTGATCAAATTTGGAATAAACATTCCAATGAATTGGATTCAGTAGATTGGAGTTACATGGATCCATATTTGCTTACCTTTACAAATAAGAAAAAAATATCATATGCCTCTTCAATTGTTAATATGACTTCTGATGAATTAAAAATGATAGCAAGCAAAATTGCAGCATTTGATCATATAAGTTTTAGAGAAGCTGAATCATGCACTAGATTAATGGAAGTTGCTGGAATAAGTAGTGAAGCTGTTATTGATCCTACTTTATTATTAGAAAAGGATAATTGGATGCCCATAATGGGAAAGTTACCAGCAAATTTAAAAGGGAAAAAATATATATTATATTATGCATTAGATGGGGTTAAGAAAACAGCTGAAATTTTACCTAAACTCCAAAAATTTGCGGAAGATAGAAGATATATATTAGTAATGATAACTCCACTGGCATATTTTGTCGGAAATAAAAAAACTTATAATATGATAGAAGCAGGCCCTAAAGAGTTTTTGTCACTTATTTATAATGCGGAAGTTGTATTGACAAATTCGTATCATGGAACTTTATTTTCGATAAATTTAGGAGCAGAATTTTATACACTTCGAGATCCAAAAAGTAAAGATCAGAGAATAACAAGCATCCTTGATATGTTAGGATTATCTCATAGGATTGTTGCTTCTCCAGAAGATATAAAAAATAGGTCAGAAAAAATTGATTATGAGACAGTATGGAAAACAAGAAATATTTATAAAAATAAATCTTTAGAGTATTTAAAAAAATCGATTGGAGAAGCAGATGAATAACTTTGTAAAGAAGAAAATATGTACTACATTAGATTGTGTTGGATGTGGAGTATGTTCATCTGTTTGTACTCAAGGATGCATAAGTATGGAAGAAAACAATGAGGGCTTTTTATATCCAGTGATAGACATTGAAAAATGTATTAATTGTGGATTATGTGAGAAAAGATGTCCTCAAAATGTAGTTCATAATACGGAAATATCAAAATTTTATATGGCATGGCATAAAAATAGAGAAATACTTATGAAAAGTTCTTCAGGAGGAGTATTTTCTGCTTTAGCAAATTGGGTACTAGATCGAGACGGAATTGTAGTAGGAGCTATTTTTAATTCGAAAACAAGAGAAGTGTCTCATGAGTTAATAAATGGGTATAGGGAGCTAGATAAGTTAAGACTAAGTAAGTATTATCAAAGCAAAACTGCACATATTTTTCCAGTGGTAAGAGAACAAATAAAGCAGGGGAAATTAGTATTGTTTACAGGTACGGCTTGTCAAATTGCTGCGTTGAATAGTTTCTTGGGGAAATTAAATAAAAAAAACTTGATAACATTGGATGTCTTATGCCATGGTGTTGCAAGTAAAAAAGTGGTAGAAGAGTATATTAAATCAAAAGAAGAAGAGTATGGAAAAGAAATTATTGATTTCCGATTTAGAGTTAAAGAAGGCAAAGAAGGTTGGGAAGCTGGAAGTGGAACACGGATGAAATTATTCTTTGTGGATGGAACAAGTGTAACACAAGATAAATATACAGATACTTATTTTGTAGGATTTAACAGTAATATCTTTTTAAGAGAAAGTTGTTACAGATGCAAGTATTGTGGGCAGGAACGTATTTCTGATTTTACAGCAGCAGATTTTTGGGGAGTAACTGATAAGAGAGTAGGTAAACAACAGTTATATGATGGAGTTTCTGTATTATTGGTAAATACAGATAAAGCAAAAAGTATTTTACTAGATTTGTATGATGTAATGAATATTGAAGAAATCGACCCAATGGAAGCTATTCCATATAATAGAGCATTTGAAAAACCTAATAGTCGTCCAAAAGAGAGAAGTTCTTTTTTTGAGTTATTAGAAAAAAAAGGATTTGATGGGGCTGTAAAAAATATTAATTATCGTTATTATAGAAATATAATGATAAAAAAATTTTTAAAAAAAATGTTACCAAATGGAATCTATAAAAGTCTCATGAATAAAAGGTAATTATATTTGATTAAGAAAGGGGGAAGGAGACATAATGGAGCAAAGTCGAGAAGCTAAATTGGTAAAAAATACCCTTATATATACAGTTAGTAATTTTGGCTCAAAAGTTTTAACATTTCTAATTGTGCCGTTATACACATACTATTTAACTACTGAAGAATTTGGTACATATGATACGATTATTTCTTTTATGAATTTGCTTGCACCTATATGTATATTAGCAATACATGAGGGACTTTTGAGATGGCTTTTAAAATCAAATGAAGAACATGGTGATATTTTAGGATCAGGTTTAGGACTATTATTTACGTTTATTATTTTAACAGACACAATAACATTTGTTGTATGTTCAATATTTCGCTGGAAATATACATTTGTTTTTATCGCTCTTTTAACAGCGTTTGCTTTGCATAATTGTTTCCAATTTATTGCGAGGGGAGAAAAAGAAAATAAAGTATTTGCTATATCAGGCATAATTTATACAATGGTTATGTTGTCGTTAAATATTTTATTTGTTATGGTGTTTCGATTTGGGGTTCAAGGTATGCTGTGGTCAATGACATTAGCGTATTGCTCAGATGTACTATATTTGATATTTTCTTTAAGAAAGAAAATACATTTAAAGGAAATGAAATTTAATAAAACACTTGCACTTTCAATGCTATCATTTTCAATTATGCTTGTACCAAATAGTGTAAGTTGGTGGATAATGAATGCTTCAGATCGTATTATGTTAACAATGATGGTAGGTGCAGCAACAACAGGAATTTATTCTTTAGCAAATAAATTTCCGTCTATAGTTACAATACTGCACTCTTTATTTTATCAAGCATGGCAGGAACAGGCAGTGCTTGAATATGATAGTGAAGGTAGAGATACTTACTATACCAATGTTTTTAATACATATATGAAGTTAGCGTGTTGTGCAGTAGCAGTGTTAATTCCGTTATCTAAAATAATTATTTTGTTTTTCATGAATAAAAGTTATGAATCTTCGTATCAGTATTTAGGAATATTATATTTAGGATCATTATTTTCGTCATTTGCAGGATTTTATGGAACGGGATATATTAGTGCTAAAGATACCAAAAATGCAATGAAGACAACGATTGTAGGTGCAGTTATCAATTTAATTGTAAATTTATTATTAATACCTGTAATTGACATTTGGGCAGCGTGTTTATCTACTGTATGTGGGAATATTGTAGTGTGGGCAATGCGAGTAAAACATACAAAAAAATATTTCAAAATTTCTGTTGATTGGAAATCATTTTATTTTATTATGATTGTTAATGTAGCTTTTACGTTCTTAAATTGTTTTAGTAATAATATTGTTACATTTATAATGATTGGTTTTGCAATAGTTATATCTATATTAATGAATAAAACAGTAATATTAAATATATTTTATGTACTAAAAAAGAAAGTGGTGAAGAAATGAAAAAATATGATTATTTGGTAGTAGGTTCAGGTTTATATGGTGCTATATTTGCTCATGAGGCAAAAATTAGGGGAAAGTCAGTCCTTGTTGTAGATAAACGCCCTAATATTGCAGGAAATATTTATACTGAAAATGTAGAGGGAATTAATGTGCATGTTTATGGTGCCCATATTTTTCATACAAATAATACAAAAGTTTGGAAATATATTACACAGTTTGCTGAGTTTAACCGTTTTACAAATAGTCCTGTAGCAAATTATAAAGGTGAGCTTTATAGTTTACCTTTTAATATGTATACATTTAATAAGATGTGGGGAGTAGTTACACCGGATGAAGCTATGGCAAAAATTGAGGAACAGAAGAAGGAAATAGTAGGTGAACCTAAAAATTTAGAGGAACAGGCAATTTCTCTTGTAGGACGAGATATTTTTGAAAAATTGGTCAAAGGCTATACAGAAAAACAATGGGGACGTGATTGCAAAGAGTTACCAGCGTTTATTATTAAACGTCTTCCAGTACGTTTAACATTTGATAATAATTATTTTAATGCTCTTTATCAGGGAATTCCTATAGGTGGATATACTAAGTTGATAGAAAATATTTTAGAAGGCATTGAAGTGCGTTTAAATACAGATTATTTAGAAAACAAATCAGACTTGGATTCTATGGCAGAAAAAATAATTTATACAGGTCCTATAGATGCGTATTTTGATTATAAATTAGGTACATTAGAATATCGTTCAGTTCGTTTTGAAACTGAATTATTGGAACAACCAAATTTTCAGGGAAATGCTGCAGTAAATTATACTGATCGGGAGACTCCATGGACACGTATAATTGAGCATAAATGGTTTGAATTTGGTAAAGATGTAGCAGGAAACGAATTACCAAAAACTGTTATTAGTCGAGAATATTCATCTGAATGGAAGCCAGGTGATGAACCTTATTATCCTGTTAATGATGACAAAAATAGTAAGTTATATAATGAATATAAAAAAATGGCAGATAGAGAGGAAAAAACTATATTTGGTGGAAGACTGGGAGAATATAAATACTATGATATGGATGCAACAATTGATTCAGTTTTAAATATGTGTGAAAAAGAGTTTGGAGATAGATAAATGCAAGATAGTATTAATAAGATACGACGCTATGACATAGATTTATTGAAATTTATTGCATGTATTATGGTGGTAATATTGCATGGAATAGAACCTGGGGGGGGTATACAACAGATAATATATTTGCTGGGTAGTTTTGGAATTCCATTATTTTTTTTAGTTAATGGATATTTGCTATCACAGAAAGATATTGACTTTAAATTTGCAAATGGAAGACTTTGTAAATATTTTAAATTTATGTTGCTTTGGGCTATTATCTGCGGTATTCCTTTTTCAATAATTGAGCATAGAGTTATGTTTTTTTATTTGATTAAGGATGCTTTTTGCGGAAAGGGACTGTTATTTCACTTATGGTTTTTAGCAGCATTAATAATTTTATATTATATGAAAGCATGTACACGTTGGCTCGGAAAGTATGTTAAGCTATCATTGATAGTAAATTTTTTAATTATTTGTATGGCACTATCCTTTGTATTCATTATAAATATTATTATCAAACAAAAATATAATTTAGAAATTAGAGACATTGTGCCACCGTGTCTTCGGGTAATTACAAATGGAGGTTTTTTTATACTTGGATTTTATTTAAAAGAGATAGATGAGATTAAGTATAATAGATGTATTTTAGTAGTTATATTACTGGTTTCTATTTTGAGTTTAAATTTACTTTCATATATGACTAATAACATATGGGCATCGTCTATGTATCCATCTATTCCGGTTGTTTTTGGTGTAGTAGTTTTATTTTTATTGGTAACGAGAATACCATTGAAACTTTCTTCTAATAAAATTAAAGTATTATCTACGAGTACTGGAATTTGGATATTGCATCCATTCATATTAAGAGTGATTAATAAAATATGCCGTGTACTATTTGGCGAAATTACTATATGCGGGAAAATAGCTATTGTCATAGCAACAATAGCTATTTCAGGAATAATTACATATTATATGAAAAAAAATAAATACCTATCATTTTTGGTAAAAATTTAAATATTGAAAGATAATGAGAGAGAAAATATGAAGATTACTTTAGTTATTATGGCGCAATAAATTTGGATGGGGTTAGGTGAATTTGCTCTCCAAGAATTTAAGGGGCGGCATATACCCCAAAACGGTTTGTAGCTGATCTTGGGCTCGGACAACATTTAGTTGTCCGGGTCCTTTTTTTCAACCATTTTAACGCTTCCGTCATCCTTGTCGATTTCAAAATCAATGCCTTTTTCTAAGACCAACATACATCTGTTTCTGAATCGTTCCCAGTTACGATATCCATTGGCTGCTTTCGTAACTAATTTGATGATCGCATTGCGATTTTCCATCAGTGCATTGTTGATTCTTTTCTGTTCTTCAGTAATTTCTCCTGTGTCTTTCGATACATTATATTCAGCTTTTGATATACTGCACATTTCGGATAAACGGAGCCCCTTTCCCGCGTCAGCGGTGTAAGAGGCTCGCACCAGCGGTGCGTTATCCGTTTGTTGTTACTTGTTAATAGGTTCCATATCTCTCATGTTCTTACCATTCATCTCCAAACGATAGGCTCCACTAAGCATGCGTGCAAGGCACGCCTCTGCATAAGTATGATCCTGAAACATGTCATACCAGGCAGGTACAGGGTAAGCGCAAAATATTGCTACGCTGCCCATGAATCACGCTTGCACCAAAATGATAGATGCAAGCGTTTTGCTCTATGTTTAGTTTTGACAGTTTGCTTTCGCAGTCTCGCTCCATGGGGCAAGCTGTTCCAGCTGTTCATCTGACATTTTATCGTCTGGCCGCTGTGATAAGAGGTATGTCAGATATTTGTAGGTATTCAGGTCATTCGCTTTTGCCATCTCAACCATTGTATACACAATAGCACTAGAGGCCGCTCCCTTCGGACTGGCACTGAACAGCCAGTTCCTCCGACCAACAGTGAATGGTCTGATTGCATTCTCGCTAAGATTGTTGGATAAACTGCAATGACCATCTTCCAGATAGGTCATCAGGGTGTCTTTCCGATTTTGGGCATAGTTCACCGCTTTCGCCAAACGGGTTCCCTTGTTTGGACGCTGTTGATCCAGCCAAATCCAGAATGCCTCCAGTATCGGCTTCTCCTTTTCAAGACGGAACTGTTTTCTCTGCTCCGCAGTATGATTTTTTGCTTTTGAGTACCGCTCACAATCAAACAGCTTGGAGCAAAATTGTACTCCCTGCACCGCCGGAAGGCTGTAATCATACTCTTTCCCTTTCGGTATGGCATCTGTGAAATAACGTCTCACATGTGCCCAGCAAGAGCAGCGTTTGATATCCGGCAGATTGTTATAACCCTGGTATCCGTCGGTCTCCAGATATCCACGGAACCCCTGCAGGAAAGATGCTGCATGGAACTTTGCCCTTGTCTCTGTGTAATGATAGAGCAGGATCGGCGGAAGCCCATCTTCTCCACTGCGGAAGAGCCACATCCAGGAATCTGTTTCAGGATTGCGCTCCGGCTCATTCAGTACCTGAACCCGAGTTTCATCTGCCATCAGATATTTACGCATCCGTAACTGACGGTGAAAATAATCATAAACATGGCAGAGGTAATTCTCGGTACAGTAAATGATCCAGTTAGCAAGCGTAGCCCGGCTCAATGGGACACCCAGCTGCTTCCATTCCGATTCCTGCCGGTTTAATGGCAGACCATTCTGGTACTTCTGGTGCATTGCCCATCCTACAACGGATTCCGATGCATAACTTTCCGGGATCAATGGTTCCTGAACAGGCGCTTTGACAAATGTCTGATCATCCGGGTGTTCCTCTGATATGGCACACTCCGGGCATTTATAGGTTTCACGATAGATATTTACTACTTTCCCTTTGGCAGGGGTAAACCGGAATTCATGGCGGACGAATTCTTTCCCAATACATTCCATCTGCGTTCCGCAGGTTGGACAGTTCCGCTCCTCCTCCGGAAGAGAAATGATCTCGTCGCAGGAAGGAACATTTTTAAAGAGATCCGCATGTGTCCGTCGTGCTTTTCGCTTATGTTCCGGAACAGTGATGTCATCAGGAAGTTCCTGTTTCCATGTCGGATCTGCTTCCTGCTCGGCTTCATCAAAAAGATTCAGCTGACCATCGATATCTTTCCGTTTTTCACTGGAAGTACCAAAGAGCTTCTTCGTGAGATATTCAATCTGCTGACGAAGATTTTCTTTTTCCAGACGGTCTGCTTCCAATGTTTTTTGTAAAGACTGGATCAGTTCTGTCTGTGCGGAAATCGTTTTATTCAGTTGGTTGATCATGTCCTTGTACGCAAGGATTTTTGAATCTTTTGAATTACCAGCCATATGTCTTCTGCTCCTTTTTTACTGCTCTTATTATACCATAAAAAGCAATGAAAAGGAAGCAGAAAACCCAGTATTTACAAGGGATTGCAGACATGATACAGGGTGTGGAAAGCTCTCCATTTTTGTTGGCTGGCATAGAGGTTTTACACAATCATTCCGTAGGTTTGAATGCTTTTGGTTGTTCGATTTCAAGACCGGACATGAGCCAGTCGAATTGCTGCCAGGTCAGTTGCTTTACTTCCAACTGATTTCTGGGCCAGCGGAATCTGCCCTGGACTTCCATACGTTTATACAGCAGCACTTATCTAAGAACTCGAATAAGTGTTGTTATTAGAATAGAATTATTATTCGAGATAATCTCTTGGAAAGCCCAGAAATTAAGACTTTCTAAGAAATCTTCTCGAATAATGATATCCTATTAGTGACTCTTCAAAAAATCAGGAACATTTCTTTCTTCCAAGTCTTCTTCATCAATATAAATCGAACGCGGAAAATTCATTTCGTTCCATTCACGGATATGTTTATCAACTGTTGCCTGTGGACTTTCTGTATAAATCTGTGTCGTTTGAACTGATGCATGTCCAAGGAAAGCTTTTATTACCATAATCGGAACTCCCGCTTCTAACATATGTTGTCCGGTCGTGTGTCTCATACTATGAGGTGAATAGTGTTCTTCTTTGAAAAGATTGGGCGTTTTTTCTTTAGCGAGTTTTATATATTTTTTGTATATTTCTTCCACGCATGATATTGTCATATGCTCATGCGTCTGACTCGAAAATATATGTCTGTCAGGTTCTGTTTCTATTCTGCGATGTCTAATATATTTTCTAAGCATAGATGCACAAGGGTCAGGAATACGTATGCGACGTGCTTTTGAACCTTTTCCTACTATATCAATAGTAGTACCAGTTGATCTGAAATTGACAGATTTTACAGTAAGATCACACACTTCCTGTGCACGTGTGCCTGTTGCATACATAAAGCTTAATAAAACCATGTCTCTTAAACCAGTCTCACTTTTTTGGTCAGGCAGTGCCAGAAGGATCTTTACTTCATCGGTGGTAAAACCAACACGCCGCTTTTTAGGTGCTTTTTTTGATGGAATCCTCAATACAGCACTTCTAAAAGTTGATGCTGCATCAAAGTCATAGTTTTGTGCATACTCGGAAAAAGAATACAGTGCGGCAAGTCTTTGATTTCTGGTTGTAACTGAACATTTACGTTCATTTTCAAGCCATGACATAAAATCGGAAAGCGTATTTACATCTAAACAGTCAAAAGTAATCTCATCTGCTTTCGTGTTTTTGACTGAATACATATATTTTATTAAAAGTGTAAATGTTGTTTTATAAGAGTTGATTGTGTTCTTACTTAACCCACGTGCTTCCGGCATATATGTATTTACATAGTATTCAAGATATTTCATAAAAATCGAAGGAGTCTTCTGCTTTCTCATAAATCAACCTCCGGAAACAGAGATTCTGTGAAATCAGCAAACAAGAGCATATCTTCTTCGAAGAGTTCACTGCTGAATTTCATATATTTTTCACTTTCCACAAGGGATTCATGACCACAATATACAGAAAGATATGGAGAAGCCATATCGATATGATATCCTGCAGTTTCCAGCTGTTTAAAAGCATGGAACATAAAACAATGTCTTAAACAGTGCAGGCATGGAGCACGTTTATGAGGATCTTCATTCCCTTTGATAATACCAGCTTTCCTAAGAATCTTTTTAAATTGGCGTTCAGCAGTTATTGGGGATAAATGTTCGCTTTGTCCTGGGAATAAAAATGGATTATCTATACCATAGATTTTTATCACCTTACAATAATCCTTCAGCATGTTTGTTAATGTTTCATGCATTGGAACTAATCGTTGTTTCTTGTTTTTTGAATGTATAATACGGATGACTCCGTTTTCTAGATCCAGATGCTCCATCTTCAAATTTAGAGCTTCGCCTAATCTGAGTCCACAACAATACAAAAGGCGTATGAGAACCGCCATTTCCATATGTATATGCGGAATGCTGCTAAATTTGTTTGTCATTGGATATGCATCAGCAATAGCAAATATATTCGACAATTCCTCATCACTAAATATATAGGGAATATACAAATCTTTCGTTTTCTGGAAGGGCGGAAGATAAACAACTTTTCCCATATCGGCTCTATATTTCATAAAGTTTCGTATAGTCTTTATGTATCCATTAATAGATGCCTCTGGAACACCTACATCATTAAGCCACTGATTTATTATTGTTTGTGGTACAATTTCATCATTATAAGATATTTTTGTAAGATATCTGTCAAAAGAAGACAGGCGATAATTATCCAAACGATAGGTATTCCATGCGAAAGTCGCAACACGATACTCCATGAATGACTGCATGTCGTCTTTAAAACAACTTTTAAAAATCACGGTTCTCATATACGACCTCCTTTCAGGAATTGGTGAAGTGTTCCTGAAGGTGCCGGGCATGCAAGAGCACAATTCCTAAGCATCTGAATATCAAGACGTGCATAGTGCCTGATTGCATTGGGACTATCATGTCCCAGTACTTTTCTTACGGTTTCATAAGATATGCCATCGTTTACCATCGATGACGCAAGAGAAGCTCTCAGACTATGAGGTCCATGTTTTTTACCTGCAATGTTAATACCAGAGCGAATCATATGTTTTTTTACAGCAAATGAGACAACAGAATACGATATTTCTGAATAAGGGGCACATGATTTTAAAAATACATAGTCGCTTGTGGATGCAGGACGATCTGTTGACAGATAATCCATCAGTGCTGTTTTGATTTCTGGCACCATGTAAAGTTCTGAAACACTTCCCGTTTTATTTTGGATAAAGCAGATACGCTGATTTTTGAAATCAAGAGAATCTAATTTAAGCGAGGCAATATCTCCCGCACGCATTCCTAATCGCGAAGCGAGAAGCAATATCGCATAATCTCGTTTTCCGATAGAAGAAGTTCGGTCTACAGCATTTTCGATCTCGATGATTTCAGAGATATCATAAGTTTCAGGAATACGTATACCACGATTGAATTTAGGAACTAATGTTGAAAAATCTTTTTCAATGTATCCTTGTGCAAAAAGATATCTTAAAAAATCTCTTAGTTCAGGATAGAATTCTTTATTCTTAAGATTCACTGAAAACTGAATGATTTCAGAACTATTTATGTATTCAAGACTTTTACAATTGTTTTCATCCAGATAAGTAAGGAATAAATATAACAAGCGTTCTTTAGTCTTTAGAGTAATTGGACGATTTCCTATCTTGCGACAATGTTCAAGATAATCCGCCTTAATAGCGTGATATTGCTCTGGAACAGACAAATCTTTTCGTGGAACGGAATATACGAAACCTGTACCAGAACAGATATTATTTAATCTTCGAATGACTGTCCTGAAAAAACGTTTCGTCGTATAGTTGTAATCTCTTGATTCAACTTCTTTTTTGTAGTATTGATCTGCAACTGATGAAGAATAATCAGTTATGTTATTAGCTAACATGAATTTTTTGATTCGTTTTACATGTTCCTGATACAGTTGTATCGTGCTTTTTGCATACTTTTCTTCTTGAAGTATTAAAGTTAGTTGATCATACAATTCATCAATAGGTATTTGGGTATTATTCATTGGACACCTCCGTCTTATATTAGTAAGTCCAATGATACATCATTATTCGAGAAGATTTCTCTGAAAGTCTTAATTTCTGGACTTTCCAAGAGATTATCTCGAATAATAATTCTCTTCTAATAACAACACAAATCCGTCAGATTCCCAAAGCAAAGCTTTGATCCTGTCACAACGTTTTCCACAGAAAAGATACAGGGCGCTTCGCCTTGGATCCATATGGAGTTGATTCTCTACAATAGCACACAGCCCGTCAATGGATTTCCGCATATCCGTTCTGCCTGTTACGATATAGATTTCATCGGCGGCTGTGATATCCCCTAACATTCCAACTCCTTCACAATGCGAAGCGTTTGAGCCAGAAGCTGAGGATCTGTTCCATTTGGTATTGTTAGATGCAAACTTCCTACAGACAGCTTCATTGGCTCTGCTACGGAAAGGTTATTTTTTTCCGTAGCTACCGGAATCACATTTAATGGCTGTTCATATGGGAGCGGGTCAGTATCATGAAAATCCACTCTGACAACTTCCTGGCTTTCCGGTGCACGATAGCTGCGTCCGGTTGACGCTGGCAAATCCACACAACCTTTCTGACGCAGCCTTTTTACCCAGTTGTAAAAAGTTCCCGGTTTAATGTCATGTTCCACACACCATTGATGATCTGTCAACCCACTTTGACGGCATTCCATGATGAGACGGTATTGTTCTTCGGTAGGTATTCTTTTGCTTCTCATGAGCACACCTCCATAAATCGGATAGAGTAAAATGCTCGCATCTATCATTTCTAGCAAGAGAAGATGAAGTGAAATGCTTGCATTTTCTATTGATTATTATGGAATGATTTTTAGGGCAACACAATCCGTCGAATTATTTTGCGCTTACGGTACAGGGAACTGAGAGATTACAAGGATGGATTTATGAGGATCTCTGCTGTCGAATACCTCAAATAAGTTTCGGCACTTATTAACATCCATGTTCATCAATCCAAAATCGTCAACGACAAGAAGATCATAGCCAGCGAACAGATTCAGTTCTTCTTGATAAGTGTCGAGTTTTTCTGCTTTGGACAACTCATTTATCAACTGGCTAGCCTTCATGTACCGGACTGTCTTGAACTGCCGCAAGGCACAAATACAAAGTGCATTGGCAAGGTAGCTTTTACCGGAACTGGTTTTTCCTGTTATGACAAGATTTTTTCCCTGTTCAATCCATTCACATTTGGAAAGTTCCTCTATGATGCGCACATCCAGCTGTCGTTCCGGATTATAAAGCGTTTCATCCAGATCAGCAGCGGGATATTTCAAGGTTGCCTTTTTGATAAAACGATTCAGTTTCTTGGAATAGCGCAGATTCCATTCAGCATCTACGATACGCTGTATTTTTTCTCTGAATGGAAGAAGTTCTGCATTGGGATCTGCAAACACTTCCTCCAATGCTTCTGCCATACCGGAGAACCGCATACTTTTAAGCTTACTGCAGATTTCGTAGTCCTCTGTGGAAAGTTGGTTTTTATTTATCATCGATACTCCTCCTTCCCTCGTAAGTTACTATGCTCTGGAAGTGAGGATGTAGTCGGTACCGAATGATTGTCCTGCATATTTTTCAGGAGCTTTTTGAAATAAGAATACCTACAGGCATTACTTTCCACGCATGTTTTTGCGATATCTTCCAGCAAAAGTCTGGATTGATTCTTACACATATGAAGAATGCCGTTACAACTATTATAGGCTTGTTCTTCGTGCTGAGGTGTAAGAAGCACGGAATCAATAAGTTTACCCATATATGGACCGATACTCGAGGCCCATCGTCTGTAATAAGCGCCATCTTTAGAATTCACTTCTTTGTAGTATTGATGCTCTAGAGCCATGTGCTCCGGCTTGGTGATGTATTTGGGAAAGTCTTTGTAGGACCTTCTATGGGTACAAATCAGCTTGTTATTCCGGTCGCAGATTCGTACCTCTGCCATTGTAGCCTTAAGAATTGCAGGCTGATTATAATACGTGTACAATACTGAATAATAGTGGTCATCATACAACAGATGGTAATTATTCGGTACACGGGCAAAGTATTTATAATCACACAGCGAGAAGGATTCACCGGCAAGTGGCTTCATCTGTGGTTTGTCATATCGAAGGAAACTTTCCATTTTGGAAAGGGACTGGGAGGTCCTTTTCTCGTTGTTGATGTCCGCTATTTTTTGCCGTACATCACGATTGATATCTTCGATACTGTAGTAAACTTTTTCTTTCAGGTCTTCCAACAGATGTGTCTCCAGAAACTGAACGTACTTCTCCACCGTTGGTTTTCCCTTCGGCTTGCGAGGCGGTGGTGGAAGGATTACTACATCGTAGAAATTCTCTAAGTCCTGATAGACACTATTGATTACCAGTTCATCCTTGGTATGCTTGGTGATTGCAGTTTTTAAGTTGTCTGGTACGAGATATTTAGGCACTGCACCATAGGACTCCAATGCATGAACAGTACCGGCAATGAAGTTGGGCAGTTTTTCATCCTCAAAGGCTTCCGCATAAATAAGGTTGCTTACTCCAACAGTTGTAACAAAAAAATGTACCTTTTTTATTTCACCAGTTGATGAATCCACAAGAATTTCCGGTTGATCACCGACCCAGTCGATGTAAACCTTTTCTCCTGGAATCCGTTCCACGACCATGCTGACAGCTTCCGAGCCGTAATGCTTTTCAACGAAGCGTTTAAAATACAGGCAATACTGTGTATATTGATAACCGGAAGGACAGTCCTTCTTGTATTTTAGCCACAGATAAAAGAGATTTGCTTTGCTTCCTGGCATAATTAGCCGCTCATAGACGGCTTGGTAATCAGGCATAACGGAATCATCTTTTCTGCGGAGGTTTTCGGGTGGAAAGAATAGATGTTCCACTTCCTCTGCCGACATTTGTTTCAGCGTATCAAGATCTTTGCCGGATTCTTTGAAGCGGTTCATGATCAGAGTAATTGTGCTGCAGCCAACTTTGTATCGGCTACGGCAATCATCATAGGATATGCCACGTTGACGCATATCGATGATTCCAAGAATTGTAGTACAGTTTTGCATAATTGTATGCTCCTTTCTCATTTGTTTTTACCACGAGAAAACTATACCACAATAAGTCTCACACCGATATTCCGAGCAGGTACACCGGTGGAACAATGTGCTCACACCGTTTCAAACGAAATATTCACACCGGTCGGGCGAAATTTGCAATATACAGAATGAGTTGATGATTTCAACTTTCCAATTACTCATTGTTTTACTGAATGCCACTAGTTCTTCAATATTGCTTTCTCTAAGATGTTTGATAACTGTTTCTATGGCTTCAGGTGCTGTTTTGACTGTATTCGAAACATAAAAATCCGTGACTTCATCCTTTAATTCCCAGGCTTTGTTGATATCCGGATGAATAGATACCAACTTTTGTGCTATATCATATGGATTCAGATAGGCTCTGAAATGTGCATTATAATATCTTTTTCGCGTTATATCGAACAGTCTCTTTTTATCTTTGCACATCGCATTGTTGAAATGTTTGAAGAGGAATCTGTTCTGATGTTTAAGCAGGTAATAGGCATCTTTTTGTTCCTGTGTCCTATCTTTATAATTGATACATCCATATGGTTTCATGATTCTAAGTCGTATTGAATCTACTTTTCGGTTCAGTTCCTGTGCTACGTGATAACGGTCCACTACATGAAGTGAATGTTTAAAATGTTTGTGTATGATCCTTCGGTAGGGGTCGTACATATCCGTAGCTATAAATTCAACTTGATCTTTTTCGTATTTTGGAATCTTTGAATAATATTCATCCAAGTAATCGTAACGTCTACTAGGAAGGATATCGATAGGGCGTCCAGTCTGTTGATCAATTAATACACAAACATATTTACTGTGTGTATCTTTTGAATAGAATGCGTAGTTTTCATCTGTAGACATGATCCTTGGCAGCTTGGCTCTTGGAATATTTACTGTCGCATCAAATATAGAAGCTACAGTTGTAGGCGATATATGATATCTTTCTGCAATAGAAACGAATGTTTCACTAGGTTTTGTGAGATCCCTCATTACACATTGAAT
This sequence comes from Faecalimonas nexilis, assembly GCF_059731825.1. NCBI lineage: Bacteria > Bacillati > Bacillota > Clostridia > Lachnospirales > Lachnospiraceae > Faecalimonas > Faecalimonas nexilis. The sequence goes on along the minus strand of NZ_AP029189.1, from coordinate 3,412,555 downwards.
GACAGTTGAGGTTATCTTCATTCTTTTAAATACAAATGGATTGAATTCATAATAAGTTGTGTGACAGATTGGACAAACAAATCGTCTGGCATGATATACAAGAATACATCCTTTATCGTTTAAGATGGAATGATTAATTTTTTTGGCTACATAGCCCTTAATTTTGACAGACTCGTTGCCACATTCAGGACATGGTGGCCTTTTATCCGTCAGTTTAAGGTCAATAACCACCTGTTTGTTTCTAACGATACTTGTACATGACTCAATACAGTCCATTTCAAGGCCGAAAGTGTTACAAATGGTAATGATATTATCGTAAGAATCGTTCATAGTTCGTTTCACCTCCAACATATTCTTATCTGATTTCAGTATAGGAATATATGAAACGAAACTCTAACGAAGGTGTGTTGGTGACATGAAAAAACCAAAATATATACGTTTTTTATTGCGATTCTTAATGATTGAATGAATGGTTGAGTAAAAACGAGTGAAAACAGGGAATGGCTCCAATGCAGAAAATTTAAAACGACGTTTCAAATAATCTTTATAAGTAATATTCATTTCAGTATCGGATTTTAAAGCATTCTGGATATTAAGGATGATATGCAGAAAATAAGGAAGTACAGTGGTTGGCAAAACCACGTGAGTAGAACCGCAGTTGTTGCATCGGACACGCTGGATCATGATCTTGATGCGTGTCATATCTTCATTTATGAAACATCTAGGGTGAGTTCCATAAAGAATAAGAAGACCAATCATACCACATTTAGGGCAAGGAACTGAAGCAAGCAATGGTATGAAAGATTCAATAAAAGTATTATAAGCCTCTTGATTTTGTGTAACGTTGTCAGTAGTATAAAAGTGTAACATAAGCATACCTTTCAGGTGGCTTGGTGGGGAAAAAGCGAGGGAAACAGATCTTGGCGGAAATGTATTTCGCTTTTTCTTTTTGTCAGCTGAATTATCCTTCAATTCAAGTATAACAAAAAACGCCCCAAAATACTTTGGAGCGAATCTTGAGCTGCCTAGCACACTGCCCTATATAATCTTATAGCGTATCTAGACCCCAACTATTTTTATATAGTCTTTTATTGCTTATGAATGATTAGATTAACATGAAAATATTATATTGTTTCTCGTAAAAAAGAAAATGCATCAATGATTCCTTGTTTGTAGGCAATCCGTATATATTCTATAGATGAAATGTTTTCAGCAGTGATAGCGGCATCAACCGCATCCCATTGCTGGGGAGTTAGATTTAAATCCTGTATTTTTTCATTGGCTTTATTGCATTTTTTCTGAGCTTTTTGATATTTTTTATCTTGTCTGAGTGCGGCAGGTAATCCTGTTTCCATGCGGAAAGAGGTAATCTGATCCAGAATACTTTCTGATGATGACAGACTGTTTTTAACATTATGAATGAAATATTCTGTAAGTGCTTTATAGAGATTCTTTTTTTGTTTCTGTTCTTTTTTGCTCATTAGATAAATTCCTCCTTAAAATTGTACAAGTAAATAACGGTATAACGTTAATTTATCATCAGTTTACGAAAATGTAAACGGTACACCGTTAATAAACGAAGAGGAAATCCTTTATACTGAATATATATTGTGATTTAAGGAGAATTTGCATGACGTATTCAGATGCCATAATAAAGAGATTGACTGATCTGTGTGTTGAGAGAGGGATAACGACAAATAAACTTGCTACATTGTCAGGGATTACACAATCAACGCTTAATAGTATGATGAGGGGAGAAACGAAGAATCCAAAGTTAAAGACTTTGCGTAAGATTGCTATGGGATTCAATATGACGGTAGCAGAGTTGCTGGACTTTCCAGAGATGAATGAGATGGAATTTGAGGATGAATAAGAGAAAATATGTTCGGCAAAATTAGAAAAATATATTGACTTACAAAAATATGTTCGGTATAATAATTTCTATCAGAAACGTATCGTTTCCGATAGAAAGGTAAGGTGAAAAGATGCGGCATAAGAGCGAAGAGTTAATGAAGCAGATTATGGATTATGCAGAACAGTTTCAGTTGCTGAATCATCGTTCACCTTATACCAGCGAAATCGCAAATGCGCTCGGTATAGTCAAGAGTACAGTATACAAGTACCTTGTTGCTATGAATGACAGAGGAATGTTAAGCTACCGCAATGGGGAGATTGTTACTGAGAGAACGAATAAAATATCTCTACTTACGAAGCCAGCGGCAGTACTTGGGTCAGTATCCTGTGGTATGCCGCAGCTGGAGGAAGAGTACATTGAGGAATATGTTTCTCTTCCTGTTTCGTTGTTTGGAGAAGGAGAGTTCTTTATCTTGCGGGCTAGTGGAGATTCTATGATCGGAGCAGGTATCAACAGTGGAGATATGATTGTGATCCGGAAGCAGAGTACAGCTTCTGAGGGTGATATTGTCGTTGCTCTTGTAGATAATGAATCGACATTGAAGCGGTTTTTCCTTGATACAGAAAGAAGGTGTGTCCGGTTGCATCCGGAGAATAAAAAGTATCCGGATATTTATACACAGAATTGTACTGTTCAGGGTGTTGCTGTCCATGTGATTAAGTCATTGCAGTAGATGACAAGGATGGCAGCAGGTGTAAGTTGCGATGAGATTGTCAGAGCCAATCCCAGGGGAAGATTATATAGCAGGTGGCATGGCTTCGGTGTGACGGAATCGCCTGTTATTAACTCATCAACGGTTTTCATTTCCCTTATCCGTTTGAGTGATAGTTTGTGTAGATATTACTTGGAGGATTATTGATGAGCAAAGAACCATTATTTGTTACATGCCCGGTATGCGGCAAAGTAAACCAGAAAAGCATTTTTACTTATTCAGAAGTACGTTGTCAGAGATGCCATCGAGATCTGACTGCATTTGCGGATGTAGGAGTTGTCGTTGGCATTGATATGAGCAAGAAGCGGTCAAAGGAAGAAGTTGACCGTCTGGAGATGTATATGTCACATCTGGTAGGGGTTCTCCGGGATACGGAAGAATCAGAATAGCAGTAAAGTATATTGATACAATTTAATAAGCATGAAATGAGAATATCTGTGAATCTGTAATATTAGACGGTTGGATTCTTCAGATGCAGCATAGATATTCAAGAGTTTGCTGAACGTGTTGAAGATGGCACAGAAACATCAGGAACCCGGCAAAACATATGCAGAAAGTTTATGGAGATAGTATACCTATATATTATCAACATAGCGATTAAGCATAGTGTTTTGTCGGTTTTTTGCGTTTTTATACCAAAAAATGGATAATTAAAGTAGACAGAAATAATTTCTTGTGATAAACTCAGTATGTTAAGAAAAATTAATAATTTACATAAGGAAAAGTTTATTTCTATAAGACTACAAATATTTAGCCTGGAATAAACAGTACAATATACATACTTGAGGATGATTTTACATAGTTGGAACTTGGGTCTTACTATGCACATTTTTAGTATGTAAGGAGATTACTGTTTATTTCAGGCTTTTTTATTTCCCAAAATATAAAAGAAAGGGGGTACTGCATGTCTACGAAAGAAAAAAACATGGATGAAAGAATTGCGTTTGGCAATTCTCTAAGTGAGAAACGTAGGGAAAGTGGTTTTTCGCAGGAAGAGCTTGGACTAAAGATTGGAAAAAGCTCTAATGCAGTATCCCGGTATGAAAATGCAGAGAATACGATGGATGTACATACCTTTGCAAAAACTGTAAATGCTTTAAAAGCAAGTCCATATGAATTACTTAAAGATCTAGAAGTACCAGAACCCGATAGTAAAATAGTGTCTTTGTTCTTCCAGATACAAAGATTAGATAAGAATAAAAAGAAGTTTGCATTATCAATGGTGGAATCCATGCTTGATAATCTGGCAAGTCTTTAAAAATTTAGGTTTAGCACTTACTTATAAAAATGAGTAGGTGCTTTTTTGTACAAAATTTTATTTCCACAGATGTGGGGAGAAGTATGAGGATTTCCACACATCTGCCGGGGAAAAACAAAGATGTTTATTTTATAATCAAATCACCAACAGCGAGGTGCTGAAATAAGGAGGCCAGAACATGACTCAGGAAGAATTGGAGTTTCGCCGCAGGTGTCCCTACGATGCCTTTGGTGATTATTCAGATGTATTAAAGAAAATCCGTCAGAAAGAAAAAGAGAATAAGACGGATACCGTATCAGTAGTAAATAGAAGTAAATAATGCTGGTTGAATCTTAGCACTGTGATTGTGCAGCAGATTTTTCCATACAGAAGGCAGCAGGCTGGAGCTTCGGTTCCGCTAATAAAAAAAATTAGCGGAATCGGGGTCTATTTAGCTTAGCTGCCTTTCTTTTTGTCACCGGTTCCTGCGGGAAAGGTGGCAATTATGCTGACATTAAGAACACTGAAAGAACTGATCGACACACCAAAGAGAGGAGAGAAACTTCCTACACCGAAGCAGCTTCGTACGGGGGAATCACCGGTAGTTGCTCATAAAACAACAGGAGCAGGTGTGAATGAGGGACATATTATCGTATATCAGTCCGGATATGCGGTTTATGGCATCGGAAACAGAGTAACGGTATTCCCGGTAAATCTGGAACTTGGTTATGGTTATTCTTCTGTGACAGAAAAGAAGAGAAAGGAAGATGAGAAGTATAATACCTGGAATCCAGAGACAGGACTTCGTGAGAAGAAGTATTTCTGTGAATTAGAGGAAAGCTTTTTTGAAAAGGAAGAATGGTATCTGCGTCTGATGCTGATTGGCGAGGATCGGCTGGCACATAATCTGGCTACCCGTGATCGGGGACGCTGCATTTCATTTAATGGCATTTCTGAGGATTTTGAAGGAATGGAAGATGAATTGATGGATGTAGAAGAACGTGTGAACCGTCAGCAGATTGCAGAAGAGATGATGAGTGTACTTAGTGATAAGCAGAAAAAAGTAGTTCAGGAATTTTACTGGAATCAGAAAACACATAAACAGATTGCAAAGGAAAATGGAGTAAAGAGAAATGCCGTAACAGAAATATTGAAATATGCTCTTAATAAAATAGAGAAAAATTATGATGAAGATGGCAAAAAAAGATAAGTAAAATGAGAAGGGCAAGCTGCATGTGTAAAGCAGTTTCCCTGTAAGTTTATTTTCAATTCTAAATAGCATTTATATTCTAAAAAATTTTTTTGAAATTTTTCTGACCTTTTGCCCTCTGCCGCCTGTGATTAGTGGAAAGAGGGCAAAGTCATTCAAGACAACATTTCTAAATGATTTAATCCCAATCCGCCGTACCTTGATAACTGAATAAAAGGTCAGGAGAGGATGAAAGCTCAGCTACGCATTTTGCGGCCAGTGGAAGTTCTCTTCTGATCGGAAATGCTCAATCCTTATTTTTGTTATGCCCGGTTCGCCGGGCGATGACAGTAGACCATGCGTCGGAGCTTCGCTTTTATGCAGGTTCCGGCGTATGACTGTGCTGTCATCAGCAATGATTTTGGCACAAATAATTTAAAACGGGGTGATGCCTATGATTTGATTGTATCAGACAGGTGAAAGCCTGTAAACCGGTAACAGAAAAAATAAAGCAAAGTGAGGTATTGAGAATGAAAGGGACATTGAAAAGAGTAATGTCTGGAGTATTATCTGTTATTACGATTGCAAGTGCTGTGGCACAGCCAATGACTGCTTATGCAGCAGAACCGGAAAAGGCAGCTTCTTCTTTTGAAGCACAGTATCCGGAACTGGAAGCGGTGAAAGATAAACTGGCTGAGGATGAGATTTTAACTGCCAATGATTACAGCATTGATTATGGTTCTGATTTTGACATTAAGGTGGATTTTTCCGGTATTGAAGGAATCAATGATGCCAAAGTGAAAGTAGAGCTGTATGAAGCGAAGAATGAGGCAGGAGATGATTTTGACACATACCAGGCAGATACCTATAAAACAGTTTATAAGGTAGAGCCAGTCAGTGGAAATCCTTCTTATCGTATCAGCCGAAATGTAACCGTAAAAGAGCCGGAAACAGAACAGCTGACAGAATCAAATACTTCTGAAAATACCGTCGGTGAAGGAAATGCTGGCGAGACAGAAGATTCTGGTAATGCGGAAGAAGATGCCGATGCAGAAGGGCAGACGGAAATAGTAACCGATCTGCCAGAAGAGGAGGAAGTTACAACAGATGAAGAGTCTGGATTAACTGTCTCTGAAGTAATGGATCAGGCAGAGGATAGTGGTATTGACCTTTATTCAATGGAAGAAGGGGAAGCGGTTACTTTTATGGCAAGGGAAGCATCAACCCGAAGTACCAAGAAAGTAACTGTGACCAGAGGAGCCTGCTATCAGTATTCGGATTATGGGTATGGAAGCTATCTGACGTATAAGTACACCGTGAAGTTTGGAAATGTTTCTGCAACCGCTTATTGTATCCAGCCGGAGAAATCCAGTCCTGGAACCGGAACATACGATATTACAAAGCTGAGTGATGGGAAAAAGCTAGCTAAGGTTTGTTATTATGGAACGAAGGCGGCAGGTGATGAAGGATTCTTTACAGAAGAGAACGGTTATGGAAATTTAAGTGCTGGTGCCAGATTTATTCTGGTTCATCTGGCTGCATCCTATGTAAATGGTGGGGATTCCGCTTTTTCCGGAGCAAGCAGCAAAGCAAAAACACTTGCTATGAAACTGTATAATTACTGTATTTCACAGCCGGAGATTCCAGATGTCGATATGAGTTTTTCAGATGCAAATGTAACCGCTTATGTAGATGGCAGCAGCCAGAGAACAAAGGAGATTACATTTAAGGCAGACAAACTACAGAGTATCACGATGAAACTTCCAAGTGGCGTGAAGCTTCATAATGTAACAACCGGAAAGACAAGTAAAGCCGGGGAAGCCGTAGAGATCATTGGTGGAACGAAGTTTTATTTATCAGCACCATTGACACAGGTGCAGGATGTTGCAGGAAGCTGGTCAGCTACGATGAAAGGAAGTGTAACCAAGGACTATTCTGCTTATAAGATCAGTACAGGGTCAGGTTCACAGGATTTAGCACTGGTATTTGGTGAAGGTGTGGATGATGAGAAATATGTGGACTTTAAAGTAACCTGGGTACAGTACGCAAGCGTTAAGGTGATTAAGAAAGATGCCAAGGCGAATGCGAAGCTTGCTGGGGCAGTGTTTGGCTTATACAGCGATGCAAACTGTACGAAGCTGCTCACAAAGTTACCGGCAACAGATGCAAATGGTGAAGCGTCTGTACAGATTGTTAAGACACAGGATACCGTATATCTCAAAGAGATTACAGCTCCAAGCGGATACCGTGTCAATGCAACCGCTTACAATGTGAAACTGGAAGTCAGCAAGACCACAACCGTTACAGTTCCAGATGAAGAACAGCTGGGACAGCTTACCGTTTATAAAGAAGGTGAGGTATTGGTTGGTGCAGATGTGACAGAGAACGGTACAACATTTAAATATGAGAAACGCAGACAGAAAGGTGCTGTTTACGATGTGTATGCCGGAGCAGATATTAAAACTGCTTATGGTACAAAAGTTTACAGCAAGGGTGATCTGGTAAAAGAAAATCTGACAACAGATACGAATGGAGCCATCGTTCTTAAAAATCTGCATCTTGGTACATATGTTGTAAAGGAAAAGCAGGCTCCGACAGGATTTTATAATGCTGGAGAGGAGAAGAAGGTGACTCTTTCTTATGCTGGACAAAATGTGGATGTTGTTTTCTCCGAGACAACCTTTACGAACGACAGACAGAAAGCAGAAGTGATTGTTACAAAACAGGATGAAGATACAGAAAATCCTCTGGATGGAGGAATCTTTGGACTTTATGCTGCAAGTGATATTACCAATGCGGATGGTGCAGTTGTTGTGAAGAAAGGTACGCTGATCCAGAAAGCGACAACAGGAGCAGACGGTACAGCAAAGTTTACAGCAGACCTGCCGCTTGGATTTTCTTATGATGTGAAGGAAGTGCAGGCTCCGGAAGGTTATGTGAGAAACACAGAAGATGTTTATACGTTTGCTCTTTCATATACAAATGATAAAGAGGCAAAACAGACATTTAAGCATACATTCAAAAATGAGCGTGTGACAGCTAAGATTTCTTTGCAGAAGCAGGATAAAGAAAACAAAAAGGCAGTTCCACAGGGCGATGCCACTTTGGAAAAAGCAGTGTACGGACTTTATGCCCGTGAGGACATTGTGCATCCGGACGGTGCGACTGGTGTGGTCTATAAAGCAGGAGAACAGGTTGCCACTCTTACGACAGATAAGAATGGACAGGCTTCTGTGGATGGATTATATCTTGGAAATTACTATGTAAAAGAGATTACTCCTCCAACCGGTTATCTGGCAGATGAGGAAGAACATGATCTGGTCTGCAATTACGAGGGGGACCTTGTAGCAGAAGTAAAACGTGATTGTCTGTCTCTGGAGCAGGTGATGAAACAGCCATTCCAGATCATTAAAGCAGCGAACAATGGAAAGACCGATGCAGACTTACTGAAAGGGGCAGGATTTACCGCTTATCTGGTATCTTCTCTGAAAGTAAATGAAGATGGCAGCTATGATTTTGATTCCGCCAAACCAGTAGTAATCGGAGAAAACGGTGCAACAGAAATCTTTACAGACAAGAAAGGTTATGCCTGCAGTATTGCAATCCCTTATGGAACGTATATTGTCCGTGAGACAACAACTCCGCATAACTATACTCCGGTAGATGATTTTATTGTGCAGATTACAGAGAACCATCCAGGCACTCCGCAGGTGTGGAGAGTGATGCTGGATAAAGAGTTTGAAGCGAAGCTGAAAATCATCAAACAGGACGATGAGACAAAGAAAGCAGTGCTTCAGAAGAATACAGAGTTCAAGATTTTCAACATCGACACTGAGAAATATGTGGAGCAGGTAACGACTTATCCGACTACGGTAAAACATAAATCCTATTTTACAGATGAGCAGGGATATTTGATCCTTCCGCAGAATCTTAAAATCGGGCATTACCGCATTGAGGAAGTAAACGCACCTTATGGATATACTCTGAATGAGAATTACTATGAGGTGAATGTAGATTCCAACACAGCATATCAGATGGACGGAACTTCTGGCGATGTCATCATTGAGATCGTATATGAAAATCATCCGGTCAAAGGGGAACTGAACATCGTAAAACAGGGTGAGGTTCTGAATGGATTTAAGGACGATTTCACTTACCAGAAAGAAAATCTGGAAGGTGCAGTTTTTGAAGTATATGCAGCTGAGGATATTTACACAGCGGATTTCCAGAAAGATGACCAGGGCAACCGTATTCTGGAATATGCTTCTGGAGCATTAGTAGGAACGGTTACGACCGATAAAGACGGAAAAGCACAGATTGCTGACCTTCCCCTTGGAACGTATAAGGTTGTCGAAAAGACAGCACCAGAGGGCTTTGTGTTAAACGAAGAGGCACAGACCGTTACTTTCTCTTACAAAGACCAGAAAACACCAGTGATCGAGCAGACAGCTGCTTTTGAGAATGACCGCCAGAAGGTAGAAGTATCCGTAGTAAAACAGGATGCAGAAAATGAGACGGTTGTAGCAGGTGCAGAATTTGGACTTTATGCAAAGGAAGATATTCTTGCTCATGGAGAAGTAGTTGTGAAAGCAGACACTCTGCTTGGAAAAGCAGTCAGCAATGAAGATGGAAAGGCAGTGTTTGAACTTGATCTTCCATTCGGAAGTTATTATATCAAAGAGTTTGCGGCTCCTGCCGGTTATGTATCTTCATTTGAGACACTGGAAGTAACTGCAAAATATCAGGGACAGGATGTGAAAGTGGTAAAACTGGAATCTGTATTTAAGAACCAGCCAACAAAAGTAACATTCAAGAAGTCAGATATTACTACAGGAGTAGAACTTTCCGGTGCCACTCTTACAGTGCTTGATAAAGATGGAGATGTGGTAGATACATGGAAATCTGTAAAAGGGGAAGAACATCTGATTGAGCGACTGACTGCCGGGGAGACTTATACACTTCGTGAAGAAATGGCTCCTTATGGTTATCTGATGGCAGAAGAGATCACATTTACTGTGGAGGATACTGCAGAAATTCAGAAGGTGGAAATGAAAGATGACGTACCGACTGGAACACTGATCATCAATAAAAAAGGTGAGTTCCTGGACAAAGTATCTGCACTGGATTCCGTTGGTGGCTGGCTCAAGCATCTGTTTGAATATTTCTCTGGTTCCTTGAAAGAGGTTACTTTTGAAGTTTATGCCTTAGAGGATATTAAAGCGGCTGATGGTGAGAGTGAGGATTATTATAAAAAGGATGCACTGGTAGCAACCATTACAACGGATGAGACTGGTGTGGCAAAACTGACCAATCTTCCTCTTGGCAAATACTATGTCAAAGAGAAAGAGACAGCAAACGGTTATGTCCTTGATGGAGAAACTCGTGAGGTTGACCTGACTTACCGTGATCAGAATACTGCGGAAGTTACTTACTCTGCGGACTGGCAGAACAAACGTCAGAAGGCAGAAGTGAAAGTGCTGAAAAAAGCGAAAGATTCTGACCGTGTACTGGAAGGAGCCGTATTTGCTCTGTGCAATAAGGATGATATTGTCAATGCAAAAGGTGATGTGATCCTGAAAGCGGATACGGTGATTGAGGAACAGGCTACAGATAAAGATGGAAAACTGACCTTTACTGCGGATCTTCCTCTTGGTCATACCTACTATGTGAAGGAAACTTCACCAGCACCGGGATTTGCGACCACAGATCAGGTACAGGAGTTTACTTTTGAGTATGGTGGGGCTGAAAAAGAGACTCTTTCCTATGAGTTTACTTTTGAAGATGAGGAAACAACCGTAGAATTTACCAAGACATCTCTGACGGATGGAAAAGAGATTGAGGGAGCAAAATTGAAAGTGACCGATGAAAGTGAAAATACCGTGGATGAATGGACTTCCGGAAAAGAGCCACATATCATTAAAGAACTGACAGTTGGTAAGAAGTATACCATGACAGAGACACTTCCAGCGGATGGCTATGTTACAGCAGAGAGCATTACCTTTACGGTTGAAGATACCAGTGAGGTACAGAAGGTGGAAATGAAGGATGATGTGACAAAAGTGCAGATTTCCAAGATTGATATTTCTGGTAAGGAACTGCCGGGAGCAAAACTGACAATCCTTGATAAAAATGGAAAGACAGTAGAGAGCTGGACATCTGAGGGAAAACCACACTATATTGAAATGCTTCCGATTGGAGAATATACACTTCGGGAAGAGACTGCACCGGATGGATACCTGGTAGCAGAAGATGTGAAGTTTACAGTAAAAGATACAGGAGAGATCCAGAAAGTAGTGATGAAGGATGAGGTGAAGCCGACGGAAACACCAACAGAGACTCCAGAGGAAACACCAGAAACACCAGAAACAACATCAACACCAGAAACAAAAGATACTGAGACAACAAAGACATCTACTTCACCGAAGACAGGAGATAACACACCAATCCTTTTCTGGATCCTGCTTGCAGGAGTTGGAATGGCAGGAGTTGGAGGTACTGTGATTCTCCGCAAAAAGAAGAAAAAATAAGAGATCCTAAGATTTCTTAAAGAGGAAGAGGGCATTTATGGACAAGTGTTTCATAGATGCCCTTTTTGCCAATACTGATAAAAAAGTGAAGGGAGAAGAAATGGGATGAAAACAGTATTGATCATTGCAGGGATTATCGTATTCCTGGTATATGGGTTTGTTTTATACTGCTGCATAAGAGTTGGAAAGGAATCCGATGAACAGTATAACAAGCTGAAAGAAGGAAAGGAGCAGGAAGATGACAGAAGTAGGGTATGCAAGTGATAAGCCTTCGGACTGTGCGTATTGTTACTTCTTTAGTGCCGGGAGAAAGAAATGCAAAAGGAAAGAATGTTTTTAGCGTATTTCTTCTCCGCCACTTCGCAGGAAGGTAACTCACTGGGAGCCATGTGAAGGCTGTCCTTATGGAAAACATACTCCCTGTCTGGGTTACTGCATTGTGAAGGCTATGAAAGAAGTGAAGGAGCATCGGGACACAGGATAATACATATGAATTTCCGTATCATTATGGTGAAGAAGCGGAGTCCTATTCTTTTTACCGTGTGCCTAAAGTCCTTTTTACCAATACGCAGTTTAAGAGCCTTTCCTGTGAAGCGAAATTGCTTTATGGACTTTTGCTTGACCGTATGCAGCTATCTATAAAGAACCGGTGGCTGGATGAAGAGGGAAAGGTATACATTTATTTTTCCCAGGAGCAGATCTCCGGCATGATGGGATGTGGCTTGAAAAAGGTAGGGAATCTGTTAGCAGAGCTTGACAGTCGGAAAGGAATTGGATTGATTACGAGGATACGGCAGGGGTTAGGCAGACCGGATAAGATTTATGTACGCAAATGTACGCAACAGGATATGTATAAAAGGAATATCCAGACACGTCAAAATGACATTTCTGGAAATGCCAAAATGACAGGTACAGATATGTCAGAAATGCCGGGTAATGATACTGAGGATAATAAGACTGAAATAAGTGACACTGATAGGAGTGATACTGAGTATCTTTCTTTCTATTCTGAAGAGAGTGAAGAAATGCACAGGAAACGAATGGAAAGAGAATTATATCACCAGATGATCTTGAATAACATTGGGTATGAATATCTGGTTGATGTGTATAACCGGGATATGCTGAACGAGATTGTGGAACTGATTGTGGATACTGTCTGTTCCGAACAGGAAATGCTACGTATAGGTGGGGACAGAAAGCCAAAGGATGTGGTTAAAAGTCAGTTTTTGAAACTAAATTCTGAACACATCCGGTTTGTCCTGAAATGCTTGAAGGAGAATACCAGTAAGGTGATCAATATCCGGCAGTATCTTCTTACTGTGCTGTATAATGCACCACTTACAATCAGTAATTATTATTCGGCACTGGTGCAGCATGATATATATGGCGGAAGTGAAGATTAAACCGGAAGTAAAGGAGGTATCAAAGTGACAAAGAAAGATAAAGCGATTCAAGAACTGTGTGACAGCTTGGGTGGTGATTACAAAGTACAGGATATTGATTTGGAAACCTGTATTTACAGAGATTTTGGAAATGGGTTTGATGTGGAGATAAGCGGAGTTTATACCACAAGCCAGAAGAAGAAAGCAACTATCTATTTATGGTGTGTGGGAGAAGGACATTATTTCCAGATTGTCCGAATTGCAAATGGAGTAGCAAGAGACGTAATCGGAAAGGTTGTCGAGGAACTATTTGCATACAGTGAGGAGCTGATAGCACAGGGGTATGACAGCTATGAGAAAGTTTTAGCTTTTTTAAGACAACAGCGAGAAAAGAAAGGGCGTGGTGTGATTGCAGGATGAAGTGAATGAGAAAACAGTTTCACTTTGTATCCGCTGTGGTAAGGTCACTGCCAACTTGCTGAAAGCTGCTATGGTAAAGGCTCTTGCAAAGATGGAGCAGGAGAAAAAACAGCAGGGACAGAGAACAAACCAGAAACAGCCCCAAAAGGAAAAGGAGGATAAGACTTACAAGGGAAAACAGAGCCTGGATAAGCTGATGAAGCAGAATGTACAGCTGTCCAACATTGAGATCACAGATGGAAACATTAAGTCTTTTGAACGGGTGGCAAAGAAGTACAGCATTGATTTCAGCCTGAAAAAAGATGTGACTGCGGACCCGCCAAGATATTATGTCTTTTTTAAGGCAAGGGATGCCGATGTGATGACTGCCGCTTTTAAGGAATACACGGGTAAGTCTCTGAATAAGGACAAAAAACCATCCGTAAGGAAGAAGTTACAGCAGGCAATCACTAAATCGCTTGCAAAGCACAGAGAGCTGGAGAAAACAAAAGGAAAGGAGAAGGAGCCGTCATTATGAGCAGATTACAGAAGTTGCTTGGTGTAGGAAAAGGATACCTGGAGAGATTACCGCCAGTAGATGTACATAAGCTGCTTCGGACTGTTCTGATGAATCTTCCGTATATCGTGATCTTTTATGTGGGAAATAAGCTGGCATGGTTGTACCAATACTGTGTGGGTGATTCCATGATAGAAAGACTGATAGTGTTAGTCCTGAATTTCCAGCTGGCATTTAGCAGGATTCTTCCAAGTATGCATAAAAATAAATTGCTGGTTGGGCTGACCGGAGCCGTGGGAGTGAAGCTCATGGTTTATCTAAAAGGGAAAAATGCCAAAAAGTTCCGGCAGGGAGTGGAGTATGGTTCGGCTAGATGGGGGACAGCAAAAGACATTGCACCCTTTATCGACCCGGTATTTGAGAACAATATTCTCCTTACCATGACCGAACGGCTGACTATGAACGGCAGACCCAAGAATCCGAAATTTGCAAGGAACAAGAACGTGATTGTAATTGGCGGATCTGGCTCCGGAAAGACCCGGTTTTATGTAAAACCGAATCTGATGCAGATGGGAAAATATATCAGCTATGTGGTCACAGACCCCAAAGGTTGTGCGAGACGTTCCAGTCTGAAAAGGACTGGCACATCTCAACTGAATCATTGTTTATTGTAATGAAATTAGTTCGAGTTGGAGAACTGAATGCGTGAATAGTCGAATGAAGGGGTAACGCCCTGAAAGGCTACTCTAATACTCCGGCTGGCATGGAAATGAGTAAACATTGAAATGTCAGAAGCCCGGTGAAGTCGGCAGAGAGATACCGTAACAATAGTAGTTGACGAAAGCTGTCCAGAGGTGGATGGTGTATCCTATATGCCGGGAGTCTATAAAATACCTATGGTTAGAATGGTGGATGTTACATAATCCACTGACGAACCCTCGAATGTACGGGTCTATATCGGGACTAAGTATAAATGCTTAGTAACACAACTAGTGTTGCTACTGCGGGTGAGTAAGACTTCTGCCTTTATGAAAATCCGTGCAATGTTACAGGCATTGATGTGGTAGCAGGCTCAGAGATGGGAACCTACGGGTATATAGGAACAGATAACGCATTCGGAACGTCGTAAGCTGACAGCGTGGAGATTTTACTGTCTATGAAACGTATCGAACGGGAAAGTCATCGTGAGATTAGCGATGATATAAGGGAGATAATGTCAGTGAAAGCGGTGGCATAGTACCGATGAAACCGTGATAACAAGCGGTGGAGGGATAGCCACTAGTCATATATTAGAGTAAATAAGTTACAAATGGTATGGGTTCGAGTAAGACTAAGAGATGTAATAACTCCCAGATAGGAGGTTACAGACCATACAAAAGAAAGCTAAGCTCCGGTACAACGAATATTACGATATGCAGAAAGCATTCGATGAGTTGTATCAGCAGAGCAAAAATGGTAACAACTTTTATAAGTTATTAGAAATTATCGGTTCAGAGCAGAATATTTGCCTGGCATACCGAAACCTAAAAACCAATAGCGGAAGTAAAACCGCTGGTACAGATGGTAAAACAATCGAGGATATCAAAGGTCTATCGGACAGGGAAGTAATTGAAACTGTCAGAAAACAATTAGCAGATTATCATCCGCAATCAGTCAGGAGGGTCTTTATTCCTAAGCCCGGAAGCGATAAAAAGCGTCCGTTAGGGATTCCATGTATCTGGGATAGATTGATACAACAGTGTATCCTACAGGTGTTAGAGCCGATTTGTGAACCTAAGTTTCATAATCACTCATATGGATTCCGGCAAAATAGAGATGCCCACCATGCGGTCAGCAGAGTTGTCAGCATGGTAAATATGTATAAACATTATTATTGTGTGGATGTGGACATCAAGGGCTTCTTTGATAATGTAAACCACGGAAAGCTGCTAAAACAGATATGGACATTAGGTATACGAGATAAACGATTGCTATGTATCATTAGCAAAATATTAAAATCAGAAATTGAAGGAGAAGGAATACCGGACAAGGGTACACCGCAAGGTGGGCTGATTAGTCCGCTACTTTCGCTCATTGTGCTGAATGAACTTGATTGGTGGGTAAGTAGCCAGTGGGAGACTTTTACACCAAATGGAGTGAAGAAAGGCAACATGAAAGGAAGTAAGGGCTGGTTGAGTTATGCACGAAAATATACAAATCTAAAAGATGGGTATGTGGTGCGTTACGCTGATGATTTTAAAATTATGTGCAGAAGTTATACTGATGCACAAAGATATTATCATGCGACAATAGACTTTTTAAAGTCAAGATTAAAACTCGACATTAGTCCGGAGAAGTCCAAAGTTGTTAATCTCCGAAAGAACTCTTCTGATTTTCTGGGATTCAAAATTAAAGTCCTGCCAAAAGGCAAGACCAGATATGGATACATTGCTAAAACTGATATGAGCGATAAAGCCATCAAAAAGATTACTGCTGAATTAAAGGCAAAAGTGATTAATATAAGGAAACACACAACTGTTGGTAGAATCAATGCCTATAACATGGCAGTGATAGGGATACAGAATTATTACTGTATTGCTACCAACATATATAACAATCTAACGGATGTTAATTACGCTCTCTTACCAACCTTTAGAACCAGATTATCATGTATTGGAAGTACAATTCCGTTTGCGGAAACGCCCTATGAATTTCAACAGAAAACTGTAGGAATCAAGAAAGAAACCAAAATTATAACAGTAGGCAAAATGCCACTACTGCCACTTACAGGAGTTCATCACAAACATCCTATAAATTTCTCACAAGATATTACCAGCTATACAGCAAAAGGAAGAGAAAAGATTCATAAATCTGTCCAATGTGTAGAAACACAGGAATTACGAAATGTGATGAAGTATAGGAATCCTAATGAAAGCATTGAATTTAATGATAATAGTATTTCTGCATACCTCGTGCAACAGGGGAACTGCTATGTCATGGGAAATAGGCTGAATGTACATCAAATGAAATGTATAAGGAAAATTCCAGTAGGTGAAGGTGGTACAGACAAGCATACTAATATCGCATTTATTTCAGAGGAAATATGGCGAGCTGTTATGACAGAGGATATTTCAGAAACTATCAGAATAATGAAGAGATTCAATATGGACGACAAGCAAAGACGGAGATTCAACCGATTGCGTGAAAATTATGGATTACTACCAATTAAGAAAAGATAACTTATAAATTTACTTGAGTATGATGGCACGCCGTATGATGCGAAAGCATCATGTACGGTGTAGAGCGGGGGAAAAGGTGGAGATTACTTCAAAGCCTTACCTATCGCTATACAATATACCAAGATAGAAAAAGGTAGCGTTTTATCAACGCTAATTACATACAGAAGGGAGGCAAAACCGTGGCAAAGAAAGAAGAAATCAAAATCACAGCTCTATACGAGCGATTATCCAGAGACGATGAACAGGCTGGCGAATCGAACTCCATCCTAAATCAGAAAAAGTATCTCGAAGAATATGCCCGACAAAAGGGACTGAGAAATATCCGCCATTTCTATGACGATGGCTACTCAGGCACGAATTTTGTTGAGGTAAGATAACGATACCTTTTTTGCAGAGGGTGTTATCTTACCTCTTTTTGATGTATGTTAGATAGCATAACTCTTTACGTCGGCTCCTATCTGTCTGAAATAGGAGATACTTTCGGTAGGCTTGTCACCTGTATCAACTCTGCCGACAAAGCTATAAAAGATTTCGATTTTGCGGGTGTTCGTTTCCTTATCCAGTTCGTGAATAAGAATACGGTCAATAAATTCATGGACGTTTTCGTAGGTCAGTTCTTCAATCGCTGTGTATCTGCGTACCAGTGCGACAAACCTTTTTACGTCCGCGCTGCGCTCGGTGGCGTTGTCGATTTCCTGTGACAGCTCCGCAATCCTCCGGGTCAGCGTCTTTTTTTCTTCATCATAGCCGGAAGTCAGAAAAGCAAATTGTTCATCTGAAAGTTTCCCTAAAGCGTTGTCCTCGTAGAGCTTGCGGAATAAGATGTTCAGCTCGTTAATACGGTTCTGCGCCTTGTCAAGCTCTTTCCGCTGCTGTGTCAGCGTCTTTTGTACTGCCTTTGCGCTGCACTCGTTGGCTGTTTCGATAAACTCCTGTTCATGCTCTTTCACATAAGACGTTACTCGCTGCAAGTCTGCAAGGACAAGTTCTTTCAATACGCTTTTGCGGATATAATGCGTAGTGCAGAGCATATCATTTCTTGCCCGGTTGCGGTAGTTGCCGCAAGTGTAGGCGTGTTTCCGTTCAAGCGTCCCGGCTCCGCGTACTGCATACATTTTGTAGCCGCAGTCCCCGCAAAAGAGCAGCCCGGAAAACAGGTCAATTTCATCAACCTTTGTCGGGCGTTGCCGGGTGGCAATCCGCTTCTGTGCAAGTTCAAAGGTTTCTTCATCAATCAAAGGTTCGTGAGTGTTGGGGAAGAAATACCTTTTTTCCTCCGGGTTCTTTTTCGTCTTTTTCGACTTATAAGATACCTTGTAGGTTTTCCCGGTTATGGTATGCCCTAAATATTCTTTCCTTGTCAGAATGTCGTACAGCGTCTTATCCGGCCAGTTGTACCATGCGTTGAGCTGTGGGCGGGGGTGGCGTTTGCTCCCTGTCCTGCGGTAGCGCAGTTCCCCGACGGTCAGTATTTCATTGTCCCGCAGCCAGTTCTGGATTTCACACATACGGTCGCCCCGTACATACATTGCAAAAATCTGTTTTACGACGTGCGCCGTTTCCGGGTCGGGTATCAGATGATTGCGGTTATCCGGGTCGATAAGGTAGCCGTAAGGAGCTTCGCCGTTGACGCGCTCGCCTTTCTGCGCCTTTGCCTGTTTGACAGCCCGGATTTTCTTTGAGGTGTCGCGGGCGTAAAACTCGTTGAACCAGTTCCGCAGAGGGGTAAACTCGTTATCTTCCCTTGCTGTGTCTACACCGTCGTTAATGGCAATGTAGCGCACTTCATATTCGGGAAAGACAATCTCTATCAGCTCCCCGGTTTTCAGATAATTACGTCCCAGACGGGAAAGGTCTTTTGTTATGACGGTCGCCACGTTCCCGGCTTCAACCTCATGCAGCATGGCTTGAAGCCCCTCACGCTCAAAGCTCACGCCGGAAAATCCGTCGTCTACGAAAAAGCGCGTGTTGAAAAAGTGGTGTTCGTCAGCATACTTTTGTAAAATCAGTTTTTGGTTCTGTATGCTCTCGCTTTCCCCGGCTTGCATATCTTCCTGGCTCAATCTGCAATATAAAGCGGTAATCTTGTCTGTCTGTAACATTTTGTCCTCCTTTCCGACGACAGACAAGCATGGTATTTGTACTGTCTATATTATACCACATACCGCTGCCTGTGTCATGTATAAAATGTGAAGAAACGCCCTATTTCCGGGCGTTTGCGGGGTTCAGTTCCATGTCTTTGCGAATGAGTTTTTTTATCTTTTTATCCAGTGTGTCCGTTGCGCGTTCACTTGCGGACGAACATACAAGGTAAGTAACTTTTCCTATTTTATGCTCCGTTGTGGTAACGGGCGTTTGGTTTTGCGTCAAAGAAAATCCCCCTTTCTTTCGCAAACATATAATATAGTCTATGAATAGCAGCAAGTCCACTATTCAATAAAACAAAGGCTTTAATCGGACGGTTATTAGCATAACCTCATGGGAATTTCACCCCGGCATGGTTCTCATGCCGCCCTACCCATTGCCTGCGACGCTCTTAACGCTCGGACTGTGGCTGTAAGGAAGTATCATTGTATATTCTGCGTGTCGTCGCCCGCAAGCCGCTACACTTGCTTTCCGGCGCGGTGTTGGTCGCTCGGCTGTCCGGGCGGGGATAACCTCACCCGGATAGCGTCATGGCGCACCCGCCGTATGGCTCGGCGCAAAAGGAACGTATCCGATTTGCCCTATGCTGCGCCGCCGTTATCTTGCGCCGCTTTCTTTGTCAAGGTTCAGAATGGCTTTGCTGCCGCGTCAGCAGCGGAACGGAAAAGGGGGAGAGAGAAAGCGTCCCGCCGCCGCTGCGGTTTATTCCTCTGCCTTAAAGGTGAGGACAGCCATCATCAGTTTTGCTTGCAGCCGTTCCCGAATGTCGTGGTCTACGCCAAAATAGACGTTCCCGCGCTCGTCGTACAGCTTCCGCATGGAGAGGCGGGCTATGTAGCCGCTGAAATGCTGCAAGACAATCTTCATGGCGTCCGGGTCGCCCTTTGTCGCTGCCACAATGACAGGATAAGGAACAAGGGCATTTTCCGGGTAGCCGGGTTCGTTACCATTCGTCCCATTCATCAGCATTTTCCTCCAGATATTTTCTTAATTTCTCAAAAGAGCTTGTCCGCCTGTACTGTATCGTGCTTCTCGACGTGTTGAACAGCTCCGCAATCTCGGTATCGTTCATTCCCTCGAAGTAATACAGCAATATGGCTTTGCGCTTTTCTTCCGGCAAAGTACGGATTGCTTCAAGAAGCAGCTTTGGCGTGATTTTCTTCCCGGCTTTCTCAAAGACGGTTTCGGCGGCTTCACGTTTGAAATATTCATCAAACGTATGAAGCTGCCGCGCTTCGTCTAAGGTCATGTCGGAAAAGGTCACTTCCTTTGCCTTGTGTCTGCGAAGTTCTCTATGGGTGTCGCAAGCTTCATTGTGCAATACCGTATTACAAAACTTCTGAAAAGCACACTGTTTGTAAAACTCCCTGCTATTAGGTTCCACATTCTCACCTCCTTTCTCGTTGGAAAGTTGGTGGTGCTTCCCCCCTTTTCGCGGGGCAATACGGCGTTTTTCAAAAACGCCGAAGATTTTTTGAAATTTCTTCAAAAATTTTTTGAACGTACAAAATGCGCCCGTCCGAAAAGCCCGGACGGGCGCATAGGCATTGTAAGCAGTATCCAGATGATTAGACAGTTCATATATATAAGCGTAGTTTCCCCCGGTGGTGGGCGGGCTTTTTTTGATAAGTCAATAACTGTCGGATTTTGTCGATATGCTTTTTGCTTCATGGCGGCTACCTCCTTTAGCCGCCGATTTCAACAGTGATACCGCGTCATTTCATTAGAAGATAAAAAGAAACGGCGGCTTTGATTTTTCAAAGCTGCTGCGGAAATCAAAGAACGACAAGCAACAGTTCTGATTTTGCTCCAATATGGTTATTAGGGGCACAAATTAAAATCAAAAAAGAGCCGATAACAGCAGTATTTCAAACTGCATATTATCGGCTCTGCGTCTGTGCGTCTGGCTCTTTTAATTAAATTATTTCTGTTGTTTTTTGGCTTTATTATATGTATTAGCTAACTGTCCACAAGCTGCTTTAATCTCTCTACCATGAGAAACTCTCATGGTAACTTCAAGTCCTGTTTGCTCTAATCGATGTTTGAACGCAACCATTTCTTGTTTTTGTGGTGCTCTAATTTTTGAATTACTCGTCGGGTTGTATTGCAGCACGTTAATCATAACATTTTTGCCCTTAAACCATTTTGCAAGTTGCCTTATATCTGAGGAACGGTCATTTATACCTGGTAAAAGCAAATACGCAAATACCACTTTTCGATTATGCCTTTGAGAATAGGACAATGCTTGCTTAACAACATCTTCAATAGCGTACATGTGCATATGAGGAATGATACAGTTTCTCGCAGCCTGTGTTGCTGCATGTAAAGATATTGTCAACTGAATTTTTAGATGTTCTTCGCGCAATTTTTTTAATTGATTAACTGGACCAACTGTTGATACGGTAATGCCGTCGGTTGGAAAGTTAAGTCCATTTCTATCTCGAAGAATATGGATTGCTGCAATCAAGTTGTCGTAATTGAATAAAGGTTCTCCCATTCCCATAAAAACGATACGATTTACTTTTTGACGTATCAATACAACCTGCTGCACAATTTCAGACGGTGTTAGATTACGAACAAAACCATTGCGTCCGGACTCACAAAAAATACAGCCAACAGAACAACCAACTTGCGTACTTACGCAAACAGTCCCACCATCTCGCCGTTTAATAAAAACCGTTTCAATATACCTGTTATCTTTCAATTCATAAACATACTTTTCAGTATCGCTACTTTTATAGACTTTTTTTGTTGATATTGATAGATTTTCTTTGTGAAATGGCTGTTTATACAATTCCGTATATAAGGCTCTTGCTTTATCCTCTCCAATTACTTCCGACATTTCTTTGTAAGTAAATCCGTATGGGTCATTCAATATTTCCGTAGGTGTACTTTTAGGTAAGTGTTTCATTTAAATATCCTTCCTTTTCAAAATTAAAAAGTTTGTTTTTCAGAGTTTTTGATTATGATTTCTAGTTTTTCAACATCAACGATATGCGTTAATTTACATTTAGGGCAGAAAAGAGGAAAATTTCTTAATACCGTATTATAAAATACTTGAACCCTCGTCTTTCCGTTACAAATTGGACATTTTATCCAATATTTTTCAAGCATAATATTTCTCCTTTTGCGCAAAAAAATGCAGGTCAATTCTCAACATGAGCATTGACCTGCATTTATACATATAATACTACAACAAAATTAAGGCATAGTTTTTATACTATGTCTATACGTCGTTAGTTTTGTTGTATAGCATACGCAAAATAAGCATGACAAAAAAGCCCATATTGAAAATGGGAAAAATCTTTTTTGATTTCAATGCTTATCGAATACGCATGCTATGTAACATAAACATTCCCCCCCTTTTATATAATATTATATACAAAAGCAGCTTGTTGTCAACATATATATATATGAATTATTTTGGCTAACTGATAGAACTACGTAGACATATCCAAGAAGAAAGGGGAACAGTAAAATGTAATAGGGTGAATAACTATGGCAAAAAGACCAGTACCACGATACGACTTTAAGGCTTTTGGGGCAGCGATAAAGGCAGCGCGTGAGGGATGCAAGGAGAGCCGCAAGAAAGTAGGCGACGAAATGTTTATCTCGCCGCGCTACCTTGCGAACATTGAGAACAAGGGGCAGCACCCAAGTTTACAGATATTCTTTGAGCTGATACAGCGTTACCATATATCCGTAGACCAATTCCTTTTAGAAACGCCGCCGGAGAAGAACACGCAGCGGCGGCAGCTTGACGCGCTTCTTGACGGTATGAGCGATACAGGCATACGGATTGTAACCGCAACGGCAAAGGAGATTTCCGAAGTCGAAAAAGAGGGCGAATAGGAATGTCCGACTTAAAACTGAACAGGATTTAGAAAGCGTTGTAATCTTTTTTGAGGTTGCAGCGTTTTTCTTTTGCGTAAGTTTGGCAAAATCGCTTTTTCTCCGTAGTAGGTGATAAGAGCCTAAAGGATAAAAACATTCGTAGCAAGCATAGGAAGCGGGTACCACTTCCGTATTTTCGCCCTCCCGCGCTGCGGCGCGTCGGTTGAAAATTGCTTGTTGGGAAGTGTCCCAAACCCTCGGAACGGAAAGGAAAGGAGCGAACACATGGACGGACGCAAAAGGACAGTGCAAATCAAATTCAGAGTGACGGAAGCGGAACGGGATTTAATACTGGAAAAAATGAAGCTCGTACCCACCCGGAACATGGCGGCGTATCTGCGGAAGATTGCCATTGACGGGTATATCATTCAGATAGACCACGCCGATATAAAGGCTATGACCGCAGAGATACAGAAAATCGGTGTCAACGTCAACCAGATAGCACGCCGCGTAAACGCGACGGGGAACGCATACCAAGAGGACATAGAGGAAATAAAGGGGGTGCTTGCGGAGATATGGCGGTTACAAAGATTAAGCCTATTAAAAGCACTCTAAGCAAAGCCCTTGACTATATCGAAAACCCGGACAAGACGGACGGGAAAATGCTTGTGTCCTCTTTCGGTTGCTCCTATGAAACGGCAGATATTGAGTTTGAATATACCCTGTCGCAAGCACTCCAAAAGGGGAACAATTTAGCCTTTCATCTGATACAGTCCTTTGAGCCGGGGGAAGTCGATTATCAGAAAGCCCATGAAATCGGAAAGCAGCTTGCCGACGCGGTAACAAAGGGGCAGCATGAGTATGTACTCACGACGCACATTGACAAAGGACACGTCCATAACCATATCATTTTTTGCGCGGTGAACTTTGTAGACCACCATAAATACAATTCCAACAAAAGGAGCTATTACGGCATACGGAACATGAGCGACAAGCTGTGCCGGGAAAATGGCTTGTCCGTTGTCGTCCCCGGCAAGGGCAGCAAGGGAAAGAGCTATGCGGAGTACCAGGCAGAAAAGACGGGTACAAGTTGGAAAGGCAAGCTGAAAACCACTGTTGACGCGCTTATCCCCCAAGTTTCCAGTTTTGAGGAATTGCTAACGCGGTTACAGGCGGCGGGCTATGAGATAAAGCCGGGGAAATATGTATCATGCCGCGCCCCCGGACAGGAACGCTTCACCCGCCTTAAAACCCTCGGCGCAGACTATACAGAGGAAGCCGTAAGGGAACGGATAGCGGGCAGACGGACAAAGGTGGCGAAAGCTCCCAGAGAGCAGCGCGGCGTGTCGCTGCTTATCGACATTGAGAACAGTATCAAGGCAGCGCAGAGTAAGGGCTATGAACAGTGGGCGAAAATCCACAATCTGAAACAGGCAGCTAAAACAATGAATTTCTTGACGGAACATAAGATTGAGCAGTACGCGGATTTAGTCAGCCGGATTGAGGAAATGGCAGCGGAAAGCGGACAGGCGGCAGACGCATTGAAGAACGCCGAAAAGCGGCTTGCGGAAATGGCGGTGCTTATCAAGAATGTTTCCACCTATCAAAAGACAAAGCCTGTCTATGACGCATACCGCAAGGCAAGGAACAGGGAGAAGTACCGCGCCGGACAGGAACAGGCAATTATCCTCCATGAAGCCGCCGTAAGGTCACTGAAAGCGGCGGGCATTGCGAAGCTCCCGAACCTCGCCGCGCTGCAATCGGAGTATGAAGCCCTCCAAGCGCAGAAAGAAGCCCTTTACGCCGACTATGGAAAATTGAAAAAGAAAGTCCGGGAATATGATATTATCAAGCAGAACATTGACAGCATTTTACAGGCAGACAGACAGCCGGAACGGGAAAAGGAAACAGAACGCGGATAAGGATAGCAAAATCCCCGCCGCTGTGCTATGATAGGGCTATCAAAAAGCAGAGGAGCGTTGAGCATGGAAAACCAGAAAATGCCGGAATATGAAACCATACGCGCCGCCGTTGCCGGGGAGAAATGGGCGGTGGAGAAAGTCGTGGATTGCTACAAGGACGAAATCGACAGGCTATCGACGGTAGCGGTCAGACAGCCAGACGGAAGCACGAAACAGGAAATCAACGAAGATATGCGCCAGTCTATCACAAAGAAGCTGATAGAAGCCCTCCCGCAGTTCCCGCTTGAAGAAATGGAAAAGGGAAATGTCAGATAGGCAAAAAAAGAACAGGGCGCGGAAGCCAGTATATGACTTCCGCGCCCTGTCTTTTTATGGGTGCTGTTTTCGTGAATGTTACGCAGTAGAACGCCATTTTCGGGGGTAAAGGTATAAAGTATCGCCTATCCGATTTTCACGCCCGGAAAGCCCTGTAAATCAAGGGATTTTCCGCACCTACTGCGTAACAGGGGTGCGTCTTTTCCTCATGCGCTCGGCAGCTTGTCTGCGGGTGATACGCTTCCGGCAGACGGGGCAGTATTTGACACTGTTAGAGGTTGACGCAAAGAACGCGCCGCACTCGGTACACTTCTTCTTGTCCCCTGTCTGGTAAAGCTCCGCATAGAGTAGCCTGTCGGCGGGAAGCACCGCAGCCCGGAACCACTTGCAGAGAAGCGAATAGGAAATGAGCTGCGGACAAACGCACTCGTCCCCGTCGTCCAGTAAGATACAGTTCCCGTTATCATAATTGCAGCACGTCCGGCGCACAAGGGCGTTGACTTTCCGGCTCTGGGGCGGCGTCAGCCGCTTAACCCCGTTCATACTTCATCAGCGGCGTAAATGGGAAGCTCTGCAAATTCCGCTTCGGTCAAAGCGTCCACTTTGGAAAGGGTGCGCTTTGCAAGCTCCCGCATATCCGCGTCCATGTAGGGCAGCGCGGCGTTGACATTCTCAATCAAAGCCCGCTTGCCGCCCTCGTTGTAAATGCTCAAAAGGTTTGTTTCTTCAACAGTCAGTCTAATCATGCTCATACCTCCATATCGTGATTTTTTGTTTTTGCCGCCGCCTTTTTCGGGGCGGTCTTTGCCTTGTCTGCTTTAAGCTGCGCCCGGATAGAGGGGCGGGGCTTCCTTATCTTCCTGTCCCGGTTCTCCCCCTTGTCAATCAGCGCATACGTCCCATGTCTGCCCTCGATTTTGGAAAAGGCAAGGGTCTTGTAGGGCAGCATGGAGAAAAGGCGGTCAGTGTCCTTTGTGGCTGCAAGCTGCATGAACGCCGGGGAAAGCTCTACCATGAAATGGGTCTTGTTGGGGCTGTTCGGCGTGTCGTGCCGCTTCATTTCCCGTACAATGCGCCGCGCTTCCGTTTCAATCAGCCCGTCCCGCAATGCGGCGATATGCGCCTTGAAATCCCCCGGCGGAAGCTGCTCCCGGCTGCGCCGTTCTTCCTGTAAGAGCGATTGCAGCGCGTCCGGGTCGTTGGGTACGGCTTCAAAGCGTTCAAACTTTCCAAGCTCATAATCGGGATTGCCGTTGAAAAACTGTCCGGCGGGTATCTCCCGTTCCCCATGCTCATAAATCAGCTTCACCGTATCGGCGGGCAGCTCCTTTTCCTTGACGCGCTCATAATGTTTAGCGTAGTCCAGTTCGTACAGATTGCCCTTGATTTTCCCGCGCTCCGTCCCCGTTAGCTCGATTGCATAGGCAAGGACGCGGTCGCTCGTCTGCTCCATGTAGAAACGCCATGTGTTGTGGGGCGCGGTGTCTTTGAGGAAAACGTCGCGCTCCCGGAAGCAATGCGTCCCGGACGGGCGGCAGAACCACAAAAGGGTCTTGTCCTCCTTGCGGGGGCTTGCCGCCGCCTTTGCGATAATCTCCTTGTCAATCTCCAAGTCGCTCTGGTAAAAGCCTGTGTTCTGCTTCATAACCGCATTGAGGGAAGCGAACAAATCCACGTTCTCAAATTTACTCTGTTTCGGCATGGGTCAGCTCCTTTCCAAATCCTGTAATTTCTGCTTTGCGTTTTTCTTCTGCGCCTTTTCCTTGTCAGCCCTAAGCTGCGCCCGGATAGAGGGCTTCTTTTCCGGCTTCGCTTCCTTGCCGCGCTCTTTGTCGGCTTTGACCGCGTTAGCCAGGTCAACAAGGGAAATTGTTTCTCCCGCCTTAACCTTTGCTTCCAGTTCGTCAACGGTAGGGGTGTTGTTGATGATACCGTCAAAGTTGTTGTCGTTCTGCTCTACGGTGTCCTCGATATGCTTCAAGGGGTTTGCCTTTTCCGGCTGCTCTGCGGCAACAGCAAACGCCCGCGTCCCGTTCCCCATAATCAGATACTTTCCGTCGTCCGACTGGTGGTGAAAGCCATATCCGGCGGCTTCTATCTGCTCCCGGCTCATGGCGGTCACATGGAAAGTCCCCCTCGGTGTCTGGATTGTTTCGCCCGTTGTCAGCTCGTCCGGGGTAAGCTGCTTCTGCTCCTGTAAAAACTCCGGCACTTGCCGGAAGCCTACGCTGTCAACGTAATGCGCGGTGTCCTGTCCGTTCTGATGAAGCACTACCACGTCCGAAACGGAAAGGCTGTGTCCCTTAAAATCTTTTGGGTGGTCGATATTGAAGCGGGTATAAATATCTTCAAGGGAAGTTTCCGGCGCAAGGGGCGCGGAATAGACAAGCTCATAGTTCGCTTTATCAACCACATTTCCCGCCGCCTGCAGGCGGTCGTAAGGCTCAAAGCGGAAGTCCCTTGTTTCGTCCCCGCCCTTTATCTGGTAAATGGAAAAGGTGTCCTTGTCCTGTCCGGTGGTCTGCGCCGTTTCCTGTGCCTTTGCGTAAAGCTGCTTTACGTCGCCCTCGGTCAGCTCGCCGCTTTTGAGCTGCCCCATAAGCTCGCGGCATTTCTCCGGCGTTCCCGTATAAAGCACGTCGCCCATTTTCGCCCGCCCGTTCTCCTGTGTCACATAGGCTTGCAAGAGGTGGCTGTTTTCCCGGCTGTCGCTGTAAGGGTTCCGGCGCACTCTGTAAATCGTTTCCGGGGTAAAGGCTTCTTTCGGGGCTGCTTCCGGCTTTTCTTTCCCGGCTGTATCTGCTTTTTTCGGGGCTTCCGGCTGTGGCGCGGCTTCTTGTCCCTCTCTGGTGGGCTGCTCCTGTCCGGCGGTCTGCTCCTTGTCCTGTGCCTTTTGCAGCTCCGCAAAATTCGCGTCTATGGAATTGATAATCTCGGCGGCTGCGCTGCGTATCGTTTCAAGGGAGCTTTTCAGCTCGGACAGCTCCCGCCCGCTGCTCCACCCGGCGACATAGCCGAAAGAATAGTCCGACGTGTCAAGCCCGTAATGTTGGCAGACGGTATAGGCGACGCTTTCCGCTTCGACTTCGCGGGTGCGGCGGTCAACGCGGGGTTGCTCGTCCTTTGGCGCGTTGAGGTCAATGTCGTGCAGCTTCGCATGGGCGATTTCGTGAATGGCGGTCTTTAAGGTCTGTAATTCGCTCATGCCCTCGTTGATAGCAATGCGCTTGTCCTCCAAGTGGTAGTAGCCATGAGAGCCGCCCTCGATATTCTCAAAGGCGATAGGAACGGGGGAAGTCTTTTCAAGGGCTGCGAAAAAGTCCTTATAGCGGTCAACGTCGCCTGTCAGTTCGTCAACGGCAATGTCCGGCAGTTCCTTTCCCTCGGTCTGGGAAACGTCAAAGACGGATACCACCTTGTAGGCGGGTATGGTGATTTCCTTTTCCTCGGTGACGGGCTTTCCGTCCTTGCCGATTATGGGCTTCTGCGTGTGCGGGTCGATTTTCTGCATTTCCTGTTTGATTTTATAGGGCGACGGGGCAATGATTTTAATTCCCTTTTGCCCTCTCATCACATTTCGCTCAAAGTTGTTCTTCCAAGCGGAAAAGCCCGCCAAAAGGGAAGCGTCCGGCTTCTGCATGGCGATAAGGACGGTGTTTCGGAAGCTGTAATTATGGAATTTTGACATGACTTTCAGATATTCCTTGTAACGCTCGCTGTCAAAGAGTTCCGTAATGCCCTGTTCCAGACGGTCGGTAATCTCTTTTAATTTCTCGGCGGGCTTCCCGGCTGTCAGCACGATAGGGATAACCGGGTGCGGCTCCTGTGGCTGCTCTGCGGCGGTTCGGGCGGTCTGCTCTGTGGCGGCTGCGTCCATAAAGGTCTTGTCCTGTCCGCCGCGTTCCGGCTGTGGGAAGCTCATAACGCGGTATTCTTTGGGTATCTCGTTTTCCGTTCCCCGATACCATTCGGTAAAGGTGTTCTGATTGTTATAGATATAGCCCTGTTCGGTAAACTGCCCCTTATCCTTGCTAACTGCGTCCCGCCCGTATTCTTCATACTTGAAATATTTCTTTGCTTCTTCGGGAAGCTCCAGCTCGTCCAGTTCGTCGATAAGATAATAACCGTAATCTTCTTCGCTGCGGACAGTGGGATAGAGCCAGTAACAGTCAAGGTTTTGTGCAAGGTTGATAAGGTCTTTCATGCTTCCGGCATACTCGCCATGTGTAACCGCCGCCGCAAATTTATCCTTGTCCCCGTCACTCTGCATTTCCAGAAGTTTTCCAAAATAATTCAGCTCGTCCATGCTTGCGCTTTGGATAACGGAAAGCGGCAAGTCAAAGGGGCAGTCCTCCGTAGAAGAATACCCGTTGATGAAAAAATCCTGCGGATTGTCTGCGGTAATGCCGACGCTTTCCATAGCCGCATGAAGCTGCTCTGTTGTGGTCGGCATGGGAAGCCACACGCCGCCCGGTTTGCCTGTTTCAAAGCGGCTGCGGCTGTCGATAAGAATTGAAAACTGCTCGTTTATGGTTTCACGCTCCTTTCTCTGTTCGGTGTCCTGTGGCGGCTCTGCTGTGGTGGGGGCTGCTTTTTCAGCGGTAGGCTGCGCCCGTTCCTCGCCCTCGATAGCATAGCCCGGTAAAAGCTGCCCGTTTACTTTGAAATGCTCTGCATACTCTGGCGGGATAGGCGGCGATACCTCGGTGAATAAATGCTGATAGGCTTTGATACGCCCATTCAGATATTTTTCCATAGCTGCCTTGTCTGCAAAGACTTTCCTTTCCTGTCCGGCGATTTTTGCCTGTCCGTAATTGTGGGGGCTGTTGGTGTAAATACTCCATGAAAGCGTCCACGAATAGGGAATGGATTTCTCTTTTTCCCTGTCATACCGGGTATTCTCGGATATGTGGTAGCGCATTTGGTAGACGCGGTTGCTGATGTGCTTCCCGTAGTCCGTAGCTTCCCACTGGTTCGCGGTATGCGTAGCTTCGGGTGTCCTCACATACTCAATGGCTTTGTCAATGGCAAGGGTCTTTCCCGCCTGTTCGTCCCATGCCGCCGCCTGTTCTTGCAAGGCTTCAAAAGCTGCCTGTTCAGCCGCCGCGTATTCTTCCCGCAATGCCTGTAACTGTTCTAAGGGCAGGGCGGTAAGCCCGGAAAGGTCAGCGGTCTGTTCCTCAAAATAAATATTTCGCTCTATCCGCATACTGTCAGCCGGGTCTAACTTGTCACGCTCAAACATGGAGTAACCTTTTTTCTTTTCCATTCATTCGCTCCTTTCTGAAATGGCGGCGCACCGCCGCGCTTTTGGGGTTCGCCCCGTACTACGGTGGGCTGTGCGTTATGCCAACAATTTTTTCATTTTTTTAGAGGGTTTGGGAAACTTCCCAACAAGCAAAATCCCCGTCCGGCGCGTCAGCGGCAGGACAGGGATTTACGGAAGTGGGTACCCGCTTCCTATGCTTGCTATTCAAGTTTTTAGTTCTTCTGTACTTCGATACGGTAGTTGACGTATTTCCCGCCAGTGTCAGCCAGAACGATAGTTCCGTCATAGGTCTTGCCTGTTTTCGGGGAATAGAGCTTCTTCACATTCACTTTGCCGGATTTAAGGAGCGCGGCGGCAATCTTCGCGGAAAAAGCGGTCTTGCGTTCCTCGAAAAAGCGGTCATTCTTCCACATGACAAAGGCACATTCTTTGTTGCTGCAATAATAGTTTTTCTTCCCCTCATGGACGGGGGAACCGCAACGGGGGCATTTGCCGACAGAGGGCTTTTCCTCCCGGAACAAATCCTTTTTCCCGTCCAGTGCTGCGGCGTGTGTCTGCACAAGCTCCCGCGCCATAGCTTCAATGCCGGACAGAAATTCGCCGGGGTCTGCGGCTCCCTTTGCTATCTGCGTCAGATTGTTTTCCCATTCTGCGGTAAGCTGCGGGGAAGTGAGCATATCCGGCAAGACTGATATAAGGGCGGCTCCGTTCTGCGTGGGGATAAGCTGCTTCCCCTTGCGCTCTGCAAAGCCGCCCTTTACCAGTTTTTCAATGACGGCGGCGCGGGTGGCGGGAGTGCCAAGCCCCCGGCGTTCCGCGTCCGGGTCGGTGTCCCCGTTCCCGGCTCGCTCCATAGCAGAGAGAAGCGACGCTTCGCTGTGGGGCTTCGGCGGCGTTGTGGTATGCTCCGTTACTTTTGCGGCGGGGTTAGGAAAGTTCTGTCCCTCGGAAAGCTCCGGCAGCGTCACGCCCTCATTTTCCCCGTCCTCTGCTTCGGGCTTATCTTTCAGCGTCGCCCGGTATCTGCGTTC
Source organism: Faecalimonas nexilis (assembly GCF_059731825.1). Taxonomy (NCBI): domain Bacteria; kingdom Bacillati; phylum Bacillota; class Clostridia; order Lachnospirales; family Lachnospiraceae; genus Faecalimonas; species Faecalimonas nexilis. The sequence goes on along the minus strand of NZ_AP029189.1, from coordinate 3,380,943 downwards.
AAGCTCTTTCCAACCCTCCGCAAGTACGGTCTTTCCCCTTGCGGTGAAGTCTGTCCCGGCGCATGAGAAAACCGCCGTAACCGCTTCATAAATATGCGGCTCGGCGGTGGCAAAAAGCAGACGCGCCCCCGCAAGGGTAAGGATATTCTTCTCGCTTTCCGGCAGCGCGTCCGGGTCAGCCTTTGCAAGCTCCATAGTGGGAATGATTGCGTGGTGGTCTGATACTTTCTTGCTGTCTAATACCTTTGCAATCTCCGGCGTGAAGTCCGCGCCCGCCATAAAGGGGAGCTTTTCGCAGAGCAGCGCGATAATGTCCGCTGCGGTGCCGCCCATGTCGTCAGTAAGAAAGCTGCTGTCCGTCCTCGGATAAGTAAGGAGCCGCTTTTCATAAAGGGATTGTGCAAGGTCAAGGGTCTGCTTTGCGGTGTAACCGAAAATGCGGTTCGTTTCCCGCTGCAAAGAGGTAAGGTCAAAGAGCTTTGGCGGGGCTGCGGTTTTCTTCTCTCTGGTAAGGGAAACGCATACCGCCTTTCCCGCTTCGCAAGCCCCTTTCAGCGCGTCGGCTTCTGCCTTGTCCGAAATCCTTTCGCTTGCCGCGTCCGCGCCGGATAAATCAAGGCGAACATGATAATATTTTTCTTTCTGGAAATGGGAGATAGCCGCGTCCCGGTCGGTGAGCATTTTTAAGGTCGGGGTCTGGACGCGCCCCACGTTCAAGGTCTTTCCATACAGGCAGGAGAAAAGCCGGGTGGCGTTAATGCCGATAAGCCAGTCAGCCTTTGCGCGGCAGAGGGCGGACGCAAAGAGCGCGCCATAGTCCCGCCCGTCTTTGAGGGAAGCAAAGCCCGCCTTAATCGCCCCGTCCTCCATTGAAGAAATCCACAAGCGGCGCATGGGCTTCTTGCAGCCCGCCACTTCGTAGACAAAGCGGAAAATCAATTCACCCTCGCGCCCCGCGTCACACGCATTTACCACTTCGGAAACGTCGGCGCGGTGCATAAGCTCTTTAATGGTTTTGAATTGCTTCCCCTTGTCCGGGTCAACGGCGTACTGCCATTCCTCCGGCAGAATGGGTAAGCTGTCAAAACTCCATTTTTTATATTGCTCCCCGTAGGCGGCAGCTTCCGCAAGCTGTACCAAATGCCCGACGCACCATGAAATGAGGTAGCCGCCGCCCTCGATATACCCGTCCTGTTTCCCCTTAATGCCAAGCGCGGCGGCGATAGTCTGCGCCACGCTCGGCTTTTCTGCAATCACAAGTCTAAATGCCATGAAAAAATCCTCCTTTCAGCGTTCCGGCGCGGTGTGCTTCTTCTCCTGTGCCTGTTTCAGACAATAGCCGATACAGGGGGATTGCGCCTTATAAGGGCAACGCATACACGCCGGGGATTTTGGAACGGGCGGCGCACTGTCACGCCGCCCGGTGGGTCTTTGTACCATCATTTTTTCTAAAGGGTTTTCGGTAAAAAGCGTCATGCTTCCTCGTCCTCCTGTTCTTCATCAGAAAGCCCGTCCCCCTCGTCCTCGTCGTAATCGTCAAAATCGAAATCTTCAAGGTCGGTGTCGCCCTTGACGTTCTGCTTTGGCTTCATAAACTTAAAATAATAGAACGCGCCCCCGCCGCCAAGAAGTGCCACGACAAGGAAAAGCACAAGCCCGCCTGTATTGCCTTTCTCTTTGGGCTGCTCTGTTGGTTTCTCGGTTTCCGGCTCCGCTTCCTTGCCGCTGCAAGCGGTCATGTTGTCCTTGCAGACAGGGCAGCTCACATTTACCTTTCCGGCTTCGCATTTATCGGTGCAACTGCAAACGGCGGGCGGGGCTGCTTCGGTGCTTCCGTCCTCCATGAGTGCCATAAGGTCGGCTTCGTCCACTTGATTAAGGAAATGTACGGTGTCCTCGCCCTCGTCGTCCCGGTCGATAAGGATATAAAAGTAATTGCCGTTTTTGGTCGTCACTGTGATAAGCTGCTTGTTGCCGCCGAAATCGTCTACAAGGGTCGCGTTCCCGTCCGGGGTAAGGGGTTCTTCCTTTTCGGGTTCCTCATAGACAACGCCGCTGTCGTCGGTCGCGTCCTGTCCCTCCGGGGTCTGTGCAAAGGCGGTGACGGAAAAGCCGCCCGTCAGCATGAGGGCGGCGCAGAGTGCGGTCAAGGTTCTAAGGATTTTCTTATTCATTCTCGGTGTCCTCCATTTCTTCGGTGTCGTGGTCTGCGGGTTCTGCGGGGTAGCCCGGCGCGGCTTCCATGCCCGGAATACCGCCGCCGGAAAGCATAGCGGAAAGCTCATGCGGGGAAAGGCGCATGGAGCGCACAAGCTGTACGATTTGCAGGTTTTCCGCTTCGGTTTTCTGCGCTTCAAGCCCCCTTAATCTGTTCTGGTACTCGGTGATTTTCTCGCGGGTCTTTGCAATCTCTTTGTCGATACGTTCAATTTTGTTCATAGCCATCAATAAATTTCTCCTTTCTTTGCTCAAAAATATGTTAATTCCAGTTCATCAGCCCATAGCCTTTGATACAGGAGTAATTGACGGGGTAGCTCTTTATCTTGCAGGCGTCGCCGGAATTGCCCTCGACGGTATAGACGCGCTCCCCGTCCGTTCCGATAACAAGCCCCACATGGTCTGCGCTCCCGTCCCCGTCCCAGTCGAAAAAGATAGCGTCGCCGGGGGCGATATTCTCATAGCCCCTCGCGCCCCATTGCCCGCGTGACTGGAACCAGGGTACGCCCTGTGACTGGCACCCGGCAAAGCGCGGCTCGCTCTTTCCGGCTTGATTGTAGCACCATGAAACGAAACAGGCGCACCATTCCACGCGGCTGTTAAATCCGTACCAGCTCCAAAAGGGTCGCCCGCCCACGTTGCCGACTTGCCGCTTCGCAAGGTCTACAACGGCGGTGTTGCCGGGGCGTGTGCCGTTTACAAGCTGTACGCCGCTTAAATCCTCGGACGCGCCCATATCGGGGGAGCCGCCGCCGAAAATCAGCGGTTTGTTTCCGCTTGTTTCCAGATAGACGCGGTACATTTCAAGCTGCTGTGGCGTTAGAAGTTCCTCCGCAATCTCGGAAATGGGCTTGTTCGTCAGCTTCACGTTGAGGATATGGTACTCGTAGGGTACTTCCTCGGTGGTCGTTTCCCCTGTTTCCGGGTCTGTGCTTGTTTCTGTGCGGTAGCGGATTTCCGTTTCTTCTGTCAGCGTCAAAGTGTACTGCATGGCAAAGACGCGATTTAGCTCTGCCTGTGCGCTCTGCGGGGTGTAGGTCTGTAAAAGGGCGGTGAGGTAGGACGCTAACTCATGGGGGTTATGCCCGATACTGTCAAGGTCATAGCGGTATTCGTCATAGCCGGGGTGGGTGCTTTCGATATTGTCAATCTGCTGCTGAAGCTCGTTTTCCTTTGCGGCGTAATTGTTCTCCGTCGCCACAAGGTCGCTGTCCTCCGACGTGTAGGAAGTCCCAAGTATGCCGTTCATCAAGCCGGAGAACATGGAACCGCAAGAGGAAAGCCCCGCCGATACCATGATGAATAAGAGTAGCGCGGCAACGGCGATACATACGCCCGCCGGGTGCCGCCCTACAAAAGCGATTGCCTTTTTTGTTTCCTCGGCGGTCTTTTTTGCCGCCTTGCGGGTGTTCTCTGCGGCTTTCTGCGCCGTTTTTGCGCCGCCTTTCCTTGCCGACTTTGCATACTGCCGCTTGATTTGCTGCTTCTGCATGAAGCGGGAAAGGGGATTGCCCGCAATCTGCGGATTGTCATGCAGGGCTTTATGGTACTGAAAATCCACATTCGCCTTGAACGCCGCTTTCTCTGCCTTTGCCGCCGCCCGGTAGGGTTTGAGCTTGTGGCTGTGGTAGCCCTCCTTGACTTTCCGCGCCCCGTACTTTGCGCCGCGCTCTGCCAGTTCTTCGGATTTGTGCGCCCCCTCAACGCCGGAATTGTCCTTTTCAACGGAATGTATCTTGTTGTGGACGAAAATACCCGCTTCCTGTGCGGGGCGGGATAGCGGGTTATTGTGGGGCTTATTCTTTCCTATGGGCTTTTCCTGTTCCTCAAAATGTAGGCGGGTCTTGCCTTTCCCGGTGGCTTCATCAAAGGTGCGCTCCCGTACAAGTTTCTTTTCTTTGGGGATAGCCGCCTTTGCCGCGTCCAGACGGTCGGCTGCTTTGTCCGATTTTCGGATATACCTTTCAAGCTCCGGCGTTGCCCGTTCCTCGTCGGTAAACTGCAAGCGGGAAGATTTTTCTTTTGCTGTGGCTTCTGCCTGTGCTTTCCTCGCCGCCTTTTTGCTCGCCTTTCTGGTACGCGCCCCGTCGATACGTTCCAAGACGCGCTCGGCTGCTGCGGTGTCCTGTTCCCGTTCTGCCCCCGGCGCATGGGGAAGCGGCGGCGTGTCGGTTAAGGGCGGGGAAGTTGCGCCGCCCGGTAGGGGCTGCGCTGCCTGTTCCGGCTGCGGTGGGGCTTCGGTCTTTGCAAAGTCCGCGTCCCTTATCCGCTTGCTGATACGTTTCTTTTTCCCGGTAGCGGCGTTTACCTCGACAGCCCCCTCGCGGGTCATTTTCTGCGTGACTTTTTCACGCGCCTTATATTGTTTTATGTGTCTGTCCCTCCAATCCGCGCCCTTGCAAGGGCGCAATACTCGGCGTTTATCTCAATGCCTATATAATGCCTGTCAAGCTGCTTTGCGGCTGCCCCCGTCGTGCCGCTGCCGAAAAAGGGGTCAAGCACAACGCCGCCTTTCGGACAGCCCGCCTTGATACAGGTTTCGGCAAGTTTTGGCGGGAACGCGGCGAAATGCCCGCCCTTGTAGGGAACGGTATTGATAAGCCACACGTCCCGCCTGTTCCGCATGGTCGGCATGAGGGCTTCGTCGTAGTAGCTGCCGCTTCGCGCCCGGTTAAGCCCCTGTACGTTCCCCTGTCCGGGTACTTCGTCCGCATATTTCTGTCCCGCGCTGCGCCCGGTGCGGTACCGCGCCGCCGTTGTGGGGGCTAACGGCTCGGCTATGGCGGCTGCGTCATAAAAATACTTCTTTGACTTCGTAAGCAGAAAGATATGTTCATAGCAGCGGGTAGGGCGGTCTTTCACGCTCTCCGGCATGGGGTTTTCTTTCTGCCAGATAATGTCGCTCCGTAAATACCACCCGTCAGCGCGTAGGGCAAAGGCTAAAAGCCAAGGGATACCGATTAAGTCCTTTTGTTTGCAGCCGGAAACGCGGTTGTTTCTTGCAATCTGCTGTCCGTTTCTGCCTTTCGGGTTCTTCGGGTCTGCATGGTAGCCTTTATTTCCTGTGCCGCAGTAGGTGTCCGCGATATTCAGCCAGAGCGTACCGTCAGAACGCAGTACCCGGCGCAGCTCGCGGAAAACCTCGGTCAGCCTGTCAATGTACTGCTCCGGCGTGTCCTCCCGCCCAATCTGCATATCAAGCCCGTAATCCCTAAGCGCATAGTAGGGCGGGCTTGTGACGCAACAGTGTACGCTTTCCTCTGGAAGCTCCCGCAAGGCATAGAGCGCGTCCCGGTTGATGATTGTGTCAGTTTTCAGCCCGTTCATGCTTCGCCCACTTCCTCCGGCTTCGTCGTCATTACCCGGTAAAGCTCGGTGTCTTTCGGGAAGCGGTCTACAAAGGGCAGCACCACGTTCCCGTAGAAGATAAGCCCCTCGCCCGCTTCGGTGTGGGTGACATACTTCATCTGCTGCGGGGAGATGTTGAGCTGCTTTGCAAGGATAGCCCGGTCGCCCGCCGCCTGATTGAGCATGAGGACAAAATCAGAGTTTTCAAAGATATTCTCCACTTCGCGGGAAGCAAGCAAATCTTTGACGTTCTGCGTGATTGCTGTGGGTATGCCGCCCCATTTTCTGAAACGCTTCCAGATTTCAACGGAATAGGCGGCGGTCTGTTCCTCTTTCAAGAGAAGATGAAATTCGTCCATAAAATACCGGGTGGATTTCCTTTCTGCCCGGTTGACGGTGACGCGGTTCCATACCTGGTCCTGCACAATGAGCATACCTAATTTTTTGAGCTGCTTCCCAAGCTGCTTGATGTCAAAGCAGACAAGGCGGTTTGAAAGCTCTACATTCGTCCTGTGGTTAAAGACGTTAAGGCTCCCGGAAACATAAAGCTCCAACGCCGCCGCGATACGCGCCGCTTCCGGCTCCGGCTGCTTCAAAAGCTCGTTGTAGAGGTCGCCCAAGATAGGCATTTTCTCCGGGTCGGGGTCTGCAAGGAAAGGGCGGTACACGTTCCTAACAGCGCGGTCAATGACGGTCTTATCGACGGGCTGCAAGCCCTCCTTGCCGCCTATGACAAGCTCGCAGAGGGAGAGGATAAAGTCGGATTTCAGCGCAAGGGGGCTGTCGTCCTCGCTGTAATTGAGGTTAATATCCATAGGGTTCACATACTGGGGCTTCCCGTCAATGCCCTTGCCCGTAGGCGATAACCGTATCACTTGCCCGTCAAGCCGCTGCACAAGGGAAAAATACTCTGCTTCCGGGTCGCAGATAATTATGTCGTCGTCGGTAATGAGGAAAGCGTTTGTCATTTCCCGTTTGGCGGCAAAGGATTTCCCGCTTCCCGGCGTACCCAAGATTAAGCCGTTGGGGTTCTTTAGCTGCTTGCGGTCGCAGAGTATCATGTTGTTACTAAGGGCGTTTAAGCCATAGTACAAAGCCGCGCCCGTCTGAAAAAGCTCCTGCGTGATAAAGGGGATAAAGATAGCGGTGCTTGACGTGGTAAGCCCTCTTTGAATGGGGATAAGGTTCTCCCCAAGCGGTACAGAGGACATAAGCCCCGCTTCCTGTTGGTAGTCAAGGCGGGTTAAGGCGCAGTTGTTCTTCTGTGCAATGCCCGCCGCCGCGAATACGTCATTTTCCAGTTTCCTTTTTGTGTCTGCCATGTTCACCACAAGGAACGTCAAGAGGAACATTCTTTCATTCCGGCTCTGCAAGTCCTGTAAGAGGTTCTTCGCTTCGCTGCCGAAAGTGGCAAGGTCGGACGGGATTATATCCATGTCGTAGCCGCTGCGTACCGCTTTTTTCTGTTCTTCGATTTTCATTTTGTCAAGGTCGGTGATTTTCCGCTTGATTGTCTTTATGGCTTCGGTCTGGTCGATACTGTGGATATGCAGATTGACGATAACGCCCGTTTCCAAGTCCAGAATGTCAGATAAGATACGGTCGTTTAATTCCGGCGCAAGGATTTCAAGGAATGAAACCGCGCCGATTTTGCGCCCCATGCGGAAATACCGCCCCTCGCCAAAACGGAAAGAGGACGGGGCGATAAAGTCCTTTGTGGAAAGCCCGGACGGGGCAAGCCATGAAAAATCAAAGGCAAACTGCCCGCCCTCCGGGTGGAAAATGCCATGCAGCATTTTAAGGCGTTCATAGCCTGTCATGGGGCGGGCAGACACGCCCAAGAGCTTAAAGTTGTTGAGTACGTCCGTTTCGATACGGGCAAGGCGGGATTTCGCCGCGCCCAGACTGTCGGCTTCAATGGCAAAGGTGATATATTTTGCTTTGACAAGCCCGTTGTTGCCCTTTGCAAGCTGGTTTTTCAGCATATCCCGGTATTCTGTGCGGATAGAATTGAAAGCGTCCTCCTGTGCCGGGATATTGACCGCCTTTTCCGCTTCGCCGCGCTGCGTCCCCTGATTGATGAAAGAGAGCTGCACCGAAACGGAAGCGTCAAAGTAGTTGAGGAAGTCGCACCAGTTCTCAAAAATGGCGGTCTTGTCGTCTGCCTGTGCAAGCTGATAGTTAATATCTTCAAAGGCGACGGTCTTTGAGTATTTCCGTCCCGTAACCTTGCAGATACCGTCCGGGTACATCTGGATATAAGGGATTGTCTGCTGCGCGGTGTGCGCTTTCCCGTCGCCCTTTGCCTGTCTGATGATTTCCGCAATCTGCTTTTTCTCGGCGCGGGTGAGCTTGCGGGGCGGGTTAGGCTTTGCGCTTCCCGCCGCGCTGTTTCTTCGTGTTTCCTTTTGCAATCGCTGATACCTCCTTTTCAAGTTTTCTCTGCCGTTCTAAGACGGAATAAAAGTTGTCTGTCCTGTATGGTCGTTCTTTGGGGGCTATGAATTTCGTCTGAATGATGTTCTTCACCACCACTTCAAGGGGCTGTCCATGCTTCTCATACATGGCAAAGAGGAAACAGGGCAGCATGACGGCAATCATAGCCATAGACGCAAGGCTTGTGCCTGTGCTGTCTTTGAGCAGAAAGAAAAGCGGCAAGCCGAACAGGAGAGCCGCCGCAAAACATACAATCTGCCGTTTGGTAAGGTTGAACGCTACTTTTGTCTTGACTTTGGATAAGTCTTTGGGTACGGGTACATACGCCAAGTGAAAACCTCCTTTCTCTGGGTTTGGTGTTGCTGTAACTTCCCATAAGGGTAATCAAGGCAAAGGTCAATCTATGCCCTTTGCCCGCCCGTATTATATGGGGGTTATCCGCGTCAAGGTCGGGTCGTATTTTCGCCGCTTCGCTCTGAAAATCTCCACCCTGCCCTTGACACGCCGCTAATGCGCGGAGAATATCGACTTCGCCAGTGCGCCGGATTTGAACAGGGAGAAACAGAGGATAACGGTATAGGCTGCAAGGGAGAATATCGCGCTGTGCAGATTGTCCGCTATTATCATGTTGTTTACCAGAACCGCGTAAATGCCGACGCATATCATAATGAGGAAGCCTTGAAAACCGATAGCGAACAGGGATTTGAGGTAGTTGTTTCCTATCTGCCCCCATTCCCGGTTCGTCATTGTTGCAAACGGGATAGGCGATACCGAACAGTAAAGGTAAATCTCTATCATGCGCCCGTAGAGGATAACGGTTATCAGTACGGACATGATTTTCATGCACAAGCTCACAAGGCTTGTTTCCATGACAAGTAAGAGCAGTTCGGGGATTTCCATAGCGTCAAGCCCGTCCTGCATGGAAGCAAGGGCGGCGGCAACATCAATCTCTGTGCTGCCGCCGATTACCCCCGCCGCGCCGGAAACAACGTGCTGCGCCATATCGAACACCGCCATAGTGATGTCAAAGGTGTGCGTCACAAGGTAGACTGCCACAAACGCCTTGAACACCCACTTGAAGAACATGGAAGTGTCAACGTCGTGCATATTGTTCTTTTCCGTTACCATGCTGATAAGCTCATAGCATAGGACGTAGGTAATGACAAGCCCCGCAATGGGTACGATTACATTCTCACTAAGGGTCTGTATCATGGAGAATATATTTGCGTTCCACCCTTGCGGGGTCTGCCCTACCTCTGCGGCGATAGTGCCGACTTTCTCGTTTACGTCCCCGAACATAGTTGACAGATTATCGTTTATGGCTCCTATGAGGATTTCCTTTATCCATTCGTTAATCGCGTCAAGTATGCTCTGCATAAGCCTTTACCCGCGCTTCTTAACCGAACAAGCCGGAAAGCAGCGGTACAAGGGTCATGCCGATAAGGGCAACGCCGCCGCCCGCCATAAGCTGCTTCATGCCCTGGCTCTTTACTTATGTGTGATAAAGAAGCAATAGAAGTGTAAAAAATTTTGCCGTTCCTATCCGGCACTTAGCTCTTGTGTCGGATAGGTCGGGCGGTTATTCGGGCAAGTCCACCTTGCCAACAAAAGAATAATAAATCTCAATGTCCTGTCTGCGGGTCTTGTTCTCGTCATAGCTGCACTCATGCACAACGATTTTCTCTACAAACTCCCGCAGCAGAGTAGGGGTAAGTTCTTCAAAGCTGGTATGCCGCCGGACAACATTCATAAACTTTTCTGCGTTCACGGTGGCTTCCTGTGCTTTGGAAAGCTCCGCTTGGATAGCGGCGGCTCTTTCTTTCAGTTCCCGTTGCTCCGCTTCATAGTCTGCCAACAGCTCTGTGAAACGCTCGTCTGATATGCGCCCGGTCACGCTGTCCTCATAAAGCCGCTTGAAGATAGCGGATAACTCGGCTATGCGTTTCTCGGCGGCTTCCAGTTCCTTTTTCTTGGCGGCGTTCCTGCGCTTGCCCCCGTCCTCGTTCTGCTCAATCAAGAGCTTTATAAACCGAGCTTCATGCTTTGCCGCATAGCTGGTCACTTTCCGCAGATTGGATAGTACACCAGCGGTCAAGAGGTCGGTGCGGATAAAGTGCGCCGTACAGTCATGGGTGCGTTTCTTGTAGTTGCCGCAGATATAACAGTCCTGCTTGCGCTTGTCCGTCTGGTATCGCTGCTGATACATGACGCTGCCGCAGTCCGCACAGAACAGTATGCCGGAGAACAAGCCCACTTCATCATAGCGGTTGGGGCGTTTGCGCTGCTTGCGAAGCTCCTGCACCCGTTCCCATGTTTGGGTGTCTATGATAGGCTCGTGGTGGTTCTCGAATATCGCTTGCTTTTCCTCCGGGTTTTCTACGCTATGCTTGACTTTGTAAGAGAGTTTTTCCGTCTTGAAGTTTACCAGACAGCCCGTGTATTCCCGGTTTTCAAGGATATGCACAACGGTATTGGTTGCCCACTTGCACTCATAGCCGGGGTGGTAGCGGCGGGTGCTGCCCGTCCTGCGGTATTCCAGCGTCCCCGGCGTGGGGATTTGCTGCTCTGTGAGCATACGGGCTATCTTGGTCGGACCGTTCCCGGCAAGGCAGAAGTTGTATATCTGCTTGACTACGGGTGCAGCTTCCTCGTCAATAATGAAATTTTCGTCCTCGTCCATGAGGTAGCCATACACAGGCTTGCTTGTGATGGGCTTGCCACTCATACCTTTTGAGCGTTTCACTGCTTTGATTTTCTTGCTCGTATCTCTCACCAGCCATTCGTTAAAGATATTCCGCAGCGGGGCAAAGTCATTGTCGCCCTGTGCGCTGTCCACTCCGTCATTGATAGCGATGAAGCGGACACCTTTCTGTGGGAAAATCATTTCTGTGTACATTCCCACTTGCAGGTAGTTTCGCCCTAATCTCGACATATCCTTTACGATAACTGTCCCGACTTTTCCGGCTTCAATGTCCGCAAGCATGGCTTGAAAACCGGGTCTTTGAAAGTTCGCACCAGAATAACCGTCGTCCGTGTACCAGCGCAGATTCGAAAAGCCGTTCTGCTTTGCATAGGTTTCAAGGATACGCTTCTGATTGGAAATGGAATTGCTCTCGCCTTGCAGCTCGTCCTCATGGGAAAGTCTTGGGTAAAGGGCGGTAATTGGTTGTTGGTTGGTCTGTCTTAACATAAAATTCTCCGTTTCCGACAGCCAGCCCCACTATTCCGTACCTTGATTGTACCACATGGGGCGGCTGTCTGTATAGCGGCAAAAGCGTCAAATCTGCTTCTTTATGGTCGGTCAAATCGCCGTTTTTTGTGTAGCAGATGATTGGGATTGCATAGTAGAAAAACTCTTGTTCTTATGGTAAAATGGAGCTAATCAATACAAGGGGGGTGTGACAATGAAAGGGTTTGTCCGTAACAATCAGTACCTTTCTCTTTGTGGTCTAAATTGTAAATTATGTCCTATGAATTTGGCAGGGCATTGTTCCGGTTGCGGCGTTGATAATCAAAGTTGTAAAATCGCAAAGTGCAGTATTGAACATGGGAAAATCGAATATTGCTTTCAGTGTACCAGCTTCCCTTGTGACAAATACGCTCATATAGATGATTTTGATTCTTTTATAACTCATCATAATCAAATGAATGACATGGAAAAAGCCAGCCAGATAGGGATTCCCGCCTATAATGCTGAACAGGAAGAAAAGCGCAAATTATTGGATTTCCTCTTGTCACACTATAATGACGGGCGCAGAAAAAATCTATTCTGTGTTGCAGTCAATCTCTTAACGATTAAAGAAATTGAAAATATCTTGCAAACAGTTAAATCCGATAAGGATTTTCAAAGTATGGGGAAGAAAGAACAGGCTTCTGTTATCGCAAAACTGTTGCAGGATATAGCTGCTCCAAAAGGCATTGAGTTGAAACTTCGGAAAAAATAAAGTTGTTACTGATATTCCAGCGGTCATGCCCCCCCGGCGTGACCGCTTTTCCATGTCATCACTTATGCGCTGAACGGTGGCGTATGTCCGGCAGCAGCCTCCGCTTCCAGCACTTTCATCATCTTGTCGGCTGCGGTATCGGTTGCGCCCTGCTTGAAGAAGCCGGAAACGGTAAGGACGGAGTTGCCCATGCGGATTTCCGTTACACAGTCCGGGCGGCGGTCTGTTTTGGTGGTGCTTGTCTGTTTGGTTTCTGTCATAGGCTCTCCTTTCGCTGCTTCATCAGTTGCTTTAAGCGTTCCAGCTTTTCCTGTGCGGTTTCCTTTCGGAAATTGCTGCCCGTGAAGCGAACGGGGGCGCACATGGAAGTCAGCCTGTCATAGATACGGGCATGGGGCGTGTCCTGCGGGTACTGCAATTCCTCCAGCGTGAGGTTGGTCGTGGCGATCAGCGGCTTGCCGCTTCGGTAACGGCTGTCAATCACGCTGTAAACCTGTTCCAGCCCGTATTCTGTTCCTCGCTCCATACCAAAATCATCAAGTATCAGCAGGGGGTAGCTGCAAAGGCGGGAAATATATTCGTTCCTGCCATCAAAGCTGGCGGCAAGGTCATTGAGTATGGTTGCAAAGTTTGTCATACAGACGGCAACCTCTTTCTCCATAAGGGCGTTGGCGATACAGGCGGCAAGGTAGCTTTTTCCTGTCCCCACGCCGCCCCAAAACAGGTAGCCGATATTTTCAGCCTGCATGGTTTCCCAGCTCTCCACATAAAAGCGGGCAGTTTCGGTCTGTGGGTTTCTGCCGTTGTCATGCTCAAATGTCCAGTTCCGCATAGCGGGGTCGGTAAAGCCCCGGCGTTTCAAGTCCTCCACTTTTTCAAGGTGCTTCTGTCGGCTTTCGGCGGCTTGCTGCTTTTCACGGGCTGCTCGCTGGCAGTCGCAGTCTGTTGGGTGGCGGTCACGCCCGAAACAGGTCTTTCCCTCTGCAAAGTAGGCTTCTTTGGGCGTATGGCACTTGCCGCAGTATAAACGCCCGTCCTCGCCTGTGTAGTCCTCCGCTTCGGCGGTAGTGGCTGTAATGTCCGTAATCATAACTTCAATCTCGTTTTTCATAAGCTCTCGCCCTCCTTGCATGAATAATCGGGTATGCCCTGTTTCGGGGCAGCCTTGCCTTTGGCAGCGTCCTCCTGCGCCCACTTGTAAATGGTGGCTGCATGGCTGTGGTACTGCTTCCCGGTGGAAGCGATATGGCAGGAAAGCCGGTCAATATAATACTCCCACTTGTCGGGCAGCTCTGTTTTCAACCCGGAAAGCTCTGTATCGGTCAGTATCACATTGTTGTATCTGCCATAAGCGGCGGGGGCGGGGTGTCCCGTTTCTCCCTCTCTCTCTTTTTCTATCTTTATCTCTTTCTCTAACTCTATCTCTATCTCTGGTGGACGAATGTCGGACAAATGTCCGCCTTTTGTCCGGGACGGTAAAAGTGCCTTGTTTTCGAGCCTTGCAGCCCGTTTCCTTTCGGCTTCGGTAGAGGACTGTCCTATCATCAGCTCAATGTCGGTCATATAGAAAGTCCCGCTGTCAAGCTGCTCCACAAGCCCCAACTGCCGGAAAATCTCTAAAGCCCTTTCAACCGTCCCTATCTGGTGGCGGGTCAGTGTCGCTATCATCTGCGCTGTGTAGGGGATATGCTCGTCAAGCTGCAACTTCCCGCCGTTTTTCAGCGACTTTAAGTACAGCTTCAAGAGGATATTAGAATATAAAATCCCGTCTTTCATATCTTCCAGCAGCACAATGGAGTCGCTGTCAAAAAAGTTCTCTTTCAGCTTGAGGTAGTAATACTTGCGGTTATCTGCCATTGTCCCTGTCCTCCTTTTTCCGGCGTTTGGAGTAGTAGCGGGGGCAGAGTATGATAACCGCCCGGAAGCTCTGTTTGCAGCTATGGGTACAGCCCCGGCAGAGGTCGTTGTATGTGATACGGTCGCAGGTGGTATTCCCGACTTTTACTTGCCGCAGGAAAAAAGACCATTCCAGCCGCCGTTTCTTGCTCATTCTTGGCATGGGTGCGCTCCTTTCTGCCGTTTCCGCTGGTGTGGCGGTATCGGCGGTAATTCTGTATCATCTCGGTATCATTTTCGGGGTTTTTCTGCCCTGTAAGCCCGTTAAAAAACCCTTTGGTATTGCGGATAGGGTACGGGGCAGCCCCCTTGTTCTGTATGGGTTCGGGTACATTTTGGGGTGGTTTTTATCGCTCCTGTTCCTGCCTTTTCACAGGCTTGCGTTCCCGGCGTAAAATCTGGTTGATATTGCCCTTGACAGTCTGTAAGCGGCGGTATTCCTCCCGTTTTGCCCGGTAATCGTTGTAGCCGCTGTTTTTCTCTTGGATAAGGCTTTCAATCTCGGCTTGTAGGGCTTTATAACTTGGCAGCTTGGAAATGCCGTTCTCCCTGAAATAGCGGGCGGCTGCGTCTGCTATGATAAAGTCGCTTTCATGCTTTTCCCGGTAGGCTTTGCGTGCCTTATCGGTTTTCTGCTTTTTCAATCCGTCACGCACATCTCTTGTCTTGGCATAGGCAAGCACCTGCCGTTGCAGCTCCTTTTTCCCGTTCAGCGTCTTTTCCACCTGCTTCAGCTCTGTAAGGCTTTCCTGCATAGCGGCATAGGCGGCAGAACAGGCTTCGTCCAGTTTCTCCTGGGAAGAAAAGCCGTATTGCTGGTAGGCAGTAACGGTAGCTGCCATCTGCTTTAGGTTGTGCTTTGCCGCCCAGCGGTCATAGCCCACGCCCTTGCCCTCGGCTCGCTTGGCTTCCCGGTCAACCATGCGCTGCAAGGTGTTGTCTGCCGGGGTGGTTTTTGCGGCTTTTTCCTCCCACAAGCGTTCCTTTTGGGTGTGTGGGTATTCGGGTATGGCTATGGTCTTTTCGGCGGCTCTGTGGGCGTTCTGCGTGAGCAGGGCAAGGACAGCAGCCTTGTCAAAATCTTCCCCCAGCTTCCGGGCTGTGATAGGCTTTGTCCTGTCCGGCGTGAGGTAGGAAAGCCGCCCCCGGCTCTCCTTGACGGTCACACCCTCCCGCAGCAAAAGGGAAGAAAACTCGTCAAAGCTGGTAGCTTGGGAAAATGCCTGCCGTATCGTCCGGCGCAGCTTCGCCTTGTCCGTTTCAAACTTGGTGGGCTTGGTCGGCTGTCCGGCGGCTTCTCTGGCGGCGTTCTCTTTATCAAGGGCAAGCTGCCCTTTCTTTGCCGCCCAGTATTCCCGTTCCGTTATCCGTTCCTTGCTGCCGTTCAAGAGGTCGATTTGGTAAAGCCCCTCCCGGTGGCACATCTCCATGACTTCACTCTTGAAATATTCCATAGCGGCGTTGGTGCAGCGGTGCTTGCAGCCCTCCCGTGTATCGGCTGGTCTGTCCATGTAGGGCAGAAGCGGGACTTCATAAATCCGCAGGGAGTTGATGACGATATGCACATGGATATTGCCGCTGTGGTTATGCCCGTCCGGGTGGGTGCATACAAGGGCTTGGTGTCCGGGAAAATGCTCTTTACAGAACTGCTCGCCCAACTCCTGCGCCCGGTCTACGGTCAAGCCGTTGTCTGTCCCGTCCCGTGGGTCAAAGGAAATGATATAGTGGTGGCTTTTCACATCTTCCCGTTTTTGGTTTTTCTCATAGCGGAGATTGGCTCGCATACAGGCAACAGCGAAATCCCCGCCCCCGCAGTTGAGGGAAGAAATGCGGTAATCCTCCCTCGGTATCAGCCGCCCGTTTTCATCAAGGGTGGGCTTCATGGTAAACTCGTCATGCTCAAATGTGAGGTAGGCTTCCGCTGCGCCATAGTCGGCATTTTTAGAGCTGATATGTTTGAATGTTGCCAACAGCGTCACCCACTTTCTGTAAGACTTCAAACTTTAGGGCAGCAAGGTCGGAAACCGCCGCCCGTACTTCCCCGGCAAGCTGCGGATAGGGACTGTGCCACTCGTTCAGCGTCCGGGCTATCTGGTTTAAGTTGCCGCCGATCCTGCCGTATTCGGCGGTCAGCTTCCCGACAGCGGCAAGTAGCTCGTCATTGACGGGGGAAACGGTTATGATGGGGCGTATGGCTGCCCCGGTTATGGCTTGCCGGATAAACTCGGCTTGGCTCATGTTGTAAGCAGAAAGCCGCTGGGCAAACTCGGCGTATTCTTCCTCGGTCATGCGTGTTTTGACTACCCGGCTGCGGTGCGGTGTGTTGTATCGTTTTCGCATGGTAAAACCTCCTTTCTGTGCGTGGTGTCCTCTCACTAATAGGAGAAAAACGGGGTGTGAAGCGGAACTGTTTTTGAAAAATCCGAAAAAATATTTTGAGGGATTTTTAAGCGGCGCAAGCCGCATAAGCAGGGTTTGGGGAAGGCACTCCCCAACAAGATTCCCGCAGGGGCAAAATGAGCGAAAAGCGAATTTTGGTACTGCGGTAGAATCTTGCTCTAAGAAACTGCCGGACTGCCGTTCACTTCCTACTGCCACTTTTTCAGAAAATCTATAACCAGCTTTTTTATAAAAGGCTGCGGGCTGGCGTTCTTCCTCTTACTCCCTACAACACCGCAAAAAGCAAAAATGACGGACTTTCCGGCAAGAACTTTTCCGGCGGCTCGGTCTTTCCCGACAATAAGGCGTTTCGGAAGCTGCGTTTTGCCCGCTGTCTAAAAAAATGGCAGCCTTTTTAGCTTCAATGTCTAATACGGAACTTTTGGAAATTTGCCAAAAATGGGCGCAAAAAAAGCAGCAAATCTTTTTCGGATTTACTGCTTCATGTGCTGCTGCGGGGCGGCGGGATATTCAGTTTTTATGTTATCGGTCAGGCCGGAACTTGAACAGGCTTTCAATCAGCTTTGTTTTGATGTAGTCCTCCATATCAGAGTTATAATAGCCGTTCA
The DNA here is from genome assembly GCF_059731825.1 of Faecalimonas nexilis. Taxonomy (NCBI): domain Bacteria; kingdom Bacillati; phylum Bacillota; class Clostridia; order Lachnospirales; family Lachnospiraceae; genus Faecalimonas; species Faecalimonas nexilis. The sequence goes on along the minus strand of NZ_AP029189.1, from coordinate 3,364,094 downwards.
TTTTGGAAAAGTAGCGGATATATCCGGCGTAGCGGTCAAGGACAGCTTGTATCGCTATGGGGTCGCCCTCATGTGCCTTTATAATCGTGTCATAGGGGAGAAGTCGGTTACTCAGAGGACAGCACCTCCATTTCTTCTTTCAGCCGCTTCAAGGCAAGCTGGATATGCCGCCCGATTGTGCTGCGTGTCCAGCCGCATTGTTCTCCGATTTCTTTCTGTGTCAAGTGCTGGAAGTAATACAAAAAGATTTCCTCCTGTGTCTGTTCCGGCAATCGGGCAAGAGCAGCCGCAAGAGAACAGCTATCTAAAAGTATCGTCTGCCCTCGGACAGAAAACGGATAAGTTTCGCCATAGTCCGGCACTTGAAAATACTCGTCTGTGGTGCTTAATGGGACAAACTTTTCTTCGGTCAAGTATTCAAGGGAGATTTCCCGTCTCCACCTCGCTGCCAGCATACGGGCAGCGTCAAAGGACGCATGGCGAATAACAATCCGGCAATAGGTATCATGGGTATAGCGGATATGTTCTTGATAGGCTTCGTATTCAGTCACGGAAAATCCCCCTTTCTTCGATTATGGGAAAGGGCGGCAGCACTTTTTGCTGTCGCCCCTTGATTACCCACCAGCAAGGACAGACGGGGCTGTCAACGGTGGGCGCAGCCCATTCACTTGCGGTTGACTGGCTCGGCTGGATTTGCTATTTATATTATCATTCTTGTGTTTTTGCTTCTTGTCTGTTGTGCATGATTTGTATTTGATATACAAGAACGGGAATCAGAGAAATCAAAGCAAGCACACCAAAAACAATCGAATGATTTATAACTGCAAATATTGCAAACATAAGCAGTATCAACAACCATGGATTACGCAGATTTCTGTAATAGTTTTCCTTGTCCTCATAGGAAGTATGAAGTTCAAACGGCTTTCCATCATTCTCTTTTTCTACAATCAACAATTCACGGTTGAAGGTTGTAGTGTTGGTCGCAATGCGTCCGCCTTTTTCAGCCCATGGACGCCAACGCACCTTACCGACAGAATAGTTAAGATTGATATTTTTGAAAAATACCTTATAGCCCATATCTTCCAAAAAGAGGGAATAATCTTTTGCATTCTCTTTCGATTTTTCTCCGATAAATTCTACACAGTATTTTACTTCATTAGGTTTACATTCTTCAAACTCATATAACATTTTCCCCGCTCGAATAAGACGATAGCCCTTCTCCGACATTTTATTCAGCCAATTCGCCTGTGCATTCAACAGACCACCAAAAAAATGATAACATTTTTTTCTCATACTGTACCTCCAATAATTCCACTTGCAACCTCTACAAGTTCATTAAGCCTTACAAGTTCTTTTTTCGCAACTTCTTTTCCCAGTGAGGTAATGATGTATTCTTTTTTTCTACCTTCACAATCTCCGCAAGGCTTAATCCATTTCTTTTCCTGCAAAGAGTTTAGCGCACCATACAAAGTGCCTGCTCCCAATGAAAGCCGCCCACCTGTTTTTTCTTCGATAAATTGCATGACAGCATATCCATGTTTTGGAGCATAGAGAGAAAGTAAAATGTAAAATGTCACTTCTGTAAGCGCACCACCTTTCATATTATCACGCATTGTTTATCCTCCTTGTTACGGTTACTGTAATAAATATATCACTAACCGTAATAGAAGTCAACAGCGTTCAAAGAAATTTGGAAATATGAAAATGAAGCAGCAACATCTTGGTGTTACTGCTCCATTCTTATACGGTATAGCGGTAGCCTTGGCTGCCTTTGTCTTGGTTTAGCTTCTTTACCGCACATGAGCATTCGCGCCCGGATTGTCGTTGCCGTAGCCCTCCATGAGATTGATAACGCCCCAGATACCAAGCCCGGCTCCAAGTGCTACAACAAGGGTCTGCAAAACGTCTACTGCGCTATTGAAAAATGCCATAAATAAATCCTTTCTGCCGCGTCTGCGGCTGTCCGGCAAGCGGACAAAAGGCGGTCAGCGTATGCCGCCGCATAAAAAAACCGCCCTCTGGTAAAGGCGGCTGTCCCCGCGCTGCGTAAGTTCTGCGGCGCGGCGGTATTCAGTTGTAGGGGGGTGCGGCTCCTGCCGCTGTGTGCTGCGCCGGAAAGTAGGGGCGCGTATCATGTAGCCGATATTGATATATGTGATTGCTTCGATTCCTCCTTTCGGTGTCCCGCTGTGCTGCCGGACGGGTATTATTCAGACTTGCGGGAAGTGAATAGCTTGCATAGCAAGGTGTTCGCTTCCCGCAAGTTCACAAAGGGGTAGCTGCCGCAAGGCAGCGTAGGGGAAGTGTAGCTTCCCCTGTCCCCCCCTCCCCGGCGGTCTGCCATGCTGTCACTGTTGAGGGATAAGCCCCCGGCGCGTGACATACTCCGTTGCAAAACGGCGGTGTTCCGCTTCCTTTTCCCGCCAATACTCCCATAATGCAGCGTCGGCGGCTTCCGCAACATTCATTAAAAACCGTTCAAGCTGCTTTTGTTTTTCCTCTGCGCTACGTTTCCTCATGGTCTGCGTCCTCCTGTAAGTCTGCTGCGTCAATCTCGTAATAGTCAAAAACCTCGTCGGGCTTGACAATGGCGGGGCGGCGTTTAAGGTGCTTTTCCATGTCAAAGGCGTTCTTCGGGTCTGCGTCGGATAGGTACTTGTATTTCGGGTGTTTCGTTATGTCGAATTTGTCCGAAAAGAACGGGCGCACCCCGCGTAGCTGCAAGATACATTTCCCTCCGTCCATGACTGCGATTTCATCTTCCGTCATAAGCTGCTTTCCCAATTTCTGATAGTTCAGCCCATGCGAAAGCTCCCGCCCCCTTGTTTCGGAAGTGTTGAAGCTGTCTATCGTTTCCTTGCCTAAAATCTCCGATATTTCTTTGAGCGTGGTTTTTTCCTTGCCGCCCAAGAAAAGCGTGGTGTCGCAGTTGCCGACTATGGTATCGGCGTTGTCCTTGTAGATTGCCTTTAGCTGTGACTGGCTCTGCAAGATGATTGACGCGGAGATTTCCCGGCTCCGTATGGTTGCGATTAGTTTCTCAAATTTGGGGATTTGCCCGAATAGCGATAGGTAAGCCTCTGGCGTTTCCACCTCGGGCTTTTCCCCCGCTCCACACCGTGCGTGATAGTTTCCCATCACACGGCGTTCCACCGACTAAGATTACTTTTTAGTGCCTATATAGTCCTCGAATTGTATTTCCTCCAACTCTCTGTGTTTTCGGAGTTTATTGATTTTATCTTTCATTTCTTCGGTCAACTGTAAGTCTTTAAGCAACTTTCCAATTTTTACAGGATTCGTTGCTCCAACCAGTTCTGACACCTCTTTTGACAGGATAATCAAATTCCTGTAAGTGTCGTTTCGCTCTCCCTTACATGGTTTGATATGCACACATACCATATCTGATATTGACAGGGCATTGTGCGTTACCGCACATTTGCCTTTTTGTGCGATATATCTCGAAAGAGCGTTGTCTGCCATCTCCAACGTAGGGTAGAGATGTGCATTTTCCATCATGTATTTCATAACATCGTAGCTGATACAGTTTTCGATGTCTGAATACTTCCTCACATATTTATTGACTTCACGCCTTTTATATTTGGGGTATTCATAAGCCACATATCCAACAGGGATAATCATTCTTCCCTTTATCCATCGGAACTGCTTAGACTTTCCATACTTTTCCTGAATAAACTTGCTGGTTATCTCGCCTTGACGTTCTATGGGGTAACAGCGGTTATTATGATTCATGCCGTTACTTTTTCCCGTTACTTTAAAGGCGATTTCCGCAAAGTCTGCTGATACCATAGTTGCCATACAGTAATAGTTGTGCATTCCCATAACCATTGCATTATAAAGACTTATATTTCGGTCTATCTCGCTTTGTTTGCTCGGATTCTTTATGTCTTTCCAAACGTCACTTAGCTTTTTAATGACCTTTGCTTTACTCTTGTCTGCCATGTGGGAACGTATTACCCACTTACTGCCTTTTGGTACAACCTTAAATTTGATACCGAGGAAAGTAGTGTAATTCTTCCGCAAGTTTGTGATACCCGACTTTTCTCCACTGGTCTGTAAATGCAGATTTTCTGCCAACCAGAGTTTTGTGGCACACATTACCTTTTTCGCCGTTGCATAATCCCGACAGAATAGCTTAAAATCATCTGCATACCTTACGATATACATTTCTTTCAAATCGGTTTTTGCTCTCAGCTTATTCCATTTCTGCGTTCTGTCTACTGTGAGGACGTTTCCCTCTTTATCAGTCTTGTTAAACTCTAAACCTGTTTTACCCTCTTTGATTTTGAACATTTCCCACTGACTGGCAATCCACCAGTCCAGTTCATTCAATACAACATTTGCAAGAAGTGGGGATAGAATCCCCCCTGTGGTGTACCCGTTTCGGGAGTGATTATAATGTCATTGAACAGGATTTCCGCTTTCAGCATCTGCTTGATTATCATAATCAGCTTTCTGTCCTGTATGCCGATTCCCCACAACTGCCGAATCAACTTACTGTGGTCGATATTATCAAAGAAGCCAACAATGTCTACATCTACTACAAAGTGCAGATTCTGCAACTGTGCCATTTTATAGCATTGTGCGATTGCATTCTGAGTTGACCGATATGGTCTGAAACCATTGTTCCGCTCATGAAATTTCGCTTCACAAATCGGCTCCAGTATCTGTAAGATACACTGTTGTATCAGTCTGTCCCAAATACTCGGAATCCCTAATGGGCGGGTTTTTCCGTTGTCTTTCGGGATTTCAACTCGTCTAACCTTTTTTGGCTGATAATAGTTCAACTTATTTCTGACGGTTTTAATGACCGATTCGATGGGCAGTGACTGTATCGCTACAATCGTTTTCCCATCTGTGCCGGGAGTTTTGCTCCCACTATTTTTACAGATATTTCGATATGCAAGTATGATATTCTGCTCTGACACAATCAACGGCATGAGCCTGTCAAATGTCTTTCCATTCTGGCTGTCCTCAAATAATCGGTAGCCTGTTTCTTTAGCGTCATACCTTTCTGCATTTCGCTCTGCTTTGTTTACAATTCGTTTTGCCATAGTAACCAGCTCCTTATCAGAGAATGATTTTTTCTTAGTCGCACCACGACAGCTATGAAAATCTCCATTTTGGTGATTACTATATAGGCATGAAAGAAAATCTTAGTATCGGCTTGAGGCTATCCCTCCACCGCTTATTGTTACGGCTTCACAGGTACTGTGCCTCTACTCTCACAGCCACTAATGCACTTATTATAGAAAGGCTCTTTCAATCCCTTTCCTTTTCGATACAACTACGGTACTTTTTCCGCTGATACAGTCAGCTCCCGTATTGGCTGCTTTCCACGTTCCGCATAACTTAGGATTGTTGCCACTTAGGTCGTTCCTTTAGCCCTGCAAGCATTATCTTCGAGCGAATCCCTCAAGATACCTGTGTCCTGTAAACACAGAGGGCATTTCATACTAACAACTTTTACTTTGCCCCGCTTGCGTACCCATTGGTACACTTGCATTTCTGCAAGCCATTCGTTTAGAGCCGTACATTCGGAATCTTTGTCAGACCGCCTTTTTGGTCATTCTAACCATATGGCAACCCCACCCGCACCGTCACACACAACCCGTACCTCTACGAATCTTTCCTCGCCATTAAGCGTTAGGGTGTGCTTCGCACGACTTCCCCGAGCTTATAACCCCAACCGTCTGTATTCGGCTGACGCTATTCGGAGTATTAGTGAATCCCCTTCAGGGCGTTACCCCGTCATTTGAGATTTCAGTTATGCAGTTCTCTAAAACCACATTTATTTAATTGTTTGTGACTTTAGGCTACGCTTTTGTCGGTTATTCCCACCGTTTTAGGCGTAGAACGTGTCACACTATTCGCAAATTCATCAAGTAAGCACCGTACATGGACGGGAAGCCGCCCGCCGTATTCATCATCTGCTTTGTCGCACAAGAGGTTGAATAGCTGTGTGTAGAGAATACTCACGACAAAGTTAAAGGTGTCGTCGGTGTCGCTGATAATCACGAAAAGGGCGGTCTTTCTGTCACCTATGGTGTCAAGCTCCATTTCGTCGGTTTCCATAAGCTCCCGCAGCTCCTTAATGTCGAATGGGGCTAACCTCGCGCCGCATGAGATAAGTATGCTTTTTGCGGTCTTGCCCGCCGCCAGTTTGTATTTTTTGTACTGCTTGACTGCAAAATGTTCCGGGTCTTTTTCTTCCAGACGTTCAAACATGAGGTCAACCGGGTTCTGGAAATCCTCGTCGTCCTCGCGGGCTTCCGACGCATTTATCATTTCAAGCAGCGTCGTGAAGTTCTTCTCGTCCTCTGGGGCTTCATACCAGATATAGCCGATTAGTGCGGTGTAGTAGAGCTTTTCCGCTTTCACCCAGAAATCCTCGCCGGATTTTTCCCCGTCGCCTTTGGTGTTGGCGATAATGGTATTGACTAATTTCAAAATGTCCTTTTCGCTCCGCAGATAGGCAAAGGGATTGTATTTCATGGATTTTTTGAAGTTAATCGTATTTAGCACTTTGATACGGTATTTGTACCGCTGCAACATTTTCCCGGTTTCCAAAATCAGTGATAGCGATAGGTAAGGCTTTGAAGTAATCTCCACCTTTTCCCCCGCTCTACACCGTACATGATGCTTTCGCATCATACGGCGTGCCATCATACTCAAGTAAATTTATAAGTTATCTTTTCTTAATTGGTAGTAATCCATAATTTTCACGCAATCGGTTGAATCTCCGTCTTTGCTTGTCGTCCATATTGAATCTCTTCATTATTCTGATAGTTTCTGAAATATCCTCTGTCATAACAGCTCGCCATATTTCCTCTGAAATAAATGCGATATTAGTATGCTTGTCTGTACCACCTTCACCTACTGGAATTTTCCTTATACATTTCATTTGATGTACATTCAGCCTATTTCCCATGACATAGCAGTTCCCCTGTTGCACGAGGTATGCAGAAATACTATTATCATTAAATTCAATGCTTTCATTAGGATTCCTATACTTCATCACATTTCGTAATTCCTGTGTTTCTACACATTGGACAGATTTATGAATCTTTTCTCTTCCTTTTGCTGTATAGCTGGTAATATCTTGTGAGAAATTTATAGGATGTTTGTGATGAACTCCTGTAAGTGGCAGTAGTGGCATTTTGCCTACTGTTATAATTTTGGTTTCTTTCTTGATTCCTACAGTTTTCTGTTGAAATTCATAGGGCGTTTCCGCAAACGGAATTGTACTTCCAATACATGATAATCTGGTTCTAAAGGTTGGTAAGAGAGCGTAATTAACATCCGTTAGATTGTTATATATGTTGGTAGCAATACAGTAATAATTCTGTATCCCTATCACTGCCATGTTATAGGCATTGATTCTACCAACAGTTGTGTGTTTCCTTATATTAATCACTTTTGCCTTTAATTCAGCAGTAATCTTTTTGATGGCTTTATCGCTCATATCAGTTTTAGCAATGTATCCATATCTGGTCTTGCCTTTTGGCAGGACTTTAATTTTGAATCCCAGAAAATCAGAAGAGTTCTTTCGGAGATTAACAACTTTGGACTTCTCCGGACTAATGTCGAGTTTTAATCTTGACTTTAAAAAGTCTATTGTCGCATGATAATATCTTTGTGCATCAGTATAACTTCTGCACATAATTTTAAAATCATCAGCGTAACGCACCACATACCCATCTTTTAGATTTGTATATTTTCGTGCATAACTCAACCAGCCCTTACTTCCTTTCATGTTGCCTTTCTTCACTCCATTTGGTGTAAAAGTCTCCCACTGGCTACTTACCCACCAATCAAGTTCATTCAGCACAATGAGCGAAAGTAGCGGACTAATCAGCCCACCTTGCGGTGTACCCTTGTCCGGTATTCCTTCTCCTTCAATTTCTGATTTTAATATTTTGCTAATGATACATAGCAATCGTTTATCTCGTATACCTAATGTCCATATCTGTTTTAGCAGCTTTCCGTGGTTTACATTATCAAAGAAGCCCTTGATGTCCACATCCACACAATAATAATGTTTATACATATTTACCATGCTGACAACTCTGCTGACCGCATGGTGGGCATCTCTATTTTGCCGGAATCCATATGAGTGATTATGAAACTTAGGTTCACAAATCGGCTCTAACACCTGTAGGATACACTGTTGTATCAATCTATCCCAGATACATGGAATCCCTAACGGACGCTTTTTATCGCTTCCGGGCTTAGGAATAAAGACCCTCCTGACTGATTGCGGATGATAATCTGCTAATTGTTTTCTGACAGTTTCAATTACTTCCCTGTCCGATAGACCTTTGATATCCTCGATTGTTTTACCATCTGTACCAGCGGTTTTACTTCCGCTATTGGTTTTTAGGTTTCGGTATGCCAGGCAAATATTCTGCTCTGAACCGATAATTTCTAATAACTTATAAAAGTTGTTACCATTTTTGCTCTGCTGATACAACTCATCGAATGCTTTCTGCATATCGTAATATTCGTTGTACCGGAGCTTAGCTTTCTTTTGTATGGTCTGTAACCTCCTATCTGGGAGTTATTACATCTCTTAGTCTTACTCGAACCCATACCATTTGTAACTTATTTACTCTAATATATGACTAGTGGCTATCCCTCCACCGCTTGTTATCACGGTTTCATCGGTACTATGCCACCGCTTTCACTGACATTATCTCCCTTATATCATCGCTAATCTCACGATGACTTTCCCGTTCGATACGTTTCATAGACAGTAAAATCTCCACGCTGTCAGCTTACGACGTTCCGAATGCGTTATCTGTTCCTATATACCCGTAGGTTCCCATCTCTGAGCCTGCTACCACATCAATGCCTGTAACATTGCACGGATTTTCATAAAGGCAGAAGTCTTACTCACCCGCAGTAGCAACACTAGTTGTGTTACTAAGCATTTATACTTAGTCCCGATATAGACCCGTACATTCGAGGGTTCGTCAGTGGATTATGTAACATCCACCATTCTAACCATAGGTATTTTATAGACTCCCGGCATATAGGATACACCATCCACCTCTGGACAGCTTTCGTCAACTACTATTGTTACGGTATCTCTCTGCCGACTTCACCGGGCTTCTGACATTTCAATGTTTACTCATTTCCATGCCAGCCGGAGTATTAGAGTAGCCTTTCAGGGCGTTACCCCTTCATTCGACTATTCACGCATTCAGTTCTCCAACTCGAACTAATTTCATTACAATAAACAATGATTCAGTTGAGATGTGCCAGTCCTTTTCAGACTGGAACGTCTCGCACTTCCTTTCGGGTCAGTGACGATATACGACGTTGGAAAATCCTTTGACGTACATTGCATGAGCGACGGTTTCACAAAGAACCGGGTCTTGCCGCTGCCGGAACCGCCGATTACAAGAATATTTTTGTTTCTTGCGTATTTCGGCTGCTTCGGGCGGCTGTTCATGGTGAGCCGTTCCGTCTGCGTTAAGGGGATATTGTTCTCAAATACCGGGTCTGTGTACGGCTTTATGTCGTCAGCCCCGCCCCAACGCGCCGAACCGTATTCTGTCCCGCGGCGGTATTTCTTCGCGTTCTTGCCTTTGGTGTAGATAATCAGCCGGACAATGACCGCCCCCGCAATGCCGATAAGTAAGTCTGCCGGGTGGAAGCTCGGCGCGATACTGGAAAAGGCGGTGGTAAAACCGTCCCCAAGATGTAGCAGCTTTGCGCTTGCGTCCGCGCCGGGGGATAGACGGACAGCCGCGCCCACTTTATCAAAGAGCCAGACAAAGAGCAGATACGGGAGATTTAGGATAAGCAGCTTCTTGATTTCCGGCTTCATAGCGATACCTCCCTGTCCTTGTTCTTGACCTTTGCCCGTTCCGCGTTCTTGCCCTGTGCGGCTTCTTTGAGCGTAGAGAGCAGCTTTCGGATAGAGGGCTTTTTCTCCTGTGTCAGCTTCTTTGCGGAAAACTCCTTAAAGGCTGCGGTCAGCACGTCCGCGTCCCGCCCCTTGAAAAAAACCAGATAGCGGGGCGGGCTTTCCGTTGCGTCCTTTTTCAGCGCAAAGTCGATACCGTACTTTTTCGCCGTACTCTCAAAGGCTTTGATATTGCCCTCGGTAATCTCAATGTTGGAAACGCCCGCGTTCTGCTTCATAAGCTGCTTTAAGCTCTGCTTTCCCTGTGGCGGTTTTGCAAGCTGCTTTTTGCCCTTTGACAGTATGGCTTTCATTGCCTTTTGGAGCGTCTGGGCGGTCAGCTTCCCGGTCTTGATGTAAAGGGCTATGGTCTTTTCGTTTACTTCGTCCTGCAATTCCTCGCGTCCTCCTTTCGCGTTTCTTTATGGGGCGGCGGTCAGATACGCACCCGCAGCCCGTTCAAGTCCTCGGCTCTGATACCCACAAGATACCAGTTGTCGCCGTACTCAATCCGGGTCGGCTTCCACTTGCCCCGCACGAATACGTCAAAGCACTCACCGCAATGCAAGCCCCCGTAGTAGCTGTTTAAGTCAAAGCGAATGTCGTAACGGTCGGTGCGCTCGTCAAATACCAATGCTCCTGTCATTTTCTGTGCCATAATAAAATCCTCCTTTTGTTGTTTTACAGGCTTTCGCCCGGTTTGAATGAATAATAGTCCGGGTCGCCGTACTGCGGCTTCTTCGGTGACAGTGCGCCGCTTGCCATGTCATGGGCGACAAGGGAAGTGTAATAATTGCCGATAGTGGACGGGGCGTTGAAAAGGGCTGCTTTCAGATATTGCTTGATGTTGCGGATTTTCGTTGTGTTCTCCCGCATACAGTCAAGCACAAAGCGGATATGCTCGCCGTCCAGTTTCATAAACTTAGATTTCACAAGCTCTGCCGGGTAGTCGTCCCCCGCAATCCGTACCCGCTTTCTGGCGGTGCATACGGTTTCAAGCATGAGGTCTACAATCTCGTCCAGCCTGTCCCCGTCAAACTTCATGTCCTGTTTGAGAATGTGGTAGTCGATATTGTCCTTGATGATTTCCCGGTATATATCAACTGCGCTCTGTGCTGCCGCTTCCGTTCCTTTCCGTTCCGGCGGCGTAGCCGCTTCTCTGCAAGGAGAGGGGTTAGGGGAAAGGATAGGAATGGAATGGGTACTTGATAAATCTGTATTTGATTTTTCTTTTTTTGGTAAGTCAGTTCTTTGTATATCTTTATTTAATTGCGTTGGATTTTCCAACGTAGGTTTTTCCAATGTTGGTTTTTCCTGCGTTGGATTATCCAATGTTGGATTTTCCAATGTAGGTAAATCCGGCGTAGGCGGCTGCGGCTGCTCGAATATCACATAGTCCGCGCCCCGCAAGCGTCCTTTCTCGTCGCGCTCCCTTGACCGAACGATATACCCGGCGCGTTCAAGCTCCTTAATGGCTTCGCGGATAGCGTCTATCTTCTCCCGGTTGATAAGGGATAAGCCTTTCAAGGTGTAGTCCCAATCTTCGGGGAGTGACAGCATTTGCGACAACAGCCCTTTTGCCTTTAAGGAAAGCTCCTTGTTGCGTAGGTGGTGGTTGCTCATTACGGTGTAGCCCTTGTTCCGTTCCACTCTGAAAACTGCCATAGTAAATCACTCCTTTTGCTGTGGATTTGTTACGCAGTAGAAGCGCGGTTTCGGGGGATAAGGTATAAATCCCTTGCCGCGCCAGATACGCGCCCGCAAAATCGCTTGTAGCAAGGCTTTTTCTGCCCCTACTGCGTAACAAAGGGCATAAAAAAGCGGCGTTCCTGTTCTCCCATGTAGAGAGTAAGAAACGCCGCTTCTGCGTCGTATTCAGTTTTTAGTACAATACCCTGCTTGTCCGTCGCTCGAAAAACCTTGATTTTCCAGTGTTTTCAAAAGTATCGTTATCTAACGTCAGCTTTCAACCGCCCCGGCTTTACCGCCCTGCTGGAAGAAATCGAAGCCGGACGGGTGGACACTCTGGTAGTAAAAGACCTTTCAAGGTTTGGCAGAAATTACCTGCAAGTCGGCTATTACACAGAGATTGTATTCCCGAAAAAGGGTGTTCGCTTTATCGCTATCAACAACAATGTGGATAGTGCCAATCCAACCGAAAATGACTTCACACCGTTTTTGAATATCATGAACGAGTGGTACGCCAAAGACACCAGCAACAAAATCAAGGCTGTCTTTAAGTCCAGAATGAAAGAGGGACTAAGGTGCAGCGGTGCTATCCCCTATGGCTACAAGCGTATCAACGGAGATAAGCAGACCCTTGTTGTGGATGAACCGGCTGCTGAAATCGTCAGAAAGGTGTTCCGTCTTGCCTGTCAAGGTATGGGCGTGACGGCGATTGCGGAACAACTGACCGAAGAAAAGGTGCTGATACCATCTGCATATACGGCAAAGTATTTCCCCGAAAATTGCAGAAACAGGAGCTTCAGCGACCCTTACCGTTGGAACGCAAATACGATTGGTCATATTCTGGACAGGCAGGAATATCTCGGTCATACCGTGTTGGGCAAATCCATCTGTGAGAACTTCAAGACAAAGCAACGCAGAGCCGCAACGCCGGAAGAACTGATGATATTCCCCGATACCCACGAAGCCATCATTGACCAAGACACATGGGACATTGCCCAGAAGCTCCGTGTTCGTGCAAAACCGAGAGCCGCAAACGGAACTTATTCCCACCGTTTGTCCGGCATGATCTATTGTGCGGATTGTGGTTCACGAATGGGATTCATCAGCCCCGAAGCAAGGCAAAGCGGAAAACATTATGATTCCGATTCTGCTTTTCAATGTGGCAATTATCGAAATCAGAACAATGAATGTGTTTCCCACTTCATTAAAACCTCCGCTCTGGAAGCGGCGATTTTGCAGGCAATCAAAGCGGTCAGCCAATATGTCATTGAGAACGAAGCAGAGTTTATTTCCCAGCTCAAGACCGTATGGAATGAGAGCAAATCCAAGTCAGCCAACAACGGACAGCAGGAAATTGACGAAGCCAAGAAACGAATGGCTGAACTGGATGCAAAGATACAGAAGCTCTATGACAGTGCCATCAGCGGTCTGTTGCCGGAGCGACAGGCACAGCGAATGATACAGCAGTACGATGAAGAACAGCTTATGCTGGAAAAACGAGTTGAGGAATTGCAGGGACAGATACAAGAGGAAGAAGTTGAGAAAATCGACACCAACCGCTTTATCGCCTTAGTCAACAAGTACCGAAACTGCGAGGAACTGACGGACACCATGCTCTATGCCTTTATTGACAGAGTGGAAGTCCACGAAGCCACAGGTGGTCGCACCGTTTACCGTCAGCAGAATATCGACATTTATTTCAACTTCATCGGCAACTACTATCCCCCTGTTGAAACTGTTTCCGAAGAAGAACGCATTGCCGCCATCGAAGCCGAGCAGTTGCGAAAGAAGCAGGAAAAGGCGAAACGAGCCGCAGAGGTTCAGAAACAGAAAAAAGCAGCATTGATGAAAGCTGTTGAAGCCGGAGACCCGGAAGCTATTGCTGAATATGAACGCAAACTTGCCTTGCAGCGTGAGCGAAACCACCGCAGACAGCAGAAAATCAAGGAAGCCAGAGAAGCCGACCCTGCCTATATCGCCCAAATGGAAGAAAAGGAACGCTTACAGCGTGAAAAGCTACTGGAAGCGGAACGCAAACGGACAGAACGAGCCAACAGGCAAAAGAAACTTTCCCGAAAGGAGCTGAAAGAAGCCGCCAAGACAGACCCGAAAGCCGCCGAGGAATGGCAAGCCTTGAAAGAAAAAGAAGCCGTAGCCAGACAGCGAAAAAAGGAGCGTGAGGAAGAACGCATGGCGGCAGACCCCGAATATGCCGCTATGATGGCAGAACGCAAGGCTGAATACACGAGGACAAGAACTGCCAAGCGACAGGCAGAGCGTGAAGCCCTTGTAGAGCTTGCCAAGACCGATGAAGAAGCAGCAAAGAAGCTGGCTGAAATGCGAAAGTATCAGAGCCAAGCTACTGTCAGAAGCTATCAGAAAATGAAAGCCGATGCAGAAGCCGGAGACCCCGATGCAATCAAACGCTATGAAACTACCCTTGCCAAACGCAGGGAAGAATATCACAGAAAGAAAGGTGCTTGAATATGGAACTGAATTTTATCAAATGTGGAGACTACTACATCCCCGACATCAAGCTGAAAAATCCGAATATCCGTCTTGGCAAGTGGGGACGGATGCGAAAGGAGTATCTGCGACTGGCTAATCCAGTCCTGTTCTCCGACATGGTGCTGAATGAAACTCTCTATGAGCATTGTGCGGAGATTGAGGAAACCGCCAAGAAGCGTATGGAAATCATCGTGCCACAGCTTGCAAAGGCATACGGCGTGACGGAGCAGCTCAAAGCCGAAAATCAAATCGAATGGGTTCGCCAGATGAACGCTTGTGTTGCACAGGCTGAGGAAGCCATCAAGGGCGAGCTGATTTACTGCTGAGAAAGGAGCGTGAATTTATGATTTTAGAAGCAATCTTCAATGGAGAGATTTATCCGGCAGAAACGGTAGTACCGAAATCAGAGAAGTTTCGGGAAGCAGGACAGGCAATCGCAGACATCATGCGATACTTTGAGCAGACATTGAGCAAAGAAGATTATGCGAAGCTGGATAAGCTCAATGACAATTTTGCAGACTGCCAGACTATGCAGACCGAGGAACATTTCAAGTATGGTTTTACAATGGGCGTTCTGCTGATGAAAGAGATATACGAACTGCCCGACTTTAAGTAAAAAAGTCAAGTGCAGAACCAACAATTTAATATCGTGAGCAAAGCGACAGGTATTTCTATTCTGAGTATCTGTCGCTTTTATTTTATCAACTATCAAGGAGGACTTTTGAATGAAAATGAACCTGAAGGAAATGAAAACCCTGTATACCTTTGGCTGTCCGAACCGTGAAGCAACGGTTGAGCGTTTGCGTTATGTAGCTGCCCTTACTCCTGATCCGGCGGCAAAGAAACTGTTCTATATGCTGTCGGTCAAGCTGAGTGACGAGAAGTGCGACAAATGGTATCGTCGTTTCTACTACAATCTGCGTTTGCAGATGCAGGAATACTACCAGCACAAGGCAGTCATTATGGATAGCTACTGGAATCATCACATGGAGAAAAGTTATGGCGAAGCTGACGAAGTATGAAAAAGAAACTATCATCCTCTTTAATGAGGGCGAGGACACAGCCAGTATCTACACCTACAATGCCAGCCTGCGAAAGCGACTGGCATTGTTCAGTAAAAAGCACCCCGATCTCTGCCGACTGGAAAAATCCCATGAGCAAGGCGGTGTGACTTATCTTCTGGACAAGTCCAGACTTTCTATCCGTCTGCAACCGCCGTACAGCGAGGAACGCAGACGAAAAGCAAGCGAGAACGCCAAGCAAAACGGTTTCAATAGCCAGATGGAATGATGTAGCATTTTGGGTTGATTTGCGGTCAAAATGTCGGGTCTGCACTTGATGTTTTCTTTGGCTGTTAGCTGAAAAATACAGATTATATGAGGTGTACAATGTTGAATTAGAAATACAGATATGATATACTTCGAGTAAGGACATAGTCCTGCAATTATAAATTATAAACATAAGCTGTATACGGAAAGAAGGATTTTGATATGAATTATAAGCATCCTAATTTATTCGTTATGATACCATACGAAGAACGCAATAGAGTATCAGGCTATTTTGATTTAAGCGTTGTTGGAGAAGAATATGCAAAGTTACTTGGTGATTTAACAGATGAATTATCAACATATGCCGTGTCTAAAAATGATGTTGGAGAAAATGCTGTAATTATCCCAATACTGAGAGCAGGAATGTCTATGTCAAATAGATTGACAAAAAGGTTGCCTAAAGCAGATGTTGCACGAATTAGCATGAGACGTAATTTGCATACATTAAAACCATTTGTTGCTTGGGATGAATTTGAACAGATAAAAGAACCAGAAAGTAAAAGAGTTTTTATCACAGATCCGGCACTTGCTACAGCTGGTAGCATTTTGAAAACACTGGAACACATGAAAAAGTATGGTTTCAAAGATGAAAATGTAGTTATTATGGCAATGTTCGGATGTCAATCTGGAATAGAACGAATTTTTAAGGAGCATCCAGAAGTGAAGCTATTTTTAGTCCATATGGCAGACGGAATTAGAGAAGATGGGTATTTACTGCCGTATAATGGAGATACCGGAGATAGATTATATGGAGTAAGAGAAAATGAATATGTAATTTGATAATGTGGAGGTAAAATTATGAATTCCAGAGAATTATTAAATGCGCTAAGTGTCGCTGAGCGTTTAAAAGATACGACAAGGCATTGCTATACATCGAAAGGAAGACACGAGAGTGTAGCAGAACATAGCTGGATGATGACGCTGATGGCTTTTTTTATGCGGGATGAGTTTCCAGATGTTGATATGGATAAAGTTATTCGTATGTGTATTATTCATGATTTGGGTGAATGCTTTACAGGAGACATTCCTACCTTTGATAAAAAGCAAGTGCATGAGGATATAGAAGAAAATTTACTATTTAACTGGATAGATACGTTACCGTCTTATTATGCAGAAGAAATGAAAGCTCTATATAATGAGATGACAGAAAGAAAAACTGTCGAAGCTAAGATATATAAAGCTATTGATAGCTTGGAAGCTTTAATTCAGCATAACGCTTCTGATTTATCTACATGGATTCCGAAAGAGTATAAATTAAATTTGACTTATGCAGATGACCGAGTGAGTTTTTCAGAATATCTTACTACATTACGACAAGCTATACGAGAGGATACACTTGCAAAGATAGAAAAATAGTTATAAGTATTGTCTAAGCCAAAGGCGATCAACCGTAAAAAGTTGGTCGCTTTTGTTTTATCCATTATTGCGAAAGGAGCTTGTCTATGAGTAAAGAAGAACTGGAAAAATTGGAGCGTGAGAAATATGTGGTCGAGCGAAAGCTGACCGCAGCCATGCACAAGGAAAAGCGATTGCAGAGCGAATTAAAGAGGTTGACCCGAAGTGAGCGAACCCACCGCCTTTGCACTCGTGCCGGAATGTTGGAAACCTTTTTGAAAGAGCCGACCACTCTGACCGATGATGATGTGATGGAGCTTTTGACTTTCATCTTTCACAGCGAAGCGGTTCAAAAGAAGTTGGATTTGCTGATTGCGAACCGAAAGGAATTGGGGCAGCCGAACGGGAGCTAAAAGACCCTTTTGGAAAAAGGGCGCAATTATACACCACCTAAAGGTTGTGCATTGCGTTCTGCCGAAAGCCCCTTGCAGGGAGCTGATGATTTCCGCAGTCTGCTCCAATCATACAGGGGAAGCTACACTTCCCCTGCGTTGGCTTTGCCAACTACCCCTTTGTGGACTTGCCGCCGGGAAACGATTGCAAGCAATCATTCCCCGACAGCAAGTTTATATTCCACCACCTGACCGCTGCTGAAAAGTATCGGTCATTTTTTTGCACCGAAAGGAGGTTCACACAAATTGCCAGTACCCCACTTCAATATCAAAATCACTCAGCGAAGCAAAGGCAACTCTGCGGTTGCCGGAGCTGCCTACCAAGCCGGAGAAAAGCTGTTTTCCGAGTATGACCAGAAAACCAAGAATTACACTTGCAAAAAAGAAGTGGTCTATACGGAAATCATGCTGCCCCCAAATGCTCCACCCGAATATGCAGACCGAGCAACCCTCTGGAACTCCGTTGAAGAAATCGAAAAGCAATGGAACTCACAGCTTGCAAGACGGTTTGTTGCCGCCCTGCCCAGAGAAGTCCCGATGGAGCTGTTACCGCAGATGGTCAAAGAATACTGCGAGGAACAGTTTGTTTCAAAGGGAATGTGTTGTGATTTCGCAATCCATGACCCCGATCCGCCGGGACACAATCCCCATTGCCATTTCATGCTGACCATGCGAGCCATTGATGAAAATGGAAAATGGATGCCTAAGAGCCGCAAGGTTTATGACCTTGACGAAAACGGCGAGCGTATCAAGCTCCCATCCGGCAGATGGAAAAGCCATAAGGAAGATACCGTTGACTGGAACGAACAGTACCATGCCGAGGAATGGCGGCATGGTTGGGAAATTGTTCAGAACAAATATCTGGAACTTGCCGGAAGTCCAGAACGGATTGATATGCGTTCCTATGAAAGACAGGGACTTGACATTATCCCGACAGTCCACATGGGAACGGCTGTCTCTGCGTTGGAGCGAAAAGGCATTGCCACCAACATCGGCAATCTCAACCGAGACATTAAAGCCGCCAACCGCATGATGAACGCTATCCGCAGCACTATCAAAAGTCTGCGTGACTGGATTGCTGACATTCTGGAAGCCACCAAAGAAGTCATTGCAGAAAATGAAGCGGAAAAGAAAAATGCTTCTCCGAACCTTGCCGTTCTACTGCGTGATTATCTGAATCTGCGAAAGGCAGAGCGTAGCGAATGGTCGAGATACGGACAGCAGAAAGGCACGACCGATGATTTGAAAACCATTTCCCAAGCGACCGTCTATCTACAACGGCATGAGCTTTTCACGCTGGAAGATTTGGACATTGCCCTGCAAGGGGTGAGTGAAAAGGCTACTGCCATTCGTGAAGATATGCAGAAAGCCGCTAACCGCATGAAAGCCATTACCGCCATTCAGACCGCCGTTGCTGATTGTGAAAAGCATAAAGCAGTCCATGACAAGTATATCAAAATCGGCTGGAAAATCCGAAAGGAAGCCTATGTCGAAAGTCATAAGGACGAGCTGACCGCTTTTAATAAGGCATACCGCATTCTGAAAAAGCATGGTGCTGATTTGAATGTGGATTTGAAAGCCTTGCAAAAAGAATATGACGGTCTGCGGACTACTCACGCTGATCTGAAAGAACAGCTTGCCGCAGTCAATGAAGAATTGAAGCCGATGAAAGATATTCGCTACTGGGTTAGCAAGGTTCTATCGCCGGAACAGACGGGAGAGAAACAGCCAGAGCCGAAGCATTCTCTCAAAGAACGCTTGCAGTATGAGCAGGAACAGAAGAAACAGAAACAGGTGCAGAAAGCACCCAAGCAGAAAAAACAGGATATGGAACTTTAACAGGCACTTGCCGTTTTCATTTGGAAAATAGCAGGTGCTTTTTCTATTTCAGGAGGAAATGCCTATTGAATTTATTTGAAGCAGTAAAACAGAATGTAACAACCCGACAGGCGGCAGAACGCTATGGAATCCGTATTAGACGAAACGGAATGGCGGTCTGCCCCTTTCACAATGATAAGAACCCCAGCATGAAACTTGACCGCCGCTTTCATTGCTTTGGCTGTCAGGCAGATGGAGACGCAGTTGACTTTGTTTCCCGACTGTTTGGCTTGCCGAGCAAAGAAGCCGCCATGAAGATAGCTGATGATTTTGGTATCAGCTATGACAGCAGACAGAAACCGTCAATCAGACCGAAAATCCGAGAGCCTACCCCGGAGCAGAAATATCAGCAGGAAGAAAATCACTGCTACAAGGTGCTGTCCGATTACTTCCATCTTCTGAGGAAGTGGGAAAAGCAATACGCACCGCAACGGACGGATGAAGTGTGGCACCCGCTTTTTGTGGAAGCATTGGAGAAGAAAAGCTATATCGAATACCTGCTGGATATTCTTCTCTATGACACTCCCGAAGAAAAGAAAGCTCTTGTAGCCGAGCAGAGAAAAGAGGTGATGAAACTTGAACAGCGAATTGCAGGACACACAGCCGAGCATGACCGTGGAAGAAGTCAGAGGAAGTCTGGACTTGACCGATAACGGAGCAATCAAGAACAGCATACGCAACTGTCTGACCGTTTTTCAGAATGACCCCGTTCTGCAAGGTGCTGTCAGATATAACATTCTTACCGAGCGTATCGACATTGTGAAGCCGCTTTGGTGGAGCAAGCAGACAGCGACCTTGACCGACACGGACTTAAATTATCTCATGCTCTATCTGGAAGATAAATATAGTCTGACCAGCGAGAAGAAAATACAGAAAGCCCTTTCCATTATCGCTGACAGCAACAAGTACCACCCTATCCGAGATTATCTGAACGGTCTGGAATGGGACGGAACAGAACGCATCCGCTATGCCTTGCCCCGATTTCTCGGAGCAGAGGAAGGCGAGTACACTTATCAGGCATTACGGCTGTTCATGTTGGGAGCAATCAGCAGAGTGTTCAAACCCGGCTGTAAGTTTGAAGTTATGCTCTGCCTTGTGGGTGGACAGGGTGCAGGAAAGTCCACTTTCTTCCGTCTGCTGGCAGTCAAAGATGAATGGTTCTCCGATGACCTGAAAAAGATTGACGATGACAATGTGTACCGTAAAATGCAGGGGCATTGGATTATCGAAATGTCGGAAATGATTGCCACAGCCAATGCCAAGAGCATTGAGGATATTAAGTCCTTTATCAGCAGGGCGAAAGAAACCTATAAAGTGCCGTATGAAACCCATCCGGCAGACCGCTTGCGACAATGTGTGTTCGGAGGTTCTTCCAACACGATGGACTTTCTACCCCTTGACCGAAGCGGCAACCGTAGATTTCTGCCTATCATGGTACACCCTGAAAATGCAGAGATTCACATTCTGGAAGATGAAGCCGCATCCAGAGCGTTCATTGATATGATGTGGGCAGAAGTCATGTTCATCTATCAGAACTTCCCTGTAAAGCTGACCTTATCAAAGGATATGGACAAGGAACTGAAAGAACTGCAAAAGCAGTTTATGCCGGAGGACACGAAAGCAGGACTGATCCAGTCTTTCCTTGATAACTTCAAAGGTACACAGGTCTGCTCCAAGCTGATCTATGCAGAAGCTCTGAACCACCCTTTTGATGAGCCGAAGCAATGGGAAATCCGAGAAATCAATGAAATCATGAACAACAGCATTGAGGGATGGAGACCGTTTTCCAATCCACGCAGCTTTGCCAAGTATGGCAGACAGCGAGGGTGGGAACGCATACCACCGCCCGACAACGAGCCATCGGCAACAGGCTCAAATCTGACGGACGGTTTTCGTGAACTGACCGAGGAAGAAGCCCGACAGATGGAATTACCGTTTTGAAAAAATGACCGTGTTGCCGACTATGTTGCTACCCCGTTGTCAAGTCCGTTGCAGGGCAAATCTCTTAAAAGTCCTTTATTTACAAGGGATTTTCTTCTCTGGCAACAAAAGCAACGGAGAAATCAAAGAAAAAAGTAAAAATAGTAAATAAGCCAGATAGGACTATGTTCGAGGTTTTTTGAAGTCCGTTGCCGGACTTCGTTGCCGACCACACACCCTGTCTGGCTTTTTCCATTTCAAGGAGGTATTGCATGACACAGAACACAACCACAGCAAAAGCACACAAGGCAACCCCGGTAGGAACATTCAACATGAGAATGGGAAACACCACCTATGTTATCGGCGTTCATTTCAGCAAGGAAAGCAAGGACACCTTAGAGGACAAGATGAAGCGGTTAATGCGTGATGATGTGAAAGCGGCGAATTTCTGAATTGAAAATAATTTGTGACTTTTCCGTTTTCTATCTTGACGAAACGCTTCCGAAGGGAACGATCATTATTGAGTGCGGAAAGATGCTGGTACGGCATGGATATAAAGTGAAAGTATTGAATACGATCAATTTTTCCAAGAGTATGCACTACAACCCATTCCACTATATTCATTCAGAAAAAGATATTCTGAAACTGGTGAATACTATCATGGTAAACACCAAAGGGGAAGGGGAGAAGTCCAGTGAGGATTTCTGGACGAAGGCAGAAAGGCTTCTGTACTGTGCATTGATTGGCTATATCTGGTATGAAGCACCGGAGGAGGAACAGAACTTTGCGACGCTGCTTGAATTTATCAATGCATCGGAAACAAGGGAAGATGATGAGACATTTAAAAATGCAGTAGATATGCTGTTTGAGGAACTGGAGAAAGAAGAACCGGAACACTTTGCGGTACGCCAGTATAAAAAATATAAATTAGCCGCCGGCAAAACGGCAAAGTCGATTCTTATTAGCTGTGGAGCCAGACTTGCTCCATTTGATATTGCAGAGCTTCGTGAGATCATGAGCTATGATGAAATGGAACTGGATATGGTAGGAGATCAAAGAACAGCATTGTTTATCATTATTTCAGATACCGATGATACGTTTAACTTTGTTGTGGCAATGATGTACAGCCAGTTATTTAACCTGTTATGTGACAGGGCGGACGATGTACACCATGGAAGGCTGCCATATCACGTCAGAATATTAGCTGATGAATTTGCAAATAGTGTGACACGTTCTACGCCGAAAACGGTGGGAATAACCGACAAAAGCGTAGCCTAAAGTCACAAATAATTTAATAAATGTGGTTTTAGAGAACTGCATAACTGAAATTTCAAATGAAGGGGTAACGCCCTGAAGGGAATTCACTAATACTCCGAATAGCGTTAGTCGGATACAGACGATTAAGGTTATAAGCTCGGGGAAGTCGTGCGAAGCACACCCTAACACTGCAAGGTGAGGAAAGGTTTGTAGAGGTACAAGCTGTGTGTGACAGTGCGGGTGGGGTTGCCATATGGTTAGAATGACCAGTAAGGCGGTCTGACAAAATTCCGAATGTACGGCTCTAAACGAATGGCTGGCAGAAATGCCAGTGTACCAGTAGGTACGCAAGTGGGGTAAAGTAAAAGTTGTTAGTATGAAATACCCTCTGTGTTTACAGGACACAGGTATCTATAAAGATAATACTTGCAGGGCTAAAGGAATGACCTAAGTGACAACAATCCTAAGTTATGTGGAACGTGGAAAGCAACCAATACGGGAACTGACTGTATCAGTGACAAAGTACCGTAGTTGTGTTGAAAAGGAAAGGTATAAAGGAATCCTTTCTACAATAAGCACATTTATGGTTGTGAGAGTAGTGGCACAGTACCGATGAAACCGTGATAATAAGCGGTGGAGGGATAGCCACAAGCCGATACTAAGATTTCCTTTATGTCTATATAGTAATCACCAAATGGAGATTTTCATAGCTGTCGAGGTGAGATGAAGAAAAAATCATTCTCCAATAAGGAGTTGGTTACTATGGCAAAACGAATTGTAAATAAAGCAGAAAGAAATGCAGAAAGATATGACGCAAAAGAAACTGGATATCAGTTATATGAAGGCAGTCTGAAAGGTAATAAATTTGACAGGCTTATGCCCCTGATAGTATCAGAGCAGAATATCATACTTGCATATCGGAATATCTGCAAAAATAACGGGAGCAAAACTCCTGGAACAGATGGGAAGACAATAACAGAAATTCAGTCACTCCCAATCGAAACGGTCATTAAAACCGTCAGAAATAAATTGAACTTTTATCAGCCTAAAAAGGTCCGGCGTGTAGAAATACCAAAAGACAATGGAAAAACCAGACCATTAGGAATCCCAAGTATATGGGATAGACTGATACAGCAATGTATTCTGCAAATACTGGAACCGATTTGTGAAGCAAAATTTCATGAACGAAATAATGGGTTCAGACCATACAGGTCAACGCAAAATGCGATTGCTCAATGCTATAAAATGGCACAGTTGCAAAATCTGCATTTTGTAGTAGATGTGGATATTGTTGGATTCTTTGACAATATTGACCATAATAAGCTGATTCGGCAGTTGTGGGGACTTGGAATACAGGACAGGAAACTGATTATGATAATCAAACAGATGCTAAAAGCAGAAATCCTGTTTAATGACATTGTAATTACCCCGGAAACAGGTACACCACAGGGGGGATTTTATCCCCACTTCTTGCAAATGTAGTATTGAATGAGCTGGACTGGTGGATTGCTAATCAATGGGAGATGTTTAAAGTCAAAGATGGAAAATCCGGACTGGAATTTTACAGGACTGATAAGGAGGGAAATATCCTCACAATAGACAGGTCACCAAAGTGGAAAAAGCTGAGGGAAAAGACAGAACTTAAAGAAATGTACATCGTAAGGTATGCAGACGATTTTAAGATATTCTGTCGGGACTATGTAACAGCTAAGAAAGCCATGTATGCAACAAAATTATGGCTTACAGAACATTTACATCTGCAAACAAGCGATGAGAAATCTGGAATCACAAACCTGCGTAAGAACTATACAACTTTTCTTGGAATCAAATTTAAAGTTGTTCCAAAAGGTGATAAATGGATAATCCGTTCACATATAGCCGACAAAAGTAAAGATAAGGTTATCAATAAGCTGCGGACTGTCTGGAAAGATATCAAAAATCCAAGCAAGCAAAGCGAAATTGATAAAAATATAAGTCTTTACAATTCAATGGTTATGGGTATGCACAATTATTATTGTATGGCAACAATGGTATCAGCAGATTTTGCAGAAATCGCCTATAAAGTGAATGGGAAAAGTAACGGTATGAACCACAATAACCGATGTTTTCCGATAACAAAAACGGGTGAGATAACCAGTAAATTTATCCAACAAAAGTATGGAAAGTCAAAGCAGTTCCGATGGATAAAAGGAAGAATGATTATTCCAGTAGGGTATGTGGCGTATGAATATCCAAAATACAAAATGGTGTTGTATCATAAAAGTTGACACCCTATTCTCAAGGATTTTGATATATAATCATAATCAATACGAGAACAGGAGAAAAACCTATGGCACAGAATCAAAAATCTTATGACAATGAATTTAAAGCACAGGCGGTAAAGCTTGCCCAGGAAATCGGCGGTCATAAAGCTGCTCAGGAATTAGGGATTCCAAAGGGTACTATGTACACTTGGATAAAAGCCTTCAAAGAGGGGCGTCTCAGTGCAAATGAAGCAGTTCATACGCCCAAGAATGCTTTATCCCTTAACGATGAGCTTATTGAACTCAGAAAGCGTGTAAAAGAGCAGGATAAGGAAATTCGTCGCTTAAAAGAAGAAAATGAATTCCTTGAGGAAGCAAGTGCTTTTTTCGCAGCCAGCCGTCGGAAGTCAGCAAAAAACAGAGATTAATGTTTATTGCAATCAAAACGGATGACGGCCGGATTAAGGGTAAAATTTCTTTTTATTGCAAAGTGCTTCATGTTTCAAGGCAGGCATTCAACAAATTCCTAAAAACAAAAGATACCCCTTGGAAATATCAGGCACTGGCAGATGCAATGCTTGATATTTGCAGCGAAGATGAATGCAATGACACTTATGGAAGAATCCGTATGTATCAGGCCTTACAGCTCAAACAGCCTGAGGGAGTACATATTCCCGGTGAGAGAACTGTTTATCGTGTCATGGCAGAAATTGGTCTTAATCATAAACCAAAACGTAAGCCGAATGGTATTACCAAAGCTGATAGAGAAGCCAGTAAATCCGACGATTTAATCAAGCGTGACTTCGCTGCTGAAAAGCCTCTTGAAAAGTGCATTACCGATATGACTGAAATAAAGGCTTCTGACGGGAAGCTCTATGTTTCAGCTATCTTTGACTGCTATGATTTAGCAGTATTGGGACTTGCTATGGATACAAATATGAGAGCTACCCTATGCGAACAAACCTTAGAGAATGCTTGCAAAGCTTACCCGATGCTCCGTGGAGCTATTCTTCACAGTGACAGGGGAACCCAGTATACCAGTGAGCTATATCGTAAAGCTATCAACAGATATGGCATTGTTCAAAGCATGAACAGTGCCGGTGGCAGATGCCATGATAATGCCAGATGCGAAAGCATGTGGGCACGCTTCAAAGAGGAATTACTTTATGGTCGTTACGATCCTACCTCAATGACCGTAGAGCAGTTAAAGACGCTCATCTGGAGATACTTCATCAGCTACTGGAATAATCGGAGGATCTGCTCTGCTAATGGTGGACTACCTCCAATGGTTAAGCGACAACAATACTATGCTTCGCTACAGGAGGCAGCATAAGGTCGAACATTCTTGAGAAAAAAGTGTAAACCAATATTGACAATATCAATGCTGGAATTGTACAGATTAGGTTCAATGGTCGATTGGATAGTTTTCAAATTAGTAAGATGCTATCTGATATACATTTCATTTTATCTGTATACAGAGGAGCATGCAAGAAAATTTGCTTTGTATGTAATGGTGTTTTTAAACCTAAAGATATGTTTGTATATGTTCTTTTTGAAATATTTATCTACACATTGAGATGCAAGTATAACTATGAGGTTGAATATTCCATTAGGGAAGCTAAAACTCACATTCATGCTCCGGGATTAAAGGACAGTCTTTTGCTCTATTTTTATAATGATAAGTTTGACAAGAAATTAATGGAAAAAAATTATTGTTGGATACATAATAGTAATCACTTTAGGCGCATAATATGTAAAGATAATATTCAAGGTGCAGCGGTTCTCTTGGGAGAACTAAAATTATTTTTGAGCTTATTCGATATAAACAAAGTAAGCGCAAAATAATTCGACGGATTGTGTTGCCCTAAAAATGAATCCATAATAATCATTAGAAAATGCAAGCATTTCACTTCATCTTCTCTTGCTAGAAATGATAGATGCGAGCATTTTACTCTATCCGATTTATGGAGGTGTGCTCATGAGAAGCAAAAGAATACCTGCCGAAGAACAATACCGTCTCATCATGGAATGCCGTCAAAGTGGATTGACAGATCATCAATGGTGTGTGGAACACGACATCAAACCGGGAACTTTTTACAACTGGGTAAAAAGGCTGCGTCAGAAAGGCTGTGTGGATTTGCCAGCGTCAACCGGACGCAGCTATCGTGCACCGGAAAACCAGGAAGTTGTCAGAGTGGATTTTCATGATACTGACCCGCTCCCATATGAACAGCCATTAAATGTGATTCCGGTAGCTACGGAAAGAAATAACCTTTCCGTAGCAGAGCCAATGAAGCTGTCTGTAGGAAGTTTTCATCTAACAATACCAAATGGAACAGATCCTCAGCTTCTGGCTCAAACGCTTCGCATTGTGAAGGAGTTGGAATGTTAGGGGATATCACAGCCGCCGATGAAATCTATATCGTAACAGGCAGAACGGATATGCGGAAATCCATTGACGGGCTGTGTGCTATTGTAGAGAATCAACTCCATATGGATCCAAGGCGAAGCGCCCTGTATCTTTTCTGTGGAAAACGTTGTGACAGGATCAAAGCTTTGCTCTGGGAAGCTGACGGATTTGTGTTGTTATTAGAATAGAATTATTATTCGAGATAATCTCTTGGAAAGCCCAGAAATTAAGACTTTCTAAGAAATCTTCTCGAATAATGATATCCTATTAGTGACTCTTCAAAAAATCAGGAACATTTCTTTCTTCCAAGTCTTTTTCATCAATATAAATCGAACGCGGAAAATTCATTTCGTTCCATTCACGGATATGTTTATCAACTGTTGCCTGTGGACTTTCTGTATAAATCTGTGTCGTTTGAACTGATGCATGTCCAAGGAAAGCTTTTATTACCATAATCGGAACTCCCGCTTCTAACATATGTTGTCCGGTCGTGTGTCTCATACTATGAGGTGAATAGTGTTCTTCTTTGAAAAGATTGGGCGTTTTTTCTTTAGCGAGTTTTATATATTTTTTGTATATTTCTTCCACGCATGATATTGTCATATGCTCATGCGTCTGACTCGAAAATATATGTCTGTCAGGTTCTGTTTCTATTCTGCGATGTCTAATATATTTTCTAAGCATAGATGCACAAGGGTCAGGAATACGTATGCGACGTGCTTTTGAACCTTTTCCTACTATATCAATAGTAGTACCAGTTGATCTGAAATTGACAGATTTTACAGTAAGATCACACACTTCCTGTGCACGTGTGCCTGTTGCATACATAAAGCTTAATAAAACCATGTCTCTTAAACCAGTCTCACTTTTTTGGTCAGGCAGTGCCAGAAGGATCTTTACTTCATCGGTGGTAAAACCAACACGCCGCTTTTTAGGTGCTTTTTTTGATGGAATCCTCAATACAGCACTTCTAAAAGTTGATGCTGCATCAAAGTCATAGTTTTGTGCATACTCGGAAAAAGAATACAGTGCGGCAAGTCTTTGATTTCTGGTTGTAACTGAACATTTACGTTCATTTTCAAGCCATGACATAAAATCGGAAAGCGTATTTACATCTAAACAGTCAAAAGTAATCTCATCTGCTTTCGTGTTTTTGACTGAATACATATATTTTATTAAAAGTGTAAATGTTGTTTTATAAGAGTTGATTGTGTTCTTACTTAACCCACGTGCTTCCGGCATATATGTATTTACATAGTATTCAAGATATTTCATAAAAATCGAAGGAGTCTTCTGCTTTCTCATAAATCAACCTCCGGAAACAGAGATTCTGTGAAATCAGCAAACAAGAGCATATCTTCTTCGAAGAGTTCACTGCTGAATTTCATATATTTTTCACTTTCCACAAGGGATTCATGACCACAATATACAGAAAAATATGGAGAAGCCATATCGATATGATATCCTGCAGTTTCCAGCTGTTTAAAAGCATGGAACATAAAACAATGTCTTAAACAGTGCAGGCATGGAGCACGTTTATGAGGATCTTCATTCCCTTTGATAATACCAGCTTTCCTAAGAATCTTTTTAAATTGGCGTTCAGCAGTTATTGGGGATAAATGTTCGCTTTGTCTTGGGAATAAAAATGGATTATCTATACCATAGATTTTTATCACCTTACAATAATCCTTCAGCATGTTTGTTAATGTTTCATGCATTGGAACTAATCGTTGTTTCTTTTTTTTGAATGTATAATACGGATGACTCCGTTTTCTAGATCCAGATGCTCCATCTTCAAATTTAGAGCTTCGCCTAATCTGAGTCCACAACAATACAAAAGGCGTATGAGAACCGCCATTTCCATATGTATATGCGGAATGCTGCTAAATTTGTTTGTCATTGGATATGCATCAGCAATAGCAAATATATTCGACAATTCCTCATCACTAAATATATAGGGAATATACAAATCTTTCGTTTTCTGGAAGGGCGGAAGATAAACAACTTTTCCCATATCGGCTCTATATTTCATAAAGTTTCGTATAGTCTTTATGTATCCATTAATAGATGCCTCTGGAACACCTACATCATTAAGCCACTGATTTATTATTGTTTGTGGTACAATTTCATCATTATAAGATATTTTTGTAAGATATCTGTCAAAAGAAGACAGGCGATAATTATCCAAACGATAGGTATTCCATGCGAAAGTCGCAACACGATACTCCATGAATGACTGCATGTCGTCTTTAAAACAACTTTTAAAAATCACGGTTCTCATATACGACCTCCTTTCAGGAATTGGTGAAGTGTTCCTGAAGGTGCCGGGCATGCAAGAGCACAATTCCTAAGCATCTGAATATCAAGACGTGCATAGTGCCTGATTGCATTGGGACTATCATGTCCCAGTACTTTTCTTACGGTTTCATAAGATATGCCATCGTTTACCATCGATGACGCAAGAGAAGCTCTCAGACTATGAGGTCCATGTTTTTTACCTGCAATGTTAATACCAGAGCGAATCATATGTTTTTTTACAGCAAATGAGACAACAGAATACGATATTTCTGAATAAGGGGCACATGATTTTAAAAATACATAGTCGCTTGTGGATGCAGGACGATCTGTTGACAGATAATCCATCAGTGCTGTTTTGATTTCTGGCACCATGTAAAGTTCTGAAACACTTCCCGTTTTATTTTGGATAAAGCAGATACGCTGATTTTTGAAATCAAGAGAATCTAATTTAAGCGAGGCAATGTCTCCCGCACGCATTCCTAATCGCGAAGCGAGAAGCAATATCGCATAATCTCGTTTTCCGATAGAAGAAGTTCGGTCTACAGCATTTTCGATCTCGATGATTTCAGAGATATCATAAGTTTCAGGAATACGTATGGTAAATTTGGTCGCTCCCCTTGTGGGAGCGTGGATTGAAATATTTACTCCACCTCCTATCCCGCTTTCTTACTTTGTCGCTCCCCTTGTGGGAGCGTGGATTGAAATTTGGAATCGCGTTGTAAAAGCTCTATCTAGCAACGTCGCTCCCCTTGTGGGAGCGTGGATTGAAATTGCGTGTTGTGCTGCTTTCTGTTCTGCGGATTCAGGTCGGAGATATGTTGGATGAATGTGTGGAGCGCTTTCCATTTTAAATAATTGGTGATTTGAACGAAAAATATTGTAGCGGATGGAGTACGATTCAAATTGCACTAGCTATCTATCGATCAATCTGCTACAATCAGCTTATAGTGCGAGCTGAGAAATCAGCATAGCTGATTGTATATAGTAGAAAAATCCTGTCGGGTAAGGTCTAGCCAACCGCACGTACCGAGCCCTTGGAGGCAAAGCGGTAACGTTAGATTTCAGCGTAGGACAGGGAGCGACAGAGCCGAAGCGAAAATGAAGTGATCTGGGAAATGATTGTGAGGTCAGAAATGATAGATATGCTTATTAGTACAAGCAACGACAAGTTATTTTATAAAATTTTATCCGTACAAAACAGTGTGGACAACAATATGGATTGTCAATGGAATTATACAAAGCATATCAAAAAGGGGCATTGAGCCGTTTGCTATCTCATTTGTAATCATGTTAATGCCATATATTGTGCAAGCGATTATTAAAGGACTAGATGGATTAGATGATAGGTGGAGAGTAAAGCAGTGCCTGGAAAAGAAAGAAAAAGAGAAATATTCAAAAGTATATAGAAGATTACCTACAGAAAAACTTGAAGAAAAGGTAACAAAGAAAAATAGGGGGTACACGAAAGATGAGTGATAGCATTACCTTACATGAAATTTTAAGTCAATATCGGAAGAGCGATCTGGTGGAGATTGCAAAGCTTCATCATTTACATGGATATTCGCAATATAAAAAGGCGCAGATGGTTGAATTTTTGTGTCGTGCACTTCTTGATGCAGATGTGATGAGGAAATATTTTATGTATTTGAACGAAGCGGAGCTAGAATTATTGGATTCCGGCGAGAGTCAGGTTTGGATTGAATCAAACGAACATCAGTATGATTATTTGGCGGAAGGCGCCTATATCGGAATCGGTTATGACTGGGATGGAGGAGTTGTTTGTGTACCGGAAGAGGTGCGGAAGGCATATTTGAAAAATTGTGATACGATCTGGAAGCAAAGTCTTAACACGGATAAAAAGCTGTTAATGTATTTGAATGTATTGTCGGAACTATATGGTATGTGCTCAATTGAACAAGTGATAAATTTGTATGTGAGAGATGGCGGAAGTAAGAAGGAACTATTTGAAGTTATTTCTTTTTGTGAAGCGATACCGGAGAATAAAAAGTATTTTGAATTAAGAGGAGAGAAGTTGATTTTAAAACTTTGGACCGACGGAAATATGTATAAGGAGCTTCAAAAAAGACAAGGAGGCTGTCCGTTTTATGAGCCGACGAAGGAAGAAATTGAACATTTGGGGACGAAAGGCTATCTTCCATTTAACAAATATATGCTGGAACTGAAGGATTTCTTTATAAAAGAAGGACATGAAGAAGAGCGCGAGGCAGAATTGCTTTGTAAAACCATTCAGATGATTATCCGCACCGGTGGTACATATGAGCATATTCGGGATGTGCTGGAAGTAGGATTTATGGACTTTGATTATGTTTCAACGAATGAAAAGCTGCGGAGACAGCTATTGCAGAGAATCGACAATGTATGGGAGCATACGAATACCGTGATGAGGCGTGGGCATATGATAAAAGAAATGGTTGCGGAAGAACCGAAGAGTAATATTATTGTATTTCCGGGCAAGCGGTAAGAGAGAGGTAGATGTTTATGGCAAGTGTTGTGAAGAAAATGGAATGTTATAACATTCGAAAAAGTGTAAAGGATTTGGGGGAGGATTTAAAAGAAAAAATCAAAGCAGAGCGGGTGTGTGACGATTACAAAGTATTGGGGAATGCATTTGTAATGCTACTAAGTTTTGAGAGATATTATTGGAGAAATGGAAGCTATGCGAGTTTGACAGTGATGCTGACGGATGACGGGCAGATGCAGACGGCGGATATCGTTGGTTCCGGTGGTGGCGAAGGACTGTGGAATTTTAGTTATGGAGCAAATGCAGAGTTCGCAGATATGGCAGTAGAAGTTCTGCAGGAATATGGTTTTCAGGAGAAAAATAATGAGTGTAATAGAAATTGAGCACCTCTCGCGTGACTTTGGAGGAGGAAAGGGAATTTTTGATGTATCTTTTCAGGTTGGAGAGGGCGAAGTGTTCGGCTTTCTTGGACCGAATGGCGCCGGGAAGACAACCACGATTCGACATCTTATGGGATTTTTGAAAGCAAAATCAGGAAGCTGCACGATCAATGGTCTGGATTGTTGGAAGGAAAGTGACAAGATCCAAAAGCAGCTTGGTTACATAGCCGGAGAAATCAGTTTTTTTGAGGATATGACTGGGACGGAATTTCTTAAATTTATGCAGAAATATCGCAAACTTGGTTTCGAGAATCGCCAAAAGGAGCTTTTGGAGCGATTTGAGGTAAACCCGCGGGGAAAGATCAAAAAGATGAGCAAGGGAATGAAGCAAAAAATCGGGATTGTCGCAGCGTTTATGCACGATCCGACGATTCTTATCTTGGATGAGCCGACAAGCGGACTGGATCCATTGATGCAAAGTCGGTTTGTGGAGCTGATAGAAGAAGAGAAGAAACGTGGAAAGACGATTTTGCTGTCTAGTCATATGTTTGAGGAAGTGGAGAAGACTTGCCAGCAGATTGGGATTATACGCAATGGGAAGCTGATGGCGGTCGATTCGGTGGATGAACTTCGCAAATGTCATGTGCATTCTTATACGATTACACTAGATAATGTGGAGATGGCGAAACAGTTTGCCAATGATTTTGACGGAATTCGTGATGGACAGAACGTGACAGTTTTCACCAAACCAAGTTTGGAGCAAATCTTTATGCATTATTATGGAGGTGAGAGCGATGATTAGTCTTCTGTTGTACAAACGAGAAATGAAAGGCAGTATCAAGGTGTTACTCATTTTTGCGGCAGTGATCACGCTCTATGTCACTGTGATTATTCGGATGTATGATCCAGAGATGATGAAAACATTGGATGATTTTGTGAAGGTGATGCCGGAACTGATGGCGGCAGTCGGAATACATGCGGGAGCTACGAGCCTGATTGGATTTATGATATCATATTTATATGGATTTATTTTGATTGTATTCCCGATGGTATTCTGTATTCTGCGAGGAAATGGTCTGATTGCCAAATATGTTGACCGAGGTTCTGTGGTTTCTCTTGTGGCGGCGCCGGTAAAACGGCAGAAGATTGCGTGTACACAGGCGAGCGTACTTATCAGTGGAGTGATTCAGTTACTTGGCTATGAGACAGTATTGGAAATCGTGGTGGCACAGGGGAGCTTTCCGAATGAATTGGAGATCGCAGAACTTTTGAAACTGAACTCTGGATTGTTTTGCCTGTTGTTATTTATTGCAGGAATCTGCTTTTTGGCATCGTGTCTGTTCTCGGATACGAGATACAGTATTGGGTTAGGTGCAGGAATTCCTGCATTGATGTATGTTCTGCAGATGCTTGCAAATGCAGGGGAAGATGCAGAGAAAGCGAAATATTTTACGTTTTTTACATTGTTTCAGCCGGAAAATCTTGTGGCTGGAAAGAGCAGTGCGCTGATGGGAGTTACTATTTTACTTATCGGTGGAATTGCGCTGTTTGCAGCAGGAATTTTCCTGTTTTGCAAGAAAGATTTATATATCTAAAAAGAGACACTGATGACGGATTTCCGTCATTTCAGTGTCTCGCTGTGATTTAAGACCGATGTACTGTAGAGAAACAGGACATCCTGATTTTTAAAATCAATCAGTGATGGCAGCGAATAGCTTGAAAGATAGCGTACATCCAGCAGTGTAATCTTTTGGTATCCGGTGGCAAGCAGAGGTGCAATGGCACTGCCAAAGGAATCGCGGAAAATAACAAGTTCAAGGTCTGTCTGTACGGCAGGATTTTCAATTGTGATATAGGACAAAGAGCCGGACAAAAAGAGCTCGTAAGGGTCTTTTCCGTCGCCTTTTACAAAATCATACATGGAAATTTGACGGTCGTTTTGGTGGTCGAATACAGTGCACTGTTCTATTGCAGGACTTGTCAGGAACCAAAGTGGTTCGCCGGAAAGATTCTGAGCCGCCTGCCCTGCATAAGCGCCACGAAAATCGTTTGTAAATACCTGCTCTTGGAAATCATCTGAGACAAAAGTACCCATGGAGTCTGCGAGATGATTTGCAACATCGATGATTTTTTCCTGCCGCCAGTGGGGATCGGTCTGATAATAGTCGGTTAACTCCAAAAGCGGTGCAATATCGATATAATGCATCTGCGGATTTGCATCTTGCATCGTCTGGAAGAAATCATCATAGTCCATTGTCAGTGCAGAGTCATCGTCCTGTAAAAAATAGTTCTTATCCGGAATGATGGAAAGATAGATATTTTCCGCATTCCCTTTTAGACAGGTCTCATAAATTCTTTGAAACACTTTCGAGGCGTGCTTCAAAGAGTCCTCGTGCATCGGATATTCCATTGCGATTGCCATATCATCTTTTAAGTACAGTCCTTCTATATCTGATTTTCCAAGTAAATCGAGAGAAACAGTTGAATACAGGTGGCGGAATGCTTCTCGCATCGGAAACTGATCGACCGCATATTTATCAAATTTTTCCATAAAGCTTCCGGAGAGCAAGCTTCCTGTATCCGGCGAAGGAAACTGTGTGAGCGGGCGCCTTTCGCTGAGGGAAACCTCATCGGACGGCTTCAGAAGACAGGCGATGGAAAAAGAAAATAAGAGAATACCTGTGGTAACAATTACGATTCTGTTTTTCCATTGATCTGACATTGAAAATACCTCCTTCTAAAAGCGAAAATATAAAAACGGGTTATAAGAATCCTGAATAAGATAAGCAGTCACAGTAAGCATTAAAACAATCAGGACAGCCGGCTCTAAAATATTGAGGAGCTGTTTCGCCGTTTTCTTTGTACGGAATCTTTCAATCAGCTGCGCAGCAAAGGGGGTGGCGCCGACCACAGAAACGGTGAGGATAACACCATAGCTTTTGAGATAGTATAAGAATTCTTTTGAAACAAGTGGCAAAGAGCCGCCGCTAAACATGACCTTGAGCGTTTCGAGAGCATCTTTGGTGGAGACTGCATTGAAAATGACAAAGCTTACGGTCACTGCGAGCAGGACATACATATGGGAAAATAAAGAATGTTTTTGCAAAAATGCAGAAAATCCTTGCTTTTCTAATACAAGCAGAACCGCAAAGAACATTCCCCACAGGACAAAATTCCAAGATGCACCGTGCCACAGTCCGGTCAGAAACCACACGACTGCGATGTTAAAAAACCAGCGGCTTTTTTTCACGCGGTTGCCGCCCATCGGGATATAGACATAGTCACGGAACCATGACCCCAGTGTAATGTGCCAACGTCTCCAGAATTCCGTGACACTTCTTGACAAATACGGGTAATGAAAATTATCCGGAAAATGGAACCCGAAAATATTGCCGAGACCGACAGCCATATCACTATAACCGGAAAAATCAAAATAAATCTGCAGCGCAAAGGAAAATGCATACAGCCAATAATAGAGAACAGAACGGTCTGTGGAGGTTTGGAAGGTACTGCAAAGCGCGCCGAGAGAGTTCGCAAGAAGTACTTTTTTGGATAATCCCAATATGAATTTTCGGATGCCAAGTGCTGCTTTCTCAACAGAATGTTTCCGCACTTCAAGCTGTGCTGCAATGTCTTTGTACCGCACGATCGGTCCTGCGATCAACTGCGGGAACATCGACACATATGCTCCAAAAGAAATCAGATTTGTCTGCGCCGTACAGTCTTTTCGATACACATCGATGAGATAACTCAAAATTTGAAAGGTGTAGAAGCTGATACCGATTGGCAGAGCAATGTGGAAAAGCGGTATAGACAATCCAATTGCATTCAGGTTTCCAATCAAAAAATCAATGTATTTAAAATACATTAAAAGTCCAAGATGAATGCAGCAGGCGCCTGCCAGAATCAGTCGGGAATGCTTCTTTCTCTCGATGAGGATACCTTCGATATAACCCAGTAAGATGGAGAGAACCATCAAAAAAATATATCGTGGTTCTCCCCAGGAATAAAATATGAGACTGAAGAAAAGCAGAATGAAATTCTTCCATCGAAAAGGCACGCAAAAGTAGCAGACTAAAACAAGCGGTAAAAAGTAGTATAAAAAAGGAATGCTTGAAAATAACATACTATAGGTTCTCTTCCGTCAAGATGACTGCAGATGGATATTGGTCTGTCAACTGTGTTTTGAAATAGTTGATCAAGTCTGTATTTCCAAAAGCAGAGACAACATAATCATCGCCAATTTGAGCGAGAAGCAATACTTCCGGGAATCCACACATCCACTGGTTGCCAAGTATAGATTCTTTTAAAGAATCGGCAAAGGTATTGAGCGTTTTGGGGTCAGACAGATGAAATGCAGATCCCGTAAATGTATTCGCATTCATTGCATGAATCAGGCTTGCTGCATCGTCGATCAGACCTGCTGAATCCTCAGGCACAATCAGCAGAGAGCGTAAACTTTCCGTGTCGCTGACATCGAATTTTCCGGGCTTATTGTCGGTCATATTGTTGTAGTCACCGCCCATAGCCTGAAATTTGTTGTCGTCCGAGTATGAGGACCAGACAGTTGTGAGAATCTCCAAGGCATCTTTTGGTGAGGTGTCTTCTTTTGAAGATTGTTTTTTTGTACAGCCTGCCAGTGAGAATGTTAAAAGGAAGGCTAATAGAATTGATAAAAATTTTTTCATAAGATCTCCTTTTTCTTGAATTTATTTTGTGGCTATATTGTATCAGAGTCCGGGCAGAATAGCTAGGAGGAGAGACACAAAATTTCTCAATTGCAAGTTCGGTACAGAAATGATATAAATAAAGACAAAGGGAGGCGTTTAGCATGGATTTTGAGCAGGCAAAACAGGCTTTTGAATTGTACCTTAACGGGTATGACAGAAAGGATGAAAAAGTTTATTTAAAAATTGTACATACATATGGTGTTGTAGACTGCAGTGAGGAGATCGCAAGGAGGATGGGATTGGGAGAAGAAGATATTTTTCTTGCGAAAATCATTGCCCTGCTGCATGATATAGGAAGATTTGAGCAACTTAAATTATATGATTCATTTGAACCGGGCATTTTTGACCATGCACAGTATGGTGCAGATATTTTGTTTCGGGAGGGGCGAATCAGAGAATTTCTTCCGGAGACAACGTGGGATGAGACAATCGAGACGGCAATCCGTTATCACAGTGCATTTCAGCTTCCAAAGATTTCGGATTCAAGAACTTTATTGCATGCCGAACTGATTCGGGATGCGGATAAGCTGGATAACTGCCGTGTGAAATTAGAGGAGCGGGTGGAGGTTCTGCTTGGAGGAGCGAGTGCGAAAGAAGCAGGAGCGCAGGAAATCAGCCAGAGAGTCTGGGAGGCATGTCTCAATGAACGCTCCGTATTGTCTGAGGATAGAAAGACAAATCTGGATTACTGGGTATCTTATATAGCATATTTTTTCGATATTTATTTTACGGAAACGCTGCAGATTATTCAGGAACACTCTTATGTGGAAAAGA
The DNA here is from genome assembly GCF_059731825.1 of Faecalimonas nexilis. Lineage (NCBI taxonomy): Bacteria > Bacillati > Bacillota > Clostridia > Lachnospirales > Lachnospiraceae > Faecalimonas > Faecalimonas nexilis. Next base: position 3,326,479 of record NZ_AP029189.1, on the reverse strand, counting down.
TTGTGGACAGGATCCCGTGTGAAAATCTTATCAGTAACGAACGGATGCAGGAGTTGAAAAACCATGTCATAAAATATATAATGAATCGTGTAACGAAAGCGAGCAAAAAATAATAGGAGGAAATGCGAAATGAAGGTTACGAACGACATTATTTATGTAGGAGTCAATGACCATCAGACCGATTTGTTTGAAGGGCAATATGCGGTACCGAATGGAATGGCTTATAATTCTTACGTAATCAGAGATGAAAAGGTCGCAGTTGTAGATACTGTAGATGTAAAATTTGCACATGAGTGGCTGGACAATGTTGGAGCCGCACTTGGAGGAACAAAGCCGGATTACCTGATCATTCAACATATGGAGCCGGATCATTCTGCGAATATTTATAACTTTATGAAAATTTATCCGGATACAACAATCGTAGGAAATGCAAAGACATTTACGATGATTGCGAATTTCTTCCGTGATATGGATTTAGATGAGAAAAAGCTGGAAGTAAAAAATGGAGATACATTGACACTTGGAAAGCATGAACTGCAATTTCTGTTTGCCCCGATGGTGCATTGGCCGGAAGTGATGCTGACTTATGATTCTTATGAAAAAGTGTTGTTTTCAGCAGATGCATTTGGAAAATTCGGCGCACTTGATGTGGAGGAAGATTGGGACGATGAGGCACGTCGCTACTATATCGGTATTGTCGGAAAATACGGAATGCAGGTGCAGAACGTGCTGAAGGCGGCACAGAATTTGGATACTCAGATGATTTGTCCGCTGCATGGACCTGTTTTGAAAGAAAATCTTTCACATTATATCGGAAAATACAATACATGGTCTTCGTATGAGGTGGAATCAGAGGGCGTGATGATTGCCTACACATCGATTTATGGAAATACAAAAAAATCGGTGGAAGTGTTGGAGAGTAAACTGCGCGAGAAAGGATGCCCTGAAGTAGTTGTATGTGACCTTGCCCGTGAGGATATGTCAAAAGCAGTGGAAAATGCATTCCGTTACGGAAAACTTGTGCTGGCGACAACGACATACAATGCTGATATCTTTCCGTTTATGAAGACATTTATTGAGCATTTGACAGAGCGGAATTACCAAAATCGCACAATCGGACTGATCGAAAATGGAAGCTGGGCGCCACTCGCCGCAAAAGTGATGAAGGAAATGTTTGAAAAGAGTAAAAACATTTCCTGGCTTGAGCATAATGTGAAGATCATGTCTTCGCTTAATAGTGATAATATGGATCAGCTCGAAGGTATGGCGGAGGAATTGTGTAAAGAATATGTTGCACAGTCTGACACAAAAGCGAATAAAAATGATCTGACAGCATTGTTTAAGATAGGATATGGACTTTATGTTGTGACTTCCAATGACGGGGAGAAAGATAACGGACTGATCGTCAATACAGTGACACAGCTTACAGATAATCCGAACCGTGTGGCAGTGAATATCAACAAAGCAAATTACTCACACCATGTCATCAAAAAGACGGGCGTGATGAATGTGAACTGTCTTTCTGTGGAAGCACCATTTGAAGTATTCAAGACATTTGGATTTCAGAGTGGTCGTCTGGTCGACAAATTTGCAGGATACCAGACACTTCGCTCAGACAATGGATTAGTATTTCTTCCGAAATACATCAATGCATTTATGTCCTTGAAAGTGGAGCAGTATGTGGATCTCGATACACACGGCATGTTCATCTGTACGGTGACAGAGGCGCGGGTGATGAGCGATAAAGAGACGATGACATATACGTATTATCAGAAAAATGTAAAACCAAAACCACAGACAGAAGGAAAGAAAGGATTTGTCTGTGTCGTTTGCGGATACATCTACGAAGGAGATGTCTTGCCGGATGACTTTATCTGTCCGCTTTGCAAACATGGAGTGGCGGATTTTGAGCCGATATCGTGAGAAGGAGGAGTCGAAGAAATTCGGCTCCTTTTTTATGTCTGAACATTCTTATTTTATTTCATAATCAAATGATAGTTGCTATTGTAATACAATCCGAGATCATCGCAGATTCTTTTATTTATCGCTGTGAGTGCATCGTGGTATTCTTTATATTTTGGCGAAAGCGCAATCATATTTGGGATAAAAATATCGTTGTACCCTTGATTTTGGAGTTCTCGCATAAATCGGCGTTGCGAGATGAACGCAGGGTGATATTTGCAAAAGAAGCTGTTGCGAAGTTTTACATTTTTTCGGGTCTGCTCTAAAAGTCTCTGATACTCCTCGTCTGTAGGATTTAAGTACTGATAAGAGACTGACCTGTTTTGCCACTTCGCTTAATAACATAAACGGTATGCTCCTTTCCTTGTGATGGGTATATTATAAGGGGGTACGCAGCGTACAGGTCAAGGAAAATCAGAAAATATATCAACTTTTTTCTTGTGTGGGTAAAAGAGTTATCGTATGATTGGTATAGACAGGTTACAGAAATGGGAAGAAAGAGTGAGAAAAACAAATGAGGATTTTAAATATTACAGCTCAGAAACCGCACAGCACGGGAAGTGGAATTTATCTGACGGAGTTGGTAAAGAACTGGAATGCCCTTGGATATGAGCAGGCAGTTCTTGCGGGAGTTTATGAGGAGGACAGTGTAAATTTCCCAGAGGGAGTTATATTTTATCCGGTGAAATATTTGTCGGAGGAACTGCCGTTTCCAATTGCAGGAATGTCGGATGAGATGCCATATAAGAGTACGAGATATAAGGACTTTACAGAAGAGATGTTTCAAGCGTACCGGAGTGCATTTCAAATGGTGGTGCGAAAAGCGGTCGAGGAGTTTTGCCCGGATTTGATTGTGTGTCATCACCTGTATCTTTTGACTGCGTTGGTGCGGGAATGGTATCCGAAGAAGAAAGTCATTGGAATTTGTCATGGCTCTGATTTGCGTCAGATTTGTAAAAATCCATTACAGATGGAATACATTCAGAAGTGGATTCCGCAGTTGGATGGCATTGTGGCATTGCATGACGGACAGAAGAAAGAGATTATCCGGATTTTTAATTGCGGCGAGAAGCTTGTGCACACTGTCGGGGTTGGCTACAATCAAAACCTTTTTTATCGGAAGAAAACAGAAGAAAAACCTTATAGACAGTTGGCATTTGCGGGGAAAGTGACAGAGAAGAAGGGGATTTTCAGTCTGCTTCGGGCATTGGAGATGCTTTCGGTCAAACCGGAAAATCTGGTTGTGAAGATTGCAGGAGGGCATGGCAGCAGAGAAGAGTATGAAGAAATTTGCAGGCTTGCCAGAGAATGCAGATATCCGGTGATATTTTTAGGCAGTTTGCAGCAGGAAGCTTTAGCAGAGGTATTTCGGCAAAGCGATGTGTTTGCTCTCCCGTCATTTTTTGAAGGATTGCCACTGGTGACAATGGAGGCAATGGCATGTGGATGTAAGGTGGTCTGTTCGCAGATTCCTGGGATGGAAGAGTGGTTAGATGAGCATGTGCCGGGGCAACAGGTGGAGTTTGTTCCGTTGCCTGAGATGACTCGGGTAGATGAGCCGAAAGAAGAAAAATTGCCAGAGTTTGAAAAGAAATTGGCGGAGGCAATAGAGAAGAAATTAGAACAACAACAAGAAGAATGTCCCGATTTGAACGGTGTCTCATGGGAAGGCATCAGTCGGACTGTTCTGGAAATGATAACGTAGAAAAGAGGAAAAAACATGTTTATAGATATGCACATGCACGAATCGACATTTTCAAAAGATAGCTTTTTAAAATTGGATGAGATGGTGGAGCTTGCAAAGGAGCGGGGACTTGGAGCAATCTGCATTACAGATCACGATGATATGGGATTGAAAGAGTACGCAAAAGAATATTCGGAAAAAACCGGTTTTCCGATTTTTGTGGGAATTGAATTTTTTTCTCTGCAGGGGGATATCGTGGCTTTAGGAATCGAGGAATACCCGAAAGAGCGGGTGGATGCACAGAAGTTTATCGATATTGTGAAAGAGCAGGGTGGAATCTGTTTTAGTGCACATCCGTTTCGCAATAATAACCGGGGATTGGAAGAAAATCTGAGAATTGTAAAGGGACTGGACGGTGTTGAGGTGCTCAACGGAAGTACACTTCCTGAGGCAAACAAAAAAGCGGCAGATTATGCAAGAGAACTTGGACTGGTCACTGTTGGCTCAAGCGACTGTCATATACCGGGAAAGATCGGCTTTTTTGCAACTTATTTTCCGGAGGAGGTGCGCACGATGGAAGACCTGATTCGTGTGTTTAAAAGTGGTAAGTGTAAGCCGGCTTACTACTGGAATGGAGAATACAAAATATGGGATATGGAAACACCGATTCACAAACCATTTGAGATTGAAAGATAAGAGGGAACTATGACATTACAACAGTTGAGATATGTGGCGATGGTGGCGGAGAAGGGAACGATGACCGAAGCTGCAACAGAATTATATATATCACAGCCAAGTCTCACCAAATCAATTCGAGAGCTGGAAAAAGAGCTGGAAATTGTAATTTTTGAGCGAACAAACAAAGGGATTGTTGTCTCACATGAGGGGGAGCAGTTCTTGGCATATGCAAGACAGGTGATTGAACAGGCAGATCTTTTGGAAGAAAAGTATATGCATAAATCCGGCAGAAAGCAGCAGTTTTGTGTCTCCACACAGCACTATTCGTTTGCGGTGAATGCGTTTGTGGACTTGATCAAGGAGCATGGAACCGCCCAATATGATTTTTCTCTTCGGGAAACACAGACATATGAGATTATAGAAGATGTCGCGGCGATGAAAAGTGAGATAGGGATTCTGTATCTGAATGATTTTAATGAAAAAGTGCTGCGAAAAATTATGAAGGTAAAGGAACTTGTGTTTACAGAACTGTTTGTTGCAAAGCCGCATATTTTTATAAGCAACAGACATCCGCTGGCGAGTCGAAAATCTGTGACAATGGAAGAGCTTCATGAGTATCCATATCTTTCGTTTGAACAGGGAGAACATAATTCCTTTTACTATTCGGAGGAGATTTTCAGTACAGTACAGAGGATAAAAAACATCCGGGTGCGTGACAGAGCGACACTGTTTAACCTGCTGATTGGGTTGGACGGATATACTGTCTGCAGCGGAGTGATCGATTCGGAGCTGAACGGGGGAAATATTGTTGCAGTGCCGCTTGAAAAAGAGGGGGATATGCATATCGGATATGTGAGCCATCAGAAGTCACATTTCAGCCGTTTAGGAATAGCATATATAGATGCACTCAAACGAAATATCGGCGAAAATACAGAGTTGATATAACTAAAAGTTATAGCTAACAGATATTTTTGGATATTTTACGTATTTATTGTGTCCCGATATAATACCTTCATAGATTACCGGAGGGTAAGACAAAAGTATTTGGAGGTAGAAGATATGAGTAAGAATGCACCGTTTCGATATGATTTTGTAGGAAGTTTTTTAAGACCTGCACAGTTAAAGCAGGCGAGAGCAGATTTTGAGAGTGGAAAAATATCGGAGAAACAATTGGAAGAAGTTGAGAATGAGGCGATTCGTGATCTGGTAGAAAAACAAAAGGCAGCAGGATATCATGTGATCACCGATGGAGAATTTCGCAGAAGCTACTGGCATTTGGATTTTATGTGGGGATTAAATGGAGTTGAGCATATTGAGCTGGATCATGGATATTTCTTCCATGGAGAAGAGACTACGCACGGCTCCGTTGCTGTGAGCGGAAAGATCAGTGGAGAGGGTCACCCGTTTGTAGAACATTTTAAATTTGTGAAACAATTTGAAGATGAAAACACAGTGGCAAGACAGACGATTCCTGCCCCGGCGCAGCTGCTGGCAGAGCTATTTCGAGAAGAAAATGGAAAAAATACAGTGAAATTTTATCCAGATGAGGAAGTGCTCATTCAGGATATTGCGAAAGCATATCGCACTGTGATCAAAGAACTTTATGAAGCAGGCTGCAGAAATATTCAATTTGACGATTGCACATGGGGTATGTTTTGTGATAAAAAATATTGGGAGGCAAGACAGCAGGATTGTGTTACAATAGAAAGCGAGGCAGAAAAATATCTTCGCCTGAACAACCTTGCGATTGAGGGAAGACCAGAGGATCTTGTGATTACAACTCATGTATGCCGGGGAAACTACCATTCTACCTGGGCATCATCAGGCGGGTATGAGCCAGTGGCAAAATATCTGTTTGCAAATGAGAACGTGGACGCATATTATCTGGAGTTTGACGATGAGCGCTCGGGAGGATTTGAGCCGCTTAGATTTGTTTCAGATGATAAAAAAGTTGTTCTTGGGCTTATTACAACAAAATCACCGGTTCTTGAGAGCGAAGAGCTAATCAAAGAAAGAATTCGGCAGGCGGCTAAGTATGTACCGCTGGAACGTCTGTACCTCAGTCCTCAGTGTGGATTTGCATCGTGTGAGATCGGAAATAAACTGACCGAGGAGGAGCAGTGGGCAAAGCTTGCGCTTGTTAAGAAGATTGCCTCAGCAACTTGGAAAGAATAGAAAATTGAAAGAAGTGGTACTGTGAAACGATCAAGACAAATGTCGGAGTCCATTCGGCTTGGAATTATACTTGCGCTTTCGGGAGGGTTTATGGATGCCTATTCCTATATGTGCAGAGGAAAGGTATTTGCGAATGCCCAGACGGGAAATATCTTATTATTTGGTATCTATATGTCGGAAAGACAGTGGGATATGGCAATCAGGTATTTAATTCCGGTCATTGCATTTGTGACCGGAATCGGAGTTGCAGATCTTGTCCGAATGAAGATTAAAGAAAAAAGTATTTTCCACTGGAGACAGCTGTCGGTGTTAAGTGAAGCAGTTGTATTATTTGTAGTCTGTTTCATACCGCAAAAGTTCAATCTTCCGGCAAATAGTCTGACGTCACTTGCCTGTGGGATACAGGTTGAGAGTTTCCGGAAGATACATGGAAATGGAATTGCGACGACGATGTGTATTGGAAACCTGCGCAGCGCGACACAGCAGATGTGTGAGTATTTGGGCTCGAAAAGAAAAGAGCATCTCAAAAAAGGGTTTTTATATTACGGAATTATTTTTTGTTTTGTAATGGGGGCAGTTTTGGGGAATATCTGTGTGAAATACTTGTCTGAAAAAGCATTGATAGTCTGTGTGGTGATGTTAGGTATGGCGTTTGTCATGATGTTCATAGATGGAGAAAAGCAATAAAAATGCCGGCGTTTGCCGGCGTCTTTATTTTACATGTCTTTTAATCGCTTCAAAGCTTTCTGCACTGATCACGTGTTCCATACGGCAGGCGTCTTCGTTCGCTGTCTCTTCCGACACGCCGAGGCGAATCAACCAATCGGACAAAAGACGGTGCCGTTCATAGATCATCTCTGCTATTTCACGTCCGGATTCTGTTAGATATATAAATCCGGCATCTGTGACTGTAATATGATTCTTTTCACGCAGGTTTTTCATTGCAACGCTTACACTTGATTTTTTAAAATCCAATTCGTTTGCGATATCTACAGAACGGACAACCGGTAACTTTTTGCTCAACATTAAAATCGTCTCGAGATAATTCTCAGCGGATTCATTTACAAAAGGTTTCATAGGCTTCCCTCCTTCACTCTATTATGCATAGACATAATGCCTAACAGCATTATATCATATCCCTGTAAAGATTGCCATAATGGAAAAAAAATAGAGAAATTATATTGACATCTAATAAACGTTAGAGTATACTAACCATGTGAAATGAAATTGTTTATCATTATCAGAAAGAAGAGGTGTGTATGATGCCGTTAACGATGGTGAATCCAGGAGAAGAAAATGTAATTAAAAAAGTCGGTGGAAAAGAAGAGACAAGACGATTTTTAGAAAATCTTGGCTTTGTTACCGGCGGAGTAGTTACCGTAATCTCTGAAATCGGAGGTAACATGATTGTGAATGTGAAAGATTCCAGAGTTGCGATTGGGAAAGATATGGCAAACAAGATTATGGTTTAGTGATGAAAGAGGGCGAAAAGAGATGAAAACGTTAAAGGAGGTAGCCTGCGGTAAGACCGTCAAGGTAAAGAAACTGACTGGTGAGGGACCGGTGAAGCGAAGAATCATGGATATGGGGATCACAAAAGGAGTAGAGATTTTTGTGAGAAAAGTAGCGCCGCTTGGTGATCCGGTGGAAGTAACAGTAAGAGGATATGAATTGTCGTTGAGAAAAGCAGATGCTGAGATGATAGAGGTAGAATAATTTTTTTTAGCAAATGGTTAGTTAAAACTAATAAAAACAAGATTCGACAAACATAAAAAAGGAGAGAGAAGATGTCAGTAAAGATAGCACTAGCAGGTAACCCAAACTGCGGAAAAACAACGTTGTTCAATGCTCTGACTGGTTCAAACCAATTTGTAGGAAACTGGCCTGGAGTAACAGTAGAAAAAAAAGAAGGAAAACTGAAAGGTCATAAAGATGTTATTATCATGGACCTTCCGGGAATTTATTCTTTGTCACCATATACATTAGAGGAAGTAGTGGCGAGAAACTATTTGATTGGCGAGAGACCTGACGCCATTATTAATATCGTAGATGGTACAAATATTGAGCGAAACTTATATTTGTCCACACAATTGATGGAACTTGGCATTCCGGTAATTATGGCAGTCAACATGGTAGATGTACTGCAAAAGAACGGAGACAAGATCTATACAGATAAGCTGAGCAAAGAGCTTGGCTGTGAAGTTGTCGAGATTTCAGCATTAAAAGGAACAGGAATTCAGAAAGCTGCGGAGAAGGCAGTAGGGCTTGCGCAGAAGAAAAAAGCGATGACGCCGGTACATGCATTCTCAGAAGATGCTGAAAATACGATTAAGACAGTTGAAAACATGCTGACGGGAACTGTTCCGGAAGAACAGAAGAGATTCTTTGCAATCAAGCTGTTGGAAAAAGATGATAAAATTCAGGCACAGATGAAATCTGTTCCGGATGTATCCGCAGAGATTCAAAAAATGGAAGAATTGTTTGACGATGACACAGAAAGTATCATTACAAATGAGAGATACGTATATATTTCTTCTATTATTCATGACTGTGTCAAGAAGAATAAACAGAATAAGATGACAACATCAGATAAGATCGACCATATCGTGACGAACAGATGGCTTGCGCTTCCGATCTTTGCGGCGGTTATGTTCCTTGTATATTATATTTCGGTCACAACGGTTGGAACTTGGGTGACAGATTGGACTAATGATGTATTGTTCGGAGAAATCATTCCGCCTGCGATTGAAAAATTCCTGGTCGGTATCGGCTGTGCAGGATGGCTTCAGGGATTGATTCTTGACGGTATTGTGGCTGGTGTAGGAGCAGTTCTTGGTTTTGTACCTCAGATGCTTGTGTTATTCTTGTTTCTTGCATTTTTGGAAGCGTGTGGATATATGGCGAGAGTTGCGTTTATCATGGATAGAATTTTCCGCAAATTTGGACTTTCCGGAAAATCATTTATCCCGATGCTGATCGGAAGCGGATGTGGTGTTCCGGGTATCATGGCGTCGAGAACGATTGAAAATGACCGTGACCGTAAGATGACAATCATGACAACAACATTTATTCCATGTGGAGCAAAACTTCCGATCATTGCATTGATTGCGGGAGCGTTGTTCGATGGCGCATGGTGGGTTGCACCAAGTGCTTACTTTGTTGGAATCGCAGCAATCATCTGTTCCGGTATCATTTTAAAGAAAACAAAGATGTTTGCGGGAGATCCGGCACCGTTTGTAATGGAACTTCCGGCGTATCACTGGCCAACAGTTGGAAACGTACTTAGAAGTATGTGGGAAAGAGGCTGGTCATTTATCAAAAAAGCAGGTACAATTATTCTGTTATCTACAATTGTATTGTGGTTCTTGATGAACTTTGGATGGGGTGACGGTACATTTGGTATGTTGGAGGCAGAACAATTGAACGACAGTATTTTAGCTCACATCGGAAGTGTGATTGCACCGATCTTTGTACCTCTTGGATGGGGCGACTGGAAAATGGCAGTTGCGGCAGTTACAGGATTGATTGCTAAAGAAAATGTAGTTGGTACATTTGGTATTTTATTTGGATTTGCGGAGGTAAATGCAGACAACGGTATCGAGATCTGGGGACAGCTTGCAGGAAGTATGACAGCGGTTGCGGCTTACTCATTCTTAGTGTTCAACCTTCTTTGTGCGCCTTGCTTTGCGGCGATGGGAGCGATTAAAAGAGAGATGAATAATGCAAAATGGTTCTGGTTTGCAATCGGATACCAGACAGGTCTTGCATACATTGTTTCACTTTGCATCTACCAGATTGGAACATTGATCAGCACCGGAACATTCGGCGTTGGAACTGTAGTAGCGTTTATATTAGTAATTGGGTTTATTTATCTGCTTGTCAGACCATACAAAGAAAGCAAGACATTAAATGTCAATATGAAAGGTATGGTAGGAGCAAGATAATTGACAGACCGATTGATTTTGAAATGGAGGCGGTAATATGGGAACAGCAGTTGTTGGCATTGCGTTAGCTGGAATCGTAGCACTGATTATCAGAAAAATGATTCGAGATAAGAAGAACGGAAAATCAATTCAATGTGGTGGAGACTGTAAACACTGTGGAGGACATTGTCACTAAAGATGAGGAGTGAGACTGGATGCAGAAGGAGGCTATCATTCAAAAACTGAAAGAACGAGGATGCAGAATTACAAAGCAGAGATTGATGTTGCTTGATATTATTATGGAGGAAGATTATTCCTGCTGTAAGGAAATCTATTACCGCGCATCGCAGTTAGATCCTCAGATTGGGATTGCGACGATATACAGAATGGTAAATACATTAGAGGAGATCGGAGCGATCAGCAGAAAAAACATGTATAGGATTTCGGATGTATGTGAGTGTGACGGTCAGAATGGATGTGTGATTGAGTTTGAAGATCATTCTGTGTGCCGGCTGTCATCAAACAAGCTTCAGTCGGTGATGCTTGCGGGACTGAAGGCATGCGGTTATGTGAATGAACAGAAAATTAAACACATTGCCTTGCAGCCATGCCCACATATGTAGGAGAAAAGGAGAATGACACAGTCTTGGAGTACTGGACGGTGGCATTCTCCTTTTTGCTGTAGAGAAAATAAATGATAAAATTTATCGATAGTGTAAAAAAAACTGGAATTTGTCGAATCATGGGAATATAATCAATGGATAAAATTATTCTAGGAGGTATTTATGATGTTAGATTGTTTAAAAGGTATCAATTTTAAGAAAACAGGTATTTTTGCAGCAGGTGTGTTATTTGGGACAGCAGGAATCAAGCTATTATCAAGCAAAGATGCAAAGAAACTTTATACAAATGGAACGGCAGCGGTGCTTAGAGCAAAAGAATGTGTCATGAAGACTGCAACTACTATTCAGGAGAATGCAGAAGACATCTACGAAGAGGCAAAAGCAATCAATGAAGAAAGAGCAGTAAAAGAAGAGCAGGAGTTTGAAGAGACACAGACAGAAGAAATTACGGAAGAAGCTGTGGAAGAGACAGTGGCAGAATAGAGGCGACAGCAAGTGAGATTTATCATAAAACATGAGATGAAAGGCAGAATGCGAATTCATCTTCTGCAAAACAGAATGACTTATGAGCAGGCAGATATTTTGCTGTATTTTTTAACCAACATGAAAACGGTTTCATCAGCGAAAGTGTATGAGCGCACGCAGGATGCTGTCATTCGCTATACCGGTGACCGAGAGGTCATTATAGAAGAAATGAAGAGATTTTCTTATGAAAAGACGGAGGTGCCGGCGGGACTTTTAGAAAATTCCGGCAGGGCGTTAAACGCTGCTTATCAGGAAAAGTTAATCAATAAAGTTTTGTTCCGGTATGCAAGAAAATGGTTTCTTCCATATCCGGTAAATGCCCTTTATACGGCGGCAATATCGTTAAAGTATATTTATAAGGGTTTAAAGGTGTTGTGTAAAGGAAAGATTGAAGTTCCGGTTCTTGACGCAACAGCGATTGGGGTTTCCATTTTACGAAATGATATTGATACGGCAGGTTCGGTCATGTTCCTGCTGGGAATCGGAGAAATTTTAGAAGAATGGACACATAAAAAATCAGTGGATGATCTTGCGAGAACAATGTCGTTGAATGTGGGGAAAGTATGGCTTAAACAGGGGGAACAAGACATTCTTGTTCCGGTGTCTGATATTCAGGCAGGAGATCAGGTTGTTGTACATATGGGAAATGTCATTCCGTTTGACGGCACAGTGGCAGATGGTGAGGCGATGGTCAATCAGGCGTCTCTTACCGGAGAATCTCTACCGGTAAGAAAAGTACAAGGAAGTTCTGCGTATGCAGGAACCGTGGTGGAAGAAGGCGAAGTGACGATTACGGTCAAAGCAGTGGGCGGCTCCAGCCGATTTGAAAAAATAGTCACAATGATCGAGGAGTCGGAGAAGCTGAAATCTGCATTGGAAGGCAAGGCGGAGCATCTGGCGGATAAACTTGTGCCGTATACACTTGCGGGCACAGCGCTGACCTATCTTTTGACACGTAATATCACGAAAGCACTGTCCGTATTGATGGTCGATTTTTCCTGTGCATTAAAGCTTGCGATGCCGATTTCTGTCCTTTCAGCGATTCGAGAAGCAGGCGTGCATAATATTACAGTAAAAGGCGGTAAGTTTTTAGAGGCAGCGGCAGAGGCGGATACGATTGTGTTCGACAAGACAGGAACACTCACAAAAGCAAAGCCTACTGTAGTGGATGTCGTTTCGTTCAATGGAGAAGATCCGGATGAACTACTTCGGATTGCAGCATGCATGGAAGAACATTTTCCGCATTCTATGGCAAAAGCAGTCGTGAACGCTGCCAAGAAGAAAAAATTGGATCATGAGGAAATGCATTCGAAAGTGGAATACATGGTTGCACACGGAATTTCCACGATGATCAATGAGAAAAAGGCAATTATCGGAAGCTATCATTTTGTCTTTGAGGATGAAAAATGTATGATCCCAGAGGGGAAAGAAGCGCTTTTTGCATCACTTCCGGTGGAATACTCTCATCTGTATCTTGCGATTGAAAAAGAATTGGCAGCAGTCATCTGCATTGAAGACCCTCTCCGAGAGGAGGCGGCAGATGTCATTGAAATACTGCGAGAATCAGGCATTTCAAAGATCGTGATGATGACAGGGGACAGCGAGCACACTGCGGCAGCGATTGCAAGAAGAGTCGGTGTAGATGAATATTATTCAGAAGTACTTCCGGAAGATAAGGCTGATTTTGTGGAAAAAGAAAGGGCAAAAGGCAGAAAAGTCATCATGATCGGAGATGGCATCAACGACTCACCGGCGCTTTCGGCTGCTGATGTAGGAGTCGCAATCAGTGACGGAGCAGAGCTTGCAAGAGAAATTGCGGACATTATGATTGGTGCAGAAAACTTATATGAACTTGTAATATTAAAGCAGTTGAGCGATGGACTGATGAAACGAATCAAAAGAAATTACCGATTTATTGTTACTTTTAATGCAGGACTGATTTTACTTGGGGTGAGTGGAATCTTACAGCCGACTACGTCAGCATTGTTCCATAATATGTCAACACTTGGAATCAGCCTGAAGAGTATGCAGGATTTGCTGTAGTCACATACCAGGAGGCGAAAAGATATGAAAAAACATAGATTTTGGGCATGGGCAATGATAGGATGCCTTTTTATGACACTGTACACAGGATATAAACACAAATAGTGGTGCAAGGGGGCTGTCGGTTAATCAATGTCAATAAGTTAAGATAATCTTGAAAGAGTGGGTAATACAAAAATGTATGCTCACTCTTTTTTTGTAATAAAATAGAAAAAACGCTTGACAAATCTTCAAAAATTTGCGGCGAAGCCACTTGAATATATTTTTTATTTAAGGAGGTTCCCGTATGTTTTATGACTCACCTACTATGTTAAAACAGAATCTGCTTCGCACAATCTCGAATGTGCAGGAAGTATCTCAACTGTTTGTAAAGCAGCCCGAAAAAGACTTTTCTAGGAAACGGAAGATTTCTTTTGCAGACACGATCCGTTTTCTTTTGTCTATGAATGGAAACACGGTTCCAAAAGAATGGATGGATTATTGGGATTTTTATCCTGATATGCCCTCTGTTTCTGCCTTTTCACAGCAACGACAAAAGCTGCTCCCTGATGCAATGGATTTTCTATTCCATACTTTTACGGATTCCTTCTCAACTCTGAGTACTTACCGGGGATTTCGTTTAATTGCCTGTGACGGTTCAGACCTTGCCATCGCCTGCAATCCGAAAGACAAAGAGACCCATAGACGGCATAATTCTATCGAGCGAGGTGAAAAGGGGTATAACCAACTTCATTTAAATGCACTGTATGATCTGAAAAACCGCATTTATATAGATGCTGTCATACAACCCGGCCGTCATCCAAACGAGGCACAGGCGCTTATTGAAATGCTGAAACGCTCTAAGGTGCAGGAGCCGGTTCTGCTGATTGCAGACAGAGGATATGAAAGTTATAACATCATGGCTAACGCACAGGAAAAAGGGTGGAAATTTCTGATCCGTGCAAAAGATCTGGGAAGCCGCGGTATTCTTACACATTTACCGATACCGGAAGATGGAACTTTTGATTGTACTTTGTCCTTAATCCTTACCAGGAAGCAAACAAAAGAAATAAAAAGCCAGCCCTATAAATATCGCTTCCTCACAAACAAAACTGTATGTGATTTTCTGGATCCAATCGAAAATCCCTTTTATACACTTCATTTTCGTGTCTTACGGTTTCCGATTACAGAAAGTACGATGGAATGTATCATTACGAATCTAGAGGAAGAAGATTTTCCAATGAAAGAAATCAAAAAACTGTATGAATGGAGATGGGGAATTGAGCGTTCTTTTCGAGAATTGAAATATACGATTGGATTAACGAATTTCCATGCAAAAAAGGTGGAGTATATCTTGCAGGAAATTTTTGCCCGACTGATCATCTACAACTTTTGTGAAAGGATTATCACAAAGATCGTAATCCAACAGAAAAACAGGAAGTATATTTATCAGGCCAACTTCACTGTTGCGGTGCTGATATGCCGGGAATTTTTTTCGGGCAGGGTTCCTCCACCAAATTTAGAAGCACTTATTCAAAAGAATATCCTGCCTGTAAGAGAAGGGCGTAAGGCTCCTCGGAAAATCCGTCCTAACTCAGCAGTGAGCTTCTTATATAGAATAGCATAGAAAGAATAAAAAAATATATATAATCTTACAGCCCATGGGACTGTTTTATTTGCTATGCGCAAAAATAGCCAAAAGCAGAAATATCTGCTCTTAGCTATTTGATCATTCATAATGAAGTTGTTGGGACAATCCTTAACTTATTGACATTGATTTCCCGACAGCCCCTTCTACTCATTTACTCGTTACAAGTATCGTTTTTCATGCTACCAGCATTCATCGAAATAACTCTGTTAAAGCTACGGTTTTCAGAATAATCACCATGAGAAGCTACTATAATGTAAGCGCAAAATAGTATTCTTTTCATAGGCAGTGGTCTCTTTCTGTATTGGCTTGCCTAAGTCGTATAACTTCAAAAGCCTATATCTTGGAATTTATTGGAAATGATAGACGAATTGAAAAACAGTAACTTATTAACTATAGCTGAGCTACGCTCAGTTTAAAGCGGAACAGCACTCCGTTCTATTGGAACGTATGTGCAGTTCTTGCAGAATATGCATTCTTATCGGAAACACTTTGTTTCTGATAGGTTCATTATAACTTATATATATAATTTCAATAGTGTTTTGAGCAAAAGAAATGAGGTGTCGTTTTTTACTAACACCTCAATTTTCTTAACTTATTCAGTTTTGTTTCATTTCTTAAATCGTATACTTTCACAAATCATAACCATTGGATAACTAACTATTACTTTTCCTCAATTTCCACCATTTGTTCCTCAGACTCTATGTTTACAAGCGAAAAGGATAAATACCCTGCTGCATCGATAAACAATTCAATTTTCTGCTTTCGAAGTAAAAGTATATTTTTAGTCAATACATGAAGAATACCTTTATCAATGTTTCTTACCTCATCTCCAAACGAAGCAACGATCTCCGACACAGCTTGAATAAATACATCCTTTTGTTTATCTGGAAAGTTATCAACTCTACTTAATAAATCATCCCACATCAAATACATTCTCTGTTTAGAAACACTATCTTTCTTTGATGCTTCTAATGACATGTAATCAATCACATCTTTAGTAACAGACATTAAGCAACCTTCATCCAGTAAAGATTGCAAGTACCCAATTAATCTCGAATCATCCATTTGCTGTCTAACCAACCAATCTGAAACTGAAATAACATTTAGATTGACTAACTCATTTTGTGACAAAGATGCTAATATTGCTTCAATTATTACCAAAGAATACTCTTCATTATGTTGAACAAATGCTATAGCATCATAATCACAAATCCCGAATAATTCCTTGCTATCAAATTCCCCAAAAAACTCTCCGGATAAATCCTGATCACTCTTGACGGTAGGTATAGCTTCACAATACTTTTTAAAACCTCCGGCTTCTTTTAGCCAATAATCTTTACCGGCCTCATCTACTTGATTAATAAAAAGCTTCTCGTCCATAACCCCTAAAAAAGCTACAGTATCTCTATTATATTCTTTAATGACCTCTGCAACATCTGAATCAGCTTGTACCAATGTGGATTCCATAATGGTTCCGCCAGATTCACCTATTTTATCTGCCGGATATCCCGTTTTATACAAAGCAACTAACGCCGAAAAGGAAATTACATATTTCTCTGCTGGTTTAG
The DNA here is from genome assembly GCF_059731825.1 of Faecalimonas nexilis. Lineage (NCBI taxonomy): Bacteria > Bacillati > Bacillota > Clostridia > Lachnospirales > Lachnospiraceae > Faecalimonas > Faecalimonas nexilis. The sequence goes on along the minus strand of NZ_AP029189.1, from coordinate 3,309,668 downwards.
ATGCATGAATCATCTGCCTAACAAAATAGTCATGAGATGAAAGAATCACATCTACAAACTGAAAATATGTAAGACGTGTAAATCTTTTATACGTATACAGTGGTAACGGAACATCTTGAATGTTATTATACTGTTCAAGCCAATCAACTGACTGTCTTTCATCAGGGATGATTTGAGAAATCATTTCTGTAAAAGCAGAAGAATCCATTTTTCCATTCTGTACTGGAATAGATAGTTCCTTAGCAAATCCATTCTGAGTCATTTTCGCTGTACATGTTCTAAATAAGTAACAATCTAACGGCACTATGTCTGTAATTACATATAAATCATTATCTATAGTAATTTGATTACCGGTATGCTTTCTTAAAAAGCCTAGCCTAGCAGCATCATCAATATGCATATGATAATCATTATTCCAAACATATGGAGATGTTGGGAGAATACAATCCTTATATACACATAACCAACGTTGACTACCATTATTTTTTTTACAGCATGCCGCAGTATCGGCCTCGATTCCTGTTATTGTTATTACTTCATTACTGTGTATGGATGTCGAAATTGCTATATATTGTCCAAACGCAGGATTATAGCTTTCTCCGGACATTAAAATAGCACGTATATTTTCACTCTTCGCTCTTGATATGTCGCCCTCATTCAAATAGCAGGCAGCCGCAAGCATATGTAGTCGTGATGTATCTGTCTTTATTGCTGCATTTAATACCTCTTTACTGACTTTTCGCTTGTTCATCAGTGATAATGTTATCAATGAATCTATAACCAATTCATCGGTGCTATTATCTTCAAACGCTGCTCTATACCACTTCAAAGCTTCTACATCATTCTTTTTACCTTGAAGGATAATCGCTTTATATTTTTTTATTCTAAAACCTTTTTCACCTATTTTTTCATGTTTTTTCACATACAATTCAGCAAGATCATATTCATGAAAATTGAGTAAACGCTCAATTATAAGATAAGCTGAATGGTTAAACAAGCATGTCATTTTACCATCACGACACGCTTCAACAAACGCCTTCTGATTTTCCTCTAAATCTGACAAATTCAACAGTTCATTCCAATATTCATATACATTACTTAATCCATCGCTATGTTTTTTTAATTGAAATTCACGTTCATCATTGAGCCCCAAAACCTTCAACGCACCTTGATACATGAAAAACAGCGACCAATCTTTTTCAAAGATTTCCTCATGTTCCCTACAAAAGTCTATTATTTCCTTTTCGTTTTTACTTGATACAAAATAATTGTTTAGCAACCAATATGCTTCATTTCGTACCGAATAACCGTAAATCTCATTTAACCCTACTTCCCTTTTCTCAATTTTTATGGCATAAACATAATCAGAAAGGGGACGTTCCTGCATCAAATCCTTGGGAACATACTTTTCTGCTACGTCAATTTTATCCATTAACAAATATGCTTTTACTAACACAGCATAGTAAAAGTTTCGTTTTTTTTTGCATAATCCGTCATAGATCTCCTTATACTGCAGTATTTGAGTTATTACAGTGGTTAATTCTTGCGAATTATCATCTGCATTATCGCTTATTAAATCCTCTATCCTCTTATCCGCTATTAAGATATCCGTGAACCAAGTTCCCTTTCCTTTTCCTACCTCTTCCATGGCAAAATGAATATTTCTTATCGGCTTCTCATATAAAGATAAAATGACAATCAACTTTATTAGTCTTTCTTCCTCATAGACCAACTTTTTATTGAGCGTAAAATTGTGAATTTCAAGACCGCCATCAAGAGTAATCTCTTCTGAAAAGATTCTTTCATTATTGCCACTTATCAAACTATCTACAATATTCCGCAGTGATTCCACAGTTGTGGCTTCCATCAGTCCATCTATAGCTTCGTCTCTAAACAGAAGTAAAGGAAGCACTGTTCTAACTGCGTTATCCCTAATTCTCGCATCAGAAATATCAGCTATTCTTTTGACCGTGTCTGCACATCTCTCTGAACGTAGGATTTGAGACAAACAGTCGTAGAAAACCGACAAATCATCAGATTTATCTTTTACCGCAATTGCAAGATCACCAAATTCCTGAATCCGTCCTTCGTACAGCTCCTTCGATAACAAATCGGCTATCAATGCCGCTTTTGTATTGCTAAGTTTTCCTCCCTCTTTTATTGCATTAAGAATTTCTCTATGCTCTTTGCAATCTTCTTTATGATTAGCATTTACTGCTTCTTCTAATTCCGCAAATTGATTCAGGCATATAGACACCATATGTCGCTGTTCAACAGACAGACTATTACGATAATAAGTACCTACCCTATCCATTATTAAGTGATATAAGTCTTTTATCACACGCTCTTCACTGTTTGCAAACATAACACCTTCTGCGACTGCTATTTCTCTCGCTTTTTTAATCTCATCTCTAAGGAATTCTTTATTTCCCTTTTCAAGTTTGGTTGCAATCGACCGCTCGATTACCTTGTTCAAAAAATCTGTATTACGAATGAAGTAATCAAAAGCACTCGAATCAATATACATGCTCTCATTTTTCTCGCAAAACTTACTAATATCTTTTCTAAGCATCTTGAGAAAACGTTTCAAGTGATACCTGTCTAGCCGCTTCTTTATGACGGAAGTAGTAATATCATATATTAAGTTCTCCAACATAGTCGACAATAATTCTGTCATAACCTCTTCAGATCCTTTCTCTCTCCAATACCCTAAATACTGCATCCCCCGGAGAATTGTATAATATAATCTAGAATGTCACAAACGTACCATCCATGTAAAACAACACACTTCTAGTCACTTGTTCTTTTTGATAATTTACTATTTTTTCCAGTTGATGTAAGCTCATAACTTAATGTTATGAGTTTCTGAATCTCATCCCTCGACACCGATCCATCCAGAAGGATACTAATCCAATTTTCTTTATTCATATGATAAGCCGGAAAATATCCTGTCCTATTTCTCAAAGAACCAACTAATGCCGGATCACATTTTATATTCACAACATCTGTCATTCTTTCATCAGATAATCCCAATTTTTTTGTATTCACTTCCAAAATGACAGCATACCATTTTTGATTCTCTGAATGACGCAATACTGCATTCCAATCCTTCCACGGATAATCTGGCTTCGTTCCATAGACTTCTTTTACCCAGCAAAACAATTCATTTCGTTCCAATTCTGCATCTCTCCTGCTACATTTATTTACCTGTAATAATAATCCATATCAATATTATAAAATTCTGAAAAGCACTGCACAATAATTTTTTATTATTTTTCTATCTTACCTTGTATTTTATATTCCCGCAAATTCTATAAGTGAGAGGGTTTGAATCTTCAAGAGCAAGATCCACTCATGTTAAACAGTATAGCCTTTTCAGGCATCTGTTTATCTTCTGAGTTTTATCTTGATGGGGATTTCGTTTTCCCCATACCCTCGATATCAGACGTATTCTACGTCAACCGGCTTCCACCAAATGGTGTACGCATCAATAATTCAAATATCGGAAGGGACAGCCGATATTCATTAGTGGCATCACTATGTGATGAAAAATCAATGCGAAAGGAGGAATATGAACGCAAGTAAAAAACAATCAGAGCTGCTTCATCCACATTTTGTGGCTGTACGATTATCGGATATTGAAATAGAACTTTTAGATCAGAACGCTTCCATTTTGGGTGTCTCCCGGTCAGAGTATCTTCGCAAACTTTTAATAGAAAAAGAAATTTGTAATCGTATAGAAATTGTTGCAGATATAAAAATACTTCGCAAGCTAGTCAGCGAATATGGCAAGATTGGTTCTAACCTGAATCAGATTGCCCGGTATTTTAACAGTGGCGGAGACCGTTCTCGTGCTGTCGAAGAAGAAATCCATCAATGTATTTCCGCTCTTTTTCTCCTGAGAAAAAAAGTGTTGAGAATGGCAGGTGAAACAAATGGCAATCTTAAAACATATTAAAAGCCGAAATGCAAATTACACAGATGCAATTGATTATCTGCTCTTTCAGCACGGTGAAAACACAGGGAAAAAGATCAGGGATGAGTTAGGCAGAAGTATTCTTAGAGAACACTATTATATGGACGGCATCAACTGTGATCCCATGTCTTTTGATAAGGAATGTGAAATAACAAATTCAAAATTCCATAAAAATAAAAAAAGTTCCGATATCAAAAGCCATCACTACATCATCAGTTTTGATCCTGCCGATGTAACAGAATGCGGGCTGACCGGGAAAAAGACACAATCCTTATGTTTGGAACTTGCCAGAAAAATATTTCCCGGATACCAGGCCCTTGTGGTCACGCACACGGATGGACACAATCAATCCGGAAATATTCATACACACATCGTAATAAACAGTGTCCGGAAATATTCCGCTGACCGGGAACCTTATATGACGCAACCTCATGATCATGAAGCAGGATATAAACACCGTTCCACCGACAAGTTTTTGGAACATTTCAAAAAAGAAGTTATGGATATGTGTCTTCAGGAAGGCCTGCATCAGATCGATCTGCTGTCACCGGCAGAGAAAAAGATCACACAGAAAGAATATATGGCTCAGCAGTCCGGACAGGAAAAACTGGAAAAGACAAATAAGAAAATTCTCGCAGATGGACTGGAGCCATCGTCATCCGTTTTCCAAACGCAAAAGCAGGAATTACGGACTGCCATCAAAGCCTGTGCTGCACAATCCAAAAACTTTGAAGAGTTTCAAGTCAGGCTTTTGGACGAATACCATATTTCTGTGATTGAACAAAGAGGCCGATACAGTTACCTCCATCCAGATCGTGATAAAAGGATTACGGAACGTTCTCTTGGAACCCGTTATGGGAAAGAACGACTGGAACAGATCTTTTTACATAAGGATCCTTTCCTGATTTTCCGTATCCAATCTCATCTACGGCTGGTTGTAGATCGCCAGACAAATGTAAAAGCAATGCAAAGTCAGGCTTATGCTCATCGAATAAAGATTACCAATCTGCAACAGATGGCAAATACGATCATCTATATTCAGGAACATGGATATAACTCGCAGCAAGATCTGAAAAAACAACTTTCCCAAATGACCAACGAACTTGAAAAAACGGAAAATCTGCTCAAACAATATACAGCAGAATTAGAAACCGTAAACCTTCAGATCCGCTATACCGGACAATACTTTGCCCACAAAGAGCTTTATTCCCAATTTTTAAAAAGCAAGAATAAAGGAAAATTCCGTAAAGAGCATTCTACAGACATTCAGGCATATGAAGATGCAAGAGACTGGCTGAAATCATTTTATCCGGATGGAAAAATGCATTCCATGAATATTATGAAATCTCAGAAAAAAATATTGTTGGACAAGATACAGTCTCAAAAAATCTCCGTTCAATTTTTAAAGGAAAAGCAAAAAGAACTGGAAACTGCAGATAAAAACGTAGATGCAATTCTTCAGATGCAGGTTCCAAAAGTACAATCCTGCATGATGGAATCGGTCATAGAAAGATCCAGATACCAAAACTGTACGATATAATCCCAGGTACTCTTAGGAAGGGAAAAAGGGTCGGGATAAAATTTAAGAAACTCGGATACGAAAGTATCCTGATAGGCGGAGTGTCCGCCGATATTAACAGGTAACATAAAAATCGCCTCCAGTCGATTGAAATAAACTATAATCAATCGGCTTCGCCGCAAATTTTTGACGATTTGTCAAGCGTTTTTGTAAAAAAAGTGGGTGATTTTTTGAACAGGGGTCTGGAAGCCTTGTAAAATCAGGGCTGAAGATTCCGAGAAGTTATGCATTAGTAAAGGAGGAACAGGCCTATGGATCACATTGAAACAGAAATCTTAAACTGCATTGCCATCCGGGAAGCAGAGCAACATATGGTCTTTACTGCAAGACTGACGCAGCATGGACATACCATTCGTGACATGAAAGACCTGTTAAAACTCTATCAGAAATCATTCAGTAATGAAACGCTGAAAAACATTGCACCCCTTCCGCATCCTACGGTACAGAAATTTACTGTATTCACGGTTGCTGTAGTAGGTGCCAGCAGACGTTTTCTGACACAGATAACCAGACACTAAAATGAAGTAAAATATATGAGCGCTTCTTTACAGTACAGTAATTATTCCGGAAAGGCAATGTTCGCAGTGCCATATGAAATTTTAATAGCAGGAAAAGAAATCAAAGATTTGTATATGAAAAGCTGCCAGTCTGATCTGAGTTGTTATGAACAGCTCTGTAACACAGGAATCAGCCATGATGCTGCCGCATATGCTACTCCCCAGGGATTAAGGAATGTTTTAGTCATCAGTGCAACTCCTTATCAGTGGAAGCATATGATCGGACAGCGCACCTGCAGGAGAAATACAGATGAGACCAGAATCGTCATGTTAAATATCTGGCAAAAACTTTACGAACTCAGTCCTGCTTTATTTGCTCCAAATCTTACCAGTCCATTTTGTCAAAAGGGAGCTTGTAGAGAAGGCAAAATGTCCTGTGGACATCCGATCCCATCCTTATGGTTTCCGATCGATATTTTAAAAGTAGATTATCCGATTCTTTCAGAAAGGGGAACGCTCTCATGAAAATAAAATTGATTGATTTTGGATTGAAAAAAGATCATTTTCCATTCCGTCCACATGCCAAGGATGCCGGCGCTGATGCTTTCATGCCTTATGATCATACATTAAATCCCGGTGAAATTATTCGGATACCCCTTGGATTTGGGCTTATCATTTCGGACGGATTTGCAGGATATGTGTTTCCGCGAAGTAGCATGGCAGCCAAAGGCCTGGTATGCGAACTTCTGCCAATCGCTTCCGGATATCGCGGAGAAATCCATGCCATTATCAGCAACGTAGGAACAGAACCACAAATACTGCGCAAAGATAGCCGCATAGGCCAATTAATCATTACCCCTATCCTAATTGCAGATTTTGTTTCAGAACTTGGAGAAACTAGAAATAAAGATTCCTTTGGAAGTACTGGTCAATAGCGAAAATATCAAAACCGGTGTCTTTTTTATCACTTGACACCGGTTCACTTCATTAGCAAATGAAACGATAAAAATACTATGATTATATTTGGAAAGAAATATCCAAATGATATAAGTATAATTCCATGTAATCGTTTTTATAACCGTTCTATAGTCAACGATTGAAATGCTGCTATATTACCTTAAGCTCACCAGTTAGCCACTACAAATTGGAAGATTTTGCAAATTATCAAATAGTAAATAAACTTATTCCTTATTTTTCTTGTATTCTCAATCGGTTCGCGCAATATTGTCCAACTTTTTTGTATTTACCATTATTTATTCATTTATAATATACTATTCTGTTAAATATATAGTTTTTTAACATTTATACCAAAAATTGTCCATCAATACATTGATATTTTAGGAATAAAATTATATACTATTTATAAATAAGAATTGCAATTCTATCTGTAAAACATGAAAATAATAATATTTAAGCCTACAAATAAAAAGTCATGGCTAAATTGATGAACATTGAAAACTTTATACAGGTTGAAAATCAGGCAGCAAAATAAAACTTTCACACTTATGCCGGTTAAGGAAACTGCTATACAGCTGTTCAAATTCTAGAAATAATAAAAAGATATCCTTTTACACAATACCATATAATCTGCAAAATTACGGTTATGTAAACGTAAAAAGGCATATTTTAGACTCGTTTCCCATCGAAAAACTGTTAAATAGGATTATCCTGAGGCATTGTTTCACTCAAAACATCCATTTTTTCATAAAATCTAGATTCATCTATATCAATATATTATAATCATAGCTTTTATGGATGAAACGCTCCCCCCCCTAATCGCAGCCATTAATTGCTAATCAAACAAAGGAATCTTTCATCATATAACAATAGGGTGTGGGGAAAGTTTTAAAGCAGTTTTATTCATGAGTGCGTGTACTGACAGACTCCACGATTGCAGAATATTTATTGAGTTTGATTACAGCTTAATTGGTAATGGGTGTTTACTGCTATCCTTTTGAAATACGAAAATTTGATTAATGGATATGTACTAGATTTATTCATTGCCTATTCAAGCTCCTGTGGTGTGATAAGAATACGCTTACGACAATTCAACCTGCATAAAACGAACGCTGCAAATGAAGAGTTGGTTATTAGTCTTTTTTTACAGGCATGAAGTTCAAGAAAGAAAGCCGACATACCTATTACTCTATCATTATACAGCTCAAGCAACAAGATGGGAATTTTCTTATTGGCTGCAAGAAATATTAACCATCAATATATTGTAGAAAGGAGCATTTATGAGGGAAAAAACAAAAAAATTATCAAGCATTCTTTTATGTTTAGTATTTTGCTTTTCTTTTTCTACAGCTGTATATGCCGCATCATATATATATTATGATGGAGGTTTGAAAAGTGCAACTGTAGATGTAGAAAATCGACTTTCAAATTCTAGTGTTTACAAGAATAGTGTAAGTGCTTGGAATAGCACAAATACACCAGTAAATATTAAAACTGTACCTGGATCTGGCCATAGTTATGTTATTGATGGTGTCTACAATGATACTTGGTATGGTCTATATACTCCCAAAAATCGTCAATGGATTATTTCAGGACGTGCTGGTAAGTTTACTATTGAATTAAATCGAAAAGAATTAGTAAGCGAATCAGATAATTTTTGGCAAAGTGTTTTGGTTCATGAATTAGGTCATGCTTTCTGTTTAGATGATAATCCATCTAGTGGTAATTCTTCAATCATGAATTATGATAGGAATAGAAACACTCTGATTAAACCTACAAGTAATGATATTGCGGGTGTCAATAGTGCTTATTAATGGATTTAAGGAGGTGAGTTTATGAAAAAAATATATAATAAAAAAATCATAATCTGTTGTACTATATTTTGTTTAGCACTTACCTTTGGAATTGTAGGGCATTTTGCATCGTCCCCAAAAGTTCTTGAAGCAGACTATCCATATTATCCAGAAGTTAGTAATATCACAGAAGCTGCTGATGTAATTGTTGTAGGCAAAGTTCTTGAAGCAGAAGATGTACAAAACCTTAATATAAATACTGATCCTCAAACTCGAAATAGTACAGATTCTATACCATATACCATTTCTAAAATTGAGGTAACTAATGTAATTAAGGGAAATGTTGAAATTGGTGATATTTTAGAAGTGAAACAATTAGGAGACTTCGAAAACATGCCAGAAGCATTTTTAGCCGAAACCGATGGGTATTTTAACACAAATGATTCCGAATTGCTATTTTTAGCATCATTTGAAGGTACTCCATACTCTCCACTAAACCCAACGCAAGGAGCTGTGAAAGTTTTGGAGGATCAAACATTATACTCTGCAAGTAAATATTCTTTATTTGGATATGAAGCAAAAACTCGTTCTACTCCTCAAACTTTGGATGATGCAATAGCTGAAATTTCTAAATACGTTCAATAATAAAAAAATCAGGCGGCTGTCGGGAAATAGATAGTTCCAAACAGGGGCAGCTTTGACTCGCATGAGTCAAAGCTGCCCCTGAAATTTTTCCGTAAAAAGAGAAAAAGATGGCTAACGACAACCATCTCTTCTCCGTTACATGTTATAATGTAACTATGCAAAAACAAGATTATTATAACGAATTTTTTGAATTAGGGCAACAGAAAATTAACTTTAGTTTCTTTGAATTGAGTTTACCTGATGACGATCCAGTCTATACCCTGAAAAAAGTGATGGAGGAGTTAGATTTTTCTGGATTGTTAGCCAATTGTTCAGATAAGGGAAGAATCGGGTACAATCCAATTATGATGTATGCTGTAGTTACTTACGCAAATATGCGTGGGGTAAGAGCTGTTGACCGTATCGTAGAATTATGTGAAAGAGACCTTGCTTTTATCTGGCTTACCAAAGGCCAAAAACCGAAAAGGGATGCTTTTTATGAATTTAAAAACAAAAAACTAACCGCTGATGTATTGGATGAACTGAACTATCAGTTTCTTCGTCGTCTGCAAAAAGAAGGATTCATCACGTTAAAATCTCTATTTATTGATGGAACAAAAATTGAAGCCAATGCAAACCGCTATACGTTTGTATGGAGAGGAACACTGAACTACCACCTTGCAGGATTATTAGATACCGTTGATTCGGTATATCAAAAGTATAATGCTCTGATTGACGAAAATGAATATGGCATCAAATATGACCTTCCCCATGCTCATATGTTTGTGATAGAAGGAATGGAAAAAGTAAGAGATGTCATTGAAAAGAACCGGACAAGGAAACTGACAAAACATAAAAAGTTATCAAATAATACAATCATCGAAATTGACAACTGTTCTCCGCTGGAGATTCTGAAACTTCAGAAAAATCTAATGCAGATCGCAGAGCAGGAACACATTACGTTTGTTTATGGAAAAGGAAAGAGAAAATCGGAAATCCAGCAGCTATATGAGGAACTGGAAAGCTGCGGTGAACGTCTCATGGGATATAAAGAGTGTTTTGAAATCATGGGAAAGGATCGGAACAGTTATTCCAAAACAGATTTAGAGGCCACCTTTATGCGGATGAAAGAGGACCATATGAAGAACGGACAGTTAAAGGCCGCATATAATGTCCAGATTGCAGTAGAGAATTATTTCATTGTCCAGACTTATGTAAGCAATGACCGGACAGATTATAATACATTGATTCCTGTGTTAGAAAAGCACAAAAATGCGTTTGGAGAAATTTTGGAGGAAGTAACTGCCGACAGCGGTTATTGTAGTGAAAAGAATCTTCTGTACTTAAAGAAACATAAAATCTCCAGTTATATCAAGCTGCAGGATCATGAAAAACGGAAAACACGTGCATACACGGAAGAGATTGGAAAGTATTACAACATGAAAACGCAGATATTTGAGGATGAACTTTATTATATCTGCCATGATGGAAGAGAACTTCATCATATCAGGACAGAGAAAAAAGAACAGGCTGGTTATACACAAAACCTTTGAGGTGTATGGATGTTCCGATTGCAGCGGCTGCAGACATAAAGAAAAATGTCTCTATAAATATGATGCTGAAAAAGATGCAGAGAAAAATAAGGTCATGAAGATCAATGAACAATGGGAAGCTTTAAAGGAAGAATCCCATGCGAACATCCAGAGTGAGAAGGGAATATTAAACCGTCAGATCCGTTCTATTCAGACAGAAGGACATTTCGGAGATATCAAAGAAAATGATAACTTTCGAAGATTCAACTGCCGAACAGCAGAGAAGGTTTATAAAGAATTCATGCTGTATGCGATTGGAAGAAATATCAATAAATATCATCGTTTTCTTCATGAAGAGATCAAAAAATTTGAAGGAAAAACTAAGGAAAAGACTGCTTAGAAAAAGAGTGTTTTCGAAAATGCAGTTGAGGGGTTTTTGCGTGTATTTGCAGAGAAACTCCCGGATAAATGGAATAGCCAGATTGGAGAAAATGGATGTGAGCTATCAGGCGGAGAATGCCAGTGAATGAGAATTTGATTCACCTGCATTGTTACGTTTGATTCAAGATAAAACGGTTCTTGTAATTGTTCAAGAGTATTCATGTTTTTACGTTCTGCCGATAGTGGTTTAAAGCATAGAACAGCCACCATTGCGGAAGGCTGTTCTCTTTGTATTTATGAGTTACAGAATCGATTAAAGTGTTCGATAGAATATTTACAACACTTCATCTAAATCTTTTTGCATTCGCAATCCTTCATGAATCAAACAACCGAAAATGATAATTAGAATTCCCAGTGTTAGATTTATACCATCGATCAGAACAAAACTTCCATAGCTAAAAATCTCAATTCCAGAAGAATGATAACCTGGAAGACGCGGAAACAAAACGGAAGATGCCAGGAACAGCCAACCAATCATCTGAACACAGAGGCCCAACGATTTGTATAATGCCGACTGTGGAAATAAGTCCGGTCATGAATAGCGCAAGGAATAAAAGAATACGCATGCGTGTTGAAAATGTTTTCGAATGTTTATAAGAAATATTTGTATCAAAATCATTTGGTTTCATCTTTCGGTTCTCCTCCCTGTGTTTTGTCATCTTTTATAAATTCCAATATGCCACCGGGCTGGCAGTCTAATACGTCACAAATCGCATTGAGTGTAGAGAAGCGTATTGCACTGATCTTCCCGGTTTTTATTTTTGAAAGATTTAAAATTCTTGACATGAAATAAAAGTTAGCATATACTAATCCATGTATTTTAAATGAAAATGCTTATCAATATCAAAAATGGAGAACGAAATGGTGGACATAAATAAGAAGAGAGAAAAGGAAAAGAAAACGCTACGTGTGATGATTGGGGTGTATTGTCGCGGAAAACACAAGCACAAGGGAGAACTCTGTCCGGAATGTCAGAAACTGTTGGACTATGCGTTGCTCCGAACGGAAAAATGTCCGTTCATGGAGACAAAGACATTTTGCAGTGCCTGCAAAGTGCATTGTTATTCAAAAGAGATGCAGGAAAAGATCAAAGAAGTTATGAAGTATGCAGGACCGAGAATGTTGTTTTATCATCCGCTTCAGGCGCTGGATCATATGTGGGTGACAATGAAAGGAAAAATGAAAAAGAGATAGGAGAAGAAAAATGAATAAGAAGAAAATTATTGATAAGTTGTTGATTGTTTCGATTGTAGTGATGGCGGTCAGCGGTTTTTTGATAAGACCGACAGGAGAGATGATGGCAGTCATTGTTATGCATAAGCTTTCGGCGGTTATTTTTTGCGTATTGGGGATAGCCCATGCTGTGCAATATAAGACTAAGAAAAGGAGGGGAAAGCAATATGTTTCATAAGAGGTTGATCAAAGAATTTAGAGAAAATCAGAAAAACATTTGGGGGATGGTTCTTACACAGTGGGTCATGCTCATTGCAAATGTTGTGCTGATGCTCCAGACAGCTACATTTATAGCTGGAATGGTTCGTGGAGAAAATCTGCAAAACCAAAGTATCAGGCTGCTTGTGACGTTGGCAGTTGTTGGGGTTGTACGAAGCTTGATGTCGCTGCTCAACAGCAAGCTGTCATTTGAGGCATCGAAGCAGGTGAAAGCGAGACTTCGAACGATGGTGTATGAGAAAATGATGCGGCTTGGGAGCAGTTATAAAGAATATTTTCAGACATCTGAGGTGGTGCAGATCACCACGGAAGGTGTGGAACAGTTGGAAATTTATTTTGGAAAATACATGCCACAGTTTTTCTACAGCATGCTTGCACCGGTCACACTATTTGTCATTGTAGGAACGATGAGCCTGAAAGTGGCGGTCGTGCTTTTAATCTGTGTTCCGTTGATTCCGCTTTCAATTGTAGCAGTTCAGAAATTTGCGAAAAAGATGCTTGCAAAATATTGGGGAACATACACGGAGATGGGAGATTCCTTTTTGGAGTGCCTTCAGGGACTTACGACATTGAAAATTTATCAGGCAGATGAGCGTTATGCAAAAAGAATGGATGAGGAAGCGGAAAAATTTCGTAAAGTAACGATGCGCGTGCTCATCATGCAGTTAAATTCCATCAGTATTATGGATTTGGTAGCCTACGGTGGGGCAGCAGTCGGTATCATCTTGAGTATTTTAGAGTATCAAAAAGGTGTAATCGGACTGGCGCAATGTTTCTTCATTATTATGATCTCAGCCGAGTTTTTCCTGCCGCTTCGTTTGCTTGGTTCCTTCTTCCACATTGCGATGAATGGAAATGCTGCAGCGGATAAGATTTTCCGGTTGGTAGATTTAGAAGAAGATCAAGGAGAAAAATCTGCCGAAATGGAAGGGGAATCTGATGAGATTGCGTTTTCAAATGTAAGTTTTTCCTATGAGGCAAAGAAAAAGGTGCTGGAAGGTATCAGTTTCCGGGCAGGTCATGGATTGACTGCATTGGTCGGGGAATCCGGTTGCGGAAAGAGTACAACTACGCTGCTTTTAATGGGAGACAGAAGGGCAGATGAGGGACAGATTTTTATCGGAGATATGCCAATTGACAAAATGGACTTGAAAGCACTTCGAAGAAAGATTACCCGTATCCGACATGACAGTTATCTGTTTGCAGGAACAATTCGGGAAAACCTTCTCATGGGAAAAGAAGATGCGACAGAAACACAGATGAAAGAGGCGCTTCGCGAGGTGAATCTGTCGGATTTTGTGGAAAAAAGCGGAGGGCTGGATTTTGTTCTCCTTGAGAAAGCGTCTAATCTTTCGGGCGGGCAGAAGCAAAGGCTGTCTCTTGCAAGGGCGCTTTTGCATGACACGCCAATCTACATATTTGATGAGGCAACTTCTAATGTAGATGTGGAAAGTGAAAATGATATTATGGCGGTTGTGAGAAAACTGGCAAAAACAAAAACAGTTCTTTTGATCTCACACAGACTTGCGAATGTTGTGTCTGCGGATCAGATATATGTACTAAAAGACGGAATGATTGTGGAAAAAGGACAGCACGAAGTGCTTTGCAAAGAAGATGGATACTATCACAGATTATTCAGACAGCAGAGCGCATTGGAGCAATTTGGAAAGGGGGCGGTTGCCAATGAATAAAAACAGAAATGGATTTCAGGTGATGCTTGGTCTGATTGGTATGATCAAACCCCTTCTCGGAGTGATGTGTATTGCGATCATCATGGGATGTATCGGAAATTTGATGGCGATTTTTATTACGATTCTCGGAGGAGCGGCAATTGGAAATCTGCTTGGAGAAGTGACTAGCATTTCCATGAAAATGATATTCGTGCTGCTTGTTGTATTTGCGGTATTGCGAGGAGTACTTCGCTATGCGGAACAGGCAAGCAACCATTATATTGCATTTAAATTACTTGCCAGAATCCGTCATCAGATATTTGCCTCTTTGAGAAAATTGGCTCCGGCAAAGCTGGATGGCAAAGAAAAGGGGAATCTGATTTCGATTATCACAAGCGATATTGAACTTTTGGAAGTGTTCTATGCACACACGATTTCACCGATTGCAATTGCGGCGATCACGTCGCTTGTGATGGTTGTATTTATCGGACAGTTCCATGTGGGACTGGGAGTATTGGCGGCGGTGTTCTATCTGCTTGTCGGAGTGGTTGTTCCGGTGGTGAACAGTAAAGCAGGACAGAAACACGGGCAAAAATACCGCAGTATTTATGGAAAATTAAATACAACTGTTTTGGATAATCTGTATGGATTAGACGAAATTTTACAGTATGAAAAGCAGAAAGAACGTCAGGAAAAAATGGATGCGTTCACGGAGCATCTGGAGCAGGTGAATGCAACTTTGAAAAAACAGGAGGCAGTACAGAGAATCAGTACAGATACGGTTATTCTTGTCGCAGGAGTGTGCATGACATTATATAGCGGTCTTTTGGCATCGAACGGGGTGATCATCACCGGAAATGCAATTATCTGTATCATCGCCATGATGAGTTCATTTGGACCGACAGCGGCATTGTCCGCACTTTCAAACAACCTGAACCAGACGCTTGCAAGTGGAAATCGTGTATTGAACCTGCTTGCCGAGGAACCGGTTGTGATGGATGTGGAAAGTAATGTGGGAGTTCCGGATGAAGATATTCGTATTTCAAATGTGACGTTCACATACCCGGAAGACAAAAAAGAAGAGAAACCAATTTTGAAAAATTTCTCATTGGATATCCGCAAAAATACGATTCATGGTATTCTCGGAAGAAGCGGATGTGGAAAATCAACGTTGTTAAAGCTGCTTATGCGGTTTTATGAGACAGATTCCGGCAGTGTCAGCTATGGAACGCGCAACGTAAACGAGATTGACACAGGGCATTTGCGAAATCATATTTCCTATGTGACGCAGGAAACCTTCTTGTTCCAGGACACAATTGAAAATAATATCAAGGTGACGAAGGCGGATGCGACAAGAGAAGAGGTGATTGAGGCTGCGAAAAAGGCAGCAATTCATGATTTTATCGATTCCCTGCCACAGGGGTATGATACAAAGCTTGGGGAACTCGGAGATTCGGTATCGGGAGGAGAACGCCAGAGAATCGGAATTGCGAGGGCATTTCTTCATGATGCCAAGACTATTCTGCTGGATGAGCCTACAAGCAATATTGACAGCCTGAATGAAGGAATTATCTTGAAAAGCTTGTTGGAAGAGCGGAAAGATAAGACAATTGTACTTGTGTCTCATCGCAAATCGACAATGTCGATTGTGGACGAAGTGACACAGATGTAAAAAAGATTGCGCAGTAGCGCAATCTTTTTTAATACCTAGACTTGTGATTCGCTCTTTATAATTTTCTTGAAATTAATATAAAACAACGTGGCAGTTGTGAGAATTGCAATGGCATCTGCAATTGGTTCCGCCAAAAAGACTGCTTTGACATTGTCCTCCATGAATGCCGGCAAAATATAAATAAGTGGAATCAGCACAAGTATCTTTCGGAATACGGCAAGGAATGCACTGATTTTAGAATTTCCGAATGCGATAAATGTTTGCTGGCAGGAAACCTGAACGCCCATAAGGAAGATACATGCCAGATAAATGCGAAGCGCCCATTGTGACAATTCTGCCAACTGCGGATCGCTTGTGAATATAGATACAAATATCGACGGCGCAAACTCGGCAATGAGCCAAATGATTGTGGCATAGACAACACACGAGATGGTCTGCAGTTTGAATGCCTGCTTGATTCGGTCTATTTTTTTCGCACCATAATTATAGCTGATAATCGGTTGACCACCCTGAGTGATTCCCTGCAGTGGAAGCATTGCAAACTGCATGATGCTTGATAGAATCGTCATGGCGCCGACTGCCAGGTCACCTCCGTATTTCAGCAGAGAAGAATTAAAGCAAAGAACAAGCACACTTTCAGTAGCCTGCATTGCAAATGGAGCAATTCCGAGTGCTGCGCAAGGTAAAAAGACAGAAGCTTTTATTTTTAAATTTTTCTTCTTGATACGAAGAATCGTGTTTTTGCCACATAAGAATTTCAGCGCCCAGACAGCACTTAACGCCTGTGAGAGAACGGTGGCGACAGCAGCGCCTTGTACACCCATGTTGAAACCGAAGATGAAAATAGGGTCCAAAATAATATTTGTGACAGCGCCGATAATGACTGTCATCATACTAATCGTAGAAAATCCCTGTGCGGAGATAAAGGCATTCATTCCTAAAGTAAGCTGTACAAAAATCGTACCGATAGCATAGATTGTCATATAACTTTTGGCGTAGGAAATTGTATTTTCACTGGCGCCAAATAAATAAAGCAGCGGTTCTTGAAAAACCAGCACAGTGACCGTTAGAATAATGGAGACAATGACCAGCGCCGAAAAACTGTTTCCCAAAATCTTTTCGGCAGTGTCATTGTCTTTTTTTCCCATGTAGATACTGGCTCTTGGCGCACCGCCCATTCCCATCAGATAAGCGAATGCGGAGATGATCATAATAATCGGGAAACAGACACCGACCCCTGTAAGTGCAGCGGAACCAACTTCCGGAATGTGTCCGATATACATACGGTCAACCATATTGTAAAGTGCGTTGACTACTTGGGAAGTAATAGCCGGAACTGCCAGAACAAGTAAAAGATGTCGGACTGGTTCGTTCCCTAAGTCTACCTCTCTAGACATTGTTTTTTTCATGTTGTGTTTCATTCCTTTCTTTAAAACGTGTCAAAATTTTCGTCATTGTAGCTTCAACCTGTTGAAGTTCTTCTTTGGAAATATCTTGTAAAACTTCATTGTTCATCTTTGTGACTTCCTCGTTCAGCTTTTGAATGACAGGAGCTGCCTGAGGAGAAAATGAAAGTCGTTGGATACGTTTATCAGCGTCATCTTTTGCACAAATAATGTATCCTTTCTCAACTAATACATCAATACTCCTGCTGATCAGCCCTTTGGATACGCCGAGAATCGTACATAACTGACTGCTTGTATTGATGGAGGGATTATTGGAAAGAAGAATCAGGATGGAAATTTCATTTGGAGAAAAATTTTCATTTGTAAATTTCAAATTCAATTCATTTGCATATACTCGGCGAATTTGATTAAAGTATCCGAGCATCTCTTCCACGGTTTGTCTCATATCCACCTCCGATTTCTAAAAAAGTTTACTTGTAAACAAAATATAGTATAGAACTGAATGCAAAACGTGTCAATGCGTTATTGAGCAATTTTATTGATAATTTGTCTTGACTTATAGGATAAAATTAGATATTATAAACGTAAGTTAGAAATAACTAACTCAAGGAGGAAATATGAGCAGAGAAATATTTGAAATCGTTCAGGGAATGGATTTGAAAAATATCGAGACGCAATTGGCATTACAATGTGCGCCGCTTATCACAGGATTAAAAATTTCTAATATGTTGATTGTTTCAAACAAAGATGAAAAATTAGTGCGGATAATTTTAAAAAGAACAGGTATTTCTTGCTATCGTCTTTTACAGAATGAAAAGAAGATCACGCTTCTTTTGTTCCGCAGAAATCAATTGGAGAAATTTTTGGAGAGAGAGGATGTAAGCGAGGTACTCCGCGAAGAAGGGTATGTCGAAATCCAGCTTGGAAGAATCCTCAGTATTTTTCAGATGCGCTATCGGGCATATATGAATGGTTCAAAAATATTTCCGCATGAGATGGGGCTGCTTTTAGGGTATCCGGTGGAAGATGTGACTGGTTTTATGGTGCATGGAGGAAAGAATTCTCTGTATTCCGGATATTGGAAAGTTTATGCAGACGTCGCAAAAAAACTTGAGATTTTCAAGCAGTTTGAGATGGCAAAAGAGATGCTCATCCGGCTTGTTTCAAGCGGTGTCAGTATGGAAGAAATTATAGGATATTATAATGAAAATATACTGCAGACAGCGGTGGTATAGGAGGTATGAAAGATGAGCAGAATCAATGTTGTATATTGGTCACAGACAGGTAACACAGAAGAGATGGCTGAGGCAATCGGAAAAGGAATCACACAGGCAGGAGGAGAAGCAGTTGTGTCTGAAGTTAGCGCAATTTCTCCGGATGTGTTGAAAGATGAGAATGTGTTCGCTCTTGGCTGCCCGGCAATGGGAGCAGAAGTGCTTGAGGAAGCTGAGATGGAACCGTTTGTCGAAGCAGTAGAAAGCTTTGCGGCAGGCAAGAAAATCGCGTTGTTTGGTTCCTACGGCTGGGGAGACGGAGAATGGATGCGTGACTGGGTAGAGCGTATGCAGAATGCAGGAGCAGAGATTGTAAACGGAGAAGGTTTGATCTGTCAGGAAGCACCGGATGATGAAGTGCTTGCCGCGTGTGAAGAACTTGGAAAGCAGCTTGTGCAATAGAGGGAAAACAGGGCGTCGCAAGAGGTGACGACGTCCTCTTCTGAAAAGAAAGGAGATTTCTATGAGTGTTGTGATTGTTGGCGGACATGACCGTATGGTCTGTCAGTATAAAAAAATATGTAAAGGGTATAAATGCAAAGCGAAAATATTTACGCAGATGTCGGCAAACTTAAGTGAGCAGATCGGAAGTCCGGATTTACTGATTCTGTTTACCAACACAGTGTCGCACAAGATGGTAAAATGCGCGATTACCGAGGCGGAAAAATGTAATGCAGAAATCGTGCGCTGCCATACAAGCAGCAAAAGTGCGTTGAATGAAATTCTTCAAAATGCATGCGTGGGATAATGAAAATCTAACATGAGAGAGTTGTTAGTTGAGTGAATGAAAATGCTCGGACGAGGTGAAACGGTTCGGGCATTTTGCTGTACTTAAGGTAGAAAAATTTACAACGTTATGGTAATATTGGGGTGACTGGTTTTAATGAAAAATAGAGGTGCAGATATGGAAGAAACAGGAATTGACGGAGAAGTTTTGAGAGAAATTTGTGATTTGGCAGAGAAATATCATATTCAAAAAGTGATTTTGTTTGGTTCACGAGCAAGAGGCGACTTTAAGAGAACAAGTGATATTGATTTGGCGGTAGAAGGTGGCGAAGTGGAAAGTTTTGCGAATTGAAAAGAGAAGTGGAAACAAGATGGCTTTAGATTACACATATTTTTCCGGCGTAGAAGATGGCATCTCATCTGCATTTGAAAAGTTAGCAGAAGTTTTTGAATATCAGGTGTTTGAGCTGTGTGTCGGTGAAGAGTATCTGATTCCTTATATGATGAATGACGCGGTGGAGAATTATTTGATTTTAAAAGGCTGTCAGATGACAGGAAGCTATCTGCGCGATGATGCGCTTGAAGTGAGTGGAAAACTTGCAATCGAGGAAGACAGGTATGTCTTGAGTGTGAGGCAAGGGGAGGAAAATGCATTCACGCTCTGTTTTCAGGAACTTGAAGAAAAGATACAGTGTTTTCAGTATCACAGGATTGGTCATTTCTGGGTAGAGGGGCAGGAGCATTGGAGACAGCTTGTCTATATCATTGGGACAATTTATGAGAAATACAGTTATCTGGGAGAGCGCTATTGCAATGAAGGAGAGAAAGCACTGATGCGGCTTGTTGAATTTCCGCCGTTTCGAATGTGGTCACCAGTTCACGAATCATTGGAGGATAAATATCCGGCGACTTATGAGGGGATTGACTGTATGGAGCGGCTTGCAAGAAAAGCGGATGACCGTGGATATATAAAGTGGATTCGTCTTTACCGGAGATTTCCGAGTCGAGTACTCGAGAGGCTGCTCGGGAGGAGGCTTTTGAGCCCGAAGAGGCAGAAACTATATGAGACCATTTGTCAGGAAGTGCAAGCGGCATCGGAAATTTATCCGCAGCGGGATTACGGTGAGGAGTTGAATTGTAGGATTCAAAAGAAGAGAACAGAAATTCATGCGAAAATGCTTGAAGATGGATTTGAGGGAATGTATCCGGAATACTATAAGAAACAGATGCAGATTACTGTCACGGAAGAACATCCATTTACCGTATCGATGTTGGAATTTGAAGATTTTGTATTTCGTGTGCAATTCATGGTATCAAAATGTGGAAAACATGTTAAAATAGGAAAAAACTGTGGATTTTTTCGCGGATTAGGAAGAATAGGACAGATTGAAAGGGAAGAAACATGAGAAAAAAGGAATTAGCCTTGGAAGTAATAGAACGTTTGAAAAAGGAATATCCGGATGCAGACTGCACACTTGACTATGATGAAGCGTGGAAGCTGCTTGTCGGTGTCAGGCTGGCAGCGCAGTGTACCGATGAGAGAGTTAATATCGTTGTGGGAAAATTATACGAGAAATACCCGGATGTGAACGCATTGGCGGCTGCAGATGTGGATAAGATTGAAGAAATTGTAAGACCGTGTGGATTAGGCAAGAGCAAAGCGCGGGATATCAGTGCGTGTATGAAGATTTTGCGCGATGAATATGATGGAGGAATTCCGAATACGTTTGAAGAGTTATTAAAATTGCCGGGCGTCGGAAGAAAAAGCGCGAACCTGATTATGGGTGACGTATTCGGGGAGCCGGCGATTGTGACAGACACACATTGTATTCGTCTTGTAAATCGCATCGGGCTTGTCAAAGATTTGAAAGAACCGAAAAAAGTAGAGATGGAATTGTGGAAAATTATTCCGCCGCAGGAGGGGAGCGATTTCTGCCACAGACTTGTCTATCACGGGCGTGATGTCTGTACCGCAAGGACGAAGCCGCACTGCGAGAGATGCTGTCTGGAAGATATTTGTAAAAAAGCAGGGGTAAAGTAGCAGGGTGTCTTGCAAAGAATGAGTGAAATATAGTATCATCAGAGAAAAGCGGTTTAGCAGCCGATAATTATGAAAATAAGGAGAAAATAATATGAGTCAGGAAGTTTTAGCAGTAGTAGCAGGAGAAGAGATTACACAGGCAGAGTTTGATGCGTTTTTACAGGGGGTGCCAAGAGAGCAGCAACCGTATCTTTCCAACCCACAGTTCAGAGAACAGTGCTTGGAACAATTGATTGCATTACATATGTTTGCGAAAAATGGCGAAGAGATGAAGTTAGAGGAAACGGAAGAGTTCAAAAAACTGGTGGAAAGTGCAAGAAGAGATATCCTTGCACAGATGGCTATGAGAGAGACTTTGAAAGATGTTGTGGTATCGGAAGAAGAAATCGAAGCTTACTATGAGGCGAACAAACAACACTTCACAAAAGGAGACACTGTCAGTGCCAAACATATTTTGACAGATTCCGAAGAAAAATGTAACTCTATTTTAGAATCTATCACAACTGGTGAAAAAGAATTTGAGACAGCGGCGAAAGAATTTTCAACATGTCCATCAGGAGCGAAAGGCGGAGACCTTGGAGAATTCGGACGAGGACAGATGGTAAAAGAATTCGAAGATGCGGCATTTGCAGCAGAAATTGGACATGTAGTGGGACCTGTAAAGACACAGTTTGGATACCACTTGATTAAAGTTGAAAAGAAAAATGAAGCTATAGTTGCGTCATTGGAAGAAGTGAAAGAGACAATCAGAAGAACTTTGCTTCAGCAGAAACAAAATGAGGCATATAATACAAAAGTAGAAGAGATGAAGAAAAAATATGTAAAATAGCAGATACTGCTGTTGAGGATTGGGATGTAGTAATTTTATATTTTATTACGTCCTAATTTATTGTAATTAAGCATTGCTTGTATTATAATAAATAATACTTAATTTGGGATAAGAGGTGATTATATGATTTTGTCATTGGATATGGGAAGCGAGGTTCCAATCTATGTGCAGCTGCGGAATCAGATTGTAACAGGGATTGGGAAGGGCGAACTGGCAGTAGGGGAGCGGCTTCCGACAGTCCGTCAGCTTGCACAGGATGCAGGAGTGAACGTGATGACAGTCAATAAGACTTATCAGTTGTTAAAGCTAGAAGGATTTATCGAAATTGACCGGAGAAAGGGTGCGATTGTTTGCCCGATAAGGGAGACTCAGGATTGTTTTCGGGAGAAATTGGAGTCTGAGTTAGAGCTACTTTCGGCAGAAGCAAGCATAAAAGGAATGAGTGAGGATGAGTTTCTAAAGGTTTGCATGAAAATGTTTCAGAGGATGCATCCGACGATGATGGAGGAGGTATGATTATGGAAGTGGCAATTCTCATGTTAGTTATTTTTCTGTTTACGGATATCATGGTTGTTGGAATCTGTATGCTTGCATACGCGGGAAAAGAAGAGTATAGTGGGGGAATGCTTTTTGGCGTGCACATTCCAAAAGAAAAAGTGGATGAGAAAACAGTGCGGGACATGGCAGAGACATATAAAAAGAAGTACAAAAAATTTCAGCGATGGAACATGATTCTAGGGATATTGGTGTGTGGGGTGACATTTGCTGGCATTGGGATTTTTATGATTGTCTGGACTGTTTGGCTCACGGAATATATTGTCGGTCTCTATTGGATTGTCTATGGGACACACCGAAGGATGTATAATCTGAAGGTGGAAAATGGATGGGTTATGGAATCGGCAAAACAGATTATTTATGTGGATACGGAAGTGTCTGCTCATGCGGACAAAATGCCACTGTCAAAAAAGTGGTATCTTGTACTTTTTTTCCTGACTTGTGCGGTTATGTTGTTTCCTGAGATGAAAGCATACCTGAGAGAGGAGAACATCGCCTATGTGTTGTTTGGGAGTGCACTTGGTGTGAATGTGTGTTTCTTTGGCTTGCACTGGTGGATTGCGTGCAGACCAAATGTTGTATACAGCAAAAAAAGTCAGGTGAACATGACTTTAAATCAGTTGATAAAACGGACTTGGACAATCTGCCTGCTTGTGTGCGCTGCGGTAAATACGTCAGCATGGTTGTATGTTTCTGTCTGTATGATGAAAAATCAATGGCTGGTACAGCAACCCGTATGACAAAAGGCTGTTTGTTCAAGACCGCATGTGTGGTATGAATTATTCGATGAACATGGCGAAGAACTCGGCGAAAATCTTCACAGCGGTAATTAGCACTGTACTCATAGGGTGTGTTATATGGGTTGTGGCTATTTTAGTAGAGTTTGCTACTACGGAGGTGACAGTCTGCATGGCAGGTGGTAAGATGGATATACGGGCAGCTTCCTATGACTGCCAGATTCAATCGGAGCAAATTCTTTCTGTGAAACTGCTTGATGAGATGCCGGAAGATAATTTTTACAGAAGCAATGGAGGAGATACAGAAAAATTTCTGATAGGGCATTTCAGAGGAAAAGAAACCGGAAAATGTATGATGTTTTTATATAAGGAAGAAACTCCGATTATAGAGATTCAATTAGAAGATATGATTGTATTTTTGAATAGTGAAAACAAAGAAGAGACAGAGGAGTGGTATGATTATGCGAGAGACAGTATTGTTGATTAATTTTCAAGATGAAAAGCAGCTGCGTGATTTGAAAATGATTTTATTTACGCTGAAAATTCGAATGAAGAAGGTAGAAAAGAAAGAGTATTTGCAGCAAATCGGTTTCCTTGCGGGAATGAAGAATATGGAAGCTGCGCCGGAGTGCTATGAGGGGGAAGAGTTAGAGAAAGAGATGATGGTATTCGCTGGAATATCGAATCAAAGGCTGGACCAGATTCTTTCTATGATGAGAAAAAATGGAGTGAAGCGAGTGGATTATAAGGCGATTCTGACAGAGACAAATAAAACGTGGACAGTTCCAAGGCTCTATGAAGAGATTTCAAAAGAGCATGCGCAGATGCACAGACAATCATAAGCAGTATAAAAGGCAGCCTATTCGGCTGCCTCTTCCGTCTCTGATGTGACATCTGTACTTACACGCGGTTCTGTCACAGTGACAACGGTGGAATCTAAATCTGTTATCAAATCTATATTTTCATCTTTGGCAATTACGAGGTCTTTTACTCGAATGGTATCTCCGATTTTTAAGTCTCCAACGTCAAGTTCGATTTTTTCAACTAAAGATGCAGGAAGAGCCTTGTAATTGATTTCATGCAGCATCTGCTGTGGGATTCCTGCGACAAGCTTACTCTCATTGAGAAGATGGATTTCAGCAGAAGAATGTACCTTTTCAGAGCTTACAAGTGCCTGAAAATCGATTTCTTCCACGAAACCTTTCAGTGGATTGTAATCTACTTCTTTAATGAGGGCGTCATAAGTTTTGCCTTCCAGTTGAAGCAGGACTCTTCCACCTTTCCCTTCGGATTTCAGGAGTCGTTCGACTTCGCTCTTTTCCATTTTCAAAGGAATGGATTTTTCCAATTCACGGCCGAAAATACATCCGGTCACAAATCCTTCTTTTCTAAGTGCTTTGGCTTTGAGTGACATGTTACGTGTTTCAGCTTTTAAAGTATTCATTTACCTTTTCCTCCAATTACTGAATCGTACTTAGCAAGCCTTCAACTTTGTAGTTCATATTGCAAAGAGGTTTTGTTAAGTGTATTTCCTTGTTACAGTTTCAGTATACACCTCTTGTCAAGAGGAAAAGAAAAAACATAGTGATAGTTGATGATAAAATTGCTGAAAGTATTTTGACATTTGGTTGAAAAATACGAAAAAATATTGTGCTAGAATTGACATGAGTAGTGGAAATAGACTATAATCATAAAATGTATCTATTCACATTAGTACATGTTATACCAAAATATGAAAAGGAGAAGTGTTATGAAGAAGAAACAGGTGCAAAGACTGGTTGCTTTTTCACTGGCAACAATGATGACATTGCAGGGATTGTCTGTAAATGCATCAGGGCAGGTTCAGGTTCGCACAGATTCGAACACACAGATGAGCTCGGATAAAGAAGTGGTGTATGTCAACACATACGACACATCAAAAAGAGTTCATGATTTTGATGCGAACTGGAAGTTTTATTTAGGAGATGCGGATGGAGCAGAAGCTGTTAATTTTGATGATTCTGCTTGGAGAACAGTATCAGTTCCTCATGACTACAGCATCGAGCAGGAGTATACACAGTCAGGAGAAGCAGAAAGCGGATATCTTCCGGGCGGTACAGGCTGGTATCGAAAGCATTTTACATTAACAGAGGATATGAAAGATAAGGAAATCCGACTTGACTTTGGCGGCGTTTATATGAATGCGACCGTATGGGTAAATGGAACTCAGTTAGGTACACATCCTTACGGATACACTCCATTTTCTTTTGATATCACAGACTATGTGAAAGCAGGAGAAGAGAATGTGATCACTGTGAAAGTGGATCATCAGACACCTTCAAGCCGTTGGTATTCGGGAAGTGGTATTTATCGCAGTGTGGATCTCACTGTGATGGATAAAGTTCATGTGGATTTGAACGGAACAAAGATTGCGACGCCGAATCTTGCAAAAGAAAAAGATGGCGATGTCAATATGGACATTGTGACAACGGTTGCAAATGAAGAAAAAGAGGCAAAAGAGATTACACTTGTTCACACTTTGCGTGAAAAAGGGAAAAAAGATGCAGTTGCGACAGTGACTACAGAGAGACAGTCTGTGGAAGCAGGAAAGACAGCTGACATTAAGGCGAATTTAAAAGTAAATCAGCCGAAATTATGGGGGCTTGGCGAAAAGAATGCACATCTCTATACAGTGACAACAGAAGTGAAAGTGAATGATAAAGTAGTTGACACTTATGACACAGATTACGGTTTCCGTTATACAGAACTTGATACGAAGACAGGATTTTCTCTCAATGGAGAAAAGGTAAAATTACAGGGTGTATGTATGCACCACGATCAGGGAGCGCTCGGTGCAGAAGCGCAGAAACGTGCAATTGAGCGTCAGGTAGAGATTCTGCAGGAGATGGGATGTAATTCTATCCGTGTGACACATAACCCAGCGGCAGAAGAGCTAATTGAAGTATGTAACGAAAAAGGTATCTTAGTTATTAATGAATTGTTTGATGGATGGCACAAGGCTAAGAATGGTAATGTGAATGATTATGCGAAGTGGTTTAATCAAACAATTGGAGATGAAAATAAAATCTTAGATGGCAAATCAGATATGACATGGGCTGAGTTTGATTTGAAATCGACATTAAATCAGGGGAAAAATGATCCGTCTATTATCATGTGGTCACTTGGTAATGAAATCAGCGAAGGTGCCAGCGAAGGTGGTTATTACGAGATTTCAAAGAATCTGATCAAATGGGCGCAAGAGATAGATACATCTAAACCATTGACAATCGGAAGCAACCGAGTGAAAGGCGCTATTGGGCAAGCAGATAATGAGCATATTAAGATTGCGAACGATTTGACAAAGATTGGCGGTATGTCAGGAACAAACTATTCTGGCGGATCAAATTATGATGCGCTACACAGTACATATCCGGAATGGTTCTTATATGGTTCTGAGACAGCATCTGCTGTAAATAGTCGTGGAGTATATACTACAAAAGCGAATGCAGCATTGGATCAGGATAAACAGCTTACCTCGTATGATAAATCAAAGGTAAATTGGGGAGCTTTGGCAAGTGAAGCTTGGTATGATGTAATCACAAGAGACTTTGTTGCCGGAGAGTATGTGTGGACTGGATTTGACTATATTGGAGAACCGACACCGGCAAATAAAATCAATGCAGGAGCTGCAACTTCATGGCCATCTCCGAAAAACTCTTATTTCGGAATCGTGGATACAGCAGGATTGCCAAAAGACAGCTATTACTTCTATCAAAGTCAGTGGAATGATGAAGTAAATACATTGCATGTTCTTCCGACTTGGAATGAAGACAGCCTTATGAAAGATGAAAATGGCAATGTTGAAGTTGTTGTCTATTCAGATGCGGCAAAAGTGAAGTTATTTTTGAATGATAAGGAAATTGCTGAGCAGACATTTGAAGAACATACAACAGGAGCGGGCTATAAGTATCAAACGGTCAAGGGTAAAACTGGACATGAAAGCATGTATATGACATTTAGTGTTCCATATGAGAAAGGAACATTAAAAGCAGTTGCCTACGATAAAGATGGAAATGAGATTAAAAATACACAGGGACGTTCTTCAGTGACGACAACTGATAAAGCGACTAAATTAGATGCAACAGTAGACCGCAACAGTATTAAGGCAGATGGAAAAGATCTTTCTTATATCACGGTGGATGTAACAGACGCAAATGGAAATATTGTACCAGATGCAGACAACAACGTGAGATTTACTGTGGAAGGCGCAGGTACTTTAGTTGGTGTGGACAACGGAAAACAGGCAGACCATCAGTCATATCAGGATGACAACCGTGATGCGTACAATGGTTCTCTTGTTGCAATCGTGCAATCAACAAAAGATGCAGGAAAGATTACGGTAAAAGCAGAAGCTGACGGATTGACGTTGGATACTGTTGAGATTACGACAACAGAGGTGGAAGACGGAACTGTAGATAAAACTCAGGTGGACAGCTTCTACATGTCAAAACACTATTATGTAAAAGCAGGCAGTAAAGTACAATTGCCGGAGACAATCAAAACTCGTTTTAAAGACGGAACAGAGAAAGACTTACCGGTAAAATGGGATGAAATTAAGGAGACAACAGGAAGCTTTGTTGTGAATGGTCTCGTAGATGGAAAATATAAAGTTTCTGTTACAGTAAATGTCATTGACCAATTAGGTGGTTTAATGAATTATTCTGCAACAACACCGAAGGGAACGGAACCGAATCTTCCGACAACACGACCTGCAATTGCACAGGATGGAACAGTCTTAAATGTATCATTCCCTGTAACTTGGGGAAAAGTAGACAAGACCAAATATGACGAGCCTGGAATTGTTACAGTTAATGGTACGTCGAATGTTTTGGGAACTGCAATGGAAGTTACAGCATCGATTCGTGTACAAGAAGAGACGTATGAGATTGTTGGGTCAGTAGATAATCCTTCTCAGCTGACACAGGATATTGAAAAAGATAAGCAGTCCGATACGCTGGATGCAGTTTGGGATGGAAAAACTGCAATTGCAGACAACACAAGCGGCGGACCAAATCCAACAGCGTGGAGTAATTATAAAAATTCTCAAGCCGGAGATAACACTGCGGAAATTACATTCCAATATGCTACACAACAAGTAATTGGAGAAGTGACAGTTCATTTCTTTAAAGACAGTGCATCTGCACGTTATCCAAAGGCAGGAACAACAAAGCTTTATGTGAAAGCAAATGACGGTGATGACTGGCAGGAAGTTGTAGCAGAAGAAACAATTGGAGAAGAGAATGGTCGTGTGAAAGCATATACATATAAGTTCAATCCGGTTGGAGCTACATTGTTCAAGGTTGCAGTTACAAACAGTGATGAGGTATTGACGACTGGTCACAAGCCATGTACCGGTATCACGGAGATTGAAATCAAAAAAGCAGTTGGTTCTTATAAGACAAACACAACAGCAAAACTTGCTTCTCTTGAAGTGAATGGAAAAGCATTGACAGCAGAAGAGCTTGCAGAAAATGCATATTACACATTAGACAAAACAGCTACCGTGACAGCAGCTGGAGCAGATAATGCGGCAGTAACGGTATTACCGGTACATAACAAACAGATTCGTATTTTGATAGAGTCTGAAGACCATAGAACAAAAAATACATTTGTTATCTATTTGGAGCAGGAGAAACCAATGTCTCCGGACGACGACAGCAAAGACTATCCGGTAGATAAGCTGACGGCGATTTCAGGAAGCCAATACTTACCGGGAACTACAAATGAGGGTCCAGATGATTTTGTATTAGACGGAAAAGCAAATACATACTGGCATACAAACTGGAGCACGACAGAAGGACAGGATATTAACAAGCGTTGGATTGGTGTAAGCTTAGATGAACCAACAGAAGTGAGTGCAATCCGTTATTTACCAAGAAATGGAAATAATGGACATGTTACAGAATACAAAGTACAGTACCGTGCGACAGATGACGGTAAATGGGAAGATTTGGCAAGCGGCACATGGGATAACCCAACAACTGGCTGGAAGTTAGTAACATTCCCAGCAGTAGAGGCAAAACAGGTTCGTTTGATTGGTGTTCATACAATTGCAGAAGCTGGACGAGATTTGCATATGACAACAGCGGAGTTCCGTGTTGTTTCTGAAAAAGAAGTGACACCTCCGGATCCGGAAGAGCCGGAAGTGAAACCGGGAGAAGACTATCCGGTAGGAATGATTACAGGAACAGCAGGAAGTACACAGCCTGGAAACGGTGTGGAAAAAGCATTTGACGGAAAAACAAATACATGGTGGCATTCATCATGGAACCCGGCGTCTACAGCAGACCAGTTGTGGTTCACAATGGAATTGAAAGAAGCAGCTACATTAGATCAGCTTCGTTATTACCCAAGATATGAGGGAACGAACTTAACACAGGGCGATCAAAATGGATTTATCAGCAAATACAAAGTGGAAGTCAGCATGGACAACGAAGAGTGGACAAAAGTTGCTGAAGGCAGCTGGGAGCCAAAAGATGGATGGCTGACAGCAGACTTTACAGAGCCAACAGAAGCAAAATATGTGCGTATCACAGGTGTTGAGACAATGTCTAACGGTGAAGTGAAGACGTCCGATATGGCAATTGCAGAGCTTCGTGTTCGTGTAGCAAAAGGTGAGGAGCCTGAAAAAGTAGATAAGACAGCTTTACAGGAAGCTATCGAAGCGGCAGGTGAAATGAAGGAAGCAGAGTTTACACCAAACAGCTGGAAAGCATTTAAAGAAGCATTGGACGCTGCAAAAGCAGTTGAAAAAGATGAAAAAGCGACACAGACAGATGTAAATGAAGCACTTGCAGCGTTAGAAGCAGCAAAGGGTGCGCTTGTGAAGAAAGCAGATAAGACAGAATTGAACAAAGCGATGGAAGCGGCTGGTAAATTAAATGAAGCTGATTACACTACAGGTTCATGGGAAGCATTTGAAAAAGCGTTGGAAGCTGCAGCAGCAGTTCAAAAAGATGAAAATGTATCACAGGCTTCTGTGAAAGCGGCAACAGATGGATTGAATGAAGCTATGGAAGCGCTTGTGAAGAAAGCAAATAAGACAGAGCTTGATAAAACGATTAAAGCGGCAGAAGCTTTGAATAAGGATGACTATACAGCAGACAGCTGGAAAGTATTTGCGCAGGAGTTGGCAGATGCTTACACTGTAAGCAGAAACGCAGATGCAACACAGGCAGAAGTAGATGAGGCATGTAAAGCGCTGAAAGCTGCTCGGGAAGCTTTGGTCGAAAAAGAAGAGCCGTCTGTTCCGGAAAATGTCGATAAAGCTGCAGCACAGAAATACTATGATGACTGTCTCGCGTATTATGAAAAAGACGATTACACAGCAGACAGCTGGAAGGTTTATGCTGAGGCTATGGATGACTTAAAAGCGGCGCTTGCTGATGAAGATATTTCAAAAGAAGATCTTCAGGCAGCAGTTGATGCGGTAGCTAAGGCGGTTGAAGGATTGGAAAAAGCTGGAACAGCAGCACCTGATCCAAAACCGGAAGAAAAACCAGGGCAAAAGCCACAGCAGAAACCTGCAAAAACAGGTGATAATATGTCGACAGGTGCAATTGTGGGGATTGTTGTCGTAGCAGTTCTTGCAATCGGAGTGATTGTTGGTGTGATTATTAGCAAAAAAAGAAAAAAATAAAACAATGGAACATTGATTTGAATGTTTGAAATTTGTGAAAAAGAGAGCGGTGGATACGTTAAGTATTTGCGGCTCTCTTTTTTATGTTTTGGTTGGTCGATATGTGATGGTTATAGTTTACTATAAAAAGAAGAGAGGGAACGGTTTGTTTGGTTAAAAGATACAAGAAAGCGGTTTTTGAAATTGACACTGACGGTTAAAAGGTACTATAATTAAAAAAGATATCAATTCGTATCTATATGTTATGCCGAAGGGCAGGAAAGGAAGAAGAAAATGAAGAAAAGGAAAATATCACGTATTGGAGCAGTTGCTATGGCGACAATGCTCACAGTTCAGGGTATGGGACTCCCTACTGCTGTATTTGCAGCGGACCAATCAGCTGTTATGCGTTCGGATTCGAACACACAGATGAGTTCTGAAAAAGAAACTGTTTATGTGAACCAGTATGGAAGCAAGACAGAACGTTCTCAGAATTTTGATGACAACTGGAGATTTTATTTTGGTGATGCATCAGGTGCGGAACAGCCGACGTTTGATGACTCACAGTGGAGACAATTGTCATTGCCTCACGATTACAGTATCGAGCAGGAATACACACAGTCAGGAGAAGCTGAGAGTGCTTATCTTTTAGGCGGAACAGGATGGTATCGCAAGAACTTTACGCTCGATAAAGCAATGGAAGGAAAAGAGGTAAGACTTGATTTTGATGGCGTTTATATGAATGCAACCGTTTATGTAAATGGTCATGAGGTAGGTACGCATCCATATGGATATACACCATTTTCGTTTGATATCACAGATTATGTGAAGGTTGGAGAGGTCAACACAATCGCAGTAAAAGTAGATCACAAGACACCATCCAGCCGTTGGTATTCAGGAAGTGGTATCTACAGAAGTGTATATTTGACAACAACAGATAAAGTACATGTGGATTTGAATGGAGTGAAGGTTGAGACTCCGGATTTAGCTAAAGGCAACCAAAATACAAATATTAAGACAACAGTTTTGAATGAGTCTGATGCAGAAAAGGCAGTTACAGTGACTCATACAATGTTTGAAAAAGGAAAAGATACAAAAGTAGGAGAGGTTACTACAGAAAGTAAGACAGTGGCAGCTGGGCAGAGCGTTGACGTGGAAGCTACAATGAACGTGAAAGACGCGAAAATGTGGAGCCCGGAAAGCCCGAATCTCTATACAGTCCGCACAGAAGTGAAGGTTGGAGAGGATGTAGTAGACACATATGAGACAGAATATGGATTTAGATATTTCTCATTTGATACAGAAAAAGGATTTTCATTAAACGGCAAAAATGTGAAAC
Organism: Faecalimonas nexilis; assembly: GCF_059731825.1. NCBI lineage: Bacteria > Bacillati > Bacillota > Clostridia > Lachnospirales > Lachnospiraceae > Faecalimonas > Faecalimonas nexilis. Next base: position 3,276,911 of record NZ_AP029189.1, on the reverse strand, counting down.
TGAAAGGTGTATGTATGCACCATGATCAGGGAGCATTAGGAGCTGAAGCGAACAGACGCGCTATTGAACGTCAGGTGGAAATTCTGAAGGAAATGGGATGTAACTCTATCCGTGTGACACACAACCCGGCAGCATCTGCGTTGATTGATGTCTGCAATGAAAAAGGAATGATTGTAATCGATGAGTTCTTTGACGGTTGGATGTTCCACAAAAATACAAACTCTAACGATTATGCAACTTGGTTTAATAAGACGATCGAAGAAGGAAATCAGATTCTCGGTGCAGAAGAAAATATGACATGGGCAGAGTTTGATTTGAAAGCAACTGTCGGAAGAGGACAGAACGACCCGGCTATCATTATGTGGTCTCTCGGAAATGAGATTCAGGAGGGAGCCGGTGGAAGCGGATATGATGAAAAAGCAGCAGAATTGATTCAATGGACAAAAGAAGTCGATGACACAAGAATTCTTACAATTGGAAGTAATGCTGTTAAAGGTGCAGTTGGGAATGCGAATAATGAGCATATTCAGATTGCCAACCAGTTGACAGAAGTAGGTGGAGCATCTGGAACAAACTATTCAAAAGGGGATAGTTACGATAGTTTGCATAGAACCTATCCAAAATGGAATTTATATGGTTCTGAGACTGCATCAGCAGTAAATAGCCGTGGCGTTTATACAACAAAACAAAGCAATAAGCTTGACTCAGAAAAACAATTGACTTCCTATGATAAGTCAGCGGTTGGTTGGGGAGCTGTTGCAAGTTCTGCGTGGTATGATGTTATCACAAGAGACTTTGTGGCAGGTGAGTATGTATGGACCGGATTTGACTATCTCGGAGAGCCAACGCCTGCGAATGGTACAGGACCTGGAGCAGCAACTTCTTGGCCGTCACCGAAAAACTCTTACTTCGGTATTGTGGATACGGCAGGACTTCCAAAAGACAGCTATTACTTCTATCAAAGCCAGTGGAACGAGGATGTGAACACATTACACGTCCTTCCAACTTGGAATGAAGACAGTTTGATGAAAGACAGCAGTGGAAAAGTGGAGGTTGTTGTATATTCTGATGCAGCGAAGGTAGAATTAAAATTAAATGACAAAGTAGTCGGTACACAGGAGTTTGAGAAGAAGACAACGGATGCAGGATATACATATCAGACTGTAAAAGGAAAGAGTGGACACACAAGTATGTATATGACATTCGATGTTCCGTATGAGGAGGGAACATTGGAAGCCGTTGCTTATAATGAAAAAGGCGAAGTGATTGAAAAGACAGAAGGTCGCTCTGTTGTAAAAACAACAGGAGAAGCTAAGAAATTAAAAGCGACAGCTGACAGAAAAGAAATCACAGCAGATGGAAAAGATCTTGTATATGTGACAGTAGATGTGACAGATAAAGACGGAAATATTGTTCCAAATGCAAAGAACAATGTGAAATTCGATGTCAAAGGCGGTACGCTGGTAGGTGTTGATAATGGTAAACAGGCAGACCACCAGTCATATCAGGATGACAATCGCAATGCATACAATGGTTCATTGGTTGCAATTGTTCAAGCAACTGACAAGGCAGGAGAAATCAGTGTGACTGCAAGTTCAAAAGATTTGGAATCTGCAACTGTGAAAGTGACAGCAAAAGCTTCTGAGGAAGCAGAAGAAACACATATTGAAAGCTTTGAGTATTCAAGAGTATTCTATGTGAAGACTGGAGAAAAACCGGTACTTCCGGCTAAAATCAAAGCAAATTACTCCGATGGAACATCAAAAGAGGTTGATGTGAAATGGGGAGAGATTACAGAAGATCAGACAAACAAAGCGGGAAGCTTTGTTGCAGGTGGAACTGCAGAGGGATGCAACGTCTCTGTCGTAGTCAATATGATTGATGAAGTGGCAGCGCTGTTAAACTATTCGACAACAACTTCTCAGAATACAAAACCAACGCTTCCAACTTCGAGACAGGCTGTTATGCCGGATGGAACAATTCTTTCCGCAGCATTCCCTGTGACATGGGAGACAAAAGATGCGTCTGCATATGCAAAACCGGGAGAGATTGTGACGGTAAACGGAACTGCAGATGTATTCGGAAGTAAATTAGATGTAACAGCAACTGTTCGTGTGGCAGAAGAGAAAATTGAGATTGGTGACAGCGTTTCCGGAGCAGCAAAATTGACACAGGATATTGCACAAGAAGATCAATCTGATACATTAGATGCAATCAAGAATGGAAGCACAACAATCGGTAATAACAGTGATGGTGGACCGAATGAAGACTGCTGGAGTAACTGGGCAAACAGTACTAAAAAAGGCGACAAAGATGCGGAAATCACATTTGAGTATGATACACAGCAGAGAATCGGTCAGATTGTAATCCACTTCTCAAGAGACAATGGAGCGATGCAGTTCCCGGCAGCCGGAACAACAGAGATCTATGTTTCAGAGACAGGAAAAGATGATTGGACTAAAGTAGAAGCGAAAGAGACAATTGGAACAGAAAACAATCGTGTGAAAGCATACACATATGAGATTGCACCTACGACAGCGACATTTGTGAAATTCAAGGTGGTAAGTCCTGCAGACAAACAGTGTGTTGGTATTACAGAGATTGAGTTGAAGAAAGCAGTCGGTACATTTACAACAAATACAACTGCAAAACTTGCAGAAGTAAAAATTGCCGGAAAGGCAATTCCGGAAGCAGCGCTTTCATTGAGCAGCTATTCTACACCGGAGACGGATGCAAGTAAAGTGGAAGCAAAAACAGCAGACAATGCAGCGTTGACTGTATTGCCGGTAAAAGACAACGTGATTCGCATGATTATGGAATCAGAGGATCACAATGTAAGAAATAGATTCGAAGTTAGACTTGACGAGGAAGAATCAATCCTTCCGGGAGATGACAGCCGTGATTATCCGATAGCGCAGATGTCAGTAACGGCTGCAAGTGAATTAAATCCGGCATCAGGAAATGAAGGTCCTGCAAAATTTGTATTAGATAATAATACGGCTACATATTGGCATACAAATTGGAATACAAATGAAGCGACAAATGTTGTAAAACGTGCGATTACATTAGAAATGCAACCAAAAGAGGGAGAAGATTATCCGACCTTAGATGGACTTCGCTACTTAAGAAGACAGGGTAACTCTAAGAATGGTGCAGTCACAGAGTACAAAGTAGAGTACAGTATGGATGGTTCTGCTTGGAAGACGGTTTCTACAGGTACATGGGATAAAGATAACGCAGATTGGCAGATTGCATTATTTGATGAACCGGTACAGGCAAAATATGTACGCTTGACAGGTGTTCATACATATGCAGACAGTGGAGTGGATGCTCATATGTCAGCAGCCGAACTTCGTGTCAGAACAGCAGACGTAGCAGTAGATCCGGAACCAGAACCGGGAGACACAGAGATTTATGATCCAGGCAAGACAACTGCAACGGCAGGAAGTGTACAGGCAAACTTTGGACCTGAAAAAGCATTGGATGATAACATGGGAACATGGTGGCATTCATCATGGAATCCGGTAGGTGGAACACTTGCAGAAAAAGATCGCTGGTTCCAGCTGGAATTAGATGAGCCACAGACAATAACAAAATTCATCTACACTCCGAAGAATGGAAATAGCACATCCGGTGGAGAAAAGAATGGAACAGTAACAAAATACCGTGTAGAGTGCAGTGATGACGGAGAAACATGGAAATCTGTTTCTGAAGGTGAATGGCCGGTAGAAGACGGAGCAAAAGAGGCAGTATTAAAAACTCCTACAACAACGAAATTTATCCGTTTAGTAGGTGTAGAAACATATGGCGTTGGAAATCAGATGAACAAATTTATGAGTGCAGCTGAAGTTCGAGTGGAAGTTCAGACGACTGAGACACCGGATCCGACACCGAAGGAATTCTCTGTAACATTTAATATTGACGGAACAACTCAGGTTGTAAAAGTAGAGGAAGGAAAAGCAATTGGCGATAAACTTCCGGCAGACCCAACAAAAGAAGGTTATACATTTACAGGATGGAACACAAAAGCAGATGGAACAGGTGATGCAGTGACAAAAGATACTGTAGTGAGTGAAGATATGACAGTATATGCAGTGTTCAAAGAAAATGCAGCACAGTTCACAGTTACATTCAATGTAGATGGAACAACACAAGAAGTTGTAGTGGAAGAGGGAAGTGCAATCGGCGATAAACTTCCGGCTAATCCGACAAAAGACGGATACACATTCGTAGGCTGGAATACAAAAGCAGACGGAACAGGCGAAGCAGTGACAAAAGACACAGTGGTAAATGCAGACATGACAGTATATGCGGTGTTTGAGAAAAATGAAGAGCCTGAAAAGGCAGATAAATCAAACTTGACTGCATTGATTGAATACGCAAACAGCCAAAAAGAACAAGAAGAATATCAGTGGGTTGTAGATGCTGTAAAAGAAGCATTTGAGAAAGCGCTCGCAGATGCTGAGGCAGTAAATGCAGATACAGCTGCCACACAGGAACAGGTAGATGCAGCTTACGAATTACTTCTTGGCAAAGTACATCTTCTTGGATTTATCGGAAATCCGACAGACCTTAAGGTAACATTGGATCTTGCGAAGAACACATCTACAGAAGGAAAAACAGAGGAATCTGTAGCAGTATTGAATACAGCGATTGCAAAAGCAGAAAAACTGCTTGCATCAGGAAATGTACTTCAGGAAGAATTGGACGCAATGGTTGCAGAACTGAAGGCGGCAATTGAAGGTTTGAAGGATGAAGTTGTAGTGGAAGTTGATAAAGCGAAGCTTCTCGAAATGATTAAAAAGGCAGAAGGCTATGACCTTACAAAGTATACACCTGTCACAGTAGAAGGATTGAAAGCAGCCCTCGCAGGAGCGAAGACAGTATATGACAATCCGAAAGCGACTCAGAAGGAAGTTGACAGTGCGTATACAAGCTTGCAGCAGGCAATCTTTGCTTTGAGACTGATTCCGAATAAGGATGCTTTGGAAGACTTGCTGAAAGAGACAGAAAAACTTGATTTCTCATTGTATACAGCAGAAAGTGCAGAGGCAGTGCAAAAAGCATACGACAAAGCATTGGCAGTATTTAACGATGAGAATGCAGATCAGGCGGCAGTAGATAAAGCGGCAAAAGATTTGAAGGTTGCAAAGGATAACCTGAAAGCGAAAGACGAGCCGGACAAAAAGCCTTCAGAGGATAAAAAATCAGATCAGAAGGCTGCAAAAACAGGAGATAACATGTCGACAGGTGCAGTTGTAGGAATCGTTGTTGTAGCAGTTCTTGCAATCGGTGCAATTGTTGGTGTGATTATCAGCAAAAAAAGAAAAAAATAAAAAATAAATCGGTATATTGAGAAAATCGATATGAAAAAATAAGACTTGACGCCCATTCGCTGGTATGGTAAACTGTACTAGCGAATGGAAGTAGGTCTTTTTTTTATGCCTAAAATTGGGCAGTCTCGCAAACTGCCATGTAACACGTAAAAGAAATAAATAAAGCGAGGTGGAAGTTGTGCGCACAAGAATCACATTGGAATGTACAGAATGTAAACAGCGTAACTACAATATGACAAAGGATAAGAAAACTCATCCGGAACGTATGGAAACAAAAAAATATTGTAAGTTCTGCAAATCACACACAATGCACAAAGAAACAAAATAGTTTGTGGAAAGGAAGTGAACGGAATGGCTGAAAAAAAAGAGAAAGCCAAAAAGACAAGCTGGTTCAAAGGTCTTAAAGCAGAATTTAAAAAGATCATTTGGCCGGATAAAAAAACACTTGCTAAGCAGACTGTGGCAGTTACGGCGTGCTCGATAGTATTAGGAGCAATTATTGCGGTTGTTGATGTCATTGTAAAATATGGTGTCGACTTCTTAGTGAAGTAATGGCTGCCAGCAATTATGAAAGGTGATTTTATGTCAGAAGCAAAATGGTATGTAGTTCATACTTATTCTGGGTATGAAAACAAAGTAAAAGCAAACATTGATAAGACAATTGAAAACAGACACCTTGAGGATCAGATCTTAGAAGTAAGAGTTCCTATGCTGGAAGTTGTTGAGATGAAAAACGGAACGCAGAAAGCAGCTCAGAAAAAAATGTTTCCTGGTTATGTTATGATTCATATGATTATGAATGATGACACATGGTATGTTGTAAGAAATACCAGAGGGGTAACAGGATTTGTAGGTCCGGGATCCAAACCGGTTCCGCTTACAGAGGCTGAGATCGACGCTCTTGGAATTATGGATGCAGACATTGTTGTAGACTTTGAAGTTGGTGAAGTTGTAAAAGTTACCAAAGGAGCATGGAAAGATACTATTGGAGTAATCCAGGAAGTGAATGCTCAAAAACAAAGTTTAGTAATCAATGTAGAATTGTTTGGTCGTGAAACGCCAGTAGAAATAAGTTTCGCAGAAGTGAAAAAAATGTAACAAATAAAAGTGGGAGGGAAATCCCCGCGAATACCACAAGGAGGTACACAAAATGGCAAAAAAAGTACAAGGTTATATTAAATTACAGATTCCAGCTGGAAAGGCAACTCCAGCACCACCGGTTGGTCCAGCTCTTGGTCAACATGGTGTAAACATTGTTGAATTTACAAAACAATTCAATGCTAAAACTGCAGATCAAGGTGATTTGATCATCCCTGTAGTTATCACAGTTTACAATGATAGAAGCTTCAGCTTCATCACAAAGACACCACCGGCAGCAGTTTTGATTAAAAAAGCATGTGGTTTAAAATCGGGTTCAGGAGTTCCGAACAAAACAAAAGTAGCTACAATCACAAAAGCTCAGTTACAGGAAATCGCTGAATTAAAAATGCCAGACTTAAATGCTGCAACAGTAGAAGCTGCTATGAGCATGATCGCAGGAACATGCAGAAGTATGGGTGTAACAGTAGAAGAGTAAAATTGTAAACATGTAACGTGGGAGGGGCTCTCCCGATATTACCACTAGGAGGTTATTGAATATGAAACGAGGAAAGAAATACGTAGAAGCTGCGAAATTGATCGAAAGAGGAAATCTTTACGACAAAGAAGAAGCAGTTGCATTAGTTAAAAAATCTGCAGTAGCGAAATTCGATGAGACAATTGAAGCTCACATCAGAACAGGTTGTGACGGACGTCATGCAGACCAGCAGATCCGTGGTGCTGTTGTATTGCCACACGGAACAGGTAAAAAAGTTCGTATCTTAGTATTTGCAAAAGATGCTAAAGCTGAAGAAGCAAAAGCAGCAGGAGCAGATTACGTAGGAGCAGAAGACTTAATTCCGAAGATTCAGAACGAAGGATGGTTTGAATTTGATGTTGTAGTTGCTACACCAGATATGATGGGTGTTGTTGGACGTCTTGGTCGTGTACTTGGACCAAAAGGTTTAATGCCAAACCCAAAAGCTGGTACAGTAACAATGGACGTTACAAAAGCTGTTAACGATATCAAAGCTGGTAAGATCGAATACAGATTAGACAAGACAAACATTATCCATGTGCCACTTGGAAAAGCTTCTTTCACAGAAGAACAATTAGCGGACAACTTCCAGACGCTTATTGATGCAATTATGAAAGCGAAACCAGCAGCTGTTAAAGGACAGTACTTAAAGAGCGTTACTTTAACATCTACAATGGGACCGGGTGTGAAAATTAACCCAGCTAAATTAGTATAATTGATATTCAAAAATATACAAAAAGAATTATTGCCTTACTAAATTTTAGTTTGGCAATAATTCTTTCTATTTTACAGCCGTTCGGTTGAATCAGAGGAAATCCCTCGAAATTACCATTGGAAAATTACAAAAATAGCTTGACATATAGAAAAAAATATGATAACTTATATTAGAAAACTGCCGAAGACAGTAGGTGCCGTAAGGCATAAGTAGTGAACGCCTACCGAGGAGATTTGAATTCGATGAATTATGTGAATTTACTGTCCTCTTGTCGTGTGGCGAGAGGATTTTTTATCTTTATTCGAACGGCGGTACACAATAATCTATAAGGAGGTGCACCATTCGTGGCAAAAGTTGAATTGAAACAACCAATCGTTGCAGCAATCGCTGAGGACGTAAAAGATGCAGCATCAGTTGTATTAGTTGATTATCGTGGATTAACTGTAGCTCAGGATACAGAATTACGTAAACAATTAAGAGAAGCAGGAATCATCTACAAAGTTTGCAAAAACACAATGATGAAAAGAGCGTTCGAAGGAACTGATTTTGCAGGATTGAACGAATACTTAGAAGGACCAAGTGCTATTGCTATTTCTAAAGATGACGCTACAGCACCAGCTAGAATTATTTGCAAATTTGCAAAAGGAGCTGAAAAATTAGAAGTAAAAGCAGGTGTGGTTGAAGGAACAGTATATGATGTTGCTGGAGTTCAGGAATTATCAAAAATCCCTTCAAGAGAAGAATTACTTTCCAAATTCCTTGGAAGCATTCAGTCACCTATTACAAACTTCGCTCGTGTTCTTAATCAAATCGCTGAAAAAGGTGGAGAGGCAGCAGAAGCTCCAGCTGAAGCAGCAGAAGAAGTAACAGCTGAGTAATTGTAAGACTCAGAGAGGATTCTAAAAGAATCATACAGGATACAGTCCTGAAAATCAAAGCATTTAAAACAATGGAGGTAAATAAAATGGCAAAATTAACAACAGCTGAAATGATCGAAGCGATCAAAGAATTATCAGTATTAGAATTAAATGAATTAGTAAAAGCATGTGAAGAAGAATTTGGTGTATCTGCAGCAGCAGGTGTTGTAGTTGCAGCAGCAGGTGGAGACGCAGCTGGAGCAGCTGAAGAAAAAGATGAATTCAACGTAGAATTAACATCTGCAGGAGCATCTAAAGTTAAAGTAATCAAAGTTGTTCGTGAAATCACAGGACTTGGATTAAAAGAAGCTAAAGAAGTTGTAGACGGAGCTCCTAAAGTAATCAAAGAAGGTGTTTCTAAAGCAGAAGCTGAAGAAATCAAAGCTAAATTAGAAGCAGAAGGTGCATCTGTAGAATTAAAATAATTCATAGAGAGCATTTAAAAGCCGAGAGAGTTATCTCTCGGCTTTTTTGCGATGAAAAGAATTGGATGTTATAAGCATAGAAAATAGGCAGGATGTGCATACGTGCATCCTGCCTATTTGCACAATATATACATTTTTTTGTACAAAAAACCGTAAATGCGAAAAGTGTATTGCCAAAAATTGGTGATTTGGTATAATCAAATATGAAATTCAATATAACTGGTTGTGAAAACGACCAATTGAAAGACAGGAGGTAAAACATGAAGAAGAAAATGGTCTTAAGACTATTGAGTCTGGCTATGGTTGCATCTATGACAGGTACAATGCTTCCGTCTAATCTTCAGCTTGTATCAGCAGAGGAATCTGTTGCTACAGAAGAAAAGACAGAAAAAGCAGAAGAGACAGCAGTACTGGAAGATGGAATCAATGATGCTTGGACTCTGGAAAACGAAGCTGGCGAAGACGCAGTATGTGCAGTAGAAAACGGATGGCTTAATTTAAAATCAGGAGCACAGAATGACAATACTCCTAACAGTGGAAAACAATTGATGGTTGTGAACCCAAACAAATTTGATTTTACAAAAGCGGGATATTTCTCATTCACAATGAAATCAAACAATGCAAATACAAGTCAGGATAATAGTGACAGATTTGGTGTATATCTTGGATATAATACTGCAAAGAACGGTATGTTTATCGGATATGATAACCAAGGATGGTTCTGGCAGAAATATAAAGATGGTAATGGAGCTTATTTTACAGGCGGAAGAACAGCTGCGCCAAAAGACAATGCGGAAGTGAATGTACGCATTGAGTGGACAGCAGATCAGAAGATGACATTGAAATTAAATGATCAGGCTGTATTTACAAATGAAGAGTTTGGTTCTATCAAAGATGTTCTTGGAACTCAGATTGCATTCAAGTGTACAAGCTGGTCAGGGCATGTGTCTGATGTCCTTATCAAAGACATTCACTACACAGGACAAAAAGAAGCAGCTACATATGCAGTAACAGGAACAGTAACTGACGCAGATAACAAAGTTTTGGAAGGTGCTACAGTCAAAGTTGGTGATAAAACAGCAACAACAGATAAGTCAGGTGCATATTCTTTGGAATTGGCAGCTGGAACATATGATATGACAGTTGCAAAAACAGGATATCAGACAGCAACAAAATCTGTGACAGTAGCAGATGAAGATTTGAAAGTTGAGACTGTAAAATTAGAAAAAGTTGCAGAAGTAGAGACAGAAGTACTTTCTACAGATTATATGGATGTTCATGTAGCAAAGAACTTCCCAAGCGTTGTGAGATACGAGATGAAAAAAGGTGATCTGAAAGGAAAGACATTCTATGGACAGACTTCAGAGATCAACACAATCCGTATCAACGGAACAGACATCAAACTTTCTAAAGATGATGTGAAAGCAACGTTTAAAGACAACAAAGCTACTTATGAGCTGACTGTAAAATCAGGTGATACAATTGATGCAGTTCTTACAGCAGAGTTAGTTGCAAAAGATGATACAGTTTCATTTGAGATTACAAAAGTAAAAAATAATTTGGATGAAACAAAAATAGTAGATAAAAGACATGTGTATGCAATACAGAGCATTGAGATCCCAAATCACAGCTTGATTTCTGTAAATAGCACACAGGAAAATGCAAACTTAAAAGGCGCATTAATGTCTTCTAATACAACAATCAGCGGTGATGAGTATCATGAGATTACAGCTAACACAGAACTTTCACAGGATTATATGTATGCATTTATCTCAAACAGCGAGATGAGCGCCGGATTATGGAGCAACTCTGAGAATGAAGGTTCTGCAAAAGCGGTTGGCGTATCTGGAGGAAGCCATAACACAAGAGTCATGGCAACTACAGAAGAAAAAGACGGTTATGTATCTTTGGGGCTTGGAAGTACAAAATGGTACTGGCACAGAGAAGAACAAGATTCGAAAGGAACATGGCATCTTGTAGATGAGACAGATACTCCACAGGCAAAAGTTACAATCGCCGGAAATGTGAACGGTGATGAAGAGATTGACTGGCAGGATGGTGCGGTAGCATTCCGTGACATTATGCACAATCCATATAAGAGTGAAGAAGTGCCGGAATTAGTTGCATATCGTATTGCAATGAACTTTGGTGGACAGGCCCAGAACCCATTCCTTACAACATTGGATAACGTAAAACGTGTGTCAATGCATACAGATGGACTTGGACAGTCCGTATTATTAAAAGGATATGGTAATGAAGGTCATGATTCAGGACATCCTGATTACGCAGACATCGGAGAGAGAATCGGTGGAGCAGAGGATATGAACACACTGATGACAAAAGGTGCTGAGTATGGAGCAAAATTTGGTATCCATGTCAATGCAGGTGAGATGTATCCAGAAGCAAAAGCATTTAGTGAAGACTTAGTAAGACGTGATGCAAACGGGAACCTTCGTTATGGATGGAACTGGATTGACCAAGGTATCGGAATCGACAGTGTATACGATCTTGGAATGGGACTTCGTGAAAAACGTTTTGATGAGTTAGAAGAAAAAGTCGGACAGAACTTAGACTTCGTATATGTAGATATTTGGGGAAATAAGACAGGTGGAAGCGATGACTCTTGGCAGACACGTAAGTTATCAAAAGAGATCAATGATAATGGATGGCGTATGGCTACAGAGTGGGGATCAGCGAATGAATATGATTCCACATTCCAGCACTGGGCAACAGACCTTACATATGGTGGATATAAATTAAAAGGTGAGAACAGCGAGGTAATGCGTTTCTTACGTAACCATCAGAAAGATTCATGGGTAGGTGATTATCCATCATACGGCGGAGCTGCAATGGCACCACTCCTTGGTGGATACAACATGAAAGACTTCGAAGGATGGCAAGGACGTAATGATTACGATGCTTACATCAAGAACCTTTATACACATGATCTGACAACAAAATTTATTCAGCACTATGAAATCACAGACTGGGAAGATTCTGAAAACTCATTTACCAAGAATGATCCGGATGGAAAAGCTTACACATGGACACCGGAGATGAAGATCACATTAAAAGATGGTGACGATACACTTGTTCTTGAAAGAGGATCTGACAATCCGGATGAAGCGGCATACCGTGACAGAACAATGACATTGAACGGTAAGGTAATCGCAACAGGTGCTGTTGCAAGAGGCGATAACGGAGAAGGCGGAACAGAAAAATATCTGCTTCCATGGATCTGGGATTCTGAGACTGGTGATGAAGTAGATGCAAAAGATGAAAAATTATATCACTGGAATACAAAAGGTGGATCAAGCGAATGGGAACTCCCAGACAGCTGGTCAGGTCTGAAGGATGTCAAAGTATACAAATTGACAGACCTTGGTAAGACGGATGAAAAGACTGTTAAAGTGGTAGATGGAAAAATTACTTTAGAGGCAGACGCTGAAACTCCATATGTAGTATGTAAAGGTGATGAAGCAAACCTTGAGATTACATGGAGTGAAGGAATGCACATCGTAGATGCAGGATTTAACAGTGGTAACTTTGATGCTTGGAAACAAGACGGAGAAGGAAAAGCTGAGATTGCAAAGAGTCAGTATAGCAACCCAATGATGAAATTATCCGGAAAAGTATCTATGACACAGGAACTGACAGACTTAGAGGCTGGAAAACAGTATGCAGTTTTAGTTGGTGTAGATAACAGAAGTGATGCAAAAGCATCTATGACTGTAAAAGCAGGCGATAAAGTATTGGCAACAAACTATACGACTCGCTCAATTGCAAAGAACTATGTAAAAGCATATACACACAGTAACTCTAGCGCAACAGTAGATGGAAGCAGTTACTTCCAGAACATGTATGTATTCTTTACAGCGCCAGAAAGCGGTAAAGTAACACTTACACTTTCAAAGGCAGCAGGTGAGGGAGATACATATTTCGATGATGTACGTATCGTTGAAAATGACTCTAAGAACATTACAACAAACGAAAAAGGTGAAGTTGTAAAATTCGAGCAGGATTTCGAAAAGAGCGTACAGGGACTTTATCCATTTGTAGTAGCTGGTATTGAAGGTGTTGAGGATAACAGAATTCACTTATCAGAATTACATGCTCCATATACACAGGCAGGCTGGGATGTGAAGAAGATGGATGATGTTTTGGACGGAAAATGGTCAGTGAAGATCAACGGATTGACACAGAGATCTACATTGGCATACCAGACGATTCCACAGAACTTCCGTTTTGAACCAGGTGTGACATACAAAGTAAGCTTTGATTATCAGGCAGGAACAGATGGAATCTATGCAGCAGCAGTGGGAATCGGTGAGTACAATGGTAATGTACAACTTGAAGAGCTTCCGATGGCAATGGGCAAAGATGCTGATGGTCACTATACTACTCAGATCACAGGTGACTCTACAGGACAGACATGGTTCGGTATCTATTCTACAGATAAAGCAGCAGATCTTCAGGGAACATCTGGATCAGCAGCAAACTTTGGTGGATACCAAGAGCTTGTTCTTGATAATCTTGTAATTGAAAGAGTAGATGAAGAAGTTACAGCAGATACGTTGAAGGCATTGATCGAAGACGCAAAAACAAAATATAGCGAAGACGATTATACAGCAGAAGTATGGAACAACTTCCAAAAAGAAATCGCAAAAGCACAGGTTGCTCTTGACAAAGATAACTCAACACAGGAAGATATCGAAAAAGCATACTATGCATTAAAAGGTGCGATGGTTACAATGGATAATTCCAAAGGTCTTGATGCAACAGATGACTCAAGAGATATCTCTACAGAGGGTATGACTGCGACTGCAGGAAGCCAGCAGGGAACAACAGGAAGCGAAGGACCAGCAAGTAATGTATTAGATGGAGATGCGAATACAATCTGGCATACACAGTATTCACCATCTGTAGATAGTTTTGATAAACAATGGATTGATATTGCAACTGCAGAACCGACAACAGTAGGTGGAGTGAGACTTCAGCAGAGATCTGGTAAAAACGGTGTGATTAAAGAAGCAGAAATCTGGGTTAAAACGACGGATGCGGATTATGTGAAAGTAGCAGATGCAAGTTTTGGAGGAAGCGGATGGCAGGTAGTTACATTTGAAAATATTGAGAATGTAACAAATGTTAAGATTGTGCCAAAAGCTACATTAGGAGATCAACCGAACAAGTTCTCAGCAGCAGCAGAAATTCGTCTGATGGGAGCAAAACAAGACGTTACAATCGAAGTTGACAAATCTGGATTACAGACAGCGATTGATGCAGCAAAAGCATTAAAGGCAGAAAATTATACAGCAGAGACATGGGAAGTATTAACTACAAAACTTGCGGCAGCAGAGAAAGTTTATGCTGATCCAGAAGCAACAGATTATGAAGTACTTCTTGCAATAGCGAACCTGACAGAGGCTATCGAGGGCTTAGAAGCAGTAGAGACACCAGAAGCAGGTGACAAAACAGAATTAAATAACTTGATCACACAGTACAGTGGATTAAATGAAAAAGATTACACAGCAGAAAGCTGGAAAGTATTTGCAAATGCATTAGAAAATGCAAAAGCAGTTTCAGCAAAAGAAAATGCAAGTCAGGCTGAGATTGATCAGGCAATTGCGGCATTAACGTCTGCACGTGCAGGTCTTGTGAAAGCAACAGATCAGACAACACAAGCGGATAAGTCTAAACTTCAGAAATTCTATGATGAATGTGTTGGATTCTACAAAGAAGCAAATCATTCAAAAGAAAACTGGAAAGCATATCAGGAGGCACTTGTTGCAGCGAAAGCAGTGTTAAATGATAAAGATGCAACTCAGGAGGAAGTAGACAATGCGTTGAGCAAATTAATCAGTATTACAGCTAAGATGAATGCTGAGTTAAAAGATGTGTCAAATGCACCGAAAAATCCAGTGACAGGTAAAGATAATGTCATTAAAACTGGCGACACAACATCTCCAATCGGATGGGGTGCGGCAGGAATGGCAGCGGTTCTTGCGGTAGTTGCAGCATTTTTGGCAAGAAGAAAAAAGCGCTAAAAATACAGTAAAATAGACTGTGACGGAGAAGGGGCACGTAAGTGCCTCTTCTTTTTTGCTTTCCATATAGGTCAATTAGTGGTATAATAGGATTTGAAACTTTAGGATTTTGAGGGCAAAGAGATGAAAAAAGACGTACATTTGAAAGGAATGCTGAGGCTGTATATGCAGTGGCCGGCAGTGATGTCAATTTTATTGATTGCAATGAACCTGTGGATATATTCTGTGGACAAACGTGCAGGGGTAATTATGAGTTTGTTTGTTGCGGTGTATATTGTAATAGTCGGGGTGTTATATTTCTATAATAAGTCGATTATTTTTTCAGATCTGGTTGATTTTGCGGCGCAATATGGATCGGTACAGAATGTATTGTTAAAGGAATTGCAGTTTCCGTATGCCATTCTTTTGGAAGATGGACAGATTATATGGAATAATACCTGTTTTTCAGAAGTGTTTGGGAGCGAAGCGAAGACGGGAACCTATCTTAGCAAATACATTCAGGAGCTGAATCGAAGCGTATTTCCAAAAGAGAAAGACAAGCCAATTGAAAAAGAAGTAAGCTATAATGGAAGAGATTACCGTGCGATTCTGTCTAAAGTACCTGTGCAAGATTTGCAGGAGGCAGAGAATATCTTACAGATGAGAAAAGGCAGAGAATATTTTGTGACAGTTACTTTGAGTGATGTTACAGAGATGAACGAGTATATTCGTGCAAATGAAGAGCAGAAGCTTGTTGCAGGGTTAATTTACATCGATAACTATGATGAAGTTATGGAAAGTGTTGAGGAAGTTCGACAGTCTCTTTTGGTTGCGTTGATTGACAGAAAGATCAATCAATATATGTCAGTCAATGACGGTATTGTGAAAAAGCTTGAAAAAGATAAATACTTTTTCGTGATCAAAAAGTCCTATTATAAAGAGATGGAGAAGAATAAGTTCGCGGTGCTTGATGAGGCGAAAAGTGTTAATATCGGGAATACAATGCCAGCCACACTGAGTATCGGTATAGGGATTGCAACAGATACATACGCGCAAAGTTATAACTATGCCCGTGTGGCGATTGACCTGGCACTTGCCCGCGGCGGAGATCAGGCGGTTGTGAAGAGCAACAGTGGAATTACTTATTTTGGTGGTAAGAGAGAACAGACATCGAAGAACACAAGGGTTAAAGCCAGAGTCAAGGCTGAGGCTCTTCGGGAGTTTATCACGGCGAAAGACCAGGTTATTGTCATGGGACATAAGATTGCAGATGTGGATTCATTTGGCGCGGCAGTTGGAATTTACCGTGCAGCGTTGACGATGGAAAAGAAGGCTTACATTGTGCTGAATGATATTACATCTTCCGTTCGTCCGCTGTATCAGTCGTTTTGTGAAAGTCCACTGTATCCGGACGATATGTTTATCAGATCGGAGGATGTGGATGAGATCATTAATGACAGTACGGTGGCGGTTGTTGTTGATACGAATAAGCCGGAGATGACGGAATGTCCGGATCTGCTTAAGATGACAAAGACAATCGTGGTGTTTGACCACCACAGGCAGAGCAGCAATATGATTGAGAACACGGTGCTTTCCTACATTGAACCTTATGCGTCATCTTCGTGTGAGATGGTATCAGAAGTATTGCAGTATATTACAGATGATGTGAGAATTACAAATGTGGAAGCAAACAGTATGTATGCCGGAATTGTGATCGACACGAACAATTTTATGAACCGTACAGGAGTGAGAACATTTGAGGCGGCCGCATTTTTGAGAAGATGCGGAGCGGATATTACCTATGTGCGGAAGATTTTCCGTGATAATATGGAATCTTACCGTGCAAAAGCGGAGATTGTAAGTAGTGCAGAGGTGTTCTGTGATGAGTATGCAATCGCAAGATATGAGAATGCGGAAATAGACAGTCCAACGATCATCGGTGCACAGGCGGCGAATGAACTTCTGAACATTGATGGAATTAAAGCGTCGTTTGTATTGACCAAGTATAACGGAAAAATCTATGTCAGTGCGCGTGCGATTGATGAAGTGAATGTTCAGATTATCATGGAACGTGTCGGCGGAGGCGGACATATGAATACTGCCGGAGCCCAATTCCAGCACACCAATATGGAAGAGGCAATTGAGACGTTGAAAGAGACGATCTATACAATGAAAGAAGAAGGAGATATTTAGTTATGAAAGTAATTTTGTTAGAAGATGTAAAAGCGCTTGGTAAAAAAGGACAGATTGTGAATGTGAATGACGGATATGCAAGGAATTTTATTTTACCTAAAAAATTGGGAGTGGAAGCAAACAACAAAAATCTGAATGATCTGAAACTGAAAAAGGCAAATGATGAAAAGATTGCACAGGAACAGCTGGAAGAAGCGCAGGAACTTGGAAAGAAGATTGAGGCAGGAAAAGTGGAGCTTGCAATTAAAGTAGGAGAAGGCGGAAGAACATTTGGCTCGGTGTCTACAAAAGAAATTGCAGCAGCTGTAAAAGAGCAGATGGGATATGATATTGATAAGAAAAAGATACAGTTAAAAGAAGCGATCAAGACGCTTGGAACACACAATGTACCTGTAAAACTTCACACGAAAGTAACAGCAGAATTAAAAGTGGTTGTGAAGGAAGCGTAGGAGGCAGACAATGGAAGAAGCACTCATAAAACGAGTTCTCCCACACAGCATTGAGGCGGAGCAGGCAGTTATCGGAGCTATGCTGATGGACAAAGAAGCAATCTTGACCTCGTCAGAGATTATCAGCGGTGAGGATTTCTATCAGTCAGCTTATGGAATTCTGTTTGAGACTATAGTGGAATTGTTCAATGAAGGAAAACCGGTTGATCTGATCACATTGCAGAATCGTCTGCGGGAAAAGGATGTCCCGGCAGAGGTCAGCAGTCTGGAATTTGCAAGGGATCTGTTAAGCGCGGTACAGACATCTGCGAATGTAAAATATTACGCAGAGATTGTATCAGAGAAAGCGATGCTGCGTCGACTGATTAAGTTAAATGAAGAGATTGCCAATATCTGTTATCTTGGAAAAGAGCCGTTGGAGGCGGTGCTTGAGACAACGGAAAAGAAAGTATTTGAACTTGTTCAGCGGAGAAATACCGGAGACTATGTGCCGATAAAAGATGTTGTGCTGAGCGCGCTGGAAAAGATTGAGAAGGCATCGAAAACGAATGGAAGTGTCACCGGAATCCCGACAGGTTTTTTGGATCTGGATTATAAGATGTCAGGACTTCAGCCTTCTGATTTGATTCTTGTGGCGGCGAGACCGTCCATGGGAAAGACGGCGTTTGTGTTGAATATTGCGCAGAATGTGGCGTTTAAAGAAAATAAAACAACTGCTATTTTTAGTTTGGAGATGTCAAAAGAGCAGTTGGTAAACCGTCTGTTTTCTTTGGAGTCGCAGGTAGATTCTCAGTCGCTTCGTACAGGTAATTTGAAGGATTCGGATTGGGAAAAGCTGATTGAAAGTGCGGGAATTATCGGGAAGTCCAATCTGATCATCGATGATACACCGGGTATTTCGATTTCGGAACTGCGTTCAAAATGTAGAAAGTACAAGCTGGAACATAATTTGGAATTGATTATTATCGACTATTTGCAGTTGATGACAGGGCGTGTCGGAGGAAGAAGTGAGTCCAGACAGCAGGAAATTTCGGATATTTCGAGATCGTTAAAAGGTCTGGCGAGAGAGCTGAATGTGCCGGTGATCGCATTGTCGCAGTTGAGCCGTGCGGTAGAACAAAGACCGGAGCACAGACCGATGCTTTCGGATTTACGTGAATCAGGGGCAATCGAGCAGGATGCCGATGTGGTAATGTTTATTTACCGTGATGACTATTACAATAAAGATACAGAATTGAAAAATGTAGCAGAGATTATTATTGCAAAACAGAGAAATGGTTCGATTGGAACAGTCAATTTGACATGGCTGCCGAACTATACAAAGTTTGCAAATTATCTGAAACAGGATTGATGAATCTGGAATGTGGTATAAGCAGATACTGCATTCTGGATTTTTTATTGCATAAAAATTATGACCTATGCAGTAAGAAGTGCGCTGCAAGGATCGAACTGCTGCGAATAGTTATTTTTGAGAAAAAAGCAAAAAAAATAGTGTTTCTTTTGGAAAAATATGCTAATATAAAAAACGGGAGAAAGGTACAAAACAAAAAATAATATGCGTTTGTACGGAAAAAGAAAGGAGAAATATGAAAAAGTTTATGAAAAAACTTTCGGCAATTATGTTAGTTGCTGCCATGGTGTGTACGACATTTTTGAGTTATATGCCATCGTTAGATGTATTGGCAGCTCCGAAGATGATGGCACATCTGAAAGCCGGAAGTGGGAATGCAAACGAGCACTTTGGCGGTGCAAAGCCGGAGGCATTTGTCTTATCCAGCCAAAAGTTTACGGGAGAGGATTTAAGTGCTACGGTTCAGCTTGTAAGTGAGAGTAAAGACACGAGGTTTCGTTTTGTAACGAAATATGTGGATGATACTCATTGGAGTTATATCGCTTACGATACAGGAAAATGGCTTTATGAATTTAAAAATGGAGATGGGTCTTATGCAGCGTTATCAGGATTGCCAGAAGTCAACAAAGATGATGAGATTACGATTTCAACATCTTATAAGGACAATGGCTTGAATGTGACAGTTGAAAATAAGACAATAAACAAAAGTGGTTCAGCAGTTGTAGCTAATGAAAAATTTAATGAGCTGAAAACAGAATCAGGAGAGATTGGATTTGGTGCAGGTACTTTTGGAGAAGCTTACACAGAAATTTATTTCTCAGATGTAAAAGCTGGTGAGACAGCTTATAGCGACTACAGTGGCTGGCATGTATACAAGACTCTTTCAGGACAGGTTTGGGAACCATCTGTGGAAGTACCGGATGGAGGAGACACAGATCCGGAAAATCCTTCTGAAAACGGAAGAGCTTGGATTGAGTTAAAGGGTGGAAGCAACAATGGTGGTGGACACTCCTATGGCAATGCAAATGCAAAAGCGCCAGTACTGCTTCTTGATGATGACAAGAAGATGGAAGAGTCAGGAGAACTTTCTCTTGCTGTGAAGCCAAGCAATAACTGGGGTGTATTTTATACTTATGTGAATGACAATAACTGGTTATATGTAGGTCATGATACGAGCAGTGGCTGGTACTATCAGTATAACTTGAATGGAAGTGGATCTTATCCGAAAATCTCAGGACTTCCGGATCCGGTTGAAGGGGAAGAACTTCAGATGTCTATCTCATTGAACAGAGAGACATTGTCTGTGACAGTAAACGGAGTAACTTCGCGTGTGACAAATCAGGCATTGATCGATTTCAGTGAGGAGAATGCAGGTAAAGGCCGTTTCGGTGTGAAAACAAACAGTGCAACAACGATTTCTTTTGCGGATGTGATGTACGGAAAAGATAACTGTATGGAAGATGACTGGGTATTTTGTGCAGACCGTGACGGACAGTCGTTTAAAAAGACATATTCAAAACTTGTGCCGCTTACAGGTACAGTTACGGAAAAAGGAGAAGGCGGATTGGCAGATGCGACAGTTCGCGTTGGAAACAAGTCTGCAAAAACAGATGGAAATGGTAAATATCAGTTTGATGCGTTGGAACTTGGGACCTATACTATGGCTGTTTCCAAACCGGGATATCAGGCATTCTCAGGTGAAGTGACAATTGAAGATAAAAAAGATAATGTCAAAGATATAACACTGGAATTAAAAGCTCCATTGGATTTGTCAAAATACGATTCTATTTCATCTGATGAAATGAAAGTATATATCGGAAAAGAATTTCCGGTTGTGGCAAGATACCAGATGCTTGCGAATGGACAGGAGATTACAGATACATATTTCCGCGGAAATGAAACAGAACTTGATGAAGTTGCAATCAATGGTGTCGCTATAAAACCGGAAGTGGAAGTGACAGAGACAAAAGCAGACTCAAGAACATATGCAATGCATGTGGAGAAAGATGACATCAATCTGGATATGGATGTCAAAGTCAGTGTAAAAGAAAATGAACTGACATGGGAAGTAACAAAATTAGAAAAAGCAGAAGGTTGTGCAGATATTGCAACAATCGATGTTCCTGGATTGAACCTTCTGACTGTGGATGCAGTGGAGACAGGAGCCAATTTCGCAGGAGCAAAGGCTTCGACAACAACAACATCTTCCGGAGATGTATTTATTGATTTTGAAGATGGATTTGTACCATCTGAGACAGACGGATACCTGTATGGATTCCTGACAAATGGGAAATTAAGCGCAGGTCTTTACAGCAATTCCGAGGTGGAAGGAGACAAACGTGTCATTCGCAATAATGGGGCGGATACAATGAGTCTCACAAGTGCTGCATGGTACTACGAGTTGGGAGATGCAAACGGACAGAAGAATGCTTCAAAGTATGATGATTATCCGGTGAGTGAACTTCCATGTACAAAAGTGGCAATCGCAGCAGATGCAAATGGCGATGAGACAATCGACTGGAATGACGGTGCGCTTGCATTCCGTGATATTATGAACATTCCATACGGTTCTGAAAATATCAAAGATTTAGTAAACTATCGTATTGTTATGAACTTTGCAAGTATGGCATCAAATCCATACCATACAACAGCAGACAACATTAAAAAAGTGTATCTTGCAACAGATGGTCTTCCACAGGCGGTTATGCTCAAAGGATACGGTAACGAAGGACATGACTCTGCAAACTCTGAGTATGCTGATATTGCAGAAAGAGAAGGAGGAGTAGAAGATTTCCAGGAATTGATTAAGATTGCACATGACTATAACACAGAGATTGGTATTCACGTCAATGCACAGGAAGCTTATCCGGAAGCGGCATCTTTCAATGAAGAGATGCTTCAGAAACCATTTTCAAACGGATGGGGATGGCTTGACCAGTCACAGGTTATCGACAAACTTTGGGATTTGTCAAGTCAGGCAAGATGGAAACGTTTTGTACAGCTGTATGACAGAATCAACGGAACGGATTTCTATAGCAGAAAATGGCCGGATGCAGTTGAAAATTCTTTGGGTGAAGTAAACGCTACAAAAGAAGAAATCAAAAAAGATGCAGAATCCCGTGAAGACAATATGGATTTCATTTATCTTGACGTATGGTATCAGGATGCATGGGAGACAAGACAGATTGCGGATGAGATCAATTCTTTGGGATGGAGATTCTCTACAGAGTTCAGTGCGGAGGGTGAATATGACTCTACATGGCAGCACTGGTCTACAGATGCCGCATATGGCGGGGCAACATCAAAAGGATATAACAGTGATATTATCCGTTTCATCAGAAATGACCAGAGAGATTCTCAGGTATTGAACTATCCACAGTTCGGTGGAACAGCAGACAATCCGTTACTTGGAGGATACCGTCTGTACGGATTTGAAGGATGGGGTGGAGACAAAGATTATGACAACTACATTCTTCAGACATTCAATCAGAACTTACCTACAAAATTCTTACAGCACTACTATGTGACAGATTGGGAGAATTATGAAGAGGGAGAGTCTCCGGTTGGAAACCATGAAAAACAAATCACATTGAGAAATGACAGCGGTGATGAAGTTGTTGTCACAAGAAACGAAGAACAGCGCAGCGATGATAACATTGAGCGTACAATTACATTAAATGGAAAGAAAGTATTAGATGATGTCACATATCTGCTTCCATGGACAGATAATCAGGATGGCAGTGAAAAACTGTATTACTGGAATTTGGACGGTGGACAGACAACATGGGAACTTCCAGATGGATGGGAAGGTCTTGCGAATGTTGTGATGTATGAACTTTCTGATCAGGGTCGTATCAACGAGACAAGTGTTGCTGTGTCTGGAAATTCAGTGACATTAGATGCAAAAGCTGCTACAGCCTATGTGTTGGTAAAAGGTGATGCGGCAGGCGTAAAAGAACTTGCAAATGACTTTGGTGAGTATGACTATGTGACAGATCCGGGATTCAACGGATATGCCGCAGGGGAAAAACTATCTGCAGATGAATGGTCTGGCGATATCAACGATGATGCAGTTGTAGTAGAAAAAGCAGATACAGGAGATCAAAGACTTGCATTCAACAGTCCTCTTGACGGTGTGTCAGTGACAACTACAATCAAAGGTTTGACAAAAGGAACAGACTACGTAGCAGAAGTTTATGTGGAAAACAATAGTGATGCAAAAGCTTCTATTGAAGTGAATGCAGGAGAAAAGAAAGTTTCTAATTATACAGAGCGTTCGATTCTCAATAACTACGTAAAGAGTGACCAGAAAAACGGAAGCAAGATGCAGCGTATGCAGGTTTCATTTACAGCAGAGAGTGAGACTGCACAGCTAACACTTTCAAGAGGCTACGGCGATGGTTCTACTTATATGGACGATATCCGTATCGTTGAGAAATCTTTGAATAACTTCCAGGAAGATGGTGTGTTCAAACAAGATTTCGAGACAGTAGTACAGGGCTTGTATCCATTTGTGTTAAGCTCTGCACAGGGTATTTCTGACCCGGCTACACATTTATCGCAGCTGAACGCACCATATACACAGGCTGGATGGAATGGAAGAGTCATCGATGATGTTATCGATGGAAACTGGTCATTAAAGCATCACGATGGAAATACAGGAATTATTTATCAGACAATTCCTCAAAACTTCCGTTTTGAACCTGGTAAAGTGTATACAGTAGAGTTTGACTACCAGTCAGGACCGGATAAAGCGTATGCGATGGTAGTTGGTGATGGAACAACTTACACCACTCCTTCAGATGATGAGTATCTGGCTCAGGCACGTGGTGAAGATGAGACAAAACATGTAAAAATGCAGGTAGTTGGTTCGGGAAGCGGACAGACATGGATTGGTCTGTACGAAAACGGAAGCAAAGCCGGAACAGGAAGCATGGGACAAAGAGACTTCGTTCTCGACAATCTTGTGATCACAGAGGAGAAAGATGCAACATCTGTGACATTGGAATCTACAGAGCTTTACAAAGGTGAAACTGCAAAAATTTATGGAAATAATCTAGATCAGATTACATGGGAAACAAGCAATGATAAAGTTGCAGTAGTGGACAAAGAAGCAGGAGTTGTAAAAGCACTTGCAGCAGGAACAGCAACTTTGACAGCGACGCTTTCAAAAGATGAGAAGATTACATTTGAGATCACGGTTACAGACGGTGTAGCGACAGAGATTCCAAGAGAGGAATTTGATGGAATCACATCTTCTGCAAACACAGAACAATCCTCCGGAGAACCGGCAGGAAGCGGTGTTGCATCAGCAGCAACAGACGGTGACTCTTCCACATACTGGCATTCACAGTGGAGTGGATTTACTGTGAGCAAAGAAAATCCTGCAATTCTCACAGTCGATCTTGGAAAAGAAATGTCAATTGGAGGATTCAAATTCCAGCAGAGACCGGGAACGAATAATGGTATTGTTTACAAATATCACTATGAAGCCTTTGATGCAGCAGGAGAGAAAGTTGCTTCCAGCGATACAATTTCTGTTGATAATGCGCAGAGAGCAGGCGGACAGTGGATTACATCTCTGTTTGAAAGTGTAGCGAATGTAAAAACAATTAAGATTTATGTAGAAGAAGGAAAAGGAAACTTTGCGGCAATCGCAGAAGTAGTTCCGCTTCGCATACAGAAGGTTGCAGATTCGGCGACATTAGATGATGTTACAATAAAAGTCGGTGAAAAAGTCAGATTGGAAGCTAAACACAATGAGGACACCATTTTGACAGGAATCGTATGGAGTTCTTCTGATAAAGAAGTTGTAAAGGTAAATCAGAATGGAGTCGTAACAGGTTTGAAAGCCGGAACAGCGACTATCACGATTAAAAATGCGATCGGGAAACTGGCGTCATGTACAGTGACAGTAACAAAAGACGAAGTGATACTGGATAAAGAGGATCTGCAAAAGGCGATTGACAAAGCAGAAGCATTAGACTTGGATAAGTACAAAGACGGTGTGGAAAAAGATGCATTTAAGGCAGCTTTAAGTAAAGCGAAAGACGTTTTGGCGAATGCTAAGACACAAGATGAGATTGACGAAGCGACAAGCGAATTAAATGCAGCGATAAATGCATTAAAAGAGGTGGAAAAACCAGTAGAGCCATCTGCAGATAAATCAAAATTAGAGAAATTCTACAAAGACTGTCTTGCTTACTACAAAGAGACAAATCATTCAAAAGAAAACTGGCAGAAATATCAGACAGTACTTGCTGATGTGAAAGCAGTACTTGAGAATGAAAATGCAACACAGGACGAAGTTGACAATGCATTGAAAGTATTAGTTGAGATTACAGGTATTCTGAACAAAGAGCTGGAAGATGCAGGCAAAGAGCCGACAACACCGCCAACACCAACAACGCCTAACGGAGAAGGAAATAATGGTGGAAATGGCAATGTGACAACTGGAGATATGACAACATGGGGAATGACAGCAGTTGTAATGTTATTGGCAGTCGGCGCGGTAGTAGTTGTAATAAGAAGAAAAAGAGAAACAAGATAAGAGATAAGCTTACTAAAAAGGCACAAATCCATTTAGGTTTGTGCCTTTTTGCAAGTTTACATATAAAAAATGGGAAAATATATGCAAAAAGAATGAGGAATATGGTATAGTAAGAATGTATATGTGCGAAATGTTTAAAAGAAAAGGAGGATAGAAAGAAATATTAGTAAAAATATAAAAAGGAAAGGGAAATTATGAAAAGAAAACATTTAAAACGTGTAGTGGCAGGTGCGTTTGCAGCAGTGATGGCAACATCTGGAATATCATTTCCACAGGCAAATGTGCATGCAGAAGAAAAAGGGAATGAATTAAGGCTTTGGTACGATGAGCCAACATCACAAGGCACGAATATTCTTGGTGCCGGTTCTGGGTATGATACAGACGAAAAAAACAGATGGCAGCAACATACATTGCCGATTGGTAATGGTGATATGGGAGCGAATGTCTACGGAGAAATTGCAAGTGAACATTTGACATTCAATGAGAAGACACTTTGGACAGGCGGTCCGAGTGAAAGCCGAAAAGACTATATGGGTGGAAACTCAACAGAAAAAGGGCAGGACGGAGCGTCACTGAAAAATATCCAGAAATTATTTGCGGAAGGAAAAACTTCTGAAGCGACTGCGGCATGTAATAATCTGCTGGTTGGAATAAGTAACGGATACGGCGCTTATCAGCCGTGGGGCGATATTTATTTTGATTACAAAGATATCACAGAGAAAAATGCGACAGAATATCAGAGAGATCTGGATCTTAAGACAGCAATCTCGACTGTTTCGTTCAAAGAAGACGGTACACAGTACACAAGAGAATTTTTTATGAGCCATGACGATGATGTCTTAGTTGCACGTTTGGAAGCAAAAGGCTCAGAAAAATTGAATTTGGATGTACGTTTTCCTTCAAAGCAAGGCGGAAAGACCGTGGCGGAAGGAAATGATACATTAAAATTATGCGGAGCACTGACAGACAATCAGATGAAATATGCATCTTATCTGACGGTGAAAGCGGATAATGGTTCTGTGACAGGTTCAGGGGACAAATTGACGGTAAAAGATGCAAGTGCAGTTACTGTGTATTTGTCAGCAGCTACGGATTACAAGAATGCATTTTATAATGAAGACAAGACAGAAGATTACTATTACCGCACAGGTGAGACGGATGAAGCGTTAGCAAAACGTGTAAAAGAAACTGTGGATAAAGCAGTAGAAAAGGGATACAAAGAAGTAAAAGCAACACATTTAGAAGATTATCAGGAACTGTTCAACCGCGTATCTTTAAATATTGGACAGACAGTGTCTGAAAAGACAACAGATGACTTATTGAAGACATACAAGGACGGAAGTGCCAGCGAGTCGGAAAAACGCCAGTTGGAGAATATGTTATTCCAGTACGGCAGATATTTGACAATTGCCTCTTCAAGAGAAGATTCACAGCTTCCATCCAATCTACAGGGAGTATGGAATAGTCTGACAAATCCACCATGGAGCTCAGACTATCATATGAATGTAAACCTTCAGATGAACTACTGGCCTACATATTCTACAAATCTTTCAGAATGTGCATTGCCATTGATTGACTATGTGGATTCTTTAAGAGAGCCTGGACGTGTGACTGCGAAAGTCTATGCCGGTGTAGAGAGCAAAGACGGCGAGGCAAATGGTTTCATGGCTCATACACAGAATACACCATTTGGATGGACTTGTCCGGGATGGGCATTTAGCTGGGGATGGTCTCCGGCGGCAGTGCCATGGATTCTTCAAAACTGTTGGGAATACTATGAGTTCACAGGCGATACTGAATTTATGGAAGAAAATATTTACCCAATGCTAAAAGAAGAAGCTACATTCTATAATCAGATTTTGACAGAAGATAAAGATGGCAAATTAGTATCTTCTCCATCTTACTCACCGGAACACGGACCATATACTGCAGGTAATACATATGAGCATACATTGATTTGGCAGTTGTATGAAGATGCTGCAAAAGCGGCTGAGGTACTTGGACAAGATACAGAGCTTGCAGCAAAATGGAAAGAGAATCAGTCAAAATTAAAAGGACCAATTGAAATCGGTGACGACGGACAGATTAAAGAATGGTATGAAGAGACAACGTTGGATAGTATGAAGCCACAAGGAGCTGATCCGGCAGGACACAGACATTTATCACATATGTTAGGACTCTTCCCGGGAGATTTGATTGCACAGAAAGAAGAATGGCTGCAGGCAGCAAAAGTTTCGATGGACTATCGTACAGACAACAGTACAGGCTGGGGGATGGGACAGCGCATCAATACATGGGCAAGACTTGGAGAAGGCAATAAAGCACATGAATTGATCCAGAACCTGTTCAAAGGTGGAATTTATCCAAACCTTTGGGATACACATGCACCATTCCAGATTGATGGTAACTTCGGATACACATCAGGTGTGTCTGAGATGCTGCTGCAGAGCAATATGGGATATCTCAATCTTCTTCCGGCAATTCCGGATGTATGGGCAGATGGAAGTGTAGATGGACTGATTGCACGTGGCAATTTTGAAGTGGATATGGATTGGGCAAAGACAAGCCTGACAAAAGCTGAAATTCTTTCTAAAAATGGTGGAGAATGTGAGATTGGATATCCTGGCATCGCGAAGGCGAAAATTGTAGACAGTAAAGGTGCAGAAGTAACAGTTGAAAAAGTAAGTGAAGACCGTATTAAATTCAATACGACAAAGGGCGAGACTTACACAATGACTGAGATTCCGGAAAGACCGGTAAAAGCTCCGGCAAATGCATCTGCGATTTATAAAGATAACACAGCAATCGTGACATTTGATGCAGTGGCAAACGCAGAAAAATATGTTGTATATGCATCAACAGACGGAACAACATACAATAAGGTCGGCGAAGTGGAAGGGACAGAATACAAAGCAGAAGATTTCGCAGAAGGAACAACTTATAAAGTAGCAGCAGTGGTAGAAGGAAAAGAAGGAGAGAAGACTTCGAAAATCACACCAGAGCAGTTGGCTGTAACCAATAAGATTGATGATCGTGACAGCAGAATCGAGTATTCTTCCGGCTGGGGCAACTGGGGACCACAGGAAGGTCAGTATGAAAAAACAGAGAAATACTCTAATACAGTAGGCGATACAGCAGAACTTTATTTCTATGGAACAGGAGTTCGTGTGATCGGTATGAAAAATACAGACTGCCGGACATTTGATTTATATGTAGATGGAGAGTTGAAGAAAAAGGATGTGAGCACAACCTCTAGTACATGCCAGAGACAGCAAGTACTTACTGAAGTAACTGGTTTGGACAAAGGGATTCACAAAGTAAAATTAGTTGTAAAACAGGGTAAGATTTCTCTGGATGCATTTGAATTTGATGCGGCGGTGGAAGCAACAGGATTACAAATTACAGGTGCTGACTCTTTGAATATGAATGCATCGAAGACATTACAGCTGGAAGCAGTGTATACACCAGAAGGTGCAGCAGGTGCAGGAGTGGACTGGTCTGTAGATAAAGAAGAGGTTGCAACAATCGATGCAAATGGTCTTCTGACAGCAGTGAAGGCAGGAACAGTCGTTGTGACAGCAACAGACAAAGAAAATGAAAAATTGACGGCGACAAAGACAATCACAATCACAAAAGAAGCGACAACTGTAAAATATGATGACCGTGATAAGAGCATTACATATGATTCTCACTGGAGTCCATGGGATGACGGAAAACATTACAATGGCACAGAGACTGAGACTACAACAGATGGTGCAAGATTCTCATTTGAATTTAACGGAACAGGCATTGGCTTGTATGTGATGAAATTAGAAAAATCCGGAAATACAGGAGGAGCGCAGCTTAAGATTGAAATTGACGGTCAGGAAGCTGGAAAAGTATCTACTTTCACGACAGTAGCAGGAAGTGAGCCACAACAGAAGGTATTTGAAAAATTAGATTTGACAGATGGAAAACATACTGTCAAAGTGACCGTAGATGGTCTGGCACAGGATGCAAAAGACGCCGGTGTTACAAGTCCGAAAGTATGCTTTGACTACTACGAAGTGACTGTAGGCGGAGAAGAAAAACCAGATTGTGAGCATAAGAACACAGAGGTTCGGAATCAAACAGATGCCACATGTACAGAGGCTGGTTACACAGGTGATACAGTATGTAAAGACTGTGAAGTGATTGTGAAGGCAGGAACAGTTATAGAAGCAAAAGGTCATGATGCAGAAACACGCAATGCCAAAGAAGCTACATGTACAAAAGATGGTTATACTGGTGATGAGGTATGTAAAGTTTGTGATACCGTAGTGGAAAAAGGAACTGAAGTGAAAGCTTTAGGACACGATTTCACAGAGTGGACAGTAGAAAAAGAGCCAACTGAAACTGAGGAAGGCTTGGAAGTCCGGACATGTGAACGTGAGGGCTGTGAAGTGAGAGAAGAACGAGCAATTCCGAAACTTCCAGTTACACCTGACAAAGTAGATAAATCCGCATTGGAAAAATACTATAACGAATGTCTGGAATACTACAAAGGGGCAAACTATACAGCTGACAGTTGGAAGGTATATCAAGCAGCTATGGATCAGGCAAAAGCAGTACTTGACAATGAAAAAGCAACTGAGAAGGATGTAAAAGATGCTGTCCTGGCAATCAAAGATGCAACGGAACAGTTGAAAAAAGTTAGCAATAGTACACAGCCAGAAAATCCGGACAAAGATAATACGGATAATAAAGGTGATAACAAGAAACCGGTAACTGGCGATAACGTGAATGCGGCTGTTTGGTCAATTGTAGGAATTACTGCAATTTTTGCAGTGGCAGTTGCTGTGTTGAGAAAGAGACGCAGAGCATAAAGGCTGAATAAAACAAGAGCAAAAAAAAGAGATGGAATCTGAATAAAAAAACAGATTTCCACTCTCTTTTTTTGTGCAGAACAATGTTTGGTTGTGAGAGAAAAATGTCAAAATATAACAATAAAGCATATTTTTGGGAAGAAAATTGTTGTATTTGACATATGAAGTGGCTATAATAGAAAGGAAAAAGAAAATTATATAAAAAGCATTATTTTTAGGAATGCGGAAAGTGAGAAAAGCATGATGAAATGGAAAAAACATGGGAAGACATGTGTCAAAAAAGTGCTTGGTGGGACGATGGCAGCAATGCTTGCAGTTTCCGGAGTAAATTTTCCTGATGCGACTGTTGCACAGGCGGCATCCACAAAGCCTGATCAGGATCCAATGAAGATTCGTTTTGACGAGCCATTGTCAAAAGGAAAATTGACAGGATCTTCAGGTAATTTTACAAAACCAGGAAGTGATACAGACTGGTGGCAGCAGTTATCTCTTCCAATCGGAAACTCTTATATGGGAGCGAACATATATGGTGAAGTAGAAAAAGAGCACCTGACATTCAATCAGAAGACATTGTGGAATGGCGGACCTTCTGAGACACAACCTTATACAGGCGGAAATATCAGCACAGTGAATGGGCAGTCAATGTCTGATTATGTGAAATCCGTGCAGAATGCATTTTTGACTGGGGACAGTAATGCATCCAGCATGTGCGAAAAGTTAGTTGGTACAAGTTCAAGAGAATATGGCGCTTATCAGGGATGGGGCGATATTTATCTGGATTTTGACAGAGAAGAACCTCAGGAAGAAGAAAAGATCATCAGTGATACAAGCGATGAGATCAAATATGAATCTATGTGGCATTCATATCCACAGCCTGATTGGGAAGGCGGTTCAGAACATTATACAAACGACCCGGGAAAATTCACTGTATCGTTTGAGGGAACCGGAATTCAGATGATCGGTGTAAAATACAATGAGATGGGGAATTTCAAAGCGACGGTAGATGGCAAAGAGGTTACCGGAAGTATGTATTCCGCTACGAAACAGACAGGAGTTGTTTTGTTTGAAATTTCAGGTTTGGAGCAGGGAACACATACACTAACATTTGAATCAATAAGAGATGATGCAGGCAGAGCGAAAACATCTTTTGATTATTTGAAAGTATTAGAAGGGGAGACAATTGACTGGAACCCGACAGTAGAAAGCGAAAAAGTAAAATTTGAAGGAAGCTGGGCGCGCTGGGATCGTGCGGCAAATAACGAAAATGATGCAGATTCCTGGTTTGGAAAAGACGAAGTATATGTAGATGCTGCCAATGCAGAAGGAGCAACTCTTACATGTAAGTTTACAGGAACAGGATTTGAACTCTTTGGAGCAAAGAGCAGCGGATTGGGCAAGTTCCAATACAAAGTAGACGATGCGAAGGAGTGGACAGAGGTAAACACACACGCATCTGCTTTTTCAAGAGCAAGTCTTGTGAATGTGGCAGGGCTGACAAAAGGTGAGCACACACTTACTATTAAGGGTGTAAAAGGCAATAAAGTCTCTTTTGACGGTATTGTAACTACAATGAAGGAAGAGGATCCTGATAAAGAGGAACATACAGAGACAACAAACTACGAGAGAGCATTGGACATCGATACAGCGCTTGCGACAGTGTCTTATGACAGAGATAATACACATTACTATCGTGAGTATTTTGCAAGTTATCCGGACAATGTGATTGCGATGAAACTGACAGCGGAGGAAATCAAAGGCTCTGAAGGCGAGATGCGTCCATTGGAATTTGAGGTAAGTTTCCCTGTAGATCAGCCGGGCGACAAATCTCTTGGAAAAGAAGTTACATATACAACAGAGGACGATTCGATTATTGTTGCAGGTAAGATGAAAGACAATGATTTGAAATTAAATGGGCGGTTGAAAGTTGTAACAAAAGACGGTGAGGTCACTCCGGTAGAAGGAAAAGAAGGAACACTTCTTGTCAGTGATGCGACAGAAGTATATATCTATGTCACAGCGGACACAGATTATGAGATGGTACATCCGGAATACCGTACTGGCCAGACAGATCAGCAACTTGCAGATGAAGTTAAAAAAGTGATGGATGATGCAACAAAACAAGGGTATGATCAAGTAAAAGAAAATGCTCAGGCTGATTATAAAAACATCTATGACAGAGTAAAAATTGATTTTGGTCAGGAGGCGTCAGATAAGACAATTGATGAATTGATCAAAGCATATAAAGATGGAAATGCAAGTACAGAAGAAAAAGCTTATTTGGAGACAATGATTTTCCAGTATGGACGTTATCTGCAGATTTCTTCTTCAAGAGAAGGGGATAAACTGCCGGCAAACTTGCAGGGAGTATGGCTGGATTGTACAGGTGCAGCGAATAGTCCGGTCGCATGGGGAAGTGACTATCATATGAATGTAAATCTTCAGATGAACTATTGGCCGACTTATGTGACAAATATGGCAGAGTGTGCAGAACCGTTGATTGACTACGTGGAAGGATTGCGTGAACCAGGACGTATCACTGCATCTACATATTTCGGAATTGATAATTCAGATGGTAAACAGAATGGCTTCATGGCAAATACACAGAACACACCATTTGGATGGACTTGTCCGGGATGGGCGTTTAGCTGGGGATGGTCTCCGGCAGCAGTTCCGTGGATTTTGCAGAATGTATATGAAGCGTATGAGTATTCAGGCGATGTGGAAAAATTAGAGTCTGAGATTTTCCCAATGATGGAAGAAGAAGCAAAATTCTACATGTCTATCTTAAAAGAAGTAACAGATGCAGATGGAACAAAACGTTATGTAACAGTTCCGGCATATTCACCGGAACATGGTCCATATACAGCAGGAAACGTATATGAAAACGTGCTTGTATGGCAGCTGTTTAACGATTGTATTGAGGCAGCAGAAGCTTTGAATGCAAATGAGGCAGGAACAGTTTCAAAAGAACAGATTGATGAATGGACAAAATACCGTGATGGATTAAAACCAATCGAAATCGGTGACAGCGGGCAGATTAAAGAGTGGTATGATGAGACCGAATTTGGTCAGACAGCAAACGGTGCAATTCCGTCATTTGACGCGAAACATCGTCATATGTCACATTTGCTTGGCGTATATCCAGGAGATTTAGTAACTGTAGATAATAAACAGTATATGGATGCGGCAAAAGTTTCTCTGACAGCGCGTGGAGATAATGCGACAGGATGGGGAATCGCACAAAGATTAAACACATGGGCAAGAACAGGTGATGGAAATCATTCTTATCAGATTATCAATCAGTTTATTAAAACGGGTATTTATTCAAACCTTTGGGATTCTCATGCACCATACCAGATTGACGGAAACTTTGGATTCACAAGTGGTGTGGCTGAGATGCTTTTACAGTCAAATGCAGGATATATCAATCTGCTTCCAGCTATGCCGGATGAACAATGGACAACAGGATCTGTAAGCGGGCTTGTTGCAAGAGGCAATTTTGAAGTGAGCGAGAGCTGGAAAGATGGAGCGCTGACAGAGGCTAAGATTGTTTCAAACAATGGCGGAACATGTACAGTACAGGCTGGAGATTGGGAATATGTCGATGTAAGAGACAGCAAAGGAAACAAAGTAGCTGTATCAGGTGTTGAAGGGAAAGACGGCCGCGTGACATTTGAGACGACAGAAGGTGAAAGCTATGTGCTTACAGAAACAGACAAACCATCCATTGTTGTAGATAAGACAGCATTGAAAGACAAGTTAGACGAAGTAAATGCTTTTACAGATGCTTTGACAGACACAGAGTATACAAAAGAGTCAATCGAAGCATACAAGGCAGCTTTGAACGATACACTTGAAGATGCAAAAGAAGTCTATGGAAATGAGAAAGCGACACAGGATGAAGTTGATAATGCTGTGAAGGCATTGAACAGTAAGTTTAAAGATGCGCAGAAACTTTTGGAGAAAGTAGCAGTAGACCCGGATCCAGAGGAAGTAGATAAGACAGCATTGAAAGACAAGCTGGCTGAGGTAGACAAGTTTACAGAAAGTCTGAAAGATACTGTTTATACAGAGAAGTCAATCGAGGCATATAAGGAAACATTAAAATCTATTCTGGAAGACGCACGGAGCGTATACAATGATGATAAGGCGACACAGGACGATGTAGATGGAGTTCTTTCTAATCTCACAAGTAAGTTCGAGGAAGCGAAAAAACTTTTGAAGAAAGTAGATACTCCGACACCAGGAAAACCGGAAACGGGAAAACCAGAAGCGGAAAAACCGGATAAAAATCAACCGGATAAAGAGACACCAGTAACAGGAGACAGCAGTACAGTTGTCTGGATGATGTTAGCTATGGTTGTAGCGGGATTTGGAATTGTAATAGTCAGAAGAAAAAGAAGATATTAAAATGAAGTGAGGCGGTTCAAGGATGAACCGCCTTTATTCACATTTCAAACAGTTTTCTTAATTTCCTGATAGGAGCGGAACGTGCAGATTCTTTGCGATAAGTCTGCTGTTGACGGATTAGATGATCAAGTTTTTTATAACGGTCCTCTTCCTGCCGGTCCTGAGCTTGAAACAGGTAATTCATTTCTTTGATAATTGCTTGAGAAATGGACTGGCTTACAGATTCTTCCAGAATCTTATTGTTTTCAAGCATCGCATGTTGAAAGATTTCTTCTATTTGCAGTTGAATCTTTTCTAATGATGCATTAGAAGCCATGTCCAGTTGCTCCTCGGAAACCGAATTTGAAACGGTTGGATCTTCTTTAGGTTCTTTTTGAAGTTTAAGTTTGTCTCTCGTTCGCAGCATATCAGGGATGAGTCCCTTTAACTCCTTTAACTGTATCCCTTGTTCTTTTAGTTCTTTGATACAGCAAAAAAGCTGTATGTCATCTTCTGTATAGTATCGATGTCCCATTTCTGTGCGCCCTATAGATAGTGAAAGTTCTTCTTCCCAATATCTTAAAACATGGGTTTCAACATTTACACGTTTGGCAGCTTCTGAAATCATATAATGAACTTCGCCCATACAATATTAACCCCCTATTAAATTAGAATGAATATGTAACATATATATCATACCATAAGATTGTCCATAAGCTGTAAAAAAACGCTCATCAAATTTCGACAGAACTTTTCATTGTATTTAAAGTATCGGTGTGCTATGATGTCAATAAGAATTCCTCTGTAGAAATGGAGGGAAATCTGGAGATGGTTTTAGGATTTCCGATTGCCCGCGTTGAAATTAGCAAGGAGAAGAGTGTTGTCTATCATCCGGAGTATAAAGGGGTGCGTCTTGACATTTATGCCCAGGATGAAGAACAGACATGCTATAATGTTGAGATGCAGGCGGCAAGCACACCGCATTTAGGAAAGCGAAGCAGATATTATCACGGTCAGATGGATATGGATTTGTTGCTTTCCGGAAGAGACTATGAGGATCTTCCGCCGGCGTATGTCATTTTTATCTGTGACTTTGATCCGTTTGGAGATAAAAAATATAAATATACGTTCTGCAATATCTGCGAGGAGGAGAGCGCGGTCGATCTTGGAGATGAGAGGTATACCATTTTCCTGAGTACACGTGGGGAGAATCCTCAGGAAGTATCTGAAAGTCTGGTCAACTTTTTGAAGTTCGTAAAAGCAGACTTGAAGGAGAGCAAAGAAGAGTCGGAAGATCCATTTGTAAGACAACTTCAAAAAACGATTGAAAAGATTAAAGTCAACCGGGAAATGGGGGAAAGATTTATGGTTTTTCAAGAGATGCTGAGCGAAGAAAGAGTTGTTGGAAGAAATGAAGGAAAGCAAGAAATGCAGAAAGAAACCATTGTGAGATTGTTGGGCAAACTCGGAAGTTTATCAGATTCTCTGCGGAAGCAGCTCGTGTTTTTGCCACAGTGAAACAATCATAGAACAGGTCTTTTATGGCAGATAATTTTTATCTGCCAGTCTGTTACAAATCTAAATCAAGTCAAATATTCGAGGCTAAAAATCATATAGTATTTTATATACAGAGGAATTCTTAAAAAACTTATTCAGGCATGAGTGTAATATAAAAAGTGCCACAGACTAAAAATCTGCGACACTTTTAAACTTTGTGATCACTTTTCGATTATTTATTATTCAGCAGAGATTGCTCCTGTTGGGCATTGTGCTGCACAAGCGCCACAGTCAACACATGCATCTTTATCGATTTCGTAGTGGTCAGCACCCTGAGAAATAGCTCCTACAGGACATTCAGCTTCGCAAGCTCCACAGCTTACGCATTCATCACTAATTACGTGTGCCATAGTATGTATCCTCCTTTTTGTACATTTGATAGATATGAAATATATCTACCCTTTCATTTATTTTAATACAAACAGACCAAATATACAAGCAATTTTATGCTTTCAATTTAGTACATTTATAGGCGGACAAAATGATATTTTTTGCCGCTGCTGCCTCTTCCTTAGTTGCTTCCGGTGTATCTTTTAAAGGATAATCCATATTAAGATTTTCATATTTTACTTTTCCCATGGAATGATACGGAAGCACGTCCAGTGCATGGACATTGTTCAGTGTGCCAAGAAAATGTCCTAATTCTTCTAAATATTCTTTGTATAAAGTAATCCCTGGAACTACAACATGACGAATCCAGACTGGAATATGCTTTTCATCAAGATATTTTGCAAATGCAAGAATACGCTCATTCGAATGAGCGGTAAGCTCTTTATGTTTTTGAGGGTTAATGTGTTTGATGTCAAGCATGATTAAATCTGTCACTTCAAGAAGAGTATCCAGTTTATTCATAAATGTCTCATTATCTGGTTGAAACATAATGCCGGAAGAATCAATACAAGTGTGAATTCCATCTTTGTGAAGTTTGGTAAATAGTTCAATGAGAAAATCCATCTGCATCATAGGCTCTCCGCCGGTCACAGTAACACCACCGTTGTGATAGAATGGCATATTACTGTAGAAACCTTCTAACACTTCATCTACGGTCATCTGAGTGCCTTTGTTTGGTTCCCAAGTGTCTGGATTATGACAATAGAGACATCTCATAGGACAACCTTGGAAAAAGATTACATAACGGATTCCGGGACCATCTACTGTACCACAGCTCTCGATAGAATGAATATAACCTTTGGTCATAAAAAAGTCTCCTTTTGCAACTATGTTTGCTCATATACGTTCGTCCATCTCATTAGTAGAAAACCGGCCAGGTTTCCATGCGAGCATGACCCTGTCCGGCTTTTACTAATGTGTGAACTTTATCGCTTACATACCTTCGTGGAATGTACGTGAGATAACGTCGTCTTGCTGTTCTTTTGTCAATTTGATAAAGTTTACAGCGTATCCTGAAACACGAACAGTTAATTGTGGGTAGTTTTCAGGATGTTTTTGAGCGTCTAATAAAGTTTCTCTTGTAAATACGTTAACGTTTAAGTGGTGTCCACCTTGTTCTACGTATCCATCTAACATGTTTACTAAGTTATCTACTTGTTGTTGATTTACTGCCATCTTAAATTCCTCCTTCGATCTTATTCGTTGTCGATGCTTTCCGTGATGTTTGGAATATTGCAAGCCTGGTTTCCGCATTCTTCGATTCTGTCAAGATCTAAGTCTCCAGCGAATACCTGGTCTTCTTTTCCAAGAGCACCCGGAATGATTGAGAATGTATTTGAAATACCGTCTTGTGCGTGTCTGAATGGAATCTTAGCAACAGAAGCAAGTGATGCTAAAGCACCGTGAGTATCACGTCCGTGCATTGGGTTAGCACCTGGAGCTAAAGGCTCTCCCATTTTTCTACCATCTGGTGTATTACCAGTTTTCTTACCATATACTACGTTAGAAGTAATTGTTAAGATAGAAGTTGTTGGCACACCTTGGCGGTATGTATGGTGTTTTCTTACTTTGTCCATGAATGAACGAACGATTTCAACTGCGATTTCGTCAACACGATCGTCGTTGTTACCGTATTTAGGGAATTCACCTTCTACTTTGTAGTCTACAACTAGTCCGTCTTCATCTCTTATTGGTGTTACTTTTGCGTATTTGATAGCGCTTAATGAGTCAGCTACAACAGAAAGTCCTGCAATACCTGTTGCGAAGTAACGTTTTACTTCTCTGTCATGAAGAGCCATCTGAAGTTTTTCGTAGCTGTATTTGTCATGCATGTAGTGGATGATGTTCAATGTATTTACATAAAGTCCTGCTAACCATTCCATCATGTCATCGAATTTTTCCATTACATCATCGTAATTAAGCACATCGCCTTCAACCGGACGGTATTTTGGTCCAACTTGAACTTTCAGTTTCTCGTCAACACCACCGTTGATTGCGTATAATAAACATTTTGCAAGGTTTGCACGAGCTCCGAAGAACTGCATCTCTTTACCAACTTTCATAGAAGATACACAGCAAGCAATTGCGTAGTCATCTCCGTGAGTCTGACGCATTAAATCATCATTTTCATATTGGATAGAAGATGATTTAATTGACATCTTAGCACAGTATTCTTTGAATGCTTTTGGTAAACGTGTTGACCAAAGTACTGTTAAGTTTGGTTCTGGAGCTGTACCTAAGTTATCTAATGTGTGAAGGTAACGGAAAGATGTCTTTGTAACAAGCGGACGTCCGTCAACACCAACACCACCGATAGACTCTGTTACCCATGTTGGGTCACCTGAGAATAATGCATTGTACTCTGGTGTACGAGCAAATTTAACAAGACGTAACTTCATGATGAAGTGGTCAATGTATTCCTGAGCCTGTTCTTCTGTGATCAATCCTCTGTCTAAGTCACGCTGGATATAGATATCAAGGAATGTAGAAGTACGTCCAAGACTCATTGCAGCACCGTTTTGCTCTTTAACAGCTGCAAGGTATCCAAAGTATAACCACTGGATAGCTTCTTTTGCGTTAGCAGCTGGTTTAGAAATGTCATATCCGTAGATCTGACCTAATTTTGCTAAATCTCCAAGTGCACGGATCTGTTCTGATAATTCTTCACGAAGACGGATATTTTCACCAGTCATTCTTACTAAAGAAGTAGCAAGCTGTTGTTTTTTGTCTTCGATCAACCAGTCTGTTCCGTATAATGCAACACGACGGTAGTCACCGATAATACGTCCACGTCCGTAAGCATCCGGAAGACCTGTGATGATAGCTGATTTTCTGGCTAATCTCATCTCTGGTGTGTAAGCATCAAAAACCCCCTGATTATGTGTCTTTCTATATTCAGTAAAGATTTTTACAACTTCAGGATCTACTTCGTATCCATTTTCATGGCATGCATTCTGAGCCATACGGATACCACCAAATGGCTGAAGAGAACGTTTGAAAGGTTTATCTGTCTGGAAACCAACGATCTGCTCTAAGTCTTTGTCTAAGTATCCCGGTCCGTGAGAAGTAATAGTAGATACGATCTTTGTATCCATATCTAATACTCCGCCAGCTTCACGCTCTTGTTTAGAAAGGTCCATAACCTGAGCCCAAAGTTTTGTAGTAGCTTCTGTAGGTCCTGCTAAGAAAGAGTCATCTCCTTCATATGGAGTGTAGTTCTCCTGAATAAAGTTGCGGACATTTACAGATGTACGGTTCCAACGTCCTGGTTTGAACCCGTCCCAATTAGAATTCCAATTTTTCTCCATTGGTAAAATCCTCCTGTTAGATATAATTTATTAAATAAAAAATGAATAGTATTTCAATCGAGCTTATTATAACATTAGATAATAATTTAACGCAAGGCATATATTGTACAAAAACGGATACAGTATACAATTTTTGATAAAAATTTATCAAAATATTGGGTTATGCAGAAAAATTTAAGAAATAATTTATCCTATTTTTGAAGATTTTGGTGTATAGTGATAAAGGATAAAATTAAGAATTGACTTAGGAGAACTATAAATATGAAGAAAAGATGGAAAATAATCGCAGGGATTCTTTGTATTACTTTAATGGGAACTGCGTGCTCAAAAAAAACAATAAACGACGGGGAAGAGCAGCAGACAACAGTGGATAAGACCGGGAAGGAAGAGAATGAGAATCAGAGTAAACTTGATGTGCTCCGCCCAATTGCATATTCCAATGTTGAGAATCTGAATTTAGAACCGGGATCATATATTTCTATTATAGGAAGAAACAGCAATGACAGTTATTGGAATGAAGTGAAAGAGGGAGCGGAAAGAGCAGTTGCGGACATCAATTCTATGCTTGGGTATAAAGGGGATGACAAAGTACGTCTGAATTACAGTGGACCAAGCGAGAGCGACGATGTGGATGAACAGGTTAATATTTTGGATGAAGAGCTTGCCAGATACCCGGTTGCGGTTGGAATTTCAGTAGTAGATGCGACAGCATGCGAGGTACAATTTGATCTTGCGGCAGAAAATGATATTCCGATTGTTGCATTTGATTCGGGAAGTGAGTATCAGGGAGTGGTAGCGACATGTTCTACGAACAACCAAGAGGCTGCAAAGACGGCAGCGTCAAAACTTGCTTCTATTATGGATGAAAATGGGGAAGTGGCATTGATCATGCCGGATTCTCAGGCTATGAATACACAGGAAAGAGAAAAAGGGTTCCAGGATGAGATTGCAGCATCGTATCCGAATGTGCAGATCGTAGATGTGTATTACATGGATCAGTTAGAGGAGAAGGCAAAGGCAATTGCAGAAGAAAAGAATGCAGCTAAAGCAGAAGGAGAAGAAGAGATTCAGGCGGAATCACTGACACAGGAAGATGTTATAAAATATATTTTAGAGCAGCATCCGAATTTGAAAGGGATTTGTGCGATGAATCTGAGCGCGACAAAACTGGTGACAGATGTGTTGACTGAGGTGGATCGGGATGATCTGAGTGTGGTTGGATTTGATGGTGGAAACGATCAGATGAAGCTGTTAAAAGAAGGAAAGGTGAATGGGCTGATTGTACAGAATCCGTATGGAATGGGATATGCGACTGTTGTTGCAGCGGTAAGAGATGTGTTGGGGCTTGGCAATGAAGCGGTGATCGACAGTGGATATACATGGGTGACAAAAGATAATATGGATAAGAACGCAATAAAAAGGATGCTTTATTAAGGCATCCTTTTTTGTAATGAAAACGTAAATTCTGTCCCGACACCTTCC
Source organism: Faecalimonas nexilis (assembly GCF_059731825.1). Lineage (NCBI taxonomy): Bacteria > Bacillati > Bacillota > Clostridia > Lachnospirales > Lachnospiraceae > Faecalimonas > Faecalimonas nexilis. The sequence goes on along the minus strand of NZ_AP029189.1, from coordinate 3,235,367 downwards.
GTGCTCACAACGTTGATATTTTGTTTGTGAGCCTGAATGATTTCTTTTACAATGGAAAGCCCAAGTCCAGTTCCTTTTTTATCTTTTCCGCGGGATAAGTCTGTCTTGTAGAAACGTTCCCAAATTTTATTGAGACTTTTTTTCGGGATTCCAATTCCGTGATCCTTGACTGAAACAAATACTTTTTCATTGTGTTCGGTTGTCTCTATTATGATTTCAGAATCATTTGGACTGAATTTGATAGCGTTATCCAAAAGGTTGTATAAAACCTGTTGGATTTTTCGTTTGTCAGCTGAGACATTAAGTACTTTGGTGGCAAAGAGTAATTTGATAGAGATTCTCTTGCCAGTGCAGGTTCCTTCAAAAGTTGCAGCTGTATTTTTGATGACTTCATGGATGTCAAATGATGTTTTGTCCAAAAGCATATTCTTTGTATCAAATTGATTGAGTGTCAGAAGATCCTGAGTCAGATCGGTCAGACGCTCGGTTTCAAATAAAATAATCTTAAAATATTTGTCCTGCATTTCTACAGGAATGGTTCCATCTGCCATCGCTTCCAAGTACCCTTTGATAGAGGTGAGCGGAGAACGAAAGTCATGGGATACGTTTGCAATAAATTTTTTCTGATAGTCGTCCATATCTTTCAATTGTGTGGACATATAATTTAACGAAGCGGACAAATATCCAATCTCATCCTGTGTAGTGACTGGTATCTCATACTCCAGATTGCCGGAGGCATATTGCTTCGCCGCCTCTGTGATTTGCCGAAGAGGGCGATAGACGAAGAATTGAAATGCCGCCAAAATGGAAAATGACAGAAGATAGATGACAAAAGCAGTAATATACACCGGTAATAAAAGTGTCTTACATTCTTCATCCAAGTGGGAAACAGGCTTATGGATGAGTAAGTATCCCTTCACAAAATAGCTGTTTGTCACTGGTGTGATGATTGTGATCATATCTTCGTCAAAATAACCGTGATAATCACTGATCTGATAGGTACTGCTTCCGTTTTCCGCCGGATTAAACTCTTTGATCTTCTCAGGAGCAGAAGGTTGTCCGGATAAAATAGAAGACGTGATCAGTGTTCCGTCGGATTCCACGAACCACAAGTTTGCAGAAGTGTACTCCTGCATTCCATTCAGCTGCGCATGGATATCCGAAAGAGAGATGTCCTCCGAAAAATATCTTGGCAGATATTCGGAAGAGATCATAGTAGCATCTGTGTAAAGCTTTTTGGCGGTTGTGTTTTCCAAACGATACGAAAGCATCTGAGGTGCAATCGCAGATACGGAAAATAAAACCAAAAATCCAAAGGCAATGTAGACAATAAAGAATTTTAAATGCAATGTGCTTCGCATATTATTTTACCTCAAATTTATAACCGATTCCCCAGACGGTGGCAAGCCCCCAGGTGTCATGGTTCTTGATTTTTTCACGAATTCGCTTAATATGGACATCAACAGTACGGGTATCTCCGATGTATTCATATCCCCAGATCTGATCTAAAAGCTGTTCTCTTGTAAACACCTGATTTGGAGAAGATGCCAGAAAATATAATAGTTCCAATTCCTTTGGAGGCATCTCCACCTGTATATTGTCAACTACGACAGAGTAATTTGTCAGATTGATTGTAATTCCAGGATATGAGACACATTTTCCTTTATCATCTGAAGCAGAATCAGATTTTCCAGGCTGATATCTTCGAAGAACTGCTTTTACCCGTGCAATCAGTTCTTTTGCGTCAAACGGTTTGATGATATAATCATCTGCTCCCAGTTCTAATCCAAGTACCTTGTCAAATACTTCTCCTTTTGCAGAGAGCATGATAATCGGAGTGTTGGATCTGGAGCGAATATCCCGACAGACCTGATAGCCGTCAATTCCCGGAAGCATTAAATCTAATAGAATCAGATTCGGAGCATAGGTATCGAATGCAGACAGTGCATCTTCGCCATCATGTACCATCATTGTATCAAAGCATTCTTTTGTAAGATACAGTGAAATCAACTCTGCAATATTTTCATCATCATCAACGATCAATATTTTTTGTTTTGTTACCATTGGCTTTCTCCTTTAAATTTGTGAGTGAACATCTACTTGAATTCTACGATTGTAACACCGGCATCTCCTTCACCAAAAGCGCCGAGACGGTAGGATTTCACATGTTTTTGGCGTTTCAGGTAGCTGTGGATTCCGTTGCGAAGCGCTCCGGTTCCCTTTCCATGGACGATACGAACAGGACTCACATGTGCAATGTATGCATCATCCAGATATTTATCCAGTTCGGCGATAGCCTCATCCACAGTCTTTCCAAGGAGATTGATCTCCGGGCTTACTGCAAGCGATTTGCTCATCTTCATCTTGCCGGTGGAGGTACGTCGCATCTGTTTGGCTGTGATGGTCATCGGTTCCTCGATGATCTCTAAATCCGAAATGTTCACTTGCGAACGAAGGATTCCCATCTGTACAAAAAGATTTCCTTTGGCGTCTGGGAGGGAGCTTACCGTTCCGGTCAGATTCATGCTGAGAACTTTCACGGACTCCCCTAATCTGAAATCGCTTGGTTTGTGCTGTTTCTTTGGTTTTTTCTTTTCCAATGTCATGCCGGATTGTGTCTTTGCCATTTTTTTTCGTAAACGTTCCCGTTCTCGTTCCATATCGGCTGCAGAGATATTTTCTTTTCCGAATTTTCGGAACTGCTTCATCGTCTCATCGGCAACTTCTTTTGCTTCACGCAGGATGGCATTGGCTTTTTCGTTTGCTTCTTTTATAATACGTTCTTTTTGTTCGGTTAATTTCTCCTGTTTGGCATCAAGACTATGTTTTAGCTTTTCAATCTCGCGTTTATAAGAGGCAATCTCAGCCTGCTCCTTTTCGATTGTGCGCCGGCTTGTCTCTAAATCGGCAAGTAAGTCTTCAAAAGATTCGTCTTGTTCAGACAGATGACTTTTCGCACTTTCAATAATGTAATCTGGAAGTCCAAGCTTGCTGGAAATGGCAAACGCATTACTTTTTCCCGGAATACCAATCAATAAATGGTAAGTCGGACGCAGCGTCTCTACATCAAATTCACAGCAGGCATTTTCGACACCTTTAGTGGAAAGTGCAAATACTTTTAACTCACTGTAGTGCGTTGTTGCCATTGTTCGGATTCCTCTTTCATGCAAATAAGAAAGGATTGCAATTGCAAGTGCGGCTCCTTCTGTTGGATCGGTTCCTGCACCGAGTTCATCAAAAAGTACAAGAGAACGGTCGTCCACATCCTGCAGGAAAGATACGATATTCGTCATGTGTGAAGAGAATGTACTGAGACTCTGCTCAATACTCTGCTCATCCCCGATATCGGCGTATACATTTTCGAATACAGAAAGCTTGGAGCGGTCAAGTGCAGGAATATGCAAACCTGCCTGCCCCATCAATGTGAATAATCCGACTGTTTTTAAGGAAACAGTCTTACCGCCCGTGTTCGGCCCGGTTACGATGAGGAGGTCAAATTCCTTGCCGAGCATAATCGTAATCGGTACGACTTTTTTCTTGTCCAAGAGTGGATGGCGCCCTTCGCGGATATGAATATATCCGTCTGTGTTAAAAATTGGACGGCTTGCATTCATCGAAAGTGCCAGAGCACCTTTTGCAAAAATAAAATCCAGTTCTCCGAGAATTGTGTAATTGCTTCGAAGTTCTTCGATGTATTCTGCAGCATCCACACTGAGTCTTGCCAGAATAATCTGAATTTCCTCCTGTTCCTTTCCGTAAAGTTCTTTTAAGTCATTGTTAAGTTTTACGACAGCCATCGGTTCAATAAAAAGTGTGGAACCGGTAGAAGACTGATCGTGAATCATTCCGCTTACCTGACTGCGGTATTCCGCTTTCACCGGCAGGCAGTAACGGTCGCCCCGCATTGTGATAATTGGATCTTGTAAATAGGAACGAAGAGAACCATTGACAAGGGAGGTCAACGTGGAATGTACCTTATCGTTGATCATTCCGATACTTCTGCGGATATGTTTTAAATTGCTGCTTGCATCATCACTGATCTCATCTTCTTCGATAATGCATCTTCGTATCTCGGTTGTAAGTGGAGTAAGCGGAGCTAACTGTTCGAAATAGCTGTCGAGGCAGTCGGCAAGTTCGTCCACGGTATCATGACGTCCGTAAGATTTGGCACGCCCCGCAGTCTCTGCTAATTTGCAGATGCGAAGAAGTTCTGCGCTGCTAAGAGCCGCACCGATCTCAAGGCGTTTCATAGAGTCTTCCACGGAGTAACATCCACTAAAAGAAGGCCGTCCTTTTTTCACGATTCGTGTAAATGCGGCGGCAGTCTGTTCTTCTGCTGTATTGATTTCTTCTAAGTCAGTCATAGGCAACAAAGTCTTGCAGCGTCTTTTTCCGCTGTCTGAAGATGCCTGATCTGCCAAAAGATTGATTATTTTGTCATATTCTAATTTTAATAATGTTTTTTGATTCATTTTTCTCACCCTGAGTATATTTTAACCTATTTGAGTTGCAAAGGAAAGAAGAAATATTGTATACTATAAAAAGGATTAGAAATAAGGAGAAATGAGTATGTCTATGGAAACGGATCACGGACCAGATCAGGAGCCGGAGAAATATTCTTTTTTACAAGAAAAAATCAAGGATGAAGCATTTAGCAGGAAAAAGGTGTTATATAAGATATCTTGGTTGGTTGGAAAAGGACTTCTCTTTGGAGTTGCTGCCAGCATTGGTTTTTTTGCGTTAAAACCATGGGCAGAATCAACATTTCAAAAGAATCCAGATAAGATAGAAATTCCGAAAGATGAAGATACCCAGAATACGCCATCAGAAGATATCCAGACAACGCAGGAAGAATTTACGATTGAAAAGTACAAAGAATTGAATTCACTTCTTACGCAGACTGCTCTGGAAGCGAAAAAGAGCGTTGTGGAAGTGAGTGCGGTTCATGAAAATGGAAATTTACTTGAGGAAGATAGGGGCGCTGATCATAAAGTATCGGGAGTGATTGTTGCAGATAACGGACAGGAGCTCCTCATATTGACAGAGATGGATGCGCTGTCAGATGTATCAGAATTGCAAGTGAAATTTGTAGATAATACAACGTGTACGGCGACAGTGAAAAAGAAGGATGCAAATATTGGCATGGCGATTGTCGGAGTGGACAGGAGTCTGATAAAAGATACAACATGGGACAGAATCAAGGTCGCCGAACTTGGAAATTCCAATGTGCTGAGTCAGGGGAAAACGGTAATCGCACTTGGCAATCCGTTTGGATATAGTGATGGAATGGGAATTGGAATCGCAAGTTCCGTTCAGGAAAGCGTTATGCTTGCGGACGGAGAATACAAAGTGATTGTGACAGATATGCCCAAATCAGCAGAAAGCAGCGGAATATTGTTTAATATTGATGGCGCCGTTGTCGGAATTATTGCACCAGATTTGGGGGCAGACACAGGTGTGCTGTCTGCGTATGGAATTTCGTCGATCAAGAGCGAGATTGAACTGATGTCGAATGCGAAAGAAGTTCCGTATATCGGAATAGTTGGCACGATGATTACAGAGGATATTGCGACAGCTCAGAGTATTCCGGAAGGATTTTGCGTGACAGAGGTGGAGGCGGACTCACCGGCAATGAAAGCGGGAATCCAGAATGGAGATATTATCACTCATATAGATAAAAAGAAAATAGAGTCTGTCATTGGGTATCACAGTACCATGATCACACAGGATGTGGGCACGGAAGTTACGCTGACAGGGCAGCGCCGAGGTGCTGAAGAATATGTGGAGATTCATTTTACTGTTACAATCGGAATAAAAGAATAGAAAGAGGAAAGATATGAGATTTATTAATACATTACATGAGGGAGAGACAATCAGAGGAATCTATTTGTGCAAGACAAAACGTACAGCGGAGACAAGAAATGGGAAACCATATGATAATCTGCTGCTTCAGGATAAGACAGGAACTTTAGATGGGAAGATTTGGGATCCGAATTCAGGTGGGATCGCTGACTATGATGAGATGGATTTTGTGGAAGTGCTCGGTGAGGTAATCAGTTATAACAATAATTTACAGTTGAACATCAAGCAGCTTCGTAAACCATATGAAGATGAGTACAATCCAGCAGACTATATGCCGACGACGGAAAAAAGCGTAGATGGCATGTATGAAGAACTGTTATCTTATATTGGGAAAGTAGAGAATACATACCTGCATCAATTGCTTGAATATTATTTTGTAAAAGATGAGGCGTTTATCAAACGTTTCAAAAATCACTCGGCAGCAAAGAGCGTGCATCATGGATTTGCAGGCGGACTTTTGGAGCATACGCTGAGCATCCTGAAAATGTGTGAGTATTATGTCAGCGCATACGAGATTTTGAATAAGGATTTATTATATACGGCAGCAATTTTTCACGATATTGGGAAGACAAAAGAGCTGTCAACATTTCCGGAGAATGATTATACAGACGACGGGCAGTTGCTGGGACACATTGTGATCGGTGTTGAGATGATCGGCGAAGGTGTGCGTACGATTGAGGGATTTCCGGAGAAACTTGCGAGCGAGTTGAAACATTGTGTAATTGCACATCATGGCGAACTGGAATACGGTTCTCCGAAAAAACCGGCGCTTGCCGAGGCGGTTGCATTGCACTATGCAGATGCGACAGATGCGAAATTGCAGACATTGACGGAGATCTTTAAAGAAAAAGAAGGAAATAAAGATTGGCTTGGATATAATCGGTTGTTTGAGTCAAATTTAAGACGGAGTAGTATTTAATTTATTTATTTGGGGACGTAGTAAAATTCAATTTTACTACGTCCCCAAATTGAAGTTGAAGGGAGAAAATATGAAGAAAAACGAGCTGATAACGTTGAAAATAGAGGATATTGGAGTAAATGGTGAGGGAATTGGAAAAGTAGATGGCTACACTTTATTTGTCAAAGATGCGTTGATTGGGGACAGGGCTGAACTGAAGATTACGAAAGCGAAAAAGAACTATGGTTATGCGAGGTTGATGCAGGTGTTGGAGCCGTCTTGTGACCGTGTGGAGGCGAAATGTCCGGTTGCAAGGCAGTGTGGTGGATGCCAGATTCAGGAACTTTCTTATGAAAAGCAATTGGAGTTCAAGGAAAAGAAGGTGCGTGGCAATCTGGAGCGAATTGGAGGATTTGCACCAGAAGAATTAGATGAGGTGATGGAGCCAATTTGCGGAATGGAAGAGCCGTTCTATTATCGTAACAAGGCGCAGTTTCCGTTTGGAACAGACAAACAAGGGCATATTGTGACAGGATTCTATGCAGGACGGACCCATCAGATTATTCCAAACACAGAGTGTGCTCTTGGCGTAAAACAGAACAGAGAAATTTTGGAAATGATTGTGGATTTCATGAACATACATCACATTACAACATATGACGAGACTACCGGAGAAGGACTTCTTCGCCATGTGCTGATCCGCTATGGATTTCGGACTGGGGAAATCATGGTCTGCCTCATCATAAATGGGGATAACTTCCCAAAATCAGAAAAATTGGTGGATAATTTGCGTGAGATTCCGGGCATGACAAGTATCACATTAAATGTGAACCGCGAGCGCACGAATGTGATTCTTGGGCGGGAGATAAAGGTGCTTTGGGGACAGGCGTATATTACCGATTACATCGGCAATGTAAAATACCAGATTTCGCCGCTTTCATTTTATCAGGTCAACCCGGTACAGACAGAAAATTTATATGGACAGGCTTTGGAGTACGCAGGACTTCACGGAAATGAGACTGTCTGGGATTTATATTGTGGAATCGGCACGATTTCCCTCTTCCTCGCACAGAAAGCAAAACAGGTGTATGGCGTGGAGATTATCCCGCAGGCAATAGAGGATGCAAAAAGAAATGCAGCGTTGAATGGTATTGAAAACGCGCAATTTTTTGTAGGGAAATCAGAAGAAGTGCTTCCGCAGTATTATGAAAACTATGCAAAAGAGCATGGTGGTGAGAAGGCTTATGCAGATGTGATTGTTGTGGATCCACCGCGAAAAGGATGCGACGAGACGCTGCTTGAGACGATGATACAGATGCAGCCTGAACGGATCGTGTATGTGAGCTGCGATTCAGCGACATTGGCAAGAGATCTGAAGTATCTGTGTGAGAATGGGTATGAGCTGAAGAGAGTCAGGGCGGTGGATATGTTTGCGAATACGGTACACGTCGAGACTTGTGTGTTGCTACAACGAAGAGCTATGTAGAAATCCTTAATTTTAGGCACTTTGCGAAGCATTTCCTGTTTTCACCAGAGGGGAAAAATAGTCGCGATAAACACCTCAAAAACTATTTTGATGTTTCGGTGGTTGTTGCTATAGGGTGTGGGAACACAACAAATTAAATACTAATTTCAGGGATACTTGTTAAATATCCTACAGAATTTAATTGTCGAAAATATAGAGAGAATATTAAGTGCGAATGTCTAGTAAACATAGATTTTCTATGGGATTCGCACCAAAAAATAGTTCATATTTAGGTTGAATATGAAATTGATAGTGTGATAGACTTGTAATTATAGAGAAAAATTAGTAGAATTAGCAGAAAGTTGAACGATTGTAACAGAAAAATTAGTCAACATTGCTGTCGCTCCCTTCACGGGGAGCGTGGATTGAAATCAGTATGGAACACACAATTTCCTCGCTTGTCTTGTCGCTCCCTTCACGGGGAGCGTGGATTGAAATTCCTTCTTCTCCGGCTCTAGTTTCTACCGTAGTGTCGCTCCCTTCACGGGGAGCGTGGATTGAAATATTTTAACAAACATAATATCCTCCTATCCTACCTGTCGCTCCCTTCACGGGGAGCGTGGATTGAAATCTGTAGGAGCAAAATGTATCGGTGCGCAGGAGTGGTCGCTCCCTTCACGGGGAGCGTGGATTGAAATATAGGATAGTCGTCTCCTTTACCGCCCCAATCTTGTCGCTCCCTTCACGGGGAGCGTGGATTGAAATACATAAGAATATATGTCAAGCAACTGTTGCATACTGTCGCTCCCTTCACGGGGAGCGTGGATTGAAATTTGGGTAGGCTTGTATGTATAGTCGTTATGCAGTGCGTCGCTCCCTTCACGGGGAGCGTGGATTGAAATCAATCTAAAACAATGAAACAGGCATATTTGGATTGGTCGCTCCCTTCACGGGGAGCGTGGATTGAAATTCGTCTTTATCCTTTATTTCCTCCAAATTTATCCCTGTCGCTCCCTTCACGGGGAGCGTGGATTGAAATTTCGGTAGCCTTATCTTTGTTATCGGTAGTTTGGTCGCTCCCTTCACGGGGAGCGTGGATTGAAATTAATACCAAAATATCAACCGTCTCCTCCAAATCGGGTCGCTCCCTTCACGGGGAGCGTGGATTGAAATGTAGGTGTCGCTCCACTTGTAAACCAAAACGGATGTCGCTCCCTTCACGGGGATGAGGTGTTTAAATATTTGAAGATATATAGAGACAGTCTGTCAGACGAAACGGAGATCAAAGACGTAGAAGAATTGTTAAAGTATTATATCAATAATAGAGAAGGTCTGATAGCGTATCAGTCACAAGGATTAAACTTACCGGAACATCCGGATGGATTGGAATACAGAAACATGGGAACTATGGAAAACCACATCTGGAGCGTGATTGCAAAACGAATGAAGCACAGTCATACCTGCTGGAGTAAACGGGAAAATCATCTGGCAAAGATTCTTGCAAAGAAATGCGGTGGAAAGTTATACGAAGTAACAGAAAAGTCAAAGCATGCCATATTCAAGGAAGAGACCGTGGAAGAAATTCTGATGGCAGAGGAAGTGGCTAAAAAAGTAGGAAAAGGATACGAATACCCTACCATAGGTCACATGGTAGGATTAGAGGGTAAAATAATAGGTGAACGCAAGAAACTGTTTGCAATGTCAGGATTTTAGTAAACAACTGTCAGAGAGAATGATAAGAATAAAGTGACAATTGCGAGGCTTTCGTAAGGCGGTTGGTGCTAATTTCTGCCACCAAGCGAAGTGTTTGATCTGAAGGTGAGATTTCGCGAATGGTGGATAAGAGATGTACGAACCGCGTATAAAACGTAGTGTGTCGCAAATGTTGTCATTCATGCTGACAGTGTAAAGAGAATCTGTATGAAAAAAAGTGCCAACGATTACTTGACAGTAACACTTATGTGTTAAAATTGTAAAAAGAATTGACTTTTTGTAGAGGAGATGCTAAAGTTTAAGTAGGCCGTAGGGAGGCAAGGGTAATGCCCTAATCCAAATATCCTATTAGCGGGATTAAGAATGGTATATCCATTCTTTTTTTTTACCGAAAAGAGGTGATTTGATGGCAAATATAGAACCGCCAATAACACTTGAAGAACAAGTAATGCAAATGAAAAAATATGTTTCGTTTAGACAGCGTAAGAAAATGAGAGAGTTTCTTGAGTATGTAGGTTATTTTCGTGCGAGTAGATATGGAAAGTTTTTGCTGTCAAGAGTTGGTGTGACAGGTGCCAAATCAAAAGAGGATGCATTATTTGCTTTGTATAAGTTCGATGTGGAGCTTAGAAGAATATTGAATTTTTATTGTAATAGGACAGAGGTACGCTTTAAAAGTGCATTATCTAATGCCTGTTCAATAAAACTGAATAGTGGAACTTTTTATTTGGATAAACAGTCATATACTCCTTCACAAGGTGAAAAGGATGCGAAGAAAAGAAAGCAAAATATAGCGTTTTTTAATAATTATTTCTATAAAGATATTCTTGATAAAGAGAAAAAACTGCGCAAGGATGTACGAAAATATCTTGAATTGAAAGAATATAGAAAAGGTGGAAATAGACAAAATAATAAATTGCCAGTGTGGGTTGCGTTTAGTTATTTTGAATTGGGAACAGTAACGATGATGTATAATTACTTGCGTGGTGATTTTCGAAAAGCAATTTTAGCATATTCTTTTGCTAAAACAGATTATGCAAAGAGAGATACAGAAGTTACGGATACATGGTTGGATGCCGTAAGAAATCTTAGAAATTACTGTGCTCATAATTCTATGTTAGTAGGTATGACTTCGTCGGTTGTATTATTAGACTCAAATGATGATACAACTTTATTACAGGCAGACAATGACTTATTTTCGAGAATCTATGCATTAAAGAAATTGGTTCCAACTGCTGATGTTGATAATATGAAGAATGATATTAAAAAATTGATTAAGGAAACTCCGGTAGATGTATATTTATTGGGAATTCTTCCGAGTAATTGGGAAGAAATTTATGACAAAATAGTTGAATTTTAAAATAGCATAAATCATATACTATTTATGGCCGTAGAGAGGCATGGGTAATGCCCGAAACCAAATATCTCATTAGCGGGTAGGCAGTCAGAGTGGTGGCTGCCTATTTTTGTAGGAATAATGTTGGAACAAGAGTATAATTATATTGGGACAATTATTGGATGAGTTGCTATAAAATTTAAAAAGAAGTTTGTTAGATATAAGGAATTAGGAAAAGAAGTAAATTAATAGGATTTTAAAAGAAACATGTTGTTGTGTCGGTGGCACTTGTACAATTAGTATTAGACAAGGAGAAAATTTGGCTTAGTGCTATTAATCATGTGGATTACGATATAGATGAAAAGAAAGGATTGGGGGCAAGAGGTATATTATGAAAGAACGAGAATTATTTGAAATTACGTATTTACCACTTCACATTTCTTTATTAGCGTTGGAAGATGCAAAGTTGCCGAAATACCTTGGTTCCACATTAAGAGGAATTTTAGGACAGGCATTATATAAAACAAATCGAGAAGTTTATAAATTTTTGTATAAGAACGGGAAGCAATGTAAGGATAAGCAGGATATTGTAAAGCCATATATCATAATTCCACCAGTAGTTTGTGGAACAGAGTTATTCGTGAAAAAAGGCGAAGAATTAAATTTTGAGATTTTGCTTTTAGGAGATGCGATACAATATGCTTCCGCATTGATAGCTGCATTACAGAAAGCAGAACAGTTCGGAATGGGAGCGCAGAGATACTCGTTTCGTTTATTTAGAATTATCAATATTTTGGAACAAAGGGTTCTCTGGCAGACGAAAATGTATTCTATGGCAGAAATAAATGCAAAGAAACTCTCATGTCTAAAGTTAGAAACTGTTACCGGAGTAGTTGTGAAATTGCAGACACCACTTCGAATTCGGCGAGGTGGGAAATTGTTAATGCATATTTCATTTGAGACGTTGATCCGAAATATTACGAAGCGAATTGTGATGATTGTAGAACGATATGGCGGATGGGTAGATTATGATGAAGTTAAAAATATTCAAATGCTCGCGGCAGAAGTGCAGACAGTAAGAGAAGAATTAGAGTTAGAGGTTCTGGAGCGCTATTCCAACCGGTTGCATGGGAAAATGGATTTTAGTGGTTTGATTGGAGAACTAGAATATGCGGGAGAACTAGAATATGCGGGAGAACTGACGCCGTTTGTTCCGTGGCTTGCGACGGCAGAAGTGTTGCATATTGGGCGTAATACGACATTTGGAATGGGAAATATTCAAGTGTATTTTATATGATAATGAGAAAAGGAGTAGATGTGATGGATTCGAAAACAATTGAAAAAATCAAAGAGAACTATAAGAAAATGGAAAAGAATTATGTAAACCAGTTGTTTTTTCAGACAACACATGGAAGTACGATTGGACGCTATAGGGAAAAGATTTGGGAAGAAATGTTCGAGTCAATTGTACCTAAAAAATTTGTGATTGAACAATCGGTTTTTATCATTGATTCCAAGGGAAATGTATCCAATGAGGTTGACTTAGCCATTTTTGATGAGATGTATACACCGTATGTTTTCCGATATGGAGAAATTAAGTTTATCCCGATTGAGGCAGTGGTGGCAGTAGTGGAATGCAAGAGCACTTCTATGGATGAAAAGTTGTTGGAAAATTGGATAAATAGTATAGAGCAATTAAAAACTTCCAATAGATCCGTTGTTCGGACTATTAATAGAATTGTGTGTGGAGAGAAGGAACCAGTATCGACACAAACTGCGACTCGGCCGTTACGTATTTTATGTTGCTTAAATCAAGAATATAAGAATTTACAAGAAATAGTTGATTTTGATGTGGTTATAAGGGCGGGAGAAGAAAAATTAGACATCGAATGGTCTTCAAAAGCAGAAAATCTGTATGAGTGGTATACAGAACTAAATCATGCACAAGAAGAGAAAACTCTTAAGGAAGAAGAAAAGCAAGAATCAGTTTCTTTGCAAAAGGCAAAAGACCAAAAGTTGGATGATTACGAAGTGAAGTTTGGAGAAGAAAAGTTATCTTTAATGACATTTAATTTCCAATTCAATCAAGTCTTGATGCTGATTAACAATCCAATGCTATTTCCACATATCGCATATGCCGAGATGTTTAACGGGAAAATTGGCGAGGAGGCTAAAAAGGAAGGGGAATCATAACATGAAAAAACAAGTTGTTGCGTTATCTGTAGAAAAGGTACAGACATTTTTGACGGAAGTAATCCGCTCGCATGTGCAGGAAAAGCAGACAGAAGACGCTACTTTAAAAGGAATTGTAAATTCTTCTAATCAGATTTCGAAAGATTTTTTTGAGTCGATTGAAAAGAAGTTTTTGAATGTTGAGAAAAAAATATTATTGAAATGTTCGGGCGTATACATTTTTAAATGTGATTTGCCGGAAAACGAGCTGGAAAACAGATTGAATGAGTTATTTCGAGAATATTACATAGTATCTCAGGGACAAAAATTACTTCGTTGGTATTATTTTCCTTCTGGAAATTGTAATAATCTTAAGTCAATTGAGAAATCGAAGGCAGCTTTGAAACAGACCCAAAACTGGGGATACATTATAGAAAAAAATCAGCATATTCTGTTTCAATGCAATCAAGTGCTGGAAGCAAAAGAAAAGGGCTATGAAAAGGAATTCTTAGACGTATTTTCAGAGGATATAAATGCACTGAAAACTGAAAAAAATACGGAAGGAAAAAGATTTCGGATTGCCGTTATCAAAGCGGATTTGGATGGAATGGGGGCAATGTTCAAGAACATTAAAGAGTATCATACATACCAAAAGGTTAGTGAAATTCTCAACGAACATGTTTCTTTAGAAGGACTTTATAAAGCGGCGAGTAACGATAAGCAAAAGCGGAAACAGAGATGGCTTTTTCCGTTTTATATTGCAGGAGATGATATTTTCTTTGCGGTAGCCGTAGAAGATTTGATTTCAGGTATTAACATATGCAAAAAATTGATGCAAACAATTAATGAAAAGCTGCAAACGAGTGGTATTTCGATACCATTGAGTCTAAGCATTGGAGTGACGATTACCTTTAATAAAGAGCCGATTCGTTATTACATGCAAATGGCAGAAAATCAGTTAAAGACTGCAAAATCAAAAGAGATCTCAGGGCACTTTAAAGGTTCTTCAGTAATGAAAATTTCTATTGGAGATCTGGTATTTATCAGTGTAGATAAGAAGAAAGAAGAATTTTCTCAAAAGCAGCCGTTTCCTAGTTGGGAGGAATTTTTAGAAGATTTGCGACTTTTGAATGAGATAAGAGATGATAAAGGTAAATGCAGTGAAATACTCGGAAAGACAAATTATTTTTATACGCTATTGGAGGATATTTCAAATGAAGCGGTGCGAGAGAATGATGTAACTTATATCAATCATGTTTTGTATCATTTACTGCCGGATTATTTGGAATGTTCTGACAAGAAACTCCGGGAAATGGAGACTCGGCTGAATTATAACTTGATAAAGCAATTGTATGATGGAAAGAAAGTATTGGATATTGCAGGAAGAAAACAACATTTTGAAAAATATTTGCGGTTGATGATTTTGTTTAGCGATGTACGTTTCAGTATTTTCAAGAAAAAAGCGAAGAAGGAATGGAAACCAAGGGAAGAAAGGTTATATAAATATTTATTTAAGAAACCGAGGACATATTTATATCAAAAATGTTTGAATGGGAAAAATCCTGAACTGACAGAGATTTTTGTAAGGGAAGTATCTCTAAAAAGGAGAAAAGGATATCAATACCTTGTGCTGGAAACGTCAATGTTTTATCGATTGAGAAATGTGGAATCCATACCAGTAGAAAAAGTAGCGAATATGATAGAATTGCGTAATTCATTCACAGAGAAGGAAATTCAGCAGGCAAATAATACAAGGATAGAAAAGAAAAAACTTCCAAGGCGCTTGTATTTTGATAAGGAGAAATTTAAGGATCTTGCGAATGAAGAGAATTGGACTCCTGAATTTGTGGATTCTTTGATGTTATTTTATCGATATAATGAATTGGTTATGGAAACGAGTAAAGTGGAACAAGAGAAGGAGGAACATTGACATGGGAAATGCGATAAAAATAAGAGTAAAGACACTGGCAAATCTGTTCGTAGGAGGAAATCTGAGACCGTTCGAAATCGGAGGAATTGATCAGTGGACGGCAGTGGATGAGGAAGGATTTCCATGTATTCCGGCATCTTCATGGAAAGGCGCAATTCGTGCAATTGTGCAGGCGGATGATAGTGATGTGGCAAAAGAGATTGCTCAGTGGTATGAAGAGATGTTGGAAGCAGAAAAACAGGAAGCCCAAAAGTGGATTGAAAAGTTATGTTCGGAAGAAAGACAAAGAGATTATCAAGAAGAGAAGGAACGGATTGAAAAGCGTTATACTGAGGCAATAGATGCGGCATCGGCATGTTATCTTTTTGGAATCAGAGAGTTTAATAATACACCGAAATTGCTATTTAATGATTTGAGATTGCGGGAAGAGTGCCGTGACTTGAAAAAATGTTTTTCAATTGATGCAAAAACATCTATTGATTGTAGTGGAACAGAACCGAAATCCAACCCTAGAATTTACAAAGCAGTCAGAAAAGGCATGGAATTTGAAGGGGAAATTGAATTCTATCATTTTGATGAAGAAATATGTCAAAAGTGTAAAAGATATTTGATTCAAAATTTGGAAAAGTTTAATGATGGTATTTATCGACTTGGCGGCTCCAAAAGCCGTGGTTATGGAAAAATTCATGTATCGATTTTAGAAGATGGGAGAGAGGACAGTGAAGAATTATAAAGTGACATTAAAATCTGTTGGACGGATTACGCAATTACCGGACTCTCAAAAGATTTTTGGAGCATTGATTACAGCGCTTTCAAGATTTTGTGGTGCGGAAGAAGCAACAACATTGGTAAACGCTGTTTTTGAGAAAAAGAGTCATATCGCAGTTTCTAATTTACTTCCGTTAGACTATTTTCCCGTTCCTCAAGATTATATTGTGGACAGACTGGCTGAACAAACATCAAAACAGGAATCTTTAAAAGAGAAACGGGCAGAAGTAAAAGCAAGGGATTTTGTAAAACTGAATGATTTAAATAGAATCTTGAAAAATCCGGAAAAGTGTAAAAAAATATTTCCGTATGTGAAAGTATTAGATAGTTATCAACAGAGAGCGTCTGTGGAAAGCACTTTCTATGGAATTGAGGGACTGGAAACGAAGCTATATACGGTTCCAGTTGTAACAATAGAAGAAGTTGTTAAACAAAATAAGGGAACGAATATCGTTTCGGAATTCTGCTTTTATTTGCAGGGAGATGAATCCGTGGTTTCTGTAAAAGAGGTCATAGAGAAATTTATACAGAGTGAAGAATCTATTATTTTAGGGAAAAGAGCATCCCAAGGATTAAATAAGTATAAGATTATTTCTATAGAGGAAATAGAGATTCAAGAATCGGACTACTATTTGAACTTGGGGATGTTACTGCCTGAGAAAATTGACTTTCGGAAATCTACATTGAGGTTATTTACTTCTGAGCGCCGACCATTTACAATGCCGGGAGGCTGGAAAAAAGACAGTAAATATTTTATTAGTTTTATTGACAGTGGAAGCATAATTGCATTGAAAGATAAAATGGAACAGGCTGGTAAGTGTGTGCGCTCACCATTTAACCAAGAAAGGGATATTATTTTTGGAAATGCTTTTTTGTATCCGGTTATATTAGGAAAAGGGGAAAGTAAATGAAAGAAATAAAATATGAAATGCAAACATTATCAAGTCTGATTTTGTCGCCAAGATCCGGACAGGCTTTATATAAAGATGTAGATGAGTTTGAAACAGCATCTGAGGTGTCGAATAACAAAGGAAAAGAGGTAAATTGCATCTATCCTTTTTACCAATATGGCGAATATAAAAAATATCATCCCAAGGACGCAGAGTATTATATTCCGGGGAGTTCTGTAAAAGGTGCATTACTGAAAGATAATAATCGAAATATTTTGATGGCAGATGATATACAAGTAAAGAATTCGGATATTGTGCTTCGCAATTTATATAAAGCACAGCATATTCAAGAAAAAGCTACGGCGGAATTTTCAGTTTTCTTTGAGAATGTTGGTGTGGAAATGATAAAAGCAGGGGCAAACTTGCAAGGGAGTTTATATTTGAAAGATGATGTGGAGTTTTCGACAATTTTAAAGTCAGCAAATGAAGATACCAGGAGAAAGATGAAACAGATGCAGGCATATCTTCAGGAAGTTTTAAAGAGACAATATAGTACAGAAGGATTTAAGGATATACTTAGAAAAATAAATACAGGATTATCTTGTGTGTTAAAGTGTGATAATGTGATTTTACTAGGTGGTTATAAAGGATTACTTCATTCGATATTATTGGATGCGAAGCAAGAAGAGTATTCTAACGGAATATACATAGACAATGAGAAAAATTTGCCACATGGGATTGTTTGCCTGACATATAAGAGATAATACGGAGGGTTCTGTAAGAATAGAAAAATGTAGTGAAAATATACACAGAAAATGTTGAGTGCGAATACCTGGTAAACAGAAATTTCCTAGGGGATTCGCACCGAAAAACATGTCGTATTTGGGTTAAATATGAAATTGATTGTGTGATAGTCTTGTAATGTTGGGAAAAAATTAGTATAATTAACAAAAGATTGACTGATTATAAAAGAAAAAATTAGTCAATGTTGCAGTCGCTCCCCTCGTGGGAGCGTGGATTGAAATCCACCCGTTTACAAACACATGGATAACAGGGATGTCGCTCCCCTCGTGGGAGCGTGGATTGAAATTGTCTACGCCTGCCGAAATAATCAATTCCCATTTGTCGCTCCCCTCGTGGGAGCGTGGATTGAAATCAAGATATTCCAGTTATTTCTAAGACAAAATTGTCTCCGTCGCTCCCCTCGTGGGAGCGTGGATTGAAATCACGAGAAACTTTGTGGGAATGAGTGGGGAGTGTGGTAACACAAACAATTAAATATTGAATTTGAGGGGGACTTGGAAAAAAGTATCCCTTTTCAACGTAAGGCGTTCAGAAATGAGCGTCTATTTTTTACCCAAAATGAAATGAGCATTAAATTTATGAAAAAGATATTGAAACGATTGTGTACGGGGGCTTTGCCTTTTGCGACTGTATTTACTGATTTGTCGGCTATACCCGTTTTTGTGGAACACAAGTAATACTGTACTGGACGAAGTCAGAAGAGCGTGTCGGTATCGTTGAAAAAGTGATGAATGACGGTTCAATTGGTTCTACCTTTAATGAGGGATACATAAGCCGAGGGTGAAACTGCCTGTTGTATTGACATGAATACCGCCTTTCAGAACGGCTGCAAGACCAAAGCCGACGCAAGCGCACGTAAGAGTGGCGCAAAGCAGCCGGCTAAAAATGTCAAGGTACTCTCTATTTTGCGTTCAAGAATATCTAGTGTGCTGTATCATTCATATTTCGCATAATGACTTGCCTGAATTCCACTCTACTGCGTTGTCGTCAATCGACGATGCCACTGCATCGCCTCACTCCGCCGCCTTGCAGACTGAAAATTCATTCTGTGTCATTATGCTGAAAGTGAATGAGACAGTACACTAGTCCCAGTTGATTGGATTGCAATCGTCTGGAATTTCACCAGAGAGAGCCCGTTTACATTGAATCACTTTTGACTGGATACATTTTGTACGTTTTTGAATCATCTCCAATTCTCGTTTTGACTGTTCTAATAATGCTTCTAAAATCTCATATCGCTCCGGCAAAGTTTTGCTGCCGGCAAGACAAAGTTCAAAATAATGTTTGATATCAGAAAGAGACATTCCACTTTCTCTTAAAAAACGAATGCAAATCAGCCAATTCAAGGATTCATCGTCAAATACACGATTCCCATGTTTGTCATGTTTCAGAGATGGGACGAGTTCTAAATTTGTATAGTAACGAATATTGTGAACTGACATTTGGATTTTCTTAGATGCTTCTTTAACGTTGTATGTCATAGTTTTCTCCTCTTCTTTATAAATGATTTATTTACTTTAGAGATTTTTAATATATTACTCGTTGACTTAGAGTTACTCTAATGCTGTGTGATCAGTTTATCATCTAACAGAAAAAGATGCAATGGCAATGTTGATGATAAAGAAAGTGTACGAGAAGAAAGGGGTTTAGCAATGAGCAAAAAAATATTGATTTTAGAAGGAAGCCCGAGAAAAAACGGCAACACAGATTTGATGGCACAAGAGTTTGCTGTCGGAGCAACTGAGGCAGGTCACAAAGTAGAAAAAATCTATATCAAAGATAAAACAATCAAAGGTTGTCTTGGCTGTGGTGCCTGTCAGAGAAATGGAGGAAGCTGCGTACAGAAAGATGATATGACAGAAATCTACGAAAAGATTGCTGCAGCAGATGCAGTTGTATTCGCATCCCCTGTGTATTTCTATTCATGGACATCTCAGATAAAAACGGTTATTGACCGCACTTTTGCAATAGAGCCAACGTTGACCGATACCAAATTTTATATGCTGAGTGCAGGTGCGGCGCCAGAACTAAAGTATATGGAAAATATGACAAAAACTTTTGAATTATATATTAGTTGTTTCCGTGCCGGAGGTGTTGAAAATGCAGGCGTTGTTTATGGACTTGGAGCAAATGCACCTGGAGATGTGAAAAACACAGAAGCAATGACAGCAGCATATGAATTAGGAAAAACGGTTTAAAAGGAAAAGAGGAAAAGAAAGATGGAATTTACATATTATAACCCTGTGAAATTATTTCATGGTGCAACAAAAATTGGAGAGGTAGCAGAAGAAGTAAAGAGCTTTGGAGACAAGGTACTACTTATCACAGGTGGTGAAAGCTTTCATAAAAACGGATACTTTGATAAGTTAAAAACGGAATTAGAAGAAAAAATGTACAGATATATGAAATCAGCGGAAACAGAAAACACTCCTTTCCACTGTTCGTAAGGGCATGGAGCTGGTAAAGGCAGAAAACATTTCATCAATTCTGGGAATTGGTGGAGGGGTCTGCATGGATTTGGCTAAGACAATCGCCTTTGGGGTAAAGCAGACAACAGATATTTGGGACATTTTATCCTATGCAAAGAGTCCGGATACAATGGAACACTTGCCTGTTGGTACAATCGTAACCTTCCCATCATCCGGTTCTGATATGAATGGCAGCACACAGATTACAAACGATGAGACAGAGGAAAATGCCGGGCTGGCAGAGGTATACCCTAATTTTTCATGGCAAAATCCAGAGTATATGCTTTCTATTGGAAATGAAGCTCTTATTTCCGCACAAATGACGGCTTATGTACAGTTAGCACTAGGGTATATTGGACTTGGAAAATCAGATATGCCGAAAATACATCTTTGGCACTTATGAATACCTTATTGGATAATCTGGATAAAGCCATTGCTGACTCAAATGATGTTGATGCAAGAAGTATTCTCATGGCAACAAGTGCATTAACTGTGAATGGTCTTACAACGCTTGGAAAAGCGGGAGACTGGGTACTTTATCCGTTAAATGCTATTGTTATGGATTACTGCAATGTTGCATACAAGCCATGTATTACTGTGATTTTTCCTTACTGGATTAAGATGATTTATGATGGTCAGGAAGAAATCAATTCCTATTTTAACAAGGCATTTGATGTTGTAATAGATGGCCGAGAAAAAAGGATATTTTAAAAGATGGCTTGAAAGCGATTTTTAAACTTTACAGAAAGTACAATCTTCCAATCAATTACAGCGAAATTCATGAGGTAAAAGAAAATAGCAAGGCATTACAAGAATCACTGGAAATGCTTGGTGGAATGCAGTCGATTTATACAGAATTGACAACAGAAAAGGTTATGCAGATGATAAATGAAGCAATTCATGGAATTTAAGAAGTCATAAATGAGCAAAAAGGATTTTATTAATTTTTGTATGTTTTCAGTTACTCAACACAAAATAAATCAAGTGTCTATATAATATAAAGATTGTAAAAAAATTGACAAAAGCAAGGAAAAAACTGTTGACAAAGCACAAAAATAGTCATACTATTTCCATATAAATACTGCATAGTGCACAATGCAAAAGACAAGGAGGGCTTCAATGAGGAGAAAAGTTGTAGCAGGGATGTTGACATTTGCAATGTTTGGAATGTCACTAAGTAGTTTTTCGCCGACACAGGTATGTGCGGCAGATGATTTGGGAAAAGTAGAAGTGCATGTATCTGCAAAAGAAGGAGGATATGATCAGACACTTCCTGATCTGCAGTTTGAGAAAGCAGATACAGCACAGAGCAGCGGATATGTAAAAGTATATCCGGACGAAAAAAGACAGACGTTTCTTGGTGTGGGAGGGGCGATGACGGAGTCGGCGGCCTATAATCTGCAGAAGTTAAGCAAGGAACAGCAAGAAGAGGTATATGAAGCATATTTTGGAGAGAGTGGTGCGAAGTATTCTGTTTTGCGTTCGACGATTGGCTCAGCCGATTTTTCGACCAGATCTTACAGTTATAATGACACGGAAGAACCGGATCCAGACCTTAAGAATTTCAGTATAGAAAAGGATTGGGATTACATTATTCCGGCAATTCAAAAAGCACAGTCATACAGACCGGACATCAAATTCTTTGCAGCACCTTGGGCGCCGCCGGCATGGATGAAAAACAGTGGAGTCAGAAGAGGGCAGACGGGGACAGCAGGACTTAATTTTGTTGATAACTCTGTGAAACCGGAATATTATAAGAGTTACGCCAATTATCTTGTGAAGTACATTCAGGAATATGAAAAAGTAGGAATTGATGTATATTCGTTGTCTATGCAGAATGAAGCGCAGAACAATCCGAAATGGGAGGCGGCTACCTGGTCTACCGATGCGGTGATTGATTTTGTTGGAAATTATCTTGGACCGGCGCTTGAGGAGAATCAATTAGATCCACAGCTTTTGATTTGGGATTGGGACAAAGGCAATGACCCGATGCACCATGACGGATTTGTTGATTTCAATACAAAGGTATTGAGTGATGCGAATGCAAGAAAGTATATTGATGGAATTGCTTTTCACTGGTATGCAGGGGATTTGTGGCATGAGATGCAGGGCGTTCCAATGTGGTCGGAAGATTTTTATAGTTTGGACGAAGTGAAAGCGAAGTTCCCGGATATTCATCTTTATGCAACAGAGGGATGTCAGGAGAAGGGACCTTGGTTTGGAAGTTATGATCCTGCGGATCGCTATATTTATGATATTTTAAATGATTTTGAACATGGAACGGAAGCATGGATTGACTGGAACCTTGTTCTTGACAGAGATGGAGGTCCTACACAGGGGGTTGTGAACCAGTGTCATGCACCGATCATGCTGGATGAGAACAACAATGTTTGCTATCAGCCATCTTACTATATTCTGAAGCAGATCAGCCGTACTGTACAGCCTGGAACAGTCGGCATCAAGAGTGCGACAGACATGGATATTGTCAAGACAGCAGTGTTGGATGAGGAAGGTATGATTTCGGTAATGCTTGGAAATGTTACGGACGAGGAGAAGACAGTTACGGTTGTAGATGCAGATAGAAGTGTAGATGTGACATTAAAGCCGCATTCACTGACAACAGTGAAATACGATAGTAACTATCAGCCGGATGACAGTATAGACAGTTCACTTCCAGATGTGTTGGTAAAACCAATTGCAGCAGAGGCAAGCAGTTACGAAAAAAATCCAATCTATAATTATCAGGCGGAGTCTGCTATTGATGATAGCATGAGAACGAGATGGGCAAGCGATTGGACAAATCAGGAGTATATAACATTTGAACTTTCATCGAGGGCAACGGTTTCCGGAATACAGTTGAAGTTTGAAAATGGATATGACGCACTGTATGATATTCAGGTATCGGATGATGGAAAGAATTTTAAGACAGTCAAAACGGTGATGATAGAAGAGATGAATGCACCGGAGGTTACTGTGAAGTTTGATCCTGTGAAAGCAAGATATGTCAGATTCCAAGGAATTCAACGTAATAATAGGTATGGATATTCGATTTATGATGCAAATATTTTAGTAAAACAGTAATGTTGTTATAATATTTCAGTACAAAGAAACACCTGAACTACAGTGACTTGTAATTCAGGTGTTTTCTCTTATATTATCTCATAAACTCATTTATGACATGCAGCACCCCATCTTCATCATTGGATTTCGTAATATAATCTGCTGTCTTTTTCAAGATAGGCTGTGCGTTTTCCATCGCAACGCCAAGACCTGCGTATTCAATCATAGTGAGGTCATTAAATCCGTCGCCACAGCAGATCATCTGATCAGCGGACATCCCAAGATAGTTCAGAAGTTTCTGGAGGGAGTGTGCCTTGTCAATATTTTGAGGCATCACTTCCAGGAAAAATGGCTCTGAGCGGTAAATGTTCAAGAGACTGTGGAATTTCTCTTTTAACAGCGTCTCAATTTTTTCTGTGAGTGCAGCTTCTCCGGTAATCAAAAATTTGTTGACCGGGAAGGTAACCGCTTCAGGGAAGTTCTCAACCCGCACGATTGGCATGTTGTTGATCTTGGATTCCAGCTCAGTATATTGATTCGGCTTGATACCTGAGAGTATTTCATGCTCTGTATAGGTGAGCAGATCCACATCGTATTGGCTTGCAATCTCATAGACGGCAGAAGTAACCTCAGACGGAAGTATTTTGTTGTAAATCGCCTCTCCTGTGGAGCAGTTGATGATTTTCCCGCCATTGAATGAGAGAATATAGCTTCCGTAGTCGCCGAGGTGAAGCTCCTTGGCAAGCGATACCACGCCGGGTGTAGGTCTGCCGGAGGCAAGAACTACCTTTTTCCCATTCTGCTGAATTTCGATAAGAGCCTCTCGTGTGGGAGGGGTAATTTTCTTTTCGGAGTTGGTCAGTGTTCCGTCCAAATCCAGTACAAGTATATCATAGGTCATGGTTTTGCCCTTTCTGTGTTCCGTGTATTATTTAAGCGTAAGCTCCTGAAGGCGTGTCACAATTTCAGGAAATTCCATTCCGTGTGAGGCTTTCACAAGGATCGTGTCGTCTTTGTGTAACAGTTCGTTCATCTTTGTAAAAAAGTCTGCTTTTGTATCAAAATGAACTACTTGATTTCCGGCGGAGAGTTCCTCTGCTCCGGCTGCGGTTGCTTTTGATAGTTCACCGATACAGATGACAAGATCGATCCCTTTTTCGGATGCATGTACACCGACTTGGCGGTGGAGCTCTTTTTCATCCTCGCCAAGCTCAAACATATCTCCGAGAATGGCAACTTTGCGGGTCTCGGCTCCGGAGAGCACGTCGATGGACGCCTTTGTGGACACCGGATTGGCATTGTAGCAGTCATCGATGATAAGAAGAGAATCCGTAAGAATCATATTGTTTCGTCCGGATACCGGAGTCAGACTTTCGATTCCTTTTTTGATCTCTTCAGCGGTAAGCCCGAGTTCACGTCCAACCAAAGCGCCAGCCAGCGCGTTGTACACCATATGGTTTCCCGGAATCGGAATCATTGTGTCGATGCAGTTATCCCCAAGGTGAAGTGTACAAGACACCCCTTTTAGGGAGTGTGTGTGGATATTATCGGCAAAAGCGTCAAGCTCTGTGGATAACCCAAAGAACATTGGCGTTTGTCCTTTTACATCTGTGACTGTGATCAGTTTGTCATCATCGCCGTTTAAGATGATCTTGGCGTCAGGCTGCATAAAGTCGAACATCTCTGTTTTTGCTTTCAAAATGCCGTCTCGGTCGATGAGATTTTCCAGATGGCAGAGTCCGATATTGGTGATGACGCAGATATCCGGGCGAGCCATTTTCGCAAGGCGGTGCATCTCACCGAAATGGTTGATACCCATCTCAAGCACTGCAATCTCGTGTTCATCTCGAATATTGAAGATTGTCAGCGGAAGCCCGATTTCGTTGTTAAAGTTTCCAGCCGTTTTAAGAACATGATATTTTTGCTCCAAAACCGAGGCGATCATCTCTTTTGTACTTGTCTTTCCGACACTTCCGGTGATACCGACCACTTTGATGTCAAGTGCCTTGCGGTAATGTTCTGCAATATCTTTGAGCGCCTGCTCACAGGAGTCAACAAGAATGTATGGGTGAGATACATTCTCTAAGACCACTTCGGAAAGTGTGCAGAGTGCACCTTTTTCCATCACCTGTGGGATAAAAGAGTGTCCGTCTACTCGTGCGCCTTTTATTGGAATAAACAACCAGTCTTTTTCGATTTTTCGGCTGTCGATGGCAACACCGGCCACTTCGATATGTGATACTGCTTCGCCCCCAAAATATTGTCCGTGGCATGCAGCAGTAATTTCCTGTAAAGACATATGTTTCATCGTCTGTTCCTCCGTCTATGCGTTGTAACGCGCGAGTGATTTTTGGATGATCAGTTCACAGAGGTCTCCGTATGTGATTCCGGCAGCGCGTGCCTCTTTCGGAAGAAGGCTGGCAGCGGTCATACCAGGGAGGCTGTTTACTTCGAGACAGTAAATGTCGTTGTTCTCATCTAATAAAAAGTCAGCGCGTGAGTAAATATCTAATTTCAGTGCTTTGAAAGCGAGCTCTGCAGCTCTTTGCATTCTTTCTGTCACTTCTTCATCGATATTTGCAGGACAGATTTCTTCTGTGCATCCATCCTGATATTTGTTGGCGTAATCAAAGAATCCGGTTTTTGGTATGATCTCAATTACCGGAAGCGCTTTTCCGTCGATGATGCCGACTGCGAATTCACGTCCTTTGATGTAAGGCTCGATTACAATCTCGTCCTCATAGCGGAAGGAATTCTCAACCGCTTCTTTGTATGCGTCCATCGTATCGACGATATATACGCCGATGCTGGAACCACCGGAACACGGTTTTACAACGACCGGAAGAGTAAGACCAAGATCAGAAAGAGCTGTATCTTTTCGGTCTTTTGTGAGATTGGTTCCAAGCGGTGTCGGAACGCCTGCCATCGTGAAAATCTGTTTTGTAACCCCTTTGTCCATGGCAAGCGCACTTCCGAGATAGTTTGGACCGGTGTATTTAATTCCGAGAATATCAAATGTTGCCTGTAATTTTCCATTTTCTCCGACATCACCATGAAGCCCCATAAATACAATATCTGCAAGGCGGCAGATATCGATGACATTCGGTCCCAAAAAGCAGTCGGACTGGTCTTCACGGGACGCTTTGATTGCCGCAAGATCCGGTTCTGTTGTTTTGATTCCGTCTGCAATCTCCAAGCCTGCGTTTGGAAGAGTGAATACTTCTTCTAATTTGTCGGAATCATATGGAAATCCTAAAAATACATCTAATAAAAAAGCCTGATGCCCGTTTTCTCTCAAAGTTCTGCAGATGCCGGCTCCGGAAGTGAGTGAAACGTCACGTTCTGTGCTGAGCCCTCCTGCCAATACTACAATTTTCATACTGTTTATACTCCTTTATCATCGTCTAATCGGCAATACTCATCTGGTTCAGTAATGCCTGTTTTTCATCATATAATTTGCGGGACAGATCCACATATACTTTGTGTGGATTGAAGAGACGTTTTGTCTCGTCCCAAAGTGTTTTCTTTTCTTCTGCACAGTAGGCAGCAATCTCCATGACAGACGGAGAATCATATACACATGCGCCGTTAATAAATACCGGTTTTAAAATCTCACGCATAGTGTAAGAGCCGCCGGCAAGTTTTGTCTTTTTCCAGGTGGCTGTCGGATCAAATAACAATAGATCTTCATCTGTGTCATAAGTCTCGTCTGCAAAGCAGATCAAATCTGCACGCATCTTTCCGGTCGCCTTGTCATAGATACGGTAAACGGTCTTATTGCCAGGGTTTGTAATCTTTTCTGTGTTCTCAGAAAGTTTAATCTTGGAATGAAATTTTCCATCTTCTTTTTGGATTGCAGCAAGTTTGTATACCCCTCCGAAGGAAGGACAGTCTTTGGACGTAATTAGATTTGTTCCGACTCCCCATGAGGTGATAGCTGCACCCTGGATCTTTAAGTCGTGGATCAAATATTCGTCAAGATCGTTGGAAGCGGAGATAAATGCATCTTCAAATCCGGCTTCGTCTAACATCTTACGTGCCTTTTTAGAAAGATATGCAAGGTCACCGCTGTCGAGGCGGATTCCGTAGTTGTGAAGTTCAATTCCGGATTCACGCATCTCGGTGAACACTTTGATCGCATTTGGCACACCGGATTTTAAGGTGTCGTATGTGTCAACCAACAGACAGCATGCGTCAGGATATAATTTTGCGTATGTCTTAAATGCAGTGTATTCATCTGCAAAACTCATAATCCAGCTGTGTGCATGAGTTCCTTTTACCGGGACGTCAAACATCTGTCCGGCAAGAACATTGGATGTGCCGATACATCCGCCGATCATAGCGGCCCTTGCACCGTAGAGCCCCGCGTCAGGACCTTGCGCCCGCCGCAGACCGAATTCCATCACACCGTCTCCTGCCGCGGCAAAGACAACTCTGGCTGTCTTTGTCGCAATGAGAGACTGATGGTTGATGATATTTAAGATGGCTGTCTCCACAAGCTGTGCTTCCATGATCGGTGCGACAACTTTCAAGAGCGGCTCTTTTGGAAAGACAACAGTTCCTTCCGGAATTGCATAGATATCGCCGCTAAAGTGAAAACCACTCAGATAATGAAGAAAATCTTCGCTGAACATGTTCAGATTTCGAAGATAATCGACGTCATCGTATGAGAAGTTCAAGTCTTTAATATAGTCAATTACCTGTTCCAGACCGGCTGCAATAGAATAGCCAGAACCACAAGGATTCGAACGGAAAAAGACATCGAATACAACGGTCTCATTTTCCTGACGCTCAAAGTAGCCTTGCATCATTGTAAGCTCGTACAAATCTGTTAACAGGGTAAGATTTCTGCTGTTCATCTTGTTTGCTCCTTTATTTTCTGCATACATGCATTTCTTTTTGTACACCTGATTTTTAGGATATACTTATTTCATTATATCACTAGCGTATGACAATGTAAAAAGAAAATTTATGATATGATCCATAAGATCTGACAGAACAGAAAAACGCAGCCTATGATAGCAAGGCTGCATTTTTTTGAATGGTCTCTTGGATGATATTCTGACAGTAAGCACCGAGATGCTTCTGTGTCTCTTTATCCAGTTCTTTTGGATAGACTGGTTCCCCATATTCAATGACCACGTGTGTTTTCTTGATACGTGGAAACTGGTTTTCAAAGATGGCTGCGGTATTGTTCATACTGATTGGAACAATCGGACATCCGGTCTTCGTGGAGATTTTTAAGGCGCCGTCCTTAAACGGCAGCATACTTAATTCTTCGCCCTTGTTTCGCGTGCCCTCCGGGAAGATGCAGATTGAGATTCCTTTTTTTACATACTCAATTGCCTGAAGAATCGTCTTCAATCCTTCCTTTGGATTTTCACGGTTCAAAAACAGGCAGTAAAGATATCGCATCCAGGTTGAGAGGAGCGGAATCTTTTCCATAGAGTCTTTTGCTACATAACCGGTCAGACGTTTGCAGCGGGAGTATGTCAGCAGAATATCGAAAAAACTTCTGTGATTTCCGATAAAAAGAACGGGTTCATCAGGAACATTCTCTTCCCCGATCACCGTCACTTTCACACCGGTAATCTTTAAAATTATTTTGAATCCCCATTGCACAATCCGAAGTGAGCTGTAATCTCTTGCATTTCGGTTACATTTTCCGATTAGCCACTCTATGAAAAAGACCGGAATGGACAAAATCAGATAAGTAATCAGAAAAATTACTACAAAAATAAAACGTATCATAAAATCTAAGTTCCCTTCTATTAATTATCGTCCATATAGACGAGTCACAGAACAAAGCGCTTCGGCGAGACTGTCCGACAACGCCTCTTTTTGGTAACGCCATGCCCAATTTCCATCTGCCACACCCGGACAGTTCATACGACCCTCTTTTCCAACGCCGAGAACATCTTGTAATGGAAAGACCGCATAAGCTGCAATCGAGCCAAGGCAGGTGCGGATAAAGTCAAAATGGATACTGCTTGCGTCCGTGTTCATATAGCGGCGGACTTTGTCTCTGGAATATTCGCTTGCAGTCTGATACCAGCCTGCGCTGGTGTCGTTGTCGTGTGTCCCTGTATAGCACACACAGTTTGTTGTAGTGAACTGATGAGGAAGAAATGTACTTTCCTCAGTCGATTCGAAGGCAAACTGTAGGACTTTCATACCAGGAAAATGGAATTGATCACGGAGTTTTTCGACTTCAGGTGTGATGACACCAAGATCTTCGGCAATGATCGGAAGATTTTTTCCAAGCGCCTTTTCTATGGCGAGGAAGAGATCTTCTTTCGGGCCGTGCTTCCAGGTACCGTTGATTGCGGTCTCCTCTCCGAAGGGAACTGCCCAATAAGCTTCAAACCCACGGAAATGATCGATTCTTAAGTAATCTAAAAGATCCAGTTGGTTGCGGATTCTGGAAATCCACCATTTGTAGCCCTCTTTTTTATGGGCATCCCAGTTGTAGAGCGGATTGCCCCAAAGCTGTCCGGTTGTCGAAAAATAATCCGGCGGGACACCGGCGACTGAAGTCGGATAACCTTTTGAATCCAGTTGGAACAAATGTTGATTTGCCCAGGCATCGGCGCTGTCCAAAGAGACAAAAATTGGGATGTCGCCGATGATCTGTATATCCTTTTCGTTTGCATATTTTTTTAGTGCATACCATTCTTTAAAAAATAGAAATTGAACAAAGTAATGGTATTGTATCTCGTTAGAAAGCTGCTTTTTCAGTTCTTTCTTCAGACTGTCGGTCGGTCTGCGGTATGCTTCTTCCCAGGAAAGCCAGTCCTTTCCGTCATGCATTGCTTTGCAAGCCATGAAAAGTGCATAGTCATCAAGCCAAAACTGGTTGGCATTATAAAACGCATCGTATTCTTCCAATAACATCTTGTCGGAGGTATGGAGAAAACGTGAAAATGCAGATGCTAAAATCTTGAATTTCCAAGGGATGATCGTCCCATAGTCAACATGGTGTCCGTCTCCGCGCGGGCAGTCGGAAAGTTCTGCTTCCTCTAAGAGTCCGAGTTCTTTTAAATGTGCAGGACTGATCAGCAACGGCTGTCCTGCAAATGCTGAAAAGCTTTGATACGGCGAATCCCCAAAACCGGTCGGCGTAAGTGGGAGGATCTGCCATAGGTGTTGTCCTGATTTTTCAAGAAAATCCACAAAATCATAGGCATCCTGTCCCAAATCTCCGATTCCATATGGAGATGGGCAAGATGTGGGATGAAGCAAAATCCCGGACAGACGATGTGGCTTTTCATAAGTCACTTCAGCAGTTTCAAAATTCATAGTGATGTCCCCTTTTTTATTGATTCCTGTTTTTCTCATTATACTAAAGTGCAGAAATAAAGGCAATATTTTTGAAAAAAACAGTCATTTTTGAAGACGTTCAGGTGTATGTATATAGGGAGAAGATAGACGAGGGATGCATGTGAGAAAATTAGCATCAGTTATGTTATGTGTCTGCCTGCTTATGTTATGTCAGGGCTGTTCTGTAAAGAAGATGAATACGGAAAAAATCAGAGATGTAGAGATCACTGTACTGGAAGAAGAAAAAATTCCGGAGGAGTTTCTGACACAGATTGAAGAAAAAAAGTCCGGACCGTTTAAGATTACGTATGCGGACAAAGATGCACTCTATATTGCACGGGGGTATGGAGAACAGAAGACGAGCGGTTACAGCATTGAGGTGAAAGAATGTTATGAGACAGAGAATGCCATTTATATACATACGAATCTGATCGGACCGTCAAAGGAAGAAAAAATTGTGGAGGCAAAGACATTTCCGTATGTGGCAGTGAAAATGCAATTTATCGACAAAAATGTGGTGTTTGAGTAAAGGAGAGAGGCAATGGAATTAGTAAAAAAACAAATTCATGCAAATCAGGTCGGCAAAAAAATGGTGGATCAATTTCTGGTAGACGATGATTTTAATGTGCCGGATACAAAAAATGATGTGCAGCGAGTCGTTGCGGGAGAGGGCACGGTGAAAATCGAGGATGTAAGACCGGTGGAAAATTACGTCAGAGTTACGGGAAAACTGTATTTTCAGATACTGTATGTGACAGAAGGAGCAGAACCGTCACTGACATCCATGGAAGGAAAAATTCCGTTTGAGGAGATGGTGTATGCGGATGAGGGGACAGACGGAGAATTTGTTGTTCAAAATACAAGGGTAGATTTTACTGCAACAATGATTCATTCGAGAAAATTGAATATCAAAGCAATGATTGAGCTTTTAATCAGTCCTCAAATGCAGGTTGATGAGGACATTACAGTCGATGTGGAAAGTGAAATGCCACTTTATAAAAAGAAAAAAGCAATGGAACTTTTAACTCTTCATACGTCAAAGAAAGATACATACCGGATTAAAGAAGAACTGACGCTTCCGGGAACGAAAGAGACGATTGGGACAGTGCTTTGGACAGATATTTCGAACCGAAAACTAGATACGAAACTTGGGGCGGACGAATTGCTGCTTTCCGGAGAACTGCTGGCATTTTGTTTCTATGAATCGCCGGATGGGAAAATAGACTGGATTGGGCAGACGATCCCGTATGAGGGAAGAGTGGAGTGCTATGGAGTCGATGAAGCGATGTATCATCATCTGAACGCGAATCTGGAAGATATCAACGTGGATATCCGGATGGATGAAGACGGAGAGATGCGCACGCTTGGAATTGAGGGGACGTTAGAGTTAAAAATTGCCATTTATCAGGAAGAAAACATAGATTTTTTGGAAGATGTATATTCTTTGGAGCAACATTGCAGACTAGAGACAAAAGAAGCTTCCTATGAAGAGCTGCTGATGCAGAATCACTCGAAATGTAAGATAGCAGAGCAGCTGTCTTTGCCGGAGTTAAAAGATGATATTCTACAGATTTGTCATAGCAGCGGAAGGGTGCAGATTGACCGCACAGAGGTGACTGAGGAAGGGGTTCAGATTGACGGTGTACTCCATGTCAGCTTTTTATTTGTGAAGCCAGACGACGAAGTTCCATTCGACACGTGGCAGGGAATGGTTCCGTTTTCTTATTTAGTTGAGAGCAATGAATCGGAAATGGATATGCACTGCGACATTACAAGTGCACTGGAGCAGCTGAGTGTTTCTCTTATGGGAGGCGACAGTGTGGAGGTGAAAGCAGTGCTTGCGTTTCACAGTTTTTTGCGAAAATCAGTGAAGGCTGATGTCATCACGGATTTGAAAATGGAAAAAATTTCGATGGAAGAGCTGGAAAAGAGACCGGGGATTGTTGGTTATATTGTAAAAGAAGGAGATGACCTTTGGACACTCGCAAAACGTTATAGCACGACAAAAGAAGGCATTATGGAAGTGAACGAGATGACCGATGAAATGATAAAACCGGGAGACCGGATATTGATTTTCAAAGAAAATATGAGTATACTATAGGTATTATGTATACAAAAAACACTGTCCCGGTGGAAACTCTGCCGGGATGGGAAGTGAGATGTGAAAGGAGAACGTGATGGGGAATATACAACAGCTAAAAGCTCTTGCAAAAATCAATCTGGGGCTGGATGTACTTGGAAGAAGAGAGAATGGGTATCATGATGTCCGCATGGTGATGCAGACAATTTATCTGTATGATAATATTACGATACAACGAACAGAGACACCGGGAATTACGCTGGAATCCAACTTGTATTTTCTGCCGAATGATGAGGGGAATATTGCATATAAAGCGGCAAAGATGCTGATGGACGAGTTTGAGATCCGGGATGGTGTCCATATTACATTGGACAAGCATATCCCGGTGGCAGCAGGACTTGCAGGGGGGAGCTCGAACGCGGCGGCGGTTCTTGTCGGAATGAACCGTATGTTTTCACTTGGACTCAGTGAAATGGATTTGATGGAACGAGGTGTAAAATTAGGGGCAGATGTTCCGTACTGTATTATGCGCGGAACGGTGCTTGCAGAAGGAATCGGAGAAGAACTCACACGACTTTCACCGCTGCCAAAGTGCTATATTTTGATCGCAAAGCCTGGAATCAGTGTGTCAACCCGCACGGTCTATGAGAAATTAGATGCACTTACGATCACAGATCATCCAGATATAGACGGTCTAATTACCGGACTTGAAAACCAGGATTTGAGAGCAGTCGCATCATCGATGGGGAATGTGCTCGAACAAGTTACGGTAGATGCCTATCCGGTGATCGACAGGATTAAAAACGTGATGAAGGAACAGGGGGCGCTTAACGCCATGATGAGCGGCAGCGGACCGACGGTGTTTGGAATTTTTGAAGACCGGCAGACAGCAAAGAAAGCGCAGAGGAAGATCAAAGAGCTGCAGATTGCAAAGCAGGTCTATTTGGCAAATGTACACAATACAAAAAGGAGATAAAAAGATGGATACAAATTTTGAAGTGAATATGAATGAATATTTACCGCTTCGCGATGTTGTATTTAATACACTGCGTCAGGCGATTTTGCGTGGAGAATTGAAACCGGGAGAGCGCCTGATGGAGATTCAGCTTGCAAACAAATTAGGGGTGAGCCGTACTCCGATTCGGGAGGCAATCCGAAAGCTGGAACTTGAGGGGCTTGTGCTGATGATTCCAAGAAAAGGGGCAGAGGTGGCGGATATTACCGAAAAGAGCCTGCGGGATGTTTTGGAAGTGAGAGAGGCGCTGGAAGAGCTGGCGGTAAGACTTGCGTGCGACAAGATCAAAGAAGAGGAGATTGAAGAATTAAAAAAAGCGGCGCAGGAATTTAAAGAGACATTGGACTGTGAGGATGTTACGAGATTTGCGGAAGCCGATGTGAAATTCCATGATATCATTTACCGGACAACAGACAACGAGAGACTGATTCAGCTTTTATATAATTTGAGAGAGCAGATGTACCGTTATCGTGTGGAATACTTAAAAAGAGAAGATGCGCATGAGACTCTTCTTGCAGAACATGAGAGAATTATCGAGACAATTGAAAAGCGTGACAAAGAAGAGGCGATGAAAGCGGTGAGCCGCCACATAGACAATCAAGTGGCAGCTGTGATTGATACGATTCGCACAAAAAAATAGAATATTTGTATAATCTCAGAAAAATATGTGAAAACTCCGATTATCAAACAGGAGGTACATATTTATGAGATGGATATATGAGAAAAAGAAGATGATTTGTGCAGCGGCAGCGATTGTGCTTGCAGTTCTTGTGACAGGAGTAACCGCAGAGAAGAAGGGAATGCTTGCACAGGCAAAGATTGCAAGTGTTCAAAAGAGGATGGCGAAAGAAGTATTTCGTTTCCATGTGCTTGCAAATAGCGACAGCGAGGAAGATCAAGAACTGAAGATGAAAGTAAAAGGAGAAATCATTGCATATATGAAAGAAGATCTGCCATATTCGGATGGTGTGGAGACGACGAAGGCGTGGGCGAGAACACATACGGATGAGATTGAAGAAGTGGCTGCACGGACCATTGAAGAAGCCGGATATGACTATCCGGTAAAGGCAAAGGTTACGACCTGCTATTTCCCGGATAAGACATACGGAGATGTGACATTCCCACAGGGGGAATATGAAGCACTCCGAATTGAGATCGGGGAGGCAAAAGGACAGAACTGGTGGTGTGTGCTTTACCCGAATCTCTGTTTTATCGATGCGGTAAATGCGGTTGTGCCGGAAGAGGGAAAAGAAGAATTGAAAGAAGTACTGGATGAAGAAGAATATGAGATGGTGACCGCCGGCACAAAATTCAAGATTAAATGGTTCTTCTTTCAATGATAGGCAAAGTTGTGATTGGAGGAATTCATGACTGAATTTTTAGTAAAACATTTTGTGAAGGATTATGAAAAGACAGAAAAGGTGTCTGTGCGTACTGGCTATGGAATTCTGGCGAGTATGGTAGGCATCTTTTGCAACGTTTTATTGTTTTTGATGAAGATAACAATTGGGATGATGATACATAGTATCTCTGTTATCGCAGATGCATTTAACAACTTATCTGATGCAGGTTCATCGATCATCAGCTTTATCGGAGTCAAGATTGCGAGTAAGCCGGCAGACAAGGAGCATCCGTTCGGACATGGAAGGATGGAGTATATTGCGGCTTTGGTTGTCGCGTTTTTGGTGTTGCAGGTTGGGTTTACTTTTTTTAAAGATGCAGTTGGAAAGATAAAACATCCACAGGAGATAGAATTTAATCTGGTATCTGTCATTGTTTTATTGTTGTCCATCGGGATTAAGCTTTGGCTTGGGATGTTCAATAAGAAGCTTGGAACGAGGATTCATTCAAATGTGATGCTTGCAACGGCAGCGGATGCGATGGGCGATGTGATCACAACATCTGCGACGGTTGTCTCATTGCTGGTATTTCAGTTTTCGGGCTGGAATATTGATGGGATTGTAGGAATCGGCGTGTCTCTTGTTGTTATGTGGGCAGGAGTAGGGATCGCAAAAGATACGTTGGAGCCATTGCTTGGTCAGGCAGTTCCAAAAGATGTGTATGAAGAGATAACAAAATTTGTGGAATCCCATGAAGGAATCCTTGGGACACATGATTTGATTGTACATAATTATGGTCCGGGAAGAAGTATGGCTTCGCTGCATGCCGAGGTGGCAAATGATGTGGATATCGAAGTCTCTCATGAGATCATCGACCGTATTGAGAGGGAAGCTACAAAAGAGCTTGGTGTGTTTTTGGTCATTCATATGGATCCGATTGAGATGAAAGACGAGCGTGTTTTATATGCAAAAAGGAAATTGGAAGAGGCGGTGAGAGCAATCGATCCGCAGGTGAGTATCCATGATTTTCGTATGGTGGATGGAGATGAGCAGGTGAATTTGATCTTTGATATGCTCGTTCCATTTCAGTATGATAAAGAAAAGCAAAAGGAAATCTGCAGGACACTTCGAAAAAAGGTAAGGGAGATTGACCAAAGATACCGTTGCGTCATTGTGACGGAGACAAGTTACATAGCGGAGGAAAAATAGATGTATAAGTTAGAAGGACAGATCAGATTCAGTGAGTGTGATACGAGCAAGAGAATAACGCTTCCGGGAATCATCAATTATTTTCAAGATTGCAGCAGCGCACAGTCTGAGCAGATCGGACATGGGATTGACTATCTGAAAGAGAAGAAGAAAGCCTGGATACTTTCCGCGTGGCAGATTATTGTGGAACGTTATCCGGAACTTGGAGAGGCGATTGAGGCTGGCACGTGGGCAACTGATTTTAAGGGACTGTATGCGACGAGGAATTTTTCGATGAAGACAAAATCAGGGGAAATGCTGGCATATGCCAATTCTATCTGGGTGTTCATGGACCTCGCTGCCGGAAGACCAACAAAACCGGGAAAGGAAGAGGTGGAAGCATATGGGATGGAATCGGCGCTTGAGATGGAATATGCTCCGAGAAAAATAAAACTGTCGGAAAAAGCGATTTTGGTTGACACGTTCCCGGTACGCAAGTATCATATTGATACAAACAATCATGTAAATAATTGCCAATATGTGCAGATGGCGATGGAAGTGCTGCGGGAAGACATGAGGATCAGACAGGTACGAGTAGAGTATAAAAAATCAGCGGTTTATGGAGATGTTATTTTGCCGAAGATTGCCGAAGAAACAAGCCGTACCGTGGTGGAACTTTGCGATATGGAGGAAAGACCATACGCTGTGGTAGAATTTGTAGGAGAGAAAAAATAAATGATGAGATTAGGGAAAAAACAAGTACTGACAATTGTAAAAAAAGTAGAGTTTGGAGTGTATCTGGGCAGTGACGAGGATCGTGTGCTTCTGCCAAAAAGACAGGTTCCGGAAGGGGTTGAGATAGGAGATCCTGTGGAAGTGTTTTTGTATAAGGATTCCGATGACAGACTGATAGCAACGACTCATGAGCCAAAGATAGAGTTAGGAGAACTGGCGGTGCTTGAAGTGGCAGATACAGGAAAATTTGGAGCATTTTTAGACTGGGGATTGGAAAAGGATCTGTTTTTGCCTTTCAAAGAGCAGACTGTAAAAGTGGCAAAGGGAGATCAATGTCTTGTGGCGCTTTATATTGATAAAAGTGAGCGTCTCTGCGCAACGATGAAAGTGTATGATATGTTGAAGAAAGATTCGCCGTATCAGAAGGATGATATGGTGGAAGGGATTATTTATGACACAAGTGATAACTTTGGATTGTTTGTCGCAGTCGATAATCAGTATTCCGCTTTGATTCCGAAAAAAGAGGTATATGGAAGACTTCGCATTGGACAGACAGTAAAAGCGAGAGTTACGGCGGTGAAGAAAGACGGAAAGCTGGATCTGAGTGTCAGAGATAAGATTCCGATGCAGATGGACAAAGATGCTGAGAGTGTTTTGAAAGAAATTGAACGGCGCGGTGGAAAACTGCCGTTTACAGATAAGGCAGACCCTGAAGTGATTAAGCAAGAATTTCAGATGAGTAAGAATGCATTTAAGCGTGCAGTAGGACGGCTTCTGAAAGAAGAGAAGATTGAGATTAAGGAACATGCAATTGTCATGTACAGAAAATAGGGGATAGCGTCTACGAAAGCTGGCGAAAGGAGTTGTGTATAATGAAGGTGCAAAATATTACGGACATAGATAAGTTTTTTGAAGTGGTGGACAGATGTTCCGGGAAAGTAGAATTGGTAACAGGTGAAGGAGATCGATTAAATTTGAAATCTAAGCTTTCACAGTACGTTTCAATCGCAAATATTTTCTCGAACAGTGAGATTCCGGAACTGGAGATTGTCGCTTATGAACCGGACGATATAGAACGATTGACAGAGTTTATGCTGAAAGGTGAATAAAAGATATTAAAAATGAGGATACGGCGAAGGCGGTATCCTTATTTGCGTTTTAAGATAAACTTTTTATATTGAGAGGGCGTTGTTCCAATGATGTTATAAAATAATTTTGAAAAGTGCTGTGAATCTTTCAGCCCAATCATTCCGGAAATTTCGGTAAAAGTAAGAGTAGTCGTATCCATCAACTCAATGGCACGGTTGATGCGGTATACATTGATATAATTTCCGAGAGAAATATTCATATATTGCGAAAATAACTTGCTGAGATATCGGGTAGAGATATTCAGCTCCTTTGCGATATCCGGAAT
The DNA here is from genome assembly GCF_059731825.1 of Faecalimonas nexilis. Lineage (NCBI taxonomy): Bacteria > Bacillati > Bacillota > Clostridia > Lachnospirales > Lachnospiraceae > Faecalimonas > Faecalimonas nexilis. The sequence goes on along the minus strand of NZ_AP029189.1, from coordinate 3,196,909 downwards.
TAGAATTTTATCCATATAATGATGTTCTATATAGTTCAGTGTAAATGAAATATAGTTCCCCTGTATTTTTTCTGGAAACTGCGCCTTTGATAATGTCTTATAGGACTGCATGATGAGCAGAACCAGCTGTAAAATATATAGATTGATGTTGGCAGATACCGTAGAATCCTGACTGGTGTTATATAATCGGATGATTGCGAGAATCAGCTCTTTTAGTTCTTTCGTTGTTTTTTGCTGATGAAATGGAGCGCAGCAAAAAATTAAGGAGTGCATCAAATTGACAGATGAGTCCTCTTCTAAGGTGATATGTGATAGAAATTCAGGGAAAAAGTGAATATGATAAAAGCTGCATTCATTTTCATCTGTTAAATAAAAAGAGTGCACGACATTTGGCGGAATCATAATAAAATCATCAGGTTTACATTCAATCGTGGTATTGCCAATTGTCATAACACAGGTACCGGATTTAATCAAATAGATTTCGACACTTGTATGAAGATGTTTTGAAAAGTGATAATGATTTTTCCGGTGTTGAATGGCAGCACCTGAAATTGAGTTTTTGCAAAGAGAAAAGTAAGTTGTGTCCCGATTCATATCTGTTGTCCTTTCAGAGGTCTGTAATTGAAATATTAAAATCGGCGGTCTAGATGACCGCCGAAAAAATTATATCCCTTTTTCACCTGAAAAATCAAGTGTTTTCAAAATATTTTGTGATTAGACCGTTTTGCGTTTTTTGAAAATTGCAACTGCTGCAATTCCGGAGAGGATGCATGCTACAGTTGTTGCACCAGCCATATCAGCATCGCCGGTTTTTACCGGTTTGTCTTTGCTGTTATTTTTATCTTTATCTTTATCTTTGTCTTTGTCTTTGTCAGGTGTTGTTGGTGTTACCGGTTTTGAAGTAAGTTTTGCAATTGTCTGTGTTTCGTGAGCATCACATGATTTACAAACTCTTTCTTTCAAACCTTCTGCATCTGTTGTTGGTTCTTTTGTTGTTTCCCAATCGCCCCAAGTATGTCCGGTAGCTTTGATTTCTCTTGTCTCTGTCTCGCCGCATTCGCAGGTTCTGCTTTCTTCACCAGGTGTTGTACAAGTAGGTTTTTTTGTTACCGTCCACTCACCCCATGTATGTGTGTGTTCTTCTGTTGCTTTTGTTGTGAATGTTACGTTTCCGGCATCTGATTTGTTGCCGGCTTCATCTAGTGCATATACAGAAAGTGTATATTCTGTTGCAGCTTTTAAATCAGCGACTGTGAAAGAAGTCTCTGTTGCATCAAATGTTGCAATTTCTTTGTCGCCATTCATCAACTGATATTCTACGATATCTTTATCAGCTTCAGCAGGTACCCAAGAGATTTTAGCAGTTGTATCTGTCACATCTGTTGCTGTCGCAGTTGGAGCGACAGGAGCAGTTGTATCGTTGTACACTCTTGTACCGGTTAAACGAATTTCAGCAGCTGTAGCGAAGTCTCTTACAGATTCTACAGCAAGAAGTTTGATGTATTTTGCTTTTACAGGTTCCTTAAATGTAACGGTTTTTACCTTTTTGTCTTGAGCCCATGAACCAGAAGCAGCTTCTTCCCATGTCTCATTATCGTTGCTTGTGTAGATGGTATATTTTGTAATTGTACCATTTGAAGCGCCGTCGCCACTTCCATCCTGACGTGGTGTGTACACATATCCGCTTACTTCATAGTCATTAGCAAGTTCGATTGTGACATAACGATCTTCAGGATTTGAACCATTCCAAGATGTATGCCAAATTGTTCCAAGATAATTGTCCAGAACATTTTTTACACCATTGTTATCCTGAGCAGTTTCTTCAGAACCAGCAGTTGCTGTCATGTCTGCTACCGGAATTTCATTTGTAACTTCACTTGTCACAGTAACTACTGTGTATGTTACAGATTCGCCGTTGCAAGATACTGTAAGTGTATCACCTTTTGCAAGTCTTACACCGCCTGTCAATGTGGAAGAACCACGTTTCAGTTCAACAGTAACACCGTCTTCTGTCATTAAGCTGTCTAATAAATCTTTTGCAGTCACTTTATCGACTGTGTCGATCGTGATTTCTTTCTTAGCCTGATCAATTGCAAATCTGTCAGATGATATTGTCAAGCTAACTGTTCCGGTCTCGTGAGCACCAATATCAGGAATACCGGATACTTTGTTGCCGAAGAAGTCTTTTTCTACTTTGTAGCCGTTGTTATCTACAATAATCTTACCTGCATTGATTGCCGGTGAGTTTTGAACTAATTTGTAACCGTCAAATACTGTCTCAGCAGATGGATCTTCGTGGCGTCTGGCCTGTTTATCATCTGCGACTGTGCTTGGACCTGAACCGGCATTTTCTGTAACCTTTGTTCCGGCATCTACTTTTACTGCGTTGGCATCCTCTGGATAAGTGCTTACATTATAGAATAAGTTGTTGCTGTATGTCTTGTTTCCGTTTGGATTCCAGTTTTCTACAGTTGCCGGAGTCTCACCTGCAAAGTAGAAGATATTGTTCTCAAGATTAATCGGTCCGGCATTGCCATGTGAAGTATGCCAAATATTGTTTAATCCTTCTTTGATATAGAATGTGTTGTTGTAAACCTGAGTATTTCCGGCATTTCCGGCAGGATCTAAAGGTCCCATATCTTCATTCTGGCTAATATTGTAGCGGAATGTGTTGTTTACTGACTGATAACCACAGAACATGATTGTACTTGCGGTGTTTCCGTGGCTGTAGTTGTACTGATAATTTGTGCCGTCGCCGTAGTCAGCATCCCAAGGTTGTCCGTCTCCGTTACCGTTTGAAGCGTTTAATGTACGGAAACATTCGTTGTATTGGAATACAGCATTTTTACATTTCCAAGGCCAGATACCGGCAGCAACGCGTCCTGCTCCAACACCCTGATATTGTCCGGTAGGTTCTCCGGTTACTTTATCTAAAACCGGCTGTGGTTTGGAGTAATCCGTTTTGTTGATCTGTTTGGAGCTATTTTCAGATACATTGTATTGAATCAACGGCTCATCAGCATACATAGTTGTGATTGCGTCACCACCTACATTATTTAAATAGTTGTTTTCAATAACGACGTTAGTAGCGCCGTATTTTTCCATCACTTCATCACTGAGTTCTGCTGTCTGGAATTTATCCCAGTTGTATGTATAACCAACAGCGATTCCCCAGCGGTTGACAGTGTCTAACTGACAATTTTTAATCTGTACATCATCGTATTTTGCGATACCTGTTTTGTTTTCATCGGTAGGCTTTTCCACGATAAAGTAGATACCACCGTTTGTCATGTGTTTGTTGTATACGTTTCCGTCAACATCGTGAATATATAAATCATCTAATACGATATGGTCTAATGTTCCTTTGTCTTTTGCGACTCCGGCAACACCGGTTCTGTCCATACAGTCCGCATCATTATAGGCTTTATCACCTTCAGGATCATTTTTTGTTCCACGATCATTTGTGATTTCAAGACCTTCGATCTCAATGTACTCAACATCTTTTAATAAGATAGAAGAGGACACCGTACCGTGCCATTTGTGGTTTGTGTTATCAAGGTGCTTTCCGTAATTTAACTCCCATAATCCTTGACCATTTGTGAGAATCTGTGGGCGGTTACCTTCTCCGTATGTAGAAACTTTAATAGGTGCTTCTGCACTTCCGCTTCCTTTTAGGTGAAGATACTGATCGTTAAAAACAGAACCTTTTTCCAAGAGAACCTGATCACCTGGCTTTAATGTAAGCTTGTTGATCTTCTCTAACGTTTTGAACGGTTTTGATTCAGAAGTTCCGTCGTTGCTGTCGTCTCCTTTGGAAGAACTTACATAATAAGTAGTTCCTTGAGTTGTCTCTTTTTCTGCATGCACTGTGTAGGCAGGCATCATCGTTGTGATAGTTGTGCTGGCAAGTGTGAGCGAAAGTGCTGCACTTATCCATTTCTTTTTCATAATAATATTACTCCTTCCTTACATGAAATTTATATATTCTTCAAGGTGAACTGGCTCATAGACTCCATATTCCCAGACACCTGTGAATTCTCAGCATTTTTTTCGATGATAGCGTCGTATTTTTCTTCGCGGAGTTCTCGTATGACTGCGACACGTGCAGTCTCCAAATCCGCTTTCTCGGCATTCTCACCAAAAATCCAATCCCGGCTATTATAGTGTTCAACAATTTCCTCCTCTGTCAGATCCATTCCTTCGCGTGTCTTATCATTACAATATTGTTCTTTGATGGAACTCATCTCATATTGAAGGTACAGATCATAAGAGTATTCTTTCAGACCATAGATAACATCATTTTTTGCAAGTTTCTCTTTACGGGTGTTGTTTTCCTGCTCCAACCGTTTTTTTAATCCTTCGTAGCTTCCGTCATCTACATACCCGTTTTCTACGGCGAGATCGTAGACGGCGTGGATATATTTTAAGGATTCTAAAGTGTTTTCAGCTAAAATCTCATATCCGTATTTTTTACCATACTTTTTCTTCCAAAAATCATCGTCGTAGTCTACATCATATTGTTGTTGAATTTGCATCTTTGTGTCATACATCACAGACTGCATACATGCAAGATATTCTTCAGAACTGATCTGATGAGTGCCAATTGTCAGCTGCAGTTGATTCTTTTTCTGAAATGCAATGACACAGAATGTGATCACGGCAATCAAAGAAACAATAGCAATTATTCCGATGAGAAAAAATATTTTTTTTCGTTTATTCATAAATTATGTCTCTCCTAAAATGATGAATCAAAATACTGTTAGTTGTTTTGTATAAATAGCAAAGCATGTTTTAAAGATATTATAACACTTTCACAAATAAAGTGCTTGTTAAAATGTATTCTCTTTTGTAGAAAATTTATATAATTCGGAACAAAATAAAATTTATGATTGATTTTAGAAAGATATTTGTCTCAATCTATAAAACTGTGTTATGATAAAAGACAGCTAAAGTGTAGAAAAAGAATCAAGAGGAAAAATAGTATGAGTTTTGCACATTTACACGTCCATACGGAATACAGTCTGTTGGACGGTTCCAATAAGATAAAAGAATATGTTGCCAGAGTCAAAGAACTTGGGATGAACAGTGCGGCGATCACAGACCACGGGGTGATGTTTGGCGTGATCGATTTCTATCGTGCTGCGAAAGCGGCCGGAATCAAGCCGATTTTGGGATGTGAGGTTTATGTGGCTCCGGGTTCCCGATTTGACAAAAGTTCGGGGGCAAGTGAAGACCGATATTATCATCTCGTGCTGCTTGCGGAGAATCAGAAAGGGTATGAGAATCTGACAAAAATTGTGTCGAGGGGATTTGTGGAAGGCTATTATTACAAGCCGCGTGTAGATATGGAACTTTTGGAAGAGTTCCATGAGGGAATTATCGCACTGAGCGCATGTCTTGCGGGAGAGGTGCAGAAGAATCTTCACAGAGGTATGTATGAGGAGGCGAAGGCGGCAGCGTTCCGCTACGAGAAGATTTTCGGGAAAGGGAATTTCTTTTTGGAACTTCAGGATCATGGTATGCAGGAACAGGCGAATGTTAATCAGCAGCTTTTGCGTCTGTCGCAGGACACAGGAATTGAACTGGTTGCGACAAACGACGTACATTATACCTATGCGGAAGATGAAAAGCCTCACGATATCCTGCTCTGTATTCAGACGGGAAAGAAACTTGCCGATGAAGACCGAATGCGCTATGAGGGCGGTCAGTATTATGTGAAATCAGAAGAGCAGATGAAAGCATTATTTCCATATGCTTTGCAGGCAATTGAGAACACGCAGAAGATTGCAGACCGCTGTCATGTGGAGATTGAATTTGGAGTGACAAAGCTTCCGAAATACGATGTACCGGATGGATACACGTCGTGGGAATATTTGAATAAGCTTTGTTATGAGGGATTAGAGAAAAACTATGAGAATCCAAAGAAGGAACTTCGAGAACGATTAGAGTATGAGCTGAATGTTATCAAGACGATGGGGTATGTAGATTATTTCCTGATCGTGTGGGATTTCATCAAATACGCAAGAGACCACGACATTATGGTGGGACCGGGGCGTGGTTCTGCGGCGGGAAGTATCGTATCTTACTGCCTTGGAATCACCAATATCGATCCGATCAAATATCAGCTTTTATTTGAGCGATTTCTGAATCCGGAGCGTGTGTCGATGCCTGATATCGATATTGACTTCTGTTTTGAGAGAAGGCAGGAGGTTATCGATTATGTTGTGCGCAAATACGGTTCTGACCGTGTGGTACAGATTGTCACATTCGGTACGATGGCGGCACGCGGTGTGATCCGTGACGTAGGACGAGTGATGAATCTGCCGTATGCGTTTGTGGACAGTATCTCGAAGATGATACCGACTGAGCTCAACATGACGCTGGATCGAGCTCTGACGATGAACAGCGAACTGCGCGATTTATATGAAAATGATGAGCAGGTAAAGAATCTGATCGATATGTCAAAGCGTCTGGAAGGACTGCCACGGCATACATCCATGCATGCCGCCGGTGTTGTGATCAGCCAGAAATCAGTGGATGAGTATGTCCCGCTGTCGCTTGGCTCAGACGGCTCTGTGACGACACAGTTTACGATGACCACGTTGGAAGAACTTGGACTTCTGAAGATGGATTTCCTTGGTCTGCGGACATTGACAGTTATTCAGAATGCAGTGCGTCTGGCAGAAAAAAGCACAGGTAAGACAATCGATATTGATCATATTGATTATGACGATAAGGCGGTACTGGATTCCATCGGAACAGGAAGGACAGATGGTATATTCCAGCTGGAAAGCGCAGGAATGAAAAGCTTTATGAAAGAATTAAAGCCGCAGAGTCTGGAGGATATTATTGCGGGAATTTCGTTGTATCGTCCGGGACCGATGGATTTTATCCCACAGTATATCAAAGGGAAAAATGATGTGAATGCGATCACCTATGATTGTCCACAACTGAAACCGATTCTGGAACCTACGTATGGATGTATTGTGTATCAGGAGCAGGTTATGCAGATTGTGCGGGATCTGGCTGGGTATACACTTGGACGAAGCGACTTGGTGCGCCGTGCGATGTCCAAGAAAAAGGGCGATGTGATGCAAAAAGAGCGCCAAAACTTTGTATATGGAAATGAGGCGGAAGGGGTTCCGGGATGTATTGCGAACGGAATCAGTGAACAGGTTGCAAATAAGATTTATGATGAGATGATTGATTTTGCAAAATATGCATTTAACAAGTCTCATGCGGCGGCCTATGCGGTTGTCGCTTATCAGACTGCATATCTGAAATATTACTATCCGGTAGAATTTATGGCGGCGCTTATGACGTCGGTTATTGACAATCCGGGAAAAGTGGCAGAATATATTTATTCCTGCCGGCAGATGGGAATAGAAATTCTTCCGCCGGACATCAATAAAGGAGAAGGAAAGTTCTCTGTGGACAATGGCAATATCCGCTATGGGCTTGCAGCAATCAAAAGTATTGGAAAGCCTGTGATCGAGGCAATCATCGCCGAGCGGGAGAAAAACGGTCTGTTTAAGAATCTGAAAGATTTTATTGAACGGCTCTCCGGCAAGGAAGTGAATAAGCGGACAATCGAAAGCTTTATCAAATCGGGGGCGTTTGACAGCCTTCATGGAACACGAAAGCAGTTCATGGTCATCTATGTGAAGATTTTAGATCAGGTGAATCAGGAGCGAAAATATTCGATGACCGGGCAGATGTCACTTTTTGATATTGTGGATGAGGAGCAGAAAAAAGAATTCGATATTCAACTTCCGAATGTGGGGGAATACGAAAAAGAGACGATGCTTGCATTCGAAAAAGAAGTGCTTGGAATCTATATCAGTGGACATCCGATGCAGGAATATGAAGAAAAATGGCGTAAAAATATCAGCGCCACGACAATGGATTTCCAGTATGATGAGGAGAGCGGGCATACCAAAGTACGTGAAGGCGCAAAAGAAATCATTGGAGGTATTATTACCAACAAGACGATCAAGCATACCAAGACGAATAAGACAATGGCATTTTTGACGATTGAGGACTTAGTCGGAACGGTGGAAGTGGTTGTATTTCCACGAGACTATGAGAAAAATCGGATGTATCTGGAGGAAGATTACAAAGTATTTGTAAAGGGAAGGGTGTCGGAGGAAGATGAAAGTGCAAGTAAACTGATCTGCGAGGCGATTATCCCGTTTGAAAATACGACATGTGAACTGTGGATTCAGTTTCCGGACAAGGAGACGTTTCTTGCGGAGGAAAAAAAGGTCTATGAGATGCTTCGGACATCAGAAGGAAATGACAGTGTTGTCATTTATTGCGCGAAAGAAAAAGCGATCAAAAGGCTTCCAGCAAACTGGAATATTCGTGTAGATAAAGAAATTCTCGGCAATATGACAAATTATTTTGGCGAAAAAAGAATAAAAGTAGTAGAAAAATACATTGAAAACATTTGAAAAATGGTATAGAATTGTATAAAAATGAAAACAATTCAAATAATACATACATGGAATGATGGAGGATTAACAATGAACGATACAATTCAGACAATCGGAATCTTAACAAGTGGCGGTGATGCACCGGGAATGAATGCTGCAATTCGTGCAGTTGTAAGAACAGCTTTAGGAAGAGGAATTCGTGTCAGAGGAATCAGACGTGGTTACCACGGATTATTACAGGAAGAGATCATCGATATGACAGCAAGAGACGTATCTGATATTATCCAAAGAGGTGGTACAATCCTGCAGACAGCAAGATGTAAAGAGATGCGCACAGAGGAAGGTCAGCAGAAAGCGGCAGCAATCTGTAAAAAATATGGAATTCAGGGTCTTGTTGTAATCGGTGGAGACGGTTCTTTCGCCGGAGCGCAGAAATTGTCAAATCTTGGAATCAACACAATCGGGATTCCGGGAACAATTGACTTGGATATTGCATGTACAGAATACACAATCGGTTTTGACACAGCTGTAAATACAGCGATGGAAGCAATCGATAAAGTACGTGACACATCAACTTCACATGAAAGATGCAGCGTGATCGAGGTTATGGGACGTGATGCAGGATATCTTGCATTATGGTGTGGTATTGCGAATGGAGCAGAACGCATCCTTATGCCGGAAGAACATGACTATGATGAAGAAAAGATTATCGCTGATATTATTGGAAACAGAAAACGTGGTAAACAACACTATATCATTATCAACGCAGAAGGTATTGGTGATTCCATGAATATGGCAAAGAGAATTGAAGAGGCAACAGGTATGGAGACAAGAGCGACAATTCTTGGACACATGCAGCGCGGAGGAAGCCCGACATGTAAAGACAGAGTATATGCATCTATCATGGGAGCAAAAGCTGTTGACTTATTGTTAGAAGGAAAGACAAACCGTGTCGTTGGTTATCAGCACGGCGAGTTTGTTGATTATGATATCAATGAAGCATTGCAGATGCACAAAGAGATTCCGGAATACGCATATCGAGTTTCTAAAGATCTTGCACTTTAATCAGAAAAATTTTCAAAAAGAACTTTTGGATTTCCAAAGGTTCTTTTTTTCCACTTGAAAAGAATGACAAGAGAGGGTAAAATGAAAAGATGATATAGTATAAAAGGAGAATATCGTTTTGAGTATAGATAATAAAAATGCAGCACCAGTAGGGGTATTTGATTCCGGAGTAGGTGGTCTTACTGTTGCAAGGGAAATCATGCGTCAGCTTCCGAATGAGAATCTGGTATATTTTGGGGATACCGCACGTGTGCCGTACGGAAGTAAATCGAGAGACAATATCATTCGCTATTCCAGACAGATTATCCATTTCCTGAAGACAAAAGGGGTGAAGGCGATCGTGATCGCATGCAATACGGCGAGTGCACTGGCTTTGGATGTCGTTCGAGAGGAAAGTGATATTCCAATTATCGGGGTGGTAGAGCCGGGAGCAAGAGCGGCGCTTCAGATTACACAGACGAAAAAGATCGGGGTGATCGGAACGGAAGCGACTGTGCAGAGTGCGATGTACGGAAAGATCATCAAAGGATTAGATCCGACTGTTTCCGTTATTGGGAAAGCCTGCCCATTGTTTGTACCTTTGGTGGAGGAAGGATTTGCAAAGCATAAGGTTACGGAAGAGATCATTGATTATTATCTCGCGTCGATGAAAGAGTCCGATATAGATTCTCTAATTCTTGGGTGCACCCATTATCCGCTCCTTCGTTCGAGAATCCGCGCGTATCTGGGAGATAAGATTCAGCTTGTGAATCCGGCCTATGAGACTGCGATGGATTTAAAATATATTTTGAAAGAAAGCGGTATGGAGAACGCCGGAAAAGAAGGGGAGCATGCGACATATTCCTTCTATGTAAGCGATGCTGCGGACAAGTTCAAACAATTTGCGAACTCAATTCTCCCATATGATATTGAGACGACACAACAGATTAATATAGAAGAATATTAGGTGATGAGATGACAAAAGATGTACTGATAAATATTTCAGGATTACAGGTAGACGTAAATGAGATGGAGAATAATGATGAACCAATTGAGACGATTAGTACTGGTAATTACTTCTTTAAAAATGGGAAACACTATCTCTTATTTGAGGAGGTATCAGAGGGTGTGCCGGGAGTTACGAAGACTCAGATCAAAATAAAAGGAGAAGATAGTCTTGAAGTGCTCAAACGAGGCGTTTCCAATGCACATATGATTTTTGATACAAAGCGAAAGAACCGCTCTTATTATGAGACACCGTATGGCCAGTTGAATCTTGGGATTTTTACAAGAAATATTAAGATTGATGAAAAGGAAGACAACATTAACATCAAGGTGGAGTATGCGTTGGATGTGAATTATGAACCACTTGCGGAATGCACGATACGAATCAATGTAAAACCGAAAGGGTCAAAAGAGTTTTCTATATACGAACAGATGAAATTTTAAAAGGAACTGCGCATGCAGTTCCTTTTAAATGCTATTTTTTAAATCTTGCAAAAAGTCCTTTTTTCTTTTTGACCGGAGTCTCAAGAGGACCTCTAAGTCCCTTTACACCTGTAATGTAGATTCCGCTTACAACGGCTCTTACTTCTTTTTTCACAGGGATAAGTGGAAATACTTTTTCGTCACACATTAAAGTCATTACTTTTGGACCGACCTTCGCTTTTACGACAGCAACTTTTGCTCTGCGAAGATACTTCGGTGTGTTATCGATTACAACAGCTGGAAAACCGGCTTCTTTTAGTTTCATACGCTTTTTGTCAATGACAAGCATAGTCACATTCTGTGCGGCTGCTTCGAGCTGCTGTTGCTGTTCTGCCTGTTTCTTCTCCGCTTTTTTTCCGAAGAAATACAATACGGCTAAAACAATAATCAGAACTACTAAAATAACGAGCAGTGTTATGGTAATTGGACTCACGACAAACCTCCCAATATGTAATTCTATGTAAATAATCCGCTTTTACACAAATAATATTGTATCATTGTTTGGAAAGAAGTGCAAGTGAAAGTGTAAAGAGCACAGGGAGAAAAACAGAGGATAATTACGATTTATAGTGAAAAATGTGTGAAAAATTTGTGAAATAGTAATAGAAAGTCTTTTCAACAAATGGCAAATGTGCTATCTTTAATAAGATACTGAAAACAAACAAATAGGAGAGAGTCATGAAAAAGAAAATTATAGCAGCATTGGTTGGAATATGCACAGTGGTAGTAATGACCGGATGTGGGAATAAAGGAATTTCTAACGACAAGATTACAATTAAACAATATAAAGGATTGGAAGTAGAAAAAGTGGATCCGGTAGAGGTTACGGACACAGATGTGGAAGACAGCATTAATTCTACGCTTCAGACAAAGAGTACACAGAATGATATTACAGACCGCCCGGCACAGGAGGGTGACGTGGTTACTATCGATTATGAAGGAAAGAAAGACGGCGTTGCATTCGATGGAGGAACAGCACAGGATCAACAGCTTGAGCTTGGTTCAGGATCATTTATTGACGGGTTTGAAGATGGCATTGTCGGACACAATATCGGAGAGACATTTGATCTGAATCTGACATTCCCAGAGGATTATAAAAGTGAAGACTTGGCTGGACAGGCAGTTGTATTTACCGTTACATTGGACAAGATTTCAGAAGTGATTGTTCCGGAGTTGACAGATGAATTGGTAGCAGAGCTTTCTGAATCCGCAAAGACAATTGAAGATTACAAAAAAGAAGTAAAAGAAGATTTGGAGACTTCCAATAAGCAGGCAGCAGAGTCTGAGCAACAGCAGAACGTATGGGATGCTTTGATGGAACAGTGTACAGTTGAAAAATATCCAAAAGACAAAAAGCAGGAGACAATCGATAATATTACAACACAGTACGGTTCGATTGCTTCTATGTATGGAATGGATGATGTTGATACATTCTTAGAGCAGGCATTTGGTGTTACTTCTGAGGTGATGGCAGAGAACATTATCAAACAGGAATATGCAGTGGATTTGATTGCAGAGAAAGAAAATTTAAAAGTTTCTGATGAAGAGTACAAAAAAGGTTTGGAAGAATACGCAACACAGTATGGTTATACAGATTCCGCAGAGCTTGAAGATGCTGTTGGAAAGAAAGAAGTGAAACGAGCACTGTTACAGGATAAAGTGACAGACTGGCTTGTAGACAATTGTAAATTAGTAGAAAAAGATTCAAAAGATTCTTAAAAAATGAAGGGATTGTGGAGACACAATTCCTTTTGATTTTCGCCATTTTCTTGAGTAACTGATGGATATCAGTTAAAATAAAGTTTAGAAAGTGACAACATAAATCCACTTGGCGAGGTAGACGTCTGGGATAACTTGATGCGTATCAAAAATCATCAGGTGGCAACAAAACTTTTTATGACAAAATGAGAAAACCTTGTAGATATGAAAGGGAGATTAAAAATGAATTTGAAAAAAATACATCATGTTGCAATTATTGTTTCGGATTATAAAAAATCAAGAGAATTTTATGTAGAAAAGTTAGGATTTCGAGTTATAAGAGAAAATTATCGACCGGAGCGGGAAGATTATAAATTGGATCTAGAGTTAGATGGATGTGAACTTGAGATTTTTTCAGGGAAAGGGAATCCGCCTCGTGTCAATTATCCGGAGGCATGTGGTCTTAGGCATCTTGCATTTTATGTGGAAGATATGGAAAAAGTCATTGAAGAACTTCACGAGAAAGGAATTGAAACAGAACCAATTCGAGAAGATCCTTTTACAGAAAAAAGAATGACATTTTTCCATGATCCAGACGGTTTGCCACTTGAATTACATGAATAATTAAAATGACTTTTAGTGAATCAAGAGTGTTCGGTTAAAAAATTTACTTGAACAAAGAGAGGTGCAGAAGCCGGAAGGCTGAAATATCAAGACATACCAAAAGAATCCTTTGCATACACTGTAACAACAGTAATTGCAGGGGAAGTATATGAAAGATTATATCGAGGAGCGAGCAGTAGAAATCGCATATTATATTATTGAGAACCAGGCGACAGTGCGGCAGACCGCAAAAAAATTTGGAGTAAGTAAGAGCACCATACATATAGATGTAACAAAATAGGCGGTTGTGTGAAGATTTTGTATGTGGTGAGGTGAAGATAGGAAAATAGGGGAGAGAAAGGTCGCAGAAATGCGGTCTTTTTCTTTTTGGTGATTTTATTGTGCTATGGGTGGAAATCGGTTAAAATAGACTATAGAAAGCAGGTGGAAGAATCATGGCTAAAACTTTTTTGTGGATAGAGGATCGGAAAGGAAAAGCAAGCTATACATTTTGGGAAAATCTCATGAAACAACTTTGTCCGGATGTAATAATTGAAAGTAAAAAGAATAATAGTGAGTTAGTGAAAGCAGTAAAGTCATTACAGGATGTAGAGAATAAATATATAATTGTTTTTGATAATTCTTTTGATAATCTACAGGTTGTAATGGAACAGAAGCGTTTGAAGAAATACGCGAAAGAATGTTTGGCTGTTAGATATCATTTGCTTCGAGTATATTCTCTTAGAATTTACAGAATTAATTGAATGGATTTATGCTTCGGAAGATGATTTTTTGAAAAAAAGAGCCGGGATGATTGAGGCAAGACATAAGCTGGTAGAAACCTTGCAGGATGATGATTTTGACTATAAAGGGATTCGTGAAATTGTGGAATATGATAAAAATATTGAAGAACATAACATTGAGCAATTATCAGCGAAGTTACTATTCGATTTGACAAGAAATACCGGGTTTGAAGTATCAAAAGGAACGCTTGGAGAACGTTGGATAAAGTCATGTTGTGAATGGGGAAATCGGCAGGAAGACGATATTTGCGGATTGGATCATAACAGACTGGCTGTGTTTGATAAAATGAAACGGATCTATGATGGAAGTTCATTGAAGTTACAGTTTCCGAAAGTTGGATTGGAGGTAGTGGCATGATAACGATTTTTAAAAACAAGAAGGATATACCCCTGAATAAAGAATATATAGAACTGAATGATATATTTTTTAATCAAAATACGGCAACGAGACTGGATGATAAGGCGGCAAAGTATATTCAACTGATAGATGCTTCGGAACTTATCAGCAAATATAAAATTCGATCACGTTTTGAAGATATTACGTTGAATACCGACCAGCTTTCGACAGGATGTAAAACTGTATTGAATGTATTGTATTTTCCGGACAAGGTGTTTTGTTTAAAAGAATGTGGAAATAATGCTTTGGAAATATTATATGGTTTCGAAGAGGGATATGTATATAGTGAATATGCAATGATTCCTTTTAATATGGAACGTGTGAAGGTTCGGACTGGTAGAGAATGTAAAGTGATCGAGGATTACGAAGAACTAAAGGAGTGGTGGGAAAATGAAGAGTAAACCGGTTGTAATGGAACATTTTTCAACAGTGCATACATCGTTTGTGGTGGACTTTACATTTACCAATAATATAACAATCTTAATGGGAGATTCAGGAACAGGAAAGACAGCAACATTTTCATTTATCAGAGAATGTATGGCAGTTAATCCTCAAATTTTGTGTTTGGATAATTATGATTATCAGAAAGATATAAAAGAAATAATCCGCCAGACAGAGGGGAAACTGGTTGTCATTGATAATGCAGATATTTTATTAGATGACGATACAAGGAAACATATTTCGTTAGATGATAAAAATCAGTATCTGATTATCGGAAGAAATCCTAAGAATCTGTTCGCAACGAAAGAAAATCTATTTGAATTGGCAAGTGAAAAGGTCGGAGAGCAGACGGTGTTTACGATAGAGCCGTATATATAACTCGAACAGCAGATAGGAAGGAATGACTGGAGGATAAAGCAAATGAAATCATGGAAAGATTTGTTTCGCACACATATATTGGAACGTGGACTAAATTATTATGAAGAAGGTTATGTTACTTCTTTGGAACAGAATTTGACAGGATATACAGCAGTAGTAGTAGGAACAGAAAATTATGATGTAGAGATAGAGATTCTGGATAATCGAGTTTATGATATGACATGTACATGCCCATATGCAGCAGAGGGAAATTATTGCAAACATATGGCGGCGGTTTTGTATGAGATAGAAGAAGGAGAACCAGATACAAAAATACCGGGAAATTATCTTCAAAAGGTTCAGGAACAAAATAAAGAATTGCAAGAGATTATTGCCGGAATTCCAATAGATGAATTACAGGAAATCGTATTTTCTCAGGCAAATTCGGATGAGTTTCTATATAATAGGATCATGACAAAGTATGCGCCGATAACACCGTGTCATATGATCAGATTGAAACAACAGGTAAATGATATCGGCTATCATTATTCTGACAGAGGCGGGTTTGTAGATTATTATCATGCAACGGATTATACAGATGCATTGAATACGCTTTTAGATGAAAATGTTCCGCTGTTATTGGAGAAAAATTATAGAATGGAAGCATTTGAATTAGTAAATTGTATCTTTTATGAGATTGGGAATCGAGATATAGATGATTCAGATGGAGGCACATCATTTGTAGCGGATAATTGTTACGAGTATTGGCAAACAATACTGCAAGAATGTAATGATAAAGAAAAAGAAAATATGTTTCAATGGTTTCAAGATCATCAGGAAAATTATGTAATTGATTATTTGGAAGATTATATTAGTGATTTTTTGCTGAATGAATTTCATGATGAAGAACTACTTCAGAAGAAACTTCATATGTTGGATGAAAAAATCGTTAAGTTTCAAAAAGAAAACTATAGTGGCGATTCGTATTCCGCATATTACGGTATGGTCAATAACATAATTACAAGGATATGTTTGATGGAAGAATTGAGTTATTCTAAGCAGGAAATAAAAGAATATCGGCAGAAATATAGGAATTTTTCTGAAATTCGGAAGATGGAAATACAGGAATATTTATCTGATAAAAAGTATGAAGAAGCCATTGCAGTATTGAAGGAAAGTAAAAAATTGGATGCGGACAAAGCCGGATTGGTAGCAGAATATAGTCAGCAATTAATTCAAATTTACGAAAAAAGAAATATGCAGAACGAATACGTGCAGGAACTGCAATATCAGGTGTTTGAATGTATGCAGCGTGATTTGGAATACATTGTCAAATTGAAAAAGCTGTGTAGTGAAACGGAATGGGAGGAGCAAAGAGAAAAATTTTTACAGGGGAAAACTTCTTATTGGATACGATATGAATTTTTAGTGGAAGAAGAATTATTTGAAAGATTGCTTCAGGAAATTCAAAAGAACCAGTCTGTTCATGTATTAGATCAATATGAAAAAGTATTGAAAAAGCATTTACCGAATGAAGTCAGGGATATGTATGTGCAATATGTGAAAAAGGAATCAACTCGAACATCAGATAGAAAGTCATATAAGTATTTAATATCCTACCTAAAAAAGATTACAAAATATCCGGATGGCAAAAAGATAGCACGTGATATTGCAGAGTGTTGGAAGCAAGATTACAAAAGAAGACCGGCTATGATGGATGAGCTTCGAAAAGCCGGATTTTGATGTGTGATAAATAAAGTGAAGGAAAATTGTTAAGGAAGATAGGTAGTATGGGGAATTGCAGAAGTGAGTGTATTTTCAGTAGTTGTAAAATAATAGGAGGGTTTGTATGAGCGAAAAGAAAAAGAAAATAGGTTTTACTGTTGCGTGTATAAATGAATTTGCACAACATTATAATCTCAGCATACAAGAAGCATTCCGTTACCTTTTTCAATTTAAAGGGATTGCGTTTATAAAAGAAAACTATGAAGTTGAACATACTTTAGATTTTGGAACAATAGTAGAAGACTTAGGAATATTGTGCCGAAAAAACGGAGGCGCGTTATGAGATTATATCACGGAAGTAATATTGTAATTGATAGTATAAATTTGGCAATGTGCAGACCATATAAGGATTTTGGAAAAGGGTTCTATTTGACAGACATAAAAGAGCAGGCAGAAAATATGGCTGTAAGGGTGTCAAAGATTTATGGTGGTTCTCCCGTTGTCAATACTTTTGAAATACAAGATGATTTCAGAAAAATAGAGGATATCAAGGTTAAGGATTTCGGTTTAGAAACAACGGAAGAATGGGCAAAATTTGTCATGAATAATAGAAATCGAACATTTACAAATGTGAAAGATATTTTGTGTAATAAGGACAATAAATATGACATTGTTATAGGACCTGTTGCGGATGATAATATGGCATTATTATTTCGTCAGTATGAAAATGAAATTATTGATTTTGAAACTTTATTGAGAGGAATGATATATAAGCAGACATCGTCGCAGTATTCTTTTCATACAGAAAAAAGTATAAAACTTTTGCGAAAGGTAGGAAACTAATATGGGTAAGCAAGAACAGTTGATTGAATATATAGTTCAGGATATTGTTGATATGTTCTCTTCAGATCAGGACATAGAATATGATGAGGCTATGAATAAGTTTTATAACTCAAAAGTCTTTGAAAAACTTCAGGATAAAGAAACTGGTTTATATATGGAAAGTTCAGAATATGTGTATGACCTTTTTAAAGATGAGATAAATTTTGGACGTATTGTTCAAGCAGAAATCTAAGGTTTTATAGATGTGACTTTATATTATCGTAATGAGAGATATAATATACAGGAGATAAAAAAGCGAAAGAACGAAACCAAGGAAAGAGAGAAAAGATTAGCTGTCACTTTGAGATTATATCAGAGTGACAGCTATTAAGATGCTAAAAATAATTTTTTACTATATCATCCAGTGATTCTGCAATTCTTGAAAAATCTTGATTTAAATTTAGTGTACGTACAGAAATCTGGTTTCCGCTCATTTGGTAGGTATTATTGGGAATAATATCTTCATCGGTCTGTGCATAAAGAAGCATTCCGGAGACAGTATGTTCACAGTTTTTCAATTCGAACTCCTTGTTTTTCACATATGTAAAAATTTGATAGAGATTATTGGAATGCAAGGTATTTGTTCCGTATTGTCGCTGAGTCATGTGTGAATAATATTTTGCATCGATAATAAGTATATTGTTCTCTTGAGACAGCATGATATCGGTTTGCATTTTAGGAAGCAATTGGTTTTCGGAATCATCAAGTTGCCATGTAATCTGTGATGCATTGGCAGATAGTTTTGGATGTTCTTTTCGATAATATTCAAGCAAAAATTTTTCATATAAACGGCACATACGTTGTTCGTCAAAAAAATCCATTATTTTCGTGGTACCGTCAGTTTGTGTTTGCAGAAGTCCGTTATAAACCAGATAACAGATTCCGATTAGCATTTGATAACTTTGGTTGGAACGATTATAATGCTGGTTCCAGTTTACAAAACGTAAATCAATTTCACTAACATCAGAAAAAAATAACAACAGATTCCGTAGACTCTTTTTGCGTGTATTTGTAATATTGGCTTTAAGTAGTAATAACATTGTAGATTTGATAATCTGGTTAAATTGTGTATTAGTTGAAAATTCATCGTATGTACAAATTATTTGTTTTTTCAGCAGAGCTTGAGTTTTAATGGATTCGGAAATATTAAGTTTTCCTTGGAGTGTAGAAAGCGATTCTGATTTTGGGACATAATCTCTTCCTAAGCCACGTTTTAATTGTATGCTAATGCCTTTATCAAGAATGGCTGCACATAATTCAGCGGTGTTATGCAATTTTTCTGTAGCAAGATTTTTGTAATTCTGTGCTTGTAATGATTGGAAAGCGTAGGATAGCATATAGTAAATATTTTGTACAGGAATCATTTAACAGCACTCCTTAACCGATCTGACCAATCTATGATTTTGGCTGGTTCATCAAACCAATATTCTTTTAAAAGCGGAATCAATTCGTATTCTACAATGGATGCCAGTGTTTGGGTGTTGATTGTTTCCGGAGTTAAACCACAAAAATAGCTATGACCAATACAGAATCCTTCACCTAGAGAAATGTCTTCTGCTATTTTTGAATTGAGTTGTTTAACACAAGAAATTAACTTGTTAAAAGCATCACTCTTTAAAGAATCCTGATAAGCTTGAAAACCAAGTGTGTTAAATCCTGGTTTCATAGTAAAAAATGAAAAACGTCGTCTTAAAGCATAGTCTAACATGGCAAGACTACGATCAGCAGTATTCATCATACCAATGATATACACATTTGCAGGTACAGAAAAATTTTCATCAGAATACAATAACTGTAGTTCGATACCACGCTTGTCTTTTTCGATTAACATAAATAATTCGCCGAATATTTTACTTAAATTACCACGATTGATTTCATCAATAATAAAAAAATAATCATTTTCATCATCTTCTTCAGCTAGTTTGCAGAATTTGTAAAAAGAGCCTTTTTTTATTGTAAATCCATTTTCGGTTGGTCGGTATCCTTCGATAAAATCTTCATATGAGTAGCTCTGGTGAAACTGAATCATTTGAACGCGGTCTGGATTTTTTGCACCGATAATGGAATAGGCAAGTCGCTTGGCAGTAAATGTTTTTCCAACTCCAGGTGCACCCTGTAAAATAATGTTTTTCTTCATTTTTAAGACATTTACCAGTGTTTTATAATCTTGTTCATTCATATACACATCTGTGAGGAAATCCGTAGAAGAATAAATAGGATAGTCGATTTCTGGTTGTGTATCTACATCATCCAATTCATCTAGAGCAAAGATGGCAGTAAGTTTTTCAATATAATCTGTGTATGGAGTGATATCAGTTAGGCGTTTGGCAACAGCATTACCAGGATGTTCCCATTCGCCAACTTGTAGCCACTTTACAGCGCGGATGCTTTTATATTCTTGACGAAGATCATCAAAGACATAATCTCCAGTGACAATACCTTTACCAACAAGGGTATTACTACGTTTCGCATAAATCACGTCATTAACTGATATGCTATTTGCAAAATTCCATGCCATCAAAGCCTGATTTTTTCGGGAAGTACTGCTGTCATACACATTTATCAGTTCTTGACGAAGAGCTTCTTTAGAAGCGTATTGGGAATAATCGCCGATGTCATCCATACCAAGAACCATGATTTCTTTTTGCTGACATTCAATCCAGCTATTATCGTCAAAAATTGTATACATCCAGTAGTGAATTTTATGCTTTTTATCGGAAAGAGTATTTGTGTCAGAATCATCAGAGTCATTGGTATATCCCACATTCTTTCCATAAATATGGGCAAAAACAACTCCGGGAGCATTGCATTTTCTTACATATAATGAAATTTGTCCCATGCGAATGAAAGGAATATCGCTTGGTTTTTGATTTAGAAAATGTAATACTCTCAGCTGAATATCTTGTCCGTAAAATGGTGCAAACAATGTGGGAAAGAGTATTTGATAATATTTCATTCGCCATACCATATTGATTCCTGAGATATGTCCCAGTTGCTTGTAAAGCTGTTCATAATCTTCTTCAGAATTTAAAGGGCCAAAAGAAGAGATTATTTCCGCACCTTCTATCAGGTCATTACGGATTTCTTCTGCTTTTTGTATTGCTTCTTCTTCAGTAAGATGTATAGGTCTTAATGGTGATCCGCAAGTCCAACTCTGATTTTTTTATGATAAAAGAGTCCAAATTTATATGCAGATCCACCAGAAATACCTCCGAATACTTCACGAATATCTTTGTCCATTTCAAGCATATAGCAGAGGTTGGTTTTATTTCCTTCGTCGTTATAGAATAAAGAAGTTAACAAATTCCTTCCGGAAAGAGATTTTAAGCGTTCTATTCCAAAGAGATTTATAAAATTTTCTCGTAGTTCATCAGCCTTGTGAGCAAATGCAATCCATTCGGGAGTCTGAGATTCGGTATAAAACCATTCGGGAGAATATTTCCCCGATTCATTTTCTGTTATCTGAATGTTAGACATAATATACCTCCAAAATTATAAGTTAAAATTAGTATATCATTTAATTGTAGTACTGTCATAGATTATTGGAAAATAGGGTTATATTTGGATTTAAAAGAGAAGAGCTGAATCTATAGGACTATTTATTCAGAAGAATTCATAAACATGGACAAAGAGTGCAGGAAGGGAGGTAGTTTGTTTATCGTGGCAAGAAAAAAAATAAACTATCGGTTTCATAATCCGAATACGGTAGAAACTACCGCCGATTACATATTGAAGGTTTTTATGGAAGTGAATGAAAAAAGGTGGAGCGGGCGATGCAGGAGGCGGCCGAGAATATTTTGGAAGAAAATTACTATGGCGAAAAACGAGAGATTTTGGACTAGAAGTCCACTTGTGCTGTTGGAAAAAACAAGGTAAAATTAGGTACAGATACTGATATGAAAGTCATGGTTACATTTTTAAATAGGATGGTGATTTATTGTGAGAAAAGAATTTGATATTTCACGGTTCGATAAATATAGAGAAGATAACAGAAGAGAAGTGAAGAAAGCGAATGGAGGATTACCGGTTTCATTATGGGACACATATTCTTCTTTTGCAAACTGTTATGGCGGTGTCATTATTTTAGGGATTAAAGAATCAGGAAAGAGACGGATAAAATTACTTTTGCAAATTCAGGCTATGTCCGAACCGGTAAAAAACAGATGCGTTTGGGCGGAGAATCTGATCCACGAAATAAATCTCTCATGAAAATGTTTAACTTGATTAATATAGGTGAACGTGCCGGAAGTGGAGTACCGAATATTTTCAATGTATGGAATGAAGAAGGATTTGTAGAGCCAGAGATTGAAGAAAGATTTGATCCGGACAGAACGATTTTGACGCTTTCTTTTATAAAAAAGTGACGAAAAAAAGACAAGAACAATATGAAAAAATTCTTACCTTTATGCAGCCTGATGTATGGTACAAAGCAAGTGATTTAATGAATGTGTTAGGAGTGAGAGAAACAAGAACGAAAGAATTGCTGCGAGCATTGATTACTGATGAAAAGCTTGTAGATGATGGGGCAACAAAAGGAAAGCGATATAAGAAAGCCGATGAACTATAATCGGAAAGATACAAAGTGGGTGAAAGTTTTGAATATAGAGGCATAAGGGAAAATTATCAATCGGAGCCGGAAGGCTGAAATATCAAGACATACCAAAAGAATCCTTTGCATACACTGTAACAACAGTAATTGCAGGGGAAGTATATGAAAGATTATATCGAGGAGCGAGCAGTAGAAATCGCATATTATATTATTGAGAACCAGGCGACAGTGCGGCAGACCGCAAAAAAATTTGGAGTAAGTAAGAGTACCATACATAAAGATGTAACGGAACGGCTTTTGCAGATTAATCCAGGGCTTGCCAATCAGGCACGAAAGATCTTAGATCAAAATAAGTCAGAAAGACATATCAGGGGAGGTATGGCAACAAGAGAAAAGTATTTGCATCAGCATTAGAAGAATACGAATAGTAAGAGAAAATGCGGTTTAGAACACAGGGGGAACAAAAGATGAGGCGTTTTGTATATTTATTTGAATTGGATTCAGTGCGAAATTCGAAGAAAGAGATCCAAAGAGGTCAGCAGGCACTTTTTGAGGAGATTGTCAAAAAGGGGAATACGGTTGTGCTTTCGTTTAACCAATTGACGGACTCAGAAGCTTTTTTGTGTGCGATTAGAGATGAAAAAGCATACGAACAGATGGTGCAGTTGTTTGCGCTTGGGGCAATTAAAATTTCAAGATATGGAGATGTCAGAACTCCGTCGCAATATATACAGAACGCAATTGACAAATGCAACGATTCGAGCAAGGAAGAGTTTTTGTTTTCGGGTCTGCCTGTGCGCTGTGCAGAGAAAGATTTACTTGAGAAGATGAAGCATGCGCTTCAGTATAGTGATACAACTGTTTTGGAAGAGTTAATGGAGAATGAAAAAGAGGAAGAGAAGAAGAAAGATCTTGAGTATGTAATTCGATTTGTGCGAATGATTCTGATGATGAGTCTGGAGAAAATTTCAGGGCAGCCGGCAAATACCGGAGAAAAGAGAAATTTTATGCAGTTTTATGAAGAAATTGTGGAGATACTTCGAAAGCCTAAGTCTTTGTTTTCAGGGGAGTCTGGCAGGGAATTGGAAGAAGGATTGCCGAAAGCGATAGAGATTCTGGAGCGAACAAAAAAAGAATTGTACCGTGAAGATAGAACAAAAAAATTGATGAACAATAGGACGAATTGGATAAAAAAACTTGTATCAGAGGAAAAAACAGCACTTGAGTCACAGCAGCTGCTTGCAAAGGCAGTGGTCGATCTTTGCTATAACTATACAGTAGAAGAAAGTATTTATCAGGTGTCGAAGCATTACGAGAAGGAAGGAGACACCTTTGAGAAGGATTTGACCCAAAGACTCATGTTATATTGGAAGGAATGTAAAGAGAGAGGACAACAGTCTGAGGAGATAGAGCTTCCTCCATGGGACACAGCCGTTCGTGTAGTAGAGGAGGAGCGAAAGCGTGACAGGGGTTTACAGACCAAAGAGTGCATAGGAAAACGCTATGAAGAAGATTGCGAGAAGGAGAAGAGGAGATGGAACCTGCGGATTGCATATCAGATGTTTGCAAGACTGCGTACAGCGCTTTTGTACATTGTGATTTTCTGTGGAGTAGATTACTTTATGGGATTTGTGGAAGACCAGGTGATGGGATTGTTTTTTGATGTGACAGGAAATGAGTGGATGCGTATGCTGTGGTCGATGGTTTGCTCTACCATTATGTTCGGAATAGTAGGCTCTGTTGTTGCAAATGTGTTTCAACTGCCGGATATTTTAGAAAGTGTACGAAGTATTGGTGTGGGGATGAAAGATTTGTATCGAATCGGAATGGCAAAGAGCGGCATTTCCTATCAGAATCCAGATAAGGAGAGAAACAATGAAAGAAAAATATAGTGATGGAATAGAATGGAACACATATGAAAAATTGCGGAAGGAACGTCCGGAGTTGTTTGCAGAGTCAACGCAGATTCCGATTGTGACGGATAAAGAGACGGTAGATACATTTGTGAGAGAGACCGGGCAAAAAGTAGGTGTGATGTATAGCAGTGAATACCATTATCTGCTTGTGGATCTGATTCGGAATCCAGATGGAAAGTTATATACATATGAAAGAATACTGCCGGTTGTGCCAAGTGGAGCAGCAGTGGCGGTGACGATTCAAAACGGATTGTTTGTGCTCCTGCGGCAATATCGGCACGCGATTCGAACGAGTCAGTATAGTTTTCCACGTGGATTTGGAGAAAAGGAACTCTCACCGTACGAAAATGTCAAAAAGGAAGTGCACGAAGAAATCGGTGCGACGGTTATCAAATGTGAATATTTGGGAGAGGTTGTCGCAGACAGTGGACTTTTAGCGAATAAAGTGGCGGTATTTGCGTGTCAGGTGGAAGGTGTTCAGAGGCGGTATGCCTACGAAGGAATTGAGGATGTGGTGTTTCTTTCAGCAGAAGAATTACGGAAATGGATTGCGGAGGGAAAGATTACGGATGGTTTTACACTGTCGGCATATAGCTTGTATTGTGCAAAGAATCCAAATGTGTGAACTGTGACTATGTAAAAATTTACTTTTGGAAAATATTGACAAAAAAACTTGCAATCTTGTAGAGAATATCATATGATAATAACGATTATATGGATTGTTACTATTAGATTAGGCGAGACCAGGGAAAGAGTTTTAGATAGCTCCTGTAAAGTGGGGGACTATTTAGAATGTCCTTGGTCTTTTCTTTTTTAACAGGACAGATTCAGGAAAGGATGAAAGAGGAATGAAAAAGATTGCAAAACAAATGTTGACAGGATTACTGGCGATTGCAATGGTTTTAACAATGGGAACGCCGGCAATTCCAAAGGTTTATGCACAGGACAACACTCAGGTGGAATACGAGATTTATCCGAATCCACATGACATGTCCTACCAAGAGGGAGAATATGTTATTCGCCCGGAAGTGAATGTAGTTTTTGAAGAGAAAATTGATGAAGCTACACAGAACAGAATGAATGAAGTTCTGGAAGCGAAAGACAAGAATATCACTGTGACAGCAGAAAAAGCAGAAGGTAAGACAAACATTTTAGTTGGTACCTACAATTCAAAAGGTTATGTAGACAACTATGTGAAGGAGAACTACAACGTAGATGCAAGCTTGTTTGAGCATTATGGTTCTTATTTTCTGGCATCCAACAATGATGAGATCGTCATTTTAGGTGTGGATACAGATGCAGCATTCTACGGAATTACATCATTAAAACATATCTTTAATCAGATGGACGGGTCTACAATCCGCAATTTCGAGATGAGAGATTATGCAGATGTAAATATTCGTGGATTTATCGAAGGCTATTATGGAATTCCATGGTCTAATGAAGACCGCATGTCTTTGATGAGATTTGGTGGAGACTTCAAGATGACTTCTTATATCTTTGCGCCGAAGGATGACCCATATCATTCTGCAAAATGGCGTGAGCCATACCCGGCAGATAAATTGGAAGAAATCAAAGAGATGACAGAAGTCGGAAATGCATCAAAATGTCGTTTTGTATGGACAATCCATCCATTTATGAACGGTGGTATCACAGAGGCAACATATGACGCAGATATCCAAAAGATTAAAGATAAATTTAATCAGTTGTACAATGTCGGAGTGCGTCAATTTGGTGTGCTGGGAGATGATGCAGGAAATCTTCCTAGAAAAGTTGTAATTAGAGTTATGAATGACTTGCAGAAATGGGCAGATGAAAAAGGCGATGTATATGATCTCGTATTTTGTCCGCAAGGCTACAACCATTCATGGCAGGGAAATTATTCTGAATTAAATGAATTAGATGAAGGTTTCCCGGAAGATGTTCGTATTTTTTGGACAGGTGAAGCAGTGTGTCAGCCAATCGAGCAGAAGACACTGGATCACTTTAGAAGGCATAATTTACCGGAGGGCAAGACAGAACGTCGTGCACCGTTATTCTGGTTAAACTGGCCTGTAAATGATATCAATCATGGACGTATGCTGATGGGAAAAGGTGTGCAGCTTCACACAGATATCAATGTAAATGATATTTACGGAGCAGTGACAAACCCAATGCAGGAGTCAGAGGCTTCTAAGGTTGCGATTTTTGCAGTTGCAGATTATGCATGGAATGTAAAAGGATTCGAGGTAGATAAGAGCTGGGAGGATTCTTTCAAATACATTGAAGCAGATGCGACAGAAGAATTACACACACTGGCAAAACATATGTCGAATCCACAGCCAAACGGACACGGTTTGGTGTTGCCGGAATCAGAAGAATTACAGCCGTTGTTGAACGAATTTAAGACAAAACTGGACAACAATGAATCTGTAAAAGAAGTTGGAGCAAGATTGATGCAGGAAATGGATGTCATCATCGACGCTTGTGATGGTTTTCATGCAAAAAGCAAAAATGAAGCGCTCAAAGCGGAGTTACTGCCATTTACAAATTCACTGAAAGAATTATGTAAATCAATCCGCTCATTTGTAGAAGCGCAGATTGCAATTGAAAATGATGATATGTATGCAGCGTTTAACAGCTACACAGCAGGAAGCTCAAGCTTTAAGACATCAAAGACATTTACAAAGCCAATGATCAATGGAAACCCACAGGTAGTATCACCAGGTTCTACACACTTGATTCCATTAGCAGAAAAATTAGAAAAGAAACTATCCGGCCCAATCAATGATTATGTATCCGGTGAGGGAGAAAATCCGCTGGTGATCACAGCAGAGTCAAGCTTTGATACATGGTATTCCGGAAATATTAACAATATTATCGATGGCGATGAAAATACACATGCATGGCACAATGGCGAAGAAGCGGCAGGACAGTACTACCAGGTAAATTTCAGTAAACCAAGTACAGTTTACGGTGTCCATATTTTAAATGGTGCAAATCAAAGCGGAAAAGCTCAGGATACATTTGGAAAGGCAAAAGTAAAATACAAAGTATCCGGAGAAGACACATGGAAAGACTTAACAGATAAAGAATACGGTCCATATGCAGAGCGTGTAGATGTATCCGGTATCGAGATTGAGAATGTTGTGGCAGTACGTTATGAATGTACACAAAAAGGCTCAGGCAATAAATGGCCATCTATGAGAGAATTCAAAGTATCCACAACACCGGAGACAGGAGTTGAGTTTACGAAAGAAGTCATCCGTACACAGGACGGATGGGCTCCATATCAAGGAGAAGAAA
This sequence comes from Faecalimonas nexilis, assembly GCF_059731825.1. NCBI lineage: Bacteria > Bacillati > Bacillota > Clostridia > Lachnospirales > Lachnospiraceae > Faecalimonas > Faecalimonas nexilis. The sequence continues at coordinate 3,169,286 of NZ_AP029189.1, read as the reverse complement.
GTAACTTGATTGACGAAAATACACAGACATCAATCTGGTATAATGTAAGACAGAATGGAAATCCGGCAAATACTACAATCAAAGGTGACTATGTCGGAGTGAAATTATCACAGCCAATCACGTTAGGTAAAATTGATATTTTACAGGGTAAGAATGACAATGATGGTGATTACTTCAAGAATGTAAAATTGCAGTATTCAGTAAATGGAACAGACTGGAAGGATATTCCGGGTGTAGAGCCGTTTAAAAATACAAGACATATTCAGGTAGATCTTTCGGACAAAAACATCGAGGCACAGTATGTTCGTCTGGAAAATCAGGAAAATCAGGAGAGCTGGATTGCTTTCAGAGAATTTGATGTAGATGCAAAAGTATTTTACAATGCGAAAGCATATACAAACGTAGATGCATATAAAGATTTTGGGGCAAACGTATTTGCAGATTCAGCAGAGCTGGCTCCACAAAATGACATTGCGTTGGAGAAAGATCAATATATTGGTCTGAAATTAGATCGTGTACATGAGATTACAACGATTGAGAAGCAGTTAAAAGATGCAGACGGTATTACATTAGAAGTATCGAAAAACGGATACGAATGGACTGAGTATGCAGCTGGAAAGAATGTAGATGCACGTTATGTACGTCTCATCAACAAGACAGATGCGAAGAAAACATTCGATATTCAGAAGCTGTCATTGAAGACATTTGAGATTTATGAAAAATCACTTGTAGCTGATCAGACAACGTTTGCAATCGGTGAGGCGGCAAGCAATCCGGCGACAAACCTGTTTGACGGAGACCGCACGACACAGGTTATCTATCAGGGAAGCCAGAATCAGGGCGCAAAATTTGTCTATGATCTGGGACAGACAATTGACCTGAAGACATTGAAAGTAGTATGTAGAGACAGTGAGATTGATTTCCCACGTCACGCAAAGATTTCAGTATCAACAGATGGTCAAAAGTGGACAGATGTGATGACAATCGGTAATCAGGATAAAGAAAATGAAGGCGAAGCTTCAAACGAAGATAATATCAATGATGTACTTCCGTTACATGAGACTTCCTACAATGCAAAATTGGAAGAAAATATCAACCAGAAAGCTCGTTTTATCAAGTTTGAGATTACAAGAACAAAAGTAGGTTCAGATAAATGGGTGAGATTCCAGGAATTTGAGATCAATGGCGGTGAGTATATGCCGACAGTGAACGACCCGACATTTGAAAGTGACTGTCTGGATACAAGAAACGGAAAATATGCATACATGGTAGATGCTGATCTGTCTACAGCATTTGTTCCGGCAAAAGAAACAGGAACATTGAACTATACAGTTTCTGACAATAACAATGTCAATGTGATTAAGATCATTCAGGGAGCAGACGCAATTTCCAATGCGACTGTAAAAGCCCGTACATTGAAAAATCCGGATAAATGGATTACACTTGGAACGCTTGCACAGACAGTAAATGAGTTCGTATTAGAAAAAGATACCGTTCTCTTAGATGTGAAATTAGAGTGGAAAAATGTGACACCATCTATCACAGAATTAGTATTTGCAAAAACAGATACTGTGAATGTGGACAAAGCAGAACTGAAAAAGCTGTTAGACAACAAAGAAGATACTTCTTCTTGGACAACAGACAGTAAGCAGGCATATGATGCGGCAATTGCAGCAGGTCAGAAAGTATATGACAGCGAACATGCAAGCAAAGGAAGCGTTGACAGCGCAGTACTTGCAATTAAAAATGCAGTGGCAGACAAAGAGTTGAAAGGCGATATGTCAAAATTGCAGGCAGCATTGGACAAGGCGCTGAAAGATTCTGAGAACTACACAGCAAGAACATGGCGTGTATACAGCAACGCAGTAAGTGCGATTGAAACAGCAATGGAAAATGCGGATAATACATCAGTAGCAGATGTAGAAAAATTACTTGCAGATTTAGAGGCGGCAAAATCAGCGCTTGTATACAATCCGTCTGCAATGGAAGAATGTATGCTCGCAGTGCAGGCAGAAAATGACTTTATCAATGCAACAGATAAATCTATCTATACAGAAGAGTCTTGGAATAATTTTGTTGCGGCAAAAGAAGCAGTGGAACAGCTGATTGAAAAGAACAAGACAACACCGGTACACCCATCAGAATTTAAAGATGCATTGAAAGCGTTGAAAGATGCAAAAGAGGGATTGACTTTTGTACCGGTAGCACCTGTATCAAAAGAAGTGTTGTCTGGATTGATTAAAACAGCGGAAGGTTTAGATGCACAGCTTTATACAAAAGACAGCTATCAGGCATTGACAGAAGCACTTAACGCTGCAAAAGCAGAATTTGACAGAACAGACAGTACAGAGGAGTCTGTAAAAGCGGCTGTTGACAAATTAGATGCAGCGATCAAAGCGCTTGTGACAAGAGCAAATGGTGAGGAAGTGAAAGCTTATATCAATGGTATTGAGTTGAAAGATGCCTCAAAATACACAGAGGAATCTTACAAGGTATATAAAGATGCATATCAGAAACTTTGTGGAGTATTAGATCGTCTTGACAATGTTTCACAGGAAGAATATCTGAAACTGAGAAATGCATTTGAGACAGCGGAAGCAAATCTTGTGGAGAAAGATGCTGCTAAGCCAGAACAACCAAAACCAGATAAACCACAGCAGGATCAGAAACCAGATTCGGATGACAAGCATGAAGTTCACACAGGTGACACAACAGAAAGTAGTCTGCCAATGGCATGGTTGCTTGCAAGTGTTGTCGCAGTGGGCGGAATATTGATCAGCAAAAAGAAAAGAGTAAAATAGTGAATTCTAACGAGGGAGAGCGGTATGCTCTCCCTTTTCAGATGCTGAAATGTATGTTAGAATAGGGCAAAGCATTGACAGAAGACAGGAGTGTGTAGATATGGACCAAAAGTGGGATATGGAGATTTTGTCAGTTGAAAAGTTTGCGGAAAGATACGAGGAATTATTTCATAGAAGTTTTGAGTCAAGCAAACTGCATTACATTCGTTTCTGCAAGGCGGAAAATTGGAGTCAGGCAGTGGAGGGGACGTTTGCAATTCCGCAAAAAGAACATTTACGAGGAGAAAAAACAGCATTTGGATACTGTGTATTACCGAACCGATTTATTTTTATTGAGTACGAGACAAAGATAGAACCGATGCTGAGAGAGATGAAGGACTATCCGAATATAGATGCGGCATCTCCGTTGCAGTTTCTGTTCAAATTTATGGAATATCTGCTGGAAGATGATATGATTTTTTTGCAAGGATATGAAGATAATTTGGAGGATCTCGAGGATGAACTGTTAAATAACAATCTGGAAGATTTTAACCGCACGATTCTGGCTATCAGAAAAGAACTTTCTGTGCTGAGTTCCTATTATGAACAATTATCCGATATGGGAGAGACGCTAAAGCAGAATGCGGCCGAGCAGGGGGCTGAGAAAGAAGAGTTATTATTTTCTTTGTTATGTGAAAGGGCGGGACGGTTTTATTCGACTGTCCAGGAATTGAAGGAGTACTCCATGCAGCTTCGGGAGATGCATCAGACACAGGTGGATATCAGACAGAATGAGATTATGAAATTTCTCACGATCGTGACAACCATATTTATGCCACTGACACTCATTGCAGGATGGTATGGTATGAATTTTGTCCATATGCCGGAGCTTTCATTGCGGTATGGATATGTGGTTATTTGCGGCATCTGTCTGCTGATTGTGTTGATTGAGATATGGTTCTTTAAAAAGAAAAAATGGTTTTAGAAAATAAGGAGAAAAAGATGGGAATAGAAATACAATTTTTAGACTGGCTACAGACGTTACATAGTCCAATAGTTGATAAAATGATGCTTGGGATCACGCACCTTGGAGATGCGGGAATTTTTTGGGTCGTGTTGGCGGTCATTCTGCTTTTGATCCCGAAAACGAGAAAGAGCGGATTGATCGTGGCAGCGGCATTATGCATTGATGTCATTGTGTGCAATGGAATTTTAAAAAATCTGTTTGCCAGAACGAGACCGTTTGATGTCAATGAGGCAGTGCAGCTTTTGATTACAGCGCCAAAAGATTTTTCGTTTCCGTCAGGACATACGGCTGCATCTTTTGCGGCGGTTGCGGCGCTTTATTTTGCGGGGAAGAAAAAGCTTTGGAAGGTCTCGCTTGTGCTTGCTGTTTTGATTGCATTTTCACGAATGTATCTGTATGTGCACTATCCGACAGATATTTTAGGCGGAGTGCTTGTCGGGCTTGGAGCCGGAGCGGCGGGTTATTATCTTGTTATCACATTGCAAGAACGAATTGGAAGGAGGAAGAAAAATGGCTCAGACGAACTGTGAGAGTTGTATGAATTACGAGTATGATGAAGAATATGATTACTATGTATGTATGAAAAATCTGGATGAAGATGAGATGTATCGGTTTGTTCGGGGAGAATTTCGGGATTGCCCGTACTATCAGTTCGGAGACGAATATCAGATTGTGAGAAAACAGATGTAAAAAGGCTGTGTGCAGTGACACAGCCTGACACATTCTGAGACTTATAATTCATCAATCATTTTTTGAAGACCTTCATAGAATCTGCCAATATGAACGCCGTCGATTATGCGGTGATTGACTTCCACGGACATTCCGAGTGTCTCACGACCGTTTTGGGTCATGATCTTTCCCCAGGTGATTCTTGGAATCATATCATCGATATCCAGATTACGTTCATGGGTACATCCGGTAAGGTCAAGCCACGGAAGACAGGACATATAGATCAGCTCGTCGCCTTCTTCGGTCTGGTCAATAAACGTCGTCTGTGTATGACTTTTTTCTTTTGCAATACGGCAGAATTTTTCCATGGAATCCTGGCAGCGGACAGTGACAATATAGAACTGTTCACTGTCTTTTTTTATGTCTGTAAAACTTGGAATCCGCTCTTCTAAAAGTGCAACTTTTCCATCATGGATTGTATAGCGGAAATTTTCCACTTGATTTATCGCTTTTGTAACCAGGTAGGTCAGTGCATAATAGAAAGAAATACCATGGCTTTTGGTGTATTTGTGAAGCTGCGTGACATCCACACGGAAAGTTGTACTGTAAAATGGATGATCCACAGTAGAAAAAAGTCAAATAATTCTGCTCGTGACCAAATTGATTTGTCAATATATTTCATAACAACTCCTCCTGAAAATATTTATTATATTATAAAACAACAAAAAAGAATGTTCGATAAATAAATTTATTGTCAAAGTTGACAATGTATAATAGCGGTAGTATCATCGAAAGAGGAAAGAATAGAAAAAAGAAGCTAAGATGAAGGAGAGGTTATGGTGAAAAAAGGAATCAAACAGTTTCTTGCAGGGATGTGCGCAGTGTTGGTCATGCCGACCGGAACTGTACAGAATGTGCTTGCAAAAGAGTCGGAACAGGCATTGCCGGTATCCGCGGAAAAGTCGATCAATCAAGAATTGAAATTATGGTATACTTCGCCGGCTAAGATCGACACAGCAGAAACAAATGGCGGCGAGTGGATGCAGCAGTCCCTGCCTTTGGGCAATGGAAATCTGGGAAATCTGATTTTTGGAGGGATTGCAAAGGAAAGGATTCATTTTAATGAAAAGACGCTTTGGACAGGTGGACCTTCATCAAGTCGTCCAAATTATCAGTTCGGGAATAAGGCAACAGCGTATACCGATACGGAGATTGAGGAGTATCGAAAGCTTTTAGATGACAAATCTACAAATGTATTCAACGATGACAAAAGTCTTGGCGGTTACGGAATGGGGGCAAAGATTAAGTTCCCGGGAGAGAATAATCTGAACAAAGGAAGTTATCAGGATTTCGGAGATATCTGGCTTGATTTTTCCAAGATGGGAATCAATGATAACAATGTAAAGGGCTACCGCAGAGAGCTGGATATTCAGACCGGAATTGCGGCGACAGAGTTTTCTTGCAAAGACGTGACATATAAGCGGGAACATTTTGTGAGTAATCCGGATCAGGTGATGGTGACAGAGCTTTCTGCATCTGAAAAAGGAAAACTTGATTTGAATGTAAAAATGGAGCTTAATAATAGTGGTTTAGAAGGGAAGACCACTTTTGATGAAAAGAATCAGACATGTACGATCGAAGGAAAGGTAAAGGACAATGATCTGAAGTTTTGCACAACGATGAAGCTCGTTCTGACAGGTGGAAAACTGAGCGCAGATGAAAAGAATCAAGTCTATCAGATTCAGGATGCAGATTGCGTGATGATCGTGATGGCGGCAGAGACGGATTATAAGAATGATTATCCGACATATCGGGATAAGAACAAAGATTTGAAAAAAGTAGTCGCTGACCGTGTGAACAATGGAACGAAGAAATCCTATGATGAGTTGAAGGAAACACATATCGCAGACCATCAGGGATTATTTGACAGAGTAAGTCTGGATTTGGGAGAACAGCGCACATCAGTACCGACGAACCAGCTTGTGGATGAATATCGAAATGGAAATTATTCGCATTATCTGGAAGTGCTGGCATTTCAATATGGACGTTATCTGACAATCGCAGGTTCAAGAGGAACACTTCCAAGTAATTTAGTTGGATTGTGGACAGTTGGCAACTCTGCGTGGACAGGAGACTACCATTTCAATGTGAATGTACAAATGAATTACTGGCCGGTTTATGCAACGAATCTTGCAGAATGTGGGACAACGTTTGTAGATTATATGGATAAGTTAAGAGAGCCGGGACGCCTGACTGCGGAGAGAGTGCACGGAATTGAAGGAGCAGTGAAAAATCATACCGGATTTACCGTACATACAGAGAACAATCCGTTTGGTATGACAGCGCCGACAAATGCACAGGAATACGGATGGAATCCGACAGGGGCTGCATGGGCAATCCAAAATCTTTGGTGGCATTATGAGTTTACACAGGATGAGGCATATCTGAAGAATACGATTTATCCGATTATGAAAGAGGCAGCTCTGTTTTGGGATTCATATCTCTGGACATCGGAGTATCAGAAAATTAACGATGAGAACTCGCCATATAACGGCCAGAACAGACTTGTAGTTGCACCAAGTTTTTCAGAGGAACAGGGACCGACAGCAGTTGGAACAACTTATGACCAGTCGCTTGTGTGGGAGTTGTACAATGAATGTATCAAGGCAGGAAAAATTGTCGGAGAAGACGAAGCACTTTTGAAATCATGGGAAGAAAAGATGCAAAAACTGGATCCGATTGAGATCAATGATACAAATGGAATCAAGGAGTGGTATGAGGAGACACGTGTCGGACAGAAGAACGGTCATAACCAGTCTTATGCACAGGCAGGAGATCTTGCAGAAATCGAAGTTCCAAACAGCGGATGGAATATCGGACATCTGGGAGAACAAAGACATGCATCTCATTTGGTAGGTCTGTTCCCGGGAACATTGATCAACAAAGACAATGAAGAGTATATGAATGCGGCAATCCAGTCTTTAACAGAGCGTGGAGAATACTCTACCGGCTGGTCAAAGGCAAATAAGATTAACCTTTGGGCAAGGACAGAGAATGGAGAGAAAGCATATACACTTTTGAATCATCTGATTGGAGGAAATTCTTCCGGGCTTCAGTACAATCTATTTGATTCTCATGGTTCCGGCGGTGGAGACACTATGATGAATGGAACTCCGGTATGGCAGATTGACGGTAACTTTGGCCTGACATCCGGTGTGGCAGAGATGCTTGTACAGTCACAGTCCGGATATACACAGTTTCTTCCGGCAATTCCAAGCGCATGGGAAGAAGGAAGCGTACAGGGACTGAAAGCAAGAGGCAACTTTACAATTGGAGAAAAGTGGGCAAACGGCGTGGCGGAGACATTTACGGTATGCTATGACGGAGACAAAGAAAGCAGTACATTTACAGGATCTTATGAGGATATCACTTCTGCAAAAGTATATGCTGATGGAAAAGAAATTGAAGTGACAAAAGAAGAAGAAACAGGTCGTATTTCTTTTGAAGCGAAAGCAGGAAAGACGTATACAATTGATATGTCTGAGACGAATGTGGAGGAATTGAAAGAGAAGGCAACAGCATTTTTAAAACAACTCCATCCGGATCTGATCAAGATTAAAGAAGAACTGCAGTCGGCGATTGACCGTTCTTCAAAAGAACTGGGAAGTATTCTGACAAAAGCAAAACAGATGGATCAATTATACCGCACATATCTGCAAGAAGCAGAGAACGTATATTATCTGACTGATCAGGAAGGGCTTGCCTACAATGAGATTGATACTATTTACAATCAGTTGAGAGAATTGCGCAATACGTTGCTGGAAAACACAGGGGATATGGAATACTATCAGAAGGCAGAAAGTCAGCTTACTGATACCGCGGCACAATTAGAAAAACAGATGGAGAACCGGGTGATTTCATTTAGTAAAGATTCCGGAATCATTGGGGAGGACCGGACGCTTACTTTGAGTAAGAGTGAGAATGCTAAAAATTATGAGATCCGCTATACAACAGATGGAAGTGTTCCGAGAAAGACATCAGAAAACTACGAGAAACCACTTCAGTTGAGTAATCAGGAGGACACTGTTGTCAGAGCAGCATTGTTCTATAAAGAGCAGAGAGTCAGTCCGGTATATACAAAGAAATATATGACAGAAGGTATTTCCGTTAAAGATTTGGTAGTATCCCATGAAAACCATTGGGGAGATACTTATGCAAAAGAGAAGATGATTGACGGAAATCCGGCGACAAGATGGGCATCAAAAGGTGTAGATACTTCCAAACCGATGGAGCTCACATTGACATTTGCAAAAGCAGAGCTACTCAGCCAGATGAAATTTGACCTCTTTGTGTCAAGAAATAATGCGATTGGTGCATTTGAAATTCAAGCGCTTGTGGATGGAACCTACCAGACAGTGTACGAAGGTACAAAGATGGGGGATATCAATGACAAGGTGGGAGATGTAGATGGAAACAGCGAAGGGTATCATGCATATTACTTAGCGGAATTTCCGGAGATCAATACGGATTCTGTAAAAGTGATACTGAAAGCAGGATTCTTAGGCGAACCATCTCTGTATGAGGTGACACCACTTTGTGCAGGTGTTCCGGCAGATAAAGCTGGTGACGCAGCAGAATTGGAGAGCATGATTGGATTGGCAGAGGAAGCAGACCGTACATCAGACTATTATGTAAATGCACCGCAGGAACTAAAAGATGCATTTGAAGAAAGCATTTCAGATGGAAAAGAAATGTTGAAAGCATCACAGGATTTGATGGATTCCAGAACCGAATTTTTATCAAATAGATATGACCGTCTTGGCTTTGGGGAGACAGATAAATCGGCGCTGGAGACATTGATTGCACGGGCAGAAGAAGCGCTGAAAGGCGAGTATACAAATGAGTCGTTGTACCAGTTAAAGAAAGTGCTTGCGGAAGCAAAAGAAGTTTTGGCTGATGAGAGTGCAAAGCAGCCTACAGTCGATCAGACAGCGCAGAAACTGCAAAAAGCATTAGATAATTTGGAACAGGGAGGATTTGAAGAGATACAGGTTCCTTCAGGAGAGCTGCAAGGCTCTGATAAATGGATTCAGGCAGGTAAATTCAAGGCGACAGCAGATGACAATGCGGGACCGTTGACGTATGAATTTACCGGACATTTCATACAGGTTCCGACTGTAAAAGGAGATGACCACGGAGTCATTCGGGTGACGCTTCAGGATCAATCCGGAAAACAAATTTATCAGGAAGAGATTGATACATATGCGCAAAACCGAGTGGAAGGAACAGAGCTGATGCAGGAGGAATTTGCAGAAGGCTCGTATACGATTCAGTTTGAGCGAGTGGGAAAAAGCACACAGGCACAGGATAAAAGAGGCTGGGTTGAGGTTGGCGCACTGACGATTCGGAAAGAAAAGAAAGAAATGGTGGATAGATGCAAGCTTGAAGAAGAATTGAAGCTTTGTGAGGGTCTGAATGAAAAAGAGTATACAACAGAAAGCTGGACTGCGCTTCAAGAAGTTGTAAAAAGTGCAACAGAACTTTTGAAAAAACCAGATGAAGAGACCTGTACATCTGAGATGAACGATAAAGCAGCGGAAGTAGAAGCGGCAAGGGAAAATCTCCAGAAAGTGACGGTAGATATATCGGAACTGAAAGAGGTCATTAAGACAGCGAAAGCAATTTCTTCGGAGGGATACACAAAAGAAAGTTTTGAGGCACTGCAGCAGGGTATCAGAGAAGCAGAGGTATTGTTAAATGGCACATATACACAGGATGAGGTAAATGAAAAGACGGCCATTTTGAAACAGCGAATCAGCGGACTGCGTGCGGATAAGACTGCACTTCAAGAAAAGTATGATAAGATTAAAGATATGACACAAGGTCAGGCGACGGATGAGTCATGGAAAGAGTTTACAGGACTTAGAGAACAGGCGAAAAATGTATTGGACAATCCAAATGCAACACCGAATGAGGTATCTGAAATCTTAGAAAAGCTGAACAAATTTGAATTTACATACAAGGATAAAGAGAGCGGAGAAGAAGATAAAAAGGATCCGAATCCGGGCACTTCGGGAGATTCCGAACAACAGGGAACTTCTGATACATCTCACAAAAAGGAGAGTGTAAAAACGGGAGACACTACAGCCATTGCTGTTCCAGTCGCAGGAATTGTGGGAGTAGCAGTATTGTTGTATGTGATGAGAAAAAGACGAAAAATAGAATCATAATATGTAAAGCGGCTATGAGGCAAACTCACAGCCGCTTTCATTATACGTTATATCTGATAGCAATACGCTCCATTTTCTTTGACTCCATAAAAATCGGCAAAGGAAAGATGGAAAATATCTTGTTCTTTTCCGGATAAATCAATCTGATTTTTGATTAAATACTGATAAATACCGGAATAGTCAATTTTTCCCTGTAGTAAGATGCTGTCAAGCTTTCCATCTCTGATGATGGCACGTCTGTAATTGTGAGCATCTTCCTCCTCAAGCACGATATCGCCTTCCTCGGCAACACCGCGACCGAGGGAGAGTGTGACGAGCCCGTAGAAGTTCATTGTGTTTTTCATGGCGTAGCGGTCTGTGTATTCCGCCTGTATTCCGCACATATTGAGCGCAGCAATCTGTCCCTGCTTCATTGCATTTGGCCAGATTCCGGAAAGACCGGTTACATCTCCTGCCGCATAAATATTCGGGCAGTTTGTTTCCATGGTATCAGAAACCTGAATAAAGCGGTCTACATGAATTGGAGTATCAAGGGCACATTCCACGGCAGGGCGGACACCGGCTGCAACGATCACCAGGTCGCAGTCAATTTTCGTTCCATCATCAAGGAGAACAAAATCAATTGCGCCGGCTTCGTTCATATGTGTCTCTGATGCTTTTTTGCCGAGAAGAAATTTGCAGCCATGTGATTCGAATAAAGTTCTGTACGCATTGCCGGCGGTCTCATTCAGCTGGATCGGAAGAATGCGGTCTGCCATCTCTACAACGGTTACATCTTTCCCCCGCTCTAAAAATGCGTATGCAGCGTCCATGCCGACCAATCCGGAACCAACTACAAGGATACGGTTCGCCTGATCAGCAAGAGACCGGATTGCCTGCGCATCAGACAGGTGACGAAGGCCAAAGACATTATTAGCTTCCCGAAACTGTCCGACCGGAGGAATAAAGCTGTTTGCTCCGGTTGCAATCAGCAGACGGTCATAGGAACAGCAGGTGTTATCATTGAGAACAACGACCTGTTCTGCGGTGTCGATGGTGCGGACAGAGACACCGTTTCTCCATTGAATCCGATAAGTCTCAAAAAAGTCCGGCTCTACAAAGGACAACGTATCCTCATTACGCTCATGACTCAGATAGCGGTGGAGCATACAGCGGGAATGTACATGCTCATCCGTTGAAATCATTGTGATAGCAGCATCCGGGTCATTTTCACGGATTGTTTTTGCGGCGGTGATACCGGCAGCGCCGACTCCGATAATTACATGAATCATAAAGACACCTCCTCAACATAGATTGCTTTCTTTGGACAGGATTTCACGCAGTTTGGCTTTGCATCGTCCTTCATACAAAAATCACATTTGACGACTTTTGTATGGGTTGCGGTGTCTGCTTTTAAAACGCCGTAAGGACAGTTCATGACACACATAAAGCAAGAGCCGCATTTTTTTTCGTCGTAAGAGACAATTCCCGTTTCCGGATCTTTGGAGAGGGCGCCGCTCATGCAGGACATGACACACTCCGGTAGATCACAGTGTCTGCAGAAAATCGGGCGGTAACTGCCGTCCGGCATTTTTTCAATGTGATTGCGAGATTCATTGTGAATATCCGTAAGGTCTAAGTCATAGACGGTTCCAGGGGTATCCCTGTGTGCCTGCATACAGGCGACGGTGCAGTTTTTACAGCCGTCACAGAGAGAGGCATTGATCATAATTCTTCTCATAGCAGCACCTCCTATATCTGTAAGCCCTGACGTTTTTCTAAAATGATCTGTTCCAAAATATCGGCAGAGGCTTTTGCGTCATCGTTGATAATCACCTGTCCGCCGGTCAGTTCTTTCATATCCTCTGTCAGAACCTTCACGGCAGTCTTGCTTCCGGTTACAAATGGAGGAAGTCCAAGGTGAAGCGGAAGACCGAGAGCCAATCCGAAACATCCGTCAGCCAGTGCCTGCTCTTCCAGCCATTGAGCGGCAGACAGAACGAGCGGGAGCTGAGGAAGGTCAACACCAAGTTCTGCGGCAATCTCTGTCGCAACAATTTCAAGACGTCCGATTGCAAGGCAAGGACCAAAATTCAAAACAGGCGGAATATTCAGTTTCTGACAGACTGCACGCAGGCGAGGTCCGGCTAATTCGGCAGCCTCCGGTGTCATCAGGCCACAGTTTTCGATTCCTCCTGAAGAACATCCGGCTGTCAGAACAAGAATATCGCGCGAAATCAATTCTTTTGTAAGTTCCACGCTTAAGACATCGTGTCCGCCGGCTGTTAAGTTTGAGCAGCCTACGACACCGGCAATTCCCTTAATCTCACCTGCTGCGAGCAGTTCAATGAGAGGAGTCCATTTCCCACCGAGGAAGGATTTTAAGGAGCCTTCGCTTACACCGGTTAACGTATGGTCATTTCCATGCTCTTCCATCAGATTGAGCGGAACGCATCCTCGTCTTTCTTTGTAAGCTTCCACAATTTTATCGATGATGAGATCACTTTGTTCTGCGCGGTGTTCAAATTCAAATGGCATCAGTTCTGCATTTGCTTTTTTCGCTACATCATCCAGACAAATCTGTTTGATCTTCAGCTCGTCACAGATTGGCTCGATACCCGGAAGTGTACAGTTGAATTCGGACAAAACTGCATCAATTGCTCCGGTTGCGAGAATTGCTTCGCTTGTGTAGTTATTACCGGCATGTCCGTCGAATACTTCTGTATAATGAGCGCCACGGAGTTGTAGATCCTGTCCCACACAGGTACATCCAACCAACTTGAACCCTTTTGCGCCGGCTGCCAAAGCTTTCTTTTTTGCCTCTTCGGAGATGAGTTTTTCCTGCAGATCGACAAAAATCGTATGCTGATGTCCGGTGATCATGATATTGATGTAATCCGGATCAATGACACGAAGTCCGACCGGAGCAAGACGAAGTTCTGGCTGACCAAGAAGTACGTCATTGAGAAGGTTGGTCAGTGTCAGTCCGTATACGCCTGTTGAAATTCCAAGTTTTAGACAGTCAGTGAGCATATCGACAGGGTCAGAGTTTAAGTTTGTGGAACATTTAACCACACCTTTGAAAACTTCTGCTTTTGCACCGCCTGGCATGATACCGAGTTCTTTCCAGCGCTTGATGCGCGGAGCATATGCGATTTTTTCAATCAATTCAGCGGATACATATTCAGGCTTATATAAATCAGCAAGAACGGAGTCGGCGACTTTCTCAGCTTTCACATAGATATCCTCATCTGTGATACCGAATAATTCAGCAAGATGATCCAAAGATTTCAATCCTTTTAATTCACCGCGGATCTGAGCTGTTTTTTTCAAATTCAATGCGGTATTTTCAACAATATGTATATAACATCCGCTGCCGGAAGCGACTGCTCTTAAAAAGTTTCGGGTGACGATCGTGTCTGCGTTGGCGCCGCAGATACCTCTTGGAGCCTCCGGAGTGATACGGCAAGGCCCGTTAGAGCAGAGACGGCAACAGACACCTTGAAGACCAAAGCCACATTTGGTACTCTGACCCTCCACACGGTGATGAGAAGTTTCCACTGGGAGCGAACGGATAAATCCTTCTAAAGGTTTATCGGCGCTTTTGCAAGTTGTACATCCATAACATTGATTCATGATAAAATCCTCCTTTTAAACTTGACTAAAATAGTAAAGATTAGGCCTGAAAAATATGCCTGGCACATTTTTCGAGTATACAAATTATCCGAAAAATAATTCAGATAAAGATTTCTGACGCATCTCCTGCAAAAGCATGGATTGCAGGCGGCAGAATTCCCGATGTACCAGACATGGTTTTTGCTGATTGTTCATAGAACAGTGATAGCCGTCTTTCATACACTCTAAAAGCAGAATGTCAGGGTCTACGGCGGCACAGATGTCATAGAGAGAAATCTCAGATAATGTCCGGTTCAGACAATATCCGCCATTTGTGCCGCGGCAACTTTTTAAAAGACCCTGTTTTTCCAGTTTTCTGGTAATTTTGTATGTCATTGCAGAAGGAAGCTGCTCTGCTGCACAGATATTGGAGACACTGACAAGTTCTCCGTCTGAGAGCGCTCTCATAATTCGGATCGCATAATCACATTCTTTTGTAAACAGCATAAAATACATACCTCCTGAGTCATTTCGCCCAATCCTGTTCGGGTTGTATTTACTATATAATACTGGATAAAAATGGTCAAGTATATAGAGACTACTTGTAAAAAAACGGTAATATAGACAAAAACAGGAGGCATTTGTCTATGTTTTAACAAATAAAATTATACAACATTAACAAAACAAACCATTGTGTGTTACAAGAATCTTCGAAGTGGAATGGTTATCACACGCAGTATGGCATAGAAGATCTTTTTTCCAAAACTCAAATCTTTGGAGTGATAGTTTTCACCGTAATCATATTCTCCGTCATTTCCCATTGTTTTGCTGTATGTTTTGTCGCGTTCCATTTCAGTTTGGATGATGGAATTTAACTCCGGGCAGTCCACTGCAAGCATCAGTTCGGTGTCCTGATAGGTGCTTCGCATATCCATATTATAAGAGCCGACAATGCTCATGCGGTCATCAATCAAAACAGCTTTTGTGTGACAGGAATGAGCTCCCATAAATTCATAGACGCGGGCGCCGGTTTCCCAGATGTTTTTTTTCTGGTTCAGATAATCTGTGCATCCCCAAGGATTTGCACCGCTTGCCACATCATTTGTGATGATCTCCACCGGAATGTTCTTTTCGTGAAGTTCTGTCAGATCCTGATACATTTCTTTTCCGCAAATAATATAAGGAGTGTAGATACGCACCTGTTCGCCTTGCATCATGAGCTGATGAAGAGAATACCACATCCACGGCTCTTTGTTTTCGGACTTGATTGGATTGGAGAGCAAAGATACTTTATTTGTCTGCAGTGTGAGTGCTTCATAGTCCCATGTACTGTAAGCGTCCGGATATTTTTCTTTTAGAGAAGTGTACCGATTTTCTAGTTTTGCTTTACAGCTTTGAATCTTTTTGGTCATTTTTTTGCATGTATATTCTTTGCTGTCAGAAAGAGCCCAGACAGATTCAAAATAGTCAGTGAGCTGGCGAATGGAGGAAGAGTCGTTTTCTGCCGTCTCATAGACAAATAATTCACGATCAATATTTTTGGACCTGGAGTAGTCGCCGAGAAATAAATTTGTCGTATTTCTTCCGCCGAGCAGATACATTTTCTGGTCGACAATGACGTATTTGTCATGCATCCTTGCCTGTAAGTTCCAAGGTTTTAAAAGATTTATAGGATTGTAAATGCGAATGGATACGTTTTCGTGCGAGGCAAGTGCCTGAAACCAGGAATTTCGTTTTACATCTAAAAATCCGCTGATCCCGTCAACGAGAATGCGAACCGAGACGCCACGGTCAGCAGCGTGCAGCAGAGATGCCATCATATCCTGCCCTGATTTGTCCGCATTAAAATCAAAAGTAGAGAGGATGATTTCGTCTTTTGCCTCGTCAAGCATATGTAATCGGTACAATAAGGCATCTGTGTTGTCATTGATATATGCAACCCGTTCCGTACCGGCAGTATCACTGTAAAATGACTGTTTTGCGAACTTTTTCTGATAAGATACAGAGACATTCTTGTGTTGAATATATGGAATGGCAAGCAGCGCAATATAAATTAGCAAAAAGAGAAGTAAAATCTTTCCGATTGGTAAGCTTCTGAGTGAAAATAAGTGTTTCTTTTCCATAATAAAATCCCTCCTGTATGCTAGTATAAATCGAAATATACCTTTTGTGTTGGATTTGAAATATTAAATTTTTAGAAAGCGAGCTAACTTTTATAGGGCAGAGTGGGAACAGTGAGAAAAAATAAATTGACATTTCCCGATGAAGAACTTATAATGTAGGCATATTGGGTGTGTAACTGTACGGCAGGCATTAACCTTACATGAACGTTATTTTGGATGTTTTTGTAGGTTAATGCTTTTTTGTTGCATAAATACATGTAAAACTCCAAAGTATCTTCATAAGAGCCAAACGAGTCAACAAGAAAGGGGAAAAGAAAGGTGAAAGACAAGATTTTTGGTATTTTACAGAGAATCGGAAGATCTTTTATGCTTCCGATTGCAATTCTTCCGGTGGCGGGTCTGCTGCTTGGAATCGGAAGTTCGTTTACAAATGAGACAACAATTGCCACATACGGACTTCAGAAAATATTAGGAGACGGGACAGTGCTCCATGCACTGCTTACGATCATGAATAAGGTCGGAAGTGCGGTGTTTGATAATCTGCCATTGATTTTTGCGGTTGGTGTTGCAATTGGAATGGCAAAAAAAGAAAAAGAGGTTGCGGCATTATCTGCATTAATTGCATATTTTGTTATGAATGTGGCAATCAATGGTATGCTGGTAGTAACAGGGGAAATTACAGCGGATGGGCAGATTGCCAAAGATGTGCTGGAAGGAACAATCGCATCTGTATGTGGAATACAGTCTCTTCAGATGGGTGTATTTGGGGGTATCATTGTCGGACTTGGTGTTGCGGCGCTCCATAACCGTTTCCACAAAATCGCACTTCCGAATGCATTGTCATTTTTTGGAGGTTCCAGATTTGTTCCGATTATCTCTACAATTGTATATATGTTTGTTGGAATTGGTATGTATTTTGTGTGGCCGCCGGTTCAGAATGGCATCTATGCGCTTGGAGGGCTGGTTACAGGAAGCGGATATGCGGGAACTTTGATTTTTGGTATTATTAAGCGTGCCTTGATTCCGTTTGGACTGCATCATGTGTTTTATATGCCGTTTTGGCAGACAGGTGTCGGCGGAAGTATGGAAGTGGCTGGACAGGTTGTGCAGGGAGGTCAGAATATCTTCTTTGCCCAATTGGCGGATTCGGCGAATATCGCACACTTCAGTGCAGATGCAACCAGATATTTCTCAGGTGAATTTATATTTATGATCTTTGGACTTCCGGGCGCTGCGCTTGCGATGTACCGCTGTGCAAAACCGGAAAAAAGAAAAGCGGCAGGCGGATTACTGCTCTCAGCAGCATTGGCATGTATGCTGACGGGTATCACAGAGCCGTTGGAATTTTCATTCTTATTCGTGGCGCCGGCGTTGTTCGTTGTTCAGGTCATCCTGGCAGGTTCTGCGTATATGGTGGCGCATATGCTGAATATTGCGGTAGGACTTACATTTTCAGGAGGATTCCTTGATTTCTTCCTGTTTGGAATTTTACAGGGAAATGAAAAGACAAGCTGGATGAGAGTCATTCCGGTTGGAATTATTTACTTTATTTTATACTATGCGATTTTCACGTTTATGATCAAGAAGTTCAACTTTAAGACACCGGGACGTGAAGATGAGGATGCAGAGACAAAACTGTACACAAAAGCAGATGTAAATGCAAGAAAAGAAGGGAATCAGACGACATCAAATGAGGCACATATGGATCCGGTGAGTGCACTTATCACAAAGGGACTTGGTGGAAAGGCTAATATCAGTGATGTGGATTGCTGTGCGACAAGACTTCGTATTACAGTCGAAGATGCAGGAAAAGTAAATGAGGATATTTTAAAACAGAGTGGTTCCAGAGGAATCGTAAAAAAAGGTCAGGGAGTGCAGATCATTTATGGACCACAGGTGACTGTGATCAAGGCGAATCTGGAAGATTATCTGGAAACAGCGGATGATAGCTTGGAAGAGACAGAAGAGGTGATTGAGAGATCTTCTTCCGAGGAGAACGCTGTGACAGAGAAAACAGTCAAAGACGAAGGAAAAGTGACAGAGACAATCATCATATCAAGTCCGATTACCGGGAAAGCGGTGGAAGTAGCAGAGATACCGGACGAAGGATTTGCAGGAAAGATGATGGGAGACGGTGCAGGTGTGACCCCGACAGAGGCAGAAATCGTGGCGCCGGAAGATGGTGTGGTTGCATTTGTATTTGAAACAAAACATGCGCTTGGATTCCAGACGGACTCAGGTCTTGAGATGCTTTTGCATATCGGAATCGATACGGTTGCACTGAATGGACAGGGATTTGAAGTGTTTGTTGAAAATGGTCAGAGTGTGAAAAAAGGAGATCTGTTGATGAAAATAGATGTCTCATATCTGACAGAGCATGCACCGTCTCTTTGCTCGCCGGTTCTTTGCACAGATCTGAAAGAAAACCAGAAAGTGAGACTGCTTGCCGAGGGTGAGGTGAAAGCAGGAGAGCCATTGTTTGCAGTGGATTGTTACGAAAAATAGTGAACAGTAACGGAAATAAAAAGTTTCAAGCGGACCGGAAAGGTCCGCTTTACTTTTTTCGTGGATTTTGTTACCCTAGTATCAGAAGAAAAAATCTGGGGGAATATCATGTACAGAGTGAGCAAAGTCTTAAATAATAACGGTGTGATAGCGATTAATATGGAAGAAAATATAGAATATGTACTGTTGGGAAAAGGGATTGGCTTTGGAAAGAAAATCAGTGAGAGGTTCGAAGCGCCAGACGGATGTGCGAGGTATTCTCTGAGAGAGGATACAGAACGTGGCAGCGCGAAAGAGCTGGCAAAAAGTATCGCTCCAGAGTATTTGGAAATTGCCAATGCGATTCTTGTAGAAGCAGAAGAAAAATTCGGACGTATCGACAGAAGAATCTTGTTCCCGCTGGCAGACCATATTTCTTTTGCGGTAGAGCGAATCAGACATGGAGAGCAGATCAGCAATCCATTGACAGAAGATATCCGAGCGCTGTTTGGCAGCGAATATCAGGTTGCCTCCAAGTTAAAAGAGATTCTCAAGGAACGGCTTTCTGTGGAGATTGATAGTCATGAGATCGGTTACGTAGCGCTCCATATCCATTCGGCGATTGAAGATGAGAATGTGTCGATGGCAATGCAGATGGCAAGAGCAGTTCGGGAATGTGTCAAAATATTGGAGCAGGAGACCGGAAAGCAGATTGACGTGAGATCACTTTCTTATAACAGGCTGATGAATCATGTAAAATACATGATCATACGGGCAATCAAGAAAGAAAGCATCAAACTGGATCTGAACGATTATATGCAACAGAACCATCCGGAAGCATTTCGCTTAGGCAGGTTAGTCTGTCAGGATATTGAAAAAGAGTGCGCGATTCGACTGGAGAAGATGGAAGTAGGATATCTTGCGATGCATATCGAGAGAGTATACTCTGGGATATCTGAGTAAGATGTGAAGAAGGGAAGGTGGATTTTATGCGCATTTTAATCGCGGAAGATGAGAGAGATCTGAATCAAATTATCACAGAACGTCTGAAAAAAGAGCACTACAGTGTAGATTCGTGCTTTGACGGAGAGGAGGCGCTTGACTATCTTGCAGCAGCACCTTATGATGCAGTAATTTTGGATATTATGATGCCAAAGTTAGACGGACTGTCAGTCCTAAGAAAGATGCGAAACAAAAATGAAAATACACCGGTTTTGCTTTTGACGGCGAAAGACAGTGTGGAAGATCGGGTAAAAGGGTTAGATGCAGGGGCGAATGATTACCTTGTGAAACCATTTGCGTTTGAAGAATTATTGGCAAGAGTCCGTGTGCTTGTGCGAAAAACCGCTGCTGTGCAGAAGACCTGCTATGAAGTCGGCGGTCTGGAAGTGCATGTGGATACGCATCAGGTACTGCGAAACGGAAAAGAGATTGCACTTTCCAGTAAGGAATTTGCATTGCTTAGATATATGGTACAGAATGAAGGAATCGTGCTTTCCAGAGAAAAATTGGAGCAACATCTTTGGAATTATGATTATATGGGCAGCTCTAACGTGGTGGATGTATATATCCGGTATCTGCGCAAGAAGATTGATGAAGGATTTGAACCAAAACTGATCCATACCGTGCGGGGAGCAGGATATGTGCTGAGGGTGAATGGATGAAAAAAGTATCATTAAAAGTAAAATTAACACTTTTGTATACCGCTTGTATGGTTTTTGTCATTGGATTCATCTTTGCGGTTTTGTTTTCAATCAGTAACCGGGAGGTGTTGGCATCTACACAGATGAAACTGAAGAACCGGGTTCAGGAGAGTATGGATGAAGTCGAGTGGGAAGATGGACAATTGGAAGTGGATTCGGATTTTTATCAGATAGAGGATAATGTGTATTTGGCATTATACGATGAAAATGCGTATTTTTTATATGGAAAGCGGCCGTCAGGATTTACGGAGCAGATTGATTTCTCAAATGGAGAGGTGCAAAAAGTCAAAGATGGGAAGCGCGAGTGGTATGTCTATGATCTCAAGCTTCAAATGAAAGAAAACACTGTCTATATTCGTGGACTTACGTCAGTTACCGATGCGGAGGAAAGCTTTCTTATCACAATTCGGGTTGCGGTGATTCTGCTTCCGTTGACGGCTCTGCTGGTCGGAATTTTAGTATACCGGATGACGAGACGAACGTTGCTTCCGGTGAAAACGATCACAGAGACTGTGCAGGAAATCCGTCACGATGCAGATTTGTCAAGACGAGTTGGATTATATAAAGAAGATGGGAGAAAGAATCGGGATGAGATTGCATATTTGGCACAGACGTTTGATGAGATGTTGGAGGAACTGGAGAAGGTATTCCAAAGGGAAAAACAATTTACATCTGATGTGTCACATGAGCTGCGAACACCTGTCAGCGTTATTTTGGCACAGTGTGAGTCGTGTCTGGAAGAAGAAAGCTTTAACGAAAAACAGCGGGAACAGATTATGGTCATACAGAAAAAGGCGCGGACAATCGCAGAGCTGATCTCACATCTGCTGATGCTTTCAAGAGCAGATCAGGGAAGGCTAAAACTTCATTTGGAAGAAGTGAATGTAAGCGAACTTGTGGAGATGATTGCAGAGGAACAACAGATACTCGCAACAGAACGTGATATCACGATTCAGACGAAGATCGAACCGGAATTATATGCAAAGCTGGATGAGACACTTTATATCCGAATGATGGACAATTTACTCTCCAATGCGACGGCATATGGAAAAGAGGGAGGGACTATCGAAGTGACGCTGACACGAGGCGCAGAAGGCTTGTGTGGAACCGTGAAAGATGATGGAATCGGGATTGCAAAGGAGCATCTTTCACACATTTGGGAGCGGTTTTACCGCGTGGATGCAGCGCGCACAGGCGGGAACCATTCAGGACTTGGTCTTGCTATGGTGAAGTGGATCGTGGAAGTACATGGCGGAAACATACAGGTGGAAAGTGTGCCTGGAGAGGGAACAACATTTACGTATGTGTTCCCTGAAAGGTGAAAAATATAAATATTTTTGAATGAATTGCAGAAATTTTAATCTTTCTTTAATCTTTTGTGGGTATACTAACCATATCGAAGCAAGATGGAAAAAGAAAGGAGACATGACTTATGAAGAAAAGATATATTGGAATGATTGCAGGAGGAACGGCGGCAGTTTTGTTGATTGGAGGAATATCGGCATATGCAGTATGGAATCAAAAAGATATCGGAGCAGGTGAGGCCAAGAAAATTGCATATGAGGATGCGGGAATTTCGGAGAGTGATGTAGAACGGGTACATGTGTTAAAAGACAGGGACGATGGAAGACTTGTATATGAAATCGGTTTTGTGGAGGCGGATTATCAGTATAATTATGAGATTGCAGCCTCAAATGGAAAAATTCTGGACAAAGAGATTGAACAAAATAACAATGTTCAAAATACACAGTCCGCTGCAGTGCAGGATGATACGCAGACAGGTTCAGAAAAGACAACAGAGATCAGCATAGAGCAGGCAAAGCAGTTGGTGCTTGACCGTGTACAAGGGGCGACGGACAGCAATATTCGAATTGAGCAGGAGTATGATGACGGCGTTTATAAATATGAAGGAGAATTGAGCTATGAAGGAATGGAATATGATTTTGAAATAGATGCTAATTCGGGAACATTTTTGGAATGGACAGAAGAAAAACAGGATGGAATATTGGATTGACAAATAAGTGAAAATTTGTTATTCTCTAAACGGTTAGTTAAAACTAATTATTGGTAGAAAATAGAAACTGTGTAGAGAAAGGAATTTATCATGAGAAAGAATCCAATCAAAATTCTTTGGCTTGTAATCGGTTTTTTAGCAATGGGGATTGGAATGATCGGAGTGGCACTTCCGGTACTTCCGACAACCCCATTTCTTTTATTGGCATCTTTTTGTCTGGCAAAAGGTTCTGAACGATTTCACAAGTGGTTTACCGGAACAAAACTGTATCAGAAGCATTTAGACAGTTTTGTAAAAAATCGTGCCATGACTTTGAAAACAAAATTTTGTATTCTGCTTCCGGCATCAGCAATGCTGATTTTAGCAATGATTGCGATGAGCAATCTTTATGGAAGAATATTTATTGTGTTCCTTATTATTTTTAAATATGTCTACTTCTTTACGAAAATAGAGACAGTTCGTGATACAACATTGGTAGGGGAATAATTGCATGAACATATTAAAAGTAAAAACTTTGATCTGTTTTCAAAATCAAAAAGAACAGTGGAACGTGACGAACCTTGCGGTGACGCTTGGAGAGGAAAAGTATGCAGTCAGCCGTGTGCTGACTGTTTTGGAAAAGGAAGGTTTAATTGATAAAAGTAATCGGAGAAAACCGATACTTACGAAAAAGGGAAAGATGGCGGCGGAAGCGTACAGTCAGAAAGTAGAACTTGTTATCGGTCATCTGCTGAGTACCGGGGTTTCGCAGGAGGTGGCGAGGGAAGATGCTGTGACGATTGCGTCCTACTGCAAAGAGGAGACGTTGGAAGCTCTGAAAAAAGAAGAAATTGCAAAGCGGGTAAAATACGGATTTCGGGAAGGAATGGAATTTGACGGAGAGAGGCTCAGCAGACGATATCCGGATGGAAATTATCCGATTCCGTTTACCATTTTTCAGAAGGAGCTGCATCGGGAGCATGAAGTCTCAGTGTGGAATGAGCGGTTTGAAAATCCTTGTATTTTAAATATACAGAATAAAAATGGAAAATTGTATCTGCGGATGCTGGAGGAGTATCGGGAATATGAGTTTGCATATTGGGATGGACAAGCATGGTGTGAGATGGAAAGACAGGGGAAATTGCTGGCTTTTCGGGCAGACAAAATCCGGTTTCAGAGCATTGCAGGCGAAAAAGGAAGGATGCTTTCAGGAAGAATCTGGATTCAGATTTTTGATGGGGACGATGCGAAAGAGCTTTTGTTTGCCGTATATATTGCGTAAAAAAGTTGCGAGTTGCAACAAAAAAGAAATTATGATTTAAAGTAAAAAAAAGGAAGAAGAACGCGGTTTGTTGCGCAGTGCAACAAAAAAAGATTTTTCTTTCGAAAAGAAGTGTGATATAGTCAGTTCAGCAATTTAAGTTGCTTTTTTTAATGCCTACTGGTTAGTTTAATCTAACAAATGATAGTTGAAGGCAACATAATAAAAAGGAGGATATGAAAAATGAAGCATAAGATCATGAAATCAATGGTGAGAAGAATGGCCGCGCTTGCGATGGCTGCGGTGTGTACATTTAGTTTGACACAAGTAAATACGGTAAAAGCTGCTGAAAAACTAGAGGCAGGAGATTATGTGGTGCCGATTACATCGCTCAAGAGCAAAGCGCCGATTGCTGCGGTAAATGAGGCGTTCAACAAAGCGTTTGGAGAGAGTGCCAAGGTGACTGTAGACGGGGAAGGAAATATGACAGCAACTGTTGAAAACAATCACATGGTAATCAACATGATGGGAGAATATCATGCGAATGTTTTGACTGTAGAGGGTGCGGAATATCTCTCTTACAAGACAGAGCAGTCTTCTACAACATTTGGAAATCCGGCAGCAATTACAAACATAGAAGTGCCGGAAAAAATGCAATTTCCGATTACACCTTCTGACGATGGTGTGTGTGAATTGAAGATTACAGTAGATTTTATGAACAATTTGATGGGTGGAGGGAATCCATATCCGACGGTTGTGACACTGACATTGGATTTTGCGAATGCACAGGTGGATACAAGTGCACTGAGTGATCTCTTGAAATCTTATGAAGATCTTGTGAAAGAAGATTATACAGAAGATTCATGGAGCGCGTTTGAGGCGAAAATGAAGGAAGCAGAAGGATTGCTTGCAAATGGCGGAGCATCGGCAGCAGAAGTCAATGAGATGATTGCTTCTTTAAAAGATTTAAAAGGGAAATTGCAGTTGGTAAGTGATCTTCCGGAAGCAGATTACAGCAAAGTGGATGCAGCGATTGCGTCAATTCCGAAAGACTTGACAAAATATACAGACGGAACTGTGAAGGCGCTTCAAAATGCATTGCAGACAGTCGTGCGCGGTCTGAAACAAAATGAGCAGAATAAAGTAGATCAGATGGCAGCGGACATTGAGGTGGCAGTCAAAGGCTTGAAAGAAAAGACAACCTCAGACAATAACAGTGGTAATAACAATAACAACACAAACAATAACACGAATAATAATACAAACGATAACACAAGCAATAACACGAGTCAAAATGCAGGAAGCACAACGCTGGATAAAGACAATTTGAAAGATGGTATTTATGAAGTTCCTGTATGGCTGTGGCATGCGACAAAAGATCAGGCGTCTATGGCGGCGCAGTCTTTGAACAGCACCGCAAGAATCGTTGTGAAAAATGGCGTGAAGACAATGTATATTTACACAAAATCCATGACATATGGAAACATTGAAGCGAGCCTTCAGGAATTAAAAGTGGCTGATGCCAACGGAAATTATACGAGTGCTACTGTGGAGGAGAAAAATGCTTCTGGAAATCCGACTTGTTTCTCATTTGTACTTCCTCATACACAGGAATATCTGAATGTAAAAGTGAATCCGCATGTGGCGATCATGGGACACCAGGATATTGAAGCAAGACTTCGCATTGATTACTCAGCGCTGAAATTAGTTTCTGAAGATGCGAATGACACTACTGTTAAGGTGACAACTCCTGCATCTGGAAGCAGCTATGGAGCGTCAAGTGCACCAAAGACAGGAGACTATGATAATTATGCGGCAATTCCGGTTGTTATGCTTATAGCAGCAGCCGCCGGTGTGATGACAATGGTTTACAGAAAGAGACAGGCGAAATAAGATGAAACGATTAAAGCAAATTGTTTTGGGATTGGGAATGGCAGCTGCGATTGCGGCTGCCCCTGTTCCTGTTTATGCGATGGAAGATGGAGCTTATACGGTAGGGAGAACAACATCCTATGCAAATCCGGAGACGGGACAGACCGTAGATGGCGGGACGAACATTGCGCTTGGAGACAGTATGTGTGAGAGTGTTGTGGAGGACAGTGCGCTGGTAGAACAGTCTCAGGGGAAAACGTATGTTACGCTTGGAATTGGTCTGATGTCAAATGTGAGTGATGTACGTATGCAGATACAGGAAACAGACGGAACTTATCGAGATGTGGAAATTACACAGACCGGAAGTTGTGAAAGAGATGGAGATACGTGCAATCACTATCGGTTTGAGGTGGATTCGGCAGATAATTATATCAGTCCAATCTTGTATGTAGAACCGATGGGAAGAGACGTACAGTTCTTTGTGAAACTGGATATGGCATCTGCACAGGCAGGGACAGGAAAGTTTGTAAGTGAGATGATATCGGCAGAAGAGCCGCAGACTGAAGAAGAGCCACAGACTGAAGAAGAGCCGCAGGTGGCAGATGAAGAGCAGACTACAGATGAAGAACAGGTGACAGAAAAAACAAATACAAATAAAGTGCCGGTTGGACAGATTGCAGTCGGAGCTGTCATTGTGCTTGTGATAGGTTCTTTGGTTGTGTTCGTAAAGAAAAGGAAATAAGAAATGAAAAAGATAAAGTTGATTGCAGCCTTGTTATCCGCACTGTTTTTGACCGGATGTGTGGATCAGTCAGGAAATCAAAGTGCAGACAATGATACAAAAGAAAAGCGGATTGTGGCGACTTCGGTGGCGACTTGTGAGATTCTTGACAAACTGGAAGTAGAAGGCGTTGTCGGAGTTCCGAAAACGGACAGTTATTCTATTCCGAAACGCTATGAAAATGCAGAAAGCGTCGGTTCTCCGATGGCTCCCGATATGGAAATCATAAAGTCGTTAAAACCGGATATCGTTTTAAGTCCGAATTCTCTGGAAGGAGAATTAAAGTCCCAGTATGAAAATATAGGAGTTGAAAGTTATTTTTTGGATCTGAAAAGTACAGAAGGAATGTATGAATCGATTCTTGCATTAGGAAAGATGCTGGGAAAAGAAGAAGAGGCAGAGAAGCTTCATCAGGAATTCGAGGATTTTAAGAACGATTTCGCACAAAAGCATAATGAGCAGGAGGCTCCTACGGTGCTCATATTGATGGGGCTGCCGGGATCTTATGTGGTGGCAACAGAAAGCAGTTATGTCGGAAGTCTTGTAAAGCTTGCCGGAGGTGTCAATGTATACGGAGATGGCAACGGGCAGGATTTTCTGAATATCAATCCGGAAGATATGGTAGAGAAAGCACCTGATATCATCCTTCGGACTTCTCATGCGCTTCCGGAGCAGGTGAAAAAAATGTTTGCGGAAGAGTTTGCGACGAATGATATTTGGAAACATTTTGAGGCGGTGCAAAATGCGAGAGTATATGACCTGGATAATGAAAAGTTTGGGATGAGTGCAAATTTCCAATATGAGGAGGCGCTAAAAGAACTGGAAACATTTTTGTATCAGGAGGGAACAAATTGATTAGCATAAAAAGAAAAATAATTTCATTTCTGATTACGGGAGCAGCATTGATTGTGCTGTTCCTTGTTGCTGTTAATACGGGAAGCTTAAAAGCATCTCCGGAACAGATTTTGAGAGGATTGTTTGTAGCGTATGATGAGACAGTCGCTACGATATATTCACTGCGATTTCCGAGAATTTTGATTGCGATGCTCGCCGGCGCGTCGGTAGCTGTATCAGGTGTCATGCTTCAGGCGGTAATGAAAAATCCGCTGGCAGATCCGGGAATCATGGGAATTAGCTCCGGCGCAGGAATGGCGGCAGTGCTTGTGACGGCATTTGCGCCATCACTGTATCTGGCGGTTCCTGTATTTGCGTTTTTAGGAGGTGTCTTTGCGTGTGGACTTGTGTATCTGCTTTCCTGGAAGGGGGATTTGAGTCCTCTCAGGGTGATTTTGACCGGTGTGGCGGTGAATGCATTTTTTACTGGGCTGATGTCCGCCGGAGAAAGCATGATGGGAGCGAATTATAGTGGGGCAGCTAGTATCGTGAACGGGAATATTACGATGAAAACATGGGAGGATTTTCGGATGCTTTTCATCTATGCAGTGATTGGGCTTGTTTTGGCTGTCTTTTTAGCGTTAAAATGCGATATTCTTGGATTGGAAGATCAGACAATCCGCTCACTTGGAATTCGAGTCAATGCGGTGCGTCTTATAGTGTCTGCAGCAGCTGTACTTTTGGCATCAATCAGTACTGCGGTAGTTGGAAGCATCAGTTTTCTGGGACTTTTAGTGCCACATATTGCAAGGCTGCTGGTCGGAAACAGTCATAAGGTACTCATTCCTTACACGATGCTTCTCGGGGCATTTACGCTATTGCTCGCCGACACGATCGGGCGTACGATTGCGTATCCATACGAGATTAATGCGGCGGTAGTTATGGCAGTGATTGGAGGACCAAGTTTTATTTTATTATTAAGGAGGTCAAAGACAGAACTATGAATGAGCAGAAATTGATTTATGAAGTGCAGAATCTTTCTTTTTCTTATGGAGAGCATCAGGTACTTCAGGAAATGTCATTTTCACTGCAGAAGGGGAAGATCACAACTCTGATCGGTGCGAATGGCTGTGGAAAATCTACATTGTTCCAACTGCTGACAAGGAATTTAAAGCCTGATCAAGGGGAAATTTGTCTTTATGGTGAAAATCTTCGGAATATGAAACTTAAGGATCTGGCAAAAAAAGCTGCGATTGTGCACCAGTATCATACGGCACCGGCAGATTTGAGCGTGGAGAAGCTGATCGGCTACGGGAGAATTCCCCATCGAAGAACCGGAAGCTTTAAGATGAGCGAAAAAGACGTGGAAAGAGTAGAATGGGCGATGGAGGTGACACGCACAGAAAAATATCGAAACCGTCCGGTCTCAAAGCTGTCTGGGGGACAAAGGCAGCGGGTGTGGATTGCGATGGCACTCGCACAGGATACAGAGCTTCTGCTTTTAGATGAGCCGACGACCTATTTGGATGTGCGGTATCAGATACAGATATTACAATTGGTGCGCAGACTGAATGAGGAATATGGGCTTACCATTGTCATGGTGCTGCATGATATCAATCAGGCATTGTATTATAGCGATGAGATACTTGCGATGAAAGAAGGAAAAATGATTGGACAGGGAGTTCCGGAGGAAATTTTGACGGAAGAACTGTTAGAAGAAATCTATGGCGTCAGACTGCCGGTTTTTACGGTGGAAAAAAAGCCGTTTATATTGGCGGTGTAAGATTTGCATGAGTGAAAAAGATGGTGTATTCTAATGTTATCTGAAAAGTGAATTGGAGATGAAAAATGATGACAAAAATATTTGCACATAGAGGAGCCAGCGGATATGCGCCGGAGAATACATTGGAGGCATTTGCTCTTGCGATGGAGATGGGAGCAGATGGAATTGAGTTGGATGTACAGCTGACAAAAGACGGAGAAGTCGTTGTAATCCACGATGAGGTGATTGATCGTGTAAGTAATGGGAAGGGCCTGGTAAAAGATTACACACTGGTTCAATTGAGGAAGTTTTCGTTCGATAATCATATGGAGGGATATGAGAATATTTCAATCCCTACACTGAAAGAAGTGCTGGAATTGGTAAAAGCAAGCAAAATGGAAGTGAATATTGAATTGAAAACGGGAATCTATTGGTATTTAGGCTTAGAAGAAAAGGTACTTGAGATTGTGAAAAACCGCGAGATGCACAAGCGGGTAATTTATTCTTCGTTTAACCATTATAGTGTACAGAAAATAAAGGAATTGGATCAAAAGGCAGAAACTGCATATTTGTACAGCGATGTAATTCTGAATGTGGAAAATTACGCAAAAGGAACTGGGGTTTGTGGATTACATCCGGCGGTGTATCATTTGAAAATGGCTGATTTTATGGAAAGGTATAAAGAAAGTGGGTGTAAGATCCGTGTGTGGACAGTAAACGATGCGCAAGATATGCGTTTTTTTATTCAGAATGAACTGGAGGCAGTCATTACGAATTATCCAGATGAGGCTTTGAAAATCCGTGATGACATGCAAAAGAAAGAACGTAAATAAAAAAATTTCAAAAATCCAAAAAAATAACTAGAAGTATCAGAAAGAGTCGTATACAATAAAAATGAAAAAAGAGTGAAAATGTATGCGGTTGCTTTTGAATGATACAAAAGCATGAAAAGGGAATCCGGTGAAAAACCGGAGCAGTCACCTCTACTGTAACGCGGACGATGAGACAATAGGCCATTGACAGAATAATGTTGAGAAGGTGTTTTCAAAGAAAGATGCGAAGCCAGGAGACCTGCCGTATATAGGAAAGAATGTTTTTAGGTTGGAAAGAATGTTTCTTTTGGTGATTGCATAGGCATAATTATGTGCAGATTTGGAATCACTGTATGTGAGTAAAAAGCAGTCTTTCAGAACAGAAAGGCTGCTTTTATGTACAAAGAAGGGACGAGACAAAAAGAAAAGGAGGGCAGAAAGAAGAAAACATTCATCTGAAAAAAAGAGATAGGAGAATGGAAAATGATAAGAAACAGAAAAAAATGGCACAATAAAGTTGTGAGCATTATGCTTGCGATGTTGATGGTTGTCTCTGTAGTTGTTCAATATCCGTTGAACAGTATTGCAGAGAATGTGCAGACAGGCAGTGAAGAATATTTAGGTGTTCAGACAGAGGCAAAGGTCTATGATGATTTTGAGAATGACATCTGGCTGCAATATCAGCAAAAAGAAATGCAGGTTGGGGATACCACAAATTTACGGCCTTGGAGAGTAGAACAGATTATCTCCAATGCAGTTGCAAATGACGTTCAGAGACCGGTATTTCATTTTGAGATCATCAAAGGCGACAGCATTTCGCTGGATACAGAAAGTTCCACTGAAAAAGCAGTTGTGACAGCGGAAAAACCAGGGACGTCAGTAGTGAAGGTAACCTATGATGCAGTTGAATATGGTGGAAAAACATGGGGAGCAATCTCGCCTGTGAACACAGCATATGCGGTATTTACAGTGGGAGAGACAGGGACAGCTACGATTAACTGCAGTGAAAAGCTGCAGAATTGGCGTCATTATGATACCATTTATTATAATGAAGGCGATACGGTTCCGTTTACTTTTGAGGTATCGGCAGACGGCGCTGAATCTTTAAAAGTGACATTGAATGGTTTGGAAATCCAAGGAGATGGAAATACATATACTGCAAACTTAGAAAACCGGAGTAATATCATCGGGATTGAAGCGACAGATGCGGATGGTAATGTAAAATCGCTGTATCGTGTCGTTGATGCAAGATTTATTGAGATCAATGTAGAGAATAAGACGAATCCAGATGCGGCATTAGAGCCTGGTGACACAGCAAATATCAGTTTCCGCGGTGTGACAATGCCAGTGTATAAGCTGGCTACGATTTATAATCCGGTCTGGACATCGAACAGTGCATGGGGAAAATCCGATGCAACATATCTTTCTTACAGCAATGAGACATTAGGCGAGTTTAAAGGTCAGTGTCAACAGTGGGATCTTGCGACGAACAATGATTTTGATGTAACCTTCGAGGAAGCAGGAGAGTATACATTCACAAGTCAAAACGGAATTTTTTCTGAATGGTGGGGAAGTCCTCTCGGAGCAGATATTACTGCAAATGGCTCAGGGGAACCAAACTTAAATGCACCTGTATTGAAAGACTGGTTTTCGACACTGCCAAGCTTTACTGTGTCGGTTAAAAAAGATGTTCCGGTTGAAAACATTACGTTAGATCAGGAAACATTAGAGCTACAGGTTGGAGATGTATCATCTCTGCAGGCTACTGTGACACCGGCGGATGCAACAAATCAGACAGTGGAGTGGAGCAGTGATCATACAGATGTTGTCATAGTAGATCAAGATGGCGTGCTAAATGCAGTGAGCGCAGGAAAAGCTGTTATCACAGCAAAAGCGGGGGAAAAGACAGCAACTTGTGAAGTGACAGTGAAAGAAAAGAGTGAACAGCCGGAAAAAACACCGGTTGGAACAGTGACAGTAAGCATTCAGGATATGATTCCGACACCGGATGGGGAAGACTGGCCGGAAGCAAAAGGTGTGATTTTGAAAAATACGAATGTGTCTATCTATGAAGATGATTCGATGATGGATGCGATCGTGCGTGCGTGCGAAGAAAATGGAATCAAGATTTCTTTGAATGCGTCAAAGACATACATTACGGCTGTGGATGGCCTGGAGGAGTTTGACCGCGGAGCGGCAAGCGGTTGGATGGGAACTTTAAACGGTTGGTTTACAGACAAAGGGTTTGCATCATTTACAGTGGCAGACGGGACATTTGCAGATGGAGATGTCATTACGTTGGAATATACAACGAACTATGGAAGTGATTTGACAGATACAACAGATGTAACAGGAGAACTAAAATCACTTGGAAACAACACAGGGGATTTATCGCCGGAATATAAGCGGGATGTATACAAATATACTTTGACAGTTCCGAAGGATACAACGGAGGTCTCGTTCCGACCGGAGAGCTTTAACAGATATAATAACGTTGCGATTCGTGTGGGGGACAAATCATACCGCTATGGAGACGCCATTCCGGTATCAGAGGGAACTGAAATTAAAATCACATCAACACCGACGAGCTTTATGAGCTTGTTGGGGCTAAAAGATGGAGTTACATATACAATTACGGTAAAATCTTTAGAAGAGCCGGAAAAAACACCGGTTGGGACTGTGACAGTAAGTGTTCAGGACATGGTTTCGACTCCGGAAGGAAAAGACTGGCCGGAAGCAAAAGGTGTGATTTTAGACAATGTAAAAGTGTCTATTTATGAAGACGATACAATGCTTGATGCGATCGAGCGTGCATGTGTGGAAAATAATATCGAAATTTCATTTGATTCGAACAAAACATATGTGACCGGAATTGATGGCTTGGAACAGCTTGAGCGTGGTGAAAAAAGTGGTTGGATGGGAACTTTAAACGGATGGTTCACAGATGAAGGGGCAGGTAACTTTACGGTTGCAAACGGAAAATTTGCAGATGGGGATATCGTTACAATGGAATATT
This sequence comes from Faecalimonas nexilis, assembly GCF_059731825.1. Taxonomy (NCBI): domain Bacteria; kingdom Bacillati; phylum Bacillota; class Clostridia; order Lachnospirales; family Lachnospiraceae; genus Faecalimonas; species Faecalimonas nexilis. Next base: position 3,136,345 of record NZ_AP029189.1, on the reverse strand, counting down.
CCCTCGACTATGGAAACGATTTGACAGACACAACGGATGTTACAGGAGAATTAAAATCACTTGGAATTAATACAGGTGAACTTGCTCCACAATACAGCAGAGATGTATATGAATATACATTGACAATTCCGAAAGATACAAAGCAAGTGTCATTTGCACCGGAAAGCTTTAACCGCTATGACAAAATCACAATCCAGTCAAATGGAAACGAATACCGTTATGGAGCAGCGATTCCGGTAGAAGAAGGAACTATTGTAAACATCACTTCGGTTCCGGTAAGCTACACGACACCAGTGGAACCGGATGCAAAAGTGACATATCAGGTGACTGTAAAGAACGAGGACGATTCACAGAATCCAGATCCGGAAAAACCAGACCCACAAGAGCCTGAAAAAGAAGAAATTACACTCACAGATACACAGTATGGAGTGAGTCTTACAGGAAAAGAATTGACAAAAGACATGCAGCTTGTTGTCTCCAAATTGACAAAAGACGATGCGGCGGTAGATGAGATTCGAAAAGCCATTCCGTCAAGCAAAGGAGTATTTGCACTGTATCATGTAGAACTTCGTCAGGATGGAAAAGAAGTTGCGTTATCGGATACAGCGAAGCTGAGTCTTCCGGTCGGTAAAAAATATAATGGAAATACAATGGATGTATTACTATATACCGGCGGAGAAGTGAAGAAACTTAGCGGAACTGTTACAGATGGTTATATTACTGTGAAAGTGACACAATTAGGTGATTTTGGTGTTGTGACGGATATGGCAGGAGACGGAGCAAGTACAACAGACAAATTAAGTTCAGCAGATGGCTCCGGCAACAGCCAGACAGGAACTGTAAAAACCGGTGACAGTGTAAAGATAGAGTACCTGGTATACCTGATTGCAGCATGCGCGGTTGTGATTACTGCAGTTGTTGTAGTCAAAAAGAAAAGACAAGGAAAATAAAAATGAAAAAAAGAAATGTTAGAATAATAGCATTGATGCTTGCTGCGGTGATTGCAGCAGGCAGCCCAATGCCTGTTCGTGCAGCGGATTTTGAAATCGAAGAAGAAGTTATTCTAGGAGGAACCGGGGGAGAATCAACGGCGCTGTATGAAAAAGAGTCGGAGGAGACTCTTTTTCAGGGGACAGTGGAAGTTTCAGAAAATGAAATTGCAGACCAAGATATGCAAGCAAGTCTTGACAAAGCAGCAAATTATCTGAAGACTCATGTGACGAACCCGGTCGTTAACACTTTGGGCGGAGAATGGTCTGTGCTTGCAATGGCAAGGTATGGGAATCTGCCGGAGGAGACAAAAAAGAATTATCTGGCAAATTTGTATCGGACATTGGAGGAAAACCAAGGTGTTCTGGACAAACGAAAATATACAGAATATTCGAGAGTAGTGCTGGCGCTTACGGCAATCGGGGTGGATCCTTCGGATGTCAACGGATATAACATGCTGTATCCGCTTGCAAACTTCAAACAGGTAAACTGGCAGGGAGTCAACGGTACGATTTATGCGTTGCTTGCGCTGGATTCGAAGAACTATGAGATTCCAAAGCTTACAGAAGAAGATTTGGGAAAAGGGCTGGAGCAGACGACAAGGGAAAAGCTGATTCAACAGATACTGGATAAACAGTTGAGTGATGGAGGATGGGCGTTAAGTGGAACGAAGTCTGATCCGGATATGACTGCGATGGCAATTCAGGCGCTTGCTCCATATTATGAGAAAAACAGCGGGGTTGAAACCGCGGTTGAAAAAGCGCTTCAGACATTGAGTACGATGCAGGACGAAAATGGCGGATTTGCAAGTTTTGGAACTGAGAATCTGGAAAGTGCAGCCCAAACTGTAATCGCACTTTCAACATTGAATGTAGAACTTTTATCGGATGAAGCATTTATAAAAAATGGTAAATCTGTATTAGATTATCTCCTGAGCTATCAGTTAAGTGACGGTGCGTTCAAGCATACTCCACAGGAGAATACAGCAGATGCGATGTCTACAGATCAGGGCACGATGGCACTTGTCGCATATAACCGGGCTGTAAACGGAAAAAATACATTATATGATATGACTGATGTGCAAAACGGCGGCGACGAGGAGGAAGAGACTGCGGAAAATATTGCACGTTTTCGGGCAAAACTTGAGGTGCTTCCGGCACAAATCAGAATCAAAGATCAGCAGACAGTGTATGCATTGATCAGCGAATTGGATCAGATGAAAAAGTTTGCAGAAAAAGAGGAATTTCGCGGCCGATTGCAAGAGAAACTAGAGGAAATCTCGGAGCAGATAAAGGTAGTAGAGAGTCTCGATGAACAGATATGGAATGAAATCAATCCACTGGCAGTTACCTTAAAAGATGCTGAAAAAATTGCAGAACTACTGAAAATATACGAGAGTATCCCAAAAGAGAATCTTGAATATGTAGAACACAGAGCGGATTTGCTGCAGGCAGATACAATCGTAAAAAAATTGCAGAATGGAATTTTGGCAAAAGAGATTTTTACAAATGTGAAAGACTCTAGTATCGATTATGTATATGAGACCTGGAATTATACACTCACACTGAGAGGTGCGAACAATTATGAACCTGCGGATATGAAAGCCGGAGTGACAAGCGAAAAGAAAGATGGGAAATACTTTTTTACAACTGAGGAGAGCGGAACACTTCCGGGAAATATCGACCTAAGTATCAAGTGCAGCGGATTTACGAGCAAAGATTATGTGCTTTATAAACAGGAGAATGGAAAGTCTGTTAAAGCAGGAACCGCAACTGTCTTGGGAGGCTATCTCACCTGCAGTATTTCAGAGGGCGGGACTTATTATATTCAAAGTGAGCCGGAGAATGCAGGAACAATCGAGCCTGTGTTTACAGGAACCAAAAATCTTCAGGAAATAGCAGAGCAGGTAAAGGAGACGTCGAATAAAAAGACGACTGCAAAAGCACAGGCGACATCCAAGAAAGATGACAGTAAAACTGTAAAAGCAGAAGTGAAAGACAATGTTGTTGCAAAGTCAGAACTTGCCCGTGTCAAAGATCAGGATAAGAACCTTCAGATGGAAGGAAAAATGACCGATGGAACGACGTACACATTCACATTGAATGGAAAAGATATCAAGGAAGAGAAAGAGATCAATATTGAACTGAAACGTACAAGTCCATATGATGATGAGATCAAACAGCTCTCGGAACATCCGGCTGTGCTGTATTTTGAACAATCAGGAACATTTCCTGGAGTTATACAGGTGGAAGTGCCGGTAGAAAAAGAAGACGGAGAGTATTTACTTTTGTATTATAATCCAAAGGAACAGAAGGCGGAGTATGTGCAGAAGGTGGAAGTAAAAGATGGACAGACAAAATTTCTGATTGAAAAAGGCGGAGCGTATTTCATCGATAAGAGGGCGAGTACAAAGTCACTGAAGGATGATACAAAAGAAAAAGACAATTTTATTGATGCCGATACAGATGAGATTATTCTTCAGGGGACAAAAGAAGAGACGAAATCCTTGTCTGTGCCATATATTGTCGGGGCGCTCATTGCATGCGCAGTGGTTGTATCGGGACTTGGATATTCGTTCACTCTAAAAAAGAGACGTAGAAGGGACAGAGATGGTGATGAAGCATAAAGTGAAAAGGGTCATAGGGCTGCTTTTGATCGCTGTGTTGATGAGCAGTGTAGCGACAGGCTGTGGAAAGACAACGCTTACTAATACAGTGCAGAATGAAAATAAGCAGAAGGATTCAGATGCATGGATGGAGGATGATGCCTCCGGTCAAAAGGATACGGATAAAAGTGAGACTTCTAAGGAAGAAGAATACTATGACGTAGACAAGATACAAGGCGGGGAAGTTGACTATTCCAAATATGAGGAGAAAAAATCATCCAGAGCAGCAAGCGGAAATAGCAACAGCAATGTTACATACAGCGATGGGACCGGAAGTGGACAGGATCAATATCAGACAAATCCTGTTCCGGAAGGAATGCAAAATCCGGTGGAACCAGGAGAAATCACAATTGACAAAAGCAAGAAACAGACCTGCTATCTCACCATTTCCTGTGCAACGATTCTTGACAATATGGAAAATCTGACAGAAGGGAAAGAAAAACTGATCCCTTCTGACGGAGTGATCTATGCGACAAGAAAAGTGACGTTTTATGAAGGAGAGAGTGTCTTTGATGTCCTTCTCCGTGAAACGAAAAATAACCGTGTGCATATGGAATATTCCTTCAATCCGCTGTTCAACAGTAATTATATAGAAGCGATCAATAATCTGTATGAGTTTGACTGCGGCCAGAATTCCGGCTGGATGTACAATGTCAATGGGTGGTATCCAAACTATGGCTGCAGCAGATATATAGTTCAGGAAGGAGATGAAATCCAGTGGAATTATACCTGTGATTTGGGAAGAGATCTGGGGACAAGCTGGATGGATCAAAATGGGGAAAGATAACTTTGGTACGTATCATCCGATAATTAATTTTGTTTATTTTGTATTTGTGATAGGGTGCTCCATGTTTTTGAGGCACCCTGTTTTTCTAGGGATTTCCTGTGTGAGTGGTTTTATTTACTATATTTATCTTAAAGGAAAGAAAGCATTCAAAACAGCTCTATGGCTCATGATTCCTGTATTCTTGATCTCAGCACTTGTAAATCCTCTTTTTAATCATGAGGGAGTGACACTTTTGTTCTACTTTCGAACGGGCAATCCCCTGACGTTAGAATCCATTGTATATGGACTGGCGTCCGGTGTGATGCTTGTGTCGGTATTAAACTGGTTTTCCTGCTATCAGGTCATTATGACCTCGGATAAATTCATTTATCTGTTTGGGAAACTAATTCCGGCGATGTCATTGATTTTATCTATGGTGCTTCGCTTTGTTCCGAAGTTTAAAAATCAGATTGAAAAAGTGTCCGATGCGCAGAAGTGTATTGGGAGAGATGTGACAAATGGAAATACACTTGCAAAGGCAAAATACGGCATGAAAATTCTTTCAATCATGACGACGTGGGCATTGGAAAATTCAGTGGAGACAGCAGATTCCATGAAGTCGAGAGGATATGGACTGCGTGGCAGAACTAATTTTTCCATCTATCGTTTTGATACGAGAGACAAAAGGATATTTTCGGTGATGGCTGTAGCAGGCCTGATTGTGCTTGGCGGAATTGTAACAAAAAAAGTATATTTTTTATATTTCCCGATGATGGAGGGAAATCCGTTAAACTGGGAAACACTTTTGATCTATGTCATTTATGGGGGAATGTGTATGCTTCCTATGGTGATTAATATTGTGGAGGATATAAAATGGCACTATTTGAAATCAGAAATCTGACATTTACTTACCCAGAGGCAAAGACACCGGCTTTGCAGGAGGTGAATGTTGCAATTGAACAGGGAGAATTTATTGTCATCTGTGGAAAATCTGGCTGCGGAAAGACGACATTGCTTCGGCATTTTAAAACTGCACTGACACCATATGGGACAAGAAGTGGAGAAATTCGATTTTTGGGGGACGCTTTGGAGCAGGTATCTGTCAGAACACAGGCAAGTGAGATCGGATATGTTCTTCAGAGTCCGGACAATCAGATTGTGACAGATAAAGTGTGGCATGAAATGGCATTTGGACTTGAGAATCTCGGATATGATCAACAGACGATTCGGCTTCGAGTAGCTGAGATGGCGAGCTTTTTTGGCATTCAGAACTGGTTTGCGAAAAATGTGGAGGAACTGTCGGGAGGACAGAAACAACTTTTAAATCTGGCTTCTGTGATGGCAATGCAGCCGAAGGTGCTTGTGCTTGATGAGCCGACTTCACAGCTTGACCCGATTGCGGCGAGTGAATTCCTTGCAACGATACGGAAAATTAATCTGGAACTTGGGACGACGGTGATCATCATCGAGCACCGTTTGGAAGAAGTGTTTCCGATGGCAGATAAAGTGCTTGTTCTGGAGGAGGGACGACAAATCTTGTATGATGAGCCAAGGCAGGTAGGAAAGGCGCTTGCCGGAAATGATCTGTTTCTTGCAATGCCAAGTCCGGTACAGATTTATGATGGAACGGGACAGGTCGGAACATGCCCTTTGACGGTCTGCGAGGGGAGAAACTGGCTGAAGGCACATTTTGAAAAAGAGCAATCTGGATTCTGTGAGACAGAGAACGAAAAGAGTACAAAAGGAAAAGATGAGGTTGTCATCGAGGCAAAGGAAGTGTGGTTCCGATACGAAAAAGAGATGCCGGATGTCGTGAAAGATCTGTCCCTGCAGGTAAAAAAGGGCGAACTTTTCTGCATGTTAGGCGGAAATGGAACTGGGAAAAGTACGACATTATCACTTTTATCCGGAATTCGAAGACCTTATCGAGGGAAAATCCTGCTGAAAGGAAAGGATATTCGCAAGCGAAAGGAAAAAGAATTGTTTCATGGTTTGATAGGGGTGCTTCCGCAGAACCCGCAAAGTCTTTTTGTGGGAAACACAGTCCGTGAGGACTTGTGGGAAATGTTTTCTGGATTTCATATCCAGCGAAAAAAGGAATATGAAAAGCAAATGGAGCGTGTGATTGAAGATACACAAATCGGTCATCTGCTTGATATGCATCCGTACGACCTAAGCGGCGGCGAGCAGCAAAGGGCGGCTCTGGCAAAGGTGCTTCTCCTGGAACCTGAGATTTTGCTTTTGGATGAGCCGACAAAAGGTCTTGATGGTTTTTACAAACAAAAACTTGCGGATATTTTTGAGCGTCTGAAAAAGAGAGGTGTCACAATTCTGATGGTGTCGCATGACATTGAATTTTGTGCTTCTTATGGAGATACGTGTGCAATGTTTTTTGATGGAAGTGTTATAACTTCGCAAAGTGCAAAAGCATTTTTTGTCGGAAATAGTTTTTATACAACAGCGGCAAACCGGATGGCGAGACAGTTATATCCGGATGCAGTAACAGTAAAGGAAGTGATAGAAGCATGCAGCAAAAACAGGCGACAGGAGTAGATACAAAGGCGATGCTGCCGATTTTTTCTTGTGGATTTATGGTTGTTGCTGAACTGTTTCTGCCGTGGTTTTCCATGCCGGTCTTGAAATACTCAAAACTTCAGACTTCATATACGTTGTGGAATGTGTCAGAATGTGTGGATAATATACAGAAAAGTATCCGTGGAGGAGGAAAACTTTCCATGGAACTGTTGACGGCGGAGGAAATAAAAACGATTGGGCAGTGGAGTATTGCCTTGCAGGTCTTTGCAATTATTTTGACAGTTCTCCTGATTGGTGCTGCGATTGCAGCATATAGGTGGAAGAAAAAAAGTGTAGTATATATTCGTCTCACCTTTTTGGTAGCGGCAATTTTGCCGGCACTGGCATTTGCGGCAAACATGCAGGGAAACCTGTTTCTAAATGAAAAGATTGGACGAGAGAGTCATTTTATCAATTTGACGATACACAGCTATCTTCAGCTGACAGCATTTCCATATGCACAGTTGATTCTTGCTTTAGTGATGATTGCAGCGGTCGGAAAGCTTTTGGATACGCAGTTTGAGTATGAGGCGATCATGTATATACAGAGAAGTGTGCGTGAGGATAAAAAAATCGGAAAGCGAACCAAAGTCTCCATTTTTTTGATTTTGTTTGCGATTCCGTGTTTGATTTTTTTCGGAATCTTTTTCCTGAATGACAGAAGCGCATCTTTCATTGCTTTGTGTATTATTGGGCTTGCAATGATACCGTTTTGCATGATTTTTGAAGATCGGAAACCACAGGCAAGGGAAGTGCTTTTGATTGCGGTTATGGCTGCGATTGCAGTTGTTGGGCGTATGGCATTTTTTATGCTGCCACAGTTTAAGCCGGTGACAGCCATAGTGATCATAACCGGAATCAGTCTCGGCGCAGAAGCAGGTTTTTTGACAGGTGCGGTTGCGGGATTTGTCTCTAATTTCTTTTTCGGTCAGGGACCGTGGACACCTTGGCAAATGTTTGCGTTTGGCATTATTGGGTTTCTTGCAGGCTTATTGTTCCGTGGAAAACGGGAAAAATATAAGAAAAGCAAGTTGATTTTATGCCTGTATGGGGGAATTGCGACACTTGTAATCTATGGCTTTTTGATGGATACGTCTTCCATTACTATGTTTGGCACCGGATTTTCGTGGAAGGCGCTTGCGGCAATGTATGCAAGTGGTCTGCCGTTTAATATCGTGCATGGGATTTCCACAATGGTGTTCCTGTTCTTTCTGGCGGGACCGATGGATCGAAAATTAGAGCGCATCAAGAAAAAATATGGAATTTTATAAGGAAATAGTTCAGAACCTTCCGTTTTGAGAAACAAACACTTGGCGGTTTTTTTGATTTGCGTTATAATCGTACTATCAAAGTAGGATGAAATCACATTTACAGGAGATGATACAGATGATAAAAGTACAGGAATACAGAGGACATATCCGCAATTGGGAAGAGCTCTGTGAGCGGCTTGGGATTTCTCTTTTGCTGCCGCGCAAAGAACGGGAAGAAGAGATTTTGGTGAAAGCATATGAGACATGGGGATATGAGATGGCAGATCACATGCACGGCATGTTTGCATTTGCCTTGTGGGATGAGGAGAACAATCAGTTGTTCTGTCTGAGAGACCCGTTTGGAACAAAACCGTTTTACTATTATGAGACAGAAGATGGGACACTTCTTTATGGCACAACAATCCGAAAGATCATGGAGCAGCCGGGATTCAAAAAAGAATTGAATGAGGAGATGCTTCAACTATATTTGAGCCTGACATATGTTGCGGGTGAGAATACGTTTTTCCGCGGATTAAAAAAATTGATGCCGGGACGGTACTTGATCTGGAAAGATGGAGTATTGAAGATTGAGCGCTACTGGAGTCCGCAGTTTCATCCAGATGAAAGTAAATCATTGGAAGACTGGGCAGATGAGATCCATACGACACTTCAGGAAATCATGCCGGAAGTGAAGGCAAAGGATGAGACAGTAGAATCGTTCTTATCCGGCGGCGTGGATTCTTCCTACGTGCTTGCAATGTCTGAGGCGAAAGTAGCAGATTGCTGTGGATATGAGGAAGAGAGATTTGACGAATCAAGGATGGCAGAAGAGACAGCAAACCTTCTTGGACGAACATTTTCCAGACGCGTTATCACGCCGGAGGAGTATTTTGAGACAGTACCTTATGTCATGTACAATATGGAGCAGCCACTTGGGGATGCGTCAGCAATTGTTTTTGCAATCGGATGTAAAGCGACAGCAGAGCATACGAAGATCTGCTACTCAGGTGAAGGAGCAGATGAGTTCTTTGGAGGATATAATATGTATCGCAATGCAGAGCGATACGGTGAGAATCTGAAGGATTTTTATGTTGGAAACACGAACATCATGAAAGAAGATGAGAAACAAAAGATTTTGAAGCATTATGATCCAGATGTGCTGCCGATTGAAGTTGCGGCTCCGATTTATGAAGAGATGGAAGGGTTAGACCCACTTTCGAAAATGTCCAATGTCGATATTCAGATTTGGCTGGAAGGAGATATTTACCTTAATGTCGATAAGATGAGCGAGGCGGCGGGATTGGAGATCCGTATGCCACTGACAGACCGGAGAATTTTTGATATTGCATCGAGAATGCCGTCTAAATATAAAGTCAATGATGAACAGAACAAGGTGGCATTTCGTACTGCAGCCGCGAAGGTTCTTCCTGAGGAGATTGCTTTCCGTAAGAAACTTGGATTTATTGTGCCGATTCGAATTTGGATGGCAGATGATCGTTACAATCAAGATGTGCGTGCGAAGTTCCAAAGTGAGATGGCAGAGAAATTCTTCAATGTGGACGAGATTAACGCAATTTTTGATGAGTATGTAAATGGAAACTCTGACAATTGGAGAAAAGTGTGGACAATTTATACCTTCCTTGTATGGTATGAGGAATATTTTGTGAAACGCTGATAAAGCGTTAATTTTCAGGGAGATAAGTAATTATCTCTCTGTTTTTGTGTATTTAAGAATGCGTACTACACATTTTTGTATAGAAGAAGTTAAATATCCGTAAATGGGTGTAAGAATACATAAAAAAAGACCGGCACCAATGTGCCAGCCTGAGAAAGGAGAAAAATATATGTAAACGTTTTAAAACGTAATTGTTAGGCGAAGTCCAACAGCCATAAATAAGGTTTTAAATACAACCGTTGTCTTCTTTTATTTGATAAGTTTATTATAAAGGATATTTGTGAGTAAAATATGTCGAAAGAAGAAAAGAATTATGAAATTTCTAAAGAAAATCCTAAGGGATTCTTTCTCACTGGTTAATAAATATTCCGATAAGTTAACCGACCTTCAATTGTGCATAGCGATTCTGTTTGCTATGATATAAATAAGCAAAGGCCCTTGCAAATAAAAAATGGAGGATGAGGATTTATGCAAATTGGAACGGTAATCAGAAAGTATCGAAAAGAAAAGAATATGACACAGGAAGAGATGGCATCTTATCTCGGCGTGACAGCACCTGCGGTGAATAAGTGGGAGAATGGAGTTTCCCAAACAAAAGGATATTAAGAAATAACCTGTGTTTACCTGCTTGCAAATTATTGTATTTGGATAAACGAGAAAAAAACTTTTTATTGACAGATATAATATCAGATATTATAATTGTCCGTAATTGAATAACTATCTTCAGGGCAGGGTGTAATTCCCTACCGGTGGTATAGCCCACGAGCCGAAAGGCATGATTTGGTGAAATTCCAAAGCCGACAGTATAGTCTGGATGAAAGAAGATGAAAGTAAGTTTATGCTTTTTTTGCGTGCTCTGGAATGATTTTATATTGTTTCAGAGCATTTTCTTTAATCGCATAAATCCTCTTTTGCATGTCTTGGATAGATTTTATTCAAGGCATGTATTTTTTTGGAGGTGTAAAAATGAGCGATACAGAATACATGAAATTAGCAATAAAACTGGCAAAAAAAGGTGCTGGCTATGTCAATCCTAATCCTATGGTTGGGGCAGTAATTGTAAAAGATAATCGAATTATAGGACAGGGATACCATGAAATCTTTGGTGGATTGCATGCAGAGAGAAATGCATTAAAAAATTGTAGGGAGTCACCTGTAGGAGCAACACTTTATGTAACACTTGAACCATGCTGTCACTATGGTAAGACACCACCTTGCACAGAAGCAATTATTAAAAGTGGCATTACAAGAGTAGTCGTCGGAACTTTAGACTGTAATCCTATTGTGTCTGGAAAAGGTGTAAAGGTACTTGAGGAAAACAACATTCAAGTTGTGATAGGAATTTTAGAAATGGAGTGTCAACAGTTAATCAAAGTTTTTAGAAAATATGTTACAAGGCATATTCCTTATGTTTTTATGAAATATGCAATGACAATGGACGGGAAAATAGCAACTTATACAAATCAATCAAAATGGATAAGTGGCGAAAAAGCGAGAAAACAAGTACATCAATTCAGGCATAAGGTTACTGCGATCATGGTAGGAGTGAATACAGTTATTCAAGATGACCCTTTACTGACATGCCGATTAGAAAACGGGGAAAATCCTATTCGTATCGTATGTGATACAGATTTAAGAACACCCATTACATCAAAAATTATCAAAACAGCGAATGACATTAAAACATATATCGCTACTTCTTCTATTGATGAAAGTAAGATTGCTCTTTACAGAAAATGTGGTTGTGAAATTATTTATACGAAGAAAAAAGGTAATCATATTGACTTAATGAATTTAATGCAATGTTTAGGAAATATGCAGATAGACAGTCTACTTTTAGAGGGTGGAAGTGCAATGAATTGGAGTGCTCTTGAGCAACAGATTGTTGATGAGGTGCAAATTTATATAGCACCTAAAATATTTGGTGGGAGTGCAAAAAGCCCTGTAAGTGGTCAAGGTGTTGCTTTTCCTAATGACGCCATTATGCTTAAACCATATGCTTTTTCTCAAGTGGGAAATGATTATTTCATAGAAAGCGAAGTGATTTATCCATGTTTACAGGAATAATAGAAGAAATCGGTAAAGTAGAAAGAATACAGAAAGATACTTGTAACTGTAAACTATCCATTAAAGCTTCAAAAATATTAGAGGATATACATTTAGGCGACAGCATAGCAGTCAATGGTATCTGCCTTACAGTTACTTGTTTCACTCGACAATCTTTTACAGTTGATGTGATGAATGAAACATGGAACAGAACGGCTCTTAGCCTGTTAAGACATGGAAGCCTTGTGAATTTAGAAAGAGCTATGCCTATGAATGGCAGGTTGGGCGGTCACATTGTTACGGGGCATATTGATGGGACAGGCAGAATATCGTCTGTGCGTAGAGACAAAAATGCGGTGTGGTATCAAATCAATACGCAAAGAGAAATCTTAAATCTAATTGTTGAAAAAGGTTCGATTGCTATTGACGGTATTAGTCTTACTGTCGCAAAAGTATCGAAAGCAGATTTTTCGGTATCCGTTATCCCTCATACTTTGGAGCAAACAATTCTCAAGAATAAACAAGTCGGGGATATGGTAAACCTTGAAAATGATATATTAGGGAAATATGTGCAGAAACTCATAGACAACAGCAATGAAACAGAGTTGTCGAAAGAGTTGTTATGCCGATACGGATTTTAGCAGAAAGGATAAAGGAATTATGAAATATCAAAAAATAAAAGAGGCATTGCAGGCGTTACAAGAGGGAAAACTTGTTTTGGTTATGGACGATAAAGAGAGAGAAAATGAGGGGGATTTAATTTGTTCGGCACAATTTGCGACAACAGAAAATGTTAATTTTATGGCGACTTATGCAAAAGGCTTAATCTGTATGCCTATGAGTGAAAGTCTGGCTAACAGGCTCATGCTTTCCCCTATGGTTGAAGATAATACAGATAACCATGAAACTGCCTTTACAGTTTCTATTGATTATAAGGATACTACAACAGGTATTTCTGCCGAAGAAAGAGGATTAACGGCTCGTATGTGTGTGACTGAGAATGTAAATCCCTTTGACTTTCGTAGACCGGGGCACATGTTTCCTCTGATTGCAAAGAACGGAGGTGCTTTGGAAAGAAATGGACATACAGAAGCAACGGTTGACCTATTGAGGTTGGCTGGCTTAAAAGAATGTGGCTTATGTTGCGAAATTATGAATGAAAACGGGAAAATGATGAGAACACCTGATTTAATTCAGTTTTCTCAAACACACCATATACCTACCCTCACAATTAAAGAATTACAGGAATACAGAAAAGTATATGATTTGCTTGTAGAATGTGTTTCGGTTGTAGAAATGCCTACAAAATATGGGAATTTCAAAGCACATTGTTATATCAATAAATTGAATGGAGAACATCATGTTGCATTGGTTATGGGAGATTTGAATAATGGAAACGATGTGCTATGTCGTGTCCACTCAGAGTGCTTAACAGGAGATGCCTTTGGCTCTTTACGCTGTGATTGTGGACAGCAGTTAGATAAAGCAATGAAAATGATTGCAGAAAATGGTTCTGGTGTATTGCTTTATATGCGACAAGAGGGACGAGGTATCGGGCTTGTCAATAAACTAAAAGCCTATCATTTACAGGATAACGGTATGGATACACTTGACGCCAACCTTGCATTAGGATTTCAAGGCGATTTAAGAGAATATTATATCGGTGCACAGATTTTAAGAGATTTGGGAATAAAATCATTGCATTTACTTACAAATAATCCTGATAAAGTTTATCAGTTAGAAGATTATGGAATGAAAATTTCAAGCAGAGTACCGATTGAAATAGAAGCAAATCCTTATGATAGTTTTTATCTAAAGACAAAGAAAGACCGAATGGGACACATTTTGAATATGGAGGAAAAATAAATGAACACTTTTGAAGGAAATTTAGTAGCAGAAAATATAAAAATCGGTATTGTTGTAGCAAGATTTAATGAGTTTATAACTTCTAAGCTATTAGCAGGTGCATTAGATAATTTGAAAAGAGAAAATGTTGGTGAAAAGGACATAGAGGTAGCTTGGGTTCCGGGAGCATTTGAAATACCTTTGATAGCGTCTAAAATGGCAAAAAGTAAAAAATATGATGCGATTATTTGTTTGGGAGCAGTTATTCGAGGTAGTACAAGCCATTATGATTATGTGTGTAGTGAGGTATCAAAAGGAATTGCTCAAATCAGTTTAAATACCGAAACACCAGTTATGTTTGGTGTTCTTACGACAGATACGATTGAACAGGCGATAGAACGAGCTGGTAGCAAAGCAGGAAATAAAGGCTCTGAATGTGCACAGGGAGCTATTGAAATGGTAAATCTAATTCGTGCATTAGAGGTATAATATGATTGGGGATTAAAAGGTAAAGCGAAAAAGCATAATAGGCGGAGTGATCCAGACACGGCGGTGGGAAAATCTCTTAGATTTTTCCACCGTTTTTAGTGGCTGGTTCACTCCGGCAGTTGAGCGAGCTTGCGAGCGAACAGTAAGCCCCCGTTATCTAACAAGGGGGGCACAAAAAACAAGAAACAATATACACTACTAAGCGGAAAACGCTGTATTTACAAGGTAAAATCGCTTTTAATAGGGTGTTAACTAAAAAGCACTCATTTAATACATAAAAATTGAATAAGACATAGGAAAGACAGTTGATTTCAAACGAGAAATTGATTGTCTTTTCTTTTGCGGAAATTTAAGTATAGGCAATTATCAAATATGGTAGTTGCCTTTTTTGATTGGAGGAATTGAAGAATGAATGATAAAAACTTTATAGAAGAATTAAGACAAAAGCGTGAAGAATATGGAGTAACACAAAGAAAACTTGCTGTTGCCTGTGGTATCAGTCGTACATATTTTAACCAGATAGAGAATGGGACTGTTGTTCCCTCTGCTGAACTAAAACAAACGATAGAAAAACAGATTGAGCGTTTCAATCCGCAAGAACCACTATTTCTGTTGATTGATTACTTCCGTGTCCGCTTTCCTACGACAGACGCATTAAAGATTATTCGTGAAGTATTACAACTAAAAGCCGATTATATGCTTTATGAAGATTTTGGAAAATACGGATATGAAAGCAAATATGTTTTAGGCGACATCAACATCATGTGTTCCATGCAAGAGCATTTAGGTGTTTTATTAGAACTAAAAGGCAGAGGGTGTCGGCAAATGGAAAGTTATCTATTGGCACAGGAACGCTCATGGTATGACTTTATGCTGGATTGTTTAACGGCAGGTGGTAAGATGAAACGACTTGACTTGGCAATCAATGATAAAGCAGGAATATTAGATATTCCAAAGTTAAAGGAAAAATACAAGGCTGGCGAATGTATCTCCTACTTTCGTATGCAGAAAGATTACAGCGGTACGGAAAAATGTGGTAGCGATTTACCAAAGAATACAGGAGAAACCTTATATCTCGGTTCAACCAGTAGTGAGTTATATATGTGTGCCTATCAGAAAAATTACGAGCAGTATGTCAAAAATGGCATAGAAGTTGAAGATACAGAAATCAAGAACCGTTTTGAAATACGCATGAAGAATGAACGAGCCTATTATGCGGTTGTAGATTTACTGACCTATCGGGACGCTGAACGCACCGCTTTTTCTATCATCAATCATTATGTCCGCTTTGTTGATAGAGAAGATGATAAACCGAAAAGTCAATGGAAAACAAATGATGATTGGGCATGGTTTATAGGGGAAAATAGAGAGCCGATACGATTAACGACTAAACCAGAACCTTATACTTTACAAAAGGCATTACATTGGTTACAAAGACAGGTTGCACCAACCATAAAAATGGTACAAGCATTAGACAGAGAAAATCATACAACGATACTGAAAGATATGATTGAGCAGGCAGAACTCAAAGATAAGCATAAACACTTATTACAATTAGAAAAATCAACCATAGAAGAACGCATAGATACCGCTGTCCCACAAGAGAATGACGGTATTTTTTAATTTCTTCAAAATATCTGCAACAAAACATCAACTTGTGTACAGATATGGTACGAGAAAAGGAAATCTAACTTTTTTTGAAAATAGGTCATCAAATCAAGGTTTCCATTCCCTATATGGAGTGAAAGAAGAAAAGTTTTGAAAAAATGTCGGAAATTCAAGATGAGTGGACAGTGTTATGTGAAAGAAGACAAAGTATCTTCAATTTGTATTCAAACAGGTATTAGCAGTTGAGTGTTGATGTGAAAAGAAGAAAATATTTTCATTCTCAACTTAACATTTGGTAGTTGTCGTTCCCTATATGGAGCAAACAAAATCTTTCATTTCATAGTTGGCAGTAACGGTATTGCATAGGTAGTTAGGGTGTGAAAAGAAATCTTTTCATCATCAACTTAGCAGAATGACAATTTCTTTCCCTATATGGTACAAGAAAAGAAAAAAGTTTTGAATATTGGTTACGCTTTTACTCTTTTCCAACGCGATATATAGGAAAGATGATTTTCTTCTTTCAATCGCTCTTTGACAACTGAATAAAGCAATTCAATACCTTTGACAGACAGCGAGCCGTTGAAACAGATACGCCATGACCTTTCTCCTGCAAAAGTGAGCGACAACCTATCTGTGTTCTTGTAAAAGATTTGTCCTCTTTTATCGCCATGACCTGTGCTGTCAGATAATGATACTCCCGTACAGCCACAGCTTGAGCGTTAAAAGCGTCGCACGCAATGGGTACGGCTACATAAGAACTATGCAGAGGTGGAAGTCCTGTGGGCTATGACAAAAGCCGTTGAATTGCTTAGAAAGATTTTACAGAAAGGGGGTATGTGTTATTGATAATGCTGTAAAAACAATTCAAAAGAAAAATAACAAGTGTGGCATTGGCAACAGAGGAAAGACAAAGATTGTTGTAAAAGAGCATTTCTCCGAAAAGGGAAAGACAATGGAAGAACTTCTAACTGATGTCATGTTGGAAAAAGCAAAGCAGACAATCGCATAAAATCGGTGCAGTTGTAAGAAGTAGATTGAATGACAAAAAGTACCCGTGTTATACTTTACTTGCAAGCAGGTATTGTAAACACGGGTTAGTTATAAAGGAGGATAACTGACAATGAAACAACAGATTTACAATACTGCACTTTATCTTAGGTTAAGCCGAGATGATGAATTACAGGGCGAAAGTTCCAGCATTACCACACAAAGAAGTATGTTGCGTCTATATGCAAAAGAACATCATTTGAATGTGATTGATGAATATATTGATGACGGCTGGTCGGGAACAAATTTTGACAGACCGAGTTTTCAAAGAATGATTGAGGATATAGAGGCAGGAAAAATCAACTGTGTTGTAACAAAAGACTTATCACGACTTGGTAGAAATTATATTATGACAGGACAATATACAGAATTGTATTTTCCCAGCCATAATGTCCGTTACATAGCGATTGACGACGGTGTGGACAGCGAAAAAGGCGAAAGTGAGATTGCACCATTTAAGAACATCATCAATGAATGGGTGGCAAGAGATACGAGCCGTAAAGTGAAATCAGCCTTTAAGACGAAATTTGCAGAGGGTGCGTATTATGGGGCTTATGCTCCGTTAGGATATAAGAAACACCCCGACATCAAAGGGAAACTGTTGGTTGATGAGGAAACAAAATGGATTGTTGAAAAAATCTTCTCTCTAGCCTATCAAGGTTACGGTAGTGCCAAAATCACAAAAATACTGCGAGAAGAAAAAGTCCCGACAGCGTCTTGGTTGAATTTTACAAGGTACGGTACTTTTGCTCATATCTTTGAGGGAAAGCCCGAAAGCAAGCGTTATGAGTGGACGATTGCTCATGTAAAGGCGATATTGAAAAGTGAAGTCTATATCGGAAACAGCGTTCATAATCGACAATCAACCGTTTCTTTCAAAAGCAAGAAGAAAGTACGAAAGCCCGAAAGCGAATGGTTTCGAGTAGAAAACACGCACGAACCGATTATTGACAAGGAAGTGTTCTATCGTGTGCAGGAGCAGATAAAATCAAGGCGTAGACAGACAAAGGAAAAGGCAACGCCGATATTTGCAGGGCTTGTCAAGTGTGCGGATTGTGGCTGGTCTATGAGGTTTGCGACAAATAAGGCAAATAAAACACCGTATAGTTATTATTCTTGTAGTTTCTACGGACAGTTTGGCAAAGGTTATTGTTCTATGCACTATATCCGCTATGATGTGCTGTATCAAGCTGTATTGGAACGATTGCAGTATTGGGCTAAGGCAGTACAGCAGGACGAAGAAAAGGTATTGAACAAAATACAGAAAGTCGGCAATGCAGAGCGAATACGGGAAAAGAAGAAAAAGGCAAGTGCCTTGAAGAAAGCCGAGAACCGACAAAATGAGATTGACCGTTTATTTGCAAAAATGTATGAAGATAGAGCCTGTGAGAAGATAACGGAACGAAACTTCATCATGCTGTCGGGGAAATATCAAAAAGAGCAGATAGAACTTGAACAGCAGATAACCAACCTAAGAGAAGAATTAAGTAAAATGGAACAGGATATGATAGGTGCTGAAAAGTGGATTGAGTTAATCAAGGAGTATTCCGTACCAAAGGAACTGACAGCACCGTTATTAAATGCAATGATAGAAAAAATCCTTATTCACGAAGCAACAACGAATGAGGAGAACGAAAGAATACAGGAAATAGAGATATACTACCGATTTATTGGAAAAGTAGACTGATAAAGAGGGTTCATATCTTTAACTAAGGGAAACTGGAAATGCATGCCCGGATATTATGCTTTTAGCTCCAATTGCAAGACTTTTGGGAATTAGCACGGATACATTGTTATCGTATCGCGAAGAATTGACAAAGCAGGAGATCGCCAATATTTCAAATGAAATCGGGAAGCGTCTGATGAAAGAGCCTTACGAGGATGTATTTCGAAGTGCGATGCAGAAAATACAGGAGTATCCGAACTGTGGAAAGTTGGCGTTTGTCTTGGCGCAGATTTTGGATAGTTATTTCGGGATAGAGGATGTGCGTGGAAAAGAGCAGTATAAGAAAGAGATTCTCGCTATTTATGACAGGGCTTTGGAGAGTGAGGAGGAAGAAATCAGGCAGGGAGCAATTATTGCATTGTATAATGAATGTTTGCGAACTGGGCAGTATGAGTTGGCACAAAGTTATCTTGATAGAATACCGAAGAAATGGATAAATTTGGATAGGCTTCAGGCAATGCTTTATAGAAAGGCCGGAAAGCGACAGGAAGCATATGAACTTTTGGAGCGGATTCTCTTTCAGAGCTGTTCGGAAATCAATGTTTGCTTTCAAGGACTTTATTTATTGGAGATGGAGAAAAATGATGTTGCAAGAGCAGAAAAACTGATGGAAAAGGCGGAGGAAATTTCACGTATTTTAGAGATGAGCGACTATATGATTCTTTCTCCGAGATTCAATATGGCATTGGATAGAAAGGATAAAGAGGAGTGTCTTATACTTTTAGAGCAACAGATTGCCAGCATAGAAACGATAGATTCTTTCAAAAAAGCGGATTTGTACAGACATATGCAATTTGCGGAGACGAGTGACAGGTCTATGGTAAAAGCAATGCTGAGAAAAGCATTGGAAAACGATGAGGAGATAGAATTTTTACGGGGGGATGAACGATTTCGGAAATTGATAAAAAGGCTTAGTTGAAAAGAGAGAAAATGAAAGCACAATTCAAATAAAAAAACAGTAGAACATAGAGTCCCAAAATGCTATAATAGCGGATATGTGAAAAAAAGAAAAGAGGGAAGAAATGAATCAATTGACAAAAAAGAATACAATATTAGTGGGACTTACATTGTTCTCCATGTTTTTTGGAGCGGGAAATTTGATTTTCCCGCCGTTTTTAGGAAATCAAGCAGGCGTAAATGTATGGATAGCCATGGCGGGATTTGCCGTTACAGCGATAGGTTTTCCGATTTTTGGTGTGGCAGCAGTCGCAAAATCAGGAGGGTTGGATGTGCTGGCAAAAAGAGTTCATCCTGTTTTTGCATCTATATTTACCCTTTTAATCTATGTGTCGATTGGGCCGGGACTTGCAATTCCGAGAACGGCAAGCACTTCTTTTGAGATGGCAGTGCTGCCTTTTATTCCGACGGGTATCGATGCAGGGAAAGTACAGCTGATCTATTCAGCGGCGTTCTTTTTCGTGGCATTTTTGATTGCTTTGAAACCGGAAAAATTGACAGAATGTTTGGGAAAATTTTTGACTCCATGTCTGCTTGCGTTGATTTTTATCGTATTTGTGCGGGCGCTGTTTTTTAAATCAGGAAGCTTTGGGGCGTCGACAGAGGCATATCAGGCAGGAAGCTTTGTAAAAGGATTTCTAGAAGGTTATCAGACGATGGACACGATTGCAGCATTGAACTTTGGAATCGTAATCGCACTCGGAATTCGTGCCAAAGGAGTGACTGAGGAGCGGGCAGTTGTCAAGGAGACGATGAAGGCAGGTCTGATTGCAGGTGGACTCCTGCTTGCAATATACAGCGCGCTTTGCTATATCGGAGCGATGGTGAGTGGAACGTATCAGAACGGGGAAAATGGTGCGCAGGTTCTGACATATGTTGTGCAGAAAATATTTGGACAGGCAGGACTTGTTCTGCTCGGAGTTATTTTTCTGATTGCATGTCTAAATACATGTGTCGGTTTATTGTGCTGCTGCAGTGAATATTTCAAAGAACTGATTCCAAAGGTTCCGTATATTGTATGGAGCGCTGTCTTTGCCGGAATAAGTTTTCTGGTATCCAATCTTGGACTGAGTAATATTTTGAAAGTATCAGTTCCGATTTTGCAGACGATTTATCCGATGGCAATCGTATTGATTGTATTGGCATTTTTGCATCCGTGGATCGCAAAATGGAGATTTGTCTATCCGGTTACGATTCTGATGACAGGACTGACAAGCGTTTTCTATATATTAGGAACGCTTGGGGTAAAAATGGGCGTGATTACAACTGTTTTAAAGAGTCTGCCGTTATATAAAGAACAGTTAGTGTGGATCATACCTGCAATTTTCGGCTTGGCTGTGGGAATTTTGAGTTCGATTCTATTGCCAAAAAGGGGGAGAAAATGAGAAAAAAAAGAATTGTGCTTGCTTCAGCATCACCAAGAAGAAGTGAGTTGATGAAACAGGCTGGATTTACATTTGAAATTCAGGTGAGCAAAAAGGAAGAGGTTTATCAAAGTGAGCGACCGGATGAGATTGTAGAAGAACTGTCTCTTTTGAAGGCTGAGGATGTCGCGCAAAGTTTGGAACAAGAAAATGTGATCGTGATCGGAGCCGATACGGTTGTAGCTTTGGATGGAAAGATTTTGGGCAAACCAAAGTCAAAAGAAGATGCATTTGCGATGATTCAGAGTCTGCAAGGAAGAGCACATCAGGTTTATACCGGGACTGCGATTTTGATTTTTGATGAGTTCGGAAACTGCCGGACAGTCAATCATGCAGTGTGCACGGAAGTATTTGTAAATCCGATGAGTGAAGAAGAAATCACAGACTATATCGAACATGAAAATGTCATGGACAAAGCGGGGGCGTATGGAATCCAAGGGAGGTTTGCAATCCATATAGATAAGATAGAAGGAGACTATTATAACGTTGTCGGATTGCCGATTTCTTATATTTATGAAGTGCTCAAAGAGGAGGTAGAACGATGAAAAACCCAATGGAATCCAAACCGGTATTTCCGCTTTTGATGTCTATGGCAGTACCGCCGATGGTGTCGATGCTGATCCAGTCTATGTACAATATAGTGGACAGCATATTTGTTGCGCGATTGGGTGAAGAAGCGCTGACGGCAGTTTCCCTTGCATATCCCTTGCAGAATCTTGTCTTGGCGGTTGCGGTAGGACTTGGAGTGGGGGCAAATGCAGGCATTGCAAGAAATTTGGGAGCCAAAAATCAAGACCGGGTAGACCGCATTGCTGCTCATACAATTTTCTTTACGGCGATTCATGCGATTATTTTTATACTGGTTGGAATTTTTTTGACGAAGCCGTTCTTGCAGATGTTTACACAGAATGAAAACGTGCTGAGGTGGGGATGTGAATATTCATATATCGTCATCTGCCTTTCCTCCGGAAGTTTGTTCCATATTGCGATCGAAAAGATGTTTCAGTCCTGTGGAAATATGGTGATTCCGATGGCGATGCAGGCACTCGGTGCGATTATCAATATTATTTTAGATCCGATCATGATATTCGGCTATTTCGGATTCCCGGCACTCGGGGTAAAAGGAGCGGCGATCGCAACGGTGATCGGGCAATTTGCAGCATGTATCTGTTCTGTGATTTTGTTTGTGGCCAGATGTAAAGAAATCAAGATCCGGTTTAAAGGATTTCGTTTGGATAAGACAATTGTAAGCCAGCTTTATGTCGTAGCGATTCCGTCCACGATTATGATGTCACTGCCATCTGTTTTGATTGGAATTTTAAATGGAATCCTTGCGGCGATCTCTCAGGTGGGAGTGGCAGTGCTTGGAATTTATTTCAAACTGCAGTCGTTTGTATATATGCCTGGAAACGGAGTGATTCAGGGAATGCGTCCGATGATCAGCTACAGCTATGGAGCAAAACAATACGACCGTCTGAAGGAGACGATCAAAGTGAGTGTGCTGGTGTCGGGAGTCATTATGATTTTAGGGACGATGTTGTTTGTGCTGCTGCCTAGACCGATTCTGGAACTATTCAAGGCGGGAGATGAGATGATGACAATGGGAGAAACGGCGCTTCGCGTCATTGGAACCGGGTTTATTTTTTCGGCGGTCAGCACGGTGTTTGCGGGTGTGTTTGAGGCGCTTGGAAGAGGTGTGGAATCACTTGTGGTGTCTTTGCTGCGTCAATTGGTCATCATAGTGCCGGTATCACTTATGTTAGTGAGATTTCTCGGTGTGACAGGAGTTTGGATATCGTTCCCGGTCGCAGAGATTATTGCGATGGTAATTTCGATTATTTTGTTGAGACGAACCTTGCATCGCCTTGTTGAAAGAAGTACAAATTCGTAGTAAAATAGTGGTATGAAGTTACGGGAGTGTTTATCGAAGCGAAGGGAGGCATCGATATGAACGAAAACTTAATTCACAATTTGAAACATGTAAAAGAATGTCTTGTAAACAAGGAGATGGTCGGTGAAGACTGGGAGGAGCGACAGGAAGTCCTCGCAAAATTAGAAGATGTAGTGACTTATCTGAATGATGCAACGGAGGAAAGTATTAATTTTGAAGAATAAAGGTGTTAGCGGCAGCATGGAGATGAAAGCATTCATATTTGATATGGATGGACTTATTTTTGATTCGGAGCGAGTAGTACAGCGCTCCTGGAATATTGTAGGGTGCGAGATGGGATATGGAAATATCGGAGAACATATCTATAATACGCTCGGAATGAATGTGGTCAGCAGGAAAAATTATTTTTTGAAACATATCGACCCGAAGTTTCCACATGAGGAATTTACGGCAAGGACGAGAGTGGTGTTCCGTGAGATTGTAGACAGCGAAGGTCTTGCAGTGAAGCCGGGAGCGAAAGAGCTGATTATGCTTGGAAAAGAAAAGGGATATCGTCTTGCTGTGGCGACATCCTCCAGAAGAGATTATGCTTCCAGACTTTTAAAAGAAGCAAAGGTGTATGACTATTTTGACGGATTTGTGTTTGGCGATATGGTGAGCCATTCTAAACCGGATCCAGAGATTTATGAGAAAGCTTGTGAGGCGATTGGAGTGTTGCCGCAGGAGAGCGTTGCATTTGAGGATGCGCCGGCGGGAATTCGTTCAGCGGTGGCAGCGGGACTTCGAGTTGTAGCGGTTCCAGACCTTGTGCAGCCGCCAAAAGAGTTGGAAGAGATAATCTGGATGAAGCTTGATACACTGGAAGAGATGGTGAAATATATAAAAGAGGATTAAAAAAAGATTGCGTGTGCAATCTTTTTTTATATTACTTCGATTCCCATCTCCCGGAGGCACCGCAAGGAAGTATAAGTCCGGTCTCAGTTACCGGAAGTCCGATTTCCTGTGAATCAACTGTCCCATTGAAGCGTTTCAATTCCGTTGCAAGCATATAAGTCAATACGGCAGGAGCGAGCCCTGTTGTGTAAGAGTTGATCAAGAAAAACAGCGGGTTGTCCGATAAAATCTGTGTACACAATTTAATTAGTGGATGAATTGCATCCTCAATCTTCCAGATCTCTCCTTTTGGTCCGCGTCCGTAGGAAGGAGGATCCATAATAATTGCATCATAATGGTTACCGCGGCGGATTTCACGCTCCACGAACTTGACACAGTCATCTACAAGCCAGCGGATCGGAGCGTCTTTCAGTCCTGATGAGACTGCATTTTCTTTTGCCCATGTAACCATTCCCTTTGATGCGTCCACATGTGTGACTTGTGCACCTGCAGCAGCTGCCGCAAGAGTGGCTCCTCCCGTGTAAGCGAAGAGGTTCAGTACCTTGATTGGGCGCCCGGCTTTTTTTATCTTCTCTGAGAACCAGTCCCAGTTCGTCGCCTGTTCCGGGAAAAGTCCGGTGTGCTTGAAACTAAATGGTTTTAAATTGAAAGTAAGGCTCTTATAATGAATCTGCCACTGCTGTGGTAAATCAAAAAATTCCCACTCGCCGCCTCCTTTTTTGCTGCGGTGATAATGACCATTCATAGTTCTCCAGCCTTTGTGAGCTTTGTTTGTGTCCCAAATTACCTGAGGATCCGGTCTTACCAAAAGATAATCGCCCCAGCGCTCCAGCTTTTCTCCGTTGGAAGTGTCAATCACTTCATAATCTTTCCATCCATCTGCTATCCACATAATATTGTAATCCTTTCTATTAACAAAGAAATTTTTGTCTTAAAACTATCATCTCATATAATTTTCAATATTGCAATTGCTGAATATAGACTACGGTCTACAGTACTCCCAATTATACCAATAATTTCAAGGCTTGTATAGATTTATTAAATTAAAAAAATAAACAAAATTTTAACAAAATCAGTTTACCTTCTGTCGGTTTAGTGATAGAATATTTCTATAAGTGAAGAATGTAGGAAAGTTGACAAGAAAAAAAGAAAAGGTGGAGAGAATGATGTTAAAAGTAAATGCAATTGGAGACAACTGTCCGATTCCGGTAATTAAAACAAAAAAAGCAATGCAGGAAGTGAACGGTAAAGAGACGATAGAAGTGTTGGTTGACAATGAAATCGCAGTTCAGAATGTGACAAAGATGGCATCGAGTGCGGGAGCTAAAGTTACTTCTGAAAAAACAGCAGAAAAAGAATTTAAGATTACGATTCTTATGAATGGAGCAAAGGAAAGTGAAGAAGAGACGGTCTGTGTGCCGGATCAGAGAGAAAATACGGTGATCGTAATCAATTCTGACCGTATGGGAAATGGAAATGACGAACTTGGAAAGGTGCTGATCAAAGGTTTCCTTTTTGCTGTCACACAGCTTGAAAAACTGCCAAAGACAATGCTGTTTTACAACGGTGGAGCCACACTCACTGCGGAAGGCTCAGATTCACTCGAAGATTTAAAGAGTCTTGAGGCACAGGGAGTAGAGATCTTAACTTGCGGAACCTGCCTGAACTATTATGGTCTCACTGAGAAGATTCAGGTCGGAAGTGTGACAAATATGTACACGATCGTGGAAAAGATGGCAGAGGCAGACAAGATTGTAAAGCCTTAACAAAAGAGGAAGAGAAGGAGAATACGATATATGAGGTATGATGTGAAACTGACACAGATGACAAAGACGGCGGGGTGAGCAGCAAAGATAGGTCCTGAGACCCTTGCCCAGGTTCTGGGTAAGTTGCCAAAATTCCAAGACGATAATTTGATCGTGGGAATCGAAACATCAGACGATGCTGCGATTTATAAAGTGACAGATGAGATTGCAATGATCCAGACGGTTGACTTCTTCACTCCGATTGTCGATGATCCGTATACGTTTGGTCAGATTGCAGCAGCAAATTCATTAAGTGATGTATATGCGATGGGAGGGGAACCGAAGATTGCATTGAACATTGTGGGATTCCCGAATTGTCTCGACCCTGAGATACTGGGGGAGATTCTCGCAGGAGGCGCGGATAAAGTAAAAGAAGCCGGTGCTGTTCTTGTGGGGGGACATTCGGTGCAGGATGATGAACCGAAATACGGATTGTGCGTATCTGGGTTTGTGCATCCAGATAAGATTTTTAAGAATTATGGAAGCAGACCGGGAGATGTACTGATCCTGACAAAGCAGATTGGAAGTGGTATTGTCAACACTGCAATCAAGGCAGAGATGGCATCTGAAGCAGCGATCAAAGAGGCGATTACAGTTATGTCATCTCTCAATAAGAAAGGGAAAGAAGTCGTTGAGCATTATCCGGTGACAGCGTGTACGGATATTACAGGCTTTGGTTTGCTTGGACATTGTGTGGAGATGGCATCTGCAAGTGATGTGACATTTGAACTTCAGGTAAAAGATATTGCATATTTGGAGGAAGCTGTTTCCTATGCAAAGATGGGACTGGTTCCTGCAGGGGCATATAAGAATCGGGAATATTCCGCAGAGATGGTCGATATGGAACATGTAGAAGAACACTATATTGATCTTCTGTATGATCCGCAGACCTCGGGAGGACTTCTGATCAGTGTGTCACCGGAATATGTAGATGATATTATGAAAGCGTTTGAAGAAAAAAATATGGACACAAAGGTGTCGATTATAGGGAAAGTAGTAGAAAAAGGCGATAAATTGATTCGCTTATATTAGGAGAACAAGTGAGATGGATAAGAATCTTTTATACCGCAGCATACCAAAAGTGGACGTGTTGCTCGAAGATGAGAAAATAAAGCAAATGATAGAAGTTTACGGAAGGGATATTGTGATAGATGCCATTCGAGTGGAGATGGACAGACTCCGTAAGTTTATTGAAAAATGTGATTCAGAAGAGGAAGCACGAGAACAGGTTCAAAATTTGATAGAGCAGATCAGGCTGCAGGCAGAGAAAATTTTTAATCCAAATATGAAAAAAATCATCAATGCGACAGGAACGATTCTGCACACGAATTTGGGACGTGCACCGATCAGTTTAAAGCATATGAAACATATTTCTGATATTGCGACAGGATACTCAAATCTCGAATATAATCTGGAAGCGGGAAGACGTGGAGAGCGGTATTCACATTTTGAAGAGCTGCTATGCAAGGTAACCGGTGCGGAGGCGGCGATTGCGGTCAATAATAATGCCGCTGCAGTGATGCTTATTTTAAGTACGATGGCAAAAGGCGGAGAGGTGATTGTCTCAAGAGGAGAGCTTGTTGAAATCGGTGGAAAATTCCGGGTTCCGGATGTGATGGAGCAAAGCGGTGCGACACTTGTAGAAGTTGGAACAACTAATAAGACCCATTTCGCTGATTATGAAAATGCGATTACGGAGGAGACGACAGCACTTTTGAAAGTACACACAAGTAATTACCGAATCGTGGGATTTACCGAGTCGGTTGGAATTGATGAACTGGTTCCACTGGGGGAAAAGCATGACCTTCCGGTGATTGAAGATCTTGGAAGCGGTGTTCTGATTGATTTGAGTAAATACGGCATCACCTACGAACCGACCGTTCAGGATTCTATTCGAAATGGCGCCGATGTCGTGTGCTTCAGTGGAGACAAGCTTTTAGGCGGACCACAGGCAGGCATCATTGTCGGAAAGAAAAAATATATTGACAGGATGAAACAAAATCAATTGATGCGTGCGCTGCGAATTGACAAATTTACGGCATCTGCGTTGGAAGTCGTTTTGAAAGAATATTTGTCCGAAGAAAGAGCGGTACAAAATATACCGGTTCTTCAGATGATGACGAAACCATTTGAAGAGGTGAAAAAAGAGGCGCAGCGTCTGAGACGTCTGCTGAATACTCTTTCTTTACATGCGGAGATTGAACTGGAGGAGTGTCATTCACAAATCGGAGGAGGATCCCTGCCGCTTGAACGAATTCCGAGCATGGCAGTGACGATCAAGCCGCTTGGAATGTCGACAGTGGAGTTGGAAGAATACATGCGTTTTCTTCCTGTGCCGATTATCCCGAGAACGATGAATGACAAAATTTTCTTAGATGTCAGAACAATTGGGATCCAGAATTTTGCATATTTTAAACAGTTACAGAAAATAGAAAGGCTTACGACCTGATTATGAAAAATATTATTATTGGAACAGCCGGTCATATTGACCACGGTAAAACAACTTTGATAAAAGCGCTCACCGGTCGAAATACAGACCGGTGGGAAGAGGAACAAAGAAGAGGGATCACGATCGATTTGGGATTCACATATTTTGATTTGAAAAACGGAGATCGTGTCGGAATTATCGATGTTCCTGGACATGAGCGGTTTATCAACAACATGGTTGCGGGAGTTGTCGGTATGGATCTTGTCATGCTTGTTGTTGCTGCAGATGAGGGAATCATGCCACAGACACGTGAACACATGGACATTTTAGGAGAGCTTGGAATCGAAAAGAGTATTCTTGTGTTGAATAAGTGTGATCTGGTCGAAGAAGATTGGCTGGAGCTTGTCAAAGAAGAGATTAAAGAAGAATTGGAAGGCACATTCCTTGAACAGGCGCCGATCGTGGAAGTGTCGGCAGCGACCGGACAGGGGATACCAGAGCTTATAGAGGTTATCGAGCGACTGACTGCGGAAGAAGTGGTAGAAAAAGATGTGAATACGATTCCGCGTCTGCCGATTGACCGTGTATTCAGCCTGTCAGGATTTGGAACGATCATTACCGGGACATTGCTTGCGGGAACGATTTCAAAAGAGGATAATCTGCAGGTATATCCGATTGGAAAAGAATGTAAGATACGAAATATTCAAGTGCATGGGCAGGATGTAGAGAAATGCTATGCGGGACAGCGTGTTGCAATCAATCTGTCGAATGTGAAAAAAAGTGAACTTCGGAGAGGGTGTGTACTTGCGCCGCCAAACAACATGAAAAATACGATGCTTTTAGACGTGAAACTAAATGTGCTGCCGTCATCTATGCGTGTGTTGACGAACCATACAAGACTGCATTTGTTTACCGGTACAAGCGAGATTCTCTGCCGAGCGGTGCTGCTTGACAAAGAAGAGATTGGACCGGGAGAGAGTGGATTTGTACAGCTTCGACTGGAAGAGGAGATTGCACTTCGCAGAGGGGACAAGTTTGTAGTGCGTTTTTATTCTCCGATGGAGACCATCGGGGGCGGAATTGTTTTAGAACCAAATCCGAAGAAAAAGAAACGATTTGACAAAGATGCGATTGAGGAATTGCAGAGAAAAGAATCCGGATCTTCGGAAGATGTCATTGAACTGCACGTAAAGTCACATGAGGAGACGATGATTACTGTGACAGAGCTTGCGAAACTGACGGCGCTTTCGATGGAAGAGGTGACGGAAGATGTACAGTCTTTGGAACAGCAGGGCATTGTGAAAGTATTTCGTATGAAGAAGGATACATATGTGTGGCATACGATACATGAACAGAATATGCGTCACCGGCTGACGGAAGCGCTTTGCGGTTATCATGAAAAATATCCGTATCGGTATGGAATGAAAAAAGCAGAGATCCATATGACTTATATGAAAAAGGTAAAATTAAACGTATTTGATTTGTATGTGGAGATGCTGTCAGAGGAAGGTGCTTTAAAACGTCATCAGGAATTTTTGCAGCTCCCGGAATTTGAAGTGCGAAAAGATGCGGTTTATGAAAAGGTATTGAAGACGGTTCAGAAACAATTTGAAAAGGTACAGTTTGATTTTCAAAGATTTTCAGAGATTTCTTTTGGGAATATAAAACGGGAAGAAGTAGAAGATATCATGCTGTTACTGATTGATGAGGATATTGTGGTGAAGATCACGGAGGATATTTACACCTTGAAAAGCATTATTGAGAAAGCGAAAGAAGTCATTCAGAACCGACTGAAAGAGAATCCGTTGATTACGATTGCAGAGGTTCGGGATCTCCTTGGGACAAGCAGAAAAAGTGCAAAACCAATCTTGGAATATATGGATAGTATCAAAGTGACAAAGAAGAATGGAACAGAGAGTGAAAGGGTAGCTTACGTATGAATTTAAAACAATTGGAGGCTTTTGTACATGTTGCGGAGGGGGAAAGCTTCTCAAAAGCGGCAAAGGAGCTGTTCTTGACACAGCCAACTGTCAGCGCTCACATAGCCGGTCTGGAGAAAGAATTGAATGCCAGATTGTTTGTAAGAAATACAAAAGAAGTAAAATTATCAGAAGAGGGAAAACTATTGTATGATTCTGCAAAACAGATTGTTGCGCTGCAGAAAAAAATTGAAAAGACATTTTTGGAGAATGAAAAGAAAGAAGAACACTGTATTACGATTGCGGCGTCTACGATACCGGCACAATATCTGCTTCCGGAGATTCTTGTGAAATTCAATGAGAAATATCCGAATGAGCAGTTCAAGGTCATTGAGACAGACAGCGCCAAAGTGGTGGAGGAAGTACTGAATCATACAGTGGATATCGGCTTTACAGGGACGGTCATAGATAAGAAACATTGCAAATATGTTCCGTTTTATCAGGATGAGTTGATCATCATCGCTCCGAACAATGAGAAATTCCGGAAATTGCAGGAGACGTCCAGTGATACTAGATGGATTTTGCAGGAGCCGCTGATTATGAGAGAAGAGGGTTCTGGCACGCGAAAAGAAGCGGAAAAGCAATTGAAGAAAAGTGGAGTTGAGATTGGCAGACTCAACATTGTGGCGAGCATGGAGAATCAGGAAGCGATCAAAAAATCAGTGAGTAATGGAATGGGAGTGTCGATCATTTCCAGACTTGCGGCGGAAGAAGAAATTGCAGAAGGAGCAATTTTGGGATTTCCACTTACAAAAGAAGATGGAAAGAGAGATATCAACGTTGTGTATAACAGGAGTTTTCAGTTGTCTCATTTGTCGGAAAAATTTGTAAAGACCGTAAAAGAGATTTACAGGCAGAAGGCACAGTGTTTGCAGAAAGTGGGGGAATGAGAATGATCTATATGGATAACGCCGCAACGACAATGCGAAAACCAAAAGAAGTTGCTGAGGCAGTCATGCATGCAATGAATTCAATGGGGAATGCAGGGAGAGGTGCGAATGAAGCGTCTTTGAGCGCTGCGAGAGTAATCTATGATACAAGAGAATTACTCGCAGATTTCTTTGACGCGGAAAATCCAAAACAGATTGTGTTTACAAGTAATTCTACAGAATCACTCAATATTGCGATCAAAGGGATTTTGAATCCGAAGGATCATGCGATCACGACAATGCTGGAACATAATTCCGTCTTGCGTCCGTTGTATGAGATGGAAGAGCGTGGAGTCGAATTGAGCATTGTGAAAAGCGACCGTAAAGGAAATATTTCTTATGAAGAGATAGAACACGAGATCCGTCAGAACACGAAAGCTATTATCTGTACACATGGATCGAATCTTACAGGAAATATGATAGATATCAAGAGAGTCGGAGAGATTGCGAAAAAGCATGGGCTTCTTTTTGTTGTGGACGCTTCTCAGACAGCGGGAGTATACCCGATCGATGTGCAGGAGATGCATATTGATATCTTGTGCTTTACCGGGCATAAAAGTCTTCTTGGACCGCAGGGAACCGGAGGGATGTATGTAAGAGAAGGCGTGAAAGTACGACCTTTGAAAACCGGCGGAAGCGGTGTGCAGACGTATAATAAAAAGCATCCGGCTGAGATGCCGACAGCGTTGGAAGCAGGAACGTTGAACGGACATGGAATTGCAGGTCTGCATGCATCACTTTCTTATCT
The DNA here is from genome assembly GCF_059731825.1 of Faecalimonas nexilis. NCBI lineage: Bacteria > Bacillati > Bacillota > Clostridia > Lachnospirales > Lachnospiraceae > Faecalimonas > Faecalimonas nexilis. Next base: position 3,104,609 of record NZ_AP029189.1, on the reverse strand, counting down.
GAAAACAGAAGGGATTGAAAAGATTCGTAAGCGGGAACTGGAACATATGTGGAAGTTTTATCGTGGCGTGAAAAATATTCCTGGAGTGAAGGTGTACGGTGATTTTGATACAGAAAATCGTTGTCCGATTGTGACGCTGAATATTGGAGAATATGATTCTTCGGAAGTGAGTGACGAACTGCTTGTGACGTATGGAATCAGCACAAGACCTGGGGCGCATTGTGCGCCACTGATGCATGAGGCGTTAGGAACGGTAGAACAAGGTGCAGTCAGATTCAGTTTTTCCCATTATAATACAGAGGAAGAAGTGGAAACTGCAATCAGGGCGATAGAAGAATTGGCAGAGGAAGAATAGATTTATGAGAAAAAAAGAGTTAAAATTAATCGTGACATTTCATACAACCGCAGATGCGATGGCAATGGAAAAATGCTGTAAAGAGCATCAGGTTCCGGGAAGATTGATTCCGGTTCCGCGGGAAATCTCAGCTGGGTGCGGACTTTCCTGGTGCGCGGATCTAAAAGAGCGCGAAAAGGTGCAGGAGATAATGAAAAGAGTTGGAATTGAAGAAGAAGAGATACACGAATGTATGGTGTAAAAGAAAGAATAGATTGTGCTTGTGCACAATCTATTCTTGTTCAAACCCGATTTTAAAGCGTTCTAAAACTGGCTGGAGCAGTTTCTGGCTGTATTCGGACAGTGAATACTTTCCTTTGCAAAGAACCCAGTCATAAATCAATGCCCGCTCAAACATAGCGTAAATCTTTACCAGTTCGCTTGTAGTGCTTGTAGAGGCAAACTCTCCTTTTTGAATCCCATCTTCTATAATCTCTGTAATCCATGTGTAATAGAATCGTTTTTTATCGAGCAGCGATTTTTTGTCTTTGGTGACCAGCTGCGAGGAGTAGAGTGATGCCAACAAATGGATATCTACACTCGTCTCTATCATATAAAATAATTCTTGATTTAAAAACATCAGTTTATCATAAGAGGGAAGATTGGGGTCTATTACTCCGGCTAATTCTTCATATTTAGAATCAAATAGATTAGACAAAGAACTTAAAAGAGCATCTTTTCCTTTGAAATAGTGATAGAAAGTTCCCTTTGAAGTCTTGGATGCAGCAATGATGTCATCTACAGTAGTGGCATCGTATCCGTTTTTGTAAAATAGATTCCATGCGGCTTTGACGATGCGGCTTTTTGTAGATTGGCGTTTTCTTGGCATGTAATTTCACTTCCTTCTTAAAAATTAATATTGTTTCAAAATGACAAAATAAAAGCGGATTGAGATAATCCGCTTTTATCATTCTTATAAATTATAACAGAATTATTTTGTGCTGTCTAGACTAGCCTACCTGAAAACCATATTTCAATGGGTCTGTTCCGTCAATGAGATATGTTCCAACACCTGTCAAGTAGCAGCTTCCTGTAATCATTGGGATGACAGCATCAAAATCTGCAACTTTTGTAGTCTCTTTGATCACACCTTTGAAAGTTGTTCCGATAAAGCTTTCGTAGATAAATTCTTCGCCTACTTTGATCTCTCCCCAGTGATGAAGTGTAGCAAGTTTTGCACTTGTACCTGTTCCGCATGGAGAACGGTCAGCCATAGCATCTCCGAATACAACAACGTTTCTCATAGTTGCTTTGTCAGGATTTGGAGTTGGTCCGTAGAATTCTACAAGATCAACTGTATCAATGTCAAGCAATGGATGTTTTACCGGAATCTCTTTGTTAATGATTTCCATCATCTTCATTCCTAATTTGGTGTACTCAGGAACTGTCTTTGGATTGATCTCTCCGATGTTTAATTTTGTTGTGTCGACTAATGCAAAGAAGCTTCCACCGAAAGAAATTGTAAATGGAATTTCCTGTCCGTCAACTGTAACAGAAAGGTTTTCTTTGTAAACAAATGCAGGAACGTTTGTTAATGTGACATTTTCTACCTTACCGTCTTTTACGATTGCTGTTGTGCGGATAAGTCCTGCAGGAGCATCCAATACAACAGAGTTCTCTCCTTCGTGAGATTCTACTAAACCAGCTTCGATGGCTACAGTGACAGCACCGATTGTACAGTGTCCGCACATGTTTAAGTATCCGCCTGTATCCATGAACATTACACCGAAGTCTGCTTCTTTGTTCACTGGCTCGCAAAGGAAAGCACCGAACATATCATGATGTCCTCTTGGCTCGAACATCAATGCTGTACGAACGTGATCGTAGTTGTGTTCCATCCATTTTTTCTTTTCGATCATTGTGTTTCCTTCAGGTTCCGGGAAGCCGCCGATTACGACTCTACAAAATTCTCCCACAGTATGAGCGTCTACTACTTGAAGTTGTGCTTCAAAACGATCAAAATTTACGTTGGCTTGTAATTTCATAATATACAACCTTCTTTCTTTTTATTTTTGTTTAATGCTTGCTCTGAATACACATACTAGTCATATCTCTAATTGGTCTCCGATTGAGCAGTCTGTGACTGTGCTTACATTCAATTATAGAAAATAACTATAAATTGTCATCTGGCAAAGAGTGCCTGATCGGATTTTTTGAATCATAACATCTCTAAAACAAGGTAAGAAATGATAAAAAACTAACGATTAGACTATATTCTAGTATATAGTTCAGTTTATATACACTATTATGTCCCAAAAGGCTTGAAAAGTCAATGAAATTTTGCTAAAATAAATTTAATAAAAAATGTCTAAAAAGTGTTGAAAACTGCGGAAAATTGTGATAAAGTTAGTGAGCAACGAAATATGATATGGGGGTAGTTGGGTGACTGGTGTGCCTCCTGGTCTTCAAAACCAGTGTGGGGCGTTAAGAGCGTCCCGGGTGGGTTCGATTCCCACATGCCTCCGCCAAAAAAGTGTTAAAAAAAAGACCAACAGAAAAAGAGGTCTGATATATAGAAAAAACCTATAACAATAAATAAGTGAGCAGAGGGTACTCGGCTTTTACTTATATAAAAATAAAATATAAAGGAGAAGATTGTCATGGGAAATTTACAGATTCTACTAAGACAACATGTAGGTGCACCTTGTGAAGCGATTGTAAAAGCCGGCGACAGAGTGGAAAAAGGAACTCTGATTGCAACACCAACAGGGCTTGGCGCTAATATTTTTTCCAGTGCATACGGTGAAGTTGTTGAAGTGACGGAAGACAGAATCATTATTAAACCGGACGAGGAACAGAAAGATGAATTCGTACCAATTGAAGAAGGAAGCAAGCTTGATATGGTGAAAGCTGCCGGAGTAGTTGGTATGGGTGGTGCCGGATTCCCAACAGGAGTAAAACTTGGCACAGACCTTGAAGGTGGATATATTTTGATTAATGCAGCAGAGTGTGAACCGGGACTTCGTCACAACATTCAGCAGATTGAAGAAGAATGTGACAAAGTAATCCGCGGTGTGAAATACAGTATGGAGATTTCGAATGCTGCGAAAGCAATTTTTGCAATTAAAAAGAAAAATACAAAAGCAGTTCAGACATTGAAAGAAGCTTTGAAGGATGAACCTGCAATTTCTATTCATTTACTGCCGGACATTTATCCGATGGGCGAAGAAAGAGCAGTTGTAAGAGAGTGTCTTGGAATCGAACTTGATCCGACACAGCTTCCTTCAGCAGCAAAATCTATCGTTATCAATGTGGAAACACTCGCAAGAGTTGCAGAAGCAATTGATGAAAGAAAGCCTTGCTTCAGTAAGAATCTTACAGTAATCGGTAAGCTTAACGGTGGAAATCAGCCACATGTATTTATGGACGTTCCGGTAGGAACATCTGTGGAAGAGCTTATTGAAAGAGCCGGCGGTATTGATGGAGTATATGGTGAGATCATCATGGGCGGACCGTTTACAGGAAAAGCAACTACATTTGATGCGCCGATTACAAAGACAACAGGTGGAATTATCGTGACAATGGAATTCCCTGATCTTCACGGAGCAACAATCGGACTTCTTGTCTGTGCGTGCGGTGGAGACGAAGCGCGTATGCGTGATATCGCAGAAAAGATGAATGCAAAAGTTGTTTCTGTGGCAAGATGCAAACAGGCGGCAGAGATGAAGAACGGCGCTTTGAAATGTGAAAGACCGGGAAATTGTCCTGGACAAGTTAAAAACAGCATGCAGTTTAAGAAAGATAAATGTGAATATATAGTAATTGGTAACTGCTCTGACTGTTCCAATACAGTTATGGGATCTGCGCCGAAGATGGGCTTGAAAGTATTCCATCAGACAGATCACGTGATGAGAACAATTGGACATCCGCTTTACAGATACTTAAGAGTGTCTAAAAAAGTAGAACAAGATATTTAGATAACGGTATAACTATCACCAGCCGAATCACGTGGAAAACCCCCGATTTTCCAGAACTTAGATGAATCATCTTTGCGGAGACGGAAGAGTGATTGGGATATATACACTGGGGAAACCCGAGGACAAACAAAATAAGGAGGTAAGAAATTATGTCAATTACAGCCGAAACATGTAAAGAACATGCAAAGGATCCTGCAGTATTATGCTGTAGAGCAGAAGCAGGTATTACAATTGGCCCAGAAAACTTAGAAGATCCAACAATTTTTGATGATTTGGTGGATTCAGGGCTATTAAATTTAGATGGTTGCTTAACTATCGAACAGATCTTAGGTGCAAAACTTACAAAAACTTGTGATTCTCTTACACCGGTTACAGCTGATGTTATCGATGCTGTGCAGGTAGAGGCAGCACCAGCAGAGGAAGTTGTGGAAGAAACAGCAGCTCCAGTAGCAGCAGTTCCAGCAACAGCTACAACAACAGTATCAGGTGGAACATTAAAGATTCATATTGGAGAAGGTAAAGATATCGATATCGAGTTACCAATGGGAATCGGTACAGGTGCAGCTCAGGCAGTAGAAGTACCAGCAGAAGCTGTAGCAGCAGTTGAAGCAGCTCCGGCAGCAGCAAACAATGAAGAAGTAAAAGTTGTTAGAACACTTACAAGAAAACACTTCAACATCACAGAAGTTAAGAGAGGACCAGAGACAAAGATCGAGGGAACAACTCTTTACATCCGTGAAGGAATTGAAGAAGAAGCAGTAGCTTCACAGGAACTTGTTAACAGCTTAAAGATTGATATTATTACACCAGAACAGTACCACACATATTCAGAAACAATCATGGATGTTCAGCCAATCGCTACAAAAGACGGCGATGATGAAATCGGTTCAGGTGCTACAAGAGTGCTTGACGGCGTTGTTATGATGGTAACAGGTACAGATGCAAATGGTGTTCAGATTGGTGAGTTTGGTTCTTCAGAAGGATACTTAGACGAAAACATTATGTGGGGACGTCCGGGTGCACCTGAAAAAGGTGAAATCTTCATTAAAACTGAAGTGGTTATCAAAGAAGGAACAAACATGGAAAGACCAGGTCCGTTAGCTGCTCATACAGCAACAGATGTGATCACTCAGGAAATCAGAGAAGCATTGAAGAAACTTGATGAATCTCTTATCGTAGATACAGAAGAATTCCAGCAAGTAAGAAGACCAGGAAAGAAAAAAGTTGTTATCGTAAAAGAAATCATGGGACAAGGTGCTATGCACGACAACTTAATCCTGCCGGTTGAGCCAGTTGGTATTCTTGGCGGAAAACCAAACGTTGACTTAGGAAACGTTCCGGTTATGGTATCTCCATTGGAAGTATTAGACGGATGTATCCATGCATTAACATGTATCGGACCAGCTTCTAAAGAAATGTCAAGACATTACTGGAGAGAGCCACTTGTTCTTGAAGTACTTCATGATGAAGAAGTTGACCTTTGTGGAGTTATCTTTGTTGGTTCTCCTCAGATCAATGCAGAAAAATTCTATGTATCAAAACGTGTTGGTATGATGGTAGAAGCATTAGACGTAGATGGAGCTTTCGTTACAACAGAAGGTTTCGGAAACAACCACATTGACTTTGCAAGCCACCATGAACAAATCGGTATGAGAGGCGTTCCTGTAGTTGGTATGTCATTCTGTGCAGTTCAGGGAGCACTTGTTGTTGGTAACAAATACATGACTCACATGGTAGATAACAACAAATCTGAATCAGGTATCGAAAACGAAGTTCTTGCATGTAACACACTTTGCCATGAAGATGCTATCAGAGCTCTTGCAATGTTAAAAGATGCTATGGCTGGAACAGAAGTTAAGAAAGCTGAAAAGAAATGGAATCCAAACGTAAAATCTACAAACGTAGAATTAATCTCTAACGTAACTGGAAAACCAATCGAGTTAGTTGCTAATGAACAGTCATTACCAATGAGTGAAAAGAGAAAAGAAAAATACGACTAAAAGCTAGGTGACGAATTATGAAATATGGCGATAAGATAATTAAGATGGAAGGCGTAATTGTGGAAGTTCATGACGGCTGTGTTGCAATAGACTTAAAAGGTCGTCTTGGATACTTGAAGATTCCGATGAGAATGCTGATTACGGACTATCCGCTTGTGGTAGGACAGGAAGTTGCATGGAACATGAGTTTTATAGAGCAGCTTGGTCCGGAAGCCAATGATAAATATGTCAGTAACCTAGATGTCTACAATAGGCGCCAGGAAGAAATGCGTGCCAAAAATGAAGAGAATAACAAGGAGGTATAAGAAATGAGTTTAACAACTGTTAAAGGAATGCAATCAGAAATTTTCGTTCCGATTACTCCGCCGATGGTATGGACTCCTGTAACAAAAGAGTTAAAAGACATGACAATTGCTCTTGCTACAGCAGCTGGTGTACACCACAAAGAAGACAAGAGATTTAACCTTGCAGGTGACTTTACTTGGAGAAAAATTACTGACCAGATGAAATCAAGTGAATTAATGGTTTCTCATGGTGGATATGACAATGGTGATGTTAATAAAGACATCAACTGTATGTTCCCAATTGATAGAATTCACGAATTAGCAAAAGAAGGATTTATCAAAGCTTGTGCACCTGTACACGCAGGTTTCATGGGTGGTGGTGGAAACCAGGAGAAATTTAAACATGAGACTGGTCCGGCTATTGCTCAGATGTTCAAAGAAGAGGGCGTAGATGCAGTTGTCCTCACCGCTGGCTGAGGTACTTGCCACCGCTCTGCAGTATTGGTGCAGAGAGCGATTGAAGAAGCTGGAATTCCTACAATTATTATTGCAGCTCTTCCACCAGTTGTACGTCAAACTGGTACACCACGTGCGGTAGCTCCGTTGGTACCTATGGGTGCTAATGCTGGTGCTCCTAACAATGTGGAACAACAGACAGCTATTGTAAAAGCAACATTAGAACAATTAGTAGAAATCCAGACACCTGGAAAGATTGTTCCATTGCCATTTGAATATGTAGCCAAAGTTTAATTTATTAGTAGATGAAGGGCGGATGTTTTTACATCTGTCCTTTTTCTAAACAGAGAGTAAAACAGTTGGAAAAAGAAAGATAGTACGGTATAATGGTACTAGATAACTGACTGGGAGGTGTGAAAGATGGCAGAGAAAGAAAAGGATTTACGTCGTTTGGTAATTAAAGCATACCACATGAATGAAGTGGATTGGGGAGAGCATAATCATATTACAACAGATGGTAAAATGACTGTCAGCAAAGAGATGATAGAAGAGCTAGTTGGGTCAGAGCCATTGATTGAAAAAATTGATATCCAGATTATTAAACCGGGAGAACATGATCGTTGGACGAATACGATGATGGATATTATACCGATTTCTACAAAAGTGCTTGGAAAGATTGGCGAAGGAATTACCCATACGATTACAGGAGTTTATGTCATTTTAACTGGTGTGGATGTTAACGGGAAACAGACACATGAATTTGGTTCTTCTGAAGGTAATCTGAAAGATATGTTGTATTTGAATCGAGCGGGGACACCTGGAGATGAGGATGTGATTATATCGTTTGATGTAACGCTGGCTGCGGGAATGGGGCAGGAAAGACCAGGACCGACAGCTGCACATAGAGCATGTGACAAATTTATTCAGAGTTATCGGGATCAACTAAAAAAATTTAAGGGGAATTTGTGTACGGAACGTCATGAATATCATGATATCGTAAGACCTGGTAAAAAACGAGTGCTTATTATTAAGCAGGTGGCCGGACAAGGCGCAATGTATGATACACATTTATTTGCAAAAGAGCCTTCAGGTGTAGAAGGTGGTAAATCAATTATAGATATGGGTAATATGCCGGTGATTTTGACACCGAATGAATATCGAGATGGTATTATCCGATCTATGCAGTAGGAGGTGTGCACTATGGGAATTGGTCCTTCGACAAAAGAAACATCATTGCATCATTTTAGAGATCCGTTGTTAGATGTTGTTTCAAAAGATACAGATGTAGATTTAATGGGAGTAATGTTGGTTGGTTCGCCAGATGGAAATGAAGATAAAATGCTTGTCGGAACGAGAGCAGCTGTATGGGCAGAGTGTATGAGAGCTGACGGTGTAATTCTTTCCTGTGATGGTTGGGGAAACAGTCATGTAGATTATACAAATACAATGGAACAGATTGGGTCAAGAGGAATTCCAGTTACAGGGATTACATTTAATGGTACAGTAGCACAATTTGTAGTTGTAAATGATTATTTAGATGGAGTTGTTGATATGAATAAAAGTGCGAGTGGTGAGGAGACGAATGTTGTAGGTGAGAATAATATGACAGAACGTGATTGTAAACTAGCACTTGCAAAATTAAAATTAAAGATACGTCAAAAAGAGCAGAAAGAATAGATAAGAGATGTCAATAAGATATAGAGTAAAAACGAAACATACAAAAGAACTTTTAAAAGATTTTGTAAAATTTTCTTTTCGTGTAAATCATCCAAAGGCTACGGCGCGTCTGGGAATCATCGGAGTAGGGTTTTTGATTATTGGAACTGGTATGAAACAAGGTTCATTGGCAATGTGGCTGTGTTTGGTGTTTGGAGCTGTGTTCTGTGTGCTTGCTTGTACAAGGGATCGCATCGGTGTTATGCAATTAAAGAAAAATGATAAAATTTATCAAAATGACTGGGAAGTAGATACTAGTTTTTTTGATGGAGAGATCAGAATCAAAAATAGTGGAGATTCAAAAGGGTTTTCGAAAAGTTATAAAGAAGTTGCTGCTTTGTATATGGATGAGAAAAATTATTATATTGGAATAGAGGGGGATGATTTGTATCCGCTTCCAAGAAAAAGTTTTGTGGAAGGCAAGCAAGAAGAATTTGAGAAATTTATCAAAGAAAAAACAGGAAAGAAAATGATGTATGTTCCGTTTAAAATGAAAAATAAATTTGCAATCATAAGAGAAAATATGAAGGCAAAAGAAAAGGAACACGATTTAAAACTAGAGAAAAAGAAAAAAGGGAGCATCGGCTCTGTGGATGAAAATTCATCTACGGAGCGATAGCTCCTTTTTATTTTATGAAAAATGCTGAAAAAATGAGAGGAAAACAGTGCATAAAGCATAAAAAAATATTTAAAAATTCCAAAAGGTTGTTTGTTGTATACAAATGTGTTATGATATAGAAATGTTATATACAATTTTCTAAAAAGGAAAAGGAGAAAGATTATGAAAAGGAAAAAAATACTTAGTTTTTTACTTGCTGGTGCAATGCTTGGACAGACATTTCCGCTTGGAACAATGATTGTTTCGGCAGAAGAAAAAACAATGGTAGGAGAGGAGCAATTAACGGATAAAAAAACAGCGGCTCCGGAAAAAGACAAAGCGGTTCCGAATAAAAATCAATATAAGTATCAAAAGGATGAATTGGCAGCGTTTTGTCATTTTGGTCCAAACACTTTCACAGGAAAAGAGTGGGGAGATAATTATGGGAATACAGATCCAAATCAACTTTTTACTCTGAAAGAAAATTTTGATGCGGAGACATTAGTTAAAACAATTAAAGATGCGGGCTTTAAAAAGTTAATTATTACAGCAAAACATCATGATGGTTTCTGTCTATGGAACAGTGATTATACTACATATGATGTAGGATCGACAGACTATGCTAAGAAAAATTATGATGGCATGGGAGGTGATATTCTTGCTGAAATTTCCAAAGCCTGCTCTGATGCGGATTTAGATATGGGACTTTATCTTTCGCCGTGGGATATTCATGAACCATCTTATGGAAACAATTCTCCTGGAGATTACAATGAATTTTATAACAACCAGTTGAAAGAAATTTTGAGTAATGATAAGTACGGAAATAAAGGAAAATTTGTAGAAATTTGGATGGATGGAGCAAAAGGTGGAGGAGCAGACCCGCAGGATTATAATATTAAACAGTGGTATGATACAATTCAAGAATATGAAGGGCAAGATGGGGAATGTATGATTTTTGGTGCAGGTCCATATGCAACAGTTCGTTGGATTGGAAATGAAGATGGTGCGGCGGCAGATGAGACATGGTCAAAATCTATATTGACAGAGGATAATAAGATTAAAAATGATCCTAGCCAAAAAGCGGATGATTTTAAAGGTGACCCGACAGACCATTATTCCAATGGATATGCGGAAGGAAACAAATGGACTGTTCCGGAAGTAGATGCTCGTATTACATCTGGTTGGTTCTGGGGCAATGGAAAACATTTGCCGAAGAGCATGGAGCAGTTGTCGAATATGTACTTTAATTCTGTTGGTCATAATGCACCGCTTCTTTTGAATATTCCACCGAACAATAAGGGAACGGTAGATGATGCAATTCTTAATCGAGTGAAAGAATTTGGAAGTGCAGTAAAAGAAACATTTTCTACAAATCTTGCAAAAGGAGAAAAAGTAACCTGCACAGCAAGCGAAGTGCGTGGAAATGATAAAGCATATTCGCCAAATAAAGTTTTGGATGGCAATCAAGAGACATATTGGACGACAGATGATAAAACGGCAGCAACAGAGGCAACGTTAGAAGTGAATTTAGGCGAAACAAAGCAGTTTGATGTTGTATCAATTGAAGAGGCGATTCAATTTGGCCAAAGAATTAGTGAATTTAAAGTGGAGTATAAAAATGGGTCAGAAGGATGGAAGCTCTTTGACAAAGGAAAGACGGTTGGAGCTAAAAGACTTTGTAGAAAGAACCCAGTAAAAGCAGATAAGATTCGGATTACAGTTAAGACTTCTGAAAAAGCAGAGCATAAAGCGCCAATCATCAGCGAAGTTGGTGTATACCGTGCGGCGGCAGATTTTGCACTTGGAAATGGAATCCCGGAAGGTCTTGGTGTTATAGAGGATACAGATAGCAAATTTGAATTTAAAGGAAGTTGGGGCAATGATTCTGGAGATGCATACACAGGAGGAACAGGACGCTGGGCAAATCCTGGATCGGGAGTGGAAGCAACCGTTAAATTCAAGGGAACAAAAATATGGCTTCTTGGAACAATAGATCCAAATCATGGTACAGCGGATGTCTATATCGATAATCAATTGGTGAAAACTATTGATACTCACGGTGATACAAGAAAGTTACAGCAAAGAATTTTTGAATCAGACACGCTGTCAGATGGGGAGCATACATTGAGAATTGTTCCGAAAAATAAGGCAACAGGACTTGATGCAGCTCTTGTATTAGACAATGAAGGAAAAGGAATGTTTGATTTGTCAGCAACTTCGTTTGAAGTGAATGAAGAGTCTATGGCAGAATTCACGGTGAAGCGTCTTGGTGGCTCTAAAGGAACAGCAACTGTAAATTATGCAGTGAATCCAGGAAGTGCAATTCAAGATCACTTTAATGCAGATGCAAAGGGAACGCTTACTTTTGCGGAGGGTGAGACAGAAAAGAAATTTGAAGTTCAGATTAAGACGGTAAATGTAGATAATTTGGCGTTTACAGTAGAATTAAACAGTCCATCTCAAGGATGTATTACAGGATTTAATACACCGGCAAGAGTAGTGATTCGTGATGGGAAAACAGAAGATAAAGGCAATTATGACGAGAATAACAGATTCCAGTTCCCAAGTAAGAAAGATGCATCAGCAACTTTAGAAGCAGAATTGATGCAGCTCACAAACAATACTGAGGGAGATAATAATTGGCCGTTGCAAGTAACAGAAGAACAGACAGCTAGCAATGGTAAGTTCTTGAATTGTTTGAATTCTAACGATCAGGCTAAATTATACTATAACGCACCAAAAGCTGGAACTTATACAGTGACAGTACGTTATAGAAGTGGTGATGAACAGAATGGATTCAAATGGACAGAAGAAAATGGTAAAGTGGAAGCTGGGAATGTTACTGCAGGTGCAAGCGATCAGGCGGCTGCTTATCATGAGAAGGCATTTGAAATGAAAGTGCTTACACCTGGAGAAGGTGTGTTGACTTTCGTAGGGGCAGAAGGACATAATGCACCACAGCTTGACAAGTTTGACATTGTAGCAAAAGAAGTACAGACAGTTGAGTATAATGTGACAAAAACAGCAGGAACAAATGGTTCTATCACAGGACCAGATAAAGTAGAAGCTGGAATGGATGCAACATTTACAATTACGCCAAATGAAGGCTATCGTGTTGCGGATGTAAAAGTGAATGGAGTTTCAGTGGGAGCTGTTACAACTTATACAGTGAAAAATGTAGCGGCAGATGTGAAGATTGAAGCTACATTTGTGGCAGAAGACTTCAAATATACAGAAAAGAATCCGTTTGAGTTCCCGACAAAGAAAGATGAAGTGAAGACGTTAGAGGCGGAGCATGCGACAGAATTAGTGAATAGTACGGATGCAGATTCAGATCCTAGTTGGCCACTTGAAATTGCAAAAGAAACTTGGGCAAGCAATGGTAAATATGTAAATTGTCTAGCTTATAAAGACTATATTAAATATGCTTACACAGCAAAAGCAGGTAAGTATGAAGTGAAATTAACTTATAGAAGTGGTTCGGATACAAATAAACTTGCGTGGGCAGAAAAAGATGGAAATGTTGTAGCAGGACAAACAGCTGTAGCTAATACAAACGTAAATGATTCATTGCAAGTAAAAACAACAACGTTTGAACTGGATGTGAAAAAAGATGGAGCGGGAATGCTTTCTTTCACAGCACCAGATACAGGGAAAGGACCACAGATTGATAAATTTGAGATTAAACGAATCAGTGAAACAGAGCCAGCGCCAGAAAAAGTAGATAAGTCACAGTTAAATGCGGTTATTAAAGATGCAGAAGGAAAAGACTTAGGAAACTATGAGGATGGAGCAGAAAAAGAAGCATTTAAGAAAGCATTAGAATCTGCAAAAGCAGTTGCAGGAAATGAAAAAGCAACACAGCAGGAAGTAAATGATGCAAAGGCGACACTTCAGACAGCGATGGACAAACTGGTAGAAAAGAAACCGGTAGAACCAGAAAAAGTAGATAAGTCACAATTAAATGCAGTTATTAAAGATGCAGAAGGAAAAGACTTAGGAAACTATGAGGATGGAGCAGAAAAAGAAGCATTTAAGAAAGCATTAGAATCTGCAAAAGCAGTTGCGGGAAATGAAAAAGCAACACAGCAGGAAGTAAATGATGCAAAGGCAGCACTTCAGACAGCGATGGATAAACTGGTAGAAAAGAAACCGGTAGAACCAGAAAAAGTAGATAAATCTGCCTTGCAAACATACTATGATAAGTGTGTGGAATCTTATAAAGAAGCTAAATATACAAAAGACAGTTGGAAAGAATATGCAGAAGCTTTAAACACTGCCAAAGCTGTATTGGCAAAAGAAGATGCAACACAGAAAGAAATACAACAAGCAAAAGCAGATTTGGAAAAGGCAGTCCAGAATTTGAAGAAGGTGGTAGTGGATAAGAAACCAGTTACACAAAATGGAACAACAACACAAAGTAAAGTTCCGACAACTGGAGATCCGGCATCAATCATGCTCTGGTTGGCAACAGCGGCATCTTCATTAGCTGTTTTAGGAAAAAGGAAAAATAAAGAAGATTAAAATACTTCTGTGAAAGAAGAGTGATATAGGCGGAGAGAAGAGCTTGTATCGCTCTTCTTTTTTTGGAAGAGCGGAGAAAAAATTGTGCAAAACAAACAAAAATATTGTTTAAAAACATATAAAGAAACGATTTTATAATACAAAACGATGAAAAAGTATATAAAAATCAAAGATATTGCAACAAATATTGTATTAGTGATAAAATAAGAAGCATATTGATATTAAAATTTCTGAAAAAAGAAAGGGGAACGTTATGAAAAAGAAAAAAATAGTTAGTCTTTTGATGGCAGCGCTTATGATAGGACAATTTTTACCATCGGAAACAATGACGGCGTTTGCGGGAGAAAGTGCGTTAGTGGGAAAAGAACAGTTAGCAGATCGTCATACAGTGGCGCCGAAAAAAGATAGTGTAGTGCCGAATGCAAATCAGTATGAGTATCAGAAACAAGAATTGGCGGCATTTTGCCATTTTGGTCCGAATACCTTCAATGAAATTGAGTGGGGGGAAAAATATGGAGACAAAAAGCCGGATGAGATTTTTAAATTAGAAGAAGATTTTGATGCAGATACGTTTGTAGAAGCAATCAAAGAAGCAGGATTTGAAAAATTGATTGTTACAGCAAAACATCACGATGGTTTCTGTATTTGGAATAGTAAACATACAGAGTATGATGTGGAGTCCACAAGTTATGCATCAAAGAATTATAATGGCTTAGGTGGAGATGTGTTGGCTGAGATTTCAGCGGCATGTACGAAGTATGATGTCGATATGGGACTGTATTTATCGCCTTGGGATATTCATGATGACAGTTACGGCTATAAAGATAAAGATGGAAAAGCGTTAGTTCGTCTTGTAAATGGAAAAAGTGAACCGATTGAAGGGTTAACTTGGGCTGATGTAAAAGAACGGGATGCAAAAGATTATAATGAATATTATAACAATCAGCTGGAAGAAATCTTGGGCAATCAAAAATATGGAAATAATGGACATTTTAAAGAAGTGTGGATGGACGGTGCAAAAGGAAGCGGAGCCGGATATCAGGAGTATGAATTTCAAAAATGGTTCGCTACCATTCAGAAACATGAAGGAAAAGAAGCAGGATTTGATTCAGACTGTATGCTGTTTGGGGCGGAAGCTTACACAACAGTAAGATGGATTGGAAATGAGCTCGGATATGCGAACGAAGAGACATGGTCAAAATCAAAAGTAAATTATGATAATAATACAATTGACAGTAAAAAAGTAGGCGCCTACACAGTTGGTTACGAAGACGGAAACCAGTGGACGGTTCCGGAAAGTGATGCGCGTATTACTTCCGGCTGGTTCTGGGGAACAACGAAGAATACGCCAAAGAGTGTGGAGGATCTTGCGGGAATGTATTTCAATTCTGTTGGACATAACTCGCCGCTGCTTTTGAATATTCCTCCAAATACACAGGGAAAGATTGATGAGGCAATCTTACAGAGAGTGAAAGAATTTGGACAGAACATCAAAGAAACGTTCAAATCTAACTTAGCAGCACATGGAACTGCAAAAGCAACAGAAGTGCGTGGTAATGATGTGGCTTATTCACCGGAAAATGTATTAGATGGAAAAGATGATACATATTGGACTGTGAACGATAATACGACAACAGGTCAGCTAGTAGTAGATCTTGGCGGAACGAAATCATTTGATGTTGTATCGATTGAAGAGGCGATTCAGTTCGGCCAGCGTATTAAACAGTTCAAAGTAGAGTATAGTAATGAAGGAAGTGACTGGAAAGTATTTGATCAGGGAACAACAATCGGTGCAAAGAGACTTTGCAGAGAAGGCGTTGTAAAAGCAGATAAAATTCGTATTACAGTTACAACGAGTAAAGAAGTGCCGATGATTTCGGAAGTAGGAGTATACAAAGCGACTTCTGATTTTGAGTCACCATCAGCAGCTCCGGAAGGAATGCAGGTCATTGATGAAAGAGATGAAGCATTTACATTCAGTAATGGGTGGACAAAGGAAGATGGAAGTCAATATTTGAATGGCACAAATGTGTGGGCAAAAAAAGGTGCTTCTTTTGAAATGAAATTTAAAGGATCAAAAGTATATCTTATCGGTACATTAGATTCCGGACATGGAAAGGCAACTGTGACAGTAGACGGAAAAGCAGTGGAGATTAATACGAATGCATCTAAGAGAGCGGTTGGTCAGATTATTTTCACGTCTGATGATTTGGAGGACGGAGAACATACATTGAAACTGGAAGTTACCAACAATGACAACAAAGCAATTGGTATAGAAGGTGCATATGTAATTAATAATGGCGGTCTTGGAATGGTAGGAATCGAGAAAGCAGAGTACACGATGAAAGAAGATTCTGAGATGAAGATGAAATTAGTTCGTGTCGGCGGAAGCAAGGGAGAGGCAACTGTGACAGTAGCGCCTAATCCGGGAACTGCAATTCAAGATGATTTTGATACAGAAGGAACAGCAACGGTAACATTTGCAGATGGAGAGAAAGAAAAAGACGTTGTTGTGATTACGAGACGGAATACAAAAGATACCGGAGACCAGTACTTTACAGAAGAATTATCTACAAAGAATGAAGGTCTGATTCTTGGATTTACATCGAAAGCAAAGATTACGATTTTAGATCAGGAAAGACAGCCGGAAGATGTGACAGCAGAAAAACTTCCAAAAGATGTATACAAGACAGTGACGGCGACATCGGAAGAAAAAACAGCAGAGCATAAACAGGGCATTGAGAATGCGTTTGATGAAAATCTTGACACATTTTGGCATGCACAGTGGGGGGATGCTGGAAAACTGAAAAATCATCCAAACGGAATCAGTGTTGAGATGACGCTGAAAGAAGCAAAAGAGATTGCAAAATTGACATATATTCCAAAAGCGGGAGATACTGGTACAGTTGGAAATTATATTATTGAGGCGGCAACAGGAACAGATGACGCCGGAAAGACTGTTTGGAAAGAGGTCTGCAGTGGAACATTTAAAAACCAAGGCAATTCAACAGCGGCTCAGGATGCTGTGTTCAAAGAAGTGATTAAGACAGATAAGATTCGTTTGACTGCAAAGACAATGGCAGGAGGAGAACATCCTACGGCGAGAGAGATTGCACTTTATGAAAAAGCAGAGCCGATTATGATTACAGTGACAACAAAAGCTGGAGAAAACGGTATGATTACACCGGTAACGGGCAAACTAGATGAAAATGGCACGATGAAAGTGCAGGCAGGGAAATTGAAAACATTTGCGATAAAAGCAAATGCAGGTTATTCTATCAAAGATGTGCTTGTAAACGGAAAATCAGTTGGCGCGGTAAGTCGTTATACAGTAGAATCTGATACAGATGTTACAATTGAAGCAGTATTCAAAGCATGCGAACATGAGAAAACAGAAATTCAAGGTGCAAAAGAACCAACTTGTACGGAAGATGGAGCTACAGGGAAAGTAGTATGCTTACAGTGTGGTGTAACAGTGAAAGAAAGCACAGTGATTCCGGCTTTGGGACATAAGTTTGGTCAGTGGGAAGTAGTGAAAGAGGCGACAGACAAAGAAGAAGGTTTAGAAAGAAGAGCTTGTGTTGCCTGTGGTTTTGAGGAAGAAAGAACAGTTGCCAAATTACCGACAGCAGTTGATAAATCGAAACTGCAAAAATACTACGATGAATGTATTGGATATTACAAACAGGAAGGTTATACAAAGGAGAGTTGGACGGTTTACGAAGGAGCACTTAAAAATGCAAAAGCAATGCTGGATAAAGAAAGTGCAACTCAAGAAGAAGTAGATGCTGCAATTCATCAATTGGCAGATGCGGCGGATAAACTTGTTGAGAAAACAAGTGTGACACAAAAACCTGAAAATAATAATACCAGTGGTGGTAATAACAGCAATACAAGCAGTGGAAACAAACCGGTTACGGGAGATTCCGCAACTCCGATTGTGTTACTTGCAGCAGTATTGGCATCTGTATTTGCAGTTATTCGTCAAATGAAAAAGAAAATAAGATAATTCAAAAAAAGGGAGGTGCAAACCTCCCTTTTGTAGTATGATAAGAGAAAGCATATATGTATATTTAAGGAGGGAGTCTTGTGGAAGAACTTACAAGGCTGATTCGGTCAGATATGAGACCCGCACTCGGAGTGACAGAACCGGGGGCGATTGCATTTGCAGCTGCGAAGGCGAGAAGTTATACAAGCGGCGAAGTTATATCTGTCACGGTGAAGTTGAATAGCGGCATGTATAAGAATGCATTTACATGTGGAATTCCAAACAGTAGAGAAGTTGGGAGCGAGTTTGCAGCGGCACTCGGAGCAATTGCTGGAAATGAAGAATTGGGATTGGAATCGCTTTCAGATGTAAAGCAAAAGGACGCAGAAAGAGCAGAAAAACTTGTGAAACAGGGAAAAGTGCAGGTTATACTTCAGGATATTTCTAGTAGAATATTTATAGAAGTGGAAGTAAAGACAAAGCTTGATCAGGCAGTTGTGACAATTGAAGATACACACACGAATATTACTGGAATTGTAGTAAATGGAGAAGTGCGTTTTGCTAACTCAAAAGAGAAAACAAAAGGTGGAGAGGCAGAAGAAAAACCGCAAATTCACAGGTATACATTTCGGCAGCTATGCGAGTATGCAGATATTGCAGATGTGTCGGAACTGGAATTTATATGGGAGGCATATCGTGTGAATTTGGAGCTGTTTGAAGCGGGGATGACCAGTGAAAGAACGACATTTGCAAAATCTTTGTTAAGAAAAAATGGAGGAATGGTTTTTTCTGGAGAGGAACAAAAGACAGCGTCACTTCTTTGTAATGCGGCGATTGAGGCGAGAGTGATTGGTTTGGATAAACCGGCGATGAGTATTACAGGGTCGGGAGCGCATGGAATTATTGCGACGATGCCGCTGTATGCAGCCTATAAAGTAAATGGATATTCAAAAGAACAGCTTCTGCGGGCGACCGCATTGAGTTATTTGATCTGTATGTATATCAAAGAATATTCCGGAAAACTGTCTGCATTTTGTGGCTGTGCCATTGCGGCGGGGACCGGAATGGCTTGCGCACTTGTGTATCTGCGTGGAGGAACCGTAGAGATGATGGAACATACGATTAATAATATGGCAGGAAGTATTACGGGAATGATCTGCGATGGCGGAAATCAAGGGTGCACGATGAAAGGGATTGCGGCTGTAGATGCGGCATATCAATCGGCGGAGCTTGCGATGGACGGCGTCTATATTGACGATGTGCATGGAATTATCGGAAATACACCAGAGGAGACAATGCGGAATATGGGAGAGATTGCCTCGCCGGGAATGATAGGAACTGAGAAAACAATTTTGGACATTTTACAGAGAAAGGGAAACAGGTGATTCAGATGTATCAGGCAGAGAAAAACAGATATGAAACGATGAATTATAATCGATGTGGTAAGAGTGGGTTGAAACTTCCAGAGGTTTCGCTCGGTCTGTGGCATAATTTTGGAGATACCGGAAATTTTGAAACGATGAAACAGATGTGTTTTACGGCATTTGACAACGGAATCACACATTTTGATCTGGCAAACAATTACGGACCGGAACCGGGAAGTGCAGAGAAAAATTTCGGGCGTATTTTGAAGAAGGAGATGAAAGCGCATCGAGATGAAATGATCATCAGCACGAAGGCAGGGTATTTGATGTGGGACGGGCCTTATGGCGACTTTGGAAGCCGCAAATATATGCTGGCAAGTCTGGATCAGAGCCTAAAGAGAATGGGGCTTGAGTATGTCGATATTTTTTACCATCACCGTATGGATCCTGAGACGCCGCTTGAAGAGTCGATGGGAGCGCTTGACACCGCTGTTAAGAGTGGAAAAGCTTTGTATGCGGGAATATCTAATTACGATGGGGAGACGATGAAAAAGGCATGTGCGATTTTGAAAGATTTGAATTGTCCGTTTGTAATTAATCAAAACAGATACTCTATTTTTGACCGTACGATTGAGGAAAATGGATTGAAAGCGGCAGCGCGAGAAGAGGGAAAAGGAATCATCGCATTTAGCCCGCTGGCACAGGGAATGCTGACAGACCGCTATCTGAATGGGATTCCACAGGACAGCAGAATCCGTACCGATGGAAGATTTTTACAGGAGAAGACAGTGCAAGCGAAGATGCAGAAAATTCAGCAATTGAATGAAATTGCAAAAGAGCGCGGAGAAAGTCTTGCACAGATGGCGCTGAAATGGGTGCGAAAAGATGAGGATGTGACAAGTGTTCTGATTGGTGCATCGAAACCAGAACAGATTTTGGAGAATTTAAAAGTGCTTGAAAGTGCAGCGTTTACGAAGGAAGAGTTAGAAAAAATAGATGAGATTGTATTGAAGGAGAATTAGTATGAAACTTCAGGAATTTTATGAGGGTCAGGCATTTGACGCATATGAATATTTTGGAGCACATGAAGAAAAAGACGGAGTGATGTTTCGGACTTACGCACCGGGGGCGTCTAAAGTTACGGTGTTTGGAGAATTTAATCAATGGACGGAAGAGGAAATGATTCCGCTTGAAAAAAGCGGAGTTTATGAACTGAAATGTGAGTGGGCAAAAGTCGGGATGATGTATAAATATGTGATTTATACGAAAGAAGGGTGGAGAGTAGAACATTGTGATCCGTATGGTTTCGGTATGGAACTTCGACCGAACAGCGCTTCTTATATTGTGGATTTGTCGGAATACAGATTTCACGATGAAGTGTGGATGAAAAACAGAGACAAAAATTATAACAGACCGCTTAATATTTATGAAGTGCATCTCGGTTCATGGAGAACAAATGAGAAAGATGAAAATGGCTGGTATCGCTATCATGAGATTGCAGATAAATTGATTGCACATGCGAAAGAGAATGGGTATACACATCTGGAATTTCTTCCGCTCAGCGAACATCCGGCAGACTGTTCATGGGGGTATCAGAATACAGGATATTTCAGTCCTACATCACGTTATGGAACTGCAAGAGATTTGATGGAGCTGGTGGATAAATGTCATCAGGCGGGAATCGGCGTGATTATGGATTTTGTTCCGATTCATTTTGCGACGGATTATTATGGACTGGCAAAATATGATGGAACAGAGTTGTATGAGTATGTGCAAAGTGATGTGACAGACAGTGAGTGGGGAACAAGAAATTTTGATTATTCCAGACGGGAAGTCTGCTGCTTTTTGCAGTCTGCCGCAAATTACTGGCTGAAAGAGTATCATTTTGACGGAATACGAATGGATGCAATCAGCCGTGCGATTTACTGGCAGGGAGAGCCGGATCGGGGCGTGAATCCTTGTGCGCTTACATTTATGAAAAATATGAATGCAGGATTGCAAAAACTGCATCCGACTGCGATGCTCATTGCAGAAGATTCGACAACGTTTTTGAAAGTGACGGCTCCTGTAGAATACGATGGACTGGGATTCGATTATAAATGGGATCTTGGCTGGATGAACGATACGTTGAATTATTTTAAAACTCCGCCAAAAGAACGACCGGAGCATTATTACAAATTAAAATTTTCAATGGATTATTTTTACAATGAACTTTATCTTCTTGCACTGTCGCACGATGAAGTTGTCCATGGAAAAGCGACAATTATACAGAAGATGTGGGGAGATTATGAAGATAAATTCAGCCAGTGCCGTGCATTTTATTTGTATATGATGACCCATCCGGGGAAAAAGTTGAATTTCATGGGAAATGAGATTGCACAGTTCCGAGAGTGGGATGAAAAGCGGCAGCAGGATTGGGAGTTACTGAAATTTCCGATGCACGATGGATTTTATCACTATATTCGGAAGTTGAATGAGTTGTATTGTCAGGAGGAACAGCTTTATAAAGATGAGTATGACAGAGAGATGTTTCGTTGGCTTGTGGATGATGCGACGGAGCAGTCTGTGTATGCTTACGAGCGGGGAAAAGGAGAGAAGACGCTTGTGGCAGTGTTTAATTTTTCAGATGAAGAGCAGGAATGTGTCATAGAAGAGGCGGAAAACCGAATACTTGAGGAATGCATGAACAGTGACTGGCATATTTACGGCGGAAGTACAGAGAAGAAAATAGAAGTGATTCGGGACGGAGAGATTGTATTGGCACCATTTAGTGGAAGACTTTTTTGGAGTGAAAAAGAGGTTTGATATTAATAAACATTATAAGAACTTATTAGTAAATTGTAATACAATAAGAAGAAGTTATAAGTTATAATGAAAAGGAAGAAGTTAAGAAACGATTATCACAGAAATCAAAGGAGAATATTCATGGAAATGTTATCAATCGAAAAAGAATTACAGGGAAACGCTTATCCGGGACGTGGAATTATCATTGGAAAAACTCCAGACGGAACAAAAGCAGTGACTGCGTACTTCATCATGGGAAGAAGTGAGAACAGTAGAAATCGTGTATTCGTAGAGGAGGGAGAAGGAATCCGCACACAGGCATTTGACCCTTCAAAATTAACAGATCCAAGTTTAATTATTTATGCACCAGTAAGAGTTTTGGGAAACAAAACAATTGTAACAAATGGTGATCAAACAGATACAATTTATGAGGGAATGGATAAACAGCTGACTTTTGAGCAGTCTTTAAGAAGCAGAGAATTTGAGCCGGATGCACCGAACTATACACCTCGTATTTCCGGAATTATGCACATTGAAAATGGAACATACAATTATGCAATGTCCATTTTGAAAAGCAATAATGGGAATCCGGATGCATGCAACCGTTATACATTTGCATATGAGAATCCGGTAGCAGGAGAAGGACATTTTATTCATACATATAAATGCGATGGCAATCCGCTTCCAAGTTTTGAAGGTGAGCCAAAATTAGTTGGGATTTTAGACGATATGGAGGCATTTACGGAGATGCTTTGGAACAGTCTGAATGAAGACAACAAAGTTTCGTTATTTGTGCGTTATATTGATATTGCAACAGGAAACTATGAGACAAAGATTGTAAACAAGAATAAGTAGGAGCGAGACAGATGAAAGAATTAGAATTAAAATACGGATGTAACCCAAATCAGAAACCATCTAAGATCTATATGGAAAACGGAGAACTTCCAATCAAAGTATTGTGCGGAAAACCGGGATACATCAACTTTTTAGATGCATTTAACGGCTGGCAGTTAGTGAGAGAATTGAAGAGGGCAACCGGACTTCCGGCAGCAACTTCTTTCAAACACGTATCACCTGCAGGAGCAGCCGTTGGACTTCCATTAGATGAGACATTGGCAAAAATCTATTGGGTAGACGACATGGGAGAACTTTCACCACTTGCGTGTGCATACGCAAGAGCAAGAGGTGCGGACAGAATGTCTTCTTTCGGAGATTTTATTTCTCTGTCAGATGTGTGTGATGTTGCAACCGCAAAATTAATTAAACGCGAGGTATCAGACGGTGTCATCGCACCGGGGTATGAACCGGAAGCGTTAGAACTTTTAAAACAGAAGAAAAAAGGAAATTATGCGATCATTGAGATCGATCCAAATTACGAGCCGGCTCCAATCGAACATAAAGAAGTGTTCGGAATTACATTTGAGCAGGGAAGAAATGAGCTTGTGATTGATGATGAATTATTATCGAATGTCGTGACAGAGAATAAAGAAATTACAGAACAGGCAAAAATTGACCTTGCCATTGCTTTAATTACATTAAAATATACACAGTCAAATTCTGTATGCTATGCAAAAGATGGCCAGGCAATTGGTATCGGTGCCGGACAGCAGTCACGTATCCACTGTACACGTCTTGCTGGACAAAAAGCAGATAACTGGTGGCTTCGTCAGTCTCCACAGGTACTGGGACTTCAGTTCGTAGACAGCATCGGAAGAGCAGACAGAGACAATTCAATTGACTTATATATCGGAGATGAATATGAAGATGTACTTGCAGAAGGAACATGGCAGAATATCTTCAAAGTAAAACCGCCGGTATTTACAAGAGAAGAAAAACGTGCATGGTTAGATAAGCTGGAAGATGTAGCATTAGGCTCAGATGCGTTCTTCCCGTTTGGAGATAATATCGAACGTGCTCACAAAAGCGGTGTGAAATATATTGCGCAGCCGGGAGGATCCGTTCGTGACGACAATGTAATCAGCACATGTGACAAATATAATATGGCGATGGCGTTTACAGGAATCAGACTGTTCCATCACTAAATCGAAACAAAAGCTGCAGTAGAACGTGTTTCCACTGCGGTTTTTTATTTGTTCTTTTATGTGATTAGAAAAAAATATTTGTGCAAAAAGAACAAAAAAACAAAATATTATTTGAAATAATATACAAAAGCGATATAATAAAACTTGAAGCAAAATAATTGTTGGTTGAATTGCTGAAAAGGAGGAGAAGGGAATGCAAAAGAGACGAAGAATTATTGCAATTGTGTTAACGGCAGCCTTGAGCGGAACGATGCTCCCGGCAAACAGTCTGACCATGTATGCAGCCGACAAACTATCGCCGGCAAAATCTATTAGGGCAGATGTGGATAAGACGAAGTTCACACACAAAGAGTGGACAGGAACGGACTACACAGATGTAGAGGGCAAAAAAGTAACTGGAGAGGACGTATTTGGAATTAATCGTGAGGATGCAACGACAACATTGATTCCATATCAGGATATTGCCTCTGCATCGGCGGCGGTTTGGGATTATAATGCCAGAGAAGGATCGGAATATTTTAAACTTCTCACAGGAGACAGAGAAGACTGGGATTTAACTGTCGTGCAAAATCAGGAACAGGCTCAGAAATTTATGGGAGCAAACGGATTCATGACGAAAGAATTCCAGAAAGACGAGGCAGACGGATGGAAGACTGTTCAATTGCCTAAGAGCTGGACAAGGGACGATTTTGACTTTTCTATCTATACGAACGTACAGATGCCATGGCAGTCAAAATATGATCAGAATGTGTCTGTGCCAAATGCGCCGACAAATTACAATCCGGTTGGTCTGTATCGGAAAACATTTAATGTAGATGATAAAATGTTGGAAGATAACCGGAGAGTATATGTGAACTTCCAGGGGGTGGAATCTGCATATTATGTGTACGTAAATGGAAAAGAAGTCGGATACAGCGAGGACAGTTACAGTCCACATCGCTTTGATATTACGGACTATCTTCAGGAGGGGGAAAACCTTCTTGCCGTGAAAGTGCATAAGTTCTGTGACGGAACATGGTTTGAAGATCAGGATATGATTTATGACGGCGGTATTTTTCGTGATGTCTATCTGACAAGTGCACCGCTTGTTCAGATTCACGATTACACAGTTCGGACAGATTTGAATTCAGACTATACTGCTGCAAATTTGAAATTATCAGTGGATGTGCGAAATTTATCA
Source organism: Faecalimonas nexilis (assembly GCF_059731825.1). Taxonomy (NCBI): domain Bacteria; kingdom Bacillati; phylum Bacillota; class Clostridia; order Lachnospirales; family Lachnospiraceae; genus Faecalimonas; species Faecalimonas nexilis. The sequence goes on along the minus strand of NZ_AP029189.1, from coordinate 3,079,362 downwards.
TCAGCGGCTCAAGACGGATACAGCATTGATGTAAAAGCGCTTGATCAAGCCGGAAATGATATTTTAGGCGGAGTCAATGTTCCGGTTTCTGAGGTCGCATCGACGGAGACAGGAACGGTAGAGATAAATCAAAAAGTGAAGAATCCCAAATTGTGGTCAGCTGAGAATCCAAATCTGTATGCGTTAATTCTCACGTTAAAAGACCCTTCTGGAAAGGAAGTGGAGACACTTTCAGCTCAGCTTGGTTTCCGTGAAATTGAATTCACATCTACAGAGGTGGATAGCAATTACAGAGTGACGACAAAAGAATGGGAGCCAGTTAAGATTAATGGCGAGAGACTGCTTTTAAAAGGTGCAAACCGTCACGACACTGACCCATTCTATGGAAAAGCGGTTCCACAGGATACAATACTTGAAGATGTCACATTGATGAAGCAGAATAACTTAAATGCAATTCGTACGTCTCACTACAGCAATGATGATTATCTTTACTGGCTGTGTAACTCATACGGCTTGTATATGATGGGCGAGACAAACATGGAAAGTCATGCGATCATGGGAAACAGCAATGCGATGGGATTATTCTATGAGCTTGGCATGGATCGAACAGAGACAGCGTATGAGCGGTTAAAAAATAATCCGGCGATCGTAATCTGGTCTATCGGAAATGAGATGGTTTATACTTCAGATGCGAACCATTCAAACGGTTTGTTCCGTGATATGATCTGGTACTTCAAAGACAATGACCCTACAAGACCGGTACACAGTGAAGGTCAGACGGACAGTATGGGTGTAGACATGGGAAGTAACATGTATCCAAGTGTAGGTACCGTTCAGGGAAGAGCAGGAGAAGGGAAAATTCCATATGTAATGTGTGAGTATGTTCATGGTATGGGAAACTCAATTGGAAACTTGAAAGAGTACTGGGATGCAGTGAGAAGTTCTGAGAATATGCTCGGCGGATTTATCTGGGACTGGGTAGATCAGGCGAGAGCGGTCGATTTGAATGATCTTGGTTCTACTTATAAGATGACAGACAAAACAGGTGTGAGCGGAGAGGCAGTTGGATACGAAGAAGACTGGAAGAACGATGCAGGAGAAGAAAGTCTGAATGGCGGTAAATCATTCTCAGGCTACACTGTTATGGAAGACAATGAGAAATATAATGCGGCGCTTTCAGGAACTGGAAAAGAATTTACGTTTGAGGTAATGGTAAAACCGGCATCTACATCACAGAACAGTGTACTTCTTTCCAAAGGAGATACACAGGTTGCATTGAAGACACAGAGCAGTGGAAGTGGATTGGAATTCTTCGTGTATAACAACGGAAGCTGGAAGAGTACATCCTGTGGATTCCCAGAGGATTGGACAGGTAAATGGCATCAAGTAGTCGGTGTATATGACAAAGGTAATTTAAAGATTTATGTAGATGGAGAAAAACTTTCAGAAAATACGGTGCAAGATAGTATTGCTTCAAGCAGCAGACCGGTTGGTATCGGATATGATGCGGAAAAAGGACGAAAAGTGGACGGAGAAATTTCAATTGCACGTATTTACAATAAAGCGTTAAGTGCAGAGGAAATTAACGGACAGAGAAAAGCAGTTCCAGATATCGCAACGGATGACAGCAGTGTACTGCTTTGGATGGATTATGCGGATGAGCATGAGACAGCACAGGTTACAGGATGGGATTATTACGCAACAGAAGAGGCTCATACAAACCTGTATTCAGAGGAAATCAAAGGAAAATTCTATGGATACGGCGGTGACTGGGGAGACTCTCCAAACGATGACAGTTTCTGTCAGAATGGTATTGTAAGTCCTGACCGTACACCACAACCGGAACTGGCAGAAGTAAAATACCAATATCAGAATTTCTGGTTCAGTGCAGATGTTGCAGATTTAGATGTACGCCAGGTAAATGTGTATAATGAAAATAATTTTAAGAATCTGAATGAGTATGATGTATCATGGTCATTGTTAGAAAATGGTCTTGTTATTCAGGAAGGCAAAGTGGAAGATGTTGATGTTGCTCCGCAGTCTACAGGAAAAATATCAGTACCATTTACAATGCCTGAGACAATTGATGCAGGAAATGAATATCATTTGAACATTTCTGTAACTTTAAAAGAAGATACAGAATGGGCGAAGGCAGGAGCTGAAATGTCCTGGTCACAGATTTCTGTTCCGGTGACAGTAGAGCAGGCTGCCCCTGTGATCAGTGAAGAAAAAGTGACAGTTGCAGAGGATGATGCAGCTTGGAATGTGACAGGAAATAATTTTAGTTTTGCAATTGAAAAAGCAACAGGTACATTGAAAAACTATACATATAACGGTGATATGCTTGTGGAGGAAGGACCGGCTCCGAACTTCTGGAGAGGCACGGTAGAAAACGATAAGACTGCGTTTGACTGGAATTGGGCAAATGCGGCAAAAACAATAAACGTTGAAGAGATTACAGTAGTTGAGAATGAAGCAGGTCAGCAGGTGATTACAGCGAATTTAGTATTCCCTACAGCAGGAAATACGAAAGAGACCATCGTTTACACAGTAAACGGAAACGGAGAAGTAACTGTGAAGATGTCTGTGGATGCAACAAAGAGCGGAATGGGCAATTTCCTTCGTGTTGGTTCTATGATGACACTTCCGGAAGGCTACGAGAATGTAACATGGTACGGAAACGGACCTGTTGAAACATTCAACGACAGAAAGACAAATGGAAGACAAGGTGTTTGGGAAAATACGGTATCTGAATTCTTCTTCCCATATTTGAAAGTAGATGATTCTGGAAACTTAACATATGTAAAATGGATCTCTGTAGATAATGGGGAAAATGCACTTTTAGTTTCTGCGAAAGATACAGTAGAAGCAAGTGCGCTTCACTTTACACCGGATGACATCAATGCGGTAGATCATGTATATGGATTAACGCCAAGAAAAGAGACGATCTTGAGTGTGAACTATGGTTCACTCGGAACAGGTGGAGCTACATGTGGTCCTGGACCTCTTACTCAGTATCAGCTGCCATCCAGCCGAGTTTACGAGTGGGAATTCACAATGATTCCGGCAAAAGCAGATGCAGATGCGCAGGCATTGACAGAGATGGCAAAACCTTATCATCAGGTTTCTTCATTTAACCGTGAAGACTATGACAAAGAGTATGCAGCAGAATTGATTGAAAAAATTGATTCCTTCGTTGCATACAGCTATGACCAGTTAGAGGAAGTAGAGGAATTACAGGCTGATGTGAATGCGATGACAGAAGCGCAGGCTGCAATCGTAAACAAAGATAAAGACAGAAGCAAATTAGTAAAGGAATATGTGGAGGCAGTCAAAGCCTTAGAAAACAAAGAAACTTATATTCAGGATGAGAGCAACAATGCTCTGGAAGTTCCATATGAGTCTTCAGCGAAATTCAAAAAGAATGGAGAGACCGTCGTTATGAATGGAAAACTCGCAGTTCCATTTAACGATGTTCTGGATCCTGTTTTTGAGGGAGATGCATCATTCTCCGTAGAAGTGAATGTGACACCTACAGGAAGCCGCGACTACAATATGTTCACAGGTAAAGGCGATAATGCATTTGCACTTCGTATCCGCGGAACAGAGAGCTTAGATTTCCATATTTATGCAGGCGGAAGCTGGAGAAGTATTGAATACGCAATTCCGGAAAATGAAAGAGCAGACTGGCTCGGAAAAGAACATCAGGTAATCGGTGTATATGACCATGAAGCACATAAAATTCAGTTCTATGCTGATGGAGAATTAAAGAAAGAAACAGCAACTAACACAAATGAGGGTGTGGCACATTCTGATTACAATCTTACAATCGGTGCATGTCCGTCGACAGGAAGATCTTCAGCTGCTGACTTTACATCTCTTCATGTTTACAACAGAGCGCTTTCAGCAGAGGAAGTGAAAGCTCAAAACAGCGAGCAGTTAGCAGTTCAACCGACAGATGAGGCAGTGGCATTGTGGCTTGACATGGAAAACATTCAATTCCACGATAAAGAAAATATTTATCAGGTAGAAATTGATCCGGCAAAAGCAGCAATTGAAGTTGGAAATGAAAAAGAATTTACACTTGTACCGGACAATGCAGATGCAAAAGTGACAAGCGTAAGATGGTCTGTTTTAGATGCAGACGGATTTGATGCAGATGGGGTTAAAGTACAATACAGTGCGAAAGATTACACGAAGGCAACAGTAGTAGTTTCAGAAGAAGCACAGGCAGGCGAATATGTACTGAAGGCAGAAAATGTAAATGGAGAAGAAGAATTGATGGCAGAGGCTCAGATTACTGTCACAGCAAAACCTGAGCAGGAAGACCAGATAATCTTTGATTCAAGCAAGAATAAACTGGACACAGTTCTTCCGGACACAGCACAGTTTACAGAAGGTGAATCGGGAGAAGTGGGTGCTTTGAAGGGATACTTCTCTGTAGATGATGAAAATAAAGTGGTAAACGATGCTATCTCAGGCAAAAATGCGTTTACTGTATCATCGAGAGTTTATGTTCCAGCATCCGTAAAATCTACTGACACAGGTGTATGGGACAAAGATAACCCGCACGAAAAACATAATATGATTGCAAGTATGGGTGACAACAGTTTTGCTTACCGTATCTACTACGATAAGAACAGAAAAGATATTCATATTGATGCATTTATCAGTGATGGAAGTTCATGGCTGCAGGCAACGACAGGACAGCTTCCGAGTGATTTCTTTGATAAATGGCACACATTATCCGTATCTTATGATGGTAAAACATTGAAAGTATATGTAGATGATGCAGTGACGGAAAAAGCAGGAGAAAAATCTGTTCAGAAGAGTGAGAATACATTCTCTGTAGGTTACGAGCCACAGAAAGAGGGAAGAAAATCTGAACTCACATTTGAGCAGGTACGGGTATTTAATCAGGCATTGACAGCAGAACAGTTGAATGAAGCAACTGATCCGAATGCAGAAAATGTTGTACTCTGGCTTGACTTTGATGTCAAAGAAGACGATTCGGCAACAGAAGCAGATAAGCTGAATTTACAGAATCTGATCAATGAATGTAAAGACATGAAAGAAGCAGATTACTTTGGAAAAGGCTGGACAGAAATGCAGACAGCACTAGGTGCAGCAGAGGACGTATTACAGAAAGATGCGCCTACAAAAGAGGAAGTAAAGAACGCTTATGATGCATTGAGAGATGCGAAAGGTCAGCTTGTATTCATTGGTGATTTGAAAGCAGTCGTTGATGGCGCAAAAGAAATCGTTGAAAACAAAGATTCTTACACGAAGGACTCTTACGAAGTATTCGAGACAGCATTAAATGCAGCAAAAGCAGTTCTTGAAAAGGAAGAATCTACTCAGGAAGAAGTCAACAATGCGAAGATCGCACTGTTAGATGCACAAAATAAACTTGTGAAAAAAGCAGATATCACTACTTTGAAAGAGGCGATTGCGAAAGCAGCAGAGATCAAAGAAGAAGAGGTTACTCCATCTTCATGGGAGAGAGTTCAGGCAGCGAAAGCAGCAGCAGAAAAGGTAGTTGCAGATTTTGAAAAAGATGAGACAAGTGTAACACAGAGTCAGATTGACGCAGCTGCAAAAGCGCTTCAGGATGCACTGGATTCTGTGCAGAAACGTGCAGACTTCACAGCACTTCAAGAAGCTGTGGACCGCATCAGCAAATTGCAGCTGGACGGCTACACAGAGGAAAGCGTAAAAGTGTTGAAAGATGCATTAAAAGAAGCAGAGGCTGTTTTGGAAGAACAGGAAGCAACTCAGAATACAGTAGATGAGATGTTGACAAAATTACTTGCGGCAGAGGAAGCTCTGACAAAAGAGGAAACAATTGAGAAAGCAGATTTGGAAGATTTGATCAACTATGCAAAAGCACAGCAGAGCAAAGAGGAATACAAATATTTGGTTCCGGTAGTGAAGGAAAGATTTGAGAAGGCTTTGGCAGAGGCAGAGACAATCTACGGAAAAGCAGATGCAACTCAGGAAGAAGTGAATGTAGCTTATGACAAACTGCTTCAGATGGTTCACTATCTTGACTTCACCGGAAACAGTGAGTCATTAAAAGTGTTGGTGGACGCAGCAAAAGGCTTGAATGAGAAACTTTACACAGAAAAATCATGGGCAGTGTTTGAAGATGCATTGACAAAAGCAGAAGCTGTACTTGCAGATACAAATGCATTGCAGGAGGAAATCGATGCAGCGAGAGAGGCATTGCATAAGGCGATGGATCAGCTTGTCAAGGTTCCGGTAGATAAGTCAAAACTTCAGACACTGGTAGAAAAATCTAAGAAGTATGAAGACAAATTGAAAGAATACACTCCTGAGACAGGAGAAATATTCAAGGGCGCATTGGATTATGCAAGAGAGATTCTCGCAAATAAAGATGCAACTCAGGAAGAAGTCGATGCAGCATACAATGCATTGCAGAATGCAATCTTTGGATTAAGACTAATTCCGGATAAAGATAAGTTAGATGATTTGATCAAAGAAGCAGAAAAGACAGATTTTGAAAAATATACAGAAGAATCCGGGACAGTCTTAAGAACAGCAATCGCAAATGCGAAAGCAGTGTTTGCAGACGAGAATGCAACAGAGACTGATGTAAAAAATGCAGAAAAAGAACTGAAGACAGCAATGAAGGGCTTGAAAGTTGCTTCGAATGATGAAAAAGACAATCAAGGAAACAGTAATGGCGGAACATCTGCAAGTAAAGCAGATGAGAATTCACCGAAGACAAGAGATGCCGCTCCTGTAGCAGCCACAGGTGCCGTAATGCTAGCTGCATTCGCACTGGTAGTTGCAATGAGAAAGAGACGGTAGTTGACTGATTGGGGACGTAGTAAAATTGAATTTTACTACGTCCCCAATTGACATTAGCCCTGTCCCTTTTTGAAAAAAGTAGTTGTATATTTTATGGCATGAGTATATAATAAAAAAGGTTGGAAAACTGATTGTGCAAAAAAAGTGGCGAATAAGCCAAATTTATGGAGGGAATTAATATGGGAAAATATTTTGGAACAGACGGATTTCGCGGAGAAGCAAATGTGGTTCTGACAGTAGAGCATGCTTTTAAAGTAGGTAGATTTCTAGGATGGTATTATGGTCAGGAACATAAAGCGAGAGTTGTCATCGGAAAAGATACAAGAAGAAGCAGTTATATGTTTGAGGACGCTCTGTCGGCAGGGCTTACTGCATCCGGTGCAGATGTGTATCTTTTGCATGTAACGACAACACCGAGTGTTTCGTATGTGACACGTACAGAAGATTTCGATTGTGGAATTATGATTTCCGCAAGCCACAATATTTTCTATGATAATGGAATTAAAGTCATCAATGCAAAAGGACATAAACTGGAAGCAGAAGTAGAAGAAAAAATTGAGTCATATATTGATGGAACATGGGGAGAGATTCCATACGCAACACGCGATGCAATTGGGCGCACGGTAGACTATTCGGCTGGAAGAAATCGCTATATTGGACATTTGATCGCGATGGCAACTCGTTCTTTCAAAGATAAACGTGTGGGGCTTGATTGTTCAAACGGAAGTGCATCTTCGATTGCGAAAAGTGTATTTGATGCGTTGGGAGCAAAGACATACGTGATCAACAGTGAGCCGGATGGAACGAACATCAATAGAAACTGTGGATCTACACATATTCATGTATTGCAGGAGTTTGTGAAAGAAAAGAAATTAGATGTAGGTTTTGCTTACGATGGAGATGCGGACAGATGTCTTGCGGTAGATGAAAATGGTAATGAAGTTGATGGGGATCTTATTCTCTATGTATGCGGAAAATATTTGAAAGAACAGGGAAGACTGAACAATGATACAATTGTAACGACAATCATGTCAAACCTGGGATTATATAAAGCATGTGATAAAGCTGGAATCAAATATGAAAAGACTGCAGTTGGAGATAAATATGTATATGAGAACATGGTGCAGAACAACCATTGTCTCGGAGGAGAGCAGTCAGGGCATATTATTTTCAGCAAATATGCGACAACAGGTGATGGTATCTTAACTTCGTTATTGTTGATGGAAGTTATGCTGGAAAAGAAACAGACACTTGCAAAGCTAACAGAAGAAGTGAAGATTTATCCACAGCTTTTGAAAAATGTAAGAGTATCTGATAAAAAGACAGCAAGAGAAAATGCAGAAGTCATAAAGGCGGTGGAAGCAGTGACGGAGGCACTTGGAAATGATGGACGTATTTTGGTACGTGAAAGTGGAACAGAGCCGGTAATTCGTGTGATGGTGGAAGCATCTACAGATGAACTGTGTGAAAAATATGTAAATCAGGTTGTTGAGGTAATGCATCAGCAAGGACTGATTGTAGGATAAGTCAGAAGAGGGAAAGTAGCGATTCATAGAAGTAGCTGCTTTCCCTAAAATTATCTCTACATAATAACAAATTAATATATTGATATATTGTTTGTTGGGTGATAATATAAAAAATAAAAACAGATTTAGAAAACCATTGCTTAAAGGAGAGGATAACTATGAAAAAGCAAGAGTTACAACATGTTTTTGGAAAGATTTAAAATTCCATTTATATTTTGTGGGTAGTTTTACTCTTTGAGCCTGTTTTTGTTTCATATTTGGAAAGTAGAGATCAAGATCCCTTTGTTACTGGCAAAACAGAGCGGCTAGGGTGGTAAATAGTTTTACTACCCCAGCTGTTGCAATACAAAGGAACTTCTATGATAATGATGGGCGAAAGACTTGAGAAAAACAAGCTTTTCGCCCTTGCTTTATTTATATAGCCCTATACGTTATGAAATCCTTTTCCGATAATCTCGCTTGTGTTAGAAATCAAAATGAATGCTCCAGGCTCTTGCTGCTTAATAAAATTACGAAGCTTAATAGCCTGCTGGCGGTTCAGTGCAGTAAAAATAATATAGCGGTGTTCACCGGAAAATGCGCCCTGAGCATCCACAATCGTTGCACTTCTCATCAAATCATGTGTGATGAAGTCACAAATGGGTTCGGGATGGCTGCATACAACATTGAAATATTTTGAAAGATTAAAACTTTCGATAAAGTTATCAATCATAAAAGAGCGAATAGACAATCCAAGCAAAGAATATAGACCGGTTTTAATGTCAAAAATAAAGAAACCGGCAATGGTAAATGCCAAATCTGTCAAAAGCAATGCTCGTCCGATGTTGATGCTCGTATATTTTTTAAAAATCGCAGCAATGACATCTGTACCACCACTGGAAGAACCAATGTTAAAAAGTACAGCAGAGCTGAATGCGGGAAGTGCGATTGCAAAGGCAAGTTCCAGCATCGGCTGATCTGTCAGCGGATGGGACATAGGAAAAATACGCTCCAGTAATGATAAAAGCACTGAGAGTAAAATACTACAGTAAGCAGTAGTCAGTGCAAATGTTTTACCGAGAACGATAAGTCCAATCAGTAAAAGGAGCATGTTCATAATAAAGGTAAAATCACTGGCGGACATCACGCCTGTTTTGGCAACTAAAACAGCAAGACCTGTAATGCCTCCGAATGTGAAATTGTTGGCAAATTTGAAAAAGTAAATTCCGATTGCCATCACCAATATACTTCCAGTCAACAGGAAAAAGGATTTTGATTTTTCTTTCATTTGATGTTTTCTCCGTATTCTATTTCTATTCATACGAATTGTAACGCTAGAAACATAAAAAGTCAACGCATTAGAGTGCATAATATGGTAACAATAGAAATAGAAGAGGAGGGATATAAAAATGAACAGATATTTGGCGATTACAGACGTATACGCAAGAGAAATATTAGATTCCAGAGGGAATCCTACAATAGAAGTAGAAGTTTTGGCGGGAGATGAGTTCCTGGGGAGGGCAGCAGTGCCGTCAGGAGCATCTACCGGACAATACGAAGCTGTGGAACTGCGAGATAGAGAGGAGAGGTATGGCGGACTCGGAGTACAACGGGCGGTGGATCATGTCAACACAAAGCTTGCACAGGCGGTCATTGGTCTGAATGTATTCGATCAAGCGCATTTGGATCAAGTGCTTTTAAAAACGGATGGGACACAAAACAAGAGTAATATGGGGGCGAATGCGTTGCTTGGGGTTTCGATGGCTGCTGCGAGAACAGCGGCAAAAGCGTTGCGTATTCCGCTTTATGCCTATCTTGGAGGAGTCAATGCGAAAAAAATGCCGGTTCCGATGATGAATATTTTAAATGGAGGACGGCACGCAGATAATACGATTGATTTTCAAGAATTTATGATCATGCCGGTCGGTGCGTGTTGCTTTCGAGAGGCACTTCGGATGTGCTCAGAAATTTATCACGCGCTAAAGGCATTGCTAAAAGAGCAGGGTTACAGTACAGCGGTGGGGGATGAAGGTGGATTTGCACCTGATTTTAAAGATGCAAAAGAAGCATTACAGTTTATTGTAGATGCGGTAAGAAAGGCAGGATATGAGCCGAGAAAAGATATTGTGATCGCATTGGATGCGGCCGCGACAGAGTTCTACAACAAAGATTTTAAAAAATATGTATTTGAAGGAGAAGGAAAAATGCGGGGCGGTCAGGTAATTCGTTCCGTGGAGGAGATGATTGATTATTATGAGGAACTGATTATGGAATTTCCAATCATGTCTATTGAAGATCCGCTTGATGAAGAAGACTGGGAAGGATGGGAACTTTTGACGACAAGACTTGGAAGAGACGTGCAGCTTGTTGGAGATGATCTGTTTGTCACTAACACAAAGCGTCTTTCGCGTGGGATTGAACAGAAGGTAGCAAATGCGATTCTTGTAAAAGTGAACCAGATTGGGACACTGACAGAGGCATTTGAGGCAATTGAAATGGCGAAAAATGCGGGATATAAGACAATCATTTCCCACCGGTCGGGAGAGACAGAGGACAGCATCATAGCGGATATTGCTGTTGCATTTCAGTCGGGGCAGATTAAGACAGGGGCACCTTGCCGGTCGGAGCGTGTGGCAAAATATAATCAGCTGCTTAGAATAGAAGAACATCTTGGCAATGTGTCATGTTACGAAGATCCATTTAAGCGCTTTTAAGGTGACAGAACAGTAACCTTTTAATAAAAAATATACGAAATCCAATCGAAACGCTTGCAGAATGAACAAACATATGGTAAAATAAGTATGTTATTTATTCAGGAGGTGTGTAAAATGGATATTTTAAAAACAGTATTGATGATTTTATTTGCAATAGATTGTATCGTATTGACTGCGATCGTATTACTTCAAGAGGGAAAGTCAGCAGGACTGGGAACAATCAGCGGTGCTGCAGAAAGCTACTGGGGACAGAATAAAGGACGTTCTATGGAAGGCGCTCTTGTAAAATCTACGAAGTTTGCAGCTGTATTATTTATCGTATTGGCAGCAGTATTGAATTTGAAAGTATTTGCTTAATCATATACGGGCGAATGAGATTTGCGAAACACTCTTATTGATATAAGAGTGTTTTTTTTACACTGTGCAGAAGGAAGCACTTGTTTTAGACTAGAAAGACAAAGGAGAGAGAATGGATCAGACATTTGAAAGACGAAAAAAATTAATTTATGATTTTATTTGTGATGAATTTTATGTGCCGATGAAGCTGAAAGAACTTGCAATCTTACTGCAAGTACCGAAGGATCAGAGAAAAGAACTGAAAGCGATTATGGATTCGTTGGAAGCGGAAGGCAAGGTACATGTATCTAAAAAAGGGAAGTATACCAAGGGAGAGGCAAAGCGTATCGTAGGGACTTATCAGGCTCATGCGAGAGGGTTTGGCTTTGTTACGGTAGAAGGGGAAGACGATGATATTTTTATATCAGAAGATGATACAAATGGAGCTTTTCATGGGGATCAGGTTGAAGTGACGATCAAATCGGCACCAGATGGAAAGAGACGGGAAGGAAAGGTTGTGCGGATTTTATCACATGGTACGACAAGGCTTGTTGGATATTTTCAGAAGAATAAAAATTTTGGCTTTGTCGTTCCGGACAATCAGAGGTTTATCAAGGACGTATTCGTGCCGTTAGAGCGCTCGAAAGGAGCAGTCACCGGACACAAAGTAGTTGTGGAACTTACGAAATATGGGGGAGACAATAAAAAGCCGGAAGGAAAGATTGTGGAGATTATCGGGCATGTCAATGATCCGGGGACAGATATTATGTCCATTGTAAAAGGGTACGATCTTCCAATTGAATTTCCGGAAAAGGTGTTGAATCAGGCAGAGCGTGTGGCAAAAGATGTCAGTACGGCAGACATGGCAGGGAGAATGGATATCCGTGACTGGCAGATGGTGACGATTGACGGAGAAGATGCAAAAGATTTGGACGATGCAATCTCCCTGACGAAAGAGGGAGAGAACTATAAACTGGGAGTGCATATCGCGGATGTGACAAACTATGTACAGGAAAAAAGCGCGCTGGATCGCGAGGCTTACAAAAGAGGTACAAGTGTGTATCTTGTGGACAGAGTGATTCCGATGCTCCCCCATATACTTTCTAATGGAATCTGTTCTTTGAATGAAGGAGAAGATCGTTTGGCATTGAGCTGTATTATGACTATCAATGACAAGGGAAATGTAGTAGACTATAAGATAGCGGAGACAGTTATTTGTGTCGACCGCCGAATGACATATACGAGCGTGAAAAAGATTCTGGAAGAACAGGATGAGGAAGAAAGCAAAAAGTATGAAGAATTTGTACCAATGTTTCAGATGATGGAGAAAGTAGCGGGAATTTTACGCGAAAAGCGAAAAAAAAGAGGCTCTATTGATTTTGATTTTCCGGAGACGAAGATGGTTCTGGATGAGCAGGGAAAACCGATTGAGCTGAAACCATATGACAGGAACGTGGCGACAAAGATTATTGAAGACTTTATGCTGCTTGCCAATGAGACGGTGGCAGAACATTATTTTTGGCAGGAGATTCCGTTTGTTTACCGGACACATGAACAGCCGGATGAAGAAAAGATTCAAAAGTTGGCGATTTTTATTAATAATTTTGGGCACTCTATGCACATTGCAAACAATGCAGTTCGTCCAAAAGAGATTCAAAAGCTGCTTGCAAAAGTAGAGGGGACGAACGAGGAGGCATTGATCAGCCGACTGGCGCTTCGATCTATGAAGCAGGCAAAATATACACCGGAAAACACTGGACATTTTGGTTTGGCTACAACGTATTACTGTCACTTTACGTCGCCGATCAGGCGGTATCCGGATCTGCAGATCCATCGCATCATCAAGGAAGATTTGCGAGGCAGAATGAATGACAATCGACGTGAGCATTACGAGAAGATTCTTCCGGAAGTGACGAAACAGTGCAGCGAGAGAGAACGTCTGGCAGAAGAGGCAGAAAGAGAGACGATCAAGTTAAAGAAAGTTGAGTATATGGAGGAGCATATCGGCGAAGTATTCGAGGGTGTGATTTCAAGCATTACCAAATGGGGAATCTATGTGGAACTGCCAAACACGATTGAAGGTCTTGTCCATGTAACTAATATGCATGATGATCATTATGATTATATAGAAGAACGATTTGAGATGGTCGGAGAGCATACACGGAAAGTCTACAAACTTGGACAGACTGTATATATTGTGGCAACAGGGACAGATCGGCTTCAACGGACGATTGATTTTGAATTCGTAGAAAAAGAAGAGGTGGATTATGGCAAAAGAACAGGGGAAACTAATTGCGAATAACAAAAAAGCATATCATGATTATTTTATACTGGACACATACGAGGCGGGGATTTCTCTGCATGGGACTGAAGTAAAGTCCCTTCGCATGGGAAAATGCAGCATCAAAGAAGCATTTATCCGTATTGAAAACGAGGAAGTGTTTGTCTATGGAATGCATATCAGTCCTTATGAAAAAGGAAATATTTTCAATAAAGATCCACTGCGGGTGAGAAAGCTATTGCTTCACAGATCAGAGATTAATAAAATTACAGGAAAGATCAAGGAAAAGGGAATGGCGCTTGTCCCGCTGAAGGTGTACTTTAAAGGAAGTCTTGTAAAAGTCGAGATCGGTCTTGCAAAAGGAAAGAAACTTTATGATAAACGGAACGATATTGCAAAGAAAGATCAGCAAAGAGAAGCACAGAGAGACTTTAAGATCAGAAATCTGGATTAGGAGGATATAGATATGGTACCAAGAACAAAAGAAGAACTCAGTAAACTGGTGACGGAGGCGACTGTTGAGACATACGAGGAACTGACGCCGCAATTGATACAGCTGATTGATCAGACAAAGCACAACGAGAATCTGACGGAAGCACAGAAGCAGGATGAGATTTCGCTTCATATGTTGGGATATGTGAAATCTTGTACGAACGAGATCATCATTGATGTTCTGGCAGAAATATTAGGACTTGACTAAGGAGGAAGATGCTATGAGATATTGTGTGAAATGCGGAAGACAGGTAGAGGACAGTATGAATTTTTGTCCGTCATGTGGTGCACAGATTCCAAAAGAAGAGACACATCATACATATGAGTACGGTAATGGTCAATATACGCAGAATCAGACAGAGCAGCGCAATTTCAGAGAACAAACCGTTAAGGAGGAGGGGACAGACAGAGTGCTGGCAGTGCTTGCATATTTGGGACTGCTGGTGTTTGTGCCGATTTTGTCGGGAAGTAAATCAGAATTTGTCAGATTCCATGCGAACCAGGGACTTGTGCTTTTTATCTGTAGTGTATTGTGGAATGCATTGGACTGGATTTTATCGCGTTTTGTATGGTTCATGGATGTTGGGATTATCTCTTTGGGAGATCTCTTAGGTATTGTAAATTTGGCACTTGTTGTACTTGCAATAATCGGAATTGTGAATGCATGTAAGAGCAAAAAAGAAGAATTACCGTTTATCGGGAACATTGTTTTGTTCCAATAAAAGAAAAAGGGTAAGAGGAGCCGGACAGCCGTTATACAGGCTGTCCGCTTAATTTTGCCTCAACTAAAACGTCGCCTTCATAGCGAAGTTTCAGTGAAAAAAATGGAGCATTTTCAGCGATCAGGCGGTGAAAGATCCGATCTCCTTCCCAGAGATTCAACTGATAGATATCCTTTTTGGGAACCCATTCTAAAGTGCCCTCATCACAGGAAATCATCTCACCTTCGTAGCCGTCGGCAGTATAGAGACACATATATTCAGCGTGTCCGACTTTGTCTGAAATGAATGTGACAATTCCCCGGAACTGATAAGAAGTCAGAGTAAGACCTGTCTCTTCTTTTACCTCTCGTAAAAGGCATTCCTCGGGTGTTTCGTCTTTCTCAAAATGCCCTCCTACACCAATCCATTTGTCTTTATTGACATCATTTTTCTTGGAAACACGGTGCAGCATCAGATAGCAGTCATCTTTTTCTATGTAGCATAAAGTTGTCATTTCCATAATTAGTTTTACCTCCTTGAGATAGTTTGTCAGGATTACTTTACCATGAATTTTTAAACCCAACAATTATATATTGAAAAAATTTTCCGCGCAATGCAGTTGTGAGCGAACAAAAATTTTGATAGAATTGTAGCGGAAAAGAATGGGGGAAGAGAAAAATGAATCATATGCAAAGAAGAGAGCAGTTAAGAGGAATTGCATTGACAATTATTGGAGGAATATTTTGGGGACTTGCAGGTGTTTGCGGACAGTATTTGTTTGAAGAGCGGGGATTGACTGCAAAGTGGCTTGTAAGTGTGCGGCTTGTGCTGGCCGGATTGATATTGCTTCTGACGGTTTGGGCAAAACAAAAAAAGCAGATGTTTGAAATATGGCGCGAAAAAAGAGATGTATTTCAGCTTATAATGTTTGGAATATTTGGGATGGCATTCTGTCAATTGAGTTATTATGTGGCGGTGGAGACATCAAATGCCGGAACCGCAACAGTTCTGCAGTATACGGCGCCGATCATTATTATGCTGTACGTTTCTGTTCGCAATAAAAAAGTACCGCAGAGAATTGAGATGCTGGCGCTGGTTCTGGCTGTCGGGGGAACATTCCTGCTTGCAACACATGGAAATATCACGAATCTTGCCATCTCTACGGAGACTTTAGTATGGGGACTTGCCTCAGCGGTGGCAATGGCGCTTTATAATCTGATTCCGGGAGAATTGATGAAAAAGTTTGGAACATTCAATGTAATTGGATGGGGAATGCTGATTGGAGGAATCTTTTTATGTGTATTTATAAAGCCTTGGCATGTGATCGGCATGTGGGATATCTATACAGTGCTGGCGATGGCGGCGGTAATTTTGGTTGGAACAATTTTGTCCTTTACAACATATATGGAAGGTGTTCGACTAATTGGGGCATCTAAGGCAAGTCTGTTTGCGTCTGTGGAGCCTGTGACAGCCACATTTATGACTGTGGTGTTTATGGGAGCAGCGTTTCAATTTGTAGACTTTATTGGTCTGGCAGGCATATTGGGGGCAGTTCTTATGTTGTCCTTATTGAAAAAAGAATAGCTGGAAAATTTAATCTGATTTGTTTGTAAAAGCAGTACGGAATTCTTTTTTATCGCTGTGCTGCATGGCAGACAGACGTTGTTTGGCAATTTTGCCTGTTTTTCCGGAAAAATGAGAGCAGCTATAATTTGTTGTAGTTGCTGTTTTTTTTGTATTCATGATGAGGTAATCCTTTCTTAAAATTTATATATAGTGTTACCGAAAAATACAAATTTATAACAAAAGATGTCTTTCTAAGAAAAACAGTTGTATTTTTGACGAGGATGTGTTAAAGTCTTAGTTGTATAAAAAATTAAAAAAACTCTGGAGAGTCTCAAATATTAGAGCGCCGAAGGTGTACGGCAGACAGAAATGTCTGTTAATCTCTCAGGCAAAAGGACAGGGCAAATGTATGAATTTCAAAGGCCGGTCAAATGACTGGTCTTTCGCTTTGTTTAGGACATATCCGAGTGAGTATGGAATGAGCAGGAGGTTTTTAAATGGAAGCAGTAACAGAAGTAGTGAGTAAGGCGAGTGATTATTTGTGGAATGTCATTTTGATTATTTTGCTTTGCGGAACCGGAATTTATTTTACAATCCGATTGAAGTTTATCCAGATCAGGAAATTTGGTGAAGGGTTTAAACTGGTATTTGGAAATATTTCTCTGAAAGGAGAAAAAGGGAAAAACGGCGAAATGACAACATTTCAATCGCTGGCAACGGCAATTGCGGCTCAGGTCGGGACAGGTAATCTCGCGGGGGCGGCGACAGCGCTGATCGGAGGCGGCCCTGGCGCTATTTTCTGGATGTGGGTAAGCGCCTTCTTTGGAATGTCCACAATCTATGCCGAGGCGACTTTGGCACAACAGTACAAAGTCAAAAAAGACGGAGAGGTGACAGGCGGACCGGTTTACTACATACGGGCGGCATTTAAAGGGACATTTGGAAAAGCGCTGGCGGCAATTTTTGCAATTCTGATCGTACTGGCGCTTGGATTTACTGGAAATATGGTACAGTCCAACTCCATCGGAGCAGCGTTTTCGGAAGTGTTTTCAGCGAGAAATATTGAGATTCCGTCAATTGTGTTTGGACTGATTCTGGCAGCGGTCATTGGATTTATCTTTCTTGGAGGAGTCAATCGTCTCGCGTCAGTGGTGGAAAAGATTGTTCCGATCATGGCGGGAATTTATATTGTGGGAAGTTTAGTCCTGATTCTCATGAACATTACGGCGCTTCCGGGAGCAATTAAGATGATTTTTGTCGGAGCATTTAATCCGGAGGCGGTAGTCGGCGCAGGTGCAGGTATTGCAGTGCGGGAAGCAATCCGTTTTGGTGTTGCAAGAGGATTGTTCTCGAATGAGGCAGGTATGGGATCTACCCCTCATGCACATGCGAGAGCAAAAGTGGAGAATCCGCATAAACAGGGACTTGCGGCGATGATCAGTGTATTCATTGACACATTTATCATTTTGAACTTAACGGTATTTTCTATTTTGACAACCGGTGTGCTGGACAGCGGAAAAGAAGGAACAGCCCTGACACAGGCAGCGTTCACAAAAGGGTTCGGAAATTTTGGAGATATTTTTGTGGCAGTGTGTTTGCTGTTTTTCGCATTCTCCACGATTCTTGGATGGCATTTTTTTGGAGAGGTCAATGTCAAGTATCTGTTTGGAGAGAAGGCAGCAAAATTTTATTCGATTCTTGTAATCGGGTTCGTAATCGTCGGTTCTACTTTAAAGGTACAGCTTGTATGGTCTCTTTCAGACTTCTTTAACGGTTTGATGGTTATTCCGAATGCGATTGCCCTGTGGGCTCTGAGTGGAGTTGTTGTAAAGATATGTAAACAATACGGTAAAAAATAGAAATTCACAAAAGAAACATAAAAAACATAAAAAACACAAAGATACCTCACATTTTTTCTATAAACTATCGATAGAAGAAAGTGAGGTATTTTATGTCCGGAAAAGTAAAAGGTATATTGGCGGTAATTGTTTTGATGGGGATTGGTCTTGGGGCAAGATGGATGATATATGATGACTCTGCGGTGCAAGAAAGCAGTCTGTCGGAAGAAGAGGCAGAGAAAAAGAAAAAAATAAATGCAGTTTACAATACAGAGAATCAAGCAGAAATCAAGGAAGATTTGGAGCGATTAAAACAGGAGCAGACCTATACGCAAGATAATATGCTTATAAAATATAATCCGTTTGGAACCAATACACAGTCTTTGTATGTGTACTTTGAGACTGAGAATCCAGCGCAGATATCGTATACGATTCATGTGGCGGATAGTTCAATCGAAGATTTCAAAAGAACATGCTATCAGGAGTCGGAGATGCAGACACAGCATGAACTTCAAGTGATTGGACTGATACCTGATTTGGAAAATGAGATTACATTTACGATTGCCTATGAAGATGGAACTGTGGAAGAAAAAACAGTTTCTTATGATTTACTTAGGAATTCCTTAAAGGCTGTCGGAGTGGTTGAGAAAAATATTTTGTTATTTTATAATGGTGGAAAATGCAAAGGAGGGGAAGAAAATGATACAGTTGAGCAACATCAGTAAGAAATTCGGTGAGACACAGGCGGTTGAGGGGATATCGCTTATGATTCCGGATGGGAGTGTGTTTGGACTGCTTGGAAGTAACGGCGCCGGAAAGAGCACACTGCTTCGTATGATGGCTGGGATTCTAAAAGAAGATGCTGGAGAAATTTTAGTGGATGGAGATGCTGTCTTTGACAATCCACAGGTAAAACAGAATTTGTTTTATCTGTCAGATGCCCCGTATTACTTTTCGAATGCCACGCTGCAGACAATGAAAGAATTTTATCAGAATCTATATCCGCAGTTTGATCAGGATGGGTTTGAGATGTTGATCAGGCAGTTTAACCTGAATGAGAACAAACGGATTCGAACTTTTTCCAAAGGAATGAAGCGTCAGGCATTTATTATTCTGGCGATCTGTTCCAATACAAAATATATTTTGTGCGATGAGGTATTTGACGGACTGGATCCGATTGTCTCAAAAGTGGTAAAAGATTTATTTCGACAGGAACGAAAGATGCGGAAAATGACTTTGGTCATGGCGTCTCATGACTTAAAGGAGCTGGAAGATTTTTGCGATTCCATCGGAATTATACATAAAGGAGACTTGCTGCATTCGAGTGAGATTCGAAAAGAAACAAGCGATATGCACAAGATACAGTGTGTGTTTGAACAAGATGAGGAAGCATTTTTGCGAGAACATCTTCATATTGTCCGATATGGGAGAACAGGAAATTTTGTGACAATGGTAGTGAAGGGAGAAAAAGAAGCGATCATGCAAAAGATTCAGGAAAAGACTCCGGTTTGGTGTGAGACGATTCCATTGTCTATTGAGGAGATTTTTCTGTGTAATATGGAGGGGGTAGATTATGACATCAGCAAAGTTATTTTCTAAGTTTTGCAAAGAGAACCGGAGACAAAAAGGGTGGCTTTGGATATTGAGCGGACTTATTTTTACGGTGTTTACTTTTACGTTTTTTATGCAGGATGTTCTGATGGACAGCGATGAGATGTATTTTGGGCTGTATAATACGAAGATGATGTGGATTACACTCGCCGTGGCGGTTATGATCGCATTTCAGGGATATGGATTTTTGCTGCAGGCAAAGACGGTTGATTTTTACTATAGTCTTCCGGTCAAGCGAAGTCATCTATTTTGGGGAAATTATCTGAATGGGATTTGGGTGTATCTGATTCCAATGCTGATCAGTCAGCATATCTGCTTTTTTATGGTATGTGGGTTAGGAAAAGAGGGATGGAACGAGCTGACAGGATATTTACTTTGGGGAATTTTCGTCCATGTGCTTGCGCTCTTTTTCTTCTATCATCTTGCAATTATGGCGATTTACCTGGCTGGGAATATGTTTGGAGCAGTGGGGATTTTTCTGGTGCTTCTATATTGTGTTCGGATTGTGATAGATGATCTTCTGTTACCGCTGTGTGGAAAGTGCTTCGAGACATTTTATCAGATCGATATGATTAATCGGATACGAACATATGGGATTCCATGGGAACTGTACAGTGGTCTGAATGGATTATACCGCAAGATGTCAGTCAATAAATATGCCTATGCGGTAGAATGGTCAGAAATTGTGACGATTGTGTTGTGGAATATATTGATTTTGGCAGTATGTGTTATCTTACAGAAAAAGAGAACCGCCGAGAGTGCGGGAGCGCCGGTGGCATTTTTTAGAATCGAGAGAGTGCTCCATGTAGTGATTGATATTTCGGTCGGACTGTTAGTGGGGAATCTTTTGATTACGTTTGCATCAGGAACATATCAGCTCATCGCAGGTGCTGCAGGGTGCGTAGCCGGAAGTATATGTTCTTATCTTCTGTTGGAAATGGCATTTCGTATGCGGTTAAAGGTCAGATTCAGGCAGAAGGGCTTGATTGCGGCTGAGGGAATTGTAGCGGCGGCAATTGTGCTTGGATTTTTTGCAGGAAAGAATTCGTATGATACATATTTGCCGGAGACAGAGAAAATTGCGTCCGTGGGAATCAGCCTGAGAGGCGTGGATGAAAAAGAAGACTACTCTTTTACGGAGGAGCGTCTTCGGAACGTGCGTTTGACAAAAAAGGATGATATTGAGAAAATGCATACATGGATTGAAGAGCAATTACTTGCTCAGAAAAATGATGGGCAGTTGACAGATGTGACAATCGCATATCATTTGGAGAATGGAAAAGTAGTATATCGAAATTATCCGATTGCCAATGTGAGTCAGATTGAAGCATTTGATCCAATTTATACGACGAAGGACTATAAAAACGGAATCTACAGCGTGCTTTCCTATACAGATTATGAAAATCTTGAACTTACGTGGACCAATCAGGTAGAGAATATGACATTGAACATTTCTCCTGATGAGACGAAAAAACTGATGGAGACATATAGCCAGGAATTGACGGTTTTGGATATTAGGACTTTGGAGAAAGAACTTCCGGTAGGGAAACTTTTGGTGACGGACGGAGAGTTTGGCAATGAGACGAGTGCGTATTTATATCCAAGCTTCGAAAAGACACTTACGCTTCTTGAAAAGTATCAGATTCCCGCAAAGAAGAAGATTAGTGAATATGAGATTGCAAAAATCGAAGTGACAGAGCTGCGGGAAGGAACAAAAGTGACACAGAAGCGAGACACATATACCGAACCGGAGGAAATCAAACAGATTGCAGAAAAACTTGTGTATCAGGGATATGCAATTCAGCCGGTATTGAATCCGGTGGATACAGAAACAAAAGTGGAAGTGAAATTTCAAAATAATAGTAGGGAGACAGTTTATACCGTAGATTACTATATCAAATAAAGTCAATTGGGGACGTAGTAAAATTCAATTTTACTACGTCCCCAATTTGCAAATTATAATTTTTCTGGTGCAGCGTATTCTACTCCGTCTGTATCCACAGTTACAGATTTGATTACCTGTTTTTCAAGTGGTCTGTCGCTGTAGTCAGTTGCTGTCTCAGCGATTTTATTTACGATATCCATGCCTTCAATGACTTTTCCGAAAGCGGCATAGGATCCGTCTAAGTGCGGAGAATTTTTGTGCATAATAAAGAACTGTGATCCGGCAGAGTCTGGATGCATTGCGCGCGCCATGGAAAGGACACCCGGCTCATGTTTCAAATTGTTTGTGAAACCGTTCTGTGAGAATTCACCTTTGATTGAGTATCCAGGACCGCCCATACCGGTTCCGTCAGGGCACCCTCCCTGAATCATAAAGTCACGGATGACACGGTGAAAAATAAGTCCGTTGTAAAATCCGTCTTGCACTAATGTGATAAAGTTGTTTACTGTGTTTGGAGCAATTTCAGGATATAATTCAGCTTTGATTACATCACCGTTCTCCATTTCAAATGTTACGATTGGATTTGCCATAATCGATACTTCCCTTCTAAAATATAGTTATTTTGTAAACAACATTTTATAAGTCACGAATAGGTTTGTCAACCTGAGATGGAAAAACAATGTATTATAGACGTATTACCTGTGTCGCGATTGCTTCCCGGAATGCGTTGTCGTGTTCCACTAAAAGCATAGTTGGTGAAAATGTTTCTATGAGCTGTTCAATCTGCATGCGGGAATACACATCAATAAAATTCAATGGTTCGTCCCATACATATAAATGAGCCTGCTCACAGAGACTTTTTGCGATGAGCACTTTTTTCTTCTGTCCTCCGGAAAAATCAGAGATATCTTTTTCGAACTGCACGCGTTCGAAATCCATTTTCCGCAAAATTGCTTTGAATAAACTTTCGTCCAAATGATGTTTTTCGGCAAATTGAGACAGTGTTCCTCCCAAATGTGAGGTGTCTTGCGGTACGTAGGAAATGACAAGGCCGGAGCCGATTGTCACAGTACCTGTATGTTCCGGGGCGTATTCTGACAGCAGTTTTAATAAACTGCTCTTCCCACAGCCGTTTTTTCCATCCAAAAAGATGCGTTCTCTGCGCCGGATTTCGAATGACATCGGTTGAAAGACCGGGCGATCGTCGTAGATTACGGATACATCAGAAAATGAGGCGAGTACGTCTGTGCGGTATGTAAGTGGCTGAATCTTCAAGAAGTCTGCAGTTTCCACATTTTTCAGTAATGCGGATTTTTGTTCGATTGCCTGTTGCTGCCTCGCTTCAGTCGATTTAGAGCGTTTCATCATTTTAGCTGCTTTGTGACCGACAAAGCCTTTGTCTGCGCACCGATTTTTGATGCTTCCACCCGGTCGGACCAGACAGCAGTGCGTTGCGCAGATTGCTGTAAGCGATGGATATCTTTTTTGAGCCGTTCGTTTTGGGATAACTCAAATTGCTGCTGCTGTTCAAAATTTCTCATAAAAGACGAAAAATTTCCGCTTTGTACTTCGATGTTGTTCCGGTTGAGTGATAAAATGTGATCGACACATCCGTCTAAGAAACATCGGTCATGCGACACCAAAATAAATCCTTTTTTCTTTTGTAAATAGGCAGATACCTTTTCACGGGCAGCGGTATCCAAATGATTTGTCGGCTCGTCAATCAGCAGAAAATGTCCTTCATTTAGAAAGAGAGCTGCGAGCAGTACCTTCGTCTATTCTCCGTTGGAAAGTGTTTCAAAAGGACGCCATAGTACATCTGCATCCACATCTAGATAGGACAGTTCACGCATCAATTCCCAGCTTTCGGCATTCGGGCAGACTTCCTGTAAAATATTTTCCGTCAATTGCTTTTTGTCAGAAACCTAGTTTCCAGTCTGTATCAATTTGGAAACTGGTATGATCAAAAATGGCATCATAGCTTGACGGGTATGAAAAAGTAAGATTTTCAATTCGTATCATGGACATTGTAAAATACCCCCTGCTTAAAATTTTAGAAAATAAAAAGAGCTGCAAGAAAGCGACGCTTGCAACTCAAAAATATACCACTTCATATTGTGGTAATAGAATGATATAATGAGTGAATAGATGGCTGACTTTCCATCTCTTTCTTTTTAATCAGAACTGTTTAAAACATATCACAAGTCAAAAAGGAAAGTCAAGTGTAAATGGAAAAGGAGAAACAAAATGGAGAAATTATTCAAAAAACCGATTGTAATATGTGTGATGGCGCTGATCTGCTGTGCCCTTTGGGGAAGCGCGTTCCCATGTGTGAAGATCGGGTATGAGCTGTTACAAATAAAAACGACAGGAAGCCAGATTTTGTTTGCAGGATACCGATTTTTCGGAGCAGGAATACTTACGTTTTTGATGGGATGTATTATTGAAAAAAGGGTTTTGACCTTAAAAAAATCAGCAATACCATATGTGGCGGGAATCGGAATTTTTCAGACGACTCTGCAGTATATCTTTTTTTATATCGGAATGGCTAATACAACCGGAGTGAAAGGCTCTGTCATCAATGCGTCGAATGCGTTTGTGTCCATTATCGTGGCGCATTTCCTTGTGAAAGGAGAACGGATGACGTGGAAGAAAGGCGTCGGATGTATTCTCGGATTTGCGGGAGTTGTCATCATCAACCTGTCACCGGGAGCGTGGGGAAGTGGATTTTCACTGAAAGGGGAAGGGATGGTTGCAATCTGCACAATCATCTATGGAACCAGTTCGGTGTTGATGAAATTTGTATCAAAAAAGGGGAGTGCAATGGCAATCACAGCGTACCAGTTGATGGTGGGAGGCGCTGCTCTGATTGGCTTTGGATTTTTACTTGATGGAAATATTAGTGGATTTACCGTGAAGTCAACTTTGCTTCTATTTTATATGGCGATGCTGTCGGCGGTTGCGTTCAGTCTGTGGACGACATTATTAAAGTATAATCCGGTCGGAAAGGTTACGATTTATGGATTTTCCATTCCGATTTTTGGAGCGGGATTGTCGGCGGTATTTTTGGGAGAGGATATTTTTTCGCTGAAGAATTTGGTGGCTTTACTCTGTGTAAGCGCCGGAATCATTCTTGTAAATAAAATGTCGGCAGGGGAAAGAATTGTTGCAAATGAGAAAGAGATGAAGTAAAATAAAACCCAGTGAATAACATGGAAAGAGGAAAGTCTATGAGCATGATCAAAACAGACAATTTAATATTTGAATATGAGAAACGTGACGAAGAGGGCAATGTAATCGGAACACATTGTGCCATTGACGAAGTGAATCTTGACATAGAGCCTGGGCAGTTTATTGCGATTTTAGGACATAATGGATCAGGAAAATCCACACTTGCAAAGCACATGAATGCAATTTTAGTGCCAAGCGGAGGCACAATGTGGGTGGATGGAAAGGACACGAAGGAAGAGGAGAATCTATGGGATGTCAGACAGACAGCCGGAATGGTGTTTCAGAATCCGGACAACCAGATTATCGGAACAGTTGTGGAGGAAGATGTCGGGTTCGGACCGGAGAATCTTGGTGTTCCGACAGAAGAGATCTGGCAGCGGGTCGAGAAGAGCCTGTCTGCGGTCGGAATGATTGAGTACCGTCATCATTCCCCGAATAAATTATCCGGCGGACAGAAACAGCGCGTAGCTATCGCTGGTGTTGTTGCGATGTGTCCGAAATGTATTGTCTTGGATGAACCTACGGCGATGCTTGATCCGAACGGCAGAAAAGAAGTGCTGCGCACAGTGGAGGAACTTAGAAAAAGAGAACATGTGACGGTTATCTTGATCACGCATTATATGGAGGAAGTGATTGGAGCAGACCGAGTCATTGTCATGGATCAGGGACATGTTGTCATGGACGGAACGACGAGAGAGATTTTCAGCCAAGTAGAACTGTTGAAAAAATATAGATTAGATGTACCGCAGGTGACAATGCTGGCACATGGATTAAAACAGAGAGGATTAGATATTAAAGAAGGAATTTTGACGACAAACGAGCTGATTGAGGCATTGGAGAAAGCAGGAGACTGGCGGCAGAATCAAAAGAAGACATATGTTGGTCATGCAGAAACGGTTGTCAAAAAAGAGAAAAAAGAGAATCCAATATTAAAACTTGAGCATATCGAGTATGTATACAGTTCTGGGACTGCATATGAAAAGCGAGCGCTGAAGGATATCAATCTTGACATTTATGAGGGTGAATTTGTCGGGGTAATCGGGCATACCGGCTCTGGAAAATCGACGATGATCCAGCATTTGAATGGACTGATGAAAGCGACAAGCGGAGCGCTTTACTATAATGGCGAGAACATTTATGATGAGAAGTATAATCTGCGGCAACTTCGGAATAATGTAGGACTTGTGTTCCAGTATCCGGAACATCAGTTATTTGAGATCGATGTCCTGACAGATGTTTGTTTTGGACCGAAGAATCAGGGGCTTACGGAGGAAGAATGCAAAAAGCGTGCGATTGAGGCACTGGAACTTGTAGGACTTTCTGAAAAATATTATGACACTTCTCCGTTTGATTTATCGGGAGGACAGAAACGCCGTGTGGCTATTGCAGGAGTGCTTGCTATGCGACCAAAGGTGCTTGTCTTAGATGAGCCGACAGCAGGACTTGATCCGAAAGGACGCGATGAGATATTGGATCAGATTGCGTATCTTCAAAAAGAACGGAATCTGACAGTTATTCTTGTGTCGCACAGTATGGAGGACATTGCGAAATATGTGGACCGTATTGTCGTGATGAACAAAGGCAGAAAAATGTATGACGGGGAGCCGAAAGAAGTGTTCGCACATTACAAAGAACTGGAAAAAGTAGGGCTTGCAGCACCGCAGGTGACTTATATTATGCACGCGCTTTCTGAGAAAGGAATGCATGTGAACACGGAGGTAACGACGATTGAAGAAGCAGTAGATGAGATTATGAAAGAGATATAAGATTGGAGAAACAATGATTAGAGATATTACAATTGGGCAATATTACCCGGCGAATAGTAAATTGCACCGCTTAGACCCGCGGGTCAAAATAATGTGTACTTTATTCTATTTGATTTCTTTGTTTTTATTTAAAAGTGTTTTGGGGTATGCGATTGCAACCGTGTTTTTGGCAGCAGTTATCCGTACTTCCAAGGTACCGCTGAAATTTATCCTGAAAGGTTTGAAACCGATCATCATGCTTTTGATGATCACGGTTGTGTTCAACCTGTTTTTGACAAAAGGTGGAGATGTTTTGTTTGAAGCCTGGATTTTTCAAGTGACGGAAGAAGGGCTTCGGACGGCTGTTTATATGGCGGTGCGTCTGATTTACCTGATTATTGGTTCGTCGCTTATGACATTTACAACAACACCGAATGCACTGACTGATGGAATTGAAAAACTGCTTTGGCCATTCAATAAAATCAAGATGCCGGTACACGAGATTGCGATGATGATGTCAATTGCGCTTCGTTTCATTCCGATTCTTTTGGAAGAGACAGATAAGATCATGAAAGCGCAGATTGCAAGAGGGGCGGATTTGGAAAGCGGAAATATTATTCAAAAAGCAAAAAGCATGATTCCGATTTTGGTGCCTTTGTTTGTGTCAGCATTTCGACGGGCAAATGATTTGGCGATGGCAATGGAAGCAAGATGTTATCGCGGCGGTGAGGGACGTACAAAGATGAAACCGCTTGTATATCAAAGCAGAGACTATATCGCATATGCCATTACTATTGTGTATATGGTGGCTGTGATCGTAATAGGGAGGTTAGTTCCATTTAAAGTGTGGATATTTTAAAGTATGAAGCGAATAAAGTTGACAATTGCCTATGACGGCACAAATTATTGTGGTTGGCAGGTACAGCCGAACGGAATTACGGTAGAAGAAGTAGTAAACAAGGCATTAAAAAAGTTGACTGGTGAGGATATTCAGGTGATTGGGGCAAGTCGGACTGATTCAGGAGTGCATGCCCTTGGAAATGTTGCAGTGTTTGACACGCATACGACGATTCCGCCGGAGCGGATTTCCTATGCATTGAATCAGAGATTGCCGGAGGATATCGTTATTGTAAAGTCAGAAGAGGTGGCAGAAGATTTTCATCCCAGGTACTGTGACTGCAGTAAGACTTACGAGTACCATATTTTAAATATGAGGATTCCGATTCCGACAAAACGGCTTACAAATTATTTTGTATCCTATGATCTGGATGTTGAAAAGATGCGAAAGGCAGCAGGATATCTGATTGGAGAACATGATTTTGTCAGTTTCTGCAATGTGCGGACAGATGTGGAAGACACGGTGCGGACAGTTACTGAGCTTGAGATTTTGAAAGATGGAGAGGAGATTACGATCCGAATCAGCGGAAATGGTTTTCTCTACAACATGGTTCGCATTATCGTGGGAACACTGATCCGTGTCGGACGTGGATTTTATGAGCCGGAAAAGGTGAAAGAGATTTTAGAGGCGAAAGACCGAAAGGCTGCCGGAGTGACGGCACCTCCACATGGTCTGATACTGGCAGAGATTCGATATGAATAGAAAGTATGCTTGAGGAGGAAAGAGTATGAACTATGTAGGAATCGACATTGGATCTACTGCATCCAAGGTCGTAGTGCGTGGAGACAATGAGATGTATTTTGTACTGCCGACGGGATGGAGCAGTAAGGAGACGACAAACATCATACGAGAACGTCTGAAAAATGCAGGGGTTGATGTGACAGCACAGGAGACTAAAGTGGTAGCAACCGGTTACGGAAGAGTTGCGGTTGATTTTGCAGACAAAGTCATAACAGAAATTACCTGCCATGCAAGAGGCGGGCGGGAGCTTGCCAGTGGAGACTGTACGATCATCGATGTGGGGGGACAGGATACAAAAGTTATCCAGGTAAGTAACGGTGTGGTGATGGATTTCCTTATGAATGATAAATGTTCTGCGGGAACTGGAAAATTTTTAGAGATCATGGCAAACAGACTGGGTATTACGCTGGATGAGCTGTTTGACTTGGCAAAACAAGGAAAGAGTATCCCTATTAGTTCTTTGTGCACCGTGTTTGCGGAATCAGAAGTAATCAGTTATATCGGAGAAGGACGGGCAAAAGAGGATATTGCGGCCGGTGTGATTGAATCCGTTGTGGTAAAGGTGGCGCAGCTTGCGCAGAGACAGGCGTTGGCAGATACAATCATATTGACAGGGGGCCTAAGCCACAGCACTTACTTTACGGCACGTTTGTCAGAAAGATTGGGAAAACATGTGATGCCGGAAGAATTTGGAAGATTTGCGGGGGCACTTGGTGCGGCATATCTTGCGGAAGAGAAGAAATAGTATTATAATTGAATAACAGCAGGAACGATAGCATATCCAAGACAGATGTTTTGGCAGGGGAGCGAGTCGCTGCCCGGTACAGGAGATGAAACGATGAAACGATAAGCTGCTTCGAGGTACTTCTGCACACTTCGTGTGCATGGACCTTGCGGTCCGAGTACATCTACGCATCTTACGGAATCACTTTATTGTATTGTTCCTGCTTTTTTTATTTAGAGTAATATGCGGGAGGTATGAATTTGAGATTATATCATGGAAGCAATCAGGGGATAGAGAAACCGAAATTATTTCCTGCTGCAAGGGCGTTAGACTTTGGAAATGGATTTTATCTTACTTCGGATTTTGAACAAGCAAAAAAATGGTCAATTTTAACCGTGAAACGAAGAGGAGAGGGGAGTCCGATTGTATCAGTGTTTAAAGTGGATGAAGAAAAATTAAATCAGTTAAATATATTGAGATTTGATGGTCCGAATGTAGAATGGTTGAGATATGTCAGCTCAAATAGAAAAAGTATGAATTTTAATGATCGTAGAGATATTGTTGTAGGACCCGTGGCAAATGATAATACAATTCCTGTGTTAAATCTTTATTTGAAAGGTGCTTATAATGAAGATGAAGCAATTAAAAGGCTGATGCCACAGAAATTGAAAGATCAATATGTTTTTAAAACAGAAGAAGCTGTGTCTATCTTGAAGTTGATTGAGGTGATAAAAATATGAGAAAAACGTCAGCAGAAATATTAGATTATTATGATGAAGAAGTAGTAAAAATGATTTCTGAAAAATATAATTTAGAACAAATGAAAGCGTTGCGAGAGTATCTACAGTCAGAAACATACTCTATGATGACAGATTCAGAATTGGAGATGTGGGAGTTTGGAGCAAGTGCAATATTTGAAATGTGGGAGAATGAGAAAATTACAGGAAATCCAAGAAATTCTATATATTTAAGGAGAGAATAGAATTGAGCAAAGAGCTAAAATTTTTTATTTATCTGCTTGAACGGTATGCAGAGCAAAAAGGAACAGATGCACAGAAGATAATTGCTGAATGGGATGAATTGGGGGTAACAGATTATATTTATGAAATGTATGAAATTTACCATATCGAACATCTTCAAAATGCTTTTGACGATATTGACAGATTACTTTTAGAGAGAAAAGGATAGATTATGGATAATCAAAGATTATGGCAGCATCGCTCGAAAGAGGAAGACAAAGAGGCAATTCTTTCTTTGAACTTACTGGAAAGGGCAAATGTTCCGAAAGAAAAAACGTTGAAATGTATCTATGCGGTCAGTAATCACATAGAAGAACACTATCGTGAAGTTTTTATTCTGAAAAACAAAGGTGGCAGGCGCAAACTGCTTGTTCCAGATTATCTTTTGCATACGATGCAGAAAAATATTCTGCGAACAATATTAAGTGAAGAGAAAGTTTCAAAGTACGCAAAAGCCTATTGTCCGGGGAGAAGGGTTCGTGACAATGCGTTTGCACATGTCGGTGCAGAAACAATTTTGGAGTTGGATATCAAAGATTTTTTTGAAAATATTACATATATTATGGTCTACCAGTGTGTTTTTTCGGGAGAATACTATCCGCCGGCAGTGCGTACACTGCTGACCCAACTTTGCTGTTACAGGGACTATCTTCCGCAAGGAGCGCCGACATCACCGATGATATCAAATCTGGTGATGTTTTCCTTTGACCAATATATGGGAAAATGGTGTGAAGAGCGGGAAATTTGTTATACAAGATATTGTGATGACATGACGTTTTCCGGGAAATTTGATGTGCGGGAAGTAAAACAAAAAGTAAGAAGTTACCTTCAGGTACTTGGATTTGAATTGAATTTGAAAAAGACGAAAGTGCTGAAACAATATAACAGACAATCTGTGACCGGAATCGTTGTCAATGAAAAAGCGCAGGTGTCTAAAACATATCGGAGAGATGTCAGACAGGCTGTCTATTACTGTGGAAAATATGGAGTACAGGAGCATTTACAGAGAACTGGGGCGCAAATGTGGCTGCAAAAAGGAGAAGAGCGGTACCTTCAGCATCTGATGGGAAAGGTGAATTACATTTTGCAGGTAAATCCGGAGGATAATATGTTTCAGGAAGTTCGGAAGAACTTGTTGAGAATACAAAGGCAGTGCAAAGGAGGAAAACTATGATTACGATTTTTAACAGAAAAGAATTGATTGTCACAGCAAGTAAGATATGAAAGAAAAGATTATGATCATCGAGGATAATAGGACAATCCGAGGAGAACTTTGTGTGTTTTTTGAGAAAAATGAGTTTACGCCAGTGGAGACGGGAGACTTTACAACAGTTGAACAAGTTGTTGCAGCAGTCAGAAAAGTAGAGCCAAAGTTGATTTTGCTTGATATCAATTTGGAAGAGATCAGTGGATTTGATGTGTGTAGGGAAATCCGAAAATGGTCGGGTACGCCGATTTTGTTCGTGACAGCAAGAGAGCGTGATGTGGATGAACTGTGTGCGATGGAATGTGGAGGCGACGATTATATAAGAAAACCGTACAGCCTTGCAATTCTTCTTGCCAAAGTCAAACGTATGTTACAAAGAGCAGACAGTATGGCAGAAGAAATTGTGGTGGGAGAAGTGCATCTGCATATTGTGCAGGCACAGATCTGCTATCGGGAACAGGTGCTGGAATTATCCAAAAATGAGTTGAAAATCTTGTATTTTCTTTTTCGTAGCAGAGGAGAGGCTGTTGCAAAAGATGCGCTGATTGAATATTTGTGGGAGAATAAATTTTTTGTGGATGAAAATATTTTGAATGTGAATCTGTCAAGACTTAGAAAACGCCTTGGAGATATCGGCTTAAAAACACTGATTCAGACGGTGCCAAAATACGGATACCGAATTGAGACAGAAAGTGAGAGATAGATGAATTTTTGGGAATTTTTGTTTGAAAAACTCAATATGGTTCTAGTAAATCTGTTTGCAGCGACTGCGTTGATTGTATTTCTAAAATTAGTCGGAATACAAGGTGGAGCGCTAGGCCTGATTTTGATTGTTTGGGGCATTATACTGATTGCTGTTGGGGGACGTGAATATTGGAGCCAAAAGAGAAAATATGATGAGATAGAATCACAGCTTGAGGAACTGGACAAAAAATATTTAATCTGTGAGCTACTTGGAAAACCGGAGACGCAGATGGAAAAATTATACACAAATATGCTGCTGGCGGGAAGTAAATCCATGGTTGAGGAAGTGAATGAGAAAAGGAATGCTCTTAGTTCCTACAAAGAATATATCGAAGAATGGATTCACGAGGTGAAGACACCGATTACAGCAATTGATCTCATATGTAAAAATCATCCCACAGAGGAGATTCTGCAAATTCAAAAAGAACTGCAGGAGATTGAGCGCTTCGTCGAACAGGCATTGTATTATGCGCGAAGTGAAGTGGTGGAGAAAGATTATTTTATAAAAGAAATCAGTTTGTCGGAGATTGTGTATCCGGTTATTTTAGAGTACCGGACAATGCTTTTGGAACACCGTGTACAGATTGTAGCAGATGATCTGGAGCTTTGTGTTTACACAGATGAAAAGTGGATACAGTTTATTTTAAAACAGCTTTTGTCAAATGCGGTCAAATACGCCAGAAAAGATAATGCAAAGATTCATATCTATAGCCAGGTAGTGGATGGGAAGAAATATCTGACTGTGGAAGATAATGGTATCGGAATCGCACAAAGTGACATTGGACGTGTGTGTGAAAAAGGATTTACAGGAAGGAACAGGGCAAAGAAAAAATCAACTGGAATGGGACTGTATCTGGCAAAAAGACTGTGCGAACGCCTTGGAATCGGACTGTCGGTCACATCAAAGGAAGGTGTCGGCACAAAAGTATCCTTACAGTTTTGTAAGTAAAAAAACTCCTTTTAAAATGGTATAGTGAATTTAGAAAAAGAAAAGGAGTGGTTCTATGGAAACATTATTAAGGATACAGGATATTGAGAAATATTATGGTTCAAAGTCGTATATTACAAAGGCGGTAGACCATATTTCGTTTGAGGTGCAAAAAGGGGAATTTCTCGGAATCATGGGAGCATCCGGCAGTGGTGGTCATGTTAAAATAAGACTAAGTTAGCAGATTCCTTATAAATTAAGGGTTCACGCCAATTTAGTCTTTTTTCTATTATACCATAAATGGTAGAAATATCATAGACCGGGAATGAATTTCGCATAATGGAAATTAGGTGGCAGGGACTTTTAATGATAGAAACCCTTTGCTACTGGTCCTGTTAAAAGTATATCCATTCTCACAGGCGGTCAAGTTTGTGAAAGACCATTCGGTTGCAACATATTGTAAAAAAAGATATGGACTAGGTTAGTTAAAAGTGATTCTGTTAGCTGGCTTAGTCCTTTTTTCATGGGAGGATGGAGCAATGATAAAAGTAATCATAATAATTGGTTTACTTATTTTTCTGTTTCCTTTGTATGCGTGCTTAGTTGTTGCCAAAAAAGCAGATGAAAAAATGAGAGTTTTATATAAGTACAAAGAAAAATGGGAAAGTGAGGATAACATATGAATGGAGGTATATACAGCACAGGAAATGAAATTGTAGACGAAAATGCAAAACTGAATATATCTGGAAATATCATTCCTCAGGTATGGTATCGGACGATTATCAGAGAAAGCGGAAAGCCAAATCTGACGGCTATTATCATACTGGCAGATATTGTGTATTGGTATAAGCCTACAGAAATCAGGGATGAAGGAACCGGGCAGGTAATCGGGGTAAGAAAAAAATTTAAGTCTGACCTTCTTCAGCGAAGTTATCAGCAGATCAGTGAGCAGTTCGGAATTTCCAAAAAAGAAGCAACAAATGCAGTGGTATTTTTGGAAAAACTGGGTGTGGTAAGGAGAGTATTTAGAACTATATCCATGAATGGGATTGTGGTCAATAATGTCCTGTATCTGGAATTGATTGTAGACAGGCTAAAAGAATTGACTTATCCAGAAGAAACAGGTGCAGTTTCGTCTTCCTTTGAAAACGGCAGAAGGAAATCGAAAATGGAAGAACAAAGTCCCTCTATAAACATAGACGAGGAGGTTCATTTCGTAGGAGAGAGGGCTGTCCCTTTTCAAAGTGAGAGGGTAACCCCATTCAAAGAGGGAGCATACCCTCTTAGGAAAACAGAGCCTTGGACACCAAAAGAGATACCTGAAACCTATTGTGGGCAGACAAATACAGAGATTACTACAAAGACTACAGTAGAGAATACTCCAAAGAATACAACAGAGATTATGAATGAATATGAAGATAATCCTATCTTATCCTATCAGATAGCAGAAAAACAGTTCAAAGATCAGATTGATTATGATGCGATATGGATAGACAGACCTTATGACAGAAAGCTGCTCAATGAGATTGTAGGGCTTGCTGTAGATGTTTTGACCTCCAACGCAAAGACGATACGGGTAAATCAGGAAGAACGCCCTCTTAGTGTTGTGCAGGGAATGTATAAAAAACTGGATAAATTCTCTGTGGAGTATGTGATGGATTCTATTAAACAGTGTACAAAAAAAGCAAATAATATCAGGGCAGTGTTACTGACTGCTTTATATAATGCCACATTGACGGCAAACAGCTATATATCTAATCTGTTTGCTTATCATGAAGCTATCCCTCAGACATAAGGAGTGTGATAGGAAGTTACAAAATTAAAGAAATTCAGGACAGCCCATGGATATACGCAGATAGAACTTGCATCTGTCCTGGGTATCAGTCTTCGGACATATCAGAGGATTGAATATGGACAGCAAAAACCAAATGTCCATGTGGTTGTCCGGCTGCAGAGGTTATTCCAAAAAGAAATCAGTGAGATGCTGGAGCCATTTGCAGAAGAGTGAACAGATGAAAAAGTGGAAAGATACAAAATATAAAATTCAGGAGGATAAGAAAGTGGAAAATAAAATGATTATTGGAATAGACCATGGAAACCGTAACATGAAAACAGCAAATACCGTATTTTCAGCAGCAATCCAGCCCTTGCAGGCAAAGCCAGACAGTCTGGAACATATTCTGGAATATCAGAACCAGTTTTATTATGTGGGTGGGAAAGTACCGGAAAAAGAGTGTGTGGATAAAACAGAAAATGAAAACTATTATCTTCTTACCATGGCTGCCCTGGCACAGGAGATGCGGTATCGGGGATTGACAGATGCTTCTGTGAAAATGGGAGCTGCCCTGCCGCCCAGAAGGTTTCAGCAGCAGAAGGAAAGTTTCAAGAAATATCTGTTAAAGACAAAGGAACTGCATTTCCGCTATGAAGGGGTTCACTATCATGTGTCCTTGGAAAATGTGTTTGTCTTTATGCAGGGGCATGTGGTGATCCATACGCTTTTAGAAGCTGTTCCTGGTTATTGCCTTTTAGTGGATATTGGCGGAGGTACTACCGATCTGGTAGAGTTTGTTGACGGAATGCCGGACGGGAAGTATTCGATTTCGGATAAGGCGGCATTGTACTGTATCGGAAAAGTGAATGAGGAAGCCATTGCAAAAACAGGGGCAGGGGTACCGGCATACATTACAGAAGCATTTATGAGGACAGGAAGCTATGACTGCCCGAAGCAGTATCAGGAAGTGATTATAAACTGTTTGAAATCCTATGCAGAGGAAATTTATGGTATCATACAGGCAAATCATTATAATCTGGATCTGACCAAAATGGTATTCATGGGAGGTGGTTCTTCCATTGTGGAGCATTTTGGAGCTAATGAGGGAAAAGATGTACAGTTTGTGACGGATATACATGCCAATGCAAGGGGCTGTGAAGAAGCAGTGAAAAGCATTATCCGGGCAAAACAGAGGAAAATGCGGACGGCATGATAGGAAGTGAAGGCTTATGGATACGGAAAAAGTATATACTACTTCACTGCGGCTGTATAAAAACAGGCCAGTACATCATCAGGCATACCGATATCTGAAGGAGTATAACAAAGATATTTTCAAGACGAAAGACGATTTCATAGCAGAAGCAATCGTTTATTTTGCAAAATACCTGCAGCAGGAAGAAGATGTACAGCAGATGAAACTATTAAATACCCTTCTGGAGAACCAGAAAGAACAATTTTGTAAAATCGTAAAAGATGCCGTTTCCCAGGCACAAAAAGAAGCCTTTGCTAACAAGAACGTATTAGCAGAAACATTTCAGGGGGAACTGGCTGACAGCGGACAGATAGCAGGAAACAGTGAAAAGGAAGAAGCCTGTATGGAAAAAGATTTACGATTTGCGGAATTTTATGGGGCATTTGAAGAGTAAGAGGAGGAAGAAGGTATGGCAGTAGGAAGAACCGTATGGGAAGTTGTAAAAGGGATTTTGATCGCAGTGGGGAAACTGCTGTATCTGACAGGAAAATTAGTATTATGCTTGTTTCTGCTGGTTCTGCAGCTTATTTTGGCAGTGTTCCATGCAGGAAACAGGGAATAGAAAGGGGAATGGCGGTTGCATTGGATACGGGACAGACCGTACACAAAAGATGCAAAAAAGAAGATAGAAAATGGAAAGCAGGCTTGTGTGGCCTGCTTTTTTTGTCGAAAAAAATGAAAAGGAGCAAAGTTATGATGAAAGGAAAAAAGAAAAGGCTGCTGGCTGGGACACTGGCACTTCTTCTTAGCTGTTCGACATTACTCAATACAGGGATAACGGCACTGGCTTCCGGGCAGTCTGGGGAAAATAGCCGGATACAGAAAGCAGAAGCAAAACAGGAGAAAACTGCTTTGGATACATTACCGGAACTGGAAGAGATAAAGAATCAACTGACAGAAGAAGAACTGGTGTATGCAGAGGATCTTACCATAAAAACAGGAGAATCATTTAACCCGGAATCCGATGATACTGGTTTCCAGAAAAATGATGAAAAAGTAGAGGTAACGTTCCTGAAAGCCGAAGGGGAATCCGGCAATCCCTTTGACTTTAACGCCCCAGGGGCTTACCAGGCATTTTATCGTGTTGATCCGTTAAGCGGAAACCCCTCTTATCAGATTATGAGAAGGATTGTGGTAGAAGCAAGGGAAAACAGCTCACAGCAATCCCAGGGGGAAAGCAGCCAGCATACAGAAAGCGGCTCCGATGAGGACGGTGAGGCGGACCCTGAGCCAGAGATACCGGAGGTACTGGCCGAAGAACCGGAAATGCCAGATGCAGGAACAGAGTTAATTGACCTTACACCAGAAGAGGATAAGGGAATGTACTTATCCGTTGTTCCGGCAGCAATGGAAAGGGAAAAAGGAAGCAATGTACATCTGGTACAGGGGGAGAAAATCCCTTACCCGTCAAGTGTAGGGAATTATTCCACTTCCTATTTTACGGTAAATGGACATGTGGCGTACTGCCTGGAATCCATGAAAGCTTCTCCACCAACTTCGGATTATGTGGCCAATGAGTTTGAAAGCAACCCGGAATTACAGAAAGTCCTCTATTATGGATATGGCGGTCCTGGGGACATTACCGGGGAGTATATGCCGTCTTTTGACTGGAAAACAAAGTATATTTTTACGCATTTAGCTGCTGCATATTCGTATTGTGGCATGGACGGATTTTATGGCTGTACTTTTGAAGATATCAAGGCAAGCGGTGTATGGGGATATATCCAGCATATTTACAGCCTGGAAGCACCTCCGACAGCAGCAATCACATTATCCCCAAAGGAAGCAAAGGCTTATGAAAGCGGTAATGAGCAGCGTACCGGGGAATTTAGCTTAAAAGGCGACCATAGAAACTATATTACTTTAAAAATGCCAGGCAATGTGACCTACCACAGTGGAAGTACAAAACAGACAGGGACTGTAAAGATCAAAGGGGACACCACATTTTATTTCAGTGCCCCAAAAACAGTAACCGGTACTTGGAACAGCGGCAAGCTGAAAGGACAGATAGGAGCGCAGTGGAAGACTTTGGTATTATCTACCGGCTCTGGCTCACAGGATATTGGATATGGGGCATTTTTTGAAGAGGAAAGTGCTTCTGTGGAATTTACAGTGAAGTGGTTAGATCTGGCAAGGGTAAAGGTGACAAAAAAGGATAACAACAGTAAGGTAAACCTTTCCGG
Source organism: Faecalimonas nexilis (assembly GCF_059731825.1). Lineage (NCBI taxonomy): Bacteria > Bacillati > Bacillota > Clostridia > Lachnospirales > Lachnospiraceae > Faecalimonas > Faecalimonas nexilis. The sequence goes on along the minus strand of NZ_AP029189.1, from coordinate 3,041,153 downwards.
TGCTGTTTTTGGTATTTATCTGGACAGTGCATGTAAAAACCTTCTTATAGAAATGCCGGCAACAGACAGCAATGGTACTTCCGAGGTTGAATTTCCAAAAACCCAGGATACGGTATATTTAAAAGAAATTTCTGTTCCAGAAGGTTATAAGCTGAATACAGAGTCTTTTCATGTGAAGCTGGAAACAGGAAAAACAACTTCTGTTGCAGTGACGAATGAGGAACAGAAAGGAAAAATCACAATCCGTAAAAAAGGTGAGGTTCTGACCGGAGTAACCGGAGAAGAGGGAAACCTGACTTTTGTATATGGAAATGCGGACTTTGCAGGGGCAGAATATAACATTTATGCGGCAGAGGATATTTACAGCCAGGATAAAGTGACGAAGGTGCATAAAGCAGGGGATCTGGTAGAAAGTCTGACAACCGGGGAAGATGGAAGTGCTGTTTCCAAAGAGTTGTATCTTGGAAAATATAAGGTTGTAGAACAGAAAGCACCGGAAAATCTGGTGATTGGGAAAACAGAACAGGAACGTACCCAGTTTGTAACCTTGTCCTATGCAGGGCAGAATATAGATTTATCCCAGGGGGAAACCGTCTTTACCAATGCAAGACCAGAGATTTCCGTAAACGTGGTGAAAAAATCAAAAAATGATGGAGTTACCCTGGAGGGTGCGGTTTTTGGACTGTATGCGGAAGAAGATATTACAGCGGTAGACGGAAAGATTCTTGTAGAAAAAGGAAAACTGGTAGAGCGTGCTGTTTCTAACAGAGAAGGAACTGCTGCTTTCCATGCAGACATTCCTTTGAATTTCCATTACAGTGTAAAGGAGATCCAGGCACCGGATAAGTATTACATGACAGATGAAGTGTACCGCTTCTTCTATGAATATAAGGATGGCAGCACGTACACCTATACCTTCTCCCATGATTTTAAAAATGAGGAAGTGTGGGGAGAAGTTCATGTAAGCAAGATCGATCAAGATTCCCAGGGATTTATTTCCCAGGGTGATGCAACTTTGGTAGGTGCAAAATACGGTTTATATGCGACAAAAGACATAGAGCATCCAAATAAAAAAGATGGCATTGTCCATAAAAAAGGAGAATTGGTAGCACAGGGTACGATTTCCAGTGAAGGAACGGTGGACTTCAAAAACCTGTATCTTGGAAACTATTTCGTAAAAGAAATGGAGCCAGCAGAAGGGTATCTGCTAGATGAAACAGAGTATCCCGTAGAGGTAGCGTATGAAGGGCAGGAGATACAGATTGTACACCGGGATATTACGGTAAAGGAAACTGTAAAGAAACAGGCGTTTCAGCTTATCAAGATTTCAGAAGATGGGGAACAGACAGAAACAGAACTGGTGGAAGGGGCAGGATTCAAGGTATTCCTCATCAGTGAATTGTCTGGCGTAAAGGATGGCAGCCTGAAGCCTGGAAATGGCTCTTATTATACACCGGAGGACTTTATCACATATGATTACAGCAAAGATGAAACCGCTTCTTATTGGGAAAATGGTAAAAAAATCACAGTACCAGAGCTGTTTACCGACAAGAAAGGATATTTGAAGAGCCCAGAGCTTCCTTATGGAAGGTATGTGGTGTTTGAATCTACTGTTCCGGAAAATTTAAAAGGAATCCGCCCATTTATCGTACAGATTTCAGAAGACAGCAGGGAACCTCAGGTATGGCGTGTGTTTGATGACCGACCTTTGCAGTATTACTTCAAGATTGTGAAAAAAGATGCCCAGACACAGAAGCCAGTACTGGATAACAGTGCAGCTTATAAAATTTTTGATGTGGAAGCAGAAAAATATGTGGAAATGATCGTAAGATACCCGAAAAAAGAAGTGGTATCTGTGTTCAGGACAAACGAAGAGGGATACCTGATCACACCGGAACAGTTAAAGTGCGGTACTTACCGAATCGAAGAGATAGAAGCACCTAAAAACTATGTACAGATAGGATTTGAAAATGCTCTCTTAAAAGATGGAAAGGAAGTTCCGTTGAATGAAACAGCAGACGGGGGAACTTACCAGGAAGTAAAGAAAGTACCGATCACGATTACTGTAGATGCGGATACCGTACACCAGGTAGAAGAGGAAACCGGTAAATTTATTGTTGTCATTGAACAGTATAATGATGAAGCCGTAGGAAGCCTTACAATCCACAAAAAAGGAGAAAAACTTTCTGGTGCTTCCAAAGTAGAAGGAAAGTTCCTAACAAAGATGAAAAACGGTGTGGCCGGTTTCGTAAACCAGGTAAGCAGCTTCTTCACCGGGGAAGAAGTCATGGAAAAAGAGAAAGGCTATGAATTTGACTACGAAGTGGGGAACATGGAAGCTGCAGAATTTGCCATTTATGCAAGAGAAACCATTTATACCCCTGACGGACAGAAGGATGAAGCTGGAAACCGTATTGTGAAATATGAAAAAGATACTTTGGTAGCCCGTATGGTGACAGATAAAGAAGGGAAAGCCGTTCTTAATAACCTTCCTATCGGAAAATATTATGTGGTGGAAGAAAAAGCAGGACAGAACTGTGTTCTTGATCCAGAAGCAAAAGAATTTGAAATTGCATATAAGGGTCAGGAAGTAGCAGTGGATTATGTAACGATGGAACTTACCAATCAGCGACAGAAAATTTCCCTGAGCCTTCTGAAAAAAGACGCAAAAACCGGAAAACCGCTGGAAGGAGTAGGATTCGGGCTGTATGCACAGGAGGCTATCCAAAATGCGGTAGGGGAAGTGATTGTAGAAAAAGATGCCTTGATCGAGCTGGGAACAACCGACAAAGAGGGCAAGCTGGTATTTCACTCTGATCTTCCCCATGGAAAATATTACATCAAGGAAGTAGAGCATAAGCCTGGATACCTGCCAAATGATGAAATGTATTCTTTTGATGCGTCTTATACAGACCAGACCCTTGAACTTCTCGCTTTTTCAGAAGAAATTTCCAATCAGCCGACCATTACAGAATTTACGAAAGTAGATTTAACCGGTGGACAGGAGATTGAAGGGGCCCAAATGCAGATCCTGGATCAGGAAGGAAAAGTGGTAGAAGAGTGGGTGTCAAAAAAAGAAGCTCATGTAGTCTACGCACTGGCACCAGGGGAATATATACTGCATGAAGAACAGGCGCCTACAGAACAGGGATATGTCCGGGCGGAAGATGTAAAATTTGTTGTGGAAGAAACTGGGGAAGTACAAAAAGTGAAAATGAAGGACGACCATACAAAGGTTTCTATCTCTAAAACAGATATTACAGATGGTAAGGAGATTGAAGGGGCTAAGCTGCAGATCCTGGATCAGGAAGGGGAAGTTGTAGAGTCCTGGACCACAGGAGAAGAACATCTGATTGAGTACCTTCCGGTAGGAACTTATACCCTGCATGAAGAGGCGGCAGTTGGTGGATATATTGTAGCCAATGATGTGGAGTTTACAGTGGAAGAAACTGGAGAAATCCAGAAAGTAAAGATGGAAGATGAGCGTGCTATGGGACAACTGGTTATCGTAAAAACGGATGCAGACAGCAAAGCGGCTCTGGAAGGAGTAGAATTTGTTCTGCTGGAAAAGGAAACCGGTAAAGAAGTGGAACGCCTGAAGACCGGGAAAGATGGAAAAGCAGTTTCCAGCCTGCTTCCGATTGGAACTTATGAAAATGGTGTTTTCAAAGAACCGATTACCTATGTGCTGAAAGAAACAGCGGCCTTAGAAGGGTATGAAAAGACAGAAGAAGAGTGGGAGATTGTATTCAGTTACCAGAATGATAAAACACCAGTCATTGAAGTGGTAAAAGAAATCCAGAATAAAAAAATACCGGAAACACCAGGTACCGTCAAACCGGGACCAAAAACCGGTGATGATACCAACTGGTTCCTGCCTTTGCTGGCTCTTGGTGTAAGTGCAGGCATGGTAGCAGGCTTACTTTATTACAGAAAAAAACAGAAAAAGGCATAGGAAATAAAAATTAGTTTTTAAACTTGGGAAAGGGCGGCTGCGGCTGTCCTTTCTTTGGCAATATGAGGTGAGAAGCATGGAAGAGAAAAAAAGAAAAGAAGTAAGTAAGCAGAGGCAGAAAACCGGAACTACCCGTATGGAAAGGAGCAGGCGTTGAGGATAGGGATTATAGATGCAGATCTTTTATACCGGAAAAGACACCGGTTTCCTAACTTGGCATGTATGAAACTTTCCGCTTATTGGAAGGAGCAGGGATTTGAAACAGAACTTCTTTTGGATTATAGCCAGGCAGGGGAATATGACCGGCTCTATGTATCAAAAGTGTTTACGGATACCTTTGTGCCGGAACATATTTTGGCGAAGGAAACAACCGTTTATGGAGGAACCGGGTTTTTTTACGATAAAGCACCGGTACTTCCCAAAGAAATGGAACATCATACACCGGACTATCATTTGTATGACCAGATGGTAAAAGAACATAGCGAAGGAGAGAAAAAGAAGAAGGAGTTCCAATTTTATACGAATTATTCCATTGGTTTCCTCACCAGGGGGTGTTTTCGGAAGTGCAGTTTCTGTGTAAACAAAAACAGCACCGGTGCAGTAGCTGCAAGCCCATTGGAAGAATTTTATGATCCGTCCAGAAAGAAGTTATGCTTTTTGGACGATAACTTTTTTGCCTGTGCAGAGTGGGAAAAAATCTTTTCCAGTATCCTGGAAACAGGCAGGCGGTTTCAGTTCCGGCAAGGGCTGGATCTGCGGATTATGCAGAAAAGGCAGATGGAACTTCTGGCATCTGGAAAATTGGATAATGGTATGATTTTTGCCTTTGACCATATCAAAGATCAGGAACTTATTGTAAGAAAATTGGAACTTTTGCGGGAAGTGATCCCAGTTCCTTATCAGAAAGTTAAGCTGTATGTACTGTGCGGCTATGACTGGGAAGGAACCTGGAAAGCAGATTTTTGGGCAAAGGATATTCGGGACGTTTTCATACGGATTGAGATTTTGATGCGGTATAAGTGTCTGGCTTATTTGATGCGCTATGCTGCATGGGAACGGGCACCGGAGATTTATAAGGGGATGTATATCAACCTAAGTCGTTGGTGCAACCAGCCCGCTCAGTATTCAAAAAAGAGCCTGAGGGAATTTTGTATCGGACAGGGGGAGCATAGTTCCTCTTTCCGCTACCTGACTGCTTTTGAAGCTCTGCACCCGGAAATGGCACATTATCTGGATATGAAATATGAAGAGGTACAGTATGGGAAAATTTACGGCTGAAGAAATTCAGATTGCAAAGGCAGTGGACTTAGTGGATTTGGCGGAGCAGATAGGGATTCCATTGAAAAGGAAGGGCAGGTTCTATCAGGCAGTGGGTATGGATTCTGTGATGATCTTCAACCGGTCTTCCTGGTGCCGGTTTAGCCAGGGGGTAGGTGGCAGTACCATTGACTTTCTGGAATATTTCAGAAACATGGATTTTGTGGAGGCAGTCAAATATCTGCTGGAGTTTGCCGGATATATCCGTACTGAAACCATGCAAAAATTTCAACCGGAAAGACAGATTGGAAAGATAGAAGAAACAAAACAGAAAAAAGACATACCGAAAGAACCTTTTGTACTTCCCTCAAAATCAGAAACCAGCCGTCGGTTATATGGCTATCTGATAAAACAGCGGAAGTTGTCAAAGCAGATGATTGATTTTTGGGTAAAAAAGGGGATTTTGTATGAGAGCGGAACGTATCATAACCTGGTTTTTGTGGGAAAAGATCCGGAGGGTATCCCACGTTTTGCCAGCCAGAGGGGAACTATGGATAAATACGGAAAACCCTTTAAAGGAGATGTTACGGGGAATGACAAAACTTATGGGGTTAATCTGGTAGACCGAAACAGTGATACGATCTATGTATATGAGGCGGCCATTGATGCCATGTCCGATATGGAACTGCGTGGAGATTATCAGAACAATATCCTGGTACTTGGAATGCTTTCCGATGGTCCTTTGGAAAAGTTCTTAAAAGATTATCCTCATATCAGGAAGATACAGTTCTGTTTGGATAATGACCTGCGGGGAAGACAAGCGGCAAAAAAATTGGCAAAAAAATATACCCTTATGGAGTATGAAGTTTTTGTACGTCTTCCACCTATGGGAAAAGATTATAATGCTTTTTTGCAGTATAAAAAGGAGAACCAGGAGCTTTCCAGCCTGGTAGAAAAGGAAAGGCCGCTTCTTACCGAAACAAAAGGGACACAAATACAAAAGATAAAGAAAACGGTAGGACACAGGAACATAGTACCATACCAGATAGCACAGGCAAGATAGGAGGGTATTCTTTTGGAAAATAGCTATGATGAGGAATGTTTCAAAAAATGGGAGATCGACGAATGCGAAGCGGAGATGGAAAAAGTAGTGCAGTGGATAGGAAAGAGGAAATTGCATGGACGTGTACGGGTTGCGTTTATCGAAGAGAGCTATGAGCGGCAGGGATACCGCATGGGGATACCCAAGCAGGTGTATGTGTCCAGAGTGCTGGCAAATATCAGAAAAAGAGATGTTAGGAAGGGTGGAAAACATGGATTTTGATATGTTTTATGAAGAGTTGAAAAAGCAGATTTTGGAATTTGTCACAGAGGAAGTAAAGGGAACCATAGATTTTCGTATGGTATATAAAAATGGACAACAGAATCATGGCATTGTATTTCGTCCAGAAGGAAGTAATGTAGGAATTACCACTTATGCAGAAGATTTCTATCGTATGTACAAAGAGGGAATAAGCTTTCCCTCCATTATAGAAAGCTATGCAGGGACACTTCATGAGGCAAAAGACGAAATACAGTTTACAAAAAATATCCAGATATTGAAAGCGAAAAAAGAAAATATTATACCTGCTTTTATTCCAAAAGAAAGCCTGGAGTTTAGACCGAAGCTGGCGCATGTTCCGTTTGAAAATCTGGAGATTATCTTCCAATGGAATGTCCCTGGTACGGAGTATAGTGTAAAATTGCCGGAAGAATATTTCAACTACCATCAGATAGAACCGAAACAATTTTTAGCGGAACTTATTGATGATCCTTCTTTTAAAAATCAAACGGAAGTATTTTCAATTAGTAGACTTTTTGGACCTGGGGATATAGAGATACCGAAGGAACAAGAGATGTATTGTGTTACAAACCAAAATAAAAATTGGGGAGCTGCTTCTATTCTGAATAAAGATATCATGGATGAAATTGCGGATTTTTTTGGAGGGGAAACCTATATTCTTCCTGCTAGTATTCATGAGTGTTTGGCAGTAGATACACATGCGCATACGATTGAAGAACTCAAAACAATGGTTCGGGATATAAACAGTAAACCAGATTTGGTAGGGGCAGATTTTTTATCAAATGAGGTATATGTTTATGATAGTTATACCAGAGAACTAAAACTGGCAGGAGAACAAAGAACAAAGGAAATACAAAATCCTGAAAAGCAGGAGCCTATTAAGAGATAAGAAAACGGAAAGATGTAGAAAGGAGGTGGTGCAGACCAACAGAATTTTTGACAGAAGGGTAAACTCTGGATACGGGAAGGGGTGATTCTATGATTGTAAGGTAATGCCAGATGGATATTTCGTTTGTAGCTGTGGATTTCTCATGAAGACTATAAAAAAATTTAGGAGACAGGAGGAAATAAGTGAGTAATCCTAGGTAAAATGTGTAGCTACACCTCATGAAATATGAGGAATGAAATATAGTTTGGTAAATTTTTGTGAGTTTGATAAATATGCAGCAAAGAGTTATTGTGCGATTCATGGTACAAGTGAAACATTGAATCTGGGAGATATTACAAAAGTGGACGAAAGGGAGATTGAACCGTTTAACATGATTTGTGGCGGAAGCCCCTGTCAGGATTTTTCCCTGGCAGGCAAGCAGGCAGGCGCGGTTTGGAAATGCCGAAGCTGCGGGTATGAGTATAACCCTCTGCAGGTACATTATTCCAAAAGGGACGCCTGCGGCATGTGTGGTTCCCATGATATTGATAAAACACGTTCTTCCCTTCTGGTGGAGTGGCTCCGTATGATACGGGGTGTCAAACCAGTATGGGGAATTTATGAAAATGTAAAAAATATTGTAGGAAAAAAATTCCGGGATACCACATTCCGGTTGTTTGAAGAAGAACTGCATGAATACGGATACCACACCTATTGGAGTGTTCTTAATGCAAAGCATTATGGAATACCCCAGAACAGGGAACGGGTATATCTGATTTTGATACAGAAGGAAATGGATAATGGAAAATTCCAGTTTCCGGAACCGCTGGAGTCCTTCCAGTGCCTTATGGATATTCTGGAGGATACGGTAGAGGAAAGATACTACTTATCCCAGGAAAAAGTACGCCGCTTGATTGAAGATATGGAAGAGAGAAAAGCCCTTTTGTTTGAGCCGGACGAAAAAATCCTGAAGGCTTTTCGGGAAAACCGGGTAAAGAGGGCCGGAAATATCAAAGGGGTGTTTGAACAGACTGGACGGGTTTATCTGCCAGACGGGTGCTGCCCTACGGTAACTGCCTGTGGTGGTGGCGGACAGCAGCCCAAAATTCTTCAAGTGGGAGATATTCATACCGGCTATGGTTCAAGCGGGGTTATTTATTCCCCTTTAGGAAGCAGCGGTGCAGTTTTGGCAGGACATGACCAGCCAAAGATTGTAGAAAAATGTCCAGGAGCAATCCGGGGCAGGTATGACCCGGAAGGCAGGATTGTGCAGACTTTGGAACTGGGAGAAAAAGAAGTCTGCCATACCCTTACTTCTGTACAAAAAGATAATATCATTCTGGTACGTCAAAAGACACAGAAAGGTTATGAGGAATGTTTGGAAAATGGTGTTGTAAATCTTAGTTATCCGTCTGTGGAAAAACGGGGAAGGGTACAGGAGCATGGGGAACTCTGCCCTACGCTTACGACATCAAATGGAATACACCGTTTAGAGTCTTTAATCCGTATCCGGAGGCTGACACCTTTAGAATGCTTCCGGCTTATGGGATTTTCCGATACGGATTTTCGGAAAGCAAAAGAAGCAGGCATAAGCAACAGCCAGCTTTACAAACAGGCAGGAAATTCCATTGTTGTTGATGTGCTGTACTATATTTTTCTGGAGCTATACAAAGCCATGCCATATCTGTTTGAGGATATTCGGCTTTCTTCCTTTTTCAGTGGGATTGGAGCTTTTGAAAAGGCATTGGAGCGTTTGGAAGAACAGGTAAACCAATAATTTCATAAGAGAAACCCAAAGCGGCAAATGGTCCATAGAGAGTCTTCCCATACTTGCTGGAAAGAGAAAAATTGCGGAAGAAGAAGCAGCCTGCATGGGAGTCTGTGCAAAAGCGTTGATAGCAGAATGGAAGAACTGCTGTCACATCAGACACAGGAGGCTGGCAGATTTGCTAACAGAACTGGGGTTTTGTTAGCAGAAATAGAAGTAGGAAGTGGAAAAACCGATAGCAGATGTTTGGAACTGCTATCGGTTTTTACCTATATGGAACGCAGGTCTGCTATCAGTATCTGCGTTTTGCTATCTATTTGATCCGGGGTATTAGGGGTGTCCCCCTAACAAGATGGGATTTTGTACGGTAAAATCCGTATCTTGCAGAGGACTGGCATAGCCAGTCTGGACACTGGGAAGTTATACGGTGACCGATAGCAGGTCTTAGGAGTTGACAGCAGATAGCGTTGGAGTAGAAATCGGTAGATGAAATATGTGATAAAGATAAGGAAAGGGGGAGCATGAAAAAAGAAACAATGAAATGCAGAAAAGAAATCCGGCTGTACTCATGGGAGTTGGAAGAGTTACAAAAACAGGCAGAAAAGATGGGGCTTTCCGATTCCCAGTACCTTCGTATGCTGATTACCAACCGTCCCAGGGATTACCCGGAAATCCGTCAGGAACTGGAACGCATGAACCAGGAAATCAACCGGATTGGTGTAAACATTAACCAGATTACCCATAACAATAACAGCGCCCTTTATTCCAGGGAAGATAAACACCGTCTGTATGTGTTTTTGAAGCAGATAAAAACACTGGTAAGCCAGGTGCAGGAAAGGCTGTAGGTTATGGCAATTACAAAGTGCCTGCACATGAAACAGGCAAAAACGGGCTATCCGGCAAAACATCTGGCAAACGGTCTTCGCTATATTATGAACCCGGAGAAAACAGAACATGGCCGCTATGTCTGTGGACATAACTGTATTCCTGAACAGGCATTATCCCAGATGGTAGATACCAAACGTCATTTTGGAAAGCTGGATAAAAGGCAGGGCTACCATTTCATTCTTTCGTTTGAGGAAGATGAGGTTTCGGAAGAAGAAGCCTTCCAAGTGGTAGGAGAGTTTGTGACAGAATTTCTTGGGAAGGATTTTGAAGCGGTTTATGCAGTCCATAATGATACGGACCATATTCATGGGCACATTATTTTTAATTCAGTACGCTGTACTACGGGATATAAATACGATTATAAAAACGGGGATTGGGAAAACATCATTCAGCCTCTGAGCAACCGGATATGCAGGGAGCATGGTTTATCTGTGCTGGATCTGGAAGAAGCAAAGGAAAAACGCAAACAAAAAGGACAGGAAGAAAAATCTCTTTCTGAACGGGACAGGCGGATCAGAAGAGATGTGGACCAGGCATTACAGGACGCAGGTTCTTATGAGGAATTTCTTGAAAATCTTTCCAGCATGGGATATGAGTTGCGGGGGAGAAAGCGCCTTTCTGTTCGGGAACCCGGAGCAGGAAGGGCAAGGCGGCTTGACCAGATAGGGGAAGAATATACAGAGGAAAGGCTTCGGCAGCGTTTTGGACGCCTTCCAATCCCGGAAATGACCGGAGAGGAGATACCGGTAGAATGGACGTATGTGTTTATCCCATACAGGGAGCGGCATTTGACCAGATACCAGAAGGAACGTTTTCTTCGCAGGTACCGGCAGGGGAAACCAATGGCAGACTCTAAAACCTGGAAATACAGGGCAGCAATCCATGAATTGAAAAAATTGCAGGAGGAATTTGATTTTCTGGCAGCTTATCGCATACAGGATAAGGCGCAGTTGAAAGCCATTTCTGATGCAACAAAGGAACAGCTTTGGGAAAACAGCAGGGCAAGAAAGCAGCTACGAAAAGAAATGGTTCCTTATGAGGAAATGCTTCTGTTTCTCAATAAGCTGCAGGAAAAACAGATGGAAGCAAAACTTTATCAGGAAGGGTATCAGGAATTTTTTCAAGACCACCAGACATACCAAAACCTTCTTGGGCAGTTAAAAGAAATGGGATATTCCTTGTCTGAGGCAGAACAGACAGACGCTTATTTCTTTGAGAAAGAGGAGCGTTTGCGGATTGAACGGAAAAAAATCTTAAAAGAAAAAAGGATTGCAGAGCGTCTGCATGAAAAAGCAGAAGAAAAAGAAAAGTTGGAAGCACAGCAGAAGGAAAAGAATAGGAAACCGTCTGCGAGGGGCAGAGGAAAAGGAGGGTAAATGACAGTAGAAGGACAACGGTATCTGGAAGAATGCCGGAAAGTTTTAAAAGAAGAACAGATGGACGCAGTTTCTATGGGGCTGGATTTTGGTCTTCCTGTTTCGGATATCCAGAAGGTAGTTAAGAGTAACCAGGAAGCCCCGGTGATGAAAGCAATCATCATAGGGCTTATGGAAGGGATTGGGGAAATCGACTTTTTATGTGAAGGAAATTATAACCAGTTCCAGGTACGGGAAATCGTAGAGGGCTTAAAAAACGGGCTGGATCTGGAAGAGGTGAAAACCTATGCTGGAAATGAACTGCCGGCCAGCCGTATGCGGACCATGCGGATACAACTGGAAGAGTCAAAGGCAAAAAAAGAAGTTCCGAAAGATGAAGAAATGCGTTCTTATATGAAAAATCTTATGGGGATCATGGAACAATCCATTCAGCAGTTTCGGGAAAGCAATGACCGTTTTACAGCCTTGTCCTCTCTGGTAAAGGAGCATGTTGTTGAAGAGAAAAACCAGGAGATTAAAGACCTGTATGAGAACCTGCAATATAAAGATAAAAACATACAGGAATTAAAAGAAAAGCTGGCAAAGAAAGAGCAGGAAATTCAGGATCTGAAAAAAGAAGCAGAAAAATACAGGGAAAAAACAGAAGCTGCTTCCAGGGAAACAAAAGTGGTATTGGAAGAAAAAAGCATACAAACAGCGGAAGGGCTACAAAAAAGTAAGCACCGGCTGCTTGGGATTGCCATGCTTGGGAAAAAAGTACCCAAAAGTGTTGTGGAGAAAATTCTGGAATATAACCTGTCCGCAGAACAGTTGGAAGAAATCCGCCAGTGCGTAGAAAGTGGGCTGGCAGATGCAGAAATTCTTCAGGTGATGGAGAACAGCCCTTCACCAGAGAGAATGAAAAAAATGCGGGAAATTATCCTTTTGATGCGGAAACGGAAGGCGGGTGTGTAAATGGCAGAACTTGAACATGTGGTAAAAACATTTTCCCTTTTGGAAACTGCCGAAAAGGAACAGCCCTTTCTTACCAGGGAGCAGAAACAGGATTTGTACCGTATTGCTTTTCATAAGGAGTCTATGGAAGAGGTAGAAAAAATTATTTTGCAGTTACAGGCGCCTCATGCAGGAAAGGAAGAAAAAGAGCGTATTCTTTATCATTACCTTGAACCGTTTTTTCAGGTTCCGGAAAATATTTTGCAGATTGAGAATTATATTTTTCAGCTTCAGTATATGACCTATGAAAAGGAAAAAGCAAACCACATGCTGGAGGCTCTCTTAAAACAGGAAAATATCCAGTATGACCTGGAAGCCATGCTTACAGAAGGAAAAATAAAGGCGGCTGTTCCAGTAAAAAAGGACAGGGCAATGGGATAGGAGGGAGCGCATGAGTGAAATACAAGATGCGGCGCAGATTATTAAAGTTTCCTTTGAAGGCGCAGAAATCATTCTGAAAATGGGAAATACAGGCTGGCAGTTTGTAAAAGATATTTGTGCGGTATTTAAAAAAGTTCTGGATCAGGAAAAACTGTCAGGGAAAACTTCTGTACAAAAGCTCCTGAAAATGGGAGGCGATTTACAGGTTTTCCGTTTTGAAACAAAAGACCTGGAGCGGGTAAAAGCCCTGGCAAATAAGTATGGGATTTTATATTCCATTTTGCCGGATTTAAATGAGAAGGACGGTATGAGTGAAATTTTGTTCCATTCCCAGGCAGCGCCCCGTATTCAGTCCATGATGGCAAAAATTGAACATTCCAATATTGGGACGTTAGATGAATACTATGAAAATGCAGAGCCGGATAAGGTAGAGCAGTTGGTAGAAGAAGTAAAAAAGCCTGCCCTGCCGGAGCCGAAGGAGTGTGAACTGGTTGCGCGGGAGCTGGCGAAAAACCAGGTGGAGAAGATCAGTAATGTCCGTTCCCGTCTGAATATGACCTGGCTTCAGATCTGGCCGATTATCTGCTACATGGAAGAACAGGGGATTTTGGAAAAAGGGAAGGAAGGTACGGTGACACTGACCAGGACACCGGAACAGGTTGAAGAATTGGTAGATTCCCAGCAGTGGAAACAGTTGTTTGGGGAAGAGGAAGCCAAAAGACGCAGCACTGGAAGCAGCCAGGAAACAGAAGAAAAGATGCAGGTCATTCGGCGTATCCAAAAGGAGAAACGGAACAATCCAGGTGTGAATGCCATTACCATAGACCAGAAGCTGGTATATGAAGAAACAGAGCATCATATCAAAACCAGGATTCCGTACCGTAAGAATGAATTTATCTGGCTGGATAAATCGGAAATTAGCTGGATTAATGACCATAAGACGATTTTTGCAGGATTGGAAAAGAAGAAGGAGTATGCAATTTTAGACCTGGAGGACCGTTTTCTTAGAAAAACTTCGGGGGAAGATTTATATAGGGAAAGCTATGACCCGGTACACAGGGAACGTGCCAGACAGGAGCAGGAAAAGATACGCAGAAGAAGGGAGCAGAATTACAGGAAGGCACAACAGAACCTGGAAGCAGGGAGAAGAACCATACAGGGGCAAAGGAGGTAGAGAACCGGAGCAATTCAGAAAAAGAAGAAACAGTCCTGGGGCATGTATCTTATTGGTGGCATAGCTTCCGGCTATGGAGGTTATCTCTTGAACGTGTGTTATCAGCCCGGAAAGGATATCAATTATTTTTTAAACCGTCTGGATCAGGTGATGGCAGCCCCGTTTGCCAATTATTGGAACGAAACTTCCTTAAAAGCAATCATTCTGGGGATTTTTGTATATGTGATCGGTATGGTCATGTATGTAACCAGCCGGAAAAACTATATGCCGGGACAGGAATTTGGTACCGCTGTTTTTGCAGATCCGAAAAAGGTGGCAAAGCAGTTTGCGGATAAAGATGAACACAATAATCTGATCTTATCCCAGAATGTCAGGCTGTCCATGAATACCAGAAAGACCAGGAGAAACCTAAATGTCCTGGTAATCGGAGGAAGCGGCGCTGGAAAAACCTTGTTCATGGTGAAACCCAATCTCCTTCAGTTAAGCAGGGCTTCCCAGATCATTACAGATCCCAAAGGGGGTGCGAGACGTTCCAGTCTGAAAAGGACTGGCACATCTCAACTGAATCATTGTTTATTGTAATGAAATTAGTTCGAGTTGGAGAACTGAATGCGTGAATAGTCGAATGAAGGGGTAACGCCCTGAAAGGCTACTCTAATACTCCGGCTGGCATGGAAATGAGTAAACATTGAAATGTCAGAAGCCCGGTGAAGTCGGCAGAGAGATACCGTAACAATAGTAGTTGACGAAAGCTGTCCAGAGGTGGATGGTGTATCCTATATGCCGGGAGTCTATAAAATACCTATGGTTAGAATGGTGGATGTTACATAATCCACTGACGAACCCTCGAATGTACGGGTCTATATCGGGACTAAGTATAAATGCTTAGTAACACAACTAGTGTTGCTACTGCGGGTGAGTAAGACTTCTGCCTTTATGAAAATCCGTGCAATGTTACAGGCATTGATGTGGTAGCAGGCTCAGAGATGGGAACCTACGGGTATATAGGAACAGATAACGCATTCGGAACGTCGTAAGCTGACAGCGTGGAGATTTTACTGTCTATGAAACGTATCGAACGGGAAAGTCATCGTGAGATTAGCGATGATATAAGGGAGATAATGTCAGTGAAAGCGGTGGCATAGTACCGATGAAACCGTGATAACAAGCGGTGGAGGGATAGCCACTAGTCATATATTAGAGTAAATAAGTTACAAATGGTATGGGTTCGAGTAAGACTAAGAGATGTAATAACTCCCAGATAGGAGGTTACAGACCATACAAAAGAAAGCTAAGCTCCGGTACAACGAATATTACGATATGCAGAAAGCATTCGATGAGTTGTATCAGCAGAGCAAAAATGGTAACAACTTTTATAAGTTATTAGAAATTATCGGTTCAGAGCAGAATATTTGCCTGGCATACCGAAACCTAAAAACCAATAGCGGAAGTAAAACCGCTGGTACAGATGGTAAAACAATCGAGGATATCAAAGGTCTATCGGACAGGGAAGTAATTGAAACTGTCAGAAAACAATTAGCAGATTATCATCCGCAATCAGTCAGGAGGGTCTTTATTCCTAAGCCCGGAAGCGATAAAAAGCGTCCGTTAGGGATTCCATGTATCTGGGATAGATTGATACAACAGTGTATCCTACAGGTGTTAGAGCCGATTTGTGAACCTAAGTTTCATAATCACTCATATGGATTCCGGCAAAATAGAGATGCCCACCATGCGGTCAGCAGAGTTGTCAGCATGGTAAATATGTATAAACATTATTATTGTGTGGATGTGGACATCAAGGGCTTCTTTGATAATGTAAACCACGGAAAGCTGCTAAAACAGATATGGACATTAGGTATACGAGATAAACGATTGCTATGTATCATTAGCAAAATATTAAAATCAGAAATTGAAGGAGAAGGAATACCGGACAAGGGTACACCGCAAGGTGGGCTGATTAGTCCGCTACTTTCGCTCATTGTGCTGAATGAACTTGATTGGTGGGTAAGTAGCCAGTGGGAGACTTTTACACCAAATGGAGTGAAGAAAGGCAACATGAAAGGAAGTAAGGGCTGGTTGAGTTATGCACGAAAATATACAAATCTAAAAGATGGGTATGTGGTGCGTTACGCTGATGATTTTAAAATTATGTGCAGAAGTTATACTGATGCACAAAGATATTATCATGCGACAATAGACTTTTTAAAGTCAAGATTAAAACTCGACATTAGTCCGGAGAAGTCCAAAGTTGTTAATCTCCGAAAGAACTCTTCTGATTTTCTGGGATTCAAAATTAAAGTCCTGCCAAAAGGCAAGACCAGATATGGATACATTGCTAAAACTGATATGAGCGATAAAGCCATCAAAAAGATTACTGCTGAATTAAAGGCAAAAGTGATTAATATAAGGAAACACACAACTGTTGGTAGAATCAATGCCTATAACATGGCAGTGATAGGGATACAGAATTATTACTGTATTGCTACCAACATATATAACAATCTAACGGATGTTAATTACGCTCTCTTACCAACCTTTAGAACCAGATTATCATGTATTGGAAGTACAATTCCGTTTGCGGAAACGCCCTATGAATTTCAACAGAAAACTGTAGGAATCAAGAAAGAAACCAAAATTATAACAGTAGGCAAAATGCCACTACTGCCACTTACAGGAGTTCATCACAAACATCCTATAAATTTCTCACAAGATATTACCAGCTATACAGCAAAAGGAAGAGAAAAGATTCATAAATCTGTCCAATGTGTAGAAACACAGGAATTACGAAATGTGATGAAGTATAGGAATCCTAATGAAAGCATTGAATTTAATGATAATAGTATTTCTGCATACCTCGTGCAACAGGGGAACTGCTATGTCATGGGAAATAGGCTGAATGTACATCAAATGAAATGTATAAGGAAAATTCCAGTAGGTGAAGGTGGTACAGACAAGCATACTAATATCGCATTTATTTCAGAGGAAATATGGCGAGCTGTTATGACAGAGGATATTTCAGAAACTATCAGAATAATGAAGAGATTCAATATGGACGACAAGCAAAGACGGAGATTCAACCGATTGCGTGAAAATTATGGATTACTACCAATTAAGAAAAGATAACTTATAAATTTACTTGAGTATGATGGCACGCCGTATGATGCGAAAGCATCATGTACGGTGTAGAGCGGGGGAAAAGGTGGAGATTACTTCAAAGCCTTACCTATCGCTATAGATTTTAAGATGCTGCGGAGGTATGCTGAAAGCGCATGGATACCGGATACGGGTGCTGAACCTGGTGGAAATGGAGCAGTCTAACGGATATAACCCATTCCGCTATATCCGCTCTGAAACAGATATTGTAAAACTGGTTACTAACCTGATCAATAATACCACTCCGAAAAACGCACAGCCCAGTGATCCATTCTGGGAGAAAGCCGAGTCTTTGTACTTGCAGGCCATTTTTCTTTATGTGTGGCAGGAGTGTGAAATGGAGAAAAGGAATTTCCGTATGGTTTTGCAGCTCTTGAATGAGGCAGAAGTCCATGCAGACGGTTCCCCTTCTGATTTAGACCGGCGTTTCCGCAGACTGGAGAGAAAAAAGGGAAGCAACCACCCTGCTTTAATCCAGTATAATAAAGTGGTACGGGGTGCCGGAGATACGGTAAGGAGTATCATCATTTCCGCAAATGCAAGGCTGGGATTGTTACAGAACCCACAAATTTTGCGGATTCTGGATCATGATGAAATGGAGATTGAGGAGATTGGGATTGGTGTTGACGGGGACAGAAACCGGAAGACTGCACTTTTTTGTGTAACGCCGGATTCGGATAAGAGTTATGCCTTTTTAATTGGTATGCTTTATTCCCAGATTTTCCAGGAATTGTATTACCAGGCAGACTTCCATTATAATGGAAAACTTCCCATTAACGTGAATTTCATGCTGGACGAATTTGCCAACGGTGTGACACGTTCTACGCCTAAAACGGTGGGAATAACCGACAAAAGCGTAGCCTAAAGTCACAAACAATTAAATAAATGTGGTTTTAGAGAACTGCATAACTGAAATCTCAAATGACGGGGTAACGCCCTGAAGGGGATTCACTAATACTCCGAATAGCGTCAGCCGAATACAGACGGTTGGGGTTATAAGCTCGGGGAAGTCGTGCGAAGCACACCCTAACGCTTAATGGCGAGGAAAGATTCGTAGAGGTACGGGTTGTGTGTGACGGTGCGGGTGGGGTTGCCATATGGTTAGAATGACCAAAAAGGCGGTCTGACAAAGATTCCGAATGTACGGCTCTAAACGAATGGCTTGCAGAAATGCAAGTGTACCAATGGGTACGCAAGCGGGGCAAAGTAAAAGTTGTTAGTATGAAATGCCCTCTGTGTTTACAGGACACAGGTATCTTGAGGGATTCGCTCGAAGATAATGCTTGCAGGGCTAAAGGAACGACCTAAGTGGCAACAATCCTAAGTTATGCGGAACGTGGAAAGCAGCCAATACGGGAGCTGACTGTATCAGCGGAAAAAGTACCGTAGTTGTATCGAAAAGGAAAGGGATTGAAAGAGCCTTTCTATAATAAGTGCATTAGTGGCTGTGAGAGTAGAGGCACAGTACCTGTGAAGCCGTAACAATAAGCGGTGGAGGGATAGCCTCAAGCCGATACTAAGATTTTCTTTCATGCCTATATAGTAATCACCAAAATGGAGATTTTCATAGCTGTCGTGGTGCGACTAAGAAAAAATCATTCTCTGATAAGGAGCTGGTTACTATGGCAAAACGAATTGTAAACAAAGCAGAGCGAAATGCAGAAAGGTATGACGCTAAAGAAACAGGCTACCGATTATTTGAGGACAGCCAGAATGGAAAGACATTTGACAGGCTCATGCCGTTGATTGTGTCAGAGCAGAATATCATACTTGCATATCGAAATATCTGTAAAAATAGTGGGAGCAAAACTCCCGGCACAGATGGGAAAACGATTGTAGCGATACAGTCACTGCCCATCGAATCGGTCATTAAAACCGTCAGAAATAAGTTGAACTATTATCAGCCAAAAAAGGTTAGACGAGTTGAAATCCCGAAAGACAACGGAAAAACCCGCCCATTAGGGATTCCGAGTATTTGGGACAGACTGATACAACAGTGTATCTTACAGATACTGGAGCCGATTTGTGAAGCGAAATTTCATGAGCGGAACAATGGTTTCAGACCATATCGGTCAACTCAGAATGCAATCGCACAATGCTATAAAATGGCACAGTTGCAGAATCTGCACTTTGTAGTAGATGTAGACATTGTTGGCTTCTTTGATAATATCGACCACAGTAAGTTGATTCGGCAGTTGTGGGGAATCGGCATACAGGACAGAAAGCTGATTATGATAATCAAGCAGATGCTGAAAGCGGAAATCCTGTTCAATGACATTATAATCACTCCCGAAACGGGTACACCACAGGGGGGATTCTATCCCCACTTCTTGCAAATGTTGTATTGAATGAACTGGACTGGTGGATTGCCAGTCAGTGGGAAATGTTCAAAATCAAAGAGGGTAAAACAGGTTTAGAGTTTAACAAGACTGATAAAGAGGGAAACGTCCTCACAGTAGACAGAACGCAGAAATGGAATAAGCTGAGAGCAAAAACCGATTTGAAAGAAATGTATATCGTAAGGTATGCAGATGATTTTAAGCTATTCTGTCGGGATTATGCAACGGCGAAAAAGGTAATGTGTGCCACAAAACTCTGGTTGGCAGAAAATCTGCATTTACAGACCAGTGGAGAAAAGTCGGGTATCACAAACTTGCGGAAGAATTACACTACTTTCCTCGGTATCAAATTTAAGGTTGTACCAAAAGGCAGTAAGTGGGTAATACGTTCCCACATGGCAGACAAGAGTAAAGCAAAGGTCATTAAAAAGCTAAGTGACGTTTGGAAAGACATAAAGAATCCGAGCAAACAAAGCGAGATAGACCGAAATATAAGTCTTTATAATGCAATGGTTATGGGAATGCACAACTATTACTGTATGGCAACTATGGTATCAGCAGACTTTGCGGAAATCGCCTTTAAAGTAACGGGAAAAAGTAACGGCATGAATCATAATAACCGCTGTTACCCCATAGAACGTCAAGGCGAGATAACCAGCAAGTTTATTCAGGAAAAGTATGGAAAGTCTAAGCAGTTCCGATGGATAAAGGGAAGAATGATTATCCCTGTTGGATATGTGGCTTATGAATACCCCAAATATAAAAGGCGTGAAGTCAATAAATATGTGAGGAAGTATTCAGACATCGAAAACTGTATCAGCTACGATGTTATGAAATACATGATGGAAAATGCACATCTCTACCCTACGTTGGAGATGGCAGACAACGCTCTTTCGAGATATATCGCACAAAAAGGCAAATGTGCGGTAACGCACAATGCCCTGTCAATATCAGATATGGTATGTGTGCATATCAAACCATGTAAGGGAGAGCGAAACGACACTTACAGGAATTTGATTATCCTGTCAAAAGAGGTGTCAGAACTGGTTGGAGCAACGAATCCTGTAAAAATTGGAAAGTTGCTTAAAGACTTACAGTTGACCGAAGAAATGAAAGATAAAATCAATAAACTCCGAAAACACAGAGAGTTGGAGGAAATACAATTCGAGGACTATATAGGCACTAAAAAGTAATCTTAGTCGGTGGAACGCCGTGTGATGGGAAACTATCACGCACGGTGTGGAGCGGGGGAAAAGCCCGAGGTGGAAACGCCAGAGGCTTACCTATCGCTATTGCCATTGCCAGATGACTACTGCAGCCTCCTTAGTACCATGCGTTCCAGGAATATTTCATGTACCATTTTTATCCAAAACCTTGCCCAGATCAAGGCTTTGTTTGAGAAAACCTGGGAAACCATACCGGGTAATTGTGATTCTCTGGTATATCTTGGTGGGAATGAACAGTCCACGCATAAGTATATCAGTGAGTCCCTGGGAAAAGGAACCATTGATAAAAAAAGCAGTGGGGAAACCAAAGGCCGGCAAGGGAGCAGTTCCCGGAATTATGATGTGCTGGGGCGTGAGCTTTTGACACCGGACGAAACCCGAAAGCTGGATAACTCAGAGTGTATTTTGTTAATCAGGGGTTGTGATCCTATTATTGATAAGAAATACAATACTTTTGCACACTCCAGATTTTCGGAAACAGAAGATGGCGGGGCTGCGCCTTATATCCATGACAGAATGGCTGCCCAAAAACAGGCGGTACAGATTTTAAGTGAAGAATCCCTGGATTATTATAAGAAGAAAAAGGAACAGGGAGAAGATGTTCAGATTGTGGAACTGTCTTTTGATGAAATTTTTTCTTATGAGCCTATTCCTAAGAAGATTTTTTCGGAGGAAGAGCTGAAAGAGAACCAGAAGAAGAGAACGGTAGAGGAGGTGAGGCCGCCGAAGAAAACGGAAAAACCGGTACAGACAGAGGAAGAAAAACTTTCTGAATTATTAGAAAGCCATGTTTATAATGAGGAACAGTTGGGAGAAATCATGCTTGCCATTGGTGCTGGAATTTCGTATGATAAAATCCTTCAAATGGCAGATACAAAAAACAGTGCTGAAAAGATGAAGGAAATCCGTAAAAAATTTACAAAAGAAACAGCCTCGGATTAAAGAAGGCAGATTTTTGGAAACCTGTAGTTTTTGCATTACGCAGGGCAGGTTTTCAAAAATCTGTCTTTTTGCGTAATGCGGTATCAATCACATGAAAAGGAGTAAAAAGATATGAAGATCAAAGAGGTTATCAGAAAGAAACAGAACCGCTTGAAAAAATCTCTACTGGGAGTCCTGGCAGTAAGCGCTGCCACTGTTTCCCTGTTCCCCCAGACTGTCATGGCTTCCGGGGTAAGTGACGTAACACAGCCGCTTATGAATTTAAAGACACTGGTGATCAGTATTATCGGTGCGGTGGGTGTGATTATCCTGGCAAAAAACGTGATGGAATTTGCACAGGCTTACCAACAGCAGGACAGTTCTTCTATGAACAGTGCCATTAAAGGAATTGTTGCAGGGCTTATTATGGCAGCCATTTCCTCCGTTCTTACTTTCCTGGGAATTAGCTAAAACCATTCTTCTTTTTGAGATAAGCAGATAAGAAGAGAGGTGAAGTGATGTTTAATTTAGGAGAGGCGATCCTTGCACTTTTGGAAATCGTGTTTGGATTTTGGAATAACCAGGTCAGCCTCGTATTTGAACTTTTAGGACAGTCCCCTACCGGGTTCAAAGGAGGCGGGCCCTGGGGGATCATTGAAGGGATTGAACCCCTTTTTGTTGGGATAGGCTCTGCCCTGGTAGTCCTTTTTTTCGTCATTGGGTTTTGTGCAGAGTCGGTAGATATCCGGGAAGAAATTCGGTTTGAAGCAATCCTCCGTATGTTTATCCGGGTTGCCATTGCACAGTGGCTGGTATCTTATAACATTACCATTATGAAAGCCCTGTTTACTTCCTGTGGAAACCTGGTGGGGCATTTGGGGCAAAACCAGAGTGTGGAGTTATCCATTGACCCGGCGCAGGCAGAAGTGATCAAAGATTTGGGATTTGGAACCAGTATCGTGTTCCTGATACTTGCTGTTTTCCTGTCTTTAATCGTTATTATCTGTGGTTTCTTCCTGCTGTACAATGTTTATTTCCGCTTTTTGAAAATTATGGTAATTGTACCTTTTGGGGCGATTGCCAGCAGTACCCTGGCTGGAAACCGGGGGCTTAGCAATACCTTTGTAGCCTATATGAAATATTTTATCAGTGTCGTTTTTGAGGCAGTCACAATGGCGCTGGCAATCCTTTTGTGTAACCAGTTTATTTCCTCCGGACTTCCGACCTTTACCGGAGATTATGAGGACTGGGCCAAAACCCTGATTTATTTGGGGGAAATGACCTTTACGGTTGCGCTGACGGTAGGCACTGTAAAAGGAGCGCAGAACCTGACTTCCAGGGCACTGGGATTGTAGGAGGAAAGGATTGTGCAGGAAAAAGGGATACAGATGACACTATTTGAATATTTTCAGGACGCAGAATGCTTCAGCCTTAAAGAAGCAGTGGCTTGTGTAGAACAGGTAAAAGAGGTAAAAGAACCCAGTATCCGGGCAAGAATTTATGAGGGAATAGAAAAGGGGCTTTTTTCCAGGATAGCCAAAGGAGTCTATACGGTTACCAAAGAACAGGACGGAGAAGAGGTAACTTGTATGCTGGTTCAGGGAAATGGAAGGGATTTGAGCTTTTTAAAAGATAACAGTATAGATGCCATTATTACAGACCATGCTTATGACCTGAAAAAAAGCCTGAAAGGGGGAAACCGGGATTTTGCCGCCTATGAATGTTTTCAATATACGCAGGAAGACTTTGATGAAAAATACCGGGTGTTGAAAAAAGGGTGTTT
Source organism: Faecalimonas nexilis (assembly GCF_059731825.1). NCBI lineage: Bacteria > Bacillati > Bacillota > Clostridia > Lachnospirales > Lachnospiraceae > Faecalimonas > Faecalimonas nexilis. The sequence goes on along the minus strand of NZ_AP029189.1, from coordinate 3,017,726 downwards.
TCTGGTAGAGTTCATGCCGGAAGAAAATGGGGAAAATTATGAACACCTCTATCAGATGAAAAAAATGGCGAAAGAAGCAGGACTTGAATATTATGCAAAAGTCGCCTGGAAAAAAGGAAATTTCGTTGCCAATACGGGAAGAAAATCTAAAAATACGGAAGAGATTGCATTTTTTACGAAAGGAAAAGCCAGGAATTTACGCCCAGATGCGAAAAAGGATAAGGCGGAGCCAGGAATATCCCACTATATGTCAGGCGCCAGGGGAATGCTTCCAACGGTCTTTGACATTGAACCGCCAGGGAAAAACTCCCGTATTCATCAGGCAGAAAAACCAGTGCAACTTTTGCAGCAGATCCTTGGATTTGTAACAGAAGAAAAGGAGTGGGTACTGGATCAGTTTGCAGGTTCGTTTTCCCTGGGGGAAGCAGCACTTTTAAATGAACGGAATGCAATCTGCATTGAAATTAATGAAGAATATTTTGAAAAGGGAAAAGAAAGGCTTCTGTCTGCAAAGAGCAGGAGCCGGTAAGAAGGGAGGATATGTAAATGGAACAGGAAGAAAAACTCAGCCTGGATTTTGGCAATGGGGAGATCTATGAGGTCTGGCTGGAAGTTGCAACTTATCCGGCTGATAAAAACATCAAAGTTTGTGTGTTTACGGAAAAAGAGGAAGAGATATGGAAACTTTTTGAATTGACCACAGATATGGGAATTCCGCTGGAAAAGAACCAGACCTTTTTGCTCCCAGGCTATGATCTGGAGCAGATCGTAGAATTTGTCAAAAAAAACGGGCTTGGACAGTTAAAAGAAGAAATTTGCTGTTCTGGTTGTATGGAATATCCACTGTTTGAATTTCAGGAAGAAACTTTAAAGAAATTAGACCCGGAGGGATATGCAGCCTATGAGCAGGCATACCAGGAACGGGGAGAAGTAAAAAATCCAGAATTTCAAAAGGAAATCAAAACAGCAGATTTTCAATGGGCGTATGGAACCGAAGAACTGGCATTGCGGGTAGATTATTACGCAATGAACCAGAACCTTTATGTGGAACTGTATAGTAAGGAAGATGGGGCGTGGGAACCGTTTTCAGATTTGACCGTAAACCTTCCCGGATATTGCCTGGAACCTGGAACTGCCTGTATCAGCGGTGATTTTAGTAAGGAAAATATCCAATTTATTCAGGAGCATGGACTGGGAACTTTGCTTCCCTGGAAGGCACAATCCGGTATGGGGCAGTACGCGGTGGTGAAATTTCATCTGGAGGAGCTGCGTAAGTTTGACCAGGCTGGGGTTGCCGCCTTTTGCAATCAACATGGATTACAGAAAACCATGCAGGAAGAGCGAAGACAGAGCAGATAAAAAACAGATACAGGAGGTTATGTATGGAGATTGAATTAAGTGAGGACCTACAGCATTATAAAGAATCCCTGGTTCTAGGACTTACAGCAAAACAGTTTTTGTTTTCGGCATTGGCATTGGGCGTAGGAACTGGGATTGTCCTGCTTTTGTATGAAAAAATCGGGATTACTTTGAGCTGTTATGTGGCAACCCCTTTTGTTGTACCTCTGGCACTGACTGGGTTTTATAACTATCATGGGCTGACATTCTGGCAGTTTGCAGGGAAGATGATTTATTTTTCCTTTTTTAACCGCCCTTTGGTGTATGGCTCTACGGAATCGGTGCAGGAACTGAAACAGATTTATATGGAAACCCGTCAGGAAGAAGAACGGGAAGTACAGCAAAGGAAAAAGGAACAGAAAAAAGAGAAGAAAGGTGGTGATGTCAACGTGGTGAAAAAGAAGGCAATCCGTATGGGAATCGTAACGGTAGTGATGATTGTACTTGGTGCGGCAGCAGCGGTGTGGTATAAGATGTACCGTTGACCAGAATATTCAATCAAGGCGTGAAATAGCGCCTGCTCTCCATTTCAGGAGAGGGATACACAGACATGTAGCGGCAGATGGAAGCTGCTGTGTTTGTGGTCCCATCTGCCTGAAAGGAGGAAATTAGAGATTGTCAATTTTTTCAGATAAGTTTGACCAGTTAAAAAAAGCAGATAAAGCAGTAAAATCCCCGAAATATCTTCAGGAAGTCATGGGGATTGGGAGAATTGCAGAAAATGGCATTTTTGAAGTAGGGAAGGGGATATATTCCAAGACATATCGTTTTTTGGATATTAACTATGTAACCGCAGGTGCAGAAGAACAGATGCGGATTTTAAAGCAGTATTGTAAGACGGTAAATGCCATTGATGTATATTTTCTTATTACCATTTTTAATCGGAATAAAAATATGCAGGATTTCCGGGAGCATGTACTTTTCCAGGAAAAAGGAGATGGTTTTAACTGGCTGCGTGGAAGTTATAACCAGATTATTGAAAAGCGCATTGTAGATGGAAGGCAGGGGATTGAGCAGGAAAAACTGCTGACTGTATGTGTAGAACGGAAATCCTACGAACAGGCAAAAGCATTTTTTGCCACTTTTGAAGCTACCTTAAAACAGAACTTTGGAGAACTTGGTTCCTGCATTGAAGAATTAAATGCAGAAGAGCGGCTGCGGGTACTTTTCAATTTTTACCGTATAGGGGAAGAAGAACAATTCTCCTTTGATTTCAGACAGGCGTTAAAAAAGGGCGGTGATCCTAAAAATGATATTTCACCAGGGTATATGCAGTTTTACCCAGGTTATTTTGAAACGGAACGGAAAAAATGCAGGGCATTATTCATTAAAAAATATCCGTCTTCTTTATCGGATACCTTTTTAAATGAGATTACCAGTCTTCCGGTTCATAGCATCACTACAATCTGCATTGTACCAGTACCAAAAGAACTGGCAAATAAGGTTCTTCAGAAGAAATATCTGGGCATTGAAAATGATATTTTAAAGCAGCAGAGAGTCCGTAATAAAAATAACGACTTTTCCAGTGACATTTCTCATATCAAGAAAGTCCAGAAGGAGAAGATTGTAAATCTTATGGACGACGTGCGGGAAAATGACCAGAACCTGTTTTATACAGGGGTTAATTTCCTGATCATGGCAGAGGACAAGAAGGAGCTAGACAGTGTAACCGAAACCATTAAAAATATCGGCAATGGACGCATGTGCCAGATTGAAACCCACTATTATCAGCAGAGGGAAGCTATGAATACCATACTTCCAGTGGGAAACCGGCAGATCAGCACAATGCGGACCATGCTCACAAGGGATATTGCAGCCCTTCTTCCCTTTAATGTACAGGAATTAAACGAAAAGTCCGGCGTCTGCTATGGCATTAACCAGGTTTCTCATAACCTTTGCATTGGAAACCGGAAAAAACTGGCAAATGGAAATGGAATGGTATTCGGTGTCCCCGGCTCCGGAAAATCCTATTTCAGTAAGTCGGAAATGCTGCAGGTGTTCTTAGGAACAGATGATGATATTATCTGTATCGATCCGACACTGGAATATTTTGATATTGCAGAAGCCCTGGGAAACCAGGCGGCAATCATTAACCTGTCTACCTATACAAAGAATTACATCAATCCTTTGGAGATGGATGTCTGGGCGCTGGATTTAAACGATTCCCAGGGATATATCCGAGATAAAGGAGAATTTATGCTGGGGCTGTGTGAACAATGTTACGGGGATAATCTAAACAGCCGCCATAAATCCATTATAGACCGTTGTGTACGAAAGCTGTATATCGACATTGCAAAGGCAAGGGAAAAGCATATCCCTACCATGTCAGAATTTTATGAGTTATTGTTGGAGCAGCCAGAAGAAGAGGCAAAGGACATTGCTTTATCGTTGGAGCTGTTTGTAAATGGCTCTTTAAATATTTTCAATAACCATACCAATGTGAATGTACAGGCAAGGTTCATTGTCTATGGTACCAGGGACCTGGGGAAAGAGCTGGGAGCCATTTCCACTCTGGTCATGCTGGAAAATATCAGTGCCAGGATTGCAGAAAACGCAAAGAAAGGAAGGGCAACCTGGCTTTATATAGATGAGTTCCATACGGTTCTTGACCGGGAGTATAGTGCGAAATTTTTGTTCAGCCTCTGGAAAAAAGTGAGGAAGCAAGGGGGACTATGCACAGGAATCACCCAAAATTTGGTTGATATGCTGCAGAACTATACAGCCATGACCATGCTGGGGAACAGTGAGTTTATTGCCCTGTTAAAGCAGTCCAATGTAGACAGTCAGGAATTATCCACTGCAGCAGGAATTCCAGAAGCACAATTAAAATATGTAGATAATTCTCCTTCCGGTACGGGGATCATTAAGTATGGAAATACCTGTATTCCATTTGATAACCGTATGGAAAAAGAAGCCAATCCGCTGTATGCGCTTTTCAATACCAACCTTCACGAAAAGGCGTTGCAGACAAAGCAGGAGTAATGTAATCTGAAAGGAACTTTTTCTTTTATCTGTAAAGGAAAAGGTATGACAGACGAGAAAAAATTAGGCAACAGCAAAAATTATAAGTCGGTAAAGTAGAAAAAGGATAGGACAAAAAGAGTGCAGTTCTTTTATCAGGCACTCTTTTTGTATATCATGGGAAAGGTGGCAGAATGGCTGAAACATATCAAATAGAAATGAATTTAGAACAGTTGGAAAGACTTTTAAAAAATCTGCCGGAGGGAATTATGCTGGAGATTTGTTTTGGAAAGGAAGAACATGGAGAAGACACATAAAATAGATGTGGTAAGTATACGCCTGGTGGAAGAACCTCCTCTATACAGTAGTAAAGAATTAAAAAATCCCTGTGATGTGGCAGAACTCTTTCAGGATTTTTTAAAAGATTGTGACCGGGAAATGTTCTGTATTTTAAACCTTCGGACAAAAAACCAGGTTATTAATGTCAACGTAGTAGGTATGGGAACGTTAAATAGTGTACTGGTTCACCCAAGAGAAGTATTCAAATCTGCGATTTTATCCAATGCCAGCAGTATCATTTTGGCACATAACCACCCTTCCGGTGATCCAGAACCAAGCAGGCATGATATAGAAGTGACAAAGCGATTGGCAGAAGCCGGCAATCTTATGGGGATTGAGGTGTTGGATCATATCGTGGTGGCTGAGAACCGGTATTTTAGTTTCAGGGAAGAAAACATACTACCAGAATACTTTCAAATGGAAGAAGTAGCAGCAGAGCAATCTCTTCCTTATGTAAAGAGTGAGAAAGAGAAGGTACATTAATTATTGCAACAGTGAAATACATTGACTGGTTTTGACAGAACATGTATAATAAAATAAGAAACAGAAAATAAAAGTAGCTAAATAGACAAATATCGTCAAAGTGTAAACATAAAATTCTTGACGAACAGGTTGTATTATGCTATAATCCCAAATCTTGAAGGAGTATACATGGCAAAGAAAAAAGTTTATGCTGTAAAAAAGGGTAAGCAAACCGGTTTGTTTTATTCATGGAATGAGTGTAAAGAGTCGGTAAGTGGATATCCGGGAGCAGAGTATAAAGGTTTTGAAACAGAAGAGGAAGCGAAAAACTATTTAGAGAATAGGATACAAGAAATTAAAAAAGTAGATATAGAAGAGAACACAACAAACCAGTTAGTTGTATATGTAGATGGTAGTTTTGATGAGAAAATAGGAAAATATGCTTTTGGGTGTATTATTCTTACACCAAGAGGAGAAACTATTAGAGAATCAGGAAATGGAAATGAACCGGACTCTTTAGCAATTAGAAATGTTGCTGGTGAAATGCTTGGTGCTATGTATGCAGTACAATGGGCAATTAAGAATGGTTATCATAACTTAGAACTTCGTTATGATTATGAAGGAATTGAAAAGTGGGCTCAAGGAGAATGGAAGGCAAAGAATACACTTACTCAGAAATATGCAAATTTTATGAAGAGTAAATCAGATATTCTAAAAATTTCTTATCAAAAGGTAAAAGCTCATTCTGGAGATCATTATAATGAAGAAGCAGATAAATTAGCCAAAGCTGCTTTAACAGAAGGTAATGGGATTCCTAAAGTTAAAAGAGGCGATTTTTGGTTTACAGTTGAGGGAATTTCAGATGAAGATTTGTCAACAGTTATAGCACTTGCTGTTGATGAAATTGGAAAAGACAATCTAATTATAGATGAAAAAAAGATTGCTCATGGAAAAGCAGTTTCTTTAAAATGTAACAAAAGTAAAGATAGAGTAGTTGTGACACATTATCAAAAGCATAATAAAGTAGTAATGCAAGGAAGACCAGAAGTGTTATTTTCTACTATTATTGGATATATTACTGAATTAATAGAAGTAGAAGAAATTCCTAAAATTTTTAATGACACATATAATCTTAACATAGATAAAGACGAGGTTCGCTCTGAATTTCAGTTTTATATGCCAAATGCTTATGATAAGCTACCGTCTAAGAAAATGGAAAGATCTCTTCATCAGGCTGTGTATAATTTAAAGGTCACAGATGATATGTTTGATGGAACATATTTGGCTCAGCCGGCAATTCGTGTTGTAGAAGCACAATTAAAAATAGCATTAATAGAATGTGGTATTATACCAAATGCGCAGTACATCAAAGAAAATCATTTTGATATGTTTGATAAAATAGGTGTAAAATATAAGCTGAAACCAGAGAGATATGGAAATGCAAAGCCTGAGCAGGTAAAGTATATTGGAAATATTTATACGTTTTATAACAGCAATCGCCATCCAATAGAACATTGGGATGACCCTACAGCACCAATTGATACTACAAAGATGCTGGATATAAAAGGTGCTCATGATTTGATTAAAAGAGCATTGGCGATTATTGATGAATATTATGAAGTGATTTAGAAATTAGGAGAAAGGAGTAAGTTAGATGAATAACTTTGATATGATTGTGATAAGTGAAGAAAAAGAAAATATTCTTGTGGTTATGAAGACTAGCGAGCCTCCTTTTGATTACCTTGCAGAGATTGAGGCTTCGCTAAGGGAAAAACACTATATCGGTGTAGTAATGATTGATGAATTGCTACATAGTGGGAATACGGAAGAACGGTTCATTCAGGGATACTTTGATGGTGCCCGGTTTGACAGTGGGCAATTTGCCTTTGAGCTTGTTCCGAAAAAGAGCAAATTAAGGGAACCTGTTTGTTTTTACTTGCATCAAGACAGGGAAAGCCTTGAATATTCTATTTTAACGACCAGACAGCAGAAGCTGATTGAGCATGGCTGTATCATTTAAAAAGAAAATAAGAAGTAACACAAAGAGCATTATCGCTAAAAACGGTAGTGCTTTTTTTGTGCATAAAAAGGAGGTATTGCTACGTGGAAAAAGGTGAGATGGGCGAGAATGCCACCGGACGTTTGACAACGTATTATGTGGCAGAATGTATGGAATTTAACCGCTATGGAGAATACAGGGAGGATATCCACAGTGCAGAAGAGGCAGTAAAGATCTATCAGAGTATTCCTTCTGAAAGGTTGAATGCAGGAAAAGGAATTGGGCTTCATGTGGAGGAAGAAGATGGTATTCCATTGGAATTTTCCCTGGTTTATAACGGGGAGTTGGATGTGGATCTTTTGAGAGATATCTATGATCAAAACCAATACCCAGAGGTTTTTATAGCTGCCAGGGAACTGAGTGCTTATCTTCCGGAAACAAAAGTCATTGATACCAAAGGGCTTTTAACAGAGAAAACCTTGGAGGCTACTGTTTTTGCAGATGAAATGATAAAACTGGAAAAAAATCTTGACCCTGATTTTTACCATACCTTTTATCCGAAAGAAGCAGAACATAAGGAAGCTATTATATGGAAAGCCTTATGTCAAGACGGAAAAGAGGAATACAGCAGGTGGCTGGGAAGCAAGATATTTGAGCAGAAATCAGAGTTGAAAGAACAGGCAGACAAGCTAAAGACAACACTGGAACAGGTAAAACTTATTCCGCCGGTGGACTTGAAACCCTTTGTGTATGTGCGGATCAGTGAACACCCGGACATTCCATTGGAAGAAGCCATGCCATTAAATCAAGCGGTAGAATTGTTCGGAAAGCTGGATCGGCAGGCAGTGGAAGAGAAAGATATGGCAGGTTATTACAAAACACATTTTGAAATCTGTTTTCTCTCAGAGGGGGAAGTCATGTCTTATACCGGGCGCCAGGATTTTGGTGACGGGGAAGGAAATCTGCTGGATCATGTAAAAGCATTTGCAGATTATTATCTCCATACAGAAGAAGGGCAGCAGCTTATGAAACAGACCGCCAGGACAACAGAAGAATGGGAACATGAACAACAGCAAATGAGATGGGTACTGGAGGAGATGCTTCCTACCCTTCAGTATTTCTGCAACCTGGAAAAACTGGAAACAGCGGTTCTGGAAGAACAGGAAATAGAAAAGAAAGTCCCTTTACTGACGCAGGGGGACGCATCACGAAAAGCATATCAGGAAGCCATGCTTGCCTATATCCGGGAAAGCAGGATTGCATTAAATACAGGGAAGGAGCTGCCTTGTATGCCGGATATCCGGGATTTTGCAACTGCCTGTCCGGATAAATCATACAAAGAACAGGTTATGGAAGAGATACGACAGGAAGCAGAGTCATACGGTATGACCGTAGAAGCGTATGCAGCAAATGGATATGAGCCGCCAAAAAGGGGCGGCAGATAAAATTAGGAAAGGAGGCGGAGTTTTGGCCATGTAAAAGATATCTTCCCTCCTGAAAAAAATTGGATTTAGAAAAAACAGCAATAGAACGTATCCGCACTGCCAGCCAGATGTCCCTGCAACATTATGGGCTTCCTTTGGTAGTGACGGACAGTGGAGGAAAAGACAGCGCCGTATGCAGGGAACTGGTACGGCGTTCCGGCGTGCCATTTGAACTGATGCACAACCTGACTACTGCAGATGCCCCACAGACTATTTATTATGTGAGGGAACAGTTTCAGAAGGCAGAACAGGCCGGTATAACTTGTAGTATCAATAAACCTTACTATAAAGGGCAGCGGATAACTATGTGGAGCCTGATCCCCATGAAAATGATCCCTCCTACCAGGACTATCCGGTATTGTTGTGAGGTTCTAAAAGAAAATGGTGGGGCTGGGCGTTTTATCACCACAGGTGTCCGGTGGGCAGAAAGCCGAAAGCGGAGGAAAAACAGGGGGATTTATGAAAACTTTGTCCCAAATGGAAAAAAACGTGCCATTATTTTAAATAATGATAATGATGATACCAGGCGACTCTTTGAATCATGCCTGTCAAGGGGCAAACACGTATGCAATCCCATTGTTGACTGGAGTGACCAGCAGGTCTGGGAGTATATCCAGGCAGAGAAAATACCCATGAACCCTCTTTACGAAATGGGATTTCACCGGGTTGGCTGTGTAGGCTGTCCTATGGCAGGAAAACAAAGATACCGGGAGTTCCGCATCTTCCCGACCTATGAGAGGGCTTACCGGCGGGCTTTTGCTAAAATGCTGGAGTTAAGGAAAGCTGCAGGAAGGCAGTGCAATTCCCGCTTATGGTCAGATGTAGATGCTTTTTTCCGTTGGTGGATGGAAGATCCTGGTATCCCCGGACAGTATGAATTGTCCTTTCATGAAGATACCAATGAGATTTATTATGACTATTTGTAGTGGAAGGGAGGAGGAATTATCGCAAAATATCAATTATCTTTTGGACTGCAGTATGAAGCCTGGATGCTGGAAATCCGTATTCCGGACTGGCTGGAGTTTCCTTCTAAGGAGCAGGCACTAAAATATGGTGAGCAAGCTGAGGTTTCCGTTTTCTTAAAAGCGGAAGCTATTTTTTTGCTCTTTGATGGCAGTAAGGAGAAGATTTTACCGCAGCAGACGGAACTTTATCAGTTTTCCTACCTGAAAGAAAAGACTTATGACAGACTGGGACCGCCACTTTCCCCGGAAGACATAGACCATTTGGTAGAAGTGGGGGAATTGGAGCAGGTGCTGTTCAGTGAAAAATATATCCTGACAGAAGATGATTACCAGGAATTTTCCGGAAACCTTATGGAAGCCTTTCAGGAATTGGAAAAGGAGTACGGTCCACCACCCAGAGAAAAGGAACAGGGGTATCTGTTTCAGGCGCTCTGGTATCAGGCAGAAGAATTAAACCCCGGAGAGGGGGACTGCTTTGGAGATTAAGGTAAAAAAAGAAAAAGAGCCGGAGCTGAAATTAAAAAAAGAAGCCCAGGTGACGGTGCATAAGAAAAATCCTATTTTATCTGCAAAGGAAAAGAAAGCTGCTTTTACCTCTAAGCCGGTGGCCGATCTTTTAGGGCAGAGAAAGAAAAAAGAAGGGGCAGAAAAAGGGAAACAGCCGGAGCAGGGCAGAGAAGCGCTGTTTGAAAAACAAAAGGAAAAGAAAAAGCAAGCCGGGAAAGAGGCAGCAATCCGGGGAGCAGCAGAAGATAGAAAACAAAATGGAAAGGCCAAAAGCACCGTATCTGTACCGGGAACCTTACAGCCGGATCAGATGAAACAGGGGGTAGCACCAAACAGTCAGCCCTCTGCTGGTTTCCAGGCGAAGGAACAGTATCGGAGGGAACAGGCTGCAAAGCTGGCGGAAACAAAAAAATCTTCCCTGGCGAAGCAGACTGCCATAAAAGGGGTACGCCGGGGAGAGGCTGCTATATTGACCCAGTTAGAGGGCGGGGAGGAAGTCAATGATTCCCTTTATGTCATGGGGACAGCAACAAAACCGGCAGAAAAGATGTGGAAGGATCGGAATTATAGAAAGGCAGAGCAGGAATTAAAGGTAAAACAGGCAGATGGGAAGATCACCAATAAGCAGTTTTACAGACAAACAAAAGCAGTGAAAAAGAAACAGATGGAGAAACAGAAAAAACAGGCAGTCCGGCAGAGAAAAATCCAGTATATGATCAATAAGCTCACCGGAAATGGGCAGCAGGACAGTTTGGCACAGGTGGCAAAAGATATTGTAAAGATGAAAGCCTCTGTGTTTATGCTGAAGGTGGTCCAGTTTGCCGGGGCGCTTTTGGCTCCGCTGTTCAGTATTCTTCTTGTGGTGGCAATCCCTGTAGTGATTATCTTTTTCCTCTTATACTGTTCGCCACTTGGTGCGTTCATGCCAAATCCGTCTGAGGAGAACCCTACCGTCCGAGAAGTTTTAAGCGGTTACTACATGGACTTTAATACAAAACTTGGACAAAATGGGGAAGATGGGGCAGTTACCTATCTCCATGAGAAAAACGGGAATTATGTGAGTAATTACTATGATACTTTAATGGTTTATATGGTGAAGTATGGAACCGGGGATATAGGTGTGGATATGGATCAGCGGCATAAGGACAAGCTGAAGGAAATCTTTGATGAAATGAACAGTTTTGAAAACACGACCATAACCACTACCATAAAGGCAGGGGAAAGCCTGGGAAATGTTGTCACCAGCGGTTATTGCCAGTGCAGTATCTGTTGTGGACAGTGGGCAGGAGGACCTACAGCCTCCGGTGTCATGCCAAAACCGGACCATACCATTGCAGTAGATGCACAAAACCCCTTTGTCCCTATGGGAACCAGGATCATTATGAACGGGATTGAATATACCGTAGAAGATACCGGAGCATTTGACCGGTATGGGGTACAATTTGATGTTTTCTGTGCAGATCATGCAACTGCGTCTGCCTGGGGACATCAGACTTTTGAAGCGTTTCTGGCAGATGGGGACGAAAATGAGATTACGGTAACAAAGAAGGGCTGCTACGTCAAGAACCTGAATTATGAGGACTATATTGCACTTGGAAAGCTGACCGAAAAAGAAGAAGAACTTTTAAGGGAAGTCATGAGTGAGGAATTCCGAAATGAGATCCCTTCCTTTGGCGTAGGAAGTGACGTTGCAAATCTGGCACTGACGAAGGTAGGCTGCAAATACAGTCAGGAACACCGGTATGAGGAAGGATATTATGATTGCAGTTCCCTGGTACAGCGGTTGTATCAGGAGGTAGGCATTTCCCTTCCGGCGATTGCCTCTACCCAGGGAGAATTTATGGTAACACATGGGTTGGAAGTTACAGAAGGCGAACTGGAGCCGGGAGATCTGATTTTTTACTCTTATGAGCAGAATGGGCAGTTCCGCAATATTTCCCATGTGGCAATTTATGTTGGTAATGGCAGAATGGTACATGCAGCCAACAGCAGACGTGGAGTAGTGAATGACCCGTTCAATCCGTCGAACATTGGGCTGTATGGAAGACCCAGCCGCTTGCAGTAAGAAAGGAGAAGCATGGACGAAAAAGAATATGAAGTGACCATAACAGAAGTCCTGGAGAAAAAAGTAAGATACCGGGGCAGGAATGAACTGGAGGCAACTGCAAAAGCAGAAGCAGATTATTATGCAGAAAAAATCGTGCTGGGGGCAGATGATTTTTCCTATCGTGATATTTCTGCAAAAGAACTGGTACCTGTAAAAGAAAGAAGGAACAGCAGATGAAGCATATCACAAAAGTACGGGAACTGTATGAGGAAACCATACACTGGATTTCAGAGTCGGAGGATTCCTGGAAAAATTTCCTTTCCTGCATGGGGCGTTTGTATCAGTTGGACTTCTTAAATACCTGTATGGTATATGCCCAGCGCCCAGATGCGTCCGTTCTTGCAGGATATGATGCCTGGCTGGAAATGGATTTGCCGGTTGCCAGAGGAAGTAAAGGAATTGCAGTATTTCCTTCCAAAATTTTCGGGGAAGGAGTTACCCATGTTTATGATATTCAAGATGTAAAGGGACAGGGAATCCGGCCCTGGAACTGGCAGGTGAATGGGACAAACCGCAGACTGCTGGCAAGGGAGCTGTTCCCGGAAATCTACGAACAGGAAAAAAAGTTTAAAAATTCTTTAGACGCCTTTACAAGAACAAATGTTTGGTTTATGATAGAAGAGGAAGATGAAATTTTAAAATCCTTGCAGAAGCTGGCTGTCCTTATCGGAGAGGGACAGGAGGTAAAAGAAAACCAGATTACAGAGTTTCTTGTAAACAGTGTCTGTTATGCGGTGAAAAGCCGCTGCGGTATCCGAGATGACACCCTGGATTTTTCTTTTATCTGCGGTTTTTCAGAGAATGAGGAGGTTCTGTACCGGACAGGACGGTTAGTATCCCATTTATCTGGGCGGATTGTGTTACAGATTGCAAGGACCATGAAGAACATAGACCTTGAAAGGAGGCAGTATTATGGAAGGAATCGCAGGAATCCAGTACAGGGAAATGAATGGCGTACAGATACCAGTCTTAGAGGGCGTGATGAGCGAGGAGAAGATGCTGGCGTCCCTGAACCGTTACGGCAGGATCGCAGCACAGGAAATGAAGAGAACGGACCAGGCACAATACGAAATGATGCTCCTGTCCGGGAAACTGATGGAGCGGCTTATGAAAATCCAGACAGAAGCGGAGGAATACCACGAGAAACTGGCAGAAAGTTTTCTGAAGACCTGGACCAGGGAGGACAGGATAGACCCTTACAACACGTTGGAAATGACCAACCTTCGGATACAGGCGGATATGGAAGCACAGAAACAGGTTATGGAGGAGATCATTCAGCTCAGGATCGGATAAAACAGGAAAAAACAGAAGAGGATACAGAGAAAGGAACTGCTTCGGCGGTTCCTTTTCTGTCTGGGGAGATAGAACCTGCACAGCCGGAAAACTGGCAGAAAGAGAAAATTCTTCTGGAAATGACGGAGCAGGAGATACCATATAAAATTTATGAGTTTTACCGGAACAATCCAGAGGAAACAGACCGGGAAGCTTATCTTTATGAATTGTATGGAGATGTAAAAAGAGAAGCCCATACAAAAGACGGTATCCTGACCGCAGAAAGCGGTTCCAGTGGTTTTTATATCCTTTGGAGTGAGGGAACTTCCATGAAGGAGGCGTTCTGGTACTGGGACGAAGTTTCTTTGGAAATTGGGAAACGGATTGAAAAAGGGACCTATCTTCCTTTGTTATCTGTATCGGAGGAAGCCTTAGAAAATGGGGAAGAAACAGAGGAAGAAACCTTACAGCCAGAGAAAGTGCAGGAAGTGATTGAGGAAAAGGAACCAATCCCATTAGAAGAGATTGGCATAGCCTTTTATAAACAGAATATCCAGGCGGATATTTTAAAGAAAATGCTCTGTCTGGTCTATACGACCAATCAGCTACCGGAAGAAAAAGACCATTTTTTGAAGATGCTTTTGCTTCGGGAAGTACCGGAAGGCCAGCCTTATTATCTGGTGCGGACAGAACATGGAAGCTATGAGCTTTGTATTCAGGAAAATGGGATTAAGATCACCCTGCCGGAAAGCCAAGATTTTCTGCAGGAACTTTCCTGGGATCAGTTTGGCGGGCTTACTGCACATCTGGCAGAGGAGGACCAGATTGCCTATACCGAAGATTCAGAAACCTTAGAGCAGCAGGAGAATATGTACCGTCTGCTTCCCTGGTTTCCGGCATTATGGGAAGAATATAGCGAAATTCTTAAAAAGGAAGAGCTTTGGCAGGAAGGAAGAACCTCTGTCCAGACAGAAGGCAAGGAAGAAGCCGGAGATTATTATTACCCAGAAGGGTGGTTGCAGTTTACCGGTGGGGATAAAAGCCGGTATCAGAAAAATATCCGGGCAATCCGTATCTTAAAAACACTGGAGCAGGAAGAGAGAAATGCCACAAAAGAAGAACAGGAAATTCTTGCGGGGTATGTAGGGTGGGGCGGGCTGCCAAATGCTTTTAACAGTAAACGCCCGGAGTGGAAAAAAGAATATCAGGAATTGAAGGAACTGTTGACCGCAGAAGAATACGCCCAGGCAAGGGCCAGTGTCAACAGTTCTTTTTATACGCCGCCGGAAGTCGTGCGGGGTGTTTATAAAGCCCTGGAGCAGTTTGGATTCCAGAAGGGAAAAATTCTGGAACCGGCTATGGGGATTGGAAACTTTTTTCATGGTCTTCCGGAAAGTATGCAAAAATCCCAGCTTTATGGCGTGGAGATTGATGCCATAAGCGGAAGGATTGCACAAAAGCTCCACCCTTCAGCCAGTATCCAGATTAAAGGATTTGAAAAAACGGAATTTGAGGATAACAGCTTTGATGTAATTGTAGGAAACGTGCCTTTTGGGGATTTCCGTTTGTATGATCCCCGATATAAAAAGATGAAGTTGAAAGTCCATGATTATTTTATCCGGAAAAGCATGGACCTCCTTCGGCCAGGAGGCATTTTGGCAGTGGTAACTTCAAAAGGGACGTTGGATAAAAATGACAGCGCTGTGAGAAAAAATTTGGCAGAACAGGCAGACCTTTTAGGGGCAGTCCGGCTTCCGGCAGATTCTTTTGGAAAGAGCGCCAATACCGCAGTTACCAGTGACCTTTTGTTTTTTCAGAAAAAAGCAGAGCCTTCGATTGGGGAGCCAATCTGGACTTATACAGGGCTTACGGAAGACATGGTACCGGTAAATGAGTATTATCTGGAACACCCGGAAATGATGCTTGGGAAAATGGTCTGGTTTGAACAGTTTTTCGGGAAAGATTCCAAATATACAGCCCTGGTCAATGAAGCGGAAGACTTTGACCTGGAAAAAAGAATTTTGGACGCAGTTGGAGAGCTTCCTAAAAACTGTTATGAAGAAAGCATAGCAGAAAAAAAGAAGGAAGAGCAGGACGTCTTAGCTGCTTCCCCAAAGATACCTAATTATACGTTTACGGTGATACAGGACGAAGTATATTACCGGGAAGGGGAGTCTTTATACCGGAGTCAGGCAAAGGAAAGTGTGAAGCGCCGGATACGTGCCATGCATAAAATCCGCCTTCTGGTGCGTGAAATTTTACAGATACAGCAGGAAAATTGTTCTGACCAGGAACTGAAAAAGGCACAGGAACAGTTAAACCGTTTGTATGATGCCTTTGTGAAAACGCATGGATATTTCTGTGACCGGACAAATAAAATGGCGTTCCGGCAGGACAATGATTACCCCCTGCTATCTTCCCTGGAAGTGGTTGATGAGGACAAAAACGTAACCAAAGCCGATATTTTTTACAAAAGGACCATACGCCCCAGAGATGTGATAGACAAAGTGGAAAATGCCCAGGAAGCATTGCATATCAGTCTGTCAGAATATAACCGGGTGGATATTCCCTATATGCTCTCTCTTTATCTGGGAAACAGGAAAGAAATGCTCCAGGAATTAAAAGGGTTAATCTACCAGAACCCGGTACTGGCAAAAGAAGAAGATCCCAATGCAGGGTGGGAAACCGCAGATGAGTATTTAAGCGGAAATGTGCGGCAGAAGCTCCGTACTGCTAGGATTTATGCGCAGAACAATCCCTTGTTTGTAGACAACGTGGAAGCACTGGAAAAGGTACAGCCAAAAGAACTGACAGCGCCTGAGATCAGTGTAAAACTGGGAACAACCTGGATTGAAAATGAGGATTACGAACAGTTTATATATGAGCTTTTGGAAATCCCGGAGAGCAACCAGAGAAACTATTGCGCTCATAGTGGCCATGCCCTCAAGATTGAGCGCTTAGATGCAGATATGTCTTACCATATTGACAGGGGAAATTTTTTTGGAGGAACCATTCGTACCAGGGAAACCTATGGCACAAGATTTATGGATGCGATCAGC
This sequence comes from Faecalimonas nexilis, assembly GCF_059731825.1. Classification (NCBI taxonomy): domain Bacteria; kingdom Bacillati; phylum Bacillota; class Clostridia; order Lachnospirales; family Lachnospiraceae; genus Faecalimonas; species Faecalimonas nexilis. Next base: position 3,001,173 of record NZ_AP029189.1, on the reverse strand, counting down.
ATTATAGAGGAACTGTTAAACAGCCGGATTGTGACCATACGGGACCGGGTGCAGGAAGGGGAAAAGGTGCGTTATGTGATTAATCGGAAGGAAACCATGCTTGCCAGGGATAAGGCGGAGCAGATAAAAGAAGCCTTCCGGGACTGGATTTTTAAGGAACCAGAGCGCAGAAAAAAATATGTGGATTTTTACAATGAAACCTTTAACTGCGACAGACAACGAAGCTATGATGGCTCTTATTTAAAACTGCCGGGACTGAACCCTTTGTTAAAACTGCGTCCTTATCAGAAAAATGCTGTAGCAAGGGCATTGCTGTGTGGAGGGAACACCTTGCTTGCCCATACGGTAGGCACTGGTAAATCTCTGGAAATGATCTGTATCTGTATGGAGATGAGGAGGCTGGGGCTGGCAACGAAACCCCTTCTTACGGTTCCCAACCACCTGACCTTCCAGATGGGGGCAGAATTTTTGCGGGCCTACCCAGATGCGAAGATCCTGATTACCAGAAAAGAAGATTTTCAGAAGGAAAACCGCAGGCGCATGATTGCCAGAATGGCAACAGGGGATTATGACTGTATTATTATCGGACATACGCAGTTCCAGAGAATTGCCATTTCCCCTGACCGGCAAAGAGCCATGATAGAAGAACAGGCAGAGCAACTGGTAGAAGCCATTAACCAGGCAAGGGAAGAAGCAGGAAAGAACTGGTCCATAAAGCAGATGGAAAGCAGAAAGAAAAAACTGTTGCAGAAAATCGAAGAACTGAACAATGAAGAAATCAAAGATGATGTGATGTACTTTGAAGAAACAGGCGTAGATGCCTTATTTGTAGACGAAGCGCACCTGTTCAAGAACTTGGAAATTTTTACGAAAATGAACAATGTTGCGGGTCTGGGTTCCAGCGGTTCCCAGAGGGCTATGGATATGCGTATGAAAATCCAGTATATCAACGAAAAAAATCAGGGAAGGGGCGTCATTATGGCAACGGGAACCCCTCTGTCAAACTCAATGGTGGAACTTTATGTGATGCAGTTATATCTGCAGGAAAGGCGGCTTCACGAAAAGGGGATTTACCATTTTGATGCATGGGCTTCTGTGTTTGGGGAAGTTACCAGCTCTTTGGAACTGGCACCGGAAGGTACTGGTTACCGGATGCGGACCAGGTTTAATAAGTTTATCAATCTGCCGGAACTGATACACCTGTTTAAAGAAATAGCAGACATTATTCTGCCTGATATGCTAGATATTAAGCGGCCAGAATTAAAGGACGGAAAATATAAGGTTGTAGTATCGGAAGCCTCTGATTATGTCAAAGAACGTATGCAGGAAATGGTGGAAAGGGCAGAAGCAATCCATAGAGGTGTGGTAGATCCAAAGGACGACAATATGCTCCGGATTACCGGGGAAGCAAGGCTTTTGGGTACAGATCCCCGGCTTTTGGACAGTTATGCTCCGGTAGATTCGGATTCCAAACTGAATAAAGCAGTAGAAAACATTTACCAGGAATATGTACAGTCCCAGGAACAGAAAGGAACCCAGATTGTTTTTTCGGATATTGGGACACCCGGACCTGGGAAAGCGTTTACCGTCTATGATTATTTAAAACAGGAACTGATTACCAGAGGTGTTCCAGAGGAAGAAATCTGTTTTATCCATGATGCAAAAACAGATGAACAGAGGGACCGTATGTTTTCCGATGTCAGAGCCGGAAGGAAACGGATTATTATAGGAAGTACCGAAAAACTGGGAGTAGGAACCAATATCCAGACCAGAATGGTGGCGGCACATCATATCGACTGCCCCTGGAAACCCTCTGATATTGAACAGCGGGAAGGGCGTATTATCCGCCAGGGGAATGAAAATGAGGAAGTCAATATTTACCGCTATGTAACAAAGGGTTCTTTTGATGCTTATTTATGGGGCATTGTAGAAACAAAACAGCGGTTTATCAGCCAGGTATTTACCAGCCGGGAACTGGCAAGGATCTGTGAGGATATAGATGAAACCGTACTAAACTTTGCAGAGATTAAAGCGGTAGCTTCTGAAAATCCCCTGATTATGGAAAAAATACAAGTAGATAATGAAGTGGCACGTCTGAGAATTTTAAAAGCTGCACATGAAGGGAAACGGTTTGCTTTGCAGGATGCGGTTACGTTCCAGTACCCGAAAAGGATACAAAGTCTGGAGAAAGAACTGCAATCGCTTCAAATGGATTTGGACCGTAGGAACCAGGCTATGGAAGTACAGCCGGGGTTTGCAATCACGCTGCAGGGAAAAGTCTATGAGAAGCATAAAGAAGCAGGGGAAGTCCTGCGTGGGATTATAGAAGGTGTGACAGCTTTTACCAGGCACGAAGTCGGTATGTATAAGGGATTTCAGGTATTTGTCCAAAAGGATATGATGGAGCCGGTATTGTTCCTTCAGGGAGAGAAGGAATATAGTGTGGAGTTAAAAAGCAGTGACTCCGGCAATATGGTCCGTATGGAAAACCGCTTGAATGCCCTTGATAAAGCAGTAGAAGATGTTCAAAAAGAAATTAAGACCTGTGAAAATGAGATAAAAAATGCAAAGCAGGAATATGCAAAGCCTTTCCCGTATGAGGAGCTTTTAAAAGAAAACATTACCCGGCAGATGGAGATTGATGCAGAACTGGAAATCAAGGACCAGGAGGAGTGTGTGGAAGTGCAGGAGGAAACCAAAAATCTTCCATGCCAGACAGCGGTTCGGTAAAGAAAAGTAGAGTAGAAAAGGAGATCACAATATGGAATATAATATCAGAGTATATAAACCGGAATTGAAACAGGAAGAAGGAAAGATCAATAATCTGAAAGGATTTGCTACCATTACCTTTGATGAGGCCTTCTGTGTGAAAAGTCTTGCAATTAAAGAGTCCTCGAAAGGAAATCTGTACCTCGATATGCCCCGTTACAGAGATTACGAAACAGGGGAGTATGTTCCTTTTTTTCGGTTTACCGATAAGGAATTTCAAAAGGAAGTGTTGGATACTGTAAGGGAAGCCTATGAGAATATGACAGAAACTAAAACAGACTGTAAGGGCAGTTGGGGAGAGGAAGAACTGTATTACAATCTGAGTGTAAATCCGGTACAGGGAAGCGATACCTTTAAGGCAGATGTTGCCATTCGTCTGCAGGACGTATTGGCAATCCAGCAGCTTCATGTGATCCAGGCATGGAACGGAAAAACCTTTGTAGGTATGCCCCAGAAAAATTCTGCAAAAGGAGAACGGGAGGACATTGCCCATGCAGTTAATGCAGAATTTAAGGCAGATCTGGAAAGTGCAATCATGGACGAATACAATAAAAAGATGGAATATGCCAAAAGCCAGAAACAGCAGCGAAGAAACGGGAGGTAAGAAAAGTCCAGAAAAATATATGGTGTTTTCCGATAAAGAGTGATACAATAAAGAAAATATCGTATTAGGAGGAGCAGATATGCCAAGACGCAAAAAAATGGAGAATATATCTCTGGAGGAGCAGCTAGTAACTGTAGAACAGGAGATTAAAACAACAGAGGCAGAATTAAAAGAACTGCGTCTGAAAGCAAAGGACCTCAGGAAGAAAATCGAAGATAAACAGAAAGATGAGATATTTAGCGCATTGATTGCTTCCGGAAAAACTGTGGAAGAGGTAATGAAGTATTTAAAATCTGGTAATGAAGAAAAGGCTGAATAAGATAAGAGAAAATGCCGTTACGGGTGATGATAAAAACCTGTAGCGGCATTTTTTATGTAAAAGCTTTGAAATTTCAAATATTAGTTTACTACGAAAAATGTGATTTACTATATTTTGTTTGATAAGTGATATTTGTGGGAGAAAATTATCATGAAGTGCTAAAATGGTAATTGGCTAATGAATATATAAAATTGTTTGTAAGAATTGAAGTTGGCGTAAATATGGAATATAATAGTTATATCAAACAAATTCAATATTATAGAAATATGAAAAGAAGAAAAGTTCATTTCAAGTACAAAAACTGTTATGCGACAAAATGGAGGTGAAATATGTTTACTATTTTAATTGTAGAAGATTCTAAAGAAATTTTAGATTTGATGGTTTTACATTTAGAAGATAAATATAATTTAATTAAAGCAGAAGATGGCATTAATGCAATAAAAATTGCTAAAAAAGAAAAAATTGATTTGCTTATTTTAGATATTATGTTGCCATTAGTAAATGGTTATGAGTGTATGAAAGCAATAAGAGAAAAAAAGAATATTCCTATTATTATTGTATCAGCTAAAAGTACAGATGAAGATAAGATTATTGGATTGCAAAAAGGTGCTGATGATTATTTAGCAAAACCATTTAATCCATTAGAGTTGGTAGCAAGGGTCGATGCTCAACTTAGAAGATTTTATGAATTTGGTAGTGCAGAGGAAATTCAAGAAGAAGTTATCTGTTTTCAGAATCTAAAATTGGACTGTAAAGAATGTTGCTTATATAAAGATGAAGAAAAAATATGTTTGACAAATAAGGAATATAAACTTTTGAAATTACTGATGAATAATCCAAAACGGGTTTTTACTAAAAAGGCTATTTTTGAAGCTGTATGGGAAGACGAGTATTTATATGATAGTAATACAATAATGGTTTATATTAGTAAATTAAGGGACTATATAGAAGAAGATTCTAAAAATCCTCAGTTTATTATTACAGTAAGGGGGTTAGGATATAAATTTGGAAAATAGAAAGAAGAAACTAGAAGTAACGCTTATAAAAAACTTTTGTTTTTTTTCAATAGTGATTGTTATTATATTTGCAATCGTGGCGAGTGTAATAAGTGTATTTAATAACTCAAAAATTGTTAATACATTAGAGGAAAAGTATATTGTCAGTTGTGAGGGAAAAAGCCGATATGAAGATATAGATATTTCAGAGTTAAAAAGAAATGGTGCATGGTTTGAAATATTGAATACAGATTACGAAAGACAATATCCGAGAGCAGAATATAAAAAATACACTAGCATAGAAATTATAGATATTGTAAATGGTAATTATGAAATTGATGGAAAAAAATATAGAGGGATTGTTAAAAAGTTTTATGATGAACAGAACAGACAGCGAATACAGGTAACTTTTTTTCCGATAGATTTCTTGCGAGTAACGCCAACCATAAACATTCCTTTAGAGGCAGAATCAATTCACTTTTTAGGGATTTATATAGTAGGTATTATTTTATTTGGAATTGGGTATTGTTTAACCGTTTTTTGTGTGTCTAAGAAAATAAAGGTAGAATTGACCAAGCCAATCAATTTATTAAAAGAAGCAATGAAAGAATTAGGAAGTGGGAATTATAAAAAAAGACTATCTTTTAAAGCAGAGTATGAATTTGTGGAGATGGCAAATTCTTTTAATTGTATGGCGCAAGAAATGGAAGATGCTGTAAAACAAAAAGAAGAAGAAGAACGGTTGAGGAGACAATTGATCTCGGATATTGGTCATGATATAAGAACACCTTTAACAGTTGTTCAAGGATATTTACTAACTGTTATAAATGATTTAGAAAATAGCAAAAGTAAGAACATAGAATATTTGAAGCGTTGTTTTGAAAGCAGTGTTGAAATGGAGCAGTTACTTCAGCAATTAAGCGATTATAATAGGATGTTTCGAGTCGATTACAAATTAAACAAAGAATTAGTGGATTTTACTGAGTTTGTGAAAAATATTTTGGCAGATCAATACCATTATATTGAGGTAAATAAAAACATTTTGAGAGTGGAGGTTGATGAGGAGGAAAGAAATATCTTCATTGATAAAAGAGAAATGCGTCGAGCAATTATAAATTTACTGAATAATGCAGTACAACATAATGATGAAGATACGACTATTGAAATTAGACTGACAGAATATGATAGAAAAATATATCTTGTTATAGCGGATGATGGGAAAAAAATTCCAAAAGATATTAGTTCGTGTATGTATGAACCATTTGTTAAAGGAGATCAATCGAGAAATGATAGTAGTAATAGTGGATTAGGACTTGCAATTGTAAAAAAAGTTCTGGATGCACATGAAGCAGCTATTTATTTTGAGCAGCCATATAAGAAATATACAAAGGCATTTATAATTGTGATGCCAGTAAAATAACATAAAAAGCAGGGCATTGTGCCCTGCTTTTTATGTTATTTTAAGGTTCAGATAAGATGAATTTTAAAAAAGCATGATATAGTAATACCATCAAAACAAAGAAAGACGGTGGTCATAATGAATGAGGCACTTTCGATTGATAATTTGACAAAAAAATATAAAAACAAAATAGCATTGGATGATTTTTCCATGAAAATAATGCCAGGAGAGATAGTTGAATATTCTTGTGCGGTAACACCGCAAGTCCGGCAGACGGGAAACCGTCTGTCCGGGCTAGCGGGAACCGCTTATGCGAGTTTACTCACGTAATGTTTTGTCCAAGCCATAAACCTCTCGCATCGAGATATCATGTTCGGCATCAATGCTTGTAATGTTGATACGATAACTGTCATGAGCAATGCGGTCAATGATTGCATCTGCCAGAGGACTATCATCACCACCCAGTTGGTCGTACCATTCCTCGAACTCATACTGGGAGCAAAAAATCGTTGAAGATTTCTTGCGTCTCCGATGGAGTAGTTCGAAGATATCTCTTTGTTCAGATTCCGTTGGTTTCAATAGAAGCCATTCGTCCAAAATCAGGACAACGGGATTGGCATACTTAGCCATCACCTTTTTGTAGTTGCCATCTGTCCGTGCCACCTCCAGATCAATAAGCAGATCAGGCAGACGGATATATTTGGTATTGTAATACTGCTTACAGGCTTCCATGCCAAAGGCACAGGCCATGTAAGTTTTACCGCAGCCTGTAGCACCGGTAATAAAAAGATTCCGATGTTCAGATATATATTCGCAGGTAGCAAGTCTGCGAATCAGTTCCTTGTTTAGCTTGCGTCCGGAAGTATAGTTGATATCCATGATATTCGCTTCCGGCTGATCGAAACCGGCATTCTTGATCAGTCTTTTGAGACGGTTGTTTTTGCGACTGCTGTATTCGATATCCACCAGCATACCGAATTGATCCTCAAAGGGAACCTCCTTGAATTTTGGGTCATTGAGTTGATTGCGGAATGCATCTGCCATTGTGGTAAGGCGCATTTCTATTAACTTATCCATTGTACTCTGATTGGTCATATGTGTTTACCTCCGATAGTAATCGGCACCTCGTGTGATGCCATGTGCTTTATGTGTGGTCTTGGTATCGATTGCTTCCGATGCCAGTTTTTCTGAACCGGTTACAAGTAGGTTTTTAATACTCTTGTAACTGGGTGATGCTGTATAGGATAATGCCTTTTTACAGGCAGCTTCCAGTAACGCATCTGAGTACTTCTCAGCAAGCTTAAGAAGCCCCATACAGCTTCGGTAGGTTTGTTGTTCCACACTTTTGGAGGTCAATATTGCATTGACTGCAGTGTACGTATTTATGCCAATCCGCTCAGCCCATTTACGGAAGCGGTCACCGTTCCATTCCAGATACTTCTGGTGGTCTGCCGGCATATGTTCAGTAATGGTGCTGTACTGCCCAGGGCGTCCTTTTAGACGACGATGGGAAGCAATGCGGTTATGGTTGTAGAAAATTTCAATCGTGGTGTCTGTTACCCTTATATCAACTTTCTTTTTAATGTATTCGTACGGAACGGAGTATAGCATTCCGTCCACAGATATGTGATAATTGAACTGGACAGTGGCTGCTTTCCAGTCACTCAGTTCAAAACGGGTAGCAGGTAATGGTGACAGCAATGGTTTTTCTTCCCCAAGAAATAAGCTTCGCCGACTACCCTCTTTCTTCTGAAAGAGCCTTTGGTTGAACAGTTCCAGCTTATCTCTGATTGCCAGATTCAATTCGGCAAGGGAGAAGAACTGTTCATTCCGAAGAGCTGCTGTGATCCAAGTAGAAATATTTCCTACTGTCCCCTCAGCATTCGGCTTATCTTTTGGAGCCCTGACACGCGCCGGGATAATAGCGGTGCCGTAGTATTCGGCCATTTCCTGATAAGTTTCATTGACCTGCTGGTCTTTAAAGCCACCATTGTGGACAACCGCTGTTTTACAGTTATCCGGTATGAGAATTCTGGCAACACCACCAAAATATTCATACATATGAACATGGGCATTAATCCATGATTTCTGCTTCATATCCAGAAATGCTTCCACATATGCGTACTGACTATAAGTCATCACGCCGACAAATATATAGGCTTTGGTGATCTCACCGGTATCCGGATCAATGATTGTTGCAGGATCTCCTGCCCAATCGACCTCAACCTGCTCACCAGGTTTCCGGTTGATATGCATGGTAGCACGTCGTTTCTGCTCATCCTGCTGGATGTGATAGCAGAACTGGGAATACATAAGTGGTTCTTCGCCATTTGCATGACAATCCTCCATGTATTCTGTCCACAAGAGTTTCTTACTGACTCCGTTACGGAGTAATTCTTTGTGGACATAATCGTAGTCAGGCATCCGTTTATTGGATCTGACTTGCTTTGTAGAAGGAAAAAACATTTCTGCAAGAACAGCATCGGTATCGCTTTTATCAAGCGGCCAGGAAATATTTAATTCCTTTGCACGCTTCAAAACGCGATTAACCGTTTTCTTGGAGACATTGCAGCTGTCGGCAATGCTCTGCTGACTGAGTCCCAGACTTTTTAGCCTGAGAATCTCTCGATACTTGGTCATGGTCATGACCTCCTTTGAATGAATTTACACCAGCTGGTGCATGATTACATTCTAAAGGATTTATGATAAAGGTTTCCACTACCGGAAGGGTGGTTTCCTAAAAAACGGATTTGCGGTTTCCTGTCACCGGACAGCAGGGACACGGGCACCGGATTATTCAATAGTGGCACTTATAGGTGAAAATGGTGCAGGAAAGACAACATTATTAAATTCTATTTGTGGCTTCATTAGACCTACTTCTGGAAGTATATCTTTTAAAGGAATATCTAGTGAAAAGGAAAAAACATTAGATAAAATAGGAGTTTTAATCGAGCCTAGTTTTTTGGATTATTTGACAGCCGAAGAGAATTTACAGTATCTATCAATATTATCAGAAGACAAGAAAAATAGTACTTTAATAGAAAGTCTATTGCAGAAGACAGAACTTTCTGATAGCAAAAAAAAGAAAGTGAAAACATTCTCTTTTGGCATGAAACAGAGATTGGGATTGTGTCAAAGCCTGTTAACAGATGTGGAATTATTGATATTTGATGAACCATTTGTAGGATTAGATCCGGTTGGAAAGGAATTATTTAAAAAGGTAATTTTAGATAAGGCGCATCAAGAAAAAATCCCCGTTTTATTTTCGAGTCATGATTTAGATGATGTGGAAGAAGTATGTGACAGAGTTGTGATGGTTCGAAAAGGAAAAAAGGTTTTGGATCAGAAATTAGTGAGAGAAAAGACTTTTATTTTAAAAATTGATGGAAATATAAGCACAGAAGAGAAAAAAAAGTTGGAGTTACAAGATCCCACTATACTTTGTGAAAAAGATTGTATTTTTTTTAAAAATGAAAAAAATATTGTTGATATTCAAAGAATATTATTACAAGAGGGGCATTATATCGTGGGAATGTCAATTCAAAATAATAATTTGAAAAAATTATTTTTGGCGGAGGAAACGATATGATAAATAGAAAGCAGGTAGTTTACAAAACAGAATTATATAAATTGTATAAAAGAAAAGATACATGGATTTTTTTAACAGTGATTTTAGTTCCGATTTTATATAGTGTAGGAATTGCAAGTGGTTCAGAAATAGTTTCTTATAGCGGAAATGGAAATATTACAGCAATCAATTTTATATCGGCGATGTTTCAAATGGCTCAATCCATGTTTATTTTTAATATTATTTTAGTTGCCATTACAAGTAGAACATTAGGGACTGAAATTGAAGATAAAAGTTTACGGATTTATTTGAATAAAGTAGGTGATAGAAAAAAAATCTATATAGAAAAAGTAAAGGCATTAAGCGTGTATGCTGGTGTGATTAGTGTATTATTAGTAGTTGTAGGATTGTTTTGTTATTATTTTATAATGAATGATAAAACTCCAATTGTAAATGGAGCGTTGTATGATGAAAGAATTTCAATAGAAATTATACAGATTATTACCATATATCTTTTTTGGGTAATAACAATTTTTATCATTATGATGTTATCCATAAAGTATAGATTAGTAGTCTGCTTGGGGATTTATATGATAGGCTACATTGGGATGAATTTACTTTCTTATACGAAAGTGTTTAAATATTTTTCCCCATTGTATTATATCAATACTTTTACAATGATGGAAAAAGTAGTATGGACGCAGGTTTTAATAGGAGCAATTTATTTTTCTATTATAGCAGTTTTTACCACTTATTTTGGAATTAGAGAATTTAGAAACAAAGATATTTAATTTGGAGGAAGATATGGACTGGTTGGGTAATAATGTAAAGACATTCAAAGTCAAAGGAATAACTATTATAGCAAATCGAAATAATGGAATGGTAATTGGATTAGACAGGGAAGGGGAAGAAGTCGTAGATTTATTAAAGAGCAATCTTATAGAGATTTCTTCACTATCTGATAACCAGAAAGAACTTTATAAGGTCTTGGAAGAAAATGATTTTTTGAAAAGCTGTTACAAGGAAATAAAAGGTATTGACTCAGTATATTTACATGTCAATTCTGCGTGTAATTTACATTGTCTTGGATGCTATTCTTATGTAGAAAATCGGAATACAAGAAATGAATTAAGTTTTGATGAATGGAAATGTGTCATTGATGATTTATCATTACTTGGAGTGAAAAATATTGTAATTTCAGGTGGAGAACCATTTCTGAGAAAAGACTTACGAGAAATTTGTAAATATATTAAAGAAACAGTAAATGGAAGCTTAGAAGTTATATCAAATGGAACGATGAACATCTCTGATTATGAAGTGGTTTTGCCGTATATTGATGCACTTAACATATCAATTGATGGATATGATGACAAAACATCATTTATAAGAGATAAAGGTATTATGAAACGTGTGTTAGATACGGTAGAAAGACTAAAAGAAAAGATACCGATTAAATTGATTGTAACATTACATAAGAAGAATGTTCCATTCATGAAAGAATATGAAAATTTAGCAAAAAAATTGGGTGTATTTATGAGTTTCAGTATATTTACAGTGGATTTTAGCGAAAAGATTTTTGAAGATTATAAATTCAGCGAGGATGATTTTGTTATTGTCGGTGATAACATTACAGAGTCAGAAAATGGAACTACAATTTTAGATACACCTACAGATGTGGTTGGCATTACATATCGGGAAGGTTGTGGCTTTGGAAAGAAAACGATTAGTATAGCATATAACGGAGACATTTATCCGTACCATATGCTACATTGCCAAGAATGTAAAATGGGAAATATAAAACATGGCAGGTTAAAGGATATTATTGATGAGTCTGATTTTGAAGGAAATAATATATTATTAGATGATATAGAAGAGTGTGGAATTTGTGAATACAAAAATTTATGTGGTGGAGCATGTAGGGGACGAGCATATCTATTTACAGGCGATATGAAAAAAAGAGATCCTTATTGCTTAGCAGCAAAACGATTTTATGATAATCTTTTTGCACAATATACAAGTATATAGTTTTTATAATTATATAAATTTCTGAGAAAGGAGGACGTAAGTATGATCTTTAAGAGTGGGAAAGCAAATGCAGGTTGCTGGTCTTTTGGTCCTGTATTAGGATTATGTGCAGGATACGGAAATAAAAAGGGCTGGTAAGAATTATGACAGCAAGAGGAGGGGGAGGTTAAACTTCCCCTTTTTCTTATTAGGAGATATAAGTTATGGATAAAAAAGAAAAATTACTTATAGAAATAGTTTGTATTATTGTTCTGAGTAACTTTTTATGTATGTTTTGCTTTTTATTCTTAAATTTGGCTTTTCAAGGAAATATGGAGGAGCTGGCAAGTATTTTGTCACTCGTTATCAGTTTTGTGATTATGCCATTTTATGTACTAAAAAAGCAACATAATATTAAAATCTCAGAAATAGGAATAGCAAAAATTGGTATAACAGATAGTATTTTTTTAATTAGCGCTGTGATTTTTAGTGTTTTCTTATTTATAACAAAAGGAAACTTGAAGATTTTTACTGAAGTTGTAAGTCAACAACTATTTGTTAGTATATCTGAAGAAATTTTAATGAGAGGAATTATTTTTTACTTATTATCACAGTTGTTTCGTAAAAAATATTATGTGGTTATTGTCAGTGCTATAATTTTTGGGTTTGCACTACATACGGGAGGAGATTTCTTAAGTAATTTAGTGTATAGATTTCCAGCAGGCATAATACTTGCTGTATTAAGGATATATACAAAAAAATTATACCCGCCTATGGTGGTACACTTTATGTATAATTTGTGGTGCATATATTTGTAAAGAGAGGTAGAAAAGATGAGGAAAAATATTATTTTATGGATTTTAGAAATTGCATTAGGAGTATTAGGGAGCATAGCAGTATTTTGGGGATATTCATCAATGAACATTTTTACACTATATGGAGTACTGTTTGTACCAGGATTACTAACAGCAGCCGTATATTTATATTTAATTAAAAGTAAGAAAGTAAGTAAATTACGTGGGAATAGTTTATACATTTCAAGTATGATATTTTCGCTTATTGCAACGCTGGTATTTGGAGTAGTTGATGTCGTTTTACGATCTAAGAATGATATGTATGAAACTATTATAGCAAATACAAGAAATGTATTAGATGGAGAATATTTGATTATAAAAGGAAATAGTAATTTAATGGACTATATCTTTATCTTTGTATTTATTTTTCTGATATTCTGGTTTATAGGAAAAGGGAATAAGATAGATGAAAAACGAATTGAATGTTAAAAAGTTTTGGGAATTGTTAAGAAAATACCTGCCACTTAAAAAAAACATAGGTATATTGCTATTTTTAATATTTAGTCAAGTTTTTTGTACATTATATATGCCTATAGCAGTAATGAATACTATAGATATTAGTAGTGGAAATTATTATGAGTGGAAAAAAATTTGTTGGATTGCTTTTATTATTTTGCTACAAGTAATATTTTCGGTAGGAGTGTTGTATTTGATGTCTTGGATGGCTCATAAAATTATTATGCAATTGCGTGATGATTTATGGAGTAAAGTTTTGCATTTACCAATTGAATATTTCGATAGAACAGAAACAGGCGAAATAATGAGCAGGATAACAAACGATACTATGGTAATTAGTGAGTTTATAACGAATGATTTTTTGAGTGCAATTACAGGTGCTATATCTATAATAGGCTCTATAATTTTAATTTTTGCAGTTGATTGGAAAATGGCAGCAATTATGGTTGGATTAGTTCCAATAACAGTTTTTGCAATTAGTCCTTTAAATAAAAAATTATATAGGATTTCAAGAGATTTTCAAAATAAGACAGGAGAATATCAGGCGAGAATGAACAATGTTTTAACTAATATTCGGTTAGTGAAAACATGTATAGCTGAAGAAAAAGAAGAAGAAAGAGGAAAATTATTAACGAAAGAGTTATTTAATATAGGTATTAAAGGTGGAAAGATAACTGCTTTAGTTCAACCTTTAACAACAATGTTGATCTTCCTTTTACTAATTCTTATATTTGGATATGGAAGTGTGAGAGTATCAAATGGGAGTTTATCGGCGGGAAGCCTTGTTGCAATTATATATTATCTTTTCCAAATTGCAACACCTTGTATGGGATTGACGGCATTTGTAGGTCAATTGAATAGAAGCTGTGGTGCGATGGAAAGAATTAGTAAAATTTTAAATGAAGAAATCGTGGAGAAAAAGATTAAAAAAGAGATTATAATTTCCGATCAAAAATGCAATTGTGGATTAGTATTAGATAATATTTCTTTTCGGTATTCAGATAGAAAGAATACTCTTTGCAGTATCAGTTTTTTCATTGAAAAAGGAGAGACTTTAGCAATTGTTGGAGAAAGCGGATCTGGAAAATCTACTATTTTTTCACTGATAGAGAGATTTTATGAACAAGACAAAGGGAATATTTATTATGAAGGAATAGATGTTAGGAATATACCTATGAATGATTGGAGAGGAAAAATAGCATACGTTCAACAGGAATCACCAATTATGTCAGGAACTATTTTAGATAATTTAACTTATGGGCTTGATAGCTATAATGAAAAAAATGTATTAAGTGCTTTAGAAAAGGCAGAGTTGAATAGATTTATTAGTTCATTGCCAAAGGGGTATAATACAGACGTTGGTGAACAAGGTGTTAAACTGTCGGGAGGACAAAAACAAAGAATTGCTATAGCACGTGCGATGATTAGAAACCCAGAAATATTGCTACTAGATGAGGCAACCGCAAATTTAGATAGTTGTACTGAAAAATCTGTTCAACGAGCATTAGAACGATTGATGTTGGGGAGAATAACTATAGTTGCAGCTCACAGATTTTCGACAATAAAATGTGCAGATAAAATTGTTGTATTACAAAAGGGAAGAATATGTGGAAGCGGAACACATGAAGAATTATTTAATAATAATGATATATATAGAAGACTGTTGTTAAATCAGATAAATGATGAGATAAAAATATAAATTGAATTTGGATGCAGTAATTATTTTAGAAAAGAAGGTGATTCCGATGTTCTAATTGATTATATAGACTAAAAGTATGAGGGAGGCGAAAGCTTTGAAAGAATATTTTAAGATTAAGGAATTGTTTATTGTAATAGGGATCGTAATGTGTATTCCATATATTCCATTAACCCAAAAGATAGAGAAAAATTTATTATTGTTAGGTTTTCCATATAAATTTTATTCTATCCATATAAATACTCAACAAATTATATCTATTCATTTTTCAATAGGCAATTTTCTTTTAAATATTATAATTATATATACGTTTTATATATTGTTTTTAAAATGCTACCGCAAAATATACAGGAGGTATAAAAATGAAGAATAAGAATATAAAAAAAGTAATTGGTATTATTATGATATTATGTACAATGTTTTTAGTGACTATTCCAGTATATGCTTCAAATGATGAAAATCAGTTTGAGCCAAACAAATATATTGAGCAAGAACTTAATACTTGGGCAGAAGCAAATGGAGTTGGGGTTGTTTTTGAAAATGTTTATATCTCACCTAGCAGGAGCGATATGAGCGTGGAAGAAATAGAAAAATCAGTAAAATCATATGTTAAAATGATGAAGAATGCTATGCAGAATATGGAGGTGAAACTTATAGAGCGCTCTAATATGGCAAGGGCAACAGGATCTTATACTGCAAGCGTAGAAAGTATGATTCCTGCAATCGGTTGGGGGTATATTAAACAAGATTTTACAGCTAATGTAAGTTCTTCTCGGATTTCAAGCGTTTCACTAGTAGGCAGTTCCTATGATACAGGTTTTACACTCGGCAGTTGGGAACCTAATTATTCTTGGACGGATATATCAAGCAATAAACAATTTGTACAAATTCACATGAAAGGTACTATTAATTATTTATGGGAAGGTTTGAATATATCAAAAGATTGTACATTTTTAGATACTTTTAAAGCCAGTGGTAGTAGCTTGGTTGAGTCTTCTTATTTGGATTGGCCAGATTAAAATTTATTTAAAAATAGTTTATAGTGATATGATATCTTTTTTGCCGTCAGCCTTTTGCAGGCTGACGGTATTTGAATGATTCAGTGCAGGAATTAGCAGAGTGTATCAAGCAACTGCTGGATATTTGTGAGAGGGCAGTAACAAGGACACTGGATATAGAAAATGATTATCGTACTATGCGGGCGGAACTGCAGAGCAATATCCGAAATCCGCTAAGCTGCATAA
This sequence comes from Faecalimonas nexilis, assembly GCF_059731825.1. Taxonomy (NCBI): domain Bacteria; kingdom Bacillati; phylum Bacillota; class Clostridia; order Lachnospirales; family Lachnospiraceae; genus Faecalimonas; species Faecalimonas nexilis. Next base: position 2,985,265 of record NZ_AP029189.1, on the reverse strand, counting down.
AAACAAGTTGCTTTCTAATTCAATTCACTTACAGAAAAGGAAAATATCCAATCTGAAAAGCTCCAGGAGTATCTTCAAATTATAGAAAGCAGCGGAGGATATAGAGAGTGCATTAAAATAACTGATAATTGAAGAAGTGCTGGACGGGGATTTTTCGTCCAGTATTTCTTTCTGGAATGAGAAAAGTTGAATTTACAAATCAAGAGGAGGCATACACATGAAGTATGTTTTTCCAGAATATAAAGAGAATGTAGTGTTGGGCAACGGGAAATTACAGTTAAATCCAATGTCCTATCAGGTTATCTACGAAGGAAAGGAGATAGACCTGACACCCAGGGAATTTGAAGTTTTATATCTACTGGCTTTAAAGCCAAACTGGGTAATGCCAAAGACAAATATTTATCATTCTGTATGGGGTATTCATTATCATGATGATCAGATACCATACAGAACAGTAGAATATGTGATATGGAAGATAAGAAAAAAGATGGGGCATGATATTATCGAAACGTTGGTCAATGTGGGGTATCGGTTGAAAAAGTTATAGTTTTTGGGAGATATAATTGAGATGAAATAGTATGTTATTATTAATGGAGGATTTATTACATGAACGGAAATAAGAAAAGTGCAAAACAGTATCACCAATCTGTAATTACTGCTTTAGAGAAAAAAGTAAATGACATGAAAGATTCCGCTTATTCAGGATTGTATAGTGAAATAGCATTTATCATTGGAATAGCAGTTATCATGATAGATACCTTTTTTCCACCAGAGGAAACGAAAGTTAATTGTGTATGGAAAATAATACTGATAGCTGTATCTATAGTCTGTATGCTTTATTTCGCCAAAAAAGTGAAAACAGTGAATGAAGTGGAAGAAGAGAAAAAGTTTTGGCCGAACTTTTTTATTCAATGGGCAACAAGTTTAGGATATATAAACATGCCTGTAGCTGCGATAGCTATTTTGGTAACCTTTGATAAGGGCAAAGCATGGACATTATTTATGATGGGAGTTGCTGTAATTCTGACAGGTTTAACTTTAATAGAAGCACTTGTAAAAACTTCTAAAATTTTAAAAAAAGAAAATGTTGGTAAGCGGAAATAAGATTGATTAAAAAAATTGAGGTAAAAGGTAGACGGTGTATTTGATATTATTTACATCTTTTTGTTGAAATTTGATAATCATTTTTGGTGATGAATATTACATCATTATTATTCCAATCTGCTGGAAAATACAGATAAAAGGATTATGGATATTTATCTTGAATTCGGATTTGAAAGCCAAAGGACGTTTAACCAGGCGTTTCAGCAGAAGTATGGGAGGACACCTAGCAAATATCGAAAAATATGGTGGGATAATTGAATATTATGAGAGTTGCAGAGAATATATAGGGAAATATTATTTGCGGTTTGAAAGAATTTGGAGCGGATATGCGATTTAGCGCATATCCGCTTTTGACATTGTAGAAAAGATTTTTGTTTTGAACGGTTACGTTGGTAGACAGTAATATTTTTATATGGAAGATGTGAAAAAATAAAACTATTAATATTCTAACAAAAATTACATAGACAGTCGATTTTATTACATGAATAAAATTTCAAGAAATAAAAGGTGTATTATCTAAAATGTAAGGAACAGAAGAAAATAATTCAACCATTTCAATTTAGAATTAGTATCTGTACTGTACAAAATTGATTTATGAAAGGAGAAATAATTATGAGTGAAATGAGAAATCCTATTACAAGAGAAGAAAACTTTAGCAATCCGGCTGGTAACGTTATGATGGAGCTGCAGGAAGCAGATTTAAACAAATTTGTAGCAGGAGCTGGTGAAACCAGAAATTCCGGCGGAGTTTTATGTACAAGTACAGCAGAATGCTATTTTGGTACTTTGCTGAAACCTTGCTGCCCTAAGAAATAAACACAGGTGTTGATAAAGAGGGTAAGCGTTAATTGAAGTTTGTGCAGTACAGATACGAATTGTGAGTTGAAATGGAAAGCAGAATGGGGTGTTTAAGAACATGAATACTGAGAGAGCATCATATTTTACAGAAAGAAGTTATACAACATCAGAAGCAGAAAATAAAAAAGATATATTTGAATATTGGAAAAAGATTTTAGGAGAAGATACATTAAGAGTTGCTGAGAAATGTTATGGTATTGATTTAGTAAAAGTTTTAAATTCTGAAAATTATGTATGTGAAAACAATCACGTGATGTCAGAAATGGAAAAGGTAAAAATAGAATTATTTGAAAAACCAATCAATTATAACTATTCCGGATTCAAAGGAGAAAAATTGGCATTTGATAATTTTTTTATACCTTTAATCAATTACGGAATAGACATATTAAAAAATGGAACAAGTCTTTTTTGGACGGATTCTATTATAGATACATACGCAAATACCTTATTAGAGAGATTAGGGAAGATCAGTCTTGGAATATTAATGTTTGAAATGTATCTTTGTAAGAAGACGGGAAAACTGAATGGAAGAAATTCAGAGGAAGAATACGATTATTATAATAATAATTTTTTAAGTAAGAAATCGTATAAACAGGAGCTTTTCAATATATATCCATGTTTACTACGTTCAGTTACAGAAACCGTAGAAAACTTATCTTCTTATTATGTACTTTTATTAGAAAGACTTAATAAAGATAAAAATGAAATTGCGAATAAATTTTGTGGAGGTTTAGAATTTAAAAATGTAGTTGAAATAAGTTCTAATATCTCGGATTCTCATAAAAAAGGGAATGGGGTAAGTATTCTTAAGTTGGATAATGGCACTAAAATTGTGTATAAACCACGTTCGTTAAAAATTGAAAAAGTGTATTTCGATTTTCTGGGAAAGATAAATGCTGGTTGTAAATATGAGATGTATGAACCAAAAATATTAGATTGTCAGGAGTATGGTTGGGAGGAATTTGTATATTATAAAAGTTGTAAAACAGAGGATGAAATCAGACGGTATTTTTATAGATTTGGAATATTGATTTTCGGTAGTTATATTCTTAATACAAATGATTTACATGAAGAAAATGTGATTGCCGCAGGAGAATATCCAATTATTATAGATGCAGAAACTATACTAGATAACCGTAGAAGAGGGAGAACAAATTCTGCAAAGGAGGAAATAAATTATATCCTTCATGAGTCAGTATTATACTCAGGTTTATTGCCACACTATAGGTTTTCAAATTTGGGCCAAGGCGTAGATATGAGTGCAATTAAAGGTAGTGAGGGAAAGGAATATCCTATAGTTATTCCTAAAATAGCGGATTTATGTACTTCAAATATGAGATTTGTATATGAACATCCTACAACTGGAGTAAATCAAAATCTTGTTAAATTAGATGGAGAAAATGTATCAGCATTTCATTATCTAAAAGAAATAAATGCAGGATTTGAAGATGCGTATAAATATGTTTTGGAGAATAAAGAAAAGTTTCTTGAATATGCCGACATGTTTGGTAATTTAAATATTCGCCATTTAGTTCAGGATACCCAAAGATATTCTATGTTATTACACACATCTTTTCATCCGGATTTTATGCAAGATGGAAGAGATAGACAAATGTTTTTGTGTAGTTTATTTAAACAGTATGAAGCTACACAAGGAGATAAAGGTGTTGTGAAATGTGAGATAAAAGACATGTTAAACATGGACATTCCATATTTTTATCTCAATACATCAGGTAAATCTCTTTTCGGATCAGAAGGTGAGAAAATCGAAGACTATTTTGAATATACCAGTTTGGAACACTTAAAGAAAAAGATAGTATTGTTAGATGAAGATGATTTAAAAAGGCAATTAATGTTCATGAATATTATTCTGACAGAGATAAACGAATTTCAGGTTGAGGATAAAAAGATAGAGCTTCAACAAATGAAAATGATTCCGCACAGAGAAAAAAATAAGGCTCATCTGTTAAAAGCTGTTCAGAAATTGGCTGATTCTCTTATAAAAACTGCTGTTTTTAATAAAGATAGAACAGAAGTTAATTGGATTGGTGTTACTCTAATAGGAAATGAAGATGACTGCTCATGGGATATAAGACCACTTGGTACCTATTTATATGAAGGAATGTCTGGGCTAGCAATTTTCTTTAACGCATTGTATGCTGTTGATCCCCAAAAGGAGTACCTTATTATACGCAATGCGATTGAAAAGGAATTATTTACATACACAGATGAGATGTGTGAACGAAATGAGGGAATAGAAAATGAAAGCAGTGGCGCCTTTGGTGGAGAAGCGTCTATAATGTACACTTATGAGGTACTGTATAAAATTACAAATAAAGAAAAATATTTGGATTATGCAAAAAAGCACTATAAAATATTAAAGAAAGCGATTACCAGAGATAACAGTTTTGATCTTGTCTATGGTAATGCAGGCGCAGTTATTACATTGATCAATATGTATCAGCTAACTGGAAATAAAGAGTATATCGCTTCGGCAGAAATAGCAGGAGATATAATAGTAAATGCTCAGGAAAAGGAAGGCTCTATTAAAGGCGGATGGAATGGAGATGGAAGAACTTCGCCGTTAGCGGGATTTTCACATGGAGCATCTGGAATAGTTTTAGCACTGGCAAAACTATGGCAGGTGACTCAGAAAGAGGAGTATTTATTATCACTGCTCGATGGCATTAAATTTGAAAATTCTTTATTTGTGAAAGAAAAAGGAAATTGGAAAGACGAAAGGGTATATGCAGGAGAAAAAGCATCTGATGGAGGAAGTTTTACCGTTGCTTGGTGTCATGGCGCTGCAGGCATATTGCTTAGCCGATCTAAAGTAAATGTCATATTGAATGGGCGGTATTCGGATTTGATAGAAAATGATATAAAAGTAGCAGTGAATACAATATTAAAAGAGGGAATTTTAGGAAACAATTGTCTATGTCATGGTAATTTAGGTAATACAGAAATTTTATTTGAATATTTAAAAGACCATTCAGATAAAAAGATAGAAAAATATTATGTAGATATTCGTGATATTATTGCTGAGAATGTATGTAATGGTGTATTTGATTGCGATAATGCGTATCTATATGGATATAAATTGCAAGGATTTATGACAGGACTATGTGGCATGGGATATTCTTTGCTGCGAGATATAAAAAAAGATTTACCTTGTGTAATTGCTCTGGAAGTCTAAAATGATAGTATTGGAAATAATAGAATTTATTATTTCCAATACTAATTTATTATACTAGGGAGGTGTATTTATGCACAAAAAAAGTGTGCCATTGATTCGCCAGATGGGGACAACAGACTGTGGTATAGCAGCATTGACAATGATCTTCCAATATTATAAATATAAGATAGATATTAGTGAATTAAAAGCTACAACAAGTATTGGAAGAAATGGTATGTCTTTAGCAAAAATGAAAGAAATTACGGAAGAACATAATTTTTCATTCAAGGCGTATGGAAACTACGAAACCGAAGAAAATTTGATAAAATGTTTACCGATTATCATGTGTTCAAAAGAAAATCATTATGTTGTAGTTGCGGAGAAAAAATATGGGAAATATATACTTTTAGATCCTTTAAAAGGAAAAGAAAAGGTTGATTATTCATATATTAAAAAGAATTTTTTAGATGTACTTGTATGTGTTCGACCAACAGAAAAGAATTATAAACGTGAGAAACGTGAGTCTTTTCTTATACCTATAAATAAAAGCAAATTATTTCTGGCAAGTATTCTAACGTTGGTTACACAGGGAATTATATTGATTCCACCGCTCATTATAAAAAAAATAGTCAATGAAATAACGTATGATACATTAGGCTTCAATTTTGTAAAATATGCGTTACTGATATTATCAGTGGCATTAAGTTATTTACTTGCAAATTTAGCTAAAAAAAGGGTAATACTTATTTTACAGAATAATATATACAAAGATACTATATTTTTAATGCTGAATAAAATATTTGATATTGATTTAAGTTATTTTGAAAGCCATTCATCAGGAGATATTGAAAATCGCTTTAATAGTGTCAGTGATATATACGAATTTATATCAACAGCTCTAATTTCAACAGTGATAGATGTGGTTACTGCTGTTTTTTGCGGAATAATGATGATAACACAGTCAATACCATTGTTTGCAGTTATAATAGTAATGACTGTTATACAGATAACAATAGTAATGATTTTAAATCAAAAAGCTAGAATAAAGGTTAAAAATTATATTGCAGATCAGAGTGCATTACAGGCACGAATGGTAGAAACTTTGACTAATATCCAGCAAATAAGGTGCATGAGAATAGAGAATATGCTGAGTGATAGTCTGAAACAGGATTATAAGCATTTAATTAAGAGATTACGTGAGCGTGTACAAATAAGTGATATTATGGAGTCGGTGGTGGGGGCTTTTTCAATAGCTTCTTCATTGATACTTTACGTTATAGGAGGATACTTGGTTTGTGATAATAGGTTGGAATTAGGAACGTTAATAGCCTTTGTCACACTTGCCGGATATTTTACAGGTCCATTTCAAACTCTATCTTTGGTGGTACCTCAAATTAATGTTTTAAAGGAAACAATGATTCGTTTAAAAGAGTTAATGAATTATAAATCTAACCGTAAAAATGGTACTCAGCATATTAATTCATTTGAGTCTATGGAAATGCAGCAAGTAACATTTTCTTACTATGGAAGCACGAAGCCAGATGTAGAGAATGTTAGTATGATGCTAAAAAAGGGGGAGAAGATAGCATTTGTAGGAAGTTCAGGAAGTGGAAAGACTACAATTACAAAATTATTATTGAACGTCTTTTCTCATTATCAAGGACAAATTTTAGTAAACGGGGAAGATATAAAACAAATATGCAAAGAGGATATAGATCGGATATTTGCCATAGTTACTCAGGTTCCAATGGCAATGAATGGAACAATTAGAGAAAACGTGGATATTACAAATACGTTGACAGATGAGGAAATATATCATTATTTAGATTTAGTAGAACTGAAAGATGATATAGAAAAATTCCCATTGGGACTTAATACATTTGTGGGAGAAAATGGACAGAACATTTCAGGAGGACAAAAACAGCGTATTGCTATAGCAAGAGCATTGGCACTGAAACCGGAAGTTATTATTTTTGATGAAGCCACAAGCAACTTAGATCCTCTTACAGAACGAAGAATATGTAATAATTTGAAACAACTACATATTACCCAGATTGTAGTTACACATAGACTGAATGCCATACAAGATGCTGATACAATATACGTAGTTGAAAAAGGAAAAATAATTGAATCCGGAACACATGTGGAACTACTTCAGTTAAAGGGCGCATATTATGATAGTGTAAATAATTAAGAACAGGTGAAAGTCAGATAATGGCTTTCACCTGTTCTTTTAAGAGATCTTTTCTTCATACGGATCAATATGTTCAATAGGTATCTCTAATATGACCTTTAAGCCATGAGGAAGTATATTTTCATATTTGATATTTCCGTTATGGGCGGTTAATATTTGGTAAACCAATTTTAGACCAAATCCATGAACAGACTCCCCATTTGAATTGTACATATTATTAGGAAAAATACCACTATTCATTTTTTCTATTTGTGTAGAAGTCATACCGCCACCATTATCAATGACGGAAATAATACAGGTATCATTTTCTTTTAAAATTTCAACTGTTATTTCACAACCATGAGGATTATGATTAATACAATTTTGAATTAGATTGCTTAGCATTCTTGAAAAAAGTTCCGTATCTCCTTTGATCAATACTGGAATCGTATCAGATGATGAATGAAAATCAAAAGAATATTTGTTGTCTATTGGTCCATTCATAAAGCCAATGATTACTTGGCGGGCAATTTCCACAGGAGAAAAACTGGTTTTTATTAAAGGCTGCATAGAGTATTCTAGTCTTGAAGTTAAATTTAAATCTGCGATTAGGCTACGGAGTTTTTCGCTTTGTTTACGAATTATACTTGCTTGTAGTTGTACAGGTTGCGAAGCATCTTCATTTTTTTCGATTTCAGAAGCATATCCCAAAATAATAGAAAGAGGTGTCCGGACATCATGCGAAACACCATTAATCCATTCGGCACGCGCCTGTTCTTTTTGTAGAAGATGTTTTCCAGCCTTATTTAGTTCAGCATTTATACTTGAAAGTTCACCTGTTTCTGAAAGGGTAATGGGTTTTCCCTGAGCAATAGAGTCAATACCGTCAATGATTGGCACTATAGATTTTTCTATTTTATGTGTATTACGCCAGAATAATATAAATATCAGTAATATATTAAAACAAATCATTAAAAAGATACCGACTATTAGGCTGTGAATATAATTAATATCTATTGAAAAATTGTATTTTGTTATACTATTAGGTTCGCACCCGATAACCAATAAGCCGGCAGAATGTTCTTGGATAAAAACAGGATATTCTTGTAAGTACCACCGACTAAACTTGGCTATTTGTAAATTTGAATAGGTTCTTGGCAATTCTTCGGGTAAAAATTTTTCCCAAATGACATTTCCTTGTTCGTTTAAAATCATCGCCCAGGCACTTTTATTTTTTAGAATATTTTCTATATAATCAGTAGAAGAAATTGTTCCATCTACATTGAGCGTGATATTTTTGCTAATGGTTTGGACGGGTATATCTGGATCAGTAGAATTATTCCATGCCATGAGTAAAGTCCCACATATTAAAATAATATTTAGTACAAAAAATAAAATCAATATAATAAGGGTGGAAAGAAGATATTTTTTAAAAAAACGCTTGGCAAGCTTCATTATTTTACTCCTTTCACTAGCAATTTATATCCTAGCCCCTTAACTGTTAGCAGTGAAACAGGAGAAGAAGGATTTTTTTCGATTTTTTCTCGAAGATGCCGAATGTGTGTCATGAGGGTAGTTTCATACCCTTGCCACATTTCACCACAAGCAGTTTGGCAAAGAGTTCCTATTGTTACAATGTGATTGGCATTATCTACAAGTTTTAATAATATATTGTATTCTTTAGCAGTCAAAGGAATAATTTTATTTTCACGATGTATTTCTGCCTTATCAATATCTATAAAAGAATTTTCTAATTCTATAATTCGTTTCTCTGTAGGATAACTTCTTTTTAAAATAGCTTGAACACGTAACAATAGTTCTTTAGGCAAAAATGGTTTGATTAAATAATCATCTGCTCCCAATTCAAAACCAGAAAAACGATCTTCGGCTGCATCTTTGGCGGTCAGCATAAGAACCGGAAGTTTACTGAGGGCTCTGATTTCTTGCAATACCTCAAATCCGTCCATACCAGGTAACATAACATCAAGAATAACCATGTCAGGTAGAGTTTCTCTTATTATTTGTAAAGCCATTTCTCCAGATGTTGCGGTCATTATTTTTGTATAGCCTGCTCTTTCAAATATTGTTTTAATAAGGGTGAGTAGTTCTTGTTCATCATCAACGATAAGTATAAATTTATCATACATATATTTTTATCTCCTAAAATTTTATAGTTTAAATTATTATACATCTTGTGGAAAAAGAAGTATAGAGAAAGAGGAAAATCTCAAGGTTACCTCAAGGTTACTTCAAGGAAATCTCAATGTAGTTGGTATATAATTACAGTATAAAAAAAGGAGGTATAAAAAAATGAGTGAATATATTATTCAAACCAATAATTTAACAAAACAGTATGGAGAGCAAAAGAGTGTTTCTGCAATGAACTTGCATGTGAAAAAAGGAAGAATTTATGGACTGTTGGGACGTAATGGAGCAGGAAAAACGACTACAATGAAAATGCTGTTAGGATTAACAAAACCGACATCGGGAAACATAAAAATATTTGGGAAAAGTATGGAAACCAATAGTAAAGATATTTTACCGCATATAGGTAGTTTAATAGAATCACCAGGATTTTATCCTAATTTGACTGGGACTGAAAATCTTCGTATTTTTGCGGAGCTTAGAGGATTAAATAAAAGTAAGTGTGTAAGAGATGCTTTGGAAGTTGTCGGTTTGCCCTATCGTGATAAAAAGTTATTTGCGGAATATTCACTTGGGATGAAACAACGACTGGCCATTGCATTGGCAGTTATGCACAATCCCAATTTGCTGATATTAGATGAGCCTATTAATGGTTTGGATCCTATAGGTATTGCAGAGGTACGTTCGTTTATTAGAGAGTTATGTGATGTTCAGGGAAAAACTATTTTGATTTCTAGTCACATATTATCAGAGATAGAATTACTGGCAGATGATATAGGGATTATTGATAAGGGAATTTTACTTGAAGAAGAAAGTATGAAAGAATTGGCGAAAAAAAATAGTCGCTATGTCAATTTTATGGTATCGGATAGCCAGCGCGCAGCGGAAATTTTAAGAAAAGAATTTGAATGTGATGATTTTCAAATATGTGATAAAAATAGACTTCAATTATATAATACAACAATCCCTAGATCAGAAATTACTTATGTTTTTGTAAAGCAAGGATTGGAAATTACAGAAGTTCATTTATGCGAAGAAACATTGGAAGATTATTTTAAAAGGGTGACCGGAGGTGAAGGAATTGCTTAAATTAGTTAAGGTTGAATTTCAAAAACTGAAAAGAAAAAAGTTTATTCTTTTAGTAACTTTAGCTGCATTTATGTTTCCGCTTCCATTGGCTTATTTAATGACAACACCAGCTATGATGGAGCAATATATTGATAAAGCGGACGCATTTGACGGACTATTTAATATGGTATTGGGGTATGGAATCCAATTTTTATTACCCTGTATTATCGGAGTAGTAGCTGCTATGTTGTTTTTTATTGAACGTGATAATGATACATTTAAAAATATTAAAACAATCCCACTATCCAGTACGCAAGTAGTTACAGCAAAAATTATAGTGCTATTTATTATAGGCGTTGTATTTTGCATAGCATCAACGGTAGCAACAGTTCTGGTTGGTATGTTTACGTTAGATGTATACGGTTTAGGATACAAAATATTTCTGGCGGTTGAAACAGGAATATTTATTACCGCAGGAACATTACCATTGATTGTTATAGTGGTATTTTTTAGTCGTACTTATGTTTTCTCTGTTTTATTATGTATTTTTTATAGCGTTTTAAATATGAGTGCAACAGCACTTTTCGATGCATTACCAAAGACAATATTATGGTTACTTCCTACGCCGCTTACAACATTTTGGAGTGCTGGAGATATGAAAAGACATGGAATTAATATGAACCTTGTACAAATGAATGGATTAATTCCTTCAACTTTTCAAGTAATATTAATTCTTGGGATTATGGCAGGAATTTCAATACTATTAATTGACTGTTTGTACAAGAAAAGGGGGGAATAAAATTGAGGACTATTGTAAAAACAGAATTATTGAAATTAAAACGTTATCATATTATATGGGCGGGGATAGCTCTTATGCTACTCTCTGTTCTATTGACACTTTTTACTTCTATGGCTAATGATGGATCTGTATGGGATTTTCGATACTTAATAGAGCAGGTAATCAAAAATAATATGTCAATGATTTTCCCAATGTGCATAGCTTTGATTGCTGGATATATTATATCGCGGGAAGAAAAAGACGATGTTTTGAAGAATATTATTACCATTCCAATTTCATTTAAAAAGTTGTTGGTAGGAAAACTTATTGTATGTGCAATGTTATCAATATTATTTGGGCTTATTTGTACGATATTTACGTTAATTGCAGAGTGTATAGTTGGTTTTCCTGGATTTACAGTAAATTTGGTAATCCAAGGGCTAGTACAAATAACATTGGAAAATTTACTTTTGTATCTAGCGGTATTACCAATTATTGTTATAACAAGCAGACTATCAGGCGGCTTTATGATAGGTGTCATTGTTGCTTTTGTGTATGGATATGGAGGTATGTTTGCAGCAGGAAATATGACATTGGCTAATATATATCCTATTACTGCAAGTCTGGGATTAATTGGGTATAGAAGTTATGATACATCCGTACAATGGAGTTTTCCATTGTGTTTATGTAGCTTGATAATTATTGTCGCTATTTCTGTAATTTTAGTCGCAACAATGAAAGAAAAGGAGAACAAAAAAACTCGTACAAAAACAAAAAAAGTCAAACCAAAGAAAGGGTGGTTATAAGTGAAAAAAAGTTGTTTCTTTATTCTAATGTTTTGCTTGTTATTGTCTGGGTGTTCAAAAGAGGAGGTGTTGGAAAAATATAATGCAGTAGTCGAAAAGGTGGGAGAAGTACAATTAACCAATGATATAAACCTGCAAGGGAAAAGAGATTATGGGGAAGATTATTATACGGGGACATATCAAGCAGAGTACAAAAAATTTTCTGATACAGAATATCTTTTTGGAGGAACAACAATAGAAAGAGCGGCAGGGAAGCAGGTTGAATTGTTTTGTAACCTAGAAATAACAAAAGGAGAAGCTGAAATATTCATTATTTCTGGTAGCAATGAACCTAAAACTTTAATAAAAACAACAGGTACTTATGAAAATACAATAACATTACCAGATGGCAGTAATTATATCGGGATTGTAGGTAATGATTTTTCAGGAACAGTAAAAATAGAAGTGAAATAAAGATAGAAAATGCTAAAAATGGGTAAATTTGGAAGATACAGGTTTGGTTGCATTTTACTGTGGTAAAAAGTATATGAAGAGTGGAATGGCGGTTGTTTAATACTGCCATTCTTTTTTTTGAAAATGCCTCTATGGGAATTATTACACAGGGAATCGAAAAAATTACATGTAGATGGGATAGTACATTAAATATGGTAAAATATAATCATAATATGAGATCGGAGGTATATTCTATGAAGAAACTATTTAAAGTATTCAGCCTAATGCTGGTGGTGATAATGGCTTTTCCATTCTCTGTTATGGCAAGCGAAAATGACCAGCAAAGAAGTGATTTGATTGGTGCAGAAGAAAGGGATTTTGAAAAATTGATTGCAGAAATCCAGAACATTAAGGCTACTCACCCAGATTATTCAGAAGAAATGCTCATGTCTTTTTTGGAAGCCAATCATCAAGATGTGGAAAGGGGGATTATAGATATTTGGAATGCGCTTACAGATTCAGAAAAGAAACTATGTATTCGTTATCCTTTTGATGCCCTAAAGGTAAATAAAGCAAAAAATATTGCTACTTCGCAGACAGAGGCAAAATTTGGGACAAATGGTTTAGGAAATAGAAGTGATGCTTTTCGTCATGGAATTTGGAATGCTGAAATGACTGTTTTAATAGGAAAAGAAAGAGCAGAGTTATTTGCAACTGCTCATGAAGACAAAGATGTTACAGGAACAGAATCAGACGGATATCCAAAAACAGCACATAGAGATATGGACTTACATAACAATGAAGTGGGAAGAGAAATAGGAGAAAAAAATAAAGAAGCTTCTGAAAGTGAAATGGCGGATATTATTTATCAGGAAATATATTCCGCAACAACATCATTTATATGGCTACATGAATAAGATTTGAGCAGTGCGATTGCACTGCTCGTCTTCGTATTTTGCATATTTTGCGTAATTGATTACTTCTATTATTTGTATCGCTATGAATGAAATAGGGTAGCATGATAGTACAACATGATTAAGAGGTAGGCAATTATGGAAAGTCGTATTAAACAATTACGTGAGAAAAGAGGGTTAATACAGGAAATCCTTGCAGTAGAATTAGGGATAACACAGCAAATGTTGAGTAAGTACGAAAGAGATGTTACGTTAATAAAAGTAGATATTCTGAAAAAGATTGCTGCTTACTTCAATGTAACAACAGATTATTTGCTGGGAGTTTCAGATGTAAAAAGAGATTTGAATGGGCAGATGAAAATGAACGAAGTACTAGACGAATATTACGATTTAGTGGAAGTGTATAAAGAGTTAGATCCATGTGATCAGGAGATGATTTGGTCAATTATACAAATAGTAAAAAAAACGAGTGAGAAGAAAAAATCAGCAAACATGCAGAAGAGAGTGGAGTGAATGTTAAATATAGCAATTTGTGATGATGATATTCAAATAACTGGAAAAATCGAAAGACTTCTCCAGGATATAGCTAAAAGAAATTTTGTTGATACTGAAATAGAAGTATTCTGGAATGGAAAGAGTTTAGCAGATGCTATCGCAGCAGGTGAGAGGTATGATGTTATTTATCTGGATATAGAAATGGATAAAGAAGATGGTATTTCGGCAGCTAGAAGAATTAGAACATACGATAAAAATGTGCGAATTATTTATGTTACGAGCCATGAAAGTTATATGAGGGAATCCTTTGAGGTAAGACCGTTTCAGTTTCTTGTAAAACCTGTAACAGATAAAATAATGGAAAAGTGCTTTAAGTCGGTATATGAAGACATTAATAGTGAAGATTTTTATTTTCGCTATAGTTATCAACGTATGAATCATAAAGTACCAATCAAGGATATTTTATATTTTGAAAGCAACAAACGAAAAATATTTATTGTAACGGAACAAGAAATCCTTGAACTGTACGGAAAACTTAATGAGATTGAAGAAACCCTTAAAACATGTAAAATTTCTTTTTTGCGAGTTCATCAGTCTTTTCTGGTGAATTATAAACATATATCCGGACAATCTTATGATTCTGTAGTAATGGATAATGGACAAAAAATTTCAATCAGTGAAGACCGGAGAAAGATAATTAGTGAACAATATTGTTCTATGGAGGATACGTTTTATGTGGACGAATAGGGTATTAATGTGTGGGATAGATATATTGCTTTGCCTTTGGGCAGTATATTTATTCTTTTTTTATTTCGATATATTTTTTGCTCGTAAGAGAAAAAGGTATTTGTCGGTGATCGGTATAACGCTGTTCGTGATTTGGCAATTTGGAATAACAACGATTATTAGTTTTCCTGCCTACATCAATATTGCTGTGACGATTATGTTTACGTTTTTGGCAGTTATGATGACTTATGAAGGTAGATGGTGGAACAAAGGTGTATTTGTAATTACCTTTAATGCGATTTGGATGTTGATGGAAACCCTGTGCAACTATATTTTGCTAACATACTGCCCTCAATATGCTGCAGTTCGCCAAGTAGGCTCTTTCGTTTCAAAAATATTTTTTAATGCAGTAATTCTTGCATTAAAGAAAGTGTTCACAGATGATGATATTAAGGAATTGCCGGTCAGATACAGTATTTTACTTGTGTTGATCCCAACAGGAAGCATTTATATCATGAACAATATATTTATGCTTGGATTTGCAAATAATAATGGACGTACTCGTATAAACTCTACATTTACTGTACTTATTTTACTTGGTATGAACATATTGATATTTTATGTCTATATGAAGTTGGCTGATGATTTGCGGTTAAGGAGAATGGCAGCAGTATATGAACAGCAACTGGAATTATGCGAACGTCATCAGCAAGAAAGAGAACTTTCAATGTTGCAGTTGCGGGATATAAAACACAATATGAAGAATAATCTTATTTCCATTCTTGCTTATGCAGAAAATAAAGAATATGAAAAAATGACAGGTTTTATTGAAGAAATTATGGGAGAGGGCGGTATGGTGATTGCCTCAATATCGAATAGTGGGAATATTGTGATTGATTCACTTATTGGATATTGGTATGTAACTGCCCAAAACAAAAGAATAATTTTTAAAACGGATATTTGTATTCCGATGATAATGCCTTTTAAAGGAGCTGATCTGAGTCTGATATTGGGAAATTTACTGGAAAATGCAGTGGAAGCAGCAGAGAAGGTTGAAGAAAATAGATATATAAATGTCAAAATGAAATTTGATAAAAATAATCTATTATTGTTCGTAGACAATAGTTATAAAGGGAAGCTGTTAAAAACAAGAGATAACCGCTTGAAATCTACAAAGTCAGATGCAGAAAATCATGGAGTAGGTTTAGCCTCTGTGTATCGGGCAGTAGCAAAATATCATGGATCAGTGGTAATAGAGGATTCAGAACCAGGAAAATTTAAAATTCGGATAGTCTTATATAGTAATGTGCAGGAATAATTACATGAACACTCGAAATAATTACATAAAAAATAATGAGAAAGGAAAGAATGGTAAAATGGAAAGATAAATTTGGTATGCGGTATGGGGACTGATATATGGATAGCGTGAAAATATTGCTGTTTAGTGATGATGAGAAACTGTATAACAGTACTGAAAGGATTATTGGGAAAAAACACCAATTAAAATGGTGTACTTATCAACAGTTGGAAAACAATAGATATCCAACGGCAGATGTTGTGATTTTCCATTTTACTAAAGAGATAATAGAGAGGGAAAGGGCATTTGCGGCTATTATAAAAATAAAAGGGAGTTTGGGGCATTTAACGCCTATTCTTGCTATTAGCGAAGGGGGATCAATACAGGATATTTTTTCTATACTGAAAGCAGGAGCTTACGATTATATAGAAACAATAGATAACACACGAAAATATAAGAAAAAGATAGAGAACCTGATTTTATGGAATTGGTATATAAAAAAACATACATCAGCAAAAAAGAGGCAATGTTGAGAAAGAACCGGAGAAACATTGCTTCTTTTTTGCTGCCTTTTTGGGAAAAATTACATCAATACTCGGTTTTTTTACAAGAGAACCGAATGGGAGATTTTTTGTAGTAATGTATTGGTAAACAAATGAAAGGAGATTTTAATTATGAAATCTAAAAATTTAAAAAATCAGCCAGCAAAAGTATTAGCAAATTTATCTCTGAAACTTGGTAAAATGTCAGCGGACAGTGCTTGCTGTTATATTTATCATCAGCCAAAGATGCCAGCAGCATTGAAAAAAATGAAGAAACTTTAATTTCATGGGAAGATTATCGGAAAAAATAACAAGATACGTTATTGATGCCGGTGCAGTTTCAGAGGAATTGTATGCAGTATATCAATATGGATTTCAGATTGGATTAGAGATGTTAATTTGCCTATTCGTCTGTATGAGTATAGCGATATACTTGCATACAATCCCAGAATTCCTTGTGTCTACAGGTGTTTTTATGTTTTTAAGAACCTATGCTGGTGGTGTACATCTGAATAGCTTTAAGGCTTGTTTTATATGCTCTGTTACTGTTCAAGTTATGATTTTGCAAATTAATAACAAATATCCATTAGAGCTGTTTGTGGCTTGGGGGATTATTTTGGTCAGTTCCATTTGTATATGGAAACTTTCTCCTGTAGAAAACATTAACCATGAGTTGAAAAAAGAAGAAAAGGAACATTGCCGAAAAGTAACAGGTAAAATACTAGGAGCTATTTTCATTGCTGCTGGCTGTTGTACAGCTTTAGGTATGAAAAAATATTTATCCTTGATTGCGTTGACAGCGTTGACCGTTTTTATATCACAATGTATCGGCATCATAAAGTATAAAGTTGAAAAAGAGAAAAATTAGCGGGAATGATAAAATATTATTGTTTCCGCGTTTTTTATTTAAAATGGTAAAACTGTACAGAAATATAGAAAAGACTGTTGTGGGAGGAAAAGATGCAGAATATTTTTTCGGAATACAAAGATACCATAATTGTTGTTGACCTCATGAATCATCAAACAACTGATTTACTTGCCTGTCTCTGAATTAACCTGTATACTGCCATCAGCATACAAAAGGAAAGCGTGTGAAGAAACAGTTAGTCATCCGTCAACGCATCGATATGCACTGTACAGGATGTAAGCAAGAGATATTTACAACCAAGGCATTGGATGAGATCCATAAGGCATCTGCAGGAATCCCACGGATGATCAACCGTGTCTGTGAAAAAGCTTTGATGTATGCGTTTCAAAATCAGAAACGATTGATCGATGATTATATGATCAAGTTCGTTGTGGAACACGAGATGCTTAGGATGGTAACTTCATAAAGCAGGTACCGCCTGGAAACAGGCGGTATTGCCTAACTGACTGGTGACAGAAAGTTAACCAAACGAGCGTCAACTGATGTGAGCAATCTTGTGACATCTCATGAAATCACTAACACATAATATTGAGAAAAGAAAGGGAAAACTTTAGCTTGCTTTTATACCTTTTAGCTTAAAAATCAATTTTAGAAGGATGCCGCGGCTGACAGTCAGCATAAAATTGCTTTGAAAGATAATGGACATGGGATAACAAGATAGAGAAAAAATTATAGAGGAAATTAAGATAGATGTTGACTTGTACAAAAAACATCTGGTAAGTAATAGAGCTTTATATAACGATATCAAGAATTCTTAATAGGATTATAATTAAATAGCACGAAAAGGCAGAAGTGTTTGTATATATAAAAGTTCTTATGAAAATCTTAATAGTTTTTAATGAAAATCATAATGAATAAATAAAGGAAATTTGTTATAATTCAAATTATGGAAAGAGGGTGATGATGGTATGTGCGAAAAAATATTAGTTATAGATGATGAGAAGGATATAGCAAATTTACTGGAAGTTTATTTGCAAAATGAAAATTACATTGTTTATAAATATTACTGTGCTAAAGATGCAATACCTTGTATTGAAAAGGGCGATATAGATCTTGCTATTCTTGATATTATGCTCCCGGATATAAATGGTTTTTCCTTATGTCAGCGTATTCGTGAAAAATATACTTACCCCATTATTATGCTAACTGCCAAAATTGAGGAAACAGATAAAATTACTGGACTTACATTAGGTGCCGATGATTATGTGACAAAGCCATTTCGTCCTTTGGAAGTGGTTGCCAGAGTAAAAGCCCAGCTACGACGCTACAAAAAATATTCATCCGTTACAAGTGAAGAAGGAATAAAGCCAGAACTTTCATACAATAAATTACGATTGAACGTGCAGACACATGAATGTCTATTGGATGGTGAGAATGTGTCGCTGACTCCGACCGAGTTTTCAATTCTTAATGTTTTGTTGGAAAATGCCGGGACGGTTGTAAGCATTGAATATTTATTTCATGCAGTATGGAAAGAGGAATATTATTCAAAAAATAGCAGCACTATCACAGTGCATATCCGACATTTGCGTGAAAAATTAAAAGATACTTCTGATACCCCGAAATATATCAAAACAATTTGGGGAGTAGGTTATAAAATCTGAAAGGAGAACCCATGAAAAGAAAGCGAAAATTTGGGGTGTCAGTTCTTTTTTTGATTTATCTGGCACTTTTGGTTTGGATAATATTATTTAAGCTGCAATTCAATATCAATGATTTAGACACTGTAAGAAAGATAAATATTATTCCATTTTATTACGATAAAGAGATTGGAGTAGATTTTCACATAAAAGAAGTTCTTGAAAATTTATTGATTTTTGTCCCAATGGGCATATATCTGCAAATGCTTTTGTTTAAGAGCAAATCCTATTTGAAATTATTGATAATTGCTGGAATAAGTCTATTGCTGGAAATTACACAGTATATACTTGCTATTGGTAGTTCTGATATTACCGACCTGATTACTAACACAGCAGGCGGTCTTTTGGGTATTGCTTTATATTCTATTGTGGCTCGATTGCTAAAAAGTCGAGAAAAAGCAGATAAATTATTTTTGGTTATTGCTGTAATTGTGAGCACCTTCATAATCGGTCTGTTGGCACTTCTTTTATTTTTAAATTGATTGGAGGCGTGCTTATGAAAAAAAAGCAACTTACTACGGAAAAGCGGCTTGGAGTACAATTATATTTAGTACTATTTTTATATACTGTAACTGGTATAGGACTGGGAATTTTGGCACAATTCATTTTTCCGAAATTCGATAGCAAAATTTTATCATGGCTATACTGGCGTATAGATATGATTTTTATTTTCTATCTAATCATTGGTTTTGTATGTATATTTAATTACTTCTGGAAAAAACCATGGGGATATTTGGATGAAGTTATTTCCGCAACACAGACAGTTTATGAGCAGAATGATCATCCTGTAGCATTGTCTGATCCCCTTAAAGAATTAGAGGAACAACTTAACCAGATTAAACTGTCTGTGTTGTTAAGCAAACAGGTAGCAAAAGAAGCTGAGGATAGGAAAAATGAAATTGTTATGTATCTGGCCCACGATATACGCACTCCCCTAACAACAGTGATTGGATATTTAAGTTTACTCCACGAAGCACCGGATATGCCTGAAAAACAGAAAGAAAAATATGTTCAAATTGCATTAAGTAAGGCTGAACGACTTGAAAAGCTTATCAATGAATTGTTTGAAATTACAAAATATAATGCACACACTGTCTCGTTAAAGAAAGAAAAGGTAGACTTACAGTGTTTGTTGGCACAGGTAGTTGATGAAATATATCCCTCTTTATCTGCAAAAGGCAATTCGGCTGCTTTTACGGTTGATGATGATTTAGTTGTATATGCTGATCCGGAAAAGCTGGCAAGGGTTTTTAGTAATCTTTTGAAAAATGCAGCGGCATACAGCTATCCTAATACAGAGATTATTATAACTGCAAAGCGTTGTGGTAATAGCGTTCAAATAAACTTTGAAAATCATGGACGGACTATTGAACCTGAACAAATTTCTGGCATATTTGAAAAATTCAATCGCTTGGATGAAGCCCGCCTTTCTGATACAGGCGGTGCAGGATTAGGACTGTCGATTGCAGAGGAAATTATACGATTACATGGTGGAACCATTACTGCGTTTAGCGAAAATGAGATGGTGTCTTTTGTGATTATGCTTCCCATTTCTGATTAGGCATTTAGAAGTAAAATCTTAGGAATTTCTTAGGAGATTTTGTTCCATATCTTTGAGATTAAACTGTTTTTGTTCGGTACAATAGTTACTGAACAAGGACAGTTTTTTGTTTAAGAGAAAGGAGTACACCTATGGAATTAAAGATTGAACACATCAGCAAACAGTTCAAAGATAAAACTGCAGTCGATGATGTCAGCCTTACATTAACAACTGGCGTATGGGGATTATTGGGGGCAAATGGGGCTGGAAAAACCACTCTCATGCGAATACTTGCAGACATTATGACACCTAGTAGTGGTCGTATATCTTTGGATGGGAAAGACATTCATAAAATGGGAGCAGATTATCGCAATATCTTTGGCTTTTTGCCACAAGATTTTGGCTATTCCCGCGATTTTACGGTCAAAGACTATCTGGAATATGTTGCTGCACTAAAGGATGTGCCGCTCAGAGAAACCACAAAGAAAATCAACTATCTGTTGGATATTCTTACCCTTTCTGATGTGAAGCGAAAAAAAATTGCACAACTATCTGGTGGTATGAAACGTCGTGTAGGAATTGCACAGGCCATGCTGAATGACCCTAAAATTCTTGTTATGGATGAGCCAACAGCAGGACTTGACCCTGGAGAAAGAGTACGGTTTAGAAACTTCATTTCGGAATTTTCCCATGACCGTATTGTGTTGATTTCTACGCATATTGTTTCTGATATTGAATATATTGCAACTCGTAATGCGATTATGAAAGCTGGAAAGATTATTGATGTGGGAACAACAAGCGATTTGGTAAAACAGATTGAGGGGAAAGTATGGAGCTGTGCGATTCCTGCTCATAAGATGATGGACTATGAAATGCGTCTGAGGATTATCAATCAGCGAGGCGAGGACAATAATCAAATATCTATTCGTTATCTTGCAGAGCACTCCGAAGTAGAGGGTTCCATTCTTGCGGAGCCGCGTTTGGAAGATTTGTATTTATGGTTGTTTCCACAAGAAGATGTCGAAAGGGAGGAAAAATAATATGCGTTTATTTTGTTTAGAAGTAAAGCGTGTCCTGAAATCACGACGCACACTTATCTTAATTGCTGTGGCTCTGGTTATGTCTGTTGTTATGGCATATCTGCCGATTGCTTTTGAGTCCATAAATCGTCCAAACCCAGATGGAACAAAAACAGAACTTGATGGTATGGAGGCAATCGAATTTAAGCGTGATTTATATTCTGCTATAAATGGCGAAGTTACTCCAGAAAAAGTGAGTGAGGCTTTGAGAATTTATCAAAGTTTGATAAACGAATATGGTCCTATGGAAAGTGACACATTTCCGCTTTCTGTCAGTATTAAACAGATTGTACCTATTCGTCCATTGCTTAAAGCGTTGCCAGAACTATATGCTGATCCGTTAACTGGAATAGGACCTGATCTTATGGATATTGATCCAGAAGATGTTGCACAAAATTATTATCAGAAATGTGAAACTCATCTGGCAGATGTTATGAGGAATGAGCAACGCAATCATCCGGCCGCACAACAACAAGCCTTAGAACAATATAAAAAAGTCGATATGCCATTTCAACTTTATGCAGGATATTCCAAAGACGCGTTTGACTATGTTGAGCTTTATATTATGATTTTGGCAATTTTATGTGTTTCCATTATCACGCCTATTTTTTCTGGTGAATATCAATCAGGCGCGGATAGTATTTTGCGTTGTGCAAAGCATGGTCGTACCAGATTAGCTATTACAAAGATATTGGCTTCCAGTATGATTGTGATGGTTGTGTATACTATGTGTATTACACTGCACTTAGCAATTTCAGATATCACATTTGGAACAAATTGTTTACAATCTTCTGTTCAAATGTTGTTTTCTATTATTAACTTGCCAAACTGGGACTTAGCACAGATGCAGATTGTTATTTCGTTAGTAGGGTTGATATCTGTTTTAGCTTGTGTTTACTGTACTTTTTTTTTATCAGCAAAATGCAAAGATACATTGACGGTATTGTTGATTGCTATTGGCATAGTCCTTATTCCGACTTTTGCTTACACAGCATTAGGGGTAAATTGGATTTCAGCTATTTTTCCATCTGCGGGACTTGGTATGCAAAATAATTTTCTGTATCAACTTATCAATTTTAATTACCTACATATTGGGGGAATGAGTTTTTGGACACCGTATACTATATTAATTTCCGCATTGATTGAGATTCCTGTTTTCTTATTTCTTACAGTTCGAACTTATTGTAGGCACCAGATGTAAATATAAGGAAAAAGGGCTATATTCATAAAGTATAGAGGATTTATTACATCAAGTATCGAAATTGTTACATCAAAATATATTTTGGGGGATTTATTGATATAATCGGTTCATAATAAAAAATCCAAATGAAAGGAGTGTTTAGAGTGAAAGAGCAGAAAAAAATATCTTTAGAATCGCTGGTATCTGAAATCGAAAAAAATGGAAGAATTGGGCGCTTGGGTAAAGTTTTTAAGACAGAAAAAAATTATTATTTTTATGATACAGGAACTGGAAAAGTTGCCAAATTAAATTCGAACGTTTACATTGTACTGAAAAGTTTATTGGAGGGAATGCCAGTCGAAGATATTAAAAATCTTCAATTAAGTAAAAGTGAGTTTGAGGATGCAATTTCAGAAATTAAGTCGGCAATGGAAAATGAACATATTTTACAAGCTCCACCATTAAAAACGCTGACAGGTGATGCAGTAACAGAGTTAGATGATATTCTTGAAAATAAGGTTGAGAATGTTACTCTTGAAGTTACTGAAAAATGTAATTTACGTTGCAAATATTGTATTTATCATCCTTCTCATCCAGAATACAGGGCGTTCGGACATGAAAACATGAAATGGGATGTTGCAAAAAAAGCTATTGATTTTTTAAAAGAGCATTCCCAAAATGCAGAAAATAGGCACATTGGATTTTATGGTGGAGAACCTTTACTAAATTTTGAACTTATTGAAAGAGCAGTTGAATATGCTAAAAAATTATTTGGCGAGGATATGTCCTTTGCAATCACTACAAATGCAACATTGGTAAATGATAAGATCGCAGAGTATTTTGCCAAAAATAATTTCAATATTATTATTAGCTTGGATGGTCCTCAGGAAATGCACGATGCAAATCGGCTTATGGTTAATGGGACAGGTAGCTTTGAAAAAACAGTTATGGGAGCAAAAAAACTATTTGAAGCATTCCATAAGGAAGGAAAGAGTTCTAAGATTGGATTTAATATGGTTGTATCGGGACCAGGTTATCTTGAACAGTATACAAAAATTCAGGAGTTTATCGAAAAAAGTGAATGGATTCCCAAAGACGTTATGATTTTGACTGCAACGGTAGATCATGGACCGTCAGAGAGTGATTACTTTTTACCGCAAGGAAAAGAAGATAGATGGTTTATGGAAGAGTTTTATGAACCTTTAATGAAATGGGAAGAAGTGTATAAATCAAATCCAGATAATACAGAAAAAACTTTGTTTACGGATGGTTATATGGATAAGGGAATGATGATTATACACAAACGCTTGTTGACAGAAACACCTATTCAACAGTATGGAATGAATGGATGCTGCGTGCCGGGACAAAGAAGGATTTATGTCACTACAAAAGGTGAATTTTTACATTGTGAAAAAGTAGGAAATATACCTTGTTTAGGCAATGTGAATGAGGGATTTGATAAAGAAAAAATTAAGAAACTTTATGTTGAAGACTTTATAGAAGAAGCAAAAGAGTATTGTAAAGAATGTTGGGCAGTTAATTTATGTACATTATGTTATGTTAATTGCTACGATGCTAATGGATTACATCTTTCATATCGACATAATTCATGTCGAAACGAAAGAAAGTATTTGGAAGACAATTTAAGACGATATCATGCATTAATGGAGGCAAATCCAAGCGAATTGGAACAATATAATGAAATGGAAATTCATTAACAAAGGTAAATACGTTTATATTTACATAGATGTATTTAAATTACAAAGAAAGGAGGAATCGTTATGAAGTTTGTAAATCCAATTGGAAGAACACCTGGATCAGGAGTGCAGCCGAGAGCATGCATGTGTACTGATGGATATGCAGGTTACAGAGGCAATGATGATGGTTGTGTTCATTGTGGCTGTGGCTGTGGTGGCGAAGGAGAGTATCGTACAGGTAACAGAGTAAATGCTGTTGCTACATTCCGTTCTAGTACTCTCTAAGAGGTAGTAAAAACGAAGGCGTAGTACTATATGTGCTACGCCTTCACTATATAGGAGAAAAATCATGCTAAAAAAAATAAAAAGGAATATTTTTTTGATTTATTATACGATAAGATTAATTTGTAAAATATGTAAAGCAAAATTTATTCTGGCATTTATTTTGTCTATAATAAATGGAATTCTTCCTGTTTCGTCCTTATTGGTAATGCAACAGTTGTTAAATGAAATACAAAACAAGACACAATCATATCAATATGTGGTGTATCTTTTGATTTTATATTTCGGGCTAATTATCTCGGAATCGCTTTTACAGAATTTAGCAAGCTATAATTTAAACAATTTAAACAATCATTTAGTTTATGGAATAAATTACATTCTTATGAAAAAATGTGGGGATTTATCATTGGAAATGTTAGAGAGAACAGAAACATATGATATGATAAATCGTTTAGAACAAGAAATTGGAAATAAACCATATCAGACCATGCAAGGGGTATTAGGCTTAGCATCTAATTTAGTTTCGTTATTTTCAGCCGCAATGATACTACTTTCATGGAATCCAATTCTTGTGATTATAATGATTGCTGTGTCAATATTAATGTTTATAGGACAAATTTATGTTGGTAATAAAGAATTTCTAATGAGATATGAGCGCAGTGGAAAAGAAAGAAAAGCGTGGTATTATACATATTTACTTACACATGATACAGCATTTAAAGAGGTAAAAGCATATGGATTAAAAAAATATTTGCTGGATAAATATTGTAGCTTAGTCAAAACTTTCATAAAACAAGCCAATGAAATTGAAAAAACCAGAGCTGTTTTAAATATGATTATTTCGTTTATACAAGATATAGTTTGTATAATTATAATGATTATTGCAATATATTTGGCTTACGTAGGGAAAAAAATGATAGGAACCACTATGTCATATTTAAATGCTGTGTCCATGATGCAAAATGCTACAAATAGCATTGCCTCTAATGTTTATTCTATTTATAACGCAAATTTATATATACAATTACTAAAAGATTTTTTAGAAATAAAAGAAGGGGAGAATGCGTTAGGTGGTACAAAAGTAGATAATATAAAGACAATTGAACTAAGAAACGTATCTTTCGATTATCCTCAATGTAAAATGGCACTATCTACCATTAATTTAAAAATTAAATCAAACGAACAGATTGCAATTGTAGGAAAAAATGGATCTGGGAAAAGCACTTTATTTAAAATTTTATGTGGGTTATATAAACCTACTAGTGGGAAGCTATTTGTTAATAATCTTGATTTGGAGAATATTGATGTAAAGAGTTACAGGAATTGTATATCTGTTCTTTTTCAAGATTTTTTAAAGTATGAAGGTACATTGGAAGAGAACGTTTATATAGGAGATATTAGTACAGAAGTCGATGAAAATAAAATTAAAAATTCATTGTGCAAAGCAAACGTTGATTTTTTAAAAACCGAAAGAGGATACGAACTAAAAAGAGGATTAGGAAATTGGTTTGATGAAGGAGGTCAATTATCAGGTGGTCAATGGCAGAAAATAGCGTTAGCAAGAACCTATTATAAAAATGCAGATTTATATTTGTTGGATGAGCCTAGTTCCGCATTAGATGTAACAGCAGAAACCAAAATTTTTAAGAGTTTTTTTGAGGTGAGTAAAAATAAGATAGCAATATATATAACCCATAGAGTAAAAATTGCACAGGATGCTAATAAAATAATTGTATTAGATGGGGGTAAAATAGTAGGTATAGGAACACATGCAGAGTTATTGAAAAATTGTAGTGTATATCAAGATTTATATAATCAAGAGAACCTAAAAAATAAAGGGTAATGCATGATGCCTACTCTCCTTTTGGAAATAGAGAGAAATGCTGCTGTTCTAACATTTCCCAACAATTATTTATAGGATGAATATTCGGTGGATATGCACAACTTTAAAATTAGGCGCTTGCATAAAACGGAACATATCTAATCTGAAAAGTAAGAAGCATATTCATATTATTGTGAACTTCTGTGAAAATTAACGCTCGATTGAAACAACTGAGTGTTTTCAATGTTTCCATCGGATTTAAAGTAAAATTCTGAGAGTTAATTAACTCTACGAGGAATTTATAAAATTCACTGTAAACGGCTGAAATAAACTATTTTTAGAAAATGAGAGTTAATTTTTCAGGAAGTTCACAATTATAGAAAAGATGGCAGAGATAGAAATTATGTAAAAAGTAAAAATAACTAAAAAAGTGCCGGATGTTGGATATTTCGTTCGGTATTTCTTTCTGGAATGGGAACAGTTAGAAATTTATAAATCAAGAGGAGGCATACAGATGAAGTATGTTTTTCCAGAATATAAAGAGAATGTAGTTTTGGGCGATGGAAAACTGCAGTTAAATCCAATGTCCTATCAGGTTATTTACGAAGGAAAGGAAATAGATTTAACGCCCAGGGAATTTGAAGTTCTGTATCTTTTAGCCCAAAGGCCAAATTGGGTTATTCCAAAGAAGAATATCTATTGTTCGGTCTGGGAGAGTAATTATTATGATGATCAGATTCCGTACAAAACAGTGGAACACGTAGTATGGAAGATACGAAAAAAGATGGGGCATGATATTATAGAAACATTGATCAATGTAGGGTATAGACTAAAAAAGATGTAAAGGCAGGATAGTGTGAGTAAAAGTTTTTATATTCTGATTGAATTTTTGGGAGATACGCCATATAATATTGGCAACTATAAGAAAGCGCGTACATACGTCATTTGACTAAATATCACGTTGTAACTAGAAATTGAGATAAACTCTTACAGAGCTTTTGTGGACTATCCAAAGAAAAAGGAGGCTGACTATGAACGTATATGAAGAAATAGATCAGGAAACAATGATGTTGCTTTTAGATTCCTTGTGTAAACGGACAGTGGAGGGAAAACAGATATGGGAAAATATGGAGTATAATCCTATTTCCTTTTTACAGAAAGATATTTATGAAAAAGAAGGTACCTGTATATCACAAATGTTTGAAGCAACGACAGTGTTCAATAACATTGAATATGAATTAGAGCTTTCAGAGTCAATCGAACTTCCGTCTGGCAAGGGAGATATTTTTGGAACAATTTCTTATGAAACAGAAGACGGAAAAGAGAATACGTATGATTTCTCTTTGTCTTTTGATGTAGAGAAATATGATGATGCGAATGCGGAAGAATTGCAGGGGATTTTTGGGAGCTCAATCATTGTACAGTTTACAGATGCAATAGTGGGAATATTTGAAAATTCAGATGCGGTAGCTGAGGGATTTGCTTATGCAAGATACTATCATCAAACAGGAATTGATTCGGAATGGGAAACCAATCCTCTTGTGAAACTTGGTGAGAAACTGATGCAAGAGCACGCAATGCTGGATTTTCATAAAATAGTATTGGATACAGCTTCTAGGGAGCGTTTATTGAAACGGTAAGTAACGGGTTATAATAAGATACAACCAATCAATTTTTTGTGGAAACTATTGATATTTCTTAGGGTATCGCATATAATATAATTAAGCCAAAAGGTTTCGTGTAGCGGCACGTAAAAGCTGTACTGTGCCCGGGCAGGGTAATTACTGGGACTATTTGATACTCGGAAGGGTATTACGCCCACACCAGGGAGATACGGTGAGTCCGCGCCGGGGACTCAATGATACCGGCGACATTTTAGACATTCGGAAGGATGTCGCGGCTGACAGCCAGCATAAAACCGCTTTTTAAGATTATGGGCACTGGATAACAAAAAAGTTGTCCAGTGCTGTTTTTTTATACTATAGTGATGATTGGGAAAAGATAGATGGGAAAACAACAGGATAGAGAGAAAATTGTACAGGAGATTAAAGTAGCTGCTGATCTGTATAGGAAGCATTTAGTAGGTAAAAGATTTCTATATGTATTTGAAGGCAGATATATTGAGGTGCTTTATAAAGCTGCCAATTTTAGGCACTTGACAGGTGTGGCCACGAACCTTTCAGCAAAAAAGTTTTATAGTTATGCAGCAAAAAAAATGCTTCAGGCTTCGCAGATATTTTTTACACCGCAGCACCCTTTTTCATTGTGTAAGCGTAAGATTAAGCATATCGGACAGATTGCAATGCTGGCTGGCTCAGAAGGATTTATGCTGGAAGAGATTGTCACAGACACGAGAACTTATAAGTTTGGCACAACAGATCTTAATTTTACTCTATGCTTAAATAAAGAGTATGATGATAAGGGGCAGCAAAAGGGCGATTGCTTTGTAGTAGAATCGCTGCGAGATGAAGATTGCTTTTCTAAAAGTAGAACAGCATATACAGTAACTCATATTTTTTCAGCGCCGAATGATGCGAAAAAATATACAAATTTACTGTTTTTAGATGAAAATGCAACGGTAGACGGTCTTCCAGATGAAATTAAAAACATGCTGGATCAAACTTTACTACATAAATAAAAATGGAGAGTACAGGTCTTGGCGTATAGAAAATACTGCAGGATCTTCTTACGAAAGAATTTTTTAAGATATGAGAGAAAAGAGGTGCTTTCTATATGGCTACATCAAGTATCCTTACAGAGCTTGTGATTGAAGACCCCAAAAAGGCAGAAGCATTTATTAATGCACTGGAACTGTCCAGTCAAGATCCAGTATGCAGCCCGTCTGCCCCGTTCATTCCCATATTAGATAGTGTGGAAGAGATACGGAGGTTCCTGGAAAGAAAAAACAAGTAAGCCTATGTATTGGCAAATATCTTAGATGAATAGAAGCTATTGGAGAGGAGTCGATATGTGACGTTCTCTCCTTTTTTATGCCTAATTGAAGAGATAATGCAGTGCTTTTTCGTAAATGGTGCAAAAATCGTTTTCAACTCGTTCAGATATAATAAATCTCTAAAACCAAAAAAGGAAAGAAATGGTAATGAAACTGGGAAATCTTGCCTCCATAGTCCATTACCAGGGAAAGGATTTGTAATTATAATAGAGCCTGTAATCAACGAGGAGATAAAAGAATGCAGAATGAACTTTATATTGTAGCAGATGCCATAAAAGCCTTGCGGGAATCCAGGGGACTGACTCAGGAGCAGCTTGCAGAGAAAGCAGATATTTCCGTATCACATCTGGCGAAGATTGAAACACATGCCAGACTTATGGGAATGAAAACTTATATCCGGCTGTTGGAAGCTATGGATATTCCCATAAAAGAACACTTTATACACATGGGTACAGCGAAAAAAGATATGATGTTGAAGGAAAAAATCTGGTATCTGGTACAGGATTGTGATGAAAGAGAAACTAACCTTTTGATCTATTCCATAGAGGGAATTAAGAAAGGGCTAAAGAAATATCAGCAAGACAGCAGGAAGTGAGAATACAGATAGGGAGGAAAAGGGAAATGTTATCAAGAGAAAAGGTGGAAGCAGTATTATTTAAAATGGGAATGCCTGCCAATGTAAAAGGATTTGGCTATATTGTAGACAGTGTTTTGCTTCTGGAAGAAGACAGCAAGATTAAAACGACATATCTGTATTTTAAGGTGGCCCAGCAACATGGCACGACAGGGCAGCGGGTAGAACGGGCAATCCGCCATGCGTTTGATATTGTCCGAAGCTGCAGAGGTGATTATGATGTGGTGAACCATTATATCGGTTTTATCAACTGTGCCAATTCCCCTTCCTTATCCATGCTCACAATGAAGATACGGGAGGAAGCACTGGAAGTACCGGAACCAAAACCGGAAAAGAAAGAAGAGAACGTGATTACGGGAATTACCGAAGACCGGCTTTTGGAGTTGATGCGGCAGGCATGTACGGAATTTTGGGCAGATATGATTATCCGGTTAAAAAAATAAAGAGAAATGCAGACCGAAAACAGTCTGCCAAAACACATCAGGGTTATGGTGTCTTTTGGCAGGCTGATGTTTTCAGCCGGGAAGAACCTTGAAAACTGAATATCAGTATGGTGATATTTTTTTAAAACAAACGTGTCATTTCTGACGCTAATCTATAGAAATATCTTAAAGGACACAAAACATTTCGGCACATTCTATTTTGTATGATGCAGGGTCATGAGCTGTGCGAAGATACACTTGTCCGCAGTGGCAGCAGGTAAGGCAGAAAAGAAGCGGATCAAACAAGGAATCGTAGAAGATGAAGGGAAAGTGTGAGCAGCGCCCGGACATAGGCTGTGGGTGGCAGGCAGTCTGAAAGCCGAATGATAATGATACCTTTGCATAAAACACTGCAACCAGGGTAGCGTCTGGGACATGCTGCAGCGGGAAAGGGTGCTGCAGGGTGTCAGGCGGCCAGCCGGGCCGGTCCTACATGCTCCCGTTCACACCGGGGTGAGAAAATAAAAAACATGCTGGCAGGGAAAGCCCTGCCAGTATGGTGTGTAAAATGGGTTCATTTTAGGGCTATGGGGAAACGCCGGTTTCTTTATAGCCCTGGAATGAAAACAGGAGCCAAAGAAAGAGGAGGCAGAGCAATGAATAGAGAGATGTTACAAAAACTGTTTTCAGAAGATAAAGAGATCTTTCAGGGAGGAATGTTATTCCCTGCATGGATCTGCAAAGGAAAAAAAGAGATAGAAAATAGGAACAGTCCCCAGCGGGCGGCAGTGTATCTGGATATTCCCATTCCATGTGCCGGGCTTTTGTATTATGAAAAAGAAAAAAGCCTGCATTACTGTGAACAGCAGACATACCATGTGGTTACTTTACTGGAAGGTGTAGGGTGTGGTAATTCCATAGAAAAAGAAAACTGGCAGAGGCTGGCAGTGCTTGCAGGAAAAGGCATGATTGATGTGATTGTGGTATCCGGGCTTAGCAGGTTATCCTATTGTCCGGAAGAAATTTTACAGACTATGGAACTGCTCCAGTCTTTTCAGGTGCAGATAGACTGTATCGGTTATGGGATTTTAGATTATGCCAGACTGAAACAGTATTTAATGCACACCTGGGAGAAACAGGAACAATTTGAGCAGGACTTAGATGCGTATCTGTGCAGTTGCTGTACCAGGGAAGGGATATAATGCTCTCGCGGGAAGAACTGCTGAAGATGCGGGAAATGACGTTTGAGGACATTGACCCGAAAGAGATACAAGATGTAGAGAAACTGAAGATTGATGTAAAAAAGAGCAAACCGGAGAAGGTCCGGGAAATCCTGGAGTCCGGAAAGAACCCTTATTTTCTGAAATATAAGGGGATCACCATAAAGATTGGGTTTGCTTCTACCAACCGTACCATAGAGGAAGCCATGCAAAGCCTTGTGCAGATGAAATGGTAAAGCCACGACAGGGATAGGGAAGAAAGCGGATTGTTGGCAGATTACAGGGTGGACAAACCTTCTGGACTATGGTAGGATGATGGCAAGGACCCAGTAGCCTCTATCATTTAGGGAATCGGCTGACGAATCTAAATGATAGGAGCGAATACAATGAAAAATCAAATACTTAAAAAAATCTATCGTGCGGTTGTTTACCTGCGCCTTTCTGACGAAGATGGTGATAACAGGGAAAGCGACAGCATATCAAACCAGAGGATACTAATCCATAGCTTTTTAAAGAGCCACCCTGAAATTCAGGTGGTAAAAGAATGTGTAGATGATGGATATACCGGCACAAACTTTAACCGCCCCGGTTTTCAGGAAATGCTGCGTATGCTGGAAGAGGGGGAAGCAGACTGTATTATTGTCAAAGACCTTTCCCGTTATGGAAGGGACTTTTCCGGTGTTTTACAGTATGTGGAACGTATCCTGCCGAAAATGGGTGTGCGCCTGATCCTTGTCAATGACAATTATGACAGCCTCACGCCAAATCGTGATTTCCTTACCCTGAGATTTAAAAGTTTAATCAATGACCTTTACCCTGCGGATACTTCCAAAAGTGTGCGTTCCCATTTGTATGTCAAAATGACAGCCGGGCAGTGTGTAGCGCCTTTTGCTTTTTATGGTTATCTGAAATCCGAAGAGGATAAACATAAGCTGGTCATGGACGAAGTGGCAGCTTCTGTTGTACGGGATATTTACCACATGAAAATGCAGGGCTACAGCCTGACGGATATATCCGAAGAATTAAACCGGCGTGGGATCTTGACGCCTCTTCGGTATAAGCAGGTATATTTAAAACAGAAATTAAAGACAGGGTTCCGTCTGACGGAAAAACCGGTCTGGATGCCAACTATGGTGCGTCGTATCCTTCTTGATGAACGTTACACCGGAGTGCTGATACAGGGAAAAACCACAACGCCAAACCATAAAGTAAAGGTTGTGATCCACAAAGAGGAAGCTGAGTGGATACGGTATGAAAATGCTTTTGAGCCGGTTATCAATAGACACCAATATGAAGTGGTGGGCAACCTGATGAAAATGGATACCATGAGAGGTGCAAAGGGGCTAGCGCTTCTTTCAGGCCTGGTAAAATGTGGGGACTGTAAAGAAAGCATGGTACTGAAAAGCCCAGATAAAGTCCACCACTATTATGTATGTTCGACTTCCCTTTATGAAAAGCAGTGCAGTTCCCATAGTATCAGTGAGAAAAAACTGGTAGGAGCTGTGACAGAGGCAATCCTGCATTATATTTCTGTTCTGGTGGAGCTGAAAGAGATACTGGCGTATGTAAAAACTGCCTCAATCCCAAGACAGCGGCTTTTGGAAGAAGACAAAAAACTGGAGATGCTGGAAAAGGAGAGCCAGAGGATTTTAAACATTAAAGTAAAACTGTATGACAGTTTTGCAGAAGAAATCCTGGACCGGACAGAATTTGAAACCTTCAAAGCAAAGTATGACCAGTCTTTAGAGGAAATCCGGCAGGCAATGGAGTGCCAGCAAAGGGAAATCCGAAACTTGCAGGAAACCCTTGAAAAACAGCAGGAGTGGCTGGAATATTTTCTGGAATACCGGGACCGGACGGAAGTGGACCGCTTAATGCTGGTAAACCTGGTCAAACGGATTGAGGTATATGAGCAGAAGCGCATTATCATTCATTTTTGGTTTGAAGATGAATTTGAAAAGGTATTGGGACTGCTGGAAACGGTAAATAGAGCAAAGCCGGATCAGCATGTGGAAGCCTTCCTGAAAGGAAAGGGGGCGGAAGCAAGTGCCTAAGGTAAGCAAAAGAGGACAGAAAAGACAAAGCAGCAAGCCGGAAATGAAGTATCTGAGAACCTATATTTATGTAAGGCTTTCCGAAAAGGACGGAGGGCATGGCAGAAGGGATTCCATTTATATCCAAAAACAGATCTGTGAAGACTACGCAAAGAAACACCCGGAAATGCTGGTGGTAAAAGTCTATGCGGATAATGGTGTGACAGGTACAACGTTCCAAAGGAACGCATTTGAAGAGTTGATGGAAGATGTGGCAAATAAAAAGGTTGACTGCATCATTGTAAAGGATTTTGCCCGGTTTGGAAGGGACGCCTTAGATGCTGTAGATTTGATTGATGTAATTTTCCCAACTTTAAATATCCGGTTTGTTTCCGTTATGGACGAATATGACAGTGCGAACCCGGCTTGTGTAGAAGACCGGACCACCAATATTTTGAAGCACTTTATGAATGATTATTATGCCAGGGAAGTTTCAGAGAAACTGGTACAGGCACACCGGCTGTCCAGGGAGCGGGGAGAGTTCTGGGGTTCCAGACCTCCTTATGGATACCAAAGGGCAGAGGAAAACAGCAAGAAGCTGGTGCCGGAACCAGAGGAGGCAGAAATAATCCTGCAGATTTTTTACTGGTATGTGTTTGAAGAAATGTCAAGCTATGATATAGCAAGGGAACTGAATGGCAGAAAGGTATTAGGACCGGAGGACAGCTATCAGAAAAGGAAACAGGGAAAGGAGCCGGAAAAAAGGCGGTTATGGAGATCAGACGGTATCAGGAAGATTTTACAGAACCCCGTTTACATTGGTGCTGCTGTTTATGGGAAAACAAAACAGATGCTTGCACAGAATATTCCTCTTCAGATGATACCAAAAGAGCAGTGGGAAGTGTGTGAAAATGCCTGGGAAGCAGTTGTGGAACGGGCGATTTATGAAAAAGCACAGGAAATTGCAAAGGAACGCTGGAAAGATACGTTAGATAACTGGGCTGCAAACCCAAAAGAAAAACAGGGGGCAGATGGTTCTTTTAAGGGAAGAATTTTCTGTGGACATTGCGGAAAACGCCTTGGAAGGTGCAGGAGCGGAGGCAATGAGAAACATAAATATATGGTTTATAAATGCCCTTCTTTTTCCCTTACAGATCATACGGAATGTTTCCGCACGGTGAATGAAATCTACATCAATCAGGCAGTCAAGGCAGCACTCCGCTACCAGATCCAGCTTGCTGTGGAAAGTAAGAAGACCTATGGTGCAGAGTTTTATCAAAAGCTGGAGCAGGAGGTAGCAGAAAAAATAAAAAATGCCAGACAGAAGTATGAGAAATATGGAAGAAAACTGGAAATCTTGTTTGAGCATTATGCTACCGGACTGTTGGACTGCAAGGAATATCAGGAGATTAAATCAATCTATCAGGAAGAACAGCAAGCAGCCAAGCAGAATATGAAGCAGGTACAGCTTCGTGGACAGAACCTGTTAGATCAGGTGAAGGCAAGAATGGACTGGACAGAGGAACTTCTAAAGTACCAAAGATTCCAGAAGATAGAGAAAGGGATTGCTGACCGCTTTATTGAAAAGATTACGGTATATTCCAAAGACTATGTGGAAATCGTGTTCTGGTTTGGGGATTTATTTGAAAAGGAGCTGGAAAAAGAACTGGTCAATATGGAAGGAGGTCTTCCGTATGCAGTATGATTTTATTTTTGCTTATCTGCGTCTTTCCAGAGATGATAAAGAAAAAATGGAGGAAAGCAACAGCATTAAAAATCAAAGGCTTTTGATCCAGCATTTTGTAGAAAAACAGCCGGAATTTGCAGGGGCAAAGGTTTTCTTCTTTGTAGATGATGGTTACAGCGGTACAACCTTTGACCGCCCGGAATTTAAGCGCATGATGGGGCTGATTACCAGGAGAAAACGGATCTGTATCATTGTCAAAGATTTGAGCCGCCTGGGAAGGGATACCATAGAAACACAAAACTATATCGAAAAAATATTTCCGTTCCTTGGGGTGCGTTTCATTTCAATCAATGATTTTTATGACAGCAGCCAGAAACCTTCCGAAAGAAAGGATACGGAGATTAAATTTAAGAACCTAATCAATGGGATTTATCCCCAGATTTGTTCCGACAATATCAAAAAAGTTATGAGGAAACAGGCTGAAATGGGACAATATCATGGTTCAATCCCAACATACGGATATTGCTTCCATGACGGTGTTCATACAAAACTTCATCTGGATACGGAGGCAGCTTCCGTTGTAAGGGGGATTTTCGACCAAAGGTTGGAAGGAAAGACCTATGCAGACATTGCCAGGGACCTGAATAAAAAAGAAGTTGAAACACCTACCGTATATCTTCAAAGGAAAGGCTGGGCGCCGGAAGCAAAGAAATCTGTGAAATTCTGGGACGGAAATTTAGTAAAGCTGATTTTGTTTAATCCGGTTTATGCAGGACTGACGGTAAGAGGGAAAACAGAAACCAGGGTTCCGTCAAAAAGAGAGTACCGATATATTTCAAGAGAGGATTGGATTTGCGTAAAAGGAGGACACGAAGCGATTGTAACGGAGCAGGAGCTTCAGAAGGTCCAGGACATGGTACAGAAGGACAGAAAATATCATGGGTCTACACCGTCTTCTGAGAATATTTTTGCAGGCCTGATCCGCTGCGGGCATTGTGGTCGGAAAATGCGGATACGGACAGAATACAAAGAAAAGCCGATTTATTGTAAAAGTGTTACGACAGCCCCCAATGCTTCCTGTTATCCAAAGAAATATAAGCAGAAAGAGTTGGAAGAACTGGTGCTAATTATGATAAGACAGCAGGCAGCCCTTGCAGAGGATACCATAAAGCAGTTAAAGAAAGCCAATCAGACTTTGAATATTCCGAAACTCCGGTATCGGAAAAAGCAATATGAAAAGAAGCTGGCACTTTGCAAACAGGAGAAAATGGAACTATATGAACAATATGTAGAAGAACAGATTTCTTTGAAGGATTACCTGGCACGAAAACAAACCTATATGGAGAAAATAGCAGCTTATCAGCAAAAGATACAGGAGATAGAAGCAAAAATTTTAAAGGGGGAGGAGGAAAAACAAAAGGAGAAATCAGAGGGACTGCAACTTTTTGTAAAATATAAGGGATTGGAAGAGCTGTCTTATGAAGTTCTGCATGAGCTGATTGAAGTCATAAATTTTTATGATCCGGAACATATTGAAATTGTATGGAAATACAGGGACGAATTTCTGGAAGCAGTAGAATAAGAAAGAACCGGGAGAGCTTATTGTCCTGGATTCCGGTAGAGAAAAAGATTTCATAAAAGAGGAGGAAAACGCTGCGGTGTCTTCCTCTTCTTTGTATTAGGAGAAAATTAGGCAAAGAAGATGGGGGAGGAGCCATGTATCTTGAAACATATTCTATGGAAGAACTGATGGAGCTGATAGAAGAGAAAGGGTATTGCTCTGTGGAGGCAGTAGAAATCCTGAAAGAAATGGAACAGGCAAAAAAAGAGTATGATTTTTTACTCCGGGATTGTGAGGAAAAAGCGTGGAAAACAGACCAGGTGGTAGTTGATTATTACCGGCATCTCTTAGAAGAATTACGGAAATCGTTGCCCTATGATGCTATGGGAGGGCAGTACACAATTCCGATTTTGGTGTTACAGGAGTTCCGTAAACCGGACATTGTAGAAAAAATCAGGGATTTTATTGGTTGTCAGGCTGGATTTTCCGATCATGCTCTGTTACAGGAAATACAGAAATTTATGACCGTACATCTGGACCCGCAGGGAATTATCCTCTATATGGACGTATTGGGAAACCAGCCGGCGGCAAGGAATGTTTACAAACAGGGAGGACAAATGTGGTAAAAGAAAGAGTATTGGCGGTTCTCGACATCATTATGAAAATAAGATATAGGAAGATTATTGAAAAAGTGGTACAATAAAATATAAAGAAAAATAAGCATTAAAAGTAATATAAAAACCAAAGAAAATATGATAGGTTAATAATTTAACTTAGAAATAGAATACGAATGGAGATGTTTAAAATGGGTACATTGATACGTGAAAATAAAAGGAAAATAGCACTTAGTCTTAATATGGGTTTGTTGTTAATGGGATGTTTAATGTTAACGATTGGTGCATATCCAGCCTTATATAGTGGTGGAGCAAATGAAACACGTTTATCAATAGGAGCAACATGTATTGCATTTTGGTTTATTAGTTTTCCTGCTTTATCGAGAGAAACTAAAGAGAAAAAGATAGTTACAGTAAGCATCCATGCCATTACTGCATTTTCTGTTTTAATTATATTTTCTTGGGAGATACATTATATTCTTGTTAATTGGAAAAAAGGATCTCACTTGGGAGATATAGGATTTTGCATAGGGGGCATAATCGTGTGTTCCTATTTGTGTTATATACTTATCTCGTTCATTAAAACATTTTATTTTTTAATACAGAAGGTAAGGAGATTACTGTTTCCTAATAGTACAAATCAAAATGTTTCCAGAATTGTACATCTGCTAGAAATGGCTTCTTCGTTAATAGTATCTTTAACAGCTTTTATCGGAAGTCTAACAGCTGCTTGTGTAGCAGTGCAAACATTTTTGGAACATATTTACTAGGAGAGAAAAGAAATTGGACAGATTGGTTATTATAGGAAATGGTTTTGATCGGGCACACAATTTGCCCACTTCGTATTATGATTTTAAGGAGTATTTGAGAATATATGCTCGTGAATTTTATGAAGCTATATGTAAATATATACCAGAAGAAGAATTGTGGTTTCAATTTGAAATGGCTTTAGGCGAATTAGATAAATATCAAGTGCAAGAAGAAAATGCTTCATATTATCTTGATTATGGTGACGAAAATTGGAAAGACAGTGCTAATCATGACTTTCAATTTATGGTTGAGCAGGATTTGGCATTTGCATCTTATATTCCATATTATTTTAAGAAATGGATTGAGCAAATAGATACAAACGTTTTACCTTTGGTATCAAAGCGTATAATAAATAATACGTGTAAGATTCTAAATTTTAATTATACGGATACATTAGAAAGAGCATATAAAGTACCTGCTGAGAATATTTTATACATTCATGGAAAAGCCCTGAGCAGTAAGAAACTTGTAGTGGGACATCATGATATTTCTACTTTTCAGTACGGAGCTGTTTCTCCATTTAATGCAGCGGAAGAACATGGAATATATATACAAGATGATGATGAAGATTTTAGAATAACTGAAACAAAAGAAATCATTAAAGCCTATTTTCAAAAGACATATAAAGATACGTTTGGTATTATACAAATGAATCAAAATTTTTTTGACTCTCTTATAAATATAAATGAAATATTTATATTAGGTCATTCGTTATCTTCTGTAGATATGGATTATTTTGTTGAGATTAGAAAGAGAGTATTACATTCGTGTAAATGGTATATTTCATATTTCTCAGAAAGTGATTTAGATAATATGGAATATTTTGCAAAAAGGTTAGATATTAAAAATTTTCAGCCGGTAATGCTAAGTAATTTATAATACGATTATACAGTCAGAAAAGACTAATAAAAGAAGAGGAAAACGCTGCGGTGCCTTCCTCTTCTTTTATTTAGAAGAAAATTTAGAAAAGAAGGAAGGGGAGAAGAGCCATGTATCTTGAAACATATTTTACGGAAAGACTATGAAAAAAGCTAGCATATAATGCTATGGGAGGTCAGCACACGATTCCGATTCTGGTGTTACAAGAGTTCCGTAAACGGGATATTGTAGAAAAAATCAGGAATTTTATTGGCTGCCAGGCTGGGTTTTCTGATCATGATCTGTTACAGGAAATACAGAAATTTATTACCGTACATCTGGACTCGCAGGGAATTATCCTCTATATGGACGTACTGGGGAATTTGCCGCGTGCAAGAAATAGTTACAAGTAAGGAGGACAAATGTGGTAAAAGAAAGAGTATTAGCAGTTCCAGATACAAGCATTTTTATTGCGGAGTTGCCGGAAGCAACCAGAAATATCATACGGAAAGATTTAGAGGAACATGCAAGGGAACATCATTACCGGCTGGAATGGGACCGGGAAAGTAAAGATTATGTGGCAATGAGCCGGAGATTTTGCGATATGGAAAACATTTATACGGATACATATCTGCATTTCTGCGAGACAGGGGAAGATATAGAACCCTATGAAAAAAGCCTGAAGCGGACTATTTCTATCAGGTTGTATCAAGATGAGGTAGAAGAGCTCTGTAGGAAGTCTGGAAAAGTTGGGCTATCAATCGGTGAACTATTTGAAAACTTTGTTGCAGATTTGATTTGTGGTACACATACCAATGGTTCTGATGAACGCATGTATATTGAGCAATGGTTTGACCGGTGCTATTTCAGTATTATGCCAGAGGAAACATTTTTATCTTATCTGCTTGAAATGCGGGAGATAGACAGTGTTTTGGAATGCTGGGAAATCTTGCAGGAGTTGAAGGAGCTGGAAGAGCCGGATTGTTATGATAAAGAGGAACTGGAGATACAGCAGAACACTTTGGAAGACTATTTTCAGGAATATAGAACCTATACAAGAGAAACGACAGAAGACCAGTTGGAAGCTGCTATGGAAAAGGTGCTGGAATGGAATAAAGAAAGAGAGTATTTGTTGGAGGGAAATGTCCCAGATAAGTCTTTGGGACGGTAGCCGGATTGGAGAAAGGAAGAAAACAGTGATAAGTAATGCGGAAAGAATTGTGTTAAGAAATATGTACCCACCGGGGTGTCGGGTAGAGTTGGAAGATATGGAAGCTGATCCGTATGTAAAACTGAGTCCCGGTGATTTAGGAACCGTACAGTTTGTAGATGATGCCGGACAGATTCATGTATCTTGGGATTGCGGACACAGCCTTGCTATGGTATTTGGTGTTGATCATTGCAGATGTATTATGAGAGAGGAACGTTTGCAGGAGCTATTACAAAGAGTACAGGCTATGCCATTTGAGAGTTTGGAAAAAATGGAACTGTATATTAGGGAAAAATTATCCGGGGCTTTCCCTAAAATCAGTTTTCAGGAGAAAGAAGGGCAGGAGGCTTTTGTAGATATGGGAGTTGCTGCATTTATGAAAAAAGGTCTTGGTGTGGCAATTCAATATGAAACTGACAGCCAGCAGCACATCTTTATAAAAAAGATGGAAATGCAGGGACAGGAGTTGGAAAGGAAAAATCCTTTTCCAGTACAGAAGAAGCGATAAGAATGGTTTCTTTTAATTGCAAAAATCGACAATTTTTTTTGGATATAACTTGACAGGATAGGGAAAAAGTACGCTGCTGAACTGCATCTCGACGATTGACCGTGTGACAAGCGGACACATTTATCTTGAAGATACGGATATCACAGAATTAAAGGATAAGAAGATGGCTGTGTTTCGTCAGGAAAATTTAGGGTTTGTCTTTCAGGATTTCAATCTTTTAGACACGCTGACGCTGGAAGAGAATATCGCATTAGCGCCGATGATCTCCGGCGTGGATGAAAAAGCGGTAAAACAACAGGTGCGTGGAATTGCTGAGAGACTCGACATTGGAGATGTTTTGAAAAAATTTCCATATCAGGTATCCGGAGGGCAGAAACAAAGATGTGCATGTGCAAGAGCGTTGATAAATAAGCCAAAACTTCTTCTTGCGGATGAGCCGACGGGTGCATTGGATTCCAGATCTGCAAGCATGCTGCTTGAAAGTTTTGCGTTAGTCAATCGTACTATGAAGACGACGATTCTGATGGTGACACATGATATTTTCTCGGCTAGCTACTGTAGCAGAATTCTATTTTTACGCGATGGGAAATTGTTCAATGAGCTGTATAAAGGGGAGCGGACACG
Source organism: Faecalimonas nexilis (assembly GCF_059731825.1). Taxonomy (NCBI): domain Bacteria; kingdom Bacillati; phylum Bacillota; class Clostridia; order Lachnospirales; family Lachnospiraceae; genus Faecalimonas; species Faecalimonas nexilis. Next base: position 2,943,450 of record NZ_AP029189.1, on the reverse strand, counting down.
AAAAGAATTTTTCCACGAAATCATGGATGTGATGACGTTTTTGGGAGGTGACTTGACTGATGTTAGGTAAACTTGCAATTCGAAATGCGTTCCGTTCCATTCGGGATTATCGTATCTATATCATAACAGTTACAATCGCATTTGCTTTGATGTACGCATTCAATATGATTGTATTTTCCGAAGATATCATGATGCTCAATCGTATGATGCTCACATTTGCATATATGGTTGTATTTATTTCAATTCTTGTTGTGTTCGTAATAGGATGGCTTGTACATTATATGACAAAATTCATGCTGCACAGAAGGAGCAAAGAACTCGGCACATATATGGTGCTCGGAATCAGCAATCGTGCAATTACAAGATTGTTTCTGGCAGAAAATATCATAATAGGTGGAATCTCATTTTTGCTGGGGATGATATTCGGAACATTTTTATATCAGGTGCTCACAATGATCATCATGCATATTTTTGAGGCAGTATATGAAGTGAAACTTGTATTTTCTGTGAAAGCATTTGCGCTGACAATTCTTTATATTATATTGATCTACTGTTTTTCTCTTTTGCGCATGAAACGTAAAATCGGGAAGATGAAAATATATGATTTACTTCACGCAGAAAAGCAGAACGAAATTGTGTTTGTAAAACATCAAAAAGGTGATATAATTTTGATGACAATTGCCTTGCTCACAGGCATCACAGGGGCGATTGTATGTAAATTGACATTTCAAAACGGAGACAATGTGCAGATGGGAGCAATCGGAATCTTTTTCACCTGTTTTATCGTCTGCATCTATTGTTTTTATATCTCTGTTTCTCATATACTGATCCGTTTTTTTGTGAATCGAAAGGCAAAACAGAAGAATGCAGGTACACTTGTGCTCGTCCGAAATCTTTCGTCTAAGATTAATACGATGAGTATGACGCTTGGGACACTTGCGTTATTGCTTACATTGACGCTTTCGTTCTCTCAGATTGCAACACTGTTTAAAAATTTCTTTGATATGCAGGGCAATTCCGTATGTCCATATGAAATTATGATGTGGGATAGAGAAGGGGATCCTTCTTTTATAAAAGAAAAAGAGTATCTTGATGAAAAACTTGGCGGTGTAACTCAGGAACATTCGTTTATGGTTTATGATAGCGGAGCAAATCAGGTCGGGAAATATTTAGATGGAACACCGGTTGAAATGTCGTTTTGGGGAAATGATACGGTCATGGCATACAGTGATTACTGCAAGATGCGCAAGCAGCTTGGCTATGAAAAAATAGATTTGAAAAAAGGACACTTTATTGTGCAGGGAGTCAGCGGTGTGAAAACAGTTCTTGACAAGGAACAGCCTAAATTTCAGATAGAGGGGGAGACACTCTCTTATCAGGCATGCTATACAGAAGGTTTTGCACTGGAGGGAGATTTGGGGGCTTATCTCATCCTTGTTTTGCCGGATGAGTATGCTGAGAAACTGGATATTTACGAAGCTGTGTACGTGGCAGATACAGAGAAAAAGTCAGCACCGGAAGATTATGAGAATCTGTGCAGAATTATAGAACCATTGGAAGACGGAGAGGAGATGGACGGCGAAGATTACATTCCGGTCGGAAATGTGAATGTAAAAGGAGCAGTGCTGGGGGAAAACCGGACTATGTTTACGATTATTTCTTTTTCTATGTTTTATATTGCGCTCATTTTTTGCTGTACAGCACTTACCGTGTTGGCAGTTCAACAATTGAGCGAATCAGAAAAACATGGAAAACGATACCGGATTTTATCAGAACTTGGGATGCCCCAAGAGGGGGTGGAGAAAATTATACGAAGGCAGGTCGGAGTATATTTTCTAATGCCGTTGGTGCTTCCGATTCCACTAAGTATCTGCTGTACACTATCCCTCAATCAGCTCTTTCAAGCGTACACAGGAGCGGGAATGCTGATAAGCACGATTAGTGCATCACTTGGACTATTTTTCCTTGTGTATATTTTATATCTGGCTGCAACCTATGTCGGGTACCGCAATAGTGTCAAAAGCTGATCGAAGAAAAAGGAGAACAAAATGAAATCATTAGTAATTGCAGAAAAACCGTCTGTGGCAAGAGATATTGCCAGAGTACTGAAGTGTAATAAAAATATTTCCGGGGCAATTGAAGGAAATCAATATATCGTTACATGGGCATTAGGACATCTTGTAACACTTGCGGATCCGGAAGGGTATGATAAAAAATTCAAGGAGTGGAACATGCAGGTGCTTCCGATGATGCCTAAGAAGATGGAACTGGTTGTTATTAAGAAAACGGCAAAACAGTACAATGCGGTGAAAGCACAGATGTTTCGGAAAGATGTGGGAGAGATTATTATCGCCACAGATGCCGGACGTGAAGGAGAACTTGTGGCAAGATGGATTCTGGAAAAAGCAAATTGCCACAAGCCAATCAAAAGACTTTGGATCTCTTCCGTGACAGATAAGGCAATCCGAGATGGATTTGCAAAGCTTGTGGATGGAAGAAAGTACGATGACTTGTACGCAGCGGCAGTCTCAAGAGCAGAGGCGGACTGGCTTGTAGGAATCAATGCAACAAGAGCGTTAACGTGCAAATACAACGCGCAGCTGTCTTGCGGGCGTGTACAGACACCGACACTTGCGATGATTGCAAAGCGGGAGGAAGAGATTCGCACATTCCAGCCGAAAGAGTACTATGGTGTGACTGTGCAGGCAGGAAAAATCAAGTGGACATGGCAGGATCAAAAGTCGGGAAGCTACCGTTCATTTTCAAAAGAACGAATAGAAAAGCTGGCAGAAGATTTGAATGGTGAAATTATGGTCGTGGAACAGGTGGAAAAATCTGCGAAGAAATCATTTGCGCCAGGATTATATGACCTGACAGAATTACAGAGAGATGCCAACAGGCGATTTGGCTTCTCCGCAAAAGAGACATTGAACATCATGCAGCGCCTGTATGAGAACCATAAAGTATTGACCTATCCGAGAACAGATTCCAAATATATCGGAAATGATGTGGTTGACACTTTGAAAGACAGACTGCGAGCAGTAAGTGTAGGTCCATATAAAAAGCTTGCGGGAAGCCTGATTATGAAGCCGATCAAGGTCAACAAATCATTTGTGGATGACAAGAAAGTAAGCGATCACCATGCGATCATCCCGACCGAGCAGTTTGTGCAGTTGGAGCATATGACAAACGAGGAGCGAAAAATTTATGATCTCGTTGTCCGCAGATTTTTGAGTGTTCTCTATCCGCCGTTTGAGTATGAGCAGACGACATTGCTTGGGAAAGCGGCAGGAGAACGATTTGCTGCGAGAGGAAAAATCGTAAAACATGCGGGCTGGAAAGAAGTCTATGAACTGGGAGACGGAGATGAGACAGATGTGGAAGAACAGTTGTCAGAACAGTCACTTCCGGAAGTGAACAAAGGGGCAGCACTTCCCGTACAACAGGTGCAGATGGCCAGTGGAAAGACAAAGCCGCCGGCAAGATTTAATGAGGCAACATTATTGTCTGCCATGGAAAATCCGGTGAAGTATATGGAATCCCGCGATAAACAGGCGGTTAAAACATTAGGCCAGACCGGAGGGCTTGGAACAGTTGCTACAAGAGCGGACATTATCGACAAGCTATTCCATTCTTATCTGATGGAATTGCGTGGAAAAGAGATTTACATTACGTCGAAGGGGAAACAGCTTTTGGAACTTGTGCCGGAAGATTTGCGGAAACCGGAATTAACAGCAGACTGGGAAATGAAGCTTTCCAATATTGCAAAAGGGAAACTAAGAAAAGAAACCTTCCTTCAGGAGATCAAAGGATATACGGTGGAGATCATCGACGAGATCAAAGGTGGAACCGGAACATTCCGACATGATAACATGACAAATAAAAAGTGTCCGGATTGTGGGAAACCGATGCTCGCGGTAAACGGGAAGAATGCAAGGATGCTTGTATGTCAGGACAGAGAGTGCGGACATAAAGAGGTGGTTGCAAGGATTTCCAATGCAAGATGCCCGCAATGTCATAAGAAGATGGAGATCATCAAAAAAGGGGATGAAGAACAATTTGTATGTAATACTTGCGGTCATAAAGAAAAGATGTCAGCATTTAAGGCGAGACGGGAAAAAGAAGGTGCAGGCGTGAGCAAAAAGGATGTACAGAGGTATTTGAAACAGCAAAAAGAAGAGCCGGTGAATACTGCATTTGCAGATGCATTCGCGAAGTTGAAACTGTAAAAACAGAAATGATTGTTATTATATTAACGATAATGTGCTTTGGGAAGAACGTAAACAGATATTCACAAAGAGAGTCGTAAATAGTTATAATGTGAGAAAAGGTTGAAAAACAAGTATTTGCAAGTCAAAAACCAGAAAAAACTTATTTCTGTACTGTATAAATTGCATAATGAAATAAAAAAAATGGAAAATTCATTGTGTAAAAAGTCGTAAATGAGAAAAAAGGAGACAATATATTGACAAATATTTAACGAGGTAGTATACTAAGCCTCGTAGTAAAGAAATACAACACTTACGGAGGATATTGATATGTCAAAGAAGGAAACGAACGTACCAGGAATTATTGATAACGTAGAAGCTCTTGTAGCAAAAATGGAAGCAATGAGAGAAGCACAGAAAGTATTTGCTACATTTACACAGGAACAAGTAGATAAGATCTTTTTTGAAGCAGCAGTAGCAGCAAATACACAGCGTATCCCATTGGCAAAGATGGCAGTAGAAGAGACTGGTATGGGTATCGTTGAAGATAAAGTAATCAAGAATCATTACGCAGCAGAATATATTTACAATGCATATAAAGATACAAAAACATGTGGAGTTATTGAAGAAGATAAAGCTTATGGAATTAAGAAGATTGCAGAGCCAATCGGTTTGATCGCAGCGGTTATTCCTACAACAAACCCAACTTCGACAGCAATCTTTAAGACATTGATCGCATTAAAGACAAGAAATGCAATCATCATCAGCCCACATCCACGTGCAAAAAATGCGACAATTGCAGCAGCAAAAGTTGTATTGGAAGCAGCTGTAAAAGCTGGAGCACCAGAAGGAATCATCGGATGGATCGACGTACCTTCATTAGAGCTTACAAACGAAGTAATGAAGAGCGCAGACATCATTCTTGCAACAGGTGGTCCTGGAATGGTTAAAGCAGCTTACTCTTCAGGAAAACCGGCGCTTGGTGTTGGTGCAGGTAACACACCGGTTATCATCGATGACACAGCTGATGTTAAAATGGCAGTTAACTCAATCATCCACTCAAAAACATTTGACAATGGTATGATTTGTGCTTCAGAACAGTCTGTAACTGTTTTGGAAAAAGTTTATAAAGAAGTAAAAGATGAATTTGCACTCAGAGGATGTTATTTCCTGAAAAAAGATGAGATTGAAAAAGTTCGTAAGACAATCATCATCAACGGTGCATTAAACGCTAAAATCGTAGGTCAGTCAGCACATACAATCGCAGCACTGGCAGGAGTAAAAGTACCGGAAGAGACAAAGATTCTAATCGGGGAAGTGGAATCTGTTGATATTTCTGAAGAATTTGCTCATGAAAAATTATCTCCGGTACTTGCTATGTACAAAGCAAAAACATTTGATGAAGCAATTGCAAAAGCAGAGCAGCTTGTAGCTGACGGTGGATACGGACATACATCTTCTATCTATGTTCATCCGGCAGAGACAGAGAAGCTTGCAAAACATGCAGCAGCAATGAAAACATGCCGTATCTTAGTAAACACACCTTCTTCTCACGGTGGAATCGGTGATCTTTACAACTTCAAATTAGCACCATCTCTTACATTGGGATGTGGATCATGGGGTGGAAACTCTGTATCTGAAAACGTTGGTGTAAAACACTTAATCAATATCAAAACAGTTGCTGAGAGGAGAGAGAATATGCTTTGGTTTAGAGCACCTGAAAAAGTTTACTTCAAAAAAGGATGTATGCCTGTTGCACTTGATGAATTAGGAACAGTAATGGGTAAAAAGAAAGCATTTATCGTAACTGACAGCTTCTTATATCACAATGGATACGTAAAAGGTATCGAAGAAAAATTAGATGAGATGGGAATCCAGCACACATGCTTCTACGAAGTAGCTCCAGACCCAACACTTGAATGTGCAAAAGCAGGTGCTGAGGCAATGAGAGCATTCGGTCCAGACGTAATCATCGCTCTTGGTGGTGGTTCAGCAATGGATGCCGGAAAGATCATGTGGGTAATGTACGAACATCCAGAAGCAGACTTCATGGATATGGCAATGCGTTTCATGGATATCCGTAAGAGAGTATATACATTCCCTAAGATGGGAGAGAAAGCTTACTTTGTAGCAATCCCTACATCTTCAGGAACAGGTTCTGAGGTAACACCATTCGCAGTTATCACAGATGAAAAAACAGGAGTAAAATATCCGTTAGCAGATTATGAATTACTTCCTAAGATGGCGATCATCGACGCTGACAATATGATGAGCCAGCCAAAAGGACTGACAAGTGCTTCTGGTATCGATGCTTTAACACATGCTTTAGAGGCATATGCATCAATCATGGCAACAGATTATACAGATGGTCTTGCATTAAAAGCAATGAAGAACATTTTTGAATACCTTCCATCAGCTTATGAAAACGGATCAAATGATCCAAAAGCAAGAGAAAAAATGGCAGATGCTTCTTGCATGGCTGGTATGGCATTCGCAAATGCATTCCTTGGAGTATGCCACTCAATGGCACATAAATTAGGTGCATTCCATCACTTACCACATGGTGTTGCCAACGCATTGTTAATCACAGAAATTATGAAATTCAATGCAACAGATGTACCTACTAAGATGGGAACATTCTCACAATATCAGTATCCACACGCATTAGAAAGATATGCTGAATGTGCTAGATTCTGCGGTGTTGTTGGAAAAGATGACAAAGATACATTTGAAAAATTCTTAGTAAAAATCGAAGAATTAAAAGATAGAGTAGGAATTAAGAAAACAATCAAAGATTATGGTGTAGATGAGAAATACTTCTTAGATACATTAGATGATATGGTTGAACAGGCATTTGATGATCAGTGTACAGGTGCTAACCCAAGATATCCACTGATGAAAGAAATCAAAGAAATGTACTTAAAAGTATATTACGGAAAATAATTATTAAATTGGGGACGTAGTAAAATTGAATTTTACTACGTCCCCAATTGACATTACCCCTGTCCCTTTTTGAAGTTTGTTAAGAAAAAGACAATAAAAATATAGTGAAAAACTTTGTTAAAAAATACTCAAAAATCTATTGCAAAATTGCAAATAAGGTGTATAATAAACTTATCAAATAAGAAAAGGTGTAATACTTATAGGAGGTAAGGACATATGAAATTAGAACAAAGCAACTTAATCGTGAAACGTGCATATAAAGAAGTGTACAAATGTGACGAAGGTATTGTAAAAGTATTTGAGAAAACGCATTCAAAAGCAGATGTGTTTAACGAAGCGTTGAATACGGCAAGAGTAGAAGAAGCCGGTCTTGACATTCCTAAGGTGAAAAGTGTAACAGAGATTGATGGAAAATGGGCGGTTGTTATTGAATACAAAGACGGAAAGACACTTGGAGAGATGATGAAGACAGATCCAGCCAATATAGAGAAGTATATGGAAGACTTTGTAGATCTTCAATTGCAGATGCATAGCAAGAGAGCACCTAGATTGAATAAACTGAAAGACAAATTGGCAAGACAGATTAATAGTTTGAAAGATTTGGATGCGACAGCAAGGTATGAGCTTCTGACACGTTTGGAGAGCATGCCAAAACATGATAAAGTATGTCACGGAGATTTCAATCCAAGTAACGTTATTGTTGGAAAGAATGGAAAGATGACAATCGTTGACTGGGCACATGCGACACAGGGAAATGCAAGTGCAGATGCAGCGAAGACCTATCTGCTGTTTGCGCTGGACAATCAGGAGACAGCTGATTTATACTTGAAATTGTTCTGCAAGAAGAGTGATACGGCAAGACAGTATGTAGAACAGTGGCTTCCGATCGTGGCGGCAGCACAGCTGACAAAGAATAATGAGATGGAAAAAGATTTCTTGATGAAATGGATTGATGTATTTGATTATCAATAAGAATATATAAAAATGACTGCGGTTTCTTTAAAACCGCAGTCATTTTTATTCTTCGTCGTCTATTTCTTGCGCACCGATTAAGGCACCGGTGGAAGCAGCGACGACAGCTGCAACAATTGCGGCGATGATGCTTACCGCAATGACACAAACTAAGAATCCCATGTTAAGATACCTCCGTTTCTGTGATGAATAGTATTTGCATTAGAAGAATACATTTCCGCCAATTACAATTCCGCTATGTCCGGAACTTGCCGCCCGGAAATTGAGACAGTCACCTACGTTGTTTTTTCCGGCAATTGCATCTTTTGCAACTTCCAGACAGGAAGATTTGATTCCTCTTTTTAAAACTTTATCAAGCTTTCCGGAAGCAACCGGAGAAAATTGTCCACTTTGATAAATTACTCCGGTAATGGTATCCGGATAATATCTATGGTTGACTCTGTTCATGACAACGGAGGCTACGGCAAGCATTCCGTCATAGTCAGTACTTCCAGCCTCACATTCAATCAATGCGGCAAAAATCTCTAATTCACTGGCGCTGACATCGGGAGTCTGATTCTGAGAAGAATCAGAGTTATCGTTATCAGAAGGAGGAGTAACAGACGGTGTCTCCGGTTCAACCGGTGTCACTTCTTTGTCGAGAGCCTCCTGTGCTGCTTTTGCACGCTCTTTTGCCTCGGCGAGTTTTGCAGAATATTGCTCTAATTCGCCTGATGTGGAAGAGATTTTTGCGGTAAGATCCGCTTGCTTTTGATTGAGCTCATCCTGAAGTTTCGTCAGTTGAGATTGCTCAGTTTGAAGCTGTTTTTCTTTTTCGGCAACGGCATTCTGTGCGTCGACCAGTTCTTTCAGACGATTGCGGTCGTACTCGCTTACAGCGCTGATAAATTCAGCTTTATTTAAAAATTCACTCATGCTCGCAGAAGAAAACAGCATCTCTAAATAAGAGGTATTGCCACTCTCATATATATGTTTGATTCTCAGTTTCATAGATTGATACTGAGCTGCTTCCTCGCCTTTTGCAACAGCAAGATCCGCTTTCACTTGCTCAATTTCTGCTGTGGTGGTATCCATCTTTTTCATAATGGTATCCAGTTCTCCACTCAAGGCGTCGAGTTCACTATTTAAATCGGATAATTCATTCTGTAAGTTTGATGTTGTGCCCTCAAGTGATTCAACAGAATCTTCAGCATATGAAGAAGTAGCAAAAACTGTGAACACTGCGATGGAAGTTAAAATGGAACAGGTACGTATCAGCATTTTTAACTTTTTGTTTTTCATAAGTAATTCCTTTCCTGAATAAATAGTTATTAAAATATTATACTATAAATTGCGTTATTAATCAAATTTTGTTAGAATAGAATCAAATAGCAGAAGAAAAGAGGGCAGTAGAATATGATGAAATACGAAGAGGAGCATTATCTTTATGAGAATATCAAGGATAAGATTTATCCGTGGGTGAAAGAATCTCTTGTAGATCATAAGGCACTGAATGGAAAGTATATTTCTGATAAAGATACTCCGATAGTCTCTTTTGCAGGGGATTTGATGGTGATATTTGTAATTGAAAGAGACAAAGATACATATGAAATATTAAAGGACAATATGCTTCCGCCGGATACGGACATGGAACTGCTTTACCATACAGCGTGCGAGAATCTTGCAAGGAATGTAAAATTTGTAATTGGACACACATTATATGGTGGCTTTAGTATTATCGCTGACGGTTATCATGAGGCAAGTTCACTTTGTTTTAAGTATATTTGGTCTATGTGCAGTGAAAAGCTTGATGATGATATTGTCATTATGGCGCCGACGAAAGATATGGTTCTATTTGTTCCTGCAGGCAATCAAAAGCAGATTGAAGAGATGAAAGCTTATGGAATACAATCGTTTGAACGTTCATTTGACAAGGTAAGCACGAAATTACTGCGTTTTACAAAAGAAGGAAAGGAACTGACCGTGTATGAGTAGAACAATCAGGATGATTGGGGTGGATCTGGATGGGACATTGCTGAACAGTGAAAAACAGCTGACCGCCTATACAAGAGAGGTGCTAAAAAAGGCGATTGAGCAGGAAGTGGCTGTAGTTGTGGCTACTGGACGTCCATTTTCGGGAGTGCCTGATGAGCTGAAACACTTTCCGGGAATAAGATATGCGCTTACGGCAAACGGTGCAAGAATATTGGATATGCAGAAGCAGAAGGTAGTTTATGAGAATTTGCTTTCAGTGGAGAGTTCCGAAAAAGTTATAGATATTTTGAGAAAGCATCATGCAATTCACGAGTTTTTTGTTGACGGAGTCGGCTACATGAATGAAGATGGTCTGAAGAATGTATATGCATATTTTGAAGATCCTCATATGGCAGAATATTTACAAAGCACAAGAATTCCGGTAAAAGATGTAAAAGAAAAATTACAGACGATGAAGTGTGAGGTAGATAAGCTACAGGGAATTTTTAGAAATCAGAAAGATAAAGAGGAAGCACTGGAAGAACTGAATACCCTTTCTGGCATCGTTGTCACAGCAGCAATGGATAATAATCTGGAGATTAATAAAGAAGGAACAAACAAAGGACTTGGTCTTTTGCAGCTAGGGAAATCTCTTGGAATTTCAAGAGAGGAGATTATGGCGTGCGGTGATGGTGGCAATGATGTGGAGATGTTAAAAGAAGTTGGGTTTGCTGTTGCCATGGCAAATGGTTCTGATCCTGTCAAGAAGGCAGCAGATTTTGTGACCGTTTCGAATGATGAAGATGGAGTGGCAAAGGCAATTGAGAGGTTTGTGCTGGACTAGAGGAGGAATAGAAGAATGTTAGATATGTTAAAAGTAATTATACTTGGAATCGTGGAAGGTATCACGGAGTGGCTGCCAATCAGCAGTACAGGACATTTGATTCTGGTAGATGAGTTTATTAAGCTTGGGGCGAGCAGAGCATTCAAAGAGATGTTTAATGTGGTGATACAGCTTGGGGCGATTTTAGCGGTTGTAGTTTTGTATTTTCATAAACTGAACCCGTTTTCACCAAAGAAATCAAGAAAACAGAAAGTGTATACGATTCAGTTGTGGATGAAGGTGATTGTTGCATGTTTACCGGCGGCTGTTCTTGGAATCCTGTTGGATGACTGGATGGAGGCGCATTTGCATAATTATGTAGTAGTATCCATTACACTGATATTGTATGGTATTTTATTTATTGTGATAGAAAATTGGAATAAAGATAAGACACCGCAGGTGACAAAACTGCACCAGCTTTCTTATCAGACAGCATTGCTTATCGGGGTATTTCAGGTTCTTTCGCTTGTGCCGGGAACGTCACGTTCCGGTGCGACGATCATCGGTGCATTGTTGCTTGGTACTTCCAGATATGTGGCGGCAGAATTTACATTCTTCCTTGCAATTCCGGTTATGTTCGGTGCGAGTGGAATTAAATTGTTGAAGTTTATCAAAGTTGGCGGCGGCTTCACAGGGATGGAAGCAGCTATGCTGATCGTAGGATGTCTGGTGGCGTTTGTTGTATCGATCATTGCAATCAAATTTTTGATGGGATATATCAAGAAAAATGATTTCAAAGTATTTGGTTATTACCGTATCATCTTGGGTGTGATCGTGCTTGGGTACTTTGCGGCAAGCGGATTTTTAAAATAATATACAAACGGGTGGCTATTTATGCAAGAAAAATGTATAAATAGCCACTTGCTTTTTTTGGAAAATGTGATAGAATATAACACAGAGTTGAATTTTTATGCAGAATAAATTGCGAAAGGGAGAGATTGGATTATGAAGAAGAAATTATTAAGTGCATTATTGGTGGCAACATGTGTGGTATCTATGGCAGCGTGCGGAAGTAATAAAACAGAAAAGGAAGCTAAGGATGACAAGATTATTGTCGGAACAGAGGCTGGTTTTGCACCATACGAGTACATGAAAGGCAATGAAGTTGTCGGAATTGATATGGATATCGCAAAAGCGATTGCGGATGATATGGGAAAAGAGCTGGAGATCAAGAACATGGATTTTGACGGTGCTTTGGCAGCGGTTGCAAGCGGAAAGGTAGATTTTGTTGCAGCAGGTGTGTCTATCGATGAAGACCGTTTGAAAACAATGGACTTCTCTCATGAATATGTAAATTCAACAGAGGTAATCGTTGTAAACGGTGAAAGCCCGGCAGTGACTCCGGCAGGAGCAGAACTTTCAGGATCAGATCTTGACGGAAAAGTAGTTGCGGTACAGCAGGGGAATATCGCAGATATCTGGGTATCAAATGAAGAAAACTGCAAGCCGAAAGAAGTAAAACGTTATACAAAATTTGCTCAGGCTGCAGAAGATTTGAAAAACAACAAAGTAGATTGTATCGTAATGGACCAATATCCGGCAGAACAATTAGTAGCTTCTAATGGAACATTGAAAATTTTAGATGGTGTGCTGTTTGAAGATAAATATGCAATTGCAGTGAAAAAAGGAAATCAGGAATTACTGGATAAAATCAACAAAGTAATTGATCAGTTGATTGAAGATGGAAAAATTGAAGAATTTACAGCAAACCATACACAAAAGTAATAAAATAGTGTAAAATAGAAGATAAGTAATTTTAGAATCAGCAGATTTTGTATAGTCTGCTGATTCTTTGATGCAATTACAAAAGAAAGAGAGGAGAAAAGATGGACTTCATACAAAGGTTTATAGAAGGGTTTCATCATGCGGTAATTTATGACCAGCGGTATTTGGTTTATTTGGATGGTCTGAAGGTTACTATTTTAATTTCCATATTTGCAATCCTGATCGGTGTGGCGATTGGTCTGTTTATTGCGGTGGTGAAAGTAACGGTTTCCAAAAATATTTTTGTCAGAATTTTGAAGTGGTTCTGTAATGTGTACACGACAGTGATTCGAGGAACACCGGTTATGGTACAGCTTTTGATCATGTACAATATGGTGTTTACGGCAAGAGACACAAATGAAATTTTTGTCGGTGCAATCTGTTTTGGTATCAACTCGGGTGCGTATGTGGCTGAGATTATCAGAGCGGGAATTGAATCCATTGACAGAGGGCAGATGGAGGCAGGTCGTTCACTTGGCTTCAACTATATACAGACGATGCGCTATATCATTGTCCCACAGGCAGTGAAAAATATTCTGCCGGCGCTTGGAAACGAGTTTATCGTATTGATCAAAGAGACTTCTGTGGCAGGAGTAATTGCGGTGACAGATTTAACAAAAGCAGCGCAGTACATTGGTTCTACAGACTTCATTGTATTGCCGCCGTTGTTTGTAGCAGCAGGCTGCTATCTTGTGATCGTGTTAGGACTTACAAAATTGCAGAGTTTATTGGAAAGGAGGTTGTCACAAGGTGATCGTCACTAAGAATTTACAAAAATCATTTCATGGAAACAAGGTGCTTTGTGGAATTGACGAGCATATTGAAAAGGGAGAAAAAGTAGTAGTGATCGGACCGTCTGGTTCCGGGAAATCTACATTTTTGCGATGCCTCAACCTTCTGGAAGAACCGACAGGCGGAGAAGTGTGGTTTGAGGGGAATAACATCACAAGCAAAGATTGTGATATCAACAAACTGAGACAGAAGATGGGCATGGTATTCCAGCAGTTCAATCTGTTTCCGCATTTATCGATAAAGGAGAATATCATGCTTGCACCGGTGAAGCTTGGTGTGATGACAAAGGCAGAGGCGGAGAAGAAAGCAAAAGAATTGTTGCAGCGTGTGGGACTCCCTGACAAAGAGAATGCATATCCGAGACAGTTGTCAGGTGGTCAGAAACAGCGTATTGCAATTGCAAGAGCTCTGGCGATGAATCCGGATGTGATGCTGTTCGATGAGCCGACGTCTGCGCTTGACCCGGAGATGGTAGGAGAGGTTCTGGAACTGATGAAAGAACTGGCAGATGAGGGAATGACGATGGTAGTCGTGACGCATGAGATGGGATTTGCAAAAGAGGTTGCAACGCGTGTACTGTTCATTGATGAGGGAAAAGTAAAAGAAAGCAACACGCCGAAGGAATTCTTTGAAAATCCACAAGATCCGCGTCTGAAAGAATTTTTGTCAAAAGTATTGTAAGAAAGCGAGGGAGAACGTGATGAGTATTTTATTTGTAGAATATCCAAAATGTACGACCTGTAAAAAGGCGAAGAAGTGGCTGGAGGAAAAGGGCATTGCCTTTGAGGACAGACATATCGTGGAGGCAAATCCTACTGCGGAAGAATTAAAGGCGTGGCATGAAAAAAGCGGTCTTCCACTGAAGCGTTTTTTCAACACAAGCGGTATGAAGTATAAAGAACTCGGGCTGAAAGATAAACTTCCGAATATGACAGAAGAAGAGCAATATGCACTTCTTGCGACAGATGGAATGCTTGTGAAACGTCCGCTTTTAGTAGGTGAAGAGTTTGCTGTTCCGGGATTTAAAGAGGTTTCCTGGGAAGAGGTTTTAAGTTAAATGAAATATGAAAGAATTGAGATTGGGAGGTTCATTGAACGTCCCAATCGCTTTATTGCGTATGTAGAAATTGCGGGTAAGAAAGAGACCGTGCACGTGAAAAATACAGGGCGTTGTGCTGAACTTTTGACACCGAATGCATCGGTGTATGTGCAGCGGGCAGAAAATCCGGATAGAAAGACCCAGTGGGATCTGATCGGTGTAAAAAAAGGAAAACGTATGATCAATATGGATTCCCAGATACCGAACAAAGTAGTGGAGGAATGGATTAAGCAAGGGAATTTGTTTCCGGACGCGATAGTGATCAGACCGGAAAAGACGTACAGGAAATCCAGATTTGACCTTTATGTGGAAGAGGGAGATAGAAAAATCTTTGTAGAAGTAAAAGGAGTCACACTGGAGGAAAATGGAATTGTAAAATTTCCGGATGCACCGACTGAGCGGGGGATAAAGCACATCGAAGAGCTTTGTGAGGCGACAAAAGAAGGATATGAAGCGTATATCTTTTTTGTGATCCAGATGAAAGGCGTGCGGTATTTTACTCCGAATATGGAAACGCAGCCGGCATTTGGCGAAGCGCTAAAACGAGCGAAGGAGCAGGGAGTGCATGTACTTGCATATGACTGTAAAGTTGGAAAAGACAGCATTGAGATTGGAAAGGAAGTGCCTGTTCTTTTGGAGGATGAGAATCTAAAGAAAATCGCAGATCCGCTGGTCGAATGGTATAGGGAGAATAAAAGAGAACTTCCGTGGAGAGAACAGATCAGTGCCTATCGTGTGTGGGTGTCAGAGATTATGTTGCAGCAGACAAGAGTGGAGGCGGTGAAGCCGTTTTATGCCCGATTTTTAAATGCGCTTCCGACAGTAAAGGATTTGGCGGAGGCGGAGGAAGACCAGCTCTTGAAGTTGTGGGAAGGTCTTGGATATTACAACCGTGTGCGGAACATGCAGAAAGCGGCAAAGCAGATCATGGAAGATTTTCATGGAGAATTTCCCAAGACCTACGAGGAGATAAAAAGTCTTACAGGAATCGGAAACTATACGGCGGGAGCAATCAGCTCATTTGCATTTGGGATTCCAAAACCGGCGGTCGATGGCAATGTACTTCGTGTGGTTTCGAGGATCACGGCAAGCTATGATGACATTATGAAAGCGAGCGTGCGAACAAGGATAGAAGAGCAGCTGGAACGTATCATTCCGAAAAATGCGGCGAGTGATTTTAATCAGGGTCTGATTGAACTTGGTGCAATTGTATGTGTGCCGAATGGGGAACCGAAATGTCTGCTGTGTCCGTTGAGGCAGCTCTGTGAAGCGAGGGAAAAAGGAATTGAGTCAGAGCTCCCGGTGAAGACAAAAGCAAAAGCGAGAAAGATTGAAAAGAGGACAGTATTCATTTTTCAGGATGGCGAGAATGTAGCAATTCGGAAACGTCCGGCAAAAGGCCTTTTGGCAGGATTGTATGAACTTCCGAATATTGAGGGAGAATTAAGTGCAGATGAAGCGCTGGAATACAGTAAGAAAATTGGACTGCAGCCGCTGAGAATAAAGGAACTGGGGGTGGCAAAACATATTTTCAGCCATGTGGAATGGCATATGACCGGGTTTGCCATTCGAGTAGATGAGTTGGAAAAATCTTGTACAGAGAAAATGTTGTTCATCCATCCGGAGGAAGTGCAAAGAGAGTATCCAATTCCGGCAGCATTTGAATATTATACCGATTTTGTGGATATCAAACTTGGACAGGAAAAATATGAGGAATAAGAATAGGACCAGCAATCTGCTGGTCCTAAATTGTTTGTCTGGATATGGCCGGCTGTTTTTTGAATGCAGCCACATATACGAGCTGATAACAGATTACAGCCATTGCACCGGCGCCTACCACGTCGATCACAGAGTGTTGCTTTAAAAACATGGTAGATAAGATGATGAGTCCGCCAAGTACAAGCGAGGCGTATTGAATCCATCGATATTCTTTTAATCTTTGGCTATGCATAATTGCAATGCAGGCACCGATGGAATTATACACGTGCAGGCTTGGGAAAATATTCGTCGGTGTATCAGCACGGTATAACTGCTTTACTAAATCGACAAAAATATTGTCGTGCTCAAATGTTGTCGGACGTAAAATCTGCCCATTTGGATAAATAGTTGAAAATATCAAAAAAATCGTCATTCCAATACAGAGAAAGGCTGAAAGTTTATAAAAATCAGTCTTATCTGTGAAAAAGAAATATCCGACAGTCACTGCGATGAATACAAACCATAGTCCGTAAGGAATGATGAATATCTCTAAAAATGGTATCTTTTCATCGAGACTGGTATGGATAATATGGAAATCTGTTGTCACATGTTTTTCCAGATAAAAAAACCAAGGAAGGTAAATGAATCCGTAAAGAAAAACCCATGCATGTCTATGTTTTTGTAGGAAGCTTTTCATGCTATCAAAATCCCTTCATAAAGTGAATTAAAGTATGTAGATGATTATAGCATGAAAAAGATTGAGCAACAACAGTCTTCATACTATCTTTAGAATTTTTAAAACTTTTTTTCGAATATGACCATATCGTATTGCCGTTTTGCCTGGAGAAATGATTCTGGTGTACGAAGTGTCCAGACTGCGACCGGTGTGCGGTAGAGAATTCTTATTATTCGGAGACTGATGTTGGAGGCGTCTTTGAATTTATAAGAAATAAAATCGGGTTTTGCAATACCGTTTAAAAGGAGAAAACGGACAAGAAAACAGGCAAGCCAAGGCTCGGTCTTTCGTGTCTTTGTCAGGTTCGAGGATAGCTGACCACGCAGAATATGCGGGGCATTTTTTCGAAACCAGAAAATCCCGATTGTGTTAAAAGACTGAATCAGATAAGCTCCCTGATAAGTTTCCAAAAGCTTGTGTACTTCATGACAGAGTCTGGTGCTTTTTGTAGGAAGTTTTAATTCGATCAAAAGCGGAACACGACCGTTGACGTACGACAACACATCGGAGAGAAGCGGAATTTTTTCCGATGTGTGATTCAGGTAAAGTTTCTGCAAGTCTTCATAAGAGGTTTCTTCGATGAGGGCATCAATCTGGCACATCCTTGTGAGCGTGTCATCGTGAAAAACGACTACTTTTTCATCTTTTGTCAGATGGACGTCAAGTTCGATGCCGACATGCTGCCTGACTGCTTCCTGAAAAGCTTTCATGGAATTTTCAGGAATGGCACGGGCATCTGAAAACAGGCCGCGATGGGCGAATTCTGTATGAAAAAATGGTTCCATCATTTTACGTCTGGCGAGATTCGGACAGATGAAGATCAAATACAAGAATAACAATAAAAATAGTAATACAATAAAAAACATAACTACCTCCTTTGCGGCACGATGACCTGAAGCATTTTAGAATCGCATGAGGCGGAAATGCTTTTTTGCAAAAATACAGGTTCTCCGTCTGTGTGAACCGGCAATGCTCGTTCTGCGTGAATGCTCACATGGCGGCACTGATAGGTATGGACACCTTTAAAATGCGTATGCCAACCGGTAAATGCTGTCGGAAGGAGGGTGAGAATCTTTAATTTTGAAAGATCAGAAACAACAATTACATCGAGCAGATTGTCATCGGGGCGAGCATCGGGGCAGAATTTGACCCCTCCGCCTTCGTATTTGTGGTTCATAATTGCGGCAAAATATGCAGATGGAAAAGAGAATTCTTCTTTATGATCCAATGTTACTGTCATTTTCTGGGGTGTTGTCAGAAAGAGACGGTGCAGGGAAATGCCGGCATAAGTGAGTTTCCCAAGGTGGATCTTATTCAATGCAACTTTCAATTTTGAAATGACTGCCTCGTGGCAGATAGCGGCGTCAAAGCCAATACCTGCACTTACGGCAAAATGTTTCAAGCGGTCTTGATACTGCAATCGTCCGATATTTATCGAGCAGGTGTCATGTGCCGCGAGAATAAGCTCCAAAGCCTCTTTGGGTGAAGAAGGGATATTCAGGCTTCTGGCAAAATCGTTGCTTGAGCCAATTGGAATATACCCCAGAATCACCTTTTCATAATCTTGGATTCCGTTTACCACTTCGTTTATCGTACCATCTCCGCCGAGTACAACCAAAGTGGAAGGAGCATCATCGGAGGTGGCTTTGCGGGCAATCTCGGTCGCATGTTTTTGATATTTTGTAAAATACGCTTTATAAGGTATGTTTTGCTTTTTTAAAATAGATTCTAATTCGTCCCACACGACATGTCCGAGACCGGAACGAGCGTGCGGATTTACAATAAAAATGTACATTTGCATCACCTGTCTTTTGTTCTTGGAGATATTATAACATTTATAATTGACGATGGTCACTAGAAAAGTTAAAATAAATATAACAAGATTTTTGGTATAAAATAATAAATATAGTGCATTAAAGAGGAAAGAAAGATGGATAGAACGGAAAAGTATAATTTGAGCCAAAAAGAACAGCTTGCATTAATTGGAAAAGCATTGTCATCGGAATTGAGACTCCGGATTTTGAGTGAACTGGAAGAAAGAGCTTATAATGTAAATGAAATTGCCGAATGTTTACAGATACCGGCATCTTCGGCAGCGCTGCATGTTCGGGTTCTTGAGGAAGCTGGACTGATTGAGACAGAACTTCGGGCAGCAGTCAGAGGATCTATGAAAATCTGCAGAAAGAAAGTAGATGGAATTTTTATTGACTTACAGCAGGAGGAAGAAGGAGAAATCGATGAGATCCGCATGCCAATCGGAAATTATGTGGATTACCATGTGGAGCCGACTTGCGGAATAGTATCTCAGGACGGGTACATTGATGTGGAAGATGAGGCTTCGGTATTTTATAATCCTGCAAGGGTAAATGCAAAGCTCATTTGGTTTGGAAATGGATATTTGGAATACCGTTTTCCAAATGTGACATTAAAAAAGAAAACACTCAGGAAAGTGGAGGTGTCCGCAGAAATATGTTCGGAAGACCATGAGTACAATATGGACTGGCCTTCTGATATTACACTGTGGATCAATGACGTTGAGGTTGGAACGTGGGAAAGTCCGAGCGATTTTGGCGGAAGACGCGGGAAGCTGAATCCGGCATGGTGGTCATCGGATAAGACCCAGTATGGCATGTTAAAGAACTGGTGTGTAAAAAAGGACGGAAGCTTTCTGGACGGTGAAAAGATTTCTGATGCCGGACTGGAAAAATACAACCTTTCTGACAAGGATTATATTTCGGTGAAGATCGGAATTAAGGAGGATGCAGCACACAAAGGCGGAATTAATATATTTGGGGACGGCTTTGGAGATTATCCACAGGATATTGTTCTAAAATTGAGTTATTAAAGCTTTACAGTATAGGAAAATGTGATATAATAAATAACAAATAAGGTGTTTTAAAACAAAAATATTAAAATAAAAAAAGGAGAAGAAGAATGAAAGCGAGACTGGTAGAACAATTCAAACAATTATTTGGACCAGAAGGGGATATCCGGGCGTATTTTGCACCGGGGCGTGTGAATCTGATCGGGGAACACACAGACTACAACGGAGGGCATGTGTTTCCATGCGCGTTGACATTAGGTACATATGCGATTGCAAGAAAGAGAGAAGATGACAGGCTGAGACTGTACTCTGCAAATTTTGAATCTCTCGGTGTGATCGAGTCAAGCCTGAATGATCTGGTTCCGTCAGAGGCAGCAGGATGGACGAATTATCCGAAGGGAGTTATGTGGACATTTGAAAAACGTGGATATAAGCTTACAAACGGACTTGATATTCTGATTTACGGAAATATTCCGAACGGCTCAGGGCTTTCTTCATCTGCATCGTTGGAAGTTCTGACAGGAGTGCTTTTGAAGGATATGTTTGCATTTGACGACTTGACGATGGTTGAGATCGCGCAGATTGGGCAGTATTCAGAAAATAACTTTAATGGCTGCAACTGTGGAATTATGGATCAGTTTGCAAGCGCGATGGGAAAGAAAGACAATGCTATTTTCCTGGATACCAATAC
The DNA here is from genome assembly GCF_059731825.1 of Faecalimonas nexilis. NCBI lineage: Bacteria > Bacillati > Bacillota > Clostridia > Lachnospirales > Lachnospiraceae > Faecalimonas > Faecalimonas nexilis. Next base: position 2,922,887 of record NZ_AP029189.1, on the reverse strand, counting down.
GCTGCAGTATGAATATGCACCGGTTGTGCTTGAAGATGCAAAAATTGTAATTGTAAACAGTAAAGTAAAACACAGCCTTGTGGACTCTGCATACAATGACAGAAGAAATGAATGTGAGACTGCCTTAAGAGAACTGCAGAAAGTGTTGGGTATCCAGACGCTTGGTGATCTGACAGAGGAGGAATTTGAGGCGCATAAAGATGCAATCCAGTCTGAGATCAGACAGAAAAGAGCAAAGCATGCGGTGTATGAGAACCGAAGAACGATCAAGGCGGTAGAAGCGCTCAAAGCAGATGATATTGAGACATTTGGAAAGCTGATGAATGCATCTCATGTATCGCTTCGAGATGATTATGAGGTATCTTGTGAAGAGATTGATATTTTGGTGGATCTCGCATGGTCAATCGAGGGCGTAATCGGATCACGTATCACAGGAGGCGGATTCGGCGGATGTACAGTAAGTATTGTGAAAAATGATGCAGTGGATCATTTCATCGAGACTGTCGGAGCACAGTATGAGGAGAGAGTGGGACACAAAGCGGAATTTTATGTAGTAGACATCGGAGATGGAGCAAAAATTTTAAAATAAGCAGGAGAGAAAAAAATGTTATTTGAAAATATTAAAAAATTAGTACAGTATGGAATTGACACAGGATTGACGCCGGAGTGCGAACGTATTTATACAACGAATCTGTTGTTGGATCTTTTTCACGAAGAAAACTATGAAGATACGGATATTCATGATGAGACAATTGAACTTGAAACAGTTCTGGCAGGGTTACTTGATGAGGCATGTAAAAGGGGAATTATTGAAGACAGCATTGTGTACAGAGACCTGTTTGACACAAAGATTATGAACTGTCTGACACCACGCCCGGCACAGGTACAGGCTGAGTTTGCAAAAAGATATGAGGTTTCTCCAAAAGAGGCGACAGACTATTTCTACAAATTGAGTCAGGACAGCGATTATATCCGTCGCTACCGAGTGAAAAAAGACCGCAAATGGAAAGTGGACAGCGCTTATGGTGAGATTGATATCACAATCAACTTATCAAAACCGGAGAAAGATCCAAAGGCGATTGCGGCTGCGAAGAATGCAAAGGCAAGTAGTTATCCAAAATGTCAGCTCTGTGTGGAGAATGAAGGATATGCAGGTCGTGTGAACCATCCGGCGAGAGAAAACCACCGTATTATCCCGATCACAGTGAATGACAGCGCATGGGGATTCCAGTATTCGCCATATGTATATTATAATGAACACTGTATCGTATTTAATGGTGAGCATACGCCGATGAAAATTGAAAAACAGACATTTGTAAAATTATTTGATTTTGTAAAATTGTTCCCACATTATTTTCTGGGATCAAACGCAGACCTTCCGATTGTAGGAGGCTCTATCTTGAGTCATGACCATTTCCAGGGAGGAAATTATACATTTGCAATGGCAAAAGCGCCGATGGAAGAGACATTTACAATCAAAAACTTTGAAGATGTAGAAGTTGGAATTGTAAAATGGCCATTGTCTGTATTGAGATTGAGAAGTACAGATGAGTCGCGTTTAATTGAACTCGGAGCACACATTTTAGATGCATGGCGAGGATACACAGACGAAGCGGCGTTTGTATTTGCGAACACAGATGGAGAGCCACACAACACGATCACTCCAATCGCAAGAAAAGTTGGGGATACATATGAGCTGGATCTTGCGCTCCGCAACAATATTACAACAGAAGAGCATCCGCTTGGAGTATATCATCCACATGCACAGTGGCATAATATCAAAAAAGAGAACATTGGTCTGATCGAGGTAATGGGACTTGCAGTGCTTCCGTCTCGTCTGAAAGAAGAGATGGAAATCCTTGCAGATTATCTTGTGGAAGGCAAAAATATCAGAGAGAATGAAAAGATTGAAAAACATGCAGACTGGGTAGAGACATTCCGAGGAAAATATGACGGATTTACAAAGGAAAATGTAATGGAAATTTTGGAAAAAGAAGTTGGAATTGTATTTACCAATGTTTTGGAAGATGCAGGTGTCTATAAATGTACAGAAGAGGGAAGAATTGCATTCAAACGGTTCATAGAGACACTGTAGGCATTTGGAGAGGATGAGAACAGAATGGAACAGAGAGCATTTGGAGCGAACAGCAAAGGTGATGCTGCTTTATTATATACATTTACGAACAAGAACGGCATGATGATCGGGGTGACTGATCTGGGGGCAACGCTCCATGCGGTCCTTGTGCCGGACAGGGATGGCAGTCTCTGTGATGTGGTACTTGGATATGACACGGCAGAGCAATATGAAGAAGGAGCTACTTTTTTTGGAGCTACGGTGGGCCGGAGCGCGAACCGCATCGGTGGTGCATCATTTGTGCTGAATGGGAAAAAATATAATCTGGATAAAAATGACGGTGAAAACAATCTTCACAGCGGGTTGGATTTTTATAGTTTCCGTGTGTGGAAAGTGAAAGAACAGACGGAGAACAGCATTACATTCGCATTGCACAGTCCGGATGGCGATCAGAATTATCCGGGTGAATTGGGCATTGAAGTGACTTATACGTTGACAGATGACAATGAAATAAAAATTCAGTATCATGGAGTGCCGACAAAAGATACGATCATCAATATGACAAATCATAGTTACTTTAATCTGTCCGGACATAAATCCGGTTCGGTGTTAGATCAAGAAGTATGGATTGATGCGGATGCTTACACGAGAGCGGATGCAACGTCGATTCCAACCGGAGAGATCGTTTCCGTAGACGGGACACCAATGGATTTTCGTGTGCCAAAGACGATTGGAAGAGATATTGAAGAAGATTACGAGGCATTGAATTTCGGAAATGGATATGACCATAACTGGGTGTTAAAGCCACGTGACGGAGTTGGAAAGGTTGCAACACTTTATTCTGATAAAACGGGGATTGAGATGGAAGTGTATACAGACCTTCCTGGAGTGCAGATGTATACAGCCAATTTTGTAGAGGATGAGTGTGGAAAAGAGGGCGCAATCTATCAAAAACACCACGCAGTCTGTTTTGAGACACAGTATTTCCCGGATGCAGTGAATCATGAGAACTTTGTAAGCCCAATCTGTCGTGCAGGTGAGGCGTATGACACGACTACGGTTTATAAATTTGGGGTGAGATAGGAAGGATTATTGTATCCAGCCTTGACAAGGTAAAAAAGGTGGCATATAATGAATACTACGTTTGCGAACCACGACAATGCTGAATTAGGGCTTGTACTGGTTTCGACGGGGGTTCAGAAGTTTGGGAAGCCATCTGCGGGGCGGGACCGCATAACAATCCGTACTTTAAAATTAAACGCAGACGAAAATTTAGCGTACGCTGCCTAGTGGCAGCAGTCGGCCTTAAGTCGCTCACTGCTTAAGTCACCGGCTTCAACGAGGTGAGGCACTTCGTTTCCAAAGCTTTGAGGGGATGGAAGAATTTATGAAGCTACTGAGATCAGAAGCCTGTCATTAGGCGGCTGATGGAGGGAATGTCAAAATAATGACTGTGATGGGAGATGCCTCGATGGAAGGGCTTTCGGACAGGGGTTCGATTCCCCTCAGGTCCATTTCAAAACCTCAGCATATGCTGAGGTTTTATTTGCATATGTTTACAAGTAGTGCTATAATTTTTTTACAGGGGAAAATGCAAAAAAGGGGTATCAGGATAAATGGATAAGATAAGTATTATTGCTATTGTAATTGCTCAGATTGTAGTTGTCATCTGTGTGTTGGTCGTATTTTTACAGAGAAGAAGTATGAAGAATCTCATCGAGAATCTGACAACGATGATTGATGATGCAACAAAAGGAACATTGAAATCAAAAAGGCCGGATGGCTCTGTGTTTTCGGATCTGGAAGTTAAGATGAATCAGTATCTGAAAATATGTATTGTGAGAAACAGACGTGCAAAAGAAAAAAAAGACAGGATCAAGTCATTGATTGCAGAAGTTGCTTTTCAGACGCAGGCACCACTTGCAGATGTGAAGATGTATTCTGATATGCTGGTTGAGCAGAAAGATCTCTCAGATGACAGCAGAAAGATTGCAGAGCGCATCAGTGCACAGGGGGAACGCTTGAATATGATGTTGGAGGCAGTTGTGAGAATTTCTGTGCTGGAGAGTGGATTGAATTCTATTGAGCCGAAATCACAGAATCTTGGGAATCTTTTATGTGAAGTGAGTCAGGAATTGCTTCCATTGGCAGAGAAAAAAGGAATTGCAATTCAATATAAGAAAAAGAAGATTCAGGCGGTGTTTGATTATCCGTGGACGCTCGTGGCGCTTTCGAATATTTTGGAAAATGCAATTAAGTATTCAAAACCGAATTCCATGGTCAAAGTAAGTGTGATGCAGTATGATATGTATGCGAGAGTAGATATTACGGACAATGGAATGGGAATTGATTATACAGAGACAGAGGCGATTTTTAAGAAATTTTATCGCACAAAAGAGGCAAAAGAGCAGGAAGGTCTTGGAATTGGTCTCTATCTTGCGAGACATATTATACGAGAACAATGTGGATACATTAAAGTGTCCTCGATTGTTGGAAAGGGAACGATGTTCTCTGTATTCCTACCGAGGGTATAAAATATAGTAAAGGGCAGATGGCAGTTGGAAAAACTAAAAAAAGGAGTTTTCTGACTGCCATTTATTGTTTCACAAAGTTGACATAAATCTTTGGTATGATAAAAAGAGAATATTAAACGAGGTGAAGATATATGGAAAAATTGAAAATATTGGTTGTAGATGATGAGAGCAGAATGAGAAAACTGGTAAAAGATTTTTTAGAGAGAGAGGGACATATTATTATAGAAGCTGCTGATGGGATGGAAGCGATGGATATTTTTTATGAGAATAAGGATATCGCTTTGATTATTCTTGATGTGATGATGCCTAGAATGGATGGATGGCAAGTGTGCAGAGAGGTGCGTGCGCTGTCTCAGGTTCCGATTATCATGCTGACAGCACGCGGGGAAGAACGGGACGAGCTGCAGGGATTTGAACTTGGAGTGGATGAATATATTTCAAAACCGTTCAGTCCGAAGATTTTGGTTGCGCGAGTGAATGCAATCTTAAAAAGAGGAAGAGCAGCGGCTTCTGAAGATTTGATTGATGCCGGGGTCATTGTGATTGATAAAGCAGCACATCTTGTAAAGATTGATGATGTACCGATTGATCTGAGTGTGAAAGAGTTTGAACTTTTAACATATTTTGTGGAAAATCAGAAGATGGCATTGTCCAGAGAAAAGATACTGAACAATGTGTGGGATTATGATTATTTTGGCGATGCGAGGACAATTGATACCCATGTGAAAAAACTGAGAAGCAAGCTGGGAGAAAAAGGAAATTATATTAAGACGATATGGGGAATGGGATATAAGTTTGAGGTGGAATAATGCGAGGATCAATTAAACGTCAGATTTCAGTCATATTTATCGGGCTGGTAGTGGCAATTCTTTTGATTTCACTTGGAGTGAATGCAAAATTTCTCGGACAGTATTATATCCTGAATAAACAGGCGAGTCTGACAGAGGTATATGAAAAGTTAAAAACAGCTTCTGAGAAAGGGAAATTGACATCTGACAGCACGGTAGAAGAATTGAGCGAGATGGTTGAGATTGGTAATATTACGCTTGCTGTTGTTTCAGGAAAAGAGAAAGTCCGTCTTTCGATTGCGCAGAATGAACAGAAAAGTGATGAACTGGTCATGCAGCTGATTGGTTATATGCTAGGGCGGAATCAGGAGAACGGGACGCTTTTAAAGGAGAGCGATACCTATCAGATTCACAGTGCAAAAGATGTGCAAAGTGGGTACGAATATATCGAGATGTGGGGATATCTGGAAGATGGAAGTACATTTATTTTAAGAAGTCCGCTGGAGAGTATTCGGGAAAGTGTGGCGCTCTCGAATAAATTTTTATCTTACATTGTGGTTGTAGTTGTACTGATCAGCACCGTCTTGGTATGGTATTTTTCTAAAAGGATTGCAGATCCGATCATGGAACTGGCAGTTTTGTCGAAGAGAATGGCGGATTTGGATTTTGATGCGAAATATACAAGCGGCGGAGATAATGAGATTGGAGTTCTTGGAGAGAACTTTAATGCGATGTCAGAGAAACTGGAGCAGACCATTTCGATGCTGAAAAAAGCCAATTATGAATTGCAAAAAGATATTGAGAAAAAAGAAAAGATGGAAAATATGCGAAATGAGTTCCTTGGAAATGTATCTCACGAATTAAAGACACCGATTGCTTTGATACAGGGGTATGCGGAAGGACTGAAAGAGGGAATCTCGGATGATCCGGAGAGTCGGGCGTTTTATTGTGACGTGATTATGGACGAAGCAGGAAAGATGAACCGTATGGTGAAAAATCTGCTGACATTGAACCAGTTGGAATTTGGAGAAGAGGAAGTGTCTTTTGAGCGTTTTGACATCGCGGAACTGATTCGCGGAGTAGTGCAAAGCTGTGAGATACTGATACAGCAGAAGAATGCCACAGTGCATTTTACGCAGAATGAACCTGCGTATGTCTGGGCGGATGAGTTCAAGGCAGAGCAGGTTATTCGAAACTATGTGAGTAATGCATTGAATCATGTAGAGGGGCAGATGCTGATTGACATTCGCATTTCAAAAGGAGAAGAGCCGGATACGACGAGAGTTTCGGTGTTCAATACCGGAAAACAGATTCCAAAGGAGGATATCGGGCACATTTGGGATAAATTCTACAAAGTGGATAAAGCGCACACAAGAGAATATGGTGGTAATGGAATCGGACTTTCTATTGTTAAGGCGATTATGGAATCGTTCCATCATGAGTATGGAGTGAACAACTATGAAAACGGAGTGGAATTCTGGTTTGAATTATCTGCAAAATAGAGGAGGGCACAAGTGATATGATAGCGATTATTGATTATGATGCGGGGAATATAAAAAGCGTAGAAAAAGCATTACAAAAGTTGGGACAGGATGTTGTGATCACACGCGAGAAAGAGCAGATTTTAGCTGCGGATAAAGTGATTCTGCCTGGAGTCGGGGCATTTGGAGATGCGATGAAGAATCTGAACGAGTATGGTCTGGTGGAGGTTATTCATCAAGTGGTGGAAAAAAGGATTCCCTTTTTGGGGATTTGTCTTGGGCTGCAGCTTTTGTTTGAAAAAAGCGACGAGTCGGAAGGCGTGAAAGGACTTGGAATTTTAAAAGGAGAGGTTTGCAGAATTCCGGATCAAGAAGGGTTTAAGATTCCGCATATGGGATGGAACTCTTTGCATCTTCAGAATGACGGAAGACTCTTTCGGGGAATTGAAGAGGACGCATATGTATATTTCGTGCATTCTTATTACCTGAAAGCCAAGGAGGAACAAATTGTGAAGGCGACGACAGAATACGGCGCACACATCCATGCATCTGTGGAAATGGATAATGTGTTTGCATGCCAGTTTCATCCGGAAAAAAGCAGTGATGTGGGACTTCGGATTTTGAAAAATTTTGTAGAGCTTAGCTAGGAGGAAGAGAGATGTTTACGAAAAGAATAATCCCTTGTTTGGATGTGCACAATGGGCGCGTGGTGAAAGGAGTTAATTTTGTAGATTTGATAGATGCCGGTGACCCGGTTGAGATTGCGAAGGCATATGATGCAGCAGGAGCAGATGAGATTGTATTTTTGGATATCACAGCATCGTCAGATGAGAGAGAAACTGTTGTCGATATGGTGCGGAAAGTGGCCGCCAATGTATTTATTCCTTTTACAGTTGGCGGAGGAATCCGGACGGTAGAAGATTTTAAAGTACTTTTGCGGGAAGGAGCGGATAAGATTTCAATCAATTCATCTGCGATCAATCGTCCAGAGTTGATACGGGAAGCGGCAGAAAAATTCGGCAGTCAGTGTGTGGTTGTCGCAATTGATGCGAAGAAAAGAGCGGATGGAACCGGATGGAACATCTATAAAAATGGTGGAAGAGTCGATGTCGGTATCGACGCGGTTGAGTGGGCAAAAAAAGTGGGTGCGCTCGGAGCGGGAGAGATTCTTTTAACGAGTATGGATGGAGATGGAACAAAGGCAGGGTATGACCTGGAGTTGACAAGAGCGATTGCGGAAGCAGTATCGATTCCGGTCATCGCATCAGGCGGTGCAGGAACGCTGGAACATTTTTATGAGGCGTTGACGGAAGGAAAGGCAGATGCGGCGCTTGCAGCATCTCTATTCCATTTTAAAGAATTAGAGATTAAAGAAGTCAAACAATACTTGCGAGAGAAAGGCGTTTCAGTCAGAATGTAAGGAGGAAGAAAAGATGGCGGCAATCAACGGAGATTGGCTGGAAGCATTAAAGGATGAATTCAAAAAAGACTATTATAAGCAGCTGTTTGAGAAGGTGAACGAAGAGTATCGGACGAGATTAATATTTCCACCGGCAAATGACATATTTAACGCATTTCATCTGACACCTTTAAAAGATGTGAAAGTGGTTATCTTAGGACAGGATCCGTATCATGGAAATAATCAGGCGCATGGACTTTGCTTTTCGGTAAAGCCGGAGGTGGAGATACCACCATCGCTTGTAAATATTTACAAAGAACTGCATGATGATTTGGGGTGCACGATTCCTGACCACGGATACCTTGTGAAATGGGCGAAACAGGGAGTGTTAATGCTCAATACTGTTTTGACTGTGCGGGCGCATCAGGCAAATTCCCACAGAGGAATCGGCTGGGAAGAGTTTACAGATGCGGCAATCCGTGTGTTGAATACACAGGATCGACCGATTGTGTTTATTCTATGGGGAAGACCGGCTCAGATGAAAAAAGCGATGTTGAATAACCCAAAGCATCTGATATTGGAAGCTCCACATCCAAGTCCACTGTCTTCTTACCGTGGTTTTTTTGGAAGCAGACCATTCAGTAAGACGAATCAATTCCTTGAGGCGAATGGAGTGGAACCGATCGACTGGCAGATTGATGAATTGTAGAGAAAAGAGATGTAACATAGAATAAAAGTTGAGATATGCGAATGGAAGGCGTATGTTTCAACTTTTTTTAATTGATATCTTGACATTTCACATAAAATATGGTTATATGAACATATGAACAATCGCTCATATGAGGAGGTAGAAAGATGAAACAGAATCATGAAGAACATAAAGAGCAACATCATCATAACCATGAAGCCTGTGGATGTGGTCACGACCATGAACACGAAGTCTGCGGATGCGGACATGACCATGAACATGAGAGTGGTGATAAAGAAAGTCATTCGCATGTTCAATCGGATGCGAAGCAAAAAGTATATATCTTAGAAAATCTTGGTTGTGCAAACTGTGCGGCGAAGATGGAGAGAAAGATTAAGGAATTGCCGGAAGTGGAAGATGCGGTGATCACATTTGCGACAAAGCAGTTAAAAGTTGCATCGAATCATCAAGAGGATCTTCTTCCGGTACTACAGGAAATTTGTGCATCGATAGAGTCTGAGGTAGTGGTAAAACAAAAAGAGTCAAAAGTACACAAAGAAAAACAGGAGGAGAACCAAAAAGCGATAATAGGTATTCTTGCAGGTGCAGTATTGTTTGCAGCAGGGATGATATTTGAGGATTCTTATCCGACAGTGACATCAATTGGATTTGTTATAGCCTATCTGATTCTTGGTGGGAAAATTGTATTACAGGCAGCGAAGAATCTGAAGAAGGGGCACGTGTTTGATGAAAACTTTCTGATGAGTATTGCGACGCTGGCGGCATTTGCAATTGGAGATTTTGCTGAGGCGGTAGGTGTGATGCTGTTTTACCGGTGTGGAGAGTTGTTTGAAGATATTGCAGTGGAAAAGAGCCGTGGACAGATTATGGATGCGGTTGACATGAGACCGGAGGTTGTAAATCTTCTGCATGGAGATGAGGTGGAAGTGATTCCGGCAGAGGAAGCGCAGATCGGAGACGTGCTCCTTGTGAGAGTTGGAGATCGAATTCCGCTTGACGGAGTGATTTTAAGCGGTGAGAGCCGCATCGATACAGCGCCGGTGACAGGTGAACCGGTTCCTGTAAAAGCAGGCGAAGGTGACCGGGTAATCTCAGGGTGTGTCAATACTTCCGGAATGTTAAAGGTTCGGGTAGAAAAGACACTTGGCGACTCTATGGTTACACGGATTCTGCAGTCTGTCGAAAATGCGGCGGCAAGCAAGCCGAAGATAGACCGATTTATTACAAGATTTGCAAGGGTCTACACACCATTTGTAGTAATCCTGGCATTGGGAACTGCAATTATCCCTTCACTGATTACGGGAGATTGGAAATTTTGGATTTATACAGCAATCACATTTCTCGTTATAAGCTGTCCATGTGCGCTCGTATTGAGTGTGCCGCTTGCATTTTTCTCCGGAATTGGCGCGGGATCTAAAAAGGGAATTCTTTTTAAAGGCGGAATTGCTTTGGAGGCGTTAAAAGAGGTCAAGGCAGTTGTCATGGATAAGACAGGGACTATTACAAAAGGAAATTTTGAAGTGCAGAAGTGTATTTCATTGGGGGCATGGAAGGAAGAAGAACTCTTAGCAGTTGCAGCAGGATGTGAGAGTACATCCACGCATCCGATTGGGAACAGTATTGTGGAGGAAGCAAAAAAACGTTCTGTAGAATTGGAACGCCCATCAAAAGTGGAAGAAATATCAGGAAAGGGAATCCGTGCGCAAATGAAACTCGGCGAGGTGCTATGCGGAAACAGAGCCCTTTTAGAAATGCATCATGTGAATGTGCAAATGATGGAGAGCGACGTTTATGGAACCGAAGTATTTGTCGCGATAAATGGAGAGCTGGCAGGATATCTTGTCATTGCGGACACTTTGAAAGAAGATTCCGTTAGTGCAATCAGAAAGATGAAAAAATACGGACTTCGAACAGCAATGCTTACAGGAGATGCCAAAACAAGTGCAGATGCCATAGCCAAAAAGGCAGGTGTAGAAGAAGTGTACGCACAGCTTTTGCCGGAGGATAAGGTAGAAAAATTAAAGGAGATACGTCAAAAGAACGGAGCTGTTATGTTTGTTGGAGATGGAATCAATGATGCGCCGGTGCTGGCTGGAGCAGATGTCGGAGCCGCGATGGGAAGTGGAGCGGATGCTGCGATTGAAGCGGCAGATGTAGTGTTTATGACATCTTCGATGGAAGCGATTCCGCAATCTGTTGCAATTGCAAAAGCGACCGGAGCGATTGCCATGCAAAATGTTGTGTTTGCACTGATTGTGAAAGCTCTGGTAATGATACTTGGACTTATGGGATTTGCAAATATGTGGCTGGCAGTGTTTGCCGATACAGGAGTTGCGATGCTCTGTGTATTAAATTCCATCCGAATTTTATATAAGAAATAAAAGAAGTGCGGCTGTTGTCCTGCGGTGAGTCAGGGGAACAGTCGTACTTATTTTGCAGGAAAGTATTGACCAAACAGAGTACATCATTCATAATTGTTCTATGAATGTCGAGTCATATGAAAGGAGTAAGATATGGAAAAATCGGAAATAGAATGTTGTGGGACAACGCATTTGCATGACAGTCTGGTACACCAGATTGAAGACGGAATGCCGAAAGAAGAAACGATACGAGAATTGTCAGATTTCTTCAAAGTATTTGGAGATATGACGAGAATAAAAATTTTATGTGTGTTGTTTCAGGCAGAGTTGTGTGTGTGTGATTTGGCAGAAGTTGTGGGAATGACTCAATCTGCAGTGTCACATCAACTGAGAATATTAAAACAGATGAAGTTAGTAAAGAATAGAAGAGAAGGAAAGACGGTATTTTACTCGCTGGCAGACGGGCATATACAGAGCATCTTGAATCAGGGAATGGAGCATATAATAGAGTAGAGGCTGTTTGATGAGGGCAGGTTATGAAGGAAAGAATACGTAATAATGTGTACATGACAGTGTGCGGACTTTTGTTGTATTTGGGAAGTGTCTGGCTGAGCAGAAGTTATCATTTGCCGTCGGACATTGCGTTTGGCTGTTTTTTTGCAGCGTACCTACTGGCTGGGTACAGTGTGTTTCAGAAGATTGCGGAACATTTTTTGGAGAAAATTTTTCTGGATGGGAATGTACTGCTTGTAATCACTACAATTTGTGCGTTTGCCGTTGGATATTATGTGGAGGCAGTGGCGGTGATCTTGATTTTTCAGGTTGGACATCTGATCGAGATGATCACAATAGATCGCTCCAAACGAAGAATCAGAGAACTCATCGATGTACATGCAATCCTTGCAAATAAACTGGTAGATGGGGAAGAAATACAGGTAGAGCCGTCAGAGCTTGAAAAGGACGACAGAATCTTGATCAGACCGGGCGAACGAGTTCCGGTAGATGGGATAGTCGTTTCGGGGACAACTTCGCTTGATACACAGATGATTACGGGAGAGGCAATTCCGCGTGAGGAAGAGCCGGGCGGAATTGTATATAGTGGAAGTCTGAATCTGACAGGCGCCATAGAAGTCAAAGTGCTTCATACATATGATGATTCTACGGTGTCAAGAATCTTGAATATCGTAGAAAATGTAGATACGAAAAAGGCAGAAAGTGAGCACAAAGTACAAAGATACATTCAGATTTATGTAGGCTTGATATTAGCGTCGGCAGCGATGCTTGTTGTTTTGCCAAGTCTGTTTGATAAGACATATGAGTATGTGACTGGAATGAAGAGAGTTGTTGTATTTTTGGCGGCAGCCTGCCCATGTGCGATTGGGATGTCTGTATCCACAGCATTTTTAGGCGGGATTCTTTCCGCTGCTAAAAAAGGTGTAATCGTAAAAGGAGGCGTGTATCTGGAAATTTTGGCGAAGGTGAACACCTTTCTGTTCGATAAGACGGGAACGTTGACGGAAGGTGTTTTTGAAGTGCAGGAGGTACATGCACAGTGGCTTACAGAGGAGGAATTATTGGAGATTGCAACATATGTGGAAAGCTACTCGAATCATCCGATTGCTGTTTCCTTGAAAAATGCTTATGGGAAAGAACTTGAAAAGACCCGTATGACTGAGATGGAAGAGATTCCGGGATATGGATTGACAGCAATTTACGAGGGAAAGAAAGTGTATGTTGGAAATGCAAGACTGATGGAAGAAAGAGGCATCCGGTTTCAGGAAATACACAAGTCAGGAAGCGTAATTTACATTGCGGTTGACGGGAAATATGCAGGTTATATCGTCGTTTCAGATATGATAAAAAAAGATGCAAAAGAGATGATTATGTATTTGAAAAAGCATTGTCAGGCAGTCGCTGTGATGGTGACGGGAGATACCCAGTTTACTGGAAAAGAAGTGGCTGAGGAATTGGAATTAGACTATTATTATGCAAATCAGCTTCCGCAGGATAAGGTGGAGCGATTGGAAGAATTTTTGAATATGCAGGACGACACGGAATGTCTTGCAGCAGTTGGAGACGGTATCAATGATGCGCCGGTGCTCACGAGAGCCGACGTAGGGATTGCTATGGGAGCGCTTGGCTCAGATGCAGCGATCGAAGCGGCGGATATTGTCCTGATGGATGATGAACCGTTGGCGCTGGTAGATGCAGTCCGTATTGCAAAGGAGACGTTGAAGGTCATCAGGCAGAACACGGTTTATGCGGTTCTTATTAAAATAATCGTATTGGGATTGGCGCTGTGCGGAATGATAACAATCAAGGGGGCGATCATTTGGGAAGTATGTGTGATTGTGCTTGCGATTGTGAATGCTGCATGGGCATCTAAAAATCCGGCATAATAGAAAAGGAGCAGAGATGAAAAAAAGGAAAATAGCAATGCTTGTCATGACGGGAGTTTTATTGACAGGCTGTATGGGAACAAATTATTTGGAAGAAGGCGTTTCTCAGTTGGAAGAAAAGCAATATGAGGAGGCGAGCAAGTCTTTTCAGAAGGAGATCGATGAAGAAAAGAACTTAGATGAGGCATACCGCGGAATGGGAATTGCATATTTTGAGATGGAAGAATTCGAAAAAGCAATTGATGCGTTCGGGGAGGCATTGGACAATGGGGCAGAAGAAACGGCAACGTTATATAATTTTATCGGTATCAGTAATATGAAAATCGAAAATTATGAGGAAGCGGTATCTGCCTTTGAAAAAGGTATGTCTATGGAGGATTGCTCTGATACAATGAAACAGGAGATGCTGTTTAACACGGTTGTATCATATGAAAAGTTGGGGGACTGGGACAATGCAAAAGAGAAAGTGAGCGAGTATAACGAGCAGTATCCTGGAGACTCGAAGGCAGAAAAAGAAGCAGAATTTTTGGAGACCAGATAGGAGGGCTTTATGGCGGAAATGATAGAACTGAAACAGGTGAAGGAAAAGGTCATTTTGGTCGGAGTCAGCACGGATGATCATGATGATACGGAGAAATCGCTGGATGAACTGGAAGAACTGGCGTCAACTGCAGGGGCAGTGACGGTCGGGCGTGTTGTTCAAAATCTGTCACAGATCCACCCGGTGACCTATGTCGGAAAAGGAAAGTTGGACGAGATAAAAGACCTGTTGTGGGAGACAGAGGCGACGGGCATCATCTGTGATGATGAATTATCGCCGATTCAGCTTGGAAACATGGAAGATGCGTTGAATACAAAGATTATGGATCGAACCCTCATTATTTTGGATATTTTTGCAAACAGGGCGTCGACCAATGAGGGGAAAATTCAAGTAGAACTTGCGCAGTTGAAATACAGACAGTCGCGTCTTGTGGGACTTGGAAAATCATTGTCAAGACTTGGCGGCGGAATCGGGACAAGAGGTCCGGGAGAGAAAAAGCTTGAGATGGATAGGCGTCTGATCAAGGGGCGGATTGCCCAGTTGAACCGAGAATTGAAAGATGTCAAGCGGCACCGTGAGGTGACAAGAGAGCAAAGAAGCAGAAACCAAGTTCCGGTCATTGCGATTGTCGGTTACACAAATGCCGGGAAATCTACACTTTTGAATACACTGACGGGGGCGGATGTGCTGGAAGAAGATAAGCTGTTTGCGACGCTGGATCCGACAACCCGGAACTTAAAACTCCCAAGTAAACAAGAGGTATTGCTGACGGATACAGTTGGATTTATCCGAAAACTGCCGCACCATCTGATTGAAGCCTTCAAAAGTACGTTGGAGGAAGCAAAATATGCAGACATCATCCTGCATGTGGTGGATGCATCTAATCCGCAGATGGATGAGCAGATGTATATTGTCTATGAGACACTGATGAATCTGGAAGTTAAGAATAAACCGGTTATCACGGCGTTTAATAAACAGGATAAAGTAGATGGTGAGGTTATTTTACGTGATTTTAAAGCAGATCATGTTGTGAATATTTCGGCAAAGACTGGTGAGGGATTAGAGAATCTGCAAAATGTAATCGAAGAAGTTTTGCGGGAACAGAAAATTTTAATTGAGCAGCTTTATCCGTATGCTGATGCGGGAAAGATACAATTGATTCGAAAATACGGGGAACTGTTAGAAGAAGAGTACCGGGAAGAAGGTATTTTTGCAAAAGGGTACATTCCGATTGAAATCTATGAGAAAGTGAAACTGTGAGAGAAATGAAAAGATATCAGATTACAGAGTGGTGCCATCATTTTATGGAGAATCATGTGAAAGAAGGAGATCTCTGTATTGATGCGACAGCCGGAAACGGAAATGATACGCTCTTTTTGTGTGAACTTGTAGGAGAGTGTGGACGGGTGTTGGCATTCGACATTCAAAAAGAAGCGGTGGAAAATACGAAAAAGCGGATTTTGGAACATCAGATGGAAAAACGTGCAGATGTTTTTCTGGAAAGTCATGCGAAGATGCAGAAGTATGCAAAGGAAGAAACGGTAGACTGCATCGTATTTAATTTCGGATACCTTCCGGGCGGTGACCATCAGCTTGCGACTAAAGCAGATACAAGTATAGAGGCAATCAGACAGGGACTGCGACTGCTGAAGGTGGGAGGCATGATGAGTCTTTGCATTTACAGCGGAGGGGACAGCGGATTTGAGGAACGGGATGCAATCCTGTCATTTCTGAAATGCCTGGATACAAAATATTATCTTGTTATTCTGAGTTCCTATTACAATCGCCCCAATCATCCGCCGATACCGGTGATGATTCTGAAGTTAAAGTCTGACGTGGCGATTCATGAAAACACTTCCGATAAGCACGGGAAAAAGTAGAATAATCTTGAAAACCACAGTCAAAACAGGCTTCTAGAACCGGAGACCCCTGTAGGATCAAGTCTTTGGCAAAAAGAAGTCGTTTTTGTGTAATATAATTTCCGAGGCTGTATCCGGTCTCGGATTTGAACAGGCGCATCATATAGTATTTGCTTAGATAGAATCTTGAGGCGAGGTCATCAATTGAAAGATGGGCGGACAAATTGGCATTGATATAGTGCAGAATGTCCGCTATTTTTTCGTTGTAGACGGCGGTATCCAAAAAGAAAAGCTGTCTTGCGTGCGCCGCGCGATTGAGATGAATCATAAATTCTAAAAAAAGAACTTGCCTGTAGAGTTCGTTGGCATAGCCATCAGAGGAAAAGGATTCTTCCAATCTTTGGATTGTCTGAAACAAAATACTTTTTTGACGAGTGGGAATCCGAAGCACACTGGATTCCTTTTTTGCTGCTTTTTGAAAACAATATCCCAAGTCGTAGTCCTGTGTACGGTAGTTTTCAATAAAAGTGGGAGAGATGTAAATAATAATCCGCTCATATGGCGTGGTTGTGTCGACGACCGGGCGGTGAATCTCATTATGGCGGACAAGAACCATATCGTAAGGTTCGAGCTGATAGGTTCGTCCCTCGATGGTATAATGCACATTTCCCTTGATTAAAATAGTGATCTTATCAAATTCATGGTAATGATATTTAATATTTGGAATACTCCTGTCTGTCAGATGAAACAACCGGAAATCACTGCTTAAATATCCTTTTTTTTCATAGTGTTCCATATCAAACCCTCCTGCTATGAGAGTATTATATAGCATTATTTGCAATATAGAAAGCATTATTTGTGTATTTGTGACATATAATGCCTGTTAAGATAGAAGTAGTAAAAATGCCGTGGAGGGTGAATGTATGAACGTTGTATTAGAAAAATATCATGGACTTGGAAATGATTACCTTGTATTTGACCCAAATAAAAATGAAATGGAATTAAATGAAGAAAATGTCAGACTGTTATGTGACCGCAATTATGGTATAGGAGCGGAAGGGATTTTGGAAGGTCCTGTTTTTGAGACAGAGCAGATGGGTGTTCGAATCTGGAATCCAGATGGAAGCAAGGCAGAAATGAGCGGAAATGGGGATCGTATTTTTGCAAAATATTTAAAAGATGCCGGTTATGTACAGAAACGAAATTTTCATTTTCAGACACCGGGAGGAGAAATTGAGGTTTTCTACTTAAATGAAGATGGAAGCCGCATTCGTCTTTCGGTGGGAAAAGCATCTTTTTGGAGCGACGAAATTCCTGTTACAGGGGAACGAAGAGAAGTGGTCGATGAGGACATGGTGTTCGGAAGAAACCTGTATCCGACGACTTGTGTGTCTGTCGGAAATCCACACTGTGTGATTCCGATGAAAGAAGTGTCGAAACATCTCGTGTGCAAAATCGGAAATCATTCAGAGATTGCAAGATATTTTCCGAATAAGATCAACACACAGGTGATGCAGGTGATTGATGAAGAAAATATTCGGATTGAAATCTTTGAGCGCGGCGTGGGATATACGCTTGCATCTGGCAGCAGTGCATGTGCTGCAGCGGCAGCTGCATATAAACTTGGACTTACGAATCCGGGTGTGACAGTGCACATGCCAGGTGGTGAGTTGCAGGTGGAGATTCAGGAGGACTGGGAGATATTTGTGACAGGTGAAGTATTTTATATTGGAAAGATGATACTTGGAAATGAATTGAGTGAAAAATTGAGAATGATGTAGAGAAGAGGACTGTCCGCGGTGGATGGTCCTTTGCTGATATTGCCCGAATATTCAAGTGTAAAAGGCATTGCAACTTAAAAACAGATTGTTTATACTAAAGGAGAGAAATATTGACAGAGAAAAAGCAGAGCAGTATTACCAACAAAATCTGAGAGAGCTGAAAGGATAGAAGGAATGGCATTACAGTTTATTATGGGACCACCCGGTTCGGGAAAGTCCCATTATTTATATGAAAAAGTAACAAAAGCATCTTTGGAGCATCCCGAGACCAATTATATTGTGCTTGTGCCGGAACAGTTTACCATGCAGACACAGAAAGATCTTGTGATGGCAAGCCCGAGAAAAGGAATTATGAATGTAGATGTGCTGAGTTTTGGACGACTTGCACATCGTATTTTTGAGGAGACCGGTGGAAACCAGCGAAAAGTTCTTGATGATGTGGGGAAAAGTTTTGTGCTGAGAAAGATTGCGGGGGATTGTGAGGCAGAGCTTCGCGTACTTGGAAGTAATCTGAAAAAGACCGGATACATCGGGGAAGTGAAGTCGGTTATATCGGAATTTACACAATATGATATACAGGAAGAGACGTTGGAACAGATGATAGAAGAGGTGAAAGACTCTTCTAATCTTTATTATAAATTGCAGGATATCAAGACTATTTACCATGGATTTCGAGAATATCTGAGAGAAAAATATATTACAGGGGAAGAACTTTTAGATGTCCTTTGTACTGTGGTGGGGAAATCTAAGATTTTAAAAGACAGTGTGGTTGTACTGGATGGGTTTACTGGATTTACGCCTGTTCAAAATAAGCTTTTGCGTGAACTGTTTGGTGTCTGCAAGAAGGTTGTGATTACAGTGACAATGGAGCAAAAGGAGAATCCATTTTCTTATAAACATCCATACCAGCTGTTTGCATTGAGCAAGCAGATGGTGACTTCCCTGATTACAATTGCCAAAGAGACAAAGACAGATGTAGAGGAGCCGATATATCTATATGACAGACCGATTTATCGATTCCGCGAGAATACAGCGCTTGCATTTTTAGAGGCGCATCTGTTCCGCTATTCAAAAGAGCAGTATGAAAAGGAACAGGATCGTATTCAGGTTTATTGTGCGAAGAATCCGAAAGAAGAGGTCGATTTTGCTGCGCAGAAGATTCGAAATCTGGCTCGGACAAGAGGATACCGTTATCGGGAGATTGCAATCATTGCAAGTGACTTGAACACATATGGAAATCAGATTGAAAAGATTTTTGGAGAATATCAGATACCGATCTTTATGGATCATAAAAGAAGTATTTTGTTGAATTCATTTGTGGAATACGTCAGAAGTCTTCTTGCGATGGTGGAACAGAACTTTTCATATGAAAGTGTATTCCGTTATCTGCGCACGGGACTGACCGGGTTTTCAGACGAAGAGATTGACATTGTGGAGAACTATGTTATTGCACTTGGAATCCGTGGATACAAAAAATGGCAGGAGAAATGGATTCGAAGAGCCAGAGGGATGGAGGAAACGGAATTGGAACGTATTAATGACATCAAAGAACGTTTCCTTATTCAAGTGGAAGATGTGACAATGGTATTAACAAAACGAAACAAAACGGTCTCAGAAGTCACAAAAGCACTGTATGACTTTCTTGTGAAGGAAGAATTGCAAAAAAAGGTAAAAGAATATGAAATTAGATTTGGAAATGACGGAGAACTTGCATTAGAAAAAGAATATGGACAGGTATACCGTATTGTAATTGAATTATTTGATAAGTTTGTAGAGTTGCTTGGAGAGGAACAGATTGCGCTGAAAGAGTATTGTGAATTGTTGGATGCAGGACTTGAGGAGGCGAAGGTTGGTGTGATCCCGCCAAGTCTTGATCAGGTTGTGGCGGGGGATATTGAAAGAACCCGTATCAAGGACATAAAGGCGGTGTTTTTGCTTGGAGCCAATGACATGTATATTCCAGGAAAAGAAAATGCGGGAGGTATTCTCTCAGAGCATGACAGGGAGCTGTTCCAAAAAGGAGGAGTGGTACTGGCTCCGGGAGCGAAAGAAAAAGCATTTATCCAGAAGTTTTATCTCTATCTGCTGATGACAAAACCATCCGAACAGTTGTATGTGACATATAGTAAGGTCTCTGCGGATGGAAAGACACTTCGCCCGGCATACCTGATTCAGGATTTACGGCGAATGTACAAAAAGATGGAAATTCAAGATGCAGATTGTCAGCCAGACAAAAAAGAATTGACACCGAAAAGCGGATTTGCATATCTGATTGAAAAGTTACAGAAAAAACACGAAGGATTGGGCACTGAGTGGCAGGAATTGTATACATGGTACAGACAAAATCCAAAATGGCGAAAAAAAATAGAACAGATAGTGGAAGCTTGTTTTTATGAAAAACCAAAAGATGGTCTTACAACAAGAACAGCTCAACGATTGTATGGGACTATTTTAGAGAACAGTGTAACCAGATTAGAAAAATTTTCGGCATGTGCCTATGCTCATTTTTTATCTTACGGGCTAAATTTGCGGGAACGTGAGGAATATACTTTTCAGGCGATCGATCTGGGAAATATTTTCCATAGTGCCATTGAACATTTTGCAAAAAAACTGGAGGCGGAGGGGTACACATGGACGACGCTTCCGGAAGTAAGAAGAGAAGAACTGATTGAAGAAAGTGTGGAGGAAAGTATTGTGGATTATGGAAATACAATCCTCTATAGCTCGGCGAGAAATGAATATATTATCAAACGTCTGAAACGTATGATGAGGCGCACCGTCTGGGCGCTGACAAAACAGTTGGAGAAGGGCGATTTCATGCCGGGCGGGTATGAGATTTCTTTCGGAGGAGCATCCGGACTATCCACATCGGACATTGCGCTGGATGGACATGGGCGAATGAGACTGCGTGGAAAGATTGACAGGGTTGACATCTGTGAGGATGAGGACAATGTCTATGTCAAAGTGATTGATTATAAGACGGGGGCGAAAGCGTTTGATCTGGGGGAATTGTATTATGGCTTACAGTTGCAGCTCGTTTTATATCTGAATACGGCATTAGAACTGGAGAGCAGAAAAAATCACGGGAAAACAGTGATACCTGCCGGGATTTTTTATTATCAGATGAAAGATCCAATCGTGGACAAGGAAAAAGATGAAGAAAAACTGGAAAAGAAAATATTAAAAGAACTGCGTTTGGATGGCGTGGTGAATGCAAGGGAAGAAGTGGTGCGGCATTTGGATAGGGAGATATCCGGAAATTCACTTGTTGTGCCGATCGGGCGAAATAAAGACAGGAGTCTGTCAAAGGCATCCAAAACAGCGACACAGGAAGAGTTTGAGCTGATTTCAGAGTATGCCAAGAAGCAGATGAAACAGATTGGGACAAGAATATTAGAAGGGGAGACGGAGGTGTCCCCATATGAGCTTGGAACGATGACAGGCTGTAGTTACTGTCCTTACAAGGCGATTTGCGGATTTGAAGAAAAAATTCCGGGATATGAATATCGGAGACTGCAGAAACTGAAAAAAGATGAGGCGCTTATGAAGATGAGAAAGGAGGTGTCAGAGTGGGAGTAACATTTACACCGGAACAAAAGCAAGTTATTGACCTGCGAGATCGAAATATTTTGGTATCGGCAGCAGCCGGATCAGGAAAGACTGCGGTGCTTGTAGAGCGTATTATTACGAGGCTTACAAAAGATCAAAATCCGATAGATGTAGATCAGCTTTTGATTGTGACCTATACGGAGGCAGCAGCATCAGAAATGAAAGAACGTATACGTACAGCAATTGAAAAAGCACTGGAGGAGAATCCGGATAATGTGCATCTGCAGCGTCAGGCGACATTGATTCACAGTGCACAGGTGACGACGATCCACAGCTTCTGTCTCTCTGTCATAAGGGATTATTTCCATACGATCGATCTGGATCCGGGATTTCGGATTGCCGAAGAAGGAGAACTCAAACTACTTAAGCATGACGTGATGGAAGAGCTTTTAGAAAGGTATTATGAAGAGGGGAGTCAGACTTTTCAGGAATTTGTAGAGTGTTTTGCATCTGGAAGAGACGATAAGAAACTAGAACAGCTTATTTTGCAGCTATATGAATTTTCAAGAAGTTATCCGAATCCGAAAAAGTGGCTGCGGGAGTGTGTGGAACAGTATGAGTTTGACAGTCTGCAGGAGCTGGCAGAGTCAGAGTTTGTAGAACATATTATGCGCAATACCAGATCTTATATGAAAGATCTCAAAGAAACTATTGTATCAGGGTTGCAAGTATGTGACTGCGAAGATGGGCCGTATATGTATCGGGAGACTCTGGAAGCAGACTTGCAGAATATAGAAAAAATTAATAGTGCAGAAGACTTTTTGGAGATGTCCACCTTGATTTCTAAGGTGAAATGGGCAAGGCTTGCAACCAACCGCGATAAGAGTGTTTCGGAAGAACTGGCTGCCTATGTGAAAGGTGTCCGGGAGGAAGTCAAGAAGACGGTGGCTTCGGTTGTAGAACAGTACTTTTTTGACGCTCCCGAAGAATTGTATCAGGATATGCTCTCGGCAAAATCGAATATGGAAGTGCTTGCACAGCTTGTAAATGATTTTGCCGATACCTTTGCGGAGAAGAAAACTGGAAAAAATATGATTGATTTCGGAGATATGGAACAGTTTGCTCTGCGGATTTTGACATTGGAAGAGGGCGGAAAACTAGTGCCGTCTAAGGCTGCCAAAGAGTATCAGGAGAGATTTGCGGAAGTTATGATCGATGAGTATCAGGACAGTAATCTGATTCAGGAGGCGATTCTGACGAGCGTATCCAAAGTCTCTAAAGGAAGCTATAATATTTTCATGGTGGGGGATGTTAAGCAGAGTATCTATAGGTTCCGTCTGTCAAGACCAGAGCTTTTTATGGAAAAGTTCAACACATATAGTCTGGAGGAGAGCGACAAGCAGAGAATTGATTTACACAAAAATTTCCGAAGCAGAAGAGAGGTACTTGACAGTACGAACTTTATTTTTGAACAGGTCATGACAAAAGGGCTTGGAGGCATCGCATATGATGACAAAGCTGCGCTCTATGTCGGAGCAGCCTATGAAGAACAGGCTGGAAATGAGACAGAAGTTATTTTGGTAGATACGGATTTTGAGGATGAGGATGATCAAAAGATGGAGGAAACGAACCGGGAGCTGGAGGCGAGAGCTGTGGCGAGGCGGATCAAAGAACTTGTCGGTCATCACATGGTATTGGATAAGGAGACGGGGGAATACCGGACTGCCAGATATAGTGATATCGTAATTTTAACGCGGAGCCTGAAAGGATGGACAGATGTATTTACGAATATTTTGAACCGGGAGGGGATTCCGGCGTACAGCGGTTCTAAGGAAGGGTATTTTGAGACGAGAGAAATTCGGACAATTTTGGACTATTTGCGGATTTTAGACAATCCGAGACAGGATATTCCGTTTGCGGCAGTGCTGACCTCCTGTTTTGGCAAGCTGACGAGTGAGGAGCTTGCGAATATACAGTGTGAAGGGGAAGGAAAGACATTCTATGAGCGGACATTGTTCTATTTGGAAAATGGAAGTGACGAAAATCTCAAAGAGCGGATCACAGATTTGTTGAGAAAGTACGAAAGATTCCGAAGAAAAGTACCTTATACGGCTATTCACGCATTGCTATGGGACATCATAGAAGAGACAGGATATGGAGATTATGTGGCATCTTTACCTTCCGGAGAACAGAGAAAGGCGAATCTGGAGATGCTTGTGGAGAAAGCAGTGAGCTTTGAGAGTACCAGCTACAAAGGATTATTCCATTTTATCCGCTATATCGAGCAGCTTCATAAATATGATGTGGACTATGGAGAGGCATCTGTTTTGGATGAACAGGCAGACACCGTCAGGCTAATGAGTATTCACAAAAGTAAGGGCTTAGAATTTCCGATTGTCTTTGTGTCCGGCATGAGCAAGCGATTCAATACACAGGATATCAAAGGAAGTATTGTGATTCATCCTGAATTTGGTGTCGGAATTGACGCGGTGGATGTAGAAAGAAGAACGAAGGCACCAACATTGTTGAAACGGATGATTCAAAGAGAAGTGTTGATGGAAAATGCGGGCGAAGAACTTCGTGTTTTATATGTGGCACTTACAAGAGCGAAAGAAAAACTCATTATGACGGGGACAATATCGAATTTGGAACAGAAAATAAGAAGTTATGAAGGGCTTCGCAGCCATGAGGAAACGGAGCTTACATTCAGCAGACTGACAAAAGCAAATTCCTATTTCGACTGGGTACTTCCGGCACTTTACCGTCATGCTTCCTTTGCACCGATCTTAGAGACGTACAATATAGGAGCGCCGTTTATGAATCCGCTGTATGATCGTGATGTGCCAATCCGGGTATACAAAATGGGAATCGGAGAGATTGTCGCGGGGGAAGTTGCAGAGGAGCTGAGCGGACAGTATACGAAAGAGCTGTTGCATAACTGGGATGATACTCGCACCTATGATGAGCAGATGAAAGAACAGTTGGAAATACAGTTCGGGTATCAATATCCATATGAGCGTGAGCGAAAACTGAAGCAAAAAATGACGGTATCAGAACTGAAAAAACGTGCTTATTTGGAAGAAGAAGCCGGAGAACTTGTGTTTGATGAGGCAGATGTCGTTCCCCTTCTTCCGAAATTTTTACAGGAAGAGGAGGAGCTTACCGGGGCATCAAGAGGAAGCGCTTATCATAGATTGCTGGAATTGCTTGATTTCTCGAAAAAGTATGATGAAGTGACATTGAAGGAACTGATCGAGGAGCAAAAACGAAGCGGAAAGCTGTCGGAGGAGATGTGTACTTCGATTCGGGAGAAGGATATTTTACGGTTTTTAAACACACCTGTCGGAGAGAGAATGCATCGAGCGGCAGTTCGGGGGACACTGTGGGCAGAGCAGCCTTTTGTTCTTGGAATAGATGCAGATGAACTTTATAAAGGGGAAAGCCTGGAAGAAACTGTTCTCGTTCAGGGAATCATCGACGTCTGGTTTGAAGAAGATGGAGAATTGGTTGTTTTGGATTATAAGACAGACAGAGTGTTCAAAGAAGAGATATTGAGGGAAAAATATCATACACAGCTTGATTATTATGCGCGGGCATTGGAACAGCTTACAGGAAAATGTGTAAAAGAGAAGATTATTTATTCCTTTACAATGCAAAAAGAAATCGAGGTGTGAATATGAGATATATAATGTGGTATTTACTGGCGATCAATATCGTGACATTTTTCTTATATGGAATAGACAAACAGAAGGCGCGCAAAAAAAGGTGGCGGATACCGGAGGCGACGCTTCTTTCAATGGCGGCTTTGGGAGGCTCTGTTGGAGCCTGTGTCGGGATGCAAATATTCCGACATAAGACTCAGAAGCCGAAATTTTATATTGGAGTGCCTGTAATTCTTTTGTTGCAGGCTGGAATTGTGATATATGTTTATTTGAAGTAGGAGATAAAACTCCTACTTTTTTTGTAATATTATATTGACTAATAATATTATATGACATATAATATGTGTATAAAAATAATATTGCATCAAATAGAAAGGAGTGAGGTCATGGTATTTAATACAGGAGCAGCCTTACTGGATGCGATTGTTCTGGCTGTAGTATCAAAAGAGCAGCAGGGGACTTATGGATATAAGATCACACAGGATGTCAGGCAGGCGTTGGAAGTATCGGAGTCAACCTTATATCCGGTGCTCAGGCGTCTTCAAAAAGATGGGTGTCTGGAGGTGTATGATATGCAGTTTGACGGCAGGAACAGGCGATATTACAAAGTGACAAAGAGAGGGACAGAACAGTTGGAGATGTATCGAAAAGAGTGGAAAAGCTATTCAGAGAAGATCTGCAAGATATTTGAGGGAGGTGTGGATGAATGAACAGAGTAGAATATATGACAAGACTGGCAGCGATGCTTCAGGACATTCCGGTGGAAGAAAGACAGGAAGCAATGAAATACTACAACGACTATTTTGATGAGGCCGGTGAGGAGAATGAAGAAAAAGTTGCAGCAGAATTAGATAGCCCGGAAAAGGTAGCGGCGGCAATCAAAGCGGAAATTTACGGGAGAAATAATACTGGGGAAACGAAAGCCCCTGTGTATCCGGCTGAAAAAGAAGAGAAAGATACGAACAATTGGTGGAAGATTCTCCTGATCATAGTAGGTGGTCTGTTTGTTTTATCCATTGCCGGCCCGATCGTTCTAGGTGTGGCGCTGACGGTATTGGCAGTGGTGTTTTCGGGATTTATTGCTCTGATCGCATTTGTTATAGCGGCAGGATGTCTTGCAGTTGTAGGTATCGCATTGTTTATTGGCGGGCTTACGCAGATTGCCGTGGCGCTTCCGGAGGCATTTACGTTGATTGGCAGCGGAATGATTTTATTCGCAGTTGGAATGGTGGGAGTTGTGTTGCTTGTGCAGCTTTGCTTCGTTGCATTCCCGAAGATGTTTCGGTGGATTGTAAAAATTTGCAAAAAACCATTTCATAGAAAGGCGGTGTCATAATGAAAAAAGGATGGAAGAGATTTTGGATCACAAGTGGTGCGATTGCCGGAATCGGCGTGCTGTTTTTGATTTTGGGATTTATACTGGGAGTCTCTTTTTCAAAGATCAAGTTTGGTTTCCCATATATATTTCCATTGAGCAACAGGGTGGTGACAGTAAAGGAAAGCACAGGGCAGACCGGCGAAGAAAAAACGTTCGAAGGGGTAAAAAATCTGGAAATTGATGTGGATCATATGAGTGTATATATGAAGCCTTCTCAAAATGAAAAAGTATGTGTGGGCACTGAAGATATTGACGAGAGAGCAAATCTCCAAATCTATAAGGAAGGAAACACACTGAACATTGAGACAGATTTGGAAAATAATCGAATCAATCAGGCAGGGACGATTATTTTGTACTTGCCGCAGGATGTGAAATTCTACGAGATGGACATTTCAGTAGGAGCAGGAAGTTTGAAATCAGAGCTCCAAAGCGTACATGCGGAAAATGCGGATGTTGCGGTGGCGGCAGGAGCCGCAGAGATACAGGGCATTATGGCGCAAGAGATGTATCTGGAATGTGGAGTGGGTTCTGCAACGCTTGTGCTCCATGGAGAACAAGAAGACTATAACTATAGTCTGGAGTGCGGAATGGGTGAAGTGAAGATTGCAGACGGAAGTTATTCAGGAATCGCAGTTGAGCAACAGATTGACCATGGGGCATCGAAAAATTTGAATATTGAATGTGGCATGGGAAGTGTCAATGTAAAATTTGAAAAATAGTCTGGAATAAAAATGAAAAAAATGGAAATCCTCTTACCATCACGGAAAGGGGATTTTTATTATGTCTAAAAAGAAAGAAAAACCGATTTGCTTAAGCAAGCTGGAGCCGGAAGAAAAATTAAAATATGAGATTGCAGAAGAATTGGGATTGCTCGATAAGGTGCTGGAGGATGGCTGGAAGGCGCTTTCTTCAAAAGAGACCGGGAGAATCGGCGGACTGATTACGAAGAAAAGGCGAGAGATGGAGAAAGCAAAAGAGTAGTGACCAAAGTGTGAACAATTTCGAACCGGACTTGAAAAGAGAAGGGAGATTTGTTATAATCGTAAAACTGGGGAGAAACAACAGGTGAGGTTATGAATGAGAAAATAAAAGTATTAGGCGTGTCAATTAATCATTACACGGCTAAGGAAGCAATGAAAAAGGTCATGGAATATATGGAGACAGAACCGATCAATGTGATCGAGATGGTGACGATGAATACGTTGTCGCAGCTTTTGAACAAAGAAGAAAAGCCATATATTGATGAGTTTGACCTTACATTTGCAGGAGATAAATCAATATTAGAGGCGGCAGGAGTGACTGACTCAAAATATTTGAATGAGGCCAAGACACTGCTGTTCGTGAAAATGGTAATGCGATTTCTGCATAAAAGCCACAAAAAGGTTTTTTTGCTCGCCGAAGATGAAGAGGCTTTGTCTGAACTGAGAGAATATGTGACAGGAAAATACAGCGGGATTGTTATCTCTGAGACTGCGACCATGGAAGAACACGGAAAGTCCGATGACATGATTGTCAATCGAATCAACGGTGCAGAGACCGACTGTATCTTTGCGGCGCTTCCATCTCCGCTTCAGGAAGAAGTCATTCTTCGTAACCGCACACTTTTGAATGCCAGAATTTGGTTCGGAATGGGTACTGGATTGAAAGAACGCAGGAGAACGGGATTTGGAAGAAGACGGCTGAAGGCATTTTTTACACAACACATCGTGAAGAAAAAGATTGAGAAAGAACGTAAGCAAAATCAGAATTTGTGAACAATGTATAGTGTGGAAAAAGGATAAGAGCAAAAGGAAAATTGAGGAAATGCATAAAAAATTATGATTTCCTCTTTCTTTTTTTGCTGTTTTGCATTAGTATATAACGTAGAAATATGCGTTTAACCATTTTAAGAAAAAAATGTATTGTAGAAAATGCATATGAAAATTACGAGTGGAGGGAATTGAATGATATCAAATCAAATACTTCAAAACACAATTGAAGGACTAAAAGCAATTACAAGAATTGATTTATGTGTAGTAGATATAGAGGGAAAAGTGCTTGCGGGGACTTGTACAGAGACAGATGACTATGCAACCTCGATAAAATCTTTTGTAGATTCACCTGCAGACAGCCAGGTGGTGCAAGGATGTCAATTTTTTAAAATTTTTGACGAATATCAGTTAGAATATATATTACTTGCTTACGGGGAAAATGAAAATGCATATATGATCGGAAAGCTTGCAGCATTCCAGATTCATAATCTGTTGATTGCATATAAAGAAAGATTTGACCAGGATAATTTTATCAAAAATCTGTTATTGGATAATCTGTTGCTTGTGGATATTTATAATCGTGCAAAGAAACTACACATTGATACAGATGCAAGACGTGTCGTATTTATTATCGAGATGGCGTATGAGAAAGATGCGAATATGATTGAACATGTGCGAGTGTCCATTGGAAGAAAAAACAAAGATTTCATCACAGCTGTCGATGAAAAAAATATTATTGTCGTAAAGGAACTGGAAGCGAGGGAAGGCTATCAGGAGATGGAGCAGGCTGCGAATGCAATGCTGGAATTATTAAAAGCAGAAGGCGAAGAAGGATTGCATGTCGCATATGGTACGATCGTAAGCGACATCAAAGAAGTTTCAAAATCTTATAAAGAAGCAAAGCTTGCGCTTGATGTCGGAAAGATTTTCTTTAACGAAAAAGATGTGATAGCATATAGTACACTCGGAATAGGACGTCTGATCTACCAGCTTCCGATACCACTTTGTAAAATGTTTATCCGAGAGATTTTTGAGGGGAAATCACCGGATGATTTTGACGAGGAGACTTTGATCACAATTAATAAGTTCTTTGAGAACAGTCTGAATGTATCTGAGACATCAAGACAATTGTACATTCACCGTAATACGCTGGTGTACAGACTGGATAAGATTCAAAAGAGCACAGGACTTGATCTGCGTGTCTTTGAGGATGCCATTACATTTAAGATTGCGCTGATGGTTGTAAAATACATGAAACATATGGAAACGTTGGAGTATTAATAATTATGGAGGAGCGTATGATAGAATTAAAAGATGTTACGAAGGAATACTCAAAGGGGATAGCTGCGCTCAATGGAATCAGTCTGACGATTGAGCAAGGCGAGTTTGTATTTATCGTAGGAGACAGTGGGTCGGGAAAATCGACTTTGATTCGTTTGCTGATGAAAGAGCTGGATCCAACATCCGGAACAATTACTGTTATGGGTGAGGATCTTGGAAAAATGAAACACAAACATATTCCGAAATACCGCAGAAGAATCGGAGTTGTGTTTCAGGATTTCCGCCTTTTAAAGGATCGGAATGTATATGAAAATATTGCATTTGCACTTCGTGTGACAGAGGCACCAACTCGTATTATCAAACAGAAAGTTCCTGCGGCATTATCGCTGGTGGGACTGGCGCAAAAGTATAAATCGTTTCCGAAGGAGCTGTCAGGAGGAGAACAGCAGCGTGTGGCGATCGCGAGAGCGATCATCAATGAGCCGTCTATTTTGCTGGCAGATGAGCCGACCGGTAACCTGGACCCGTCTAATTCATGGGAGATCATGAAGTTGCTGGAGGAGGCAAACGACAGAGGAACTACAGTCATTGTAGTTACACATAATCATGAGATTGTAAATGCAATGCAAAAACGAGTTGTAACAATGAAACAGGGCAGCATTGTCAGCGACGAGAAAAAAGGTGGGTATGTATAATGAGAATCAGTACACTAGGATATTCGATAAAGCAAGGGGTTAAGAATATTGGGAGAAACAAGATGTTTTCCATTGCCTCTATGGCGACGATGGCAGCATGTATTTTCCTGTTCGGCGTATTTTTTTCAATTGTAATAAATTTTAGATACATTGTAGATAAGGCTGAAGAAGGAGTAGCAATTACGGTGCTTTTCGATGCAGATGCGACGGACGAGCAGATTAAAGAGATCGGCGAGAAACTAAAGAGCCGAGATGATGTGGCAGAGGTGAAATATATTTCCGCGGAACAGGCATGGGAAGACTTCCAGAAAGATTATTTTGGAGAGGACAATGCGGATGTGGCAGCGGGATTTGAAGGCGATAACCCGTTGATTGACTCTGATAACTACGAAGTATATTTAAAATCAGTTGAGACACAGGCAGACCTTGTAAAATATGCAGAGGGACTTGACGGAGTTCGCCAGGTCAACAAATCAGATGTCGTTGCCGATGCGTTAGGAAATGTGAATGTGCTCATTGCATATGTCTCAGGAGGAATTATCCTGATTCTGCTTGCAGTATCTATTTTCCTGATCAGCAATACGGTTACGATGGGAATTACAATCAGACGTGAAGAGATTGCGATTATGAAATACATAGGTGCAAAAGACTTTTTTGTAAGAGCGCCATTTATCGTGGAAGGTATCTTCATCGGTTTGATCGGAGCGGCGGTACCGCTTGTGGCACTGTACTTTGCATATGGAAAAGTTGTTAATTATGTTTTGGAAAGATTTAAAATTTTAAATAATATTTTAGACTTTCTTCCGGTGGGGCAGGTATATCAGATATTACTGCCGGTTGGATTAATTCTCGGAGTAGGAATTGGTTTTGTGGGAAGTTTCTTTACGATTAGGAAACATTTAAAGGCATAGGTGACTTTATGACAAAAAGAAGAAGAATTGCGAACTGTATGATTGCAGGAGTACTTTCACTCAGTTTTATCATGCCGACATATGCGACGGATTTATCCGATGCACAACAGAAGGCACAGCAATTAGAAGAACAGAAAAAGGCCGCCGAATCAGAAAAGTCTTCTTTGGCGGAACAATTGAATACCATTGTGACGGACATGAAAAAGTCAGAAGAGGACATGACAAAAAAAGAGTCGGAAATCGAAAAGGCTGAAGAAGAACTTGTCAACGCAAAGGTAGATGAGCAGAATCAGTATGAAAGCATGAAAAAAAGAATCAAGTACATTTATGAAAATGGAAGTTCCGAATTTTTAGAGATCATGCTGGAAGCAAAAGATATGGCAGACTTTTTGAATAAGGCGGAGTACGCCACAAAGATGTCTGAGTATGACAGAGATATGTTGAAAAAATTCCAGAAGCTTGTAAAGAAAGTGGAGGAAGAAGAGGCAAAGTTAAATAAAGAATATGAAGAGCTGCACACACTTCAGGCGAGTCTCACAGAAAAGCAGACAGCAGTGGAGAAGCTTTTGACGGAGAAGGCTTCGGAGATTGCGAGTATTGAATCCGAGATGACCGAAGTGCAGGGATTGATCACAGCTGCCAAGGAAGCAGAGCGAAGAAGGCAGGAAGCAGAGGAGGCAGCTAAGCAGCAGGCACAGCAGAATAATGGAAATTCTGGCGGTACTGCCGGAGATTCTGTTGTGAGTGGGAATGGTTTCTTCACTCATCCTTGTCCGGGTATGAGTTACCAGTCAAGCTACTTCGGAGAAGTACGTGAGGGAATCGGTGATTCCAGACCGCACAAGGGACATGATTATGCTGCGGCGCCGGGGACTCCGATCTATGCGGCAGCAGCCGGAAAGGTGACAACAGCCGGATACAGCAACTCTGCCGGATACTGGGTTGTTATCAACCATGGCAATGGGCTTGTGACAAAATATATGCATATGTGGCAGATGCCGTATGTGTCAGAAGGTCAGACAGTGGAAAAAGGGCAGAATATCGGAGGCGTAGGTACGACAGGACAATCGACCGGAAACCACCTGCATTTTCAGGTGGAATTAAATGGTGTTCCGGTGAACCCGTCAAATTATATGTAAGAAGGTATATTGGTGAATGAAAAAGAAAAATAGCTTTTTAAAAGGGGCACTTTGCGGTGCCCTTGCTATGTTATTAGCGGTAGCATTTGTAGGAGGCAGCTTCTTCATCTATAAAATGTCTAGAGATGACAAAGTTGTCACGATGGGAACTGAAAAGAAATTGGAGACACTTAGAGGCTTGATCGATGAAGTTTATCTTCATAGTGATGAAATTTCAGATGATGAATTGAAAGAGTTTTTGATCAAAGGATATGTAAGTGGTCTTGGTGATCCGTATTCTGTTTATTATGACAAAGAGGAGACGGACAGTCTGTTTGAGTCAACAGAAGGAAAGTTTAGTGGAATTGGTGTTTCAATCACGCAGGATTCTGAGACAGGAGCCATGACATTTGTGAATGTGTACGAAGAAGGAGCCGGAGCAGAAGCCGGATTTCAGGCGGGAGATATTCTCTATAAAATCGATGGAGAGGATGTGACCGGTCAAGATCTCAATAATGTTGTTGCCAAGATTAAAGGGGAAGAGGGAACGCAGGTAGAGATTACAGTTCTTCGTGGTGAAAACATGGAAGAGTATACGGCGACAGCGACGAGAAAAGTGGTGGAAGTACATACGGTTGAACACGAGATGAACTCAGACGGAATCGGCTATATCAGAATTACAGAATTTGATTCCGTGACGTATGATCAGTTTGCTTCTGCCTTGGAAGATTTAGAGGCTCAGGGAATGACAGGACTTGTCATTGATCTTCGCGACAATCCGGGAGGAAATCTTGACACTGTTTGTGACATCCTTGATCTGATTTTGCCGGAAGGAACTATTGTTTCTACGAAAGACAAGAATGGAGAAGGAGAAACTTACACATCAGATGAGGAACATAAGCTGGAGATTCCGCTGTCAGTGCTGACAAATGGAAACAGTGCCAGTGCATCTGAGATTTTTGCGGGTGCGGTTCAGGATTATGGAGTTGGAACACTTGTGGGAACAACTACATTCGGAAAAGGGATCGTACAACAGATATTTCCGTTGACAGATGGAACAAGTATTAAATTGACCATCTCCGAATATTTTACACCGAAGGGAAGAAATATTCATGGGACGGGGATCGATCCGGATGTGGAAGTTGAATATGAATACAATGAAGAAGATCCGGCGGCAGATAATCAGCTGGAAAAAGCAATTGAGATTGTGAAGGGAAATGGAATGTAAATTTTGCATTCCATTTTTTTTGTCTCTATGATAGAATAAAAGTAGTATGTAATTTTATGCTCAAATCTAGAAGAAAGGATGAAAACATAATGAAAATTTTGATTCAAAATGGACATGTGCTGGATCCGGAAAGTAAAACAGAGGGGATATATGATATCCTTGTGGAAGAAAAAAAGATTGTAAAGGTGGCAGAACATATTGCAGATGCAGCAGATAAGGTGATTGATGCGAAAGGCTGTTTTGTGATGCCAGGATTTATTGATTTGCATGTGCATTTGCGAGATCCGGGACTGGAATATAAAGAGACGCTTAAGACAGGAGGAGATGCGGCGGCAAGAGGTGGTGTCACGACAATCTGTGCAATGCCAAACACAAAACCTGTTATTGATACAGAAGAGAAAGTGAGACAAGTGCATGAAAGGGCAAAAAAAGAGTCCAAAGTGCATGTGATACAGCTCGGCGCGATTACAGTTGGACAGGCAGGCGAGGAGCTCGCAGATATTGTCGGAATGGCAAAAGCAGGATGCCACGCAATCAGCGAAGATGGAAAATCTGTGATGAATGCATCTTTATACCGTAAGGCGATGAAGATTGCAAAAGAACAAGGAATTGCGATTTTTGCACACTGTGAAGATATTACAATGGTGGAAGGCGGAGTGATGCACGCCGATAAAAAGGCAGAGACACTGGGGCTGAAAGGAATTACGAACGCGGTGGAAGATGTCATTGTGGCAAGAGATATTCTCCTTGCGAAAGAGACTGGGGTGAGGCTGCATCTTTGTCATTGCTCAACAGAGGACAGTGTCAAACTGGTGAGGGCAGCAAAAAAAGAGGGCTTGCCGGTCACAGCAGAGGTGTGTCCGCATCATTTTACAATGACGACAGGGGATATTACAGAAGATCATGGGAACTTCAAGATGAATCCGCCGCTTCGAGGAAAAAGCGATGTGGAAGCGCTGAAAGCAGGACTGAAGGAAGATATTATGGACGTGATTGCTACAGATCATGCACCGCACTCAGAGGAGGAAAAAAATAAGTCTATGAAAGAGGCGATGTTCGGTATCGTAGGACTTGAGACAATGGCAAGTCTGACTTACACGGAATTGGTGGATACCGGAGTTCTGACACCGATGCAGATGGCAGAAAAAACAAGCTATTACCCGGCAAAGATTTTAGGCTTGCAGGACAAGGGAGCAGTTTCGGAAGGAAAGATTGCGGATCTCGTGATTTTCGATCCGAACAGAGAATACATAATTGACAAAAATACATTTTTCTCAAAAGGGAAAAATACACCGTTTGACGGTTGGAAAGTGAAAGGCGATGTGCGTTACACATTGGTGGACGGCACTATCGTATATGAAAATACATCATACTAGGAGGAATGAAAGATGATTAACAAGTTAGTAGAGAATATTAAAAAGACAAAGGCGCCGATCGTAGTTGGTCTGGATCCGATGCTCAATTATATTCCGGAGCAGGTGCAAAAAAAAGCGTTTGCAGAATTTGGAGAGACATTGGAAGGCGCTGCGGAGGCAATCTGGCAGTTCAATAAAGAAATCGTGGATAAGACATATGATCTGATTCCGGCAGTCAAACCACAGATTGCAATGTATGAGCAGTTTGGGATTCCGGGATTGGAAGCATTTAAAAAGACAGTGGATTATTGTAAAGAAAAAGGACTTGTTGTCATCGGTGACATCAAACGTGGTGATATTGGTTCTACATCAGCAGCATATGCAGTCGGTCACCTTGGACGCGTGCAGGTGGGAAGTAAATCATATGTGCCGTTTGACGAGGATTTTGTGACAGTGAACCCATATCTTGGTTCGGATGGGGTGAATCCATTTATCGATGTGTGCAAAGAAGAAAAGAAGGGACTCTTTATTTTAGTAAAGACATCGAATCCGTCAAGTGGAGAATTTCAAGATCAGTTGATCAATGGAAAACCATTGTATGAATTGGTAGGAGAAAAAGTGGCACAGTGGGGAGAAACCTGCATGGGAGACGAATACAGCTATATCGGAGCTGTTGTAGGGGCAACTTATCCGGAGATGGGAAAAGTACTTCGTAAAGTAATGCCAAAATCTTACATCCTTGTTCCAGGATACGGAGCGCAGGGAGGCCAGGGAAAAGACCTTGTTCATTTCTTTAACGAAGACGGACTAGGAGCAATCGTAAATTCTTCACGTGGAATTATCGCGGCGTACAAACAGGAAGCATATGCGAAATTTGGCGCAGAGAATTTTGGAGAGGCTTCAAGAGCAGCTGTTGAGGCAATGGTGAAAGATATTAATGGAGCGCTCGAGAGCAGATAAGGAGAATGTAAGATGGCAGCGAGAAAGAGAGAGACAGTTACAGTTGTTTCACAGGAACAGCTGGCAGACGGGATTTTTAGTATGTGGATTCAGACGGAAGCTGCAAAGACTGCAAGACCGGGACAGTTTATTTCCATGTACACAAATGACGGAAGCAAACTGCTTCCAAGACCGATCAGTATCTGCGAGATTGATACGGAAACATCGAAACTTCGGGTTGTATACCGTGTGACAGCAGAAAAGACGGGGACAGAGCAGTTTTCCAAGATGAAAGCGGGAGATACACTTCCGATCATTGGACCTTTAGGGAATGGTTTTCCGTTAGAAGCAGGAAAAGGGAAACGAGCATTTTTGATAGGTGGAGGTATTGGAGTTCCGCCGATTTTGGAGCTTGCAAAACAGCTTGACTGTGAGAAGCAGATTATCATGGGATATCGTGATGCAGATACATTTTTAAAGGAGCAGTTTGAGGAAAATGGAACCGTCTATATCTCGACAGAGGATGGAAGTGTCGGAACAAAAGGAAATGTCATGGATGCGATTCGTGAAAATGGACTTGAGGCGGATATCATTTACGCATGTGGACCTACTCCAATGCTTCGCGCAATCAAACAATATGCAGAGGAACAAGGAATTGAATGTTATATTTCTCTGGAAGAGAGAATGGCGTGCGGTATCGGGGCATGTCTTGCGTGTGTATGCCAGTCAAAAGAAAAGGATCACCACAGCAATGTAAATAACAAGCGCATTTGCAAGGACGGTCCGGTATTCCTGTCTACGGAGGTGGAGATCTAATGAATATGAAAGTAAATATTGCAGGTGTAGAGTGGAATAATCCGGTGACAGTGGCATCCGGTACATTTGGTTCGGGAGCAGAATTTGCAGAGTTTGTTGATTTGAACAGACTTGGAGCCGTCACGACAAAAGGAGTTGCAAATATTCCTTGGGCGGGAAATCCGACACCGAGAGTTGCAGAGACATACGGTGGAATGATGAATGCAGTAGGTCTTCAGAATCCGGGGATTGAATTGTTCTGTGAGAGAGACATTCCGTTTTTAAAACAGTATGACACAAAGATTATCGTGAATGTGTGTGGAAAATCTACAGAAGATTACTGTGAGGTTGTGGAACGTCTTGCAGACGAGGGTGTAGATATGCTGGAGATCAACATTTCCTGTCCAAATGTCAAGGAGGGTGGAATTGCATTTGGTCAGAATGCGAAAGCGGCAGAAGAGATTACAAAAGCAGTAAAGAAATATGCAAAACAGCCGGTCATCATGAAATTGAGTCCGAATGTGACTGATATTGCAGAGATGGCGAAGGCAGTGGAAGCAGGCGGAGCAGATGCAATTTCTCTGATCAATACACTTACAGGAATGAAGATTGACATTAACCGTCGCAAATTTGTGCTCGCAAATAAAACGGGCGGAGTGTCAGGACCGGCGATTCATCCAATCGCAGTCCGCATGGTATATCAGGCATTCCATGCGGTAAAAGTGCCGATCATCGGAATGGGAGGAATCGCAAGTGCGGAGGATGCAATCGAGATGATCCTTGCAGGAGCAAGCGCAGTCTCTGTCGGCACAGCGAACTTCCATAATCCATCTGTGACGATGGAAATCGTAGATGGAATTCAAGATTATATGAAACAATATGGATTTACTTCTGTGAATGAGATGGTTGGACTGGTAGACTGATTGTAGTGTGAAGAAAGAAGGGATACAAGATGGATAACCAATATAAAGGACTGGGAATTACCTCTATGGTACTTGGGATTGTCTCTATTCTTTTGTGCTGGACGGTGGTGATGTCCGGATTATGTGCAGTTGTGGGAGCAGGACTTGGGGTCTATTATCTGTCTAAGAGAAAACAGGAACGTGGATTTGCGATTGCAGGTATTGCGACATCTGCATTTGGACTGATTTTATCCGTATTTGCGGTTGCTATAATTTTGATAGCGGGCACAGTGGAGAGTCAGGTTCCTTCCATAGAAGAACAGACTCCGTACTATGAAGAACAGCCGCGTGATGATTTCTTCGATGATTATTATGACGATTTCTTTTACGATAATGATGATGATATGAATCAATACCGAGACTTTTTCTAAATAGAGTGTGATGAAAATGCAAAGATACAATCCAAAGCAGATAGAAAAACCATTACATGAGATTAATTATTATACGGATAAAGGGTTTCCGATTGAGATGTACACGGTAACGCAGGGGAATATTGAACCATCGGGAAGGGGATATATGGACTTGCACTGGCATGAGGAACTGCAGTTTACTGTCGTGACAAGCGGAAAGCTGAAATTGAGAGTAGATGGGAAATTATATACGCTGGATGAAGGAAATGGAATTTTTATCAATCGAAATCTTCTCCATATAACGACAGAGATTAGCGATGGAGGCAGATATCTCAGTTTTAATTTTCCGGACAAGGTAGTATCTTTCTTCTCAGGGAGTACTATGGAGGAGAATTTTGTGCTTCCCTATGTGGGAAATTACGGGATAGCGGTAGTTGAATTTAAAAGGACAACGTCATGGCAGAAGGAGATACTGGATACTCTGCTAAAGATGGAGCTCCTGTTTAAAAGAAGAAGAGAGAAAAGACAAGCTGTTGGAAGAGAAGAATATCAGATTGCAATAAAAATTGTGGAGATATGGTACATGATGATTTGCAATATAGAGAAAAGTGGAAAGAAAATTTCCAACAGCTATATTAGAAAGCAGGAACGGATACAGGCGATGCTGTCTTATATCCATAATCAGTATATGCATCCGATGTGTCTGGCGGATATTGCGCAGGCAGGGAATGTCAGTGTTGGAGAATGCTGCAGAGGATTTAAGGAAGTTGTCTGCAAAAGCCCGAACGAGTATCTGGCAGAATACCGCATATTGAGAAGCAAAGAGTTGCTAAGAGGGACGGAACTATCGGTAACGGAAGTTTCCGGGGCGGTTGGATTCAACAGTGTGAGCCATTTCATTCAATGTTTTAAGAAAATGACTGGTGTTACTCCAAAAGCTTATAAAAATATGAAATGTTAAGATATTAATATTTTTTGTTAAGGTTTTGGTAGTTCTTTTTACTCGAAAATGCTAAGATGTCCTTATCAAAGACAAGCATTAGAGAAAGGGGAACTAAGATGATATATATTAGTGATATTTATACAACAGCACCGACGGATGATCGCGTAGCAACAGAAAAAAAGGTGTATCAGATACTGGATAAACTGAAAATTTCTTATGAGAGAGTCGACAATGATGTTGTGGAGACGATGGAAGAGTGTGAGGAGATTGACAAGGCGCTTGGAACAGAGATTCGAAAAAGCATTTTCTTGTGCAATAAGAAAAAAACGAGTTTCTTTTTGGTTGTGCTTCCGGCAAACAAATCTTTGGATACGAACACATTGAGTAAAAAAATCGGAG
Source organism: Faecalimonas nexilis (assembly GCF_059731825.1). Taxonomy (NCBI): domain Bacteria; kingdom Bacillati; phylum Bacillota; class Clostridia; order Lachnospirales; family Lachnospiraceae; genus Faecalimonas; species Faecalimonas nexilis. The sequence continues at coordinate 2,883,646 of NZ_AP029189.1, read as the reverse complement.
TACCGCATCTTTCATTTGCCTCAGGAGAACTGATGAAAGAGCATCTTGGAACGAAACCGGGATCTGCGTCTGTCATGGGATTGATCAATGACGAAGACGATTATGTTCAATTGATTGTGGACAAAGAAGTTGCACAGGAAGAATGGTTTGGCTGCAATCCGGGGATTAATACAAGTCATTTGAAAATGAAGACAGAAGATTTGTTGAATAAATTTTTGCCACAAATCAGACATAAAGCAAAGATTATGGAATTGTAATAGAATAAAGAATCAGACCAGCGGAGATTCAGGGAAAGATGAATCTCCGCTGGTTTTTGCGTGATAAAGTACACTAGTGCAGAGATGAAATTAGCAAAGAAAATAGCAAGGAAGTGCAAGAAATTCCTAAAAAGAAAAGTTGACACAAAACAGCACATAAGATAAAATGAAAGAAGAACATTTGTTCTTTGAGAGCAGAATATTATGATGAAACAGAATAGATGATTATTTACGGATGACCAAGAGAGATATTCTCCATACAAAAGGGAAATATATGGTATAGAAATTATGAAAGGTGGGAGAGAATGAAAAAGAAGAAAGAGATATCTATGATACGTTCTTCAGCAGCAGAATATTTAACCTTTATTACAGCAACTGGAGAAAGTGATGTTAATGCTATATATTTTGATGAAAATGTGTGGCTGACTCAAAAAATGATGGGACTCTTGTATAATGTAGAAACACATACTATTAATTATCATTTGAAGAAAATATTTTCAGATGGAGAAATAGATGAGAATGCAGTTATTCGAAAATTTCGAATAACTGCTTCAGATGGAAAAAGTTATAATACGAACCATTATAATTTAAAAGCCATTATTGCAGTGGGTAATAAAGTTGATTCACCTAGAGCAGTTCAATTTCGTAAGTGGGCAAATGATATTATAGAAGAATTCACAATTAAGGGATTTGTGATGGATGATGAGCGATTAAAGAATTTTGGAACTGTATTAACAAAAGATTATTTTGAAGAACAACTGGAAAGAATTCGTGAGATTCGGTTGTCTGAGCGGAAATTTTATCAGAAAATTACAGATATTTATGCGACAAGTATAGATTATGACTCTAAAGCACAAACAACAAGACTATTTTTTGCAAAAGTGCAAAATCAATTGCATTGGGCAATTCATGGAGAAACAGCGGCAGAAGTGATTTATCATAGAGCAGACAGTGAAAAGCAAAACATGGGATTGCAAACATGGAAAGATGCACCTAGCGGGAAAATACAAAGATTCGATGTGACAGTCGCAAAAAATTATTTGACTGAGCAGGAACTTTCGGCAATGGCAAGGATTGTTAATGCTTATTTAGATTTGGCAGAAATGCGGGCTGAAGAACAAGTTCCGATGACAATGGAAGATTGGGCAGAACAATTTGAAGGTTTATTGAGACTGTCCAAGAAGGAAATTTTAACACATGCAGGGAGTATTTCTGCTAAGATAGCAGAAACACATGCGCTAAATGAATTTGAAAAATACCGTGTGAAGCAGGATCAATTGTATCAGAGTGATTTTGATCGTGTTTTGCTGGAAACAGCAAAGGTGGTGGATGCAAAAGATGAACAATAAAATATATTATCATTATTGCTCTGTGGATACATTTTATAACATTTTACAAACAGATATCATTAGATTTGGTAATCCACTAAAGATGAATGACTCGGCTGAAAGTATTTGGTTTCCAGCAATGGTAAAAGACTTTTTAAAAGTTGGATTAATGATGTTAAAATAAATTATGAACTATTGGATTTATATTGGGAACTTGGGAAAAATATTGTCAGCAAGCAGAAAAATGCTAAATAGGGAAAATCCTTTCTGAATGTGATGAGTAAAGATTTGCGGAAAGCTTTTCCGGGAATGTCAGGGGTTTCAACACAAAATTTGAGGAGCATTCGGTTTTGGTAGAAAAAATGCAAAAAAATTATCAGTTGCAGTAAATATGACGATGGTATACCTCTGTTATGAAGCAGGGAGAATGATTGTGGAAGAAGAACAAAGTGGAAAAGAACGTGCAGCATATGGGAAGTACATTTTGAAAGAATTGTCTCAGAGACTGACACAGAAATTTGGAAGAGGATATTCATACGATAATTTAAAACTTATGCGTAAATTTTATCTGGTTTATTCCAAGGACTCAATTGGGGAAACGCCGTTTCCCCAATCTGAAAAACTTCCAGTTACACAGGAAGGGAGAAAATTTTATCTAAGCTGGTCTCATTATCTTATTCTTATGCGAATAAACAATATTGAAGAACGCCATTTTTATGAGATAGGAGCATATAGAAATGGGTGGAGTAAAGATGAATTAGCTCGACAGTATGGAAGTTCGCTCTATGAACGTTTGGCATTGAGCAGAAATATTGGACGATAAAAACTTGGAATAAATGAGGGTTGATTTGAACAGAGGAGAAACATATGGAACATTTTGAATTGGTATCAGAATACACCCCAACCGGCGACCAGCCTCAAGCCATTGACCAGCTTGTAAAGGGTTTTAAAGAAGGCAACCAATGCCAGACCCTTCTTGGTGCAACCGGTTCGGGAAAGACATTTACGATGGCGAATGTCATTGCACAATTGAATAGACCAACATTAGTAATTGCACATAACAAGACCTTGGCAGCACAGTTATATGGCGAATTTAAGGAATTTTTTCCTAATAATTCTGTAGAACTATTTATGAGTTACTATTTATAAGGCAGAAAATGAGTGATATTGTGTGCTGTTTTGTACATTTTTACATTGTTTCTGCGGACTGTATGGACAGAATAGCACTAGATGAAATAGGTGAAAATAGACGGACGGGTGACCTGATTCGTACATAGAGATGGTTATTTTTGTATTCGCCAGAGGGGGATTGAAGGAAAAGAAGGAAGATTTTTAGAAAATGTAATTGCAATTTGGTTGTTTGGTAATTGTAGAAGAGATGAAGAATATTTATGCATAAAGAAGAAAGTAGTGCTATAACGACAAGAAGAGAGGAATATAGAATAAAAGATAAAAGCGTCATATTTAGGACACTAAATATATATGATTGAGGATAAAAAACGGATTGACAAATCTTTTGTATTAAGTTTATAGAGACAAATTTATTGGATACAATAAGGCATAGAAGGAAAGTGGAAAATAATAAATTTTGCGGAGGCAGTGATTATGTAGATAATTGTTGCCTTTTTATGTGTAGTTTTTTTGGTGAAGTTTGAATATAGGTACTTTATTTCAAAGGAAAAATTTTCAAAATTAATGTCACCATTATAGGTTTGTATTCGTATTAAAGTTAAAAGAGAAAATCAATAGGGAGGTGAATCTAATGGGAAAGATAATGAGAGGAATAGGAAAAAACATTTAATGACTACATTTCATACTTTTATATCTTGTTGCGGCAGGTATAATTTTGTTATTCTTTTCGATACTTGCAATAGTAAAAGATTTCAAAGTATTGGATAGTAACTATATTGATAATATTATCGGTATAGCAGCATTAATATTTGGAATTGTATCTATACCAAGAGTAAAAGAGTGGTTAGGAAAAAAAGTTAAATGATGTCTACAACAAAGAAACCCATCTTAGCTATTGTTAGAGATGATCTTAATGAAAATAATAATATAATAAATTTTCATTAAAGTTATGTTAAGGTTTGTATGATATTCTATACAAAACGGAGGGACGATATGGAAATTTTAACAATAAAAACTTACTAAATTTCTGATTATCTTTTCATAAGTTGGTAAATGCCGATATATCCCGTATTTTAGGGCTTTATCGGTATTTTCTTTTTGGAAGATACCTTGCATAAGCTGGCATTTACCAGCATGAAAATGCAACCAAAAGTAGTAAATGAGTAGTAAATATAAGCTCCGATATTAACAAGCCAGTCTTTCCAGTTCCGCTTTTGCAGATTGAAATGTACCGTGTGCGTAATAGCCAAGTGTCATGGTTATGTTAGCGTGTCCCATGAGATATTGCAGGGTGTTTGGGTTCATTCCTCTATTTGCCATATTCGTACAATAAGTATGCCTGAATGAATGTGGTGTGATGTTCGGTAACTTATCCGTGTGATACTTGTTATATTTCTTAATCAATCCTCGCACCATACCCTCATAGTTTCCTGCAACTTTAGGCAAGCCCTCACGGTTTAAGAATAGGAAATTGCTGTAACCACCTACAATCAGCGGTTGTGCTTTTCCTCTGCTCTTTAGTATTCTTTGGATTGCTTGATAAGCCCGTTCTGTCAATGGAAGTTCCCGTTTTCCGTTTTTGGTCTTTGGTGTTTCAATATAGTAGCCTATTTCGCTATCTTTCAATAGCTGGTGGTCTATATTGAGTATTCTGTTCTGCATATCAATATGCGTCGTCAGTCCGCAAAATTCAGAAATACGAAGTCCCGTTTCCAGCAGAAGCACAACCTCATCATAATACTTGCTGTAAATCTTGTCCTTTTCCATAAAGGCAAGCAGGCGTTCTTCCTGCTCTGGTGTAAGGATAACTTTCTGCTCCGTATCATCTTCCAGAACATCACTTAGCTTAAATTCAAACGGGTTCTTTCTGATACAGTCGTCTTGTATCGCCATGTAAAATGACGCTTTCAAGGAACGCTTATAGTTATCAATCGTTTTATAGGCATATCCTTTTTCACTCATTCTGATAGCCCATTCTTTAGCGTCCGATTGCTTCACAGTATCAATCGCCCTCATACCCAACGGGTCGTTTTTCAGAGCGTTCATAAGATACTGTCGTCCTTTTTCAGTAGCCCTTTTGATGTTCTTTCTTTGGCTGTTCTTCTTGTCGTAGAGCTGGCAGACTGTCATTTTACCGCCGACTGTGTCGATACCGTCGTTAAGGTCTTTTTTTATCTGTGCTTCTTTTTCCCTCAACGATATATCATCACGCTTTCCAGCAGGTGTCTTGTCTGTCGGTACAAGTTTCCAAGAATAGACAAATTGTGGCTTTCCGTATATATCGGTATATTTATAAACGTATCTTCCGTCTTTTCGCTGGCTCTCTCCATTACGCAAATTGCGATTTTTACCGTCTTTTCGTTTTACATTAGACATAGTGTAAAGCTCCTTTCCGTCATGGAATGAGCCGTGATACGCTATATTTATTATACCATATCTACGGCTCAATGACATTAGATTTCGTCCAATGTATCTATGATTTTTTCAAATTGTTTTCGCTTAATCTGAATACGGTTACCGTTCACGATAACCCAGCCAGCGTCAATATTTTCTTCGGCTAATTTACGCAATTTCTTTTCGCCAATGCGGAAGTATTTGGACGCTTCTTCAATCGTCAGCGTATATTTTTCCCAGATAGGCACATCAGTATTGTTCATAATCTATGCACCCCCTTTACTGTGTGTCATTTTTTACAAGCAGGCAGACGGCTTTGGAAAGCTCCGTTAGTATCTCAACTATTCCCATTCTTGTGGGCAGAACCGCACCATGCGGACGTATCATTATTCTGTGAGGATAGGTCGTGGCAAAACGACTTTTCCAACAGTCGCTCTCGGATCACTGCGTGGGTCGCTCGCTTTCTTTTGAAAAGGTCGTGGCGTACAGTCCCCGTGGCTCGCTATCTCACAAACGTATCTGTCTGCTTTATTCAGTTGTCAAAGAGCTGTGGCGAAAGCGTGTTGCTTTCATGTAAAAGCAGGGGCAGAGCAGGAAAGAGGGGATTGAACAAATCATGCTCTGCGGTTACTGCTTGTTATTCTTCGGTTTCTAAAGGAATATCAAAGTCCAAAATCATTTTGATAAGTGCTTCTCTGATACGTCCTTTTAATTCCATGTCTACGACTATGCAGACATTACCATATTTGTCGTAGAACGGACGCAAACAACATTTTGATATGTACGGGTCATACAACGCCAGTATCTTTTCAATCGCATTTACGTTGCCGTCCACAGCCGACGAAATAAGGTAAAATGACGGGCGTGTGTTATTCATCATTCATGTTCTCCTTTAATTTTTTCTTGATTTCTTCAAGTGAGTTCTTCCTACTGCGGAACGACGTTGAACGGTTAATCTTTAATCTGTCGCCGATTTCTGTATCGCTCATGCCTAAGAAGAAATACATCAACAAGATTTCTCTGTCTTTTTCAGACAGATACTTAATCGCTTCTGCTAAATCATCATCAAGGACACGAACCTCAATACCACATACATCAAAGGCGGTATAATCGCTTTCGTATTCGTCCCAGACTGCCAGCTTTTCTACGACGATTTCTGGAAGTTCACAATAGGAAATTTCCTTATTTCTTCGTCGCTTTAATTCTTTGCGATAATTACGGACAATGCCTTTCACTACACGTTTGAGCTTGCAGTCAAATTGACATTGTATTGTCTTTTGGAAGTCCGACGGTTTCATATCATCACACCCCCTTTCCGTTATGACGTGAAAAGTGTTTATCCCTCTTTCCGCACCATATCTGTACAGCAAGGTGTGATTTGTTGCATGATTTTGAAAAAAAATGAAAAAATTTTTTCGGGTACAAAAAAAGCCCGCACAAAACATATAGTCTGTACGAGCTATTAAAGCTGTGAGATATTCAGTTGTTAATAAAATGCTGTTAGGTAGTGTATGACCGTATAAGATTATGCTTAAAACTTTCCATGACACAAGCCCCCTTACAGCACTTGATTTCTATTAAACTTTTGTCTTTTTTGTAATCTTGTAAATATATTCTTCTGGAGTAGGGCGTTTATTTCCAAAATACTTTCTGAAATTCTCCTGCACTTCTGGGTCGGTGCTGTTCATAGCTTCATCAATCGTCGCTTCAATATCAGCTCGAACATCAGCTAATGACACACCGCCAGCTTTTGCACCAGCTTTCAATGCTTTTTTAATATCTCGTTTTTTAAGTCCTATCATAGTATTACCTCGTCACAATTTACTGAATGTTTTAGAAATGTTTTTCAAAATGCTTATATAGAATAATCCCTAAAAATGTTTGCAGTAGGAATAAACCAAATATAATGCCTATAATCCATGCTTCAATATGAAGTAACGCAAGTACAAAAGCAACAAACAAGTACACGAAAGTCATTAACTGATATACTAAAGAACCAGCTTTCATTCTTAAAAATATTTTTCTTTCATCAACATTATTGATGTGATTTTCTCTATTTATATTTTGTAATTTTTCTTTATTTTTTGGCATTTCATAATAACAAATTTTCAATAATTGAACACCAGAAGCAAAAGCTAAACCGAACCCCATTGCGTAAAAAAGTGTAGCGTAATAATCAGTATCAATAACGAAATATCCAAAACATATAAAGATTATACCTATAATAATCTCAATGATAAATGATAATTTTTTCTTCATTGTTAATTCCACCTTTCAAAAGACTACATTTTCTGTATTAAAAAAATCGTTTTATGGTTGTTCAAATTATCCTGAATGTAAGTTTACTTTAGCTGAACATTTTAGAAAGAAAAAACTAACCAAAACGAATGTAAAAGAATTACTGGAGGGAAAAGAAACCCTGGTAAAAGGAATCAAAAACAAAGAGAAAAAGCCCTACAATGCCGTTGTAAAAATTGGGGAAAAGGGATATATTGATTTTATATCTTTCTCAAAATAAACATAAAAGCCCTTTAAAGAGGGCTTTTATATATTAATCACAAATCACTTATCACAAATCACTTATCACAAATCACAAGTGATTTGTGATTGTTGATGATAAAATAAGAATAAGAAGAAATAGAAAGAAGTGAGTGATTGTGGGAAATTTAGGCGCACAAAAAGAAAAACGAAATGATACACCAATCAGTGCAAAAAAAGATATAATGGGAGATAAGACGGTTCGTGTTCGTGCTGACTTGCACCATATCATAAAAATCGAAACAGCAAAGAATGGCGGAAACGTAAAAGAAGTTATGGAAATAAGACTTAGAAGCAAACTTAAGAGTGTGTTGATATTGCAGTATCTTAAAATTTTGTGTATAATAGGAATTGAAGTTAAATTAGATGCTAAAAATTTGTAATTAAGAAGGAGGGATTCGTCATGTTGGTATTCCAAATGCGTAATGTAGATAAAACATCTACTGTTTTGAAACAGACTAAAAACAGTGATTACGCAGATAAATAAATACGTTAGATTAATTCCTACCAGTGACTAATCTTATGACTTTTTAAACAGATAACTAAAATTACAAACAAATCGTTTAACTTCTGTATTTATTTACAGATGTAATCACTTCAGGAGTGATTACATGAACAAAAATATAAAATATTCTCAAAACTTTTTAACGAGTGAAAAAGTACTCAACCAAATAATAAAACAATTGAATTTAAAAGAAACCGATACCGTTTACGAAATTGGAACAGGTAAAGGGCATTTAACGACGAAACTGGCTAAAATAAGTAAACAGGTAACGTCTATTGAATTAGACAGTCATCTATTCAACTTATCGTCAGAAAAATTAAAACTGAACATTCGTGTCACTTTAATTCACCAAGATATTCTACAGTTTCAATTCCCTAACAAACAGAGGTATAAAATTGTTGGGAGTATTCCTTACCATTTAAGCACACAAATTATTAAAAAAGTGGTTTTTGAAAGCCATGCGTCTGACATCTATCTGATTGTTGAAGAAGGATTCTACAAGCGTACCTTGGATATTCACCGAACACTAGGGTTGCTCTTGCACACTCAAGTCTCGATTCAGCAATTGCTTAAGCTGCCAGCGGAATGCTTTCATCCTAAACCAAAAGTAAACAGTGTCTTAATAAAACTTACCCGCCATACCACAGATGTTCCAGATAAATATTGGAAGCTATATACGTACTTTGTTTCAAAATGGGTCAATCGAGAATATCGTCAACTGTTTACTAAAAATCAGTTTCATCAAGCAATGAAACACGCCAAAGTAAACAATTTAAGTACCGTTACTTATGAGCAAGTATTGTCTATTTTTAATAGTTATCTATTATTTAACGGGAGGAAATAATTCTATGAGTCGCTTTTTTAAATTTGGAAAGTTACACGTTACTAAAGGGAATGGAGATAAATTATTAGATATACTACTGACAGCTTCCAAGAAGCTAAAGAGGTCCCTAGCGCCTACGGGGAATTTGTATCGATAAGGGGTACAAATTCCCACTAAGCGCTCGGGACCCCTTGTAGGAAAATGTCCTAAGTGTGGCAACAATATTGTATTAAAAAAATCGTTTTATGGTTGTTCAAATTATCCTGAATGTAAGTTTACTTTAGCTGAACATTTTAGAAAGAAAAAACTAACCAAAACGAATGTAAAAGAATTACTGGAGGGAAAAGAAACCCTGGTAAAAGGAATCAAAAACAAAGAGAAAAAGCCCTACAATGCCGTTGTAAAAATTGGGGAAAAGGGATATATTGATTTTATCTCTTTTTCAAAATAAACATAAAAGCCCTTTAAAGAGGGCTTTTATATATTAATCACAAATCACTTATCACAAATCACAAGTGATTAATCATAAATCACTTGTGATTTGTGATTCTTAATGATACAATATTACTATACAAAAAAAGAATGGGGCGTAGTTATGGAGAAGGAAAAACTAAAAATACTTGAAGAATTAAGACGTATTTTTATCTAAATAACGAGCTGTTATAACCCATGTAATTTGTCCGATAGCAATAACTCCTGCTATCGAAAAAAACACAACTTTACTCATATATCCCATAAAGACAAGAGCAAATAATACAAGAACCAATAATGTAAGTGTTACTTTATAAGCATTCGCAAGAGAAGCATTAGTAATTGCGATATTTCTTTCATCATTTTCTAATATTTGCATTTCTTTTGTTGGCTTACTGAATATATCACAACCCATAAAAATCAATATTATTCCAATAAGCGTTGTACCATAGACAACCAAATCTGGACGAGGTACGGGCAATAGTTGGTGTACGCCTAAACCATAAGTTAGTAAACCACCTAAAAAGATTATTACACCGATAAATAATTCAACTTTTTGTATCTTATGTTTCATTTGCTTTCCTCCTCATAAATAAATATTTCTTCAATACTCATTTGAAAGTACCTTGCAATTTTAAAAGCTAAGATAATAGAGGGATTGTAGCGTCCATTTTCTAAAGAGCCTATTGTTTGACGAGATACTTCAAGAGCAGTCGCTAAATCTTCTTGTTTAATACCTCTTTGTTTTCGTAATTCTTCTAAACGATTTTTCACAACATACCCCTTTCTTGAACAAATGGAAAGTTTGCTTTCCTTTTCTAATCTTATGATACTCCTGCAAGTAAAGAATGTCAAGCAAACTTTCCATATTTTATTATCCTACAATCTTCCAGTTGCTATCCTTATGTAGCACAAGTTCATACTGCGATATTTGTGTAGCCTTTGTCTGATTATCAAGGAATTTCACAGCAACTTTGACTTTCACATTGTCCCCGTCCTTTGTAAAGATAGGGTTTACCAGTTCAGCATAAATGTAGTCCCTGCCGATAGGCTCAAGCACATTTCCCGATACATAGTAGGCAAGCTCTTTTTCTGTGGCTGTCGGGTACAGCTTAAAGAATGTTTCAAGAAATGCAGTAGCGTCATTGACGGTATCAGCGTCTACACTTGCATTTGCTTCTGGTGTCTTAGGCTCATAATCTGATTTCTCGATTGCTGGTGCAAGGGTAGGGTTCTGAACGATTACCATATCCCCGTCAGCGTCTACATGGACTTTTACGGTATAGGTTGCTTTCACATTGCTTGTCTGTTCTCCCTCTTTTATCTGCTGATCCACTTCGTAGGTAGCAGAAAAAGTGTCCGTTCCCGACTGTTCAATACTCCATACAATCACATCTGTAACTGTGGAGCTGGTCGGTATATCGGTTCTAATGGTATCCACATTCAAGTCCTGCAATTCCTTTGTCAGATAACCGCTGATTGCCTGCGTCCTTGCTTCAATCGCTTCTTTGCTGTTACTCCATGTGTAGTAGGGCTTTGCAAAGTTCTTCACAAAATTTTCTATCCCGTTGGTGTCCTGCAAGCGAAGCTCTATGATTTCTTTTTCATGGGTCGTGTGCTGGTCGATAGCCGTAAAATTCTTATACGCCCCAAAGCTCACGCTTGCGATAAGCACCACCCACAATGCAATCACGGATTTTTTATGTGTGCCTACCTTGAAAGTACGCACCTTTTTTTCTTTGGGTTCTTTGATAGTTTCTGTCTGTTTCTTATTCTTTCTAAACATGATGAAATCCTCACTTTCTATTGTTTTACTCGTCCTGCACCGATTAAGTGCTGTTGCCAGTAACTACTACTTAGGTCTGCATATCCTATCGGGTCGCCTGCGTGGTACATCTGTGTCGGCGAAACAAGAATACCGACGTGTGTTACATAACTTCCAGCGTTATAGGTAGAATGGAAAAATACCAAGTCCCCAGCCTTTGCCTGCGAAAGTGGAAGATGTTGGGTTGCGTCATACTGTGCTTGTGCGGTTCTCGGTAAGGAGATACCAGCTTTTCCATAGCACCATTGCGTCAGTCCCGAACAGTCAAAAGAAGTGTTGGGATTGCTACCGCCATACACATATTTCCAGCCTTGATATTTTAACGCTTCATTCATGACCTTTTGTGCCAGCTCTCCCGATACCTGCGGAACAGTTAAATACTGATTGACTAATTCGACGTAAAATTGATTGCCATACTGATACCGCCAACCCCCGTTCTTCGCAACGGCTATCGGGTTGGTGTAGGTTACTTTCTTTCCACCCGATTTCTCACGGGCGAAGCTCTCTGCAAGGTTAAAGGTGTGTTTCTTTCCTTTTCCTGCCACATATCCCACATAACCACCGCCATAGTTATAGGACTGTATCGCTACATTCAAATCGTCGATACCTTGATTTTTACAGGAAGAAAGCAGGGACGCAAAATACTTACACCCCTGCTTGATTGAGCTTTCCGTATCTAAAGAGTTGGGCGGTAAACCAAGACTTTCTGAACTCTGCATAACATCTTCTGCCGTACCGCCACTTTCTACTTGAATGATAGCCAGTAGCACGTTGACATACTCGGAGATACCGTTTTCTCTGGCGTATTTTTCCACCATAGGCTGATGTTTCAAGACTTCTGCGGATAAATTCATACCCGTAATGCCAGAAGAAAAGTTGCTGTTCTCGTCGTCGCTGTCCGCACTAATGAGGACACCAAAGAAAAGGACTATGGAAAAGAGGATAGGAAACAGACTGCCAATAAGAGCGATATGTTTCAGTTTCATTTTTTCTTCTGTCCTTTCTTCGTTACAAGGTTACGGTTCTTTTCGGTATGTTCCGTTGTACGCTTTGATTGTTCAAAGGTCTGTTTCTTTGTAGTACGCTCTGCTTTGTAATTCTGGCGTGTTTCCTGCGATACTACTTTTTCTACATTCTGCCTATGTACTGGCTGTGCAGGCTGGGTCGCTTTCTTATCAGAAGCACCAGAAGATAACGGACGCTCTTTCACAACATTTGTCTTGACTGGTTCACTTGCTTTTGAAGTGGTCGCTGTGGCAGGACGTTTCACTTCCTGCATTTTTTCCGCACTCGGCTTTGGAATGGTTGAAGCTGTGGCTGGTCGCTCATGGGGACGGGTAGCTCCCGTTGTCGCTGATCCGTCCGTCTTTCTTTGTCTTGCTTCTTGTGCCTTTTGAAGCTCCATACGTTTGTCAGCGATATTCTGTCTATGCTGTTCCTGCTTTTCCAAGCGTCCCGTCTGTCTGGACTGCTGTTCCTGCACCATGCCACGCTTGAAGTCTGATACGCTGGACTTTGCCTTTTCCTTTGCGGAATACACCGCATAAGCGGTCTGTGTCGGCATATCCTTGATATTCTCTTTGACAGCGTTAGCCTTGTCTTTCACTTTATTTTTCGTATCTAAGACAGCACCCACCTTTGAGCCTGCACGCTGTCCCATGCTGGAAGTGGTATTGCCCCGATTTTCTTTAGAAGCCGTATTTTTTCTTTCGGCTCTCTTGCCAGCAACGGCACTTCCAGCTACCGCACCAGCCACACCACCCGAAATACCGCCAGCACTTACCGCCCTTGCAATACGGTGTTCCATACGCCTAGCCCTATGTCGCATAAACAGATACGGTCTGCGGAAAATTCTTCGTCCCATGTTTTGACTGTCGCCAGCATTAAGTGAGAACATACTCATTAAGTCGCCCAGTTTCATATAGATACCAGCAAAACACACTATCTGCAAGAACGCCACCATAAAGAACGGGTAGTCTGTGGAGATGTTATAAAACATACTGGAAATGCTGAACGCCACCGTTACAATGAGCGTTATTCCTGCCCGTGTCATTATGGTATTAAATACTCTCACGATTGCCTGCTTTGCCATGCTTTCATAGCTCGGTATCATGGAAAGTAGAAAGCTGATAGGTAAAAACATTGCAAAGATAATAAAGAGTATCTGGCTGAACAACATCATACCCGTAAGCAAGAATACAAATATCGTGATACCTAAGTTAAAGAATAGCAGGAAGAACACCATACCTAAACGGTTTACGACCTGCGGTATCGTCAGATTGTTGTTGTCATTGTCCTCGATTTCTGTTTTCACGACTTCCTCTCTGGTCTTGCCGTCCTCGTCCTCTGGACTTACTGATACCAGAGCTTCTACACGGTCTGTCCCGATTTCCTCTGCGTTGCTGTTACCAAATTGAAGCAAGAGCCACGGCTGTTCCACTTGAATGGAAAACAAGCTGTCCCGTATCAAGTCCACGCTGTCCTTGCCCTCGCTGTCAGAGTTGGGGAGCATGATTTTTGTTCCCAAGTCCAAAGAAGCGGTACTGATGTCTGATGAAAATTCATTTATCTTCTTGATGTAATCGGGAGCGTAGGCAATAAAGGAAGCGGACAACACGAACACCACCACAAAGTTAATAACAGCGTGAAGTGCCTTGCTGGTTTCGCGTTTGATAAGTCCCGTATAGGCAACATAAAGTCCCACTATTAAGATAATGAGAAGCAGGAAACCGACATAGAAGCCCGTAGAAGAAAAGCCGTTCTCGGTAACGCCTGCAAGGGTCTGTATGCTTTGTCCGATACTGTCTGCCATATCGTTAATAAAATCAAGTTTGTATGCTTCCTGCACCACATAGCCCGTAGCATTGCTTAAATAAAGGCTTATCGTCCAGACAAAATTGGTAATGCAGTAAAGTCCGTACTGCACCGATTTTCCGATACCGTCCAGCCAGTTCCATGGCAACCACGACCAGCTATTATCCACATAAAAATCAAGCTGGTAATTCGACAGCGGATATTTTGAGTAAAGATTTTCTGCGTTTATGGTATCGTCCACAAGCCCCGTCGCATGAGCCACCGTCCCCAGAAGTGAGAGCAGGATAAGGGAGAGTGCCACGACAAACAGAGCCATTTTGAGAAAGTGAAGTATCTTCCTTTTTGTGAACGCACCTTTTATCCTTTCTTTCATCACTCCACCTCATTTCTCTGTACGGGCGGTCTGGTATCAAAGGCGTGTAGCAGTTCTTCAAAGACTGGGTGTATCTGCACCACACCGACACGCCCGTATAAGTCCTGCAATAAGCATTGTCCGTTCTCCAAATCACGCAAGCGTTTCTGGTTGTTCTCGTCGTCCTTGTCGATACCGAAAAATTCTAAGGTCTGCTTTATCTCGTTGATGTCAGTAGAACGAAAGGCAAACTTCAAGCCGATATTGTTTTTCAGACTTTCCTTTGACACGTCGCCAGAAGATTGTGTAACAAAATAGACGCCTGCCTGCATAGCTCGTCCAGCACGCACCAGCTTATTTGATAAAGTTTCGCCTTGTGCCACATTTAAGAACGCCCACGCTTCGTCAAGGTCTACAATCTTAAAAATGCTTCTGTCTGAATGGATAAAATCAAGGGCAAAGGTACTAATCACAATCAGCATAGACACCGACAATAATTCAATGGTCGTGTATTCCTCAAATGTTGTATCCTTATCTGGTAATACTAAGTCCGCTACTTGAATGATATTGAGTTGGTTATCCAGACTGATTGCATTTTCCACCGTACCGTCTGAAAACAGCAGGTGTGCAAAGTCGTAGTCCGTGAAGCTGTCGATATGTTCTGCGATATTTCTTGATATGGGTGTATCTTCACGGCGTAGCTCGTCTATCACATGGAGCAAGCCCCGACTGTCGCTCTGGGTAACGGAGCGTACCGCCTTACGAAGTACAGGGAATTTTTCGCCGTCCCTAGAGGAAATACCCGTAAGGAATGTTAAGATGTCGATTGCCAGACTTTCAGCGTCTTTTACATTCTTCATAATCACGAACGGGTCAAGAAGTCCTGCATTGTCCTTGTCGCTGGTAAGGTTTACGATATTGATTTCATGGGCGATTTCTGGGAGCGTTTCTTTCCAGTTGCCCCTCTCAGCTTTGGGGTCTAAAATGACTGCTTGACCGCCAAACAGCACCGCATAATATACCAGAAGATTGTTGCAGAATGACTTTCCACCGCCAAGCGAACCGACAAAAGCAGAAGCAAGAGCGTTTGTTACTGTACCTTTTACACCCTGCGAAGCTAACGACGGTTGCAGGTACACATTTCTTCCCGTATCAACGGAATAGCCCATATAGATACCCGTAGTTTCCCCTAACTGCTGGGTCGCACCAAAACCAAGACCTGCCAAGAAATCTGATTTTACATACTGCACGTAGTCATTGATATATCGCTTGCTGGCAGGAAGAAATTCAGAATGAAGCCCCAGCATATCCCCAGCAGGACGCACCAGCTTTACATTGAGGTCGTCGTAAAAATCTTTGACTTCATCACAACGGCGTTTTAATTCGTCCAAATCATCAGCCGATACACGCACTACATAAGAGAGCTTATACATACTTTCTTTTGTCTGGTCTAAGTCCGTTTCCAGCTCATCCACGCTGTCTAATGCGTCCACCACATTTGAGCTTGTTTCACTTCCTGCTTGATAAGCGTGATTGTCAAGGTCTTTCAATTCCTTTTTCTTGTTGCGGACGGTTGTTAATGCTTTACGGTTCTCCACGATTTCTACATTCATAGAAGTATCAACGGGGAATGTGAATTGCTGTTGCTGGAAATAGAAGATTTCAGACGACGGAAAATCAAGCTCGCCAACAATCGCATTGACGGTAAAGTAGGACACATAGCTTTCCCTGTCCTCATGTTCCAATCGCAAATACCGCTGGCTTTCCTCAATCACACACCTTGTCGGACGGATAAGGTCGTAGTATTTTATCAGCGTTTCTTTCTGTAATTTCTTCTTTGGTAGCTGGTACTCATAATCTTCATAGGCGATACCGTCCCTGCCGTAAAGATGTTCCATGAGATACCCAAAATCATGGATTTCCAAGCGACGCACCTTAAAGCGACGGGAGATTTTATTTTCCAGCAACTTTTCCATTTTCATATAACGGTTGATTTCATCATTCGGCATGGAAACAAAGTCATTCATCAGCGTGTGGTTCACTTCATGGAGAAATTCCTTGAATGTCAGCCACGCCGATTTTTTGATGTTCTTCAGATTGAGCTGTTCTTCCGTAACCATGAGCTTAAAGCCAAGAAAAAAGCGGTAGTCCACTTGATTGTCCCCAATCATTGATACTAACGCTTCGGTCTGTTCGTCTATCTTCTGGCAGGCAACTTCCTTTAATTTCCCCGTAACCAGCTTCTTTGACTGCTCCTGCATACTTCGTATTGAGCTTTCCGTTGCAATCTGCAACGCATGAATTTTTCCCTCACGGGACTGTGCGATAAGCTGTCGGAAACTGTCATGCACGATAAATTTCTGCTCTGCGGATAGGAAAGAATAGTTGTATGGTATCAGCTCATAATAAGCAAACACCTCATTGTCCTTATTCCAGACAAGGTTATTGTCAATATATTTTATCGGGAACATAGTTCACACTCCTTACTGCCGTGATTGTTTCATTGAGTATCTGCTTATGCAGTTTTACGGCTTTTCCTGCATAAGTGATTTTCGGTCGCAGGGCATAGGTTATCTGTGATTTCAAAAAGCTGTACGGCTTCTTTCCGTCAAAGGTTTTCTGCGACATAAACCATGTGAGAGCAACGGGAATACCAAAGTATTTGAGAAATGCTCCCTCAATCATGGAAAGTGGGGGAATATCCCCAAACAGAATAATGAGAAATTCCGTAATCACAAACCATGTAATCTGTGTAAAGGTAACGGGAAAGGGTAAGTTAAAGTCATTGATTGCATACAAGACTTTTTCCACGTTCCAGATACCCGTATAAGATTTAATCTTTTTCAAGTTCTTTCAGCTCCTTTCGTAAGTTTCTAAATAGAAAAGGACAGCCATTTTCAGACTGTCCCTTAAAGAGAAATACGCTGTCAGTAACAACAATGCTTGTCGCTGATCTTCCAGCGTTAATATGGTATCTCGCACATACCTCGGCTTGTTTCAATAAAGCAACCGCCCATATCCAAATCTCGCCCGTAGGCTTCATAGTCAATGTAATTCTGTAAGCTGGGTGGAATGTCCCCAAGTGCCTGCAATTCGTCTATGTAGTAATAGGCAACGTCTGTCATAGTTTCACAGTCGGGATAATAATAAATATCGTCCTTGTGTTCCACGACTTCTTCCAGCGTCCCGTAGTGGCTGATAAATTCGTCCAGACACTCTACAATATAGTCGGGAAGTTCCTCTATCATTTCATACATCTCATTGAGTTCTTCAATGGAAACATACTCGCCAATCGCAATGGGGAAGTTGTCGGTATCATGGATAGCGTATTCCTCATACTGTTCATTCAAGCCGATTTTTTCTTTCACATCTTCCTCGTCAATGGGGAACGTGAACCAAGCACCGACTAAATAGCCCTCATTGTATTTGCCAAGATTAGCAATGTAAACCGCCATATCATCAATCATAAGCACCACCTCATTTCCTACTCTGGCAGTTCAAAGATACCGTGTTCTGTTACTAAAAATTTCCCGTGTTCCTGCAAGTGAGAAGCGTAGGCTTCAAAGTCAAAGTAATATTCTTGACAGTCCTCGGATAAATGCTTAAATGTCGGGTCGTTCATCAGCTTTTGCCTTGCAACATCTATCATGCTTTTGCAGTCGGGATAAACCGTAATCACGTTCCTGCAAATATAAAGTGCTTCTAAATTTTCATACACGGTAAGAAGTGATACATATTCTTCCTGCATATCGCTTGAAAGCTGGCGGTACATAAAATCTAATTCGTTGAGCTGGTACACGCTTGTATGTTCGTGGACTTCATCAGCAAAGGGCAGTACCTTTTCGATAATGCGGTAATCCCCACTTTCTGCACCGACACCTAACTTTTCTTCAAACTCTGCAACATCTATCGGCAGGTCAAACCAGTATGATGTTGTTTCTTCGCCAGTTGTTCCTTTCGTTTCCACCATCACCCTTGTTTCCTGCATTGTTCCTCACGTCCTTTCTGTTGTTTCATCACATCTTGTAAGGTCTGGTACGACATACCAAACACATATTTAGAAAAATCTTCTAACTGTCTTTCTTCATAATCGGCAGGGTTCAGTCGTTTCATTTCCTGCCACACCTTACGCTTGTAAGAGGGCAGGTCGGAAATATAATCACAGCCGACTTTCGTCTGCATATCCTTAAAAATATCGCTCATTTCATCACTCCAATCTAAAATTTAGGTAAGAAAAAAGCAGTCAATCCTAAGACTAACTGCTTTGTGTGTATGGATATGAAATTGTCAAACTGGGATTTATCAATATAAACTACCATGGAAAAATATAATAAAATACCAAAGTACTTAATACAATTCCGACAATATACATTTTTCTATAGTTTACTTTTTTGAAAAATATTATGGTAAACACAACAGCTCCTATAATATCCATTAACAACTGAAATAGGAATGTTTGATGTTCCAAAAAATAAATAAAAACTGCTATTGTTTCAGCAAATAATGCTCCTACTGGTAAAGAATATAATACTGAACTAAAAATATGTTCCCTATTCCAATAGTACAGAATAAATGCTGCTATTGCACAAGCGATTGACCAAACAGTAAACAATATGAATAGCCCAAAGCGGAATCCGCCGGAAAACATAGGTATAAACATTCCTAATATTGCTTGTAAAGCATAAAAACTTAATGTCATTCCAAACATATACAAGAACGAACTAATTCCTGCACAAATATTTGAGGTGCTTAACATAACGATGATAGTATTGGTAATAATCCAAAAACCAAACAATGTTTGAGGTGATGAAAAACTCCATAGTGTATCTGCGGGAAAATAATCTAACAGTCTACATATACACCCTACTAATATACCAATTACAAATATCGCTGTATAAGACTTATATGTATTTCTTAGTTTTATATTTGACACAATAGTTTTCCTCCTAAGTTCAAATTCATATTTGTCGTTTTCTTCATATCCATATTATATCACTCACATATTAGCACTACAATAAAATTTTATGCACCGATAATCTTGTTGAACAGCTCTAACAGTACATCTTTCACACCGCCGGCATTGAATACCAAGCCGACAGCAATCAAGGCAACTACCAAGAAGCCAATGAGCTTTGAAAACTCACGCTTGAACCCTAAGTAGATACCGATAACCACAATCGCCATAAGCACTAAGCTCTGTGCGTTTGATAAAAACCATTGATATAAATTTTGTCCGAAATTCATTTAATTGTCCTCGCTTTCTTTTAATTGTTCCATTTCATAGTCAGCTTCTTTGCCGACATTCAAAATACACATCAAGACTACGCCGATACCCATTCCCATAGATACCAGCAGGAAGTCTTTTAATAATACCCACATTTTTTATCACTCCTAACTTTCTACTAAATCTTTTGCAGGGGTCGTCTGCTGTTTGATTATCATTTCATGCTTTTCTGTGAGCTTTGCCTGCTGTTCGATTGTTTCCATGTAGTCTGTACCGTTTCCCTTATCAATCTTTTTCAGCATTTTTAAGGTCGGTGCTACCTGCCGTTGTACCCACCGCAATGTGCGGTCTAAGGTGTAAGGCTCTGGTTTTGTCGTCAGCTTCAAGCTCTGTCTGTTATCGCCGATAAACCAAGCCCAGCGGTCATTGAGCTTCCAGTCATTTTTTCGCTTGTCGGGTTCTTCATCAACAAACCGCACATACTGATTGATGATAGAAAAAGCGGTCTGTTCTGCGTCATAATAGGTCAGTAAATCTCGTACCGCATAATAGGCTCGTTCATTGCGAAGCCGTATTTCAAAACGGTTGATAATGTCGGCTTCTTCCAGAGGTGTCCCTAACTTGACGTACTGCTCATAGTCCTTTTCATAGATACAGAAATACACATCTGATTTCAGCGACCCAAGATAAAGGGTACGCCCCATATATTCTCTGTCGTCCTCTCTGTGCTTGATAAGCTCGCCCGACTGGTAAAACTTATAGCTTCTGGACTTTCCGATATATTCCCGTTTCCTGCATTTTTCCGCAAGCTCTGGAATATCCAAAATGCCCGTATGGTCGTTGATAGCAAGGTCGATACGCTTCATCACGCCACCGTCTATAAGTGCGTCCATAAGAAAGTCATACCAGCTTCTTTGCTGTGCCAGCAGGTAACTTTCAAACTGCCTGCAACCACGCCCCTTTAACTCTAAAAGGACACCTTTTTCTTCGTCAGCCGACGTATAGATAAAGATGTCCCCTAAAGAGTAATGCTCCGTATAACTGTAACGCCCGTAATTTTCATGGAGCATATAGTTGATATTCAGTTTTAATATATCTTTGATGATGTGCTGTATATCCAGCGTGGGAAAACGAATTTTCACATAATCAAACAGCATGGTAAGCGGTGCTTCTGGATTGAACTTTGCCAGTTCTTTATGCAGAGTATTCAGAAGTTCCTTTGACGGCTTCATTTTTCCGCTTTCTATCTTGTTGAGATATTCTCTTGTGATACCAGACGCCACCGCCAGCCTGCCTTGTGAGATACCGTAAGCAATCCGTTTTTCCCGTAATTCTTTTATCCATTGTTCTTCATTCAGAACCATACCCCCAATCTGTCAAGTGTGAAGTTTTTTAAGGCGACTTCACAGCCGATTTTTGCTAGGAAACCATGCGATAAGCCTTATGTTTCCTGTGTTTTTCGTCTATTGTCTATTTGCAAACGTACCCCTCTGTTAGATACCGAGGGGTTTTACCTGCTGGCGTGGCTTACGCCACACCAGCAACGGCTAGTCCGTGCCGTCGCCTTTCGCTTCGCACGTCGCCGTCCCGTCCTTCCTTGCTTGTGCAAGAGAGCAGATAGTCTGTAAAAAATCATGTCCTTTCGGGACTAAAGGCGTGTAAAATTCACTGATAACACTTGTTCCCACATCACAATAGCCACGCCCCTTGATACGCTTCTGGAAAAATTGCTTTTTCACATCTGAACCGAACAGCATACCGTAACCTAATTCGCTGATACGCCCAAGTCCCACACGGAAATTGAAGTTATCTCTGATACCGTCCGAGAAATACTTTGCGTCTGGACGCTGGCAGGCAACGATAAGGAAATAACCTGCTTGTCGTCCTAACATAACGATTTTCTTTAACTGGCTAAGTAAGCCCACGCTTTCTTTCGTCCCCAGCATTTCAAAAAATGCCACATATTCATCAAAGATAAGAAAGCAGGGAGGCAGTCCAAGATAGGCGTAGTTTTCGCCCGTCTTATAGTTCGGGTGTCGTTTCATTTCCTCGCTTCGTCGTACCATGCCCTCATAAAAGGCATTGACGCAATCTATCATTTCTTCTTTAGTATGGTAGACGTTTGGCATGACTGTTCCCAAGTCCGCAAGGTCGCTGTTCTTTGGGTCTAAAATGTAAAGGACAGCGTTTGTATGCAGTAAGGCTTCAATGAGCGTCAGCAGAAAATAGGTTTTACCGCCACCAGTCCCACCAGCAATCAGAGCGTGAGGGAGTGCGTCATATTCCCAGACAAGATTTTTCATCAGTCTAAGACAGCCATTTTCTGCCCGTACTTCATCAATGGTAATGCGGTTCGCTATCATATCATAAAGCAGGGTATATTCAATATAGCCGTCATGCAGGGTCTTGTCAGTCAGCTCGCAATACAAGCCACTTTCCAGCTTATCCTCTAACCGTAAAAGCTGGTCTTGATATTTTCCCAGCGTGATTTCACAGCGGATATGAAGCAAGCCTTTTTCCATTTGATAATAAATCTTTGGAAACCAGACGATTTTTTCCCTTGATCTGCTTTGCAGGTCAGTAAAAAAACCGCTGTCTTGTACGGTATCGGCTTCATACCACTTGTTTTCCAGTACCATTCTTGCCAGCTTTTGACGGTGCAGGAGCTTCTTGAAACTGTCGTAACAGAAGCGGTAATACCCAAAAGCGACCAATGCACAAACACCAGTCGCTATCAGTATAGTTATGAAGTTGTAAGGGCAAAGCGTCAAGCCGTTCTCTAACAAGCTGAAATGCTCCCAATCGGTACGCATGAGCTGTTTACTATTCAGTAGCAGGAGAACCGCCACGAATACAAACAGAAGCGTTCCTATGGAAAAGTGGTAAACAAGGTGCTTGTCGCTGGCTCTGATACGGTGTCCTTTATTCCAAATCTTACGCATAAAACAATCTCTCCTTTCTGTGTACGAAAAAAGCAGTCAATCCTAAGACTAACTGCTTTAAACTGTCTTTATTCAAAAATAAATATATCTTCTATCGGAGCTTTTACAGCTCTTGAAATATCTATTGCCAATTTAAGTGACGGATTATATTGTGCTTTTTCTAATCTCATAATAGTTTCACGACGAACACCTACAATGTCAGCGAGTTGTTCTTGTGTTAATTCTTGTGCTACACGATATTTTTTTAAATTACATACAAACTTTGCTTCCATAATTTATTCCCTTTTTTCATAACGATATAATAAATAGTTGCTAAGAAAAAGAACAAGAGCATAGATAAGTGAAACAGAAATCAGCATAAACATTGCACACCACTCAACATTACGGGAAAACATACCTATTGCCATAAGCCAGATAACTACAAATAATAGTTTAAAACCTATCTTGTAAGCTTCTAATTGTGCCTTACGTTTATTTTCTTGAAAAAGCTCATCTTCTAAGATATGAGAAAGTTTACCTTCAAAGAAAAAACTGAAAAAACCAAAAAATATGAAAAAAGCAAAAGGAAATATTTCTCCAAATTTATAGTATGTCCAAAATCCGCCAAACCCCAGAAAACCAAACATTCCACAAAATCCCCAGTAAGGAGAAATTGTTCTTGAATATCGTTTTTCCCTGCTGTTTTTTGAAAAGACATTTTTAAAGCAGATAATTACTATATAGATAGCATATAGTGCTATTAAAGCTCCAATTACTAACATAGGAATATCCTTGTAAGAAAATACATATTCCGACATATCCATATTTTTGACCCAGCGTCCATTATTGTATAATAGGGAGTAGATTGTACCAACAATAAGCAATAAAGCACACCCTACCCCCATAAAAATAATTTTTTTAATTTGTTTCTTTGACATATTTATCTCTCCTTTCAAATGAGATGTTTTTGTATCTTTATGAGATAAATATATCACTCCGCATTGTTTGTGTCAATCAAAATTGGTCAATCAAAATTAAGACAAATACATCACTTTTATTTCTTCGGCTGTCCCTGCGTTGTAGGGTTCTGTGGACTGCCTGCGTTCTGGTTGCCTTTATTCTTCAATACAATATCCTCTGCCTTTACATACCAGTCCACATCTGCACCCGTATAAGTCTTTCTTGATACCGTATCGGCTACGGGATTGACAAGCTCCACAACTGCATTGTACGGAAATTCCCTTAACGGTACTTCTGGCGGTACGGACACGGGGATAATTCCACCATGCAGACTGCACTTCAAATCATAGATACGCTTTTTAAGCTGGGTACTCGGTGTCCCGTCCTCATTCTGTAAGAACACATCACGCACCGCTGTAAATTTTAATTCTCCAAATGTTTTCTCTTTGTCAATAACAAACCCGTTTGATAATCTCATAAATTCTTCACTCCTTTACTTTTCTTCAACTGCTACAATATCATCAGCAACTAACACATAATCGGTATGTCCCATATCCCCGATTGCGTAACCTCTGCCGTATAACTTCGGATTGACAAGTTTTACTTTCTGTTCATACTTGAACTTCTTTTCGCCAGCCTGCACGGGAATTTCCACCACAACATTTTCGCCTTTTTGTACGTCAGAATAAAGGTTATAGCTTCGTCTGGCTAAGACCCTGCGGTTATTTTTATCTCTTTCAAAGACTGGCTCACTTTCGCCTGCAAATTCAAGAGTTCCAAAAGACTGTGCCATATCTGGCACGACATATTTCATTTCCATATTGTTTTACCTCGTTTCTTTCTATTTTTGATAAATTGATTGTGATTTCTTATTCTGGCGGTTTGGGAAGTACCAGCAATCCCACCGATAGTAAAGGGTAAAATCAATGCTTACGCACCCTTGACTATCCGTGTTCTTGCAGGTAAGTAGCAGACAAGCCAGAATAAGCGGAAGTCTGCCGTTTGACAGCTTCGGCGGAGAGCGTGATTTTTCTTTCCTCATACCGTTACCGCCTTATGATTTCTTCATTTTACGGCGTTTGTAGAAGAAGATACCTGCCAGCCCAGCACCAGAAGTTAAAAGAAGTGCAAGCAGTCCGTAAAGGTTTGTGTTATCGCCCGTTTTGGGACTGTCGCTAGGTCGGTGTGGCTTCTCTGGTGTCGGCGGTGTTTCGGGTTTCTCTGGTTCTTCTGGGACTTCTGGTTTTTCCTTAAAGGTAATCGTCTGTCCCTCGTCCTCAATGTCTTTATGCTCGGTAACTTTCTTCGGCTCGTCTGGATTGCTGAAATCGTACAATTCTTCAAAAGTTACAAGCTGTTTGCCATCAAGAGAAGTAGCGTCAAAGGTAAAGGCAACTTCCACTTTCATAGTTTCGCTGTCAGCGGTAAATGTATAATCACTTTCCACACGTTTTCCGTCGATAAGAAGCTCTGCATTTTCTTCTTTCAACATCTGCCAGCCTACAAGTTTGTACTGTGTACCGACTTCTAAGCCCTCTAAGGTTACGGTATCAATGATTGTTACCTCTTTTCCAGCTTCAAGTTCTTTGTTGCCGTCCTTATCCGTAGCAGTCGTATGAATTTTGATGATACGTTCTGTAATAAGTACCGTCTGCCCGTCGTCCTCAATGTCTTTGTGTTCCGCAACTTTTACAGGTTCTTTTGGATTGCTCAAATCATACAATTCTTCAAAGGTAACAAGGTTCTTGCCACCTAAAGCAGACGCATTGAATGTATAAGAAATTTCCACTTTCATTTCTTCATCATCAGCGATAAAGGTATAATCGTTTTCTACACGTTTCCCGTCAATGACAAGCTCGGCGTTTTCTTCCTTTAACATCTGCCAGCCTTTGAGCTGATATTTTGTGCCTTTGGTAAGTCCGTCTAATTTGACAGTATCAACGATTGTAACCTCTTTTCCTGCAAGGATTGTCTTTTCGCCGTCCTTGCTGGTCGCTGTGGTATGGATAGAGATTTCTTTTTCGTATTCATCAGTCAAAGTCCCTAAATCAATCACAAGGTTATTTCTTGATACCACGATTTCAAAAGGTGGGATAAGTTTAAAACCTTTGTTGCTGTCGCATTTCATTTCTTCAATGATGTAAGTATCATAAGGCAATGCACCCTTGCTGTCGTCTGGTTCAGAAGTTCCAAACCACACACCGTCCTCGCTGGTCTTGCCTGCGTTGGTATTGTGCTTATGAGAAGCCCAGTCAGCAGAAGTGGAGAATTGCCCGTTATCATCAGTTACTACAACATGACTTTCTCCCGTCGTCTTGCTTGTGATCCGAAACGGAACATCAGCAAGACGCTTGTGTGTGCCTGCACCGATTTTTACGCCCTCAATATCCCCACGCTTAATCTGATTGTAGATAGAATGAGATTCGTCGGTTAAGTCCACGATTTTTCCATTTTCTGTGATTGTAAAATCAATCGGTTTTACACCGTCAGTTAAGTAACCGTCGGGAGCTTCACTTTCAACGATACGGAAGTTTCCATAAGGTAAAAGGTCAGAAGAAGTAGAAGCGACACCCTCAAGGTCTGTATGGATTGTTTTTACCACTTCATTTTTCTTGTATAGCTTGCCCTCAACCAAAACAGAATTATCATTTAAGGAAATGATGTCAAAGGCAGTATCTTTCAAAGTGGCACTTCCTTGTGGCTTCGTATCGCCCGTTTCTAAATCTCGTTTCTGAATTTTCACACCGCCACGGATAATCTTATCTGATACGGAAAACTGGTTACTTCCAGATAATACGGCAAGGTCGCCGTCCTCGGTAATCTGTGTTACATATAAGCCCTTAATCTGTTCGGACTTATCGCCAGCCTGCATATATGCACCATCAAGCAAGTAACCGTTTGGAGCTTTTGTTTCCTCAACGGTTAGTGTTCCTAAAGGAAGAACCGCTTTGCCGTCCTGCATATAGAAACTGTCGCCAGATACCTTGTAAGCGTCCCCTAATTTTGTGATGTAATGGGTTGTCCCGTCGCTGTCTGTTTCGGCGATTGTCTTTGTAACCCATGTACGAGTAGCTTCGGCAGGGAGATTGTCTTTGTTATAGAAGCCAGCATAATACTTCCATGTAAATTCCGCACCTGCTAGAGAAGCGTTCCCCTGCGGATTGTCTTTCTGTGTTTCCATATCAATCTTGAAAAGCTCAATCAAAGTGTCCGTTACTTTTGGTATATCTGATACTTTCAAGGTCGCTGTCTTTCCAGCTTCAACCTTTAAGGAATATACAGTTTTATCTACTTTATATCCTGCTGGTGCAGAAAGTTCCTTGATATAAACTGTGCCAGCCTTTACCTCTACAACATCTGTATTTCCGTTTTCATCAGTCGTAAGGGTGGCAAGCTGTTTCGTGCAGTCCTTATCAGAAAAGACACCATAGGTCGCACCAGCGACAGAGTAATTCCCGTTACCGTCTGTAATACTGGTATTACTGGAAGTCTTTTGCAGTTTCGCATTTCCGACATTTAATTTCGCCCAGAATTGCCCCAATTCCTGCCCCTCGCCAGAGTAGATATAACCGCCACATTCATAGCGTCCTTTGTTTTCTTTAACAAAGGCTTTTGCACCAGAGAAAACTTCGTCCTGCGTAGCTTTTGGAATTTCATCATAAGAAGCTCGCACGTTGTCGCATTGCCAGCCAAGATGTACGCTCAATCTCTGCCAGACCACACATTGTTCCAACAGATAGACTTGCTTGTAGTTCAATTCCTTGTGAGTTTCGCCATACTGTTTGACATACTCTAAGGATAACGCCACATCTGAAATCTGGTCGGCACTCATGCGTGAGCTTGCGTCAGCTCTGGTCTTGTAGCCATTCTTAAAATCTGTATTGATGTCGATACAATAGGCAGTTTCGCCCTCGACTTTCATATAACCCTCATTGAATGTCGAACCGATAGAACCGTCATTCATTACTTTTTCAATGATACCGACACGCTCTGCACTTTCCGTCCAGTATTGCTTACTTTCTGCATGGACGGGTGTAGTCGGTAAAGCAGTAACGACAGTTGCAAGAGCTAAGAAGCCCGTACACAATCGTTTCCATGTCTTTTTCATAAATCTAATGCTCCTTTCATTTTAGGTAATAAAATAGCCGTCCAATAAGAACGGCTGGAAATAGAAAAGGAACGTCATTTTAGGCGTTCCATAGTCTATGAAATATTCAATTTTTTGTTGTTTCAATACGGATGTGCTGTACCATATCTTTGCATATCTAAGAAAACTTGCGTATCAAGGCTCATTCTTTAGTAGTAAATAAGTAGTAAATTGATGTGTTTGTTTTCTTGAAAATGCTGATAGATACTGTGTTTTAGCGGATAATCAGATTTTTATTGTGTTTTTTTCCAAAAAAATCTTACAAAAAAATATGATAAAGTAGAAGTATTAAGAAATATCAATATGCATGTAACAGAAGGTGAAATATACGGTCTGATTGGGAAAAATGGTGCTGGAAAGACTACATTGATGAAAGCAATTTTAGGTCTGACAGATATTGCCGGTGGAGAAATTAAGTTATGGGGAAAAACTATAAGTAATATGCCTTCATTATATAATAGGATTGGAGCTAATTTAGATTTCCAGGGATTTTATCCGGAGTTATCTGCTTATGAAAACCTGAAGGTATTTTCAAATATAAGGGGAGTGACAAAAAAGTATGCTATAGAAGAGGCACTTGAAAAAGTAGACTTATTTAATGAAAAAGATAAAAAGTATAAAAGATTTTCTCTCGGGATGAAGAAAAGACTGGGCTTAGCAAACGCTATCATTCATGAACCAGAATTTATTATTTTGGATGAACCTACAAATGGGCTTGATCCAATTGGAATTTCACAATTTAGAGAATATTTAATGAAAATCAGTAAAGAGCAGGAAACCACTATTATGATTTCAAGCCATTTATTGTCTGAAATAGATATTATGGCTGATCGTATAGGTGTTTTAAATGAAGGTGTTTTAATAGCTGAGAAAAGTATAGAAGAAATCCGACAAGGAAATAGAACACATATCAAAATTTTAGTGACTAATGGGGAACTTACATGTGGAATTTTAGAGAAAATTTTTCATGTTGAAGATTACGAAGTGGTAGATAAAAATACAATATATATTTATAATCTTAAATTAAACAGAGAGGAATTTTCTAAGGAATTGGCAAAATACGGAGTAGGAATAATGGAAATAGGTGTAGAAGAAGAAAATTTAGAGGCTTATTTTAAAAAAATAATACAAGGAGATTGAAAATGAAAATGTATATTGCTTCAGAACTTCTAAAAGAAAAAAGAGAAAAACATATTTACTTAGGTGCGATTTCTATCCTTATGTGTTTAATATTAACCTTAAGTAATTTCTATAAATTGACACAAAGAGCAAGTGTTTTAGACCTATATTGTGATAATATGGAGTTTATTTTTTTTATAACACTATTGTTTACTATTCTTTATACGATTGTGATTTTTGCTGATGAGCATCGATATGGAACTATTTATCAGCTGGAGATTATACCAGTATCATCTCGAAAATTTGTATTGGCAAAATTAGTTGTAATTGCTTTTTTTAGCACTATAACAATGGTCTTTCCATCGCTTGTGTATGCGATTATTATTGGGATTCGAGGATATGATTTTTCTTTTTACACAATTGCTGTTTTGTTATTGATAAACATAATAGATGCGTTGCTGCTTACAGCGGTAATGTTACCTATTGTGTTTATAGTTACACTTTGTAAAGGGAATTACATTCCTTCTTTACTTTTAAGTTTTGCATATATGATATTGTGTTTTTTCATACCAAGTTTTCCGATTAGTCAGAGTTTAGCGCAAAAGTTACTTGCATATGCACATCCATTAGGGGGATACGCCCTAATTCATAATTGGTTAATATATAAACTAGTTCCATACGAAACCTCAATGATATTAGAACCGAAAGAAAACGGAATATTGGCATTAGGGGGAATGATATTGTGGGGAATGCTTTGCCTTAGCTTCTCAATAATAATTATGAAAAGGAAGGGAAAATAAAATGATTGATGTAAAATACAATGAAGTTAAAGACAGAAATAGTTGGATTGATGGAAATTATTTAAATGCAACAATATGTGTAACAGAAGACTGCAATTTGAGATGTACATATTGTTATATGGTAGGGAAGAATAATGTAAATAGAATGAATTGGGAAACAGGAAAGCAAATTATCGATTTTCTGTTAGACAATCCATATACGTCAGAAATGTCGGATAGTATTATGCTGGATTTCATTGGCGGAGAACCGCTTTTGGAAATGGATCTTATAGATAAAATGTGCGATTATTTTATTTTGAGAATGTATTCGGAAAGTAAGCGCAAAATATTGCTACGCTGCCCATGAATCACGCTTGCACCAAAATGATAGATGCAAGCGTTTTGCTCTATGTTTAGTTTTGACAGTTTGCTTTCGCAGTCTCGCTCCATGGGGCAAGCTGTTCCAGCTGTTCATCTGACATTTTATCGTCTGGCCGCTGTGATAAGAGGTATGTCAGATATTTGTAGGTATTCAGGTCATTCGCTTTTGCCATCTCAACCATTGTATACACAATAGCACTAGAGGCCGCTCCCTTCGGACTGGCACTGAACAGCCAGTTCCTCCGACCAACAGTGAATGGTCTGATTGCATTCTCGCTAAGATTGTTGGATAAACTGCAATGACCATCTTCCAGATAGGTCATCAGGGTGTCTTTCCGATTTTGGGCATAGTTCACCGCTTTCGCCAAACGGGTTCCCTTGTTTGGACGCTGTTGATCCAGCCAAATCCAGAATGCCTCCAGTATCGGCTTCTCCTTTTCAAGACGGAACTGTTTTCTCTGCTCCGCAGTATGATTTTTTGCTTTTGAGTACCGCTCACAATCAAACAGCTTGGAGCAAAATTGTACTCCCTGCACCGCCGGAAGGCTGTAATCATACTCTTTCCCTTTCGGTATGGCATCTGTGAAATAACGTCTCACATGTGCCCAGCAAGAGCAGCGTTTGATATCCGGCAGATTGTTATAACCCTGGTATCCGTCGGTCTCCAGATATCCACGGAACCCCTGCAGGAAAGATGCTGCATGGAACTTTGCCCTTGTCTCTGTGTAATGATAGAGCAGGATCGGCGGAAGCCCATCTTCTCCACTGCGGAAGAGCCACATCCAGGAATCTGTTTCAGGATTGCGCTCCGGCTCATTCAGTACCTGAACCCGAGTTTCATCTGCCATCAGATATTTACGCATCCGTAACTGACGGTGAAAATAATCATAAACATGGCAGAGGTAATTCTCGGTACAGTAAATGATCCAGTTAGCAAGCGTAGCCCGGCTCAATGGGACACCCAGCTGCTTCCATTCCGATTCCTGCCGGTTTAATGGCAGACCATTCTGGTACTTCTGGTGCATTGCCCATCCTACAACGGATTCCGATGCATAACTTTCCGGGATCAATGGTTCCTGAACAGGCGCTTTGACAAATGTCTGATCATCCGGGTGTTCCTCTGATATGGCACACTCCGGGCATTTATAGGTTTCACGATAGATATTTACTACTTTCCCTTTGGCAGGGGTAAACCGGAATTCATGGCGGACGAATTCTTTCCCAATACATTCCATCTGCGTTCCGCAGGTTGGACAGTTCCGCTCCTCCTCCGGAAGAGAAATGATCTCGTCGCAGGAAGGAACATTTTTAAAGAGATCCGCATGTGTCCGTCGTGCTTTTCGCTTATGTTCCGGAACAGTGATGTCATCAGGAAGTTCCTGTTTCCATGTCGGATCTGCTTCCTGCTCGGCTTCATCAAAAAGATTCAGCTGACCATCGATATCTTTCCGTTTTTCACTGGAAGTACCAAAGAGCTTCTTCGTGAGATATTCAATCTGCTGACGAAGATTTTCTTTTTCCAGACGGTCTGCTTCCAATGTTTTTTGTAAAGACTGGATCAGTTCTGTCTGTGCGGAAATCGTTTTATTCAGTTGGTTGATCATGTCCTTGTACGCAAGGATTTTTGAATCTTTTGAATTACCAGCCATATGTCTTCTGCTCCTTTTTTACTGCTCTTATTATACCATAAAAAGCAATGAAAAGGAAGCAGAAAACCCAGTATTTACAAGGGATTGCAGACATGATACAGGGTGTGGAAAGCTCTCCATTTTTGTTGGCTGGCATAGAGGTTTTACACAATCATTCCGTAGGTTTGAATGCTTTTGGTTGTTCGATTTCAAGACCGGACATGAGCCAGTCGAATTGCTGCCAGGTCAGTTGCTTTACTTCCAACTGATTTCTGGGCCAGCGGAATCTGCCCTGGACTTCCATACGTTTATACAGCAACACAAATCCGTCAGATTCCCAAAGCAAAGCTTTGATCCTGTCACAACGTTTTCCACAGAAAAGATACAGGGCGCTTCGCCTTGGATCCATATGGAGTTGATTCTCTACAATAGCACACAGCCCGTCAATGGATTTCCGCATATCCGTTCTGCCTGTTACGATATAGATTTCATCGGCGGCTGTGATATCCCCTAACATTCCAACTCCTTCACAATGCGAAGCGTTTGAGCCAGAAGCTGAGGATCTGTTCCATTTGGTATTGTTAGATGCAAACTTCCTACAGACAGCTTCATTGGCTCTGCTACGGAAAGGTTATTTTTTTCCGTAGCTACCGGAATCACATTTAATGGCTGTTCATATGGGAGCGGGTCAGTATCATGAAAATCCACTCTGACAACTTCCTGGCTTTCCGGTGCACGATAGCTGCGTCCGGTTGACGCTGGCAAATCCACACAACCTTTCTGACGCAGCCTTTTTACCCAGTTGTAAAAAGTTCCCGGTTTAATGTCATGTTCCACACACCATTGATGATCTGTCAACCCACTTTGACGGCATTCCATGATGAGACGGTATTGTTCTTCGGTAGGTATTCTTTTGCTTCTCATGAGCACACCTCCATAAATCGGATAGAGTAAAATGCTCGCATCTATCATTTCTAGCAAGAGAAGATGAAGTGAAATGCTTGCATTTTCTATTGATTATTATGGAATGATTTTTAGGGCAACACAATCCGTCGAATTATTTTGCGCTTACATCTTATATATGATGAAATAATGAAAGTAGATAGTAAATTTATGTGGTTACATGACTAAAAAAGTGTATTGTGCGATGCCTGAAATATGGTATCGCATATTTTAGTTATACATATTTACTTGAAATAAGAGTTGTAGATACTCCTTATACGAGTAATCATAAATATAATACTGGTTAAAATAATATTACTAAATGTGTATAGGAGATAATATTATGAAGAATCGGTTAAAAGATATGAGACTAAAAAGAGGAATATCACAGAAAATATTAGGTATAGAAATAGGGGTATCTCAACAGAATATTAGTAAATATGAAAATGATATTGCAAGTATTCCTATTGATTTTTAATTGCAATGTCTGAATATTTTAAGGTATCTACAGATTATATTTTGGGACTGAGCGATGAAAGGTATAATTTAAAAATGCAAATGACGTTCAATAAAGAAGTTGATGAATACTATGAAATTATAGAGTTGTATAAAAGGCTTGATACAAAGAATAAAAAATTAGTTTTTCATATTTTAACAAAAATGAATGAACTTATGGCAGATAAGAAAGGATAAGTCTATGATTAAAATAGCAATATGTGATAATGAATATCAAACAGCAGTAGAAATAGAGCAGTGGATCACTACAATTAGCGAGAAAAGATTCATTGAGGCAGATACAGATGTTTTTTCTGACGGAGAAGAGCTTATCCATGAAATAGAACACATCAATAGTTATGATATCATATTTTTAGATATTGAAATGGAAATTATGGATGGAATCAAGACTGCTAAGAAAATCAGGAAGATTGATAAAAATGTTGTGATAATTTATGTGTCAGGATATGAAGCTTATGCTATTGAAACTTTTGAGGTGAATCCATTTAGATTTATAGTTAAACCAGTAAAAAAAAGAAATGTTTGAAAAAATTTATCTTGCAGCAGTAGAAAGGGTAACCTTGGATGATGCCTTTTTCCAATTCAAGTATGGGAAGTCATTTTATAAAGAAAGCCTTGAAGATATAATTTATTTTGAGAGTAATCGCAGAATAATTAATATTATAACGGTACATGGTAATTTCAAATTTTATGGAAAATTAAATGAAGTACAGGAAAGAGTTGCAACGGCCAAAACTACTTTTCTTAGAATTCATCAATCTTATTTGGTTAATTACAAATACATTAATAGACTTTCATATGATTTTGTGGAAATGCGGAATGGTGTACGATTGAGTATAAGCGAAGAAAAACAAAAAATGATTAGTGAACTATATTTTAAGGAATTAGAAAGGAATCATATTTTATAGGGGATGAATACTATATTTGCTTTATTTGTAGCTGTATTTTCTTTAAAAATTACATATGAATATCTAAATATATTTTTTGAAATAAAAAGAAAAAAGTGGATATACTTAATATGGCTAGTGTATTATCTTTGGCAAGGAATCTTATTTTTCAGACTTGATCTCCCAGAGTTTTCAAAGTTGCTAATTACAATTATATTAGTATTTTTTATTGCAGTGTTTTCCTATAATGGTAAAGTTTTTTCTAAAATTGTTTTAGTAATTATGTATAATGTTATATGGATGCTAAGCGAACTTATAATCGGATATATTTATATGTTTTTAGGAAGCAATATAAGTGAAATGATTGGAATAGGATCGCTAATTTCAAAACTTTTTTTGTGGGGGATTATAAATGCAATCAAAATATTTTTGCCACGTCAAAATTTAATTGATATTAAGCAATTTGATATTATGCTAATTATTATTCCAATAGGAAGTATTATTGTTTTAAACAGTATTTTTTCAGTATCGCATTATATCGATAGTGAACAATGGAAATTTGATTCCCTAGTATCTACAGGATTTTTGCTTCTTATTAATGTTATTGCCTTTGATGGGTATAAAAAATCTTGTAAGGAGTGGGAACTAAAACAAAAAAGTATTTTCTATGAAAATCAATTAAAAATATTTAACAATTCGATTTCAGATAAGCAGAAGATGTTTTTAGAGATGCGAAGACTCCGACACGATTTAAAACATCATCTTATATATTTGTTGAAATTGATAGAACATGGTGAGAATAACGAAGCATTATTGTATGTGGAAAAGTTTATTGATGAGTCTATAGGGAAAGAAAAATGCAACTCAGAAAATTTTATTATTGATTCCCTAGTGAACTACAAAAATAAGATTGCTACAAACAATAGTATAGTATTTGATTTTGATATTAAGGTGCCTATTAATCTTCCATTTGAAATGGCAGATATAAGTGTACTTTTAGGAAATGTTTTGGATAATGCGATTGAGTCTTGCTTAAACTGTGAATGTAATAGAAGAAAAATATATCTGAAGATTCGATTTGATGGGGCGAATATGTTTATAAGTTTAGAAAATTCTTTGAATCAAAATAAGATTAAAAAGGTTAATGGTAAATTTGTTACAACAAAAATTAATTCTGCAAATCATGGATTGGGATTATATTCAATAGAAAAGATAGTCGAAAAGTATCATGGATATCTACTATGTGAAAGCAAAGAACAACAATTTTTTCAAAAGATTATATTATATAGTTTAAAATAAAATAGTACACGAATAGCCCTGTTTATTACAAGATGAATAAAGTTTAATATTTTATGGTAATATGAATATAGGAAATATGAACTTATTCAATATTTTTTATTAGGAGGAATTGATTTATGAAAAGAATTAGGAGCTTTTTATTAAATAAAGGAGTATCAAGTTTACTATCTCTATTAGTAATCTGTTGCACCTGTTTTGCAAATACAAGATGTTGTTACATATTTCATGATGAAAAAAAACCGGAAGAATTAAATGAATATAAAAAATATTAGCGAAAAAATCATACGATATATTTCGAAAGAAAAAAAACTATCTTCTAAGCAGGTTTTGCTATATTGCTATACACTTCAGATGTTATTAGAATTAGTATTAAGTACTACAATTACTTTAGTTTTGGCTGCTTGTTGCAATAAAATGCAAATTACAATATACTTTTTGCTATTTTTTGCTTTTCTAAGAATATATGCAGGAGGTATTCATTTGAAGAAATATTGGCAGTGCTGTATATTATCTAATTTAGTTATTTTTATTGGTGTTTTTATTGTAGATAACATGAAATTAAATTATGTTTGGACAATATTTTTTTCTATTATATTGAATCTAACGGCAATAGCGTATGCATTATTAAAAGGAAGTAATAGTGAGAAAAAGTTTTTTTTGAAAAAAATTATCAGAAATGAATTAATAATGACAATTATAAGTGTTATATATATTATACAGAAACAGTACTGGATTTTATATGTTGTATTTTCGGCAAATCTTATGGTTGTGATGGGATGTATTGTAGAAGGGATAAAGGGGATGCGTGATAAAAGAAAAAATAAATGGTCTTATAATTAGTCAAAGTGAGGAGGTATATAGGAAGTTTATAGTTGAATTTGAAAAGTATGAAATCTTGAATAATATTAATTTTATAGAAGCAGAGACATATATAAAAGAAGGAAAATATAATGTGATTATTTTAGATTTTACTAAATTTCATAATTGCAATATTTTTATTAAACTTATAAAACAAATTAATAGAAAAATTCCAATAATAGCAGTTTTAAACACTGATCAAGTAAAATATCAAATAGAGGCAGAGTATTTGTATGTTGATATCATTTTGAAATATCCAATCCAAAGCATTGAATTTCAAAGTTGTATAGAAAAACTAAAGTTGTTGCTATGGTATTCAAATTGGAAAACAAAAAGAAAAGATAGAAATATGTTAAAAGGTGAATAAGAACACATATTTTTCTTTAGATATATGCTTAAAAGTATGTTTAAATTCATATTGTTATATGTACTAAAAGGTTGACACCAAGTGTGTTGATCTTTTAGTACTTTATGCAGACTTAATCAGTTGGGAAAGTATAAATGCTTAATAGTATTTACGGAAAAGCACTGTTATTATTGAGAAAAAACATTTTCTTTTTGGACAGTTGTGATATAAGCGTAAATGATTAGGAATAATAAGAGAAGAAAATCTATTATATTTATTTTCTATGGAATAGGAAATTTGAGTACAAAAGTGAATATTCTGGATGAGATTCCATCGGCTGTCCGGCGATATGGAAATCACTTTTTGGCTTCACTTTTGTGCATACCGAAATATAATTTCTATGAGGATATTAGTAAAGGCTGCTACGCACCGCAGATACGGCAAGGCCTTGACTAATATCCCCATAGAAATGGACAAGTAACCAAGCACAAAAAAGGCGATTTCCGAGTACTGGAACTCCGATTTCCAAATTTCCGGATTTGCGATTTCGAGCCACAAGAATATTCAAAAAGGTATTTCTTTATATAATAAGTATGTTCATGCTTATTGGTGGTGCTTATATGTTAGAAGTGCGAAATAATTTTCCTAAACGAAAAAAGTTATTATATGTCTATTGTAAAAGTGGATTAGAGAAATTTCTAAATCCACTTTTTTTTGCCTTTTTTACAGAAAATCCATGAATTTTTAGTTGGTATATAGTAGGAGCACCTTGATAATTTCATAAAGTAAATTTAATTCTGTCAAGAATAATAGCAGTGATCCATCAATTTCCAGGTGGAAGATTTAAAACATGAGGGACATAAGGAGAATGAAAATGATTAAAATAGCAGTTATCATTTTAGGTATTATAACAATCAGTATGATTGCTTGCATCTTATGTACGTCTGTTATAGCAGGCAAGAGAGCAGATGAAAGTATAGAAAGATATTTTAAGGAACAGAAGAGAGGGTAGAATTATATGAGAAAATCGGGTGTGGTATCAAAAGATGTAAAAGGAAAAGATAATGAAGTTTACCATGATATTATATCGCTATTTAAAATATACAGATCTGTCAATTGGAAAATGCAGATTAAAATCAATCAAGTAAAGCAATGCTTTCATACAGAATATGGCACCGATGTAGATGAATTTTTAGATAGTGTTTACCAGGCAGGAATGGATATCAATCTGGATATGGAAGATATGAGGGAGAGAATCGAATCTATCAATCAGGCGAATAAGTATCTGAAACTGATTGATGAGGCAGTAGAGTTAATGCGGAAATATCACCCACAAGGGGAAAAGTATTATTGGGTACTTTATTATACCTACATGTCTGCTTATAGGGCAGAGAATACAGATGAAATTCTGGATAAATTAGAACCGCATTTTCCACGGATACCAAGAATACACAGAGCCACTTATTTTAGATGGAGGGACAAAGCTTTTGAGGCAGTCAGTAACATCTTGTGGGGATATGAAGCAAAAAATCAGCAAATATTGAAACAGATAAACCAGAATTATTAGGAATAAGTAAAATAGCCAAAATGGCTGGAAAGGAGAAATATGGGATTTGTTATGAGTATAGATACAGGCAATAAAATGATGAAAACCAACCATTTTATTTTTCATTCGGGAATAAAAAGGAAGGAACAAAAAATCCTTCCTGGAGAAGAAGGAATTTTTTTTAAAGGGATCAACTATTTGGAAAGCAATCAGAGGATTTCCTATTTGGAAGATAAAACCATTGATGACAGGTATTATATTTTGACATTACTCGGAGTAGCCAAGGAACTGGAAAAAGAAGGAATAGAAACTGGTATTTATGAAGGGGGAACCATTCCGATCCAGTTATTAGTTGGACTTCCGCCGGGGGATTACGGAAAACAGATCCGAAAATTCCGGGAATATTTTTGGCGGCAAGGAAAAGCCGTTTATTTTTCCTATAAAGGAAAACCATACAGAATACGCTATGAGAGCGTAAATGTATATATGCAGGGATATTCTGCGTACATTTTGGTAGCAAATCAGCTCTATTTACAAGAACAGCCAAAGGTTCTGCTGATAGATATTGGGGGATTTACAGTAGATTATCTGTTAGTCCGGTATGGAGTAGTAGACAGAACAAGAATTGATTCCCTTCCGGAAGGGATTATTATGCTCTATAAAAGAATTATGGTAGGAATAAGGCAGCGCTTTAATCTTTATCTGGAAGAAGCAGATATCGATAATATTCTTTTTAAAAGGAAAACACCGTATTCAGAACTAGTTGTTCGAAGAACGTTTGAAATTGCTGCAGAATATATGAGTGATTTATTAGGTTCTTTTTTAG
The DNA here is from genome assembly GCF_059731825.1 of Faecalimonas nexilis. Taxonomy (NCBI): domain Bacteria; kingdom Bacillati; phylum Bacillota; class Clostridia; order Lachnospirales; family Lachnospiraceae; genus Faecalimonas; species Faecalimonas nexilis. The sequence goes on along the minus strand of NZ_AP029189.1, from coordinate 2,844,829 downwards.
AATTTGGTATTGATTTCCGAACAACAGTGACTGTTTTTGTGGGAGGTGGAACGGTTCTTTTAAAGGATATTATTGATGAAGTTTGGAAAAGATATCATTCAACATATTATGTTGTTGATGATCCAAGAGCAAATGTAAAAGGCTTTATCAAACAATATATGGCAGAAAAAGCGGGATATTAAGGGGAGGACGTATGGCAAAACAAAATCCGTACAGATTTTCCTTGGGATTTGATGAAGAGGACCCGGATCATCAGGAAGTTGCAAGAATACTAAACCAGTTAGGGCATAGAAAAGCAAAGTTTGTTGTAAAGGCGGTTCTTGCATATCATCAAAACATAGAAGGGAAATTTTCAAAAGAGCAGGCGGTGATAGACAAGAAGCTGGATATACCAAAGAAAAACAGAGTCGTACAATTACAAGATGAATTTCTTCCAACACTGCAAGAGGAGGATATTCTCATGATACAGAAAAATAAAGAATTACTTCAGGAAATGGAGAAAGAGGAATTAGAGGAAAATAAAAGTTCCTATAAAGAAGAACTTTAGAAAGAGAGGAAAAATGCGGAATAGAGTAGAGTATATTTTAGGAGGAATGACAATTTTACAAGGACTGCTTGTGGGGATGGCATGGAATGGAAAGAAATGGGCATTTCTGCTGTTGACATTATTTTTACTTTTGCAGGAAATGGTTCTTATTCTTCTTTTAGTGAGAAAGAGATATCAAAAAAAGTTTTGCCCGAAATGTGGAATTGAGATTATTATTTGGTATCGGATTTGTCCTAATTGTGGACACATATTCAAACCTGGATGTAAAAAAGAAGATTTAACAGAAATGATTGAAGATGCTTTGGACCAAGAGGAAATTGGAGAGTTTGATCAGTTGGAAAATTCGACAGACAGAATGGAGGAAATAGAAGAGTGCATGATTGAAAGATATATACATAATGAAAAAAATATATAAGTTTATTTATGCTGTCTTTTGATGCAAAAACATAATTAGAGTAGTAAAGGAACATTATGCTGTTAGAAGAATTCTAGCAGCTTTTTTGTAATTATTACTTAAAAGCAAGTAATAGTAACATAGAAGTAAAACTCTCCGCCTGGAAACGGATTATAGATTAAAAACAGATTTCAGGAGGAGATTTATGGATAAACAAAAACGAACTACTATAGATGAATTTAGTGCATACCTACAGAGTGCAGTAAGAAATACCACGATTAACTATATGAACGATAAAAGTAAGATTAAAGAGCATGAGATTACTTTAGAAGAGGATTTGGAAAATGTAGAAGGAAGGGGAATAGAATGGAATGAAATGATGGAAGCACACGATATTTTTTTGGGAAAGATTGATCCGGAAAAATTGTTTGCTCAGGTGACAGACAATAAACTTTTACATATACTGAAAAGTTTTTCGGCATTGCATATAAAGGTTCTCTGTCTGCGAATATTGTACGAAAAGACATTTGATGAAATAGGAATGGCTATAGGAATATCTGGAAAAAAGGCTGAAAATACCTATTACAACGTAATTAAAAAAATTCGCAGGGAATTAGGAGAAGGAAAAGATGCAGGAAAGAGAATTTGAAGAATTATTATGGAAAGCACGAAATAAGGATAAAAAAGCAGTATTTGAAATTATAGAAATGTACCGTCCTTTGTTGTTAAAATACGCAAAAAGTAATGGGAAATTTGATGAGGACTTATACCAGGAATTGGTATGTGCAGTTTTAAAAAGTATTATAAAATTTCCTATGAAAACAGAAGAACACAATAATTTGTACATTAAGTATTGATATACACAAGATATTGTGATATGATGATTGTGTAGTTATTTATGATATCAGTATAGACTGACATCACAAAGGTATAGTCCTATTTTAAATAGGAGAAAAATTTAGGATAGGGATATATCCACAAGAAAAAGAATGGCATTGATTGTTATTGGACAGTCAGTGCCTTTTTTATGTTGAAAAGGAGGAACAAGGATGGTAAAAAGCAAGAAAATCAAAAAAATGATATGGACGCATGGCTGGGTGGTATTTCCAGTTATTACGGGTAGACCACTACACTATTACTGGAAAGGTAACAAATTCCAAACAGAAGTAGTTAAAAAAATTATTGCTTTGGATGCAAATCATATTGTAGTAGAAGGAGAAGAAAAGACCTATTATATACAGTTTTTTGTAGATGAAGCAGAAAGTTTAAAAGCAGCAGCGTAGAAAAAGGGCAGGATCAAGAAGGGGATTAAAATTCTTGTTCCTGCTTTTTCAAAAGAATAAGAAGAGGTGAATAGAATGAGTTGGATATGTTTTCATATAGAAAATGAAAGATTATTAAAAGCTGCAGTTTCAGAAGAAATAAGAGTAGAGTGTGATAAACTTTTCAGGCAAAGGGGATACGAAGAAAGAGGAAGATGGATACCGGAGAAAGAAGTAATTTTGTCTTATATTGTAGAAGGGGTATATTATGCTGCAGTCAGGACAACGGACCGATTTGGTAAAAGTTTTGTATACGCAGCAGTTTTGCCACTTTGCATCCAGAAAGGAATGTATTACAATCTGTTATGCAATGAGCAATATGAAGGGGAACTACCGCAGGAATGTCAGTGCCCAATGGAAATTTTATTACTGCTAAGTTCTACGGATTCTGTTCTCGCTCAAAAATGGAGAAATAACTGTTGGAATTATCATAAGAAAGAACATTATCAGGAATATAAAACGAATGTAAGGAAACAATCATCAGGATATAGAAAAAAAGAAAATTATAAAAGGGATTTTAGGAGAAAGATAACAACGCAGTCATGGTATAAAGCGGCAAATGTATAAGTACCTAATAGAAATAGAAGACTAATCAATTTATTAAAAAAGGGGTACACAGAGTCGGAGCAATGAGGAAATGCTCTCGAATTTCTGGTACTCCTTTTTTTGTGTGTTACATTTTGAACTGGAAATGTAATTACCATAATTATACTATTTCATAGTTCAAAATTAGAGTTCACAAATACACTGGATTTTATATTTATTAAATAGTTGATACAATCTAAATGAACCACTCTTTTTCTATGTAAAATTATTGAGATCCTATAAAATTTGTTTATTGTAAGCCAGGTTCATTGCCAGGTTCATCACCACTTATATCTGCACTTGGACACCAGACAAGTGTATATTTATCATCATGACCGGTTGTGTTGCAATTTGTGCATCTCCAATAGGTTGTTGTTTTTACTTGGCAATATCCAGGGTGTGTTTTTCCGTGGATGCGTGTAGTGTCTGGTGTTCCATTGTTGACGATATTGGTGTGATGGCCAGATGAACATCCTCCTGCTTTTAAGTCAGATGAGCTTGGCTGATATTCAAATGTTACTAATCCAGCCTGTGTAATTGTGCCGTCTGGATTTTTCTCATTAATAATTTTTTGATTTGTAATCACTTCGTTGCATTCATTCTCTTTGGCAGTGTCGGTGTCACTAGCATAAACTGAAAAAGGAATTACACCTAAAGCTGTGACTGTTAATAATAATGTGAGTATTTTTTTCTTCATTATGATACCTCCTAAATAGTTTATTTTAGATTTCAGTATTAAAATATCACAGGTTTGTAAAAACTAGATTCTTTATTCTATTAAAATATTGTTAAATGGATTTTTTGGAATAGATTTTTCAAAAATGTCATTACGATACTTACTGTGTATATGTTTTTATAAGTGATACAAAAATAAGACTGGTTTCCTATAACATTGCGACCTCTCTGAAATTGACATCGGATTCTTAAAGTTTTACAATGATAACGTAAAGTTTTGTGCATGTGAGTATCTACATGGAGGGCCGCAAAACTGAATAATCAGGGAAAAAAGCAATCAGAAATGGTTGCTTTTTTTGTTGCCCTGAAATAAAGAGGAAGGGAGGATGATGTTTGTTTCATAAAAAATTACAAGTGCATATCGTAGAGAAATTGAGGAAACCACAGTTTAAAATGAAGACTGCCTGGATTCCTCAATTTATGTTTATGGGATTTTTCATGATTACCATGCTGGCGTGGTTTACACAGCCAGTATATGCTGCGGACATCTTTTCTATGGCAAAAGACGCTATGCAGAAAGTGTATAACGATGTAGTAGGAATTGCTACTGTTGCAGCAGTTGTGTGTTCAGCAGTGTGTTTATTTTTGATGAATTTTTCAAAAAGCGGAAAAACAGTGGATGAGTCAAGAACGTGGCTGAAACGCATTGTCATTTGTTGGGCAGTGTTAATGGTACTTGGAGCGATTGTAAACTACATGGAAGTTCTCGTTCCACAGCAGAACTTTACTGGTTAAAAAACACAATATACCGGAGCCCTCCCGGGAAAAGGAGGTTGATGAAGTTAGTTGGGCTGGTTATTAGAATTATTGATTGAAGGAATCCGGGAAATTTGTTCACAGTTTTTAGTAGACATGATGGACCTCATTACCGGAATGTTCACAGATTTACTATCCTGCAATTTGAGTTTATTTGAAGACTTATTTACAGTAGTAAAAGATTTGTATAAAAATGCTATTCTTCCTATGGGGATTGCAATCCTATTGCTGATTTTAATCTGGCAGTTATTCAAAACCATGTTTGGAAGAGGCGGTGTTGCAGCGGAAGATCCGGTGGAGTTGGTCTGCAGGAGCTTTTTATGTTTATTTATGTTGCTCTTTGCCAGACCAGTAGCAAATTATATTTTGGAAGTGGCTGGTACTCCTTATCAGTGGGTAGCAGGAACAGAAATTGAAGTAAAAAGTTTTTCTGATTTTGTATCTTCTCTGGATCAGGCATCGGCAAGTCTTGGAATTGATGGATTGAGCATTTCCATACTATTACTGATTATGCAGTTTGTCGTTGCATGGAATTACTTTAAAATGCTGTTTATCATTGCAGAACGGTATGTTCTGTTGGGCGTTTTTTCCTATACTGCACCTTTGGCATTTTCGACAGGTGGCTCTAAGGCAACGAATAATGTATTAGCATCCTGGAGCAAGATGTTTGGTGGACAAGTTGTTTTAATCATTATGAATGCGTGGTGTATGAAAATGTTTTTAAGCGGGTATGGAAATTTGACCGCAAGCCACTATGGTTTTACAAAGTTTTTTATTGCAACCTTATGTTTGATTGGATTTTCAAAAGTGTGCTTTAAAATGGATTCTTATATGGCTTCACTTGGAATTAATCTTGGAAGAATGTCGAATGGAATGGGCGCTTTTGGGTTAATGATGGCAGCCAGCAGATTATTCTCATTCGGACATAGCAGTCATAGTACAACTGAGAGTATGGAAAATGGAGAACATACAGGAAATAGTGAAGCAATGGGAACTTCTTCCGGAATGGGAGATGGTGCAGGGCCAATACCAATGAGTACTGGAAATCCTATGGATATGGAAGAAATGGGAGAAGATTACGTATCAGGAAATCCGTTGGAAGAGGGGTATGCGGACAATGCAGATGATGGTAAAACAGCAGACACAGTTTCAGATCAGGAAAATATTCTGGACGAAATGGGAATTACTTCACAGCAAGAAGATATGAAAAATCCAGAAGCTAGTACAGAAAATTATGGACTTGGAGAAGGCGGTGAATTGGTAAAAGGAGAAGAAATTGAACCTACACAGGAACAAGGAAATCTTTCTGACCTGAAGGAAAATTCGGTATCAGAAGTTCCTGCTATGGAAGCAGAAAATACTGGAAGCAGTTATGCAGAAGGTATGTTGGATACAGATAGTATTCCAGTAGAATCTGAAAATGGACAAGAGGTACTGACAGAAGCAGATGGAGCTTTAGATTATCCAAGGGAAGAGGAAACAGCTACATCCGTTGGTATGGATCTGGATGGTGGAACCATTGGTGAAAGTGAAATGGATTTGGAAGGGGTCACAAGCGGCAGTGCTGGAAGGGAATATTCTGCACAGGAAGTTTCAGGCGGAATGGAGACTTCTGGATCTGGCATTTTAAACGAAATTGGAGAAAGTGGTGTTTCGACTTCTAAAGGAGAGTCCGTAATTCCAAAGTTTTCAGAGGAAACAAGGGAACATCCAACAGGTGATTATCTCTCCAGTCAAAATGAGTTTGGACAAGGGGCAGAAAGAAGAATTTCAGATGTTCCGACAACAGGGGAAATGGAAACTAGCGATGTTTTAGGACGAGAGATGCTGATACAAGGACAGAATTTAAGAGAAAGTGTTCTCCCAAACGAGGCAGAAAGAAGTTTGAAACTAGAAGATGGGATTCCAGAAATTCCAAAATCCAGACGTGAATTGCGACAGGGATATGATGAGCGTAAAGACTGGTAGGGAGGTGTAAAATGGCAGAAGAAAGGCATGATACATCACCTCTTGACAATACAGCCAATGCTGCTATCCAGACAGCAAAAACAGCAAAGCAGGCAAAACAGGTTGCAGATGGCATAAAAAATGCAAAAAATGCAGCAAAAGGTGCTCAGGCAGCTTACTCTACGGCAACAGCGGCAGGAGGCAGTGTGGCTGGAAGTACCATTGGAACAGCAATTGCAGGACCTCTTGGAACGGTTGTTGGATTTTTAGTGACAAATAAGACGTTCCAAAAAGTAGTTGCAGCAATTATGGCGGCAATTTTACTGTTCCTATTCATCATTGTGAATTTCATTGGTATTCTGTTTTCCTATCTTGGATTTATGGATGCTAATTCTTTTGCAAATGAAGCGCAGTCAAAAGAACTTGCAGCAATAAGAAGCAGGATTGAACAGGTGCTGGAAGTAGAAGCATACCAAACAGAGCTGCTATCTATTATTTCTCAGGAACATGATATGAAGCTGCAGGAAATACAGGCAGATTATCAGGCAAATTATAGAGAACATAAATTGACAATCGTAGATGAATATGAGACAAGATTAAAAGATAACCTATCTTATTATGTGGGGATTTTACTGATGCAAAAGTGGGACAGCACCACGCGAAAATCTTTTCTCGGATATTCTGGTGGTCTGGACATGAACTTGGATACAGATTTGAGCAGTCCATATGATGCCTTTTTTGAGGAAGCGGCAAATACCTATAATGTACCGGTAGCACTTTTGATTGCAATGGGGAAAGTAGAGTCAAACTTTGATCCTAATGTAGTATCTGGTGCAGGTGCAATTGGCATTATGCAGTTAATGCCTGGAACTGCTGCTTCACTGGGAGTAACAGATCCGTATGATCCTAGACAGAATATCATGGGGGGAGCCAAATACGTTGCAGAGCTTATGGAAATGTTTCAGGGATATGAAAATGCTTTGGAATTGGTTATTGCTGGATATAATGCAGGTCCGCAGGCAGTCATCAATGCCGGATATCAGATTCCACCGTATACAGAAACCCAGAACCATGTAAAAAAGGTAATGGGATATATTCAAATACTGGAACAGCCCAGTGGAACGGGAAGTTCCTCTGATACCGAAGGGAGTCCAGAGGAATTGGAAAAGTCATACCAACTGTTAAAAAATGCGGTGACAGAATATGTGCCGCAATTCTTTTCATGGTCTGTAAGCAATACGGGAGAGCAGTCATCTGTAAAAACAGTCTATTATGTGATAACAGAAGCTGGAAAGACAGAGATTACAAAAGAAACTTATCTGACTTTAAAGGAAAGTGGACAGAATGTGCAGATGGAAGAGCAAGAAGTAGGTGAAAAAACGGTGGAATATACATTGGCTTTACTATTGAGTTCACAGTTATCTCAAAACGGAAACAAGTATGAGTATAAGTATGTACTGGATCAGGGGACATTTGAGTTGGTTTTACGGGTTCTTCAGATTATGCAGGATGGAGTTGATGCGCTAAAGGAAGCAATATTTTCCCTATTTTCATGGACGGATTTTGTGACAGGAGGTGGGGTTGATGATTCATTGATTGGAAATATTGATGTTACCGGAGATAAAATCCGATATGATACGGTTGAAAACTGTGTGAAAGAAGTCACTTATTTTAATCAGACAGAAGAACCGTGGGCAAGCCTTCCTTATGGAACAAGCAATGTTGGTGCTGCCGGGTGCGGACCAACTTCTCTGGCGATTGTAATTTCCACTTTTACTGGCCAGAATGTAACACCGGAAATCACGAAAACTTTTGCAGAGCAAAATGGAGAATATGTACCCAATGTAGGCACCAGTCATTCTTTTGTGAAAAATGCGGCAACTCACTGGGGATTGACTTGTGAACGGGTAGGAAAAGACCGTATGGATTATGTGGTGGAATCCTTAAAAGAAGGAAAACTGGTTGTTGAAATCTGTGAAGCTTATACGATTACCGGAGGAAGTAGTGGACACTTTATTGTACTTACCGGAGTGACCACAGATGGACATATCACGATTGCTGATTGTGCAAGCAGAGAAAGAACTGGAAAACTTTATAGCGTAGAAACCATAAAAAGTTATGGAAGGGATTTGTCGGAAGGAGCTTTTTGGATTATTGGAAAGTAGGAACAAAATGAGTAAAAGAATTGTTTTTGTGCTTATATGTACAATTTTTTGGATGATGTTTTCTGTTCCGGTCATGGCGGCATCTATAGTGGAACTTCCCGTTATCACCAAATGGGAAAATGGAAACGGTTATGATGAAAAAGGAAATCGTCTGGAAGATACATGGGCGTATGATTCTGTCCATGAAGCAGGAAGATATGTCCTGTTTGGGAAGAATGGAGAAGTGTTAAAAAAATCAGAGGATTGGAAAAAGAAAGAGCAAATAAGTGAAAACTTTACAGTGACAAACCAAAATACGGGAATCTTGGCAATACGTGCGGAAGTATATGAGGAATTTTCAGGAACCGTGAAGGGGAGTGTAAAGGAGAAAAGCGGAATAGAATATTTGTTTGAACTGTGTGAAGCCAATCAGTATAGTACAAACTTAGAACTGGCACCTGGAGATTATCACTTATCTGTAGATGCAGTGGAGAAGGAGCGTCTGTATAGAGTACTATATGACGAAGCGAAATTTAGTATGCAAGAAGCAGAAGTAAAAATTGAAAACCTTCAGGTAACAGGGGAATGTATTGGAATGGCAACAGACACAGAAGATATGCGATCATCTGCAAATGCGCCACAGACAGAAAAAATGGAAACCGATGGAGTTTCAGAAGAGCTGTTAAAGACTATAGGAAAACTTATTATTCCTGTAGTGATTATTTCCCTTGGGGGATATCTGTTTGTGCGGAAGAAAAAGCAACCATATACATAGGAGGCAGAAAATGTCAGAACGAGAAAAAGTAGATACATATACCATACCGCCTAATTTTGCGGAATCAGGAAAATGGTTTTCCGGAAGAGTAAGTGCGGGGAATGTAGTTGAAGCGGCAGTGATGTCGCTTATTTTATTAAAAATTTTGCTGCAAGTACCGGTGGATGGCAGAACCAAAATTTATCTGGGAATTATATTTATTCTTCCAGTTGTCATTTTTGCTGTGATAGGTGTGCAGGGAGAACGATTGACAGCCTATTTGTTTCATATTTTATGTTTTTTAAAAAATAGAAGAGTTCTTACAACACCAAGCGGGAGGTATCAGTTGGAGAGAAAACGGCGGATAGAAAGAAGAGAGCATAAACGCCGTAAGAAAGGAGGAGATAATCATCAGTCAGGAAATAAAGGAACTGGAAGAACGGTTAAAAGAGGCAAAAAAGGAAGAAAAACGTCAGCAAAAAGAAAAGAAAATTTTGGAGTCGGAACAAAAGAAAGCTGAAAGGCGGCAGTTATTGGAAGAGGAAAGGATACGAAAACAGCAGAAGAAAGAAGAACATCAACTGCAAAAGCAGCTTAATCAAGCAGAGTATCCGAGAAAACCAGTAAGAGAAAATACGCAGTCAGAGATACGGAGAAAGAAAAAATCAGAAGAGTTAGAAGAAAAACAGGATTTTCTTCCAGTTACATGGGCATCCTCTTATCTTCCGATTGAGAAAATAAAAGATGGGATTATTTATACAGCAGATCACCGGTATGTGAAAATTGTAGAAGTCCTGCCGATTAACTTTCTGCTCCGTTCTCCAAGCGAACAGAGAAACGTTGTATTTTCTTTTTTGAGTTATTTAAAGATTGCACCAGTCAAGCTGCAGTTTAAAGTTATTTCCAAAAAGGCCGATATTTCGGAATATTTGGAAAAAATACAGCAGGAGATTGAGGCAGAAGAAGACGAACAGTGCAGGGTCCTTCAAGAAGATTATGCACGTCTCATCCGTTCTATAGGTACCAAAGAAGCGATTACAAGACGATTCTTTCTGATTTTTGAGTTTCAGTCTTATGATGGGAACCGTAAACCAAAAGAAAAAGAAGTGTACCATTATATGCGGACAACAGTGCAGACTGCAAAAAAATATCTGGCGATATGTGGCAATGTAGTATTAGAACACGAAAACGAGTCCCGCTTTTGTGTAGAATTGTTTTATCAGTTGCTGAATAGAAGGACAAGTGTAACCGTTCCTTTTTCAGAACGGATAAAATTGGTTACCCAGTGGTATCAGGAGGAGAATGGAAAAGAGAGTCTTCCCCATATTCCTGTAACCGAATTATTTGCCCCAAAGACATTGAATTTTAAGCACAGGAACTGTGTGGTATTTGATGGGGTATATCATACCTATTTGTATATTCCTTCTGGAAAATACCGGATGCGAGTTCCGGCAGGCTGGATTTCTCTGATTATCAATGCGGGCGAAGGAATTGATGTTGATGTGTTTTTCTTTAAGCAGGATAAAGGAAAAAGTGTGGAGCGTATTGGACGAAGGATACGTCTGAATCGCTCAAGATTAAAAGAAACTTATGACACCAATAGCGATTTTGATGATCTGTCAGAGTCTATACGTGCCGGTTTTTACCTAAAAAAAGGGCTAAGTGGAAATGAAGAACTATATTACATGTCTATGCTGATTACCATTACCGGTTATACAGAAAAGGAAGTGGAGTGGCGTGCGAGGGAAATGGCAAAACTGTTAAATTCACAGGATATCGGAACTGCAAAATGTACATTCTCTGAAGAAAAGGCATTTTTATCGTCCCTTCCACTTTTGAATCTGGACAAAAACTTATACCAGAAATCAAAACGAAATGTTCTGACTTCCGGTGTTGCAGCGTGTTATCCTTTTGTAAGTTATGAAATGTCAGATCGGGACGGGATATTAATGGGAGTGAATAAAGCCAACAATTCCCTTGTAATCGTTGATATTTTTAACAGTGAAATTTACAAAAATGCGAATATTGCGATTCTGGGAACCAGTGGTGCCGGAAAAACATTTTGCCTGCAGCTTATGGCTTTGAGAATGCGTAGGAAAAATATTCAGGTATTTATTATTGCACCGGAAAAAGGACATGAACTAGCAAGGGCATGTAAAAATATAGGTGGGGCATATTTGAAGATTGCCCCAGGTTCCCAATATGGAATCAATATCATGGAGATACGGCCAAGTGATCAAAGTGCAAGGGTAATTTTAGACGGACAGGCTTCAGAGCGTTCAGAACTTGCTATGAAGATTCAGAGCCTGCATATTTTCTTTACTATTTTAATTCCGGATATTACCCATGAAGAGCGTCAGCTCTTGGATGAGGCGTTTATCATTACATATCAGAAGAAAGGGATTACTCATGATAATGCAAGCTTGTGGAATCAGGAACAACCAGGAAAGTATAAAGAAATGCCAATTTTGGGAGATCTTTATCAGGTGCTTTTGGAAAAAGAAGAAACCAGACGTATGGCAAATATTTTAAACCGGCTGGTAAATGGTTCTTCTTCGAACTTTAATCATCAGACAAATATAGATTCTGATAACAAATATATGATACTGGATATTTCAGAAATGCAGAGCGACTTGGGACTTGCTACCTTTACGGCCTTGGATTTTGTATGGTCAAAAGCAAAAGAAGACCGTACAAAAGAAAAGGCTATTTTTATTGATGAATGTTGGGCACTTTTATCAACAAACGAATTGACGGCAAATTATATTCTTGAAATTTTTAAGACGATACGTGGGTATGGAGGCGCTGCGGTATGTGCCAGTCAGGATTTGGAAGACTTTTTCTCTTTAAAAGGCGGAAAGTATGGAAAAGGTGTCTTAAACAACACAAAGACAAAGATTATTCTGAATCTGGAGCATAAGGAGGCAGAAGTCGTAAAAAAGGAATTGGATTTGTCTGAAGCAGAGATGCTTGCTATTACCCGATTTGAGAGAGGAAATGCACTGATTTCCACTAATAATAACAACTTGTTAGTAGAATTTAAGGCAAGCCGGTTAGAAAAAGATTTGATTACAACAGACCGGAAAGACTTAAAGGAACTTAAGGAACGGTTGGAGAAGTACGGGGAAACAGCCTATGAGAAAGGGGGAATGTCCAAATGATTGTAGAGGTATCGTAACCATAAAATGCGTATAGATTACGCAATCAGAAATTCAGGTTGATAGAATACGTAATTTATACGCAATCCTAAAATGGAAAGGAGAAAAATTTTGGAACATGTAACAAATCAAAAACAGGTAGAACGTCAGATACTGGAACTTGTTAAAACTTATAATGTCTTATATAAAAGGCAGATTTATGCTTTTTTTGCAGTAGATGGAAAAGAGAAATTTGTAGGAAAAGCACTGCACACGTTATTGAAAGAACATTTGATTTATATAAACGAAGTCACAAAAACGGTATCCCAACATGAAGATGCCTATCAGTTGCGGGAAAAAGGCACATTAAAAGCATTCTGGGTTCTTCTTTCTTTGATGGAACAGAAAAAAATCGAACGACATTTCTTGGCAGAAAAGGAAGAGTATCCAATTCGTATTATATTTGTGGGGAATGCGGAAATTTACGATATTCTTTATATATCGGAAGCTGAGATCCAACTGGTAAATCAGTTGTTTTCCAGACAGAAACTGGACGGGTGTGGACATGTTGTTATTGTGGAAAATCCGGAGGAAATCCCACAGATAGAAATCCCAAATGTGATAGGTTTTTGTACGGTGCAGGAAGAAGAAGGAGGGGTGGAATATTATAGGAGGGAATAGCGAAAAAGAAGGAATACAAAGACTAAAAGAACAATTGGACGAGGGACAGAAAACGGCAGGATATGTGGAATCCATGCTTGCAGAAGCACGCAATCTATTACAGGCGTATGCCAGGAAGTGCGTCAATATTCATTTTGAGAACTTGAATGATATGGTGCTGGAAGCCGCAAAGAGCTCTGAAATCCTGACAGAAAAGATGCGGAATCTTGTTCTCCAGATGACACTTGATAAGAGAAAATATGAGCAATACCAATCGGATCTGGTATTGATACATGGGATTGAGATTGCGTATGAAGAGAATATTCTAAGTATTTCCCTTCCAGCACTGATACCGCACCGGAAAACAGAGTATACAAATTACATTTATAAACCGTTGTATACAGCTTTTCAACACTGGTGTATCGAACGGGCGGAACAGAATAAAGAGATACCGGAATACAGAGCATGTACCGTCTGCTTTTCTCATATTTATGATTGTAAACGCCCGATATATAGGGTACGAGATCATGACAATATTGAAGAGAAGTATGTGTTAGATGTGATATCTAATTTCTTCCTGACATCGGATAGTGGATGTTATACAAATGTGTATCACGAAACACGGTTGGAAGATGTGGAACGCACAATGATTTATCTGTTGACACCGGAAAAATTTCCGTTGTGGCTTTACGAAAAACAGCAAAATTTGGTATCGAAAAATTGACAGAGAACACATACTGAAATTTCGATAAGATAATATGACGGGTTTTTCCGTAAATTAAAGCAAAAGGAAGTGGAAAAGGCAGGTGGGAAATACCCAGGTATGAGAAGGATAGGGTACAGAGATGGATAAATGGGAGACATTGGAAAGAAAGGAAAAAAAGGGCGATATACTCCTGAAAATGATTGCAATTTCAGGAGAGATGCCGGCGAATTTGCCGGAGAAAATTGTGGGTTCTAAATCCTATACAGCCAGTCTGATTACCGACTTAAAGAAAAAAGGATATCTTCTTTTACGGTATAGAGAAGGACTGCGTGGATATGTTCTGGGAAAGAAAGGGAAAAATTATCTTTTGCAGGATTATCGTCAAGAGGTTGGAAGTTATCTTATAGGGGCAAGCGAGACAAACCATGTGAAATCAGAACTGGAAAAGCGGTTACGCCTGCACCGCATGAGTCAGATATGGGGGTACTTTTTTATGCATGGGAACCTGATTTTTGCAACAGAGAAGCCTAAGATTTTTACACAGGATTGTTACGGGAAAACATCTTTGGGGACCTATTATGGGAGTCAGGAATTAAAGCAGGGGACGGATCAGGTTAAGGGTTCCAGAGCCTGTGGCCTCTACATGAAAAATGAGGAAGTTTTTGTGGTTTACAACAGTATGGGGAATCTGATGAAATGGTCAAAGAAAATGGAAACAGCTATGCGGTGTTGGGTAGAACGCAATTTGCTGAAGACAGGAATTACATGGCAAGGAAAAGCCATTTTGTTCGGAGACTCCATGAATTTATTGAGAAAGATACTCCTTAGCAGTGGTGGTGTGAAACAGGAGCTGTTCCAGACGGATGATGTGTATGAACAATATTATTTTGTCCCGCAAGACAAGGAGGGGGCTTATCTTCAAATAGAGCTGCTTACAGATAAGGAGAGAAGTCATGCCTTTTCCACTTTTTTAGAGACCATACTAGACGAAGTGGAAAGAAACGAGTTCCCGATTTATGCGGGGCTGAAAAAGGGAATTCCTGTTTATTTTGTATATGAACTGGAACTGAGAAAACTTCAAATGGTCAAACAGGATATGGAAAGACGCGGAAGGGGTATGGCAGTATGCTTTGATTATCAACAGGAACTGCTAAAAGATTATTATGGAGAGGGGGTGGAGATAATGGTACTGGATTGTGAAAAGGTAAAGCAGTATCTGTTGGCTATGGAGGCGTAGGCAGGTATGGTTTCTATGGAAGCACTATAGGAGGTGACGGAGACCATGCAGGATCAATTTCGGACTGGAAGTGTGACTGTGGATAGAATGAGCCGCCTACATATTTCAGGAAATATCATACCGGTTACTTGGTATAAAACCATTCGAAAATCAACAGGAAAGCCCAACTTAAATGCAATCATCATTTTGGCGGATATTGTATATTGGTACCGTCCGACAGAAGTGCGTGATGAAATGACAGGAGAACTTGTAGGATTGAAAAAGAAATTCCATGCAGATCTTTTGCAGCGAAGTTATCAGCAGATTGCAGACCAGTTTGGGATTACGAAAAGAGATGCAACAAATGCGGTAGTAGAACTGGAAAAAATGAAAGTGATCAGACGTGTTTTTCGGACACTTCATGTAAATGGGCAGCAAGTGCCAAATGTATTGTTTTTAGATTTGAACGTGGACATATTGGAAGCCCTTACCTATCCTGATCACGAGCAGGGGTATCACTTAAATGGGGGATACCCCTCCCTGAAAAAGGAGACAGGTATCACGGATACCGGGGGAATGGAGTCTCCATTTTGGGAGAGAGAGGTATCCTATATCGGTGAGACAAATACAGAGAATACAAACAGAAAATTCAGTACAGAGAGTTCCTCTTTGTTTCAAATCGAAAAGGAAGTCAGGGAACAGATTTCTTATGGGGCTTTAAAACATGATAATCCCTATAATATGCAGATTGATGAATTGGTAGGTATCCTGGTAGATGTGAAAACCTGTTCTGCAAAAACGATTCGGGTAAATCGGGAAGACAAGCCAGCTGAGATTGTAAAAGCACAATTTCAAAAAATCGGAATGGAGCATATACAGTTTGTTTTAAATTGTATGGAGAAAAACACAACAAAAGTTACGAATATGCGGGCTATGTTGATCACTGCTCTCTATAATTCTGTAAATACGATTTCCAGTTACTATAGCAGTCTCTATAACTACCACAGATCATACGGTGTATTAGAAAAAGGAGAGGAGGAATAGAACGAAAGAGAAAAAAGAACAGGGAGACAGATGCAAGAAAATCGGTTTTGGTGTTCTGCTTGCCACATTAACTGTCTATTTTGGAGGTTTTTTAGAAAGGTTGTCTCATTCAGTTGTAGTACTAAACCCGTTTGTATGCATTTGGAGAGGCTTTACAACAGCAACAGGACTTCAAAGTTCCGTAGTAGCATTTTTATGTATGCTGCTTTTGGGTATGCTCATTATCTGGAGAGGAAAGGAAAAGGATATTTCAGAAACAGATGAACGGAACTTTGATTATTCGGTAAGGGGAACCTATGGTACAGCCGGATATATGAAGCCGGAGGAACAAAAAGAAATTTTAAACGCAGACCAGAACTTACAAGACGTTCTGGGGATTATTTTTGGAAAGGATTTAGAAAATGGAGAATACGTAAGCCTTCCGATAGATTCCAGACTGAATAGGAATCTAGCAGTCTGTGGCAGCCAGGGAAGTATGAAATCAAGAGCATTTGCAAGAAATATGGCATTGCAGTGCGTGCGTCGTGGAGAGTCCATGTATCTTACCGATCCAAAATCAGAGTTGTATGAAGATTTAGCAGGATATTTGCGGGAAGAGGGATATATTGTAAAACAGTTAAATCTGATAGACCTTGTAAACAGTGATGCCTGGGACTGTCTTGCGGAAATTGATGATGGAAGCCTGATAGATGTGTTTGTTGATGTCGTGATCCGGAACACAACTGATAAATTTGACCATTTTTATGATAACGTAGAAATGGATTTGCTGAAAGCGCTGTGCCTGTATGTATATGAAGAATATCCAGTGGGGAAAAAAACATTTCCAGAAGCATATAAACTGCTGCTGAATAAATCGGTAGAAATGCTAGATGCTATCTTTGAACGTCTGCCGACAACACATCCGGCAAGAGGACCATATCAGCTTTTTTCAAAGGCAGAAAAAGTAAAAGGAAATGCGGTATTGGGACTTGGAACCCGTTTGCAGATTATGCAGAATAAACTGGTACAGCAGATAACCAGTCATGGGGATTTTGACCTGACACTTCCGGGAAAACAAAAGTGTGCTTATTTTTGCATTACATCAGATCAGGATTCTACATATGATGTTTTGGCAACACTGTTTACCTCATTTCTTAGCATCAAATTGGTGAGACTGGCAGATCGAATGGAAGATCGGAAACTTCCGGTTCCCATGTGCTTTATCTTAGATGAATTTCCGAACAGTGTGACACGTTCTACGCCTAAAACGGTGGGAATAACCGACAAAAGCGTAGCCTAAAGTCACAAACAATTAAATAAATGTGGTTTTAGAGAACTGCATAACTGAAATCTCAAATGACGGGGTAACGCCCTGAAGGGGATTCACTAATACTCCGAATAGCGTCAGCCGAATACAGACGGTTGGGGTTATAAGCTCGGGGAAGTCGTGCGAAGCACACCCTAACGCTTAATGGCGAGGAAAGATTCGTAGAGGTACGGGTTGTGTGTGACGGTGCGGGTGGGGTTGCCATATGGTTAGAATGACCAAAAAGGCGGTCTGACAAAGATTCCGAATGTACGGCTCTAAACGAATGGCTTGCAGAAATGCAAGTGTACCAATGGGTACGCAAGCGGGGCAAAGTAAAAGTTGTTAGTATGAAATGCCCTCTGTGTTTACAGGACACAGGTATCTTGAGGGATTCGCTCGAAGATAATGCTTGCAGGGCTAAAGGAACGACCTAAGTGGCAACAATCCTAAGTTATGCGGAACGTGGAAAGCAGCCAATACGGGAGCTGACTGTATCAGCGGAAAAAGTACCGTAGTTGTATCGAAAAGGAAAGGGATTGAAAGAGCCTTTCTATAATAAGTGCATTAGTGGCTGTGAGAGTAGAGGCACAGTACCTGTGAAGCCGTAACAATAAGCGGTGGAGGGATAGCCTCAAGCCGATACTAAGATTTTCTTTCATGCCTATATAGTAATCACCAAAATGGAGATTTTCATAGCTGTCGTGGTGCGACTAAGAAAAAATCATTCTCTGATAAGGAGCTGGTTACTATGGCAAAACGAATTGTAAACAAAGCAGAGCGAAATGCAGAAAGGTATGACGCTAAAGAAACAGGCTACCGATTATTTGAGGACAGCCAGAATGGAAAGACATTTGACAGGCTCATGCCGTTGATTGTGTCAGAGCAGAATATCATACTTGCATATCGAAATATCTGTAAAAATAGTGGGAGCAAAACTCCCGGCACAGATGGGAAAACGATTGTAGCGATACAGTCACTGCCCATCGAATCGGTCATTAAAACCGTCAGAAATAAGTTGAACTATTATCAGCCAAAAAAGGTTAGACGAGTTGAAATCCCGAAAGACAACGGAAAAACCCGCCCATTAGGGATTCCGAGTATTTGGGACAGACTGATACAACAGTGTATCTTACAGATACTGGAGCCGATTTGTGAAGCGAAATTTCATGAGCGGAACAATGGTTTCAGACCATATCGGTCAACTCAGAATGCAATCGCACAATGCTATAAAATGGCACAGTTGCAGAATCTGCACTTTGTAGTAGATGTAGACATTGTTGGCTTCTTTGATAATATCGACCACAGTAAGTTGATTCGGCAGTTGTGGGGAATCGGCATACAGGACAGAAAGCTGATTATGATAATCAAGCAGATGCTGAAAGCGGAAATCCTGTTCAATGACATTATAATCACTCCCGAAACGGGTACACCACAGGGGGGATTCTATCCCCACTTCTTGCAAATGTTGTATTGAATGAACTGGACTGGTGGATTGCCAGTCAGTGGGAAATGTTCAAAATCAAAGAGGGTAAAACAGGTTTAGAGTTTAACAAGACTGATAAAGAGGGAAACGTCCTCACAGTAGACAGAACGCAGAAATGGAATAAGCTGAGAGCAAAAACCGATTTGAAAGAAATGTATATCGTAAGGTATGCAGATGATTTTAAGCTATTCTGTCGGGATTATGCAACGGCGAAAAAGGTAATGTGTGCCACAAAACTCTGGTTGGCAGAAAATCTGCATTTACAGACCAGTGGAGAAAAGTCGGGTATCACAAACTTGCGGAAGAATTACACTACTTTCCTCGGTATCAAATTTAAGGTTGTACCAAAAGGCAGTAAGTGGGTAATACGTTCCCACATGGCAGACAAGAGTAAAGCAAAGGTCATTAAAAAGCTAAGTGACGTTTGGAAAGACATAAAGAATCCGAGCAAACAAAGCGAGATAGACCGAAATATAAGTCTTTATAATGCAATGGTTATGGGAATGCACAACTATTACTGTATGGCAACTATGGTATCAGCAGACTTTGCGGAAATCGCCTTTAAAGTAACGGGAAAAAGTAACGGCATGAATCATAATAACCGCTGTTACCCCATAGAACGTCAAGGCGAGATAACCAGCAAGTTTATTCAGGAAAAGTATGGAAAGTCTAAGCAGTTCCGATGGATAAAGGGAAGAATGATTATCCCTGTTGGATATGTGGCTTATGAATACCCCAAATATAAAAGGCGTGAAGTCAATAAATATGTGAGGAAGTATTCAGACATCGAAAACTGTATCAGCTACGATGTTATGAAATACATGATGGAAAATGCACATCTCTACCCTACGTTGGAGATGGCAGACAACGCTCTTTCGAGATATATCGCACAAAAAGGCAAATGTGCGGTAACGCACAATGCCCTGTCAATATCAGATATGGTATGTGTGCATATCAAACCATGTAAGGGAGAGCGAAACGACACTTACAGGAATTTGATTATCCTGTCAAAAGAGGTGTCAGAACTGGTTGGAGCAACGAATCCTGTAAAAATTGGAAAGTTGCTTAAAGACTTACAGTTGACCGAAGAAATGAAAGATAAAATCAATAAACTCCGAAAACACAGAGAGTTGGAGGAAATACAATTCGAGGACTATATAGGCACTAAAAAGTAATCTTAGTCGGTGGAACGCCGTGTGATGGGAAACTATCACGCACGGTGTGGAGCGGGGGAAAAGCCCGAGGTGGAAACGCCAGAGGCTTACCTATCGCTATTCGGAGTGATTCCGGATTTTAAAAAGAAATTGGCAACCGCACGAAGCAGGGGAATCGGCATGAGTATTATCTTTCAGAATATCCCCCAGATGATGAACCGATATCCGGAAGGACAATGGGAAGAAATACTTGGCGGTTGTGATATGTCTTTATTTTTAGGGTGCAATGATATGACAACTGCTACTTATTACAGTTCCCGTTCTGGAGAGATTACGGTTTCCGTTGCATCTATGCGAAAAAGCTATTATACTATACGCATGACAGATTATGTGCCGGAATACGCAGAGACTTCTTCCGTAGGAAAAAGAATGCTGCTGCTTCCTGATGAAGTATTACGTTTTCCCATTGATCAGATGCTTTTGATTATCCGGGGACAGAAAGTGCTAAAACTTCGGAAAATGGATTATACGGAACATCCAGATGCAAAACATCTGAAGTTGGAAAAAACAAATGAACATATTCCGAAATGGTATCGGGAAATGGAAGCAGAAAAAAATCAGTTTCAGATATTGGAGCAGGAGAGGGAAGAGGTTGAGCGTTTTGAAAGAAAACAGGCAGAAGAAAGCAGGGAAGAACAGGAATCGGAACCTCTGACATTACAAGGGGAACCGCCGAAAAAGTCTGTAAGGAAAAATGAAAAGCAGACAACTGTATACAAAGTAGAAGATTTGTTTCAGAAAAGTACAGATGGAGGTGGAGATTAAGGCTGTATGAATATGGAGAAAAATGCACTGGTAAAATATACTTTTTTAAAATTGCTCTTAAGAGAATTTGGGATCTACGTCAGGGAAACAGAAGTAGAAAAGGCTGACTTGGCAAAACAGTGTGTGGAGATTTATGATACACCGGAAGAATTCTATGAAAAGACAAACTGGGATAAAGACAATCCAGAGCAGAGCAGTTTCCAGTATTTGGAGGAGAATCAAATCTGCCGGAGAATCCAGGGGAAAATCTGGTATTTTTCCCGTATCCGGTGGGAAGAAGGTTTAAAAAAGTTGAAAAATTGAAAAGCGATTGCAAAAATAAGAAATTGCGATAACATTGCAACACAATCGGAATTGACAGGCAAAACGGAATGTTTTATGATGATAGTGTAAATAATCAGGCACAGAAAGCAGCCAAAGGGCTGTTTTTTTGTGCCTTTTTTGATGAAGAAAAGGAGGCTGTATATGGCAGAAACGAAAACAACAATCACAGAAGAAGTAAAAAATGAAATTCCAAGAGCAGTAACACAAAATTCAATCCTGACGATTGAAGTCGATGCTTCGATTGAAAGTACACAGGAAAAAGAAGAGGCAAAATGGCATCAGTTGTTAAATGCCCAGCGAACCCGGAAAATCCTGACTGGTCCGTTAAGTGGTATTGAGAAACTGGAAAGCGGCTGGACAGTAGCAGTCACTTATTTTAATGGTTACCGGATTTTAATCCCTATGTCTGAAATGATGATTAACTTAAAAGGAGACGGAAGGGAAAATGCGGATACATTGAACCGCCAGGTAAGGATTGCTAATAATATGCTTGGGGCAGATATTGATTTTATTATCAAAGATTTAGATGAGGCTTCCAGAAGCGTAGTGGCATCCCGAAAAGATGCGATGCTGCGGAAACGACAGATTTTCTATTTTACAGAAAATGAAGAGGAGCAGCCAATGGTTTATCCTGGAAGGATTGTGGAGGCCAGAGTCATTGCTGTAGCACCAAAGGCAGTCCGTCTGGAAGTGTTTGGTGTAGAGTGCTCTGTGCGTGCAAGAGACATGGCATGGGAATGGATGCCAGATGCAACAGAAAAATTTCAGGTGGGAGATTTAGTGCTGGTCTGCGTTAACAAAATAGAAATGCCTGATGCTGAGAATATGACAGTAGCCGTAGATGCGAAGGGAGCAACGGAAAATACCAATAAGGACAACTTAAAGAAATGCCACCGCCAGGGAAAATATTCCGGTATCGTGGTTGATGTTTATAAGGGAACGTACTTTATCCGTTTAGATCTTGGAGTAAATGCTATTTCCCATGAGTGCAACATGGCTTCCCTTCCAGGAAAACGAGATAAAATTGGTTTTGTTGTAACACGAATCAATGAAACTTCTGAGGTGGCAGAGGGAATCATTACAAGGCTGATTAAAAAATATTCTTAAAAATAAAAAAAATTTGGAAAACCTATTGAACCGTGAAAGCCAAATTTTTTATAATGCATGATATAGACTAAAGCAGAAAGGGGAAATTCGATGAAGAAAAAGAAAAATAGAAAGCAACTTCCAGAGGTAATCTGCCCATATTGTGGGAAAAAGGCAGTTTTAAGACCAGCTTCCTATCTATATGGAGAAAAGAGAATTTTCACCCCGGAAACAATGTTTTATGTGTGTAGTGGTTATCCGGACTGCAATGCTTATGTTTCAGCGAACCAGAAAAACCACAGACCGCTTGGAATTATGGCGGATGGGGAACTTCGAAACCTTCGGATACAGACACATCGTGCATTAAGAGAAATTTGGACACAGGGATATATGACAAAAAACAGTACATATCATTGGCTGAGTGGAAAACTGGCACTTCCGGAAAAGGAGACACATGTTGCCATGTTTAGTACTTATCGTTGTAGGGAAACCATACGCTTAGCCAATGAATTGTTAGAAGAGAGAAAAGAGATGGAAAAAAAGAAACAAAAAGGAAAGCCGAAAGGAGAAACAAAAGCGCATGATAATGAAAGCCACGGAACACGATATGTATCGGCTTCTGGATTATAAAGAGAAATGTCTGATAAGGGCGGGAAGCTGTTTTGGAATTTCCGGACTTCTGGGATTTTTCCTGCTTTTTAACCATTGCTTTTGGGAGAGTATCTGTGTATTCCTGATTTTAGCAAGTTGGGGATTCTATTTGGTAAAAGAAGCACTGAAAGCAAATGGAAGGATTATGCAGACGAAAGGCTGTTATATGAAATTAGAAGAGGATTGTCTGGTAATTCGTCAGCCATACAAAAATGAGCATTATGAAGTCTGCCGGATTTTTTACAGAGAAATGGAAAAAATCGTAGAGGGAAGCCGCAGGGGGATCCCGGAATTTTATATTGTAATCCGAAAAATGAAAGAGACAGAACAGACGAGTTTTATCCTGCTTGATAAGAAGGAAAGGAAAACACTTGTTTTTCAGGTGCGCTCTTTTGGGTATGACAAAGAAGCGTTCCGAAAATTCTATCTAAAGCTGCGGTGGCTGGTTCCTGGAAAAGTACGGATTATTGGAACAAAAAAACAGACTGTATGGAAACAGAAAGCAAAGAAACATTGGGTCGGGCCGGCATTTGCCGGCTTTCTTTTTTATCTTATACCAAAAGCAGTTCTGTGTCTGCTTTTGTAGTTCCAAAGGTAAGAAAGAGAAATGGAGATGGACATGAAAAAAAGGTGGAGGAAGCAGTGGGAAAGCATGACACAATATATGATCAAAAATTTAGATGGAACAGAAGAAATCCCATTCTTATTTAAAGATAAAATGCTGAAAGCAGGGCTTTTGTCTTTTTTTATTGCTGTAATCGGTACATATATGGGGGTGCAATTTGAGGAAGCGAGTTTTTTGATACTTACCTGGATATTGGCAGTGTTTTCGTTTTATCAGATTTTCAAGTTTCTGAAGATTGGGAAAACAGGAGAATATGAGATTATGGAAGCACAGGTTCTTGCAGTCAAGGGAAAGCATTATCCGGGCAGAATGTATCAGATAGTTGTACAGGATAAAGACGGAAGCCGGATCCGCATTCGGATGCAAAAAGAAAAAAACCTCATGGTTGGAAAAACATACCGGTTCTATTTTGGAAAAGTGGAACGGGTGGAGGGAAAAGCTGCAAAAATAGGGGAACTTATGTATGGGGGGTTTTACGGGGCAGAAGAAATCCCACAGGAAGAACGGTGAAAAAAGTGTGGTTCGAACCCACACTCTTCCGTTCGTGCCGACATGCACGAAATAATAATAAAAAGGAGAGATGACTATGGCAGGAAAAGAAATGAAAGGAACTGTAAAATGGTTTAGTGCAAAGAGAGGATATGGCTTTCTTGTGGATGCAGATGGCATTGATTACTTTGTACATTACAGTGAGATCCAGTCGGAAGGATTTAAAACCTTGAGGAACAATATGGAAGTATCCTTTATGGTTGAAGAAGATGAAAAGGGACGAAGCATTGCAAAGTGTGTTGTTCCAATCTCAGAAGAAACATCGGAAGAAGAATAAACGACTGGAAGGGGGCAGATAAAAATGCTTCTGTCCCCGGCTAAAAAATTCTGGTAAATATGTGTGGAATTGTGAAAAAACCGTATTTGCTACTAAATACATGGATAGAAAGATTGACATGTACTATATATTGTGTTAATCTTTAAGTGACTTTATTTTATATGGAAACAGCATATTGCTTTCCATAAGTCAAATTTAGTTCCGGCTATGTTTCCGGAAGAGAACTTTTAACAACCGTTTTAAACGCATAGATAGACAGACACAAAAAGACAATGGCTCTTTTTTGTGTCTTTTTTTGTGCGTGAAAGGAGGAAAACATGCAAAAAAACGGAAAGGAAGGAGAAAAGAATGTGCCAAAGGAAATATGTACAGAAGCTAAGCGAACAGCGAAAAACCAGAAAACTGTTTGAAACGCTCACTTTTTTAGAAAAGCAGATGGAAGATGAGTCTGCCGTTCGGGATGCTGACACGGTACTTGCAGATATTTTAGAGGGCGCCGATTTTGAAATTACCGGAATTGTAACTGACCTTTTAAAAACTTATCAGGGCAGTAAAGACCGTGAGTCAGTGGAAACCTGTTTCGAAGTATTAACAGGGGTAACGATACAAGAGTATCTAAAAAAGTGTATCATCACGATTCTCAGTCAGAAAAAAGGAGAGGTTTCAAATCGAAAAAAGTGCATGCTCTATCAGGGATTGCATTTTTTACCTGTGGGGAAAAGGGTGGAGCAAAAAGGAGAAATTTATCTTTTCCCTAGGAAGATTTCGAACCATGAGAAAGAAATAGACCAATTGCAAGAAGTCAAGGAACAAACAGGCCTTGATATATTTCTTTGTCTGGAAGATTACCGGCTGTACTTCCTACAGGAAAGGAAAGTTTTTGTATATCTGCCAAATGGAAGGAGGCGAACCTATGCAGACAAGTATTCTATGGGAAGGGAGTCTGCCAAGTAAGGAAGAGATGGAGAAAATGAAACAGGAAGGTTATCTGTTTCGTGCTGTAGAAGGTGGATGGAAGATTTGTTTAAAGCTGCATAATACACCTACGGGAACATGGTATGCAGATAACTTCTCAAAATCATTTTTAAAAGAAGTGGAATTGCATCAATATCTGGAAGAGGTTGAAAAACGGGCAACATGGTTTGAGGTTCCAAGTAAAGAATTACGAGTATACGAAGCAGGACAGATACTGGAAAAGCCTGAGAGTAAAGAAGAGCGTATCTGTATGGAAGTATTACGAGATACAAAGAACCATTCCCGTCTTTTATTGAAAACCAATCAGACAGAAGCATACCAACTGGGGAGTTCTGCAATCCCGACTTTAGAAAGCAGGGCCAGAATCAGCGGTGCGGCATTGTCCAGTGTAGAGCCTGCGGTACTTGCGGAAATCCTGAATCAGTGTTTGAAAGTCGCAAAAGGGAAAGCATTGCTCCGTGTTTCAGAAGGAAAGGTTCGGGCAGTGCATTCAGCAGAAAAAAACGGGTATCAGGTATATCCCTTACCGGAGGTTTTTATGCTTGCCAGTGTTTACATACGTGGAGAGTATAAAAAGAGTACCTTTTTAGAAGGGTATGCGGACCAGACTATGGTATCGGCAATCTGGCAGATTGAAGATCATCGGCTGGAAGAAGTGTATGGGGAAATCATGGAAAAGTATGGAAAGCAGGTAAAAGAGAAACTTACAGCTACCATACGCATCACATCTTCCGATGTGGCAGCATCAGGTGCCAATATTTTTTACAGCCTGATGGAGGGACAACGAAAGATTGCATTAGGAACGGATATGCGGATGCGGCACAATAATTCTGTGGAATTTCAACAGTTTACGGAAAATCTGCTTTCAACTTTTGAATGCTATAAAAATGCATTGAAAGGGACGGTGGAAAAACTGTGTGCTATTTCCATTGAGTATCCAGTCAATACCATGATTGGAATTATGACAAAACAAGGGTTTGGGAAAAAGAATGTTGCAGAGATCGTAGACCGCTTTAAAGCAACCTTTGGTGATGCACCCTGCACCGCATACGAAGTGTATTGTGGGATTGGGGAAATTCTTTTCCTGGCACAGAGCAAGGGAATATCCGGCAGAACTATGGTGGAGCTGGAAGAAAAAGTTGCCAAATGCACGAGTATGAAGTGGAGAGAATATGACATTCCCGGGGATCTTGTTTATTAGGGGAAGATCAGAAAAATTAAATTTGGGTTACCGTATATATAGGAGAGAAAAGAATATGGAATACAAAAAAGGAAAGAAAGAACTGGGAATTTATTACGCAAATATGCTGGTTTCCATTGCAGAAGAGATCTCTGCAAAGAACACAGGAAAAGGAAAGACGGGAATACAAGGAATCTTTTCCGCTTTACAAAAGCGTGGGACAGTCCGCAGAAATATGACGTATCTGGTCACACACTGGGTTTACAGATTGTCACTGTTTACACCATGGGAAGAGGAAGAACTTTGGGCAGTAGATATGGCAAGAGAAGCATTCTCCTGTCCTGTGATACTTCCAACATGCAGCAGAAAGAATATTTTCAGAATCCGGAAGATAGAAGGAGAACCAGAAAAAAAGCTGGAAGCAATTTTAAGACAGCTAACAGATTCCGATAAAGATCAGTTTATGAAAGCATTTTGGCTGGAACTTGTAACTATGAAGAAAGAGAAACAGCAGGTACTTACAGAATTTTTATTGGAATGGCTGTGGGTAGCATGTGGGAAAGAACAGGCAATGGAAAGAATACGGTATTGGGCATCTTCATACTGTCTTCCATTTGCATAAAAATGAAAAGAAAAGGAGAAAAAGAATATGAGAAATGTACCAGAATGGACGAAAGGAAATGCATTTGCAAAACGTTTTTTTAAGTGGCTTAGGAAAAAGAACAATCCAGCCCTTTTGACATGGGAGAATGTGTTTACCAAGACTTTCAACAGAGAATTTACCTTTGTGTATATGGGAACAAACCTTGAAAACAGAGCCAGTCATTTATATCAGGGGATGGAATTTGTCGGGATTTTCAACCAAAAGACGTTTGAATTTACAGATGTATCCTACGCCTTGCGTGCTTTGTTAAATATTCCGGAAGGAAAAAATTTCCGGTTCCAGCGTGGATGTATGCGCTGCCTGGAACAGAAGGTTCAGGAATATGCCCAAAAGAAACTGGAGAAAGGAAAAAAGGATATTGTGATCACCGCAGTTGAAAGAGCAGCAGTCGCATGGAAATATCGGGAATTGATTGAAAAGACAGCAGGAGATGTGATTTTTGAAAAAAATTCTGTAACAGACCGATTACTCCCACAACAGGACTTTGCTTTCGATGGAGAAACGTATGTATTTGACAATTGGCTGTACTTTTGCTATTTAAGAAACCGAAAGGCTGTCATCCGCAGGTTTGGAAGATACTGGGCAAAAGAACTGCAGAACAGGGAAGTCATGCGTCAGATTTTTGAAACAGAAGTAAACAACAAAGCAAAGTTTTTGATGAAGAAACAACCGGAGAGGATTGAAAAAATCAGAGCCCTGAGAAAATCGTTGGAGCAGGTGCATCATACCGTAATTGTAGTTGTAAGAGGGAGACAAGGTGTTTTTGAATATTTCCACATCGATGCAGAGGTATTAAAAAACACAACCGGAAAGTACCCACTCAGTCAGGTATCTGGACAAGAAAAGAAACGTCTGAGAGAAAAGTACGGGGCAAATAAGGTATGGGACGTAGAAGAAATCTATCAGGTAGGAGCAAGGGATATCTGGTATTACAATGTCATGGCAGAACAGAAACAGGCTGCTTAATTGAAAGAACAGGAGGACATGGGATGGAAAGCAGAGAAACAATGAATTTACAGCAAAAACTAATTGCAATTTCAAACGAAATGCCAAAGCTGTTAAAGAAGCATTATTCAGACGAAGTGGATTATGATTTTGTAAAGATTGATGATATTTTTGAACTTTTAAATCCGGCGTTTACGAAGCACCACATCTGTTTGCAGGAATTAGAAGAGACAGATGCCGCTTACAGTAAAGTAGATGGCAGCTGGATTTATACAGCAAAACTTACATTTTTTATTGTCAATGCGGACTGTTTGGAGGAAAAAGAGCGAGTAAGTATTCAGCTGGTGGGAGACCATCTGGACTCTCCTGCAAAGGCGAAAGGAGCAGCATGGACGTATGGGTTTAAATACTTCTTCCTGTATAAATTCCGTATGAAACAGGAAACGGAAGATCCGGATATGAAGGGGACACCAAATGGACCTGATAAATCAAAGGAAAGGGGGGAATATAAAAAATCCGAAGTGCCGGTAAAGCCACAGAAACCGGAAAAAAAGGCTGCTGATGTAATTGCAGACAGTCCTTTAGCGCAACCGCTGCAGGAAGATAAGAAAAGAAACAAAGATACCATAATACAGGCAGATTTTTTCCCGGATCCTGCAGCTTTTTTAGAAGAAAGTGAAGAGACAGAAACAGCGGAAGATATGAAAGTGCAAGAAACAAAGAGGTTGGAAAAACAATCTTCAGAAGCAGCAGAAGTAGTTCATCATCAGGAAACAGCAGAACAGGAAGTACTGTTAGAGGAAACTCAGCCAGATTCATTGACAAACGAGGGAAAAGGCATTTTAGATTCTTCTTCCATAGAAGATTTAAAAGACGAAAAACCGGAGAGGGAACCAAACGAAAACAATCTGGAAGAAAAATCAAAAGAGGGGAAGAAAGGGCCGAAGGAGTCGGGCTTGCAATCTCATAAGAAAAAGGAAGAGGACGGTTTTGGACAGATGAACCTTTTGGATTTTTCAGCACAACAGACAAAGGAAGCAGAAGTTCAAGAGACAGAAAGCAGTGAAACAAAAGCAGCAGATACAGCTCAGGAGATTACGGAAGAAAAGGAAATGAAAGAGAAATCTTCCGTTTCTGCTCCATCAGAAGATTTTGAAGAGGCGAAAGAAGAAGTTCCCTTTGAAGAAATAGATGAAGAAGACTTTTTCTTGCAGTTACAAAGAGATATGGAAAGTGAAGCGGAGAAGAAACCTCTGACAGTAGAAGAGGCAAAAAAGGTAATCTGTCCGTATGCGTTGTTTGAAGGAAAGTCATTTGGTGAAATGCTTGGGACAGAAGCGGGATATCGGCAGTTACAATGGTTTGCAAACGAATACAGAGGTTCTGATTTTAAAATGAAAGAAGCAGCTCAGCTTTTACTGGAAGACTGTGAACAGAAAGCTGCTTAAAAGATTAACTATTAGGAAGAGGTGTGCTGGCCATGCCTTTTCCGACTTTTGTAAGGGGATATTTCCAGAAAGGTAAAAAGGATATGAAAAAAAGAAAGCGTACAGATTCTTATCCAGTTGCCCCATTCACTATTTTTGATGTCGCAAACATGCTGGATATGGAATTTTTGGAAAACTGCAAAAATGGATATCAGGTAAAGGATGTCCAGAATGCAGCCAATGTTGTCTGTCCATTTTGTGGAGATGCAAGGGGGAAGGCAAGCATCTGTGTCTGTGCAGAAGGGAAAATCATTAATGTTTTCCATTGCTTTGATTGTGGAACTGGTCATAATATGCTGACACTTTATGCAGAACTTTGTCATCTGACGGGAAAGGACCGGTATAAAAAGGCATATCGGGAAATTTATAGAAGAAAGCAGGAAGAACCCGGCAGAAAGAAAAAGACAAGGGAAGCAATGCAGGAAGAAAGCCAGGGGATAAAAAAACAGGCAAGGAAACAGAAGGAACGCATGGCAGAACCTGTGGATGCAGAACAACGGCATCATGTTTATAAAAAAATGCTCTCTTATCTGAAACTGAAGGAATATCACCGCAAAGATTTGGAAAGAAGAGGTGTGAATGCAGAGATTATCCGGCGTATGGAAGAAAAAGGATATAAAAGTACCAGTAAGGAGGAATCTCAACAGATTGCCAGGAGACTGATAAAGCAGGGATTACGCTTGGAAGGCGTTCCCGGATTTTATATCAATCGGGAAGGAGACTGGGATCTGAATTTCTATGAAGGAAACAGCGGGTATCTTTGTCCTGTTTATACAGTAGACGGATATCTGGCAGGATTCCAGATACGATTGGACAACCCAAAGGGAAAAAATAAATATGTATGGCTTTCCAGTGCAAATCAAAAGAAAGGGTGTGGGATCAGCAGTATTGTAGGGATATCGGGAAAAGCAGAAGGAAATGAGATTTATGTGACCGAAGGAATTTTAAAAGCAGAGATTGCCCATCAGGTATCAGGAAAAACGTTCCTTGGGAATCCGGGAATTGGAAATTGGAGAGATTTGTATGAGGTTTTACAAGCATTAAAAAAGCGTGGTCTCTCCCATGTGGAAGAAGTCTATGACATGGATAAGCAGTTACGGCTTATATGTGACAAAAAGTATAGTGAAATCTGTGAGGAATGTGAAGAGAGAAAGAAAGAGGGCGATCCTTACTTTGAATGCCCGAAAAAAAGAGTAAAACGGGATACCATACGAAAAGGCTGTAATCATACATACCGTATCTGTGAGGAGCTTTCCTTATCCTGTAATCGGAACCAGTGGGATTTAGATCAGGACGGACTGTGGGCAGAACATGAAAAAGGGATTGATGACTGGCTGACAAAGGAAATCAGGAAAAACACAAGATAATTCATTTTTAAAATGTGCAAAAGAGGAATTGCGAAAGCAGTTCCTTTTTTGCATGGTTTAAAGTGCCATGGGAAAGGAGAACAATGTATGATTCGGGACAGACCTTAAGAAGAAATGGGAAACAGGGCAGTTTCCGGTGTGCAGCATATTCCCGAAAATGGAACTGCCCGTCTAAAAAACAATAAAGTGAAAGGAGAGAGCGTTTATTGAAAACAACATGGAAAAAACGATGTACAGCAGGATTTTTAGCTGTTTTATTAGGGTGTTCCTCTCTGCTTGCAGGTGGGAGCAGTGCTTTTGCAGCACCATTAGAACAGACAGATGTAAAAGAAGAAACACAGGCAGAAGACATTACGATTGAGCAGGGAGAAACTTTTGATCCGGCATCCGATTTCACCGGTATTACTGTAAAAGACGGAGAAAAGGTTTCTCTTGTTTTGTCAGCAGATAAAGAAGGAAAGCTGTTTGATGCAGACAGACCTGGAAGGTATGACTGTATTTACCAGGTCCAAAAACCTTCCGGAGATACTTATGAGATTACACGGAAAATCATTGTGAAAGAAGCGGGAAAGGAAGGAGAGAGTCCGCAAAAAGAGAAGAAACAGAAGAAAGAGATAAAAAGTGGGGAGGAAGACGCAGAGCCTGATGGTGCCAACATTGATACCAGTGCATTAAAGGAAGAAGAGGGTGTCTTGTTTTCCGTTGTCCCCTCTTCTATGGAACAGGCAAGGGAAAAAGCTTCTTTGGTGCAAGGGGAGAGGATTGTATACCCAAGTGATTTAGGTTCTTACAGTACCTGCTATTTTTACGTCAACGAACGGATTGCATACTGTCTGGAATCAAATCTGCAGTCACCGCCTTCGTCTGATTACGTGGCAGAAATTTATGAGAGCAACTTAAACTTACAGAAAGTTTTGTATTATGGATATGGAGGGCCGGGTGATTTAACCGGAGAATATCTAAAGAATTATAGCAATGATATCAAATATGTCCTGACACATTTAGCAGCAAGTTACTGTTATGGCGGAGAGGAAGTGGCATTTGTGGGCTGCACGCAGGACGGACTGAAACGCTATGGTGTCATGGAATACATCAATTATCTTTGCGGGCAGGAAGCACCGCCAAGTGCTGCCATCAGCCTTTCTTCCACAAACGAAACCGCTTTTTTGGAAGGAGATGTGCAGAAAACAAAAAATATCACATTAAATGGAGACCATAGAAATTATATTACCCTTTCTTTACCGGAAGGTGTGACTTACCATGATACTGCCGGAAAGGAGCAGAAAGGCGGTTCCATTAAGATTTATGGTGGTACAACTTTTTACTTTACCGCAGAAAAAACCGTACATGGTACCTGGAATAGCGGAGATTTAGGCGGACAGGTAGGGGCTCAGTGGAAAACTCTAG
Source organism: Faecalimonas nexilis (assembly GCF_059731825.1). Classification (NCBI taxonomy): domain Bacteria; kingdom Bacillati; phylum Bacillota; class Clostridia; order Lachnospirales; family Lachnospiraceae; genus Faecalimonas; species Faecalimonas nexilis. The sequence continues at coordinate 2,812,595 of NZ_AP029189.1, read as the reverse complement.
TGGTTTCTACCGGTTCCGGCAATCAGGATGTTGGTTATGGGGATTTTTATGAGGAACCAAGTGCTAAGGTTTCATTTTCGATTCAATGGATGGATATTTCCTGGATTGAGGTCATCAAAGAAGATGCAAAAAGCAGTGTAAAACTTGCAGGGGCTGTTTTTGGGATTTATCGGGATCAGGCATGTACAGATTTGATTCTGGAGATGCCGCCAACAGATGAAAAAGGGGCAACTAAAGCGGAGCTGACAAAGACGCAGGATACAGTGTACATCAAGGAAATCACTGCACCGAAAGGGTATAAACTGAATACAACTGCTTACAATGTCAATCTGGAAGTAGCAAAAACACAAACACTGACTGTAAAAAATGAGGAACAAAAAGGGAAGATTATCATCCGAAAGCAGGGGGAAAAGCTGACAGGAGTATCTGGAGAGGCTGGAAATCTGCAATTTACCTATACCAATGCTGCATTTGCAGGGGCAAAGTATAAAATTTATGCAGCAGAAGACATCTACAGCCAGGATAAACAGACAAAAATCTATCAGGCAGGAGATTTGGCAGGAGAACTGGAGACAAAAGAAGATGGAAGTTGTTCTTCGGATATGCTTCATCTCGGAACCTATAAGGTGGTAGAACAGCAGGCTCCGGATTCCCTGACAATAGGGAAGACAGAGGAAGAACGTACCCATATGGTAACCCTTTCTTATGCAGGGCAGACAGTAGAAGTGGTTGAGGAAGAAACACAATATGAAAATGCCAGACCAAAGGTATCTGTGGAAGTGCTGAAGAAATCAAGTAATGATGATGCAGCATTGAAAGGGGCAATTTTTGGATTGTATGCAGATGAAGATGTTACCGGTGCAGACGGTTCCGTGCTGGTTACAAAGGGAACTATGATACAGAAAGCGGAGTCCAATGAAAACGGGAAGGCTGCATTTACTGCGGATATCCCAATTGGCTTCCATTATGTAGTAAAGGAAATTCAGGCACCACCTCTTTATGTTCAGAGCAGTGATAGTTATGAGTTCTTTTATGAATATAAAAATGATACGACCTACACGTATACCTTTGCACATACCTTTAAAAATAAAGAGGTACGGGGAGCAGTCCATATCAAGAAAATAGACAAAGATACACAGGACTCTGTAAGCCAGGGAGATGGAGATTTAAACGGGGCTGTCTATGGATTGTATGCGGCAGAAGATATCCAACACCCAAATGGAAAGACAGGACTGCTTTATAAAAAGGATCAGTTGGTCGTGCAGGGAACGATCGAAAAAGGTGTTCTGAATTTCAAAGATTTGTATCTTGGAAAATACTATGTACAGGAAATTTCTGCACCTCCTTCCAATGCATATTTGCTGGATCAAACCAAATACCCGGTAGATCTTGCATATGAAGGGCAAGATGTGGAAATTGTGCAGAAAAATGTGACTGTTTTGGAAACCATAAAAAAACAGGCATTCCAGTTAATTAAAATCAGTGATGATGGCAGCCAGACGGAAACAGAATTGCTGGAGGGTGCCGGATTTAAAGTGTACTTGATCAGTGAACTTTCTAAAGTAAAGGATGGTACCTTAAAACCATCGAATGGAACCGAATATGCACCGCAGGATTTTATCGGATATGATTTCAGTAAAGAGGAAACTGCATCTTATTATGAAAATGGAGAAAAGATACAGACAGAAGAAATGTTTACCGACAAAAAAGGGTATCTGTGTTCACCGGAACTTCCATATGGAAAATATGTGTGTATTGAAAGTACCATTCCGGAAAATGTAGAAGGAATTCAGCCGTTTTTGGTGACTATCGATGAAGACAGCAGGGAACCGCAGACATGGCGTGTCTTTAATGACCGTCCGATGCAGTTTTATTTTAAGATCATCAAAAAGGATGCACAGACGGAACTTCCAATTTTAAAGAACAGTGCCCACTATAAAATTTATGATGTGGAGAAGAAGAAATACGTCACTATGAAAGTACGGTATCCGAAGCCAGAAACAATTGACGTTTTTGAAACAAATGAGGAAGGTTATCTGTTGACGCCGGAGCCGCTTAAAATGGGAACTTACCGGATTGAAGAAGTAAAAAGCCCGGAACTGTTTGTACAGACCGGATTTGAACAGGCATTAAAAAATGGAGAAGAAATCCTTCCGTTAAATGAGGTGACAAAGGAAGGAACTTATGAGAAAGCACCAAGGGAATCCATTACGATCAAAGTGGACAGCAATACTGCACATGAGGTGGAAGAGGAAACCGGAAAATATATTGTAGTGGTAGAAGTAAAGAACGATGAAGCGGTAGGAAGCCTGACGATCCAGAAAACAGGAGAAGTGCTTGTTGGTGCTGAAAAAGTAACAGAGCAGATACTGACAAAATTAAAGAATGGTCTGGCAAAGGCAGTAAACCAAGTGTCTAATCTGTTTACCGGAGAAGATGTTATGGAAACAGAAAAAGGATATGAGTTTGCGTATGAAGAACAGGGACTTGCAGGAGCAGAATTCTCTATTTATGCAAGGGAAACCATTTACTCACCAGATGGACAGGTAGACAGTGAGGGTAATCGGATCATACGTTTTGAAAAAGGCGCATTGGTTGGAACGATTGTAACAGATGGAAAAGGAAAAGGGACTTTAAATAATCTTCCGATTGGAAAATTTTATATTAAAGAAACAAAAACGGGAGATTCCTTTGTGCTAGATCCAGCCGAACAGGATTTTGAAATCACCTATAAAGGACAAGAAGTGGCAGTTGACTATGTAACAAAGGAAATCAAGAATCAACGGCAGAAAGTGGAAATTGAAGTGCTGAAAAAATCGGAAGCCACAAAAGAGCCACTGGAAGGGGTTTCATTTGGATTGTATGCAGGAGAAGATATTGTAAATGCAGCAGGAAAAGTTGTGGTGAAAAAAGATGAACTGGTAGCAGTTGAAAAAACAGATCAAGAAGGAAAATTGAAGTACTTGGATACCATTCCACACGGGAAATATTATCTGAAGGAACTGGAAGGTCTGCCAGGATATCTACCATATGAAGAGAAGATTGAAATTGATGCTTCTTATACGGATCCAGAATTGGAAGTGATTTCTATACAAAAAGAAGTGGAGAACCAGCCGACGAAAGTTGAAGTTACAAAAACAGACATTACTGGAGAAAAGGAAGTGGAAGGTGCCAGACTACAGATTCAAGATGAAGAAGGAACTGTAGTGGAAGAGTGGACTTCTACAAACGAATCGCATATCATTTATGCATTAAAACCGGGTAAGTACATACTTCACGAAGAACAGGCTCCAACAGAAAACGGATATGTGAAAGCAGAAGATGTGGAATTTACCGTAGAGGAAACCGGAGAAATCCAGAAAGTTTCCATGAAAGACGATCATACAAAGATTGAAATCACAAAAACGGATATCACCGGAGAACAGGAAATTGAAGGAGCCAAGTTACAGGTACTGGACGAAGAGGGAAATATCATAGAAGAATGGACCTCTACCAAAGAACCTTACCGGATCGAGTATCTACAGCCGGGAAAAACATATATCCTTCATGAAGAAGCTGCACCGGAAGGATTTTTGATTGCAGAAGATGTAGAATTTACTGTAGAGGAAACCGGAGAAGTACAGAAAGTTTCCATGAAAGATGAAGTACCAATGGGGCAGTTAATTATTAAGAAAACAGATGCAGAAGATCAGACACCACTTGCCAATGTGGAATTTGAATTGAAAAACAAAGAGACTGAGGAAGTGGTTGGAAAACTTACTACAGATAAAGATGGAGTTGCAACCAGTGAACTGCTGCCGATTGCCACATACGAAGACGGAAAAGCAGTAGGACCGATTACTTATGTATTATCGGAAACGAAACCGTTGGAAGGATATGAAGAGCATACGGAAACCTATGAAATCACATTTAGTTATGTGGACGCAAAAACAAAGGTTATTGAAGTGGTAAAAGAAATCCAGAATAAGAAACTTCCGCAGACACCGGAAAAACCAGAGGACGTAAAAACCGGGGATAATACCTTGCTCCTGCTGCCAATCGGTATTGCAGTAGTAGCGGCCTTTGGTATTGGTATTGTCCTTTGGCGGATCAGACGCACAAAGAGATAAAAAGCATTTGGAGATGATGGAACACTAGACCTGCGGGGTAGTGTAAAGAACATTTCTGGATGCTTTACCAGAAGATTTCGGGGCGGTACCGGACCCCGCAAGTGAAAGGAAAGGTGATGCTGAAGCGAAAGAAAAGAATTTAAAAGTTTTTATAAAAGTGTAAGCGGCAACGAAGCAGAAAAATGCAGGTATCCGACCAGATTGGATACTTATGGCTGTGGCTGTATGCATAATTGTTCCTACTGCTATGCACGCAGCCTTTTGGATTTCCGCGGACTTTGGAACGCAGAAAATCCAAGAGTGGCAGATATCCAGAAAATCCGGAGAAAATTGGAAAAGGTGCCACCGGGAACCATTTTAAGACTTGGAGGCATGACAGATTGCTTTCAGCCGATGGAAAGTCAGGAACAGATTACCTATCAAACCATAGAACAGTTAAATGAATATGGTATTGGGTATCTGATTGTGACAAAATCCCATCTGGCAGGAGAGGAACGATACCGGAAACTTTATGATCCGAAGCTGGCACATATCCAGATCACCATTACCTGTTTTGATGATAAAAAGGCTCTTGCCTATGAAAAGGCAAGTAGTCCGTCAAAGCGGTTAAGGGCATTGTTAAAATTACAGGAAGAGGGCTTTGATGTCACATTACGATTAAGCCCTCTGATTGAGGAGTATTTGGATTTTGATTACTTAAATAGGCTGCCGGTAGACAAAGTTTTGGTAGAATTTCTTCGGGTGAATGGATGGATTAAAAAGTGGTTTCCGGACTTGGATTACCAGAAATATGTTCTGCGTCAGAGTGGGTACTGGCATTTACCATTGGAAGAAAAAATCAGGATATTGGAAAAAATTCATCTTCCGTTGACGGTCTGTGAAGATGTCACAGAACATTATGAATATTGGAAACAGCATATCAATCCAAACCCACTGGATTGCTGTAATTTAAGAAAATAAGGGGCATAAGTGCAGGCGGTAGCATATCAGTTTTGGTATGCTGCCGCTTTTTTACGTTGGAGGTAAGCAGATGAAAAAAGAATACTTTTTACTTGGGATATTAAGCGTGATCTTGCTGGCAGCAGGAGTCTGGATTTATCAGATTATTAGTGAATATCAAAAAGCAGAACGGGAATATGAACAGTTACAAGAATATGTAAAAGTAGAGAAGAATACAAGGGATCCGGAAAATACGAAACCAAATGTTGCAGAAGATGATAAGGAAGGAGAAAAGCAGGAAGAAACTGTAACGGTCGATTTTGCAGCTTTACAGGAAATCAATCCAGATGTTGTAGCATGGATCAGAATTCCAGGGGTACTGGAATATCCAGTGGTAAGAGGGGGAGACAATTCCTATTATTTGAACCATACGGTGCAAAAAACTTACAATATTGCGGGCAGTATTTTTTTAGATTACCGGAATGAACGGGACTTTTCAGATAGTAAGAATATTATCTATGGCCATAATATGAAAGATGGAAGTATGTTTCATGTATTGAGAAATTATCAGGATATTGATTTTTTCCAGAAGCACACGGATATGGAGGTTTATTTACCGGATGGAAGAACTTTGAACTATCAGATTACAACTTGTGAACAGGTGTCGGCAGATAGTGAGATTTATCAGATAGAAAGAGGATATGTTGAGGATAATAAGGGAAATGAAATCATATTGTCTACCTGTAGTGCAAAAGCAAATGTCAGAATTATTATAAAAGCATATTTGAAAGAAAAAACATCATGAAGATACCAGAAACAAGATATTAAAAAAGCAGATTGGAAAAGGAGGATACTAGGTGTATTTAATTGAAATTGATACAAGAAAATTTGATTTTCAAGGAATATCACATGAAGAATATCTGGAGTTTTTTGGATATCGAGGCATTAAAAAAATAAGTAGTTGTATTTACGCAGTAACAAAAACAGGACTGACTTTACCAACAATTAGAATTATTTCGGATAATTATAAAGATTAAAACGATGAATCAAAATAGACAGGATGTGAGCAGAACCATTTTATCACTAAGTTTTTTTGATGATGTGCAGTTTTCTAGAAAAGTAAATGAATTCCTTCCTTTATTGTGAAAAAAATATCCATTCTGTCAAAAAAATATTGTGAGAAATGGAAGATTATGGTAAAATGGGCTAAATAAAAAATGCATTAAAAGCATTTGAAATGTAATTCCAAAGATAAGGAGGGGAATGATTTGTAATGAAATATAAAAAAGTCGTTGCAGTTCTGCTTGCTGTTGGATGTATCGGGCTTGTAGGAACTTTGGGATATTTCCTTGGACAAACAAATCAAAAAGGACCTGATGTAAAACAAGTAGTTGCCCCAGTTGCTGAAAGAGAAAACACGAAACAGGAGTCAAGAAAAATTGCGGTAGTCAATCTGGATGAGGGGACAACATCAGCAGAGGAAAAAATAAATTATGCAGATAAGATTGTTCAATTTCCCAGCTCTTCGTTTGAATATTCATCATTAGAGGAAGCAAGAACAGGATTAACAAACGGAAAATATGGTGCTTACATAATCATACCAGCCGGATTTTCACAAAATGTGGTCAGTCTTAATACAACACCACAAGCTGCTCAACTTGAATATGCTTTAAATAAAAATTTTTCAGGAGAGTCCCAGTATCATTTGTTATATGATGTGATGAGCTTTGGGAATTCTTTGAATGATAGTTTGAGTTATATGTATTTGAACAATATTCTTTCTGAGTTTCATAAGGCTCAAGATGGTGCGACTACGGTTATGAATAATGATTTAAAAGATAAAGATGCTATTGAGAGCATACAGTCGCATGATTTGGTACAATTAGTTGAAATTCCAGAGTTAAAAAGAGAAGAAAATACAACAGAGCCATTAAATGTAGAAGATTATGTAGAAAAAAATACTGCTTTAGCAACAGATCTTGACTCACAGTACAAAAAGTGTGTAGAAGAGGCACAATTACAACTGCAAGATATGCAGACGGAAGGAGGAAGCCTTTCAGAACAGCTTACGTCCTTAGCTGAATATACGGAACAGTTAGATGTGTTTAAAGATGAAGATGGAAATTCCGTAGTTGATTCTGCAAATAACAAACTGGACGAAGTTTTGAACAAAAAACCAGGAAATACAGTTGATACTATGCTTGAAGATTTGAAACGGCAGCCGGATATTATAGCAGGTGAATTAGGAAAATCGATAGAGACTTATAATCAGGGATTACCAAATCAGCTGACTGACCGCTTAGCTGAGTTTGCAAAGAAAATTGAAGCAGCAAATCCGGGATTGATTTTAGAGGAAAAAAGTGAAGGGGTTTTTGAATTACATTACGCTACTTCGGATTCACCAAAATTATCTATAACCCTTGCAGATGTTCCCGACTCCGAAGAAAATCAAAAGGCAGATACGACAAAACAGTTATGGAGTGCTATTACCAGTAAACTTGCAGCGGCAGCAAATGAGCAGGAAACTATTGAAATTATAGAGAAAGATCCTGATTTGGGTATAGAAATTCCGAAAGTATATACAACTGCAAAATCGGTGCAGACAGCACTTGCGGAATGTGAGCAAGATCCGAATATGATAGCTATGTGTAATAGTCTTGGGTATTCTTCTATAAGTGCTTTTGTGAGTGACGCAGGAAATGGAAGTTTGGCGCTTGACAAAACTCATGAAATTGTGTTTGATGGTGATTTGAATGCTTTTCAGCAGTACATTAATTCCGTGATTGAAAATGTACCGCGAGAGGTGACTGCATTGCAGGAATATAAAGATTATCGATATGATGAAGCAGGGAATATGATTATTGATCCAGGGACAAATCAACCTACTACAATTCAAGAGAGACTGGAGCATTATGGAAAGCAGGTGAAAGCCTTTGAAACAGAACTTGGGAATGAGCAGACAACAAATGGGCAGGAAATAAAAAATGTATTCCAGGATTTTTATGTAGATCCAATGCAGAAGAACCAAGAAAACTTCAATGGTATCCTGCAACAAAAATATGAGGCTGAATCAGTCTATATCCACGAGTTTAATGAAAAGCTGAAGTCATTTGCACCATCTGTACAAGATGAATATATTGCAGAAAATGTAAATGGAATAAAACAGAATAACGGACTGCTTCAGAAGAGTTTGATAGAAAATAATATGTCTTATGTGGATTATGCAAATAAAGTCTATACTACAACAGAAGAAAATATCAATACTCTTCAGAAAGGTATTCAGGATGCAAAAGACGCCTCAAATCAAGCGGTGGAAGACGGCTTGAGTGCAGCAAAAAATACCAAGACAACCACCAGTAAAGAAAATCAAAATATATTAGCTGACTTTTCAGCAAAGCTTCCATATACAAGATTGGGAAGTATGGAATATACACAGGCTTATCAATTTATCGCTAAGCCAGTAGCTTTAAATGATGTTTCAAAAGAAAAGGAAAAGATAGTGGGCGGAGAAGAAGTAAAAGAATCTTCGGCAAAAGCAGTTTCTGCGAATACAGAAAAGGAAAGTAATATAACATCGTATTTCATTTATATTGTTTTTGCAGTACTTTTAACAGCACTTATTATATTCTTGATTTTGAGATACTTTAGAAATAAAAAACCAGAGCAATAAGCTGTTTGGCAGCATTGCATATAAAAAAGGAGAAGCATTCAAAGGAGGTACATTATGGCAGATGTAAACAACATTAAATTAAGCCCGGAACAGATGGAGGCAAAGGCAGCAGAATTTAATACCAGATGTGAGGAGTTCAACCAAGTGGTTTCTACGATGAGAAACATGGTAACATCCTTATGTGATGAATGGGCCGGTCACAGCAGCCAGGCATTTTATGACCAGTTCCAATCTTTAGAACCAAGTTTTACAGCTACATCAGATCTTATCACATCAATTGCACAGCAGTTACGTGATGTATCCGCAGCAATGCAGAGCATCGACCAGGAAATCGCAGGGAAAATTGGAGCGATGTAGTAGCAGAGAGCCGTCGGGATTTTCCCGACGGCTTTTTGAAAATATGAGGAACGTATGTATGGGAAAAATGGATGACACAGGAAAAGCACTTGAAAAAAATATTAATAGCAACATTGAGTTCGATACCTCTGTATTACAGGAAAAGAATGAAACCTATTCTTCCTTAACGGATACTTATGGAATAGATTTGTTTACAGATCAATATGAAGAGAAAATTGAAAAGGTGCATTTAAAAGAATATGATGCCTATCAGAAAATAGAAAAAAAGTTGTTTGAAACAGATTTAGAAAGTGGAAAAGATGAATACGAAAGAATACAGGATCAACTGTTTTTATATACAGGTTCAGAAGTAAAGAAAGAAGAAATTGAGAAAGAAGATAATGCGTTGGGCGTAAATATTGCCATAACAGGTATTATGCTCATACTTTTCTTTTTTATTTTCTTCCTGATTTTTGACAAAAGAAGGAAAAGGAGACGTGAAGATGCAATTAACAATTACACTTACGAGTACTAAATATCAAATCAACAAAGATATTATGGTCAATTCTGAACAAAAGATTTGTGAAACCTTACAGATTTTAAAGGAAGCAGGTCAAATAAATATAGCTGTTGGTGATGAAGATAAATTAAGATCTATGCGTACAGGAATGTTTGTGTCGAAAGAATTTACTTATGAAGAAGCTGGGATATTCTATGGTGATATATTGCAAATATTATAAAATAAGAAATGGAAAGGGGTAATGAGATATGAATAACATACAAAGCAATACGCAGGTTGCTTCAAGCAGTTCAGATACAATTTCAGCAAATGCAAATAGTTTACAGGAGAAAGAAATATCAAAAGATACAGAGTCAAATATTACTGCCAAAGGAAATTCTATTACGGCATATGAAACAAGCCAGACTCAAAAATCAGCTTATAGATATGCGTTAGAGCAAGATGCACAACATATAAAAACTTTAGGTAAGACATTTGAGCAAGTGGATCAGAGTATTGCTAATATATTAACTGCTGGTTTATTAGGTGATTAATATGGAAGATAATGAAAAAAGACAGTTACAGGATAAAATTGACGACTATAAAAAAGCGATAAGAACATTAGAAGAAAGTAAAGATGAAATCAATTATCAGGATAAAATAATAGAAAATATTTTTTCAGATATGTTTCTTCAATTTAAGCATGATACAGAATTTTGCAAGAGTATCTCTAAGCTTCAACAATCGGTATGGGAGGCAAAGACATTTAAAGATTCAAAATTTTCAGAAATAGAAAGTGATTTGAAAAGTAATCTGAAAAAACTAGAGAAAGAGCAGGAAAACGAGGAGTGGTAAAAGTATGGGATTAAAACTTTATCCAGGTTCTATAAAAGGACAGGCAGATAGTATTATTCAAAATCTGGAATTTGATAACAAAGATTTATTATCTGCATTGCAAACAATTTCACAATTTGTACAGAATACAGAACTTAAAGGAGCAGCCTGGGATAGCATGAAATACCAGTTAGGAAATCACGAAGCTGTTATTCAAGGCCTTATTTGTGCGAATGAGTCTGTAATTCAAGAACATGAAAATCTGAAAAGTACAGTTGGAGATGAAAATCTTGATGAGGAAGAATTAATAGCAAAAAGAGACGCTCTTATATCCACGAATACATTTTTAGAAAAAAATATTAGTTTAATGCAAAGCAATATGCAAAACGATGTAATGAAGATAAAGTATGGTTTTTGGTATCAAGAAATGATTTTTCAATATCAAATTTCTATTAATCAAAATCAAACGCTTATTGAAGAGTTGAATGAAAAAATACAGAAATTATATGATATAGAAAATACTACGACCTCATTGTTTTCAGAAAGCATTACTTTATATGATACTGTGAATGAAGGAATTGTGGCTATACAGAAGAGTTGGAATGAAACTGGTTTTTCTGTTTCATTAGACACTCCAGATTGGAAAAAAACTGTTCAATTACGATGGAATGATAGAACAGAAAAACTAGAAAAGGAAATGGAAGAATATGTTAAAAAATTAAAAAAGAAAGTTCCAAATATAACTGTAAAAGAATGGTCAGAATTATATGAATTGTATCAAAAAAATCCAAACGCTGAAATACCAGTTGATTTATTAAAAGAAATGCTGAAAAATATTGGGCAAATACCAAATGAAATTAAGGATAATATGCAAATGGATATAATATCAAAAGTTTTTGAATCAGGGGGGAAATCTGTAGTAAAATTGGGGGAAATATTTTTGTCTACAGGAATTCAGGGACCTGCAACAGAAAATAGTTTTGTTATATTAAGTAATTCATTTGCTCAACAAAGTGGAAAGTTAATTAATACAGGAACAAAATTACAATCGTTTGGAAAAGTTGGAATGCCTATTATAGGTACAGCTATAGATTTTGGCGGTCAACTTATTTCAGGAGAAGAAGTTGGCGATGCGGCGGTAAAAACAGCAGGACACTTCGGTGTTGGTTTGATTGCTGGGAAATTGGGTGCTATGGCAGGAACAGCTGCTGCAGCAACATTGGCAGTAGGGCCTGTTGGTGTTGCTGCTATTGGAATTGCAGCAGGTGCAGTAATCGCAGTATTTGGTAGTAGAGCTTTTGACCATGCGTATGAGAATAATTGGCTTGGGATAAAAGATATAGGGAAAGAAATAAATGAAGTGGTTGATGATGTAAAGAAAGGATTATCAAATGTAGGAAAAGCAGTATCTGGATTTTTTGATGGATTAGGTAATGCTTTTGCGTGATGGAGGATTTAAGAATGATGCTTTTATATTTTAATTCAGAAAAAGGGATGAATTATTATTATTCAAATGAAACGCAACAGATTTATGCTATGAAAAATAAAGGAAGTGGTGGGCTGCAAGTGGGATTGGTTGCGGGTACATCTATGATTATTTATTTTGTTTTAAATAAAATTGATGTCCAAATAAAAACGAATGTTAATATTTTATATTGGACAACATTGATACTGGGAATTATTGCTGGACAGATTTTGTTTTATATAGGTAAAAAAAGATTGGACAGATTAATAAAAGAAACGGCAGTTGAATATACTTGCTCGAAACTTGAAATTAAACAGTTCGTCAAAGAAGGAAAAAAACAGCTTGGAAGTAATACATGTTTAGTTATAGTATTGTTAATAATTTGTTTTGCTTATAGACCTTTGATGCTGCTTATCAGTCCGTATAGTGCAGTTATAACAGTTTGTCATTTTATTATATGGGCGCTAACAATTTTGCTGTTAGAAAGTTATCTATATACGAAGCCTATTGCTCGATATAGATATTATAAAAATATTTAATATACTTATTGAAAAGGAGAAGAATTATGAATGTATTGCCGATTGGAAGTGTTATAAGATTAAAAGATGGGGAGCAGAAAATTATGATTATATCAAGAGCTCCTTTATACAATAATGAAGGAACAATAGGTTATTTTGATTATGCAGGGTGCTTATATCCACAAGGACAAAATAGCCAGATGACCTACTTTTTTAACCATGAAGATATAGAAGAAATCTATTTTACGGGGTATGTAGATGAAATGGAAAAAGAATTTTTGAAACAATATGAGTTACAAAAAGATAAAATAAAGTATCCAAAATTAAAAATTAAAGCAGATTAGTATTATTTTACTTGAAGGTGAGGAAGGTTATGGAAGATACAGTAATAAAAGAAGTTATTAAGAAATCAGAACTTGCAGCAAAAGATGCATTTGAATATCAATGGATCACCTATCCGGAATATGGCTTTTTACAGTCACATATAGAGGAAAAGACAGAAGAATTAGAAATTACGTATGATTTAGAAAACCGAAGATCGTTCACGGAGATTCGAAAAGAAGACCTTCCTGATATCCTTTTAGTTTTAGACGATATTGGAAATCTTAAAAAATACATAGAAAAATATTCTTTTTCTTTGCAGCCCCAAAATCTGTTTTATGATCTTCATGGAAGTGTGAAAGCGAAAAGCAGAGATGTTCTGTCTGCAAGTACAGACCAGGAGGAGCAGTTCTTAAATGCCTATAAAGCAGTTATCGGATATGCTTTACAGAATAAATATACATTTGAAGATTATTTGCAGGGAGGTATGCAGCTTTTAGGGAAAGAAGGAGTGTTAGGACAGGTACAGTCAAGAACGTCAGTAGAGGACATACGAAAGATACTTTGTGAAGAATATGAACGAATTAAGAAAGACCGAAGAGAGAAGAAAGTTCTGATACAAAAAAATAAAGTGACAACATTAAAAGTGACAGCAGCAGTTCTAGGCGTTGTATTATTGGGAACAGTTGGATACATAGGCTATGACGGTATAATAAAAGAACCTTATCAAAGAGCCGTTATAGAGCTTAGTGATGCATATGTTCAGTCAGATTATGTTGCATGTATAGACTGTATGAGAAATGTCAAGGTGCAGAACATGACAGCCCCACAGAAATTTATGCTTGCGAATGCATATGTCCGTAGCGAAAATCTTACACAAGAGCAAAAAGATAATATTTTAGCTAAAATGACATTGAATGATACGGAGTCGAAATTAGATTACTGGATTTATCTGGGAAGAAGCGATACAGAACAGGCTGCTGATATTGCACTACGACTTTCGGATGATCAATTACTTTTATATGCATATATGAAAGAAAAAGCAATAACAGAAGAAAATACAGAATTAACAGGTGCAGAAAAATCCGATAAGCTGAATGAAATTACAAAGAAAATGGAACCCCTGATGGAAAAATATGAAACGGAAGATTCAAACAATTATGAAGGTACAGCTACAGGGGATACTGAGGGGGATGGAGAATGAAAATGGAAACAGGAAGAATAAGATTATTTCGTCCCGATTACTTTACGATAGGTTCAAGGAAAGCAGATATCGTTTTTCCACAGTGTAAGGTCGATATTATTGTAAAAGGGAAAGAAATTTCCATTCATAAAGAAACGGAAGATGTTTTGCTTATAAATGATAAGGTGATACAGCAAGACAAGATATTTCTGGAAAATGGAGATGTTTTAACAATTGGAGATATTTCTGTCATTTTAGTGGAAAATGCAATTCTTATAGAAGGGAATATTGCTGAAATACATACACAGCTTCCTGTTATAAAAGATTCCAGAGTTCCCTTTGAAGGTTTTCCGAAGTACAAGCGTTCTCCAAGAATTATCAAAAGGGTGCAGGAAGAAAAAATCCAATTAGAGAAGCCAAAAGAATTGATGGATCGTAAAAAAGGCGGACTTGTTCAGCTAATATTGCCACCTGTGATTATGATTTGTATTACCATTGCAATTAGTGTGATTATGAAACGCGGATTATTTGTAGTGATGGCGGTTGCCGGTACGGGGATGTCTTTAGTTGTTTCCATTATGCGTTTTTTCAGTGATAAGAAAGAATTAAAAGAAAACAAAATTCTGAGAGAAAAAACCTATAAGCAGTATTTATTGCGGAAACGAAAAGAAATCTATCATGCCTATTGTAAAGAAAAAGAAGCTTATGAATATAATTATCCGTCTGTATCTGAAATCAGGAATATGATTGAAGAATACAGTCCTAGAATTTATGAGCGAAATTATAATGATGAAGATTTTCTGAAAGTATCATTAGGAATGGAAAAAACACATCCACAGCTTCAAATTCAGCTGAAACTTGATGAATTAAAAACGAAACCAGATATATTGGAAGATGAGGCAAAAGCGATCCAAAGAGAATTTTCTGTCATTGAAAAACCGGTAGTTATCGATTTGAAAAAGGCTCATCTTGGCCTGGTAGGAGAAAAAAGTGTAATACATGAGCAAATAAAAGCACTCATTTGCCAGCTTACGTTCTTTCACAGTTATCATGATTTGGAAATTATTGCAATTTATGATGAAGTTTATCAGGAAGACTTTCAGTGGATGCGCTGGTATCCACATTTTAAGATACATACGGTAAACAGCATTGCGATGATCAATTCAGAAAACAAAAGAGATCAGATTTTAGGAAGTCTATATCAGATCTTGAAAGACAGAAAACAAAAAGAAGAGGAAAGCAAAAAAGAGAGTACTTTTCTACCACACTTTCTCTTTCTGATTGATGAACCAAAATGGATTATGGATCATTCCATCATGGAATATTTGGAAAAGGAAGGGTATAATTTAGGATTTTCTATCATTTATACCTCTCATTTAAGGGCAAATCTGCCAGAAAATATAGGAACTATTGCAATGCTGAAAAACTCAGAAGATGGACTTCTGCTGATTGATGAACGGGAAGAAAAGCAGGAAAAGTTCAGGCTTCATAATATGCAGGAAATTCCTTTAGAGTGGCTTGGAAGAAATCTGGGTGTGCTAGAACACATGCAGGGGATTAGTGCACAGATACCGAACAGTATTACTTTCTTCCAAATGTATCAGGTGGAACGACCATCACAACTTCGGATTGAAGAAAGATGGAGAAAAAATAATTCTTCAAAATCATTGGCAGTACCGCTTGGTGCAAGAGCAGCCGGAGATTATGTGTATTTGAATCTTCATGAGAAAGCTCATGGACCGCATGGTCTGGTTGCAGGTACAACAGGTTCCGGAAAATCAGAAATCTTACAATCGTATATTCTTTCACTTGCTGTAAATTTCAATCCTTATGAGGTTGCCTTCCTTTTGATTGACTATAAGGGAGGCGGTATGTCTAAGATGTTTACAGCCCTTCCACATTTATTGGGGACGATTACGAACTTGGATGGTTCCCAGAGTATGCGTGCGTTGGCATCTATCAAAAGTGAACTAGCAAGAAGACAAAGTATCTTTAATCAATATGATGTGAACCATATCAATAACTATAATAAGTTATTTAAAAATGGAGAGGCAGAAGAACCTCTTCCACATTTATTCCTGATCAGTGATGAATTCGCTGAATTAAAAAAGGAACAGCCGGAATTCATGTCAGAGCTGGTATCTGCTGCCCGTATTGGACGAAGCCTTGGTGTACACTTGATTTTGGCAACTCAGAAACCTACAGGTGTAGTAGATGATCAGATTTGGTCAAACTCAAAATTTAAGTTGGCACTTAAAGTACAGAACGAAGCAGACAGTAAAGAAATTTTAAAAACGGCAGATGCAGCAAACATTACGCTGCCTGGACGTGCCTATCTGCAAGTGGGTAATAATGAAATCTATGAATTGTTCCAATCTGCGTGGAGTGGAGCTGCTTATAATGAAGAAGAACAGAAAGAAAAAGTCGATGACCGGGTTTATGTACTCAATGAAATCGGACAAGGGGAATTGGTAAATCAAGATTTAAGTGATACGAAAGAAAACAACAAAGTAGTAAAAACGCAGTTGGACGCAGTAGTACGCTATATTCACGAGTATTATGAAACACAAGATGTAAAAGAGGTGAAAAAACCTTGGCTTCCACCACTACCGGAACAACTTGTAAGCCCACAGGAACTGATTCGTGCAACCCCAAAAGAATTGAACATGAAAATTGCTATGGGACTCATTGATATTCCGGAAAAACAGGAACAGATTCCATATGATGTTGATTTTATCAAAGATGGGAATTTGCTGTATATTGCTTCAGCAGGATATGGGAAAACCGTCTTTTTGACAACTGCGGTTTTGTCCTTGGCTATGCAGAATAGCGTGCAGGATTTGAATTTTTATATTTTGGATTTCGGAAACAGTGGTCTGATGCCATTAAACAAACTTTCTCATGTGGCAGATTATATTGTATTTGATGACTCGGAAAGATTCCAGAAGTTAATGGGGATTTTGCAGAAAGAAATCAGAGAGAGAAAGAAAAAACTGGCAGATGAAGTAGTACAGAATTTTGAAGTTTACAATCAGGTTTCTGCAGAGAAAATGAAAGCAATTGTTCTTGTGATTGACAATTTTGATGTAGTAAAAGAACTTGGATATGAGGCTGAAGAATTTTTCCAAAAGATTTCCCGTGATGGTTATGGACTTGGGATTTTTGTAATTGCAACTGCTACCAGAAGCAATAGTATGAAATATTCTACCTACAATAATTTTAAAAACAAAGTGGCGGGATATCTGTTTGATGAGTCAGATGTAAATCTGATTGTTGGAAGAAGCACTTATAAACAATCAGAAACAAAAGGACGAGCTCTTTTGAAATATGACAATATGATAAGTGTAATGCAGCTTTACAGCATGGTCAAGTTTAAAACAGAATTGGAATATAAGGATAAAATTAAAGAATTGATACAGAATATTGATGCTCTGTATCCAGGTGAACAAGCTCCAAGAATTCCGGTTCTTCCAGAAAACTTGTTTTTGGCAGATATGAAAGAATATCCTCATACAGAGCAGGATATTTATGTTGGGCTCGAAAAAGAAGCTGTGTGTGCCTGCGGATTCCAGCTTGGAAATACACCATTTACGATTCTTGGTGAAGCAGCAAGAGGTAAGACAAACGTATTGAAGGTCGTTCTTGATCAGATGCTGGGAAAAGGAAAAATCTATCTGGTAGATTCCAAAGCTATGGAACTTTATTCCTATAAAACATCAGAAGAAGTTGTTTATATAGAAAATCAGGCAATGGTGCCGCTGCTCATAGATGCACTCAAGGCAGAGATCACAGAAAGAAATCAAAAAGTCAAGGAATCATTAGAAATGGATCCGACGTTAAATCCAAAGGAAATCTGCCGGGAATTGCAGCCGTTTAGCTTGATTGTAGACGATTGGGATAATTTTGTGGAATTGACCAAAACACAGGCGATAACTTTGGCTCCTATTCTGAATGAGGCAGCAGGTGTTGGTATCAGTATCATTTTGACTGCACATTCCGGAAAGATGAAAGGATTTGACGAAGTGACGAAATTTGCGAAAAACACAACAGAAGGTTTACTTCTTGGAAATCAGGGAACAACAGCAATATTCCCGATTAATTCAGCCAAGGAACTTCCACAGTTTAAAGATGGTTTATTGTTCCATAATGGAGCTTATGTTAAAGTGCGGGTTCCAAAATATTAGGGAGAATTTTATGGATAAGGATAAAAATGGGGCAGAAATTGCTGAATGTAAGCAAAGAATATCAAAATGTAATGCACAAATAGCAGATAACAGAATCACTATCGAAAGTTTAGAAGAAAAAATTGAAAGACTTAAAAGTGCAAGGGATGCAGTAAGTGCAAAAAAGGAAGAAATAGGTACGACAATCAGTAACATGGCGGGAACTATTGAATCTATGAATTATTTTACATGGTGTGGAAGCAATAGAGAGTCTTTTGATGGGGAAGTAATAAAAGTATTGGAAGATTGTGATGCTTTCAAACAGGATGTAGATAGCTTACAAGATGCATTGAATGATGAAATTACACAATTGGAGAACAAACGATATGAGCATGAAGGCATCATTGGACAATTGAAGATGGTACTTAATGATTTGGATAATTGGCTTACAAAACTACTAAATTAGCAAAAGCCGTGTAACTATTCATTAGAAAAGTGCCACAGATAGGAGGGAATCGGTTTGAAAAGAGGAGGATATAAATCAGCACTATTAGTGAGTCTTTTCTTAATCATGATGTTGGGAGGATGTGGAATGGATACGAAAAAAGAAGTTATAACAAAAGCGATAGAGAGTCATTTACAGGAAAAATACGGAGAAGAATTTGAAGTACTGTCTTGGAATCAACCTAAACTGTTACCATCAGATAATGGAGCAATTTATGCAACATGTATTGCAAAAAGTGATCCAAAACATCCATTTGAAGGAAGCTATTTTTATACAGAAGATTTTGGACTAGAAGTAGGCCCTCTTGGAGATGGGTATGTGGAACGTCTGTTAGCAAAGCAGATGGAGAAAAAAACAGAAAAAGTGATTTCACAAGTGGCGAAAAGATACTATATCCAAGGACGTATCTGGTCACAAGAAGATGAGTGGGAAAAATGGCAAAATATGCCTGTAGAAGAAGTCTCCAATTGGGAAAACTACGTTAATCTACGTAATTATGCAGGTAATCCGGATGAAAGAACCTTGGGGGCTATACGTATTTATATAGATGCTACGACAATGATGGATAAGACCGATGAAGAGGAGTATAAAATGTACGAGGAATTGTTTCGAGAGAAGCTGGGTGGGGAAGCACTACTTTATATTTATTACCTAGACAAAAAGAACTTTCGGCAGGCAGAAAAAGTATTGGAGACAAGTGCACCTAGAAATGGAGGAAGTCGTTTAGACAAAGCTATTGAAGAGCAGCCTTATTTTGGAACGATTATGCGGAGTGGTTCAAAGGTATTTGATGATTCTTTAGAGGTGTTCAAAGCAGCAAAACAGGGAAAAGAGCAGGAAAAATATAAATAAAAGGAAGGCGTTGTATATGGGTTCGACAACAGATAAAGATGCACTTGTGGCTTCACAGATAGCATATATGAATATTGAAAATGATGATATAAAGGACGCGGTAGATAGATACGGTTCAGCAACGTTGGAAAATATTTTTAGAGTGTCACCTAGTATAAAAAAACAATATATTAATCGAGTATATGGAAATAAAGATCCAAAAACGACAAAGTTAAGTGAATACGAACAGATGCGTTTAGAGGAAGCAAAGGCATTTATAGGGGAGATAAAAAATTCAGAGTATGCACAGTGGGAGATTGTGGAAGTAAAAGATGATAATGCAAATTCGGGATTTTATGGATGCATGATTGATTGTGGAGAAGGCCAGTCGATATTCGGTTTCCGAGGAAGTGAAAGTGACACTACGCATCAGCTACGTCAAGACTGGATCAATGCAGATATCGCTTTATTCAATAATATTTTAACGGAGCAGCAGAAAGCAGCACAGAACTTTGTGAAAGATATGAATAAAAAATATGGGGATAATTATACAACATTTGATTTTTCGGGGCATTCTCTAGGTGGAAATCTGTCACAGCATGCTGGAATTACAGTGCCTGCAAACATGCAGAACAAAGTGGGAACGATTTACAATTTGGACGGACCAGGATACTCCGATGAATATCTTTTGTCACATGCTTTAGAAATTGATAATATGGCTTCCCATGTGAAACACTATCAATGGTCTTTTATCGGAAATTTACTTAATCAAATGCCAGATGAAATGTTCCAATCTATACGAACAGACGATAGGGTTTATGAAATATATGATTTGGAAAAATTGACAGATGGCGCTCTGTTTCAAAAACATGATACCGGTTTTGTCTGGCGCTGGATGATGGAACACGATACAGAATTTTTCCAAAATGGTAAGATGGATGACTTTGCAAAAACGGTTGGTGTAGTCATAAGAAAAATAGAAAATGAAGCCCCTGGAGTAGTACGGAATTTGGCTGTAGATGGAATCTTCTTAATAAATCTTTTTCTTTTGGCAAAAGAATCCGAAAATACAAAGGAATTTGGAAAGAAAGTATGCAAGTACTTTATAGATACATTTCAAAATGGCGTCCATATAGGAATGGAAATTTGGGATTCCATTGAAAGAGGAATTTCTAAATGGGCGGCAGCAGGTGTGGATTTTATTGCACTATTTAAAAATCCATATTTTAGACAAGTAAATGATTTCAAAAAGAAAGCGGGGAGGATTACAAGTACTTATGGGCATTTGGATATGGAAAGTAAACTTATATCTCTTAACAATATGACAGAAACATATCAGAACCTGGATCATTTGATGAAAATGTATAAAACATTTCTTATAGCAAGTGCAGACTCTTATAGAGAAGCGGGAAAACTTATGCTTCTTAAAGAAAAAGATATATTATAAGAGAGGGGGAAGAATGTGGGATATTATCTTAGAATGGAAGAAATTTTAAGCTTACAGCTTAAATCGCAGGAACAAATTGAGCGTTGGAAAGAAGAGCTACAAGAGGTTGGAAAAACTCTGGAAGTTTTAGGAGATACAAACGAATTGCAAGGTGAAGCTGGTACAAAATTAAAAGATAACATAAAAAATATTCATATGCCAATAAAAACAGAGATAGAAGCTCTTCTAGATCTATTCCAAGAAAATTATTCTAAATACGTACTAGGATTTATGGAACTTGAGGAGTCAAATACAGCAATTATTAAACAAGATGTGTTAGAAAGACAGCAGAAACAATTAAACTTATATAAAGAAAGTTATACTGACATTTATGAGAATATCGTAGATGAACTTAGTAAAGTAGATGATTTATTCAGTTATTCCATCGAGTTTCAAGTTCCAGAGAAAATTGATACACTTATGGTTACATTGACAGACATTAACGAAAAAATTGGAGAATATGATGTGTCACATGCGAATGATATGAGTTTACTTGATGAAGGAATAACTTTAATGCGAATGAAATTTTCTAAATAATTAAGAAACGTTCTGTTTTATTTTAAATATGAGAGGTATGAATGCAATGAAAGAAGAAAAGTTTTTACCATTAGGTTCTGTAATTATTGTAAAAGGAAGTGTAAAAAGCTTGTTTTGATTGGAAGAGGTGTTGTAGCAATTTTCAAGGGAGAGCAAAAATATTTTGATTATGTTGCTTGTACTTATCCAGAAGGCTTGATTGGAGAAAACGTGTTATATCTAAACCACGAGGATATTGAAGAAGTAATTCAAAAAGGGTTTCAAGATGAAGATGATTTCAGAATGCAAAAAAGTTTAAAAGAACATTTGGATGGATTATTAAAAATAGAAAATGAGTCATAAAACTTTTGCTTTCTGGACAGGGAGGTGTGATTCATGGCAAATAAAAATCAAGCTGCTATTTCATCTGCAAAATATGAAATTAATCAAGCAAACTATAGGATTTCAGAGTGTCAAAATGAAATTCAGGGATTAGAAAAGAAAATTGAGCGTTTGGAAGGTGCAAAACAGAAACTGCAGACTTATAAACTCAATATAGAGTCGGAGAAATTTGACATTACGCAAAAACTTTCATGTAGCAGTTGGAAAGGATCTAATAAAGAAGAGTATGAAGGAATTGCTGAGGAACAGCTTAAACCTTGTTATCAAACATATTATGATGAAACTGATCAAGCCGTAGATGCGACTATGGATGAAATCACAAGATTGGAAAATCAGATTTATGATCAAGAAGGAGTGATTGGCTGGCTAAAAAGTCAGATTAACTCTTTGGGAAATTATATTGAAACATTGCTTAATTAGGTAAGGGGGACTGTCAATGATTGAATTAAATAAATTAACTTATAATTCGAATGTGTCAGCGTTATCTGTAGCCAGCCAAGGTATTAAAAAAAGTAAAGAACAACCGGAAATTACAGGAAATATGAAATCTTTAGCAGCATTTTTAGAAACCTATCAGACTTTATCAGAACTGTTTGGAAGTTATAAAACTTTATTGCAGGAAGATGTGGGAAAACTACAAGATGTCAGTACCTGTATGACTTATGCAGAACAATCCTTAATAAAACGATAGACATTTAGCGGTTGGAACATATAGAATTTGAAAAGAAGCACCCAAGGAGGAGGTGTGTTATGGGATACCATGTGAAAATTGAAGAGTTGTTGGAAGTACAAAATCAGATGATTAGCCAGTTGAGTGAATGGGGAACACAATTAGAGACGGTTTATCAGGCATTAGAAACGATTGTAGTAACACCATGCATCCAAGGGGAAACCGGGAAAAGCATACAGAATTATATACAAGAAGTACATATTCCTGTGATTGGATCACTACAGCAACTCTTAACTGAGTTTCAGGTACGTCTTTCGGTATATGCAGAGGGATATTATGGAATTGATTCTTCTTATGAGGCTGAGATTCCACAAGAAATATTGGAGGAACAACAGCAAGTATTGGAGAATGGACGGGAGGACTTTGAAAATTTACGGGAAGAAATTAATAGCGTCATTTCCAGTGTTAGTGATATTGTTTCAGTTGTCCAGCCTTCAGGTTTGGCATTAGTACTTTCTTATCAGTTGATGGAAAGTCGTGTTAAAACTTTAAACAGTGACATTGGTGATTATGAGGAAACGCATCAAAATGACACACAGAATATGGACTCCATGATGGAGTCTATAAGGTCTATTCTGATAGCAAGAACAGGAAGCTCTGCTGTATCAGTAACTAATTATCAGGCTGGTTCTATTGCAATGCTGCCGGCATATCAAAGGCTGCAGATGGGCTATGAAGAAAGTGGAAATTTTGTAGCTCAGAACATGGCTCAGTACGAAGAGGCAATGAAAAAGTTTGAAGATAAAATGAACGATAAACTTGCTGATGATAGGAAAGCAGAAGGATTGAAACAGCTTCTTGCAGGCATCGTATCCGCAACAGTGGGAACAGCATTGATTTTCGCAACAGCGGGTGCGGCTGCCCCTATTGTGCTTGGAGGGGCTATTGTAGGAGGAACATCTACCTTATATGGATTATCGAACGCAACAGAAGGAATGAATAATATATCCCTTGGCTTTTCCGGGGACGGATTTACAATGGCAGAAAACCCTATCCGTGATACACTGTTTGCAGGAAATCCGGATTTATATTATACTATAGGAAATGCCAGTACTATGATTTCGGCAATGGCATTACCGATGAGTGGTATTTTAAAAGGGGCAACAGGTGCTGCAAAATTTAAAACTATCGCCGTAGATGGTGGAAGGATATTGATTGGCAATGTGGCAGAAGATAAAGCTTATGATGCAATCTATCAAAGTACAGACAGCCGTATATTGGCAATGCTGGGAAGTAATGTGGTAGAAGGAGTCCTGTCAGGAAACCTAGCAAATAGTTCAGTATCGGAAATTGGAGATGTGGCGAGAAAGGTGGATATTGAAGAACTGGGAGATAGTATCACAATAAATTCTAATCAAGGTAGATTAGATGTATTGAAGAGTAATGTTCAAACTAGTCAGAAAATTTTTACAGAGATACCATTTGATAAAACTGGAAAATTAAAGTCTAGTATTAAATATCAGACAGGTGAATTCAACTATAACTATGAAACAGATGAATTGGGTAGGATATCTAATTGGAATACTGAAAACTTACAATTAACACAACGTGAAAAGAGATTAAACCATGTAGCAAAAACTCCTGGGAAATTAAAAGGAGATCATGCGGGACACTTGGCTGGAGATCGCTTTGGCGGTTCTCCCAAGTTAGATAATATGGTTTCTCAGTCTCAACATGTCAATTTAAGCGATTATCGAAAAATTGAAAATATATGGGCACAGGCAATAAAACAGGGAAAGGAAGTTGCTGTTAACGTTGAAGTTAGATATGATAAAAATGGTTTACGCCCAACGGAATTTATTGTAGAATATATAATTGATGGAGATGCTACTATTCAGAATATTTTTAATTAGATTGGAGGATATCATGGAAAAAATATTTGAGGATTATTTTTCAGAACTTCAAGCAGATATGGTTTCTATTTGCTTAGAATACGTAGAAGATAGAGCCGAAAAAGTATATATATATTGTTCTTTTGAAAATAATATACTGTCAAGTGGCTTTTTTTATAAGGTAAATGGGCAAGTAGTGAAAAAGAATAGACTAAATGATGTGATAAATGGCAACGAAGAAGAGTATGATGTGTCAGTAGATAGACAGAGAGCTACAATAGCTATTATTAATGACGATATTAAATCATTAATAACATTATGTCAGAAATATAAAAAAAAGATGCCAACACAAATTAAACTTACTTATGATGTGTTAAAGAATAGATTAAATGCAGATTATTGTTATGAAACAGTGTTTAGCAATGATAAAGATAAGACAGCATATGATATTTTAGAAGAATGGTATAATTCTGAAAAAAACATATAAACAATATAGACTTTTATTCCTTAAAAAATCCCACTAATTTTCTGCGTATTTTTTCATAAGTTGGTAAATACCGATATATTCCCTATTTTAGGGGCTTTATCGGTATTTTCTTTTTAGAGAAGATATCTTGCATAAAGCTGGATTTACCAGCATGAAAATACAACAAAAAGTAGTAAATAAATAGTAGGCGCCTAATTGGTTCTTTACATGTTTAGGTAAATTTAACGTGAAAGAGTTCTCTAAATAATACTTATTGGAAGAACAACAGCAAGTATTGAAGAATGGAAGGGAGGACTTTGAGAACTTATGGGAAGAAATCAACAATGTCATTTTCAGCGTTAGTGGCATTGGTTCAGTTGTAAGCGC
Source organism: Faecalimonas nexilis (assembly GCF_059731825.1). NCBI lineage: Bacteria > Bacillati > Bacillota > Clostridia > Lachnospirales > Lachnospiraceae > Faecalimonas > Faecalimonas nexilis. Next base: position 2,787,403 of record NZ_AP029189.1, on the reverse strand, counting down.
AAAATAATTCGACGGATTGTGTTGCCCTAAAAATGAATCCATAATAATCATTAGAAAATGCAAGCATTTCACTTCATCTTCTCTTGCTAGAAATGATAGATGCGAGCATTTTACTCTATCCGATTTATGGAGGTGTGCTTATGAGAAGCAAAAGAATACCTGCCGAAGAACAATACCGTCTCATCATGGAATGCCGTCAAAGTGGATTGACAGATCATCAATGGTGTGTGGAACACGACATTAAACCGGGAACTTTTTACAACTGGGTAAAAAGGCTGCGTCAGAAAGGTTGTGTGGATTTGCCAGCGTCAACCGCACGCAGCTATCGTGCACCGGAAAGCCAGGAAGTTGTCAGAGTGGATTTTCATGATACTGACCCGCTCCCATATGAACAGCCATTAAATGTGATTCCGGTAGCTACGGAAAGAAATAACCTTTCCGTAGCAGAGCCAATGAAGCTGTCTGTAGGAAGTTTTCATCTAACAATACCAAATGGAACAGATCCTCAGCTTCTGGCTCAAACGCTTCGCATTGTGAAGGAGTTGGAATGTTAGGGGATATCACAGCCGCCGATGAAATCTATATCGTAACAGGCTTATAAACATGAAATTTTTATCCTCATCTTTTTACCAAAAGCTTTATTTTAGGCATTCTTATAACAAAAGATGAGGATAAAAAAGTTATCTCAGCCCACAGATGCGAGCAAGTTCATCCTCATTTTCTTCCCATTCCGGAGTCTCGTCTGGAATTGTAGAATTAGCAGTATTCATTGCTTCTCCAAGCATTTCAATGGATGGAGTCGCATAAATCCTGGTTGTTTCAGTAGATGAATGTCCAAGAATTACAGATATCATCTCCAGTTCAACCCCGTTTCGGTATAAACCAGTTGCCCTGGTACGCCGGAACATATGGCAATGCAGATGTTTCGGGAGATTTGGGTGTTCTGGTCTGATCGCATCCGCATACTTATTGATGATTCTTGAGACATTTCCAGGGGACATCGGAGCAATACTTCCTTTGATTTTCGTATAGAATAAGGGCTGATCAGGAAGCATTTCCGGATGAAACTGTCTTAAATACTTTTTTAAATGAGATACTGTTGCATCTGTAATGGATACGGAACGTTCCTTATCGCCTTTCTTCTGGAAGGAGGGGCTGTATGATGTCAGGACACTATAGTTTCACCAGCTGTTTTGCACCATTTATCGAAAGCATGATCACAGAAAAAAGAAACGCAGGCTTCCAGTATGAGCATGCAGAATGGATTCTTCACAAATTTGATGAATTCTGTAATCAGGAACAGGTTGAAACTCCTGTGATAACTCAGGAACTGGCGGGAAAATGGGGGACTCTGCGTAAAACAGAAACAAAAGTTACTCTTGCAGGAAGGATCTCCGTTCTCCGACAGTTAAGTCTGTACATGCAGGCATATGGAATTAAGTGCTATGTCCCGAGAAACTTCACCCGTAAAAGCAACCGTAGCGCATATGTTTTAAGCATTGAAGAAATACAGTCCTTGTTTCTGGAGATTGACAGTTACCAGCCAACCATAAATGCCGAGGTCTTTCATAGGCTGGCTCTGGAATACAGGATCCTGTTTCGCATGCTTTTCTGCTGTGGACTCAGGGTATCAGAAGCCAGAAAACTGCGACTGGACACGGTCGACCTGGAAAATGGTGTACTAAAAATCTATCAGTCAAAAGGCAGCAATGACCGTCTTGTCTATCTGCCGGACGATCTGCGACAGTTATGCTGTGAGTATCTAAAGATCATGACAGTTAAATATAAAATAAAATCGGAATGGTTCTTTCCTGCATCCGATCCAGCAAAAGTACTGCAGGTTGCTTCCGTCGGGAAACGTTTCCACCGGGCATGGGAGCAAACACCTTATGCCAGAGAAGGGGCTCTCCAGCCAACAGTGCAATACGACGGTAGAGATGGCCACGGCAAATGGAGTAAATGTCTATCACTATTTAACCTATCTTCTGGAAAAGCTGCCAGATGATAGTATGAGTGACAATGAATTAGATCAACTTGCTCCATGGAATGAAAAGGTAAAAGCTGAGATAGAGCGTCGAGCAGAAAACTCAAATCAATAATAAATCATATGTGAATTGTCAAGGTATTCCGTTTACTGAAAAGTAGCCGGATATTTTTCTATCAACGGCTGAAATTTAAGCGCTTACAGATTTTAAGTAAGAGTAATGTACTGTACAAGAAAGCCGGTGAAACGCCTTGAATTGATATTGAGAATATTACGGGGTGGCGGAATAATCAGATATTGGATCCATAGGCTTTGTAAATGCTATAATAAAAGATTCTATTCTATGTATTTAATATGTTCTATATAGAATGGAAAAAATGAAAAGGATGTACAGATGAAATATAATAGTGTATTGACAGAAAAAATAAGTTCTTGTTATTCTAAATATTATTGAAACTACACACAAATTACAAAATAAGATGATAAAATGAAATTATTTAGGAGATGACAGTATGCAGAAAATTTTGATTGTGGAAGATGATTTAGATATACAAGAAATGATACAATTTTTTTTGGAAGACCAAAACTATCAAGTATGTGTTGCTGATGATGGTGTAGAGGGGGTGGCGATTTTCAATAAAGAACATCCGGATATGGTACTTTTGGATATTATGTTGCCTAAGATGGACGGATATGCCGTTTGTGAAATCATCAGGCAAAGTTCAAATGTGCCAATTATTATGATTAGTGCATTAAGCAGTGAAACAGATCAGATTAAAGGATTTGAATTACAAATAGATGATTATATTCCAAAGCCAATTTCGTTACCGCTGATGATTAAAAAAATAGAAGCTGTATTTAGAAGATATAATAAAAAAGAGGAAACAGAAAATAATCAGATGTGGTATCGTGAAATCTGTCTTATTATTGGTAATTATCGGGTAATTATAAATGGAGAAAGTATTGATCTGACACAAAAGGAGTATGAAATATTAAAGGAGCTAATGGAGCATCCTGGAGCTGTGATCTCAAGAGAGAGCTTCCTGAATCGATTGTGGAAATATGAATTTTATGGTGATGAACGTGCTGTAGATAATCATATTAAAAATTTAAGAAAGAAATTAGGCAGTCTGGGAAATTATATTGAAACAGTAAGAGGAGTGGGATATCGCCTTGAGAAAGTACATTAAAGAACACTTAACTGTCAAGGTATTTTTAGTAACTATAATGCTATTATTGACATTGAGTGCGGCAATCTACGGAATGGTCACATTTGGCATGTCGAACTTTTATTTAACAGAATTAAATAAAAGTCTTGAGAAAGAATTAGACACTACGATTTCACAAATAAAGGATATGACTAATGATGAAACTCAGAAGATATTGGAACGGTTTGCGATAGAGTATGGAGTCTCTATCATTGTGAAAAATCAAGAAGGAGAGGAGATAGGAAATTATGGAGAGATATCTTATTTTTTAGATCCAGATGCAGATAGTTCAAAAGCACAAAATAGCAAGGGCATTACAAAAAATTATATCGTGAAATCTAATGAAGGCACGATTTATAAACTTCAGATATTTGGAACGAAAGAGTCTGTAAATATAGGGTTAAAAGTGTTAAACCGAATTTTGCCAGTTCTCGGAGTAATTACTTTTGCTGTATCTATTTTAATTGCTATTTTTTTCGCTCAATATATCACTCGACCAATTTTAAAGGTGAATGAAGCATCTAAAAGAATGGTGAAATTAGATTTTCGTAGACCGTATCCCGAAACACGAAGCGATGAGATTGGTATTTTGGGAGAAAATTTGAATCGATTGGCGGAACATTTGGAAGAGACATTACAAGAGTTAAAAGAAAAAAATAAAATATTGCAAGATGAAATCCAAAGAGAGCAGGAAATGGAACAGAAGCAATTGTCATTTTTTGCAGCAGTTTCGCATGAATTGAAAACCCCAGTTACTATATTAAAAGGGCAAATTCAAGGGATGATTTCAGGAATTGGTGGATATAAAGATAGGGATAAATATCTGAAAAGATCATACGAAGTAGTCTTTTCAATGGAAGGACTGATTCAGGAGATACTTGATGTTTCGCGTATAAAGTCAGCTGGATTCTTAGTCAATTTTTCTAATGTATCCTTGGATAACATTGTAAGAAATTGTATACAAGAATGGGAAGATGTTGCGACAGATAGAGGGGTGACTTTCCACATAGAAATAGAAGAGCACACAGATATTCATGCGGACAGAGTTCTTTTTCAGAAAGTAATTGGCAATTTAATTAGCAATGCGGTAAAGTATACGCCGGATAATGGAAATATTTGGTGTAAGGTGTATAAAAAAGGAGGAGATGTAATATTTTCCGTTGAGAATAATGCTGAGCATATTTCGGAACAGGAAATTCCAAAATTATTTGATGCATTTTATAGACGAGAAAAATCTAGAAATAGAAAGGCTGGAGGAAGTGGTTTAGGTCTCTATATTGTAAAAATGATTGTAGAGTTACATCACTATGAGTGTGAATTAAAAAATACTGATCAAGGTATAGAAGTGAAAATAATATGTAAAGACTAGAAAAACATCCGTTTGTTGTGATTACAGGCGGATGTTCTTTTTTTGAATAAATGTAGGAGATGCTATCTACACAAAAAACATACAATAAAAACAAAGAAATCATAAAAAAACAATTTAAACTATGTATTACAAAGAACAACAGAAAAAGGTATGAAGTGGATAGACATATGATAGAAAATGTTTTTGAAAGGAGAAGAAAAATGAACGAACACCTGAAAAAGATCAAAGGGACCATTGATGTAGAGAGAGGATACAGTCTGGGGACTGTTTTCACTACCAGAAACAAACAGTATATGTATGATACAGGAACCGGAAAAGTGTTTGAGTGCGGGGCAAATGAATACCAGATATTAAAAAGCCTGTTTGAACAGACAAGCCTTCCGGAGAAAGTGGAAGGATCTTCTGAAGAAGAACTGGAGGCTGCATACAGAAATATCTGGGAGATGATAGAAACAGAGCATATCCTGCAGATTTCACCGGATTTAAAGTTTGTAAAGGAAACAGACGAAACATTAAGGGATTTGCTACGGTATGATCTGCGGCAGGTTATCCTGGAGCTGACAGAACAGTGTAATATGAGATGCCGGTATTGTATTTATAATGAACATAATGAAGGATACCGGAATTTTTCGCCAAAAGCTATGACCTGGGAAGTGGCCAAACGTGCTGTGGAGTATGCAAGGGATAACAGCGGAGATAAAGTGGCAGTATCCTTTTATGGCGGAGAACCGCTGGTGCAGTTTGAACTGATGAAAAAGACAATAGATTACAGCCGACAGATTATAAAAGGAAAAGAACTGACCTTTTCTTTCTCTACCAACCTGACACTGGTAACACCGGAAATCGCAGCGTATGTGGCCGGAGTGGAAGGAATGAGTGTTCTGGCAAGTATAGATGGACCAGAAGGAATCCACGATGCGTACAGAGTGATGAGTGGAGGAAAAGGAAGTTTTGAGAAAGCAATACAGGGATTAAAATATTTGGTAGAAGCTTTTGGAGAGAGGGCAAAGGAAAGTATTGTAATCAATACAGTGGTCTGCCCGCCGTTCAGTGCAAAGAAACTGGATGCGATTAAGGAGTTTTTTGAAGGTCTGAGCTGGCTGCCAAAAGAAATGGTGAAAAAGTGTGATTATGTAGAATACGGAAGTGTAAGAGAAGAAGATATTTCCATGGAGTATGCAGGGGATGGGGAGTTTGTCGGGGAAGAATTGGACGGCTTTACATTAGATGCCATTGAAGGCTGGGCACTGACAAGGGATTTAGAAGAGCAGGATCCCAAAAGTTATGTGGCAGGGATTGTAACGGATAAACTGGTACGGATACATAACCGAAGACAGACACAGGAACCGTGCAAGGACCTCAGAAGAAACGGCTGCTGTATTCCTGGGAACCGGAGAGTATATGTGAAGACAGATGGAAAAATCCTTTTGTGCGAAAAAACTGGAGATGCACCGGATATAGGAAATGTGTTTGAAGGGGCAGATCTGGAAAGGATAAAGAAATATTATATCGAAGAATACGATGAGAAATCCATCACGAGATGCAATGAATGTTGGGCGAGAAACCTGTGCGGACTTTGTTATGCAGCATGTTATGAAGCAGAAGGAATTGATATGGAGAGGAAAGAAAAAGTCTGCGGTGCTCACAGGTATGCCACAAAAGGAGAACTGATTTCGTATTACAGCATTTTGGAAGAGAAGCCGGAAGTGATCGAAGAGATAGATGCGGTACCGTATTATTAAGGAAAGATTTTAGATTATCAAAGATAATTTAAAATAGAAAAAATCAGACGGAAAGGAGGCGGCTGGTATGAGAAAAATCGTAGCAGGAAAGTTACAGACAGGAGCAGACTTTGAAGGCAGCAAAGGTGGATGTGTTTGTAGCGGAAGTGTAGCAGTAGCAAACTCTCATAATGCAGGACTGGCGTATTGCGTGGGATACTGTGGAAACAACGGAGTAGTGACTAGAAATGCTAATGCAAATATCGCAAAAACTGCATAAGATGTAAAAAGACGTCTTATAGGAAGGGGAGATTTGTAATAGAATCTCCCTTTTTCTTTTTGGGGCTAGGGAAGAATTTACTATGCAAGAATGGTTTGATAGTTTCACGGATATAAAATATAAGAATGTTATCAGTAACACTAAATAAGGTGAATTTTATAAAGCTGAAGGGAGGTTAAATAAGAATGGTACGAAAGAGTAGAAGAAAGAGAAAAACACGAGTATTAAAATGTATAGTTTTTTTGGGAATTATTGTTTTTATAAGCTGTATGGGGGTGTATTTCTATAGAAAATACAAGGATACACAATTACAAAATATGGTGGATCAAACTGTGGAAAATGGAGATGTGATGGGAACATTACAAAAGATGTCAAATTACGATTCTCGTATAAAAGATATAATAGAAAATCAAGATCAGTATCCCAAAGAACTTTTAGAATTGTTAACAGCAAATATAGAGACTATAGAGTTTGTGTTTGATTATCCTGAAAAGAAAGATAACTTACCAGCTACAATAGTAGAAGAAGCAAAAAGTGGAGAAATCCCATTACTATTGCAATGGGATGAAAGATGGGGATATCAGAATTATGGAGACGGCATGTTGGCAGTAAATGGGTGTGGTCCAACAGCACTCTCTATGGTTATTGTAGGTCTCACGGGGAATAAGCAGGCGACACCTTATCAAGTAGCACAGTATGCAGAACAAAATGGGTATTATGTAGAAGGGGTAGGAAGTAGTTGGAGTATGATGACAGATATAGGAAGCCATTTTGGGATTCAGGGAAGAGAAATTTCTTTGGATAAAGATAATATTCAGACAGAATTAGAATCAGGACATCCAATTATTTGTGCCATGCGTCCAGGAGATTTTACAACAACCGGACATTTTATCGTCTTGACAGGAATGAAAGATGGAAAGATTTGTGTCCATGATCCCAATAGTAAAAAAAGAAGCGAAAAATTATGGGACTATGAAACGTTAGAAGGACAAATCAATAATTTGTGGAGCTTTACAACACTTTTTTAATTCTACACATAAATTACACATAAAAAACGTGATAAACATAAGTGATATTTTTATAATAAAGACATAAAAATATTGGAGGTATCAATTATGAAGAAAAAAATTGCAATGGTGATATTGGCAACTTGTTTATTTGGAACTTTAGCAGGCTGTGAGAAGGATAGCAGTAATAAACCAGAAGTTCCTTCAACAGAAAATTCAACAAATAGTGTAAATCAAACTGAAAATAGCACGGAGAAGAGCGAAGGAATAAGTGCTTTAAGCAATGCTAATTTGGTTGGAACAGTAATTGATTTTACAGAAACAGGATGCACACTCGGAAAAGGAAGTGTTACAGAAGATACTATGACTGCACCAGCAACTGGAGAGGATACAGAAGGTGTAGAAAAAATTTCTGTACAGTATGCTGATAATACACAATTTCAAATTTCGAATTCTACAAGTACGAATGTAACTTTAGAGGCGGGAACAAAAGAAGATGTAAAAAAATCATCAGCAGTCTTTCTGTATGGGGAATATCAGGAAGATGGAACATTCTTGGCTACGCGTGTAATTATAGATCGTTTTCAAAAATAGTAGGAGGAGATAAATTGGGAAGTGCGAAAAGAGCAGTGCGTTACTTGATAAGAAAAAAATCAAAAACAGTAATTTTGTTTTTGGTACTCTTGATTTCAGAAGCGATGATTTTAAGTACAGGGATTATTTTAAAAGCATCAAATGAGGCAAAAAGCGAACTGCAGAAAAAAACAAAGACAAAAATATTGGCAGGAATTATGGAAAATAACAACCCGATCACAACGGAGGATATAAATAAAATACAGAAATTGAAGGGAATAGATAAGATTAATAAAAATGCAACATTATCTGCATATCCTACAAATTTCCAAACAGTAACGGAAAACCAGAATACAAATACAGAAAATCTTCAGGTTCGATTGGTTGGTTATGATGATTTAAAATTAGACGGTGCCTTTGCGGAAAGTGAAATCCGGATAGTAAAAGGAAAGTATCCAAAAGAGAAAAATGAAGTTGTTATCAATCAAATATTAGCAGAGACTAACAAGTTAGAGATTGGAGATACGGTTACTTTCGAAACAGATGGCGGGAAGAAAATGGATGGAGTGATATCAGGATATTATTTGTCTGGTTCGGAAAGAAATCAGTCGAAAGAAATGGCATCTGTTTATAGGATTGAAAATACTATTTACACAAAAACAGAATCTATAGCAGCATTACAGGAAATAAGCGGATATGAACGTATTTCCGTATATTTGAAAAATCCAGAAAATTTAGAAAAGATAGAGGGAGAAATGGCAAATATATTAGGAGAAAAAGTTGAACTGACAAAGTCTGATATGCTATTTCGTCAAATGAAACAACCACTCGAACAGGTTATGCAGGTTGTAAGTTTAATGTTATATTTGACATTAGGAACATCTGCAATTGTTATAACGCTCCTTCTATGTATGTGGATGAGGGGGAGAAAGAAAGAAATAGCAGTTTATATCAGTTTGGGAAAAAATAAATGCTCGATATTATCACAGTTATTATTAGAGAGTTTTTTGGTATTTGCAGTTTCATCTGTATCTGCTGTTGTTATAGGGAATATTTTGGCAGAAAAATTGAAGGGAGTATTATTTGCAGGAAAAAGTATTTCTACACTGGCAATAGAAATTAGTCCACACTTATCAGATATCGGAATGCTTATTATGAGTGGCGCTATGATACTTTTCATTGGAATTGGTATATCAGTGATACCTGTTTTGCGGACGAATCCTAAAGATACATTATCAGATATGGAGGGATAGTATGGAAAATAAGATAGAAATTGTTGTACCAATATTAGAACTATATGAATCTGTAGAGGATGATTTAAGAAAGATAGGGATTCGAATTAGATTGGATGTGTATGATGGAATGGACAACTGTATATATGCAAATAAAAATGCACTTAAATTATGTTTAACAAGTATTTTGTACTATTTTATCGACAAATGTCCAGAACTTTCTGTTTTAGAAATAAGCTTAAAATCTTATGAGGAAAGGATATGGATAATTTTTAGAAGTGCAGAAGAAAAGTACAGATCCAAAAGGCAAACACCTATTCATAATTCAGAGATGGATGTGATAAGGGGATATTTAAAAACAAAAGGTATTTTTTTGAGAGAAGAAAAATTACCAGATGAAGTAGAAATTGGATTTGAAAATGTAGATTGATTAGGAGGCGATAATGTGGTTTTAGAAGTAAAGAATATAGTTTATTACTATAAAACAAATAAAAGTAAAAATGTTTTGAATGGGATTAGTTATAAGTTTGAAGAAGGTAAGGTTTATGCTATTTTAGGTGCAAGTGGATCAGGAAAGACAACATTTTTATCATTGCTTGCAGGTTTGGATGTTCCTGTTCTTGGAACTATTTTGTATGAAGAAGAGGACATTCTAAAGGGCGGATTGAATCATCATCGAAAAGAACATGTTTCCTTAGTGTTTCAGAACTATAATTTGATTGATTATTTAACTCCAAAGGAAAATGTTATGCTTGGAGGAAATGGAAATCCTGAAGAACTATTAACTGCTGTTGGGATCCAAAAGGAAGATTGGGATCGGAAAGTTTTACAACTTTCTGGAGGACAGCAGCAAAGAGTGGCTATTGCAAGAGCTTTAGCGAGTCCAGCTAAAGTATTATTGGCAGATGAACCAACAGGAAATCTTGATGAAGATATTGGCAGAGAAGTTACTGAGCTTCTTCAGGAAACAGCACATAAATTAGGGAAATGTGTAATTGTAGTAACCCATAGTAGAAGTATGGCAGAAACAGCAGATGTTGTTATTAAAATAGAAAAAGGGAAAATACACGAAGAAAATATAAGAGAAAAAGGAGAGGTTTCATAAATGAATGTGTTAAGACGTGGTGCTTATTCTGTAGTTAGAAAACCCATAAAAAGCATTCTTCTCCTATTAGTAGTTGTAGTGATTAGCAGTTTTTTCATGGCAGGATTGGCAGGTCAGTCTGCAAGTGTCAATGTACAGGACTCTACGCGGCAAGCGGTAGGAGCAACCTTTAGGCTGGAATTAAGTGAAGCGAACCGACATACTAGGCTTGACGAGGCAACAGAAAAAATTGGAGAAGGAAAAGAAGGAACTTATCGAGGGGTAACAATAAAAAAATTTGAAGATGGAGCCTATGGAGTTTTGACAGATAATTCTTTTGAAACAGTTATCCCGGAAGATGCAGAAACGATAGCAAAAGTAAAAGGAATCGAAGAATACAACCTGATTACAGTAGCAACAGTAGTAAATCCTGTGAATTTTAAAAGAATTGAAGATCCGGATATGGATCAGAGCCAGGACTTTGGAGGTGTTAATCTAAGAGGCAATCGAATTATGGAAATGGATATGGATGTTGCAGCAGGAAAAATTAAATTGATAGATGGACGAATGACAACCAAAGAGGATAAAGATGTTTGTGTTATTTCAAAAGAACTGGCAAAATTAAACGGACTGCAAGTAGGCGACAGTCTACAGTTCAATCAGTGGGATGAGAAGGAGAATTCGAAAGTCTATAGTGCGAAGATTGTAGGAATCTATGAAGCGGTGCAGAAGTTGGAACCGGTTATGTCAGGAGATACCTATCGGTCAGAAAATACGATCTTTACCGATATGAATTTTCCGGAAAAACCATCTGGAGAAGAGGGAAATCCGCTGTTCCGATATGCGATTTTTAAAGTAGCCAATGTAGATCAATATGATGAGGTGAAAGAGAAAATTGAAAAAGTAGACATTGACTGGAAACGATATGATCTAATTGATAGTAATGGAAATATTCAGAGTATGGCTGAAAATTTTAATAATATGAAGCAGTTAAGTGAAATGCTGTTAATCGTAGTTTCAGCAGCAAGTTTTATCATATTAAGTCTGATTTTTTTATTCTGGATGAAGAACCGTACACAGGAAATTGGCATTTTTATGGCGTTAGGAGAAAGCAAGAAGAAAATTTGGAGTCAATTTCTTTGGGAAGCTATGCTGATTGGAGTTTTGGGATTAGTATTGTCATTTATGATATCGCCTGCACTTTCCAAAATGACAGCATCTTATATGGCACAGCAATCCCAGAGTCAGGCAGAAGAGCAGAAAGAAGCAACGGAAAATCAGGTATTTGCAGACGGATATACCGCACCGGATTTGAAATTACAGAACATAGAAATAGAAGTTACGCCAGATATGTTGATAAAAGATACAATTGCAATCGGTGGATTGCTATTCATTTCAGTTTCAGTAGCAGGGATTATGATCATGAGGAAAAAACCAAAAGAAATTTTATCAGAAATGAGTTGATATATTTTGGAAAAAATGTTAGGAGGAAAGAGAATTGAAAGCAAAAGAACACCTGAAAAAGATTAAAGAGATCATTGACGTAGAGCGAGGATACAGTCTGGGGACTGTTTTCACTACCAGAAACAAACAGTATATGTATGATACAGGAACCGGAAAAGTGTTTGAGTGCGGGGCAAATGAATACCAGATATTAAAAAGCCTGTTTGAACAGACAAGCCTTCCGGAGAAAGTGGAAGGATCTTCTGAAGAAGAACTGGAGGCTGCATACAGAAATATCTGGGAGATGATAGAAACAGAGCATATCCTGCAGATTTCACCGGATTTAAAGTTTGTAAAGGAAACAGACGAAACATTAAGGGATTTGCTACGGTATGATCTGCGGCAGGTTATCCTGGAGCTGACAGAACAGTGTAATATGAGATGCCGGTATTGTATTTATAATGAACATAATGAAGGATACCGGAATTTTTCGCCAAAAGCTATGACCTGGGAAGTGGCCAAACGTGCTGTGGAGTATGCAAGGGATAACAGCGGAGATAAAGTGGCAGTATCCTTTTATGGCGGAGAACCGCTGGTGCAGTTTGAACTGATGAAAAAGACAATAGATTACAGCCGACAGATTATAAAAGGAAAAGAACTGACCTTTTCTTTCTCTACCAACCTGACACTGGTAACACCGGAAATCGCAGCGTATGTGGCCGGAGTGGAAGGAATGAGTGTTCTGGCAAGTATAGATGGACCAGAAGGAATCCACGATGCGTACAGAGTGATGAGTGGAGGAAAAGGAAGTTTTGAGAAAGCAATACAGGGATTAAAATATTTGGTAGAAGCTTTTGGAGAGAGGGCAAAGGAAAGTATTGTAATCAATACAGTGGTCTGCCCGCCGTTCAGTGCAAAGAAACTGGATGCGATTAAGGAGTTTTTTGAAGGTCTGAGCTGGCTGCCAAAAGAAATGGTGAAAAAGTGTGATTATGTAGAATACGGAAGTGTAAGAGAAGAAGATATTTCCATGGAGTATGCAGGGGATGGGGAGTTTGTCGGGGAAGAATTGGACGGCTTTACATTAGATGCCATTGAAGGCTGGGCACTGACAAGGGATTTAGAAGAGCAGGATCCCAAAAGTTATGTGGCAGGGATTGTAACGGATAAACTGGTACGGATACATAACCGAAGACAGACACAGGAACCGTGCAAGGACCTCAGAAGAAACGGCTGCTGTATTCCTGGGAACCGGAGAGTATATGTGAAGACAGATGGAAAATTCCTTTTGTGCGAAAAAACTGGAGATGCACCGGATATAGGAAATGTGTTTGAAGGGGCAGATCTGGAAAGGATAAAGAAATATTATATCGAAGAATACGATGAGAAATCCATCACGAGATGCAATGAATGTTGGGCGAGAAACCTGTGCGGACTTTGTTATGCAGCATGTTATGAAGCAGAAGGAATTGATATGGAGAGGAAAGAAAAAGTCTGCGGTGCTCACAGGTATGCCACAAAAGGAGAACTGATTTCGTATTACAGCATTTTGGAAGAGAAGCCGGAAGTGATCGAAGAGATAGATGCGGTACCGTATTATTAAGGAAAGATTTTAGATTATCAAAGATAATTTAAAATAGAAAAAATCAGACGGAAAGGAGGCGGCTGGTATGAGAAAAATCGTAGCAGGAAAGTTACAGACAAGAGCAAACTTTGAAGGCAGCAAAGGTGGATGTAAATGCAGTGGCGGTGCAGTAGTAGAAAACTCTCATAATGCAGGACCGGCGTATTGCGTGGGATACTGTGGAAACAACGGAGTGGTAACAAGAAATGCGAATGCGAATCTTGCAAGAACAAAATAATAGGAGGTATTGGACTATGAAATTAGTAGAAACAAAAACAACAAAAACAGGAACGAACTTTGAAGGGAATAGAGCTGGATGTATTTGCAATGGCACTGTAGCAGTAGCAAATTCTCATAATGCAGGACCAGCATATTGTGTTGGGTATTGCGGAAATAGTGGAGTAGTAACAAGAAATGCGAATGCAAATGTCGCAAAAACAGCATAAAGATTGTATTTTAAACAGAATTTATTAGTCTGGATAATAGACAAAATAATCTGTTTAATGCCTAAATAAATTCTGGAAAAACAGACATGTGAACAGAGTTAAAAGGCTTAATACTATGTTATAAGAATAGAAGGAGATTGTCCAGTAGGTGCGGTCTCCTTTTACAAAAGCAAGTGGAGTGAAGTTTATGAAAAGATTAATGATGTTAATCAAAAAAAGTAAAGAATTCTTTTTGATAATAAGCAGAGTAGTTCGATTATTATGGAATAGCTCGAAGTCCAATTTTATTAAAACAATCATAGTAAGTGTTATTTCAGGTATTACGATTCCATTTACTTTGGTTATTTGGAAATATCTTATTGACGATATGAGTCGCTCCATTGTTTCAGGAAGCATTGCACCAGTTTTATTTTGGTTAATCCTTTATTTTATATTAAATTATTTGCAGAGTGTGCTGATGAGAATAAAAGATTATCAACAGAACATTTTATCAAGTTACTTAAATCGTTATACAAGCGATTTGATTTTGAAAAAGGTAAAAGATACAGATTTAAAGTATTTTGACAGTTCAACAATTTATGACAAAATTAGAAAAGTCAATGAAGAATCGACAGGGAGATCTATCAGTCTATTAGCCACATTAACAAGTTTTATTCAAAGTTTTAGCAGTTTAATTGGAACCATTACAGTTTTAGCCAGTCTTAATATTGGAATTATGTTTTTGTGTATTTTTATCTGCATACCAACGCTAATTGTTAGTATGAAGATGGCAGTTACACAATATGAAATTTATACAAAGCGGTTCGAGGGATTACGTTTTATAGCATATTTGAAGGATATTGTGACTGCTTATGAAAACATAAAAGAGATGAAAATTTATCATGTACATGACTTCTTTCGGGGACATATTATTAAACAATATGATGGATATATTAAAGAAGATAAAAAAATTAGAAGTAGTTTCTGCAAAAAACTGTCTCTGACAGATTTGGTAGAAGAGGCTGCAATCTTAATTTTTAAAATATACATTACTTTAAAGGTTATTTTAGAGAAAAGAACTATTGGAGACTTTTCTCTTTACATAAATTCAATTGATAATTTTAGGGGGTCAGCTACGACAATACTAAATACAATAGTTACAATTTTTGAAGATGGTCTTTATATACAAAATCTATTTGAATTTTTAGATATGAAAACAACAGAAAAGAAAAGAGAGTTATTATCATTCAACAAAGATTTTCAAAAGATTGAATTTAAAAATGTGTGGTTCAGATATCCTGAATCAGAGAAATATATATTAAAAGGTGTTTCTTTCACGATAGATGCTAAACACTGCTATTCTATTGTAGGATTAAATGGATCTGGTAAGACTACCATTATTAAGTTGTTGTTAAAATTATATGTTCCAGATAAGGGCGAAATTAGAATTGATGGAATTAATATATGTGATATTGATACAGAATCATATCAAACGATGGTTGGGGCAGTATTTCAAGATTTTGTGAAATATCCATTGACAGTTAGAGAGAATATCGGATGCGGAAATATAGAAGAAATGGAAAATCTTAATCGGATTTACTGTGCAGCAGAAAAATCAGGAGCAGTAAAATTTATTCCATCATTACCGGAACAGTATGACACACAGTTACATAGAGAATGGAGTGGAGGAATTCAATTATCTCTTGGACAATGGCAAAAAATTGCAATCAGCAGAATTTTTATGAAAGATTTTCCACTTGTAGTATTAGATGAACCAACAGCTTCATTGGATCCTAATGCGGAATATGAGATTTATAAACAGTTTAGGGAGTTAATGGAAGGAAGGACGAGTATATTAATTGCGCATAGGTTTTCTACAGTAAAATTGGCAGATGAAATATTAGTCTTACAGGATGGAAAAATCATAGAGAAAGGAAATCATACAGAATTGATAAAATTAGATGGGGAATATGCAAAACTTTATAGTATGCAAGCAGAGGCCTATAGAGAGGAGTAATTATGCCACAAGAGAATAGTTTTTTTTCAAAATGTAAAAATCAAATAACGAAATGCGTGTGTCCACTGGAAAATCTTCAAGGAATGAATTATATAGCATTAACAATAAATGTGGGTTCTTCTTCAGAAAATGCAAAAAATGCAGGAATTGCACATTTCTTAGAACATATGCAAATGAATTTTTTTGATAAAAATGAGGAGAGATATCTTTGTTCAGCCTATACAGATTTTTATTCAACAACCTATTATTTTGATGTAAAGGATACAGCATTAGAGTGCGTAATAGACATTATACAGAATATTTTAAAAGGGAAGTATTTAGAAATGAAAGATATTGAGGAGGTACGAGCAGATATTCTGGATGAATATAAAGCGTATGAAGTGAAAAATAGAAATTCAGATTTCCGTATATTATTAAATGGAACCGATTATGAAAGTCATTTATCCATAGGAAATCAAAAGACTATTTGTTCTATATCAGAAAATGAAATCAAAGCATTTTTCAAAAAATTCTATTTTCTAGAAAATATGTGTATTATTTGGATTACATCAACGCAAACGTTGGAGACCATCGGAGACGAGTGGATTGCAAATCTTAAGGGAGAGCACGGAAAGATTGAAGAAAATATTTTGCCTTATACAGAAACAGATGGCTATGCTATCAAAAATCGACAGGATAATGGTACATCA
This sequence comes from Faecalimonas nexilis, assembly GCF_059731825.1. Lineage (NCBI taxonomy): Bacteria > Bacillati > Bacillota > Clostridia > Lachnospirales > Lachnospiraceae > Faecalimonas > Faecalimonas nexilis. The sequence goes on along the minus strand of NZ_AP029189.1, from coordinate 2,770,747 downwards.
TACTATTTATATAGGGAAAGAAATTCGGACAGTGAGTCGATAAATGAAGATTTACTTTATGTAATACAAGAATTTTTAAAAGCGAATATGGGTAAGGTTGATGTGGAAAAGATATTTTTATCTGCTAAGCAAGAATTTATTAAAATAACGATAGAAGATATATTAGAATGGAAAGATATTTGTAGAGAAATAGAAAATTTAGCAGTAACGGAGATAGAAAAGAGATATTGGGAATTTTTGAAGGAAGAACCGATAGGTTACAATTGTAATTCTCTAAGAGAATATTTTATAAATGCTTTTACTTTTGGGGATATGATTGTAAAAGAAGAAAGAAACATTCAAAAAGATATTTGTGAGATTAAGAAATTGTTTGCCAAGGAGAATTCGATAAAAATTCTAATGAAATAGGTATCTACACAAAAAATACACAGAAAAGACGGAAAAACCATACGAAAAATTTATATACTATACATTGTAGAAAGAAATAAGTATTTTAAATCATTTTTTTTAAGATTTAAAATAAATAGTAGCATAGAAAGGAGGAACAAAACATGAGATTAGTACAGTCTAAAAGAATTGCAACAGGCTTCAACTTTGAAGGAAGTAAAGCAGGCTGTGTTTGCAGCGGAACTGTAGCAGTTGCAAACTCTCATAATGCAGGACCAGCATATTGTGTTGGGTATTGTGGAAACAATGGTGAAGTAACCAGAAATGCAAATTATAATATTGCAAGAAAATCTTAAGGAGGAATAGATTATGAAATTAGTAACATCAAAAACAATGAAAACAGGAACTAATTTTGAAGGAAACAAAGCAGGATGTATCTGCAGTGGCTCTGTGGCAGTGGCAAATTCTCATAATGCAGGACCAGCATATTGTGTTGGGTATTGTGGCAATAATGGAGCAGTAACCCGCAATGCAAATGCTAATCTGGCACGAACAGCGTAGAGATGTCTTTACATACTACTGTCAAAAAGGTCCTATTCTATGTATTTAATGGAAGTATACAGAATAGAACCTAAATATGAATGATTAAATTCACTAGAAACAGAATAATAGAAAATAAGGAGGCTGTCAAGTCTTCTTATTTTTTTACTCAAAAAGAGTTGTTTAGATAAACGGAAAGAGAAGATTGAGAAAAGAAATAATTTTTGAAAAAACAATAAAAAAATATAATAAATCCTCTTTTTTTGAAACCTGAATTGTACAACTTACGTATTGATACAAAAACAAAATCAGGATTCTTACGAATGAAGGAAAGAACGTTATTAAAACAACTACAGAGAAAAAACGAAAAGGCTTTAGAAGAGATTATGAAGAAATATGGTGCATATGTTACTACGATTTCAAAAGAAATACTTGCCGGAAAAGGTACGAAAGAAGATGTGGAAGAAGTAGTATCAGATGTGTTTATTTCTTTATGGAATACTGCTGAAAGAATTGATTATGAAAAATACACCAGTATTAAGGCCTATATAGGTATGATTGCAAGGAATAAGGCAAAAGATAAGATACGTGCAATTAAAAGTTGGAATCTGGAACTTTATGATGATGTGCTTCTAATTGATAACCAGGCAGAAAGACTCATGGAGCAAAAGGAGCAGCAGAGGATCATTCAGAAACTTCTTCAGCAATTGAAGCCGATGGATCGGGAAATCTTTCTTTTATATTATTACAGATATTTTAAAATAGAAGAAATCGCAGTACAACTTAATATGAATCCGCAGACCATAAAGACAAGACTTCGAAGAGGCAGGAAAACTTTACGTAATGCTTTGCGTGAGGAGGGATATACTGTTTATGAAAATAAAGATTAGTGAGATGCTGGATAATTCAGTTGAAATTTTAACAAAGGAAAAAGCGGACATAGATAATCTTAAAGATATTCAGGATATGGTATATAAAAAGATCATTCGTCAAAAAAAACATTCATATTTTTTAAAACCAGTGGCAGCAGTTGGTACAATCTGTTTGGTAACAGGCAGCATTGTTCTGGCAAAAACCCTTTTGGCTCCAGGTGGGAAAGTTGAAAAAGCAGAAAACTTGGAAAAGGAACATACACTTTATGAATCAGATACAGAAGAAGGGAAGATAGTAGTTGATATTCAAACAGAATTGCTTGATAAAGCTTATCTATATCAAAATGATATTCCTATTGCGAAACATATTTTAGAAATACAGACTGATTTTTATGGAAATAATCAGCAAATATATGTAGAAAATGGTACAATGCTGATTTTACAGGATCACGGTAAGGGGATTTTTTTGGAGGAGGATGAAAAAGCTAAAATAAGTGTTAGTCAGGAAAATATGGAGAAACAACCTAGCCATACATTTGAAATAGGATATATTGAAAACGGAAAGCCGTTTAAATTGGACACCGTTGCGGTAGAACAGTATGAAGTTTGGGTGGAAGGAGGAGATCAAAAAGAATATTTTCCGTATTTTAAAAATATATCTAGTGATCGAATTATTCTTAATTATCAAATAGCAAAGGAGAGTGGAGAAAATGAAGAAAATAAAAAAAGTGGTAGTGATGTTGGCTCTTTTGGGTATGACAACAAGTAGTATTTCTGCACAGGCGGCGGAATCGCAATCAAACAATACGTATCAGCAAAATGAAAGAATGGGGATTTCAAGTACAACATTGAGTGCAGGAGAAACCATCAATATTATTGATAACGATGGAATGGCATTTTATGTTCCGGGTGGGGCTAAGATAAGTTTTTACATTAGTTTGAAAACATCAGGAAGTGTTGAAATGGGATATAAAAATTCAAAGGGTGTCAAGACAAAGACGTATAGTGGAACCGGAAAAAGCCATAGCACTACTTTCACAATCGGAAGCACGGGATATTATAAATTTTATATAACCAATAAATCTTCTGGTACAATTACCATTACAGGAGGGAGCTTAAATTTTTAAATGAGAATAAAGAAAAAAATATGGATGATCATAAAATGGATTTTAGTTGTTATAATTTTGATTTTTTTACTGGGAGTTGTATGGAATGCAATTTGTAAGAAAGTAGATGAACGAAAAATGCAGAATGCATATGGTGACAGTGTACAAGTAAATGGTAAAAATATGGTTGTAGAGATTGTGGGAGAAAATCATGATGGACCACCAATCATATTGCTGCCAGGTTTAGGAGAACCGTCTCCTATTTTAGAATTTAGACCATTAGCAAGTGAGTTATCTAAAAAATATGAAGTGATTACGATTGAGCCGTTTGGATATGGATTATCCGATAGCACAAAGCGTAAGCGGACGATTGAGAATATTGTAGAAGAACTTCATGAATGCGTAAAGAACTTAGGCGAAGAGGAATATTATCTTATGGGGCATTCCATATCTGGGTTATATACTTTATATTGGAGCCAGATATACCCGGACGAAATCAAAGGAATCATAGGAATTGATCCATCCGTTCCCAAAATGACAAGTAAAGAAAACAATCCTTTCCCAATCAGTGTGCAGTTACTCAATCAAATATCTGCATATACTCAGAAGATAGCCAATATAAGCGGAATTACAAGGCTGCTTTCCATGAATGATCCAAAGAAAGTTGTGTATGCAGATTTTCAGTATCCATATTCAGAGAAGGAATGGGAAGTTTTCAGTATGTTAACATTAGATAAAGGTTATAACTCAACAGTTATGGCAGAAATGAAAAATCTTGAAAAGAGTATGGAAGCAGTAGAAAATATGAAGATTCCAAAAGAAATACCAATACTGCAGTTTGTTTCAAAAGAGAATTGCAGAACTATGCCGCAGTGGGAACAGCTACATAGGGATATTATAGCAGATAAAGAAAATGGAGAAGTGATTTTACTAGAAGGATCTCATTATTTACATTTTGAACAAAGATCGGCTATTGTCCAAAAAACGATACAGTGGATAGAAAATAGGTAAATATTCTGATTTTTATAGAAATAATTGTTCAAATGGTTCCGTATGTTTGCAATGCACTGTATATCGTGATAGAATAATAAAAAAATAAAGGAGTGGTGTTTGAAAATGGAATCTACGTGTAAGCCTAAAATTGTTTCATCGTTATTGAGAGAGTCCGGAAAGGGAAAACTTGATTTTTCACATCCCTTTCAGCGAAAAGAAGGACAATGGACCAGATATATGGAATCATTGGAAGTGGATTCTCTGCTAAGAGGATATTCTATTAATTTGGTATATGTTTGGAAGAAAGACAACAAAAACTATGTGATAGAGGGCAAGCAGAGAATTACTACATTGCAGAAATATAAAGGGGATAAATTCCCACTTTCTAAAAAACTTGATCCGGTTATAGTTGATGGAGAAACATATGAAATTGCAGGGAAAAGATTTTCTCAATTAGATGAAGTTGTACAAGATAAACTGTTGAATTCAGAAGTTCTGATTTTTGAAATGTGGGATTGTACGGAAAAAGAAGTAAGAGATATGTTTGTGCGTCTGAACAGTGGAAAGCGTTTAAATGGAGCCCAGATCCTGACAGGTCTTTTAAATATTGATGTGAGTACAGAACTTTATAAAATTATGGAGCATCCATTTTGGGCAAAGACAGGAATTACAAAAGGTGATATTAAGTCAGATAATATGCGCAAAGTGGCCTGCCAGATTTTGATGCTTATTTCCGGATATGAATATACTGCTTTTGATCAGAAAAATATTGAAAAATATGTTGAAGTATTGAATAGCGATTCAAAGGAAAGCATACATCTCATTGGACATGCATTAGACGTACTTGATAAGTTAGACGAAAAGGTTACAGATAAAATTGATAAGATGAAAAAGCTGTCCATTCCAATGGTAGTTGCAGCAATGGATATGGTGTACGGAGACGAAGCAAAAGAAGATGCGTATCTGTTATGGGTGAAAGAGTTTTTTGATAATTATGATAAACAGGAAAAATACCTGGAATATTGCGGAAGAAGTACAGATAAAGGCGAAAATGTAAGAGGACGTTGGGAAATTTTTTCACAGGCAGTAACAGAGTAAGAATGATCATGCCCCATGAGATTTCTTTTATTAAAATTCATATATCTAAATATAGTACGCAAATATTGACACATGCTATATATTGTGGTAAAGTGAAAATGAATTAACATTTATACTCATGTAAGTGAAAGATGAGTACAAAATTTTTTTCCGATACAGAATCGGAAGCAAGTTTTGAAACAGGTGGCTGTTTCGGCAAGAAATAAAGAGTTATCAGGCATTTAGAATGAAGATATTCTAGGTGCCTTTTTTTATTTCAATTAAATAAAAAGGAGGATAGTATTACGCCACAAAAGAAAGAAGAATAGGAGGAAAATCATGAACCAAGAGTATTTAAAAGGAATCCACAGTGAGATGTGCAGCAGAGAGGCAATTATTTTTCAGGCTACGGAAAATAACATTATCAGTTTCCTGAAGAACAGTTTATTTGCAGAACGTTCTGAAATCAGGACACTGGACGGAAAACGGTTTTTAACGACGATAAAAGGAAAATGGATCGATATCTGTCCTGATAGAATTTATCTGGAAGAAAAGTTAAAACCGCTGATTTTAGCTGTGAAGGAAGGGCGAAAAATGCTACTTCCATTAAAACAGATCAAGGTAGAACAATTAGAAGGATATCGTCCGCCGATACCGGATTGGAACTATTTTTTCTGGCTAGGGTGCAGTGATGAAGAATACGAGAACTTCAGAAAGCAGCAGAAACCAAAAACAGTTATGTATGAGGCTTTCGGAGAGAAATTTCCAATACAGTTAAAGGTGGATAAGTATTCAATTACTGGAAATCTGGCGATTGAGATGGTGAACTGGAAACACAGGTATCCGTCATCATGGGCTGCTTTGACAGTTGATTTGAATGAGGTGTGTGAAAAAGATTGTTCTTATGTTGATACAAACCATCATGGAAGAAAAATATTGTCATGGATTATAGAAAATGGATTAGGGGAACTGACAGGACAAAGAAATAGGAGTGGATACTGTACTTATGAGAAAATACGTTTTTATCCGGAAAAATTAAAGGATTGTGATCCCGAAGGTTACCAGAGATATAAAATAAAATTTGAAGAAACATAAAAAGGCTGCATAGTAGAGATGTTATCAGAGAACAGGAGGAATCAGGATGAGAAACTATCAAGATGAACAGAATAAAAATTATGAGAATACAAAACAAATGTTTGAAGCGTGTCGAAACGATGTAGGCGATTCTAAAAAAGCGAGAAGAACCATGCCAATAGTTGATGATGAGATTTGCTTTGCAGATATTCCGGAAAATGGAGTGTGTATTACGTCACAATTTGAAAATGGGCTTTGCGGAGAGATTATCTGGTGCCGAAGTGGAGAAGATGTTTATATGCTGCACAGCAGTATCCGTCTGGCAGATCATACTGTCTGGCTTCAGATGGACAAGAAAGGTAACAGCGAGGCACTGCATTTAAAACTGCTTTCAAAAGAAGGAAATGAAAAGGTACAGCAAGATGAGTTTCAGGGGCTTTATATTTCACCGCGTATGCAGGTGAAACGGTTTTATGAATATTGTTTCTGGCCAAATTACATAAGAGGCAAAAGACCGGCACAAGAGAACAGCCTGAACTTATATGAAATTTTAAAAAGAATTGTGAAATGCATTGGTTCTGATTTTCAGTATGATTTGGAAACAATGCGGATTTAGGATGTGACATTTAGAATGAAAATTCCAAGTGTCTTTTTTTGTACCTATTTGGCAGGAAAGAATTTTCCTGCCAGAATTTAAAGAAGGAGACCAATTATGAACGAACTTATTATGACAGGATATGTTGCTACAGAGCCTGAAATCAATGAATTTAAGAGAAAACGGCGCAGGAATAAGAAAACACCTCAATATGGTCTGGCTGCGAATTTTCGTATTTCTGTAAAGCGTTCTTTTAAGAAAAAAGATGGGAAAAAATATGACTATTTTTCCTGTTCAGCTTTTGATAAATCCGCTGAATATATTGAAGAGTACATTGAAGAAGGCGATTATATTGGAATACATGGAACACTTTTAAATGACAATTACGAAAATGACGATGGAGATATGGTGTATAAGGATAAGATTACAGTGCTCCGGATTGAACTGCTTAGAAAACGAAATGACGAAGAGGAAGGATATGATTACGAGGAAGAGTCAGAGGACAACGATTATGATGATGAAGAATATGAAGAAGATGACTACGAGAATGACTATGAAGATGATGAGTATGAAGAAGAGGAATTGGAGGAAGAAGAGTACGAAGAGGAAGAAAAAGGATATCGTAGAAGTGTAAGAAAACCCAATAAAAATACGACAACCTCGTATAAGAGAAGCAGCAGGCAAAAGAAAACAGCGCCTAAAAAAAGATCTGAGCAGAGAAAAAGAGCGAAAGAAAATTTAGAAAGAAGGAAGCGACAAGGAAAGAGAAGTGCACCGGAGCGAAAACGCGGTGATAGTAGAAAACGTAACCTGGTAGATGAAGAATTTGAGCGTGTACAGGAATCAGAGTATAACAATTATGGATTTGACTAAAAATAGAAGCATTTTTAACAGAAAGGAACTTGTGCTGTTATGAGTAGTAAATGGAAATACTTTGTCAAAAAGTATCAAAATTTTTGTATTGCTTCGGGGATTGTAGGATTTCTGTTAGCCCCATTTTTATGGCCGTTTTTCCTCGCAATTCTGGTGAATACCTTGTCCCTGACAGTACCAGTTCTGCTGGTGTACTTGGTGATTCGCCAGCTGAAAAAGAGGCCAGAAGGAGCAGAAAAAGAAACATTTAAAGAGGTAGCTGAAAATAGGAAAGAAAAAGCAGAGGCACCTGAAGAACAGTCTTTGAAAAGGGCGGCTCCGGTTGTGAAAGCTCCCAAACAGGAACAGACGGTGAAAAAGAAAATGGAAAAAGAACGGAGCCCAAGTGTTTCCGAAGAATTGAATGAAGCAGAGAAAGTAGCAAGAAACTGGTATATCATGGAAGGAAGAGAAAAATTTCATCATATTTCCATGAAGCTGGCATCAGAAGGAGTCAACTCTTTTTCCATAGGAAAAGACGGGTTGTGCAGTATCCGAACCGAAAAAGGGTTTCGCAGAGTTGCAGCAATTCGGGATTTTCCAGCTCAAAAAATGTTGGTCATCAAAAAAGAACTGGAAAAAGAAGGGATTTACTATGTAAAACTTTCTGGACGCTATATGTGGGTTACAAGGAGGGAATAGCTTGTTAGAGTGTAGATACGCTTCTTCCATCTATTATAATCAGGAAAACGGATATACTGTGGCGGTATATGAAACAGAAGATGAAATTCCAGAAGGGAAGAAGGAGATTGGGAAACAGCAGTTTATAGCAGTTGGCTGCGAACTGCCAAGAAATGAAGGGTTGGATATATCCTTAAAAGGACAATGGAAAGAATCAGAACGGTATGGAAAACAGTACCATGTGGCTTCTTTTGAGATTCAGATGCCAACAACGGGAGAAGGGGTGAAAGCGTACCTTTCTTCCGGATTAATCAAAGGGGTTGGACCTATTATCGCAGAAAGGATTGTAGACCGGTTCGGGAAAAATACCTTCTATGTCTTTGAACAATGTCCAGAACGTTTGCTTGAAATTCCAGGAATTACACAAAGAAAGCTGGATAGTATTTTAGAGGGGTACCATAAAAGCGAAAATATCCGTCAGCTTTCTCTTTTTTTATCTTCTGCGGGTGTAACACCAAAGAAAATAGAAAAAATTCAGGAACATTTTGGACACAAGGCAGTCAGCATTATCAAAAAAGATCCCTTTCGTTTGTGTGAAATGGAAGGTTTTGGATTTAAAACGGTTGATCCGATAGCCAGGAAGGTCAAACATTTTCAGGCAGATAATCCTTTACGGATAAAAGCAGCTATATTATATGTTTTAAAAGAAGCAGAAGGGGAAGGGCATCTCTATTTAGAGGTGCCTGAAATTTTGACAAGAACAAAATCCTTATTGTTTCGAGGAGATAAAAGAGGTCATGTCACAGAACGGAAAATACGTGATGCAGGGAATTCGCTCATTAAAGATGACAAGGAACTTGTCTGCAGCTATACGAAAATTTATTCTAAGAAAAATTATGAGTCGGAACAAAAAGCTGTTATACAACTTGCGGCGCTCAGCCGATATCCGATAAAAAGATATGATGTAGAAAAATGGATTTCCGGTTTGGAATCGAAAGAAAACATACAATTAGCGGAAAAGCAAAGAAAAGGGATTGAAATGGTTTTTCAAAATCCAGTTTCCATTATAACAGGAGGACCTGGAAGTGGTAAAACAACCCTGCTGCGTTTTATTGTTATGATACAGGAAAAATTGAATATGGATAGTATGATTTTACTGGCGGCCCCTACCGGAAGGGCAAGACAGAGAATGTATGAGGCAACGGGGTATCCGGCACTGACGATACATAAAAGTATCGGGCTTACAGGAGCAGAAGGGGAAGAGGCATGGAATGCTGGAGAGATGCTTTGTGATGATTTGATTATCATTGACGAGTGCAGTATGGTAGATATGCATCTGTTTACCAGCCTGATGATGAAAATAAAGGCTGGAAGCCGGATCGTTTTTGTAGGAGATAAAGATCAACTGGAATCAGTAGGTCCTGGCAATGTGTTTAAAGAACTCATTGATTCCGGAGTCATTCCGGTTACTGTTTTAGAGCAATGTTTCCGGCAGGAAAACCCTACTATTTTGGAGAATGCGATAAAAATCAACTGTGGGAAACAAAATCTGGTATATGATGACAGTTTTTCTTTTGTAGCAGCACATGATGATGAAGAAGCTGCGAAAAAGATTGTGAAAATTTTTGATACGGAGTGGAATCAACAAGGGAAAAATGTAAATGCAGTTCAGGTATTAACACCTTTAAGGGAGGATACAAAGGTAAGTGCCAATGCCTTGAATATAAAAATCAAAGACAGGATCAATCCATACCAGAGAGGACAGCAGGAAATCAAAAGTGGAAACAAAATTTTTCGGATACAGGATAAAGTGATGCAAACGAAAAATGAAGATGAAATTTCCAATGGAGATATCGGGATTGTACGAAAAATAGGAAAGGTGAATGGCAAGAAATACATGGAAGTGGATTTTGGAGAAGAAAGGGTTATGCGATACCAGGAAGGAGAATCTTGGAACCTTGTTCATGCGTATGCAATTACTGCCCATAAGGGACAAGGATCAGAATATCCAGTAGTCATCATTCCAGTTTTGTCATGCTTTCGGCGGCATACTTTAAAGAGAAATCTATATTATACTGCGATTACAAGGGCAAAAAGAAGAGTCATTCTTGTTGGAAGCAAACAGGCATTTTCCCAGGCAATACGGGCAGGAAGATCGAAAAAAAGAAATACGTTACTATCCTATCGGTTAAAAAAAGCATTTGCGGAGTTTTGGGATAAGAATGAAGCGGCGTAAGAAAATAGCAGGAAACTATTTGTAAAATTAAGAATAGTTATGATAGGGAAGGAAAAATAAACGGTCCTTCCTTATTATACTGATTATATGGAAGAATGATACAGTGAGAAAAATGTCAAAATTCTTGAATAAAAAGAAAATATTCATGTATAATAGTGTTAAGAATAGCAACAATGTTGTTGACATGCAATGGTTGGTTTGTTAAAATTATAAACAGATATTTAGGAGGGTAAGCATGAAAGAATTTAATGGAGAAAAGTTTTGCAAGGATATTATTGAATTAAGAGGAACAGATTCACAATCAGCATTTGCAGAGAAACTAGGGATTAATAGATCAACATTGTCTTTGCTGGAAAACGGGAAACAGATTCCAACACTTGAACTTTTTAACAAATTGTGTAATTTGGCGTCAAAAAGTACGGAGGAATATTTTAAAGAAACAACAAAGGATTCCTTAGTATATTTAATGGGAAGTCTTGATGAGGCTGATAAGGTGAAAATTGAAGAGATGGCTGAACGCATTCGCATTAAGGAGAAATATGAGAGGTTAGCGAAAAGGAGTAGTTATGTCGGATATTAATTATAAAGAATTATTTGAACACTATTACCAGAAGGATTATGATTTCAATACATCTTCTTTGTCAGCGGAGCAAATTAAAGATATTAAGCAGACAGCACGGCAGATGAGGGTGGACTATGCATTAGCGCCAATGGGAACTAGTATCTTCAACTGGATATTAAACCAGAATAGTAACATAAGATTTGAATTGGTGCCATTTGATTCTGAAAATATTGATGGTATGCTTTATGTGCCAACAACTGGAAAGGATTGTGCATATATCATATTGAATGTAAATAAGCCATTGATTAATCAGATTTTTACGGCTGCTCATGAATTTTATCATTATATCAAAGATTATAAAAAATTTAGAGAAACGCCGTATATCTGTGATTTTAATAAGCTGAAAGATATAAATGAGATGTGTGCAAGCCGGTTTGCGGCAGAACTATTATTGCCAGAAGAAGCACTGCTAAGAGAAATCAAAGATTATTTGGTGAATATGAAAATTCCAGATACCAGTAAAATGACCTTTCATCAGTATGCGACTTTGATGATTTTTTTAACAGTAAAATATCAAATGCCATTGAAAGCTGTGATTTACAGATTGGCAGAGGAAGGATACATTAAAAATATCGAAGAATATATTAAAAATTATGAATTCATAAAAAATGTGTTAAGGGAGATTGAGATATTTAAAAAACGTGTTGAAGAACTTTATAAAAAAGAAAATAATTATGTTCTTCCGTATAGTTCCACATATGTAGATATGGAAAGGGCCTTTTCTACAGGGAATGCATCAAGGGAAGAAATTCTGGAAGATGCTAAAAAACTTGAATTGGATATGAAATTAATTGATGATATTCTTGCGCAAGATACGGAAGAAGATGACGAAGAAACAGATGATGAGGAACTCTTTGCCTTGATTCGTGCAAAAAGGGGGTAACTACAGATGATAACACCATTGAAAAGAACTCCTTTGCATGATTTGTTGAATAAACCCGTTTTATTCGATGCTAATATTTTCATGGTGGGAATTGAAGATAGAATATCTAATAAGAATTGCTCTTTTGAAAATATGAAACAATTGTATATACAGCCACTTTTTGAGAGTTTCACAGATATTTGTATCCATAATGAAGTATATAAAGAATTAGATGAGAATGCAAAAAAGATGGTTGATACATATATAGGGAAAAATGTTACAATCGTAAAAGAAGATGGAGTGTATGGAATAGATCCATTGTATACGACGATTTTTAACCATATTGCAGGGCATGAACTTGTGAATTATAAACGAGGAAATTCAAAAGACAGAGGGGAAGTATACAGTTTAGCTTATGCTGCATACCATAAGATGAACTATTTTTGTTCCAAGGAAATTATGGTAGATAATATTGCACACGAACTGAAGGATTTACAGGATATTGATATTATTACATTTGATATTATTGTTTTAGCAGCGTATATTTATTATGTACATAAAAACGATTCTTCAAATACTAAAGGATTAAAATCTATTTATAAAAGGTATTGTGCAGATGTTATCAAAAGGCACGGATTGCCGAAAACATTAAACGAATATATTAAGGCATCATTAGAGTATTTATAAAGAGGACTTTGACAAAAGAATGATATGCTTCAGGTATTTTAAAATTATTAGAAGTTTTTCTGTATTCGGATCGTGAAGTAAAGGAAAAGAAAGAGATATTAGAGAATGATTTTTCAATTGAAATGACAAAGACATTAGAAGGTGTCTATGTGTAACCTGAGTAAAGGCGTTGAAGAAAAAGGAATTCAAAAAGGAATCCTTCTTTCAATTAGAAACCTTATGGAAACAATGAGGTGGCCGGTAGAACAGGCAATGGAAGGACTGAAAATTCCTGAAGAAGAAAAGAGTAAATATTTAGAAGAATTGAAAAAGGGATAAGAATTCAAAATATGTAACTTTTAAATAAGCTAGAGTGAAAATAAAATTTCTCCGGCTATGAAGAAAAGTCTGTAAATAGGCATTTCTACGATAATCAAGGACGAAAAGTTTGCGTAGAATCAGCCTTTGTCCTTTGATTTATGTATAATAGTTACAAAATCGAGGGACAAATAATAGGACACATTATAGTATCTTTCATGCTATAAGTGCTGTGCTCGCAAAATAGGATGTTGCTTTTAAACGTTACCAAGGTACGTTGAGACATTTCAATAAAAACTATATCAGTGCAGAAATATTTCCAAGAAAACTAGTACGAAAAATCGTAAAGGTAGAAAAAATCTGATATGCCAGTGATTATGACACGTTTTATATCGCCTCCAAGGCAGTAACAATCCGACAGATTAAAACTGTGGGAATACTATTGAAATTTGGGAAAAATATTTAGAAATGGAATAAAGCTATATAAATAAAAAGTAAAGCACGAGAGTGAGAATCAGCATAGGTTCATACTCTTGTGCTTTTTTGATTTACTTGGAAATGAAGAGAAATTTTCAGGTAAATCAAAAATATCGTGAATATCAGATGTGTTCTATATAGAAATATGCTACACTACCGAAAAAAGCGTGGAGGGCAAAATCATGAATTATAATGAGCAGGTAAAAAAATATCTGGAATATTGCGAATTTCGGAAAGAGTTAGACTGGAACACCTTGAAAGCGTATAGAATTGATTTAAAATAGTTCTTTGAATTTACCCAAGAGGATATGCCTGAAAAAGATAAAATAGCTTCTTGTATAATTCAAAGTATAGAGAGTAAATAATTTTACAAAAATAGATACCTAAGTTAAACTGTCATTGCTGACCGGCCAGTTAGCAAATGAACAGAATAAGGAAGGTATCTACAAATGAATTCTACACAAAACAAGAAGATTGAGCAAGTAAAAGAAACAACAATGAGCGTTGGTATTGATGTTGGAAGTGAAAAGCATTATTTCAGGGCTTTTAACTGGAGAGGCATCGAGCTTACTAGAAAGCCTGTACCGTTTTCAAACTCTATGGAGGGATTCAACAGCTTTTACAATACAATAGTGGAGCTGATGCAGAAAAGTGAACTTGAAGAGACACTGGTAGGAATTGAGCCAACAGGCAATGCAGATCTTGAATGCAGCAATGAGAAGCATCGGATTAAAAGTAGGTCTTAGAGAAGCCCGAATGGAGATTCAGGATCTGATAGAGGATTATGAACTCCAGACAAAACGTCTTGAGAGGATCAATGACCTGATCAAAGAACTGTGCCAGCAGATCAAGTATGCGAATAAGTTGCTTGAAATAAAAGGCATAGGAATAACAACGGTAGCTGGTTTCATAGCAGAAGTTGGAGATATCACGCGCTTCGATAACACGAAAGAACTTCAGAAACTGGCAGGATTAGAACTGGTGGCAGATAGTTCCGGTAAGCACAACGGAAAGACCAAGATAAGCAAAAGAGGGCGCAAGCGACTCAGATATCTTCTTTTCGAGGCTGCTATATCGGTAGTTGGAAAGAATGAAGAATTCAAAGAAATCCACAGGTATTACACTACCAGGGAAAAGAATCCATTAAAAAAGATGCAGTCACTGATAGCTGTAGCTTGTAAGCTGATAAGAGTATTCCATGTGATCCTTACAAAGGGAGTCAGCTATGATGCATCAAAGATGCTGGAAGATATACGGCATCCAGGAGTGCAGTTAAAGGCTGCGTAATTCAATAACAAGAAACAACCATAATGATTACAGGAAGCGTCCACCGAAAGGTGCTGTAATCGGAGTGTTTGGATCAGTAATGAAAGTACAAAGAATGAGCTGGTAGCCGGCAGGAATTTTCTCCAGAGGGCATGACCCTGATGAATAGCTAAGCTGGCACCCTGGTTATGGATAGGCAGAACGAAGGAAGTGGGGACCCGCCGCAAGGAGGATGATCCTGTTGGACATGAGAGGTGAGCTGCCATATAGGGATGGGTATACATCGAGGCCATTTAGAACGGATAGTGATGACGTTTTATTTGGTGTACCCATTATTACTATATATCTGCCCTGTATGAGTTAAAGATCACTCCATAACCTTAGTTCCATTCAACGATAGGTATCAAAAAGTATTGAATTTATTGAAAAAAACACTTGATTATATGGAGAGCTTAGTTTATTGTGCTTCCAAAAAAGAGATAGCATAAATAACGCTCCCGAAATTCGAATCACTTTCTGCTGATTGTTCTAATTTTAATTTTTCAAGGTACAAATAAAATCATATATTTTTAAAGTGTCTTTTGACACCCTAATCATATTAGACAAATAAGTGCTAAAAAAGAACGAGTTTCTTCTTGTTTATGAATTATGACATAATTTAATATTAGTACAATGAATATATACAAGGAGGAAAAGAATAAAAGTGAAAACTAGAAAAGAAACATCTAATAAGTGGTTAATTTTAGTGATTGTTGTATCAATGACTTTTATGGCCACCTTGGATTCTAGCATCGTGAATGTCGCTTTACCGGTTATGGCAAAGGAGTTAAAATGTTCGATGATTGCAATAGAATGGGTGGTTGCGAGCTATTCTATAATTATTTGTGGAACAATATTGTTCTTTGGTAAATTAGGAGATATTGTAGGTAAAGAAAAAATATTTCAATTAGGATGTATTGGCTTTATTATCGGATCTTTATTATGTGGAATATCCCAGTCATTTACTATGTTAATAATATGCAGATTTATTCAAGGAATTGGTGGAGCTGCGTATATGGCGAATAACCATGGAATTATTACAGAAATCTTCGAGCAAGAGCAAAGAGGAAAGGCTTTAGGAATTTTAACAACGGCAGTTGCATTGGGGACAATGATAGGTCCGCCTGTCGGTGGACTGATAGTCTCCCTGCTTGAATGGCATTATATCTTTTTAGTTAATATCCCTATAGGAATTGTCATCTTAGCTTTAAGCGTTAAGATTTTTATAAAAAAGAAGATTGAATTTAATATTCAGCATCTAGATGTAATAGGAGCTATTTTACAATGTGTTGGAATGATTTTATTTTTCGGTGCATTTATAGTATCACAAGAAAAGGGATTAGAAAATAAGAGTGTAATTTTGGCAGTGGTAGTTTCAGTATTTTTATTTATTATTTTTGGGATTGTAGAAAAAAAGCACTCGAATCCATTAATTGAATTAGGAATTTTCCGCAATAAACTATTTTCTATTAATTTAGTTTGTGCTTTTTTATCTTTTACATGTATAGCAGCTTCTACTATTTTATTACCATTCTATTTTCAATATACTTTGAAATTGTCTGCTTCTGTTACAGGATTTTTATTAATAGTATCTCCGGTGGTATTAGCTCTTTTTTCTCCTTTATGTGGGTCTATTTCGGATAGAATAGGCAGAGAAAAAATGTGTTTAATTGGATTAACGGTTATGGCTATTGCTTTTATTTTATTATCAACTTTAAAGACAAATAGTATAGCGATAATAGTTATGCTATTTATGGGATTGATGTCACTCGGTCAAGCACTATTCCAACCAGCAAATAATGTATTAGTTATGTCAAATTGTCCACGTAATCAGCTGGGGGTAGCGGGAAGCATTAATTCTTTAGTAAGAAATTTAGGACAGATAGTTGGTATAACTCTTTCTACAACAGTCTTATATGTTTTTATGAGTTACAAATGTGGATATAAAGTATCTGGCTATACTTTTGGGCAAGATGAAGTTTTTGTATATGGCATGAAAAGAGTATATATTATATTGTCAATCTTATGTTGTGTGGGTGTAATTGTGAATTTAATTAGAGTCCTTAAAGTTAGTAAGGTAGAGTAGACAAATGGAAATGGAGTGGTAGCATTTGAGTAGAGTCGTAAAGCTCACCGAATCTATGATATTATCAAGGCATAGATTTGATAAAAAACACAATATGAAAAATTATTTAAAGAAGAATCATTGAAACTTTCTGGCAAAATTAGAGTAAAAGCAGTTACTACTCAATTAGGCATACTCTACTACACGTTGTATAGTTAGTGTAATAATCGAAAAAATACGAAGCCAATTTGGACTGTAGGAATCTTGGAAAACCAGTCAAAGATATTTTCCTTTCAGCAGAGATACAATTCATTCTAGCTGAATATCCATATAATAATAATTGTGGTATCCCACAGATACAATTAGAAGTTGTTGATTCATAGATGATTATTCTTCTATGGATCAACTCCGTATAAAATTGAAAGCATGATTTTAGTATCTAAGTTTCACAAAGTTTTTTAGTACCGAAATTTAGAAGGGGAAATTCCATATTTCTTTTTAAATACACGACTAAAATAATTCAAATCATTAAATCCACAATTCATAGCAATTTCTGTTATATTCATAGAGTCTGTTTTTAGTAATTCTATAGATTTTCTTAAGCGTATTTCATTAATATATTCTACAGGAGTTCTTCCCGTTATTTGTTTAAAAATTCTCGAAAAATAATATGTGCTAACATGAGCAATTTCTGCGAGCTCAGCTGTTGAAATTTCATGTTTGTAATTATTTTCTATATAATCATATATTTCATAAAATCGTTTTATGGTATTGATTTTATGAGTAGCCTGCCTAGGCGTTACAAATCTGTCTACATAGTTTCTCATTAATAACACCATTAGTGTGTATAATGAGGATTTAATGGCTAATTCATATCCGATTTCTTTGGAGTAATATTCATGAATAATACTATCTATGCAGGAAGAGACAGTTTGATCATTTCTAATTAGATTTTTAAAAAGAATCAGATTTTCAGAGAATGGTGCCAAGTATTTTGTTTGGCATAAGTCAATTTGGTTGCTGAACAAAAAAGGAAGATCAATTCGTATTAGATAAAATTTGAAGTTGTCATCTTTACTCTCCAAATAGTGAATCTCACGACTATTTATTACTATTATATCTTTAGAGCAGATATCATAGTCTTTAGTTTCACATCTTATATAACCTTTTCCAGAGACAATATAAAAAATTTGCAAATGTTCATGCCAGTGTTCTTTGAAATTATGCCCGTATTCCCATGAATCAGATAAACCAATGTCTATAGAAAAATTGGGATTAGGCATATCTTTACTGTAATAATTTTTTTTGTCTTTCATATTTATATCCATTCCTTTCACTTCGCTCAGCCACAAAACGTTATGAAAATGGTTTCAATAACGAGTATTTTGTGTTATAGTGAATCTAATAATTAGGCATTCCGGTATCAATAGCTGATGCACCAACCGTTAAGTGTTGATATGAAGATTTTCTTTTCTCAAGGCGGGAATACCGTAAATTAGGTTCACTATGTGAGCCTTTTTTTATGTCTTATTGTAAGTTTTAACTCAGTTTACTATTTTGCAATCTTAATCTTCCAAGTAAATAATTTTTTGACTTATTATATCATATACAACAAAAAAATACTACTTTAAAGCAAAATAATTCTAGTGAAATGATATCATTTTAAAGTAGTATTTATTAAGAAATATTTTAAGATTAGGAGGAAAATTTATGAATACAGTAGAGGAATATATTCACAAATTAAATAGTAAAAGTCACATACTGTCTAAAGAAGAGTTCGAAAAAAATACAGCACTCAAATATTATTGTCCTGTCATAGATACAGAAGTTGCACGGTTCTTACAAATTATTATTCAAGCAATACGTCCGAAAAACATCTTAGAATTAGGAACTAGTATAGGATATTCAACTACTATGATGGCCTTTGCTGCGGATAAGTGTGGTGCAAAAATTACAACTATAGAAAAAGATAGAGCAGCTGCCTATGCTGCACAAGAAAATTTCAAAAAATATAAGGTGGATCATATAATTAGTTTGATTAATGAAGATGTATTTTCTATCTTACCTAAGTTAAAGCAGGAATATGATTTGCTTTTTTTAGATTTATATAATGGCTTATATCCAGAAGTCCTGGATGGATGCATTGATGCTTTAAAAATAGGTGGAATGTTAATTGCTGATGATACTTTATTTCCAATAACGCAGAAAAAAGTATTTTTCGAAAACAGTAATAAAAAAATAGAAGAATTTAATAAAGTGCTTTCTAAAAGGAATGATATGAATAGCTTTTTATTGCCTCTTGATGATGGAATAACTATTGCTATTAAACAGTGATTCGGAATTTGAGTGCAAAATAATGCTAAAATTCAACTAATAATTTCTTGATAATGATAAACCTAAACCATTACTATATATCCGACGGAATAAAAAGAAGTAGAATAATTATAAATCAAAGAGTAGGAGGAAGCATAAATGGACGATAATAAAGAGCAAATTAAACTTCTGTTGTTACCTTATGCAGGCGGCTCAGCACTTTTTTATTCTAGATGGGTCAAATATTTGAGTAAACACATAAAAATGGTTCCTATAGAACTTCCAGGCAGGGGAATGCGTTTTAAAGAAGAGTTATGTGATGACATGAGCAAAACTATAGAAGACATATGGCATCAAGTAAAAGCTGAAATTACAGAAGGTAGATATGCTCTATTTGGATACTGTATAGGTACACTTATTGTTTATGAATTATTAAAAAAAATCAAAAAAGAAAATATGCCAGAACCAAGTCATTGTTTCCTATGTGCATATCCTGCGCCAGATGTTCCTAGAAAGGGGAAGCAAATGAAGATAGTTAATGAAGAGGAGTTGATGGAAGAATGGATAAATTATAGCAATGTAAGTCGTAAGCAATTGATGGAAAAACCCTATTTAAGAAGTATGTATGAGGTTTGGAAGTCGGATTGTACTATGATTGACAAATATTATTTTTCAGGCACCAAAGAAAAATTTGACTGTAATATTACATTGGTTAACGGCACACGGGAGCAGATATTTTCGCTAAACGAATTAGAAAGCTGGCAAACTTTTTGCAATAAAGAATGCAATAGCTATATTGTAGAGGGTAAGCATGATTTTATGAAAACAAACGAAAAAGAATTGATCCAAATTATAAATAAAGAAATTTAGGAGGACAATTAAATGGATTTAAAAGAACGAATAGAAACTATTATTGAGGGATTAATGAGATCCCATGACGAATCTGATGATGTTAAAGAAATTGAAAATGAAACAGCAGTAGAATATCTTGAGTACATTGATTCTATAAGGTTCATTGAATTGATAACCGAAGTGGAAAATATCTTTGACATAGAAATCCAGAACGATGATTTGGTTCAAGAGAATATCAAACACTTTGACACATTTGTTAATATGATTGAAAAATATGTGAATAAATAGAGGGAAGTGCAAATTTCGCCCGACCGGTGTGAATATTTCGTTTGAAACGGTGTGAGCACATTGTTCCACCGGTGTACCTGCTCGGAATATCGGTGTGAGACTTATTGTGGTATAGTTTTCTCGTGGTAAAAACAAATGAGAAAGGAGCATACAATTATGCAAAACTGTACTACAATTCTTGGAATCATCGATATGCGTCAACGTGGCATATCCTATGATGATTGCCGTAGCCGATACAAAGTTGGCTGCAGCACAATTACTCTGATCATGAACCGCTTCAAAGAATCCGGCAAAGATCTTGATACGCTGAAACAAATGTCGGCAGAGGAAGTGGAACATCTATTCTTTCCACCCGAAAACCTCCGCAGAAAAGATGATTCCGTTATGCCTGATTACCAAGCCGTCTATGAGCGGCTAATTATGCCAGGAAGCAAAGCAAATCTCTTTTATCTGTGGCTAAAATACAAGAAGGACTGTCCTTCCGGTTATCAATATACACAGTATTGCCTGTATTTTAAACGCTTCGTTGAAAAGCAT
This sequence comes from Faecalimonas nexilis, assembly GCF_059731825.1. Taxonomy (NCBI): domain Bacteria; kingdom Bacillati; phylum Bacillota; class Clostridia; order Lachnospirales; family Lachnospiraceae; genus Faecalimonas; species Faecalimonas nexilis. Next base: position 2,750,029 of record NZ_AP029189.1, on the reverse strand, counting down.
TACGGCTCGGAAGCTGTCAGCATGGTCGTGGAACGGATTCCAGGAGAAAAGGTTTACATCGACTGGGTCGGTGATCAACCGGAAATTCTTGTGGATTCATCAACTGGTGAAATAAAAAAGGTACATTTTTTTGTTACAACTGTTGGAGTAAGCAACCTTATTTATGCGGAAGCCTTTGAGGATGAAAAACTGCCCAACTTCATTGCCGGTACTGTTCATGCATTGGAGTCCTATGGTGCAGTGCCTAAATATCTCGTACCAGACAACTTAAAAACTGCAATCACCAAGCATACCAAGGATGAACTGGTAATCAATAGTGTCTATCAGGACTTAGAGAATTTCTACGATGTAGTAATCCTTCCACCACCGCCTCGCAAGCCGAAGGGAAAACCAACGGTGGAGAAGTACGTTCAGTTTCTGGAGACACATCTGTTGGAAGACCTGAAAGAAAAAGTTTACTACAGTATCGAAGATATCAATCGTGATGTACGGCAAAAAATAGCGGACATCAACAACGAGAAAAGGACCTCCCAGTCCCTTTCCAAAATGGAAAGTTTCCTTCGATATGACAAACCACAGATGAAGCCACTTGCCGGTGAATCCTTCTCGCTGTGTGATTATAAATACTTTGCCCGTGTACCGAATAATTACCATCTGTTGTATGATGACCACTATTATTCAGTATTGTACACGTATTATAATCAGCCTGCAATTCTTAAGGCTACAATGGCAGAGGTACGAATCTGCGACCGGAATAACAAGCTGATTTGTACCCATAGAAGGTCCTACAAAGACTTTCCCAAATACATCACCAAGCCGGAGCACATGGCTCTAGAGCATCAATACTACAAAGAAGTGAATTCTAAAGATGGCGCTTATTACAGACGATGGGCCTCGAGTATCGGTCCATATATGGGTAAACTTATTGATTCCGTGCTTCTTACACCTCAGCACGAAGAACAAGCCTATAATAGTTGTAACGGCATTCTTCATATGTGTAAGAATCAATCCAGACTTTTGCTGGAAGATATCGCAAAAACATGCGTGGAAAGTAATGCCTGTAGGTATTCTTATTTCAAAAAGCTCCTGAAAAATATGCAGGACAATCATTCGGTACCGACTACATCCTCACTTCCAGAGCATAGTAACTTACGAGGGAAGGAGGAGTATCGATGATAAATAAAAACCAACTTTCCACAGAGGACTACGAAATCTGCAGTAAGCTTAAAAGTATGCGGTTCTCCGGTATGGCAGAAGCATTGGAGGAAGTGTTTGCAGATCCCAATGCAGAACTTCTTCCATTCAGAGAAAAAATACAGCGTATCGTAGATGCTGAATGGAATCTGCGCTATTCCAAGAAACTGAATCGTTTTATCAAAAAGGCAACCTTGAAATATCCCGCTGCTGATCTGGATGAAACGCTTTATAATCCGGAACGACAGCTGGATGTGCGCATCATAGAGGAACTTTCCAAATGTGAATGGATTGAACAGGGAAAAAATCTTGTCATAACAGGAAAAACCAGTTCCGGTAAAAGCTACCTTGCCAATGCACTTTGTATTTGTGCCTTGCGGCAGTTCAAGACAGTCCGGTACATGAAGGCTAGCCAGTTGATAAATGAGTTGTCCAAAGCAGAAAAACTCGACACTTATCAAGAAGAACTGAATCTGTTCGCTGGCTATGATCTTCTTGTCGTTGACGATTTTGGATTGATGAACATGGATGTTAATAAGTGCCGAAACTTATTTGAGGTATTCGACAGCAGAGATCCTCATAAATCCATCCTTGTAATCTCTCAGTTCCCTGTACCTGCCTGGTATGACATGTTTCAGGATCATACTTATGCAGAGGCGTGCCTTGCACGCATGCTTAGTGGAGCCTATCGTTTGGAGATGAATGGTAAGAACATGAGAGATATGGAACCTATTAACAAGTAACAACAAACGGATAACGCACCGCTGGTGCGAGCCTCTTACACCGCTGACGCGGGAAAGGGGCTCCGTTTATCCGAAATGTGCAGGGAAGGAATATTATTATGTTTGACAAAAAAATTTTACTGCCGCATCAATATTATTATCCTCATATGGACTTGTTTGAAGATAAAAGTACGGTTAAAAAAGAAGAAAAGTTTTTTACAGAATTAAATTCAGAAGTAAAACCCGGCGATGCATCAATCTATATACATATTCCATTTTGTGATTCTAAATGTGCATTTTGTGGATTTGATAAAGTAAAAAATACAACGGAAATTATGCAGTATAAGGAAAAAGTTATAGAGGAAATTCATAATTATGCTGAAAAAGAATATATTCAACATTTGACAGTATCCGTTATACATATTGGTGGTGGTACACCAACAATACTTCCAAGAGATGTATTCAATGATATATTAAATGCTGCAAAAGAAAATTTTAATGTATCTGACAATTTGATTGTGAATATTGAAGGTTCTGCAACAACAATCTACAAAGACGAAGTTATTGATTATATTAAGGAAAATAAAATTTCAAAGGTAAGTGTAGGAGTACAAACTTTTAATCAGAAATTGCGAGAACAATATAAATCCAAAGCAACATTGGAGGAAGTTTATTTAACATTGTTTAAATTGCTGGATAATGATATTACAACAGGGATAGATATCATGTATGGTTTTCCTGATTTCAATATAGGAAATATGTTAGAAATAACATTCAACGACATTAAAGAAGCAATTCGTTTGGGCGTAGATGCAATTGACTTCGGACAGCTATATCCTTATTGTAATAGTTTGGAAAAAAGAATTAAGGAAGAGAATTTGCGATTTCCGACAAAAAATGAATTACTTGAAATAATTACAACTGTAAATGAGATGATGGAAAGAAACGGATATGAGCAAAAAGCATCTTATGGTTATACTAAGAAAAATAGGGATATCCGAGTAATGGAATCAGCATACTATGGTGGAATTCAGAATGTACCAGATTGTATAGCAATAGGATCTGGAGCATTTGGATTTATAAATGGTTATAAATATAGAAATAACTCCTATAACGCATATATTCGTGGTGGACGGACAAGATTTTCACAATTAAAAAAATTGACTTTGAATCAGTTGAATAATTTAAACATAGTTGGATTTCCTAAGTTGCTGTATCTTACAAAGGCACAATTAGAGCACAACCATGGAGAGAAATATATGGAGAAAATACAACAACTGATCAGTGGTGGTATGTTGCTTGAGACCGAAGTAGATTATAAGGTAACAGAAAAAGGTAAGTGTTATATTGATAATATATATTATTTTCTTTTGGAAGAGCAGGAGAAAAATATTATAGATAAACAAATTCGCATATTATCAATACAATAAGTTTGAAGGGATCATTAAATGGGAAAAAAGATATATTATGGTGGTTCTTTAATAGAGAGCACTTCTGTTAGTCGTAATACAAGAATATTCACTAAACTATTACGAAGAAACAATATTAGTGAAAAAAATCTTATTATCTGCAAGGCCCATACTCAGCTAGATGTATATTTACAGTGGATAGCATGTATTGAAAACAATCTTTTACCTATATTTGTTTTTTCTGAATTTTCTAAAGATAATATTGTAAACTGGAGTAACACTTTAGGTATAAAAGCAATAGTAGAATGTAAAAATGGGATTAATGAAATTTACAAATTACCTTCAAAAATAAATACTTCGAAGTTTATATCAGAAATAGAAACAGGATCGGTTATTCATTTAACATCTGCAACAACAGGAACTCCCAAATTGGTAATAAGAACAAAAAAGCAACTGGATGCAGAACTATTAAGATACTCAAAATATTTGGATATTAATGAAAAGGATACCATTTTACCTATAGTCCCAATTAACCATTCTTTTGGCTTTATATCTGGTATGCTTTTAAGTTTAAAGTTAAATGCAAACCTTGCATTACCAGATGTTCTATTGCCAAGAAATGTTATTCAATTGAGCAATAATACAAAAGCCACTATGATGTTAGGTGTTCCATATTTTTACAGAAAAATGTTAGATGTTTCAAATAAGTACTATTTGAATAATGAACTACGCTATATCATAGCTTCAGGTGGTCCGATGGAAGAAGGACTTCAACGAGAATTTAAGAAAAGATTTGGCAGAAAATTGTTGCAGCAGTATGGATCTACAGAAACTGGTAGTTTAGCTCTTGGATATTCAGAAAATGATAGCAAAGTAGTAGGTACTCCCATACCTGGCGTTAAATTAAAAATACTAAAGGATCAATATGGGAGACCACGTTTGTTTGTAGATACTAAAGATACAATAGGTGGATATGTCACAGAAAATGGGATTGAATGGCTTGGGTCTGAATATGAAACAGGTGATTTAGCTGATATTTCTTCATCAGATTCTATAAAATTGTTAGGACGTTATGATGATATATTAATTGTAGACGGAAAAAAAGTAAATAAAAATTATGTAATTTCTTGCATAATGAAGATTGAAGGAATAACACAAGCAGATGTGTTTTTAGAACAAAATGGAACAGCTACGGAGCTGACTTGCGAATACACAGGAGAGAGAAAAGTTTCAAAAATAGAATTTACGGAAAAATGTAAAAATATGCTTGCGAGTTTTCAGATTCCTAAGAAATTTATTTATTTAAAAGAAATGAAACCTACAAGTGACAAAACATGGAAAACAGGATTTTGACAGTATTTTAAATATCGAATAATTTAGGAGAATGAACAATGAACAGTAAAATGTTAGTGATAAAAGCTAAAAGTGAGCCTATGAAAGGAATTGTGAAGCCTTTACCAAATCAAATATATAAACATCCAAATCTTGTAATTCAAAACAGGGAGAAGAAAAAATTAGGTAGCAATGACATTAGATTACAAATGCTTTATGTAGGAATATGTGGTTCTGATTTGCATTTAGCTAAAGAAAATTCAGAAACCGGTTATATTATCAGCTCGGCACCAGCATTCATACCAGAAGAAGGAAGGGTCATTGGACATGAAGGTGTAGGAAAAGTTTTAGACGTAGGCGAGAATGTTAAAAACATACATAAAGATATGATTGTTACTTTGGAATCAATTTTAGTATGTAATCAATGTGTGCAATGCAAACAAGGAAAATTTAATCAATGTAAAAATGCTAAACTTATTGGTTTAGAAATAGACGGTATCATGGGCGAAGTTGTTGATGTTAATTCTTCTTTAGCACATGACATTACTCCCTATGTAAAAGAAGAAAAAGATTTGAAAGCTATGACCTGTATAGAACCGGCAGGTGTTGCATTTGATGCGTGTGTAGCTGCTGATATAAAGCCAGGAGATAGAATATTGATTTTTGGTGGCGGCCCTATTGGTGCACTAGCAGCAATGCTTTGTAAAAGAGTTTTTGGTGCTTCAATGGTGTCTCTGGTTGAACCTATAGATTTCAGAAGAAATGTAGTTAAAAAAATTGTAAATAATATATACAAAGATGTTAATGAAATTTATGCTGAAATTCAAGATGTAGATGTTGTTATTGAAACATCGGGGGTTTTGGAAAATGTTAATACTATTTTTCCTAAAATTTCAGCTAATGGTAGAGTTGTTTTACTAGCGAGAAATGGGAAAAAGTTAGTCGTGGATGATGTTGATCATATGATCACTAATAATATCAAGATAGTTGGATCCCGTGGACATTTGGAAGGAGCATTTAATAAAATATTAAGGTTATATGAAAGTGGGGATATAACTTTGGATGAAATAATTACAACTGAAATTAATGGAATAAACAAAGCAAAAGAGCTTCTTGAAACAGAAAATTTTGAACATAAAAACTGTAAAGTTATAGTTAAGATATCATAATCTCACGAAAGGAAATAGAAAAATATGAATTGTAAAACCTTACTTGAAGTTTATAATCAGCTTGAGATGCAACATACTTTTATTGTTTCAGCAGAAAATGAAATAATTATTTCAGCGGCTGAATTCAAAAAGAACGTTGAGGCGATTTTATATAACTTGCAAACCTTTGGCATTAAACCAGGCGATGAGTTGCTTTTTCAGATTAATGATGAAATTAGATTTGTTGAAACATTTTGGGCATGTATTTTAGGGAAAATAATTCCTGTACCATATACATATTTGGAGACTGGAAAAGAACATTATAAGTTGGCTGGCGTATGGGAGGGATTAACGAATCCTTATCTTATTACAGACAAAAAGTCATTTGATACTTTCAAAGATAATTTAAGTTCAGAATTTTTCAAGAAAATTAATAAGAAAACTATTATAATTGAAAATATTAACTATGATACAAGCAATATAAAACGTCAAATTCCAAACGAGAATGATATTGCATTCATTCAATTTTCTTCTGGTTCAACAAGTGAACCCAAAGGTGTAGTAGTAACACACAAAAATATTATTGCAAGTATTAATGCAACCATAAGAGCTATGAGGGTTACTGAAAAGGATATATATTTAAGTTGGTTGCCGTTGACTCATAGTTTTGGACTGATTGGAACTTATTTGACCCCGCTTATTGCCAGATGCCAATTTTATATTATGCCAACAAAACTTTTTGTGACACATCCGTTATTGTGGCTAGACAGAATTTCTAATCATAAAGTAACCATAACAGCCTCACCTAATTTTGGGCTGAAACATGTTTGCAGATATGTACAACATATTAATAAACAAAATTTTGATTTATCATCTTTGCGAATTATCATAGATGGGGCGGAACCAGTATCAGCTGAAGTTTGTGAAGAATTTACGAATAAGATGACAAATTTTAATATGAAATCTAATGTAGTAAAACCTTCGTATGGACTATCAGAAGCTACGTTAGTTGTTTCAACTCCTGAAAATTGTGATAGTTATACTGAGGTTTTGGTTGAAAGGAAGCATGTAAGGATAGGCCAGAAAATAATTGAACATGAAGTTCATTCAAATAACTCTATGAAATTTGTGGAAGTAGGACGAATACTCGACAATATAGATTCCAAGATTGTGGATGATGAAGGGAAAGTTCTTGAAGAAGGCTTTGTGGGACATTTGTTATTAAAAGGAGAGGCTATTTTCAAAGAATACTATAAAAATCAAAAAGCTACTGAGGAAACAAAAGACTTGCAGGGCTGGCTCGATACAGGAGATTTGGGCTTTTTCCACAACGGAAATCTAGTATTAACAGGTAGAGAAAAGGATGTAATTTTTATTAAAGGAGAAAACTTTTATGCACATGATTTAGAAAACATTTGTAATGAAATTGCAGAAGGAGATTTTTCTAAAACAGCAATATGTGGAGAGTACGATGTACATCGGGAAAAAGTAATTTGCTTTGTAGAATATAATCAGGAAAAGGAAAGTTTTTCTGAAATTCAAAATAGAATAAAAAGGCATGTTTTAAGCAAAGTAGGTATTGGAATAACAGAAGTAATACCTGTAAAAGAGATACCAGTAACTGTTAGTGGAAAGTTAAAAAGATACATATTATTGGAACAATATAGACAAGGATTACTATAATAACTGATCAGAAAGGGTTCTAGATAATGTTATATGATATTCAAAGATTTCCGGTAGGGCATGTTAATAATTATACATATTTAATCATTAATACAGAAAGTGGTACTGGTATTCTTATTGATCCAGCGTGGGAACAGAAGGAAATTTTAGATCATATAAAAAAAGCACATATTGAGCTGAAAGGCATATTACTCACGCATTCACATCAGGATCATACAAATTTGGCAGATTTTTTTTCAAAACAATATCAATGTTATGTCTATATGTCAAAATATGAAATAGAATATTATAATTTCCAGTGTAATAACTTGGTTGCACTAGAAGATAACCAGAAATTGCGTGTTTCTGGTATAGAAATTGAATGTTTATTAACGCCTGGCCATACCACAGGAAGCATGTGTTACAAAATAGAAAATGCTTTGTTTACAGGAGATACAATTTTTATCAGAAGTTGTGGATTCTGTAATTGCAAAGGTGGTAATCCGCAAGATATGTTTTTAAGTATAAAGAAATTACGACAATATGCAGAACAAGGTGCTCGGATATATCCGGGGCACTACTTTAAAAATGACTTTAAATACGAAAGTGATTGCTTACATAGGAATATATATTTTCACATCAAAGATTTAGAAATATTCTTAAAATTTGTAGAACGAAGCAGCAAAAGAAACGTCTATTTAAAATATGAATATTAATATAGAGTAGAGAGGTGCAGAAATGAAAAAATATACTTCTGAAGAAAAATTAAAAATTATAACTGATTGTTTACTAGAAGTAGCTCCAGAAAAAATGATTGATGAACTAACCATACAAACATCAATTACGAATGATCTTGTATTAGATTCAATAGAAATTATGGATTTACTAATTAAAATCCGGGAAACTATGAAAAATAGTAATCAGGATGAACAGGTAGATATTGATAGACTTTTGGTTTATTTATTTGCTAATACAGAAGATGTATTGGTAAAAGCCATATGTGACTTCATGGATGAACTTGTATGATTAATAGTTTAAGAAAGGAAAATATATGAAAGAAGATAACAAAATAAATTGGGGAATTTCTAAGGATTTGCAAGCAGATATAAGATATGAGCCTAACGCTTGCAAGGGATTCGTTATGGACTTATCATTAGGATGTCCTCACCATTGTACGTATTGTTTGTTTTCACCTCTTGAATTAAGAGTGTATAAATTACAAAATCCAGGCTACAAGGGAAATGTACTTCCACTTAAACTTGATAATTTCTTAAAAAGAAAGGAATTTCCGCCTTCAGTATATCTCTGCTATTCTTCAGATCCACTTGGTAATGAAAAAATTAAAGAATCGGCAAAGATTGTATTAAATAAGCTTTTTTCACATAATGTAAATGTACTATTTATAACAAAAGGCATATTTGATGAATCTATCATTGAGGTAATTAGAAAAAGGCCAGATCTTATGAACATACAAATTGATGTTTCAAGTTGTGATGAATCTAGAAATAAAATTATTGAACCCGGAGCTCCCACATATAGGGAGAGATTAAAAAATATAGAAAAGCTTTCAAATATTCCAGGATTAGCATCATTAGTAGTGAGAATGGATCCACTGCTACCTAATGTAGATGATACAGAGAAAAATATTACAACAATTCTGAAAGATATCAGCGAATTAGGAGTTAAAGAAATTGTTGCAGGTTATATTGTACTGACAAAAGGTCTAAAAGAGTCATGGAACAAAAACGAATTGATGCATATTGCTACACAGGCACTTACAGAAATAACACCAACAATTTCAAAGCAGGAATTGTATTCACTTCCATTTGAAATAAAGTTACAGAGATTAAATATGATTAGGAAATGGTGCTACAATTATGGAATTAATTTGTCTGTATGTGGTTGTAAAGATGAGAGATTTAAACAAACAGATATAGAATGGATATGTCATCCATTTAATAGAAAAAGAAGAGAAGAGTTAAATAAAAATGTTGCAAAAGAAATGCAAATGGCAACAGATCATTTGAAATAGATTAAAACAACTAGATGATTAAAAAACTAAGATTCTTGAAAACTCTCCTTTTCTAGTCTTCGTTTTTTTGCAAAAAAGAATATGATGGAACTATTAGATATTATCAATTATATTTAGTTTTTAAAGAAAAATATCTAAGAGGATTAATCCACTTAGATTTGACTGATCTTATGGAGTCTCTAGAAAATCGGTTATTAAATCGTGCTAGCGTTTTCCATTTCAGAACACCAATAATATACTTGAGCAACTATAACTATAAAAGTAATAAAAGTTAGCTTTTTATCTAGGTTTATATAAAAGATAACAAAAAAGTTGTTAATATGATAGAAACTATAATTAACATATTTTATATACAGTAGATAGAGGAACGATGCTTATGGATCTTAACAATTGTCAACTAAAAGTGATGCAAGAAAATTTCTTGAATTTTTATGAACAGATAGGTAATAATAACAAAATTTCTCCGAATATTATTGCAGGTCCGTGCGCTATGGAATCTTATGAACAAATGGAAAGTATCATAAGATTCTTAGTGCAAAGAAATATAACAAATATTAGGGTGGGCATTTATAAACCTAGAACCTCTCCATATGACTTTCAAGGTTTAGAAAATGATGGGGTGGAAATAATCAAACAGTTAAAGGGAATGTATTCAATTAAAGTTATTTCTGAAATTGTTTCCCCACGACATATTGACAAGATGAAAGAAGTAGTAGATATGTTTCAAGTGGGAGCACGAAATATGAGCAATTATGAATTGTTAAAAGAATTGGGTAAAGTAGATATTCCAGTCCGTAAGCGCAAAATAATTCGACGGATTGTGTTGCCCTAAAAATCATTCCATAATAATCAATAGAAAATGCAAGCATTTCACTTCATCTTCTCTTGCTAGAAATGATAGATGCGAGCATTTTACTCTATCCGATTTATGGAGGTGTGCTCATGAGAAGCAAAAGAATACCTACCGAAGAACAATACCGTCTCATCATGGAATGCCGTCAAAGTGGGTTGACAGATCATCAATGGTGTGTGGAACATGACATTAAACCGGGAACTTTTTACAACTGGGTAAAAAGGCTGCGTCAGAAAGGTTGTGTGGATTTGCCAGCGTCAACCGGACGCAGCTATCGTGCACCGGAAAGCCAGGAAGTTGTCAGAGTGGATTTTCATGATACTGACCCGCTCCCATATGAACAGCCATTAAATGTGATTCCGGTAGCTACGGAAAAAAATAACCTTTCCGTAGCAGAGCCAATGAAGCTGTCTGTAGGAAGTTTGCATCTAACAATACCAAATGGAACAGATCCTCAGCTTCTGGCTCAAACGCTTCGCATTGTGAAGGAGTTGGAATGTTAGGGGATATCACAGCCGCCGATGAAATCTATATCGTAACAGGCAGAACGGATATGCGGAAATCCATTGACGGGCTGTGTGCTATTGTAGAGAATCAACTCCATATGGATCCAAGGCGAAGCGCCCTGTATCTTTTCTGTGGAAAACGTTGTGACAGGATCAAAGCTTTGCTTTGGGAATCTGACGGATTTGTGTTGCTGTATAAACGTATGGAAGTCCAGGGCAGATTCCGCTGGCCCAGAAATCAGTTGGAAGTAAAGCAACTGACCTGGCAGCAATTCGACTGGCTCATGTCCGGTCTTGAAATCGAACAACCAAAAGCATTCAAACCTACGGAATGATTGTGTAAAACCTCTATGCCAGCCAACAAAAATGGAGAGCTTTCCACACCCTGTATCATGTCTGCAATCCCTTGTAAATACTGGGTTTTCTGCTTCCTTTTCATTGCTTTTTATGGTATAATAAGAGCAGTAAAAAAGGAGCAGAAGACATATGGCTGGTAATTCAAAAGATTCAAAAATCCTTGCGTACAAGGACATGATCAACCAACTGAATAAAACGATTTCCGCACAGACAGAACTGATCCAGTCTTTACAAAAAACATTGGAAGCAGACCGTCTGGAAAAAGAAAATCTTCGTCAGCAGATTGAATATCTCACGAAGAAGCTCTTTGGTACTTCCAGTGAAAAACGGAAAGATATCGATGGTCAGCTGAATCTTTTTGATGAAGCCGAGCAGGAAGCAGATCCGACATGGAAACAGGAACTTCCTGATGACATCACTGTTCCGGAACATAAGCGAAAAGCACGACGGACACATGCGGATCTCTTTAAAAATGTTCCTTCCTGCGACGAGATCATTTCTCTTCCGGAGGAGGAGCGGAACTGTCCAACCTGCGGAACGCAGATGGAATGTATTGGGAAAGAATTCGTCCGCCATGAATTCCGGTTTACCCCTGCCAAAGGGAAAGTAGTAAATATCTATCGTGAAACCTATAAATGCCCGGAGTGTGCCATATCAGAGGAACACCCGGATGATCAGACATTTGTCAAAGCGCCTGTTCAGGAACCATTGATCCCGGAAAGTTATGCATCGGAATCCGTTGTAGGATGGGCAATGCACCAGAAGTACCAGAATGGTCTGCCATTAAACCGGCAGGAATCGGAATGGAAGCAGCTGGGTGTCCCATTGAGCCGGGCTACGCTTGCTAACTGGATCATTTACTGTACCGAGAATTACCTCTGCCATGTTTATGATTATTTTCACCGTCAGTTACGGATGCGTAAATATCTGATGGCAGATGAAACTCGGGTTCAGGTACTGAATGAGCCGGAGCGCAATCCTGAAACAGATTCCTGGATGTGGCTCTTCCGCAGTGGAGAAGATGGGCTTCCGCCGATCCTGCTCTATCATTACACAGAGACAAGGGCAAAGTTCCATGCAGCATCTTTCCTGCAGGGGTTCCGTGGATATCTGGAGACCGACGGATACCAGGGTTATAACAATCTGCCGGATATCAAACGCTGCTCTTGCTGGGCACATGTGAGACGTTATTTCACAGATGCCATACCGAAAGGGAAAGAGTATGATTACAGCCTTCCGGCGGTGCAGGGAGTACAATTTTGCTCCAAGCTGTTTGATTGTGAGCGGTACTCAAAAGCAAAAAATCATACTGCGGAGCAGAGAAAACAGTTCCGTCTTGAAAAGGAGAAGCCGATACTGGAGGCATTCTGGATTTGGCTGGATCAACAGCGTCCAAACAAGGGAACCCGTTTGGCGAAAGCGGTGAACTATGCCCAAAATCGGAAAGACACCCTGATGACCTATCTGGAAGATGGTCATTGCAGTTTATCCAACAATCTTAGCGAGAATGCAATCAGACCATTCACTGTTGGTCGGAGGAACTGGCTGTTCAGTGCCAGTCCGAAGGGAGCGGCCTCTAGTGCTATTGTGTATACAATGGTTGAGATGGCAAAAGCGAATGACCTGAATACCTACAAATATCTGACATACCTCTTATCACAGCGGCCAGACGATAAAATGTCAGATGAACAGCTGGAACAGCTTGCCCCATGGAGCGAGACTGCGAAAGCAAACTGTCAAAACTAAACATAGAGCAAAACGCTTGCATCTATCATTTTGGTGCAAGCGTGATTCATGGGCAGCGTAGCAATATTTTGCGCTTACTCCAGTCCTATTAAAAAGAGGAATCAGTGCAACAATAGATGAATTCCTATATGCAGCAGAATATATAATCGTTAATGGTAATAGTAAAGTATCACTTTGTGAAAGGGGGATTAGGACTTTTGAGACACAAACTAGAAATACTCTAGATATAGCTTGCATTGCATTAATAAAAAAATATACCCAAATACCTATTATAGTAGATGTGTCACATTCATTAGGGCGTAAAGATATTATTAATCAAATTGGACAAGCTTTGCTTGCTTTAGGAGTTGATGGTATTATGGTTGAAGTACATCCCAAACCACAATATGCTCTAAGCGATTCACGGCAACAATTAAACTTTTCAGAATTTGATTGTTTTATTAAAAATCTTACAAATAATATTGAAAATGTAGAACGTGTCATTTGAAAGCGTCTATTTGCAACCCTCTAATTTATAAAGGGACATAGTTTTTTTGATAAAATATTAGGATAATAGGCTTCCTTAGAATTGAAAACATCCGTTTGTGTCATTTTATCAATCTGGCTTTGACGAAATTCGGGAGGCTGGAGAAAAGGGGATAAGACTTCATATTGCAAACACTTTATCCGAAGTAATAGGGTGCTTCTATTCCTTTGAAACAGTGGGGGCTTTGGAAAGAATGTGATTTCCACTATTTTGCATACATTCATAAATTGGGAAAAATCAAAGATTGACAAGTGTAGCATCATCAGTTCTGTACAATCCATACCGATAAAACATTGTACAGAGCGTAGGGGATAAAGAAGGCATTTTGATTTTATCGGAGAACCAAAGTGAACAGTATCCCTATTTTGAGGGTTTGGTTTTCCGTATTATTCATATATATGAAGCTATAGATAATATTTTGACTGTATCCATTTGTTTCTGCACATGGTAAATCTAAAAGCAGAAGGCAAGTTACGCTTGTGTATCTTTGCTTTCTTCCTTTTTATTAGGCTAAACTGGTGATACTGATTAAAAGATTAAAGGAAGGATTTTAACAAAATGAGTTTATTGGAAATTGAGGGATTGACACATTCCTTTGGGGAAAATGTACTTTATAAAAATGCGGGATTCGAATTGAATAAGGGAGAGCATGTTGGGATTGTAGGTCAAAATGGAGCAGGAAAAAGCACATTGATTAAAATCTGTACAGAGCAGATGATACCGGATGATGGAAGAATTGTTTGGCAGTCTAATACGACAGTTGGATATTTAGATCAATATGCTGTGATTGAACATTCTCTGACAATGAAAGAATTTTTGAAAACTGCCTTTTCAAATTTATATGAAATGGAAAAACAGCTGATGCAACTATATGAAAAGGCTGCCGAAGGGGACAGCAGGAGCCTTGAACTTGCAGCACGGTACCAAGAACAGCTTGAAAAACATAACTTTTATTCCATTGATACTGAAATCGAACGTGTTGCAAATGGATTGGGATTATCTGCCATTGGATTGGAACGTCCGATTTCAGAAATGAGTGGAGGTCAACGAGCAAAAGTCATTTTAGCGAAACTGCTTCTGGGAAAACCGGATGTATTGTTGTTAGACGAGCCGACTAATTTCCTTGATAAAAACCATGTAACATGGCTAGCGGAGTATCTGTCTGCTTTAGAGAATGCCTTTTTGGTTGTTTCCCATGATTTCAGTTTTTTGGATAAGATAGCAAATCGAATCTGTGATATAGATAACCATACAATCACAAAATACTTTGGTACCTACTCAGAATTTTTGCGGAAGAAAACACTGTTAAGGGAAAATTATGTTCGACAGTATGTTGCACAACAAAAACAAATAAAAAAAACAGAGGAGTTTATACGGAAGAATATAGCAGGTCGAAAGGCAAAGATGGCTAGGGGGCGACAAAAACAGCTTGACCGGATGGAAAAAATGGAGGCACTTGATCAAAAGGAAATTATTCCACATTTTCATTTTCCGGTATTGTCGTTGACAAATACAGAGCATCTACTGGTAAAACAATTAGCAGTTGGTTATCATTATCCTGTTTTATCGCAGATAGAGTTTAGCATCAGGGGAGGGCAGAAAGTAGTAATCACCGGTTTCAATGGGATTGGGAAATCCACATTATTAAAGACACTTATTGGACAAATTCCTTCCATGCATGGAACGTATCAGTTTTCGGAACAGGTAAAAATAGGGTACTTTGAGCAAGATTTAATCTGGGAAGACTCCGAACAGACACCGATTCAGATTGTTGCTAATGCCCATCCTGATATGGTGAGGAAAGATATTCGGAAGCATCTGTCACGATGCGGAATTTCTAGCAAACATGCAATGCAGCCGATCGGAACGCTAAGCGGAGGAGAACAGGCAAAAGTAAAAATGTGTTTGCTCACTCTGGTTCCTTGTAATTTTTTGATTCTAGACGAGCCTACAAATCATTTAGATGTGCAAGCAAAAGAGGCCTTGAAAACAGCTCTTTCGGATTTTGATGGGACAGTACTTTTGGTATCACATGAGGATGCGTTTTATCGTGACTGGGCACAGAGAGTAATCAACATTGAAAAAAGATAAGGTAGAAAGAGAATGGTGACAGACTGTAGGGGAAAGAAAATTGTAGCTTGGCAGATTGCCTTCATACCAAAGCCAGAGAAAAAACTCAACTTTATTTCACAAATGAAGTTGAATTTTTATATCAGCTCATATGTAAACATATCTTAAATTTTTTAAAAATAGTGGAATGAGAATATAAAAAATGAATATTTGGAGATTTTTCAGGAATCTCAAAGAGACAAAGGTGTAGAAAATGCTGAAGATCTGAAAGTTTCCATTTATTTATAAGTGATGGATAATTGGGTATTATTTTACACTGGAGAAAGAAAATGGATATATTAAATTTTATAGAGGATACTCCCTTAGCAAAAATATATAGATATTACGTTATGCAGACGGAGGAATTCATACGGGGAACTTTTATACCTGTTTATGAAATTTCAATTAAAAAAATGTTGTTGACAGTTTTAACATCTAATGATAGGATAAAGTCGTATTCATTTATGTACAAGCAAATTTGTGCAATGAATTTTTATTCTGCATGGTAGCAGAAGAGTTACTTTGGCATAGTCTGCAATAAAATATAGGAATAAGTTTAAGACAAGGTATAGAAAGACAAATACCTTGTCTTTTTTTGCGTGTAGGAAGGAGGAACATACCTAAAAATTGCAGACAGAAAGGAGAGAAAATGGCAGAGATAAAATTATTTGACACATGGACATTTCAGGAAGAAATGCCGGAACCATTCAGCAGGTTTTTACAAAAAGAAGGATTACGAAAAACCACTACCATGGTGGAATGTCTTTCCCAGTATAATCAGGGAAGACAGGCAACACTGCATCCCCCTACATTGAGGGCAATGCTCAATATTGCAGGGATTTATTTGAAACAAACAGAAGGAGCTCTTGGGTTTCAAAAAGGAAATTATGATTTGTTGAATTTCTATTGCATGGAATATGTAAAAGGAAAACGACGCTACGCATTGGTTTATAATCCGATCAGTGCAAAGATACGTGGTGTCTGTAAAACAGAAAAACAAACATATAAAGCTCTGGATTTTGTTGAAAGAAACGTCAGTGACGGAGAGGAAGTTCTGGCAATGCTTATTTATGTCAGTCTGGAAAAGAAAGAAGCATTATATAACCTGGAGTTTGCTCAGAATTTTATTTTATTCATGCAGCAGATGAAAGAAGGATGGAAAAATGCAAAACTTGCATTAAAAGCAGCTTTTCTTTGTTGTGATAACCTGTACCGGAGAGTCGAAAATGTACAGGATTTCAGCAATGAAGGAATTCCGTTGGAGAAAAGCCAGCTTGGAAAGAATGGTATGGAACAACTTTCCACACTTGCAATCGAAAGTGAACTGTATGCACCAAACGATGCGATAAAAGGTACATTTCAGATTTTTGGAGAAACGAAGAAAGTAAGAGAATGGACGTTAAAAGAATTACAGAAAATTTACAGACAGCACTGGCAGGTTTCTAAAGATTATCAAGACCGTATTCCACGGCTTCCAGAGGATATGAAAGTTGGGGAATATGCGCAGGATATCCTTTCTGCAATTGTAGAGTCTCCTTTCCGGAAATTTATGATCACCGGAAATGCAGGAACAGGAAAGACAACAGACGCACAGATGATTGCCCAGATTTTAGGAGTGCCTTATTTTGCTTTGAACTGTGGACCGGAAACCGATGAAAGTACACTGGTGGCAGGGATTTATCCAAATTCCAGGAAAAAGACCGAAGATAGCATGAAGTTTCCTTCTTTACAGGAATTTGTTACAGATCCGATGCAGGTATTAGAAGAAGTAGCCCATACAAGAAAAGAAGGGATTACCAAAAGCGAAGCCTTTCGGGAACTGTTAGATGCAGTGTATCAGTCCGGTTACCAGAAAGCAAAAAATGAAGGGGATTTTGTAATGCAGGAATCGGAAATCATAAAAGGCTGCCGAATGCCTTCGGTGATTGAAATTATGGAGGCTTCCCTTATTGTAGAGCCGGGGACACTTGGAAAACTTAACCGGTTATTAGATGACTCCAGGAAACTGGACCTTCTGTACGGGGAAGTCGTAGAACGACATCCAAATGCAATTATCATCATCACTACCAATCTGAATTATGTTGCAAATAGGGAATTTGATTTTTCCGTGGTATCCAGAATGAACAAAGTGCAGCATCGGAAGGATTTAACAGAGCAACAGTTGGCAGAACGTGCCATGTTTCGTACAGGCTGCAAGGATATGGAAGTCCTAAAACAGATGGCAAAGGTAATGAAACGACTGGATACAGTCGTAAAAGAAGAATTTGGAAAAGCCGGACTTTGCGGCTACCGGGAATATGAAAACTGGGTATATGAATATATGCGCACCCAAAATCTTGTAAAGGCTGCAGAAGATACGGTATTATCCAAGCTTGCATCCGATGAAGAAGATAGGGATATGCTCCGGCAGGTATGTATGGAGATTTATGTAGAGCAAGGGAAGGGATCTGTATGAGAAGTAAAGAAATAGGAAATAGCAGGCAGACAGAGAAGCGCTTGCTGCGGGATATGGAAGTATTTTCTTCTCCTCAGTTTTTAAGGTTAGTGCAACGGATTGGAAAAGAAATTACAGATAAGCATGATGCACAGATCCGGTTTTATTCCGATGCAACGGATCACAGGGCCGGTTATTTTGAGGGGCGCTATATTTATATCAATACCATGAATATGCTTACACAAAGTTTTCCGACTTTGGATTTGAGAAGCAAAAGCCTGATAGGCGTGGAAGGACATGAATGCGGACATCAGAATTACAGCAGTATCTATCTGAGACGGAAATATATAGATGGAATTGCAAGTGGGATTTTATATCCAGCCTGGCCGCTGCCGGAGACGGAGCGAGAAACTGGATTTTTACAAAGTATGAAAGAGGGTTTTCAAAAGAAAGATGCGGTTCTATTAGGACTCTATCTGCAAACAGCCGGAAGGCTGCATGGATATCTGGAAGATGCCTTTATCGAAGAACAGATGTGCAGAAGGTTTCCAGGAAGTATCCGGCAGGGGATTTTGCAGAACCGTAAAAGGAATATGGAGCAGATTTCTAGTCTGAAAAGCCAGATTGTACAGAAGAAATCAAAGCTGAAGATTATGTTACTTCTGTTGGTGCAATATATGTTTACCAATAAGGTCAACGTATGGGACGGAGAAGTTGCAGAATATATGGAACTGCTTAGAAACTGTATTCCGGTTCTTTTGAAAACGACTGTTGATATGGGGGAAAGCGCAAGGTATCTTGCAACAAACCAGATTTTATTGAAGTTGTGGCCTTTGCTTTTAGAAGAAGCGGAAGGTATGGAAAGAAAAATAAAATCGACAGGAGAAGACAAAGAAAACGTATTGAAACAGACCTTTGATGAGTGGAAAGAAGATCTACCGCAATACTCGGAAGAACCTTCCTGTAGGAAAATCCGCATGGAGCGAAAGGAAGCTTCGGATGTTCTTTGGAATGGAGGAGAACTGAAATATACTGTTTCAGAAGAAATACAATCCATTCAAATGGAAGGAGAAAGTGCAACAAAAGGGCAGGAAAGCCTGAGAGAAGAAAAAACAGAGTCCTTACTTTCTGAATTGCAGCAAGAAACGGTAAAGACAATTGATATTGGAAGAGAACTTCAAAACATCTGTCTGGAATTAAAAAGAGAAGCAAGGGAAAAGGGATATGAGGAATGGATGCGGGAGCGTTTGAAAGAGATTTTAGAAAATACGGAGTTTACACCTGTGAACCGGGAAATTAAAAAGCGTGTTTTCCGAAAAGAAGTCATTTCACAAACCGCATATCAAAAATATAGAATTTTTCAACCGCAGATAAAACATACTTTAATGAAAATGAAGCAGGATTTACTACCGGTTCTAAAAAGGAAGAAAACCCATATTTTACGTTACCAGTATATAGGAAAAAGATTGGATATGGCACATCTTTGGAATCCTGAAAAAAGAATTTTTCAGACCAAAATTCCTTCTCAAAACATGGATACGGCGATTGTATTTTTATTGGATCAGTCTGGTTCCATTGACAGCAAACGGTGGGAAACCTCTGTGCTGACAGCCCTTTGTGTGGTGGAATTTGCACAGGTATTTGGGATACCGGTATGTGTGAACGGACACTGCACAGGGAGAGAGCATATAGGCAGGAAACGAGAGGAAATTGTGTGTTTGCATTCCTATTTAGAGTTTGGTGAGAAAGAGGAAGGCAAGTACCGGATTTTGGATATGGAGACAGGCGGAGCCAACAGAGATGGGGCGGCTCTTCTTTACATGGCAGAAAAAATGGTAAAAAGAAAGGAAAAGATGAAAATCCTGATTTTTTTCTGTGATGGACTTCCAAATGCACAAGGCTATGGCGGAAAAGTAGCAAGGGAAGATTTACAGAAGGTACAAAGGCAGCTGAAGCAGAAACAGATTACTTTGTTTGTGGCAGCGATTGGAAGGGATCAGGAGGATATTCAAAATATTTACGGGAATGCCTGTATCAATGCGGAGAATCTGGAACAGCTTCCGCATCAGATTGTAAAGAAACTTTTAGAATACATGGGATAGAGAAACAGGACAAGGGACTTTTTCAGGTCTCTTTTTTGATTGGAGGAATTATGGAGCAGAAAAAAGAATGGATTGAGGATTTCTGGCGTACAGGGTATGCAATCCGTCTGGGAAAAGACCAGTATTTTCAGGAAATCAGAAACAAACGTATTGTAACCGCAAAAATTTGGAAAGCCGCTTTCTTTCAAAGCTTAAGAGAAGCTGAGATATTTGCTCAAAAACATCTTTGGTATACGGGAATGGATCCGCAGATTTGCTACCGTGCTTGGGTACTGGTATCTATTGAAAGTGAAGAAGAACAGGAGTTGTTTTGGAATGGAAAGCAGTTTGTCCCGGAACTTGGGAAGGCAAAACTTTTTTCCAGTTCGCAGGAAATGCAGACTTATGTAAAACGTTTGGGACTATCCAGACAGACTTATCCGGAATTATTGCCGGTAGAGAAAAAACAGATGAAAAATGCAGCGTAAGGAGGAAACAGGATGGAAATTAAAAATTTAGCACAATTAAAACGGGTTATACAAGAGAAAAGAGAATTTATTATCAGAGTACACCGACAGGAAAAATTTTTAGGACAGAAGAGAATACCTAACGTGGTACAAAGTAATGGATTTTATTCTGTCATATCCGGACAGCCGGAGCATGAGGTCAGTTGTGCAAATCATGGAAAAGGAAGCTGGATTGATTTTGGGAAAGCAACTCAGTGGGAATTTCAGGAGGAGACATGCAGTATGTATTTGCCAGAAATGGAGCATATACCTGAAAACCTGATTTGGACGATTGAATTTTGCAAGGATAAAAAGAATATCCCACAAAAACTTTCCTGCTCCATTCTCTGTAATGCTTATTATCATGGGGAATTATTGCTGCCAGAAGCAATAAAAACCTTCCCGGAGGCACTGGAATACGCGAAGGACCATTTAGATGAAATTCCATTAGGAGAAATGAATTATATCGAAAACAGTGATGTACTCGATCAGGAGAATTGTGAGCTGGTAGCTGCCGATTCGGAAGAAATTCCAGAAGACAGCAGCAAAGAAAACGGTTTGAAAAGTTCCAAAGAGGAATGGTGGAGGATCATTGAAGGAATAAAAGAACATGAAAGTAGACTGGCAGAACAGGGAAGGACAGAAGATGCAGAAAAGATTGCCAGAGGTATGGACTTTTTCTATCCAAATGATGTTGTAACGGAGATTTTAAAAGATGGAGATGGAAGAATTTCTGGGATAAAAAGAGGAGAAATTTCTTTATCAGATGACGATTATTATCTAGCAGATACCCAGGAACCTTATTCCTTCCGTCAAGTTACTTGGGAGGATATTCTTAGAATAATGGAGGAATATTCCAAGAATGGTTATCTGCCTCCCATCTTTTCAAAGGGAACGGTTATCTGGCTTTCAGAAGAATATGAGGGCGATTCCAAAACATCAAGATTTTACTATCCGATGCAGCTGCCACCATGGAAAAGTCTGCAAATGATCCGAAAGTTGGATTGCTGGTATGCAGATACCGATTTGGATCGTAGGGAATATGCAGAAGAATATCAAAGGATTGTATCTGGAATTTTGCATGGTCTTGTGATTTTAAACCCGAAAAAACTCGCATTAGAAGAGGTGATTAAAGAATGGGAAGTGAATTTTACAGAACCCGAAAAAAGAGGGTATCGAGTAGTCTTTGATGAAATTCGTAAAGGTAAAATCCCAATTGTTCGGGACTGTAATTACATAACAGATTAACCACAAAAGAAAGAAATAAAGGGCTGTGCAAGACAGCCCTTTCCAGAAAGGAGATCAAATGGATATATTAAAAGAAAAAATAGATGCAAACAGTTTTCAGACTATGAAGCATATCATTTTCCTTACCTCAACAAAGAATGATAAGATACGGTATTTTGAAAAAGAAGAGGCAGATAAACGTTTTCTTCCAATAGGGAAAGAACAAAAGGAGGAAGACGCTTATACCTTTCAGTATCCGGGTGAGATGCTGGAGAGGTATGAAGAAAAGATAGGGGATACTGTTCAAATCCGCAGGGCACTGGCATTTGCCCTTGTAACTATGTCTGATTTTCATGAAGCACAAATGTATGTGGGAACACAATATGAAAACTTTCTGAAACGGATAGAACGAGAAGCGAAAACCGATATTTATCTGGCAGGAGCTATGTGTTTTTTAACTCCGTCTGAAAAGAAACAAAAGTTTTATTATGAACGGATTAAAAGTTATTCATACAAAGAACTTGCAGAATGTATGTGTATCCTGTTTTTATTCAAAGGGAAAAAAGAAATCTGGGAAATGCTAAAAGAAAATGTATGCTCTTTCTTTGAAAATGAAAGAGCAGTAAATATCTTCCAAAATGCTGAAATGTATATCTGGTTTTTCAGAACTTATGAAAAGGAAATTAAAAAAGAAAGAAAACAGATATTTTCGAGATTAAAACTTTTGGTGAAGATGCAGCATACCCACGTAAAAGAACGTTCAGAGCTATTTCAACAGATGCGAAAGGCAGGTTACCAAAAAGAAGAAATTTTTTATTTAAACCTGCGGATGCTGCAGGCTGCAAAGGAAGACAAGTTGGAAACAGTAAGCCAGATAACATGGGAGCGTGCTTCAGAAAGTTTTTGCATTTTTATATGTAACCAGGAAAAGGAATATTCGGAGGAGCTTTATCAGCTTTGCAGGGAACTAATACAAAAGCATCGTTCTTATGAAATCAAAATCGGCGGATATGATGGGATTTTAGGCGCCATGAAATGTCAGGTAACTGTTAAAAATTCCAAGATATATGCACTGCTTCATACTTATGCAGGAGAGCGACAGGCAAATCCTAGCTGGTTTTTTATTCCATCATGTAAAACACAGGCAAAGAAAATCTTTTCTCTGTTGGGGAAAAAGGATTTTGATAAAAAAATACGGGAGACTTTATATAATCAGTCTTTTACGGAACAGGAACTTCAGGAGTATCTGAAGATTTATCAGGAATTGACAGATGTAGATTATATTCAACAGATGCTGCAAGAAGAGAACTATCAAAATCATAAAATTTTTGAAACATTTGCAGAAAAGAATTTCTTAGATCCCCGACAGATTATAAAAGAATTGCTTACAAAGGGAGAAGGAAAAGCGATTTCTGAATGGGAAGAACCGGAAAAAAAGAAGTATGGCTATATTCTTTCCTATATCGAAGATTTGGATACGGATTTAAAATTTCAGACTGCAAAACTTCTTTTGGATAACCGATCCATGGAAGAAATCAGAAAAGAAGGAAAACGAAATTTCTTATGGAAGAGTGTCGGAATTCAGGAATTTTATTACAGACGGGAATATGATAAGATGAATTTTTTGAAACTTCATTTGCAACCAAACCAGGTCCTGCAGTTGTTTTTCTGGATAGAAGAATCTGTTTATCGGTTTCAGCCACAAAAATATTTTGCTTTTCTTTTAAAAGTCTTGGAAAAAGAGGAAAATCTTATTTGGCTTCCGAAAGAACAGGCACAGGACTTTTGGAAAAAACTAATGGAGCTTGGGATAGAAGAAGCTGGAAGTAAGAAATTTAGAATGCTATACATGGAGAAAGAGGAACGGGAGAAGTTTTATAAAGAACAGGAAGAAGCCGCAAAACAGAAAAAAGTGGCTGAACTGGAAAAGCAAACAAAAGAAGCATACCAGCATTTTTGGAAACTGCAGCAGGAGAAAACAGCAGAAGAGATTTTTTGGAAAATCGATTCACTTTTCTATTCTTATCAAAAAGAAGCCTATATAAAAGCAACGGTTCAGTTCCTAAAAAAATATTTAGAAAAAGTGGGGTGGAAATTACCAAAAGCAGCAATTTGGGAATATTTAAAACTGCTATTAAACTTAGGGAAAAAAGAAGGGATAGAGATTGCAACTATAAAAGAGTGGTTGATAAAAACGGAGGTAGAAGATGCTTACGACGGTGAAGGAACACATGGAAATTATTAAGGGGTTGGAAGGACTTGGCAGGCAGGAGATTTTAGGATTTTCAAATCAGCAGCTCCTTCCTTTTACAAAAGAAATTGATACAGACGAAAAGAGAAGAATATTAAAACAGCTTCCAATCGAGTATGGAAAGAAATTGGTTGCCTATCCGAAAATTCTTTCAAAGATTATAAGTCTACTGGAAGCAGGAATTTCAGCCTATAGAATAGAAATGTTTATCGGCAGTGCCGATGAAAAACTATTTGACCGTTCCTATGAGGAATTGGAAGCAGCTTTGAAAACAGAAGCAATTTCGGACAGATACGTAGCTGTATATCTCCAATATTATTTTTCCAGCCATTTGTCCGAAAAAGAGTGCAGTACATTAAATGGAAATCTGGAGTTTCTCGAAACATATTGTGATAAAAAGCTACAAAATTTAACTCCTTCAGAAAGAATGGTTTTAAAAGAACCCATTTTTACAGGAGAATTTTTAGGAATAGCGATTGCAGAGGAGAATTTCTTTCAGGATTTAGGGAAAGGGAAGGTATTAGAACTTTTGAAGTATTTGTCAAAGTTTCAATTGCCGATGCTAAGTAAAGAGGCATACAGACAGATTGTTAAAAATGCAGAAGAACTTTATCCGCTATTAAGAGAAATCATACCTCGTTTACATAAAGGCATACGATCTTGTTTTTTGACAAGGTGGCTGGAGAATGAACAGTTATTGTTTGATTTAAACAGATTTGTAAGACAAGGATGGATTTCGCAAGGGAATTTCTATACAAGAGCAGGGTATATACAGGAGGTTTACCGGTATGCCATAAAAGCGGTGGACCGATTGAAATATTATCAGGAGTCAGTACTTCTTTATGCAGTCAAACATCAGAAAAAACACTTTTTGAAGTTGTATGAAGAAAATACAGAACTGTTTCTTGAACTTCCATGGAATTCTATTTTATTTCAAAAAGTATTTTATGAGGAGTATGTCAATCTAAATACATTAAATTTTCAAAATTTAAAGGAATGCAGAAAAATAAAGGAATGTTCTGCTATAGAAAAGACAGATATGCTACAAAAAGAGTATACTTTTGCGGAAATAAAATTATTTGCTGTCTGTCCTGACAGAGAGTATATCCGTTTGTACCACAAACTAAATTATAGAAGGGTAGACGATCGGTTGAGAGTTATGCAGGAAGTGGTGAAAAAGAGACTCTTGGACAAGGTAACCAGCGAAGAAACGCTGGAAAGAGTTGCGGCTTTTTTATCCCACAAACCATTATCTAAGTGGGTGAAAGAAGAATTGGGAAATATTTCCGGCCTAGTAGGGATGGATATACTAGATTTGTTTCTTTCCTGGGAAGAAGTTGTACGTTTTCTTCCAGAAGTGAAAAATGGTTTCCAACTGCGGTATTTGATAGCAAATAAAGAAAAATTAAGTGGATACCCAAATTTTCAGTCTGCCTATGCTGAACTATTAAAAAATGATCCTCACTGGGAATGGATGAAGAACACTTTTGCTTTCTCCGATTCGTTTATCAGAGAGCATGAAGCAAATATCCAGACATTTCTGGAACAAGGCGGTTCTGAAATTTTGTATGAATTTTATAAAGGAGATACCGGACAGACAGAAATGTTGCGTAGATTGTTGGTCGCAGAGCTTATGGGGAAATTTAAAGACTTAAAATACCATGATACAGATCTGGAAAAGGAACTTGCTTTTCCGATTTCAGAAAAACAGATGAAACTGTGGGCAGAAAATCTGCAACTTCAGAGAAAGGAATGGAAGATCTGGGAAGAAGACCGTTTTCTTCCGGTGATGCAGATTGGGGAGCTGCCGGATAAAACCTGTTTGAGTTACAAGACAGGAATGTATCGAAAGTGTCTGCTATCCTGCTTTGACAGTAATAAGAAAATTATATATATTTCTTATCAAGGTAAGATTGTCCTTAGGGCAATCCTTCGGCTTACAAAAGCATCTGAAGAAAAAATGGAAAGGGAGAACAAAGAATTTCAATTTGTAGATTTTACAAAGGATACGGGAAAGAAAAAGAAACCAGAGCAACTGGTTCTGTTTTTGGAAAAAGCCTATGTAAAAGGGATTTCAGACAGATTGGAACAGGAGATGTTTAAGCTTCTTTTTCGTATGGTAAAGGAAAAAGCAGGAAGACTCAACATCTCATTGTTAATCAGTCGTGATTACTTTGGGAACATTCCAAGTGGATGGTTTCAAAAAGAGAGCAGATACATCTATATCTCGGCTACCAAAGGAAAAGAGCAGTATTTGGATTCTCTAGGTGGAAATCATGGAATTGCTTCTGAAGGAAAATACCTGCAAGCATCGGTCTTCCGTCCAATATCCCTGGAAAAGTGTGATTATGAAAGAATGGAGGGAGAGGAATTCTCTGAAATATCATAGAAAATTCAATTTGTCAGGTCCTATGAAGTTTGATATAATAATCGTAACAAGAGAGTGACTGGTTGTAGAAAAGAGAGGAATTTACGTGGAACATACAAAAGCAGATATTATATTTAAAGATTTTTGGCGGAATAATGAACGGTTTGCCGATCTTTTCAATGTAGTTGTGTTTGGAGGAAAAGAGGTTATTAAGCCAGAGGCATTGCATGAAATGGATACGGATGTTTCCGGTGTCATTCAATTAAAAGATTATAAGGAAACGTTATCCAGAACAAGAGATGTCATTAAAAAGACCGCTTATGGAGTAGAATTTGTTGTTCTTGGAATTGAAAGCCAGCAGCATATTCATTATGCCATGCCGCTGCGTCATATGGTGTATGATGCAATGAGTTACCTGAAGGAATATCAGGAAATTACACGCAAATATAAAAAAGATACCGGGAAAAAGACAGAAGATGAATTTTTATCAAAGATGAAAAAAGATGATCGACTTCATCCGGTTATCACATTGACAGTGTATTATGGAGAAAAACAGTGGGACGGACCGTATTGTCTGAAAGATATGATTGTAGAAATGCCGGAAGAAATTGCCGCTATTTTCTCAGATTACAAAATGAACCTCTTGGAAGTACGGGATTCAGACCGATATGTGTTCAATAATACAGATGTTCAAAGTGTTTTTGAAATTACCAGGGAAATCTTTGCCGGCCATTTTGAAAAAATTCAGGAGAAGTATGGAAACAAGGAGATGGGTTCAGATCTATTAACAGTTGTCGGTCAGATGACAGGATCAAAGGAACTGATTCGTATGAGTAGAAATATGGAGGTAAACAGTATGTGTGAGGCATTAGAAAAGTTGAAAGAAGAAGGCGAACAAAAGGGTAGAGAAAAAGAGCGAGAAGCAGTCATTCTTACAATGCTGCAGAATAATTATCCGGTTTCTGAGATTTGTAAACTTTTGAATATCCCCGAAGAAAAGGTATTAAAAATAAAAGATAAAAAATAATATCGGTTTTCCCCAAGTGGAGTAAAAGGAATAGTGGTACATTTAAAGGCATCAAAAACAATGGATTTTTGGTGTCTTTTTTGTATCCTAAAATGGGCAATTAAGCGAACTTTTCAATCTGAAATTTAATTATTGTTCCATAGACTCTGAAAGCCTTGTAAACACACTATTTCCAAGTGTTATAAGGTTTTTGGGAACTTTTTCATTGGCAAAGGAAGATGACCGTTTGATTTATTTGCTATTTTTTGAAGAAGTGACGATTAAAGATGCAGCTCAAATTTTGCGGTGTAGCCGGAAGACTATTTATAATCGAAGAAAATGTATTCTGTCAGAACTGCGCTCTATTTTACATGATTTGGGGATTGTAGGCGGTGTTTTTTATGGGGCTTTGCGACAAGATGTCGTAAAGTCCTCTCAATTATTTTTCTTTTAATTTATTTACAATAAATAATAGATAGAGTTATAATTGAAAAAAATATAGAAATGGAGATTACAATGAATAAAAATATATTTACAGTCTTGATTGTGGAAGATACAAAAGAGATTTTGGATTTGATAGTATTACATTTAGAGGATAAGTACAACCTGATTAAAGCAGAAGATGGCAGAGAAGCAATAAAAATAGTTGAAACAGAGAAAATAGATTTAGTTATTTTAGATATTATGTTACCGTTAGTCAATGGATATGAGTGTATGAAAGTGATAAGAGAAAAAAAGAATATTCCTATTATTATTATTTCAGCAAAAAGTACAGATGAAGATAAGATTATAGGTTTGCAGAAAGGTGCTGATGATTATTTGGCAAAGCCTTTTAATCCATTAGAACTGGTAGCTAGAGTTGATGCACAACTTAGAAGGTTCTATAAATTTGGTGGTGCAGAGGAAATTCAAGAAGAAGTTATCTGCTTTCAAAATTTAAAATTGGATTGTAAAGAATGCTGTTTATATAAAGATGAGGAAAAAATATATTTAACAAATAAAGAATATAAACTTTTAAAATTGCTGATGAATAGTCCGAAACGAATTTTTACTAAAAAAGCTATTTTTGAAGCTGTATGGGAAGACGAATATTTATATGATAGCAATACGATAATGGTTTATATTAGTAAATTGAGGGACTATATAGAAGAAGATTCTAAAAATCCTCAGTTTATTATCACAGTAAGGGGGTTAGGATATAAATTTGGGAAATAGAAAGAAGAAACTAGAAGTAACACTTATAAAAAATTTTTGCTTTTTTTCAATTGTGATTGTTATTATATTTGCAATAGTGGCGAGTGTAATAAGTGTATTTAATAACTCAAAAATTGTTAATACATTAGAGGAAAAGTATATTGTCAGTTGTGAGGGAAAAAGCCAATACGAAGATATAGATATTTCAGAGTTAAAAAGAAATGGTGCATGGTTTGAAATATTGAATACAGATTATGAAAGACAATATCCAAAAGAAGAATATAAAAAATACACTAGCATAGAAATTATAGATATTGTAAATGGTAATTATGAAATTGATGGAAAAAAATATAGAGGGATTGTTAAAAAATTTTATGATGAACAGAGTAGACAGAGAATACAGGTAACTTTTTTTCCGGCAGATTTCTTGCGAGTAACGCCAACCATAAACATTCCTTTAGAGGCAGAATCAATCCATTTTCTAGGGATTTATATAGTAGGTATTATTTTATTTGGAATTGGGTATTGTTTAACTGTTTTTTGCGTGTCTAAGAAAATAAAGGTAGAATTGACCAAGCCAATCAATTTATTAAAGGAAGCAATGAAAGAGTTAGGAAGTGGAAATTATAAAAAAAGACTATCTTTTAAAGCAGAGTATGAATTTGTGGAGATGGCAAATTCTTTTAATTGTATGGCGCAAGAAATGGAAGATGCTGTAAAACAAAAAGAAGAAGAAGAACGGTTGAGAAGACAATTAATCTCAGATATTAGTCATGATATAAGAACACCTTTAACAGTTGTTCAAGGATATTTGCTAACTGTTATAAATGATTTAGAAAATAGCAAAAGTAAGAACATAGAATATTTGAAGCGTTGTTTTGAAAGCAGTGTTGAAATGGAACAGTTACTTCAGCAATTAAGCGATTATAATAGGATGTTTCGAGTCGATTACAAATTAAATAAAGAATTAGTAGATTTTACAGAGTTTGTAAAACATATTTTGGCGGATCAATACCATTATATTGAGGTAAATAAAAATATTTTGAGCGTGGAAGTTGATGAGGAGGAAAGAAATATCTTCATTGATAAAAGAGAAATGCGTCGAGCAATTATAAATTTACTTAATAATGCAGTACAACATAATAATGAAAATACAACTATTGAAATTAGACTGACAGAATATGATAGAAAAATATATCTTGTTATAGCGGATGATGGGAAAAGGATTCCTGAAGATATTAGTTCATGTATGTATGAGCCATTTGTTAAAGGAGACCAATCGAGAAATGATAGTAGTAATAGTGGGTTGGGACTTGCCATTGTAAAAAAAGTTCTGGATGCACATGAAGCAGATATTTATTTTGAGCAGCCATATAAGAAATATACAAAGGCATTTATAATTGTGATACCAGTAGAATAACATAAAAAGCAGGGAATTGTACCCTGCTTTTTATGTTATTTTAAGGTTCAGATAAGATGAATTTAAAAAAGGCATGGTATAGTAATATCATCAAAACAAAGAAAGACGGTGGTCATAATGAATGAGGCACTATTAATTCATAATTTGACAAAGAGATATAAAAACAAAATAGCATTGAATGATTTTTCTATGGAAATAATGCCAGGAGAGATAGTGGCGCTTATAGGTGAAAATGGTGCAGGAAAAACAACATTATTAAATTCTATTTGCGGCTTCATTAGACCTACTTCTGGAAGTATATCTTTCAAAGGGATATCTAGTGAAGAAGAAAAAGCATTAGATAAAATAGGAGTTTTAATTGAGCCTAATTTTTTGGATTATTTGACAGCTGAAGAGAATTTACAGTATCTATCAGTATTATCAGAAGACAAGAAAAATAATGCTCTAATAGAAAGGTTATTACAGAAGACAGAACTTTCTGATAGCAAAAAAAAGAAAGTAAAAACATTCTCTTTTGGCATGAAACAAAGATTGGGATTGTGTCAAAGCTTGTTGACAGATGTGGAATTATTGATATTCGATGAACCATTTGTAGGATTAGATCCGGTTGGAAAAGAATTATTTAAAAAGGTAATTTTAGATAAGGCACATCAAGAAAAAATCCCCGTTTTATTTTCGAGTCATGATTTAGATGATGTAGAAGAAATATGTGACAGAGTTGTGATGGTTCAAAAAGGGAAAAAGGTTTTGGATCAAAAATTAGTGAGAGAAAAGACTTTTATCTTGAAAATTGATGGAAATATAAGCACAGAAGAGAAAGAAAAGTTGGAGTTAAAAGATCCTACTATACATTGCGAAAAAAATTGTATTTTTTTCAAAAATGAAAAAAAAATTGTTGATATTCAAAAAATATTATTACAGGAGGGACATTATATCGTGGGAATGTCAATTCAAAATAATAATTTGAAAAAATTATTTTTGACGGAGGAAACGATATGATAAATAGAAAGCAGGTAGTTTATAGAACAGAATTATATAAATTGTATAAAAGAAAAGATACATGGATTTTTTTAGCAGTGATTTTAGTTCCGATTTTATATAGTGTAGGAATCGCAAGTGGTTCAGAAATAGTTTCTTATAGCGGAAATGGAAACATTACAGCAATCAATTTTATATCAGCGATGTTCCAAATGGCTCAATCTATGTTTATTTTTAACATTATTTTAGTTGCCATTACAAGCAGAACATTAGGGACAGAAATTGAAGACAAAAGTTTACGGATTTATTTGAATAAAGTAGGTGATAGAAAAAAAATCTATATAGAAAAAGTAAAGGCATTAAGTATGTATGCCGGTGTGATCAGCGTATTATTAGTAGTTGTAGGATTGTTTTGTTATTATTTTATAATGAATGGTAAAACTCCAATTGTAAACGGGGCGTTGTATGATGAAAGAATTTCAATAGAAATTATACAGATTATTACCATATATCTTTTCTGGGTACTAACAATTTTTATTACCATGATGCTATCCATAAAATATAGATTGGTAGTCTGCTTGGGGATTTATATGATAGGCTACATTG
Organism: Faecalimonas nexilis; assembly: GCF_059731825.1. Taxonomy (NCBI): domain Bacteria; kingdom Bacillati; phylum Bacillota; class Clostridia; order Lachnospirales; family Lachnospiraceae; genus Faecalimonas; species Faecalimonas nexilis. Next base: position 2,718,362 of record NZ_AP029189.1, on the reverse strand, counting down.
GGATGAATTTACTTTCTTATACAAAAGTGTTTAAATATTTTTCCCCACTGTATTATATCAATACTTTTACAATGATGGAAAAAGTGGCGTGGAATCAGATTTTAATAGGAGTAATTTATTTTTCCATTATAGTAGTTTTTACTACTTATTCTGGAATCAGAGTGTTTAGAAACAAAGATATTTAATTTGGAGGAAGATATGGACTGGTTGGGTAATAATGTAAAGATATTCAAAGTCAAAGGAATAACTATAATTGCAAATCGAAATAATGGAATGGTAATTGGTTTAGATAGGGAAGGGGAAGAAGTCGTAGATTTATTAAAAAATAATCGCATAGAGATTTCTTCACTATCTGACAACCAGAAAGAACTTTATAAGGTATTGGAAGAAAATGATTTTTTGAAAAGCTGTTACCAAGAAGTAGCAGGTGTTGACTCAGTATATTTACATGTCAATTCTGCGTGTAATTTACATTGTCTTGGATGTTATTCTTATGTAGAAAATCGGAATACAAGAAATGAATTAAGTTTTGATGAATGGAAATGTGTCATTGATGATTTATCATTACTTGGAGTGAAAAATATTGTAATTTCAGGTGGAGAACCATTTCTGAGAAAAGACTTACGAGAAATTTGTAAATATATTAAAGAAACAGTAAATGGAAGCTTAGAAGTTATATCAAATGGAACGATGAACATCTCTGATTATGAAGTGGTTTTGCCGTATATTGATGCACTTAACATATCAATTGATGGATATGATGACAAAACATCATTTATAAGAGATAAAGGTATTATGAAACGTGTGTTAGATACGGTAGAAAGACTAAAAGAAAAGATACCGATTAAATTGATTGTAACATTACATAAGAAGAATGTTCCATTCATGAAAGAATATGAAAATTTAGCAAAAAAATTGGGTGTATTTATGAGTTTCAGTATATTTACAGTGGATTTTAGCGAAAAGATTTTTGAAGATTATAAATTCAGCGAGGATGATTTTGTTATTGTCGGTGATAACATTACAGAGTCAGAAAATGGAACTACAATTTTAGATACACCTACAGATGTGGTTGGCATTACATATCGGGAAGGTTGTGGCTTTGGAAAGAAAACGATTAGTATAGCATATAACGGAGACATTTATCCGTACCATATGCTACATTGCCAAGAATGTAAAATGGGAAATATAAAACATGGCAGGTTAAAGGATATTATTGATGAGTCTGATTTTGAAGGAAATAATATATTATTAGATGATATAGAAGAGTGTGGAATTTGTGAATACAAAAATTTATGTGGTGGAGCATGTAGGGGACGAGCATATCTATTTACAGGCGATATGAAAAAAAGAGATCCTTATTGCTTAGCAGCAAAACGATTTTATGATAATCTTTTTGCACAATATACAAGTATATAGTTTTTATAATTATATAAATTTCTGAGAAAGGAGGACGTAAGTATGATCTTTAAGAGTGGGAAAGCAAATGCAGGTTGCTGGTCTTTTGGTCCTGTATTAGGATTATGTGCAGGATACGGAAATAAAAAGGGCTGGTAAGAATTATGACAGCAAGAGGAGGGGGAGGTTAAACTTCCCCTTTTTCTTATTAGGAGATATAAGTTATGGATAAAAAAGAAAAATTACTTATAGAAATAGTTTGTATTATTGTTCTGAGTAACTTTTTATGTATGTTTTGCTTTTTATTCTTAAATTTGGCTTTTCAAGGAAATATGGAGGAGCTGGCAAGTATTTTGTCACTCGTTATCAGTTTTGTGATTATGCCATTTTATGTACTAAAAAAGCAACATAATATTAAAATCTCAGAAATAGGAATAGCAAAAATTGGTATAACAGATAGTATTTTTTTAATTAGCGCTGTGATTTTTAGTGTTTTCTTATTTATAACAAAAGGAAACTTGAAGATTTTTACTGAAGTTGTAAGTCAACAACTATTTGTTAGTATATCTGAAGAAATTTTAATGAGAGGAATTATTTTTTACTTATTATCACAGTTGTTTCGTAAAAAATATTATGTGGTTATTGTCAGTGCTATAATTTTTGGGTTTGCACTACATACGGGAGGAGATTTCTTAAGTAATTTAGTGTATAGATTTCCAGCAGGCATAATACTTGCTGTATTAAGGATATATACAAAAAAATTATACCCGCCTATGGTGGTACACTTTATGTATAATTTGTGGTGCATATATTTGTAAAGAGAGGTAGAAAAGATGAGGAAAAATATTATTTTATGGATTTTAGAAATTGCATTAGGAGTATTAGGGAGCATAGCAGTATTTTGGGGATATTCATCAATGAACATTTTTACACTATATGGAGTACTGTTTGTACCAGGATTACTAACAGCAGCCGTATATTTATATTTAATTAAAAGTAAGAAAGTAAGTAAATTACGTGGGAATAGTTTATACATTTCAAGTATGATATTTTCGCTTATTGCAACGCTGGTATTTGGAGTAGTTGATGTCGTTTTACGATCTAAGAATGATATGTATGAAACTATTATAGCAAATACAAGAAATGTATTAGATGGAGAATATTTGATTATAAAAGGAAATAGTAATTTAATGGACTATATCTTTATCTTTGTATTTATTTTTCTGATATTCTGGTTTATAGGAAAAGGGAATAAGATAGATGAAAAACGAATTGAATGTTAAAAAGTTTTGGGAATTACTAAGAAAATATTTGCCACTTAAAAAAAATATAGGTATATTGCTATTTTTAATATTTAGTCAAGTTTTTTGTACATTATATATGCCTATAGCTGTAATGAATACTATAGATATTAGTGGCGGAAATTATTACGAGTGGAAAAAAATTTGTTGGATTGCTTTTATTATTTTGCTACAGGTAATATTTTCAGTAGGAGTGTTGTATTTGATGTCTTGTATGGCTCATAAAGTTATTATGCAATTACGTGATGATTTATGGAGTAAAGTCTTGTATTTACCAATTGAATATTTCGATAGAACAGAAACTGGCGAAATAATGAGTAGGATAACAAACGATACTATGGTAATTAGTGAGTTTATAACAAATGATTTTTTGAGTGCAATTACAGGTGTTATATCTATAATAGGCTCTATAATTTTAATTTTTGCAGTTGATTGGAAAATGGCAGTAATTATGATTGGATTAGTGCCAATAACAGTCTTTGCAATCAGTCCTTTAAATAAAAAATTATATAGGATTTCAAGAGATTTTCAAAATAAGACAGGAGAATATCAGGCGAGAATGAATAATGTTTTAACTAATATTCGATTAGTGAAAACATGTATAGCTGAAGAAAAAGAAGAAGAAAGAGGAAAAATATTAACGAAAGAGTTATTTAATATAGGCATTAAAGGAGGAAAAATAACTGCTTTAGTTCAACCTTTAACAACAATGTTGATCTTCCTTTTATTAATTCTTATATTTGGATATGGAAGTGTGAGAGTAGCAAATGGGAGTTTATCGGCGGGAAGCCTTGTTGCAATTATATATTATCTTTTTCAAATTGCAACACCTTGTATGGGCTTGACGGCATTTGTAGGTCAATTGAATAGAAGTTGTGGTGCGATGGAAAGAATTAGTAAAATTTTAAATGAAGAAATCGTGGAGAAAAAGATTAAAAAAGAGATTATAATTGCTGATCAAAAATGCAATTGTGGATTAGTATTAGATAATATTTCTTTTCGGTATTCAGATAGAAAGAATACTCTTTGCAGTATCAGTTTTTTCATTGAAAAAGGAGAGACTTTAGCAATTGTTGGAGAAAGCGGATCTGGAAAATCTACTATTTTTTCACTGATAGAGAGATTTTATGAACAAGATGAAGGGAATATTTATTATGAAGGAATAGATGTTAGGAATATACCTATGAATGATTGGAGAGGAAAAATAGCATACGTTCAACAGGAATCACCAATTATGTCAGGAACTATTTTAGATAATTTAACTTATGGACTTGATAGTTATAATGAAAAAAATGTATTAAGTGCCTTAGAAAAGGCAGAGTTGAATAGATTTATTAGTTCATTGCCAAAGGGGTATAATACAGACGTTGGTGAACAAGGTGTTAAACTATCGGGAGGACAAAAACAAAGAATTGCCATAGCACGTGCGATGATTAGAAACCCAGAAATATTGTTACTAGATGAGGCAACCGCAAATTTAGATAGTTGTACTGAAAAATCTGTTCAACGAGCATTAGAACGATTGATGTTAGGGAGAATAACTATAGTTGCAGCTCACAGGTTTTCGACAATAAAATGTGCAGATAAAGTTGTTGTATTGGAAAAAGGGAAAATATGTGGCTGTGGAACACATGAGGAATTATTTGAAAACAATAAGATATATAGAGAATTGCTTTTAAATCAGATAAATAATTAAAAACCAAAAAAATCTACTAATTACATTTAAAAATTTTGTAGTTAGTAGATTTTTTTATTGAAAATGGCTTTGATATGTAAGCGCAAAATAATTCGACGGATTGCTTTGCCCTAAAATTCAGTCCATAATAATCATTAGAGAATGCAAGCACTTTACTTCATCTTCTGTTGCTAGAAATGATAGGTGCGAGCATTTTACTCGATTCGATTTATGGAGGACTGCTCATGAGAAGCAAAAGAATACCTGCAGAAGAACAATATCGTCTCATCATGGAATGCCGTCAAAGTGGATTGACAGATCATCAATGGTGTGTGGAACATGACATCAAACCAGGAACTTTTTATAACTGGGTAAAACGATTACGTCAAAAAAGTTGTATGGATTTACCGGCATCAACCGGACGCAGCCATAGCGCTCCGGAAAGTCAGGAAGTTGTCAGAGTGGATTTTCATGACACCGACACGCTTTCCTATGAACAGCCATTAAATATGATCCCGGCATCTACGAAAAGAAACAACATTTCCGTGGCAGAGCCAATGAGGCTGTCTGTTGGAAGTTTTCTTCTAACTATCCCAAATGGAACAGATCCAAAGCTTTTGGCTCAGACTCTTCGTATTATGAAGGAGTTGGAATGTTAGGCGATATCACAGCCGCCGATGAGATTTATATCGTAACAGGCAGAACGGATATGCGAAAATCCATTGACGGACTGTGTTCGATTGTAGAGGAGCAAAGCTTTGCTCTGGGAGTCCGATGGATTTGTGCTGTTATTAGAAGAGAATTATTATTCGAGATAATCTCTTGGAAAGTCCAGAAATTAAGACTTTCAGAGAAATCTTCTCGAATAATGATGTATCATTGGACTTACTAATATAAGACGGAGGTGTCCAATGAATAATACCCAAATACCTATTGATGAATTGTATGATCAACTAACTTTAATACTTCAAGAAGAAAAGTATGCAAAAAGCACGATACAACTGTATCAGGAACATGTAAAACGAATCAAAAAATTCATGTTAGCTAATAACATAACTGATTATTCTTCATCAGTTGCAGATCAATACTACAAAAAAGAAGTTGAATCAAGAGATTACAACTATACGACGAAACGTTTTTTCAGGACAGTCATTCGAAGATTAAATAATATCTGTTCTGGTACAGGTTTCGTATATTCCGTTCCACGAAAAGATTTGTCTGTTCCAGAGCAATATCACGCTATTAAGGCGGATTATCTTGAACATTGTCGCAAGATAGGAAATCGTCCAATTACTCTAAAGACTAAAGAACGCTTGTTATATTTATTCCTTACTTATCTGGATGAAAACAATTGTAAAAGTCTTGAATACATAAATAGTTCTGAAATCATTCAGTTTTCAGTGAATCTTAAGAATAAAGAATTCTATCCTGAACTAAGAGATTTTTTAAGATATCTTTTTGCACAAGGATACATTGAAAAAGATTTTTCAACATTAGTTCCTAAATTCAATCGTGGTATACGTATTCCTGAAACTTATGATATCTCTGAAATCATCGAGATCGAAAATGCTGTAGACCGAACTTCTTCTATCGGAAAACGAGATTATGCGATATTGCTTCTCGCTTCGCGATTAGGAATGCGTGCGGGAGATATTGCCTCGCTTAAATTAGATTCTCTTGATTTCAAAAATCAGCGTATCTGCTTTATCCAAAATAAAACGGGAAGTGTTTCAGAACTTTACATGGTGCCAGAAATCAAAACAGCACTGATGGATTATCTGTCAACAGATCGTCCTGCATCCACAAGCGACTATGTATTTTTAAAATCATGTGCCCCTTATTCAGAAATATCGTATTCTGTTGTCTCATTTGCTGTAAAAAAACATATGATTCGCTCTGGTATTAACATTGCAGGTAAAAAACATGGACCTCATAGTCTGAGAGCTTCTCTTGCGTCATCGATGGTAAACGATGGCATATCTTATGAAACCGTAAGAAAAGTACTGGGACATGATAGTCCCAATGCAATCAGGCACTATGCACGTCTTGATATTCAGATGCTTAGGAATTGTGCTCTTGCATGCCCGGCACCTTCAGGAACACTTCACCAATTCCTGAAAGGAGGTCGTATATGAGAACCGTGATTTTTAAAAGTTGTTTTAAAGACGACATGCAGTCATTCATGGAGTATCGTGTTGCGACTTTCGCATGGAATACCTATCGTTTGGATAATTATCGCCTGTCTTCTTTTGACAGATATCTTACAAAAATATCTTATAATGATGAAATTGTACCACAAACAATAATAAATCAGTGGCTTAATGATGTAGGTGTTCCAGAGGCATCTATTAATGGATACATAAAGACTATACGAAACTTTATGAAATATAGAGCCGATATGGGAAAAGTTGTTTATCTTCCGCCCTTCCAGAAAACGAAAGATTTGTATATTCCCTATATATTTAGTGATGAGGAATTGTCGAATATATTTGCTATTGCTGATGCATATCCAATGACAAACAAATTTAGCAGCATTCCGCATATACATATGGAAATGGCGGTTCTCATACGCCTTTTGTATTGTTGTGGACTCAGATTAGGCGAAGCTCTAAATTTGAAGATGGAGCATCTGGATCTAGAAAACGGAGTCATCCGTATTATACATTCAAAAAAAAGAAACAACGATTAGTTCCAATGCATGAAACATTAACAAACATGCTGAAGGATTATTGTAAGGTGATAAAAATCTATGGTATAGATAATCCATTTTTATTCCCAAGACAAAGCGAACATTTATCCCCAATAACTGCTGAACGCCAATTTAAAAAGATTCTTAGGAAAGCTGGTATTATCAAAGGGAATGAAGATCCTCATAAACGTGCTCCATGCCTGCACTGTTTAAGACATTGTTTTATGTTCCATGCTTTTAAACAGCTGGAAACTGCAGGATATCATATCGATATGGCTTCTCCATATTTTTCTGTATATTGTGGTCATGAATCCCTTGTGGAAAGTGAAAAATATATGAAATTCAGCAGTGAACTCTTCGAAGAAGATATGCTCTTGTTTGCTGATTTCACAGAATCTCTGTTTCCGGAGGTTGATTTATGAGAAAGCAGAAGACTCCTTCGATTTTTATGAAATATCTTGAATACTATGTAAATACATATATGCCGGAAGCACGTGGGTTAAGTAAGAACACAATCAACTCTTATAAAACAACATTTACACTTTTAATAAAATATATGTATTCAGTCAAAAACACGAAAGCAGATGAGATTACTTTTGACTGTTTAGATGTAAATACGCTTTCCGATTTTATGTCATGGCTTGAAAATGAACGTAAATGTTCAGTTACAACCAGAAATCAAAGACTTGCCGCACTGTATTCTTTTTCCGAGTATGCACAAAACTATGACTTTGATGCAGCATCAACTTTTAGAAGTGCTGTATTGAGGATTCCATCAAAAAAAGCACCTAAAAAGCGGCGTGTTGGTTTTACCACCGATGAAGTAAAGATCCTTCTGGCACTGCCTGACCAAAAAAGTGAGACTGGTTTAAGAGACATGGTTTTATTAAGCTTTATGTATGCAACAGGCACACGTGCACAGGAAGTGTGTGATCTTACTGTAAAATCTGTCAATTTCAGATCAACTGGTACTACTATTGATATAGTAGGAAAAGGTTCAAAAGCACGTCGCATACGTATTCCTGACCCTTGTGCATCTATGCTTAGAAAATATATTAGACATCGCAGAATAGAAACAGAACCTGACAGACATATATTTTCGAGTCAGACGCATGAGCATATGACAATATCATGCGTGGAAGAAATATACAAAAAATATATAAAACTCGCTAAAGAAAAAACGCCCAATCTTTTCAAAGAAGAACACTATTCACCTCATAGTATGAGACACACGACCGGACAACATATGTTAGAAGCGGGAGTTCCGATTATGGTAATAAAAGCTTTCCTTGGACATGCATCAGTTCAAACGACACAGATTTATACAGAAAGTCCACAGGCAACAGTTGATAAACATATCCGTGAATGGAACGAAATGAATTTTCCGCGTTCGATTTATATTGATGAAGAAGACTTGGAAGAAAGAAATGTTCCTGATTTTTTGAAGAGTCACTAATAGGATATCATTATTCGAGAAGATTTCTTAGAAAGTCTTAATTTCTGGGCTTTCCAAGAGATTATCTCGAATAATAATTCTATTCTAATAAAAGCAATTATTCGAGTTCTTAGATAATTGCTTCTATATAAACGCATGGAAGTTCAGGTCAGATTCCGCTGGCCTAGAAATCAGTTGGAAGGTAAACGCCTAGTTTTAGGGTGTCCCCAAAATATTTCCAAAATCCCATTGCTAGATAGGATTCTGGAAGACTAACATTTTACTCTATTTAATGCTACATAGTTCCTGAACTTCTGTACTCCATGGAGCTAGATGATCAAGTTCTTTGTCCGACATATTTTCGTTCGGTCGGTGTTCCAACAGGAACTTTAAATATTCATACAGATTCAATTCGTATGCTTTTGTCATTTCAACAATCGTAAGATACATCGTGTTTGCGATTGCTCCTGCAGGCGTATCTGAGAATAGCCAGTTTTTGCGATTATGTTCTTAAGCACATAACAGAAAGAACTGGCTGTTCAGTGCCAGTCCAAAAGGAGCCACTGCCAGTGCTATTGTGTACACTATGGTTGAAATGGCAAAAGCGAATGCTCTGAATACCTATAAATATCTGACATATCTTTTATCACAACGACCAAACAATAAAATGTCAGATGAACAGCTGGAACAGCTTGCTCCATGGAGCGAGCCTGCGAAAGCTAACTGTCAAAACTAAAATAGAAGAAAACGCTTGCATCTATCATTTTGGTGCAAGCGTAATTTACGAGTAACGTAGCAATATTTTGCGCTTACTTTGATATTATTACATTTTTATTTTTCGAATATATCATTAAAAAATTAGGAACAAATATTTTGTAGCTCATATTATAACATTAGTTAATAAATTTACATATATGGTTAAAAAATCCCCTTTCTAATATGCGATTAGTGAAGGGGTAACACAAATCTTAAAAAAATCCCTTTTTTGTACCTTGAAAATTGAATTGCCTGTCCAAAGTGATACCTGATATTGAGTGGGCATTCTGCCCGCCTTGCCAGAGAAAACGCTGCGAAAGGAAATTTGGAGTAGGAACGGATTTGGAAAGAAAAAATGAACCCATAGTATAAAAAGAATATAGAAAAGTATGAAAAAAGCAGTAGGATTAAATAATATGATGGAAATGAGTAGTTCAGCTGTCACAACTCGTCTTCGACTGTTCCACAAGCGGCCGGATTGAGTTCGGATGTGCTGGAAAAGAAATCTATGAAGAAATAGAGATTTTTGATACCCCGGCACTTTTTTCGGCAGGAAGAATTCAAAAAGATAGTCTCCCAGAAGGTTTTTATTGTTATGAAGTTCCTCATGATGATGAGTGTATAGGGATTCCGTGTGAATTAAGTTCTCATATTTTGGTAAACTTTTGGAGGACAGTAATATCTAGAGTTCCACTTATAAAGGAGAAAGAATGTAGGAGATATATAGAAGATGAAGACTGGGGGTATACTGGAAATGCAGAAATACAACTGGAATCGTGGATTGAGGCATAATACATAAAATAAAAATAGCAGTCAGGCTAACAGTATATAGTGTTATTTTGTTGACTTGACCACTATATTGTGTTACCATAAACTTGTAGTTCAGTTTTATTCTTCATAAAGAAGAATGGTAATTTTTTTCTGACCATAAGGTTAGAATGAAGTTTTGAAGTTTTGATACTTAATTAAAAAGTGCGTATATCAAAAGCATTCAGGAAGAAATTCTTTGAGTGCTTTTTTTTATTGCCTTTTGGAAAGGAGAAGAAAGAAAAATAAAAAGCAGAGAGAACGATATGAAAATCAGAAGGGATTTTTGTATCGTTTTTTTGTATATGCAGAAAGGAGTGTGACAATGTGCAGGAAAGTGATTTACAGCGTGCAAGTAAAATTTTACACGCAGAATTTGGTTCCGACTGGAAACAGATTGTACAGACGTTAGGAACAAGAGAGCTTACGCATTGCGTAGGACAAGACCTGACTTCTTTTATGGCATTTCCAGAACGGGCAGAAGGAGGCAGCAATCAGTGGAGAGGAAATTGTTCCCCGCAGGTTGTAGCGAAACTCATTCAGTTTGTAAAAAAATGCAGGCGATATGAAAAGAATAAGGATTTTTTATTTTTGGATCCCATGAGTGGTTCTGGGACCAGTCAAGATGTGGCAGAGGAATTGCATATTCCCTCTGTCTTATACGATTTAAACCCACATCCGCCAAAGGGGATTGGAAACTGGAATGCATTAAAGGATGAAGTTGCGCATAGTGCAGACCTGATTTTTTTCCACCCACCTTACCATGATATTATCCAGTATTCCGGAAATATGTGGGGCAGGCCGCATGAAGATGATTTGAGCAGATGTGAAAATTATGAAGATTATATTGAAAAACTGAACTATGTGATCAAAAAACTGTATTTCAGCCTAAGACAGAATGGGTATCTGGCAATTCTGGTAGGAGATATCCGGCAGAAAGGCGTCTTTCATTCTATTGCAGCAGATATGCTTCATATTGGAAATATGAAGTCCTGGATTGTTAAGGGGCAGTTTCATTGCACTTCCAGTAAGACACAGTATTCCGGAAAACCCTTTATTCCTATTGTGACGGAAACACTGGTGCTTTTTCAAAAAGAAGAAATTCTTCTTGTACCATTTTCAATTAGAAGGGAAGGAATATTCCAGATACAAGAACAGGACTCCATTGCACTGACGTGGTTTCATTTATTGCGGATGACACTGGAACAGTTAAATGGACATGCAACGTTAAAGCAGCTATATCAGGAATTAAGAGAGCACCCGAAAGCCAAAAAGAATAAAAATTATGAGGCGAGAATTCGGGCAACTTTATATGAACATGCCGATTGTTTTCTGCCTTTAGCAAGAGGAACGTTTCGGCTAAAATACCGATAGGAAAGAGGTGTGTATGAAAGATGAAACAATGGCAGGATATTATCAGCTGCTGATTGCAATCTTTTGTAATCTGAATGCAAGAGAAGCAAGATATCTTTATGATTATGGACCGGCTCACCCAGTCTGCAGAAGAATGATGTATAGAAAATTAAAGCATCAAAAACAAGGAGAATGTCTTTCAGAGGAAGAAATTTTAGAAAGGCTGGATCAGTTGGAAAAGAATGGATGTTTTTACAGAGAAAAGAAAGGAGCGTGAAAATATGCACCTTCATAAACTGACAGATCTTTTGTCATTTCATGAGGTGGCAGTTGGAGGAACCCTTCCCCAGACAGAGTATTATCGTGAAAAGCTGAAAAGACTGCATCCTATGCAGATGCTTTCGTCGAACATACTGCTGCCACTATATGAAATTTCTTTTTCTTATATGACAGTAAGGGGAAATTACAGGCAGGCGAAAAAATATGCTTTCCTGGCAGAGTACAGCGAAGTAGATTTTGAGGCAGAACTTTTATTAAAGGACTGGATTGCGGAACAGAATGCCAGAAAACCTTACCGCAAAATTTCCAATGTACAAATTCTGGAAATTCAAAAAATTGCGTATGGGATACTGGATATCCGGTCGTAAAAGTGTTCCACTTTTTCTTATCCTGAGAAATTCAGGTTGCTGCTTAGGAAAACCGGCCATTGCGGGCTTGTTTTTCGAAAGTGAAGGTCAGGCAGTGTAAAAAGACACACCTACAAGCATGGCTTTTCCGTTTAGAGCAAACTTTTTGTAAAGAACGGAGAAAAAATGGAACAGTTAAGTTTTTTTAGCATTGAAAAGAAAATCCAAAACGCCATAACCCTGTTAAAAATGTTTGAAGCAAAAGCCATAGAGATGCATCCGGAAGGATACTATTTATGTTTTAGCGGTGGGAAAGACAGTCAGGTAATTTATGAACTGGCAAAACAGGCAAAAGTAAAGTTTCAGGCTTATTATAATGTTACAACCGTAGATCCCCCGGAATTGGTCTATTTTATCCGAAAAATGTATCCTGCGGTTATTATCAATCAGCCTGATACAACCATGTGGGAACTGATTAGCCAAAAGCATTATCCGCCCACACGAAGAATGCGTTATTGCTGCTCTGAATTGAAAGAAAGAGGAGGAAAAGGACGGTTTGTAGTCACTGGCGCGCTATCCTATGTTTAAAAAGGCTTATTTAAAGGCGTTTGACCGAATGCTTTCTTACCATAAGGAAGGAACACATGGAAGTGCTACATGGAAAGATGCCGAAGATGTTTACAGGTGGTGGCTATATGGAAATCCCCCAAAAGAAATACAGGTTACTGGACAAATAGAATTATCCATCGAAAGGGAGTTGGGAAACATTGTGAAAGAAATAGAGAAAAAGAAACCAGAGCCTTCAAAAGAGTGGGAAGATGTTTTTCAAAAGAAACTGTATGACTGGAAAAAGATATACCAGTTTGGAACAGAAGAAAACCTAACCACAGACGGAGAAGTATTAAACCAAATCAGAAGGGAACTGGTGCAAGTCTATGAGAATTATTTTTCTGGTACAACTGCTTGTGACAGGTATAAAAAGAAAATTCCACAGGCTGTCAAAGATGATTATATGGCAGGAGAAGTAGAAATTTTTGAAACTGCTCAAAGGCTGGTAAAGAAATATAAGCAGAGCCAGCAGTTTCGATATGTGCTTGTGAAGCGCCCTCAAATCAGGGAAACAGACCGGAGAAAACTTCAAGTTGATCTTTTGGTCGGAAAAATTCAGAAATTAGAGGTTTGCGTAAAGAGAAAAGACATTCTTGGAATGCGTATCTTTTCAAAGGAAGACGAACTGGACAAAATGCTGGCGGAGGTTTATCAAAAAATAAAAGAACTTCCTAGAATAAATAAGGGTGTAGAAAGCGCCGGAAATAAGAAAAGATCCAGTTGGAAAAATCAGATGATATTAGAAGAATTTATTCGTTAATTGAAAGGAGGAAACAGGGTGACAGATCAAAAAATGATTGCAAGTATGGTAGGCGATTTTTATGGGGTTTATCTTGGAAAATCCATGTTGGGAATCCAGGGACTTCTAAAAAAATATCATAACCATAAATTTATTATTACCTTGATTTCTAATTTGGAAACAACGGTAGAAATTGATATGCATAAGGCGATGCATGAGATTTATGATTTCTATAAGAAACATAGAGGAAAAGGGCAGAGAGAGGACAGCGAATGGGAACAGATCATTGAAGAAGCCAGTAAGATTGGCAAAAAATATGAAGGAAATGCGTGGTGCAAGCAGTTCCTGATTCAAATGATCAGCATTATTGAGGAAGAAGACACGGAAATCAGAGCAAAAAGAGAAGAATTAGAAAAAGCGGCATGATGGGAAGGGGAATCCCCCTTCCTACTTTTATAGGAGGAAATAGGAATGCTTGGAAAAATGATAGAAAATACAAAAGATTTGAATATGGTTGCAGACCGTTTAAGAGCAAGAGGCAAAATTTCACGTTTGCAGGAGCTTTGTAAAGAATGGCTGATACCAGAAAAGGATATGCAGGATTTTTTGCAGGGAAAAAGGCTGCGGCTGGCAGAAGTGCCGTTGGAAGAAAAAATTTTTTCTACTGCTTCTGAAAAGATTGCGGAAGAAATGTATCAGTTTGAAGGACCAGGGCTGGCAGTGGCTTTAGGGCAGTATCTTATGGAACGCTGTGAAGAGAAAACCTTAGGGGAACAGATTCTGCTACCTCATAAATCTTTGGAAAAAGCAATTAATTTCATTCTGCAAAGAGTATATGAAGAATCAAAAGCCTACCTGCAACAGAATCGAAACGGGCAAAATGGTGCAGGAGTCGCAGTCAGTTCCCAAAAAGTGTACCATTGGCTGGAAGAATACTATGCGTTAGATGATGCTGAGGAAGAAAGAAAAAAGAAAGAGGAAGAACGGGAAAGAAAAAGAAAAGCCCAAGAAAAAACTGCTGTAAAAGGCGTGAAGACTTCTGTAAAGGAAAGCAAGACCAAAAAAGACAGTCAGATTTCTCTTTTTGATATGCTGGAAGATGGAGAAAAAACGGAGGAAAAAAATGATTGCGTATAAAGCGTTTCAGAAGAATTTGAGTTGTTTGGGGTTTCAATATAAAGAAACAGAATGGAATTATACAGAAAAGGCTGCCTGCAGAAAAACGGGGTTTCATTGTGCAGAAAACCCGCTGGACTGTCTGATTTACTATAGCAATCCGGATTTAGCGCAGTATTGTGTGGTTGAAGTTGCCGGAGAACGCCAGGAAGAGGGCGATGACAGCAAAATTGCCTGCACACAGCTTCGGATTGTCAGAAGACTGACGTTATTGGAACTTTTAATAGAAGGGGTTGCATATATGCTCCAGTATCCACACAGAAGGCTGAGTAAAATCATACAGATAGAAAAAGGAAGTCCCATGGGTGGATTTACAGTGGTGCGTGGGAAACATCCCATCGGAAAAGGGAGGAAAGATACAATCCTTCTTCTCATCAGGGAAGATATTAAGGGAAATATCGTTAATTTTTCAGTCATCATAATTGACGGAAAAGAATATGTTCCAAATGTTTATTATGATTTTGATGGAAGAAAGGCAGAAGAATAAATGAGAAAAACAGAATTATTGGAAATCGGCTGTTTAGAGGCAACAAAAAAGATGTTAAAGTTTTCCAAAAAGGAAGAAAAAAATCCAGAAAACAGAGATTACAAAAGAAAATGAAAATGAGGAAGTTTGAATATGAAGTATCTGTAAAGATTTGTAAAAAAGGGGAGATTTTGGCAGTTTCATTTTTCAGGATAAAAGAAATGCTTGCCGGACAAGTGCAGCCGGAGATAGTTGTATTCTTAAATAAAAAGGAGCGTACCTATCTTTCGTACCTTCCAAGAGAAGCAAAGTGGAGAACAGCCACAATTATAAAGATTATGGGCTATTTTTATGGGAGTTTTTATCACTGTACCAAAAGAGATTGGGCATTATTCCGGAAATATTTTGACACAGAATGTAGCAGATGGACACCTTTAAAAGTTAGTTCTATCAGAAGTATTATAGAAGAGTTTCAAACGGATATTTTATGGGATAGGATAGAGGAAAGGCGCAGACAAGAAACCAATGAATGGGATCAGGTAATGTCCCAAATTCCGGTACTTCCAAAGGATTGGGAAAGGTGGTGCAGAAAATCGGCCATTACGCAGCACTATATTTTCTACAAACCGGAAAGAAAAGGAGAAGGCTATTGCAGCAGATGCAACACGAGAGTGCAGGGTATTTTACCAAAACATAATCAATATGGTATCTGCCCGAAGTGTAGACAGCGAATACAATATAAATCCAAGAAAATGCAAAAAAGGATTATTCACAAAGCAGAGTGCACCTATTTGTTGCAGAAGTTCGGAACTAATCAAATGGTGATTCGGAAGTTTAACGTCTATGCAAAATTTCATCAAAAGCGTGACTTTGTTCCGGAAATAAGCTGGTTTGAAACCAGAAGGGTAATCGTAGAAAAAGATTTTTCCCAGACAGCATATTATTATGGACAATATAAGGATGGCTCCTATCGGTGGAGAGAGTCTTTATATGCAGAGTACCATTATGATTTTGAAGGGAATAAAGGCACGCTATATCAGAGAACCTTATTTTCTTTGAACCAGGGAATTTTGAAGACTTCCGGGTTATACGAACTTCAAAAGAACATGAAAATGGTAGAACCGGAAACGTATTTATTATACCGTTATCATTGTCCGGCTATTGAGAAAGCTGCAAAGGCGGGATTGAAAAAGTTTGTGATCCAAAGCATCCATAAAAAGAGCCGACTTCCAAATCACAGAAAACTGATGGAAATTTTGGGAATCAATAGTTGCCTGCTAAAGCAGTTGGTGAAAATGGACGGCGGAATAGCTGGTTTATCCTGGTTGCAAAAGATGAAGAATACACAAAAGTGGATTTCAGAGGATATACTTCGTTATTTTGAAAAACATAATATTTCCACAATAGATGTTGCCTTTATTGAAAATCAAATGTCGCCACAGCAGATTTACCATTATTTAAGAAGAATGGAAAAGGAAAGCGGGCTGCCCGTAGAGAAGATTTTGACGATATGGAGAGATTATCTGTCCATGGCAAAAAAAATAGGAGAAAATCTAAAGGACTCCATCGTTTATAGACCACGGGAGTTAGAAAGAAGGCATGATGAGGCGGTAATAGCCCTGCAGGAAATAGACACAAAGCAGAGAGCAGAGGAACTACGGGAGAAATTTCCAAATCTGGAAAAGGTTTGTAGGGAAATCACGCCCATCTATCAGTCACTGAAAGATGAAAAATATGCAGTGCTGGTTCCGCAAAAGATTGAAGATATTATAAAAGAAGGAAAAGCATTGCATCATTGTGTAGGTACTCAGGAATGCTATTTTGACCGGATCAGCAGAAAAACCTCTTATATTGTTTTCTTACGCAGACAGGAAGAATTGGAAAAGGAATTTTATACGATGGAAATTGAACCAGATGGAAACATTGTACAAAAAAGTAAGGACTATAACAGAACGGGAGAGGAGTATGAAGAGGCAGAACCATTTTTAAAGAAATGGAAAAAGAATGTATTGAAAAAGATAAGGAACCAGAAAAAAGATCCTACAAAAACGCAGGTTACACTATGGACTGCGGAGCTTTCTGCTGCTTATAAGGATCATGTGGTGATGAAAGGTGGAAAATATCAGGGCCAGTATCTGTCAGATGTGCTGAAAGCAGAACAGGAAGCAGCTGCTTAGAAGAAAAGGAGAAATATGGAAAAAGAATATCAAATAGTGACAAAAAATATACCGGATAAGAATTTGCAGAAATTAAAACATATCCGGCAGAAAAACCAGTATGGTTGTTATGAGGAGAACCTGGAAGGAATGTATACAGAAAGAGGGGTATACAGACTGTTTCGCAAATATGTTAATAAACAGGAATATCCTTTCTATCAGGACTGGAAACAGGATATGCTGAAAATGGGCATTTTACTAAAAGGCCCTAAAACAGAGCTGGCAGTAAAAAGAAAGGGTGAGCATATAGTGGAAGAAATCTGTATTACGGTGAAGACGATAGAAGATGCCTGTAACCTTGTACGGCAAGCATATAGAGATTCCGATGTATGTTTGGGAGAGCTTTTTCGAAACATAGAAATTCAAGGATTGAGCATTCAGGAAGTAGTGGAAGTATTTTCCATACTGTATCGTGAACTGGAAAATGACAGAGTCTGTCGTGTGAATGTGGAAGAAAAATTTTTCACATTTGTAGCATAGAAATTTGATGATGGCGGGGGTGTGTCGGTGACATGCCCCCTAAAAAATACCATGAACAGCCAATTACGCAATAAAAAAGGCAATTTAAACAAAGAACCTTGTGGTTTTACCGGAGCATGCTATTCTAAAAGAAAAAGGGGAGGGAATACAAATGATGAAAATTGCGATATTTTACCAGAAAGAAAGTAAGCTTTTGGATGATATACGAAAGAAGATCCGAAAGGAAGCGTGTCAGCTAGATAACATATATGCGATTTATGAATATTCTACGATAAAGGCTTTGCGCAAAGCAAATGAACAAAGTCCTATGGATATCGTGTTTTTGGAAGATACGATAGATAATTGTGGACTGACAGCCGCCAAATATATCCGGGAAACAGGACAAAAAACTTCTCTCTACTTTTTCGGAACGTCTACGAATCGGGCTTTTTATGGATATGAATATAAGGCAGCACATTATTTGACGGAAAAAGAACAGGTAGAAAGTTTAAATATCTACCAGCATTTTTTCAGAAAGTATTTTCCAAAGAAAACGATTTTCCTGTTTGATCAAAGCATGGATTCTGCATGGGCTATGTGTTTATCCGAAGTTGTTTATATTGATTTAAAAACCGGGGATATTTGTACAGAAAAAGGAGAGAAAAAATCGGGTTATATACTGACAGAGAAAGTATTGGAAACAATACGAAAAAAGACCTCTTTTCTAAACGTTTCCGGAGAATATCTTGTCAATCAGGATTTTATAATAGATGTGACTGGGCAGATGATTTACCTATATCAGAATAAAAGCATTTTATGTAAAGAAAAGGAGATGGATACGATTAAAGAGTTCCTTTGGAACATGGGACAAAAAGAGTTTTTATAAGGAAATATTATACATACAATATATAGGAAAAATGGATTGTAAAAAACTATATATTGTGTTATTATATTGTTGAATATATTTTTACAAATGGAAAAATTTGTAGTTAGTATTTCATTTTGGCAGAAGCCAAAAGCAGTATTTTAAGGAATATCCTGAGAAATAGAAAGAAAGACATGAAGAATCGTATGGTTTTTTGTGTCTTTTTTTGTATGCAGAAATGGAAAGGAGGACAAATTCAGTTTTTAAAAGCAGACATTATCGTTGTATGAAAGGAGAACTATTTTATGAAAATTATTTGTAAAAAGACAGATTTAGCAAAGGCAGTTCAGACTGTAGCAAAGGCAGTTCCTGCAAAAGCAACCACCTCTATTTTGGAGTGTCTTTTGCTCCGGGCAGAAAAAGAGGAGATTACCCTTACCGGGAATAACCTGGAATTGGGGATTGAAACAGTAATGCCGGGAAACATTGAAGAGGAAGGCAGTATTGCAATCCAGGCAAAAGTATTTGGGGAGATTGTAAGAAAACTTCCAGAGGGAGATGTCGTACTGGAAACAGGGGAAAAAGATCAGGCGACTGTACGCTGTAAGAAGACGAAGTATAATCTTTCTGTAAAGTCAGCAGAAGAGTACACCTGTATTCCCGATATGGAACGGAAGAATCATGTCACGATTTCAGAGTTTGACTTAAAAGAGGCAATCCGGCAAACGATTTTTTCAGTAGCAGATACTTCCTCAAAGAAGGCAATGACAGGAGAACTGTGGGAAATTAATGGAAAAGAACTGAAAATTGTAGCGCTGGACGGACACCGTATTTCACTTAGAAAAATCAAACTGAAAAAAGAATATGAACCGCGAAAGGTCATTGTTCCAGGAAAAACACTGGCAGAAATCATCAAGATTATTGGCGGAGATCCGGAGAAGGAAATTGCAGTTTACTTTACAGAGAACCATATTCAGTTTGAGATAGAAAATACCAGGGCAATCTCCCGGTTGATTGAGGGAGAATATTTAAAAGTGGAGCAGTTATTATCAAAAGATTATGGAACAAAAATCAAAGTTCAAAAAAAGGAATTACAGGAATGTATTGACAGAGCAAGTTTGTTATTGAAGGACGATGCAAAAAAGCCAATTATTCTAAATATTGAAGAAAATATTTTGTCATTGGAAGCAGCATCAAACATGGGCTCTATGAATGAAAGTATGTTCGTTGTAAAAGAGGGAGAGAAATTACGAATTGGGTTTAATCCAAAATTTTTATTAGAGATGCTGCGAGTGATTGATGATGAGGAAGTCTTCATGTATTTTACGAGTGCAAAAACGCCATGTACTGTAAGAGATGAAAAAGACAGTTATGTATATCTGGTTCTTCCGGTCAACCTTAGTGCCGCAGCGTAAAATGAGAGAAGAGGGTGAATAAGAAGGTATGGAAATTGTTCGAAATGGGCAGAAAATTCTGTTGACAGAGTGGGAATTATTTCAGGCGTATGAAGAACAGAAGTATTTGTACTTAAAAGAAAGCGTTCTGGAAAATATGGAAGACTGTCTTCCAAAAGAGATGTATAGCAAATTGAAAGCAAATGAAGATTACAAGGAAAGAAGCATCACTTTATTCCAAAAATATTATGAGGATTATCATATGGAATATGATGTGGCACTAAAAGAGGCAATCCGCGATTCTGCGAAAAAGTTTCTTGATGCAGAAAAAGCAGAACTTGTAGAAGAAAAAGGAAGGAACAGTAAAGGATGAAAAGAGAAAATTATATTATTACGGTAAAAAGCATTTATATACGTAATGCGGAGATGTTTTGCCCGGAAAGCATGACGGAACAGGAAATTTTGAACTTAGATGATATCGATATTTTTCAGTCCTGTGAGTTTGAAAGATACTGGAAAAATGCAGAAGTTTCTGCTTACTTATGTCAGATGGCTTGTGCAGAAGAAGAATTAAAAAGGGAACTTCAGAAAATTGCAGAATATTTCAAGATACCAGCCTGTTTTTTAGAAGCAATTCCTGTAAAAAAAGATTTGGAAGATGATATATTTCATAATAATGGAGAGAAGGAAAATGAAGAAAGCACTACTTAAAAAGATACCTGTTGTGGAAGCCGGTATTAAGGATAAACAATATATGGAACTTTGCAGACAAAACTATCTGATGAAGGTACAAAAGGCTACGGTAGCACATAAACGGACTTTAATCCTAAATCTTTATGACGCGGAAAACATTATAAAGGAGCAATATCAGCCGTTCTGTCGCATCTTTTTTTCTAATAGAGACTTTATTACATATTTTATAAAAGAAAACCGTTGGTCTATAAAAACTTTGGATATCTTGGAAGCTGAAAAGGGGAAATTTATATCTCAGATTGCGATACGAACATATAAGGAAAAAAGGAGTATTCAACAGTTTTTTCATTGTACAGATGATGCCGTAGACAGTATACAACTGATACAAATAGAACAGCAGAAAAGAAAAGCAGAAAAGTCGTTAAAAAGAAAAAAAAGAAGTATAAAAGATATAGAGTCTCTATTTCGCAGTGTGAAACCAGTGACTGGGAGATTTGAAAAATGGCTGGAATACGAGGTGTTAAAAGAAAGTCAATATATTTTCTATCAGTATTCCAGAAGAAAGATGATGGATTGCACATGTAGTCATTGTAAATCGGAATATCAATTGGAGAGATCTATACCAAGGCATAACAAAGAATATGTGTGTCCCATTTGCAAGCGGAAATCAATTTTTAAAGCAAAAGGAAAATCAGGATATTTTTCTGATTATTCAGAAGCAGTTAAAATTGAAAAAGCATCAGATAGAATCATACTACGTCATTTTGAAGTTAGAAAATCTTATGCTGCGCATGGTACGGGAGAATATACATTATCTTATCATGAAGACTATCGGGCTGTATTTCAGGAAAAATTCCATTTTTATTACCCGGTTTATAGCTGTTTGGCTCATAAGAATGTATGGAAAGAGAAATATATAGATCCGTATTTTCACTACAGATATCATTTGAATTATACGATAAAAGCATATCAGACGATAACCCAAATGCCTGGAATGGTGTATCCATATAATTTGAAAAATGTTTTTAAAGGAACTCCATTTGAGTATTGCTCTTTAGATTATTTTGTTAAACATAATCGTTCTGTAGAATTTCCGGTTGTATATTATTTGAAGACATATTTGAACTTCCCATTGCTTGAACAGTTCGTGAAGCAGAATATGTTTTATTTTGCTTTGGAATGTCTATATCACCTTCCAAGTGAGTGGAAAGAAACAAATGAAACAAATATCAGGCATCTATTGGGAATAAATTCACGTTTTTGTTCTATTCTGAGCAGGTATAATATGGGAATGAAGGAATTGGACGTTTTGAAAAAAATGGAGAAACTAAATATCCATTTGTCTGAACAGGAAATCTTTGGGTATTGTAAAATTTTTGAGAGTAATAAAGATTTTTTGGAATTACACCAGTATGCATCTATTCGGAAAATTGTGAGTTATCTGGCAAAGCAGATTGAAAAAGAAGAAAAAGGAAAGGCATATAAGTTGTCCGGTGATGTATCTGGTATCAGTCATGCAGAAATGAAATGTTATCAGACGTATATAAGAAGCTGGAAAGATTATATTGAGTGGGCAGAAAAATTGGAATATGATCTGAAAAGCCGATACGTTCTGTTTCCAAAAAATTTTAAAGATGTTCACGACAAGACTTTCCGGGAGTATCAAAAACAACAAGATAAGATGGAAAGAAAAAAACAGGCAAAAGAAAGAAGAACTGTGAACCAACTTTTGAAGAAAGATATAAAACTACTGGGGAAACAAATTCAGAATCAGGACTATATCTTAAAAGTTCCTGGAAATTATCAGGAAATCCAAAAAGAAGGACAGGCGTTAGGACATTGTGTAGGAAGTTATATCCCTCATATTGCCAATCGGGAATGTGATGTGTATTTTATCCGGAAAAAGACCGATCCGGATAAGCCCTTTTTTACGGTTGACTGGAGAAGAGGGAAGATTGTGCAATGTCAGGGGAAAGGGCGGATTCGTTATCCGCAGGAAATGGTAGAATTTGTTCATTATGCAGAAGAAAAATTAAGGCTTCTAAAAGGAGAAGAAGAAAAAAAGGCTGCATAGGAATATAAAAATTTTAAGAGAATAGAAACACAGGCAGAAGGATTAGAACATTCTTCTGCCTTTTCTTATGAAGAGAAAGGAACAGAGATATGAATGATGTATTGGAAAAATTACAACGTGTCAAAATCCAAAATAAGACCAGGCTGTCCAAAGAAGACCAGCAATTTTGTCAGATACAGCAAAAATTATATGACAGTACCAGAAATCATTTTTTAAGTATGTTTGTAGATATGGAAACACTGCACCAGCAGGAACTGACCTTTTATGGAAAGGTACAGAAATATGCAGATAGGGTGTACAAACAGAACCTGATTTGTATGGATAAAAAGAAACAAACAGAACTGATGGAAAAGGTACATAATCATTTTATCAGAACCATTATTTCCTTCTTTAACCGGAAATATGGTCTTGCCATACAGAAACATTCGTATGAACGCTATATTTCCCTGCAGGATTCTGCAGAACCCGTATTACATAAGCGGATTTCTTCTTTAACAGAAGAAGAGAAGCAAATTTATCGGGAAGAAAGGAAGAAATGCTGTAAACAGAAAGAAGAAAATCTTCATGAAGTTTTGTTTGCCAGAATTGAGTATCCGTTGATTTTGGATGATATTTTTTCTTATCTGGGCGGTTTTAGTTTTCAGGAGAAAGTGGAGCAGGAGATTAAAACAGATGCAAAAGCAGGAGTGACCTATGCAAAATATAAATTGCAAAGTAAAAAACTGTCCATTCAAAACCTGTTATGCAGCAAAACAGATCTTTGGGGAGAATACGAAATCTGTCTGGATAGTGAAAAATATAAAGCACTTTTACGGGCATTGACTTTTTTTGACTCCAGTAAAGAACAGGTTTCTATTTATGATGGCTGGCTGGAAAGATTTGTAAGTTTTTCATATAGCGGGAAAAAGGAGAAAGAAGGGATTTTTGATGAACACCCTGCGCTTGGAAAGAAAGTTGTTAAATTTAAGTATTTTAAAAATGGCAGATGGGATATTGTTTTTGTCAGTGGTGTACATGCATTGTCTTTTGCCAAAGAGTATCTCGGCTATAAGGAGGCGGCCTAATGGGAAAATACAAAAGAGATAAGGGACTTCAAATACCAATGGAGCAAAGGCAAAAATTGAATGCGAAAATTCTGTATCTAGTGGAAAACCATGAAGCAGAACTATATGGGATCACACCAGAGGATATTTTTAATGTATATATGGGAAATGGTGGGCTGCATGGACTGGACAGGAAAGACTTTCAAAATTTTCATGCTTATACAGAAGCGAAAAAAGAAGTAGAGCAGGGACAGTTTTTTACACCAGCGGAAATATGTGAATTTCTTGTTGCCTGTGTCAAACCGGAAACGGAGGATGTAATTTATGATTTGACTTATGGTAAAGGAGATTTTTTTAATTATCTTCCTACAGAAAGTAATATCTATGGAACAGAAATTGATATGAAAGCGGTGAAGATTGCCCAGTACCTCTACCCGAAGGCAAACCTGCAATATGGCGATATCCGGCAGTATTCCCCTGTTTTAAGCGGAGATATTGTGTTTGGAAATCCGCCCTTTCATCTGGAATGGGGAACAAAAGAAGCACCGGTATCTTCCCAGATGTATTACTGCAAAAAAGCATATCAGGTACTGAAAAACGGGGGTCTTTTGGTTTTGCTGGTCTCGGAAAGTTTCCTTTCAGATGATTTTTCAAATAAAGGGGATATTGAAGAAATCAATCACATGTTTAATTTGATTGTACAATTTTCTTTGCCGGCAGATGCATTCAAAGAGTATGGTGTGACATCTTTTCGGACAAAAGCAATGATTTTGCAGAAAAAGAGTCAGTATGTAACAGAAAGACCATACACTACAGAGTTGGAAGTTCTGAAGCGGCCACAGGAAATTTATCAAACTTATGTGTTACCGGTTCTTCAGGAACGAAGAAAAAATGCTGCAAATATTTATTTTGAATGTCAGAATACAGATTTAGAGGCAAAGCAGAAACAGGTATTTCAGGAAAAAACGGTGAAACTTTTGTTTGATATCAAAAGAAATCGAAATATCGCTCATAAAGCTGGACTGGCAGAAGCGATTTTGCAGAAATACCTGAAGCAGACGAAACCGGAGGAACTCTCCTGGCAGGAGTGGGAAAAAATTAAAATACAGCCGGAAGATGTTTTACGGAAATTAAAGGGGATTTTATCTTCTGCGAATAAGACATACAGGAATGAAATCCGGATTGTAAAGACAACTTATGGATTTAAAGAAAAGGATTATCGGGAAAATGGGACCGATATGAATTTGGGTTCTATCAATTCTTTTGTATTATCCAAAAGAGAAGTTCCTGGATTTGAGCAGTTCTTAAAGAAGAAACGGCGAGAATTTGCATTGCAGGAAACACCTTTTGAGAAAATGAAGCAGGATGACAAAATTGCAGAATATCTGGGAAATTGGCATGTAACAAGTCAAATGACAGGGGAGGTCAAATATCTGAATGCTGTACAGAAAAAAGAAGTGAATAAACTGTTGCAGAAACGATACGCTGCCCTACAGTTTTCTATGGGAACTGGAAAAAGCCTTTGTACACTGGCAATGGCGCAGTACAGAATGAAATATAATCCTGTCCGGAATATATTCATTGTCGGCACAGCCCTGGCAATCAATAATACATGGGAAGAAATATTGGAAGACTATCAGATTGATTTTTACCGTATTCGGAAGAGGGAGGACATAAAAAGGGTACAGAGAGGACAGATTGTGCTCTTGACTATCAATCTGCTTACGGAATTAAAAAGGGAGATGAAAAAACTGTTACGTATCCGCTGTCAGAAAGTCATGTTGATTTTTGATGAAAGTGATGCAATTACCAACGGAAGTTCAAAACGTACAAAAGCAATGCTTTCTGTTTTTCGAAAATGCAGATATAAAGTGCTGGCAACAGGAACACTGACAAGAAATAACGTGGTAGAAGCAGCACCTCAATTAGAACTGCTTTATAACAACTCCATTCATTATCTGGCAAAGAATGAATGGATCTACCGATTCAAAAACGGACAGATGGAAAAAATAGGAACTTCTTTTTGAATCAGCCATTTCCAGCTTATAAAAGAGGGTATGAACTGTTTTCTTATTCCTATTTACCAAAGAAGATTACAGTGTTTGGTCTGGAGAAGGCAAATCAGGATATTTATAATGCATCATTTTTAGATGAATTATTAGAAAAAACAGTCATAACAAAAAATTTTGAAGAAGTGGTAGGAAGGAAAATTTATAAGATTTACCAGGGAACCTGTTCTTTTAGCGAAAGGGAAAAAGAAGTGTATCGAATAGCAGTAAAAGAGTTTGATAAAATCCGCAGGAAGTATTTTGCAGCTTACGGCAATGCACGAAAGGATTCCATGTTTCGGATTTTGCAGCAACTGCTGCTCCTTCTGAAGATATGTGCAGATCCTTCTCTTGCATACGAATACGATAGCAATGAAGTACCTACGAAGGTAAAAAAAGCAATCCGTCTTTTGCAGATGTGGAAGTATGAGAAGGTTGCGATTGGAGTACGCAGAATAGAAGTGGCAGATTCCTATTACCGATATTTAAAGCAGGCATTTCCAGAAAGGCAGATCTTTTATATCACAGGGGATAAAGTTCCATGCAAGCAGCGGCAGAGGATTGTAGAAAAACTAAGAAAGACAGAAAATGGGATATTACTTTCTACGCAGCAAAGCTTGTCAGAATCTATGAATATAGATGATGTGGATAAAATTATCCTACCAGAGCTTCATTACAATCATGCGGCTATGGAACAGTATTATTTTCGGTTTATCCGGTATACGTCCAGAAATTTTAAGCAGGTGGTATTTTTAATTTATGAAAATTCCATTGAAGTGAACCTGCTAAAGATGATACTGGCGAAGGAGAAACTTAACCTGTTTATGAAAAATCAATTGCTAGAAAACGGAGAACTATATGAAAGATTCGGCATCAATCCCCAGATATTTTCCCTTTTGATGACAACCAGTGTGGACCAGGAAGGAAAACTTCAGATTCAATGGGGCGAACAGAAGATTAGTTAGTATTTTCTTATTTGACAACAGATATAGATAATCGTAGTTTTATAATAGAATTTTTATTTGAAGAAATTCAAATATATTACAGATTTGCTCTGCTAATGACAGAGTATCATAATTTTGGAATTGTTATTCCTATAATTCTTTAGAAAGACATCAAACAGATTTAGTTTTGGTGTCTTTTTCTTAAATTTTTCTCAAAATGAATCCAACAGTTGCAAGAACAAATCCTAAATAGCTGAAATTATAGTTCATAGAATGGCATACAAAGCTTCGAACTTTTGTGTGCTCTTTTGTGAAGTGAGTTTAAGAAACTAGAAACAGGATACATAGATGTCATTTAAATTGGGAAGGAGGTGGAATATGGCAGATATGGAGGTTACCAAAAAAGTATATAGCGCGGATGAAATACAAGTGATTTTAGGAATTGGAAGGAGTAAGGTATATGAATTTCTGGATTCTGTAAATAAAAAGCAGGAACCGTTTCGGGTTATAAAAATAGGAAGAATATATCGGGTGCCTAAGGATTCTTTTGATAGATGGATGAATGGAGAAACTATATAGAGCAGAGGTGAAAGAATGGTTAAGAAAGTAAAAAAATATCCACATGCATTTTTTGAGAGAAATACCTGGAATCATAGAACAAAAAAATTATTGCCGGATTATACAATCAAATATGGGAAAAAGGGTGGATTTGAAACAGCTGAAGAAGCAGAAAAAGCGTATCAGGAACATATAAAAGAATTTGATAGGAAGATGAATATGACCTTTTTAGAAGTGGATAAAGAGGTAACATTAAAAAACTTCTTACTTTATTGGTATGTGAGTATCTTTTCCGAAAGAGTACAGTCAACTACCCGATATTTAGTATCCTATGTGCTATATGGAATGCTATTACCTAATATAGATGAAAAAATAAAATTGAAGTTTGTCAGCACAGATTATTTGAATGAGTTATTGGATAAAGTGGCAAAATACTGTAAATCGGCAGGATTCAAAAGCAGGGAAACATTATATATTGCAATGAAAGATGCACAGTTTCTTCGTTTAATAAATAATAATCCAGTAAAAGCAACGAAAACATATCCAAGACCCAAAAGAAAGATTACCGTTTTAAATAAAAGTCAGACAAGATGCTTTTTGACAGCCGCAAAAGAAAGAAATTGGTTTTTAGAGATTATTTTGGGGTTATATTGTGGCCTGAGAAAAGGGGAAATATTAGGACTGAAATTTGACGATTTTGATTTTGAAGAAAGAACGGTCACAGTTCAAAGACAGTTGGTAGCTGATATAGAAACCAAGGAGGGAACTTATGAAATTATAAAGTATCAGAGTATTTTACGTGATCCAAAAAGCGAAAGTGGAAAACGCAGATTAAAAGTGCCCGAAATTATATTGGTGGAAGTCGAACGCAGAAAAGATAGAATTCAATTACTGAAGGAAAGAATGGGAGAAGACTTTCAAGATCAGAATTTTATTTCTTGTCAGAAAAATGGAAATCCAAGAGGGTTGTGTTCTTTAAATACAGAAATCAGGAGACTATGTGAAAGAAATGGATTGCCACATATTACAGTGCATGGATTAAGACATATGTATGCTACAATTCTAGCTGAGAGAGGAGTGCCTTTAACGAAAATATCAGCATTGCTGGGGCATCATTCCGTACATACAACATTTGAATTTTACCTGGAAGTAATTGAGGGTGGAAATCAGATTACAGATTTTTTGAATAAGGAATTTCTAGCAGAGGAGGCAGCGTATGGATCTAAATAAAATAAAACTCAGAGCGTATGTAGATTATCGTGTTGGCAATGTGATAAAAATTAAAGGAAAGTTTGGATTTCGTGTAACTGTGATATTTGATGATATGGAAGAAAAGGAATCCCAACATTCTGGTTTTGCAAAGAAAGAAGAGGCAGAAAAAGAAAGAAATCATGTGATTGCTCAATTACACGATAAGAAATATGTTGTTTATAAAAATATAAAAGTGGAAGAGCTACTGACGTATTGGTTGGAAAATATTATAAGAAGCAAGGAAGGTGTAAGTGCTTGTACTTACAATACTTATAAAAATTGTATTGAAAAGCACATTATTCCAGAATTGGGAAAATTAACTTTAGTAAAGTTAAATCAGGGGCACATTTCAAAATTGTATAAAAAGTTGGTTGAAAAATATAGTTCCATTCCAAGAATAGCTAAGCCGATTTTGAATACCTCATTAGAATTTGCACTTTCTAAAAATTTGATTACATATAATCCGGCGGAGGGATTAAATCTTCCTAAAGGTGCGAAAAAGGTTCCATACCATGAAATCGTAATTGATGAATCAAAAACGTACGCGTTGGAGCAGGTAAAGCATTTAATAAAAGTAGCAAAAGATACACGTATTTATCTGTATATATTATTTGCACTCTTAATGGGATTAAGGAAAAGTGAAATCAGTGGAATAAAGTACACAGATATAGATTATGAAAATCGCACATTAAAAATAGAACGGCAATTAGGAAGAAGTTTAGAGGTAGACGAAAATGAAATAGCACCAAAGACACGAACAAAGCAGGAAATTGATGTGAAGACACCTGCAAGTAATCGTGTGGAGAAAATTCCTAATTTTTTATTTAGCGAAATACTAGAAGAAAGGAAAAAATATGAGAAAAACCGAAGCAGGAGACAGCATGGAAGATGGGTATTTCAAGATATGGATTACATTTGTTGTTCTAGTTATGGAAGACCAAGATCTACCACATACATATATACCCATTATAAAAAATTAATAGAAGAAGCAGGATTGCCATATATACGATTTCATGATTTACGTCATACGTATACCACATTATTAATGAAGAATGATATCAATCAAAAGGCAATAGCAGCGTCGTTAGGACATTCCAAATCGATTATTACATTTGATGTCTATACAGACAAGCAGGCATTAATAGAAGGAGGGGTAGAGGAGATTGATGCATTTATAGATGAAGTGCATCCATATGATAGTGAAGATATTCAAATACTAAAAGAAAAATATGGAAAGAAAGTTCTGCATAGATTGGCTTAATCTATATGGGAAATCAATAGAAAAGGGTATACTGCAGGTTATTTGCTGTATGCTCTTTTTTTTACGGGAAAGAGAAAAGTAGATAGTAGAAAAATTCTTTTATTGACGAAATACACAAGAACAGATATACTAAAATTGAACGTATGTTCGTGCATAAGAATACAATATATGGAATAAAAATGCAGAAAAATATCAGTAATGCTGTTCTGTGTGCTTAGGTATTATGATTGACTAATAGGTCTTTATAGTTTTGAAAAGGGATAAATTGTGGTATACTGTAGTATCAAATCATGGAGGATAGTACGAGGTGTTGCGAACCGGAAAATATCCACTTGGGTGACCAAATTCGTACATTGGCGTTTTTTTACCTATTTTTCAGCAAAATTGGAACGTATTTTTCACCTGACATGTACGAATTTTCGGGTTAATAATGAAAATAGTAAGGAGGTTTTTGACTATGGATCACTTCGAACTGGTATCAGAATATGCTCCTACAGGAGATCAACCGCAGGCTATCGAACAGCTTGTGAAAGGTTTCCAGGAAGGCAACCAATGCCAGACTTTACTAGGGGTTACGGGGTCTGGCAAGACTTTTACAATGGCAAATGTTATCAAGGAATTAAATAGGCCAACACTCATTATTGCACATAATAAAACGCTGGCTGCACAGCTTTATAGCGAATTCAAAGAATTCTTTCCGAATAATGCAGTTGAGTATTTTGTCTCCTATTATGACTATTACCAACCGGAAGCATATGTTCCGTCATCTGACACTTATATTGCGAAGGATTCATCCATCAATGATGAGATTGATAAGCTGCGCCATTCGGCAACGGCAGCACTTTCTGAGCGACGGGATGTGATTATTGTGGCGAGTGTATCCTGCATTTATGGATTAGGTTCGCCAATTGATTATCAGGAGATGGTAATTTCACTACGCCCTGGGATGATAAAAGATCGGGATGAGGTTGTTGCGAAGTTGATTGAGATACAGTATGATCGCAATGATATGGATTTTAAACGCGGGACATTTCGGGTAAGAGGAGATGTGCTGGAGATCTTTCCGGCAGTTTCGGAAGATTATGCAATTCGTGTGGAATTTTTCGGGGATGAAGTGGAGAGAATAACAGAGATTGATGTTTTGACGGGCGAGATTAAAAATGCGTTGAAGCATGTAGCGATTTTCCCAGCATCGCATTATGTTGTGTCAAAGGAAGCGCTGGATCGAGCAACAAAGGCGATTGAGGAAGAATTGGAAGAAAGAGTCCGATATTTTAAAGGAGAAGACAAGCTTTTGGAAGCGCAGCGTATTGCAGAGCGGACGAATTTCGATATTGAGATGATGCGAGAGACGGGATTTTGTTCGGGAATAGAGAATTATTCAAGGCATTTGACAGGACTGGCGCCGGGGCAGCCGCCGCACACATTGATTGACTATTTTCCGGATGATTTTTTGATTATGATTGATGAATCGCACAAGACCATTCCTCAGATTGGTGGAATGTACATGGGTGACCAGTCTAGAAAGTCCACTCTTGTAGATTATGGATTCCGTTTGCCGTCAGCAAAGGACAACAGACCGCTTAATTTTGAAGAATTTGAAAGTAAGGTAAATCAGATGTTGTTTGTATCTGCGACGCCGGGAGAATATGAAGAAAAGAATGAACTTTTGCGTGTGGATCAGATTATCCGACCGACAGGTCTTCTTGATCCGGAGGTTGAAGTGCGTCCGGTGGAAGGACAGATCGACGATCTGGTCGGTGAAGTGAACAAGGAGATTGCAAAGAAAAATAAGATTCTTATTACAACGTTGACAAAACGAATGGCAGAAGATTTGACAGATTATATGCGTGAACTTGGTATACGGGTGAAATATCTTCATTCAGATATTGATACGTTAGAGCGGACAGAAATTATTCGGGATATGCGTCTCGATGTATTTGATGTGCTTGTCGGAATCAATCTGTTGCGTGAGGGGCTTGATATTCCTGAGATTACATTGGTTGCAATTTTAGATGCCGATAAGGAAGGATTCCTGCGTTCGGAGACTTCGCTTATTCAGACGATTGGGCGAGCTGCCCGTAATGCGGATGGTCATGTTATCATGTATGCGGATCATGTGACAGAGTCGATGGAAAAAGCGATTCAAGAGACAGAACGAAGAAGAAAGATACAGATGGCATACAATGAGGAACATGGAATTACACCTCAGACTGTTAAAAAGTCAGTGCGAGATCTGATCAGTATTTCTAAGAAGGTAGCGGCGGAGGAATTGCGTCTTGAAAAAGATCCGGAGTCAATGAGTGAAAAAGAATTGGAAAAACTGATAAAAGATGTTACAAAGCAGATGAAGAAAGCAGCGGCAGAATTGAATTTCGAGGCGGCAGCAGAGTTGCGCGACAAATTGATTGAGCTGAAAAAGCAGTTACAGGATATGGAAGGTTAGGAGTATACGATGGCAAAACAATATATAAAAATACGGGGTGCCAATGAGCACAATTTGAAAAATATAGATTTGGATATTCCGAGAAATGAACTTGTTGTGTTGACGGGCCTAAGTGGATCGGGGAAGTCATCCTTAGCATTTGACACAATCTATGCAGAAGGACAGAGAAGGTATATGGAATCGCTGTCTTCTTATGCGAGACAGTTCCTTGGCCAGATGGAGAAACCGAATGTAGAAAGTATTGAGGGGCTTTCACCGGCGATTTCTATTGATCAGAAATCAACGAATCGAAATCCACGTTCTACAGTTGGAACGGTGACAGAAATTTACGATTATTTTCGTCTGCTCTATGCAAGAATAGGGATCCCACACTGTCCGAAATGTGGGAAGGAGATAAAAAAGCAGACGGTGGACCAGATGGTGGATCAGATTATGGAGCTTCCGGAGGGAACAAAGATCCAGCTTCTTGCGCCGGTTGTGAGAGGACGAAAAGGAAGGCATGAAAAGTTGCTGGAAAAGGCAAAGAAAAGCGGTTATGTACGTGTGCGCATTGATGGAAATTTATATGAATTGTCAGAAGAAATTTCTCTGGACAAAAATATTAAGCATAATATAGAGATTATCGTGGACAGACTTGTTGTAAGAGAAGGCATTCAAAAGAGATTGACGGATTCAATTGAAAGTGTACTGGCATTGGCGGAGGGACTTTTGGTTGTGGACGTGATTGGCGGAGAACCTTTGAATTTTAGCCAAAGTTTTTCGTGCCCGGATTGTGGAATCAGTATCGAAGAGATTGAACCGAGAAGTTTTTCTTTTAATAATCCATTTGGGGCATGTCCGGTTTGCTTTGGACTGGGATACAAGATGGAGTTTGATGTAGATTTGATGATCCCGGATCAATCGTTAAGTATAGATGAAGGCGCTATCGTAGTGATGGGATGGCAGTCTTGTACAGACAAAGGAAGTTACACAAGAGCAATATTAAAAGCTCTTTGTAAAGAATATAATTTCTCGTTGGATACGCCGTTCCAAGATTATCCGCAGGAAGTCAAAGATATTTTGATTCATGGAACCAATGGACGAGAAGTGAAGGTGTATTATAAAGGGCAGCGCGGAGAAGGTATTTATGATGTTGCATTCGAAGGAATTATAAAAAATGTAGAGAGAAGATATCGTGAAACAGGCTCAGAGACGATGAAGGCGGAATATGAGAGTTTTATGCGGATTACGCCTTGTCATGAATGTGGCGGACAGAGATTGAAAAAGAGCGCGTTGGCAGTTGCAGTGGGAGATAAAAATATTGCGGAAGTCACGTCGCTTTCTATTGAAAAACTTCAGCAGTTTTTGGAAGGATTAGAGCTCACAAAGACGCAGGAGTTAATCGGTGGACAGATTTTAAAAGAAATCAAAGCGCGTATTGGATTTTTGATGGATGTAGGATTGGATTATCTGACACTTGCCAGAGCAACAGGAAGTCTTTCGGGAGGAGAGGCTCAGCGTATCCGTCTGGCAACACAGATTGGTTCAGGTCTGGTTGGAGTGGCTTATATTCTGGATGAGCCAAGTATCGGACTTCACCAGCGAGATAATGATAAACTATTGAAGACATTGAAACATCTACGTGATCTGGGAAACAGTTTGATTGTAGTAGAGCATGATGAAGATACGATGCTGGAAGCGGACTATATTGTGGATATTGGTCCGGGAGCGGGCGAACATGGTGGAGAAGTTGTTGCAGCAGGTACTGCAAAAGAGATTATGCGGAATAAGAAGTCTGTTACTGGTGCATACCTGAGTGGACGCATGCAGATTCCGGTACCGGATGTGCGCAAAGAACCGAAAGGCTGGCTGAAAGTAATTGGGGCAGCAGAAAATAATTTAAAGAATATTGATGTTTCATTTCCGGTTGGTGTAATGACGTGCGTGACTGGAGTTTCTGGTTCAGGAAAAAGTTCTTTAGTAAATGAAATTGTTTACAAAAGACTTTCTAAGGATCTTAACAGAGCGAGAACAATTCCAGGGAAACATAAGAGGATAGAAGGAATTGAACAGTTTGACAAAGTCATTGACATTGATCAGTCGCCGATTGGAAGAACTCCTAGATCGAATCCGGCAACGTATACAGGAGTTTTTGATTTAATCCGCGATCTCTTTGCGGCAACTGCGGATGCAAAGGCGAGAGGATACAAAAAAGGAAGATTTAGTTTTAATGTCAAAGGCGGAAGATGTGAGGCTTGTTCAGGAGATGGGATTTTAAAGATTGAAATGCATTTTCTTCCAGATGTATATGTTCCGTGTGAAGTCTGTGATGGAAAGCGATATAACAGAGAGACGTTAGAAGTAAAATACAAAGGAAAGAGCATTTATGATGTGCTGAATATGACTGTGGAGGAGGCGCTTCATTTCTTTGAGAATGTTCCTAGCATTCGAAGAAAGATGGAGACCCTGTATGATGTTGGACTTTCCTACATTCGATTAGGTCAGCCGTCCACTACACTTTCTGGCGGTGAGGCACAGAGAATTAAATTGGCAACCGAATTGAGTAAGAGAAGCACAGGGAGAACAGTTTATATTTTAGATGAACCGACAACAGGGCTTCATTTTGCGGATGTGCACAAATTGACAGAAATTTTACATCGTCTGTCAGCAGATGGAAATACCGTAATTGTGATCGAACATAATTTAGATGTGATCAAGACTGCGGACTATATTATCGACATAGGACCAGAGGGTGGAGACAAAGGGGGAACCGTTGTGGCAACGGGAACTCCTGAGGAGATTGTTGCCAATCCGGCATCGCATACAGGCAAATATATTGATGCAATCCTTAAAAAAAGTTTAAATTAAAAAAAACTCTTTGCATTTATTGGAATTTTTATTATAATAGGTAAGGTATATGTATAATAACGAAAGATGATAGAATAGATAAGTGCAGTGAAAGGAGAAATCAGATGTCAGTTGATATCGGAATTGATTTAGGAACCGCCAGTGTTCTCGTATATGTAAAAGGAAAAGGTGTTGTATTGAAAGAACCTTCCGTAGTCGCTTTTGACAGAGATACCAATGCGATCAAGGCGATTGGAGAAGAAGCGAGACTGATGCTTGGAAGAACACCGGGAAATATTATAGCTGTAAGACCGCTTAGACAGGGAGTTATTTCAGACTATACAGTGACAGAAAAGATGATTAAGTACTTCGTACAGAAAGCGGTAGGAAAGAGAACTTTTAAGAAGCCGCGTATCAGTATTTGTGTGCCGAGCGGTGTTACAGAAGTAGAAAAGAAGGCAGTGGAAGAAGCGACTTTTGCAGCTGGTGCAAGAGAGGTACATTTGATTGAAGAGCCGGTTGCAGCGGCAATTGGAGCAGGAATTGATATTGCAAAGCCATGTGGAAACATGATTGTAGATATCGGTGGAGGAACTGCAGATATTGCGGTTATCTCACTTGGAGGAACAGTAGTAAATACATCAATTAAAATTGCAGGCGATGATTTTGACGAAGCAATTGTAAGATTTATGCGTAAAAAGCATAATCTATTGATCGGAGAGCGTACTGCGGAAGATATCAAGATTAAAATCGGGACAACTTATCCATTGGTGGAAGAAGAGACGATGGAAGTGCGTGGACGTAATCTTGTGACAGGTCTTCCAAAGACTGTGACAGTGACATCTTCAGAGACAGAAGAAGCTTTGAAAGAGACAACAAGTCAGATTGTGGAAGCTGTTATTGCGGTATTGGAAAGAACACCACCGGAATTATCAGCGGATATTTTGGATCGAGGAATTGTTCTGACCGGAGGAGGAGCTCTCCTTCGTGGATTGGAAGAGTTGATCGAGGAAAAGACAGGAATCAACACGATGACTGCCGAAGATCCGATGAAAGTTGTTGCGGTTGGAACCGGTCAGTTTGTAGAATTTATGAGTGGAAGAAAAGAAGCGTAAGTGTGTAGAGTGATTGAGGGCTGTCTCTTGAAGAGACGGCTCTTGTCGTCTGGCGGCAAAATAATTTTGCTCGGAGAATATGGAGGATGGGGTTTTGGAAGTCATAAAGGGATATGTAGAACATATCGTATTCCGAAATGAAGAGAATGGCTATACGGTGTTTCATTTAACAAATAAAGATGGAGAGCTTACATGTGTCGGGACTTTTCCCTATATTAGTGAGGGTGAGATGCTGGAAGTGTCCGGGGAATATACGAATCACAATGTGTATGGCATGCAGCTGCAAGTGATTTCACATGAAGTGAAAGAGCCAGAGGATTTGATATCAATTGAACGATATTTGGGATCTGGTGCGATCAAGGGGCTTGGAGCTGCGCTTGCAGGGAGAATTGTACGCAAATTTAAAGACGATACATTTCGTATTATTGAAGAAGAACCAGAGCGTCTTGCGGAAGTAAAAGGAATCAGTGAACGGAAAGCACGTGAGATTTCAGAGCAGGTGGAAGAGAAGAAGGATATGCGAAAAGCAATGATTTATCTTCAAAAATATGGGATATCGCTTGCTTTGTCAGCCAAAATCTATGAGCATTATGGTCAGAGTGTTTATCGTGTGATGGAGGAGAATCCGTATCAGATTGCAGACCATGTTCAGGGCGTTGGTTTTAAAACAGCAGACGAGATTGCATCGAAAGTAGGAATTCATACAGATTCCGATTTCAGGATACGAAGTGGGATTTTTTATGTGCTGCTGCAGAGTGTGACAGACGGACATGTCTATCTTCCACAGGAAGAGCTGCTCAGGCGAACGATGCAGCTTTTGGAAGTCGAGATCTGTGATATACAGAAGTATCTCATGGACTTAGCGATGGAAAAGAAAGTTGTTCTAAAAGAGAAAGAAGATGGAATCCGGGTGTATCCGGCGCACTACTATTATTTAGAGTTAAATACGGCAAAGATGCTTCACGATTTGAATGTTTCTTACGATATTGCGGAGGATGCGATTGAAAAGAGACTCCGGCAAATTGAGGAAGATGCAGAACTTTCATTGGACGAACTTCAGCGGACGGCAGTGAAAGAAGCTGTGAGGAATGGAGTGCTGGTTCTGACAGGAGGACCTGGAACCGGAAAGACAACAACAATCAATGCGATGATTCATTTTTTTGAGAGCGAAGGTATGGATATTTTTCTGGCGGCACCGACAGGGCGAGCTGCAAAACGTATGACGGAGGCGACCGGGTGCGAGGCGAGGACAATTCACCGGATGCTTGAATTGGCATACGCGCCAGGAAATGACGATAATCGTATGGAATTTGCGAGAAATCAAGAGAATCCGCTGGAGACAGATGTTATCATTATCGATGAGATGTCGATGGTGGATCTGCCGTTAATGCATGTGCTGCTCAATGCGGTTATGGTTGGGACAAGACTGATTCTTGTGGGAGACCAGGATCAGCTTCCTTCTGTAGGGGCGGGAAGTGTTTTGAAAGATTTAATCAAATCAGAATGTTTTCCTGTTATTACATTGACAAAGATTTTCCGTCAGGCAGAACAAAGTGACATTGTGGTGAATGCTCATAAGATCAATCGGGGTGAAGAGGTCATTTTAGATAATAAGAGCAGAGACTTTTTCTTTTTAAAAAGACAGGATGCCAACACGATCATCAGTGTTGTGATTGCGCTGATTCAAAAGAAATTACCGAAATATGTGGGGGCAGATCCGTTTGATATACAGGTTTTAACTCCGATGCGGAAAGGGCTTTTGGGTGTGGAACGGCTGAATACGATTTTGCAGCAGTATCTGAATCCGCCCGATAAAAGTAAAGAAGAAAAAGAATATGGAGATAAGCTTTTTCGTGTTGGTGACAAAGTAATGCAGATAAAAAATAATTATCAGCTGGAATGGGAGATTGCAACGAAATACGGTCTTGTCGTAGATAAAGGAATCGGCGTATTCAATGGAGATATCGGAAGAATTACATCAATTAATTCTTATACGGAGACGGTAGAAGTCGAATATGAGGAAAAAAAGAAAGTAAATTATCCATTTCAGTTATTAGACGAGTTGGAGTTGGCATATGCTATCACCATACATAAATCGCAGGGAAGTGAGTACCCTGCGGTTGTGATTCCGCTTCTGCAGGGACCACGGCAGCTTTATCACCGAAATTTGATCTATACGGCGGTGACGAGAGCTAAAAAATGTGTAACACTTGTTGGAAGCGATGTGACATTTCAAGAGATGATTCGAAATGCAAATGAGCAGAACAGATATACAAGTCTGGCGGAATGCATACAGGATTTTTAGACGATAACCAGGAGATGTGTCAAGAGTCCGTAAAATAATGAACATTTGGAAAAAGATTTTGGGGATAATTTATCCGAAAACATGCTGCTTTTGTGGAAAAGTCAGCGACAAGGAATTGTGCAAGGATTGTGCAGAAAAGGTAGTTTATATAACGGAGCCGAGATGCAAAAAGTGCGGTAAACCGGTTCGCTATGCTGAACAAGAATATTGTTATGACTGTCAGAAAAATGTGCATGCATATGATCAAGGAAGAAGTATCTGGATACACAAGATGCCGGTCAGTATGTCGATATATCAGTTCAAATATAAAAACAGACGTATTTACGGAGAGTTTTATGCGAAAGAGATGATTCGAATCTATGGCAGACTGATACGGGAGTGGGAGATAGAGGTGATTGTTCCGATTCCGCTGCATCGTAAGAAAAAGAGATTTCGTGGATATAATCAGGCGGAGATTGTAGCAAAGCATCTTGGAGAGATGATGGGAATTCCGGTTGACAGCAGATCTGTAATACGCAGCAGATACACGAGACCGCAAAAAGAACTGAACGATAAGGAACGAAAACAAAATTTAAAGCACGCATTTTCAGTTACAGGTCAATGGAAGAACTACAAAACGGTGTTGGTCATTGACGATATTTATACGACAGGAAGCACAATTGATACAGTGGCAGAGGAATTGAAAAGCAGAGGTGTTCAAAAAGTGTGTTTTTTGACTATAAGTATTGGACAAGGATACTGAATAATGCTATACTGAAACTAATGTCTTGAGGGGAAAACAAGTTTAGAGGTGACGTTTATGTTGAATGAAGAACGAGTAAAACTTATGGTGCAGCTTGCTTCCTACGAACAAAAAGAAGGAAAAGAAGATTTTAAGGTGAGTTCTTACTATAAGAAAGATTATGTGAGCTTTCATAGGCTGGCGACAATGATCTGGACGACAATCGGATATGCGATGGTTGCCGGACTGATTGGAATTGCATATATGGATCAGGTTTTAGAAGAACTGACGTTGGTAAAAGCAATTATTTTAGTAGCAGTGATTTTGATAATCTATGTGATTGTGTTAGTCGCATATTGGATAGCGAGCGGGCGGTTTTATCAGAAAAAGCATAGTGAAGCCAGAACTCGCGTGAAAAAATATAGCCATAATCTGTTAGTGTTAAACAAGCTTTACGAGAAGGAGAATATGTAGATGGATCGTTTGATTGAGGTGAGAGAGACTATACTGAGACTATATGCGAGATATTCTAAAATTGTGGATAAAGGAGTTCAGTTTATTTTAGCGTTGGCAACTTTTATGTTTATCAGCAGTAACATTGGGTTTATGAAGATTTCAGCGAATCCGATGGTCACACTTGGTCTTGCAGTGATTTGTACATTTTTGCCGATTACAGCGACAGTGGTAGTGGCTGTGGCACTTACAGTTGTACAGTTTTATGCGTTGTCCGTGGGTGTGGCTGCGGTGGCAGCAGTGATTTTTTTAATCATGTTTATTTTGTATTTCCGATTTACGCCGGATAAGGCGATTGTTCTATTATTGATGCCGATTGCGTTCACACTGAAGATACCGATGCTGATACCGATTGTATACGGATTGACAGGAGGACCTTTATGTGCAGTTCCGATTGCATTTGGAACGATTGCGTGTTATATGGTTACATATGTAAAAGCGTATGAGACAACGATAAAAGGAGCAGGGGATTCAGAGATGTTTGCCCAACTCACCGCTTTTGCGCAACAGTTATTTAACAATAAGGAGATGTGGACTGCGATTATTGCATTTGTGATCTGCTTACTTGTAGTATATAGTGTGAGAAAATTATCAGTTGATAATGCGTGGAAGATTGCGATTGTTTCAGGCGCACTTGTATATGTGATCGTAGTGGTGATCGGAAGAGTCACGATGCATGTAGATGTTCCGTATGTGGCGGTTATTATTGGGACAATTGTTTCGATATTATTGGCGCTTGTGTTAGAGTTTTTTGCATTTGCGGTTGACTATTCAAGAACAGAGAATCTTCAATTTGAAGATGATGAGTATTTTTATTATGTAAAAGCAGTCCCGAAAGTGACGGTGACTGCACCTGAGAAAACGGTAAAACGAATTAATGAACGTCAGGAGACGTCGCGGATGGATGAGTTGAAGCAGGAAAAAATCCTGAAGAACCAGACCGACGAGATGCTTCTTACGAAAGCGTTGCAAGAAGAACTTGAGATTCAAGAATTACTAGAAGAAGAATTAAAACATTAGTAAAAAAGATGTGAAAGAGATGGAGGTGAGAAAATGGGACAGAAATTACAGAATTTCTTTGAAATATATTTTAAAGAGTTGTATTTCCCGAAAATACAGGTGACAGATGTTGTTGAGATTATTATTATTGCATTTTTGGTTTATCAGTTGATGGTGTGGATCAAACATACGAAAGCATGGATGCTTTTGCGGGGAATTATTGTTCTGCTTGTCTTTATTTTACTCGCGGCTATCTTCAAGATGCACACAATTCTGTGGATTGCAACGAATTCCATCAGCGTCCTGGCAACAGCAGCAGTTGTCGTGTTTCAGCCGGAGCTGCGAAGAGCGTTGGAGCGTCTCGGGCAAAAAGATTTTTGGATTGCAGTAGTTCCGTTTGAACGAAGCAAAGAATCAGGAAGGTTTGATGATAAGACGATCGATGCACTTGTGACGGCATGTTATGAGATGGGAAAGGTAAAGACCGGAGCATTGATTGTGGTAGAGCAAGAGATTATGCTTACAGAGTATCAGAATACAGGTATTGAGTTGGACTGTCTGGTATCCAGTCAGGTGCTGATTAATATCTTCGAACATAATACACCGCTTCATGACGGAGCAGTTATTGTGAGAGGTAATCGAATTGTCTCGGCAACATGTTATCTGCCGTTGTCTGATAATATGGGACTTAGCAAAGAGCTTGGAACGAGACATAGAGCAGCGGTAGGAATGAGTGAAGTGAGCGATGCGCTTGTGATTACAGTTTCAGAGGAGACTGGATATGTATCTATAGCAATGGGAGGACACCTTACACGGAATGTGAAGCCGGAATTCTTAAGAGAGAAGCTTGTCCATGTACAGAATAAATCTTTGGAAGAAAAACGGTCTATGATATGGAAAGGAAGGCGAAAGAATGAAAAACAAACTGACAAATAATTTTGTCCTAAAGTTCATAGCACTCCTTTTTTCAGCGCTTTTGTGGCTTATTGTGATGAATATTTCGAGACCGATTGTCACAAAGACGTTTTATCCGGAGATCACAGTCGCAAACCCGGAGGTGGTAACAGAGCATGGGCAGACCTTTAAAATTGCGGATGATGTAAAGCAGATTGCAGTTACAGTGAAGGCAGAACGTTCGATTATGGAAAAAATCAAGACGGAGGATATTAAGGCGGTTGCAGATTTAAAAGAAGAGCAATCAGGTTCTGTTCCGGTAAGAATTACCATAGAAGGTTTTGAAGGAGATTACAAGGAGGCATTACCTAATCCGAGAAATATTCAGATTGTGAAAGAAAATATCGAAAATAAGACATTTCCGGTTACGGCGATTGCGACAGGAGATTTGCAAAGTGGTTATGTGATAGGTGAGCTGGAAGCAGAACCACAGTCCATTGATATCAGTGGTCCAAAGTCATCACTTGGAAGAATCAGTAAAGTGGTTGCGAGAGTAGATGTGTCGGGGTTGTCGGAAGATACAACCTTAAAGGCGGATGAACTGATCTATTATGATTCAGCGGACAATGTTATAGATAAAAGCTTGCTATCCAGCGATGTGGACAGCAGTGGTGTGAATATTAAAGTGCATTTGCTGGAGACAAAGGAAGTGGAGTTGAAGTTTGACCAATCAGAGATTGGAACTGAAAGCGGGTATGCAGTGTCAGGACTTCAGATCGAACCTCAGCGTATTACGATTATGGGAAATCGCGAAGACGTGGAAAAGATAGATGACATAGAGGTTGCAAGCAGTGCGCTCAAACAGGAAAATCTTACAGAGACGACAAAGGTTGTGGTGAATATTACAGATTATCTTCCGGACGGAATTAGTTTGGCAGACAGTTCGGCGGGAAGCGTAGTGGTAAATATTCTGGTTGAAAAAGAAGGAATCAAAAATATTGCAATTCCGGTACGGTCGATAGCGGTAAACAATTTGCCGGAAGGCATGGAACTTTCATATGGTCCGGAGCAAAATGTAGAATTGCAGTTTGAAGGACTTGATGAAGCATTAGAAAATATGTCTGCAGAGAAGATTGCGGCATCTATTGATTTGAAAAGTTACAGTGAAGAAGGAACCTATGATGTTCCGGTTACAATAGCGAGTCTTCCGGAAGGATGCAGTTTTGTCGGAGGCGCCACGATACAGGTTATTTTGACAAAAAAATAAAATGAGAGGAGCTAAGAGAATGGTACGAAGAAAATTGACAATCAATAATCCAACAGGTCTTCATTTGAGACCTGCCGGGCTGTTTTGCAAGACTGCAATGCAGTTCCAAAGTAAAATTACATTTCTTTCCAAGAATACAACTGCCAATGCCAAGAGTGTGTTGAGCGTATTGGGTGCTTGTATAAAAAAAGGTGATGTGATTGAGTTAATTTGTGAAGGTGAAGATGAAGAAAAAGCTATGCAAGAGATGGCGAGAATCGTAGAAGAAGGGCTTGGCGAATAGCGAACAGGAGGAAGAAGATGGCAAAAGCAACGTTAGTAATTATGGCAGCAGGTATTGGAAGTCGTTTTGGCGGAGGAATTAAACAGTTGGAACCAGTAGGACCAAATGGCGAGATCATTATGGATTATTCTATCTATGACGCTATGGAAGCTGGGTTTGATAAGGTTGTATTTGTTATCCGCAAGGATTTAGAAAAAGATTTTAAAGAAGTGATTGGAAACAGGATTGAAAAAGTTGTAGAGGTCGCTTATGCATATCAAGAGATTTCGGATATTCCAGAAGAATTTAAAGGAAAATATGCTGACAGAGCAAAACCTTGGGGAACCGGTCAGGCAATTCTTTGCTGTAAAGATGTTGTGAGTGAACCGTTTTTAGTAATTAATGCAGATGATTATTACGGAAAAGAAGCTTATGTGGAGGCGTATAATCATCTGATTCAGGAGCAGGAAAGAAATGATAAACTTCAGGTGAGTATGGTTGGATTTGTCCTGGGAAATACTTTGAGTGAAAATGGCGGAGTGACAAGAGGAATCTGTAAAGTGGATGAAAATCATATGCTGACAGATATTGTTGAGACTTCCAATATTGAAAAGACGGAAAAAGGAGCTGCTGTTCGCACGGAAGATGGAATGGTAGAAGTTGATGTACATTCTCCTGTTTCTATGAATATGTGGGGATTACATCCCGAGTTTTTTGAAGTACTTGAGAAGGGATTTCGAGAATTTTTATCAAAGGTTGAAGAAAATAGCTTAAAAGCAGAATACCTTTTACCTACAATTGTTGGAGATTTATTGGCGGATGGAAGCGCAGATGTAAAAGTATTGCGTTCACACGACAAGTGGTTTGGAGTGACTTACAAAGAGGATAAAGCGGCGGTGGTCGCTTCTGTGCGTGCGCTTGTAGATGGCGGTGTGTATCCGGAAAAGTTGTTTTAGAAAATTCATTTCGGGGAGTCCCCGAGTCTGATTGTCGGCAAGTTTAGCAGTTCTGGCTAAGCTTGCCGATGAATGAAAATAAGTCGATGCCGTTTCGGGCAAATATTCAAAAAAGAGAAACAGAGGAATTCTATAGATAGAAGAAAAAAGACAATATTATGCTTTTTTGTTGAAAAATGTAGGAAGATATAGTAAATTGGAACTGAATATAATTAATTAGGAGGTGAAAAAGTGAAAAGAAAAATAGTAGTGGTACTATTTGCTGTGATGTTGGCTTTTTCTGGTTGTAGCAAAGGGGAGACAAGTCAGCCGGAAAAGGAACCAGAGAAAAATGAGAGCGTAAAAGATGATGCAGAAGAGGAATTAGAGAATGGCACAGATAAAATAGAGCAGAAATTAGGAGTCTATTATATAGACGAAACAACAGGAGAAATTACTAGAGATGAGGTGACTGTGGCAGGAGAGTTACAGGAAGTAATTGTTGCCAAATTAAAAGAAGCATCTGTATTATCTGAAACTTGTGAGGTTCAAAGTGTTTCTGTGAATGATTCCGAAGAGAAGATTGATTTAGATGTTAATACAGCATTTGGTGATTATCTAAGAGGAATGGGGACGACCGGTTCGGAACAGGTACTAGAATGTGTTGTTAGGACATACTCAGAGGCGTATGATTGTGATGGA
Source organism: Faecalimonas nexilis (assembly GCF_059731825.1). NCBI lineage: Bacteria > Bacillati > Bacillota > Clostridia > Lachnospirales > Lachnospiraceae > Faecalimonas > Faecalimonas nexilis. The sequence continues at coordinate 2,673,541 of NZ_AP029189.1, read as the reverse complement.
GTTAAAATTACAGAAAACGGAAATCCGCTTGATACAGGACATGCCGTTTTGGAAGGATATATCAGCTATGATTAGGTGAGAGTGAAGAGGAAAAAAAGATGAAAAGCATAAGAAAAAGGTTTGTGGCAATTATTCTGCTTGCAGTGATGGTGTTTTCTGATTTTCAGATGAGCACATCATTGGCAATGGACAATAGTTCGGCGGTAGAAGAAACAGAAGTAGCTGAAACAGACGCGGCCAATACAGTAAAAGCAGAAAACAGATTGAATTATATTTTGGTAGAAAGTCCCTATTTGGAATCACCGAACACACAAAACATTGTTGTGTCTTGGGGAGATGGAACAGAACAGATAAGCAATATGCGGATTACTGTGCAAAAAGAAGATGGTTCAACAGAAGAATGGACATGCAGTAATCAGTCTGGATATCTGTATGTGTTCTCGAAAGAATATGTGGATGAAAGTGAGCAGAGCACATATAAGGTAACAGACATCAGATTTGAGGAAAATCAGCAAGAACAATGTTTTTTATTAACTGACTTAAATGTAGAAGCAGAATTTGGAGTGAACAAAGCATACGATGGGATTGAAGAATTGCAGCCGTTGGATCCGGAAGATGCAGTGGAGACATCGATAGTAACGATTGACGAAAATGGAGAAACTGAGGCACAGGATAATATTGCATCAGCGTTAACTGCCGTTTCAGAAGAGATGGGAGCAGTGGCGGGAATAAGAAGCGCAGAAAAAGCGGGTGAGATTGTCGTGGCGCTGGATCCTGGACATGATAACAGACATGGCGGGACAAGTGGGTCAGGTCTGACAGAACAAGAATTGACTTTAAAAATAGCGAAGTATGCAAAGGCAGAATTAGAGACATATAATGGTGTGAAAGTTTATATGACAAGAACAACTGCAGCGTGTCCTTATCCGAAAACGGGAACTTCGGGAGCTTGTATTGAGAAAAGAGTACAGGCAGCAGCAGAGGCAGGAGCAAAAATATATGTAAGTCTTCATTTGAATTCAGGAGCTGCCAGCGCAAATGGTGCAGAAATTATTATCCCGAATAGTAGTTGGAAACCACAATTGTCAACGCAGGGAAAAGAACTTGCAGAGAAAATATTAAATGAACTGACAGCAGTTGGTTTAAACAAACGTCCGACACCGATTTACAGCAAAGATACTACTGTCAATGAGAAATATCCAGATGGTTCTATTTCAGATTATTATTCAGTTCAAATCTGTGCGAAAGAAGCTGGAATACCGGGAATTATTGTGGAACATGCTTTCTTGAGCAATGCAAATGATGTGAACAAGTTCTTGAAAACTGAGGCAGGATTAAAGAAGCTCGGTGTTGCAGATGCAACTGGAATCGCAAAGTACTTGGGACTGAGTAAAGGACAGTGGGTTCAGGTTGGAGATAAGTGGAAATATCTAACGAATGGGAAGTACGTAGTAAACCAGTGGATGAATATTTCAGGAGAAACATACTATTTCGATGGAAATGGATATCGGGTAACAGGATGGCAGACAATAGCCGGAAAGAAATATTACTTTATGTCAGATGGTCATATGCACACCGGCTGGTTATCGTTTGGGAGTCGATATTATTATATGATGCCGGATGGCCATATGCACACCGGTTGGCTATCGTTTGGAAGTACCTACTATTATTTGAATAGTGAGGGGATAAGAGTAACGGGCTGGCAGACGATAGATGGACAAAGATATTATTTTATGCCAGATGGGACGAGGTACAGCAATGGTTGGTTATCGTTTGGAAGCACCTATTATTATATGATGCCGGATGGCCATATGCACACTGGTTGGCTGTCGTTTGGAAGTACCTACTATTATTTGAATAGTGAGGGGATAAGAGTAACGGGCTGGCAGACAATAGAAGGAAAAGAATATTATTTTGACCAAAATGGAGTAAGGAAAGATAATATAAAAAAGAGTGGCTGGCAGACAATAAATGGGAAGAAATATTACTTTGATAAAAATGGAGAGTATGTAACAGGCTGGCAGACGATAGCCGGAAAGAAATATTACTTTATGTCAGATGGTCATATGCACACCGGCTGGTTATCATTCGGGAGTCGGTATTATTATATGATGCCGGATGGCTATATGCATACCGGTTGGTTATCATTTGGAAGTACCTATTATTATATGAATGATGAAGGGTTGCGTGTAACAGGCTGGCAGACGATAGCCGGAAAGAAATACTATTTTATGCCGGATGGAACAAGATATAGTAATGGATGGCTATCATTTGGAAGTACTTATTATTATATGATGCCGGATGGTCATATGCATACAGGTTGGCTGTCGTTTGGAAGTACCTACTATTATTTAAATAGTGAGGGGATAAGAGTAACAGGCTGGCAGACGATAGCCGGAAAAGAATATTATTTTGACCAAAATGGAGTAAGGAAAGATAATATAAAAAGGAGTGGCTGGCAGACAATAAATGGGAAGAAATATTACTTTGATAAAAATGGAGAGTATGTAACCGGTTGGCAGACGATAGCCGGAAAGAAATATTACTTTATGTCAGATGGTCATATGCACACCGGCTGGTTATCATTCGGGAGTCGATATTATTATATGATGCCGGATGGCTATATGCATACCGGTTGGTTATCATTTGGAAGTACCTATTATTATATGAATGATGAAGGGTTGCGGGTAACAGGATGGCAGACGATAGCCGGAAAGAAATACTATTTTATGCCGGATGGAACGAGATATAGTAACGGTTGGTTATCATTTGGAAGTACTTATTATTATATGATGCCGGATGGTCATATGCACACCGGTTGGCTGTCGTTTGGAAGTACTTACTATTATTTAAATAGTAATGGAGTAAGAGTAACTGGCTGGCAGACGATAGATGGAGAAGAGTACTATTTTGATAAAAATGGAGTCAGACAAGAAGGATATTTGATTGAAGGTACAAGTGCTGTAACTGCAAACAGTCTGGCTATGTACTTTAAAAGAAAAAATGGTGTTTATCCAATTTTTTATAAAAATTCTGATGCACCAACGATAGAAAAGTTTTGCCAAATCTATGTAGAAGAAGCAAAGGCAGAAGGTATCAAAGTAGAAGTCGCATTTATGCAAGCTATGGTTGAAACGGGCTGGTTGAAATTTGGCGGAGCAGTACAGATTTCTCAGTATAATTTCGCTGGTATTGGTGCTTTAGATGGCGGTGCACAAGGAGCAACGTTTAAAACTGTAAGAGAAGGTGTCAGGGCGCAGATACAACATTTAAAAGCCTATGCGAATGAAAAGCCACTCAATAATACACAGGTTGATCCAAGGTTCCATTTGGTAAAACGAGGATCAGCAAAATATGTAGAATGGTTAGGGCAGAAAGAGAACCCAAATGGATATGGTTGGGCAACAGCGGAAGATTATGGGTATAAAATCCTTCGATTGATAAAAGAATTATAGTATATAGGATAAAATGGAGATGTATTTTTACATCTCCGTTTTCATATAGAAAAACTTAAGAAGATAGATATTGTATAAAAGAGCTAAATCTGATATTATAATAAAGTATGTAAAAAAATTGTAAGAATTTGCAATAAAATTGTAAAGAGGGAGTAGTATGAAAAATATAATAAACTGGAGAAGCTCAAGAACAAGAATGTTTATGCTGTTTATCGTAGATGTATTGACCATTGTTGTGAATGCATATTTGTCTTTGATTATCAGACATGAGCTGCACTATAGCTGGATACCACAGGAATATATTAACAGTATCAAGAGCTATATGCTGATTAACATTATCACAACAATTGTGATCTTTATCTTGATGAAACTATATAAGAGTGTATGGTCATTTGCGAGTGTGCATGAATTTACGCTTATTTTTGGAGCCTGTATTTTGTCGACCGCATTTCAGGCATTGGGAATGCAGTTCTTAGTATTGAAAGTGCCGAGAAGTTACTATATCTTTTATTTCTTCTTGCTATTGATGACAACAACTGTCACAAGATTTTCATATAGAGGGCTTCGTATTGTGATGCACGGTTTAAACAGACCGGAAGAAAGAATTTTAAATACGATGGTCATTGGAGCCGGAGAAGCTGGAAGCATGATTATTCATGAGTTGAAATTCAGCAAACATTTGAACCGCAAGGTTGTATGTGTCATTGATGATAATCCATCAAAAAAAGGAAAATATCTACACGGTGTTCCGATTGTGGGCAATAAAGATACGATCACTGAGAAAGCCAAGGAATATAACGTGGACGAAATTGTATTGGCAATTCCTTCAGCAGGGACAAAAGTCACAAGAGACATTTTGAGAATTTGCAATCAGACAGAATGTAAATTGAAAGTGCTTCCGGGAATGTATCAGTTTATTACAGAAGAAGTCAGCGTTTCAAAACTTCGTGAAGTTTCGATTGAGGATCTGCTTGGAAGAGATGCAATTGATATTGATTTAGACAGTGTTCTTGGATATGTAAAAGGAAAAACAGTTCTTGTTACAGGTGGCGGTGGCTCTATCGGAAGCGAACTTTGCCGACAGGTGGCAAAATATAATCCGAAATGTTTGATTATATTTGATATCTATGAAAATAATGCATATGATATTCAACAGGAATTGAAAAAGAAATATCCGATGCTGCATTTAGAGACATTGATTGGTTCTGTAAGAAATACAAAGCGTATCGAGAGTGTTATGGAATTATACCGGCCGGATATTGTATATCATGCAGCAGCGCATAAGCATGTACCGCTTATGGAAGACAGCCCAAATGAAGCGATTAAAAACAATGTATTTGGAACGTATAAGACAGCACGTGCGGCGGACAAGTATGGTGTGAAGAAATTTGTTTTAATTTCTACAGATAAAGCTGTAAATCCGACAAATATCATGGGCGCATCTAAGAGAATGTGTGAGATGATTATTCAGACATTTAGTAGATATTCTAATACAGAGTTTGTAGCGGTTCGATTTGGAAACGTGCTTGGAAGTAATGGAAGTGTAATTCCACTGTTTAAAAAGCAGATGGCAGCTGGCGGACCGGTGACGGTCACTCATCCAGATATCATTCGTTATTTTATGACAATTCCAGAGGCTGTTTCACTTGTGCTTCAGGCAGGGGCATATGCGAAAGGTGGAGAAATCTTTGTGCTGGATATGGGAGAGCCGGTTAAGATTGCGGATCTTGCAAAGAATTTGATCCGTCTTTCTGGTTATACTTTAGGTGTAGACATGGAAATTAAATATACAGGACTTCGCCCAGGAGAAAAATTGTACGAAGAGCTTCTGACAAAAGAAGAAGGTTTACAAAAAACAGAAAACGAATTAATATATATAGGAAAGCCATTGGAATTTGACGAGGTTCATTTCTTGAGTGAATTGAGAAAGTTAGAGCAGGCAGCAATTGATGAACGGTTTGATGTAAAAGAAATTGTTTCTGGTATTGTGCCGACATATCATATCAGAGAAGAAGATAAAGAACGTGATTCTGCAATCTATCAGGAATTTTGCAAGCTTGGAAGAGCGAGTCATGAAGGACCAGTCATGGAGGAGTAGTTATGAGTAAAATGAATATATTATTTTCACCGCCGGATATCACGGAGGAAGAGATCGAAGAAGTAGTCGATACACTGAAAAGCGGATGGATTACAACCGGTCCCAAAACAAAGTTGTTTGAGCAGAACATTGCAAAGTTTTGCAATACAAGCAAAGCGGTGTGCTTGAATTCTGCAACAGCGTGTGCAGAGATGGCATTGCGTGTTCTGGGGATAGGACCAGGAGATGAGGTAATTACAAGCGCCTACACCTACACTGCATCTGCTAGTGTTGTCTGTCATGTGGGAGCAAAATTAGTTTTGGTAGATACGCAGAAAGATTCGTATGAGATGGATTATGAGGCGTTAGAAGAAGCTATTACAGAAAAAACAAAAGCAATTATTCCGGTCGACATAGCCGGAGTAATCTGCGATTACGAAAAAATATATGAGATTATAGAGAGAAAGAAGAGTTTGTTTCAGGCGAGCAGCGAACTGCAGGGAAAATTAGGACGTATTGCAGTAGTTGCAGATGCAGCACATGCGTTTGGCGCAATGCGTGATGGAAAACATTGCGGAGAAATTGCTGATTTTACAAGCTTTTCTTTTCATGCCGTGAAGAACCTTACGACAGCGGAAGGTGGAGCCTTAGTGTGGAGAGATATAGGCGGTGTGGATAATGATGCGCTGTATAAACAGTTTATGCTGTTATCACTGCATGGTCAGTCTAAAGATGCGTTGGCAAAAACACAGCTTGGCGCGTGGGAATATGATATTGTGGCGCCTTATTTTAAATGCAACATGACGGATATTATGGCTTCATTAGGACTTGTGCAGTTGAAAAGATATCCGGGAATTTTGGAGAGAAGAAAGGCGCTTATTGAAAAATATAATGAGGGCTTAAAAGATCTTCCGATTACTGTGCTGCAGCATTATGGAGAAAATTTTGTTTCAAGCGGACATCTGTATTTGGTACGAGTGAACGGAAAGACAAGACAGGAGTGCAATGACATTATTATAAAGATGGCAGAGTGTGGAATCGCTACGAATGTACATTATAAGCCGTTGCCAATGTTGACAGCATATAAGAGTCTGGGATTTGATAAGGCAGATTATCCGAATGCGTGCGATTTGTTTGAAAATGCAATTACCTTGCCGCTTCATACGAAATTGACTGATGAAGAAGTGGATTATGTAATTCAAAATTTTAAAGAATGTATAGAATAGGAATTAAGTAGATCATGAGAAAATGGAATGACCTTCCGAAAGAAATGCAAGTGGAACAAGTAAAAAAATATTATGAAATACTGCAATGCCATAAGGGAAGTTTGCTGGCAAAACGAATTTTTGATATCATAGTTGCGAGTCTGCTTGTCGTAATTCTTTCACCGATATTACTTTTTCTGAGTATTTTGATCAAAATAGATTCACCGGGACCGGTGATGTTTCGTCAGGTAAGAGTGACAACATATGGAAAACCGTTTCGTATCTTTAAATTCCGCACAATGGTAAATAATGCGGATAAGATCGGAACACAGGTAACAACAAAGGGAGATTCCAGAGTAACTCGTATGGGAAAGATGCTTAGAGGTTGTCGATTGGATGAGTTGCCACAGCTTTTTAATGTGTTAAAAGGTGAGATGTCTTTTGTTGGGACAAGACCGGAAGTAGAAAAATATGTTGCACATTATACAGATGAGATGAAAGCAACTCTGCTTATGCCGGCTGGAATAACCTCAAGAGCAAGTATAGAGTATAAAGATGAGGAACGATTGCTTGAGTCGGCAGAGAATGCAGATGAGGTATATATCCATCAGGTGCTGCCGGAGAAGATGAAGTATAATTTAAGAGCAATTGAAAAATTCAGTTTTTGGGATGATATAAAAACAATGTTTGCCACTGTGATAGCAGTGATAAAATAGTAGAGGAGAACGACACGCATGAATGTATGGATTGTTAATCATTATGCAATTCCACCGAGTATGGGAGGATTAGTAAGACATTATTATTTTTCGAAATATCTACAGAAAAATGGTCATACAGTAAAAATATTTACTTCCAGTAAGATACACAATACGGACATTAATATGATTCGTGATAAATCGCTTTATAAAGAAGAGATAGTGGACGGAATTGAGTACACGTTTGTGAAAAGCAGAGATTACAGAGGGAATGGTTTGCAAAGAATACTGAATATGGTTGAATTGCCGTTTCAAATGTGGAAAACAATGAAGCTTTTTTTCAAAAAAGAAAAACCCGATGTAATCTACACTTCGTCACCGGATTTGTTTGTGGCATTTTTTGCGTTGGTGTTTGGTCGAAAGAAAAAAATTCCAGTTGTTGTGGAAGTCCGAGATCTTTGGCCGGAGTCGATTGTAGAGTATAATGGCATGTCCAGAAAAAATCCGATTATTCAGATACTTTATCAGTTGGAAAAGTGGATTTATAAGAAGGCGGACAGATTGATTTTTACTATGCCAGGAGGCAAGGAGTATATTAAAGATAAAGGCTGGGATAAAGCAATAGATTTACGAAAAGTACACCATATTAACAATGGAGTAGATTTAGAGGAGTTTGAATACAATAAACGAAACAATCATGTTTGTGATGAAGATTTAGAGTCAAATGATAAAAAAATAGTTTATGTGGGTTCGATCCGCCTTGCAAATAACTTGGGACAATTAATAAAAGCTGCAAAGATTCTAAAAGAGAAGCATAGAGACGATATTAAATTTTTGATATATGGTGACGGGACTGAGAAGGAGCAACTGGAGAAATTTGCTTGCGAAGAAAAGTTAAATGTAGTGTTCAAAGGGAAGGTTGAGAAAAAATATATACCATATATATTGAGTAAGGCAGATGTAAATATTATCAATGTGAAAAATACCGGATTGACGAAATATGGGTGTAGTTGGAATAAACTTTTTGAGTATATTGCAAGTGAGAATCCAATAGTTTGTAATTTCCCACAGAAATATGACTTGATAAATGAGTATCATTTAGGAAAGAGTGAAAAGTTTGCATCTAGCAGAGATTATGCAAAAAGGCTCAAAGAGTTGGTAGACATTACTGAGGAAGAAAGAAGAGTTGTCCGTGAGAATGCAAAGCAACTGAAGAAAGAATATGATTATCAATATCTGACAACGTGTTTGGAAAAAATATTCAGTAATGTAGTAGGAGAAAAATGATGAAGATACTTTTTTTATCGGCTGCGAACAGCATACATACTGTCAAATGGATAAATGCACTAGCGAGTAGGGGACATGAAGTTTATTTGGTATATAATAAAGGGCATGAGCCAAAGATGGATCAAATAAATAAAAATATACATCAGCACCAGTTGAAATATAAGGGTGGAGTAGGATATTATTTGAATGCGAAAGAATTGCGAAAACTGAAGAAAGAGATTTCGCCGGATATAATAAATGTTCATTATGCAAGTGGATATGGAACATTGGCCAGAAAAAGCAAATTGTGCCCAATATTATTGTCGGTATGGGGAAGTGACGTATATGATTTTCCAAATAAAAGTTTTGTCAATAAAAGTATTCTAAAAAAGAATGTTCTTCATGCGAAGAAAATCGCATCTACTAGCAATTGTATGGCAAACGAACTTAGAGACGTTTTGAAAATGCCTAAATTACAAATAGGGATTACACCATTTGGAGTTGACTTAGAGAAATTTAAAGGTTGCACGGAAGAAAAAGAAAAGAAAAATCATAAGATTTTGATAGGAACAATAAAAACGTTGAAACCTTTGTATGGAATTGCAGAGCTAATAAAGGCAGTAAAGATTTTAAGTGAAAATTTGGTAAAAGACGGATACGAAGAAATTTGTAAACAATTGCAGGTGGAAATCTATGGAGATGGACCACAAAAAGAAGAACTAGAAAAACTAATTCAAGAACTTTCATTAGAGAATGTGATATACTTAAAAGGTCAGATCCCAAACAAAGATGTACCTCAAGTGCTATCCCAATTTGATGTTTTTTGTGCAACAAGCTTTAAAGAAAGCTTTGGAGTGGCTGTGGTAGAAGCGATGGCTATGAGCCTTCCGGTTGTAGTGACAGATACAGACGGTTTTAAAGAGGTTGTTGCAGATGGCGAGAATGGTTATATTGTTCCAATAGGAAATGAAAAGGCGATTGCATTGAAATTACAAGAATTGATTATAGATAGAAAAAAAAGAGAATGCATGGGAAAAGCTGGAAGAAAACGAGTAGAGGAATTGTATGATTGGGAAAAGAATGTTGATACAATGGAAAAATTATATGAAGAAGTGAGAGTGAAAAAAGAGTGAAAGAAAAAAGATGTATTTTTCATATTCCCAATTATATAGATAAGACTAGCAAGTCGGGGTCAAGTGTCAGACCACAAATGATGATAAAAGCATTTGAAGAGATAGGCTACCATGTCGACTATGTAATGGGATATGGAAAAGAAAGAAAATCACAGATTGAAAAAATAAAACGAAATATTAGAAATGGGGTTAAATACGAATTTTTATATGCTGAGAATTCAACAACACCAACATTGCTGACAGAAAAAAATCATATTCCCAAGTATCCATTTTTAGATTTTGGTTTTTTTAAATTTTGTAAAAAATATGGAATTAAGATTGGGCTTTTTTATCGAGATGTCTATTGGAAATTTCCACTATATAAGCAGGGAGTTTCATTTGGGAAAAGAATGGTTACATTGCCAATGTTTTATTATGACTTGAAAAAATACAAAAGGTATGTGGATATATTGTATCTTCCTTCCAAAAGAATGAAGAAATATGTTGATATTCCAATTATATGCAAGGAATTACCGCCAGGTTGTGAGGCGAGAACTTTGAATGAAGAGGAACACTGTAAGAAAAAGGTAAATCAAAAACTGAATATTTTTTATGTTGGTGGAATTAGTGGACTATATAATTTGACAAAATTGTTTCAAGTTGTAAAGGAATTACCATTTGTGAAGTTAGTTGTTTGTTGTAGAGAAAATGAGTGGAAAGAACATAAAGCAGGTTACTCCCGTTACTTGAATGATAGAGTGGAAATTATTCATAAATCGGGGGAAGAGTTGGAGAAATATTATGCAGAAACGGATATTTGTTCATTGTTCTTTGAAAGTGAAGAATATAGAAGTTTTGCAATGCCAATTAAACTTTTCGAATATTTAGGTCATAAAAAACCAGTTATTGCAACTGAAAATACAGCGGCAGGAGAGTTTGTACGAGAAAATGCAGTTGGGTGGGAAGTTCCGTATAGTGAAGAAGATTTAAGAAATCTATTAAAAGAGATAAACGAGAATAAACAAACTCTTGAAAAAATGGAAAATAATATTTGTAATACATTAGAGAAAAACACTTGGAAAGCAAGAGCTTATCAAGTTGAAAAAGATTTAAGTGGTAAGAATAACTATTAGGAGGAAATAAAAATGAAACAGCAGTTATTAAAAAAAATCGAGGAAAAATCAATTACAGTAGGTGTAGTAGGATTAGGTTACGTAGGATTACCGCTTGCGGTAGAAAAAGCGAAAGCAGGATTTAAAACAATCGGTTTTGATGTACAAGATGAAAAAGTAAAATTAGTAAATGAAGGACACAACTATATTGGTGATGTTGTTGATAGTGATTTGAAAGAATTAGTAGAGAGTAAAATGCTTACAGCAACAACAGACTTTAGCTTTGTAAAAGATGTTGATTTTGTTGCTATCTGTGTGCCAACACCATTGGATACACATCAACAGCCAGATATCAGCTATGTGAAATCTTCAACAGAGGCAATTTCAAAATATTTAACAAAAGGAACAATGGTTGTGTTAGAATCTACAACATACCCGGGAACAACAGAAGAATTAATTAAACCAATTTTAGAAGAAGGTTCAGGATTAAAATGTGGAGAGGACTTTTATTTAGGATTCTCGCCAGAACGTGTTGATCCAGGTAATTTGATCTATAAAACAAAGAACACACCAAAAGTAGTAGGAGCAATTGGAAAAGATGCTACAGAAGTAATTGCAACAATGTACAGAGCGGTACTGGAAGGCGATGTTTACGAAGTATCTTCACCAGCAATTGCTGAAATGGAGAAAATTTTAGAAAATACATACAGAAACATCAATATCGGTTTGGTAAATGAATTGACAATGCTTTGTAATAAACTGGGAATCAGCATGTGGGAAGTAGTGGATGCTGCGAAGACAAAACCATACGGATTCCAGGCATTTTATCCAGGTCCAGGACTTGGTGGACACTGTATCCCATTAGATCCATATTATTTGTCATGGAAAGCAAGAGAGTATGGATTCCATACATCTATGATTGAGAACTCTATGATGATCAATGACCAAATGCCAGAATATTGTGTAGAACGTGCAAGTAAAATTTTAAATCGTCATGGGAAAGCGATGAACGGAGCAAAAGTTCTAGTTGTGGGTGTTGCTTACAAACAAGACATAGACGATTATCGTGAAAGTCCAGCACTTCGTGTAATTGAAGTTTTAAAACGTGAGATGGCTAATGTCGAATTTTATGATCCATGGATTTCAGAATACAAATATAAAGGAGAAAAATACCAAGGATTGAAAGATATCACTCCGGAAGTAATTGCTTCTTATGATCTGGTTATGATTACAGCAGCACATACAAATGTGGACTATGATATGATTCAAAAGAATGCAGTTGCTATTTTTGATACAAAAAATGTGATGAAAAATATTGAGAACAGAGAAAATATTGAAGTATTATAGGAGAAAAGAATATGAAAATAGTTACGATTGTAGGGGCAAGACCGCAATTCGTAAAAGCGGCAGCAGTCTCGAGAGTAATACGAAAAGAACATACAGAGATTTTAGTTCATACAGGACAACACTATGATAATAATATGTCAGATGTGTTTTTTGAGGAATTGCATATTCCAAAACCAGACATCAATCTTGGTGTCGGTTCTGGAACGCATGCGAAGCAAACAGCGGAAATGATGGTTGGGATTGAAGAAATCTTGTTGAATGAAAAGCCGGACTATTTATTAGTATATGGCGATACAAATTCAACACTTGCGGGTGCTATTACAGCTTCTAAAATTCATATACCAATTATTCATGTGGAGGCAGGACTTCGTTCTTTTAATATGCGTATGCCGGAAGAGCAAAACCGCATTTTGACAGACCGAATTTCTACATTACTGTTATGTCCTACAAATGTAGCTGTTGAGAATTTGAGAAAAGAAGGTTTGACTGAGGGCGTGCACAATGTCGGTGATGTTATGTGTGATGCGGTTTTATATTATTCAAAAATGTTGGATGAAAAACCGGCAGATTATTATTTTGCACATTTAGAAGGGCTATTTGGAGAAATTACACCTGTCAAAGAATGGTATTTGTCAACAATTCATCGAGCGGAAAATACAGATTCGATTGAGAAAATAAAAGAGATATTAGATGCTTTTGAACAGTTAGATGCACCTGTTATTTTTCCAGTTCATCCTAGGACAAAAGGACTGGTTCGTGAAGTCAAAGAGACACATGGCTATAAAAATACTCTTTTTGTAGAGCCGATGGGATATTTGGATATGTTATATTTTGTGAAAAATGCGAAAAAAGCGGTTACAGATTCAGGAGGCCTTCAGAAAGAGACATATATATTGGGGACACCATGCGTAACCGTTCGTGATCAGACGGAATGGGTGGAGACATTAGTTGGCAATCACAACATTTTGGCAAAACCAGACGCAAAAGATATTGTGGATAAAGTTATGAATACTGTAATTGATTATGATAAAAAGGAAGCATACTATGGAAATGGCAATGCGGCTGAGAAAATTTGTAAGTTGATTAGATAGTGAACTGAATTGAAAATCATGGGAGAACAAAATATGTATGGTTGGGTTATTGCAAAAAACATAGATATTAGCTTTCTAGATGAATCTAATACAAAACAGTATTTTGTGGATGGGTATAATATCTTTGTGAATGTGATGAACAAGTTTGAAAAGGATACCGTGTTTAGGTTTGAAAAAGGAAAAATTTGTTTGTTGGATGGGGTTATACTGAATAAAAAAGAATTGTTAGAAGAAAAACGAGAAAGTATATGGCAGAAGTTGTTTGAAAAACTTGTCTTACAAGAAAATTTTCCGAGTGTTTTAAGGGGATGTTTTAATGGGGGTATATATGATGGGAACAAAAAGGTATTTACAGTATATACGAATCATGTAGGAGACAGACCAGTATATTATTATTTTCATAAAGATAAAATGCTTATTTCCTCAAATTATAATTACATGTTAAAAGTTTTAAAATACAATAGTATATCTTTAACAGCAGATGAGATGGCGGTAAAATGTATGCTCACATATGGCTATATGTTAGAAGATATTACTTTTTGTAAAGAGATTCATCGTTTGTTACCAGGAACGAAATTAAACATAATTGGTAATAATGCAGAGCGATATGAAATCATTCGTTATTATCAAATTAGCAATAAAGAAAATCTTTCCATGACAGAAGATGAAGCGATAGAGTTGGTTGATCAAAGTTTCCGGAAAGCAGTTAAAAGGGAATTTGAAAAAGATAAGGAATATGGTTATAAACATTTGGTAGATTTAAGTGGCGGTTTAGATAGCAGAATGGTCAGTTGGGTAGCAAATGACATGGGCTATAAAGAACAACTAAATATATCATACTGTAAAGAAGGATATTACGATGAAAAAATTTCTAAAGAGATTGCTAAGTATTTAAACCATGAGTATATATTTAAATATTTAGATGATAAAAAATTTTTATATGATATTGAAGAAATTACAGATAAAAATTTCTGTGCAGCAACATATTTTGGAATTACTGGAGGAAACCGGTTGCTTAAGTCATTAAATATGAAAATATTTGGCTTGGAGCATACAGGACAATTAGGGGATGCCTTATTATCAACTTATTATCAAGAAAAAGAGGAAAACTTTTCAGTGCCAAAGTTTGGAGAAAAGGGGTATTCAAATTATTTTGAGTGTGAGTTTGATGAGTCAATATTAAAGAAACATAAAAATAAAGAGGTTTTTGCTATTTATGAAAGAGGTTTTTTAGGAGTATGTTCGACTCATTTTATAAGACAAAATTATACAGAAGTGTCTTCACCGTTTTTGGATATTGACTTTATGGATATGTGTCTTACAATTCCGTTTGAATTAAGAAAAAATCACAATCTTTATTTGAAATGGATTGAAAAAAAATACCCAGATGCTTTGCATTTTGTTTGGGAGAAAACAAGAGTAAAAATGACAAAGTGCTGGCAGATAAGAAGTAAGATTAAATTGATTGGAGTAAAGATAAAGCATATCATTGAAAAGTATGTTATGAAAAAGCAGTATACAGATACAATGAATCCGTTTGAATATTGGTATAGTCAAGATGAAAAAATAAGAGAGTTTTTAAATACTTACTACAGGGAAAACGAAGAATATCTTATGCAATTGGAAAACAATGACATAAGTCAGATAAAGAACATGTTCGAGCATTCAAATGCTATAGATAAAATGTTAGTATTAACAGCAATAGCAGGAGTAAAAAAAATATATGTCAAGTAAAAAGCAAGAATTAATGAGTAAGATAAGATGGATTATAGATAAAGGTGCAGTACATATATTAGGTACCAATGTTGTAAACAAAGTATTATCTTTTTTTACCAATATTTTTATAGTTCGATTTTTAACAAAGTCCGAGTACGGGATATTTGGATATGCAAATAATATTATCAGTTTTTTCCTTTTAGTTAGTGGTTTGGGCATGCTTAGTGGAGTATTGCAGTATGGATCTGAAAATCGGTCGGAGGAAGAAAAAAAACTATACTTTAAATATGGAATGAATTTTGGTTTGATAATCAACGGAATTTTGGCACTTTTAGTATTTCTTTATGTGAAATGGGTTCCAGTTGCTATTGGTGGAACCCAAAAATATATCTTATTAATGTGTCTAGTGCCTTTGTTAGATTATGTATTTAACTATTTGTGCACAATTTTGCGATGTAGAAAAGAAAACAAGAAATACGCTTTAATGCTGAATATCAATACAGTTACATATTTTGTTAGTTCTTGTGCAGGTGCATTTCTGTTCGGAATTTCGGGAGTTATTATAGGGAGATATATTGCCTATATGATTAGTATTGTTCAAGGAGTTATTTTTTGTAACTATAAAGAGATCATATCATATAAGAGTGAACAGTTAAATGTAAAACAAAAAGTGGGAATTATCAAGTATTCTATTATCTGCTGTATGAGCAATGCTTTGTCACAGATTTTGTACTTACTGGATGTTTATCTAATAGGAGTGTATATACAGGATTCTCAGGTAATTGCATCTTATAAGGCGGCTACATTAATTCCATCAGCATTGACTTTTATACCATTAGGGATTATAACATTTATATATCCGTATTTTGCAGAGAACAATTTGAATTATAACTGGCTTAAAGAAAAGATGATTGTACTTTTTAAAGTGTTAGCAGCAGTGAACGGTGCCATTTCTCTTGGTTTGATTATATTGGCTCCATGGATTATTAAGTTATTGTGGGGAGCAGAATATATGGATAGCCTGGCATCTTTTAGAATCCTAGCATTTAATTATTTCCTTTCGGGCACATTTAGAATTCCAGCAGGGAACATATTAGCGATGTTGAAAAATGTCAAGGTGAATTTAATTGTCAGTGTATTGGCAGGTACGGCAAATATCTTTTTGGATATCTTTTTAATTCAGCGTATGGGATCAGAAGGAGCTGCACTTGCAACGGTATTAGTTGTTATGATATCAGTTGTAATTTCAATGCCGGCTTTATTGTACAAAGTGAAAAGTTTAAAAAAGGAGAACTAATATTATGAAATATGCACTTATTGGATGTGGACGTATTTCCACAAATCATGTAAAAGCAGTTATCAACAACAAGTTAGAGTTTGTAGCAGTGTGTGATGTTGTACCGGAACATATGGAAGAGGTATTAGCGAAGCATGATTTGCAAAATGATACAAGTATCAAACGATATACAGACTATAAAAAGTTAGTGGAAGAAAATGAACTTGATCTTGTGGGAATTGCCACAGAGAGTGGCATTCATGCAGAAATCGCTTTATATTGTATTGAGCATAATATCAATGTGATTATTGAAAAACCTATGGCAATGAGCATTGAAGATGCAGATAAGATTATTAAACTTTCTGAAGAGAAAGGTGTTAAGGTATCTGCATGTCATCAGAATCGTTTTAATATTGCAGTTCAGGAAATGCGAAAAGCGTTAGAAGCAGGAAGATTTGGAAAGTTATCTCATGGTTCTATTCATGTGCGTTGGAACAGAAACGAGAATTATTATACACAGGCGCCATGGAGAGGAACATGGTCTCAGGACGGTGGAGCGCTTATGAACCAGTGTATTCACGGAATTGACTTGCTTCGCTGGATGCTGGGAAATGAGATTGACAAAGTATATGGTGTGACAAAACAGCAGTTCCATGACTATTTAGAGGCAGAAGATATCGGTATGGCAGTTGTAAAATTTAAAAATGGAGCAGTTGCTACAATTGAAGGAACAACGAATGTGTATCCTCAAAATTTAGAGGAGACATTATATCTGTTTGGAGAGACAGGAACTGTAAAATTAGGCGGAAAATCAACAAATAATATTGATGTATGGAATTTTGCAGATGAGACAGAAGAAGATCAGGCAAACAAAGGCTTGGAGGAAGCAACAAGTAATGTATATGGAAACGGACATACAAGTCTTTATGCAGATGTGATCGATGCGATTGAAAATGACAGAGCGCCATATGTAGATGCATATGCAGGAAGAAATGCATTGGAACTTGTGTTAGCTATTTATAAGAGTCAGAAAGAAGGAAAAGCGGTAAAATTACCATTAGATAAATTCGCAAGTGTAGATATGACAGGAGAGTTTTAAAATGAGTGAATATTTTGTACATGAGAGCAGTTATGTTGATGAGAACGTAAAAATTGGACAGGGTACAAAAATTTGGCATTTTTCACACATTCAAAGTGGAGCAGTTATTGGTAATAACTGCTCCTTTGGTCAAAATGTGAATGTATCCAATAATGTAAAAATCGGAAATGGAGTAAAGGTTCAAAACAACGTCGCAATCTATGAAGGAGTTGAATTGGAAGACTATGTATTTTGTGGACCATCAATGGTATTTACCAATGATCTGACTCCGAGAGCCAAGTATCCGAAAGGAAGCGTTGGATATAAAAAAACGTTGTTAAAAGAAGGAGCAACAGTAGGGGCAAATGCGACAATTGTATGTGGACATACAATTGGAAAGTGGGCGATGATCGCGGCAGGAGCAGTTGTTACAAAAGATGTTCCAGACTATGCATTGATGGCAGGAGTACCGGCAAAACAAATTGGATGGGTTTGTGAATGTGGAGAGGTATTGCATGAAAATACAACATGCTCAAAGTGTGGAAGAAAATATGAAACAAATGATGAAAAACTTTACGAAGTGACAGAAGGGAAGTAGAATATGCAGTTTAGAGATTTGAAAGCACAGTATGAAGCATTAAAGAGTGATATTGATGCGGCAATGACACAAGTGGCATCTGATTGTAATTTTATTAGCGGAAAACAGGTAAGTGATTTAGAGACAGAATTGGCAGAGTATGTCGGTGTGAAACACTGTATTACATGTGGAAATGGAACAGATGCACTGACTATGATGATGATGGCGTGGAATATCAAAGAAGGAGATGCTGTCTTTGTTCCTGATTTTACCTTTTTCGCTTCCGGAGAGGTGGTGTCTTTTGAAGGCGCAACACCTGTATTTTATGATGTGTGCCAAGATACATTTAATGCAGATGCAGAATCATTAGAAAAAGCAATCAAAGCGGTAATTGAAGAAGGAAAGTTAACACCGAGAGCAATTATTGCAGTTGATTTATTTGGACAACCTGCAGATTACGTAACATTGGAAGCATTAGCGAAAAAATATGATTTGCTTTTATTAGAAGATGGAGCACAAGGATTTGGCGGAATGATCGGTGAAAGAAGAGCGTGCAGCTTTGGTGATGCAGCAACGACATCATTTTTCCCGGCAAAACCACTAGGATGCTACGGTGATGGTGGTGCTATCTTTACAAATGATGATGAGGTGGCAGAGTATTTAAAATCAATTCGTGTACATGGAAAGGGCTCTTTCAAATATGATAATGTTCGTATTGGATGGAACTCAAGATTAGACACGATTCAGGCAGCTATTTTGCAAGTGAAATTGAAAGCGTTTAAAGAATACGAATTAGATGCGGTCAATAAAGTTGCAGATCAATATACAGAATTGTTAAAGGATATTGTGAAGACACCTGTGGTTCCTTCTAAGATGTATTCCAGCTGGGCTCAATACACACTGCAATTAGATTCGGAAGAAGAAAGAGATGCATTACAAGCATATTTAAAAGACCAAGGAATTCCAACAATGGTTTATTATCCAAAACCGATGCACAAACAACAGGCTTTTGCAGGAAATAAAGAATATGTGGAGTGTCCGATTACAGAAAAATTATGTAAAACAGTCTTGTCTCTTCCGATGCATCCATATATGAAAGATGAAGATTTTGAAAAAATTTGTAGTGAAGTCAGGAAGAGGATGTCATAAATGGCAAAACGATTGTTTATGATTACTAAAAATTTTCCCTATGGTTCTGGAGAATCTTTTATCGAAAGCGAGATTCAAGTTGCAGCTAAAAAATTTGAAGAAATCATTATTTTAGTTTATAGGGCAAATTTAAAGGAAAAAGAGAGAATAGTGCCTAAAAATGTTAAGGTAATTCCATTATGTGATTGGTCTAAATATAAAAAAATTTGTTTTTATATAAAATTAATTCCGAGTTTATTTTCGAAAGAACTGAGAGAAGAATTGAAAAAGCATAAAACAATGTTTGAGAAAAGAAGAAGTTTATCATTTCATTTAGAAACATTGTTAAAAGAGCATCAGGCAGTTCTGAAAATAAGAGAGATTTTTCAACAAGAAGATTTTATTATATATTCATATTGGTTTTCAGATACAGTATATTTAGCTTATCGATTATTGAAGCGATTTGATTTGTTAGGGAAAAGAATTTTTGTGAGCAGAGCGCATGGATATGATTTGTACAAAGAACGGAATAACGGAGAAGAATTTCCGTTTAGAAAAAGAATATTTGAAAATATATCAAAAGTATATCCTTGCTCTGAACAAGGGGAAAAATATTTGCAAAAAGAATATCAACAGTTTTCTTGTAAAATCGAAAAAAAATATTTGGGAGTTATGATAATTTCCAATTCAGATAAGAAAAAGAAAGAAAAATTTCACATTGTAACATGTTCGAATATTATTCCACTAAAAAGGGTTATTCGTTTGGCAGAAGCATTAAAAATAATACAGGAAGAAAATCCTGAGATTACAAAACAAATACAATGGACATGCTTTGGAAGCGGCTCAAGCGAAGAGGAACTAAAAGAGTTTTGTCACAAATATTTGTCATCAATTAAAATTCAATTTAGAGGAAATGTGAAAAATGAAGAAGTGTTAAGATTTTATGAGACAACAAATGTAGATTTGTTTGTGAATCTCAGTACAACAGAAGGGTTGCCGGTTTCTATTATGGAAGCAATGGCTCATAGGATACCTGCGATAGCAACAGAAGTTGGAGGAACTCCGGAAATTGTAATAGATGGTACAAATGGAGTTTTATTATCGAGTGATTTTTCAAATGAGCAGCTTGTAAATGCGATTAAAAAAATTTATTTTTTAGATGTGAAACATAAAGAAAAAATCAATGAGAACGCATACGAAACGAGTAGAAAATATTTTGATGCAGAAAAAAATTACAATGATTTTTATGATGAGATTCTAAATCTGAATTGAAGAATAGAGAGGAGAGTATATGATAAGAGTATATGAGACAGTATTGTATAAAGTTGTTTCAGTATTAGAAATAAAGGCAAATTGTATTTCATCAAAGGTAAAAAACCAAATTTTGCCAATTCTATTTGCTATGATAACAATTTGTGCATTGTTTTATAGTTGTACATCAGTCAGTGTTCACCTTTTGATTAAATGCGTAATAGGAAGTATTATTTTAGTTCTTATCATCTTTTTTTCTATTGATGGGAAATTAAGAAAACCAGTATGGGATAAGAAGATTGTAGGATTATGGATGATATTTGGCTGTATTCGAATGTTATCTGGATTTGTGACTTCAATAGAATATTTGCCGTTGGCATGTGTGTGGTTAATTTTATTTCCTATGCTTTTTATCGTTTGGTCAAGTCGAGGAGATTATGATACTCTGTTAATTTCCTTGTATAGAGGATTTGTGTATCCTGTTATGGGATTTATTATTGCATCCTTAATTATAGTGCCGATAACTTCGGAAGCATTTGGAGGATTAGCAGGAAACGCTAATGCAGTGGGACAATACATTTGTGCGGTGTTACCTTTGATATTGTATAAATATAATTTGATAACAACAAGTAAAAAAGAAAAGTTCGTATTGCTTATATTCATGGCAGTTATGATATCAACAGTATTCTACACGAGAAGTAGGACTACGACGTTAGCTGCTGTTACAGTGGGCTTAGTTTGGCTTGTTTGGCAAAAATTCTTTAACTCTGCAGAATGGAAAAAAATTCTAACCATTGTTGCAGCAATCAGTATTTTGAGTTGCGGATTTACATATGGAATGCTCCAGATTAATTCTACAATGCACACGTCTCAAAAACAACAAGAGGCAAAAATTGATGATGTAGTTGAAGGTTATGTTGAAAGAATCGAAGGAAAAGATAAACATGCGGGTGGAGCAGAAAATTATTCGTCAGGAAGAATAGGAATTTGGAAAAAAGTAATAGAATCTGTGAATGTTTTTGGACATCCTAGCAGAGAACATATCGTCACAGATAGGAATGGTGATGTTGGAGCTAATGCACATAACAATTTTTTGCAATTTACATATGATCAAGGGATTTTTGGAGGAGTTCTTTTCTTTGGTCTATGTGCTGTGGCTTTTTTAAAAACAATTTGTGGAGTTTACCAAAAAAGAAAATATTATAATTTTATATTGTATAATAGTGTAGTTTTTCTGTTGATGTCACTTGTGACAAGTCTTAATTTGCCTTTTTTATATATTATGAGTTTTAGCTATTATACAGGATATGCTATATTGTTTAATCAAAAAAAATAAACAGAGAGTATGGGAATATTTAGAAAATATTAATATTTGATTAAATTAAATATGCTATACTACAAGTGAGTGTAAATAGATTTAGGGACTAGAGGAGAGTAAAATGACAGTTTCAGTGTGTATTATTGCATATAATGAAGAAAAGACATTGACTTCATTATTTTCAGATATAAAAAATCAAGACTATCCACATAATAAAATGGAAGTTATATTGGTAAATTCGATGTCTTCAGATAGGACGAGGGTGTTAATGGAAAAATTTGCAGAAGAAGAAAATGGCTTTTTGAGGGTAAAGGTATTTGATAATCCAAAGAAAAAACAAGCAGCTGGCTGGAATATTGCCATTAAAAATTCCTCAGAAGATATTATTATTAGAATTGATGCACACACTATGATTCCACGAGAATTTGTATCTAAAAATGTACAATGTATTGAAAGTGGAGAAGATGTTTCGGGCGGTCCAAGACCTAATATTGCAGAGGATGATTCACCTTGGAAACATACTCTTCTGCTTGCGGAAAAGTCTATGTTTGGAAGCAGTATTGCGACGTATAGGAGAAGCCATCATAAAACATATGTTAAATCTGTATTCCATGGAGCATATAGAAGAGAAGTTTTTGAAAAAGCAGGACTATTTAATGAGAATTTAGGTAGGACAGAAGACAATGAAATGCATTATAGAATTCTAAAAGCTGGGTACAAAATATGTTATAATCCTAAAATTATATCTTATCAACATACGAGAAATACATGGCGAGGTATGATTAAGCAAAAATATGGAAATGGATATTGGATAGGTCTTACAGTTGGGATTTGTCCGAGATGTTTTTCTATTTATCATTTTGTTCCGTTAAGTTTTGTTATAGCATTGATGTTTTCTTTAATAATGGTTGCACTAGGTAAGATGAGCCCTTTCATAGTACTTATCTTATTATATGGAATGGTAAACATTAGTATGTCTGTGCTTGCGGTATTAAAAGAAAAGAAAAAATATGTATATTACTTATTATTACCATTTATATTTATTTCACTTCATATTTCATATGGAGTAGGGACAGTGGTTGGATTAATAAGAATGCCTAGGTGGAGCAAGAAAATAAATAGAGAAGTTTAAAACAGACACAAGAGGAAAAGGTATGAGTGAATGGTGGATTGGAAACGAAAAAATAGGGAATGAAGGAAAAAAGATTTCAGGAACAGAGTATTTCTATTGGTTTGATAAAGGGAACAGATTCGTTGAAGATAAAGTAATTGTAGATACTCAGGATTTTTTTATTTTATTGGACGGAGTTATTTTTAATAAGAAAGAAATTCTAAAAAATTGTCAACAAAATAATTGGAGCTTAACAATAATTGATTTATATAAAACAGGCAGATTGGAGTTTGTAAATTTACTGCGAGGGAGTTTTAATGGAGTAGTAATAGATAAAATATCTCAAGAGGTCAATGTATTTGTAGATCAATTAGGAGAAAGAGCCGTTTTTTATAACAATGAAAAAGATGAGTTTTTTGTTTCCACGGATTTCAATCGACTTATTGAAGTGTTTAAATACAAGAAATTAAAATACTCTATAGATAAAGACGGAATAAAAAATCTTTTGTATTTTGGCTATATGATAGATAATAGAACTTGTGTAAAAGAAATAAAACGTATATTTCCAGGAAATTATTTATATAAAAATCAATGGCAAATGAGTGAAGTGGTTTATTTCAGATTTAGCAATAAAAATTTATTGCAAAAAACAGAAGAAGAGTTAATTGAGTTGATTGATAAGACTTTTCAGAGGGCTTTAAAACGAGAATTGGATAAGGATAAAGAGTATGGATATCGCTCGTTAATAGATATTAGTGGGGGAATGGATGCAAGAACAATTAGTTTTGTAGCAAAAGCATTAGGGTATAAAGAAATTACGAACATTTGTTATAGCCAAATGAATGCATATGAACGAAAGATTGCTGAAAAGTTAGTTAGGGAGTTAGGAAACGATTATATTTTTAAGGCACTGGATAATGCAAAGTTTATCTATGAGGTAGACGATTTGGTAAAAGAAAATTTTGGGCTTTGCTATTTCGCCGGAATAACAGGGGGGCGAGACTTTTTGAAAGTCTTAGACAAAACTTATTTTGGTATAGAGCATACAGGAATTTTGGGAGATGTATACGAGGGAAGTTTTAATGAACAACCTGTCTTAAGAGAGCCTATGATTGATGATAAGTACCGAGTTAGTAAGTTATTAAAAATAAATATTGATGATTCCTGCTTAAAACAATATGAAAACGATGAAATGTTTAAATTTTATACGCGAGGGATTTTAGCGGGGATGAGTACACATTTGATTAGGCAAAAATACATAGAAACTTATTCACCTTTTGCCGATATAGATTTTTTGAATTTAATGTTTTCGATTCCTCTAGAACAACGTATAACTGGAAAAATATATATGAAGTGGTTGAATAAAAAATATCCAGAAGCATTGGAATATACCTATGCAGGAACTATGTGTAAACCGAATAGTGCTAAATTAAAACTTAAACTACGAGTAATGTGGAACATATTACTTTTAAAATTTTTGTTGCCAATTCAGAAGAAAGTTTTTTATCGTTCAGAATGGAATTATAAAGGAACAATGAATCCTTTTGAGTATTGGTATGAAAAAAATCAAAACATAAGAAAATTTGTAGATGAATATTATCAAAAAACCTTAAAATATGTAGAGGATTTGGAGATAAAGGGATATATTGAAGAAATACAGAAAACAGGAAGAATGCAGGATAAAATGATTATGTTAACAGTACTTTCGGTATATAAGCAGTATAGTTGTTAAAATATAATAAATGGAGAGAAGATTGAAAATGAAAAGTAGAGGTTATCCATTACCTTAATCGTATCACAACAAAGCCATCTTACGGTGGCTGCTTTGAAAATTGAATATGTAGACAAAGTTACAGGTTATTCCGTTGCTGACTTGATGCGGAAACCTTGAAACTGAGCCATTAAAATAGCCTGCTCAACCGTGATTTCACGGGTTGTCGGAAGAATATCAGATTTTTGGTATAAATCTGAATTATAATTCTCACCATTTTTGAGCATGTGGTATAATGCTGTAAGAAGCATTCTTGCAATAGCAATGATTGCCTTCTTATGACCGCGACGCTTTTTGATACGGAGGTAGCGGTCACGAATTTCAGGATGCTTTTTGCTCTTGATCGCAGCGTTTGCACACTGTACAAGAAGTGGTTTGATATAGCATCCGGCCTTGGAAACCCGGACAGATTTTTTCTTCCCTGCACTTTCATTGTTGGTTGGAGTAAGACCAGCCCATGAACATAAGTGTTTCGCCGAAGGGAAAGCCTCCATGTTTGTTCCGATTTCGGAGATGATACCGATAGCAGTAAAGGTGTTCTTAAAACCTGGAGCGGTTAGGATAATGGAAATTTCCTGCTGATAGGGATTGGCGAGCGCAAGAATGAGTTCTTCTAACTCTGCTTTCCGGGCTTCAAGGTTATCAAAATGTTCTTTAATGATCTTTAATTTAGCAGCCTGTTCCGGAGTGATATATCCGTCAATGGCGAGTTCCAGTTCAGGAAGTTTATCTTTCATGGAACCATGGATTAAAGATCCGATATCAAAAGAAGTATCATCAGGATTTTCAAGGATTTTAGCAATAATCTTTTGAGAACTCTTACCAAAAGTGTCCGAGACAACGTTCCCCAACTGGATGTTGGAAACCGTGAGACAATTCTGGTAACGATTCTTTTCGCTGGACTTAAAGCAGGTCAGTTTGAAACGGTAACGCATAAGGTCACGGAGTTGACGGATGTCAGCAGGAGGCATAAAGCTACCGGCAACAAGATCATGTTTAAACAGGTCAGCAATCCATTTCGCATCTTTCTTGTCAGTTTTTTTACCACGGATAGCCTTAACATATTTCGGATGAGCAAGGACAATGGAACAGTCGTGTTCTAAGACATTGTAAACGGGAATCCAATATTTACCTGTAGATTCCATACAGACATCCTTGCAATTACGGTCGAGCAGCCATTTGAGCAACTGTTTCAGTCCTTTCGTGTAGGTTGAAAAGTGATGGCGCTCATAAGTGGTAACGCCTTGCTTATCCGTTTTAGCAATGCAAGCCACTACAAAGTTTTTGTGGACATCGATACCACAACAAATTTTGTACACGATTTTTAAAGCCATAGGGACTCCTTTCAGAACCAAAAGGTTCACTAAAGATTATAGGGAGAGACGGCATTGACTGAACGCCTAAGCCATAAACGAAGTAGTTTATACAAAGATAAGATTACGTGCTTGGTGTCACACTTATTTGTGCTTGAAAAGGCGAACTACACATATAAAAATACAGTCATTCCAGAAGAGGAACAGCCTACTCACCTCCCCGTGATTTGTAGTATACCGAGTTCCCTACAAAAAGAATTATAAAGAAAAAAAGCCGGGTAGAAAACTGTTTTCATAACGTTTTGTGCCTGAGCAAAGCGAAAGGAATGGATATAAAAATGAAAAAGACAAATATTGTATTCAAATTTTCAAAAAAAGAAATTACACGCTTGTTGTGTTTGATAATAAGTGGTGTGTCAGTAATTATTGGATATTCTATAAAGAATTTTAATGTTTTGTGTACAAGTATGATATTTCTGTTGATTCATAATATAATTTATGTTTTTGAAAACACGAAAGATAGGGTTATATTTTTAATACTCCACATTACTATTTTTACATTTTTGATTTCTAGACCATTTATAGGAATGCTTAGAGGTGAAAAATGGTGGTTAGAATCTGGGCAAGCACCTGAAAATATATACTTTTCAATAAATGTTATTCTATTGTCCATGTTGTTTATATATATAGGAGCAGTTATAGGAGAGCATATTTATCAAAAAGTTGAAAGGAATAATGATAATAATCAGGAAAAAAATCAGAAAAAAATACAATTTCGAAATAATTTACAAGTTGTTTCAATGCTTGCTTTTTATATAACAATGTGTTTTTTCTTAGTGCAAGAAGGAGAAAAACTGTTATATATGCAAGGGAGAAGTTATGTAGAATATTATGCGGGGTTTCATAGTCAATTACCTGGGATATTTTACACGATTGCTTCTTTTATGAAATATAGTTTGTGTGTTTTTTTGGCTACATTCCCAAGTAAAAAAAGAGCTTTTACACCACTTTTCTTGTTTGAATTATCTGCAATTCCAGAACTTCTTATAGGAGTGAGAAATCCGATTATGTTAAATAGTATTTTTATTTTTTTATACTATATAATGCGTGATATATATGAAAAAAGACAAAAGTGGATTGGAAAAATTGAAAAAGTAATATTAGTGATTTCAATTCCAACTTCTTTAATTTTTATGACGGTTTATGCATATGTAAGAAGTGGTGTGGCAATAGCACAAAAAAATATTTTTAAATTATTTTTTGACTTTTTCTATGGACAAGGAGTAACTTTTAATGTATTAAGTATTGCGTATGGATATCGAAATAACTTGCCAGAACGTCCGTGGCGCAATTATACATTCGGAGGAATGATTGATTATATTGTTCATGGAAGAATTGGGCAAATGCTTTTTGGAACAGATCCTTTGCCGGAAGGCAACAATTGGACAAATGGAACTTTGAGTAATAATTTTAGCCATAATTTTTCATATTTAGTAAGGAAAGATGACTATTTAAACGGTCAAGGTTGGGGATCGTCTTATATATTGGAGACATATGTTGATTTTGGATATATTGGTTTAATTCTATTTAATTTAATTTTAGGAATTTTATTGGTTTATATGTTGAAAAGATTGGGGAGAAATACATTGTTGGACACTATCTTCTTATTGTCATTAACAACAATCTTTTTGATTCCAAGAGCAGAAGCGACGGGATGGCTTTCTTTTATCGTTACAGCTCAATTTTGGGCATGTATTTTAGCGTGCTATTTAGGAGCGTATATTTGTATGAAATGTAAGTGGATACAAAATATATTAAAAATACTACATCTATATCCCAAAACGGATGTTGAATTGTAGAATAAAAATATTAAAGAAATTGCAAGAACCTATTATTAAAAAGTCAAAAGAGTGAGGGGGAATTATTGATGAAAAAAATAATTGCTTTTGGAATGATATTGTCTATGATTTGTAATAGTGGGACACTCAGAGTAGAGGCTGCAGAGAGCCAAGTTGTACCAATGGAGCAAGTTGTTTTTCGAGCGGAATCGGAGCATATGGAAAATGCTACTGAATTGGAAAACAAAGAAGAAAAGAATGATATTTTGTTAAGTTGTGAACAGATAAAAATAGCAGTCGGAGAAAGCGCTTGTTTTTATGTATTATGTAATTCAGAAAACATGTATGATGAACTTGTAATAACAGAAGAAAATAGCAATTTAATACAGGTAAAAGAGATTAGTTCTGACCAGTTGCTTTATGAAAAAAAAGGAGCAGAGTTATTAAAAAATGCTCCGAGTGGTGTAAAATGGTATGTAATAGAAGCGAAGACAGAAGGTCATACGAGCGTTAGTGTAGAAAGCAAAGGGAATTCAGAAAAAATACAAATTGTAATTGATAAGTCAGTATTTTCAGAAAAGGTAGAAGAGAGCTTAAAGGATAATAATGAAGGGTTCAATGAGCAGAAAATTTCAAGTGGTTGGACACAAGATGGTTGGTATTATTATGTTAATGGAGAGCCAGTTAGAGGGATTGTAGAGATTCAAGGGTGCTGTTATTATTTTGATGAGTATACAGGAAGATTATGTAAGAAAGCACAATGGATAGAAAAAGATGGAAAGAGATATTACAGCAACGCAGAGGGAATCTTATATCAGAACCAGATGATTAGTTTTGGATCTACATATTATTATATGGGAATTGATGGAAGTGTCCAAAGCGGAATTATTAATGCAAGCAATGAGAAGATGTACTATGCTGGAAAAGACGGGATAATACAGAAGAAAGCTCAATGGATAGAAGCCAGTGGGAAAAAATATTTCAGCAATGCTGAAGGAGTATTATATCAAAATCAGATGATCAGTTTTGGAAATACATACTACTACATGGGAAACGATGGAAGTGTTCAAAGTGGGATAGTCAAAGAGAGTAATGGAAAACTGTATTATGCAGGGAAAGATGGCGTGATCCAAAAGAAAGCCCAGTGGATAGAAGTGAGTGGGAAAAAATACTTGAGCAATGCTGAAGGAGTATTATATCAAAATCAGATGATCAGTTTTGGAAATACATGCTACTACATGGGAAACGATGGAAGTGTTCAAAGTGGAATTGTCGAAGCGAGTAATGGAAAACTATATTATGCAGGGAAAGATGGCGTGATCCAAAAGAAAGCCCAGTGGATAGAGGAGGGAGAAAAAAAGTATTTTAGTAATGTAGAAGGAATACTGTATCAGAATCAGATAATAAGCTTTGGAGATACAAGTTATTACATGGGAAGCGATGGAAGTATTCAAAATGGAATTGTCAAGGCAAACAATGGAAGGAGTTATTATTCAGGAGAGAATGGAATTATCCAAAAGAAAGCACAATGGATTGATTTTGATGGGAAACGTTATTTCAGTAATGTAGAAGGAATGTTGTACCAAAATCAGGTAATTACTTTTGGAGATGTAGGATATTGTATGGGAGAAGATGCTAGTGTTCAGTATGGAATTGCTAAAGCAGGTAATAAATATTATTATACAGATGAAAACACAGGAATCCTAATAAAAAAGACTGGTTGGATAGAAACAAGTGGAAAACGTTATTTTTCAAAAGCAGATGGAAGCTTATATCAAAACCAATTTATAAGTTTTGGTGATACATATTATTACTGCGGAAATGATGCAGCAATTGTAAAAAATAGCACGCAGGTGGTTTCAGGTGTGTTATATCGATTTGATGGTAATGGTATTATGATTAAAGAAGGTGGCTGGGGAGAATATAATGGAAACAAGTATTATAAAAATCCGGCAACCGGTTTTCCATACAAAAATCAGTGGGTTACGTTCGGAAGAACATGGTATTACGCAAATTCGCAAGGTTTTATGGTAAGTGGATGGCAAACGATAGGTGGATATAAGTATTATTTCTATTCAGATACAAAATATATGGCTAGAAATGTAATTATAGAGGGGCTTTCTATTGGTGATGATGGGCGAGTGGTAGCATTTGGAACTCGTATGTCACAGTTTACTACTGTTTCAACTAATAATTCTAACGGTACATACAATATGAGCAAAGCATTAAAGAGTTTTAACCAAGTTGTCATTCAGCCGGGACAGACTATTTCATTTTTTGATATTGCAGGTCCATGTGGAAAAGCAGAAGGATATTTACCAGCTGGTGTAGTTGGCGGCATTGGATATGGCGGAGGAATTTGTCAAGCAAGTACAACACTGTATGGGGCAGCTCTTAGAGCAGGTCTTACAATTGTAGAAAGAAGAAATCACTCTGTTCCATCAACTTATGTTCCGATAGGACAGGATGCAATGGTCAACTATGGGAGCTCAGATTTGAAAATCAGAAATGATTTTAATTTTCCGGTGAAACTCGTTACCTATACAAAGGGAAAAACATTATATGCAGAAGTATGGGGGACACAGCCAAGCTGGTACGATTACGTATCGATAGAATCTTGGTGGAGTGGAAGCAGAAGTGCAGTCGCATATAGAAAATATATTAAAAATGGCCAAGTTGTAAAAACAGAACAATTACCAAGTTCATACTATTAAAAGAACTTCTAAAAACTTAAGAATCTCTTACACCCCTTGAGAAACCCTCTGATTTATGGTATAAACTTATTTTGAGATAGATGAGTATTGTTTGACCAAACTGGAGTGGATTATGAAGAGATTATGTTTTGTAGAATATGATATGACAGTAACAGGAGGCGTTGAGCAAGTGACGACATCACTTGCCAACGCTTTTTGTGATGCATATGAGGTATATATATATGGCATTTTTGGAAAAGGGAAACATGTTCCGTACGATCTGGATCCGAGAATTCACTATCGAGCGGAACTGGCAGAAGACTGCAGAATCCGAAAACGGATCACAAGTGTATTTAAACCATTTAAGGAGTATATAAAAGAAAATGAGATTGATGTAGTATTCCTAATGGAGAATCATCCGGCAATTACCGTATCACCGGTTCGATTTTTTACAAAGGCAAAATATGTATTTTGTGACCATGGTGCCTTGATGAATGAGTGGGAGAAGAAAGATATTACAGCATTTCGCTTTTGGGATGGTTTGATTTCTCATAAGATTGTGACATTGACAGAACAGACACGTCAGGATTATATCAAAAGGTTCAAGACAAATCCGAAAAAAATTCAGAGCATCTATAATTGGATACCGGAAGAAGTATTAAAGGCAAGAAGACCGTATGACAGCACATCAAAAAAGATTATTACAGTTGGAAGATTCAGCGAGGAAAAAGGACATGATATGTTGGTAGAAGCAGCGAAGCTTGTGTTGCCGAAATATCCGGACTGGCAGTGGGATCTTTATGGAACAGGAGATACACTTGATGAGATTCGGAAGAAGATAGAAGAATATGGATTGGAGAAGCAATTGATTCTAAAGGGCAATGTAAAGGATGTATATCAGGTATATGGAGACTATGCATTTCTTGTGCTGCCGTCTTATCGGGAGGGACTTCCCCTTGTACTCTTAGAGGCAAAAGCGTTGGGACTTCCGATGATAAGCTTCGATATTACCACCGGTCCGAGGGAAATCATTAATGAGGGAGAAGATGGATACTTGATTCCACCGTACCATATTGAGGAGATGGCGGCAAAAATAGAAACATTAATAATAGATGAAAAACAACGAATATTGTTTTCAAAGAATACGGAAAAAGGAATTGAAAAATTTTGTAAAAGAAGAATATATTCTGAATGGGAGGAATTAATTGAAACATTATGTGGAGGAGAAGAGTAATCAGTACTAAAAAAAGAAATATAAATTTAGATATGATACGCGTTATAGCAGTTTTTTCTGTACTATCTGTTCATTTTTTTTTACACAATGGATTTTATGAAGAGATAGTTGTCGGAAAACGATTGTTTTTCATGGGAACGATGAGAAACTTCTTTATGATTTGTGTTCCTTTATTTTTAATTTTGACGGGTTTTTTGATGAATAAAAAAGTAGTGAGTAGAAAATATTATAGTGGATTAAAAAAGACATATATAACATATGTTTTGGCTAGTATAGCGTGTCTAGTATATTTTAGCATTTCGACACAAAGATCATTTGGAATTATAGAAAGCATTAAAATGATTTTAAACTTTAGTGCGGCACCGTATTCGTGGTATATAGAGATGTATATTGGACTGTTCCTTTTGATTCCTTTTATAAATATATTATATAATGGATTGAAATCAAAAAAACAAAAAATAGGATTAATTATTACAATGTTAAGTTTAACAGTATTGCCAAGTGTGATGAATATTTGGGGAATTTCAAGGAAAATTCAGGGAATACTATTGCCAGGAGGAAGTGAAAATTGGGTCAAAATCATTCCTAATTATTGGACAACAC
The DNA here is from genome assembly GCF_059731825.1 of Faecalimonas nexilis. Classification (NCBI taxonomy): domain Bacteria; kingdom Bacillati; phylum Bacillota; class Clostridia; order Lachnospirales; family Lachnospiraceae; genus Faecalimonas; species Faecalimonas nexilis. The sequence continues at coordinate 2,641,274 of NZ_AP029189.1, read as the reverse complement.
TGTGGCCCTTGACATATTATTTTATTGGTGCTTATATCAGTGAGTATGATATTAAAATTCGAAAGAGAAACAATTTTATATTATTAGTTGTAAGTTTGTTTTTATTTGGAGTATTTAACTATATGAGGAGTTATCAAAATACATACGAAGTAAGTGATTACAATTATTTTCAAGGTATACAGCCAGCTATTTTAGCTGTTCTTCTGTTTTTATTTATTTTGCATTTGAATTTAGATAATATTCCGAATATTTTGAAAAGTATTATAACGAAAATTTCAGAATTGTCATTAGGAATATATTTAGTTTCGTTTATTTTTGATAATTTGATTTATCCAAAATTGAATGCTAGAATTATAGAGATGCCTAAAAGAATGGAATGGTATATTATTATTGTTCCCGTGGTGTTTATCTGTTCTCTATTTCTCTCAGGAATTTTAGATTATATTAGTAAATTTGTTTTTTATTGTGTGGGAAGAGTTACATCAAAACTGAAAGAAAAGAGAGAAAAAGATAAATAAGTAGAAGAGAATAGGAAGGAAATAATTATGCGAATCTTACAAATTGGATTATCCCATAATCCGGGCGGAGTAGAAAGCTTCGTAATGAATTATTATAGAGAACTTGTGAAATATGGCGTGCAGTTTGATTTTATCAGCATGTATGACAGTCTTGCGTATGAGGATGAGATAAAGTCTTTGGGAGGAACAGTTTTCTATATTTCCAATGTGAAAAGGCATCCGATTCGTTTTCGAAGAGAACTTTTAAAGATATTGAAAGAGGAAAAATATGCTGCAATTCATGTGAATATGCTGTCTGCTGCAAACATTGTACCACTGGAAATTGGGAAAAAAGCAGGGGTGCCAAAAGTGATCGCACATTCCCACAATTCTTCTACACCAGGGTTGCTGAGAAATATACTGCACCGTTTGAACAAGCCGCGGATTTTACATTATGCCACTGATTTTTTTGCATGCAGTAAAGTTGCGGGGAAATGGTTGTTTGATGAGAAAACTATGCAAAGTGACCGATTTCATATCATCCACAATGCACTGCATGTAGAAAAATTTTTTTATAATGAAACTACCAGACAAAAGATCAGAGAAGAGCTTGGTGTGGAGAATCGGTTTGTAGTTGGACATGTGGGTAGGTTTGAAGAACAGAAAAATCATGAATTTCTGATTGATATATTTAATGAGATTGCGAAAGAGCGTGAAGATGCAGTTTTGCTGCTTATAGGGGATGGAGAGTTAAAAGAACAAATTACTGCGAAAGTGCAGGAATATGCAATAGAAAATCAGGTACAGTTTTTGGGGGTCAGAAAAGACATTCCGCAGTTATGGAATGCGATGGATGTATTTGTGTTTCCATCGCTCTTTGAAGGCCTGCCGTTAGTTGCATTGGAAGCGCAGGCATCCGGAGTTTACAGTGTGATGGCGGATACGATCAGCAAAGAAGTAAAAATTACAGATGCAGTAACATTTTTGCCATTGGCTCATAATGAAAAAGAATGGAAAGAGTGCATTTTGGAACCGGGAGATGCTGGGAGAACGGAAGTTCAAAATACTATTATAAAGGAACAGTTTCAAGGTGCTGGATATGATATTATGACAGCGGGAAAACAGCTATTGGAATATTATAAGAAATAAAAGTGATGGAGGAAAATTATGCCAAAAATCAGTGTGATAGTGCCGGTATATAAAGTAGAAAAATATATTCATAAGTGTGTGGATTCTATTTTAAATCAGACGTTTTCGGATATTGAAGTTATTTTGGTAGATGACGGAACTCCGGACAGATGCGGGGAAATCTGTGATGCATACGGAGAACAGGATTCGAGGGTAAAAGTGATACATAAGGAAAATGGTGGATTGAGTGATGCAAGGAATGCAGGAATGCCACATGCGTCAGGGGAATATATCATTTTTATAGACAGTGATGATTATATTGAGTCAGATATGCTAGAATATATGTATACCCGGCTGACAGAGGCAGGAGCTGATATGGCGACGTGTGGACTCTACGAGGTTTACAGTGACCGTATTGAACAACAGAAAGAGGAAAAAGATTTTGTGTGTAGTGGGGAAGAGGCATTTCGATGTATTCTGCAGGGGCACACAATTCGCGGAGAAATTTGGAATAAACTGATTCGCAGAAGCTGCATTGAAGATCTGCGCTTTCCAAAAGGAAAGCTATATGAAGATATTTACTTTACTGTGGATATGATGCAGAGAATCAAGAAAGTTGCGGTGGGTACGAAACCGAAATATTATTATCTACACAGAGAGGACAGTATCACAGGAAAGCCATATCGACCACAATTATATGATATTATAGACGGATATACGAAAAATTACAAAGTAGTGCAGAAAGCATTTCCGTCATTGACGGAAGAAGCAGAGTGCCTTTGGTTATGGTCGCGCTTTATTGTACTTGATAAGATGCTTTTGGAAGAAAACTATCGAACCATTGAGGGCAGAAAAGAGTTGGTTTTATTCATACGAAGGCATATGATTCGAATCCTAAAAAATAAGTATTTTAATCGTAATCGAAAAATATCGGCAATGATATTATTTTTAAATCTGGAATTGTATCGCAAATTAGTCTTTATCAGTGAGGAAAAGAAAAAGTAAATGATGAAAAAACATGCATATTTGATCAAAGCGCATCATCAGTTTGCATTATTAAGAAAATTGCTGATGTTGCTTGATGATGAGAGAAATGACATTTATATTCATATAGGAATGGATGTAAGGTTTGAACGAGAAGAACTTAAGGGTGTGGTGAAAAAATCTGCTTTGCATTTTGTGGAGAACGTCCGTGAACAGTGGGGAGGATATAGTCAGATTCAAAGTGAGCTGATTTTATTTCAGGCAGCGTGGGAACATGGCTATGAATATTATCATTTGATAAGTGGTGTGGATTTACCGATTAAGACGCAGGATGAGATACATGAATTTTTCCGTGAGCACTACGGAAAAGAATTTATCTATTTTTGTCCCAAAACGTTTTGGGAGGAATCCAGATATAAATATGAACAATATTACTGGCTGCAGGAGAAAATTGGACGAGAAGGACATGGATTTCTTCGGTTTGTAGAAAAAGTATCACTGTTTTTGCAGAGGAGAATTGGCATAAAGCGTCATATGGAGAGCATGGAGTACTGTCTTGGGGCAAATTGGGTGAGCATTACACATGAATTAGTGGGATTTATTTTAGAAAATAAGGAACTTATCTATAAGATGTTTCATGCGACACTTTGCGCAGATGAGTTTTTTATACAGACACTTGTCTGGAATTCAGGTAAATACAGAAAAAAAGTCTTTTCGCTGGAAGATGACTATTTTGCCAGCCTGCGTCTGATTGATTGGAAACGAGGGAATCCATATGTATGGAGAGAGAATGATTATGAGGAACTGATGCAAGCACCACATTTGTTTGCGCGTAAATTTGATGAGACAGTGGATGCTGCTGTTATAGAGAAAGTTTTTAATACGATTATGGATAGACAAAGGAAAGGTAAATCATATGAGAAGTGAACAGGCATTTAAGAATATGGTCGCAAATCTATTTTTGCAGGTCATCGTATTTGCATCCGGAATTATATTGCCAAGATTTTTTCTGGAAGCGTATGGCTCAAACATAAATGGAATGATTACTTCGATCAATCAGTTTTTAGCATATTTGGGACTTGCGGAGGCTGGGGTTGGAACGGCGTCTGTAGTTGCCTTGTATGCACCGCTTGCAAATAACAATACAAAAGAAGTAAATGGAGTCTTGTCTGCTGCAAGACGTTTCTATAACCGTTCGGGGATGCTGTTTCTCGGACTGGTAGGAGTGCTTACAGTAGTGTATCCATTTATGATTTCCGGACAGCTTGATAACACACTTGTAAGAAGTATGATCTTAGTGCTGGCGAGCAGTACACTTGTGGATTATTTCTTTTTGGGAAAATACAGAGTATTGCTGACAGCAAACCAAGAGGGCTATATAGTGGCTCTGATTCAGTCAGCAGGAACGCTTGTGAATATGGTTTTATCCATTGCACTGATTTATCAGGGGGCAAATGTATTATGGGTAAAGGCAGTTGCCACAGGGGTGTATATGCTGCGACTTTTCTTGGTAAAGCGCTATGCAAAGAAACGCTATCCAGAACTTGATTTTCATGTAGAACCGTCTACTTCTGCTTTGACTCAGAGAGGGGCTGCACTTCTCCACCAAGTTGTTGGAATTATCGTAAACAATACAGATGTTGTTTTGCTGACGATTCTCCTTGGCAAAGGTTCCTTGTTAGAAGTGAGTGTATATGGTGTGTACAATTTAATTGTATATGCAGTTAACATGCTTTTGACATCTTTCTCAAACGGATTGACGGCAGGTTTTGGAGAGGTGATCTCAAAAGGGGAAAGTGAGACACTGAGAAAAAGTTATTCAACCTATGAATACATGTATATCATTATTTTGTTTATAGTAACGGTCTGCATGGGAGTGTTGATTTTACCTTTTGTGTCTGTCTATACAATGAATATGACCGACACGAATTATATGAGACCGGTTATCGCAGGACTGTTTACGGTGATTGTACTTTTGCAGAATATAAGAATCCCGGGACTTACGATCATCTGTGCAGCGGGACATTATAAAGAGACACAGTATCAGGCAATTTTGGAAGCAGTAATCAATATTATTGTATCTGTTTTATGTATTCATAAATTTGGAATGGCGGGAGTTCTGTTTGGAACAGCGTGCTCGTATGCATACCGCTCTGTTGAAGTTATGATTTATAACCATAAGAAACTGGTTAAAGGTTCTGGTGGGAAATCATTAGCAAGAGTGTTGAGAAATCTTGTGATGAGTATTCTTTTGATTTTTGCAGGAATCAAATTTGTACCACAGCAGATGGATTCTTTTATTATTTGGTTTGTATATGCACTGGCTGCCGGAGTTGTGAGTGCTGTGGCAATAGTAGTAGTGAATATGGGATTTGAACCGAAGGAATTCAAGGCACTGATAAAACGGGTGACTGGAATTATACGTAAATAAGTTGAGAAGGGGAAAAATTATGAGTGAGATAGCAGTATTAATACCATGTTACAATGAAAGTATCACAATTAAAAAAGTAATTGAAGACTATAAGAAGGCATTGCCAGAGGCCACAATTTATGTGTATGACAATAATTCAACAGATGGCACGGATGAAATTGCAAGAGCAGCAGGTGCGGTAGTCAGATATGAATATCGTCAGGGAAAGGGAAATGTCATCAGGAGTATGTTCCGTGAGATTGATGCGGACTGCTATCTGATGATTGACGGAGATGATACATATCCGGCAGAGCACGCGAGAGAGATGGTGGACAAAGTATTGAACAAAGGTGTGGATATGGTAATCGGCGACCGTCTCTCATCTACCTATTTTACAGAAAATAAGAGACCATTTCATAATATGGGAAACCGGACAGTGCGTTTTTTTATCAACAAGCTATTCGGAAATGAGGTCAAAGATATCATGACGGGATACAGGGCATTCAGCAGGATGTTTGTAAAGTCGTTCCCGGTATTGTCAAAAGGGTTCGAGATAGAAACGGAGATGACTATTCATGCAGTGGACAAGAACTTCTTGCTTGAGGAAATTCCAGTTGTTTATAGAGACAGACCGGAGGGAAGTGATTCGAAACTGAATACGTTTTCTGATGGAATGAAAGTGTTAAAGACAATTGCGACGTTGTTTCGAGAATATCGCCCGTTTGCGTTTTTCTCTCTGATAGCGGCAGTGCTATGGACAATCACCTTGATTTTGTTTGTCCCGGTATTTGTGGATTATATTCAAACAGGACTGGTTCCGAGATTTCCAACTTTAATTGTGTCCGGTGTGATAGCAGTTTTGGGAATGTTGCTTTGGGTCTGCGGTATTATTTTAGATGTAATTGTAAAGAAACACAGACAATTATATGAGCTGATGCTGAATCAGATGAAATAAAAAACAGGAAGTGAAGAGATGGAAAAATTAATAAAGCAGATTATGAAGTTTGGTGTTGTAGGGGGAAGCGCGTTTGTCATTGATTATGGTATCATGATTTTTTTGACAGAAGTATTTCACATCAATTATTTGATTTCCAGTGGGATTTCTTTTGCGGTGTCTGTTATTTTTAATTATGTCATGAGCGTGAAATGGGTATTTGAGGTAGAAGAAAACAGAGATAAAAAGCAAGAGTTTGCGCTGTTTGTTGTACTTAGTATCATAGGTTTGGGGATCAATCAGCTGATTATGTGGCTTGCGGTGGAAAAATTCAGAGTTTTTTATATGATATCTAAAATTGGTGCTACAATCGTTGTAATGGTCTATAATTTTGTTACGAGAAAACTGTTTTTGGAGAAAAAGGATAGTTGAGGGTAAGATGAAGTTTGAAGTAAAGTGGAAAAGGGAAAAAAAGGAACGCAATTTTTTAATAGTGTTATCAATTGTATTTGCGGTGTTTTGGGTTTTAGGAAATTATGAGGTGCTTGGGTTTTCAGGATTATCTTTGATTTGTGTTTGTACAGCACGTGTCATTCTTTATAGTATCATTTTATATATTTTACTGGGAATTATTTGGGATAAGATTTTAGCTTTTGAAATGATGGATAGTAAAGAAGAGCGAAAAAAGTCGAAAAAGTTATATTGGGGAATCGTTGGAATCTGTCTGATATGCTGGCTGCCATATTTTTTGACATTATATCCGGGGGTAGTGACGTGGGATTCAGAATGGCAGGTAGAGCAGGCAATCGGACTTAGCAGTTACAGCAATCATCAGCCATGGATTCAGACGTTGATGATTAAATTTTGCTGCTTTTTGGGAAAACTAATCAGTGACAGCATAAATACAGGTGTTGCCATTTATGTGATGTTTCAAATGTGTGTCTTAGCACTGATTTATGCCTATGTCATTTATTATCTGTATCAGAAAGGGACAAGAAGAATATATCTGATTGGCTGTCTGATTTTCTATGCAGTTTTTCCAATCAATGCGTTTTATGCTGTGACAATGTGGAAAGACGTGCTTATGGGAGCAATAGTCCTTTTGTTTTCTGTGATTTTGTGGAAAATGGAGTGCAATGAACAGACAAAAGTGGACTGGATTTTATTCTTCATAACAGGCATTCTTATAAGTCTTTTAAGAAGCAACGGATTTTATGCATATGTGCTGTGTATTCCGTTTATTATATTTTTCATGAAGAAAAAAAGAGTTCAGACGGGACTCATCTGTATTGCGACTGTGTTTCTTGTAATGTTTGTGAAGGGGCCTGTTATGGAGCACTATAAAGTGGTACAACCGGATACGATTGAAGCGCTATCCATTCCTGCACAGCACATTGCACGTGTTATTACAGATGGAGGAGAACTGACCCAGGAACAGGAAGAATTATTGAGTAAAGTTGTAGATTTGGAACGGGTGCCAAAAGAGTATGACAGTACAATCTCAGATCCGATTAAAACGTTGGTGCGAGAAAAAGGAAATCAGGATTATATTAAGGAACATGCAAAAGAGTATTTGAAATTATGGCTGGAGCTTGGAATGAAATATCCAGGAACATATCTGAAAGCACAGATCGATCAGACGAGAGGATTTTGGTGTCCCGGAGTGGAATACTGGGCTGTGTCGACAGAGGTTAAAGATAATACATTTGGAATGGTAAGAGATTCAAAATTACCATCAGTATTTCAGGCTGGATTGGAAAAAGTGGAAGGTTTCTTTTATGCGATGCCGGTAATAGCATGGTTTTGGGGAATTGGGATTTATACATGGATCGCAATTGCGATGTTTTGGATCAGCATTTTCAAAAAACAGAAAATTTTAGTGTTTTTCCCTGTGCTTGCAATCGTGGCTTCACTTATGATTGCGACACCGGTGTTTGCGGAGTTCCGATATGCATATGCAGTTGTAGTTACAGTTCCGTTTTTTATTGCGATAGGATGCAGTAAAAAGCACCTCATACTTGCTGATAAAAAGATTTTAGTGTATGATAATATCAACTGATTTTGAGCAAAAGAAAAGGGGAAACTCATATGGAAGGAAAGAAGGGGAGATTAACTAACTGGTTCACACGCCTGAGCAGGGGAAAGAAGATTGCTTTGTGCATCAGCGGCGTTATTATTTGCCTTGCAGCATCAGCGGGATTCTATGTGACTGCAAAACTTGGAAAGGTAAAGCGAGAAGTGATTCCGAAGGAAAAGATTGTAGTCAATGATCTGGAAGAAGATGTGGGCGTGGGATATACGAATTTTGCTGTTTTTGGAGTGGATTCGAGAGAGGGAGAGATGGAAAAGGGAACGAGAACAGATTGTCTGATTGTTGCCAGCTTGAACAATGAGACAAAAGAAGTCAGGCTTGTGTCTGTGTATCGTGACAGTTTTTTAGATCTTTCAGACGGAACACTTCAGAAATGCAATGCGGCGTACAGTTATGGTGGTGCCGAGCAGGCAATCAATATGCTGAATATGAATCTTGATTTGGATATACAGGATTTTGTGACCGTCGATTTTACTGCTGTTTCAGATGTTGTAGATTTGCTTGGCGGCATTGAGATTGAGATTCAGGAAGAGGAAGTTCAGTATATCAACGAGTTTATTGATGAGACAGGTGCAGTTGCAGGCAAGGCTGCGAACCATATCACGACGGCCGGATTACAGACATTGGATGGAGTTCAGGCTACAACTTATGCGCGTATCCGATCTACGGCGGGAAGTGATTTCACAAGAACAGAGCGACAAAGAAGAGTAATTGAGAAAATTGCTGAAAAAGCCGTAAAAAGTGATTTGGTGACAATCAATAAAATTATCGATCAGGTATTTCCGAAAATAAAGACAAGCCTGAGTATTACGGAAATCTTAAATTACGCAAAGTCGTTTGCGAAATATAAGATCGCGGAGACAACAGGATTTCCGATGGAAAAGACAACGGATACCATTCCAGGAAAAGGAAGTATTGTGATTCCCACAGATCTACTTACAAATGTGAAAATGCTTCATGAATTCCTATATGGAACGGTTGATTATCAGCCTTCGGCAAAAGTACAGAGTATTGACAGTGCGATCAAGGCAGAGCTTGGGACAAGCCAGTCAGACAGCAGCGCAGAGCAATCAGGGGGAGCGTCTGGTGAGACACAGGAGAATCAGAATTATAATAATAGTTATAATAATAACAGCAATGGCAATGATAGCAGTGAGGAAAGTACAGGCGAGCAGGTCGCGCCGGAAGAACCGGTAACTCCGCAGGAGCCGCAGCAGCCAGTAGAACCGGAAAGTCCGCCGACGGAGCCGACGGACCCGCCTACAGAGCCGACGGACCCGCCGACGGAACCAACAGATCCGCCTGCAGAGCCGACGGATCCACCGACGGAGCCAACAGATCCGCCAACGGATATTGAGAGTATAAGCATTCCCAAAGAGAAACATAGATAGGCTGGGGATGCTTATTTCAATAGGGGATGATAAATATTAAGAAGGGAATTGGTTTGATGAAAAAGAAGAGAAAAAAATCGAGGAGAAAAAAGAGAGTTCTTTTTTTGCTGGCAGAGATTGTGATTCTTGCAGTATTACTGGCAGTGGGCTATGTGATTTTAAAGTATGATAAGTTTCAGGTCACATCATTTGATGAGGGAGACATCAAAGTGAATGAGGGAGCAAATCAGGAAGGATATACAACGGTTGCGCTGTTTGGAGGAGATTCCAGAGAAGGACAGCTGGAAGAGGGAACACATGCGGACTGCATCATTGTAGCAACAATTGATAATCAGACGAAGGAAGTAAAGATGGTGTCTGTCTATCGTGATACGTTGACGGAGCAGATGAATGGAGAAATCAAAAAGGCCAACAATGCATATTTTACAGGCGGTCCGCAGGATGCTATCAATATGCTGAATAAAAATCTGGATTTGGATATTCAAAATTATGTAACAGTTGACTTTAAAGCGTTGGCGGATACGGTTGATCTGCTTGGCGGAATCGAGGTTGACATTAAGGAAGAGGAAGTCCAGTACATGAATGAGTTTTTGGAAGAGACAGCGCAGGTGGCTGGTAAAGAAGCGAAGTTCATTGAGCATTCCGGTAATCAGCTCCTTGACGGAAGTCAGGCGGTTACCTATGCAAGAATTCGCTCCACGGCAGGCGGAGACTATACGAGAACGGAGCGGCAGAGGCTGGTTTTGGAAAAAATCTTTGACAAAGTGCTGCATACAAAGCTTGGAACAATCAATAAGATTATTGATGAAGTCTTTCCACAGGTGTCGACAAGCTTTTCGCTGAAAAATTTGATTGGATTGGCAGCGGATGCGACTCAGTATCAGCTTGGCGAGGCGAAGGGATTTCCATTTGAGCTGACAGATGGCAATGTGGATGGTGTCGGAAGTTCGGTTATACCGCTTGGACTTGCAGAGAATGTTCAGGAACTGCATGAGTTTTTGTACCCGAAGGACGAGTATACAGTGTCTGAAAAAGTGAAAGAGATTGCGAGTGAAATCGAGACACTCACAGGATATACAAGGGCTGATTATACGGAGAGCGCACAAGATACGGAAAATCAGGAATAATGTCAAATAACTAGACAATTTGATGAAAACAGTGTAATATGTATGAAGAATGTCAGAAACTGGCATGCAATAATTGTTACGAAACGAAAGAAAGAGGAAGAACGCATGAAAGTAATGAAAAAAATAGCCACATTTATATTGTCGGTATGTCTGATAGTACCATGCTTTGGAATGCTGACATATGCAGCAGATGGACAGATTGTATTCAGTGATCCATCCACAAAAGTAGGAGAGACGGTAGAAGTTACCGGAGTAGTCAGAGCGGGAGCGGCAATCGGTGATGCAGACTTGAATCTGACTTACAATACAGAATATTTAAAATTCAAAAGTGGTGATAATGTCACGGAATCCGGAAGTGGACAGTTAGTCTATTCCGGCAAAGGAACAGGAAGCGAGACTGAATTAAGATTTAACATGCAGTTTGATGTATTGAAAGAAGGAACTGCAAAGATTGAAGTCAGCAGTTATAAAGCATGGCTTTACTCAGATGAGACTTTGAACTGTACTGAAGGTTCATCTGCGGTTACAATTGCAGCAGGAGATGGCACAACACCGACAGATACAACAGAAGGCTCAACAACTGATGTGAAAGTAACTGTGAACGGAACAGAATATACACTTTCTGAATCATTTTCAGAGGCGGAGATTCCATTAGGGTTTGCAGAGGCAACTATGGAATATGAAGGAGCACAGCGCAAAGTAGTAAAGCAGCAGACAGCAGATGTATATTTAGCATATTTGGTAGATGCGGACAACAATGGAAAGTTTTTCTTGTATGACAATGACACATCGACATTTGTTCCGTTTGAACAGATTAATATTTCTGACACAGCGGCGATTATGCTTCTTTCAGAACGAGGAGATATCAAACTTCCAAAGGAATATCAGGAGACTGAGATTACATTGAACGATCAGACATTTCCTGCCTGGAGAAATGCAGAAGAGAGCGATTATTACATTCTGTATGCCATGAATAACCAGGGCGAAAAATCATTATATCAATATGATTCTGTAGATGGAACATATCAGAGATTTGATGCTCCGACGGTAGAGACAGAGGAAAAAGCAGACTCATTTTTAGGGAAATTTATTTCATCTATTGAGAACTATTTAAATTATGTGATATTAGGTGCAGCAGTACTGTTTGTCATTTTGATTGTGATTTTAATTGTATTAGCAGTGAAACTCCACAACAGAAATGCGGAATTAGATGAGCTGTATGATGAATATGGAATTGATTTAGAAGATGATGAAGATATTGAAATGATCGAGACGGATGAGGAGTCTGAGAATGAGACTGCAAATCAGGAAGCAACTGCAGAAGATGCCAATCCTGAAGAGACATATTTAGAGGAAAAACAGGTTGCAGAGGCAGATGTTCAGGAGAAAGATACTTTTGCAGATGAAGATGAGTTTGAAGATGACTTTGTAGGCGAAGACGATTTCGGAGATGATTTCGATGATGACGATTTTGATGATGATTTCGGGGACGACTTCGACGACGATGATTTTGATGATGATGACTTTGGTGACGATGACTTTTCAGACACCGACTTTGGCGCTGATCGTTTGAATGATGAGAGAACAGCATCGGCGAAAGAAAAGAAACAATCTTATGAAGATTTTGACCTTGATTTTATTGATTTAGACGATTAAGGAAGCGAAAAGAGGAACTTGGGATAACTAAGTATCCTCTTTTTTTCTTTACAAATCAGTTCAGGTTTGCTACAATAAACCACATAGTGCAAAAAAAATGGTGATTTGTACAAAAGTGGAGGTAAAAATTATGTGTGGAATCGTAGGATACATTGGAAATGAACAGGCAGCCCCTATTTTGTTAGATGGATTGGCAAAATTGGAATATCGTGGATATGATTCAGCGGGGATTGCCGTATATGATGGAACAAAGGTAGCAACATTAAAATCAAAGGGAAGACTGAAAGTGCTAAGTGAATTATCTCACGATGGTGCAACACTTCCGGGAACAGTCGGAATCGGTCATACAAGATGGGCAACACATGGATCACCATCGGATGTCAATGCACATCCGCATTTCAACAAAGAGGAATCTATTGTTGTTGTTCACAATGGAATTATCGAAAATTATCTGAAACTAAAAAAGAAACTGGAGAAAAAAGGGTACGAGTTTATCTCTGAGACGGACACAGAGGTTATTGCTCATTTACTTGATTATTATTACAAAGGCAATCCGTTGGAGGCAATCACAAAGATTATGCATCGTATGGAAGGCTCCTATGCTCTTGGAATAATCTTCAAAGATCATCCGGAAGAATTGTATGCAGTCCGCAAGGACAGCCCATTGATTGTGGGACATACAGAGAATGGAAATATCATTGCATCAGATGTTCCGGCAGTATTGAAGTATACAAGAGATGTATATTTCATTGAAAATGAGGAGATTGTCCGTATGACAGACTCTACAATGGAATTTTTCACAGTGGATGAAGAGCCGATCGAAAAAGAATCCACAAGAATTGACTGGGACATCAATGCCGCAGAAAAAGGTGGATTTGAACATTTCATGCTGAAGGAGATGTACGAACAGCCGAAAGCGATTCTGGATACATTTTCGCCGAGAATCAAAGGCGACGACATTGTGATTGAAGAATTAAAGATGAGCGATGACGAGATCCGTGCGATTAAAAAGATTATGATTGTTGCATGTGGTTCTGCGAATCATACAGGAATGACAAGCAAATATATTTTTGAAGGACTGGCAAGAATTCCTGTGGAAGTGGACTTGGCGTCTGAATTCCGTTATCGCAACCCGATTTTAGAAGAAGGGACACTTGTCATCGTAGTTAGTCAGTCAGGAGAGACAGCAGATTCTCTGGCAGCGCTGAGAGAGGCGCAGGCAAGGGGAGCAAAAGTGCTTGGAATTGTCAATGTTGTCGGAAGTTCAATTGCAAGAGAGGCGGACAATGTGATGTATACATGGGCAGGTCCGGAGATTGCGGTAGCTACGACGAAGGCATATTCTTCTCAGTTGATTGCATTGTATTTGCTCGCAATGAAATTTGCGCATGCAAGAGGTACTTTGGATGACGCAGGCTTGAAAGAGATGCTGGAAGACCTGCAGAAGCTTCCGGAACAGGTAGAATTGCTGTTGAATAATAAAAATAAAATTCAGAAGTTTGCAAACCGCTATCTGGCTGCAAAAGATGTATTCTTTATCGGAAGAGGAATTGACTATGCTATTTCCATGGAAGGTTCTCTGAAATTAAAAGAGATATCTTATATTCATTCAGAGGCATATGCAGCGGGAGAGCTGAAGCATGGAACTATTTCTCTGATTGAAGAAGGGACATTGGTTGCAGCGGTGCTTACTCAGGAAGATTTGTATAAAAAGATGATCAGCAATATGGAAGAAGTGCGTACACGTGGGGCGTTCGTTATGGCAGTGACAAACGAAGGAAATACCGATGTGGAGAGAGTAGCAGATTATGTCATCTATATTCCGGAGACAAACAGATATTTTGCAAATTCATTGGCAATCATTCCACTTCAACTGTTTGGATACTATGTATCTGTCGGAAGAGGATGCGATGTGGATAAGCCGAGAAACTTAGCAAAATCAGTAACTGTAGAATAGTTTTTCAAAGTTTTTTTGCAAATAAAACACAGTTTTATCACAAATTATTGTTAGACTACTATCATCAAAGGAAATGAAAGGAGTCTTGACAATGGATAATGAATATAATTACGGAAATAATGAAGAAAAAAGAGAGGAACCGGCAAGAATAGAACCGCCGGTACCGGAAGATGGGATAATAGAGGAAGCTGCACAGACGGAACAAAGAACAGAGCAGGAGAATACATCATACTATGAAAAACCGCCGGTATATGAATCTTCCACACAAGAGTCCCAGACACGTGATTTTCAGTCGTATGATTCTCAGTCGTATGATTCTCAGTCATACGATTCTCAGACATATGGTGCGCCGACATATGAACAGCCAGATGAGGAGTCAAAGAAGCAGCCGCGTCGCCATATGAGAAAGGAAAAAGAGAGAAAGCCGATTCATATTGGTGTGAAGTGGGCAACATGCATCTGCATGGCACTTGTATTTGGTTTGTTGGCAAGCGCAGCATTTCAGGCAAGTAATCTTGTGATCAATAAAGTGGTTGGAAATAAAACTACGGTCGCATCATCCGGACAGAAGGTGAATTCCACAAAAGTATCGACGAATACGAGTTCAGATGTAGATTCCGATCTTGCGGATATGGTGGAAAATGTAATGCCGTCAGTTGTATCAATTACAAATTTAAGTGTACAGCAGGTACAGGATTTCTTTGGCGGTGTTCGTGAATATGAAAGCCAGAGCAGCGGATCTGGAATTATTATCGGACAGAATGATTCAGAGTTATTGATTGTGACAAATAACCACGTAGTAGAAGGAAGCAGTACACTGACAGTTACTTTTGTAGATGAAGAGAGCGTTGAAGCACAGGTAAAAGGAACAAATTCCAACATTGACCTTGCAGTTGTAGCCGTTCAGTTAGATCAGATTAAAGACTCTACTATGAAAGAGATTAAGACAGCGACACTTGGAGATTCTGATGCAATTCGTGTAGGTGAGCCGGCAATTGCAATTGGAAATGCTCTTGGATATGGTCAGTCTGTAACAAACGGAATTATCAGTGCAAAGGACAGAACTGTAGATGGTTTTGAGACAACTTTAATTCAGACCAATGCAGCAATCAATCCTGGTAATAGCGGTGGAGCACTTTTGAATGCCAAAGGTGAAGTAATTGGTATCAATACAGTAAAAGTAAATGCAGATGCAGTAGAAGGTATGGGATATGCGATTCCGATTTCAGATGTGACAGATGTTATCAATGATTTGATGAATCGTCAGACAAGAACCAAAGTAGATGAGTCAGAGCGAGGAGCGCTTGGTATCAGCGGTACAGATGTGGACTCACAGAGTGCTCAGGTGTACAATATGCCGGAAGGTGTGTTTATTTCCGACGTAACAAAAGACGGCGGAGCTGAAAAAGCTGGTCTCACAAAAGGAAGTATTATCACAGAGTTTGACGGAACAAAGATTGATAGTATGGATACTTTGAAATCTCAGCTGGAATACTACAAAGCAGGCGAGACTGTAGATGTAACTGTTCAGGTACCGGAAAAGAATGGTGAATATAAAGAACAGACTGTACAGGTAACACTTGGTGAGGCAGCTAAGTAAGATAATCGGACTAAAAGATACATGGAATAAATGCAAAATTTATTTCCATGTATTTTTTTGACTGTTCAGACCCGGTTGAAAAATCAAAAAACATATGCTATTCTAAAATTAGTTCGAAAAATGGTGAGGAGGTATCTGAAAATGTACGAATTTGATGAATTAAAAACAGCAGACGCTGAAATAGCAGAAGCGATAACGAAAGAGATGGAAAGACAGAATTCTCATATTGAGCTGATTGCATCAGAAAACTGGGTGAGTCATGCGGTGATGGCAGCGATGGGAAGCCCTTTGACGAATAAATATGCAGAAGGGTATCCGGCTAAGCGTTATTATGGTGGTTGTGAGTGTGTAGATGTTGTTGAGAATCTTGCAATAGAACGTGCAAAAAAATTATTTGGATGTGATTATGCGAATGTACAGCCTCATTCAGGAGCGCAGGCAAACATGGCGGTATTTTTTGCAATGCTGATGCCGGGAGATAAAGTACTTGGCATGAATTTGGATCATGGCGGTCATCTGACACATGGATCACCGGTTAACATGTCCGGAAAATATTTTGATGTTGTGTTTTACGGGGTGAATGATGAAGGATTCATTGACTATGAAGATGTGAGACAGATTGCATTGAGAGAACAGCCGAAATTAATTGTGGCAGGTGCAAGCGCATATGCAAGAACTATCGACTTTAAAAAATTCCGGGAGATTGCAGATGAAGTAGGAGCGTATCTTATGGTGGATATGGCACACATTGCAGGACTTGTGGCTGCCGGACTGCACCCATCGCCAATTCCGTATGCAGATGTGGTTACGACCACTACTCATAAGACGCTCAGAGGCCCTCGTGGAGGAATGATTTTATGTAATCAGGAGGCAGCAGATAAATTTAACTTTAACAAAGCCGTGTTCCCGGGAATTCAGGGAGGACCGCTCATGCATGTGATCGCTGGAAAAGCGGTATCCTTTAAAGAAGCATTGCAGCCGGAATTTAAGGTGTATCAGGGGCAAATCGTAAAAAATGCAAAGGCGCTCTGTGACGGATTAATGAGACGTGGAGTGAAAATTGTCTCAGGTGGAACGGATAATCATCTGATGCTTGTTGATTTAAGCGGAACAGATTTAAGCGGAAAAGAATTGGAAAAACGTTTGGACCGTGCACATATTACATGTAATAAAAATACGATTCCAAACGATCCAAGATCACCGTTTGTGACGAGCGGTGTTCGACTTGGAACTCCTGCAGTTACGACAAGAGGTATGGTCGAAACAGATATGGACAAGATTGCAGAGGCAATCGCACTTGTGATGGAAAGTGAAGAAAATATTGAAAAAGTAAAAGTAATGGTGGCGGAATTAACAGAAAAATATTCGTTGTCTTAGATGAGAGAAAAGCCTTGGAGATCCAGGGCTTTTTGTTGTATGCATGGAAATTGAGTCCTATTTACATAACAAATGTTCTGTAAGAATCACATTTGCTTCAAAATATCCCTTGACAGATTGTGATAGATAGAATAATATATACATATACCCCCTATATGTATGTTGAGAGGAGTGAATGTTATGGTTACAGAAAAATATAATATATCAGGAATGACATGTGCGGCATGCAGCAGTGCGGTGGAGCGTGTCACAAGAAAGCTTGAGGGTGTCTCGGAGAGCAATGTGAATTTGACAACGGGAATTTTGACGATCACGTATGATGAGACAAAGATTACACAAAATGATGTAGTGACAAAGGTGGAACGTGCAGGTTTTGGGGCAGAACTGCATGTGGAGAAGAACAAAGAAGAAAAAGTGAAAGAGGAGGAAGCTTTAGAGCAGGACATCAAAAAGACAAAGCATAGATTGGTCACGAATGTACTGCTGGCAATTCCGTTGCTTTACATTTCCATGGGGCATATGGTTCCCTTCCCGATGCCTTTGCCGAACATTTTGGACATGCACCATAATCCGCTGAATTTTGCCTTGGCACAGCTGATTTTGACAACGATTATCTTATATAATGGAAAAAAATTCTATCTGGTAGGATTTAAAAGTTTGTTCCGCGGACATCCGAATATGGATTCCCTTGTTGCAATCGGAACAGGAAGTGCCTTTTTGTACAGCTTAGTTATGACGATTTCTATTCCGGGCAATGAAAATGCAGTACACAATCTGTACTATGAATCTGCGGCAATCGTTGTTACGCTTGTCATGGTAGGAAAGTATATGGAAGGACGAAGCAAAGGAAAGACGTCAGAGGCAATTCGCAAGCTGATGGAGCTAGCGCCGGATACGGCAGTTGTGATACGAGACGGAGAACAGAAAGAGGTACCAGTGGAATCTGTCGCGCTTGGCGAACTGATCTTGATTAAGCCGGGGAGTCGTATTCCGCTGGATGGAATTGTGGTGGAAGGAAGTACCAGTGTGGATGAATCGATGCTCACAGGTGAGAGTATCCCGGTAGAGAAAGAAAAAGAAGATGAAGTAATCGGAGGAAGCGTAAACTATCAAGGTGCGATCACTGTAAAAGTAACTCATATTGGCGCAGACACGACACTTGCAAAAATTGTGAAGATGATGGAAGACGCACAGGGAAAGAAGGCTCCGATTTCAAAATTGGCAGATACTGTGGCAGGCTATTTTGTTCCGACTGTTATGACGATTGCAGTTGTGGCAAGTATCATTTGGATGCTACTTGGACATGATATTACCTTTGTGCTGACAATTTTTGTATCTGTGCTCGTCATTGCATGCCCGTGTGCGCTTGGACTTGCAACTCCGACAGCGATCATGGTAGGAACCGGACTTGGGGCAAACCACGGTATTTTGATTAAGAGTGGGGAGGCACTGGAGATCAGCCATAAAGTTGACGCGGTTGTATTGGATAAGACGGGAACGATCACAGAGGGAAAACCGACTGTTATGCAAGTGATAAGCCACAGCGAAAGTGAGGAAAAATTGCTTCAGATTGCAGCGTCCTGTGAACAAGTGTCAGAGCATCCGCTTGGAGCCGCGATTGTAAATGGTGCAAAAGATCGTGGAATAGAATTAGAAAAAGTGGTTGAGTTCCAAAGTATTACCGGTCAGGGAATTGAAGCAATCATTGCCGGAAAGACTTATTATATAGGAAACAAAAAGCTTTGCGTGGAACAGAAGATCGATTTTTCCGAATATGAGGAGGAGGCGCTTCAGATTGCGGGAAAAGGACAGACACCGATGTTTGTAGCTTCAGGCGGTAAAGTAATCGGGATTGTGAGTGTCGCAGATACTGTCAAAGAGACGAGTAAAGCGGCAATTCAAAAAATCAAAGAACTGGGGATTGAGTTACACATGCTGACAGGAGATAACCGTCTGACAGCAGAATATATAGGAGAAACAGTGGGGGTAGATCATGTGATTGCAGAAGTGCTGCCAAATGATAAAGCATCTGTTGTAGAAGTACTGCAAAAAGAAGGAAAATGTGTTATGATGGTAGGAGATGGAATCAATGATGCACCGGCGCTTGTACAGGCAGATGTCGGAGTTGCAATCGGAAGCGGAAGTGATATCGCATTGGATTCCAGTGATATTGTATTGATGAAGTCAAATCTGCAGGATGTATATAAAGCAATTCGGTTGAGCAAGGCAACGATCCGCAATATTAAACAGAATCTGTTTTGGGCATTTTTCTATAATGCATGCGGTCTTCCGCTGGCAGCCGGAGCGTTATATGCAATCAACGGAACGCTGTTGAATCCGATCTTTGCAGGGTTGGCGATGTCTCTTAGCTCAGTCTGTGTAGTTGGAAATGCTTTGAGACTTAAGACGACAAAGTTGGACTAGGGAGAATGAACATGGAAGAAAACAAATGCTGTGAAAGAACAAAACATCGTTCAGAAAAAGAGAAGAAAGACTTGATAACTCGCCTGAATCGAATCGAAGGTCAGGTCAGAGGGATTAAGAACATGGTGGAGGAAGAACGCTATTGCGTTGAGATTTTAAATCAGGTATCAGCAGTTCAATCCGCACTGAACAGTTTCAATAAAAAGTTGTTGGCAAGTCATATTCATTCGTGTGTAGTAGAAGACATACGAGACGGAAAAGATGAAGCGGTAGATGAACTGTGTGAGGTAATACAAAAATTAATGAAATAGTGGAGGAATTAGTATGACAATCATTAAAGCAGAAGATATGCACTGTGAAAAATGTGTAGAACGAATCACGAAGGCGATGACAGATGCAGGACTTGATTTTCAGGTAAGCCTTGCAGACAAGACAGTTTCCATTGATGGATGCGACAGTTGTGTGAAAAAAGCGCTGGAGATTTTAGATGATTTGGGATTCGAGGGAATCGTTCAGAAATAGGGATGTACAAAGGACAAGTATCAGGAAGAAGCTGGTACTTGTCTTTTGCAAATATGGGGGATTGTATGAAAGAAAAATGGAAAATAGCAGTGGCATTTCTTGTACTGGGAGTATTTATTGTGGCAGGAAATTTGCGTGTGAGTGCAACAGAATCCGAAGACCTGTTCCTGAAGGATATTTTGGATGACAGTACGTATGTAAAAGCGATACTCGGAGGAGGGTATCTTGGCAAAACCATTTTGTATGATGTAGATGGAGAGAAGACAGTTGTATATCCAAATGACGGTGAACATAAGACGATTGTAAGAAATGGGCAAAAAGCGACTGTGTTTTATGGGAAATATCGAGGAAAAGATGAGCATAAGGACTATCGGGATTTGTTTCCGGAACTGGATATTTCATTTTTTTATGATCCGGTGAAAGAATTAGGGCTAAAGATGAGTGAAATACAGGAACAGAATTATCAGATTGAAGTAACTAAGCAGGAACAGATTGAAAACTTCCTTGTTCCGTTATCTTTTGTGGGTGTGATTGACAATGAGATGTTTACGATTTCACAAATCGATATTTTGTTCGATGAGGCATGCCGCCCGATTGAGATACGGTTTCACATCACATCGGATGTGGCGCAGCAGGATCGGATTACCTATTTAGAGCAGCAGCTGAATCAGAAGTTTGAATATACAACAAGAGAAGTTGTAGAGAATGCTTTTTCTGATGTGGAAGACGAAATTGCACAGATCAAACCGTTTGAGGAAGTTGAAGTAATTGACTATATTGATGAACTGTCAAATGTGGTCAAAGTGACAGATGAGCATTTTCTGCTTGTTCTACAGGCGCAGACGGAAGAGTTGACGGACCGTGCGGGGTGGGACAAAAGAGCTGTGTTTGCGTATCTGGAGGCGGTCGATAATAAGTTCGGACAGTTTGCCAAGGGATATGAAGGGGAACAGATTACACAAGAGGAGTATCTGGAGCAGTTGGACAGAGTGTACAAATCGGCACATTTGGTCGGCTCAGATGTCTATACCTATATGTTTGAGTCCAGTGAGCTTAAAGCAAAGAAGAAAGCGTTGCTTGTCATAGAGCAGATGGGTGGATATTTGGATGAGAACGGGATGTTACAATTGAAAGACGGAGATGAATTTTATCTGAGTATGGAACCACATTCTGTTTTTCTGGAGGATTATGCCCAATGTGTCCGAGATGCTTATCAGAAGAAAAATAAAACGTATAAGCGGTTGGATGATACGATGATTCACCAATTCCGTATGTATATAGATAAACATAATATAGAATATGTGCGCAATAACTTTGACGGGAAGACGGACTATGAGAAATTGAAAAATTATGCGGCGGAGTTTGAGTTCTCTTTGTATTATGGAGAACCCTCCAGACATCACAATAAAATTCAAAAAGACAGTGCATTTGACGGACAAAAGTACGATAAAATTCTGACGCCGAACAGGCTGTCAGAGTTTATCATCAATGTGGAGACGGGAGAATTTGTGACAGAGTGGGACGTGCTGAAAACGAAAGATACACAGACTGTGATGAGCAAAGATTCTTCCTATAAAAAAGAGAAAGAAAGCTCCCAAAAAAAGGTGGTGGATACGGAATCTTTCAATTATGCGCCGGCGGACTATGTGGAGGCACATCAGATGCTTGATGTACTGCCGGCATCGCCGGCTAAGGAGAAAAAGCTTTATTTGGAAAATGATTTGAAGAAACTGTTGAAAAAAACATGGAAAAGTCCAGAAAAGAAAATTTACCGGGAAAAATACAGGAAACCAAGTGATTATTTAAAATAGAGGAGAAAAAGGATGAGAAAAAGAAATAAAGTGCTATTTGGGATTGCAGGCTGTCTTTTTTTGACTGCATGTGCAAAAGAGGTAGATGGTGCGGAAAAAATCAATGATATTTTAAAACAGCAGCCATACGTAGATGTTCAGCTGGGGGAGGAATATCATCAAAGTGAGGTGAAATTTTCTACGGAGGAGGACAAGGCGGTCGTGCCAAAAGGTGCTGAGTGGGGAAGAGCAGAGTACCGTGAAAAAAAAGAAGCCGGGATATATTATGGAGAAGGGGAAGGTGGAGAAATCTTTGAGACAGATTCGGAAATCACACCGGAGCTTTATATGGATGCTTATTTTGAGTCTATTCAGAATCTGAATCTGACGGCCGCCCAGGTACAAAAGGAAGAATATGTGATTCAGGTAACAGAAAATAAAAAACTCGAATTATTCGAAGAAGAATTACGGATGCTCACCGGAATCATCATGAAAGACCATTATGAATTGACGGGGGTAGAAATTACATTTGACAAACAATGCAGACCGGTACAAAAAAATTTCCAACTGCAGGATATTGATGAAGATGAATTAAAAAAAGGAACAATTGAAAGTGAGGACTATGTGCAAAAGTTTTCATATGAGACAGGACAGGGGAAGTTTGACAGGACAATCAAGAAAGTGAAGAAAGAAATCAACGAAGAATAGAAGAACCAATTTCAGAAGCATACATACAATATACTATAAGTATTCAAGAAAGGGAAAAATATGTATGCAAAATTATCGCGATAATATCATGCAATACCGGGCGAACAGACAAATGGCTCCGTGCTGCGAAAAAAATGATGCATTAGAGGGAATGCCTCTGGCGATGGCATATGTGCCATGGCAGATGTGGAGAAAGCTTTATGATGCAGAAAAAGGGTTCTCCTGTGGAACGATTTTCGAGGAATTGAATAAACCATTTCGAGGGATGGGAGGGTGTCAGAGATGATGGCAAAACCTTGTAGAAAAGATTTACTGCAATGGATCAATGTAGTAAGTTTTGCGGTAGATGATGTGAAATTGTTTTTGGATACCCATCCATGTGACCAGAATGCGCTTGCGTATTTTCAGGAATACAGCAGGATGCGAAATGAGGCGTTAAAAGAGTATGCGAAATACTACGGACCGCTTACGATTGACACGGCGGCGGAATCCTGCGCAGACAGATGGAACTGGATCAACGAGCCATGGCCATGGCAGGAAGGGGGATGTTAATCGATGTGGAATTATGAGAAACGATTGCAGTATCCGGTAAAAATTACGCAGACAAATCCAAAGATTGCTCAGGTAATTATTACGCAATTCGGAGGACCTGACGGCGAACTGGCTGCTTCTATGAGATATTTGTCGCAGCGTTATACGATGCCGTATAAAGAAGTGACCGGAATTTTAACGGACATCGGCACGGAAGAGCTGGCCCACATGGAGATGATTTGTGCCATTGTCCACCAGCTCACCAGAAATCTTTCAGTAGAAGAGGTTGAAAAATATGGCTTTGACAAATATTATGTAGACCACACCCTTGCGCTTTGGCCACAGGCGGCAAGCGGAGCACCGTGGACGGCGACATATTTTCAGTCAAAAGGAGATCCAATTACGGATCTACATGAGGATATGGCAGCAGAGCAGAAGGCGAGAACGACGTATGACAATATTTTACGTCTCGTAAAAGATCCGGAAGTGTGTGATCCGATTCGTTTCCTGCGAGAGCGTGAAATCGTGCATTACCAAAGATTTGGTGAAAGTCTTAGAATCGTGCAGGATGATTTGGACAGTAAGAATTTCTATGCGATCAATCCGGAATTTGATATGAGAGGGAACTGTAATTGTAAGTAGACAGAGTGTACAAGGAAAGTTTAACAGGAAAAAACAAGTTGTTTTTATGAAAAGATGTGGGTATAATGTTAAAGTAACGTCGGTGTGGCAGTTGCGGCACCGGCGCTGCGTGAACAAAAGACAGCAAGAATGAAACAGAAGGAAAATAGAAGGAGAACAATACATGTGCGGATTTACAGGATTTGTAGGAGCAATCGAGAATAAAGAACAGGTGCTTGAAAATATGATGAATACCATTGTACATCGTGGACCAGACAGTGCAGGGACGTTTTTAGATGACGATGCAGCGCTTGGATTTCGACGCTTGAGTATCATCGATATCTCTTCGACAGGTGACCAGCCGCTGTATAATGAAGATAGAACAAAAGTACTGGTATTTAATGGAGAAATTTATAATTATCAGGAATTGAGAGAAAAATTAATTGAGGCGGGACATGAGTTTAAGACACATACCGATTCAGAGACACTTCTTCATGGATATGAGGAGTGGGGAGAAGCGTTGGTTGACCGTCTTCGTGGAATGTATGGGTTTGTAATTTGGGACAGAGAAAAGAAAAAAATGTTTGGCGCGAGAGATATTTTCGGTATCAAACCATTTTACTATGCACAGATGAACGGAAGTTTTTTATTTGGTTCCGAGATCAAATCGTTTGTGGAACACCCGAAATTCGATAAAGTATTTAATGAGGAGGCACTGGGAAATTATTTATCATTCCAGTTTGTGCCTACAAATGAGACCTTTTTTAAAGGGGTATATTGTCTCCAGCCGGGACATTATTTTACTTACGAGGATGGAAAGCTTGAGGTTACAAGATACTTTGAACCGAATTTTACAGGAGATACGGACAAGTCATTTGATGAGGTTGTGGATGAAATCGAGAAAGTGATGAAAGAGTCTGTAGAGATGCATAAGATCAGTGATGTGGAGGTTGGATCTTATCTTTCAAGCGGTGTGGACTCCAGCTACATGGCTTATTTAGGACAGGTTGACCGCACGTTCACAGTCGGATTTGGGGAAGAGAAATACAGTGAGATTCATGATGCAAAAGAATTTGCAAAGAGTATTCATATGAAGAACGACAGCAAGATTATTGAACCGGATGAGTATTGGGATGCGCTTTCTGATATTATGTATTATATGGACGAGCCTGTGGCGGATCCGGCAGCGATTGCGCTTTACTTTTTGAGTAAGGAGGCCGCCAAAAAGGTAAAAGTAGTTCTGTCAGGAGAAGGTTCAGATGAGTTGTTCGGTGGATATAATATTTATTGTGAGCCTCTTGAGTACACCGGATTTAACAAAGTGCCGTTATTTATCCGCAGGATGTTAGGGGCATTTGCGGAAAACTGCATGCCAAGGTCGATGAAGGGACGCGGATTTTTGATGCGTCACGGAAAAACGCTAGAAGAGCGTTATATTGGAAATGCGAAGATATTTACAGAAAAAGAGGCGAAGAAAGCGATTAAAAAAGGATTTGAACCGGGTTGCATGAAAGTGACTGCTCCGATCTATGAGAGAGTAAAAGGAAAAGATCCGGTCACAAAGATGCAGTACCTGGACATTCATCTCTGGCTTGTGCATGATATCCTGATGAAAGGGGACAAGATGGGAATGGCAAACTCTTTGGAAGTGCGTGTCCCATTTTTGGATAAACAAGTGCTGGAATTGGCGCAG
This sequence comes from Faecalimonas nexilis, assembly GCF_059731825.1. Taxonomy (NCBI): domain Bacteria; kingdom Bacillati; phylum Bacillota; class Clostridia; order Lachnospirales; family Lachnospiraceae; genus Faecalimonas; species Faecalimonas nexilis. Next base: position 2,615,832 of record NZ_AP029189.1, on the reverse strand, counting down.
ACGCTTCCGCTTCAGTATAAGGTGGACGCGCCAAAGACGAAGATTGCGCTTCGTGCGGCAGCGGAGAGAGTCATTCGCAGCAAGACTGCAGAAAAGAAAAAACTTGGTTTCCCGATTCCGATTCGTGTATGGCTCAAGGAAGAGAAATATTATAATAGGGTAAAAACGCAATTTTCATCAAAAGAAGCACAACAGTTCTTTAATGTATCGTATCTTCTGAAACTTTTGGAAGAACATAAAGCAGGAAAGCAGGATAACAGCCGTAAGATATGGACGGTATATATTTTCTTATTGTGGTATGACAGATATTTTGCAAATGGGAAACCGATACATCCATCTATGAATAACGGGCAGTAAGAATTCGATGGGGAGTGTAAATGTGACTACTCGTAAAAAACAAAGGGAAAAACGAAAAGAAAAAAAGCAGGTAGAAGAAGGTGTTGTTCAGTATTTCGATTACAGTCTGCTGGCAATTGTCATTTTTCTCATGTGCTTTGGGCTTGTCATGCTTTATAGTACAAGCTCTTATCGTGCGCAGATTAAATATGGGGACAGCATGTATTTTTTTAAACGTCAGGCGCTGATCAGTCTGGCGAGTGTGTTCGTGATGCTCGTAGTTGCGAAGATTAACTATCACTGGTATGCAAAGCGTTCAAAGATTTTGTATATTGTGGCGTTTGTCCTGATGGCGCTGGTGCTCACGCCTCTTGGAATTGAGGTGTACGGTGCAAGAAGGTGGATCAGACTGCCGCTTGGGCAGCAGATGCAGCCTTCAGAAGTGATGAAGATCGCAATTATCCTATTTATCCCATACCTGATTTGTCAGGCGGGAAGCAAGGTGAAACAACCAAAGGAGGCGCTTAAGATATTTGCGTGGGGAGTGGCAGCTGCGCTCGGAGTGTATAAGCTGACAGATAACATGAGTACGGGAATCATCGTGCTTGGAATTGTGAGCATTATGCTGATCATTGTCTATCCGAAATCAGCTCCTATTGTTGTACTTGGAATTGCTGCCTGTATTGTTGGATATGCGGGACTTCACCTTTTAGGCGAGTATCTGGAATCAAGTGGGAGTTTTCGTATGGAGAGGATTCTTGTGTGGCTGGATCCGGAGAAATATGCCTCAGATGGCGGACTTCAGGTTGTGCAGGGGCTTTATGCGATTGGTTCCGGCGGATTTTTTGGGAAAGGGCTGGGAAACAGTGCGCAGAAGATGATTATTCCGGAAGTACAAAATGATATGATTCTGGCTATTATCTGCGAGGAGCTAGGCGTATTTGGAGCGATTATCGTATTGGTATTGTTTGCAATACTGTTGTACCGGTTGTTGTTTATTGCACAGAATGCTCCGGATCTATATGGATCTTTGATCGTGATTGGAATTTTTGCACACATTGCATTACAGGTTATTTTTAATGTGTGTGTTGTGCTGAATCTGATTCCGACAACAGGAATTACACTCCCGTTCATCAGCTATGGGGGGACTTCGATTTTGTTTTTGATGATAGAGATGGGAATCGCTCTTGGTGTGTCAAGTCGTATTCGGTTTGAAGAATAAAGAAAGGTCTTTTCAAATATACATAAATATGATATAATAATATGTAGTATTTAAAACTATATCGTACGGTGCTTTGGAGGAAAAGATTGATGAGTTATAAAATTATTGTAGACAGCTGCGGCGAATTGACAAAAGAGATGAAAGAGAGCGGGATTTTTGAAAGTGTTGCCCTAGGTATAGAAGTGGGAGGACATCATATTGTAGATGATGAGACATTTGATCAGGCAGATTTTTTAAAAAGAGTGTCAGAAAGTCCGGAATGCCCAAAATCATCCTGCCCATCCCCGGAACGATATATGGAAAGTTATCAGTGTGATGCACAGCGTGTATATGCAGTGACATTGTCGGCAGAACTGAGCGGTTCCTATAACAGTGCGGTTTTAGGGAAGAATTTATACACAGAAGAACATGGCGAAAAGCAGATTTATGTATTTAATTCCCGTTCCGCTTCAATCGGGGAGACATTAATCGCACAGAAGATTGCAGAATGCGAAGAGCAGGGAATGGAATTTGAACAGGTTATCGCAGCTGTAGAAAAATTTATAGCGAGACAAAATACATATTTTGTGTTAGAATCATTAGAGACGCTTCGCAAGAATGGACGGCTAAGCGGTGTGAAAGCGCTTGTGGCATCAGCGTTGAATATTAAGCCAGTTATGGGCGGTTCAGAAGAGGGAACTATTTATCAGATTGGTCAGGCGAGAGGAATGAAGAAAGCGCTTGTAAAGCTTGTGGATACTCTTGTTGAAAAGGTTGAAGATCCGGAGAATAAGATACTTGCGATTGCCCATTGCAATTGCAAAGAACGTGCCAATGATGTGAGAAAGATGATTGAGGAAAAGATTCATGTGAGAGATGTTATCATACTTGACACAAAGGGAATCAGTTCCATGTATGCAAGCGACGGAGGAATTATTGTCTCAATATAAGAAAGCGGACGGAGGATGAAAGATGAGTCAGGAAAAAGTGTCACGTTACAAGGAAGAAAAAGCAAACCGAAAAGCGATGATGAAGAAAGAAAAGAGAAAGCATTTTTTTAGAAAATGTGTAGTAGGAATAGTAGCACTCGGCTTGGTTGGATGGATTGGATATTCTGCATATAGCATGTATGAAAGCAGCAGACCGCGCCAGACAGCAGAAGTAGATTACAGTGCGATTGACTCTTATATAGATAGTTTGAACGGAACAGAGACAGAATAGAGAATGAAAAAAGAACTGCGTGTCAGTTCTTTTTTATTATGGAAGAAAAGTTTGTGAAAAGTTTGTGAAAGGTTTACACAAACTTATAAAAAATGCTTGAAATGGCAGGAAAAGTAGTTTACAATGGTTTTAGGTGGTAGAAAGTGGTGAATAGTGGTGTGAAATGGTAGACAAGTGGCAGTACCATTTCGAAAGAAGGTGTTTTCATTGTTGACAGGAGAATTTAATCACAGTATCGATGCGAAGGGCAGATTAATTATCCCTTCTAAATTTCGTGATATCCTGGGTGAAGACTTTGTCATCACAAAAGGATTGGATGGTTGCCTGTTCCTGTACCCAAATAATGAATGGAAAATCTTTGAAGAAAAGCTAAGAACCTTACCGCTGACAAATAAAAACGCCAGAACTTTCACACGTTTCTTTTTGGGAAGTGCAGTGGATGGCGGCCTTGATAAACAAGGCAGGGTATTAATCTCTTCTGCCCTCAGAACTTTTGCGGGATTGGAAAAGGAAGTCGTTTTAGTAGGAGTGCTAGATCGAGTGGAAATTTGGGATAAAGCAAAATGGGATGAAAATAATGCTGTTGTAGAAGAAGATATGGACGAGATCGCAAGTCAGATGGAGGAGTTAGGACTTGGAATCTAAGGCTTTGACTACATTTGGAGGTAATTATGGTATTTGAGCATAAATCAGTATTGTTAGAAGAGACAGTAAATGGTCTGAACATCAAGCCAGATGGCATTTACGTAGATGGAACGCTTGGTGGCGGCGGACACGCTTATGAAGTGTGTAAGCATTTAAACAACAAGGGGAGATTTATAGGAATAGATCAGGACGAAGCTGCGATAGAGGCAGCGGGCAGCCGACTAATCGACTTCGGGGAGAGAGTTACGATAGTCAGAAGCAACTATTGTGATATGAAGTCGAAGCTTCAAGAATTAGGCATTGACAAGGTAGATGGGATTGTGCTTGATTTGGGCGTATCCTCCTATCAACTGGATACGGCAGAACGGGGATTTTCCTATCGGGTAGATGCTCCTTTGGACATGAGAATGGATAGGCGTCAGAAGATGACGGCCAAAGACATCGTCAATGAATATAGTGAGATGGATCTTTTTCGGATTATTCGTGATTATGGGGAAGATAAATTTGCGAAAAATATTGCAAAGCATATTGTGCTGGAGAGAGAAAAAGGTCCTATCGAAACTACCGGACAATTGATAGAGATCATCAAACGTGCCATACCGATGAAATTTCAAAAAACAGCAGGACATCCTGCAAAGAGAACCTTTCAGGCAATTCGTATTGAATTGAACAGGGAGCTGGAAGTGCTGAGAGAAAGTCTGGATGACATGATTGAGTTATTGAATAAAGATGGAAGGATATGTATCATTACCTTCCATTCATTAGAAGACAGGATTGTAAAAGGGATTTTCAGGAAGAATGAGAACCCATGTACCTGTCCGCCTCATTTTCCGGTATGTGTATGCGGGAATGAGTCGAAGGGGAGAGTTATTACAAGAAAACCAATTTTGCCAAGTGCAGAAGAGTTAGAGGAGAACAGCCGATCAAAAAGCGCAAAGCTGCGTATCTTTGAGCGCACATAGTGCAGGGCTTATAATTTAATGAAAGTAACAGGGAGATAAATAATCAGAAATGGGGTGAGTGATATGGCATATGTATATGGAAATACCATACGAAAAGAAACACTTCCAAAGACAAAAGAACATATTTCTCCGGACAAGCCCAGGCAGACAAGCCGGCAGGTGCGGAAGAATAGAAATAAGGCATTACATATGAGTGCCGGATATGTTGTGTTTTTGGCGATTGCAGCAATTGCGGCATTGATTGTCTGTACAGGATATTTAAAGCTGCAGTCTGAAATTACCAGTCGCTCAAGAAATATTGCGTCTCTTCAGGAAGAGCTTGCAGATTTAAAAGAAGACAATACAACGAGATATAATGCTGTTTTGAATTCGGTCAATCTGGAAGAAATCAGGGAGAAAGCAATCAATGAACTGGGAATGGTGTATGCCAGCCCAGAGCAGATCATCAAGTACAAAAGTCCGACAAGCAACACAGTAAAACAATATGAAGATATACCGAAAAGCGGTGTTCTTGCAGGTTCAGATAAAGTAGAAAAATAAGGGTGAAATGATGTCAAAGAAAAAACGAGGAGTGCGATATACGAGACAGAAGTTTCCCAAAAAGATGCAAAAAAAGCTAGTAATGTTGTTTGGGGCAATCATACTAGCTTTTGTTTTCTTAATTGGAAGAATTACGTATATCAATGCAGCAAATGGCGAAAAATATACAAAAATTGTATTGGAACAGCAACAGTATGACAGTAGAGTGATTCCGTTTAAAAGAGGGGATATTTTGGATCGAAACGGAACGAAAATCGCAACGAGTGAACGTGTTTACAATGTGATTTTGGATGCAAAGGTCATGCTGGCATCTGAGGATGAGAAGAAAAAGAACAAAACGATCAGTCAGACGAAGAAGGCGCTTGAAGAGTGCTTTGGCATAACGGAAGAAGCGGTCGACAAAGTAATTGAGGAAAATCCGGACGGGCGTTACAACATTATGCTCAAAGGCGCCACATATGCACAGGCACAGGCGTTTGAAGCGATGGAAGAAAATGAAGATGGCAAAGAAGAGTATGCATATATTTCGGGAGTGTGGCTGGAAGAGGATTATGTGAGAACGTATCCGTACAACACGCTTGCATCGGATGTAATCGGCTTTACCGTGTCCGGAAATGTTGGGAACGGGGGGCTGGAAGCATCTTATAACAGTATTTTGAATGGGACAGATGGAAGGGAATATGGATATCTGGATTCGGATTCTTCACTGGAGCGCACCGTGAAATCTGCAATCAATGGCAACACAATTGTGTCTACAATTGATGTCACACTGCAAAGCATTGTGGAGAAACATATCAAAGCGTTCAACGATGAACATAAAGGTGGGGAAGATGAGAATGCACAAGGCAGTCTGAATACAGCTGTTATCATTGCAAACCCGAATACCGGAGAGATTTTGGCTGAGGCATCTTATCCAAATTACGATTTGAATAATCCAAGAGATTTGTCTGCGTACTATACTCAGGAAGAATTGGATGCAATGACAGATGAAGAAAAGCTCGATGCGATGAATTCACTTTGGAAGAATTTCTGTGTAAGTGATGCATTTGAGCCGGGCTCGACGATGAAGCCGTTTACCGTTGCAGCAGGGCTTGAGACCGGAAAGCTTACAGGAAATGAAACCTACAATTGTACAGGTTCATTGATGATTCCGGGATATCCAAGTCCTGTAAAATGTCATAAGTTAAGCGGACACGGCATTCAGACAATAGAAGATGCGATAGCCAATTCCTGCAACGTTGCGCTTATGCAGATGGCAGAGACAATTGGTGTAGAAGACTTTGTAAAATATCAGAGTATTTTTGGTTTTGGAGAGACAACCGGAATCGATCTTCCGGGAGAAGCAGAGGGACTTCTTTTTTCTGCAGAAGATATGAAACAGATTGATCTTGCGACAAGTTCATTCGGACAGAGTTTTACCGTGACAGCAACTCAGATGGTAGCAGGATTTTCGTCTCTGATCAATGGTGGAAATTATTATGAGCCACATATTGTGAAACAAATTCAGGACGAGAATGGAAATATCATTGAAAACAAAGATCCGGTATTGTTAAAAAAGACCATCTCGGAAGAAACCAGCAAGACGCTGAGAGAATATATGAGAAAAACAATGACGGAAGGAACCGGAAAAAATGCACAGGTGGAAGGATATGACATCGGTGCGAAAACCGGAACGGCACAGAAAATTCCGCGAACAAGTGGTAAGCATCTGCTTTCTTATATGGGATTTGCGCCGGTAGATAATCCGGAAGTGCTTGTATATGTCATCATTGATGAGCCAAATGTGGAGAATCAGGCAAACAGCAGTTATGTGACAGATTTGGCGAGAAATATTATGACGGAAGCATTTCCGTATTTGAACATTACGAAAGCAACAGAAAGTACAGAAGAATAAAGGTAGAATAACCTCATAAAAGCGTTAATAAATTATAACAATAACTTTTATGAGGTTTTTTATATGAAAAATAAGACGTATAACCGTAAAAAGATTATGGTCGTCTTTGTATGTGCGATGCTTGTGTTGCTTGGACTGATTGGGAGACTTGTATATCTGATGATATTTGACGCAGAATATTATCAGGAGAAAGCAGAAGCGCTGCACGAAAGAGAACGAGAAATCAAGGCGGCGAGGGGAGAAATTATTGATCGGAATGGGACAGTGCTTGCAACCAATAAGACGGTGTGTACCATTTCCGTAATCCACAGTCAGATCAAAGACAAAGAAAAGGTAATTCGGGTATTATCAGAGGAATTGGAACTTGAACCGGAAATCGTCCGCAAGCGTGTGGAAAAGGTTTCTTCTATGGAGCGTGTCAAGACGAATGTAGACAAGGAGATAGGTGATCGGATACGGGAATATGAGCTGGACGGAGTGAAGGTGGATGAAGATTTTAAACGCTATTATCCATATGATGAACTTGCCTCAAAGGTGCTTGGATTTACAGGAGGAGATAATCAGGGGATTATCGGTCTTGAAGTGAAATATGAGGAGTATCTAAAGGGGATCAATGGCATGATTTTGACAACAACCGATGCGAGAGGAATTGAGCTGGAGGGAATCGCGGAGGATCGAAAAGAGGCAATTCCGGGAAATACATTGCAGATTAGTCTGGATTATAATATTCAGAAATATGCACAGCAGGCGGCGGAAAAAGTGATGGAAGAAAAGGCGGCAGACCGGGTGTCTGTTCTGGTTATGAATCCGCAAAATGGGGAAATCCTGTCAATGGTGAATGTGCCTGAGTTTAATTTGAATGATCCTTTTTCCTTAGAGACGACAGGGGTATCTGATGAAAGTGTGAAAGCGGAAGAAAAACAGGATCTTCTGAATCAAATGTGGAGAAACGGCTGTATCAATGACACGTATGAACCGGGATCTACATTTAAAATTATTACATCATCTGCGTGTCTGGAAGAAGGGGTAGTGAAGCTTGACGATACGTTTCACTGTCCGGGCTACCGGATTGTAGAGGATCGAAAAATTCGATGTCATAAGGTCGGCGGACATGGGTCTGAGACCTTTGTGCAGGGAGTACAAAATTCTTGCAATCCTGTATTTATCGACATCGGACTTCGTCTTGGGGTAGATAAATACTATGATTATTTTAAGCAGTTTGGGCTGATGGATAAGACGGGAGTAGATCTTCCGGGGGAGGCGGGAACAATTACGCATAAAAAAGAAAATGTCGGGTTGGTGGAACTGGCAACGATGACTTTTGGACAGTCATTTCAGATTACACCGATTCAGATGGCAACCACGGTCAGTTCTCTGATTAACGGTGGCAGGAGAGTGACTCCGCATTTTGGGGTGAAAGTGATTAATGAACAGGAAAAGCATGAGAAAATATTTGAGTATAAGGAACGAAAAAATGTGGTGTCAGAAGAGACGTCGGAGACGATGCGGACGATATTAGAAAGCGTCGTGTCGGAAGGTTCAGGAAAGAATGCTTATATTGAAGGATACAAAATCGGCGGAAAGACAGCTACGTCTCAGACACTTCCGAGAAGTGCAAAGAAATATATTTCCTCATTCATCGGATTTGCACCGGCAGATAATCCGCAGGTGCTGGCAATGATTGTCATACATGATCCACAGGGAATCTATTATGGAGGTACCATTGCGGCGCCGGTTGTGAAGGACATTTTTGAAAATATCCTGCCGTATCTGGGGATTGAAAAGGAAGGGGAATAGTTGTATACTGTATAAGGTTATAGAAGAATAACTAAAGAGATGAAGAGGTGTGGTATGGATTATAAAATGGTGATACCGGTACTGGTGTCATTTGCTTTGAGTGTGATTATGGGACCGGTTGTGATCCCGATACTTAGAAAGTTGAAGATGGGGCAGACAGAGCGAGAAGAAGGTGTGCAGTCACACTTAAAGAAAGCGGGGACGCCGACAATGGGAGGCGTGATCATTCTTGCGAGTATCGTTTTGACGTCTCTGATTTATATAAAAGATTACCCGAAAGTGATTCCGATTTTGTTTGTGACACTTGGATTTGGGATGATCGGATTTTTAGATGATTATTTGAAAGTTGTGATGAGACGGTCTGACGGACTGTATCCAAAGCAGAAAATGGCACTGCAGATTTTGGTGACGGGAATATTTGCTTATTATATTGTTCGGTTTACAGATGTGCCGCTCACATGGCTGATTCCGTTTTCGGAAGGAAAATATTTGGATTGGGGAATTTTTGCGCTTCCGCTTTTGTTTGTTGTAGTGATTGGAACGGTCAATGGAGTGAATTTCACAGACGGACTGGATGGTCTTGCATCCAGTGTGACGGTTTTGGTGGCAACGTTTTTTACAGTTGTGGCAATTGGAACAAAAAGCGGGATTGAACCGATTACTTGTGCAGTCGTGGGCGCGTTGCTTGGATTTTTGTTGTTCAATGTATATCCGGCGAGTGTGTTTATGGGGGATACAGGTTCTCTTGCGCTTGGGGGCTTTGTCGCATCGACGGCTTATATGCTGCAGATGCCGTTTTTTATAGCGATTGTAGGGTTGATTTACCTGATTGAAGTACTGTCGGTAATGATTCAGGTAACTTATTTTAAAAAGACCGGTGGAAAGCGCATTTTTAAAATGGCGCCAATCCATCATCATTTTGAACTTTGTGGCTGGTCTGAGACGAGGGTTGTGGCCGTGTTTTCGATTGTTACGGCAATCTTATGTCTTATTGCACTTATGGCGATATAGAAAAATGCAGGAGGAACGATATGGATATGAAAAATAAAAAAGTACTTGTATTTGGTTCTGGAATCAGCGGAATCGGAGCAGGAAAATTATTAGAACAGGTTGGAGCATCGGTTGTTTTATATGACGGAAAAGAGACACTCGACAAAGAAGTGTTAAAAGCACAGCTTGGTGACGATACAAAAGCAGAAATCATTTTGGGAGAACTTTCAGAGGAGGTTATGGAGACGCTTGATCTTGTTGTGATGAGTCCTGGAGTGCCTACAGACCTTCCGGTTGTCTTAAAGATGCGTGATATGGGAATTCCGATCTGGGGAGAGGTCGAGCTTGCCTATACATATGGAAAAGGCGATGTGCTTGCAATCACAGGAACCAATGGAAAGACGACGACGACTGCACTTTTGGGAGAGATTATGAAGAACTATAAAGAGAGTGTATTTGTGGTTGGAAATATCGGAAATCCATACACGGCAGCTGCGTTAGAAATGAGAGAGGACAGCGTGGCGGTGGCTGAGATGAGTAGTTTTCAGTTGGAGACAATCCATGAATTTCGCCCGAAAGTCAGTGCAATTTTAAATATTACACCGGATCATCTAAACCGTCATCATACGATGGAAGCGTATATCAAGGCAAAAGAGGATATCGCCAAAAATCAGACGAAAGAAGATACTTGTGTACTGAATTACGAAGATGAAGTGACAAGAAAAATTGGAGAAAATGTAAAAGCGAATGTTCTATATTTCAGTAGTCAGCGTAAACTAGACAGAGGGATTTATTTAGATGATGGGAATATTATATTGAGGCAGGACGAAGAAATCCTGGTCTGCAATGTAAATGAGCTGAAATTACTTGGGACACACAACTACGAGAATGTGATGGCAGCAGTTGCTATGGCTGCGGCATATGGGACACCGATGGAGGTTATCCGCAGGACGATCAAAGAATTTGCGGGAGTGGAGCACCGGATCGAATTTGTGCGTGAAAAAGACGGTGTTGCATATTACAATGATTCCAAAGGTACGAATCCGGATGCGGCGATCAAAGGGATTCAGGCGATGAACCGACCAACAGTTCTGATCGGCGGCGGATATGACAAAGACTCTGAGTACGAGGAATGGATTCAGGCGTTTGACGGGAAGGTAAAACTCCTCGTATTAGTCGGGGCAACAAAAGAGAAAATTGCGGAAGCAGCCGAGAGAGTTGGATTTGTGTCATATGTTATGGCAGACTCTTTTGAGGAAGCAGTAGAGAAATGTATTGAGGCGGCAGAGCCTGGGGATGCAGTTTTGTTATCGCCGGCATGTGCAAGCTGGGGAATGTTTAAAAACTATGAGGAACGAGGAGATAAATTCAAAGAACTTGTAAATTGTCTATAAGTGGGGAGTGGATTTATATTGACGCGGCAGAACAAAAAGAGAGGATATGATTACAGCCTTCTCGCAGTTGTTTTCCTGCTGGTAATCATAGGGTTGGTTATTTTGTACAGTACAAGTGCCTACAACGGACAGGTAAAATTCCACGATCGGTTTTATTATTTGAAAAAACAGGCATTTGCGACGGCGCTTGGACTGGCACTGATGTTTTTTATGGCGAATATCGATTATCATATTTGGCAGAAATTTGCAGTGCCGGCATATATTACGGCGCTAATGCTGTCTGTAGCTGTTTTGCTTGTAGGTGATGAGTATAATGGGTCCAAAAGATGGTTATCTTTCGGACCTTTGTCATTTCAGCCTTCAGAATTTGCAAAGATTGCAGTGATCTTATTCTTGGCATGTGTGATCACAAAGAATGTGCGAAAAATGAAACAAATGCGATATTTGCTGTTTGTCATGCTTCTGATTTTGCCGATCGTAGGACTTGTGGGGGCGAGTAATTTAAGCACCGCAATCATTATTCTTGGAATTGGCGCTGTGCTTGTGTTTGTGGCAAGTCCAAAGTATGCACAGTTTGTATGGCTCTGTGTCAGCGGCGCCGGATTTATGGGGATTTTTCTGGCGCTTGAGAGCTATCGACTGGAACGGCTGGCAATTTGGAGGAATCCGGAAAAATATGAAAAAGGCTATCAGACATTGCAGGGATTGTTTGCAATTGGCTCGGGAGGTCTCTTTGGAAGAGGACTTGGGGCAAGCGTGCAAAAGCTTGGATTTGTTCCGGAGGCGCAAAACGATATGATTTTTTCCATTGTCTGTGAAGAATTAGGTCTTGTGGGAGCGTCATTTATTATTCTTTTATTTCTGATTTTAATCTGGCGTTTTTTTATGATTGCCACACATGCAAAAGATTTGTTTGGGGCGCTGATCGCGTCCGGAGCGATGGCGCACATGATGATTCAGGTCATACTCAATATTGCAGTTGTCACCAACACGATACCAAATACAGGAATCACGCTGCCGTTTATCAGTTATGGGGGAACTTCGGTTATGTTTCTTCTATTAGAAATGGGGCTTGTCCTGAGTGTATCGAATCTGATAGAATAGAAAAGAAACGACAGGAGGAAAAAGATGGAGCAGGAAAGAGAAGAGATCGAAGAAAGACCGAGAAAAAAAAGAAAAAAGAAAAAAAGTAAAATTGGATATTATTTATATGCGGTTGTTGTGCTGATACTGACGATCGCTATCATAGTAGTAGCTACATTGATTTTATTTCATGTGCAGAAGATAGATGTAAAAGGAACGCAGTACAGTGAAAAGAATGAGGTGCTAGAGTGGGTTCGGGAAGATAAATACACTTCGAATGCGTTGTATGCACTTTGGAAATTTAAGTTTGGTTCCTATAAGATGCCGCCATATCTGGAAAAAGTAGAGGTAGGGCTTTCGGCTCCGTGGGCATTAAAAGTAAAAGTGACAGAGAAAAAGATGATTGGCTGCATAGTATCAGACAATGAGTATGTATATTTTGACAAAGAAGGGCTTGTGCTTCTGAAAAGTACTGAGAAGATGGATGGGGTACCGGTGATAGAAGGACTGGAAACCGAAACGATCGAACAGTACAAAAAGCTTTCTGTGGATAATGAGAAAGTATTCTCTTATATTGTGGAGTTGACAAAAGAGATAAAGAAAAATGATTTGGAGCCGGATCGCATTGTGTGGGAAGACAACAGCATGGATCTGTACTTTGAAAATGTGTGTGTGCATCTTGGAAGAAGCCGTTTTGACGAAAAAGTGGTTCAGCTTCCACCTATTTTAGAAAAATTAGAGGGAAAAACAGGCGTGCTCGATATGGAATATTACAATGAAGCAAGTTCAGATATCAGTTTTAAAGAAGAAGTTACAACAAACGAGTAAAAAAATGAAAAAATAAGGAAAGTTTCTATTGATTATTTAAGGAAAAGCCGATATTATATAACTATGTGACAAGAAGCATATAAAGTATAATCCAGGGATGTATAAGATAAATAGGGAAACAAAGGAGGAGAAACTCTTGTTAGAAATCAAAACAAATGAATCAGAAGCAGCAGCAAAAATAATTGTAGTAGGTGTCGGTGGCGGCGGTAACAATGCGGTGAACCGCATGATCGATGAGCAGATTGCCGGAGTTGAATTTATTGCAATTAATACAGATAAACAGGCGTTACAGTTGGCAAAAGCTCCAACATTGATGCAGATTGGGGATAAGCTTACAAAAGGTCTCGGTGCAGGAGCAAAACCTGAGATTGGTGAAAAAGCAGCAGAAGAAAGTGAAGAAGAGATTGCAGCAGCATTGAAAGGTGCTGATATGGTATTCGTGACATGTGGTATGGGTGGCGGAACCGGTACAGGTGCTACACCGGTTGTTGCACGTATTGCGAAAGAGCAGGGAGCGCTTACAGTTGGTGTCGTTACAAAACCTTTCCGTTTTGAATCAAAGACACGTATGAACAATGCTCTTGCAGGAATTGAAAAGCTCAAAGAGAATGTAGATACACTGATTGTAATCCCGAACGACAAGCTGCTTGAAGTGGTAGACAGAAGAACGACTATGCCGGACGCGCTGAAGAAGGCAGACGAGGTATTGCAGCAGGGTATTCAGGGAATCACAGACTTGATCAATGTACCTTCTTTGATCAATTTGGACTTTGCCGATGTGCAGACAGTAATGCTTGACAAAGGTATTGCACACATTGGTATCGGATATGGAAAGGGAGATGACAAGGCTCTTGAGGCAGTGAAGGAAGCTGTTTCCAGTCCACTTTTAGAGACAACAATTGCAGGTGCATCTCATGTTATCATCAACATTTCAGGTGATATCACATTGATGGATGCAAGTGATGCAGCTGAATATGTACAGGATCTTGCAGGCGAAGAAGCTAATATTATTTTCGGTGCAATGTATGATGATACAAAGACAGATGAGGCGACAATCACAGTTATTGCGACAGGTTTACATAATACAGGCGGAACAGCTTCTAAATTAAAATCAAGATTAGAGAAGACTGTTATGCCGACTATCCAGAATGTAGAAAGACAGGAAGCTCCTGTAGCTCAGCAGTCAGCGAACAAGTTTGATCTTGGAGCAGATGCCGTGAATGCAGCACAGCCAAAGACTGCAGGTGGAACGATGCCTACATTACAGGTTCCAAGAACACCAACGAGCCATGTAAAGGAACAGTCTATTAAGATTCCATCATTTTTGAAAAAATAAGAGATTGATTAATAAAAAGAGATATGCAAGAGCATGTCTCTTTTTTTGTCGAACGAAAGGGGCAGTTTCCCAAGCGTATTTGACAAATTTTTCGGAGGACATTCCGTATAATGAGTTTTGCTTGAGTACCAAATCGATTTTGCGTCGAAAGAGAAAGAAGGTGGGACGTGTACTATGAATTGTATATAGACGTGCTGTTCCTGGTAAATTTTATGATGGACTATATACTTTTGCTTTTAGTTCGAAAGATGTTAAAGTGTACTGCCACGCACGGTAATATCTGTATAGGAGCAATGACAGGATCTTTTCTGACGTGTCTGGTCATCATATTACCGGTCTTACATCCGTTTTTGAAATTCATACTGTTCCATGTAGTTGTAAACACAGCAATGATCAAAGCAGGGCTTAAGATCAAAGATATGAGAAATTTTGTAAAAGCGCTTTTGATGCTTTATACGGGTGGATTCCTGCTGGGAGGTGTGATGGAGCATTTCAGACAGTACATAAAGATTGGAAGTATGTTTCTGCTTGTCGCAGTCGCTGCATATTACGTTGTTACATGGATATGGAGTTTTATCGTTTCCGTTCAAAGAGTGAATCAATATCAATGTAGAGCGCAGTTGTATCTGGGACAAAAGAAATGTTGTATAAAAGGCATGATTGACACTGGCAACGGACTGAGAGACCCTGTCACAAATGAGCCTGTCAGCATATTGGACAGAAAGACGGCGATGAAATTTTTGGGAGAAGAAAAAATGGGGAAGATCAGATATGTTCCGTATCATTCAATCGGAAAGCGGGAAGGGGTTCTTCCGGTTGTGCGGATTGACAAAATGTGTGTGGAAAATGATGAAATTCACTGGATTAAAAATCCGTTGATTGGAATCAGTGAGGAAGAAATTACGGCAGAAGATACATATCAGATGATTTTAAATCCTGACATATTTTAGGAGGAGTAAAAATGGTTATCAACACAGTGATGTCACATCAGTTTAAATTTAAATTTATACCGGGATTTCGAACATTTTTGTTTCCGGAAAAGAAGGATATACATTACATAGGGGGCTCTGAAGTGCTTCCGGCTCCACTGGCGGTGGAGGAAGAAGCAGAAGCAATCAACGAGCTCGGCTCAAAAGACGATGAGTATGCCAAGAAAGTTTTGATTGAACACAATCTGAGACTTGTCGTCTACATTGCAAAAAAATTTGACAATACAGGGGTTGGAGTAGAAGATCTGATATCGATTGGGACGATTGGTCTGATCAAGGCAATCAATACATTCAATCCGACAAAGAATATAAAGCTTGCGACATATGCCTCCAGATGTATTGAGAATGAGATTTTGATGTATCTGAGAAGAAATAATAAGACAAAGCTGGAAGTGTCAATTGATGAGCCGCTAAATGTTGACTGGGATGGAAATGAGCTTTTGTTGTCCGATATTCTGGGGACAGAAGAGGATACGATATATCGTGATCTGGAAAATGAGGCAGAGCGAAAATTACTTGTTAAAGCAATCGGCAGGCTTTCCAACAGAGAGAGGATGATCGTGCGGATGCGTTTTGGGCTTGGAACACTTGACGGGGAGGAAAAAACGCAAAAAGAGGTCGCTGACCTCCTTGGCATTTCACAGTCTTATATTTCAAGATTGGAGAAGAAAATCATGCAGAGATTAAAGCGGGAAATGGTGCGTTATGAATCTTAAAAATTGGTAAAAAGACTATCGAAAAGAAGGAAAAAGTGGTAGGATAAAAAGAAAAGGGGTTGATTGTATGAAATTAACGTTTATCGGAGCAGCCCACGAAGTGACTGGAAGCTGTCATTTGCTGGAGACGAATGGTAAGCACATTTTGATTGACTGTGGTATGGAGCAGGGACCGGATTTGTATGAGAATCAGGAACTTCCGATTGCACCGGGAGATATTGATTTTATACTTCTGACACATGCACATATTGACCATTCAGGTTTGATTCCGCTTATGGTGAAAAATGGATTTAAAGGACAGATTGTCACCACTTTTGCAACCGCGGATCTCTGCGATATTATGCTTCGAGACAGTGCCCATATTCAGGAGTTTGAAGCGGAGTGGAGAAATCGAAAGGCAAGACGTTCCGGTGAGCCGCTGTATGAGCCGCTGTATACGATGCAGGATGCACAGGATGCAGTGGAACTTTTGGCACCGTGCGATTATGAGCAGCGGATAGAGCTGTGCAAGGGCGTGGAAGTGCGTTTTACAGATATTGGACATTTGCTTGGCTCTGCCTGTATTGAGATTTGGATTACAGAAGAGGGGCTATCACGGAAAATTGTATTTTCAGGAGACGTCGGAAATATCAATCAGCCGATTATCAAAGACCCGAAACAGATAAAAGAGGCAGATTATGTTGTGATTGAATCGACTTACGGAGATCGTCTGCATGGAGATGAGAGACCGGATTATTTGGGAGAATTTACAAGGATTTTGCGAGATACCTTCCAAAAAGGAGGCAATGTGGTGATTCCTTCTTTTGCAGTGGGAAGGACGCAGGAACTACTGTATTTTATCCGTGAGATCAAAGAGAAGAATCTGCTGAGTGATTTCCCGAACTTTGATGTGTATGTGGACAGTCCGCTTGCGATTGAGGCAACCAGTGTGTTTACAAAGAATGAGAGAGATTGTTTTGATAAAGAGGCAATGGAATTGGTGGATCAGGGAATTAACCCGCTTGTATTTCCGGGTCTGAGGCTTTCTGTGACGAGTGACGATTCCAAATTGATCAATTTTGACAGCAGACCAAAAGTCATTATATCCGCTTCCGGAATGTGCGAGGCGGGCAGAATCCGGCACCATCTGAAACATAATCTCTGGAGAAAAGAATGTACGATTCTTTTTGTAGGTTATCAGGCGGTCGGTACACTCGGACGAAAACTGATCGAGGGAGCGCCTGTTGTCAAGCTGTTTGGCGAGACTATTGAGGTGGCTGCCAGAATTGAATCGTTGAAAGGAATCAGCGGCCATGCGGATATGAATGGACTGCTTGACTGGCTTGGTGGATTTGAATCGGATATCAGGCATGTATTTGTCGTGCATGGCGAGGATCAGGTGACCGATTCCTTTGCAGAGACAGTGACTGAGAGATTTGACATACCGGCATTCGCACCGTATTCAGGCGGATGTGTAGATCTTGCGACGAATCAGATTCTGTCAAAAGGAAATCCGATTGTGAAGAAGAAAGTGGAGAAACCAGAGAAATTGAGAGCAGAAAGTGCATTTAACCGCACGGTAAACGCGGGAAAATATCTGCTTGAAGTTATTATGAAAAATGAAGGTCTCGCAAATAAAGACCTTGCGAAATTAGAAGCTCAGATTAAAAATCTGGCAGATAAATGGAACCGGTAATGAACCGTTTGAAATAATAGTTCTTGAACAAGTGTCAAGGACTATTATTTTTTTTATTTCGTTCAAAATAGTATATTTACACCGCACAATGCAGAGAATCCTACTAGAAAGAAATCGTGGGAGGATACGAAGATGGCACTGAATAAAGTGGAAATATGTGGTGTGGACACGTCGAAGCTGCCGCTGCTTAAGGAAGAAGAGAAAAATGCACTATTTGCAAAGATTAAGGCAGGAGATGAGGGAGCGAAAGAGCAATATATAAAAGGAAATCTAAGACTGGTATTAAGCGTAATCAAGCGTTTTACGAATAGCAATGAAAATCCGGATGATCTGTTTCAGATAGGATGCATCGGGCTGATCAAGGCAATCAATAATTTTAACACAGAGCTGGATGTCAAATTTTCTACCTATGCAGTTCCGATGATTATCGGGGAGATCAGAAGATATATGAGAGACAATAATTCGATTCGTGTAAGTCGTTCGCTGCGGGATACGGCATACAAAGCAATCTATGCAAAAGAGGGATATATGAAACGGAATCTAAGGGAGCCGACACTTCAGGAAATCTCAGAAGAGATTGGCATAGCAAAAGAAGATATTGTGTTTGCGATGGATGCGATTCAGGCGCCGATGAGCTTAAATGAGCCGGTCTATAATGACGGTGGAGATGCACTTTATGTGATGGATCAGATCAGTGACAAAAAAAATAAAGAAGAGAACTGGATTGAGGAACTGGCGCTTCAGGCAGCGATGGAACATCTGGGAGAGAGAGAAAAATATATTATCCGATTACGTTTTTTTGAGGGGCGCACCCAGATGGAAGTTGCGGAGGATATTGATATTTCCCAGGCACAGGTGAGCAGACTTGAAAAACACGCATTGAAGGTGATGCGCCAGTATCTGATGGCATGAGAGGGGAGAAAAACATGGGCAGTGTGCGAGGAGAGAAGTATACTGCCTTCACTACTTTTTGGAGGTTGTAAAAAAAGATATTGAAATTTCAGAGTGTTCATACTATACTGATGCTATAAAAAATTAAGGAGGCACACAATGTATAAAGCATGCATATTTGATTTGGACGGGACATTGACAGATACATTAGAATCCTTAACATATTCAGTTAATGAAACGTTGAAAGAATTAAAGCTTAAGAAAATTACACAAGAGCAGTGCAGAAGCTTTGTCGGAAATGGTGCGAGATGTCTGATCGAACGTGCCTTGGTGGCAGGAGGAGATTTAGAAAAATCTCAGATGGAGCCGGCAATGGAGATATATGGACGTATATTTGGAGAAAATTGTACATATCATGTAACACCATACGATGGAATCGCAGAGATGCTTGAACAGTTGAAGAAGAGTGGAATCAAGCTGGCGGTGCTGTCGAACAAGCCGCATTTGCAGGCTGTTGATGTGGTGAAGGAATTTTTCGGGGAAGATGTTTTTTCATATGTTCAGGGACAGATAGACAGTGTACCGAGAAAGCCGGATCCGAGCGCAGCACTGATGATTGCAGAGAAGCTTGGATGTAAAAAAGAAGAATGTGTGTACGTCGGAGATTCTGAAGTGGATATTAAGACGGGGCATGCAGCGGGTATGAAGACAGTGAGCGTATCCTGGGGATTTCGCTCAAGAGAAATACTTAAGGAAAATGGTGCGGAGCATATCATTGACAGACCAGAAGAATTAATTCATATGATAGGAAAGGGTATATAGGAGGAATTTTAAAATGTATGAATATGATGAAGAATGTTTAAAAGTTTTTTTGGAGAAACAGTTACAGTTATTTGACGAACCGGTTGCGGAGACTCTTGAGGAAGCAGAGGCATTTTTGGAGGACTGCATGGCAGTTGTCGTGGATTCGTTGGACGAAGTAAGAGATTACTTTGAAGAGAACGGAGCGGATATCGCAGAGATGACAGATGATGAGCTTGAGGAGGCTTCGGAAGTATTTCCGGTTTCTGACGGACGCTATCTTGTTGTAGAAGGCTAAGAGAAGCAAAAAGCCACGGTTTTATTTGACCGTGGCTTTTTTTAATGCATCATCAATTGCGTTTATGATGACCTGAGAGGTGTAAGGATTATCTTCCGGGAAGGATATATTTTCCAGCGACTGGGAATCATAGACTTGCTCTGCAATATTTTCGATTGCAGGCTGAATCAGCGGGTACATTGTTGCAACTGTTTCATCCAGATTGCTGAACCGGATGGAGTTGATGTGTGAGCTGTCCACTGCAACTTCCACTTCCAGAGAAGTGTTATTTAAAGTGACGGTGGAAGTGTAGACACCGGGCATATATTCTTGTTTTTTGGATGTATGTTTTTCATCATTTGGGAGGAACATAAAGGTTAGCAGCAGGATCAGCAAAATTCCCAGCACGACAAACACTACAGTATAAATCACTTCTTTCATGTGTAAGACAACGATTTTGGTCTTGGAACTCATAGAGGCCTCCTAATCTATCGAACGATAATTGTTTACTTTTTATAATGTATGAAGAAGTTTGGAAAATTATTCATGGCTTTTGCGTGACAAACGAGGATAGTTCTTGTAAAATAAGAAAAGCAGTAAAAAGAAGAGGTGAAATGATGTTTGTTATAGTAGGATTAGGAAATCCGACGGCTCAGTATGAAGGAACGAGACACAATGCCGGGTTTGATGTCATAGATGTGTTGGCGGAGAAATATAATATATCAGTGGATGCAAGGAAGTGTCGGGCATTCTGCGGGAAAGGAGTCATTGCGGGGCAGAAAGTACTTCTTGTAAAACCGCAGACTTATATGAATTTGAGCGGAGAGAGCGTTGGGGGAATTGTAAATTACTACAAGATTGATCCGGAGTCTGATCTGCTTGTCATTTATGATGACATCAGTCTGGATGTAGGACAACTTCGCATCCGCAAAAAAGGAAGTGCGGGCGGTCACAACGGAATCAAGAGTATTATCGCCCATCTTGGCACAACGGTATTTCCGAGAATTAAAGTAGGAGTAGGAGAAAAACCGAAGAATTACGATCTGGCAGACTATGTGCTCGGTCATTTTTCTAAACAGGAAAGAGAATTGATGGAAGAAGGATATGAACATGCATCTGATGCAGTAGAGCAGATTGTGCAAGGTGAGATTGAGGCTGCGATGAATGTGTTCAACAAAAAAGTAAAAGCATAGAAGGAGGAGAACATGCAGTTTTTTGCAGGACCGCTGAAAGAATTGGCGGAGTATGAAGAGATTCAGAAAAAAAGAACGGAAAAGCAGGGAATGATACAGATATCAGGTTGTGTCACTTCCCAGAAAACACATTTGATGTATGCGCTGGGCGATGGTTTTAAACGAAAAATCATCGCTGTTTCCAGTGAGCTCAAGGCAAAACAAATTTATGAAGAGTACCGTTTTCTGGATTCTGATGTATGGATCTATCCGGCAAAAGACTTATTGTTTTATCAGGCAGATCTTCGTGGCAAGTTTTTGATTAAACAGAGAATGGAAGTGTACCAGGCATTGCTTGAACAGGAACAAGTCACTGTGATCACAAGCTTTGACGGCTTTATGGATTCTTTGCTTCCGCTGGAAGAGATGGAAAAGAGGGTCATCTCTTTGGAGGCAGGACAGGAGCTTGACTTTGAGAAATTAAAAAAAGATATGGTGCTTCTTGGATATGAGAGGGAAGAACAGATCGAAGGTCCCGGACAGTTTGCGGTGCGGGGAGGTATTTTAGATATTTATCCGTTGACGGAAGAAGTACCTGTGCGTATTGAGATGTGGGGAGATGAAATTGATTCTATCCGTACATTTGATGTGGAAAGCCAGCGCTCTATTGAGAATCTGGAATCGATTCGTATCTATCCGGCAACAGATTTTCCGGAAGAACAGGCAAAACGTGTTTCATTTTTAGATTATTTTGATAAGAAAACAAGTATGCTGTTTTTGGATGAGCCGGTGCGCCTGATTGAAAAGGGAGAGTCTGTGGAGGAAGAATTTGTGCAGGCACAGGCAAACCGTATGGAATGTGGGTATGCGGTCTCGGACGAGGAGATGAAACTGTTCTCCACAAAAGAGATTGCCGACAAGATGAATCAATACTATAGTATAGGGATGTCGGCATTGGAGATGAAGTGCAAAGAATTTAAGACGCGTGGTCTGTATCATTTGCAGGCAAAAGGGGTAAACCCGTATAATAACAGTTTTGAGATGCTGACACGGGATCTGAAGCAGTTAAAGAGAAAAGGGTACCGTGCGATCTTGCTTTCCGGTTCCCGAACAAGAGCAAAACGTCTGGCAGAAGATTTAAGAGATTATAATCTAAGCAGTTTCTACAGTGAGGATGTAGAACGAGAGGTTAATCCAGGAGAAATCATGGTGACTTATGGGCATGTGACGGAAGGATATGAATATCCGATGATCAAATTCATCGTCATTTCTGAAACGGATATCTTTGGGCAAAAAAAGAAAAAGAGAAAGCGTAAAGTATATGAGGGACAGAAAATACAGAGCTTTTCAGAACTGAAGGTCGGAGATTATGTAGTACATGAAAATCATGGATTGGGGATTTATCAGGGAATCGAAAAGATTGAGGTGGATAAAGTTTCCAAAGACTATATGAAAATTGCTTATGCGGCGGGCGGGAATCTGTATATTCCGGCAACTCAGCTGGATCTGATCCAAAAGTATGCAAGCGCAGATGCAAAGAAACCAAAGCTTAATCGGCTTGGTGGACAAGAGTGGACGAAGACGAAGACAAGAGTTCGCGGGGCAGTAAAAGAGATTGCAAAGGACCTTGTCGAACTGTATGCGGCAAGACAGGAAAAACATGGATTTGTCTATGGAGAGGATACAGTATGGCAGAGAGAATTTGAGGAGATGTTTCCGTTTGAGGAGACGGAGGATCAGCTGCTTGCAATCGAGGCGACGAAAAAAGATATGGAGAGCACCAAGATCATGGATCGCCTGATCTGTGGAGATGTTGGATACGGCAAGACAGAGATTGCGATCCGCGCGGCATTTAAGGCGGTGCAGGAGAATAAGCAGGTGGTGTATCTCGTTCCGACGACGATACTTGCCCAGCAGCATTATAATACGTTTGTGCAGCGCATGAAGGAGTTTCCGGTGCGAGTCGACCTGATGTGCCGTTTCCGTACTCCGGCGCAGCAGAAAAAGACAATTGAGGACACAAAACGCGGTCTGGTGGATATCGTGGTAGGTACGCACCGTGTGCTGAGCAAAGATTTGGAGTTTAAAGATTTGGGACTTTTGATCATCGATGAAGAACAGCGTTTTGGAGTGCAGCATAAGGAGCAGATTAAAAAATTAAAAGAGAATATTGATGTGCTGACGCTGACAGCGACACCGATTCCGAGAACCTTGCATATGAGTCTTATCGGAATACGTGATATGAGCGTGCTTGAGGAGGCTCCGGTTGACCGTATGCCGATTCAGACATATGTCATGGAATACAATGATGAGATGGTGCGCGAGGCGATACAAAGAGAATTATCCCGTCAGGGACAAGTGTATTATGTGTATAACAAAGTGAAAGATATCGATGAGATTACGGACAAGGTGCAAAAGCTTGTGCCGGAGGCAAATGTGGCATTTGCGCATGGGCAGATGAAAGAACGGGAGCTTGAGAACATTATGCTTGATTTTATCAATGGGGAAATCGACGTGCTTGTGTCGACGACGATCATAGAGACGGGACTTGATATTTCCAATGCAAATACAATGATTATCCACGATGCAGACCAGCTCGGACTTTCGCAAATGTATCAGCTAAGAGGACGTGTGGGACGTTCCAATCGAATGGCATATGCGTTTTTGCTATACAAAAGAGATAAACTCCTGCGTGAAGTGGCAGAGAAACGCCTGTCAGCAATCCGTGAGTTCACAGATCTTGGTTCTGGTTTTAAAATCGCCATGCGGGATTTGGAAATCCGCGGAGCAGGGAATCTTCTGGGGGCAGAACAGCACGGACATATGGAGGCTGTCGGGTATGACCTGTATTGTAAGATGCTCAATGAGGCAGTTAAGCAGCTGAAGGGTGAGATTGAGGAGGAGCCATATACAACAACAGTAGATTTGAATGTAGATGCGTTTATTCCGGCGTCGTATATTCCAAATGAATACCAGAAACTCGATATTTATAAGCGGATTGCAAGTATTGAAAATGAGGCGGAGATGGATGATATGCTGGAAGAATTGATTGACCGATATGGAGATATTCCGAGAAAAGTTCAGCAGCTTTTGCAGATTGCGCTGTTGAAATCACTTGCACACAGTGCATATTTAGTTGCTGTGGAGCAAAAAGGGGAACAGTTCCGGTTTACAATGTATGAACGTGCGAAGGTGCATGCAGAGCGGATTCCGATGCTGCTTGATCAATACAAAGGGGCGCTTAAATTTACGGTTGATACGAATCCTTATTTTGTCTATGAAAAGAAAGCAAGAAATAAAAAAGAGAAAGACGATGATGTGCTAGAACTTGTGAAAAAAGTGTTAAATGATATAAAAACATTGATAGAATAAAGAAAAACCGCTATAATTAAGAATTAGAAATACAAAGGAGGCAGTTATGAGGAATCTGAAAAAGAAAGTAGTCGTATTTGCGACAGCGGCATCTCTTGCAGTAGTCTCAATGACAGGATGTGCAAGCTTTGAAAACGCAGATACAGTGGCAACTGTTGGAGGGGATAAGATACCGGCAGGAGTTGCAAATTTTTATGCGAGATACCAGCAGGGAATGATTGAGACAAACTTAGGCTCTATGCTTGGAGACAACATGTGGACGCAGGAAGTAAGTGAGGGAAAGACTTATGAGGACAATGTAAAAGACAGTGTGATGGATGCGCTTCAACAGATGTATATTCTGGAAGACCACATGGCAGAATACGAGGTTGTGTTGACAGATGAAGAAAAGAGTGCGATTCAGGAAGCGGCAAAGAAATTCGATGAGGGCAATGAGCTGGAAGCCAAAGAATTGGTATCCGGAGAGACGGAGTATGTGGAAAGAGTGCTGACTCTGCTTACGATTCAGAAGAAGATGACGGATGCGGTGACAAAGGATGTAAGCACAGAAGTTTCGGATGAAGAGGCTGCGCAAAAGAGTATGCAGTATGTAAGTTTTCCATATACGACAACAGACGAAGAAGGGAATTCTAAGACTTTGACAGATGAAGAAAAGGCAGCCCTGAAAGAGACGGCAGCAGCTTTCCTGGAAGGTGCAAAAGCGGCGGAAGATTTTGCGGCTTATGCGACAGAACAAGGCAAGGAAGCGCAGACAGCTACCTTTGATTCAGAGAGTACATCGCCGGCCGCGGAGTTGATTGCGGCAGCAGATTCTTTGGGAGTGGGCGGATTTACAGATGTCATAGAGACAGAGAATGGACTCTACGTCGCAAAAGTGACAAGTCTGCTCGACAGAGATGCGACAGATGCGAAAAAGGAGACAATCGTAAATTCTCGGAAAAGCGAAAAGTTCAATGGGGTTTATGATGGCTGGAAAAAAGACACTAAGATAAAAGTGAATAAAGATGTATGGGCAAAAGTAGATTTTCAGGATGTCGGAGTAACTGTCAAACAGAATGAAGAAGAGCCATACACAGAATAATTAAGGAGACAGCTTTCTTTCACGGAAAGCTGTTTTTTTCATATAGTATCAGCAGAGGTGATCGTATATGAATGGAATTTTAATGGCACTATTTGGAACACTTGGAACCTTTCTCATAACAGCTTTAGGAGCAGCGGGGATTTTCTTTGTCAGACGGGAAGTCAGCGGAAATCTGCAGTGTGGATTTTTAGGATTTGCCGGGGGAGTTATGATAGCTGCGTCCGTGTGGTCGCTGCTGCTTCCGGGGATTGATTTTGCAGAGGCAAACGGGCAGGTTGGATGGCTTGTCATGACCGGTGGTTTTTTGTTGGGAGTCATCACATTGCTTGTGGCAGACGGGTTGATGAAAGCATGGTATGAGAGAGAAAAAAGTACACAGCTTACATTGGGGAAAAGTACGGCAATGCTGATCATAGCAATCACAACTCACAATATTCCGGAAGGAATGTCAGTCGGGCTTGCATTTGCACTGGCGGGACAAAATATGCAAGATACGGCGTTGTTGTCAGGTGCGGTTGCACTGGCGATCGGAATTGGAATTCAGAATTTCCCAGAAGGGACGGCAGTTGCATTGCCGCTTGTGAAAGAAGGGGTAAGTAAAAAAAGAGCATTTGTCATTGCGAGTATGACAGCGGTTGTAGAACCTCTTTTTGGTGTGCTTGCAGCAGTATTTGCGAGATTTGCAAATGCATCGATTGCAATATTACTTGCATTTGCTGCGGGAACAATGATCTATGTCGTTGTGGAAGAACTGATTCCACAGGCGCATATGGGAGAAAACGGGAAGATGGGCACACTCGGATTTGTTGTCGGTTTCCTTGTGATGATGATATTGGATGTTGCGCTTGGATAAGAAAAGTGCTATTTACAAGCGAGTGTGGTAAAATGGAGAAAGGATGGGGAACGAAAGTAATGTTCACCCATCTTTTTGGCTTTATGGCATTTGGTTCAGAGATTTGAAGGTGTATCCCATTTCTTCCCACTTTGTCAGCAACTCATCTAAGATTTGTCCGTTTGTGGAAGAGGTGTTATGCAGCAGAACGACAGCGCCGGGATGTATTCTTCCAAGTAGTTTGTCAAATGCCTCTTCTTTTGTCGGTTGTTTATCCTGATACCAGTCAACATAGGCAAGACTCCAGAAAAACGTCTTATAGCCCAGTTCTTTTGCCATTTTCAAGTTTTCTTCACTGTATTTTCCTTGCGGAGGGCGATAAAATTTTATCATTTCTTTTCCGGTGATTTCCTGATAGAGTTTTTCGACATCCTGAATTTCCTTTGAAAAGCTTTCCATCGTGGAAATCTTGGACATGTCCGGGTGCGTATAAGTATGATTTCCTACGATATGACCTTCCTCGACCATACGCTTGATCAGATCGGGGTTGTCGGAGAGGAAATTCCCGACGACAAAAAATGTAGCCGGAACATTGTGTTTTTTCAGTGCGTCTAAGATGGCTGGCGTGTTACCATTTTCAAAGCCGGCATCGAATGTAAGATAGATTACCTTTTGATCGGTATTTTCGGCGTAGTAAGCATCATATTGCCTTAAGTCTTCGTAGGTCGCATTTGCAACGGGAGGTTTTCCGTCCTCCTGAAAACTCAGCCCCCAATTGCCGGTGGCAGATGTAGTGACCGACTTTGTCTGAAAATGTTCCACTGTCCGGGCAAAAAAGTGACCGACGAGGAATGCGGCGATAAATAAAAGAGAAGTACCGATTATTTTTTTGTGTGAGAATGGCTTCATAAGAACCTCAAAAATAGGATTTAGTTTAGTATATAAAAAAGAGGCTGTCTCTATTCCGGGGGAAGAAAAAAGGACAGAAGTAAAAACTTCTATCCTATCCTTACAATCATATATATCAAGTATTGTTATTCCAGTAATGATTAAAATGCTACACTTCCGGTCTCGGTTGTGTTGATTACATAATATACAGCGGCTTCTTCAGGTTTTACATATAATGTCATAGTCTTGATGTCGCCAATTTTTCTACCTGATTTCGTCCATGCCTTTTTCACTGCTGCAATCATGTCTTTGTCTTCCACTTGCTTTCCTTGGTGCTCTACGATCAAAGTCGTTTTCATCTCTTTTTTTGGAGCTGCTTTTCTTACTTTTTTTGCAGCTTCTTTTGTCTCTTCCACAACTTTTTCTGCAGCTTTCTCTACGGCAGGGGCAGTCTTTTCTACGACCTTCTCTACGGCAGGAGCAGTCTTTTCTACGACTTTCTCCACTACAGGAGCAGCTTTCTCAGCAACCTTTTCCACTACAGGAGCAGCTTTTGCTTTCATTGCATTTAATTTACTTTCTTGTTTTTTAACTTGTCTTTTTGTAGCCATAATCATACCCTCCTAACAAACTGTACGGCAACATAATACATTATTCTTTTCTATTATAGCATACTGTCAATAAAATTGTTGCCAATAATTTTGAATTTTACGAATAAATGATGTATTTTCTATACAATTCGAAAATATATTTTGTCCCGTCCCATGAAAAAATGGGAATCCTGAAGTTCTGGCTCATTGTCTGGAATGGCATCTACAATGTCGGATAACAAGATTTCTTGTTTGGCGGCTGGTGTGTGATATTGAAAATATTCAAGAATTTTTTTCGGAACACCTAATTTCACACGGCGCTTTCTGGCATATTCGTCTGTTTCGTGTTCGTCTATGTTGAGTCCGAAAAGTTCCAACTCAATCTCCAGATAACCGTCAATATAATCAATGACACTGTCAAAAGGCCTCCGACGAAGAGATTCATCAAACAATTCACAGATATGTCGGTAGTAGAGAGTCAAAAACTGTTCTTTGTCAAAGTGAACATCGGCTTTTTTACCTTCCGGTGCATTGCGGAGAATTCCCTGAAGCTCATTGTGTTTGGTGTCAAAATAGGTCATAGATGCCATTGCAAATGTGGGTGCCTGCCCATTTACACTTTTGATACCGAGCACTTGATTGAAGGCATCGCTTAATGCCTTCGGAGCATGATCACGTTTTCCTGTCGGCTCCCAGATACTCCATTTTCCATCGGCTTGTGTCAGACCGACAAAGGAGGGTTTTTTGCGCCCGTTGCAGATAAAAGATTCTTTCCCGTAGACCTGTTCAAAAAGTGTTGTGTTCAAAAAATAGTCTGTCTGAAATTCTTTCATGCTGAAAAGCTTTGTAAAAATAAGTCCCAGATAGTAGGAGGTAACACTTTTTTCGCTCGCATCTAAATATTCTGTCTCAGGAGATTTGATTAGATAGCCGTCGCAGACAGAAAGAATGGATTCAATCATCGATACTTTAAAAATAAATTCCTGGCTCCGCTTTTCGTGATGCCATAAAGCCAGATGCTGGGATGGAGTCGCGCATGTCACAAGGGCGTGCAGCAGTTCCAGATTGTTGAACTCTAAAATCTTAGAAGAAAAAAACGGCCATTCCATCCCATTACAGCCTGTAATTTCCAATGCTAGTTTGTAGCAGTTATCCTGTGTTAGTTTCATAGAGATTCCCCGGCTTTCGAAAAGAAAAATACGTTGTTTCTATGCTCTTATTATATGTGATTTTTCTGCTTGTTACAATAGTATTATTAATGAGACTTATAAACCCTCTTTAAAAATAATTAACTATCTTTCTTTGCACTTGCGGGCGATTCGTGCTAAACTTATTCTGTTAATGAGCTAATAAGATAATTGAAAAGAGGAGAAAATACATGGGTGGATTTTTTGGCGTTGCTGCAAAGACAGACTGCATATTAGATTTATTTTATGGCGTAGATTATCATTCACATCTGGGAACAAGACGCGGTGGAATGGCAACATTTGGAAAAGGCGGTTTTCACCGTGCGATTCATAATATTGAGAACTCTCCGTTTCGTACAAAATTTGAGCGGGATGTCGAGGAAATGAAAGGGAATATCGGAATCGGCTGTATTTCTGATTTTGAACCACAGCCGCTTTTGATTCAGTCACATCTGGGAAGTTTTGCAATCACAACAGTTGGAAAGATCAACAATCTGGATGCACTTTTGAATATTGTCTATGAGAATGGGCATACACATTTTCAGGAGATGAGCGGCGGGCAGATCAATGCAACTGAACTAGTAGCATCGTTGATCTGTAAAAAAGAGACGATTGTGGAAGGAATCCGATATGTGCAGGAGATCATTGATGGCTCCATGACAATGCTGATCATGACAAACGAGGGAATCTATGCAGCGAGAGATCGTTATGGACGTACTCCGCTGATGGTCGGCAAAAAAGAAGATGCATATTGTGTTTCATTTGAAAGTTTTGCATACATGAGTATGGGATACTCTGATTATAAAGAACTTGGACCGGCGGAGATTGTCTACATTACACCAGAGAGTGTGGAAGTCGTTTCAGAGGCAAAAAAAGATATGAAGATCTGTTCGTTCCTTTGGGTGTACTATGGATACCCGACTTCTTCTTACGAGGGAGTGAATGTGGAAGAGATGCGTTATAAATGCGGCAGTATGCTGGCAAAACGTGACAAAGGAACCATCGAGCCGGATGTGGTAGCAGGTGTTCCGGATTCGGGTATTGCACATGCGATTGGATATGCGAACGAATCGGGCTACCGTTATGCGAGACCATTTATCAAATATACACCTACCTGGTCCAGATCATTTATGCCTACAAATCAGGCACAGAGAGAAAAAGTAGCGAGAATGAAACTGATCCCGGTGCCGTCTTTAATTGAAGACAAGAGACTGCTTTTGATCGACGATTCAATCGTGCGAGGAACACAGCTTCGTGAGACGACGGAATTTTTATATAACAGTGGCGCGAAAGAAGTTCATGTAAGACCGGCATGTCCGCCGTTGCTTTATGGATGTAAATATTTGAATTTCTCACGTTCAAAATCAGAACTGGATCTGATTACCCGCAGAATTATTTTGGAACGTGAGGGAGAGAATGCAGAAAAGGTACTTGATGAGTACGCAGATCCAAACAGTGACCGCTATGCA
This sequence comes from Faecalimonas nexilis, assembly GCF_059731825.1. NCBI lineage: Bacteria > Bacillati > Bacillota > Clostridia > Lachnospirales > Lachnospiraceae > Faecalimonas > Faecalimonas nexilis. The sequence goes on along the minus strand of NZ_AP029189.1, from coordinate 2,585,665 downwards.
GCAATGCTGGAAGGAGTGCGCAAGCAACAGAACTTCACGACATTGAGATACCACAGACTGGATGATTTGATTGCGTCTATCGGATTGGAACCATGTAAACTCTGTACATATTGCTTTGATGGAAAAGAATAAGACTTTTTGAGCAGGATTTTAGGAAGATCAGCTAGTAATCGCTGGTCTTCTTTTTAATTTGGATAAGAAAGATGGTTTATTTAAGAAAAAATATATATTTTGTACACAAGAGTTTGCTATAATACTTTTAAACCGTTAAGAAAAGAGGAAAATATATGGCGATAAACATTCTTGTAGTAGATGATGAAGAGGCGATTGCAGATTTAGTAGAAGTATATTTAAAAAGCGAAAATTACAATGTGCTGAAATGTTATAACGGAAAAGATGCGTTAAAGTGTGTTGAGAAAGAGGATATTGACCTTGCAATTTTAGATGTGATGCTTCCGGATATCGATGGATTTGATATCTGTCAGAAGATTCGTGAGAATTATCATTTTCCGGTGATTATGTTGACTGCAAGAGACGAGAACATTGATAAGATTACCGGACTTACGATAGGGGCAGACGATTATATCACAAAACCATTCCAGATGCTGGAACTTGTTGCAAGAGTCAAAGCACAGCTTCGCAGAGTGACGAAGTATAATCAGCAGGATGTAAAGATGAATGAAAATGTGATCATCATCGGCGGTCTGGTTGTAGACAAAGAGAACCATGAATGCACGATCAATGACGAACCATTGTCTTTGACCCCGACAGAATTTTCGATTTTGTGGGTATTATGTAAGAATCGTGGTAAAGTTGTGGATTCTGAAAAATTGTTTGAGGAAGTGTGGGGAGAAAAGTATTTTGTGAACAGTACGAATACAATTATGGTTCACATCAGACATTTGCGGGATAAGATGAATGATTCGGCGGAGAATCCAAAATATATCAAGACTGTGTGGGGAGTGGGATACAAAATTGAAGGATGATGTTCGGGTATTTAAGAAAAAAATATTGTGGAAGACAGCATTTTTTCCCGGAGTTCTCACCATAATATGGGCAGTCAGTCTGTTTATTATATCTGATGGAGTACTTAAGGAGGAAAGGCAGAAAGAGATTGTCTGCATAGTCGGAACAATCCTGTTTTTTTTAACCGCATATTCTTTTTCGTTAAAGAAAATTATAAAATATTTTGATGAGATTGGAGCCGGCATCAATCAGCTTCTGGAGGAAGAAAACGACAAGATACAATTGGAGCCGGAACTGGAATTTATTGAGAAGAAAATGAACCGGCTGAAGATCACGCTGGAACAGCGAACCAAAGATGCAATCCGCACAGAGCAGAGAAAGAATGATCTGGTCGGTTATCTTGCGCATGATATCCGTACACCGCTGACTTCCATAGTCGGCTATCTGGAACTTCTAAATGACATGAAACAGATGGAAAGGACACAGCAGGAAAAATATTTGCGGATCACGTATGATAAAGCAAAGCGATTGGAAAAACTAATCAATGAGTTGTTTGATATTTCAAAATTAAATATGCAGACAGTTGCCTTAAAGAAGGAGCAGGTGAATCTGACTTTCATGTTGTATCAGATGGCAGATGAATTTTATCCGATGTTGGAACAAAAAGGACAGAGCATGAAGATGGAGATTGACGAGAAGATTTTGATATACGGAGAGGCAGACAAATTGGCGCGTGTGTTTGGAAATATTTTAAAAAATGCAATCGCTTACGGAGATGCGGGAAGTGAGATTACAGTGCAGGCGGCGAAAGGTGTGGAGAATGTTGTGGTCACCTTTGTGAACAGGGGAGCAGAGATACCAAAACATCAGTTGGAACATATTTTTGAGAAATTTTATCGTTCGGACAGTGCAAGATCTACAGATACCGGAAATGCCGGACTTGGTCTTGCGATCGCAAAAGAGATTGTCACGCTGCATGGTGGGGAGATTTGGGCAGTTAGCAATAAAGAAGATACAAAATTTATTGTAAAACTTCCGATTTTATGTCATTGCGACTTCGGAAGTGAAGATGTATAATGGGTATATAAAAAGAAAAGGGGGCTTATTTTATGAAGATAGATATGCATTGTCATGTAAAAGAAGGATCCCCGGATAGCAAGGTAAGTTTAGATGAATATATTACGATTCTAAAAGCAAATGGCTTTGAAGGGATGCTGATTACTGATCACGACACGTACAAAGGATACAGGTATTGGAAAAACAAGATGAAAGGAAAAAGCCATGAGGATTTTGTCGTCCTGAAAGGAATTGAATATGATACCTGTGATGCAGGGCATATTATTGTCATTATGCCGGAAGGGGTAAAGATGAGGCTTCTGGAACTAAAAGGACTTCCGGTCTCTGTGCTGATTGACTTTGTCCATCGGCATGGAGGTGTGCTTGGACCGGCGCATCCGTGCGGAGAAAAGTATATGAGCTTTACGAACACAAAGAGATTTTATAAAAATCCGGAAATCATAAAGCGATTTGATTTCATTGAAGTATTCAATGCGTGTGAGTCAATGGAGTCCAATGAAAAGGCGGCAAAGCTGGCTTATAAGTATCAAAAAGTGGGAATCGGGGGAAGCGACGCACATCGTCCGAACTGTGTAAGTATGGCTTACACAGATTTACCGGAGAGGGTGACTTGTGAGACAGAGCTGATTTCCCTGATTCGAAAAAAGGTGCCTTTGGAAGTCGGCGGAATGTTATATAATAAGACGACGAAGGAAAAGCTTGGAAAGGCAAATAAGATTCTGGTGTATTCGTTTTGGATCTATAACAAAACAGGTGGACTGATTAAAAGAAGCAAACGAAAGAGAAAGAGTATGCTGGAGAATCCGATAGATCCGATAGATCCAATCGAGATGGAATATCTTGCAAATTACAAAAGATAGCAGAAGGGAAGACAGTTATGTGGACAAGATATGATTTGAAGATGAATGCGAAGATGGCATTTAAGAGAAATTACTGGACGTGTGTGGCTGCAAGTCTGGTGGTAGGAGTTTTGAGTGGAAGTATGTTTGCCGGTTCCGGAAGCGGTGTGCAGACTACGCTGGAGGTACAGCATAATAATCCATATGCGTATGACAGTTACAGCGCATATTCTTATAACAGCAGCAATTCGATATTCGGGGGAGTTATTTTTTCTTCGATAGTAATCGCGATTTTGCTGGTGATTGCTTTGTTAGCTTCGTTATATACGATTTTTGTCGGAAATGCGGTATCGGTAGGCGGATGCAGATATTTTATGGAGAACAGAGAGCATCAGACAAGTGCTTCAAAGGTGTTTTATGGATTCCAGAATGGAAGATATGGAAATGTGGTTAAGACAATGTTTTTCCGGGATTTGTTTATTTTATTGTGGACACTGCTTTTGATCGTACCTGGAATCATTAAAAGCTACAGTTACAGACTTGTTCCATATATTTTGTCAGAGAATCCACATATGGACAGAAAACGTGCGCTGGAGCTGAGTCAGCAGATGATGGACGGGCACAAGATGGAAGCGTTTGTGTTGGAACTGTCTTTCTTTGGCTGGTTCTTATTATCGGCATTGACTTGCGGACTGGTTGGTATCTTTTATGTAAATCCGTATTTGGATGCGACATTTGCAGAATTTTATGTGGCAATCCGAACAGAGAGCATCGGAAAAGGACTGGTGGCAGAAGGAGAACTTCCAGGTTATAGTGCTCAGACAGTTTAAAAGGAGAATCCTGCATCTGCAGGATTCTTTTTAAATTATAGGAAATTCCTTTGGAATCCTATAATTCAAAAAAATGCACTTTGTGCAAAGATACGCAGCTCGCGGGGGTGAAATTATCACTGCGTGAACCGCTCGCGCGCGAAGATTGCGCAATAGCGCAATCTTTTTAGGATAAAAGATGGAAAAAAGAGGACAGATATGGAAAAAATCTTTCTAATAGGAGTTGTTTGTGTTATCTTAATATCGATTGCAGTAGTGGATGCAAGAAAAAAGAAAATTCCCAACATACTTTTGGGAATACTTTTTTTCTGTGCGGTGCTTTCCGGATTTATCTTTCCGGAGATATCGTGGCCGGATCGAATTGCGGGAGGGATTCTGGTCAGCGTAGTGTTTTTGACCGTGATATGGATTCGACCGGGAGCATTTGGGGCAGGTGATGTCAAGCTCATGGCGATATCTGGTCTTATGCTCGGTGTGGGGAGAAATCTCACTGCATTTGGATTTGCGACAGCGTTAGCGGCATTATATTGTCTGCCGGGGATATTGCGCAGAGATAGAAAGAAAGAGTCGGAGATTGCCTTTGGACCATTTTTGTGTGTGGGAATTTTGCTTTCTATCTTTTTGGGAAAGGCATTTATCCGATGGTATATCAGTTAAAAGTGAGGAGAAAATAGATGATTATTGTGAGAGGAGCGGGAGATCTTGCGACAGGAACAATTTATGAACTTCATAAGGCGGGATATCGTGTACTTGCCCTTGAATGTGCAAGACCGACGGCGATTCGAAGAGAAGTTGCCTTCAGTGAGGCGGTCTATGACGGAGTGAATGAGGTAGAGGGAGTCACTGCGCGTAAGATTACTTCTGTAGAAGAGGTGGCAACGGTTTGGGAAAAGGGAGAGATTCCTGTTTTGATAGATGCCGAGGGAAAAAGTATTGAAGCATTACGTCCGTTGGCAGTGGCGGATTTAATTTTGGCGAAGAAAAATCTTGGTACAAGGCAGGATATGGCGCCGCTTGTAATTGGAGCGGGACCGGGTTTTGCCGCAGGAGAAGATGTAGATGTAGTGATTGAGACGATGAGAGGTTATGAGCCGGGAAAGGCGATTTATCAGGGAAGTGCACTGGAAAATACAGGCATTCCGGGAATGGTAGGCGGATATGCAAAAGAGCGGGTGATCCATTCGCCGGCAGAAGGAGTTCTGAGACAGAAGCATCACATTGGAGAAATCGTGCAAAGAGGAAGCGTGATTGCTTTTGTTGGGGAAGAACCGGTGTATGCGACACTGACGGGAATACTGCGCGGATTAATCCGAGATGGATTCGCTGTGAAAAAAGGAATGAAGATTGCGGATATCGATCCGCGACCGGACAAGCAGGCTGCATGTTATGAGCGGTCGGACAAAGCAATTGCAATTGCAAAAGGGATTTTAGATGTAGTGCAGAAACATTTGAGATTACAACACTTACTTCAGATACATCCGACACAAGACAGAGTGATCGCATTTGTAGGAGGCGGTGGAAAGACGACGTTGATATACGAACTTGCAAAAGAATTGGAGTCGGTTGGAAAAAGAGTAATTGTCACAACAACAACGCATATGCTGAGACCGAAAAATGAGTGGGAATTGCTTCATACAGTCGGGGTGCCGTGTGAGGAGGAACCAGAGAAAATTAGGGGACTTTCGGAGGAGGAGTACCGAAAACTGAAAACACAATGCGATGTGCTGCTAGTCGAAGCGGATGGAGCTAAGCGAAAGCCGCTCAAAGTTCCGGCAGAGCATGAACCGGTGATACCAGAAGATACGGATATGGTAATTGGGATCGCAGGAGCCTCAGCGATTGGGCGGACGATCAAAGCAGGCTGTCACAGAGGAGAACTTGTGGGGGAGTTACTTGGGAAAAAACTTAGTGAGATCCTGACAGAAGAGGATGTGATGACAATCCTGAAAAGCAAGGCAGGACAGAAAAAGCATGTGAAGCAGAAATATCGTATGGTCATCGGACAAGCAGATCTTTTGACGCAAGAGCAGGTGGAAAAATTCAAAAAAGAACAGGGGATTTGCCTGTATTCAAGGAAAGGAGGAGCAGATACCAATGGAGAAAATATCGGAATATCGTGAAATTGCAAGAATGTTAAAGGACGGAAAAACCGTGGTAAAAAAGACGAGGATTACAAAGGAGCGCTGTCTGGAAGAAAGTCTTAGCGGAGGATTTACACTGGTAATATGTGGAGGCGGACATATTTCGTATTCACTTTGCAATCTTGCGAAGATGCTTGGATATCAAGTGTGGATCATTGATGACAGAGAAGAGTTTGCCAATGAAGAACGGTTTCCGCAGGCGGATCACGTATATTGTATGGGATTTGAAGAGGCATTTGACAAGGTGATTTTTCCAGAGAGCGCATGGTATGTCATCGTGACAAGAGGTCACCAAAATGACTATGAATGTCTCAAAAAAGTGATGGAGCGAAAGAGCAGCTATGTAGGAATGATTGGAAGTAAAGGGAAAGTGCGAACGACACTTGAACGTCTGAAAAAAGATGGGGTTACAAAAGAACAGCAGGAGCAGATACATGCTCCGATCGGGCTGCCAATCGGAGCAAATACCCCGGAGGAGATCACAGTTAGTATCATGGCTGAGATGATACAGGAAAAATCAAAGCTTGGTTATACAGATTTGCCGAAAGAGATGATAGAGTGGCTTTTGAACAAAAAGCAACCGATGGTGATGACCACGATCGTGGGAAAGAAAGGCTCGGCTCCGCGCGGAGTTGGTGCGAGAATGCTTGTTGCAGCAGACGGCACGATGACAGGGACGATTGGTGGAGGTGCAATTGAGCATCTCGTGTTACAAAAGGCATGTATCATGCTCGAAGAAGAGAAAGAGTTTGCCTTAGAGGCTTATGATCTGACAGCGAAAGCGGCGGCGAGTATCGGAATGATCTGTGGAGGATATGTAGAGGTTCTGTTTGAAAAGGTCATCTAAATATGATAGAATATCAGATTGGGTAAAGAAGCATAAAATGACGAAGAGAAAGGGGAATATCGTTGTTTCACGCAAAAAATTATATAAAAGTAACAAGCCTTGAAGAGGCATATGAATTGAATCAAAAAAAATCAAATGCGATTATCGGAGGAATGCTCTGGCTGAAGATGAGCAACCGAAATATGCAGACAGCAATTGATCTGTCGGGACTTGGTCTGGACAAGATTGAGGAACAGGAAGATGCGTTTTCCATCGGATGTATGTGTACACTTCGCCAGTTGGAAATACACGAAGCATTGAATCGCTATTTTGGAGGCGCGATGAAAGCTTGTACAAGACATATTGTCGGTACACAGTTCCGCAATGGCGCAACGGTTGGCGGAAGCATTTTTGGAAGATTTGGATTTTCGGATATATTGACTTGTCTTCTGGCATTAGATACATATGTGGAATTATATCATGCAGGTGTGATTGCGTTATCTGAGTTTGTGGAGATGCCACGCGATAATGATATCTTGGTGCGCATTATTATAAAAAAAGATGGCAGAAAGATTGCATATCGGTCACACCGTGAGGCGGCGACGGATTTCCCGGTGATCGCCTGTGCGGTGGCAAATAAAGACGATCAGTGGTATGTATCTGTCGGGGCAAGATCAGGAAAAGCGAAACTTCAGGTAAGACAGGTGCAGATTGAAAATGCAGAGATATTTACCAAAGAGGTGATTGCCGGATATACATTTTCTTCTAATATGCGTGGAAGTGAAGTATACAGAAGACATTTGGCAGAGGTGTATACGAAAAGAGCAGTGGAAGAAATACTGGCAAAAAACAGTGAGAAGGGAGCATAACATGGCGGAATTAAAATTGGTTTTAAATGGAAAGACAGTCCTGGAAGAGATTGCACCGGATATGCTTCTTTTGGACTTTGTACGTTCACAAGGGTGTTATAGTGTAAAAAGAGGATGCGAGACTGCAAACTGTGGTCTTTGCACTGTTTTGGTGGATGGAACACCAATGCTGTCCTGTTCAACGCTTGCGATGCGTGCGAATGGAAAAACGGTGACGACGATGGAAGGCATGCAGGAGGAAGCGGCAGAGTTTGGGGCATTTCTTGCAAATGAAGGGGCAGAGCAGTGTGGCTATTGCAGTCCGGGATTTATCATGAATGTGATTGCCATGTCGAAAGAACTGGAAAATCCGGGTCTTGATGAGATTAAAGAATATCTGTCTGGAAATCTGTGCAGATGCACGGGGTATATGGGACAGCTTCGTGCGATTCAGAAATTCTTAAAGATGAAGAAGGAGGAGAAGTAGATGAAGTCTGTAAATGCACCAATTATGAAAAAAGATGCGATGGCTCTTGTAACAGGAAAGCCAGTCTATACAGATGATATTGCTCCAAAGGACTGTCTTGTCTGTAAGATTCTTCGAAGCCCACACGCACATGCAGTGATTGAGGAAATCAACACAGACATTGCGATGAAAGTGCCGGGAATTGAATGTATTCTGACTTATGAGGATGTGCCGGATAAAAGATTTACAATGGCGGGTCAGACCTATCCGGAACCAAGTCCGTATGATCGCCTCATTTTGGACAGACGAGTACGTTTTGTGGGCGATGCGGTCGCAATTGTGGCAGGAAAGACGGAAGAGGCAGTTGAAAAGGCACTGAAATTAATAAAAGTAAAATACGAAGTGCTGGAGGCTGTACTTGATTTTCACCAGGCAAAAGATGCCAAGATTCTTGTTCATCCAGAAGAAAACTGGAAAGCACTATGCGATGTCGGCGCGGATAATAAAAGAAATCTTTGCGCGACCGGTTCGGAACAAAATGGCGATGTGGATAAGATTTTGGAAGACTGTGATTATGTAGTGGAGGGAACGTATCATACGCAGGCAAACCAGCAGGCAATGATGGAGACATTCCGCACATATACATATATGGATACTTATGGAAGACTGAACGTGGTATCCTCTACGCAGATTACATTCCATGTGCGACGTATCCTTGCGAATGCGCTGGATATACCGAAGTCTCAGATTCGAGTGATCAAACCTAGAATAGGAGGAGGATTCGGAGCAAAACAGACAGTAATCACAGAAGTGTATCCGGCAATTGTGACAATGAAGACGGGGAAACCGGCAAAAATTGTCTATACAAGGGAAGAATCCCAAATTGCATCTTCGCCACGTCATGAGATGGAAGTGACTGTAAGAGTGGGGGCAAATAAAGAAGGAAAAATTCGTGCAATCGATGTGTATACACTTTCCAACACAGGAGCGTTTGGAGAACATGGACCGACTACAGTAGGCTTGTCAGGGCATAAGTCCATTCCGATGTATGGGCAGGCAGAAGCATTCCGATTTGCATATGATGTTGTCTATACGAATAAGATGTCGTCAGGGGCATACAGAGGATATGGAGCGACACAAGGGATTTTTGCGGTTGAGTCAGCGGTCAATGAGCTTGCTGCCAAGATGCAGATGGATCCGGTAGAACTTCGCCTGAAAAATATTGTGCGGGAAGGTGATGTGATGCCGGCATACTACGGTGAGACTGCAAACAGCTGTGCGCTTGACAGATGCCTTTTGCGTGCGAAAGAGATGATTGACTGGGAGAAAAAATATCCGGCACGCGATATGGGAAATGGAAAAGTCAGAGGTGTCGGTGTGGCGATGGCAATGCAGGGATCATCAATCTCCAAAGTGGATCATGCATCGGTATCGATCAAGGTAAATGATGATGGGTTCTATTCGTTGATGATTGGAGCATCTGATATGGGAACCGGGTGTGATACCATTTTGGCACAGATGGCGGCAGACTGTATGGACTGCTCGGCAGATGATTTTATCGTGCATGGGGTGGACACAGATATTTCGCCATATGATTCCGGATCGTATGCGTCAAGTACGACATATCTGACCGGAATGGCAGTGGTGAAAGCGTGTGATTCCCTTCGGGAAAAAATATTGGCGCAGGGAGCAAAGTATTTGGAATGCGACGTGGAAGAGGTCGATTTTGACGGACAAAAAGTGTTCATGCGTTCCAAAGATGTATCCATTTCTTTAAAAGAAATCGGAAACAGAGTGATGACAAATAACGAGGAAGCACTGGTAGCTGCAGGGGCACATTCTTCGCCGGTGTCACCACCACCGTTTATGGTCGGAATGGCAGAAGTAGAAGTCGATAAAGAGACCGGAAAAGTAGAGTTGATTGATTATGCAGCGGTTGTAGACTGCGGAACTGTAGTCAATCCAAACCTTGCCCGCATACAGACAGAAGGTGGAATTGCACAGGGAATCGGTATGGCTCTGTATGAGAATGTTGTGTACAATGAAAAGGGACAGTGTCTGAGTAATTCTTTTATGCAGTATAAGATTCCGTCTAGAATGGATGTGGGAGATATACGTGTTGAATTTGAGAGCAGTTATGAGCCGACAGGTCCGTTTGGAGCAAAATCCATCGGTGAGGTTGTGATCAATACGCCGTCACCGGCAATTGCACATGCAGTATATAATGCGACCGGAGTGCAGATCAAAGAACTGCCGATCACTTCAGAAAAAGTATACATGGGAATGCAAAACAATGAAAATTAGTTTGATTTTACTGGCGGCTGGGGACAGCCGCCGTTTTGGCTCAAATAAATTATTGTATGAACTTCATGGAAAACCGATGTACAGGTACAGTGTCGATGAAGTTGCGAAACTGGATACGACGGTATTTGCGGAGAAAATTGTGGTGAGCCAATATGATGAGATCTTGGATACGTTGTCAAGGGAAGGGTATCTGACAGTGCGAAATACAGAGAGTTATCTTGGAATATCGCACTCGATACAGCTTGGTCTTGCGGCGTCTGAAGAAGAGGCGTGGTGCTTCCTTGTGGCAGATCAGCCGTACCTGAAAGCAGAGACGCTTGAAAGATTTGTGGAAGCATTTCAAAAAAGTGGGAAGAGCTGTGCCTGTGTAAGATATGGGAACAGAACTGGAAATCCGTGTATTTTTACGGCAGAATATCAAAAAGAGCTATTGGAACTTGCCGGAGATATTGGGGGGAAGCGCGTCATAAATAAACATTTGGATGAAACATTTTTTTATGATGTGGAAGAGGAACAGGAACTGGAAGATATAGATGAAAACAATCTCCCGTAGAACGAGATGCTAAAAGCATTGCGTTCTATGGGAGATCGCTATTTTGCATGAAATTTATTTCCAGTATTCTTCTAAATACTTTTCAGCCTCTTCCTGTGACAGTGAAAATTCTTCCATCAGGTTTTGCATTACATCTTCTTTTGGAACATTAAATTTCATACAAGCATGAATAGTTCCTTTGATTCCTTTACTTAAACCGTTGTTCAAACCTTTACGGAATCCTTCATTCAATAAATCTTCTCTCCATGCTCTCCGAAATTCTTCTTCGTCATATTCTGTCAAAATCATATCCACGACCTCCGATCGATTTTTTTGAAGTATATCCGCAAGAATCCCATTGTGGATACAGAAATCCACTGCTTTATTCACTGCATTTCCAAAGTCCATCTGTTCCGAAAGATATTTTCGGATGATACTGATAAACTCTGCGTATTCCTTTAATGGTCTGCATTTCTCCATTAACTCTCGGTTTTTCCCTAAATTGATATTGAGTACAACTGCTGTACATTCCAAAGATGGAGTTGTTTCCTCTTTGTTTTCAAGAAACAAATCACTCAGCTTTAATTCCTGCCGCTCCGGTTCTTTCTTTGTTCCGTTGTAAAAAACAACATACTTTGGAAAGGGAATATGGAGCGGCGATGCTGTATACAGGCGGTGCTTTACCGGTTCGATATACTCTTTGTACAGGGATGAAAAATAGAATAATCCTCTCAATGGCAGGTTTGGACTGAATGAACTTTGATGCTCATACAGATTCATCACATCCCCGATGAGAAAGGACAAGTCATTTTTCATTCCCATGTAGACAACGTCCTCGATGGTAGTAATAGTTAAATCATCGGGATTTGTGTAATTACTGTTATTGACTGCGTTGTAAAGCTCCAAAAGCTCCTTTTTCTCATGGAAAATCATCCGGAATATCCTGTCTTTATACTTCTTATTTATCTTATGTTCTGTCAAATGTGTTCCTCCTTTATATCTTATCAAATTTATGCCTGTGAATCAATGGAAAGGGCATAAAGATTCATAGGCATCACCATCTTTCTTTAAATAAAATATGAATACAAATTGGGGTTCTTGTGACGGCTGTCACGAGATATTAGAAGTTATAGAATGTTTGATTTGTGGGACTAAGCATATCATAAATAATTTCTGACTGCAACCATAAACGGTTCATAAAAGTAAAAAATAATTCGGGATTTTACTTGAAAGATTGCCAGACTTATTATACAATTGATGCCAGCATGAAGAAGATATAACAGACAATTAGGAGGAAATAGTTTGTATTATTTAATCTTATATTTTTTTGTATATGGTTTTTTAGGATGGTGCACAGAAGTTGCATTTGCGGCATGCAAGGAGCGAAAATTTGTAAACAGAGGATTTCTAAACGGTCCGATCTGTCCGATATATGGAATCGGTGTAGGGATTGTTGTTCAGTTTTTGACACCATACAAGGAAAATCTGGTGCTGCTGTATATTGCATCTGTAGTGATGGTGACTGCTTTGGAATGGGTGACCGGATTTATTTTGGAGAAAATATTTCATAATAAGTGGTGGGATTACTCAAAGATGCCTCTGAATCTGAATGGTTATGTGTGCCTTTTGTTTTCTTTGATTTGGGGAGCAGCGTGCGTTCTGATCGTAGATTTTATCCATCCACTGATTCATAAAGTGTTGTCATGGATTCCGTTTCCAGTAGGAATGACCTTGATTGTTGTGCTGGGTATTGTGATGTTTGCCGATTTGTATGTGACAGCTTCCACAATTTTGAAGATGAACAAGCACTTAGAGAAGATGAAAGAGATTGCAACAGATTTACATCGTATCTCAGACGAACTTGGAGAGAACATTTATCAGGAAGTTGTAGAAGTGTTAGAGCGAAGAGATGAATGGAAATTAAAAGTGCAGGAAGCATCTGACGGAGTGAAAGGGAAAATACAAGATGTGTCAGATGAGGCAATGGAAAAAATTGCGGATTTGAAGAAAAAGTATAAAGAAGTTGGTGGAAAAGGAATACGAGTTTCGAGACGTTTACTGAAGGCGTTTCCTAGAATAGAATCTAAAAAGTACCGAGAGGCGATGGAGGATTTAAAACAGTATTTAAAACGAAAATAAAATGTGAGTGGGGTAAGAATAAGGAATGGAAGAGAGAATACCAAAATTGTTCCTGATGTGGAAAGAGTACTCGAAGGAACAATTTATAAAAGATATTGTGGCAGGGATTATCGTGGCAATCATTGCATTGCCATTGTCGATTGCGTTAGCACTGGCATCCGGCGTGAGCCCGGAACAGGGAATTTATACTGCGATTGTGGCAGGATTTGTTATAGCAATGCTTGGCGGAAGCCGGGTGCAGATATCTGGTCCGACAGCAGCATTTGCGACGATTGTAGCAGGGATTGTCGCACAGAAAGGAATGGCAGGTCTTGTCGCAGCGACAATTCTTGCCGGAGTGATTTTGATCCTGATGGGAGTCTTTAAGCTTGGAGGATTGATCAAGTTTATTCCGTATACGATTGTGACAGGATTTACAAGTGGAATCGCTGTGACGATTGTAATTGGGCAGATTAAAGACTTTTTGGGACTGGAATTTAAACATGCTCCGATTGAGACGATGGAAAAATTAAAAGAGTGCATAGACACGATTGGGACAATCAATGCGCAGGCGTTGAGCGTTGGACTGATTGCACTGGCAATCCTGATTGTCTGGCCGAAGATCAACGCAAAAATCCCACCGTCTCTGATTGCTGTCATTGTAACAATTGTGCTTGTGAAAGGGCTGGATATGGAGGTCAATACAATCGGAAGTCTGTATGAGATATCGAATAAACTTCCGGTACCGTCTATGCCCCAATTTAGTTTGGAATTGATCGAGAGTGTACTTCCGGATGCATTTACAATTGCAGTACTGGCGGCGATCGAGTCACTTTTGTCTTGTGTTGTATCGGATGGAATGATTGGAGACAGACATAATCCAAATGTGGAATTGATTGCTCAGGGAGCAGGAAATATTGCATCTGGTATATTCGGAGGAATTCCAGCGACAGGTGCAATTGCAAGAACAGCAGCAAACGTGAAAAACGGAGGGCGTACTCCAATCGCTGGAATGGTTCATTCCGTAGTATTATTACTAATTCTGATTGTGCTGATGCCTTATGCGGCATTGATTCCGATGCCTGCGATTGCGGCAATTCTTTTTATGGTTGCCTACAATATGTGTGGTTGGAGAGAGTTTGTGACTCTTTTGAAAACAGCGCCGAAAAGCGATATATTTGTGCTGGTGACAACATTTGTGCTGACAGTTGTGTTTGACTTGGTTGTTGCGATTGAAATTGGATTTATGCTGGCGGTGATTTTGTTTTTGAAAAGAATGTCTGATGTGGCAGATGTCAGAAGTTGGGAATATGTAGAAGAGGAAAGAGAAGGACTTCGCATTGTGCCCAAAGGAACACTTGTGTATGAACTGGAAGGACCGATGTTTTTTGCAGCAGCAGACAAATTTTTGAGTGTATCAGCAGATAAAAATACGAAGGTTGTCATATTGAGGATGAGTGATGTGCCGGCAATGGACGTATCTGCATTACGAAAATTGGAAGAAGTATATCGTTCGTGCAAAAGAAAGAATATTACTTTGATTTTATCCCATGTGACAGAACAACCGCGTAGAATGATGGAAAAAGCAGGATTTGTAGTGGATGTGGGAAGTGAGAATTTCTGCGAGAGCATAGAGACGGCGCTTAGACGAGCAGAACAATTGTGTCAAAAACAAAGTAGAAAGAAGATGTAAAAATGCGAGAAGAGCAGTTTAAAATGGAACGAAAAGGTCTGGTAGAAGAAGGGCAGGAAGTTAAAGTGACTGAGAGAGTTAATGGAAGTCTTTACAGCTATATTGTAGAACCGTCGGTTGCGATGTCTGGAATTTATCGAAGCAATCAGAGAATAAAATCAGACAAAGGAATCATCAATCAGATCAAAGAGACCGAACGGGGATTTTACCTTGTTGTCGGATTTGATGAATAATCAAAAGGGAGTGAGCAAAAGAGCCAATATCATTAAGTTAAAATGATGTAAATGGCAATCCAAAACAAAAATATACAAATCAGAGTATATCTAATTCGGATATGCTCTGATTTTGTATTACAAGAAAAATTTCGTTTGATTTTTTGATAGCACAATAGCTCCTTCGGAATCGGAGGAGTAAAAGAGATTGAATTATTTCTGATTTATGCTAATCTATAATTGAATGAAACCACACATGTACTGACAGAAACTCGCTGTCGTTTTCGGTTGGGTCTTATTGGGAGTAAGAATCGTTGAATTGTGGCTTCAATATCATAAGGAGGCTCCTTTCCTTTGTACCTGAAAAAGTTCAAACAGATTTTGGCAGCCTGCGTGAAATTGATCTGTAGTTTATACTTCAGATCTTTTTCTTTTGGTTTTACATGTTGAGCAATCAACATGCTAAAGTTGTACATAACTAATCTTGCGTATATTTCCTGTAAAATAGAATTCTCCTGTTTAGAATGAAATGCTGACAATCCAAGAATATATTTCAATTCTCTGAAGCCAGTTTCTATTCCCCATATGCCGATGATAGATTTCTTTCAAATCTTCCATTGAAAATATTTCTTCTGGAAGGCTCGTTGCAATAACTTCATATGTATTGTCATCTAAAAGGAATCTGACAAACCGTATTGTTATCTCATAATCAGGACTTTTGCTATTTTCAATATAATCAAACCGGGACTTCTTTGAAAGATACTTATATTTTTCTGTGTTAATCGCAGCTGGACCAGAGAAATGTCTGGTTAATACCACCCGTTTTGTAATATCATATTCCACTGTTTTAGGAAGATTTAACCCAGAAACCATACAGGAATTATCAGAATCTCTGACTCTTACAACATAATCAAAAAGTCTCTCTTCAATATGAGCGAAAAGATTATAGTTCTCATAACCACGGTCTGCCATGATTATAACAGGATGTTTTTCACTGATTCGATCCACAAGTTCACATGCTGCACCTGTTTCGTTTTCGTGCAATCCCTTTTGAACAATGACATCCAAAAAGCTTTTACTACAAACATCAAAAAGTGCATTCAAATGGAGGGTCGAAAAATGATTATCCCCCATAACATTATCTTCTTGAGAGTTGTAAGGTAGTGAAAAATCACTTCCATCAATTGCAAGTAAACGATAATTTTTATAAAGGACAGGTTTTTTAAATGTACATTCATTAAAGCGATAAAACAAATGTTCTAAGGCAGTGTAACTGAGTTTTTTTCTTTGTTGGACAAATGCTGACACAGTTGGAAACCCTTTCCTATATTCAAAAAATTCTCCTATCTCATGTCCAAGACTGTTGCTTCCAAAAGAAAGAATAAATTGAATCAACGTAGAAAAGTTAAATTTACTTTTACGACAAAAAGCCGGTTTTCCTGAAAGATTAAAGATGTCAGAAGAAAGCGCCATTTCATCAATAATCTTTAGTAAACAATTTTTAAGTTCATTAGCGTGTGTATTCACGACGTCACCTCCTATAAACAAGGGGCTTCGCCGCAATTTTTTTGGTATTTGTCAACCATTTTTTTTAAATCACAAAAAAAGAGCAGGGTACATTTTTCTATATACCTTGCTCTATAAGAGAATACATTTTTAATATCTTAACTTAATGACATTGGCAAAAGAGCTTGCTCTTTTTTAATTTCTTAAGAAAATCTGTAAAATCATCAGAAATAGAACTGAAATCTTTAAGAAGTCTTAATAAAGCCCTTATGATATTTTAAAATTGATTTGGTAACATTAATACTAGAAAGAAGGAAAGTTTCAAGATTGTACCTTTTCGAAAAATGGATGTCCCTTTTTTGAAACTTTAATTTTATAAAATAAGAGTACTAAGAGGAGGATGGAAAGATGCAGAAAGAGGGAATGAAAAAAGCAATTAATATTTTGACGGTACTTTGTACTGCGGCAATGGCTGCATTTGTCATATATGGTGTAAAGAGTGGAATTTTTACAGATCGGGCCATGATGGAAGAATTGGTTCGAAAAGGCGGAATATGGGCGCCGGTGACATTTATCTTAATTCAGATGGTACAGGTGGTTGTTCCGATTATTCCGGGAGGAATCACATGTGCAGTAGGTGTTGTCATATTTGGACCATGGTATGGACTGCTTTATAACTACATCGGAATTGTGGTAGGTTCCGGAATCAATTTCTATTTGGCAAGAAGATATGGACAATGCCTGGTGAAATTTTTTGTGAAGGAAGAAACCTATGACAAGTATATTACATGGCTTGACAAAGGAAAGAAATTTGATAAGTTTTTTGCACTTGCGATTTTTTTCCCGTGTGCTCCGGATGATGTGCTTTGCATGATTGCAGGATTGACAAAGATGTCGTGGAAGAAATTTTCAGCGATCATTTTATTAGGAAAGCCGGCATCTATCGCAGCATACAGCATGGCTCTGATTTACGCAGGCGGATTTTTAGGGAAACTCATAGCATAGATAACAAAGGAAGAGAAAAGGGGACAGCATTATGAAAGTACTAATTACAAGCGATTTATTTGATTCAACTATTAACGGAGTGGTAACTTCTGTAAAAAATCTGGAGAAAGAATTGACAAAGCAAGGACATGAAGTGAGAATTCTGACTGTGTCTGATCAATATGCGTCCTACCAAAAAGATAATGTCTACTATATGAAATCTGTGCCGGCAAAGATATATCCGGATATTAGAATTCCGGTATCCAAGTGCGCGGATTATATAGAAGAACTGATTCGGTGGAAACCGGATGTGGTACACAGTCAATGTGAATTTTTCAGTTTTGGCTATGCAAAGAAGATTGTGAAAGCGACAGGCGCTGTGTTTATTCATACTTACCACACATTGTATGAACAGTATACAGAATATGTTCCGATTGGAAAGACATTGAGCCGGGCGGCACTTGGAAAATGGATTAAATTGAGATTGCGAAATGTAGATACCATCATTGCACCTACGAAAAAAGTAGAATATGCACTTTTGGAATACGGAATGGAAAACAACATTCAGATCATTCCATCGGGGATACAGATTGACCGTTTTTTCAAAAAGGAAGAGGCGGAGATAACAAAAAGATTAAAAGAAAAGTATCAGATTCCAGAGGACAAAACAGTTCTGCTAAGTCTTGGAAGACTTGGATTTGAAAAGCGAATTGATGAACTGCTGCGAGGAATGAAGGCACTGCTTTCAAAAAGACAGGATGTTGTTCTTTTGATTGTGGGGGGCGGACCGGCAAGAGGAAGCCTGGAGCAGCTGGCGAAGGAATTAGGTATCGAAAGATCGGTTCGGTTTGCCGGTATGGTAAATCCAAACGAAGTAGCTGATTATTATAAATTGGGAGACATTTTTACATGTGCGTCGACAAGCGAGACACAGGGGTTGACTTATATTGAGGCGATGGCAAGCGGACTTCCGCTTGTGTGCAGAAAGGACCCTTGTCTTTACGGAGTGCTGGAGGAAGGCGGAAACGGATATTCTTATGAATCAATCCAACAATTTGTGTCCGGTGTACAAAGACTTTTGGAAGAAAAGGAAATATTTGAAAATGCGAGACAGCACAGCCGGAAAATCGCAGAAGAGTATGGAACAAAACGATTTGGAAAGCGTGTGGAAAGCTGCTATGAAAAAGTATTATTGGAAAGAGAGTGTGAGAAAAATGAAAGTGCTGTTATATGCGAAGAATCGACAGGTCGTCTTAAAAAGTGGAGTGGGGAGAGCCATGGTTATGCAAGAAGAATCTCTTAAGGGAAACGGTGTGGAAGTGACAACAGACCCAAAAGATGATTACGATGTAGTACATATCAATACGATTTTTCCGAGTGACTATTTTATGGCAAAGAAAGCAAAAAAATGCGGGAAAAAAGTAGTTTATCACGCCCATTCTACAAAAGAAGATTTTCAAAACTCCTTCACAGGTTCGAATCTGATTGCACCGTTATTCAAGAAGTGGATTATGAAATGCTATCAGACCGGAGATCTGATTTTAACACCGACAAATTATTCGAAGTCATTACTTGAGGGGTACGGCATCAAAAATCAGATTGAGGTCATCTCAAACGGTGTGGATACTACGTTGTTCCAAAAGAACATGCTTGTTCGTGAGAAATTCCGAAATAAATATGGGTTTAAAAATACGGATAAGATTGTGATGTCAGTAGGGCTTTATTTTGAGAGAAAAGGGATTTTAGATTTTGTAGAACTGGCAAAACAGATGCCGGAATATCAGTTTGTCTGGTTCGGTTATACACCGGATAGCCAGATTCCGAAGAAAATCAGAGAGGCTGTTCACACAAAGCTGCCAAATCTCAAATTTACCGGATATCTGCCAAAAGAAGAGCTGCAGATGGCGTATAGCAGCTGTGATCTGTTTTTCTTCCCATCTTATGAGGAGACAGAGGGAATTGTCGTGCTGGAGGCATTGGCGTCCCAGATTCCGGTACTGCTTCGTGATATTCCGGTTTACAGTGACTGGCTGGAAGAAAATAGAGATGTCTATAAGGGAAGAGATAATCAGGAATTCAAAGAGCGGATTGAAGAAATTTTGGAAAGAAAGATTCCGACGCTGACATTGAATGGATTGGAGCGGGCAAGAGAGAGAGATGTGTCACATCAGGCAGAGATTCTGAATCGATATTATGAAAGACTGGCAACCGTATAAAAATTGCCACAGTTGTAAGGAGAGCTCACAACTGTGGCAGTATTTTTTTACTATAGTTGAATATTTTTGAATAAGTCGCCGAGACTTGTACCAATCTCTTCGGATTTTGGAATCTCTACTTCTTCTACGACTTCTTCTTCCGGCTCGATAAGCGCTTTGATGCTCAAGCTGATCTTTCCATCTTTGATGCCGATTACTTTGACATTGACTTCCTCACCTGTCTTTAGAACGTCAGCAGGCGTCTTGATACGTTTTTCACAGATCTGAGAAACATGCACAAGTCCGGATAATCCATTTTCCAGACGGATGAAAGCGCCGTATGTCTGGAGCGTCTCTACGGTTCCGGTCAAAACAGAGCCAACTTCGACAGATGCAAGTAATTTTTCTTTTTCTTTACGCTCTTTTTCTTTCAGAAGTTCCCGTGCAGATAAAACAAGACGGTTGTTCGCCTGATCGACATCAATTACCTGAACCTCAATATCTTTTAATAAGTAGTCTTCCAAATCTTCGATATATGATAAAGATAATTTAGAGGCAGGAATAAATCCACGAAGACCTTCTACCATGGCGATTGCACCACCGTTTACAATTCCTTCTACTTTTACCGGAAGGACAGTTCCCTGTTCCATGTATTCTGTTACACGGTTCCATGGATTTGCATCGTCAAAATGTTCCTCGTAATCTGCCATTGTTTCTGTCTGTAATTGTTCTTCACTCATTTGTCACACCTCTTCGT
Organism: Faecalimonas nexilis; assembly: GCF_059731825.1. Lineage (NCBI taxonomy): Bacteria > Bacillati > Bacillota > Clostridia > Lachnospirales > Lachnospiraceae > Faecalimonas > Faecalimonas nexilis. The sequence goes on along the minus strand of NZ_AP029189.1, from coordinate 2,565,371 downwards.
TTTTATTTTATACTGTTCTTAGTATAACATATTTTTAGAAAGAAGAACAAGAAATGTCAGAAATTATTTGACAAATGCAAAAAAAAATGGCAACCTAAAAGAGCAAAAGGAAGTGAAGTAAATGGAAAATAAGAAATCAAAGAGAGTATATGTAGTAGGACATAAAAATCCGGATACCGATTCTATCTGTTCTGCGATTGCCTATGCGAATTTGAAAAATCAGATTTCAAACAATGAGTACACGGCAAGAAGAGCCGGGCAGATCAATGAAGAGACACAGTTTGTGTTGAGGCATTTTGGCGTAGAGGCTCCAAGATTGCTTGCAAATGTACACCTTCAAGTAAAAGATATGGATATCAAGAGAATTGAAGGAATTAAGAGCAGCACCTCGATCAAAGAGGCTTGGGCGATGATGAAAGAAGAAAATGTGCATACATTGCCCGTGGCAAGAGATCATAAGTTGGAAGGCGTGATCACAACAGGGGATATCGCGACTTCCTATATGGATGTATATGACAGTAAGATTCTTGCGACAGCAAGAACACAGTATCAGAATATTATCAATACGCTCGACGGTGAGATTGTGATTGGCAATCCGCATGCATATTTTGTAAAAGGGAAGGTAGTAATTGCTGCCTCCAGTCCGGATATGATGGAGAGCTTTATTGAAAAAGACGATCTGGTTATCTTAGGAAACCGATATGAATCACAGCTCTGTGCAATTGAGATGGATGCAAGCTGTCTTATTGTATGCCAGGGGGCACAGGTGTCAAAGACAATTAAGAAACTGGCAGAGGAGAGAAGTATCGTTGTGATCACAACGCCACATGATACCTTCACAGTGGCAAGGCTGATCAACCAAAGTATTCCTGTAAAATATTTTATGAGCACAGAAAATCTGACATCGTTTAACACATTAGATTATGTGGAGATGGTAAAAGAAGAGATGGCGAAAAAGAGATATCGGGATTTTCCTGTCATAGACAGAAAAGGAGATGTATATGGTCTGATTTCCAGACGTCGTCTGTTGGAGGCAAGTAAGAAGAGGGTCATTTTAGTTGACCACAACGAGAAGTCGCAGGCAGTAGACGGAATTGAAGAGGCAGAGATTTTGGAGATTATTGATCACCACAGATTGGGAAGTCTTGAGACTGTCGGACCGGTTTATTTTAGAAATCAGCCGGTGGGATGTACGGCGACTATCGTTTACCAGATGTATAGGGAAAACCAGATTAAGATCAATGAGACGATTGCTGGTCTGTTGTGTTCTGCAATTATTTCAGATACATTGATGTTTCGCTCACCGACCTGTACAGGAATCGACCGTATAGCGGCAGAAGAGCTGGCAGAACTTGCGAAGATCAATATTGAGGAACTGGCACAGGATATGTTCCAGGCAGGAAGTAATCTGAAAGGAAAGACGGCAGAGGAAATCTGCTTTCAGGACTTTAAGAAATTTACAGTCGGCGATGTTACATTCGGAGTAGGACAGATTAATTCGATGAGCCGTGATGAATTACAGGAGATTAAATCAAAGCTTTTGCCGTATATGGAAAAGGCAAGACAGGCACAGCAGGTAGATATGGTGTTTTTCATGCTGACCAATATTATTCAGGAATCAACAGAGCTGTTGTGCTGTGGAAACGGCGCAAGAGAGCAGGTGCTGGAGGCGTTTGATCTGTCTGATGATATAGAAGAGATTATGTTAAAAGGTGTTGTGTCTCGTAAAAAACAATTGATACCAGCTTTTGTAATCTCGCTGCAGCAGTAGGAGGATACAGATGGGAAAACAGAGTTGGAAGCCGGGGAATATGATTTACCCGCTTCCGGCAGTCATGGTGAGTGCCGGAAATGCGGAAGGGCAGACGAATATCCTGACGATTGCCTGGACAGGAACAATCTGTACGAATCCGGCAATGCTATATATATCAGTGCGTCCGGAACGTTATTCGTATTCCATGATCAAAGAATCCGGAGAGTTTGTTGTCAATCTTACTACAGAGGAATTGGCAAAAGCGACGGATTACTGTGGCGTGCGTTCCGGCAGAGATGTGGATAAATGGAAAGAGATGCACTTGACGAGGGGAAAGGCAAAAGAACTTCAGTACGCGCCGATTATCGAGGAGTGTCCGGTAAATATAGAATGTAAGGTGGAAGAGATCAAAGAACTCGGAAGCCATCATATGTTTATCGCCAAAGTCATGGCGGTTCAGGTAAGCGAAGAGTATATGAATGAGACAGGAAAGTTCTGTCTGAATGAAACTGGACTTTTGGCATACTCACATGGAGAATATCTCGGGTTGGGAAAAACAATAGGAACTTTTGGCTACAGTGTAAAAAAGAAAAAGAAACGTAAAAAGTAAGAAGGAAAGTTTTAGAAGGGAAACTCCTTCTTCTTTTTTTGAAAATATATATGCTCTGTCAAACATATACATAGTGTTGAGGAAACAAAAGGAATCAGAAAAATGATGCGGTATAAAAAAGCAGCATTTGCATTTTCCATGCTATACGCAGTATGTCTGCTGGGAATAGCAGGGTATTGGAACAAGACAAAGCCTGTAGATGCGGCAGTGGAAGTGAGTGAGAAACCGAAAATTGCAATCACATTTGATGATGGACCGAGTGTCTATACAGAAGAGCTTTTGGACGGACTGAAAGACCGAGGGGTAAAGGCGACATTCTTTGTGATCGGAAAAAGCGCTGTCTCCTATCCGGATATTGTAAAACGAGAAAGTAATGAGGGACATCTGGTAGGAAATCATACCTATAATCATGTGGAAATCACGAAAATAGGGGACAAAAAGGCGAGAGAAGAAATTGAAAAGACCAATACTGTACTGAAAGAGATGCTCGGAAAGGAAATCGAATATGTACGTCCGCCGTTTGGGGCGTGGAAGAAAAAACTGGAGCAGGAGATGAATGTACTTCCTGTGATGTGGTCGATTGATCCGCTTGATTGGACAACCGAAAATGTAGATGAAATTGTGAATAAGGTAGTGACGGAGGCGAAAGAAAATGATATTATCTTATTGCATGACTGCTATCAAAGTTCGGTTCAGGCAGCGCTTCGTATTATCGATATCCTGCAAAAAGAAGGATTTGAATTTGTCACTGCCGACGAACTACTATTAGATTAGAAAAGAGGATTTTAGTTTATGATACATGAATATTCCAGAACAGAATTACTTGTCGAAAAAGAGGGCTTACAAAGACTGAAAGATGCAACTGTTATGGTGCTTGGAGTGGGAGGAGTCGGATCGCACTGCATTGAGGCGCTGGCGAGAAGCGGAGTTGGGAGACTGATCTTAGTGGACAATGATAAAGTGACACTGACCAACATTAACCGCCAGTCTATCGCGTATCACAGTACAATAGGGCAGTATAAGACAAAATTGATGAAAGATCGTATATGGGACATTTCATCTGAAATTGAGGTCATCACACATGAAAAATTTATACTGCCGGAAAATCTGCATGAGATTTTTGATCGGAAAGTGGATTACATTATAGATGCGATTGACACAGTTACCGCAAAACTGGCGCTTGTGGAATATGCAAAGCAGCAGGATATCCCGATCATCAGCTGTATGGGAACAGGAAATAAACTGCATCCGGAGCTGTTTGAGATTACTGATATTTCAAAGACATCAGTATGCCCTCTGTGCAAGGTGATGCGAAAAGAGCTCAAAGAAAGAGGGATCAAACATTTGAAGGTGTTGTACTCGAAAGAAAAACCGGTGGATACATCTGGAAAATCAACCGGAGAAAATATGGGCAAACGGCGGGCACTGCCGGGAAGTATTTCATTTGTGCCGCCGGTTGCGGGACTTCTCATTGCGGGAGAAGTGATTCGGACGCTTGCGGGAGTAGAATAGAGGAGTTGAGAAAATGGATTTATTTGATTATATGCGTGAAAATGCAGCGCAAAAAGAGTCTCCGCTTGCTTCCAGAATGCGCCCGAAAACGCTGGAAGAAGTGGTTGGACAGCAGCATATCATCGGGCAGGATAAGCTTTTATATCGGGCGATCAAAGCGGACAAGCTGAGTTCGATTATTTTTTATGGACCTCCTGGAACAGGAAAGACGACACTCGCAAAGGTTATTGCGAACACAACGAGTGCACAATTTACACAGATCAATGCAACAGTTGCAGGGAAAAAAGATATGGAGGAGGTTGTCCGTAAGGCGAAAGACAATCTTGGCATGTATGGACAGAAGACCATTCTGTTTGTCGACGAGATCCATCGATTTAACAAAGGACAGCAGGACTATCTATTGCCGTTTGTAGAAGATGGAACGCTTATTTTAATTGGTGCGACGACAGAAAATCCGTATTTTGAAGTGAATAGTGCGTTGATTTCCAGATCCAGCGTCTTTGAATTGAGGGCGCTGACGAAGGAAGATATCAAAGTGCTTTTAAAAAGAGCTGTATATGACGAAATAAAAGGTATGGGAAGTTACAGAGCTGATATCGATGACGATGCGTTGGAGTTTTTGGCTGACATTGCAGGGGGAGATGCAAGAAATGCGTTGAATGCAATAGAGCTTGGCATTTTGACGACAGAGAGAAGCAAAGAAGATGGAAAGATTCATATTACGTTAGACGTGGCTCAGGAATGTATTCAGAAGAGAGTTGTTCGATATGATAAGACTGGAGATAACCACTACGATACTATTTCTGCTTTTATCAAAAGTCTGCGTGGGTCTGATCCGGATGCGGCGGTATACTATCTTGCAAAAATGCTCTATGCGGGGGAAGATATCAAATTCATTGCCCGACGAATTATGATTTCTGCGTCGGAAGATGTGGGGAATGCAGACCCGAATGCATTGACGGTAGCAGTTTCGGCGGCACAGGCAGTAGAGAGGCTTGGTATGCCGGAAGCGCGTATTGTACTTGCGCAGGCAGTCACCTACATCGCATCGGCACCAAAGAGCAATGCGGCATATCTTGCGGTGGATGCCGCACTTGAAAATGTGAGAAATTATAAGACAACTGTCCCGGCTCATCTTCAGGATTCGCATTACAAAGGAGCCGCAAAATTGGGACACGGGATAGGGTATAAATATGCACATGATTATCCGGAGCACTATGTGGAGCAGCAGTATCTGCCGGATGAGATTAAAGATGCGAAGTTCTATTTCCCGACAGAGATTGGATATGAAAAGAATATGAAAGAACGTTTGGACAGACTTAAGAGCCGCAGACAGGATTCATAAAAACAGGAACAGGAGGTTTTCAAAGCCTTCTGTTCCTGTTTTGTTATTTGATATCTCGTTTTCGGAAAGAAATCAGTCCAATCGCTGTGGCAACGATAAAAAATCCGAAAGCTACGCAGATACTTCTTGCGGCCAGTTTTCCGGTAATATCGGAAGTGGCAATCTGTGTCATGTTTGTGTCAATCAGATAATTCGAGAGCGTGATAGACGTATCGAAAATCTTGTTAATGATCATCTCTCCGAACATGACGATGAGAGAGATAAATTCCAAAAAGAAGATATTGGCGGCAATCGCACCTCCACTTTGACGGATCAACATGCTGAACATGACAAACACGGCAGTGAATGCGCTTACCAAAAGAAATTCAATCCCGATACCTTTGCAAGCGTTAGCGACAAACGAACTGTCAACTTTGCCAAAGCCCCAGAGAGCTGTGCCAAGACCTGTAGCTACAACGGCGTAAAGGAGAGTCATGACGATTGCGGCGATGACAGAAACGATTATCTTGGAAAGATAGATCTGGGTGCGGGTATGATTTTTGGAAGCAAGATTTTTGATCGTTCCGTGTGAAAATTCTCCACCGACAAACAGTGACACAAAGATGGAGATCAAAATGGTTGTTGTTCCGGCAAACTGCATGAGGAGCATGTTGGAAGCATTTAGATCCGCAGAGCTCATCGGGATACCGTCGGTAGATATATTCAATCCGCTTTCTTCCAGTGCTGCCTCTTCCTGAGCTGCCTGCTGCGGTACTTTATCCATCAGTTTTACAGAAAAATCCATGATCAATACACTGAATACAGCGAGTGCGACAGCGAGAATCATGCATACCCAGAAAGATTTCGCTTTTCTTAATTTGTAAAAATCACTTCTTATCAAACTCTTCATAATTATTTTCCTCCAATCACTTTTAAGAAATATTCTTCCAGTCCAAATTCCTGACCATTTTCAGAAATACAACGTTTCCATAGTTCTTCTTCTGTAAATTCCTCGATAAGAGAGCCATTATGTATAATGCCATAGCGGGTGGCAAATTTGGATAGCTCGCTTAGGATATGGCTGGAAATCAATACCGTAATATGCTTTTTCTGATTCAGATGTAAGATTAGGTCACGAATCTCTTTGATCCCTTCTGGATCCAGCCCGTTGGTCGGCTCATCCAGAATCAGAAATTCAGGATCTCCGATCAGTGCAATTGCAATGGCAAGTCTTTGGCGCATACCAAGAGAAAAATTCTTTGCCTTTTTCTTTCCGGTATTGGAAAGTCCTACAAGTTCCAGTGTCTCGTCCACTACACGCAGATCTTTTACATTTGCGATGCGGCACTGTGTGATGAGATTTTCACGGGCAGTCATATTTGGGAAGAGTGCCGGAGACTCAATTACCGTGCCGATCTTTGCACGTTCTTTTACAAGGTCACTGCTTCCAAATAATTCAATGGAACCGGAAGATGGAGTGGCAAGTCCGGCGATCATACGGATCAAAGTTGTTTTTCCGGCGCCATTTTTCCCGATAAAGCCGTAAATATCTCCTTGCTGAATGGTCATAGACAATTCTTTTACAACCTGCTTGCTACTATATGTTTTCGTTAATTGTGATGTTTTCAATACAGCATTCATAAGAATCCTCCTCTTGTACTAATGTATTATTGAGTTAATACAATAATATTCTTAAAAGTTTTATTTGTCAAGAGAAAAATAAAAAAAGAATGTGCATGGGCACATTCTTAATGTGTAATATTTTATAAAAGATGCTGCATAATGAGCGCATAGACTTCCTGATGATTTTTATTCCAGTTATTAGTGACAGCAATCGCTTCTTCTTCAGTAGGGACAGTGAGAGTCAAATCAATGAGCGGTGAAGCGTTTTCAATAATCTGGCATCTTACAGAAAATTCATGGCTCATATTTTTATAATAGTCTGCTTTGACAGATACTTCATCTTTGAGTTCATATCGTTTTTCTTCGATAAAGGCATCGACATCTTCACGGATGGCGGAAGAGATGTTTGTCTTGAAATATTGTATGGTCTCAAGTCCCTCCTCTGTGAGATGATAAAGTGTGCGATTGTGAACAAATTCTTCGCGGATCAGATTGGATTCTACCATCTCGGAGAGAGCCTGCTGTAAGGTGAAGTAGGTAGTGTAACCCTTATCAAGAATAAATTCCGAAATTTGTCCGTTGGTAAGCGGAAAATCCAATTTTTCCAACATATATAAAACAATCAATTTATAAAGTGTAAATGGTTCTGACATAACTGCTCCTTTCTAAGCATGAGAAAGATAATCTTTCCCCTGCCAAATATCAGTATCCTTAAAATATTTTTGAATACTGTTCAGCACAAGACGCTTGTTCGCAGTCCATTTGGGCGCGATCAGTAAATTCTTTGGACCGTCTCCTGTGAGTCGGTGGACTACAATATCCGGACGAAGGTGGGAGATCAGAACCCCAAGTAATTCCAGATATTCCTCCAAAGAAGGAAGCCAAAATGGAGACTGCTCATAGGACTTGGCAAGGTCTGTATGTTTTAAAATGTGCAACAGTTGTAATTTTATGCCTTGAATCGGAAGCCTGTTGAGATAAGAAATCGTATCAAGCATCATCTGTTTAGTCTCATTGGGGAGACACAAGATGGTATGAACGATGACCGGAATTCCGATATGATGCAATTGAGTGACTGCCCGCTCAAACATAGAAAGAGGATATCCTCGTCGGATAAACTCGGCGCTTTTTTCGTGTATTGTCTGTAGTCCAAGCTCAATCCAGACCGGTTTGATCTGATTCAGACGATTCAGCAAATCTAAAATATCGTCCGACAGGCAGTCCGGTCTTGTTGCAATGGACAGGACTTTTACATCCGGTTCCTGAAGTGCCTCCATAAAAATCTGTTCCAAGTAGGAGACGGGGGCATAGGTATTCGTATATGCCTGAAAATAGGCAATATAGGAAGAGCCGGTGTGTTTGCGCTGGACAAGGCTTTTTCCGTCTGAAATTTGTTCTTTAATGGAGACGTTCCGATCACCGGCAAAGTCCCCGGATCCTCCGGCGCTGCAAAAAATACAGCCGGTGTTTCCGAGTGTTCCATCCCGATTCGGGCAAGTCATACCTCCATCCAGTGCAATTTTATAAAGCTTTTCGTGAAAGGTCTGTTTGACATAATAGTCAAGCGAATAATATCGCTTGTCACCCCAGCGCTCCATTAGATCAAAGCCTTTACTGCAGCGCTTACTGCATCTGCAACGCGTGGATCAAACGCTTCCGGAAGAATATTGGTATCGCTTAAATCTTCCTCAGCTACAAGTCCGGCGATGGCATGGGCAGCCGCAAGTTTCATCTCTTCTGTAATCTGTGTGGCGCGTCCTTCCAAAGCGCCGCGGAAGATTCCAGGAAAAGCAACGACATTGTTTACCTGATTTGGAAAATCAGAGCGTCCTGTTCCGACAACCTTTGCACCAGCCTTTTTTGCAAGGTCAGGCATGATCTCAGGGACAGGATTTGCCATGGCAAAAAGGATGGCATCCTTATTCATGGAAGCAACCATATCTTCCGTCACGATGTTTGGCGCGGAGACACCGATGAAAATATCTGCGCCACAGAGAGCATCGGCAAGTGTTCCTTCTTTTTCTTCCAAATTGGTCACTTCGGTCATGTATTTCTGCATGTAGTTTAAATTCGGCGAATTTTTGGAAAGAATTCCATTGATATCACACATAGTAATGTGAGAAAAGCCATAAGTCAAAAGTAGTTTTGTGATGGCAATTCCAGCGGAACCGGCACCGTTTACGATTACTTTGCATGAGTCTTTTTGCTTTCCTGTCACTTTTAATGCGTTGATGATTCCGGCGAGCACTACAATGGCAGTTCCGTGCTGGTCGTCGTGAAATACCGGAATATCCAACAATTCTTTTAATCGTTCTTCAATTTCAAAACAACGTGGAGCAGAAATATCTTCCAAATTGATTCCTCCAAATGCCGGGGCAATATTTACGATAGTTTTGATGATCTCTTCTGTATCCTGTGTGTCAAGACAGATTGGAACTGCATTGATCTGACCGAACTCTTTGAAAAGAACTGCTTTTCCTTCCATGACAGGAAGCGCTGCATATGCCCCGATATTTCCGAGACCGAGAACTGCACTTCCGTCAGAGATAACGGCTACAGTATTAGCTTTCATAGTATATTTATAGACTGCCTCTTGTTCTTTTGCGATGACTTTACATGGCTCGGCAACGCCAGGTGTATATGCGATTGCAAGATCTTCTCTGGAGTTTACATGCGCCTTGGCGGTTGTCTCTAGTTTACCGTTCCACTGTTCGTGCATTTGTAAGGCTTTTTCGTTTGTTGTCATTTTTCCACACCCTTTTATTACATTTTAGTTTTTGTTTCGTACATTATCATACCATTGTGCGGAACTCAAATCAACTGAGATGAAAAAAATACTTTATCTTCTGAGAAAAGTAGTGTATAATAGGAATCAGAAAATTCAATGTAGTCAATTCAGACAGTGAAATCCCACAGTATGGTATTTGAATAGAGAAAGGATGTAAGTATGAGAGAAAAGTATGAATCTCTGTCACTAGCAGCATTAAGAGATATTGCGAAAGCAAGAAAATTAAAAGGTGTCAGCACTATGAAGAAATCAGAGCTGATAGAACTGATGCTGGAACAGGACGAAAAAGATAAAGCAAAAGAAGTAAAAGAGGAGATTAAGAATGAAAAAGCCGGTGTGGCAGATATTGAGCAGCTTGACAGCGGCATGGTGGCACACGGAATTATAGAGGTACTCCCGGATGGATATGGATTTATTCGAAGCGATAATTATCTTCCGGGAGAGAATGATGTGTATGTTTCCCCGTCTCAAATCCGCAGATTTGGCTTGAAGACTGGAGATATTATCTCCGGAAATACAAGGATTAAGACACAGGCAGAAAAATTCAGCGCCCTTTTGTATCTTACAAAGATTAATGGAGTTTCTCCGAGTGAGGCGACAAAAAGAGCGAATTTTGAAGATATGACACCGATTTTCCCGAATGAAAGACTGCGTCTTGAGAACGGACAGAGCAGTACGGCGATGAGGATTGTAGACCTGTTGTCGCCAATAGGAAAAGGACAACGTGGTATGATCGTGTCTCCGCCGAAAGCGGGTAAGACAACGCTGTTAAAGCAGGTGGCACAGTCTGTTTTGAAAAATAATCCGGAGATGCATTTGCTGATTCTTCTGATTGATGAGCGTCCGGAAGAAGTAACAGACATAAAAGAAGCAATCACAGGAGAGAATGTAGAAGTGATCTATTCTACATTTGACGAGCTGCCGGAACATCACAGACGTGTATCAGAGATGGTGATCGAGCGTGCAAAACGCCTGGTAGAGCATAAAAAAGATGTCATGATTCTGTTAGACAGTATTACAAGACTTGCAAGGGCATATAACCTTACTGTTCCACCGAGTGGAAGAACATTGTCGGGAGGTCTTGATCCGGCTGCGCTTCATATGCCAAAACGAATCTTTGGTGCGGCGAGAAATATGAGAGAAGGCGGAAGCCTTACCATTCTTGCCACAGCGCTTGTAGATACCGGAAGTAAGATGGATGATGTCATCTATGAAGAATTTAAAGGAACCGGTAACATGGAACTTGTATTAGATCGTAAATTACAGGAAAAACGAGTATTCCCTGCGATTGATATTCCAAAATCAGGGACAAGACGTGAGGATCTTCTGCTGTCTTCGGAGGAGCAGGAGGCGGTTTATACAATGCGAAAAGCGTTGAATGGAATGAAGCCGGATGAGGCAGTAGACAACATTTTGAACATGTTTGCACGTACAAAGAACAACGAAGAATTTGTTCAAATGGTAAAAAAGACGAAGTTTTTATAAAAAATTTATAGAAAAACTTGCAAAGAACTGGCATCTGTGGTACAATGACAAAGCTGTTTAGAAAGTAGAAATCATCGCGGGCATCGTTTGAGATGTACTTGACAGACGATGGCCTACGCACAAATAAAATTATTAAAGAGGTGAAAATCATGAGAGAAGGAATACATCCAGAATACCATCAAGCAACAGTAACATGTAACTGTGGGAACACATTTGTAACAGGATCTACAAAAGAAGATATCCACGTAGAAATTTGTTCAAAATGTCATCCATTCTACACAGGACAACAAAAAGCTGCTCAGGCTCGTGGTCGTGTTGATAAGTTTAACAAAAAATACGGAATTCAGGAATAAGAGAATCCAAATGAACGGGTTGAGGTCAATGCATCTCAACCCTTTTGTTTCTTTATGGAAAGGCAGGAACTATGAAATCATCAAACATAGGCGGTCAGGCTGTACTCGAAGGAATTATGATGAAAAACGGCAAGGACTATGCGGTTGCAGTGCGAAAGCCTGACAAAGAGATTGAAGTCAAAAAAGACGAATATAGGAGTTTTATAAAGTGGGAAAAGCTCACTAAGATTCCGTTTATCAGAGGAATTTTTAATTTTATAGATTCCATGGTATTAGGTATGAAGACGCTTACTTATTCAGCCAGCTTTTATGAAGAGGAGGAGACGTCACGTGTCTTGACGGAGGAAGAAGCAAAGAAACAGGAGAAAAAGGAAAATGTGCTTATGGGAATTACCGTGGCAGTTTCGATTGTGCTGGCGATGGGAATATTTATGGTGCTGCCATATTTTATTTCCGGTTTGTTTGACAAAGTTATTTCCTCCAGATTTATAAAGTCTGTCATAGAAGGTTTGATCAGAATTGCTATTTTTATCGGCTATATCTTGCTCATTTCTCGGATGAAGGATATACAGAGGGTTTTTATGTACCACGGTGCAGAGCATAAATGTATCAATTGCATTGAGCACGGATTAGAGTTGAATGTGGAGAATGTAAGAAAAAGTTCGAAGCAGCACAAACGTTGTGGAACAAGCTTTCTGTTTTTTGTGTTGTTTGTCAGCATCATTGTATGTTTTTTTATTACCGTAGAATCTCCGGTGCTAAGAGTTGTGCTCCGTATTGCGCTGATTCCACTGATTGCAGGAATTTCTTATGAGATGATTCGTTTGGCGGGAAACAGCGACAATCCAGTCGTAGAGCTTTTGAGTAAACCGGGACTGGCGCTTCAGAATCTGACGACAAAAGAGCCGGAAGACGATATGATCGAAGTGGCAATCAAGGCAGTGGAGGAAGTATTTGACTGGAAAGAATATCTGAGAGAAAATTTTGGAGCGGATGTAAGATGACATTGAAAGAAGCGTATGAATATGGCCGGGAGCGATTAAACGCAGCTGGGATTGAAGAGTGTTCTGTTGATGCATGGTATCTGCTTGAATTTGTCACAGGGCTTGACAGAACAGCATATTTTTTGAAGCCGGATGAGAAGATCACGGATGAGCAGGACTCTTTATATAAAGCCTATCTGGAGCAGAGGGCGCAGCATATTCCACTTCAGCATATCACAGGTGTTCAGGAATTTATGGGATTGGAATTTGCGGTCAATGAACATGTCCTTGTTCCAAGGCAAGACACGGAGACGTTGGTGGAATGTGTGCTGTCTTATGTTCAGCCACAGATGAAAGTGCTGGATATGTGTACCGGTTCCGGTTGTATACTGATCAGTCTGATGAAATTAGGAAAGATCGCGCAGGGAGTGGGAGCAGATATTTCAGACGAAGCTCTGAAGACAGCAAAAAAAAATGCCGAGAAACATCAGGTGGAACCACTGTTGATAAAAAGCGATTTATTTGAAAATATTGTGGATAAGTATGATGTGATTGTGTCAAATCCACCATATATCAGAACAGCGGTGATTGAAGAATTAAAAGAAGAGGTGAGATGCCACGATCCGATTCTTGCTCTTGACGGAAAAGAGGATGGACTTTATTTTTATAGAAAATTGATAGAACAAAGTCCGATGTATCTGAAAAAAGGTGGAATGTTGTATTTTGAGATTGGACATGATCAGGGGCAGGATGTAAAATGTCTGATGGAAAAAGCCGGATTTGAGGATGTGATGGTGAAAAAGGACCTCGCAGGACTTGACCGGGTTGTCTTTGGCGTGTACAATATTGCAGAAGGTGAACACATAGAAAAAGGTATATAGTATAGAAGAAAATGTTGCCCGCCATGCGGGCGGATGAGAATATGGAGGAATGGACATGTTTGATAAATTAGATGATTTGCTTATTCGTTTTGAAGAGCTTATGAGTGAACTGCAGGAACCGGATGTGGCAAACGATCAGAATCGTTTCAGAAAATTGATGAAAGAGCAATCAGATCTTGCTCCGATTGTAGAAGCATACAATGAATATAAGAGTGCGAAGCAGGCAATCACAGACAGTGAAGAGATGTTGGAGATGGAGTCTGACGAAGAGATGCGCGAGCTTGCAAAAGAGGAGCTTTCTTCTTCTAAAAAGCGTGTGGAAGAGCTGGAGCATGAATTGAAGATTTTACTTCTTCCAAAAGACCCGAACGATGATAAGAACATTATGGTCGAGATCCGCGCGGGTGCAGGTGGAGATGAATCCGCATTGTTTGCGGCAGAAGTGTACCGTATGTATGTGCATTATGCGGAGAGCAGGCATTGGAAGACCGAGATGATTTCATTTAGTGAAAATGGGATCGGAGGATTCAAAGAAGTTGTATTTATGGTAAGTGGTCAAGGTGTATATTCACGAATGAAATATGAAAGTGGTGTACATCGTGTGCAGCGTGTTCCGGAGACAGAATCCGGCGGACGTATCCACACTTCTACAATCACTGTGGCAGTCATGCCGGAGGCGGAAGAAGTGGATGTTGTCATTGATGAAAAAGATATCCGTATCGACGTTATGCGTGCGTCCGGAAATGGTGGACAGTGTGTCAATACAACTGACTCAGCGGTTCGTCTGACTCACTACCCGACAGGAATTGTAATTTACAGCCAGACAGAAAAATCACAGTTACAGAACAAGGAAAAAGCGTTCCGTTTACTTCGTTCAAAGCTGTATGAGTTAGAGTTGGAAAAACAGCAGTCAGCAGAGGCGGAAGCAAGAAGAAGCCAGATTGGTACAGGAGATCGTTCTGAAAAGATCAGAACATACAACTTCCCACAGGGACGTGTGACAGAACACCGTATCAAATTGACATTGTATAAGATTGATAACATTATGAATGGAGATCTGGACGAGATCATCGATAGCCTGATTGCGGCAGACCAGGCGGCGAAACTGGCGAATATGAATGAATAGATTATAAAAAGAAATAGAAATTGGCTTAAGAATGTAAGAAGAGCTGATTTCTATTTTTTTGATTGATATTTTTGTTCTGCCTCGTAGAATTCATTTATATCGAGCAGGATTGCACTTTTTTTCTTCCTATAGTATGATATTTGAGAAGAAGGAGGAGAAACATCTGATGAGAGAAAAATTAAAAAAATTATTTTCATATTATAAACCGTATCGGGTTTTGTTTTACAGTGATATGTTTTTTGCAATTTTGGGAGCAGTTATCACGTTAGTGATTCCGCTGATCGTGCGCTATATCACGAATGAGGTGGTTTATTTTAATCACCATAAAGCGATGCAGACAATTCTCGTATTAGGTGCGGTGATGATCGGACTCGTTATCGTCGAGTTTGGCTGCAATTATTTTATTGCATATTATGGGCATATTATGGGGGCTTATATGGAAGCAGATATGCGCAGTGACATCTTTGGGCATTATCAGAAACTGACATTTGCTTTTTATGACAATCAGAAGGTTGGGGCATTATTGTCGCGTATTACGAGTGATTTATTTGATATTACGGAGCTTTTGCATCATGGGCCGGAGGACGTGGTCATCTCGATCATAAAACTGGTCGGTGCATTTGTGATTTTGATCAATATCAATGCACCGCTTACAATTGTTGCGTTTGTGTTCGTGCCGGTGATGGCTCTGTTTGCATGGTACTATAATCGAAAGATGAAACGTGCATTTAAGCGCAACCGCGAGAAAATCGCGGATATCAACAGCCAGATTGAGGACAGTCTTTCCGGTATCCGTGTGGTAAAGTCGTTTGCAAACGAAGAGATTGAGATGAAGAAATTCAATCAGGGAAATAAGAATTTTGTGAATGCAAAAAAAGTAAGCTACCGGTATATGGCAGGATATAATTCGGGATTAAGTGCATTGACAACGCTTGTGACTGTTGCAGTGCTTTTGGCTGGAGTAAGCTTTTTGACATCGGGTACGATCATCGTGACAGATTTGGTTACATTTTTGCTGTATATCAATAATTTCGTAGAACCTGTAAAAAAACTGATGAACTTTACAGAGATGTTCCAAAATGGATATTCTGGATTTGAGCGATTTCAGGAAATTATGGCAATTGCACCGGATATCAAAGATGAAAAGGATGCGATAGCTGTAGATCATCTAAAGGGAGATATTACATTTGAAAACGTTTCTTTCTACTATGAAGAAAGTGCAGAGAAAGTATTAAATAATATTCAGTTAAAAGTAGATGCGGGAGATTATATGGCATTAGTGGGACCGTCAGGAGTCGGCAAGACAACGCTTTGCAGTTTGATACCGAGATTTTATGATGTGTCTGAGGGAAGCATTCAGATTGATGGAATGGATATCAGGCATATAAAATTGGCGGATTTGCGAAACAATATCGGAATTGTACAGCAGGATGTGTATCTGTTTGCAGGAACGATCATGGACAATATCCGCTATGGCAATCCAAATGCGACAGACGAGGAAGTTATTCGCGCGGCAAAGCGGGCAAATGCACATGAATTTATCATGAGTTTTCCGGAAGGATATGATACCGATATCGGACAGCGCGGAGTGAAATTGTCAGGAGGGCAGAAACAGAGACTTTCGATTGCCCGTGTGTTCTTGAAGAATCCACCGATTCTTATTTTTGATGAGGCGACATCGGCGCTTGACAATGAGAGTGAACAGGTAGTACAAAAGTCGTTAGAAGAACTTGCAAAAGACCGGACGACGTTTGTGATTGCACACCGTCTGTCAACAATTCGCAATGCAAAGCGGATTCTTGTGCTGACAGAAAATGGAATTGAAGAAGAAGGAACACATGAAGAATTGATGTCAAAAAAAGGTGTATATGAATCACTTTATCAAATGCAGTTCCGTTCTTAGTATATAAAAGAAATGTAAATTTTTTCAAGTCCGACTAAAAAAGTGGGAAAAATATGGTATACTTTTAAAGTATGAAAAAATAGCAAAGGAGAAGGGTAATTTTATGGAAGAAATTCAGTTTAAACGACCGGAAATAGAAGACCGCGAACTTATAGAGTCCTATTTTCGGAAATATCCGAGCCGCAGCTGTGAGAGAACATTTGTCAATGTATTTTTATGGTCAAGACACTATAAAGTGACATTTGCAGAGATAGAACATACGATTGTATTCAAATCAGAGGATCACGGTCTGGCGTTTGCCTATCCGGTAGGAGCCGCGGAGGATGTGAAACGGGTGCTTGAATTTTTGATGGAATATAGTGCAAAAAAAGAGGCGCCATTTGTGTTATATAATGTAACGGAGGATAACTTCAGACAACTGGAGGAGTGGTATCCGGGACAGTACCAGATTGAGTACAACAGAGATATTGCTGATTATGTGTATGAATCGGAAAAACTTGCGACATTGTCCGGCAAAAAACTTCATGCGAAACGAAATCATATCAACAAATTTAAGGCGACATTTGATGACTGGTGTTATGAGCCGATCACAAAGGAGAATGTAGAAGAATGTTTCCAGATGGCGTTGAAGTGGAGAAATGAAAGCGGATGTGAGGAAGATGTGGAAAAGAATGCAGAGATGTGCGTGACACTCAATTCGCTGCGTTTGTTTGAAGAACTGGAATTGAAAGGAGGACTTCTTCGGGTAAATGGAGAGATTGTGGCATTTACCATGGGAGAGCCGATCAGTGAAGATACATTTGTGGTTCATATTGAGAAGGCATTTGCGGATGTGCAGGGAGCGTATCCAATGATCAATCAGCAATTTGTAGAGCATGAATGTATGAATTACAAATATGTCAACCGCGAGGAAGATACAGGAGCTGAGGGACTTCGCAAGGCGAAATTGTCTTACCGCCCGGTATTCCTTGTAGAAAAAGGCGTTGTTACAAAAAAATCAGAATCATAAAGGAGAACGATACGATGATAGCAGAAAAGATGAAAAATATGGTGGCAAACAGCTCCGCAATCCGTGCGATGTTCGAGGAGGGGAATCGTCTGGCACAGATTTATGGAGCGGAGAATGTGTTTGATTTTAGTCTTGGGAACCCGAATGTCCCGGCTCCGGAGGCTGTAAAGCAGGCAATGATTGACATTTTGAATGAAGAAGATCCGGTGGCGCTTCACGGCTATACGAACAGCAATGCAGGCTATGCAGATGTGAGACAGGCAGTGGCAGATTCATTAAATGAGCGGTTTGAGACAGCGTTTTCCGGAAATAACATTGTCATGACAGTCGGAGCGGCAGGTGGACTTAATGTAGCGTTGAAGATTTTGCTGAATCCGGGAGACGAAGTGATCGCGTTTGCGCCATATTTTGGAGAATACAGAAGTTACACAGCAAATTTTGATGGTGTGCTTGTTGAGGTTTCTCCTAATACAGAAAATTTCCAGCCGAAACTTGATGAGTTTGAGCAGAAGATTACGGCAAAGACGAAGGCGGTTATCGTAAATACACCGAATAATCCGACCGGAGTTGTGTATTCAGAGGAGACGATTCAAAAGCTGGCTGCTATCATGGAAGAAAAACAAAAAGAATTTGGAACAGATATCTATCTGATTTCCGATGAACCGTATCGTGAACTGGCATATGATGGTGTGGAGGTACCATATCTGACAAAATACTATAACAATACAATTGTCGGTTATTCTTATAGCAAATCGCTTTCGCTGCCGGGCGAACGAATTGGGTATCTTGTGATTCCGGATGAAGCGGCAGACAGTGAAGACTTGATTTCAGCGGCGAGTGTGGCGACACGTATTTTAGGGTTTGTCAACGCACCGACTTTGCAGCAGAAGGTTGTAAAAAGATGTTTGAATGAAAAGACAGATATTTCTTACTATGACAGAAACAGAGAGACACTTTACAACGGTTTGTCAGAGCTTGGATTTGAATGCATTAAGCCGGAAGGAGCTTTTTATCTGTTTGTGAAATCACCGGTGGCAGATGAGAAGGCGTTCTGTCAGGCGGCGAAAAAATATAATATACTGATCGTTCCGGGAAGTTCTTTTGCATGTCCTGGATATGTGCGTATCGCATATTGCGTATCGCATGAGACCATTGTAAATTCACTGCCGAAATTTAAAGAACTTGCAAAAGAGTACTTCTAAAGGAAGGATAAAAAGATGAGAGTATTTGAAAACAATATCAGAAAAGTAGAGCCGTATGTTCCGGGAGAACAGCCACAGGGAAATGTGATCAAATTGAATACAAATGAAAATCCGTATCCGCCGGCGCCGGGAGTGCGCACGGCGCTTCAGAATATGGATACAGACCTGATGCGCCGTTATCCGGATCCAACGGCAGGAGAACTCGTACATACATTGGCGGAATATTATGGTGTGAAGGATGAACAGGTATTTGTGGGGGTTGGCTCGGATGATGTGCTGGCAATGTGTTTTCTCACATTTTTCAATTCCCAAAAACCAATTTTGTTTCCGGATATTACCTATTCTTTTTACAAAGTGTGGGCAGAGCTTTACCGGATTCCATATGAGTGTCCACAGGTTGATTCACAGTTCCGTATTGTAAAAGAAGATTACTACAAAGAAAATGGCGGTGTTATTTTCCCGAATCCGAATGCTCCGACTTCAATCTATGAAGAGTTGGATTTTGTGGAGGATATTCTGCAGCACAATCAGGATGTGATCGTGATTGTGGATGAGGCGTATATTGATTTTGCGGGGAAATCGGCGATGGAGCTGATTGACCGATATGACAATCTGATTGTCGTGCAGACATTTTCGAAAGCTCGTTCTATGGCAGGAATGCGTATTGGTTATGCCATCAGCAATCCGACCTTGATCAAATATCTCAATGATGCGAAATATTCTTTCAATTCTTATACGATGAATCAGACGTCGCTGGTCTGTGGCGTGGAGGCAGTGAAAGACAGAATATACTTTGAAGAGCAGACAGCAAAGATCATAGAGACTAGAGAGTGGTCAAAAAAGGAACTTTCTGCGCTTGGATTTGTATTTCCGGATTCCAGATCTAACTTTATCTTTGCAAAGCATCCTGAATTCGACGCAAAAGAATTGTTTGAAGCCTTGAAAAAAGAGGACATCTATGTTAGATTTTTAGGAGGTTCCAGAATCAAAGATTATTTAAGGATTTCGATTGGAACAAGACAAGAGATGGAAATGTTGATTTCGTTTCTGAAAACATACATAGAAGAGCGTAAGGAGATTAAAACATGTTAAAGCAAGTATTACAGGGAATGGTAGTGGGGATTGCTAACATTATTCCTGGTGTGAGCGGTGGGACGATGATGGTTGCCATGGGACTTTACGACCGGCTGATCCATGCCATTACACATCTGAAAAAAGAATTCAAGGAAGGTATGAAACTTTTAATCCCAATTTTTATCGGAGCGGGAATTGCGATTGTCGCATTGTCAAGATTGTTTGAGTTCCTGCTGGAGACATATCCGATTCCGACGAATTTTGCGTTTTGCGGTCTGATTGCAGGAAGTCTTCCGTTTATCTTTAAAAAAGTGAAGGGACATGCGGTGACAGTCGGAAAGATCATTCCGTTTTTGGCATTTTTTGGAATTGTAATCTTGATGGCAGTGATGGGAGAGACAAGTGGGAATGCAGCAGATGTAAGTTTCAATGTAATTAATGTAGTGAAGCTGTTTGGAGTCGGTGTCATTGCAGCAGCGACGATGGTAGTACCGGGAGTCAGTGGTTCCATGATGCTGATGCTGCTTGGATATTATGATACGATTTTGAAAGCAATTAATAATTTTATTGATGCACTTATGGCATTTGACATGAATGGACTTTTAACAGGTGTCGGTATTCTTGCACCGTTTGGAATTGGTGTAGTAATAGGAATATTCCTGATTGCGAAAATCATTGAGTTTATTTTCTCGAAGGCAGAGATTCATGCATATTATGCGATCATCGGTCTGATTCTTGCATCTCCAATTGCAATTCTGTTAAAGACAGACTGGAGCGGTGTTTCTGTGATTATAATTGTGATAAGCGTAGTTACATTTGCGGCAGGATGGTTTGCGGCAAGCAAGCTTGGCGGTGAGTAAGATGAATATCCGAATGAGATTAGAAAGTCTGGCAGAGCCAGACTTTCGTGCGTTTATGGCAAAATTGACACCGAATGTTCCGAAAGAAAATATGCTTGGAGTGAGAATCCCAAAGCTTCGAAAACTTGCAAAAGAGCTTGCAAAAACAGATTGGCGAACTTATTTGGAAGAGGCAAAAGATGACAGCTTTGAAGAGATTATGCTGCAGGGACTGGTAATCGGATATATAAAAGCAGAACTTTCAGAGATACTTATTCAAGTGGAACAGTTTCTCCCAAAGATTGATAATTGGGCGGTATGTGACAGTTTTTGTGCGGGACTGAAGCTGCCGAAACAATATCCGCAGGAGATGTGGGAATTTATCGTACCGTATCTGAAAGATGCAAGACCGTATTATATTCGGTTTGGTGTTGTCATGCTGCTCGATTATTATACTGATCGAGAGCATGTAAAAGAAGGCCTCGCTCTGCTTGACCAGATACGGAATGAAGACTATTATGTAAAAATGGCAGTCGCATGGGCAGTTTCTATTTATTATATTAAGCTTCCCGATGAGACGATGGCATATTTGAAGAAAAACAACCTGGATGATTTTACATACAATAAAGCGCTGCAAAAGATTACCGAATCTTTAAAGATATCAAAAGAGACGAAACAGATGATTCGCAGTATGAAAAGAAAGTAGGAAAGGGGGAAGGTGAGAAAATATGGAAAAAGAGACAGCGTATAAACATGAGCTTGTCGTACCAAATGAAGATCTGCCATTCAAATTGTTTGTGTTTGAGGGCAAAGAAGGAAATTATGTGAGGGACAGACACTGGCATCGTTCAATTGAAATTTTTGCCGTGTTTGAAGGGAGTCTTACATTTATTTTAGATGAGAAAAAAGTGCCGCTCAAAGCGGGAGAATTTATTATCGTGAACTCGAATGAGGTTCACTCTGTTTTTTCACCGAAACCGAATCTGACGATAGTACTGCAGATTCCAATGGCAACGTTTGAAAATTACTATTCTGAGGAACGATTTGTATTGTTTTCCCATGAACCTGGTGTGGACGACAGTCAGATGATGGAATTAATTCAGAATATGTATGAGAATTACGTCAAGAGAGCATGCGGATATGAGTTTCAAGTACAAAGTCAGTTCTACATGCTTATGTACCTCATGATCACACAGTATCGCATTAATGAAGTGAGTGAGGATATGGTGAAAAATCACAGGAAGTTGAATCGGCTTTCATCGATTACTTCCTATATCCGAGATAATTATCAAAAAGAATTATCGTTGGAGTATATTGCAGAGATATTTGGGTATTCGCCGACGTATTTATCAAAAATGTTTCAGAAGTATGCAAAGATCAATTATAAAGCGTATTTACAAAGTGTGCGTGTAGAGTATGCTTATCAGGAGCTTGTCAAAACGGACAAGACAATCAGTGAGATTGCGGCAAAACATGGATTTTCGAATCAAAAGGCATTTGCAAAAGAGTTTCAGAAGAAATATGGAATGCTGCCAAGTGAATATCGCAAGCATATGCTGTAATCAATCGAATATCATTGTATGAGGGGAATATGAAAATGACAAGAAATTGCCATCACATGGATAAGTTTTTGGAAGAAGCGACAAAAAAACGGTGCTAAAATGCAAGTAGAAATAAAGCAATTCAGGAGGAAGCGGGATGAAAATTCAGAAGATAACAGATGAAGCTTTTAAGAAATATGGAAAAGTGCTTGCTCAGTATGATTGTGCAGAACTTATCAGAGAGATGGAGCATACACCTCTTCCGGAAGATGTCATTTATGTGCCGTCTGTAGAGGAACTGGAAGTACTTAGTGTGGCGAGAGATTTTCAAAATAGTATGTATGGGGGACTCCCGATCCAAATCGGATATTGCAACGGTCACAACCATACATTAAATGCACTGGAATATCATAGAAGTTCTGAGGTAAATGTGGCGGTTACGGATTTGATTTTACTGCTGGGTGCTCAGCAGGACATCAAAGAAGATGACACTTACGATACTTCTTTAGTAGAAGCTTTTCTTGTTCCGGCAGGGACTGCGATTGAAGTATATGCGACGACGCTTCACTATGCGCCGTGCAGCGTAGGAGAAAAAGGTTTTCGATGTGTAGTTGTACTTCCGAAAGATACAAACACAGAGATTACATTTGCATTGAAAGAAAAAGGCGAAGATCGCCTGATGACTGCGAAGAACAAGTGGCTGATCGCACATGAAGAGGCAAAAATTGCAGGTGCATTTAACGGATTAAAAGGTGAAAATATTACATTGTCATAAGAAAATGGAGGAAGAATCATGAACAATATGCCAAAATTAAAAATCGGTGTGGTGGCAGTCAGCAGAGACTGTTTTCCAGAAAGTTTATCAGTAAACAGAAGAGCAGCTCTTATGAAAGCTTATACAGAAAAATATGGAGATGCAGAAATTTATGAATGTCCGATTTGTATTGTAGAAAGTGAAATTCATATGGTACAGGCATTAGAAGATATCAAAAAAGCAGGATGTAATGCGTTAGTTGTATATCTTGGAAACTTTGGACCAGAGATTGCAGAAACATTGCTTGCAAAACATTTTGACGGACCAAAAATGTTTATCGCAGCAGCGGAGGAGACAGGAGACAATCTGATTCAAGGGCGTGGAGATGCGTATTGCGGTATGTTAAATGCAAGCTATAACTTAAAGCTTCGCAACGTAAAAGCATATATTCCGGAATATCCGGTTGAAACAGCCGAAGAGTGTGCGGATATGATTTACGAATTCCGTCCGATCGCAAAAGCAATCATTGGACTAAACAGCTTAAAAATTATCAGCTTTGGACCACGTCCATTGAACTTCCTTGCTTGTAATGCACCAATTCAACAACTTTACAATTTAGGTGTTGAGATTGAGGAAAACTCAGAGCTGGATTTGTTTGAAGCATTCCATAAACATGCAGGAGACGAAAGAATTCCGGCAATTGTAAAAGAGATGGAAGAAGAATTAGGAGCAGGAAACAAAAAGCCTGAGATTCTTGCAAAATTAGCACAGTATGAATTGACATTGAAAGATTGGGTGGAAGAACACCGAGGCTATAGAGAATATGTGGCAATCGCCGGAAAATGCTGGCCGGCATTCCAGACACAGTTTGGATTTGTGCCATGTTATGTCAATAGCCGTCTGACAGCACAGGGAATTCCGGTATCCTGCGAAGTGGATATTTATGGAGCGCTGAGTGAATTTATCGGAACGGTTGTAAGTGAAGACACAGTGACATTACTTGATATCAACAATAATGTTCCGACAGATTTATATAAAGAAGATATTGAAGGAAAATTCAATTATACACAGAAAGATACATTTATGGGATTCCACTGCGGAAATACAGCGGCATCTAAATTGTCATTCTGCGAGATGAAACATCAGCTTATTATGGCAAGAGCACTTCCGGAAGAAGTGACACAGGGAACATTGGAAGGAGATATCATGCCTGGAGATATTACATTCTTCAGATTGCAGAGCACATCTGACAACAAACTACGTGCTTATATTGCACAGGGAGAAGTGCTTCCGGTGGCAACACGTTCCTTCGGTGCAATCGGTATTTTTGCAATTCCTGAGATGGGAAGATTTTACCGCCATGTATTGATTGAAAAGAATTTCCCACATCACGGAGCAGTTGCATTTGGAAACTTTGGAAAGGCATTGTTTGAAGTGTTTAAATACATTGGAGTGCCAGTGGATGAGATCGGATATAATCAGCCGAAAGAGGTTCGTTATCCAACAGAAAATCCGTGGCGCTAATGAATTGGGGACGTAGTAAAATTGAATTTTACTACGTCCCCAATTGAAAAATGCCCTGTCCCTTTTTGAATAAAACACAATATATAGAGGAGTAAGTGTATGTTATACATAGGTGTAGATTTAGGAACTTCAGCAGTAAAATTGCTTTTAATGGATGAAAATGGAAAGATAAAAAACATCGTATCAAAGGAGTATCCGCTTTCGTTTCCGAATCCAGGATGGTCGGAACAAAACCCAAAAGACTGGTTTGAAAAGTCAATGGAAGGAATCAGGGAATTGACAAAGGACTGTGACAAAAGTCAGGTGCAGGGAATCAGCTTTGGTGGACAGATGCATGGGCTTGTGGTGCTTGATGATGAGGATGAGGTCATTCGTCCGGCGATTCTATGGAATGACGGGAGAACAACAAAAGAGACAGATTACCTGAATACGGTGATTGGGAAGGAAACGCTTTCGAAATACACAGCGAACATTGCGTTTGCAGGATTTACAGCGCCGAAGATTCTTTGGATGAAGGAAAATGAGCCGGAACTATTTGCAAAAATAAATAAAATTATGCTTCCGAAAGATTATTTGGCATACAAATTATCTGGAACATTTTGTACGGATTATTCAGATGCTTCCGGCATGTTACTGTTAGATGTCCAAAATAAATGTTGGTCACAAGAAATGATAGACATCTGCGGAATCAGAGAGGAGCAGCTTCCAAAACTGTTCGAAAGCTATGAGGTGGTCGGAAGTTTAAAGCAAGAAATTGCAGAAGAGTTAGGACTTTCTAAGACAGTAAAAGTTATTGCGGGAGCAGGGGATAATGCTGCTGCGGCTGTCGGAACAGGAACAGTTGGAGATGGAAGATGTAATCTTTCACTTGGCACATCCGGAACAATTTTTATTTCCAGTAAACAGTTTGGAGTAGATGAAAATAATGCTTTACATTCGTTTGACCACGCAGATGGCTATTATCATTTGATGGGCTGCATGCTCAGTGCAGCATCCTGCAATAAGTGGTGGATGGATGAGATTCTGCAGACAAAAGAATATGAAAAAGAGCAGGAAAATATTACAAAATTAGGTGAAAATCAGGTGTTCTATCTACCATATCTGATGGGAGAACGTTCACCGCATAATGATCCGCTGGCGAGGGCTGCATTTGTAGGAATGACAATGGACACGACACGTGAAGAGATGACACAGGCTGTTTTAGAAGGTGTGGCATTTGGACTTCGCGACTCATTAGAGGTGGCGAGAAGCCTTGGAATTCAGATTGAACGTACAAAAATTTGCGGAGGCGGGGCAAAGAGCCCACTTTGGAAAAAGATTATTGCAAATGTAATGAATCTGAAAGTGGATGTTATTGAAAGCGAGGAAGGACCAGGATATGGAGCGGCAATACTTGCGGCAGTCGGCTGTGGAGCGTATGAAAGCGTAGAGGCAGCGACAGAAAAATTGGTCAAAGTAGTTGATACAGTGGAACCGTCTCAGGAGCTTGTCGCAAAATATGAAGAGCGCTATCAGAATTTTAGAAAAATTTATCCGGCAATGAAAGGATTATTTCAGGAATTAGCGAAATAGGAAAAAGAGAAGAGCTGAAAAAAGCTCTTCTTTTGCTGCTTTAAAAGGTTAATTTTGCTGCGATTTGTGCTTGTTACGAATCCGCAGCGGCGTATCTCCAAAATGTTCGTGAAACATTCTGCGGAATAATTTATAATTTGTAAATCCGTGTCGTTCTAAAATCAAATGAATCGCGTCGTCTGTTGTGATCAGGTCACGGTAAATGTGAGAAAGGCGCAGCTCATTTTGATATTCTAAGAAAGTAATTCCCATATGTTTTTTGAAAAATCGGCAAAAATACCCGGTCTGTAAACAGGCTATACACGCGATTTCTTTCAGTGAGATCGGTTGAGCATAGTGCTTGGACACATAGTTTAAGATCAAATCCAGCCGGTCACGGTCTTTGTTCTTCTGACTGAGATCTGATGGAAAAAGCTGGATGCTGAAATTGTGTAACAGCTGGAACAGCAACTCAAACAGCAGACTGTTAAAACGCAGAATAAATCCCTCTGGCCGGATGTCATTTGCAATCTGCATCTGTGTCAGAGTCTCTTTAAACCGTGCCATTTTTGTCTGACGCACCAGATCAGAGCTGTTTTCATCCAATAGGAAAAATAACTGTTGAATATTTGAAATGTAGATTTCCATAAATTCTACCGGAATCTGCAACAAAATAGCAGTGTTGGGCTGTGTGCACTTTGTCGAATGCATAATATTTGCATTGATAAGTGTACAATCGTCGGCCTGCATCAAAAATGTCTGAGATTCGATTGTTACTTCCAATTTTCCTTCAAGAAGATAGATGATCTCGACAGCACGGTGCCAGTGCGTCGGGATGTAGCTTCCCTCGTCCACGGAAGTGCGGAACATTACACCGGTTGCCTGCGGGACGTCGATAATCTCGTATAAATGTGAAATTTTCTGAGTGTTTTCCAAATTGTTATCCTTCATGTCATATGCACCTCTTTCTTATTTATCTCATTATACAATATAAAAAAGAGAATATCGACCGCTTTTTTAGATTTTTTAAGACCTACTGAACAAGGGAGAAATGTGATACTATATAAGCATAGAAGGTAGAAAAAATGAAGAAAAACAGATGTGCACAAACGTTTGATTCAAAAATAATGTTTTTAAAAAGTAAAAATATACCTGAAAAGAAGAAAGGTGAGGAATCAAAAGATGAATAAGAAGGCAAAGTTAAGTATGGGAAAAATCGTCGAACGTTTTTCCTATGGATGTGGAGATTTTGGATGCAATATCATCTATACGGCAATGTCAGCATTTCTTGTATTTTATTATACCGATTATGCAGGAGTAAATGCATTGGCAGTGGGAACGATTATGATGGTGTCAAGAATTTTTGATGGTATCAGTGATATCATCATGGGTGTCGTTGTAGACCGGACAAAATCCCGGTTTGGGAAGGCGAGATCCTGGATACTGCGTATGTGTATTCCGTTTGCGATATCTGGAGTATTGCTGTTTTCTGTGCCGACATCGTGGACATCTACACCAAAACTGGTTTATGTATTTATCACGTATAATCTTGTGTCAACGATTATTTACACTGCGATCAATGTTCCGTACTCTGCGCTCAATGCGCTGATGACACAGGATCCGTATGAACGGTCAGTGTTGAGTATTTTCCGAAATCTGCTTGCAACAGCAGGAACGTTGCTGATCAACACATTTACATTACGGCTTGTAGAATATTTTGGAAATAATGCGTCAGCATGGACAAAAACATTCTGTGTGTTCGGTGTGATTGCGATCATAGCATTTTTATTTACGTTCTTTGGAACAAAAGAGCGTGTGGGAGCTGCGGAGTCAGCTGTGGATGAGGTTCCGTTTAAAGAAGGCGTAAAGGCGTTGTTCAAGAACAAATACTGGATGATGATGACTGGAATGCTTGCATTATTTTTCCTTATGTATTCTGTAAATGGAGGTTCTACGGTTTACTATGCGAAAGATATTTTAGGGGACAAAAATCTGGTTGGGACAATCAACGGAATTTTCAATATTGTACAAATTTGCGGAATGTTCTTTATCGCGATGCTTGTAAAACGGTTTGGAAAGAGAAATGTATTTGCAATCGGCCTTGTGTTTGACATTATCGGGATGCTCGTGCTGAATTTTTCAGGCGGCTCGCTTGCGATTATCATCGTCTCCAGTGTGATCCGTGGTATTGGAAATGCATGTGGAGGAGCAACCATGTGGGCGATGGTATCTGACACGATTGATTATGGCGAGTGGAAGACAGGATACCGAACAGAAGGGCTTGTGAACAGTGCATGTAGTTTTGGATATAAGATTGGAAATGGTGTTGGTTCGGCGTTGCTTGGATTGATCCTGGAAGTCGGAGGCTATGCGGGAGAAAAAGCGGTACAGTCTGCATCAGCGCTGTTTTCCATTGAAATCTGCTTTGTGTGGATTCCGATTGTTGTCTATATACTGGGGCTGATTATCATGAAATTTTATCACTTAGACAGGGAATTTGACGGAATTATTGCGGACTTGAAAAAACGCGCGGAAAAATAGGAGGAATGGAAATGTATATCAAAGGTGTAAATTTAGGAAACTGGCTTGTGCTGGAGAAATGGATGAGTCCGGCGCTGTTTGCAGGAACAACAGCAGAGGATGAGTATTACCTTCCAAGACAACTCTCAAAAGAGGTATATGAGGCACGAATCAAGGTGCATCGTGCAGAATATATTTCGGAGCGTGATTTTGTGGCAATCAAAGCAATGGGAATGGAGGCTGTGCGAATTCCGGTGCCATACTTTATATTTGGAGACAGAGAACCGTTTATCGGGTGCGTAGAAGAACTGGATAAGGCATTTAACTGGGCAGAAAAGTATGGATTGCAGATATTGATAGATCTGCACACTGCACCGGAGGGACAAAATGGCTTTGACAACGGAGGTATTTGCGGAGTGTGCAAATGGTCTAAAAATCCGGAAGAAGTAGAATTTGTGCTGACAGTGCTTGAACGGCTGGCAAAGCGTTACGGCAAAAGAAAGGGGCTGTGGGGTATTGAAGTGCTGAATGAACCAATCACAGAAAGTGTGTGGGAGCTGTTTGATGTCCCAAACCGTTATCCGGCAGTCGACAAGGAGATGGCGGCCGGCTCCGGACCGAATACACTTGCGTTTTTAAGGATATTTTATCAGGAAGCGTATGACCGCATACGAAAATATATGCCAAAAGAAAAATATGTTGTCATTCACGACGGATTTGTGCTTACAGCGTGGAAAGATTTTATGCGGGAAGAAAAATATGTAGATGTTGTGCTGGATACACATCAGTATCTGATGATGGCAGAGGCAGCTGGATGCGAACAGACGATAGAAGGATACACATGCTTTGTGAAAGAACATTATGAAAAAGAAATTGAGGAGATGGAGAAATATTTCCCGGTTATCTGTGGAGAGTGGTGTCTGTTCAATTCTCTTGCATGCGGATGTGACACAAAAGGCGGTCAGAGTGTGTTAAACGGCGTGGACGGTGCAAAAGAGGAACGATTGACTTTAGATGAAAAGAACGAAATCTATCGGGCTGTCGCTGATGCACAGCTTCAGGCATGGCAAAAGGGAAGCGGATACTTTTACTGGAGTTATAAGCTTTTGACGGACACGGTAAATGAAAACGGATGGCTTGGCTGGGATAGCTGGGATTTAGGGCGGTGTGTCGATTTTAAATGGTTTCCGACGCAAAAGAAGAATTAACAAAAAAGGGGGAAAAAACTATGATTTTAAATCCGATACTTCCGGGATTCAATCCCGATCCATGTATTTGCAGAAAAGGGGATGATTACTATCTGGCAGTGTCTACGTTTGAATGGTTCCCGGGAATTCCGGTTTATCATTCAAAAGATTTGAAACACTGGGAATTATATACACATATTTTGACTGATGATGAGGCGGTTGACTTGAAAAAATTGCCGAGTGCAAAAGGAATATGGGCGCCGTGTCTGACTTATTGTGAAGAGGAAGATATGTTCTATGTTGTATACGGTGTGATGAATTCTATGAATGCGAGATACTTTGATGTAGATAATTTTTTGGTGAAATCAAAAGACATCAAAGGACCGTGGAGCAAGCCTGTATATCTGCATTCATCAGGATTTGATGCTTCAATCCTGCATGATGATGACGGAAAGAAATATATTGTCTCTTTGGAATGGGAGACAAGAGAAGGGTATGAAAAACCAGGATTTATCTGTATTGTTGAGTATGATCCAGAAAAAGAAGAGATTGTTGGATATCCAAAACCACTTTGGCGAGGCGGAACAGACAGGGGATGTATTGAGGCGCCGCATCTGACAAAGAGAGGAGAATACTATTATATTATGTGTGCCGAGGGCGGTACGGGGTATAATCACTGTGTGACGATGGGACGTGCTAAAAATGTATGGGGACCGTATGAAAAAGATCCGATGAACCCGATTGTGACAAGTGTGCCGGGAGAATCCAATGAGAGAAAAGACCCGGATCATTTAAAGCCAAAATATTTCAATCCGGATTCTGTTTTGCAAAAATCAGGGCATGGAAGTTATGTGGAATTGCCGACAGGGGAAGTGTATCTGGTACATCTTTGTGCGAGACCGTTTGTGCCGGAACTTCGCTGTACACTTGGACGTGAGACTGCAATCCAGAAAATGAAATGGACGAAAGATGGATGGCTTCGCATGGCAGATGGAACCAATCTTGCCAAGATTGAGGTGGAAGAGAGCACACTGCCTGAGCAAGAACTTCCGGCAATTCCTGCGTTTGATGATTTTGATGGAGAAGAATTGGGCAATTTTTATTATGCCCCGCGCATTATGCCGCAGCGTTTTGCAGATGTGACGGCACGGAAAGGGTATGTGAGAATCAGGGGACAGGAATCGCGCACGTCTCTGAATAAAGTAAGTATCTTGGCAAGAAAGTTGACAAGTGTGTATGCGAGGGTAACGACCAAGATGGAATTTACTCCAGAGATTCATCAGCATAGCGCCGGACTGATCATGTATTATGACAATATGAACTATGTAAATCTGAGAAAATATTACAGTGAGACACTTGGACAGAGTGCGCTTTCTATTATTCAACTGGAAAATGGAGAAAAGACAGAATTTTTAAACACCAGGATTCCGGTGGAAGACAGACCGATTTACTTGCGGCTCTATGTACAGGGAAGAGAATCTTGGTTTGAGTGGAGCTATGATGGAGAACAGTATGAGCGAATAGGCAGGGTTTTTGACACGACAAAATATTCGGATGAGTATTGCAAATATGGGGAATTTACAGGGACATTCGTCGGAATGACTTGTGCTGACAGGGTATTGCATAAGCATTATGCAGATTTTGATTTTTTTGAATATCTTGCAGATGAGAGCAGAAATGTAGAATAAGGAATGTGCTTTCGCACATTCCTTATTCTACATTTTGAACATCATCACGCAACTGAAGCAATTCGATATATTTTAGGACATCCTGTTTGGATTCGAGTGATAGTTTCTGATAAGCCATAGCCACATCACGATCCAGTGATTTTTCGTTCGGCTCTTTTTTTAGAGGGATATCTGTGCTCGTGGTCTCTGAGCCGGAGACCAGATAGTCGATGGATACATGAAAGTAATTTGCAAGTTTCTCTAGTTTTTCAAAATCAGGTTGACGACTTTTTGTTTCATAACCTGCAATAGTAGGACGAGATACTTGTAAGTATTCAGCCAGCTGACCTTGGGTAACATTCCGTGTTTCGCGCAAGTCTTTTAAGTTATTCCCGAAATTCATATATCGTCCTCCTTGTCTTTGTTTTTCTATTTTATCAGTACTATTCTGTAAAAAGTGAAAAAGTGCTGATTCTCAACAAGACAAAGGAAAACAGTTAAAAAACGGAACAAAAAATAGGGCGTTGACATAAAAACACAAACTCCGTATAATTTAGGTATGCAATAAAGTTGAGGGGAATGATAGACATGATGATAGCAAAAAACGATGAAGAAAAAAGAAGTAAAATGTGGCGTTTTGTGACAGGCATCGCATCCGTAGTTATTGTATTGGTTGTTGTCTTTTTTATTACAAGACTTTTTACGGGCAATCCATTAGACGGGAGATGGGAATCAGAAGAGAACAGCATGACGCTGATTTTTCAGGGAAATAATGATTTGACCGTAAATTTAGATTCTGCCGATGAAGGAACAGGCATAAAAGTAAAGATGGATTATGTGCTTGACAAAGATGCAAAGACGATTACGATCAAGGTAGATGAGGCAGCTCTGCAGAAGGCGGCGGACAAATCGGATGGTCAGGTGACTGCAGAAGGTTTGAAAGCATCGCTTGGCGAGATTTTATCTACGTTTGATTATAGCATTGAACAGAATGTGCTGGTACTTGCAGAGCGTGAATATGGGGATCAGCTTGTATTTACAAGACAGTAGCAGAAGATAGAGGCAAGAATAAGCAAAGAGTCTGACATGTCAGACTCTTTGCTTATTAGTGGAATTGGGGAGAGTTTATGTTCTCCCTGAGTATGAAAGGAGAAAATATGAGACGAGAAGAGACAAAGGTAGTTCAGATTGGGAATTGCAAGATTGGCGGAGGAAATCCGATTGCCATTCAGTCTATGACAAATACAAAGACAGAGGATGTGGAGGCGACAGTTGCCCAGATATTGGCATTGGAGGCAGCAGGATGCGACATTATCCGCTGCGCTGTGCCTACGATGGAGGCGGCGGAAGCACTCACAGAGATAAAAAAAAGAATTCATATTCCGCTTGTTGCAGATATTCATTTTGATTATCGTTTGGCAATCGCAGCAATCGAACATGGAGCAGATAAGATCCGTATTAATCCGGGAAATATCGGAGATGTGTCGAGAGTGCGTGAGGTTGTGGAAAAAGCAAAAGAATACAATGTGCCTATCCGTGTGGGGGTGAACAGTGGATCATTGGAGAAACATCTCGTGGAAAAATACGGTGGTGTGACGGCCGAGGGCATTGTGGAGAGTGCGTTGGATAAGGTGCGTATGATCGAGGAGATGGGGTATGACAATTTAGTGGTCAGTATCAAATCTTCTGATGTGATGATGTGTGTAAAAGCACATGAATTGATTGCAGAGCAGTGCCCATATCCGCTTCATGTTGGAATTACGGAATCCGGAACAATTTTATCTGGAAATATCAAATCCTCAGTCGGGCTTGGCATTATCCTGTATGAAGGAATTGGAGATACGATCCGCGTATCTCTGACAGGAGATCCGCTCGAAGAGATCAAATCAGCAAAACTCATCTTAAAGACACTGGGGCTTCGCAAAGGTGGAATAGAAGTAGTGTCCTGCCCGACTTGCGGAAGAACAAAGATTGACCTTATCGGACTTGCGAATCAGGTGGAGAATATGGTCGCAGATATCCCGCTTGACATCAAGGTAGCGGTGATGGGATGCGTTGTGAACGGACCGGGAGAAGCAAAAGAGGCAGATATCGGAATCGCCGGTGGAATCGGGGAAGGACTTTTGATCAAGAAAGGTGAAATTGTGAAAAAAGTAAAGGAAGAGGAACTTTTAGATACTCTTCGGAATGAATTATTAAACTGGGGAAAATAGAGATGGAGAAATATGATGACAAAGCAATTCTTTGATGTGTTTCCGACTTTAAAAGTAAATAGTGATTGTAAAGTACTGTTTGAAAATGTGGAAGTGACGAAAGTTACGACAAATTCAGACAGAGACTACCTGCACGTCCATTTATTCAGTACGCATCTGCTTGCGAAGAGCTGGATTTATAAGATGGAAACAATGATTAAAGAACAGTTATTTGGGCGAAACCGGATTCGGATCAGGATTTATGAGGATTATCAGTTGTCCGGTCAGTATACACCGGAAAATCTGATGAATGAGTACAGGGAAAGTATTTTGCTGGAATTGAAAGAACGAAGTGTTGTCGAGCACAATATGTTCCTGAATGCGAAGTATCATTTTGAAAACGAAAACCATCTGTATCTTAAGCTGGATGACACAATTGTGGCGCAGGGAAAGCAGGACTCGATTGTAGGTTTGTTGAATGAAGTGTTCGAGGAACGGTGCCATGTTCCGATTCAAATTCATGTGGAATATCAGCAGGCAAAGACAAGCAAGATGCAGGAGCACAATGCCCGTATGCTTCAGCAGGCGATCAATGCGATTGTGGAAGAGAATGCAGCAAAACTTGAGACAAAAGAAACGAAGGAAGAGGTAAAACAAGAAAAGAAAGAACACAAGGAGACAGCGAAAACATCTACAAAAGCTCCGGCAAAAGAGATGCCAAAGAAGAAAGAGTTTTATCGCCCGCTTAAGAGATCGGACGATCCGAATCTAATCTATGGACGTGATTTTGAGGATGAGACGATTGAACTGTCACAGGTGGTCGGAGAGATGGGAGAGATCACATTCCGCGGACAGGTGACAAGCTTTGATACACGTGAGATTCGAAACGAAAAGACCATTGTCATGTTTGCAGTGACCGATTTTACAGATACGATCATGGTAAAACTGTTTGTGCGAAATGATCAGCTTCCGGAGTTGCTTGGAGAGGTGAAAGCGGGAGCGTTTTTGAAAATCAAAGGTGTCACAACCATCGACAAATTCGACAGTGAACTGACGATTGGTTCTGTTGCCGGAATAAAAAAAATTCCGGATTTTCGAACGACCAAAAAGGATACAAGTGCAGAGAAAAGGGTGGAACTTCACTGCCACACGAAGATGAGTGATATGGATGGTGTCTCTGATGTGAATAAGATTGTAAAACGAGCACACGACTGGGGACATCCTGCGATTGCAATCACGGATCACGGTGTTGTGCAGGCATTCCCGGATGCAAATCATTTTATCGAAGGACTTGATAAAGATGATCCGTTCAAAGTGATTTACGGGGTGGAAGCATATCTGGTAGATGATCTGACAGATATCGCAGTGCATGCAGGAAATCAGACACTCGATGATACATATGTGGTGTTTGATATCGAGACGACCGGATTCAGTGCTGTGGAAGATCACATCATTGAGATTGGCGCGGTGAAGGTGGAGAATGGAAAGATTACGGATAAGTACAGTACATTTGTAAATTCGGAAGTTCCGATTCCGTTCGAGATCACGCAGCTTACAAGTATCGATGACTCTATGGTGATGGATGCCCCGAAGATCGATGTCATTCTGCCGCAGTTTTTGGAATTTGTCGGAGACGCCTCTCTTGTGGCGCACAATGCAGGGTTTGATGTCGGATTTATTGAGCAGAACTGTAAAAATTTGAATATTGAGCAGGAATTTGTGTCGGTGGATACGGTTGCACTTGCGAGAGTGCTTCTTCCAACGCTGTCCAAATATAAATTGAATATCGTGGCGAAAGCATTGAACATTTCACTTGAGAATCATCATCGTGCTGTGGACGATGCCGGGGCGACCGCAGAGATTTTTGTGAAATTTGTCGAGATGTTAAAAGAGCGGGAAATCACGACATTAAAAGGAGTGAATGCATTTGGTGCGACGAATCCGGATGCGGTGAAAAAGATGCCGACGTATCATGCAATCATTTTAGCGAAAAATGATGTGGGAAGGGTAAACCTATACCGATTGATTTCATTGTCGCATTTGACATATTATGCAAGACGACCGCGTATTCCCAAAAGTGAGTTCAACCGCTATCGGGAAGGTTTGCTGATCGGAAGCGCCTGTGAGGCGGGAGAACTTTATCAGGCGGTACTCAATAACAAGTCGGATGAAACAATTGCAAGATTGGTAGAGTTTTATGATTATCTGGAAATCCAGCCGCTCGGCAATAACCAGTTTATGGTGGACAGCCCGAAATACAGCCAGATTCGAAGCGATGAAGACTTAAAAGATATTAACCGCAAAATTGTAAAATTGGGGGAGGAGTTTCACAAACCGGTTGTGGCAACCTGTGATGTGCATTTCTTAGATGCGGAAGATGAGGTTTATCGAAGAATCATCATGACCGGAAAAGGATTCGGCGATGCTGACAGCCAGCCGCCGCTTTATCTTCGCACAACAGAGGAGATGATGGAAGAATTCGCATATCTTGGATCGAAAAAGGCGCATGAGGTGGTCATTGAAAATACGGTGAAGATCTCAGATATGATTGAAAAGATTTCTCCGGTTCGTCCGGATAAATGTCCGCCGGTCATTGAGGATTCGGATCAGATGTTAAGGGATATCTGTTACAGCAAAGCGCACAGCATGTATGGCGATCCCCTGCCGGAGATTGTAGTGGAGCGTCTGGAGAGAGAGTTGAACTCGATTATTTCCAATGGATTTGCCGTGATGTATATCATCGCGCAGAAACTGGTATGGAAATCCGTTGAGGACGGTTACCTCGTAGGATCACGTGGTTCAGTTGGTTCGTCGTTTGCTGCGACGATGGCAGGAATTACGGAAGTAAATCCGTTGAGTCCTCACTATTATTGTCCGAATTGTTTTTACAGTGATTTTGAGTCTGAGGAAGTCCGCGCTTATGCGGGGGGCTGTGGTTACGATATGCCGGATAAGCTTTGTCCGAACTGTGGGAAACCGCTTGTTAAAGATGGGTTCGATATTCCGTT
The DNA here is from genome assembly GCF_059731825.1 of Faecalimonas nexilis. Classification (NCBI taxonomy): domain Bacteria; kingdom Bacillati; phylum Bacillota; class Clostridia; order Lachnospirales; family Lachnospiraceae; genus Faecalimonas; species Faecalimonas nexilis. The sequence goes on along the minus strand of NZ_AP029189.1, from coordinate 2,528,962 downwards.
TGAGACCTTCCTTGGATTCAAGGGAAATAAAGAACCTGATATTGACTTGAACTTCTCCGGAGATTATCAGAGTAATGCTCACAAATATACGGAGGTTATTTTCGGGGAAGGTCAGACGTACCGTGCGGGAACGATCGGTACACTGGCAGATAAGACGGCATATGGATTTGTGAAAAATTATTATGAGGAACACGGACAGGGAAAACGAAAATGCGAGATCGAGCGTATTTTACAGGGATGTACCGGAATCCGAAGAAGTACCGGACAGCATCCGGGAGGAATTATCGTTCTCCCACTTGGTCAGGATATCAACTCTTTTACACCTGTGCAGCATCCGGCAAATGATATGACAACAGATATTATCACAACGCATTTTGATTATCACTCCATCGACCACAACCTGCTGAAACTTGATATTCTCGGCCATGATGATCCGACGATCATCAAGATGCTGGAAGAGTTGGTGGAACAACTCACGGGAAAACCGTTTAAGGCAACAGACATTCCGCTTGACGATCAGGGTGTGATGAAACTGTTTCAGGATACAAGCTCTCTTGGGATTACGCCGGATGATATCGGTGGATGTCCGGTGGGGTGTCTCGGAATTCCGGAGTTTGGAACAGACTTTGTTATTCAGATGGTGGTGGATACGAAACCAAAGACACTTTCAGATTTGATTCGTATTTCCGGTCTGTCGCATGGAACGGACGTATGGCTCAACAATGCGCAGGAATTGATCAAAAGCGGTAAGGCGACGATTTCCACCGCAATCTGTACCCGTGATGATATTATGACGTATCTGATCAACAAAGGAATGGACAGTGAGGAGTCGTTTACGATTATGGAGCGTGTCCGTAAAGGTCTTGTGGCAAAAGGGAAGTGTAAAGACTGGCCGGAGTTTAAAAAGGACATGATTGAGCATGGAATCCCGGACTGGTATATCTGGTCATGTGAAAAGATTAAGTACATGTTCCCGAAAGCGCATGCGGCCGCTTATGTCATGATGGCATTTCGCATTGCCTACTGCAAAGTTTACTATCCACTTGCCTACTATGCGGCATATTTCAGTATCCGCGCCAGCGCATTTTCTTATGAGCTGATGTGTCAGGGAAAAGAAAAGCTGGAGTTCTATATGAACGATTACAAACGCCGCAGTGATTCTCTGAGCAAAAAGGAGCAGGATACATTGAAGGATATGAAAATCGTGCAGGAAATGTATGCAAGAGGATTTGAGTTCCTGCCACTTGATATCTATCGAGCAAAGGCAACGAAATTTCAGATTATCGATGGAAAACTTATGCCGCCACTTTCAAGCATTGAGGGTATGGGAGACAAAGCGGCGGATGCGGTTGAGATGGCTGCAGCAGACGGTCCATATCTGTCAAAAGATGACTTCAGGCAGCGGACGAAAGTAAGTAAGACCGTCATTGATTTCATGGCGGATTTAGGGATGTTTGGAGATTTGCCGGAGACGAATCAATTGTCATTGTTTGATTTTTCATAATAGAGAAAGATGCAGGTCGTGAGGATTTGCATCTTTTTTTGAATTTTGCGATGCAATAAATTAATGCTTTAATTTGAAAAAGCATTGTGCTATAATAAAAACATTAAGCGATTTGCTAAAGGAATGCAGTGAAAAAGGAGGATGAGGGAATGATTTGGGCGAAGGAAGAGACACTGCCAAGAGCCGAGATTGAGAAGATTCAGTTAGAGCGATTAAAGGAAAGTGTTGCATATATTTATGAGAGAGTAGCGCCTTATCGTGAAAAAATGGATGCAGCGGGCGTGAAGCCGGAAGATATTCAGACATTAAAGGATTTACAGAAATTGCCATTTACAAATAAATCAGATTTTCGGGAGCATTATCCGATGGGATTGTTTGCGGTAGATAAAAAGGAACTTGTTCGATTTCATGCCAGTTCCGGGACGACTGGGAAACCGACTGTTGTAGGATATACGAAAAAAGACTTGGAAATCTGGCTGAACAATGTAGCGCGAGTGGCGTGTATGGGCGGCGCGACGGAGGATGATGTCTGTCAGATTGCGTTTGGGTATGGAACATTTACAGGAGCGCTCGGATTGCACGGAGGTTTGGAGACACTTGGTGCAGCTGTGATCCCGATGTCCTCGGGAAATACAAATAAACAGATTATGTTTTTACAGGATATGGGTGTGACACTTTTGGTGGCGACACCATCGTATGCATTGCACCTTGGAGAAGAGATTCGAAGAAGAGGACTTGATCCGGCAAAAGATCTGAAAGTTCGGATCGGTTTGTTTGGAGGCGAAGGGATGACCGAGCCGATGAGAGAAGAGATGCGTAAAGTGTGGGGAGACCAATTTGTCTGTACACAAAATTATGGAATGAGTGAGCTGTGTGGACCTGGTGTGTCAGGAGAATGCACGGAGTTGAATGGCTTACATATCAATGAAGACTGGTTCATTCCGGAGATCATTGATCCGGAGACCGGGGAAGTGCTGCCGGAGGGTGAACTTGGCGAACTGGTTGTCACTTGTCTTGGGAAGGAAGCGCTTCCGATGATTCGTTATCGCACGAAAGATTTGACGAGATTACATTATGAACCTTGCAAATGTGGAAGAACGACATGCAGGATGGATAACTTATCTGGACGTTCTGATGATATGCTTGTCATTCGTGGTGTCAATGTATTTCCGACACAGATTGAGGAAGTGCTTCTTCAGATTGAGGAGATCGGACCACATTATGAGATTCTTGTGGAGAGAAAGAACAGACTCGATGTGATGACGATTTCCGTGGAATTGATCGATGACAGATTACTTGACAGTTATGCAAAATTGAGTGAGTTGGAGCAGAGAATCAAAAGCAAATTAAAATCTGCGCTTGGTCTTGCATCGAATATCAAGCTGGTAGCACCACATACATTACAGCGTTTTGAAGGGAAAGCAAAGCGTGTGACTGATTTACGAAAGGATGGATTATAAAATGGCAAATATGAATCAAAAAGTAATTATGCTCGGCAATGAGGCAATTGCCCGTGGAGCATATGAGGCGGGCGTAAAAGTGTCTGCTGCGTATCCGGGAACGCCAAGTACAGAGATCAGTGAGAATCTTGTAAAATATAAAGATGATATTTATGCGGAGTGGTCACCGAATGAAAAGGTGGCAACAGAAGTTGCGATTGGAGCAAGTGTGTCAGGGGTACGTTCTATGGCATGTATGAAACATGTGGGACTGAATGTGGCGGCAGATCCGCTCTATACAGTTTCTTACATGGGAGTCAACGGCGGTCTTGTTGTGATTGTGGCAGATGATCCTGGGCTTTACAGTTCTCAAAATGAACAGGATACACGTATGGTCGCAAGAGCAGCTCAGGTGCCGGTGCTGGAGCCATCAGACAGTATGGAAGCAAAAGAGTTTATGAAGTTTGCATATGAGATCAGTGAAAACTTCGACCGTCCGGTTATTTTCCGCACAACGACAAGATTGGCGCATTCGCAGGGGCTGGTGGAATTATGTGACCGCGTGGAGCCGGAGGATAAGCCGTATGAAAAAGATATTCGTAAAAATGTTATGATGCCGGGCAATGCAAAGCTTCGCCATATTGAGATTGAGAAGCGAAATCTGGAGCTTGCAGAGGCGGCAAACACAATGGCGATCAATAAAGTGGAGATGAATGATACAAAAATTGGTGTTATCACAAGTGGAATTCCGTATCAATATGTAAAAGAAGCGATTCCAAATGTGTCTGTGTTAAAACTTGGCATGGTGAATCCACTTCCGAAAAAATTGATTGAGGAGTTTGCACAGAAAGTGGAGACACTCTACATTGTGGAAGAATTGGATCCTGTTATTGAAGAACAGGTGAAATCATGGGGGGTGAAAGCAATCGGGAAAGAAATTTTTACAGTGCAGGGTGAATATAGCGCCAATATGATCCGTGAGGCGATTCTCGGAGAAAAGGCAGATGTGAAAGCACCTGCACAGGTCCCGGGAAGACCTCCGATTTTATGTCCAGGATGTCCACACAGAAGCGTTTACCATGTGCTGAATAAGTTGAAGATCCATGCGGCAGGAGACATCGGCTGCTATACTTTGGGGGCAGTTGCACCACTTAGTGTTGTGGACACAACAATCTGTATGGGAGCAAGTATTTCAAGTCTTCATGGAATGGAAAAGGCAAAAGGAAAAGACTATATCAAGAACTGGGTAGCTGTGATCGGGGATTCTACATTTTTACATACCGGCGTGAATTCACTTATGAATATGATGTACAATAGAGCGACAGGAACCGTGATGATTCTTGATAATTCCACAACCGGAATGACCGGGCATCAGGACCATGCGGCGACCGGCAAGACACTTCTCGGCGAGCCGACATATGCAATCGATATTCCGGCGCTTTGCAGGGCAATTGGTGTGAAAAACGTAGTGGAAGTAAATGCGTTTGATATTGAAAAGTTAGAAAAAGTGGTAAAAGAAGAAGTGGCAAAAGACGAGGTGTCTGTCATCATCACAAAATCACCATGTGTTCTTTTGGATAAATCAAAGAAACCGGTTTATATTGCACATGAAGACAAGTGTAAAAAATGCGGTATGTGTATGAAACCGGGATGTCCGGCAATGACAAGAAATGCGGACGGAACGATTCATATCGACGATACGATGTGCACCGGATGTGGACTTTGTGAGACATTATGTAAATTTGAGGCGATTGAACTAGTGGAGGCAGGTGACAGATAATGACGACAAAAAATATTATGATTGTAGGTGTGGGAGGTCAGGGAACACTTCTCACGAGCAGGATTTTAGGTGGGCTTGCGATTGCGGGCGGATATGATGTGAAGCTTTCTGAGGTGCACGGCATGGCGCAGCGAGGCGGAAGTGTTGTGACATATGTGCGTTATGGAGAGAAAGTTGCGGAGCCGATCGTGGAAGAAGGGCAGGCAGATGTCATTATCGCATTTGAACGATTGGAAGCACTCCGGTATGCACATTTCTTGAAAAAAGACGGTGTGTTGATTGCCAATGATTGGAGAATTGATCCGATGCCTGTTGTGATCGGGGCGGCTCAGTATCCGGAACACATTTTAGAAGATTTGGCGAAAGAACATAAAGTGTATACAGTGAATGCGACAGAGGAAGCAAAAAAGCTTGGCAATCCGAGAGTGTTTAATATGATCGTGCTTGGAATTGCTGCACAGCACATGGATTTTACAAAAGAGCAGTGGTATGACGTGATCGAGCATACGGTGCCGCCAAAGACTGTGGAACTAAACAAGCAGGCATTTGATGTCGGCTATACATTGTAGGAGGTGTCTTATGATTAAGCAGTTATCCGTATTTGTGGAAAACAGGCCGGGAAGCCTTATGGATGTGACGAGTCAGTTGACGGAAGCACATATCAATATCCGGGCGGTGTCTTCGTTTGATGCACCGGAGTTTGGTATTTTGCGTCTCATCGTTGACAAACCGATGGAGGCAAAAGAATATCTGACATCAAAAGGATTTGTTGTCCGTGTCAGTGAAGTGCTTGGCGCAGAGTTGGAAGATAAGAAGGGGACGCTCAACAATATGCTGACGATTCTTGCGGAAGGAAAGATTAACATCAATTATATTTATTCGTTTATTATCCGGGATGGACTGGCGCCTGTCATGGTGTTCCATACAGATGATTTTGACAAAGCGATTGAAAGTCTGAAAAAGGCAAACGTGAAGATTGTAGACGAAAACGAGTTATAGAGGAGATGAAGTGCGATGGAGTGGAAGGAAAGGATCAGAGATCCGAAAGTGGAATGTATGAGCAGGGATGAGATGACGGCTCTGCAAAGTGAACGATTGGTAAAACTGGTGGAACGGGTATATAAAAATGTTACGTTTTACCACGAGAAGATGAAAGCGCTTGGAGTAGAACCGGGAGATATCAAAGGAGTGGAAGATATCGATAAACTTCCATTTACAACGAAAGAGGATTTGAGAGAAAACTATCCGTTTGGACTTTTGGCAGTTCCGAAATCTCAGGTAGCGAGAGTACAGGGAACTTCCGGAACGACGGGAAAACTGACACTTGCATCCTACACACAGAGTGATGTGGATCTCTGGGGAGAGTGTGTGGCAAGATGTCTTACGATGGCAGGACTTACCGAGGAGGATATCATTCATGTCTGTTATGGATATGGTCTCTTTACCGGAGGAATGGGACTTGATTTTGGCACAAGAAAATTAGGTGCGATGGCGATTCCGATGTCTGCTGGAAACACAAAGAGACAGATGATGTGTATGGAAGATTTTGGAGCGACAGCAATCGCATGTACGCCGTCCTATGCACTTCATTTGGCAGAATCACTTCAGGAAGCCGGACTTGTAGAAAAATTGAAATTAAAGGCGGGAATACTTGGAGCCGAGCCATGGACTGTGGAGATGCGTCAAAAGATTGAAAACATACTTGGAATCAATTGCTTTGACATTTATGGACTTTGTGAGATCATGGGACCGGGTGTTGCGTTTGAATGTATCCATCATAACGGATTGCATATTTTTGAAGACCATTTCTATCCGGAAATCCTAGATCCGGCAACGGGAAAAGCATGTGCGGATGGAGAGACAGGGGAGTTGATCTTTACAACTCTCACGAAAGAGGCGATGCCTCTTCTGCGCTACCGGACAAAAGATTTGACGAGCATTGACCACAGCACATGTGCATGTGGAAGAACACTCCCTCGAATTTCAAAATTCAAAGGACGTACAGACGACATGAAAGTCATTCGTGGTGTCAATGTGTTCCCAACTCAGGTGGAAACTGCACTTTTAAGTATGGGTGGAGATGTCGCACCACACTATCTGATGATTGTTGACCGCGAGAACAATATGGATACGCTGACTGTCATGGTGGAAGTAGATGAACGTTTCTTCTCGGATGAGATCCGTGCGTTGGATGGTTTGAAAAATAAAATCGGTGCAGTGTTAAAACAGGCGCTTGGAGTGGCAGTGAAAGTAAAGCTGGTTGAGCCGAAGACAATTGAGCGGAGCGAAGGAAAAGCGAAACGTGTCATTGATAAGAGAAATCTATCTTAAGAGGAGGGAAAATATGAGAATTCAACAATTATCCGTATTTTTGGAGAATCGAGAAGGGCGTCTTGATGAGGTTTTGACAGTATTAGGGAAAAATGATGTCAATATTGTGGCGTTAAGTCTTGCGGACACTGCAGACTATGGGATGCTGCGCATGATTGTATCAGATCCGATGAAAGGAAGAATGGTCTTAAAGGAAGCGGGGATTACAGCGATGCTGACAGATGTGGTTGCAATTCGTGTGCCACATGCGACCGGTTCGCTTAGCAAAGCAATGCATGCATTGGTGGAAGCAAAAGTGAATGTGGAATATATGTATGCATTTGCCAATGGAGCAGACGCCTCGGCGGTGCTGAAATCAGATGAACCGGAAAAAGCAGTTGATGTTTTACGGGAAAATGGATTCGATGTGTGGAGTGCGGATGAAGCGTACAAGGCAAATTGTTAAGAACAAGGAGTGTATCATTGTGATATGCTCCTTATTTTTTGGTGAAAAGACTGAAAAATATACAAAATATACATACTAATAAAGTGAAAACAAAATATACAGGTGAAAGTTTACAATTATAAATGGTTATAACAGAAAAAATATGTTATACTAAACGAAATGGCTTGAGGCGGTCAGGAAAGAGAGGAAAAAGAAATTGAAAAGGAAAAAGGTAATTGCAATCTTATTGGCGGCGGCACTTTCGGCAGGAAATCTTTCGGGTCTTGGTATGTTATCAGTTGCGGCAGAAAATACTCAGACAGAACAGGCGATGGAAAAAGAAAATGAGCAGACGAATATTGCTCTGAATAGAACTGCAAGAGCATCAAACTCATTAGGAGCATCTGCTGAGCATCCTGCAAGAACACCGGAACTGGCGTTTGACGGAAAAGGGGACAACACAACAGACAATATCAACAGCCGCTGGCAGAGCAGTGATGTTCAGGAGTTTCGGGAGGAATGGCTGGAAGTCGACCTCGGAAACTCAGCAAAAATTTCAAAGGTGACTGTGAAATTCTTTGCAAAATTATATGGAAACTTTGTTATTGAGACATCGGACAGTCAGGCGGAAGATGCGAAATGGACGGAAATTAAATCTGTGGAGATGCCATCCGGCAATGATGCGAATATCATAAAAGAAGTAGATGTAACAAAGGATGGGGAACCGGTGGAAGTATCCCGTTATCTGCGTCTGCGTTTCACATCAGGAAACACGCAGGCTGCAAGCCGTGGAATCGGCGTGTATGAGTTTGAGGTGTACGGAGATTTGAGTGAGCCGGACAAGCCGGAAAAACCAGAAAATCCGGATGCAGTTACCGGAAATATTGCGAAAGGAAAACGTGCCACGGCATCCGGAGTGGAAGTTGGAATGGAGTCCTGCACACCGAATTTAGCAGTCGATGGCGATAAAGAGACAAGATGGTCTGCACCTCAGATGAAAACAGGAACAGATGCGAATCAGAAACAGAATATGCAATGGCTGGAATTAAATCTTGGAAATAATGTGACAGATATCACAAGCATTGATATTTCTTTCTTTAAATTAGTATTTTCTACAGACTATACAATTAAGACGAGAGCAAGCGAAACAGATAATTGGAGAGAAGTCGCACATATTACACATGAGCCAAGTGCAGAACAGAATAAGGTAGATTCTATCAAAACAGTAAAAGAATTGGATAAATATGTCCGTTTTGAGTTTAACAAGGTAAACACACAGGCAGGCGGAAACAGTGTCTCTGTGCGTGAAATTGAAATCAACGGAACGCAGGTTCCGATACCGTATGAGCCGGAAAGTGCAAAAGAAGTGCTTGACACGGTGAAAGGTCTGGATACAATTACAACAGACATGACAGAAGTGCCGCTTCCGCAGGTACCGGAAGGATATGAGATTCATGTGATCGGAAGCGAGTATCCTCAAGTCATCACAGATGACGGAAAAATCAGCGCATACAATATGTACGATTACAAGAGTATGGAGATTATGCTTCAAGTTGTGAATAAAGAAGATGAGACGGATGTCGCAAAGAAAGCTTTCCAGGTAGCAGTTCCGAAAAAGACACAGAAACATGTTGATTTATTCCCGGAAGTAGAAAATCAAAATGCGGAGCCAAAAGTGATTCCGAGTATTCAGGAATGGTACGGCTATGATGGAGAATTTAAGCTTACGAAAAATTCACGCATCATTGTGAAAGATGGGGCGAATCTTGGCGCAGACAAAATTGCAAAACAGTTTCAGGAAGATATGAAAGAGATTACCGGAATGGAACTTGCAATTGTAAGCGGACAGGAATCAGATGCAGATGACATTTTGATTGAGTCTGAGGTGGAAGATACATACACACTTGGAGACGAGGGATATCTTCTGCAGGCAGATGACGATGGAATCCACATCATTGGAAATGGATACAACGGATGTCTTTACGGTGCGATGACTTTAGAGCAGGTATTTTATACACAGAAAGATGAATTTAAATTCCCGAAGGGAATTGCCCGTGATTTTTCCAAATATGCAGTCCGTGGAGTGATGATTGATATTGCAAGAACACCATACCGAATGGATGCGTTGGAAGATATTGTGAAAGCGCTGGCGTTCTATAAGATTAATGAAGTACAATTTCATCTGAATGATAACCGACATGTGCCGGGAAATGCAGACCGTGATAAATATGAACATTGGGAAAACGTAGAAGGTATGTTCCGTCTGGAAAGTGATACCTTCCCAAGCCTTAAGACGACGGAGAAAAAGAACGACTATTACAACGAAGTGTTTGGCGGCTCGCCGCAATATACAAAAGAAGAATACAAGAATTTACAGAATTTGGCGATGGATTACGGAATTAATCCGATTTCAGAGATTGATGCTCCGGGACATTCGCTTCTGTTTACAAAATATGTGAGAAATCATTTGGATGAGGCACAGAAGGCGGTTCCGGAAATTAAGGGAAATATCAATGCAGATAAAGACTGGGAATTGCTTGCGATGACCGGGGAGAAAAAAGATTCTGCGTTTGCGTTTATGGATGCATTGTTTGATGAGTATCTGGAAGAGGATGTATTTTTAGGTGACACGGTCAACATCGGAGCAGACGAGTACTGGAATATCAATGATCAGGAACGACCGGGTGTACAGGAGTATATCCGTAAAATGGCAGACAATGTAAAGGATCACGACAAAAAGGTTCGTATGTGGGGATCGACAAGCCAGTTTTTCAAAAATCAAGATCAGGCAAAAGCATATAACGATATTGAAATTGATTTCTGGTCAAATTCATGGGAAAATGCAGCGAATAGAATTGAACAGGGATATAAAGTAGTCAATGTAGATTCGTTCCATCTGTATGGAAATCCTGGGCGCGACAAACGAGATGTTGTCAATGTGGAGCATGTGTTCAATAACTGGGATCCGACAGTGATGACAGGAAGCAAAGTAAGCAAGTCAGAGCCGAATCTTCTTGGAGCAAAGACGGCGCTTTGGGCAGACATTGCAGATATGGGTGTGACAGAAAGAGATAATTTTGAACGTATCATGCGTCAGGCAGCAGTGTTGAGTGAAAAGACATGGGGCGGAACAGATGAGACACAGACATTTGAAGAGTACAGTTTCAAGTATGACAGATTACAGCAGGGACCGGGCGTGTCTTTGGGGGCAGATGTAGACAGTGAGACCGGGCTTGTGCTGGATTATGATTTTGCAAATGTTAAGGAGGGAAAAGTATATGATGCCAGCGGAAATGGATATAACGGAAATATTTCGGATGCAAAGATAAAAGAAGAAGCTGGGACAGCGTGGCTTCAGCTGAACGGAGATACAGAGGTGCAAACGGAGCTTCGATCTATGGATTATCCATACACGGTACAATTTGAACTTCGACTTGCAAAAGAGGGCAATGGTGATGGAGAGACATATATTTTTGACGGACGCGATGGAAGATTGTCAATCAATGACAAAGGGAACTTGCAGATTAATCGTTCTTACTTTACACAGGACTTTGGTTACCAGATTCCAACAGACAAACCGGTGCAGATGACAATTGTCGGGACGCAGCAGGTGACAAAGTTGTACATTGATGGAAAATTAGAAAAGACACTTTTGCGAACTACGAATTCAGAGACGGATTATGAGCATCTGTTATCGACATTTGTATTTCCGCTTTCTTCTATAGGAAAAGGGATAGAGGGTGAACTTGCAAATTTGAAAGTATATAACAAAGCATTGTCACCGGAAAAAATCAAAGAAGTTTCAGAGAAAAAAGAAGTGACAGAAGTCAATGTGTCTCAGGGGACAGCAGCAGGGACAGCGCAGCGAAAAGGTGACGGCAATCAGGATGTGGACTGGAAAAAACTTCGTGTCGGCTGGAAAGCAATTGATGGTGACGGCAATGCTCTGGATGGAAAGCATGGCACAGATGTGAGTGAAAAAGATTCGTATTTTGAGGGTGCATATGCGGACAGCGCATTTGCGGTAGATATGCTGGAAGAGCAAGATATCAGTAAGCTGGTACTGCAATGGGATCGAGCGCCAAAAAGTTTTAAGATTCAGATTTCAGAAGATGGAAGTGTGTGGAAAGATTTACAGACTGTAGATGGAGAAAGTGTCAATACAATCACGTTTGCACAACCGATTCACACACGTTACATTAAAATGCAGGGAGTAAGTCTGAATGGAAACAATACGTTCAAATTGAGGGAATTCGAAGCGTATGAGGCAGTGGACAAGACAGCGCTGAAAGAGCAAGTGAAAGCAGCGGAAGAAAAATGCGAAGAGTTCGGTCTGACATTTGCAGATGCAAAGGGATATGATGCTTTTATGGATGCATATATGAAAGCAGAGGCAATGTACGAAAACACACTGGCAGAACAAAATGATGTGGATCTTGCAACGAAGACATTGGAAGAAACGCTGAAAGACCTTCCAGAGAATCCGGAGCCAGGGGAAGTAGAAGTGGAATCAGTCAAAGTGACTGTAAATAAGACGGAATTGAAAGTCGGAGAGACGACAACGGCAAAAGCAGTGATTACACCGGATAATGCAACAGATCAGACAGTCTCATGGACAACTTCTGATGAGTCAGTGATAACAGTGGATAAAGACGGACAGATCACAGCAAAGAAGATCGGAAAGGCAAATGTGATTGCAACTGCATCCAATGGAAAAACTGACAAAGTAGAAATTACGGTTGTTGAAGAGAAAACGGATCCAAAACCGGATAATGGAGACGATGGAAAAGATAATCAGAATCAGACTCAGAATACGAAGCCGGAAGAGGATAAAAAGAAAGATCCTGTCAAGACGGGAGACCCACAGTCTATCGCACTGTGCCTTGGGGCAATGGCGGCAGCCGGAGTAACTGTCATTGGAAGAAAAAAGAAAAGAGATTAATTAAAAAGTAAAATTAAAAGAGCAAAAATCGGAGGCAGAAATGAAGAAAACAGTCAAAAAAGGTATGGTAGTGACATTATCAGCATGTATGCTTGCAAATTCAGTTCCATTATCGAATTTTACAGTACAGGCAGCGTTAAAGCAGGAATTTGTTGAATTTACAAATGAACAAAACAGAGGTGGATGGTCAAAGGCGAGTGGAAACGGGAAAATCGAGTTTACAGACGGAGAGAACGAAAAAGGATATATGGTGTTAAGCTCAGATGATAATACGATTTTTTCGGAAAACCAGTCAGAAAAACGTGCAGACGGTTATGTGGAGATGGATATGACTCTGACGAAAGCAGACAATGGTGGCCGCATGGGAATTATTTTTCGGTATAACAATGAAAACGACTGGCAGGGAATCGGTATTGACAGTGGAAGCTGGAATTGGTTCAACGGAGCAGGTGAGTGGGGAAGCGTAACATCTGCGGCTAAAAGTTTTACAAAAGTAGGAGAAACTCATAGAATTCGAGTGGAATACCGCGGAAACAACGTGAAAGTTCTGCAGGATGGTGTGGAGATCATAAATCAGGAAATCGACAAGTTCAGCAACGAAAAAGCGGGGAATGTCGGTATGCGCCTCTGGGGAAAGGTGTCTGAAAACTATGATTGTGCTTTTAAAATCGACAATGTAAAGACAGGGGAAATCGCAAAAGAAGTTGTTCTTACACCGGATCATTTTACAGTTGATTATGAGGAAGCCGGAAAAGAAGATTTCAAAGTAACAATTGCTGAGGAGTCTTTGCAACTGACAGAAATTAAAAGTGGGAATGTGGCATTAGAAAAGGACAAAGATTACACATTTCATGCCAATACAGTTACGATAAAAAAAGAATATATTGCACAGATCAAAGATGCGGCATCCACAAATTTGACATTTGTATTTGAAGATGGACAACAGAAAACGTGCAGTATACAAATCAAAAAGGAAGAAGAACAAGTTTCTTATAATCGTGATTTCACAAAAGGGACAGAGGGGTTTGAAAAAGTTTCTGGAGACAGCGGAGTGCTGGAAGCAGGGAAAGATGGTGTGACTGTTCAGAAAGATGGTGTGTTCATTGATCAAAATTCTAAGGAGCTTAAGAATCAAGAAGTGGAATTTACATATGATCCGCTAAATAATAGCTGTAATTATGGCGTGGTACTGCGCTATACATCTCCGACAGACTATATTTATGTGGGACCTTCTGCTCAAAATAACCAACATTATACAAAATGGGGGATTTATAATCAGAACGGAAGACTTGCAGAGATTGAGGACAGCGGTTTTGTACTTTCCGGACGTGACGTTCCGTATAAAGTAAAAGTAAGAGTTGTTGAAAATGTAGTGACAATCTTTTTGGATAACGAAGAGATTTACAATGGAGAGATAGGTGGACTTACAACGAATGCCGGAAAAGTTGGTTTTCGAACAACAGAAAGTACAGGCATGACAATTCAAGGATTTACACAGGAGACAGCAAGTGCGCCAGAAGTGGTGGAAAACACGTCGGAAGCTGAGATTGCTTCTGAGCAAATGACAGTGACGCTGGATGCAAATTTCCCAAGAGTGGTCGAGTATACCTTGAAAGAGGGAGGGCAGACTGTCAAGGGGCAAGAACTTGCATTACATCAGGTGGAATTGAATAATAAACTGTACACACCGAAGGTTACATCAGATATTTCCGGTGCGAAGGCGACCTATCATGTTTCGGAAGAATCAACAGGGATTTCGTTTGATGTCATCATGGAAGTAAAAGAAAATGTACTGTCTATGCATGTGAAAAATATCAAAGATGATAAGACAAAGCTATATACTTTGAATTTCCCAGAACACAGTCTGATCTCTATGTCGAGCAAGGATGCAGGCGGCATGCTCACGGTAAATGATTATCGTTCGGAATCAAAGGTAGAACTTTCAAAAGCAAATGTCGCAAATGCTTACAGTGAGACAACGCTTGCCGTGCTGAGTAATCAGAATGTGGCGGCAACTCTGACAGGAGAATCCTATAAGAATCGGCATGAGGTGGCGTATCAGACATTTGATGCGGGGGATCACACTTCCACGGGACTTTGGGTGAATGAGTTTACATACAGAGGTCTGGATGGAGAAGTAATGTATGAGCCGGCTGTGAAAGTGGCTATTACAGCGGATCGCAACAAAGACGGTAAGGTGGATTATCAAGATGGTGCAATTGCACTGCGTGATGACTGTATGACCAGAAAAACAGGCGCAGATGTTGTGACAGATACATGGACGATGGTTGCAATGAATGTGGGGTCTGAGGCACAGTATCCGTTTCTTCGTATTTTAGACAATGTAAAGAAGATGTCACTTGCGATGGATGGATTTGGTCAGAATATAATTATCAAAGGATATCAAAGTGAAGGGCACGACTCATCACATCCGGATTTTGCAAATTACAATAAACGTGCCGGAGGTTTGGAAGATTTTCAGACATTACTTGAAAACTCTGAAAAATATAATGCCAAGATAGGAATCCATGTCAATCATACGGATATTTATCCGGAATCGCCGCAGTTTGGAAGATTGTTCACAGATCAGGCAGCGTGGAGCTGGTATGATTCTTCAAAACAGATTATACGTGAAAATGATGATTTGGATAAGAGTGAAAATGGTCTGGATGGACGGTTCGGACAGTTGTATGACAAAGATACCAATGGACAAATAGATTCGACCTATGTGGATGTATTCTTTGGTACAAGATGGCCGATGTATAAATTGATTGAAAATATTGCGGGTCGTGACATCGTTCTTGGAACGGAATATGCGGATGAGATGGCATCGCACAGTGTGTTCGCACATGGAATTCAGGTGGAGCCAGTGGCATCGAATCTGAAAGCGGCAGGAAATCTGGTTCGTTTTGTGGAAAATAATCAGTCTGATATTTTTCAGCAGCATGATCTGTTCCGTGGTGTGAAGGATCGTAACTCAGATACAGCTGGGATCAATGGATGGCAGACGGCGAAAAATATGAACAATGCACTGCAGATTTTTTATGAGCAGATACTTCCGAACAAGTTCCTTGCACAGTATCCGGTTATGCAGTATACAAGCAATGAGCAGGCGGTGCTTGGTGAAAATAATGAAGTTGTGACAAAGATGGAAAATGGTGTCAATGTCATCACGAAAGACGGAAAAGAAGTTGCAAGAGGAAATAAAATATTTATTCCGTGGGGAAAAGACGATGATACAGAAGGAAAGATTTATCATTACAATGGCGATGGGGGAGAGAGTACATGGTCACTTCCGAATTCGTGGAAAGATGCATCGCAGGTTACGGTATACAAGCTTTCTGAAAATGGAAAAAGCGATAAACAAACAGTGTCTGTGACAGATGGAAAAGTGACGTTAAAAGCAGATGCAAAAACAGGATATGTGCTTTACAAAGAAGAAGCGAAAAAGATTGAAACATCGGATACGATGGAATGGTCAACAGGCTCTCCGGTAAAAGATATGGGATTTGATTCTTATAATTTTGATGAGTGGAAGCAATCTTCTTCGGCAAAAAGTGTGGAACATATTACGATTGAAGATAATTCGCTTGGAAATGCGCATCTTTACATTAAAGGGAAAAAAGATGGGCAAGTGGAGCAGGTTCTGACAGGACTTGAGAAAGGACAAACCTATTCGGCATCGGTATGGTGTATTACAGATGATGACAGAAAAGCATCTATCAAAGTCGAGAATGGGGACGAAGTTGTAGCGAATTATATGGACAGCAGCAATGTAAAATATGGTGTTCATCACAATGACAAATACCAGACATATGCACAACGTATGCAGGTTCGTTTTACGGCAACATCTGACAAGGCGGTGTTGACTTTGGCTGCGGAGGAAGGAAAGACAGATGAATCGGTAGTGGATTTTGATGATGTACGTGTCATGAAAGTAAATCCGTCGACAAATCCTGAACCTGCAAAATACACATATTGGGAAGATTTTGAAAATGTAGACCAGGGATATGGTGTGTTTGTGTCAACGGAGTCTGACCAGTCGCATTTGTCACAGAAGAATGCAGTAGATCCGCAATATACGCCGGATGTAATCGATGGCAACTATTCATTGAAGGTACGTGCGGGAGATTACATGAGAACGATTCCTTCGACAGTAAGACTGGAGCCAAATACAGAGTATACAGTAGGAATCGATTATAAATCTCCGTCTTCGAATGCGTTTACATTCGCAGTGAAATCAGACAAAGCAAGTAAGGAAAATGATGCGCAACATGCTGTGGTTGCGAGTGAAGTGGTAAAAGATCAAGAAGGAAAGCTGGTATTGAAGTTTACAACCGGAGATTATGATGATTACTATGTAGATATTACAAAAAATGCAGCGACAGAATATTATGTAGACAATTTCTATGTGGAACAGGCTCGCGCTATGAACCAGGAAACACTGGAGGCGCTGATTGAAGAGGCGAAGGCGTTAGATGAAAAGGCATATACAAAAGAGTCTTTTGAAAACATGCAGGCTGCGTTGAAAGAAGCTGAGAAAGTGCATAAAAATCAAAATGCTTCGAAAGAAGAGATAGAAAAGGCGTATACAGATTTAGAGACTGCGATGGAAAATCTGGATGCCTATGCAACAGCTGAGGATAAGGAACAGCTCTCGAAAGTAATTCGTGAGATGAAGAGTATTCTTGCGAGCGACTACAAGCAGGATGAAAAGTGGCTGGCGTTCCAATCTGCGCTCAAAGAAGCGGAGTCTTTATATGATTCAGACAAGGCGACCCAGAAAGAGGTTGCTTGGATGATTCGCGATTTGCGGGAAGCAAAAGAAAGGTTGAATCCATTAGTAGACAGAACAGCATTAAAGGCAATCATGGCAAAAGCAGAGAGAGTAGATAATAATTCTGTTGTAGATGGAAAAGAATTACAGACATTCTTAAGCGCTTACAGTGAAGCAAAAACAACTGACTTAAAACCGGGAGTGACAGAAACGGAGATTTTGCAGGCGACGCAGAAATTAACAGATGCATATAATGCAATTGTTTTAAAAGAAGATTCTAAAAATCAACTTGTAAGCACAGCGCTTGAAAAGGCGGATGAAGATGTAAACTATTTTCTGGAAAAGGACTGGAAGGAAATTCAGGAGGCAAAAGCGGCGCTTGAAAAGATGAAAAATCAGACAGGTGTTTTGGTAAAAGATTACTTTGAAGTATTAGATCGTCTGGAGGCTGCGCTGGAACATAAATTGAGCAGACCGGTGGTGCCGTCTGCGGTGGAAATTGATTCAAAGAACTTCAAGATTTCAGCAAACACAGAACAGGCAGATAATACGGCTCATAATGAAGGGCCTGTCAAATATGCATTTGACAAAAATCCAAATACGATCTGGCACAGCAGTTATAATCCGATGTTTACGGTATCGGCAGACAATCCGGCAGAGATTACAATTGATATGGGAAAATCATATACGATTAATCAGTTTTCATATTTGCAGCGCCCTGCTGGAGGAAATAATGGAAAAGTACAGAAATACAATCTGTATGTCAAGTCGAATCAGGCAGATAAATGGAAGAAAATTGTAACGGATGGAACATTTGCGGATAAACAAGAACTTCAAAAAGTGACATTTGATGAAGTGGAAGCACAGTATGTCAAATTTGAAGTGACGCAGGGATTTGGTAACTTTGCGACAGCAGCAGAACTTGCGGTTTATCAGAAAGCTTCTGATTTTTCAAAATTGCAGGAAGCGATGGATGAAGCGGAGAAGTTGGAGCGTACAAAATATTTAGAAGTATATTACTCCAACATCGATCAGTTATGCGAAGAGGCAGAAGAGTTGCTGAAAGATTTTATGACGGAACAGGCAAAAATTGATGCGCTCACAGAACAATTGCAAAAGGCTTTGGATGCACTTGAGGCGCTGGCTGCAAAATCAGATATTAAATTGTTGGAAGAAGCGGTAGAGGCTGCACGAAATATTGATTTAGATCAGTACAAAAACACAAAAGAATTTGAAAAAGCACTGTCTGCTTCTGAGAAACTGCTGGCAGAATACAAAAAAGAAGAAAGAATATTACAAAAAGATGTGACAGAAGCAATTTTGAAATTGACTGAGGAACAAGGAAAGCTGGAAGAAAAAGATCCGGTAAAACCAGAAAAGCCAGAGGTAGATATGGTTGTGGTGAAAGCGGAACAAACCACATTGAAAGTTGGAGCCGCCACAAAGGTATCTGCGACAATCATGCCGGAAGATGCCAAAGATAAGGCTGTGACATGGTCTGTATCAGATGAGAATATTTTGTCTGTGAGTCCAGATGGAACGGTGACTGCGAAAAAAGAAGGAAAAGCATATGTAATTGCAACTTCTTCGAATGGAAAAACCGGACGAGTAGAAATTACAGTTGTTTCAAAGGATACTGTTTCGAATCCGGAATCATCAAAAGATGAAGGAAAAGAAAATAAGAAAGAGCCTGTGAAAACAGGGGATACGCAGTCGACAGCGTGGTATATCGGCTTGATGGCGGCAGTTGGTGCAGTTGTATTTGGCACGAAAAAGAAGAAAGAAAAGGATGAAATGTAGTTAAGCAATAAAAGGTTCTGGATTTGGTGAAAACCAAATTTGGAACCTTTTTTAAACAAAATTATTAAAAATAACTAAAAATATAAAATTAGAGAATTTAAAACAGTTGTTTTTGACATGAGAAATATACAAAATGATGAAAAATTTATATATTATACCTATAAATATGAAATTGTGCTAAACTAAAAGAGTGCATGATTGCTACAAAACAAACAATCCTGCAAATTTATCTAATCTGCCAAAAGACTTGGAAAGGAGTTTGAATTGCAGAGGAAAAGGAGAAGGTTATGAAAAGAAAACTTTTAAGTTCCATGCTCGCGGCGGCAGTAGTCGTGACGAGTACGTTCTCCACAACATCAGTCTCTGAGGCGAAGGAACCAGATGCCTCAAATGGCAAAGTTGAGGTTACGATGAAAGATAATTCCGTAACAATTGGAAACGATGCCATTGAAAGAACATTTTCAACAGCAGATTCAAAGTTATCTACTACTGAAATTGTGAACAAGAGAACGGATGGTGGAGAGACTAACTTTACACCGGAAGAAGGTAGTGAAGAATTTATTGTCAAGACGACAAAAGAAAAGAAAGACCCGATTAGTTTGGAGCCGATTGACAGAAAAGGATGGACAGCAGAGGCGGACAGTTATCAGAATGGCGCGGCAGGCGCTTCTGATGGACCGGCATCAAATCTGTTAGATGGGAAGATTGATACAATTTGGCACAGTAATTATGGTGGTGGAACAAATGGTGCGGGCGATCAGGATTACCCACACAATGTTGTGATCAAATTTGATGATTCTGAGACGTTTCAGTCATTTTCATATACGCCTAGAAAAGAAAGTGAGACGACAAACGGAAACATCAAAGGCTATAAATTGTATGCATCTACAGAGGCGGAAAAACTTGATTTTAATTCAGATAAATGGGGAGAACCGATTGCGGAAGGCGAATTTGAGTATGATGGCACCAACCCGATCTATGTGAACTTAAAGGAAACATGTACAGCAACACAGATTAAGTTTGTGGCAACATCGTCAAATAACGGCGAGAAGTTTGCGGGTGGCGCAGAATTTAATTTACATAAAGATAAAGTGCCGGTTGTTGCGGACGACAGAGCGTTTAAGACAAGTGACTTACAACTGGAAGATGGCAAGGATGCCGTGAAGGTTGAAGATACAACAGCAACTATCAACGGGGAGAAGAAGACAGGTAAGAAGGTGACGTTTTCCTTTGAACCGTATACACATAAAGGTGTAGAGTATACAATCGACGAAGTAGTTGTTATGTATGAAGGGGATCACTTCATGCGTAAATATTTGGAAATTGAAGTTCCGGATGAAGATATGGGAAAAGCGGAAATTGACTATATCGATCTGGAATCTCTGAAAGTAGAAGAGTCTGATAAACAGTGGACAATTCCGAGAGGAAAAGGTGGAATTGTTCAGATGGAAGAGTTTAAGGCGAATCTTGGACAGCCAATCTATATTCAGGGCATGTTTTTCGGATGTGAATTCCCGGCGGCAGATACGGAGATTGTAGACGAGACAGGATATATGCGTTACTATACCGGAAAAACATTCGAAAGAATGAAAGAGGATAATCAACTGACAACAGATGGAAAATATGTGACATGGCAGACAGTTGCCGGCGCTGCAAGAAGTACGGAAAACGAAGTTATTCAGGCAGATTTCTATGATTACATTGATTCGATTGCAACTCCATCAGAATTTCGAATTCAATATAATTCATGGTTCGACAACATGATGAAGATTGACGATGAAAATATTTTGGAATCTTTCATTGAAATTGATCGTGAGTTGAACAATGCGGAAGTACGTCCGCTGGATTCTTACGTTGTGGATGATGGGTGGAATGCTTACAACGATGGAACGCTAGGGGCTGGCTCTTATCCGCAATCGGGATCAGAGATTAATAAAGAAGGGTTCTGGACATTCAATGAAAAATTCCCAGATGAACTGACACCATCCAGCGAGTTAGTGCAGAAGTTTGGAAGTAATTTCGGTGTGTGGGTTGGACCAAGAGGTGGCTATAACTTCTATGGAACATTGGCAAATATCATAGAAAAAGCTGGAAATGGAAGCAAAGCCGGCGGTTCCATTGATGTTGCAGACCGGGTGTACGTAGAAAAATTTAAAGATATGGCAATTGACTGGCAGAAGCGATTCAAGGTAAATTACTGGAAATGGGATGGATTTGCGGATACAGGACAGTATAATCACTTTAATAATTCAGGTGGTGCGGACGGTGTTCCGGTATATAGCGAGACGAATCACCATATGACGGGTGGTTACCATCAGATGTACCATGTGACGGATTTGTGGGAAGCATGGATTGATCTTATGGAAGCAGTACGCCAAAGTGAAAAAGAGGATGGCATTAATAATCTGTGGATTTCATTGACATGCTATGTAAACCCAAGTCCTTGGTATTTACAATGGGCAAACTCTGTATGGATTCAATGTACACATGACCAAAAGGATGCTGGTTTTGGTACAACAAAAATGAACAAGCAGATCACTTACCGTGATGCATGTTACTATGATTTCCTGAAGAATCATGAGTTCCAGTTCCCATTGCAGAACATTTACAACCATGATCCGGTATATGGAAAAGAAGGAACCGGAATGAATGTGAATACGGCTACAGATGAAGATTTCCAGAACTACTTATATATGCTTTCTACACGTGGAACAGCTTTCTGGGAACTATACTATTCTGACAGTATCATGACAGATGGCAAGTATGAGATTACCGGAGAATTTTTAGAGTGGGCGGAAGAAAATTATCATATGCTGAAGAATTCTAAAATGATTGGTGGACGACCGGACAATACAACTTTGGGAAGTGCTTCTTCAAGTGAAGCATCAGCAGAAGCGTACGGATTTTCATGCTTTGATGGAAAAGAAGGAATCATTTCACTTCGTAACCCATCTGCTTCCGCTGATAAAGAAATTAAATTTACATTTGACCGAACTATAGGTGTTGCTGAAGGTGCAGGCACATTAGATTATTATTTGGAGCATAGTTATAAGCTTTCCGACGAGTCTGCTCAGACGGGAACATTGACATACGGACAAGAATATACAGTGAATTTGAAACCAAATGAAGTACGTATTTTACGAGTTTCTGCACAAAAAGATACAAAAGCACCTGAGATTGACCGGATTATGACAGACGGTAATTGTGAAGTTACGGTAAAATTCAATGAAAAAGTATCTGGAAATCTCTTTGCAGTGGATGGTTCCGGAATTGCTTCAATTGAAAAGAGCGCGGACGACACAACATATCATATCACTTTGACAAAAGCGCCGGAAGACGGAAAGACAATCACGGTGACGCCAAAAGATATCAAGGATATGTCAGGAAATGCGACGACAGCATCTGCATCAGTTGTATATCACAAGGGCAATGTAGTTGTCGAGAATAAGGAAATTGCAGAAGCCGGAGAAATTGCAGCGGCAGATAAGTCATTGAATTCTAATAACGGATTTAGTGTGGCTGCATCTGTAAATACAACAGGCAAGGATCAGACACTTGTAAAACAAAATGATCAGTATGAATTAAAAGTTACAGCAGACGGAAAAGCTTCCTTTACACTGAATGGTGCGACAGCAGTTTCCGGTAAAACGATCAACGATGGCAAACAACATGTAGTTGTCGGTGTGAAAGAAAATAACGGTATGCTGAAGCTTTATGTGGATGGCAGTCTGGAAGGTTCGGATTACAAGGAAGGCAACAGATACCATAAGGTAGAAAAAGCTGCAATTACAGTTGGAAATGATGTTTCAAAAGCCGGCGTATATGATACCGCATATGGCTATGATAAAGTAGATGAAATCTTCCAAGAAGGGTTCTCAAAATTAGAATTGACAAATGAGATGATCACAGTGTCAGGAACAGAAGAAGGCGATAAGAATACGGTGTTAGATAAGAATAATACAACGTTTTGGACAAGTCAAAAAGTTTCAGAGGGTACTGTGAACAATGAAAATGCTTGGCTGAAAGTGGATTTGGGTGCAACATACAAGTTGGATCAAGTTGACTATACACCACGTTTTGACAATGTGCAGAACAATTATTGGGAATGTACCGGTAATATCAAAAACCTGATTGTGGAGACAAGCGTGGATGGAGAGACATGGACAGCAGTAACAGAAGATGGTGGTCGTGATCTTTCGAAAAAAATAGTGAAAGAGAATAACAGCTCATTCTTCCCGGAAGAGATTACATTTGAAGCAAAAGAGGCAAGATATGTACGTATCAGCGGTACAAAATCACATCATTGGCAAACTCAGAATGTAGATAAGCAGATTACTGTTGCAGATCTTGCAATCTACGGAGAAAAGGCAGGAGTAGAAAACATTGCAACAGATAGCTCGGTGAAAGTAGAAGCTAAATGGACAAAAGATGACACAGATGCAGCCAAAGGCGGAGACAGACCGATGTCTATGGTTGTGGATGGCAACAAGGCAGATACTAACGGAAACTACGGTGAATTTGGTGCGGATGACAAAGCAGAATCTTCTTATATGCAGATTGATTTAGGAGAAGTGTGCGATGTAGATACATTGAATTTATATCGTTACTGGAATCAGAATCGTGTTTATGATCCATCTGTCATTTTAGTTGCAGAGAAAGAAGCTGATTTTAAAGACGGAACAGCGACAGTTGTATACAATGCAGATAAAGAGAAAATTCATGGATTGAATGACAAATATTATACAGAAGTTAAAGATGAAACATATGAAGAAAC
The DNA here is from genome assembly GCF_059731825.1 of Faecalimonas nexilis. Classification (NCBI taxonomy): domain Bacteria; kingdom Bacillati; phylum Bacillota; class Clostridia; order Lachnospirales; family Lachnospiraceae; genus Faecalimonas; species Faecalimonas nexilis. The sequence goes on along the minus strand of NZ_AP029189.1, from coordinate 2,505,191 downwards.
TGCACAAGGTAAGTCGTGGAACTTACCGGAAAACACAAAGGCAAGATTTGTGCGTGTGTATATGCATGGTGTGAAAAATGGCGGAGACACAAACCATATCGTAGAGATGGAAGTGATCGGAACAAGACCTGACAAAGAAGAAGTGCCAGCAGTTGATCTTACAAAATTGATTGAGAGATTAACTGTGTTAGCAGCAGTGGATACGTCAAATGCAACAACAGACAGTGCGGCGGCATTTAAAGCACTTGTAAAAGAAGGATATGATCTTGTTGCATCTGGAGCAAAGACACAGGGCGAAGTAGACGCTATGTTGAAGAAACTGGAAGGCGCAGAAAACAAACTGGTAGATACAAACGCGCTGAAAAAAGCAATTGCAGATGCAGAAAAGAAAGTGGCAGAAAGTACAAAGACAAGTGCAGCAGCGACATTAGCAAAAATCGAAGAGGCAAAAGCACTTTTGAAAAATGGTACAACAGAAACGATGAATCAGATGATCAAGGCTTTGGAAGATGCCATGAAGACACTTGTTGCAAGAGGTGATGTGAAAGAACTGAAAGCATTGATCGACACATATGAAAAAGAAGAATTGAAAGAGGCAGATTATACAACTTCTACATGGAGCGCTTATGAGACAGCCTTGAACACGGCAAATGCTATTGTTAAAGACAACAGTGACAGTGACCAGACACAGGTAGATGCAGCGAAGAAAGCGTTGGAGGATGCACATAAAGCATTGGAAAAACGCGGAGATACAGATGCATTGAAAGCGTTGGTTGAAAAGTACAAGGATTTAAAAGAAGCAGATTATACACATGACACATGGGTAGTATTTAAAGAAGCGTTTGATGCGGCAAAAGCAATTGTGGCAGACAACAGCGACAGCACCCAGGCGCAGGTGGATGCGGCAAAAGAGGCGTTGGAAAATGCTTATAATGCATTGAAGGAGGCTCCGGAGAATCCAAAGCTTGACACAAGCAGACTGGAAAAAGCAATTGCAGATGCAAAGGCGGTTGTCAAAGAGTCTTATACAACAGATTCTTACAATGCAATGAAAGCGGTTCTTGATGAGGCGGAAGACTTGTTGAAAGAAGAAGCTCAGGATCAGGATACAATTGATGCCAAGACAGAAGCGTTGAATGCGGCAATTGAAGCGTTGGTAAAACGAGGCGATGTAAAAGAACTTTCAGAATTGGTGAAAGCATACGAAGAAGAGAAACTGAATGAAGGAGTATATACAACTTCTACATGGAGTGTTTACCAGACAGCATTTGATGCAGCGAAAGCGATCATAAAAGATAACAGCAATAGCGACCAAGAAAAGGTAGATGCAGCAAAAACAGCTTTAGAAGTGGCAAAAGAAGCGTTGGAAGAACGAGGCAATACAGACAGCCTTAAAGAGCTTGTAACAGTATGTGAGGAACTGAAGGAAGAAGACTTTACAGCGGATACATGGAAAGTGTTTGAGAATGCGCTTGATGCAGCAAAAGCAATTGTTGCAGATAACAGTGACAGCAATCAGACACAAGTAGATGCAGCTAAAGAAGCGTTGCAGAAAGCAAAAGACGATCTGAAAGAAGCAGAAAAACCTGTTAACAGGAGCAAGTTGGAAGAAGCATATAACAAGTATAAAGATCTGAAAAATGATGGTTATACAGAAAACAGCTGGAAAACATTTAAGAATGCGCTTGATGCAGCGAAAGCAGTTTTAGAGTATGAAGATGCGACGGCAGAGCAGGTAGATGCAGCACTTGCACAATTAGAAAAAGCAGTCAGTGGATTGAAAAAAGCACCAATTGATGGAAGTGGAAACAATCAAGGTGCACAAAATAACAATCAGAAACCATCTACAGGTGGTTCAGGCTCAAACGGAAGTGTAAAAACAGGAGATTCTTCAGATGTAATGCTGTGGGGAATCTTTGCGGCAGCAGCTCTTATGGCTGGCGTAGTCGTAAAAAAGAAAAAAGCTTAGTGTAAAATCAAAAAGAGCAGAGGCGGGAAAACCGCTTCTGCTCCTTTTCTAATCATTTCGCATAAGAATTGCTTTTTAAATATTAATTAAATATATATTATATACATAAACATAAATAAAAGGCACATCTACATTTTGATTCTGATTAAAGTTTTACGACATTGACTGCCTGAGGTCCTTTTGCACCTTCAGTTACTTCGAATTCTACTTCCTGACCTTCTTCTAAAGATTTGAAACCTTCCATGTTAAGTCCAGAATAGTGAACGAATACATCGTTTCCTGCTTCGTCGGAAATGAATCCGTAACCTTTTTGGTTGTTAAACCATTTTACTGTACCTTTGTTCATGTTGATACCTCCATAAAAATAAATAATAAAGTTGTATTACTTGCGTAATATTGAATTAGATTAGCATAATTCTATATAAATGTCAATGTTTTTGAAAAAATATAATGAAAAATGCACAAATATAGGTTACAATAAGACGTAACAATGAAAATAAGGAGATAGAATATGAGAATTTCGACAAAAGGGACATATGCATTGGAAATAATTGTGGATCTTGCAATGCATTCTTCGGAAGAGCATTTAGAGCGGCTGAAAAATATTGCAGCACGGAGAGGTCTGTCTGAAAAGTATTTAGAGAGGATTGTCAAAGCAATGAAGAATGAGAATCTGATTTTGAGTACAAGAGGAGCAATGGGAGGGTATCGTCTTGCGAGAAGACCGGAAGATATTACTGTTTTGGACGTGCTTCGCTCTGTGGAAGGAGAGCTTGCACCGGTGGAGTGTCTGACAAAAGAGACGAATTGCGGGATTGCGTGTGAGGATTGCTTGACACGAGGAGTCTGGGCAGATATGTGGAGAGAAATCTTGGGTGTTACGGAGAATGTCTCAGTGGCAGATATTACAAAAGAGGTAGTTGACAGAGCAGGAGAATAGGTGTATAACATAAAACATGTAATACTTAGCAAAGTGGTAGGAAAAGGAAAATTCTTATGAAAATATCGACAAAAGGAAGATATGGACTGCGGGCGCTGGTAGACTTGGCAGGTCATGACAATGGAGAGCCAATTGCGTTGGCAAGTATTGCACAAAGGCAAAAACTGTCATTGAATTATTTGGAACAGGTTTTTAGTGTGCTTAGGAAGGCTGGAATTGTAAAAAGCCTGAAAGGGGTGAACGGAGGGTACCGTTTGGCAAAAAAGGCTGATGATATCACGGTGAAAGAAGTTTTGGAAGTACTGGAAGGAAAGTTCTCGATTGTAGATGAATATGCACAAGAGAAGGGGACAGATGACGTGCAAGAAGCGATTAAAACTTTAGTCTGGGATCAGATTAATACACGGGTGAACCAGTTGCTGGAGGAGAAGACATTGAAGCAGTTGATGGCATCATTTGCCGATGAAAACAGAAAGCAGAAGTCTATTTGAAGGAGGAATTACTTATGGGAAAAGTATATCAAAATGTAACGGAATTAATTGGGCATACACCTCTTTTAGAAGTGCAGAATATCGAATCAGAGCTTGGGTTAAAAGCAAAGATCCTGGTGAAATTAGAGCTGTTTAATCCGGCGGGAAGTGTAAAAGACCGTGTTGCGAAAAATATGGTGGAGGAGGCTGAACGCCAGGGAATCCTTAAGCGTGGAGGGACAATCATCGAACCTACAAGTGGAAATACCGGAATTGGACTTGCGTCCATTGCGGCATCAAAGGGGTATCGTGCAATCTTTACAATGCCTGAGACGATGAGTGTAGAACGGCGGAAACTTCTTCAAGGTTATGGCGCAGAGATTGTTCTGACAGACGGGAAAAAAGGAATGGCTGGAGCGATTGTGAAAGCTGGAGAACTTGCAGAAGAGATTGATGGGGCAGTTGTTCTTGGTCAGTTTATAAACAAAGCGAATCCGGCTGCGCATACCGCTTCTACCGGACCGGAGATATGGGAAGATACCGAAGGTAAGGTGGATATCTTCGTTGCGGGAGTCGGTACCGGTGGAACAATTACAGGAACCGGGGAGTATTTAAAAGAGAAAAATCCGGCGCTGAAAGTAATTGCAGTGGAGCCGGCGGCATCACCGGTGTTATCAGGAGGGAAACCAGGACCTCATGGTCTGCAGGGGATTGGAGCAGGTTTCATTCCGGAGATTTTGAATACGGAGATTTATGATGAGATTGTGCAGGTGGAAAATGACGAGGCATATGCAGCTTCCAGAATGCTTGCCCACAAAGAAGGGGTACTGATAGGAATTACATCCGGCGCAGCGCTTCACACGGCGATAGAGCTTGCAAAAAGAGAAGAGAATGCAGGAAAAACAATTGTGGCAATATTGCCGGATACGGGAGAACGATATTTGTCGACACCATTATTTGAGGTATAATTTTCAAGAAAAAAGTCATTGTAAAGTATGATACTTTGCAATGGCTTTTTTACGGCAATAAAGATTTTGCAGTATGCATAAAAAATAAAGGGAAAAATTGCGAACTATTTTGAATGAAATTGATTGACTTTGAACGAAAATGAATTTAAAATAGATTTAGAAGAGAGGTGTAAATATGCTGGCGGAAGAACGGTTTAACCGGATATTAAATATTGTAGAAGAAAAGAAAAGTGTCACAGTGACAGAATTGACAGAGCTTTTGGATACTTCCGAGTCTACGATACGAAGGGATCTGACAACGCTGGATAAGCGAAAAAAACTGATTAAGGTGCATGGCGGCGCGACGGCAGTCGATATGGAATATATGACAAAAGACTCTTCGGTTTCTGTGAGACAGGATTTGAACAGAGAAGAGAAGATAAAGATTGGAAAGTACGCAGCCGGATTGATCAGAAAAGATGATTTTGTCTATATCGATGCAGGAACAAGTACAGAATATCTCGTGGAGCAGATTTTGGAAAAGGAAGCAGTTTATGTGACGAATGGCATTTCTCATGCAAGAAAATTGCTGCATAAGGGATGCAGAGTATTTTTGCTCGGCGGAGAGCTGAAGAAAGAGACAGAGGCTTTGATCGGAGCGGAAGCACTGGAAAGCCTGGAAAAATATAATTTCACAAAAGGATTTTTTGGTGCGAACGGGATTCACAATGAATATGGAATCACCACGCCGGATCTCAATGAAGCTGCTGTGAAAGAAAGAGCGTTCAGACAATGCAGGAAAAAATATATTCTTGCAGATTCTTCTAAAATCGGACAGATTTCGCTTATTAAATTTGCGGAGCTGAAAGAGGCGGAGGTAATCACAACTAAGCTGAAGCAGGGAACCTATCAAAAGTACAAAAACATTGTGGAGGTGGATGAAGCATGATTTACACGGTAACATTTAACCCGTCTTTGGACTATGTGATTCAGGTGGATGACCTGACACTTGGGAGAGTCAACAGAACAACCAAAGAGGCGATATTTCCTGGAGGAAAAGGTGTGAATGTGTCGGTTATTCTCTCAAATCTGGGACTTAAGAGCAAAGCACTTGGGTTTATCGCAGGGTTTACCGGAAAGCAGTTGGAAAAGATGTTGACAGACTTTGGGTGTTACACAGATTTTATTGAGCTGAAGGAAGGGCTGACCCGCATTAATGTGAAGGTGAACTCGAACGAGGAAAGCGAGATCAATGGTCAGGGACCAAACATCGGTGACAGGGCGATTACAGAATTATTTGAAAAGCTGGATTGCCTGCAAAATGGGGATATCTTAGTACTTGCGGGAAGTATTCCGAACACATTGCCGGAGGATATCTATGAGAGCATCATGGAAAGACTACAGACAAAAGGGGTTCGTATCGTGGTGGATGCGACAAAGGATTTGCTGTTGAATGTTCTGAAGTACCATCCGTTTTTGATCAAGCCGAATAATCATGAGCTTGGAGAGATGTTCGGTGTCACATTAAAGACAGATGAGGAGATTATCACCTACGCGAAGAAGCTTCAGGAAAAAGGAGCGAGAAATGTGCTGATTTCCATGGCGGGCGACGGAGCAATTCTAATCACTGAGGATGGGGAGATTCATAAAGGACTTCCACCAAAAGGAGAAGTGGTGAATTCGGTCGGAGCAGGAGATTCGATGGTTGCAGGATTTTTGACAGGATATCTGAATACAGGAGACTATGAAAAGGCATTTAAACTGGGAATTGCAACCGGAAGTGCGACTGCATTTCTGGCATGGCTTGCAGAAAAAGAGGATGTTGTGAAGTTGTTAGACGAAGCAAAAGAGAACTTTGGATTGTAGGAGGGAAGTAACGTGAGAATCACAGATTTATTGAAAAAAGAAAGTATTGATTTAAACGGTGTCGTAACTACGAAAAAAGAGACGATTGAAAAGATGACGTTGCTGATGGAAAAGGCGGGAATGTCAAAGACCTCGAAAAATACAGAGCCGGCGTATTCGCAAGAGAAGAAGAAGGAACGACCGGAATCGGGGAAGGAATCGCTATTCCACATGCAAAGACAGATGCGGTGAGTGGTCCTGGACTGGCGGCGATGATTATTCGTGACGGAGTGGATTATGATTCGCTGGACGGTGAGCCGGTACACATGGTGTTCTTGATTGCGGCGCCGAATACAGAAGACAATATTCATCTGGAGGTATTGAGTCGTCTTTCGATGCTGTTGATGGATGATAACTTCCGGGCAAACCTGATGAAAGCGTCTACAGTAGAAGAATTTTTAGGATATATCGATCAGGCGGAAAAAGAAAAGTTTGAAGAGGAGACGGAGGAAAAACAGGAGAAAGAAGAGAAAAAGAGATATCAGATTCTTGCAGTTACGGCCTGTCCTACCGGAATCGCACATACTTATATGGCGGCGGAAAGTCTTGAAAACACGGCAAAAGAGATGGGATATACGATCAAGGTGGAGACAAACGGCTCCGGCGGAGACAAAAATGTATTGACGGCAGAGGATATCGCAAATTGTGACTGTATCATTGTGGCAGCCGATAAAGATGTAAAAATGGCGAGATTTGATGGAAAACCAGTCATTGTCACGAAGGTTGCCAATGGAATTCACAAAGCGAAAGAGTTGATTGAAGAAGCAGAGAGCGGAAAGGTTGCAATCTATCACAGCAATGAAAAAGGAGAGGCGACCGGATTTCAGGAAGAGCAGGAAAGTATCGGAAGAAAGATCTATAAAAGTCTGATGAACGGTGTGTCTCATATGCTGCCGTTTGTAATCGGAGGAGGAATCCTGATTGCACTGTCATTTTTGTTTGACGGCGCAAACGCAGGAACTGATGTTTTCGGTACCGGAAATCCACTTTCCAAATTCTTGAATTTGGTGGGAAATGTATCGTTTGGCATGATGTTCCCGATCCTCTCAGGATATATTGCGATGAGCATCGCAGAACGTCCGGCATTGATGCCTGGTATCGTTGGTGGTCTGCTTGCGAAAGCAGGAACATCTGTGTTTGCGGCTGAGGCGGATTGGATCCCATCCGGATTTTTTGGAGCGCTGCTCGCCGGATTTATTGCAGGATACCTGATGCTTCTTATCGAAAAAGCATTTGCAAAGCTCCCAAGGGCATTGGAGGGAACAAAACCGGTGCTGATTTATCCGTTCTTTGGAATTGTATTGATCGGTGCGATCATGGTATTTATCATCAATCCACCTGTCGGAGCATTCAATCAATGGTTGTATGACGGACTTGCAAGTATGGGTGAGGGAAGCAAAGTGCTGCTTGGAGCTGTTCTCGGCGGTATGATGGCAATCGACTTTGGAGGACCGTTTAACAAGGCTGCGTATGTATTTGGAACAGCAGCAATCGCAAGCGGACAGTTTGATATTATGGCGGCGGTTATGGCTGGTGGAATGGTTCCTCCAATCGGAATCGCACTTGCCACGACATTTGCAAAAAACAGATTTACAGAGAGTGAAAAACAGACGACTGTTACCAACTATATTATGGGACTGTCATTTATTACAGAGGGAGCAATCCCATTTGCGGCATCTGATCCTCTGCGCATTATTCCACCGTCAATCGTTGGTTCGGCAGTGGCCGGAGCGGTCTCAATGGCGTTTGGATGTGGTTCAAGAGCACCGCATGGAGGTATCTTTGTAGTTGGTATTATGGACAATGCACCGATGTTCCTCGCAGCAATAGCGATAGGTGCTGTCGTGACGATGTTTGGAATTATTCTGTTAAAAAAACCAATTACTATTGAAAAATAGTGAAAAATATTAGATAATAGGGAAAGGTAAATCCTAATATTTACAGAAAAGAAAAGGAGATTAATTATGAAAGAATTTAGTTATGTAATTACAGATAGTGAAGGAATCCACGCAAGACCAGCAGGATTATTAGTAAAAGAAGCTGCAAAATTCCAATCAGATATTAAACTGAAAAAGGGAGAAAAAGAAGCAGATGCAAAAAGAATCTTTGGTGTAATGGGATTGGCTGTAAAATGCGGTGAAGAGATCGTAATGACAGCAGAGGGTGCTGACGAAGCAGAAGCAATCGCAGCAATCGAGACATTTTTAAAAGAGAACTTATAAGAAAAATAATGTTGAGGAAGGTTAAGCTATGATTACATTAACTGGCAAAAGTGTATTTGGCGGTGTATCAATCGGTAAGATTGCCTTTTATAAAAGAAATGAACAGCAGATTAAAAGATGGCATGTGGATGATACAGAAAGCGAAGTAAAACGTTTTGAAGATGCAAAGGCAAAGGCAGTTGCAGAACTTCAGGAATTGTATCAGAAGGCGATGTCAGACGTCGGTGAGACGAATGCGATGATCTTTGAGATTCATCAGATGATGCTGGAAGATTTGGATTACATTGAATCTATTATCAATATTATCACTGCACAACAGGTGAATGCAGAATATGCGGTGGGAACGACAGCTGACAATTTCGCAGCGATGTTTTCCGCAATGGATGATGCATATATGCAGGGACGTGCTGCGGATGTAAAAGACGTTTCTGAGCGTATTTTGAACATTTTGTCCGGAGCAGAAAAAGTTGCATTTGCGACAGATGAACCTGTCATTGTTGCGGCAGATGATCTTGTTCCAAGTGAGACAGTCCAGCTTGATAAAGAAAAAGTATTGGGCTTTGCTACGATGTATGGTTCTTCGAACTCACATACAGCAATTTTGGCAAGAACAATGAATATCCCGGCAATCATCGGTTTGGGCGAAGAGTTGAAATCGGAATATGATGGTAAATTTGCTGTCATCGACGGGTTTGACGGAAAGATTTATATCGATCCAGATGAAGAGACACTCGCTGCGATGAAGAAAAAGCAGGCTGAGGATATAGAAAGAAAGAAACTGTTGGAACAGTTAAAAGGCAAAGAGAATGTCACATTGAGCGGTCAGCACATCAATATCTATGCCAACATCGGCAATAGCTCAGATGTGGGAGCTGTTTTGAAAAATGATGCAGGCGGAATCGGCCTTTTCAGAAGCGAATTCCTGTATTTGGAGAATGAGACATTCCCGACAGAAGAGCAGCAGTTTGCTGTCTATAAGACAGTTGCTGAGAATATGGCTGGAAAGAAAGTTATCATCCGTACACTTGATATTGGTGCGGACAAGCAGGCAGATTATTTCAATTTAGATAAAGAAGAGAATCCGGCACTTGGATATCGTGCAATCCGTATTTGTCTGACTAAGCCTGAGATTTTTAAAACTCAGCTGCGTGCACTGTATCGTGCATCGGCATTTGGTCAGATTGCGATCATGTTCCCGATGATTACAGCAGTGTGGGAAGTGAAGAAAATTAAAGAGATTGTAGAAGAAGTAAAGGAAGAACTTCGCAAAGAAGGAATCGCATTCCGTGAGGATATGGAACTTGGAATTATGATCGAGACACCTGCGGCTGTTATGGTGAGCCGTGAACTTGCAAAAGAAGTTGATTTCTTCAGCGTAGGTACCAATGACCTCACACAGTATACACTGGCGATTGACAGGCAGAATCCAAAGCTTGACACATTCTATGATCCACATCATCCGGCAGTGCTTGCGATGATCCAGATGGCGGCAGACAATGCACATGCAGAAGGAAAATGGATTGGAATCTGTGGAGAATTAGGAGCAGATTTGGAATTGACAGAGACATTCCTGAAGATGGGAATTGATGAACTTTCTGTATCACCATCTATGATTCTTCCGGTTCGAAAAAAAGTCAGAGAGACAGAATAGTATAGAAAGAAAGTGTGTTCTTGAGATGGAATGCACTTTCTTTTTTATTGTGCTAATAAATGTTTATAAAAATAAGTAATGAATACTTTCATTTACTTTCCAGTAGTTGTCTGATAAACTTGTGAAGTAAAAAAAGGAAATGAGAGGCAGGAAAATTTTATGCTGGAAAAATTGTTTAAGTTAAAAGAAAACAAAACAGATGTCAGGACGGAAGTGGTGGCAGGTATTACGACATTTATGACAATGGCGTATATACTGGCGGTAAATCCAAGCGTGCTGTCGGCAGCCGGAATGGATCATGGAGCAGTGTTTACGGCGACGGCGATTGCGGCATGTATTGGTACTTTGCTCATGGCTCTGTTTGCAAACTATCCGTTTGCACTTGCACCGGGAATGGGACTGAATGCATACTTTGCATATACGGTTGTACTGAACATGGGATACACATGGCAGGTGGCGCTTGCGGCTGTATTTGTGGAAGGAATTATTTTTATTCTGTTATCAGTTACGAATGTGCGTGAAGCAATCTTTAATGCAATCCCGATGAATTTGAAATCTGCAGTAAGTGTCGGAATTGGTCTTTTTATCGCGTTTATCGGTCTGCAGAATGCAAAAATTGTTATCAGTGGTTCTACATTAGTGCAGTTATTCTCGCTGGAAGGTTACAACAGTACTTTGGCAGAAGGCGCTGCAAAGGCGACGATGAATGATGTTGGAATTACGGTATTACTTGCGGTGATCGGCGTGATTATTACAGCGATTCTTGTAGTAAAGAACATTAAAGGTAATATTCTTTGGGGAATTTTAATTACATGGATTCTTGGAATTATCTGTCAGCTGACCGGATTGTATGTGCCAAATGCAGAACTTGGAATGTACAGCTTACTTCCGGACTTCAGCAACGGTATTTCGATTCCGAGTCTTAGTCCGATCTTTGGAAAACTGAGTTTTTCAGGAATCCATATCGGAGAGTTTATGGTTGTAGTGTTTGCGTTTTTGTTTGTGGATATCTTTGATACACTCGGCACATTGATCGGTGTTTCCACAAAAGCAAATATGTTAGATGAAAACGGAAAACTTCCAAGAATTAAAGGTGCTCTGATGGCAGATGCGGTTGCTACAACGGCAGGCGCAGTGCTTGGAACATCTACAGTTACAACATTTGTTGAGAGCGCTTCGGGTGTGACGGAAGGAGGACGAACAGGTCTTACAGCAGTCACAACAGCGATTTTGTTTGGATTGTCGTTGTTGTTGTCACCAATCTTTTTGGCGATTCCATCTTTTGCGACGGCGCCGGCATTGATTGTTGTAGGGTTCTATATGCTGACAAATGTAGTGAGTATTGATTTCAGTGATTTTGGGGAAGCGATTCCTTGCTATATCTGTATTGCAGCAATGCCATTTTTCTACAGTATTTCAGAAGGAATTGCAATGGGTGTGATCTCTTATGTTGCAATTAATCTGTTTACAGGAAAAGCAAAGGAAAAAAAGATCAGCGTATTGATGTTTGTGTTAGCACTTTTGTTTATCGGAAAATATATCTTATTATAAAATATAGTTTTTTAGGGAAAGATGAGAGTCTTTCCCTTTTTTTAGAGCTAAAAACATGGTATTATAATTCATACAAAAGCAGCAGATAGGAGAAAAGAATGGCAATTAATAAGGCAATGCGAAAAGTATTGAAAGCACTTTCGTTTGATGGAATTGAGGTGGAGGCGTCCAGGCATTTGGCAAATTTAAAGGCGTTGGATCCGATGCGAATTTTTCATAAGACGATTGATTATAAAATATATAATGGCACACATGAGATTCCTGTGAGAATTTATCTGCCTGGCGAAGAGATTGAACACAAATATCCGGTTCTTTTATTCTTTCACGGCGGGGGATGGGTCACAGAGAGCATAGATAATTATGAGAGGATCTGTGCAAGGATGGCATCGGCGACCAATCATATTGTTGTGTCGGTAGAATACAGGCTCGCTCCCGAGTATCCGTTCCCGACAGGATTGGAGGATTGCTACGCCGCAGCGAAGGCGGTCTATACGAATAAATTTATTTTAAATGTGCATCCGGACGATATCACGATCATCGGAGACAGTGCCGGCGGTAATCTGGCGGCTGCAGTCTCTCTTCTTGCAAAAGAGAGGGGAGAGTTTATGCCAAGACAGCAGATTTTGATCTATCCGGCGGTGAATAACGACTATACGGAGACTTCTAGATTTCCGTCCGTCCATGAAAATGGAAAAGATTTCCTGTTGACGGCTGGAAAGATGCAGGATTATATTGATTTATATGCGAGAGATGAATCGGACAAACAGAGTCCGTATTTTGCTCCGATTTTGCAGAAAGATCTCACAGGACAGCCGAGGACACTGATTATCACCGCGGAATTTGACCCGCTTCGAGATGAAGGAGAGGCTTATGGTAAGGCGCTTGAGGAAGCCGGAAATGAAGTGGAGGTTCATCGTATCAAAGATGCGCTGCATGGATTTTTTGCACTGGGGATCAAATATTTTCATGTGCAGGAGAGTTTTGAAATTATGAATCATTTTTTAGGGGAGGTGTAAGAGATGTTTCATTCGAAAAGGTCATATTGGAGAAAGCTTGACAATGCCGCAAAATTATTTCCGGCGACAAGTAACAAAAAGGACACTCGAGTCTTTCGTTTTTATTGTATTATGAAGGAAGATGTAAAAGAAGAGATTTTGCAGCAGGCAGTGGAAAAAGCGCTTGAAAAATATCCGCTTTTTTTGTCGGTCATGCGAAAAGGCTTGTTCTGGCATTATTTGGAAAAGAGTAATTTAAAACCGGTTGTCACAGAGGAATTTAAAGAGCCTTGCAGCAATCTGTATGTGCGTGACAAGAAAAGCCTGTTATTCGAAGTCACGTACTATAAAAGGCGGATTAATTTTGAAGTATTTCATGTGCTGACGGACGGAACAGGTGCGACATGTTTTTTAAAGGAGATTGTCAAACACTATATTGTGCTGGCATATGGTGAAGCCGATATTCCACTTGATAAGGAGCATATCACAATTCAGGATCAGGAATCAGACAGTTTTCGAAAATATTATTCTGATTTACGGCGAGAGAAGAAGGAAAAGGTAAAAGCATATCAGATTAAGACTCTTCGGAAGGCGAGAGGACCGCTGCAGGTGACAGAAGCGGTGCTGTCGGTAAAAGAAGTGCTGGCAAAGGCGCGGGAATATCAGGTGTCGATGACTGTTTTTTTGACGGCAGTATTCCTTTGTGCGATCCACAGGGAGATGCCGAAAAGACAGGAAAAGCATCCGGTTGTTCTGATGGTCCCGGTGAATCTTCGCAATTTTTTTCCTTCAGATTCGATGCTGAATTTCTTCGGATATATTGAACCTGGGTATCGTTTTCGAGAAGGGGACACTTTTGAGCAGGTACTTGCACAGGTGAAAACATATTTTCAGGAGGAGCTTACGAAGGAAAGACTTTCGATGCGCATGAATGAGCTGATCGCGCTGGAGATGAACCCAATTCTGCGGGTGGCGCCGTTGGAGTTGAAAAATTTGGGGATTTTGGCGGGAGCAAAGATGGCGGCAAGTGATGTGACTGCAATTTTCTCTAATATGAGCGTTGTAAAAATGCCGGAAGCGTATGTCCCGTATATAGAGCGGTTTGGCGTGTATACAAGTACACCGAAGACGGAACTTTGTATGTGCTCATTTGAAGACAAACTTTCCCTTGGGTTTACATCGAGGTATGACAGCATGAATATTAAGAGGAATTTTTTTCAGATATTGTCAGAGCTTGGAATACATTCGAAAGTGGAAGAACCAGACTATCCGGAGGAGAGACTTGCGAGTGCGGCGGCTGTAAAATTTTTCGAGTGGTTCTCATTTGTCTGTATTGCTTTTGCGGTGATTGCGGCAGTGGTGAATATTACACTGACACCGGGGAAATATTGGGCGCTCATCGTATCAGGCGGAATCTTAAGTATGTGGACAGCGTTGGCAATCGGGTTTGTAAAGAGATATAATCTTTTGAAAAATGCAATGTGGCAGTTGATTCTGATCACGGTTGGATGTCTCATCTGGGATCTTGGAACCGGATGGCATAAATGGTCAATTGATTTTGTTTTTCCGGGAATTAGTGTTATAATAATGATATCCATGCTGATGATTACAAAGCTGCAGAGATTGGCTGCGAATGAATACATGATTTATTTTGTGATGGCGGCGGGATATGGATTTGTGATACCATTGGTTTTATTATTGACGGGAGTGCTTGGAGTTACATTTCCATCGGTTATCTGTGTGGGATTTAGTTTCCTGTTCTTTATGGCGCAGGTCATTTTTAGAAGACGGGAATTAGGGGAGGAATTAAATAAAAAGTTTCACATTTGATTAGTAAGGAGGAAGCAGTATGAAATGTACAAGATGCGGTAAAGAGATGACGATTAAGCCGGTGCAGTCCGGTACGGACGAAAGTGGGGAGCCTGTTTTTACACGATATGCATTTTGCTATGACTGCAAGATAAAGGTGAATCTGGACAAGCAAAAAGAAAGAGACACGCAGAAAAAAGCGACGGCAGAAGATGTGGTAGAGACAAAAACAAAGAGAAAGAAAAAGAGAGGGAAAAAGCTTCCTTCTGTTTCGCTTCCGAAAAGACGAGGCGGAAGAGGAAAGACGAAAGCGAGGAAAGAAAGACGAGGCGGCGGATTGCTCAAGTTCTTACTCTTTCTGATCGTTGTTGCGGTACTTGGATTTGCAGCATATACCTATCGGCATCCAATTGCAAAATTCGCACAGCAGATGTATGACAAGTATATGAATCAAACAGAAGAAAATCAACCGGAAGATTCAAAGAATGAGGATTTGAACATAGATTCCGGTGATAATAATAATACTGCCACGCCTGATTCAGACACAACGGATGAACCGCAGAATCAAACTGAGCCGGTAGATCAAACACAAGGGGGCAATGGAAGCAGTACACCGGAAAGCAGTGATGATAAGACACAGGATACTCCGGCGACACCTTCTGACGGGACAGCGACAGAGCCTACATCATAGTGTATATAGAATAACAGAAGATGGAACATGTAATGTGTGAACGGGGAAGATTCCCCGTTCACGCATTTTTATTTTGCAGCCTTTTTGGCAAAATCAGTTGTTACAAGTTCTTCGTAAGGTGCCCGCTTAGTGAGTTCGTCAGCAGATTCCAAAATATTTTGCAAAAGTTCAAAGCTTTCTTTTTCAAAAATTAGATTTTCTTTCCAAGTCTCCTGCTCATAGTAACGGGTCACAATCGTTGTGATAGTGGCTAAGTCTGTCTCTTTGAACTGTGGTGCAATGATTTTTGCAATTTCTTCCGGAGTATGTGTCTGCACGTAGTCCATTCCTTTTTGCAGCGCATCCGTGAATCCCTGAATGACGTCTTTATTTTTTTCGATATAGCTTTTCTTTGCAGAAAATGCGGTGTAAGGGACATATCCACTGTCCTCGCCGAGAGAAGCGACAACATATCCCTTTCCGCCTTTTTCCAAAGTGGTAGCTCCCGGCTCAAATTCAACTGTAAAATCCGCCTGACCTTCTGAGAAAGCGGCGGCAGTAGAGCCAAAGTCAATATTTTGGTTGATTGTCAGATCTTTTTCGATGTCGATTCCCTTTTGTTTTAAGATATACTCAAATACCATTTCAGGCATGCCGCCTTTTCGTCCGCCGAGCACTGTTTTCCCTTTTAGATCCGTCCATGAAAAATCAGGCATTTCTTCTCGCGCTACAAGAAAATTACCGGCACGTTGTGTAAGCTGGGCAAAATTTACAACATAGTCGTTTGCACCTTCATTATAGGTATAAATAGATGCTTCTGACCCCATGAATCCGATATCTGCCTCGCCGGAGAGCACGGCGGTCATTGATTTATCGGCTCCAAATCCAGTGACGAGTTCGAGATTAATGCCCTCGTCTTCAAAGTATCCTTCTTCGATGGCTACATACATTGGTGCATAAAAGATGGAGTGAGCTACTTCGTTGAGAACAACTTTAGTAGAGTCCGGAAGAATTTCTGTTGATTTTTCTTTTTGTGGTTTGGCAGGTTTGCTTTCTTCTTTTGAAGAGCATGCAAGCAGAGAAGTGACAGATATTGCTGTCACTAATGCGAGAGTAAGAAAACGCTTTTTCATAATATCCTCCTGATGATCAAATCTGATTCTTCTATAAATATATGAGAAAAATCAGAATGTGTACCATTAGCAGAGAACAATGACTATTTTGGTGGCTGTTCGGAATCCGGTGTCTTTACTTTTACCTTTGGCGGTTCGTAGTGATAGATATCCTCATAGGATTCCAACTCAGCTTTACTTGTCGGAGCTGCGGGAATAAGACCGGTACAGTCCTGTGTAGAAGCGGCGTTTGCCAGATAGTCGTAAGAATCAATGATTTTTTGATTTTTTTTATTATCAGCCATAATAAGTCTCCTTTTTATAAAAAATGTGGTAAGATATAAGCTTAGGATATGTAAATACAAAGATTCTATGCAGAAAGAAGGAAGATTGAGATGAATATAAAAGTAGATACACATTCCCATACACTTGTAAGTGGACATGCATATAGCACAATACAAGAGATGGCGAAGATGGCGAGAGAACATGGGATGGAAGCGATTGCATTTACGGAGCATGCGCCAAAGATGCCGGGAACTTGCGGAATATTTTATTTTGAAAATTTGAAAATTGTGCCAAGAGAGCGTTACGGGATCAAAATGCTTTTTGGAACAGAGCTCAATATTATGGACAGCGAGGGAACAGTAGATATGCGCGATGGGCTTTTAAAACATCTTGATATTGTCATTGCGAGTATTCATACGCCATGCTTTTGTGGAGAAAGAACAAAAGAAGCGGTGACGAGAGCCTATGTAAATGTGATGAAAAATCCGTATATCAATATTATCGGTCATCCGGATGATTCTCGTTTTCCGATTGACTATGAAGTGCTTGTCAAGACTGCAAAGGAGACAGGGACACTTCTAGAGGTCAATAATTCCTCGCTGCGGGAAGATAATAAAAGAGAAAATGCGGATGAGAATATCCGAGTTATGTTGGAGTATTGTAAAAAATATGAGGTTCCAATCACAACAGGAAGTGATTCGCATTTGGATCTGGATGCGGGAAAACTGAATTTAGCAGAACAAATTTTGACGGAATGTCATTTTCCGGAAGAATTGATCGTCACAACATCATTAGAAAAATTGAAACCATATGTGAATCGATACAAAAAAAACTAGACTTTAAGAGTTTACTGTGCTAAAATATAAAAATAGTACAACACTATAAAGGAGACTTAAAATGAGTAAAAAAATTAGAACAGAAGCAGTCGATTATCTGTTTGAAGCAATTTTGAGCTTAAAAGATAAGGAAGAATGTTATACTTTTTTTGAAGATATATGTACCATCAATGAGCTGTTGTCGTTGTCACAGCGGTTTGAGGTTGCCAAAATGCTCAGAGAACAGAAGACATATTTGGAGATTGCAGAAAAGACAGGGGCATCGACAGCCACAATCAGCCGTGTGAATCGTTCTTTAAACTATGGAAATGACGGATATGATATGGTATTTGAACGAATCAGTCTGGATGAAGATGAAGAATAAGAGAAGTAAGAAAAAGTGCATCAGGTCAAGTGATGCACTTTTTTCCACAGTGGAAAGGTTAAAAGCAGGGCTGTTATTGCTTATACTTGCAGTATTCTTTCAGTTTTTGGCAAGAAATGTGAATGGATTTGCGCAGTGGTATGCGACTTCAATATACAGAATACTTGTAACAATTATCAGCAGAGTCTGCTCTGTGTTTCCGTTTTCGATTGTTGAGATTTTGCTTTATGTGCTGCTCGTAGTTCTGGCGGCTGGGGTGATGAGGGGAATCTACAGAATCTGCAGAAAAACAGAAAAGGCATCCACGATTGCTTTGAAAGGGAGTTCGTGGGTATGCTTGTTAGTAGGAGGATTGTTTTTTATCTACACAATGACCTGTGGGATCAATTATCACAGAACATCTTTTGCTGAGGAGGCGGGCATAACGGATGCGGAATACTCACAGGAAGAATTGGTTCAGTTGGCTGAGTATCTTACGGAAGAAGTCAATGAATTGGCAGATACGGTTCCGCGGACGAAAGAGGGAATCTTTGTGTTGAAAGGGAACACGAAAAAAGAAGCGGTAAGGTCGATGGAACATCTTGCAGAGACCTATTCGGTGTTGGAAGGATATTATCCAAATCCCAAACCTGTCTGGATATCGGAAATTTTGTCATATCAGCATCTGACAGGAGTGTATTCACCATTTACAATTGAGGCAAATTATAATGCGGATATGACAGACTATAATATCCCGTTTACGATGTGTCATGAATTGTCTCATCTGAGAGGGTTTATGTCAGAGGATGAGGCGAACTTTATTGCATATTTAAGTTGTATCAAATCGGAGTCAGAAGAGTTCAGATATAGTGGATTTTTGTCAGGATGGCTGTATGTGATAAACGCCCTTTACGGGGAAAATACAGAAAAATATGAGGAACTGTGTGAACGCCTGAATATAAATGCGCTGAAAGATTTACAGGCGAATAATTCATTTTGGGATAAGTACGATGGCATAACAGCAGAAGTGGCTGACAGAGTAAATGACATTTACTTAAAGGCAAACAGACAAATTGACGGCGTAAAAAGCTATGGGAAAGTAGTAGATCTGATGCTTGGATATCAAAGAATTATGCAGTAAAAAAAGTAGAAGTGTGAAGCTTCTACTTTTTTTTCTCATAATAGTTAGGAAATTTTTCAGGAAGAGAATCAATGAGTTTTTCAATAATTTGTTTCTTGACATACACATCGAAACTGAGTGTGCAAATGAAAGAAAACAATTGTAAAAATTCACGATCCTGTTCGTTCTCTTCTGAAAATGTCTCAGAAGAGGAAGCATACATTGCCTTGAGCTCTTCTTTTAAAGTATCAATGCGATCTTTTTCAAATGAACAGACCTCATCGTAAATATGCGTCAGGTTCAGCTTGCTGTCGGTATGGAAGTACCGATCGGTAACCGGTCTCAAAAGCATCTCGATATCTTTGATAGATAAGAAACTTTTAAAATAATAGATAAAAGTAAGAACGAGAAGATGTTCTTTTGTATACTTTTTCTTTTCCGGAGAAGGAAGCAGATTGTTCTTGGCATAATTGTTGATCATTGTCTTAGTAAGAACCTTGTCATCCTCATAGCGCTTGGAAGAAGCCATCTGCTTATCCATAAAAGTGGTAACCTGATCCATATATAAATCGATATTAGGAATATCAATAGATTTTACATAATCAATTCTGGAAATACTTTCCAAAATACTGTTTAATAAATCATTCGTATCAATTGTCATTTTATCACCTCGATAATTGCATTATATAGTAATAGAAACTATATGACAAGTATTTTGAAAAAACTTTTGGCAAAAAAGGAGAAAAAAGGAAGGATTGATATTTTTTTGACAAAACGTATTGTTCCTGTTGACTATAGATAACCTCTATGTTATTATAGGGTTACATCTATAGTAAGGGAGAAAACTATAGAAAAAATAATATAATAAGAGAGGATAAAATATGAGTAAAGCGACAAAAACGAAAAAGGCAGTAAGCCTTGAAGTCTTTATCTTTCTTGCAGTGATTATTGCATTCTTTGGATTGATAGGGGCGAAAATGGGCGGTGTAAACATGATGCAGACGATGATGAACACAGCCTATCAGTTACTTCTTGAAACAGTATTTTATATCATGGCGATTGCGGTTATAGCAGGAGCCGTATCTGGGTTATTTTCAGAATTTGGTTTGATTGCATTAATCAATAAAATAATTTCTCCCCTAATGAAACCAGTGTATGATTTACCTGGAGCAGCTTCAATGGGAGTCTTGACTACGTACTTGTCAGATAACCCGGCAATTTTAGGACTTGCAGAGGACACAAACTTTAAAAAATATTTCAAAAAATATCAATTACCGGCACTGACAAATTTAGGTACAGCATTCGGTATGGGTCTTATTGTTACAACATCAATGATCGGTATTACATCTCCAACAGGTGAGAATCTTGGATTTGCAGCTCTGATCGGTAATATCGGTGCAATTATCGGTAGTGTTGTCAGCGTAAGAATGATGATTTTGTTTACGAAGAAAGAATATGGTACGACAGAATATTGTATTCCGCTTGAAGAAGGAAGTGAAAAAGATGTCTTTGAGCAGAGAGAAGTAAGAGATGGTGGAATTGGAGCGAGAGCATTGGAAGCATTGTTGGACGGTGGTAAGAATGGTGTGGATGTAGGTCTTGCAATTATTCCTGGTGTACTTGCGATTTGTACGGTTGTAATGATGCTTACAAATGGACCTTCCGCAGACGGTGTTTACACAGGTGCTGCTTATGAGGGAGTTGCATTGTTGCCATGGATTGGAGAAAAATTGCAGTTTATCTTATCTCCATTATTTGGATTCTCTTCACCATCAGCAATCTCTGTTCCAATCACAGCATTAGGAGCGGCCGGAGCAGCTGTTGGATTGATACCTAAGATGGTAGCAGACGGTGTAGCACATGCGAATGACGTTGCAGTATTTACAGCAATGTGTATGTGCTGGAGCGGATACTTAAGTACTCATGTTGCGATGATGTCAAGTTTGAAGTGCAGCAAACTTACAGGAAAAGCAATCATCAGCCATACAATCGGTGGTATTGTGGCAGGTATCGCAGCAAACTGGTTATTCCAGTTAGCATCTTTCATAATGTAATTTGAATAATGTTTAAAATGGAATGTGCGAGAGTACATTCCATTTTTGGCAGGAGGGAAGAACGTATGAGCGAAAAAATGAAAATATTTCAAAAGATTCAATATGTGACGGTGGGAATTGCATTTGCATCAATTGTTTTGCCATTGATATTGCTTATATTTATTCCTCTTGTTTTTATGCGGTATACCCTCTATAATGATTACATACTTGTGCAGTGCTATATTTTTGGAACGGAACGGATTCCATATGAGAGCATTACCAATATAAAGAAGACGTGGAATCCATTGTCTTCGGCAGCGTTGTCACTTCGCAGGATTCAGATTGATTACACGGTAAACGGACGGCATGAAATCATGTTGATTTCGCCGATAAAAAGAGATCAATTTTTAAGAGAAGTGGAAAAAAGAATGGCAATTCAGAACATAAAGAAGGAGAGTTTATGAGCATTTACGATACATTGAATAAAGAACAGCGTGAAGCGGTCTATCATACAGAGGGGCCGCTTCTCATCCTCGCGGGAGCAGGTTCAGGAAAGACAAGAGTGCTGACACACCGCATCGCATATTTGATTGATGAAAAGGGAGTCAATCCATGGAATATTTTGGCGATTACATTTACGAACAAAGCGGCAGGTGAGATGCGTGAGCGTGTTGATCAGATTGTCGGATTTGGCTCGGAGAGCATCTGGGTGAGCACGTTTCATTCGACCTGCGTGCGGATATTGAGAAGACATATTGACTTACTTGGATACGATACTAGCTTTACGATTTATGATGCAGATGATCAAAAGACGCTTATGAAAGATGTCTGCAAATATTTACAGATTGATACAAAAGTCTATAAGGAGCGGAACCTTTTGGCAGCGATTTCTTCGGCGAAGGATGAGCTGATCACGCCGGAAGAATATGAATTGAATGCGGCGGGGGATTTCGGAAAGCAGAAGATTGCAAAGGTATATAAAGAATATGAAAAACAACTGCGGGCAAACAATGCACTGGATTTTGATGATCTTCTCGTGAAGACAGTACAACTGTTTCAGACACAGCCGGAGGTGCTTGATTATTATCAGGAGCGATTCCGCTATATTATGGTCGATGAGTATCAGGATACGAATACGGTGCAGTTTGAGCTGATTCGGATTTTGGCAAAGAAATATAGAAATCTCTGCGTGGTAGGA
This sequence comes from Faecalimonas nexilis, assembly GCF_059731825.1. Taxonomy (NCBI): domain Bacteria; kingdom Bacillati; phylum Bacillota; class Clostridia; order Lachnospirales; family Lachnospiraceae; genus Faecalimonas; species Faecalimonas nexilis. The sequence goes on along the minus strand of NZ_AP029189.1, from coordinate 2,483,135 downwards.
GATGATGACCAGTCTATTTACAAATTTCGCGGGGCAAATATCAAAAATATTTTGAATTTTGAACATGTGTTTGAAGATGCAAAAGTGATTAAACTGGAGCAGAATTATCGTTCTACAGGTAATATTTTGAATGCGGCGAATGCAGTGATAAAGAATAATTTTGGCCGTAAGGAGAAATCACTCTGGACAGAAAATGGTGAGGGGGATAAGATTGCGTTTCGTCAGTTCGACAGTGGATATGATGAGGCAGAATACATTGTGGGAGATATCAAAGAGCATGTGAATAACGGAACGCGCACATACAATGATCATGCTGTTTTATATCGTACCAATGCGCAGTCACGTATGTTTGAAGAAAAATTTGTAACAGCCAGCATTCCGTATAAAATTGTGGGCGGCATTAATTTCTATGCAAGAAAAGAGATTAAAGATTTACTTGCATATTTGAAAACAATCGACAATGGGAAAGACGATTTGGCGGTCCGAAGAATTATCAATGTGCCAAAACGTGGCATTGGGCTTACGACAATCAATCGAGTGCAGGAAAATGCACTGGAGCGCGGAGTAAGTTTTTACGAGACACTCCGAGCAGCGGATCTGATTCCAAATATTGGGAGAAGTGCGAGTAAATTAGAGTCATTTGTGGCGTTGATTGAACATTTTAAAAGTGAGGCAAAAAATATGTCTATCTGCGATCTTATGCAGGAAATTCTGGATATGACAGGCTATATCGAAGACCTGAAATCGGAGGGCGATATTGAAGCGGAGGCAAGAATCGAAAATATCGATGAATTGATGAATAAAATCGCAGCTTACGAGGAATCCTGTGAAGATGAAATGCCGACATTGAGCGGATTTTTAGAGGAAGTTGCACTTGTCGCAGATATCGACAGTTTGGATGAAGACAGTGATTATGTGGTCCTGATGACACTGCACAGTGCAAAAGGTCTTGAATTTCCGGAAGTGTATCTTGCAGGAATGGAAGATGGTCTTTTCCCAAGCTATATGACAATCACATCCGATGATCCGACTGAGGTGGAGGAAGAGCGAAGACTCTGTTATGTTGGAATTACAAGAGCAAGAGAAAATCTGACGCTGACTTGTGCGAGAAGAAGAATGGTGCGCGGAGAGACGCAGTACAATAAGATGTCTCGATTTTTAAAGGAGATTCCGGTGAATCTTTTAAGCACAGGCAATCTCATCGAAAAAGATGGGAAAGAAGTTCCAAAGCAGAATGCATATATGCAGGCAAAACAAGCATTCCGCACACAGGCATTTGCTATGCAGAAACCGAAGCAGCAGTTTACAGTTACGCAAGGGGAAGGTCTGTCTTATGATGTGGGGGACAGGGTCAGACATATGAAGTTCGGAGAAGGACTGGTGACTGGAATTACAGAAGGCGGACGTGACTATGAAGTCACGGTACAGTTTGATACAGCCGGTGTGAAAAAGATGTTTGCTACATTTGCAAAATTACAAAAAGTATAAGGATTTGCATAAAATGATAGAATCTACATATGGTAATATCAGTATGTAAGTGTTATAATGTGAAAAAGAGAACAGTGACTTCTGAGGAAAGTCGGAAAGGACGTGGACATATGAATAAATTAGAAGATATGATTGCAGCATCAAAATTAAATGAGTTACTGCACAAAAAAGATGATGAAAAAGCGAAAAACACATTGCTTTGGGTTTTGGCGATTGTAGGTGCAGTGGCAGCAATTGCAGGAATCGCTTACGCAGTATATAAGTTCTTTACACCAGACTATTTGGAAGACTTCGAAGAGGACTTTGAAGACGATTTCGACGACGATTTTTTCAGTGATGATGATGAAGTTTAATTAGTTGAGGGCGGTGGTAATGTGACAATTACTGCCGTCCTCAATTCAATAAGGGGGAGGATACATATGATAACAAGTGATATGCCGCTTAGAAAGCAGATTTTTTCTATCCCGAATATACTTGGATATTTTCGGATATTGTTACTTCCGCTGATCGTATGGAGATATGTGACAGCAGATTCGATTGCAGAGTTCCATATGGCGGCAGTTATTATTGGAATTTCAGGAATTACCGATTTTTTAGATGGATTTATTGCAAGAAAATTCAATATGATTACTAACCTGGGAAAGATTGTTGACCCGGTTGCAGATAAATTAACACAGGCAGCGATTGTATTTTCTTTGTCGTTCCGTTTCCAATGGCTGATTCCGGTTGTGGTGCTGTTTGTCATCAAAGAAGGGGTTATGGGAATTATGGGCGTGATTCTTCTGAAAAAAGGGAAAATGTTAAACGGTGCGAAGTGGTTCGGAAAAGTATCGACAGCAGTGCTTTATGTTGTGATGTTTATTTTGATTCTGGCGCCGAATATTCAGGAGCAAATTGCGAATATGTTGATTGTATTGAGCGGTTTTCTGCTTTTGATGTCATTTATACTGTATATTCCGGTGTACAAAAAAATATTGAGCGAAGCATAATTTCATGTAAAAAAGAGTTCGGTATGCGAAAGCAAATCGAACTCTTTTTTTCATGTGATCTGCAGTGCTTATTAGAGCCGATCAATGATGTCAGATGCGTGCAATGCCTTTTGGATAATATGCAGAATATCAGGCTGCACTTTTTGCGGATCGTCAAGCTGAAATGGCATATCGTCTAAAAACGCATTTGAAAGCCGGTAAATATATGCCTCTTCTTCAGGTTGTTCTGCAATCAGAACATCCCCCTGAGTACGCATCTCATCTGTATTTTTTTCATGCTCAAGACTCATCTCAGTCAGCATCGAGAGCATAATGCAGAAATGCTCTTCATCCCAAGCGGACAGATACATACATTTACAGAGCCCTTTGGTGAAAAATGGATAATCGGCGAAACAGTCTAAAAGCTCTTTGAAACGTGTCCGGTGGCTTGAGTTCTCGAATAGATGTTCTTTGTCTAAAGCGGCAATCCATTGTTCTTTCCAATTCATGAAATCCCTCCTCAATCTGTATTACTAAAATTATAGATGGAAAAAGGCAAGAACTCAATACATTTTGGAAAGATTGTTCACTTTTGGTTGGCAAAAAAGTTGGAAACTGATAGAATAAAACAATAAATGAAAAGTATAGAGAGGATTTTATATAGATGAAAAAGAGAGAAGTATATGAAGGCATTATTCAAAAAGTAGCATTTCCGAACAAAGGACTGGTGACTGTCGAGGGCGAGGAAAAATCAGTGATTGTAAAAAATGGTATTCCAGGTCAGAAGGTAAAATTCTGTGTAAACAAAATACGAAAAGGGAAAGCGGAAGGAAGGCTTTTGGAAGTTCTTGAAAAATCACCTTTGGAGACAAGAGAACCTGTGTGCAGCATTTTCCCTGCCTGTGGAGGCTGTATGTACCAGACGATGTCTTACGAGGAACAGATGAAAATGAAAGGTGATCAGGTAAAAGAAATATTGGATGCCGCCATTTTGGAAGATTATGAATTTGAGGGGGTAAAAGCAAGCCCAAAAGAGTTCGCTTACCGTAATAAGATGGAATTTTCCTTTGGAGATGAATACAAAGACGGTCCGCTGTCACTTGGGCTGCACAAAAAGGGAAGCACATATGATGTGCTGACAGCAGCTGATTGTAAATTAGTGCACGAAGATATGACAAAGATTCTCTTGTGTGTATTGGAATATTTTAAAGAGAAAAATGTGGCATATTATAAAAAAATGCAACATGTGGGTTATCTTCGCCACCTGCTTTTACGCCGTGGTGATCAGACCGGAGAAATTCTCGTAAACCTTGTGACAACAACACAGGAAGAACACGATTTATCTTTGCTTGTGGACGCACTTTTGGCATTGCAGCTGGAAGGAAAAATCGTTGGAATTCTTCATATTTTAAATGATTCCTTATCTGATGTAGTACAGAGTGATGAAACTCGAATTTTATACGGACAGGACTTTTTCTACGAGAAATTGCTTGATATGGACTTCAAAATCACACCGTTTTCATTCTTCCAGCCAAATACAAAGGGTGCGGAGATTCTCTATAAAACCGTGAGGGATTATATCGGGGATATCCACAACATGACGGTCTTTGATTTGTTCAGTGGAACAGGAACGATCGCACAAGTTTTAGCTCCGGTTGCAAAACAGGTAATCGGCGTGGAGATTGTCGAGGAGGCTGTGGAGGCTGCGAAAGAAAACGCAGAGCACAACGGACTTTCCAACTGTAGATTTATTGCAGGTGATGTGTTCAAGGTGCTGGATGAAATTGAAGAAAAACCGGATGTGATCGTGCTGGACCCTCCGAGAGATGGGATACACCCAAAAGCACTGCCGAAGATATTGGACTATGGGGTGGATAAGATTGTGTATATTTCCTGCAAAGTGACAAGTCTTGCGAGGGATCTGGAGATGATACAGGCAAGAGGATATCGGGTGGAGAAGTGCACGGCGGTGGATCAATTTTGTCAGACCGTGCATGTGGAGACGGTTGTTCTTTTGTCCCAACAAAAACCAGATGACACGATAGAGATCGACTTAGACCTGGACGAGCTGGATGCCACCAGTACCGAGTTGAAAGCAACCTATCAGGAAATCAAAGATTATGTGCTGAAAGAATTTGGCTTGAAGGTTTCAAGTTTATATATTTCTCAGGTAAAACGCAAATGTGGAATTGAAGTGGGAGAAAACTATAATCTTCCAAAATCAGAAAATGCAAGAGTTCCACAATGCCCGAAAGAGAAAGAAGATGCTATCAAGGCTGCCCTGAAATATTATGCGATGATCTAAGGACATCGCTGATTTCAAGGAGGAATAACACATGAAAAGCACATTTGAAAAAATGGGTGGAACCTACACACTTGGTGCAGACGGAATTTACTATCCGAATCTTGTCAGTACAGATGAAGAACCGCATTATGGGAAATATGGAATGATGCGGAAAACGTATCTGAAAGAGCATCGTCCGGCAATGTATTCACTGTATATGTTGGAAGACAGATTGACAGAACATCTGAATACTGTGGACGATGAAGCACAGGAGAGAATGGATATTCTGGTGCGTCAGATGATGGAGAGGCAGGGCATTACGGAAGAATTGAAAGCTTGTGACCAGATGGAATGGGTCAGAGCGGTAAATGGTATTCGTAATATGGCAGAAGAGATTGTGTTAAATGAATTGATTTACAGGTAAACAAAGAGCTGAACAGGTAGGAAGAAAACTCCTATTTGTTCAGCTCTTGTGTTTATAATGGGCAAAGAAGAGCCAAATTATAATTCCATATCATACGACCTTTTCTTAGTCCGAGCAGGCTGATTTCGCCGCATCTCCTGTTTCCTCTGATATTCAAGTTCCCAGGTACGATGGGAAAAAACATCAGGATCCTCCACATTGAGATAATCCACCTCATTGGCTGCAATATCACGGCGGTGATAGTCATAATACTTACCAAAAGTACCTTTGAGCTGCTCGATCAGCTTATCCCGGAAATCAGGACGTATCTGGATTCTGGTGTCCAGCAATTCTGTATACTGTTCAGGTTCAGGACGAAATTTTTCTTCCCGGAAAGCGGCGGCATCTTTTTCAAGCTGTTTTTTGAGCGAGATGTCCTGAGAATCTAGGATATCAAGATTGTTATTCATCTGGTCGTATTTCTTGGATAGATTCGTCATATCTTTATCGGTAGAGCATTCTGCCTGGAAGATTAGCTGTTCTTTCCTTGATTTCAGTTCTTCGATTTCTTCGGTAATAGTGGTAAGCTGTTGATTCAATTTTATATGCTGGATGGGATTCAAAATACTGGTTTTCTCTTTTTTCACATTCAGTTCTTTCCGCTCTGTAACTTTAGCTTTGAGTTTCTTTTTAACGGTGTTGTATTTATTCAGTATTGGATTAAAATGATTCATCCAGTCATGGATCACTTCTTTTTGCATCTCATTGTGGAGCAAATGATATTGTGTAAAAATCATGTGATTTCGGATTGCTTCCAATGTTTCTGCAATTATTGGAATAGACTTTTCTACAGCTTCAGCCAGTTTTGCTACTTTTGCTTTTAATTCTCGGAGCATTTTGTTATCCGCACGAATCTGACGGTTGATTTCACAGCGGTCTGCTATCATGCCTTTCTTTTCCATATTCTGGGCAATGTAGCCTTCATGGATGGTTGGCTGTTCGGTGATTCCCTGATCTGCAAAGCTGCGGTGATCAATGGTAGCATTTATCTGATTACGTGCAAGCATTTCATTTACGGCATCTGCCCAGTTTGCCCGCCAGATGCAAAGTTGTTCATCACTGTTCCATTGTTCGGAAATAGGATTCTGTCTGCCATATCGGCTGCTCTTGGGGTGCTTATCAATCCGTTCATATCCTTTTTCCTGTGCGGAAGATGGAGTCAGATATTCTTTCTTTTTCCCAACTTTATAGCGATATTGCTTTTCCCATCCCTGTTTCTGAGCAGTTTTAAATTCAGAAGCAGTGAATCCTTTTTCTTCCCCATCTTTGATACAGAGATATTCTTTTTCGGTTTTATACTGCCATGTTCCATTTTCATTTAGTGGTCGGACAGTAAGAAGAATGTGTGCATGGGGATTGTGACCATCTATATCGTGAATGGCAAAATCAGCACACATCCCCATATCTACAAAATTCTTTTTAATAAAATCTTGAAGAAGAGAAATATTGCTGTCTTTATTCAACTCAACGGGGAGTGCGACAACAAATTCTCTTGCAAGTCGGCTGTCTTTGGTCTTTTCGTTTTCTTCCACAGCATTCCAGAGTTGTTCCCGGTCATTCCATTCCAATGGAGCCATTGGAGGAAGTATCACCTCCTGATAGATCAGCCCCTGCTTTCTGGTATAGTCATGCTGGATGCCGTCATAATCATTGTACATGCGGCTACAGCTCATATAAGCAGAAGCAGCAACAGCAGACCGACCGGAACCACGGCTGACGACTTTGGCTTGCATATGATAAATTGCCATATCTGGCACCTCCTTTCGATGTTGCCTGCAACAGCGGATAAAGCCCTCGGCAGAGCGCACGAGCCCCGAAGGGGATACCACTGCCTGATTTATCAGGTGGTGAGTAAGTGCGCCCTTCGGGAGTAGAACTTGTGCGTTTACATTCCCCGTAGCCGGATCATCAGCTCCCGTTTCAGGGAATCTAAATCCATTTCTTTAATATGGGGAACAATACTTTCCAGAATTGCTCCTTCCTGGACTAACCTGTGTGTTCTGGCATCACGTTCTTTTTTGCGATTTCTTGCTTCGGCTTCTTCCTGGCGGTGTCTTGCCTGTAAAAGTGCTTTTTCTTCCGGTGTCATGATTTTTTTATCTGCCATATCTGGCACCTCCTTTTTATGCCCGTATCCGGGCAGTTTTGGTTTTAAAATCTTTTGGTTTGGTACTATGGTTTTAGATAACTGACAGTGACATATTTCCGGTAATAAATGAGGAAAGAAAGTAGTACCACTGTCAGTGAAAAGTAATCATTGTGTTATACTTTTTTGAGTCAATTCTGGTTTGGAGCATGATTGTTCAACAGGATTTTTTTCGCCTGTTTTAAATTAGCTGTTGCATTGTCCTGACGAATATTCCGGTTATTGATACGGACAGGAATACATCTCTCCAGAATACGATCATAAATTCGTTTGTGTGCGATATCAGCGGCGTTATTCAGCTCTGATAAAGTGAGATTGGTCGTTATGATCAGGGGCTTTTTACTGCGGTAACGACTGTCAATCACATTGAATACCTGTTCCAGTGCAAAGTCAGAGTTCCGCTCAATTCCGAGATCATCAATAATCAGAAGACTGTAGCGGTTTAAGCTGTTGATGAACTGGTTTCTGTCTTCAAAATGCATTCCGGTAAGGGTATTTAGAATCCGAGAGAAGTTGGTCATCAGTACAGGAATGCCTTTTTCAAGAAGGGCATTGGCAATGCAGCCTGCAAAAAAAGATTTTCCAGTACCGACATCACCCCAAATAAGAAGTCCGGAAGCGTTTGATTTCATCTCTTCCCAGTTACTTACATAATTGTGTGCCAGTTTTATTTCCGGATTGATGCCGTTATCCCTGGCAAACGTGTAGTCGTAGAGTGCTTTGTCCTGTAAGCCACTGGTTTTAAGATGCTCTATTTCCATTTGTTTTTCATGAAGTTTTCTTTGGGCTTCTTCCTGCTCAAAGATTTCCTGCTGGCATTTACAGCGGATGGAAGGAATAAGAACTTTTCCCTGTAATTCATGCCGGCATTGTCTTGGCGTATTGCATTTGGAACAGTAGATCAGGTGGTCTGTTTCGTTAAAATATTCATCAGGCTGAATCTCTCTGTTTGGTGTTATAGCGGTTGCTTTTTCTGTAAATTTTGTCATAATGTTTCGTATTCCTCACTTTCGTAATTTCTTTGCCGGGAAGCAGGATGATCCTGTCTTGCCCAACTGATGATGGTAGCTGCATGGTTCTGATATTGCTTTCCGGTAGAAGCCATATAACCGGATAAGCGTTCAATATAATCCTGCCAGTCAGGGATTGTCTGCCGGATATCTTCCAGCTCTTTTTCTGACAGAAAAACATTTTGAAATTTTCCATAGGGTGAGAGTGGCTCCTTACTCCCTCTTATTGCTAAATTGTTCTTTTTTATCTCTTTCTTATTACCAGACAGTTTTCTGTCTGTATCAGGGAAAGAATCCTGTCTGTCAATAGGACAGTTTTCTGTCTGTCTTAGGGAAAGAAATCTGTTTGTATAGTGGATGGTTTCTTTTGGGAGTTTTACATAAATTCGATTGGGCTGTCCGGGTCCCTGCCGTTTTCGGAAGATAAGCTCCTGTTTTTCCAGTACTGCCAGAGCAGTTTTAACCGTCATCTGGCTTTTGTGGAGAACTTCTGCCAGTGCTTCAATTGTAAAGTAAATGAACACATGACCATCGATATCTGACCAGCCCTCATTTTTCTGGGAAAGCCTTGCCCGGTCGAGCAGGATAATATAAAGCATTTTGGCAGTTTCGTTTATTTCCATGTCCAGAAGAAAACGGGGAAACATCATATAAGATGGCAGGTTGGTGTCTGCTGTCAGAAAGTCCGTCATGTGTTCACCTCCAATCAGTTATTCGCCAAGAAAATCCCAGTCTACATCACTATCTGGCAGTGAATTTTCAGGTGCTGGAAAGGACGCCCTGATTTGGGGCTCCCTTTGCACCATGCCTGCAGTCAGTCCGGAAAGAAAAAGTGGCAATGCCTGTTTCAGACTGTTTTCCACTGCATCTACAATCTGTTTCACAAAAAGTTCTTCCCGTTCTCTTGTTTCCAGATAAGGATCAGCCTGTGTGCGGTAGTAGCGGTCAAAATAATCTACCAGTGCAAGAGAGATTACCTGACTGTAAGATTTAAAATCCTGCCTGTCCATCGTCTGTAAATATTCCCAGGCTCTCCGCTGCTGTTCTTTGTCCAGATTAAAGCGTAGGTTTGTGTTGCGGATATTGTTCTGCATGGTTTATCCCCTCCTTTTATCGTATTGATTGATTCAGCAGGTTGTACCGGTGTGGTACTGCTTTGCTGTGAGATAAGCATACGAAAATCAGAGGAAAAAGGCATTGAGGGGAAATTGAGTTGGAATTGAGAAAAAGATTGATGTTAGAATATAAATAGTACAAAATAAACATGACCATTTTCAATAAATATTATATGATAGTCATAGATCAAGAGAGGAGAATGGTTATGGCAAGAGGTACAAGGTATTCACAAGAGTTTAAGGAAGATGCAGTAAGATATCGGTTGGAGCATCCTGAGATTGCGCTTCGTAAGTGTGCTGAAAATCTTGGAATTAGTGAATCAGCACTAAAGACTTGGATGAAATCAGCAAAGGAACATGAAGGAACTGTTCCTACTCGTGGTTCAGGCAATTACGCAAGTGATGAAGCAAAAGAAATCGCACGTCTGCAACGAGAATTACGCGATACAAAGGATGCACTTGAAGTGTTAAAAAAAGCAATCGGTATTCTGGGAAAATGACAAAAACTCTTTACGCTGCTACATCTAAATATGTAGAAGAAATTAACAACCTGCCTGTGAAACGTCAAGTTTCTGTCAGCGGGATACTGAAAAAATTGGACGTTTCACGATCTGGTTATAATGCATGGAAGAAGCGGGTTCCTTCGGACACGTCTATTCGTCGAACTGTTTTAAAAGAAAAAATCCAAAAGATTTATGATGATTCACATCAAAACTATGGTGCTCCTAAAATTGCAGCTGAATTGCGGAAATCCGGAGAAACTATTACTGAAAAAACAGTGGGAAATTATATGCGTCAAATGGGAATAAAAGCGCAATGGATCAAACCGTATACTCAAACAACCATTGATTCTGATCTAAGCCAGAAACTAAAAAATATTTTGAACGAAAAATTTAATCCAGAACATCCAGATGCTGTATGGTGCTCAGATATCACTTATATTTGGACATATGAAGGATTTGTATATCTTACCAGTATTATGGATCTATATTCCAGAAAAATCATTTCCTGGGTACTAAGTGAGACGCTGGAGGCATCTCATGTAGTAAAATGTATTGAAAAGGCAAAACAGTCCAGACATATTGAAAATCCGCTTATTTTTCATTGTGACAGAGGATGTCAATATGTATCAGAAGCATTTCACAAGGCAACGGAAGGAATGATTCACAGCTATTCCAAGAAGGCTTATCCTTGGGACAATGCTTGCATAGAATCGTTCCATGCCCTTTTAAAACGAGAGTGGATTAATCGTTTCAAAATTTTCAATTATACTCATGCATATAAATTGATTTTTGAATATATCGAGACGTTCTACAACACCGTCCGTATTCATAGTCATTGTGGATATTTATCTCCAAATGAATATGAGGAACAATATCTAAAAAATCTGGAAACGACTGTAACAAGCTTAGCAAGTTAACAATTACATAAAAAGAGAAAATTGGTTGTATTTAATTTGTACTTTTTCTTGACATAAGACCAGATGCAATATTTTTTGAGTTGAAGTATAATATCAAGTGTTAAGCCAATAGAAATAAAAAACGTTATTGCTAACGTGTATATAAGAACAAAGGAGTGAATTACATGATGTATAATCCACAACTTGATACATTTATCTGCGTTGTAGAAGCTGGAAGTTTTAGTAAAGCGGCAGAAGAATTATATATAAGTGCACCTGCGGTTATTAAACAGATAAATTCTTTGGAAAACAGCTTAAATTTGCAATTATTTGAAAGAACACACAGAGGTCTTATTATTACGGAAGCTGGTAAATCGCTCTATCAGGATGCAAAATATCTGATTCAATATTCAAAAGAATCGTTGATACGGGCGCAGGAAGCAATGAATCATAATGAAGAAATCATTCGTGTTGGAATATCTCCGATGACGCCACCGGAAGTTTTTGTGGAACTTTGGCCTAAGATACAGAAAATATATCCGGAGATGAAGTTTAAATTGATTACATTTGAAAATACACCAGAGAATGCAAGAGAGATACTGGCTAATATGGGAAAGAATATTGATGTGATAGCTGGAATCTTTGATGAAACAATGCTTGAACTCAGAGGCTGTGATGGCACTGAGATTTCAAGAGAACCATTTTGTGTGGCGGTATCAATTCATCACAGGCTGGCAAAAAAAGAAAAAATTACACTTGATGATCTGGCTGGAGAAAATCTTATGCTCATGCAAAGAGGATGGAGTTATTATGGCGATATGCTAAGGGATGATATGATGAAAAATCATCCTGAAATCAATATTGTAGACTTTAATCTGTACAATGTAGAAGCATTTAACCGATGCGAAAACAATAATGAGGTATTACTGGCATTCAAGAGCTGGGAAAGTGTTCATCCACTGATCAGAATCATTCCAGTAGAGTGGGATTATACTATGCCGTTTGGAATTCTTCATTCGAAAAAACCGTCCATTAAGGTTAAGCGGCTGATAAATGCTATTAACAAGGTAAAATAAAAATTGAATACATGCGAGTAGAAACCTAAAGGTTAATACTGAATAACAAAACGAGACTTCTAATGGAGTCTCGTTTTGTTATACTTTAGCTGAAGTGAAAATGGAGGATACTATATGCAGATAAAGACAATATGAATGCTTTAGATAAGAGGTAGGATATGAAAAATAAACGATTTACAGCAAAAATATTGATAGATATAGGAATGACGATATGTTTGCTTCTTCTTATGCCATATAGTCTGCTCAGCGAGACTGCACATGAGTGGATTGGTATGGCGATGCTTGTGCTTTTTATTTCACATCACATACTGAATCATAAATGGGTGACCTCTGTAAGGAAAGGAAAATATAATGCGTTCAGAGTGATACAGACAGTACTGGTTATCATCATGCTTATTCTTATAATGGGTTCCATGATAAGTGGAATATTATTGTCAAATCACATATTTAAATGGATAAAGATTTCCGGAACATATATGACAGCCAGACAGATACATATGTTTTGCGCATACTGGGGACTGGTTGTGATGTCATTACATCTCGGATTTCATTGGAATATAGCGGTAGCAATGGCAGGACGATTATGGGAACATCCATTCGTCATCAGAACATGGGCAGCAAGATCTGTCGCAACCACAATTGCAGGTTATGGTTTATATGCATTTTACAGGAGACAGATAGGAGATTATGAGGATGCATTTTGTATTTTATGATTATGAAAAGGGGATCTTTCCTTTTCTGCTGGATTATCTGGCAGTAATGATATTGATAGCATTTATTGGATATTATAGTGGAGTGTTTCTAAAGAAAACAGGTAAGAGAAACCGAAAAGGTTAATACTGAAAGAAGGTGGTGTATTTATGGAAAAGCGGAAATTAGTACTTACAATTATTGGAGTTGTTATTTTAGCAATGGTAATCATGGTATATATCTACTTTTTAAAACCTGGCAGGGATGAAAAGAAGAATCAACAAACAATAAACCAGGTACAGACCGTACAGCAGAAGACAGATGAGAAAAAAGAAAATACAGAAAAAAATACATCCGGAGATGAATTGGAAAATGTTACGCCGGGAAGCGAAGAATACCGGGGCTTCCTCCTGGATAATGTTCTTCATTCTCCAAATGAAGGGGACATTCATTACAATGTATATATTCCGGATGCATATGACGGGACAAAGGAATATGCACTATATGTAACATTACCCGGATATCAGGGATTATATTTTCAGGGCGTGGGAGAAAATATCCGGACAGAAGATTTTGGATTTGAAGCACAGAAGTATATTACCGATATGATTATTGTAGCTCCACAGTTAAATGACTGGGGACAGACATCAGCAGATCAGACAATTGAACTGACACAGTATTTTCTGACGCATTATATTATTAATACATCGAAAGTATATATTAATGGTTATTCCGGAGGAGGAGAAACCCTGTCACTGGTATTGGCAAAGCAACCGGAATTATATACAGCGGCACTTATGTGCAGCTCTCAGTGGGATGGTGCATATGAGCCGGTTGTGGAGATGAAAACGCCGGTATATTTTGTGATTGGCGAAAGCGACGAATACTATGGATCAGAACCTTTTAAAGAGGCATACCAGCAGATACATGAGCTTTACAAAGAACAGGGATTATCGGAATCAGAGATTGATAAACTGGTGGTACTGGATGTAAAAGATAAAGATTACTTTGAAGGAACACCGGTCACTTATCAGCATGGCGGTGGCTATCTGTTTTGTCGTGACAAAGAAATTATGGGATGGCTGTTCAATCAGTAAGAACCAGAATAAACCGAAAGGTTAAGACTGAAAAACTTATCGAAACTTCTCAAAGGAATCTATCAGTATTATAGTATGAATGTAAGATGAATGAAAGAAAACAAGGAGGATACGACAATGGAATATATTTCATTAAATAATGGTGTAAAAATGCCAATACTGGGATATGGCGTATATCAGGTAACAAAAGAGGAATGTGAAAGATGTGTGCTTGATGCTTTAAAAGTTGGATACCGGGCGATTGATACAGCACAGAGTTATTTTAATGAGGAAGAGGTTGGGAATGCAATCCAAAAGTCAGGCATTCCAAGAGAAGAAATCTTCCTTACAACAAAGGTGTGGGTTGAACATTATGGATATGAAGAAGCAAAGAAATCATTTCTTGAATCCATGAAGAAGTTAAAGACAGATTATCTGGATCTGGTATTGCTTCACCAGCCATTTTCAGATGCTTACGGTGCTTACCATGCATTGGAAGATCTGTACGATGAGGGAAAAATCAGAGCAATCGGAATTTCCAACTTTTATGTAGACAGAATGGTTGATTTTGCATCCTTCAACCGCATTAAACCTATGGTAAATCAGGTGGAAACCCACATCTTCAATCAGCAGAAAGAGATGAAGGAATGGGCAGACAAATATGACATCCGGTTAGAAGCATGGGCACCATTCGGTGAGGGCAGAGGAGGCACCTTTGAGAATCCTGTCATCGCAGAGATTGCAGAAAAATATCAGAAGACTCCGGCACAGGTTATGCTTCGCTGGCATATTCAGAGAGGGGTAGTGGTTATTCCGAAATCAACACACATTGAGAGAATGGAAGAAAACTTTAATGTTTTTGATTTCACACTTTCTGATGAAGATATGAAGACTATTGCAGAACTGGACAAGAAGACAAGCTCCTTCTTCTCGCATCAGGATCCGAATATGGTGGAATGGTTCGTGAAGATGGTTGAGGAAAGAAAAAAGAATAATGACAGTTCAAAAGAAAAAAAGAACTGGTAAGCATAAGAGGAAAAATCAATGAAAGTATTACTTGTCAATGGCAGTCCACACAAAAATGGCTGTACTTATACAGCTCTTTGTGAAGTATCCAGTGCATTAAATGAAAATGGCATAAGTACAGATATTTTTTGGATTGGAAACAAGCCGATTTCAGGATGTATTGCCTGCAGAAAATGTCAGGAAAAAAATAAATGCATCCTGGATGATATCGTGAATGAATTTCTGGAAATAGCAGGGGATTATGACGGATTCGTATTTGGAACTCCGGTACACTGGGGTGGTGCAGGCGGTGCAATCACATCCTTTATGGACAGAGCCTTTTATGCCGATTTAAACGGTGGCGGCGACAGATTCCGCCTGAAACCTGCCGCTGTGGTAATTTCAGCAAGAAGGGCCGGAACAACGGCCACATGGGATCAGGTAAATAAATATTTTGGTCTGATGCAGATGCCGATTATCACATCGAGATATTGGAATATGGTACATGGGACGAATCCGGATGAAGTAAAACAGGATCTCGAAGGAATGCAGGTTATGCAGATCCTTGGAAACAATATGGCATATTTCATTAACTGTAAAAATGTTGCGACAAAAATGGGAATTGAAATGCCAAAGGCACCGGATTTTGTATTTACCAATTTCATCCGATAGGAATTAGCGTGACAAACATTTTATACGACAGGAGGTGACCTTAGAATGAAAACAAAGAAAATAGCAGCAGTACTCTTAACATGCATCGTGGCAATCGGTTTGATGGCAGGATGTGGAGCAAGCAATACCAACCAGTCTGCTTCTAATAATGACAGCCAGTCTACAAGTACAAACCAGTCTGGAAATGAAGAAGCGGATACAAATTCCGAAAACACTACAGATACAACAGAAAATACATCAACAGGAAATGGAAAAACATTGGTTGTATATTATTCAGCTTCAGGAAATACAAAAGATGTTGCTGAAAAGATAGCAAAAATTACAGAGGCAGATCTGTTTGAAATAGAGCCTGTGGAGCCATATACAGATGATGACCTTGACTGGACAGATGATGACAGCCGGGTGTCAAGAGAACATGATGATGAGAGCTTAAGAGATGTGGAACTGGTGTCTACAACAGTTGATAACTGGGATTCATATGATACGGTATACATTGGCTATCCTATCTGGTGGGGAATTGCAGCATGGCCAGTAGATAACTTTGTAAAAGAGAATGACTTTACAGGAAAAACAGTCATCCCATTCTGTACAGCAGCGACCTCGGGAATCGGTGACAGCGGTAATCTTCTGGAAGAGATGACAGGAACAGGTGACTGGAAAGAAGGGGAACGATTCCATGGTGGAGCGTCTGAATCAGATATCAGTTCATGGATAGACAGTCTTGGATTATAAAAGAATATAAAAATATTTGGAGGAATCGTAATAAGTAAGACATAACCTTTAGGTTTAAACTGCCTAAGAAAGAGAGACTTCTGTCCGGAGTCTCTTTTTCTTATACTTACAGTAAAGTTTGAAATATAGAAAAGGAAGATAAAGATGGAGATAAGAATTTTAGGAAGAGACTTAGAAGTATCAGAAATCGGATTTGGATGTATGGGAATGAGTCATGCATATGGAACTGTTTCAACACAGAAAGAAGCAGAAGAATTGATTGAAAAAGCGATCGATGAAGGCTGCACATTTTTTGATACGGCAGAGATATACGGAACAACAGAAGACCCTCATCACAATGAAAAACTGCTTGGGAAAGTGTTAAGGCCATATAGAAACAAAATTGTCCTTGCATCAAAGTGTGGGATACGTTTTGATGAAACTGCAACAACTGTAAATAAACCTTTGATTCCTGATGGACGACCGGAGACGATTAAAGCATCGATTGAGGGATCTTTAATGAGACTTAACACAGACCATCTTGATTTATATTATATTCATCGTATTGACATGACTGTACCGATTGAAGAGACGGCAGGAGCTATGAAGGAGTTAATGGAGCAGGGAAAAATCACACACTGGGGGTTATCAGAAGCCAGTGAAGAGATTATTCGACGTGCACATAAAGTATGCCCGGTTACAGCGATTCAGAACAGATATTCCATGATGTACAGGGATTATGAGAAATTATTCCCGGTGCTTGAAGAATTGAAAATAGGATTTGTTGCATTTTCGCCGCTTGCAAATGGATTACTGACAGCAGCATATCATTCCCATGGGGAATTTGAAAAGCCGGGAGATTATCGAAGCGCAATGCCACAGTTTACAGAAGAAGGATTAAAGGAAAATAATGAATTTATGTCCTGGATGAAAGTGATTGCAGAAGAAAAAAATGCCACGCCTGCACAGATTTCTCTTGCATGGATGCTTGCAAAGAAACCATATATCGTACCAATTCCGGGAACAAGAAAAGTAAATAGACTGGAAGAAAATATGGAATCAGCAGATATAAAGCTGACTCAGGATGAAGTAAAATCTATTGATGAGATGCTTGCCCATATGCCGATGTCGCAGGTGTTTGGAGGTTCAAAAATACAGAAGAAATAAAAGAGGTGAGCAATGAAAACAAGGAAAAAGATAACCATCGGGGTAATAGTGGCTTTCTTAGCGGTAGTCATGGTGGGTTATATCTATCTGTTTACAGGGGTTAAAATAAGTAAAGGAGAATAGAGATAATGAAGAAAATGTTAGTTGTATATTATTCCTGGTCAAATGGAAACACGAAAAGAATTGCAGAGCAGCTGACTAATGGGACAGGTGCAGATATTGCGAGAATCGAAACAACAGAGCCATACAGCGGCAGTCATGAAGATGTGGTTGAACAGGGAAAAAGAGAGGTAGAGGCAGGCTTTATGCCTCAGATCAATCCGATATCTGTAAATCTTGCTGATTATGATGTGATTGCTATCGGAACTCCAACGTGGTGGTATACGATGGCACCTGCAGTGCTTACATTTTTGACAACAAATGATTTTACAGGAAAGACAGTGATTCCATTTATGACAAATGGTGGATGGCCGGGGCATGTTATAAAAGATATGGAGGAAAATTGCAAAGGAGCTGCCTTTGCACATGAAATGCAGATTCAGTTTGATTCCAAAGGAAAAGATCATCTGGAAACTTCAGAAGAGGTGATTACAGAATGGATTGGGCAGATAAATACTGATATAAACAAATAACCATAAGGAGAGATAAAACAATGAGAAAAAATTTTGGAGCAAAGCCATTTTTATATCCACAGCCGGTTATGATTCTGGGAACCTATGATGAAAATAGAAAGGCAAATGCAATGAACGCTGCATGGGGCGGAATTGTAGGTGCAAATGAGATTATTGTAGATTTGTCTGCCCATAAGACAACAGACAATATTATAAAAAATAAGGCTTTTACAGTAGGGGTGGCAGATCTTGAACATCTGGTTGCCTGCGATTATGTGGGAATTGTTTCTGCAAATAAAGAAGCAGATAAGATGAAAAAAGCAGGCTTTACTACAACGAAAGGTGAATTTGTAAATGCACCAATCATCAATGAACTTCCATTGACTCTTGAGTGTGAACTTGTAAAAGTCATTGATGGCAGCAAGTATCT
The DNA here is from genome assembly GCF_059731825.1 of Faecalimonas nexilis. NCBI lineage: Bacteria > Bacillati > Bacillota > Clostridia > Lachnospirales > Lachnospiraceae > Faecalimonas > Faecalimonas nexilis. Next base: position 2,464,824 of record NZ_AP029189.1, on the reverse strand, counting down.
TGCGGAAATTAAAAATGTAAGTGCAGATGAGAAATATCTCGGTGATGACGGAGAAATTGATCTTAGTAAGTTTACACCAATTACATATGATCCGGTACATCACGGATATTACAGACTTGGAGAACGTGTGGGAAATGCTTTTAAGGATGGAGCAAAGTTAAAATAAGGACAGGTGATTAAAGTGAAAAAAATTGTACAGACAGCAGGAAGAAACGCACTGAATGAATTTGCACCACAGTTTGCACATTTTAATGATGATGTTTTGTTTGGAGAAAACTGGAATAATCAGGATATTGATGTAAAGACAAGATGTATTATAACAGTCACAGCACTTATCGCTTCAGGAATGATTAATACATCTTTAGTACATCATTTTGAAAATGCAAAAGCTCATGGAGTGACTCAGAAAGAAATTGCAGCCGTGATTACCCATATAGCATTTTATGCAGGGTGGCCAAAAGGATGGGCGGCATTCAATCTTGCAAAAGATGTCTGGAGTATAGACGAAGGTGATCTTTCATATGAAGATGAAGCAATGAGAGCTCATGCTAAAAAGATGATATTCCCGATTGGAGAGCCAAATGATAAATTTGCACAATATTTTACAGGGAAAAGTTTTTTGGCTCCTGTGTCTACGTCACAGGTTGGAATTTTCAATGTGACTTTTGAACCTGGTTGCAGAAATAACTGGCATATTCATCATGCAAAAAGCGGAGGCGGACAGATTCTTATCTGCATTGCAGGACGTGGATACTATCAGGAAGAAGGAAAAGAAGCAGTAGAAATGAAACCCGGAGATTGTGTCAATATTCCGGCAGAAGTAAAACACTGGCATGGAGCAGCACCAGATGAATGGTTTTCACATCTGGCAATTGAAGTACCGGGAGAAAAAACATCATCCGAATGGTGTGAAATAGTAACGGATGAGATATATGGAAAACTGAAATAAGTACTTTCTCCCAAAAGTGGGAAAAAGAAATTTTACGGCGAACAATTATGTCCGCCGTAAAATTATGTCTGTTTTGTTAAAAAGTCTGATAGCTGTTGTCCAAGAAAGAAACCAACCTGTGGATATAACTCCTGGATTTCCTGATATTTTGCTTCAATCATTTCTGGTTCATCAGTCCAGATCTTTTCATATATTTTGAAAGCTCTTTTAAAATGTGTTTTGGCTTGCGGAAGATTGGCAGTCATTAGATAAATGGTTCCAAGGGTTTCCTGTACTTTGGCATAATCCAGACAGTGATCGGAATGGTATTCCTTGATGATGCCGGATAATTTTTGCAATTCGGAGATTCCTCTTTCGGGTTCCTGCTGTTCTGTCAGGAACATTGCATAATTGGCAATCTGAGGTATGCTGTCATTTATATGAAGCAGGTTAAATTGGTCAAGCAGTGAGATACTTTTTTCCATGTGTTCTCTTGCAAGATCGGGATGACCGTTCATGCGGTAAAGTCCACCGAGATTGGCATGAAGGTTGGAAACAAGGCGAGCATTGTCAACAGTGATAGTTTCTATCTGGGCAAGTGCATCTTTTTCCAGTTTTATTGCTTTTTCAGGTTTAGTTTCAAGAGTTGCCTGAAAATCCAGTAATAATGCCCGGTCGGAGTCGGTGCCAATACTTTTTGCTTTTAATAGACATTTCAATTCCTGAATGATTCCATTCATACCTTTGTGGTAGTTATAGTTATCCATGTATGGAAATGCATTTTCCAGAAAAAGCAGATACTTTGGTATATCATCCTTTTCAATCAATTCTATGATATTTCCGATTGTTTGAAACAGTTTCTTGTAATAATCAACTTCCATTCCATGCATTAAACATATGTGCTGTAAAGAATCCAGTAATATGTGGCAGCGAGTTACAGATGGTTTTGTCTCTGAAAGGGTGATTTCCTGAATCATCGGATGCAGAGAGATAGTGCGACGTGTTGTTGCCTGAACGAAACCAGTCTCAATTAAATCGTTGATTTCATTTAGTGTGGGCAGTTCCAGCCATTTGGCAAATATACGGGCAGAAATACCGGTGGAAGGAAGAAAGCACATATTACACATGATATCCTGCTGTTCAAGAGATAAAGTGTATAAAGAAAACAGCGTATGGATATGACTGTAATAGGTGGCTTTGCTGCTTTGTCCATCTTTGATTATTTTAATTTTATCTTCGTTATGGAAAGATGCTTTTTCCACCTGAAGTCTTGTTAATAACTGGTCTGGAGTTGAGATTCCATTTTCCAGAAGTTTTGCTGCCAGTTCCACGGCAAAAGTATGAGAATGAACAGTTTCGATGATCTTTTCAACTGTTGCCCGGTACGTGTCTGCCTCTGAATAAAATACTGATGCCAGCTGGAAGAGAGCGTTCATATTCTCTATTTCTTTTAATGGCAGAGTACAGTATTCATCCAGTTTGCTTCTGGTTGTAAACAAAATCTGGCAGCGATATTTTAATACTACTGACAGAAAGCTGTCCTGTGTCGCAGTGACATTAAAATTATCTATGATAAGCAGAGTATCGGATTTCAGGGAACGAAGGAAACGGTTATGTCTTTGAAACCGTTCCTGTTCAGTGCTTTCCGGCAGATCGTCAATAAAATCCATGTCAGTAATATCCTGATGAAGATTGCCGGTATATTCTACATAAAGGATATTGGTGTAATGCTTCATGTACTGCTTAGCGTAGGCTTTAGCAAGTTCACTTTTTCCGATGCCGGCGATTCCGCAAAGAAAAACATGCCGGTTTTCCTCAAGCATGGTATATAATTCTTCCAGTTCTTTATCTCTTCCGATAAAATGACGGCATGGTTTCGGAACCTCACTGTCCATAATATAATCCAGCACAATGGGGGATAAAGCTCCTCCGGCGAGTAGCTTCTGATTTTTGGTATTACGTTTGATGAATTGACGTTCCATGCCAAAAGAAATCAGTTTTGCAAGAAACAGCAGTCTTGAACTGGCTGGTTTATATAAGGGAGTCAGATTTTTCTTTTTCGCATCTGAGATGCTGTCATCCTGAATGAATAAAGTGTAAATATCTTGTATAGCCATATTACAGTCAGACATTAGTGGAAGAAGATTCTGGTGGATGGTATGGGCTAATTTTTCCTGATTGGATGGCTTGGAATAGTAAGCGGATATTTTAGGGCTGATTTTAGCCTGACCAGTCATCCAGCGGCAAACCAGACCGTTATCCATTGAAAAATCCTGATTTGCCGGATCATCCATAAAATCTTCAAATAATTCGTATAAAAAATCAGGCTGACTCATTTGATTACTTTCGCTGATATGATTTTTTAAGCAAGTGCTAATAGAAGAAAAATCGCATCGATTCAATAGAAATTCCCCTTTCGTAGTTAAGATTGAGTATATCTATCATAACACGAACATACATTCGATTCAAGAAAATACGGATATTTTTAAAGTGATTGTGTCAATTTACAATCAATTTCTATTCAATGTGGTTTTCAGGCAGGTTCTGTAAAATAAGCTCAGAACAAACAATAACGGGAGGAGCTTATGCAACAGAATATTGAATTTGAGCGGTGCATTGATTTTCTGGTACGGATGATTGATAAGTACGGCGAAGAAGTCCTCCGGGAGTTGGAGGAAGAAAAACAGAATAAGGAAGAAAAAGAAGCGGCAGTTTCCTGAAATACAAAATGTAAATCAGACTGTCGCTTTTTTGTGAAATTATTCGGTTGCGTTATCTTTTACTTCTGCAAGCATAATCTGCTCTAGTCGGTCAATATCTGGAAATACCACTTTTTTGCCTCTGGAATGAAGTTGACGAATTTTTTTCATACGTGTTGTTACTTCCCTGTGAATGGAATGCTTAACAGGAACCGGATTATTATTTCGAGTATGTATATGGTCAAGATAGTACTCTCTGATTGGAAACATATTCTGGAGAAGAAAAGCAGCTTCTTTTCCATCAAATTCACCTAAAACAATCGTTAGGCACTTTCCGTATTTAGCCACCTGTTTATCGTGTATTGCTTTAAACTTTTCTACACGAGAACTGAGTGGAACCATCCATAACAGAGAAGTTTTATTGTCACGCAGACAGTAAAAAGTAGGACGGTATGTACCGCCCTCTTTGTTCTGCATTAAGTTGGAATCCCGTACTTTTTCAAAGTATTCATCTTTAATATGGTAAACGTATCCTTCTTGATATATCATGTTTATCACCTATAAAATAAGCCCTGCCATGCGGCAGGGCCGAAATTTTCGAGCCGGACATTTATTAGACGCTTCCGGTGAGCGAACAATATTTTCGAGCCGATCACTTATAAGCCGCCAACGGTGGGCGAACAATATTTTCGATGACAGAAATCCTGTCTCTATCATTATTATATGGTTGTAACGAAAATATGTCAATAAAAAATAAAAAGAAGTATTGAAAATAGTTGGAACAAGTACTAAAATAAAGTTGGGACAACAAAACGGAGTTATATTGCGAGGAAGATTATGAAGAATAAAAAGATTAAATGCGATATATATACCAGAGTATCCACAACCATGCAGGTAGATGGATACAGTCTAGATGCTCAGAAAGAAAAACTCAAAAGATATGCGGAATTTCAGAATATGGAAATCGTAAATGAGTATTCCGATGAAGGTAAGTCTGGAAAGAGTGTAGAGGGCAGACCGGAATTTCAGAGAATGTTGGATAATATTGAGAATGGAACAGATGAGGTGCAGTTTGTACTGGTGTTTAAGCTTTCCAGATTCGGTCGTAATGCGGCAGATGTATTAAATTCTTTGCAGAGGATGCAGGATTTTGGAGTGAATCTGATCTGTGTAGAAGATGGGATTGACAGCTCAAAAGATAGTGGAAAGCTGATGATTTCCGTTCTGTCTGCGGTGGCAGAGATTGAACGAGAGAATATCCTTGTTCAAACAATGGAAGGACGTAAGCAGAAAGCCAGGGAAGGAAAATGGAACGGCGGGTTTGCTCCTTATGGCTATGAACTGGTAAATGGAGAATTGCAGATCGCAGAGGACGAAGCAGAGATTATTCGTCTGATCTATGACAAATTTATTCATACCAATATGGGAATCTCTGCGATTGCTGCATGGCTGAACCAGCATGGATATAAAAAGAAAAAACGACAGAATAATACACTGGACGCATTTGCCTCTTCCTTTATAAAAGGCGTTCTGGATAATCCGGTATACTGCGGAAAGCTGGCTTATGGACGAAGGAAGAACGAGAAAGTTTCTGGAACAAGAAATGAATATCGCATTGTAAAACAGGAAAATTATATGCTGAACGATGGTATCCATGAAGGGATTGTTTCAGAAACAGACTGGGAGCTGGCTCATCAAAAACGAGAAAAAACAGGTGTGAAATATGAAAAGACACATAGTCTTGATCATGAACATATCTTATCTGGAATATTAAGATGCCCGTTATGTGGAAGCGGTATGTATGGAAACGTAAATCGAAAGAAAAAGAAAGACGGAACCTTATATAAGGATTATTTTTATTATGCCTGCAAACATCGTCGTCTGGTAGATGGTCATAAATGTGGATATCGTAAACAATGGAGCGAGGAGAAGATTAACAATGCAGTGGAAGAAGTTATTCGGAAACTGGTGAAAAATCCTAAATTTGAAGAAGCAATTCTGAATAAAATCGGTTCAAGAATAGATACAGAGGAAATAGAAAAAGAGATTGAAGGACTGGAAAAACAGCACAGGCAGCTGACCGGAGCAAAAGCAAGACTTGGACAGCAGATGGATAGCCTGGATATCATGGATAAATTTTATGAGAAGAAATATCAGGATATGGAGACAAGGTTATACCGTCTGTATGATGAAATTGAAGGCGTGGAGAATAGTATAGAGGAAGTAAAGAATCGCCTGTTGAATATCCAGCAACAGAAAATATCAGAAGAAAACGTCTATCAATTTCTTTTATATTTTGATAAACTATATGATAAGTTCACCGATCTGGAGAAGAAAGAATTTCTTAACAGCTTTGTAGAACGGGTGGACATTTACGAGCAGGAGCAGCCAGATGGCAGATTCCTGAAGCACATAAAGTTCCGTTTTCCGGTGTATTTCGGAGACAGGGAGACACAGGAATTTTGTTGGGACAACGAAAGTACCGTTGAGACGGTAGTACTGCTTTCCCACAAAAAGCCAGACGGACATATCAACGTAAAAGTTGAGTTTGGTGAGGGTGAGGGAAAAGTACCGCTGGATAATATCGTAAAGAGAGCCGAAGCGTACAAGCCGAAAGAGCGAGTTACATACAAAAAGATAAAGGAATACATAGAAGCTAAATATGGTTTCAAGGTACATACTGCTTATATAGCAGAGGTAAAGAGAAGTCTGGGCTTGCCGATGTATGACGCTCCTAATGCGGTAGAAGAATTGAAACAACCGAGGAAACATCCGACAGCGGAGAAAGTGGAAGCTATCAAAGATGCATTGAAGTGTTTTGAGGTTATCTAAAATCATAAGCGTATCATTAGAAATAGTGATGCGCTTATTTTTACAAACAAAATTCCACATTTGAGCTGTTTGTCACTTATACATATAATGAAGGTGAAGAAACAGAGGTGCATCGCTTCTCGCACAGGTCGAAAAGAGCATTCAGATGAATCTGATTAAATCCCCGATCAGTTGGTTGAGACTGAAAATAAGTGCCTGCATCGTTTGGATTACGGGCAATGTTCAAATCTGAGCCATCACAAGCTAATAGTTGATAATCCTTATACTTTTTTTCGAATGAGAAACAAGAATTAAATTCATAAAACAAAAACTGGAATGCCTCCAGAAGTAGTTTGTTTCTCTGTTGACAGAACGCTGAAGCAGACGGGGTATCGACAGAGAACTGGAAATAATCCAGCAATTCTTTTTTTAAGCTTCCACTTTCCATAGAAAGAAGAAATTGAATTGTAGATACAAAATCAAGTTTTCTGTTCCGTGAAAAATCAACTTCTGGATTTTTTGAAAACAACCATGGGGCGGTCGCCATTTCATGGATGAAAGATGACAATTTGTTTTTTACATGTTCCGCAAATATCATAGGCGTTACCTCCAAAATGTAATACATTCAAGTGGCTTCGTCGCAAATTTTTCTATATTTGTCAAGGATTTTTTACAAAAAAAGAGCAGGGTATATATTTTTATATACATTGCTCTGCAAGAGGCTGCCGACTCAATGTCTTAACTAAATGACATTGGTTGAAAAAGGCCGCCTTTAGAAATCAGGAAAGCGAGATTTCTGCCCTGTCAAAAGCGATAAAGGATAAGCCCACCGAATAAAAAAACGGTGTTTCGGTGGGCGGCTTCATCATGCCTTATTACACATCTTCCCTCTGAACCCGTTTTGGGTTTGGAGGGATTTTTTATGTGCTGGTCTGCTTCAGCCACCCCGCTGCTTATCCAAAGCAGCAACTACCTACATAATTTCATACAGGAATGAGGATAGCCTCTCAAAAAAATCTTCTGCTGTTGGTGGTACTCTCACGCCCCTAATGTAGAAGTTTTAGCTCTACAGCATAGTTCTTATTTTTCTTACTGCCGCAAAGGTTTAACAGCCTTTGCGGTTTTTTGTTTGTCGATATTTGTCGGAAAAAAGGACAAGCCTTCTTCCGGTATCGGCTGCCGTTCTCCGCCCTTTCCAATCTGAGTTTTCAAACAAATCAGATTGGAGGTAAGGAAAATGGCATATAACCATGGAAGAGCAGAGCGCAAATGGAAGCTCTGGAAAGAGAAAGAAGAAAAGATTTTAAGAGACAGCGGTGCTTCTGAAGATATGATTGAAGCAATCCGTCTCTATGACCGTCAGGCATTTAATACAGACAGACGCTATTATGAGCGTGTGCAGGAAACAGGTACATACCTTGATACTGTTGCAGCATCCACAGATCAGGCAGAACCAAAAACAGTACAGGACTTCCTGGATCGTATTGAAAATCAGGAATTGTAACATGTGCTGATCACCGTGGACAGGCTTACCCTTCAGATCGTTCTGATGAAGATCCAGGGGTATAGCACTCATGAAATAGCCAGGTATCTGAAGATTACCGAAAAGGCGGTTTACAGGCATATGGACAGGCTGAAAGAAAAAGTGAAGAAGATCTTCGAGTAGTTCATGATAATCACAAAGCAGGGTGTGAGAACAAACTCCACCCTGCTTATCATTTATTAGAAAAAATGAAACTTTTGTCAAAACCAGTATTTAAAAATTTTATCAGTAATAAAGTACAGAATGCTGTTTGGATTGCTATTTTTATGCAACTATTTCTTGTTGCTCTTGACAAAATAATTTTTAGAGACTAAAATTATAACAGTGTTATATAGGAGGTGTGCAAAATAAACGGAAATGGAACGACTTTAGAAAATATCCACCGGGCAGCGAAAGCAGAATTTTTAGAAAAAGGATATAAAGACGCTTCCCTGCGGAATATTGTGAAATCCGTGGGAATGACTACCGGAGCCTTTTACGGATATTATAAAAGTAAAGAAGAACTTTTTGAAGCCATCGTTGGTGAGCATTACGAATATATTCTCAAACGTTTTATAAAGGCACAGCAGGAGTTCGCCGAACTACCAGCTGCCCAGCAGCCGGAAGTCATGAGTGACATTTCGGGGCTTTGTATGTACGATATGCTCCATTATGCGTACGAACATTTAGAGGAATGTAAACTGATCCTCTGCTGTTCGGAAGGAACAAAATTTGCCGGGCTAATTGATGAAATGGTGGAGATTGAAGTGGAAGGGACTCATGCCTATCAGGAGGTTTTAAGGAAGCTTGGAAGGCCCTCTCCGCATATCGATCCTTCGCTGGAGCATATTCTGATCACCGGAATGTTTCATACCTTTTTTGAATTGATCATCCACGAAATGCCGCTCAAAGATGCCGAAAACTACGTCAGAGAAATGCGCGCCTTTTATACAGCGGGATGGATGAAAATTATGGGGCAGTAATGCCTTATAATTTTTGCTTGATAGTTAGCTGAAACTAATCTAAATTCGGATATTGTAAGAACATAGACGTGTTCTCTTTATCATAAACACAAAGAAAAGGAGGAATTTTTTTGAAAAAGCAATCCAATTTATCACGCCTGCTGGAAATTGCAGGCAGCCATAAGTACCTGACCTATGCTTCTTGGGTGCTTTCTGCGATCAGTGCCCTGATTGCTCTGGTACCATTCTATTACATCTGGAAAATGATCAAGGAAGTATTGGAGGTGGCACCGAATTTTGACCAGGCACAGAACCTGACCGGTAATGGCTGGATGGCAGTATTGTTTGCGGTTATAGCGGTGCTTGTCTACATAGCAGGGCTGATGTGTTCCCATTTGGGAGCATTTCGTATTGCCACAAACCTGCGTATCCAGACCATGGAGCATATTGTTAAGTTGCCTCTTGGGTTTGCCGAGAGTTTTGGCAGCGGAAAACTGCGCAAGATTGTCAACGAATCCAGCGCAGCCACCGAAACCTATCTCGCCCATCAGCTTCCCGACAGAGCCAATGCCATTGCAACCCCCTGCGGTCTTTTGGTGCTGTTGTTCGTGTTTGACTGGAGACTGGGACTATTGAGTCTTGTTCCGGTTGTGCTGGGGTTTCTGATCATGATGGCAATGACCGGAAAGCAGATGCAGGAAAAGATGAAAGAATACCAGAATGCGCTGGATGATATGTCCAATGAAGCGGTAGAGTATGTCCGTGGGATTCCGGTGGTAAAAACCTTTGGCCAGACGATCTTTTCCTTTAAGAAGTTTAAAGACTCCATTGACCGGTATAAAGTATGGGTGATTGCTTATACCAGGCAGCTTCGGACACCGATGATGTTCTATACAGCTGCGATCAACGGCGTTTTTGCCACACTGATTGCCGGAGGACTGTTGCTTACGCAAGACGGTGTAACTTCCGGTTTCTTACTGGATCTTATTTTCTATATCATCATTACACCGGTTATTTCTGTCACACTGACACGCATTATGTTCCAAAGTGAAAACGCCATGATCGTAGACGACGCTTTACAGAGAATTGACAGCGTTTTGCATTTGAAGCCTCTGGAGGAAACGAAACATTCAAAGCATCCTCAAAACGCTTCCGTGGAACTGAAATCGGTTCATTTCAGCTATGATGGAGAAAAAGAAGTATTAAAAGATATTTCACTGACCATTCCTGCAGGACAGACGGTAGCTTTTGTAGGTCCATCCGGCGGTGGAAAAACAACCCTTGCCAACCTGATTTCCCGATTCTTTGATCCCCAGAGCGGAATGGTAAAAATCGGTGGTGTTAATGTGAAAGACATCCCGAAAGAGGAACTCATGAACACGGTGTCTTTCGTATTTCAGAACAGCCGTCTGACCAAGGCATCTATTCTGGAAAATGTGCGTATGGGAAAACCGGAAGCTACCCGTGAGGAAGTTCTGACTGCCCTTCATCACGCGCAATGCGATGATATTCTGGAAAAACTCCCACAGGGTGTGGATACGGTCATCGGTACAAAGGGTGTCTATCTTTCCGGCGGCGAGCAGCAACGAATTGCCATTGCCCGTGTGATGCTGAAAAATGCTCCGATTATCATTCTGGATGAAGCCACTGCCTTTGCTGACCCGGATAACGAAAGCCGCGTACAGGCTGCTTTCTCAAGACTTTCCGAGGGTAAGACAGTGATTATGATTGCCCACAGGCTTTCTACCGTAACAAATGTGGATCAGATTTTTGTCATTTGCGACGGACGGGTTGCCGAGTGCGGAAACAGTCGCGAATTGCTTGCAAAAGACGGTATATTCAGCCGTATGTGGAAAAATTACCAGACTTCCGTGCAATGGAAGGTAACAAAGGAGGTGCAGTGATATGATCAAAAAACTGCAGAAAAAATATGCCCTGTCTGAACAGGGAGCAAAAGACCTGATCAAAGGCTGCCTGGCCTGTGTCCTTCAGAATCTGTCTTTTATGTTTCCGGTGGGACTTTTATATTACCTGGTCAGCGATCTGATGAACGGGGGTGTTCCCGGCGAGAAAATTCCATTTTATGTGGCAGGCTGCGTGGTGTGTATCGGCTTGATTCTGCTGACCACTTTCTTTCAATACAATGCGACCTATTTTGCCACTTACAAAGAAAGCGGTATCCGCCGCATTACCCTGGCAGAGCATCTGCGCAAAATCCCCCTTTCCTTTTTCGGGAAAAAGGATTTAGCCGATCTTACCAGTACCATTATGGCGGATTGCACCTTCCTGGAGCAGAGTTTTTCGCATTTTATCCCTGAGCTTGCGGGTTCGATCATTTCTACAGTTCTGATTTCCATTGGTCTGCTCTTTACGGACTGGAGAATGGCACTGGCTGCCTTATGGGTTCTGCCGGTTGCCTTTGCGATTGTGGGATTTTCCGCAAAGATTCAGGAAAATCTGAATCAGAAAGCCATGGATGTAAAGATGGCCTGCGCAGACGGGATACAGGAGTGCATTGAAACGGTTCGTGACCTGAAAGCGAACAATGCGGAGCAGGCATATTTAAAAGGTCTGGAAAAGAAGATCCGTGCCGTGGAGCATCGTTCCATCCTCAATGAATTCGGTCTTGCTGTTTTTGTGGTTTCCGCATCGCTGGTGCTGAAGCTTGGTATTGCAACGGTTGCGCTGGTGGGAGCTGTTTTGCTCATGCAAGGAAGCCTCTCCGTGCTTACATTCTTTATGTTCCTTCTGGTAGTATCCCGTTTATATGACCCTCTGCAGGGCGCACTCCAGAATCTTGCGGCAGTCATCAGTACACGAACCAACATTGCCCGTATGAATGAAATTCTCGATCATCCGATCCAGCAGGGCAGCGACAGGCTTTCCAATCAGGGGTATGATATTGTCTTTGACCATGTTAGGTTTGCCTACAATACCGGAGAAACCGTATTGAAAGATGTTTCCTTTACGGCAAAACAGGGAGAGGTTACGGCTTTGGTCGGCCCATCTGGCGGCGGAAAAACAACCGTATCCCGGCTGGCAGCAAGGTTCTGGGATATTAACAGAGGAAAGATTACCGTGGGAGGCATGGATGTATCCCGAATTGACCCGGAAACACTGCTTTCTCTGTATTCCATCGTATTCCAGGATGTTACACTGTTTGACAATACGATTCTGGAAAATATCCGAATCGGAAACAAAGACGCCACAGATGAACAGGTCATTGCTGCTGCGAAACTTGCCAATGTGGATGAATTTGCGGAAAAACTGCCGGATGGATGGCATACCAATATCGGGGAAAATGGCTGTGAACTTTCCGGCGGAGAGCGCCAGCGTATCTCTATTGCCCGTGCATTTCTGAAAAATGCGCCGATCATTCTTTTAGATGAAGCCACTGCTTCCCTGGATGTGGAGAATGAAACTCTGATACAGACAGCCCTTTCCCGTCTGATCGCAGATAAAACGGTTCTGGTCATCGCCCACAGGATGCGTACCGTAGCAGGAGTAGATAAAATTGTTGTCCTTTCTGATGGCACCGTGGCAGAAGAAGGATCACCAAAGAATCTGGAAGAAAAGAATGGTGTATATGCCCATATGGTAAAACTGCAGACAGAAAGCCAGAATTGGAAACTTGCGTGAAGAGGCAAAAAGGAGGACTGGTTATGCAAAAATTAGGCGTTTTGGAGGATACCTTGTTTATCCCTATGCTGGGCAGAATCTATGCCAGTGAGCATTGCCCGCAAATTTTATATGATAAAAAAGCATTGGAATTGAAAAAGAAGCTGCCTTCAGGCTTGATCGAACAGAATATGCAGAACCAGTATACCCTCTTGGCCTCTGCTTCCCGGTCTGCCAATATGGATCGGATTATTCGGTCTTTTCTGGAACGCAGACCGGACGGTGTGATTGTTCAGCTGGGCTGTGGTCTGGAAACAACCTATCACCGATGTGATAACGGAAAGGCCCACTGGTATGCCGTGGATCTGCCTCATGTGATCGAATACCGGCGAGATCTTCTTCCCGAACCGAAGCGGGAATTTTATATTTCCGGGGATGCCTTTGTGAAGGACTGGATCAAAAAAGTTCGCAATGATGTACTTGATGCTCCTATTCTCGTTACTGCAAGCGGGTTATTTCATTATTTTGAGGAACATAAGGTCATTGCCCTTCTGCGTATGATTGGGCAATTTGGAAATATGGAAGTTGTTTTTGATACGGTGAACAAAAGAGGCATGACCATGATGAAGAAAAAATATATGAAACAGGTCGGCCATGCCGATGCACAGATGTTCTTTTATGTGGATTCAGCGGAAGAACTGGCAGCAAAGATCGGGGGTAATGTGAAGGTGATTGCGGAGGAACCATACTATCGTTATATTCCTAAAAACGACTTAAAGCTATCCACAAAGGTCAGTATGGCAGTTTCTGATCAATTCAAGATGGTGAAGATGATACAGTTGAAATTATAGATACTTTTGCGCGGAAAAGAAAAGAGGTGAAATCTTGTTATGACATATAATAATTGTTACCTCAATCAACTCTACAGTGATTTGCTTTTCAATGAATTAGAGCGAGGATGTATTACTCAAATAAAAATTAAGCACGGGGTGATTTTTTCTAATTGGTAATGAAACTACCAAAAAAACTATTATATAATTAGTTTATATCAACTGATAGGGAGGTGGAAATGAGCATGAGTGAACTCCACAAACCAGAATGGTATGGGGAATATGCTGTAATTAAAAATAAGTATAATGATTATGTTCAAGTGGAGTATAAATGCAATGGAACAGGAAGCCTATATGACTATGACCTTTTCCCTGGTATTGACTTGATTTTTATGGATTTTAATTGTTCAGATATTTTCCATGAGCCTATTCCTAATAAGAATATCATTGAAATCCGGCATTACCAAAAAGGACGTGTTGAGTTTGAGCTAAGAAATAACAAAGTGTTCCACATGAAAGAAGGAGAATTTTGCATTAATGCTCTTGCAAATATTCCTGCGGCGTATTCCTTCCCCTTTGGATATAGTGTGGGGCTAAGCTGTGTGATCGATAAAGATTCTGTCGATGTGCAAACGCAACAATTTTTTTCTTACTACAACATTGATGTTCTAAATCTTGGGCGAGAATTGGAATTAGAAAAAAATTGGTTTTTATGTCGAACACCACAGCGATTGTTGCATATCTTCGATGAATTGTACGCCGCAAAAGGTATTGAAGGGAGAGATTACTTCCGTATTAAATTATTGGAACTCTTTTATCATATCAAACAACTGCGGATTGAAGATCAGTATGAAGCAACATATTATGCCAAGGAACAAATTGAAATTATCAAGCGAATCCGGCAACAGCTTATAGAAAACCTCGACAAAAAAATACCTATAGAAGAACTCTTACAAAGAGAGCCAATGAGCAAAGTCACATTTCAGGCTATTTTCAAACAGATTTATGGCGAAACCCCCTATGCGCATATCAAAAATTACAAAATGAATCTTGCAGCTGTTTATTTGCAGGAAACAGATCAATCTATCACGCAAATAGCTGGTGAACTTGGATATTCAAATATTAGTAAGTTTGCGAGGGCTTTTCAAGAAGTGTTTGGAATGCTTCCAAAGGATTATCGTAAAGTAAAAAAATCAAATTAACTTTTGGGCTGTTTTGGGCGACTGTCTTTTCATTTGGAGTAGTTAGCGGATGCGAACTACTGTATAATAGCGTCGTGGTTAGTTTTAGCTAACCACGACGCTATTATATTTAAGGAGGGTTCTGGAATGGAACAAACGGTAAAGAAAAAAATAGGTGTTCGCGATGTTATGACGATTGCCGCAATGATGGTCATCAATTTCGCGATTGCAATGGTGATTGGTATGGTTACATTGCCTTTCCCGGTAGTATATTTGTACGGTTCCGCTGGAATTGATGCCTTTATTGGAGCAACTTTTTATTTGGTTGCGGCAAATCGCATTAACAAACACGGATTGTTGTTTGCTTGGGCTGCAGTTTATGGACTAATCCAAGGTGTTATGGGTTATATGTTCTTGGTTCCCTATTTCTTGATTGTAGCCCTCATTGCCGAGTTATGCATGGTTGGCAAGAATACATACCGAAGCGCAGTTCGCAACCGAATTGGCTGGATGGTCAACTCAATCGGAAATTTTGTAGGCTGTGCCGTACCGCTGTGGTGGTCTTGGGACAGCTATCAGGAAATGGCAGCAAGCAGCGGTTTTGATGCAAATACCTTGAATATGCAGCTCTCTATGGTGACTTCTCCGGCGCTGATGCTTCTGGGTGTTGTCATTACTGCGGTTCTTGCAATTCTTGGTACATTGTTCGGCCAGCGGTTGCTCAGAAAGCATTTCCAAAAAGCAGGTATTGTAGGATGATGGTCGGAGAAAAAAAGCAAAAACGCATTGACCAGATCGATGGGCGCACAGTTCTTTTCCTTACGCTGTGCGCCTGCATCGTGACCTTTCTTACAACAAGTTTTTTAGGGCATGGTTGTTTTAGCTTTTTGATCTTTTTAATCCTCTGCTGGTTCGGCTTATATAAACAGGCTCTGGGATGCTTTGCGGTCTATTTAGTGGCGATTGTATGGCTGATGATCGAGACAAAATATCAGATCAGCATCCCCTCTCCGCTACTACTCAGCATGATTTACAAGCTGTTGCTTCCCGCTATGCCAGCTTATCTTCTGGCTAAAATCCCGTCCGGGAAACTGACAGCCAGCCTGCGAAAAATGCCGATTCCTACCCGTATCATGCTTGTATTGATTGTCATGATCCGGTTTGCTCCTACTGTGCTACATGAATTTGGAGAAGTCAGGGAGGCCATGAAAATTCGTGGTTTCTTAAAATCGGTTGGCAATGTTTTGAAACACCCAATGGATACATTGGAATATGCCATTGTCCCGATGGTATTTCGCTCCTTAAAGATCGCGGACGAGTTAGCCGCTTCTGCCATAGTCAGGGGAATTGAAAGCCCCTACAAGAAAGAAAGTTACTATGTCAGCCGGATTGCTGCGCTGGATTGCTTTTTGATTGTTGTCAGCGTGGGAGCTACTATGTGCTGCTGTCTTTTATAGGAGGAATGGAATGGGAAAAGAAATAATGATCCGTGACCTGACCTTTTCCTATGGCGGGAACGGAAATCAACTGGAACATATATCGTTAGACATTGCTGCCGGAGAAGTCATTGTTATGACCGGCCCATCAGGAAGTGGAAAAAGCTCTTTGACAAGAGTGATTAACGGACTGATCCCCTATTTTTACGAGGGGGAATTAAGCGGGGATGTTTTTGTGGACGGGAAACCGCTGAAAGAAATTCCGTCCTGGGAGCGCGGCAAAATCGTAGGGAATGTATTCCAAGACCCCAGGAGCCAGTTTTTTGCCAATGAGGTTGCCGGTGAGGTTGCTTTCGGCTGTGAAAACTACGGTTATTCCCATGAGGAAATTCGGAACCATGTTCACCGGGCGGCGGCGGACATTAAGATTCAAAACATTCTGGATCATAGCCTGCACAGCCTGTCCTATGGAATGCGCCAGAAGGTTGCGATTGCATCGGCAGAGGCGATAGACCCGGAAATCTATGTAATGGATGAACCGTCTGCCAATCTGGATATTGCATCTACTTATCGCTTTGCGGACATTATCTGCGATTTGAAACAGCAGGGAAAAACCATTATCATAGCAGAACACCGGCTTTATTATCTGATGGATCTGGCAGACCGCTTCCTGTGTGTGCAGAAAGGAAAAATTGTGCGTGAATTTACCGCACAACAAATGAAAGCTCTGACTAATAAGGAAATCCAGGCATTGGGACTTCGCACTCCTGACCTGCATCAGATTGAGCAGACGGAAATCCCGTCTGCGGCAACCGGCGAGGTTGTCCTGAAAGTGAAAAAACTGAACCACTCTTTTGGTGAAACAATTGTAGCTAAGGATATTGACTTTCAATGCCGTAAGGGAGAAGTGATTGCCCTGATCGGCCCCAACGGAACGGGCAAAAGCACCATAGGGCGAATCTTGGCAGGGCTTTTGAAAGAGAAATCCGGCGAAGTCGTTTTATTCGGAAAGCATTGCAGACCCAAAGACCGCTTGGGAAAGGTCTGGTACATTCCCCAGGATTTAGACAGCCAGCTATTCGGTGAGGATTTGCTGGACGAACTGACTACTGGCTCAGAGGCCAGCCCGGAGCGGAAGCAAGCGGCAGAAGAAATTCTGGAAGCCCTGGAACTGACGCCGTTCATCAAGCAGCATCCCTCTACGCTGTCAGGAGGGCAAAAGCAGAGGCTGGCTCTTGGCGTAGCTCTGATACACGAAGCACCTATTATCATACTTGACGAACCTACAAGTGGGCTGGACGGCACGAATATGCGGAATGTCAGCCGGATGATCCGCAAACTGGCGAAGATGGGGCGCACCATTATCGTCATTACCCATGACGCAGAGTGTGCGCTTGCCTGTTGCGAGCGGGCAATGCGCCTTGAAAACGGATATATTACTGATGATTTTCAAATCAGAGGAGCAGAGCTTCTTTTGAAAAAAATTGGGTATGACCAAAAGGAGGGTTAGGAATGACACAGCAAAATGAGAAACAGCCGAAGGCAAAGACTGGACTGGCGCGTTGCCTGGAATTAGCTTCGGGTCATAAATGGCTTTTGTTTCTATCAGGGTTTCTGGCTGCGCTGGCAGCAATTTGTTCTTTTGCACCTTGTTTATCAATTTATTACATCGTTCGGGAAATCCTGTTTGTTTACCCGGATATGTCGCTCTTGAATGTTTCTGCAATCTCAACCTGGGGCTGGCTTGCCCTGGCTGGTATTTTGGGGAACATCGTATTTTACTTTTTTGCCTTACTGTGTTCCCACATTGCAGCGTTTGGAACGCTTTATGAATTGAAGGTGGCCTTTGCCGACCACATTATGCATATTCCGCTTGGGTATCATCTGACCTTGGGCAGCGGCAAACTGAGAAAAATCATGGACGAAAACATTGAAAGCGTTGAGAAATTTATTGCTCACCAGCTCCCGGATTTTGTCGCCTCTTTGGTCGCACCGCTTGTTCTGGTCATTATTCTTCTTGGGATTGACTGGCGGTATGGTGTGGTTTGTCTGGTTGGTATTGTTCTGGCCTTCATCGTTCAGTTTGCAGGATTCAACGGTGAAGCAAAGGAAAAAATGCACCGTTTTCAGACCGCCCAGGAGAACATGAACAGCGCCTCTGTGGAATATGTGCGCGGTATGCCGGAGATCAAAGCATTTAATCAGACCGCAGATTCTTTTAAGCGGTTGAGCAAATCTATTAAGGACTATACCTCTTTCGTGCTGGAGTACGCATTGGGCTGGCAAAACTGTATGCCTGCATTTACCACAATCATCAACAATATTTATCTGTTTTTAATTCCGGTAGGTGTTCTGATCGGGATGCATACTACGGATTTCAGAGAGTATTCGTTGACATTCATTTTCTACCTGATTATTGTACATGCGATTTCCGGTATCCTGAATAAGATCATGTTTATCTCGGAGTCCTTTACGCAGATTGACGGCAATGTAGAGCGCATGGATGAAATCTTGCGTATCCCGGTTCTGCCGGAAAAGAATACAAAGGCTGTTATACAAAACTATGACATTGCTTTTCAGGATGTCAGCTTTTCCTATGAAACTGATTCCCAAGTCAAGGCCCTGGCTCATGTCTCTTTCCTTGCGCCTCATGGCAAGGTAACAGCCGTTGTCGGCCCTTCCGGTGGCGGTAAAAGTACCATAGCCAACCTAATCTCCCGATTTTATGATGTGACGGACGGAAGTATTCAAATCGGTGGTGTTGACATTCGGGATATTCCGCTGGATGCGCTGATGGATAAGGTGAGCTTTGTATTTCAGGATACATTCCTCTTTAAGCAGAGCATCCTGGATAACATCCGCATGGGAAATCCAGATGCTACGGAGGAACAGGTGATTGCGGCGGCAAAGGCGGCAAGATGCCACGAATTTATCGAGCAACTTCCAAACGGTTATCAGACTGTGATTGGAAGCACCGGCGTTCATCTCTCAGGTGGTGAACGCCAACGGATTGCCATTGCAAGTGCTATCGTAAAGGATGCCCCTATCATCGTACTGGACGAGGCAACCGCATTCAGCGACCCGGAAAATGAGTACCTGATTCAAAAAGCCTTTGAAAAGCTAATCCAGAATAAAACGGTTGTAATGATAGCCCATCGTCTGTCTACGATTCGCAACGCTGACCAGATCCTTGTCATGGAAAAAGGACACCTGATTGAATCTGGCACCCATGACGAGTTGCTGAAGAAGGGTGGAAAATACGCGCAGATGTGGAGCAGCTATACGGAGTCGATCAACTGGAAAATCAGTACAAGGAAAGGCGGTGTGATCTATGAGTAAGCTGAAAGAAAAGTTAATGCTATCGGAGAAAGGCTACTCCGACTTAAAAAAAGCAATTACAGCCTGCACAATAACCAATATTGCACTGCTACTTCCTTCAATGGTAGCCTGCCTACTTTTTTGGGAACTGCTGAAACCGTTCACCGGAGAAGCAATTTCATGGGACGCACTGTGGAAGCTGCTGGGACTGGGAGTGGTTGCGGCTATTCTGGTATTCCTGGCTGCAAAAAATGATTATAGAAAAACCTACATTGCTTCTTATAAAGAGGCCAGCACGACCAGACTTCGGATCGCAGAACATCTTCGCAAGCTCCCCATGAGCTTCTTTAACACAAAAGATTTATCTGATATTACCACAAACATGATGGCGGATTGCAGCAGCATGGAATCCATGCTCAGCAGTACCATTCCGCCGCTGATCGCAAATATTATCTCTGTCACCCTGACCTGCATTTGTCTGGCATTTTTTGACTGGAGAATGGCCCTTGCGATTTTCTGTACGATGCCGGTCACATTTCTTATCATCTGGTGCAGACGCAAGCTGCAACTCCGTCTGTTTGATAAACAGGTGGATGTGAAGTTGGAGGCGTCCAGCCAGATTCAGGAATACCTGGAAGGTATCAAAATTATTAAATCCTGCGGCCTTAGCGGTTCCCGTTTCTCCACGCTGGACAAAGCACTCCAAGCCATGAGAAAAATCGCCATCAGGGTGGAACTGGCCTCTGGTATTCTGGTTCAGGGAGCCAGCCTGGTTCTGCAAGCAGGTCTTGGTATTACCATTTTTATTGGAACGGTACTGATAACTGGTGGGCAAATTGAACTGCTTCCTTTGCTGGTGCTGTTCATGTTCTCCACGCAGATTTACGGCCCAATCCTTGCCATCCTTTCGCAGTTAACCTCTCTGTTTCATTTGGGGACTGTTACCAACCGTATGCGTACCCTGCTGACCACCCCTGTTATGGAGGGCGAAGATAAGGATATGGCTAACTATGACATTGAATTGAAAAATGTCACTTTCGGATATAACCGGGACGATGTTATCAAGGATGTATCTTTTTCTATTCCAACTGGCAGCGTAACAGCCCTAGTAGGGCCTTCCGGTAGCGGCAAAAGCACAATTTCCAAACTCATTGCCCGCTTTTGGGATGTAAGAAAAGGTCAGATTTCCATTGGTGGTATGGATGTCCGCACCATTGAACCGGAACACCTGATGCGCTGTATGTCCTTTGTATTTCAGGATGTGACCTTGTTCAACGACACTGTTTTTAATAACATCCGCGTAGGCAACATGAACGCTACCGAAGAGCAGGTCATGGCGGCGGCAAAGGCAGCGTACTGTAACGAATTTATCCAGCGATTGCCGGATGGTTATCAGACTATCTTGGGGGAGAACGGCAGCACTCTTTCTGGCGGAGAACGTCAGCGAATCTCCATTGCCCGCGCTCTGCTGAAAGATGCCCCGATTATTCTTCTTGATGAAGCAACAGCATCTCTTGACCCGGAGAACGAGGTTTTAATCCAGCGGGCCATTGCAAAGCTGGTGGAGGGTAAGACGGTCATTATGATTGCTCACCGGCTCCGTACTGTGGTGGATGCCGACCAGATCATCGTTTTGAAAGATGGTAAACTGGTCGAGCAAGGAACGCATGGAGAATTGATGAAAAAGAAAGGGCTGTATGAAAAGTTGTATCATATTCAGCAGGAAAGCCTTGGATGGACTGTGTAATTGGTATATGCAGGAGCATAACACTGGGAGTATTTGGAAATCATCTGCTAGCAAGAAGAAAGGGGGGCGCACATGGATGTTTTCATTGGTTATTCGTGAAGCATGGGAAGAATTGCAAAAAAAACAGACGAAGGAAAGCAAAGAGTTTATGAAGCCCGTAATAACTCCGTCCGGGGAGGACTATCTGGAAACCATCCTTGTTCTCCATAAGAAAATGGGTATGGTGCGCTCCGTAGATGTTGCCCGGCACATGGGAGTGTCAAAACCGAGTGTTTGTGTGGCGGTCAACACCCTGAAAGACGGCGGCTTTCTCATAATGGATGAAGATCACCTTCTCCATTTGACCGATGTGGGCCGCGAGGTTGCCGAAAAGATTTATGAACGTCATTGCTTCTTTACAGAACAGCTTATCGCAGCAGGTGTTGATCCAGAAACTGCAGAGGTCGATGCCTGCCGTATAGAACATGTAATCAGTAATGAAAGCTTTGAACGGTTGAAAAAGGCTGCCTTTAGAAATCAGGAAAACGAGATTTCTGCCCTGTCAAAAGAGATAAAGGATAAGCCCACCGAATAAAAAAAACGGTGTTTCGGTGGGCGGCTTCATCATGCCTTATTACACATCTTCCCTCTGAACCCGTTTTGAGTTTGGAGGGATTTTTTATGTGCTGGTCTGCTTCAGACGCCCCGCTGCTTATTCAAAGCAGCAACTACCTACATAATTTCATATAGGAATGAGGATAGCCTCTCAAAAAAACCTTCTTCTGTTGGTGGCACTCTCACGCCCCTAATATAGAAGTTTTAGTTGTTCATAATGAACCTCCTGAAATAAATGTTGCTTGTAGTAAATAGTGAAAACAAACAGCAAAACGGAGGTGGGCGAATAAAAAAATCAGATATGTAATTGTTGAATGATACAAAATGTGATAGATTAATCATAGCAGTTCTTTTGTTGTGTGAGTTTGTTGTGTTAGGGGTAATTCAACAATATAACATATACAAAAAAACTGCTACTTTTATTTGAAAAAAGCAACGATTGTATTGTACGTAATGCTAGCCATCGCGCTAGCGATTTGGTACAATAAGTGATGAAGAAAAGAAGAGTATAATTACTTATCTTATAAAGGAAGTTCAAATTTATCCGCATGGTGAATCGGAAATGCCGTTAAAGTCTATTGAGTTTAACTTTCCGATATATCGTGATGGTAAAGAAGTAAGGAAGATTTTGTGGGAATCTGGTAATACCGTTGAAAGTATCATGCTTTTGTCCCGAAAATAACCAGATAGTGTTATCAATGCGAAGGAAAAGTGCCGCTTGATAATATAATATTGCTAAGAGAGCCGTTGCGTACAAGCCGAAAGAGCGCGTGACCAACAAGATGATTAAGGAATACATAGAAGCGAAATATGGCTTCAAGATACATACCGCATACATCGCAGAGGTGAAGTGAAAATTGGGCTTGCCGATGTATGATGTTCATAATGCGGTGGAAGAATTGAAACAGCCGAGGAAACATCCGACAGCAGAGAAAGTGGAAGCAATAAGGGATGCATTGAGATATTTTGAAGTAATATAGCTTGTATTGCAAAATATTAGAAAGATTAATAGATAATTTGTAAATGAGAGGATGCTTTGATATGATGAACGAATTTTTTTATAAGGAAATTAAAGAAATTTTAATTTCAGCAAGAAATAAAGTCTATCAGACAGCCAATTTTGCAATGGTTGAAGCCTACTGGAATATCGGGAAATCAATCATTGAAGAACAAGGTGGTAATGAGAAAGCGGAGTATGGTACAGGTTTACTAAAAGAGTTGTCAAAGCAAATGACACAGGATTTTGGAAAAGGATTTACCGTTGCCAATTTGAAAAATATGCGACAGTTTTATTTGACATTTCCAGATGGCTACGCATTGCGTAGCGAATTGAGTTGGACGCATTATCGGCTTCTGATGCGAGTAGAGAATGAAAATGCAAGAGAATTTTATATGCAGGAAGCTGTAAAATCTCAATGGAGTACCAGATAACTTGAGCGACAGATAAATTCATTTTTTTATGAAAGGTTATTATCCAGTAAAAATAAAAAGCAAGTTGCAGAGGAAATACAGACATTAGAGCCAGCGAAAAAAACAGAAGATGTTATACGTGACCCGTATGTGTTGGAATTTCTTGGGCTGACACCTAATGATGATTTTTATGAAAGTGATTTAGAGCAAGCGTTAATTACACATTTGCAGAAATTTCTTTTAGAACTCGGTAGAGGATTTTCTTTTGTTGCCAGACAGAAAAGAATTACTTTCGATGGTCGTCATTTTAGAATTGACCTTGTATTCTATAATTACATTTTGAAATGTTTTGTTCTGATGGATTTAAAAGTTGGTGATTTAACACATCAGGACTTAGGTCAGATGCAAATGTATGTTCACTATTATGAGCGGGAGCTTATGAATGAAGGGGACAATCCTCCGATTGGCATTGTATTATGTGCAGATAAAAGTGAATCTGTGGTTAAATATACGCTGCCTGAAAATGAAACACAGATTTTTGCTTCAAAATATAAATTATATTTACCAAGCGAAGAAGAATTATTGAGGGAGTTAAATCAGGAATATCAAGCGTTGGAGTCTAGCAAGACAGTGGGAGAAGATATTGGTAGTGAAAAAGAGGAGGGGAGATATTGAAATATACAGGAAAATATAAAGAAATGGCGGAACAGTTTCAAAAGGATGGTTGTGATGAATATACGATAGAGCAATTTATTAGGCGAGAGATGGAAACAGATGGGTTTACTAAGGGCGGTGGAACAACAGACCTAGAAGCTGTGAAGCTTTGGAAAAGCTATCCGGATGAGATGAAGGAAATATGGTTTCACAATGCGTTCTGTATTAACTGCGGAAAAGTATCATTTAAGCCGGGATATAGTCTGCGGAAAGATAAATTTGGCGTGGTAATTGAAGGCTTCTGTGCTAAATGCGGAGAACGGATTATAAGGTGCTGTGACTGATGAATAGGATAGAAACTGCAAAACAGTGAAAAAATGAGGAATCACCATGATATTAAGTGCAAGCAGAAGAACAGATATTCCGAATTATTATTCAGAATGGTTTATAAATAGAATAAGAGAGGGCTTTTTATATGTGCGTAACCCGATGAATGCACATCAGGTAAGTAAAATCAATCTATCACCGGACGTGATAGATTGTATTGTATTTTGGACAAAAAATCCAATCAATATGTTAGGAAAACTAGAAGAACTAAAACCTTACATGTATTATTTTCAATTTACACTGACTGGGTACGGAAGAGATGTGGAACCAAATCTTCCGCACAAGAGGGAAGCACTGATTCCCACATTTCAAAGGTTATCTGAGCAAATTGGAAAAGAGAGGGTGATATGGAGATATGATCCGATATTTCTAAGTGACAGATATACGGTAGAGTATCATATAAAAGCATTTGAGGAGATTGCGGCGAGTCTTGCTGGATATACGGATAAAGTTGTGATTAGTTTTATAGATTTCTACAAAAAAACGATGCGAAATACAAGAACTCTTGCAATTCAGCAGATGACGGCTCAGAAGACGAGAACTCTTGCTGAAAAAATGGCAGAGATTGCTTTAAGATATTTGTTGGATATTGAGACATGTGCTGAGAAAATCAATCTTCAGGAGTTTGGAATTTCAAAAGGGCATTGTATTGATAAAAGGTTGATTGAAAAGCTTTTAGGATGTGAGCTGAGCGGACAGAAAGATAAATATCAGAGAGAGTCTTGTGGTTGTTTGGAGAGTGTTGAAGTGGGAACATACAATACGTGTTTCAATGGTTGTAAATATTGCTATGCAAATTTCCATGAAACAAAGGTAAAAGAGAATGCGAGACAATATGATAAAAGTTCACCGCTGTTATGCGGAACGCTTACACAGTATGATAAGATTACGGACAGAAAAATAAAGTCTCTCAAGGATGGACAGTTTTCGCTTTTTAGAGAGTGACGCTCTGTTAAAAATCTAACCATTTTGTTAAATAAACTACTTTTAGCAAAAATAATTACAAGCCTCTCGCTTGATGCTATAATAGCTACTATTACGTTACTACACTACAGTGAGCGTATTTGTAAAACAAAAGAAGGGATGGTAAAAGCAATGAGTAGATTAGAGCTTGCGTCGCCTACAAGAGCTGATATTATTATGGAAGAGCTCTATAAGGATTTGGAACGCAGAATTGAATCGAGCCCGCCAGGATTATGTCCGGTTGATATGGCGCGTGCATTTTTGGAACTATGTCATGCACAGACCTGTGGAAAATGTGTGCCATGTCGAATCGGTCTTGGACAATTGAATGGTTTCATCAAGGATGTGCTGGATGGAAATGCGACGATGGAGACACTGGATATTATGGAGCAGACAGCGCTTTCTATTATGGAGTCGGCGGACTGCGCCATCGGCTATGAGGCGGCTCACACAGTATATAAAGGATTGATCGGTTATCGTGATGACTATGTGGAGCATATAAAAAATGGGCGTTGTACCTGTACATACAGCCAGCCGGTGCCGTGTGTATCGTTATGTCCGGCACATGTGGATGTTCCGGGATATGTAGCGCTTGTCGGAGAGGGGAGATATAAGGATGCAGTTCGTCTGATTCGTAAAGACAATCCGTTTCCGACTACGTGTGGGTTTATCTGTGAGCATCCATGCGAGGCGAGATGCCGTAGAAATATGATGGATGATGCCATTAACATCCGTGGTTTGAAAAGAGTGGCGGCGGATTTTGCAGGTGAGGTGGAACCACCGGCTTGTGCACCGTCCACCGGAAAGCGTATTGCAGTGCTCGGCGGAGGCCCGGGAGGATTAAGTGCGGCATATTATCTGCAGCTTATGGGACATCAGACAACCGTCTATGAGATGCTTCCGAAGCTTGGAGGAATGCTTCGCTACGGAATCCCGAACTATCGTCTGCCAAAAGAACGCCTTGAAGAAGATGTGAATGCTATTTTAAAAACAGGTGTTGAGGTAAAATACGGTTTGAAGATCGGAACAGATATTACGATTCAGCAGCTTCAGAAAGAGTACGATGCAGTGTTAATTACCATTGGAGCAAGTACGGATAAAAAACTGGGCTTGGAAGGCGAGGATGCAGAAGGGATCTTTTCGGCAGTGCAGTTTTTAAGAAATGTAGGTCAGAATATCATCATGGATCTGACAGGGAAAGAAGTTGCGGTAATCGGAGGCGGTAATGTTACAATGGATGTTGTTCGTACAGCAAAACGTCTTGGTGCGAAGAAAGTCAGTGCCGTATATAGAAGAAGGGCTGCCGATATGACAGCGCTTCCGATAGAGATTGAGGGTGCAGTGGCAGAGGGCATTGAGATGCAGACATTAAAGGCACCGGCTTCTTTAGATGTGGATGAAAATCATCACATCAAGGGGATCTATGTGACACCGCAGATGATCAGCGCAATTAACAATGGTCGCGCAAGTATCAAACCGACCGGTGAGGAAGATGTGTACATTCCTTGTGATGTTTTAGTTGTTGCAGTAGGTCAAAATATAGAGACGAAACATTTTGAGGAGGCCGGAATTCCGGTAAGCCGCGGGAAAATCGTCACAAAGAGTAATGGTTCTATAGAAAATCTGCCGGGAGTATTTGCGGGTGGAGACTGTGCAAGCGGACCAGCTTCTGTTATCAAAGCGATTGCGGCGGCGAAAGTGGCGGCTGCCAATATTGATGAGTATTTGGGATATCGTCATGAGATTTCCTGTGATGTGGAGATTCCGGAGGCGCATTTAGATGACAGAACTCCTTGTGGCAGAGTGAATTTGACAGAGCGTGAGGCAAGCGAGCGTGTGAAAGACTGGGAAGGCTGTGAGAATTGCATGACAGAAAAAGAGGCAAAGCAGGAAGCCGGTCGCTGTCTGCGATGTGACCATTTCGGATATGGAATCTTTAAAGGAGGCAGAGAAAAAATATGGTAAATCTTACAATAGACGGAAAGCAGATTACTGTAAAAGAGAATAGCACGATCATGGAGGCAGCTGCCCAGAATGGGATTCCGATTCCACATCTATGTTATCTGAAAGGAATCAATGAGATTGCAGCCTGTCGCGTCTGTGTGGTGGAGTTGGAAGGAAAAGAAAGACTGATTACCTCGTGTAATAATGTGGCAAAAGAGGGGATGGTCATCTACACAAACAGTCCGAAGGTGAGAAGGCATAGAAAAACGAATGTAGAATTGATTCTTTCACAGCATAATTGTGAGTGTGTTACTTGCCCGAGAAGTGGAAACTGTATGCTGCAGACTGTTGCGAATGATTTGAACATTCTTGAAATCCCATACAGGATGCAATTAGAGAAACAGATGTGGAACAAAGAGTTTCCATTGATTCGGGATTCTTCCAAATGTATCAAATGCATGCGTTGTATTCAGGTTTGTGATAAGGTACAGTCATTGCATATCTGGGATGTGGAAGGAACAGGCTCCAGAACAACGGTAAATGTGTCTGGACATAAGACGATTGAAGAGTCAGCCTGTTCGCTCTGTGGTCAGTGTGTTACGCATTGTCCGGTGGGAGCTCTTCGAGAGAGAAATGACACGGAGAAAGTGTGGGAGGCTCTTTCAGATCCAAATAAGATTGTAGTGACACAGGTGGCTCCGGCAGTGCGTACCGCATGGGGAGAAGAATTTGGGCTGCAGCCAAATGAGGCGACAGTGGGCATGATCCTGGATGCACTCAAGAAAATGGGAGCTGATTATGTGTTTGATACCTGCTTCTCAGCGGATCTTACGATTATGGAGGAAGCAACGGAGTTTATTCAGAGATTTACCTCAGGAGAATTAAAGGAGCGTCCAATGTTCACTTCGTGTTGTCCTGGATGGGTTCGATTTGCAAAATCCCAGTTCCCTCATATGGTCAAATATCTTTCTTCAGCAAAGTCACCGCAGCAGATGTTTGGTACAGTTATGAAGACGTATTTTGCGCAAAAACTGGGCGTAAGTCCGGAGCAGATTTTCACAGTCTCGATCATGCCGTGTCTGGCAAAAAAAGGAGAGCAGGAGATGGAGTTGTTCCACGGAGAATATGCAGGTAAAGATATTGATGTGGTACTTACGACAAGAGAATTTGTGAAAATGATTCGAGCAGCGCATATTAGTCCGGAGACATTGAAAAATCGAGAAAGTGATCGTCCAATGCAGGAGGGAACAGGAGCCGGTGTGATCTTTGGAACGACTGGCGGTGTAATGGAAGCGGCGCTTCGCAGTGCGTATTTTTTCCTTAAAGGTGAGAATGCAGCGGCTGATGCATTTCAGGCAGTGAGAGCGGAAGGCTTCAATGCAAACCACGGCGTGCAGGAAGCAGAATTTCAGATTGATGATATTACCGTGCGGACAGCGGTGGTAAGCGGACTTGGAAATACAAGGGCGCTGATGAAGAAAATCGAGAGAGGCGAAGTACACTATGATTTTGTAGAAGTGATGGCATGTCCGGGCGGATGTGTAGGGGGCGGCGGACAGCCGATTCACGACGGAGAGGAGCGGGCTTTTGAAAGAGGCAAGAGGCTTTATCAGTTAGATGCAGATGCGAAAATCCGTTATTCACATGACAATCCGGATATCAAGCGCCTCTATGAAGAATATTTTGGTGAGCCGAATGAACATAAGGCGCACATGCTGTTACATACAGATCATCTGGAGAGTATGGAACGATATGGAACAGGATATCGGAACTATAGAGAAGAATAAAACATTTGAAGCAGCAGTTAATCTGTAAGATTGACTGCTGCTTGTTTTAGAATGAAGTTTTTGGACGAATGTCTGATGTGTAAAATATAATGATAAAATTGTTGTAACTATTGACGATACAACAAAAACGTGGTAAATTTGTTGTAATAAAAAATATTACAACAAATTTATTGGGAGGAATGGATATGAATGTTCAGAGATGTTTGGAAATATTACGTGAAGTAAAGGATGTTGCGTTTGCCACAGTTGATGAAAAGGGACTTCCTCAAATTCGTATTATTGATGTGATGCTGGTTGAAAATGAGAAACTGTACTTTTGCACCGCAAGAGGAAAAGATTTTTACAGCCAGATTATCAAAAACAGTCAGGTTGCCATTACTGGAATGAATCAAAATTTTCAAATGATCCGGTTAGACGGTAAGGCTGAAAAATTGGAAGAACACAGAAAGTGGATTGACAGGATTTTTGAGGAAAATCCGTCCATGAACACCGTTTATCCTAATGAGAGCAGATATGTACTCGAAGCGTTCTGCATTGAGAATGGTTCTGTTGAGTTTTTTGACTTGGGAAAAGAGCCGATTGTCAGAGAAGGTTTTATGCTCGGAAGTGCAAAGACAAAAGAAAACGGGTTTTTTATTACAGATGCATGTATTCAATGTGGAAAGTGCGAAGATATTTGTCCGCAAAAGTGTATTACAGAGTATGTGGTTGGTCTTTATAGAAAAAAAGGCTTTCTTTTTGAATCTATTATGGGAGCATTTAGAAATTTCTCTGGTTGCTATTGTGATAGCTGTTTTATTCGGTGGCATAGTCGGAATCCTGATCGGTGAATTTCAAAAGACAGCAAAACTGACTTTGGGAATAATAAATTTTTTATATACAATCCCATCTATTTCTAGGCTTGGCTTTTTAATTCCTTTTTCGGGTGTTGGAAATGCGACTGCTGTTATTGCACTGACGGTTTACGCTCTTTTGCCGATGGTAAGAAATACCCACACCGGAATAGCAAATGTTGACCTTGCTATTTTAGAGGCGGCAAAAGGTATGGGAAGCACAAGAATGCAGATTCTTTTCAAGATAAAACTGCCGCTTGCGATGCCGGTTATTTTGTCCGGAATTCGCAATATGGTTACAATGACAATCGCCCTTGCAGGTATAGCTTCGTTCATCGGTGCAGGAGGTTTGGGTGTTGCGATTTACAGGGGTATCACGACAAACAACGCTGCAATGACTATGGTTGGCAGCTTACTCATTGCTCTGCTTGCATTGATCATGGATTTTCTGCTTGTTTTTTTTGAAAAACGAATCAGCAGCCGCAGCGTAAAAGTAAAAAAGGCAAATCGTATAATAGCAATTGTCGTATGTTTACTTTGTCTGTGCATGGCGATTGGCACATTATTTCCTGTTAATAGACAGGATACAATACATATCGCGACAAAGCCGATGACAGAACAATATGTGTTGGGGGAAATGTTGGACATTCTGATCGAACAGGATACAGATTTAAATGTGGAATTAACACAAGGTGTCGGCGGAGGCACGTCGAATATTAAGCCTGCAATGGAAAGCGGTGAATTTGATATTTATCCAGAATATACAGGGACAGCTTGGAATATGGTTTTGAAAAAAGACAGCTTGTATTCGGAGCAGAATATGATTTCTTTGAGCGGGAAGATGGATATGATGCTCTTTGTGACGCTTATGGTTTCACATTCAAAAAGACCATGGACATGGATATTGGATTGAAATATCAGGCAATCAATGAAGGAAAAATTGATGTAATGGTCATTTTTACGACAGACGGACAGCTAAGCGTTTCAGATGTTACTGTTTTAGAGGATGATAAAAATTTTTATCCGTCCTATCTGTGCGGAAATGTGATTCGTTCTGAAGTTTTAGAAGAACATCCTGAATTGGCGAAAATATTTAACAAGCTTACAGGGGTTATTTCAGATAAAGATATGGCACAAATGAATTACGCTGTCGAGAGCGAGGGAAAAGAGCCAAGAGAAGTAGCCGAAACGTTTTTGCGAAATGCAAATCTTTTGAAATGAGGTGACAAGAAATGAACACAGCAATTGAATTTAAAAATATCAAAAAAGTATATGGGAACAAAGTTGTTTTGGAAAGATTCAACTTTTCTGTTGCAAAGGGTGAATTTGTTACGATCATCGGTTCTTCCGGATGTGGAAAAACAACGGTTTTAAAAATGATAAATGGTCTTATCGAGCCGACAAGCGATGATATTTTTGTAGACGGAAGCAATATTCTGGATAAAAACTTGACAGAACTGCGGTCCAATATCGGATATGCAATTCAGGGGAGCGTTTTGTTCCCGCATATGACAGTAGAACAGAATATTTCTTATGTTCAGAATCTCATCAACAAGAAAAATAAGGAAAAGACCAAGCTTGCAGTTTCCAAATGGATGAAACTGGTTGGTCTTGACGAAGAGTTGAAAGAGCGCTATCCGGCTGAGTTATCGGGAGGACAGCAGCAGAGGGTTGGAATAGCAAGAGCACTGGCGGCATCTCCTGAGATTCTGCTGATGGACGAGCCTTTCGGTGCGGTTGATGAAATTACTCGTGGACAGTTGCAGATTGAGCTGAAACAAATCCATAAAAAAACGGGGATCACCGTTTTGTTTGTCACTCACGATATTTCGGAGGCGCTGAAACTTGGCACAAAGGTGCTTGTTATGGGTAAAGGTCAGGTGCAGCAGTATGCAAAGCCGGACGACCTTTTGCGTAATCCAAATACAGATTTTGTAAAACAGCTAGTGGACAAAGAGAGACGTACCTGTTATTTGCCTGATGAACGCTTAGAAGATTGTGAGTATAGCGGAGCAGGGAATAAGTAGTTCGGATGAGGCGGTGAAGAGATTTATAAATATTTTGATAAAAGTGGGTACAGCACGAAAAAACTGTGCTAAAATAGAAGCAAGATAAGCTGTTTTCCAAGTGATAAATATGTTAAAAAGTAAGGAGATGATTTTTATGAACAATAAGTATGTGGGAACAGAGACAGAAAAAAATTTAAGAAGTGCTTTTTCAGGAGAGTCGGAGGCGAGAAATAAATACACTTATTTCGCTTCCGTAGCAAAAAAAGAAGGTTATGAGCAGATTGCTGCATTATTCCAAAAGACGGCGGATAATGAAAAAGAGCATGCGAAGATGTGGTTTAAAGAATTAAACGGAATCGGAAATACGGCAGATAATCTGAAAGCAGCCGCAGAAGGTGAAAATTACGAGTGGACAGATATGTATGAGGGATTTGCGAAGACAGCAGAAGAGGAAGGATTTCCGGAACTGGCAGCAAAATTTCGCCTTGTAGCCGAGATTGAGAAGCATCATGAGGAACGGTATAGAGCATTATTGAAGAATGTCGAGACGGCAGCTGTGTTTGAAAAAAGTGAAGTGAAAGTATGGGAGTGCAGAAACTGTGGTCATCTTGTAGTGGGAACAAAAGCACCGGAAGTTTGTCCAACATGTGCTCATCCTCAGAGCTATTTTGAAGTTCGGGCTGAAAATTATTAAAATGAAACAGAAAACGGCTTATCTGCTTTAAATAAGGAATGTATGCGAACAAAAAACTTGACAATACTTTCTCATAGGTATATCATGTTTGACGTAAGGACAAAGGGGTCTTGAAAACAGGGTGTAACAGATGTTTTCATGGTATCTTTGTCTTATTCTATTTTATTTGACAGGTCAAAGTAGGAGGAAAGATGAGAACAGATATTTACCAGTCGCCACTATGTGGCAGATATGCAAGTTATGAGATGCAAAATATTTTTTCGGCAGACCAGAAGTTTTCTATGTGGAGAAAATTATGGGTAGCACTCGCAGAGAGCGAAAAAGAATTAGGGTTGCCGATCACAGAAGAACAGATTGAGGAAATGAAGTCACAGATTCATAATATTGATTATGAAGCTGCGAAAAAGTACGAATTAGAACTTCGCCATGATGTGATGGCGCATGTGCATGCGTATGGAGATGCATGTCCGAATGCGGCTGGAATTATCCATCTCGGAGCAACTTCCTGCTATGTTGGAGATAATACAGACATTATTTTAATGCATACAGCATTAAAGAGAGTGCGCGTGCTTTTAGTCAATGCGATAGACGCACTCAGCAAGTTCGCGGAACAATACAAATCACTGCCAACACTTGCATATACACATTTTCAGGCAGCACAGCCTACAACAGTCGGAAAGAGAGCGTGCCTTTGGCTGAATGACCTGTTGTTTGATCTGGAGCAGTTGGACTTTCAATTAGATAGTATGAGACTGCTTGGATGCAAAGGAACAACAGGAACCGGAGCAAGCTTTTTAGAGCTTTTTGACGGAGATGAGAAAAAAGTAGAATTATTAGAACAGAAGATTGCAGAAAAGATAGGATTTTCAAAATGCCAGAGTGTAAGTGGACAAACGTATACACGTAAAGTAGATTTTGCTGTCTTACAGGTGCTTTCAGGAATTGCCCAAAGTGTATCTAAGTTTTCAAGTGACATCAGACTTTTGAGTCATTTAAAAGAGGTGGATGAACCGTTTGAGGAGAAGCAGATTGGTTCTTCTGCGATGGCATATAAGAGAAATCCAATGAGAAGTGAGAGAATGGCTTCTTTGGCACGCTATGTGATCTGTGACCTGCAGAATACCGCAGTGACAGCATCTGCACAATGGTTCGAGAGAACATTGGATGACTCGGCTAACAAACGTTTATCTGTACCGGAAGCATTTCTTGCGGTAGATGCAATTTTGAATTTGTACATCAATGTAGTGCGTGGTATGAAAGTATATCCGGCTGTGATCAGACAGCATTTGGAAGAGGAACTTCCGTTTATGGCAACAGAGAATATTATGATGTATTGCGTGAAGAATAAAAACGGAGACAGACAGGTTCTGCATGAGGCAATTCGCCAGCATTCCGTGAAGGCTGCAGAACAGGTGAAATTGTATGGAAAGAAGAATGATTTGTTGGACAGAATCAAAGCCGACGACACATTTGCGCTTTCTGATGAAGAGATTGAGATGTTGATGCAGCCGGAGACATTTACCGGAATGGCTGCACATCAATGCGACAAATTTTTAAAAGAGATTGTGGCACCGGTGCTGGAACAGTCTAAAGATGAACCAAGTGTTACAGCGGATATTAATGTCTGAAAGGAGTTTGAAATATGTTAACAGCGATTGTAGGTACGAACTGGGGCGATGAAGGAAAGGGAAGAATGGTAGACCTTCTGAGCGAGGATTATGACGTAGTTGTTCGTTATCAAGGTGGAAATAATGCGGGGCATACAGTGATCAACGAAAAAGGAAAATTTATTATGAACCTGATGCCGTCAGGGATTTGCCGTGAGGATACGGTGAATATTTTAGGACCAGGAGTGGTAATTGATCTGGAACATTTATACGGAGAGGTACAAAAACTGGAGGAAGCAGGTGTTTCTGTAACTCCAAAGAATTTAAAAATCAGTGACAGAGCAACGATTTGTATGCCATATCACAAGCTTTTAGACTGTTTGGAGGAAGATCGTCTGGCAGATAAAAAGTTTGGTTCTACACGTCGTGGAATCTCGCCGGTATATGCGGACAAATATATGAAAAAAGCGTTCCGCATGGGAGATTTACTTCACATGGATACATTGAAGAAAAGACTTGCAGATGTGCTTGAATGGAAGAATCTGACTGTGGAAGGCGGATATAAAAATGCGCCGGTTCAGGTGGAAGAGATGTTTGCATGGCTTGAAAAATACGGTACATTTTTTGCATCATTTGTATGTAACACAACAGAGTATCTTTCAGATGCAATGAATGATGGAAAATCAATTATTTTTGAAGCACAGCTCGGAGCGCTTCGTGATATTGATTTTGGTATTTATCCATATACATCAGCGTCCACAACATTGGCAGCATATGCACCGATTGGAGCAGGCGCACCATTTGCAAAATTAGATGAGAGCATTGGTATTATGAAAGCGTACTCAAGTTGTGTAGGTGAAGGACCATTTACATGTGAGATGTTTGGAGAAGAAGCAGAGGCTCTTCGTATGGCAGGCGGTGAGTATGGTGCAGCAACAGGAAGACCAAGAAGAGTCGGTGGATTTGATGTGGTTGCTTCCCGTTATGGTGCGAAGATGCAGGGATGCACATATGTTGCATTGACAAAGTTAGATGTGCTTTCTTATATGGATGAGATTCCGGTTTGTACGGCTTATGAGTTGAACGGAGAAGTGATTCATACATTCCCTTCTGACATTGATTCATTGAATGCAGCAAAGCCTGTATATGAATATATGAAAGGCTTTAAGTGCGATATCAGTGGCTGCCGCACAAAAGAAGATTTGCCAAAAGAGGCGCTTGAGTATATCCAATACATTGAAAAAGTGATTGAGTGCCCGGTAAAATATGTTTCTGTAGGAGCAGAGCGTGACGCATATATTAAAATGTTTTAATTTTTAGATGAAAAGTTGTTTGTCTCGTGAGTAGATAAACAACTTTTTTTATTTTTGTGCGAGAACCGGTGGAAGTCAATTAAGAAAACAAGTATAATAAAGGAATGTAAAGTGCAAAATAATAAATTGAATGATGAGAGGTATGTTTTGAATAAGAAAGAGAAAGAACAAAGACATGTTATTAAAGAGGTGTATCCGGATTCAATC
This sequence comes from Faecalimonas nexilis, assembly GCF_059731825.1. Lineage (NCBI taxonomy): Bacteria > Bacillati > Bacillota > Clostridia > Lachnospirales > Lachnospiraceae > Faecalimonas > Faecalimonas nexilis. Next base: position 2,429,370 of record NZ_AP029189.1, on the reverse strand, counting down.
GCAGAGGAGTTGGAGATTGAGGCCGGGGATGTGCTCCTTGCAATCAACGATCAGGCGATACAGGATGTCTTTGACTACAGATATTTGATAAAAAATGAATATATTGAAGTGTTGGTCGAAAAACAGGATGGGGAAGAATGGCTTCTGGAGATTGACAAAGATTATGATGAAGATCTTGGAATTGAATTCGAGAATGGGCTTATGAGTGAATACCGTACCTGCAGCAACAAGTGTATTTTCTGCTTTATTGATCAGATGCCGCCGGGAATGCGCGAGACACTTTATTTTAAGGATGACGACTCCAGACTGTCCTTTTTGCAGGGAAACTATATCACGTTGACAAATATGAAGCTGCCGGATATTGAACGTATCATACAGATGCATTTGGCGCCGATCAATATATCCGTGCAGACTACTAATCCGGAATTGCGATGTAAGATGCTGCATAATCGTTTTGCGGGAGAGAAACTGAAATTTTTAGATATCCTATATGAAAACCATATCGAGATGAATGGTCAGGTTGTTGTATGTAAGAATGTCAATGACGGGAAAGAGCTGGAGCGGACGATCGACGATCTCTCAAAATTTCTTCCGTTTATGAGAAGTGTGTCTGCGGTGCCGGCAGGAATTACAAAGTACCGAGAAGGCCTGTATCCGCTTGAGTTATTTACGAAAGAAGAAGCAGGGCAGGTGATCGATATGATCGAGAGCCGCCAAAAGAAATATTATGAGGAATTTGGTCTTCATTTTATTCATGCCAGTGATGAATGGTATATTCTGGCGGGACGGGAATTTCCGGAAGAAGAACGCTATGACGGATATATTCAGCTGGAGAATGGTGTCGGAATGATGCGTCTTTTGATCAATGAATTTCAGGAGGCATTAGAGCAGCTTCGAAGAAGTCAGGAATATGAACAGATGAAGAAATCATTTTCAAGAACGGTTACAATTGCCACAGGTAAACTGACCTACCAGACAATCAGTAAGTTTGCTGAGACATTGATGGAAGAATTTCCGGGACTTACCGTTCATGTATATGCGATTCGCAATGATTTCTTTGGTGAGACGATTACCGTGTCAGGACTGATTACCGGTCAGGATCTGATCGGTCAACTGAAGGAAAAGAAGGAAAGTGGCGTGAAACTTGGTGATACGCTTCTGATTCCAGGCAACATGCTAAGAAGCGGTGAACAGGTATTTTTGGACGATCTGACAGTGGAAGACGCAAGGCGGGCACTTGAGATGGAGGTGACCGCAGTGGAATCAGGTGGACAAGATCTGATCGATGCGATATTGAATGTGGATTATGCTATGGAAAGAGAAAATGATAATTTTGTCTATATACAGGCATATAAAAAAGATGAAAAATAATAAAAAGTTGGGGAATTCTCCTGTGAGGAAATGAAATCACAGGAGAATTTTTTGTTGCGTTAGAAAATATTATAACAGGATATTGGAAACAATAAACAAATTTAAAATTATATTTTATTGTATTGAAATTCAAAAATAAAGATGATATAGTTTGTATATATAAAAATAAAGTTTGAATGAAGGTGAGAAAATGTCATTTACAGAAGAAAAAAGAGAATGGATTAAAAAGTATATGTTAGAGAAGATTCGTCAGGATGATGGCGCATATGCCCAGAAAACGATGGAAAACTTTGAGGTCTCTATTACGACTGTAAAAAGATATCTGAAAGAGTGTGTGGAACAAAAAATCATCGTTCCGAATGCGGATAAAGAATGTGGATATTGCTTGATTACTGTGGAAGAAGAGTGGGAGGTGGACGATGTTGAAGACTTGGAAGAAGATACATTTTACTTTGAAAAAGTATTCCCGATTTTAAATGATCTTTCCGAGAATTCTAGAAAGATTTGGTATTATGCGTTTACAGAGATGATGAATAATGCAATTGAACATGCGAAGGCAAAAAGAATCTGTTGTAAGGTGAAGAAAGATGTACTGTATACAGAAATTTCCATTGCAGATGACGGGATTGGAATTTTTAACAGTATTCGACAATATGCCGATCAGCAGCTTCATATCAAGATGGACACGGCACAGGCAAGGATGGAATTGTATAAAGGAAAATTCACAACGAGTCCAGAGAGGCATTCCGGAGAGGGCATCTTTTTTACTTCCAAGATGCTTGCGCAATTTGCCTTGTGGTCAGAAGATGTGATGTATAGTAATCGGTGTGATGATGAAGCAAAATTTGTAAGAAGTCATTTGATTGCTTATTATACAAAATTGAATCGTATTGGAACGATGGTGCAGATGAAATTGGAAAATGATACGAAGAGGACGGCACGAGAAGTGTTTGATATGTTTGCGCCTCTTGGGGAAGGGGTTGTAAAGACTCTGATTCCAATGAAAGAATTTTGTCGTCAGGGCGAACCGGTTGCAAGATCGCAGGCGAGGAGAATTCTGAGTCGCTTGGAAGAATTTAAAGAAGTGATTTTTGATTTTTCGGAAATTGATTTTATGGGACAAGGATTTGCCGATGAGATATTTAGAGTGTTTCAGAATCGTCATCCGGATATTGTGTTGACTGTAAATAATGCGAATGAGGAGGTCGCAGGGATGATACAACATGTAAAAAGCAACGGAAACCACTAGTTTTTGTGATTCCCGCTGCTGATATATTAGATGAGATGTGTGCTCTCTAATTTCTCTGTAAAAGCGTCATTAAGTCGGATAACTGGCTTACGAAGTACAAGTCCAAGAAGTAATGCCGGTATCAGGAAGAGAGCAAGTGTACCAAGTTCTTTCCAATAAGTGTTTCCGTAGAATCCGGCGATACATTCGCGCATGGCGTTCATGCTGTGAGTAAATGGAAGCAGCGGATATACTTTTTGGAAAAATTCCGGTGCAACTTCAATTGGGAAGGTTCCACCACTTCCTGCAACTTGCATAACAAGCAGAACAACACAGATTGCTTTTCCGATATCTCCGAATGAAACAGTCAAAGCATAGATGATGCTCACATAGACAATACTTGTGAACCATCCGGCAAGGAGAAATAAAAATGGGTGTTCACATTGAATTTGCAAATAGAACAAATCTCCAAGACAAATGAGTCCGCTCTGTAAAAGTCCGACACCCAGTAAAAGGATACTACGTCCGATATACAACTGGTGAGCTTTCGGATTTCTGAGCTTGGAAACGGTACTTTCCGCTACGGTTACTTTTAACATGGCAACTAATACAATGCCTCCGACCCAAATTGCAAGTGTTGAGTAAAACGGTGCCATGGAAGAACCGTAGTTGCTGATTGGGTAAATAGCATGCTCTGACAGACTGACAGGAGAGGCAAGGAAAGCAGAGACGCTTTCGGAACCTTCTGACAGCAGAGAGGTCAGAATAGCCATGCCGTCGCTTCCGGAGAATGTCATAATCTGAGAAGCAGAACTTAGCTTTTCGGAAAGATCCGAAAGTAATGAGGCTGATTCATTTAGTGTGCTGTGTACTTCTGATAAATTTGAAGCTGATTTATCAGATGCTTTGGAGATGTTGGATACACTGTTATTCAGCTGCTGTAATAATGTTGAGACAGAAGATCCGGTATTATCAACATTGTTTGCTAAGTTGTCAAGTTCATCTTTTACATTTGTTTCAAAACTATTTTTGACATCTGTAATCGATTGAACGCTGTCGGCAATCAGACGATCGACATCTGCTTTTAAAGCGGTGGCATCTTGGGTAGTGCCGGTGATTTGCGATTGTGCAGAATCTAGTTCATTTTTGATAGATGTCTGATGTTCGATTGCTTCAGCAATACGCCGATTGATTGCATCTACAGAAGGAGTCAGAATAGGATAAGACTCTTTGAGTGCAGTCAATGAATCGGACAGGGAAGTATAGCCGTCTATAAGCTTTTGCACCCGGTCTCCGACAGAGGAAAGTGCTGATGCAGCTGCGTCACTGTCAGAAGAAAAAGAACTAAGAGCAGAGTCTAAAGCGTCTGAGACAGCTGTATAAAACTTTTTGTTGTCTGCCAATGCCTGATTGACAGCGGTGGTAGTTCCGGTAATTGCGGAAGTGAGAGAACTGATGCCATCTCCTGCATCGTTCAGCGCATTCAGGCTGTCCTGTGTTCCGTTTCCGGATTGTTCGAGAAACTCAGAAGTTGTATCGAGCATAAGGGAAGCGGCGTCTGACATATCTGAAAATGCTTGTACAGTGCCGGCGGCAGAGGACAAATCCTGTGAGATATTTGCAAGCGATGCCGCAAGGTTATCTGTTAATGTTTTGTCTCCGGATTGCTTAGAGATATCAGCAACATACTGGAATGCTTCTAAGGCAGTCTTAGAAATAGTCTCTGTAAAGGTACTGTTTACCTGTTGTTGTACAGCAGTTGCCCCCTTGTCTGTTATCTTTGGAGCAATTGCATTTTCTTTTTCGTTGATATAGTAAGTGATCTTAGGATGTGTGACATTAGGAGAAAAAAGACTCATCATGTCCTGGCTAAAATCTTTTGGAATCACTAATGCTGCATAGTAACGTCCTGACTTGACTCCTTTTTTAGCATCCTTTGCATTTGTGAAGACCCAATTGAGTTGTGTGTTTTCGTGCAATTCAGATAGAATCTGATCACCTAAGTTTAGTTTGACCGGAATCAGTTCACCGTCGTACCCTTTATCCTGGCTGGCTATAGCAACTTTCAAGTCTCCTGTATTTCCATATGGATCCCAGCTTGCAGCAATGTTGAACCACGCATAGAGGGAAGGAACAATGGTAATTCCGAGAATAACAATCAACGCAATGACGTTTTTACGGATTTTCTTGATGTCGTGATAAAAAATCTGAAATATATTCTTCATGGTCTTACTCCTCCTCCTTTTTGCGGAATGATTCCAGCATTTCATTGAAAGACATACCTGCGAGTTTCTGTTGATTGGCAAATGCGCTGTGGAAATATTCCACTATAATAAGCCATGTTGCAATCAAAATGATGGATAGAATCCAAAGAACAAGGAATACGAGTTTGGATTCCAGACTGAACATCAAAATCAGGAAAATCAGAGGAACAATCAAAATAGCAAGGAACCCAATTTTTATCATTTTCTGATAGTTCTTTTCAAATGCCTGTGCTTTGGAAGCGGTTTGTATCTGCAATTCTTCTTGTGACAACGAAGCAGAAAGAAGCATAGAAAGCTGTAGCTTTTTTCCTACCACTTCAGTTGGCGTTTCGCCGATCATCAATTCCGTCTCGGCTAATTTCTGATCAAACAGTCGGTTGAGCCCAGATAAAAGAGGTCTGATACCAAGTCCGATCAAAAGGGAGATTGGCACATACAGTAGTAAAATGAGCAGATTATGTATATAAGTGCTCCCGTACATTCCAGCAATACATTCTCTCATTGCAGTGATACCATAAGTAAATGGGAGCAATGGATGCAGATTTTGGAAGAAGGCAGGGGTCATCTCGATTGGATAGGTTCCGGAGGAACCTGGAATCTGCAGAATTACCAGTATGACACACAATGCTTTTCCGATATGTTTGAATGTAAGGGAAAGAGCATAAATAATATTTACATATACGAAAGAGCAGACTGCTCCCGTCAGTATTAATGCTGCCGGATTAGTACATTGTACACCCGGAAGGAAAATGTCGCCGGCAGTAACGATAATTCCCTGTACGACACCTACAGTTACATACAAAAGCCAACGTCCGAAGTAAAGAGAAACAGAACCATAATTGCGCATGGAGTGATCTTTGTCTACTTCCATTTTAAATATGGCAATCAGTACGATTCCGCCTACCCAAATAGCGAGGTTCGTGTAGAACGGTGTCATGGAAGAACCGTAATTTTTTACCGGATACAGTCGTTCTGTCTGAATCTCTACAGGAGAAGACATGAAGGAAGCAACAGACTTGTCATCGACCCCTTCTAATGAGAGCAGTGTCTGAAAAGCATCAGAACTTGCCAGTGCATTGATATCTGTCTGGATGGTATCAATGTGCCCCTGAACATTCTGCAGAGCGGTTTTTGTGCCGTCAAGTGCTTCGTTTGTACTTTTAAGGCTCTTTTCAAGTTGTGACAGAATTCCATTCATTTGATCTGCCGTGGCAGGAACACCATTTAGAAGTCCTGTCAGTTCACCGGTTACAGAAGAAAACAGATCTAAGGTCTGATTCAGCTGAGGAAGTACATTCTGATCCAGTGTAGAACGGAAGGTATGAAGACTGTCGATGCTGTCAGAAGCAATTCCGGCAATCTCTTTTCGGGAAGTAGATGCAGTTGAAATAGCATCTGAAATACCTTTGTTTCCGGCAGTCAAAGAATTTACCAATTCCTGATTACTCTGATTTTGTGCTTGAAGTTTTTGGATACTTTCCGTAATCTTGTCAGGTAAGAAAGAGCTGAGTTCTTCCAAATCAGCTAAAATCTTTCCGTTTAACTCGGTGACAGAATTTGCGGCATCTAAAGCATTGCCAATAGAGTTATTGACAGATTGAGCTTTGGATTCCAGACTGTCAAGTCCTGAAGAGATGGAACTGCTTGCTTGTCCAAGGAGATTTTCACCTTGTGAAACAGAACTAGAGAGAGCGGAAGAAAAATCTCCAGCTGCACTTCTGGCGTCCTTTAGGATTGAGATAGAGTTTTCAAGTGCGGAAGCACCTGATGTCGCTGAATTTTTTAAAGATTCTGAAGTCTTGGCAGCGTTTGCAATGGAAGACTGCGCACTGGCAGTGTCAGAAGAAAAGGTCAGAAGAATCTTTTCGTAGGACGCAAGGTTGTTCTCAGTCTTATTGAGCATTGCAATTACATTGGAATTTACTGTCCCAAGTGTGTTGGACAGCTTTCCGGCAGATTCTTTAAGTATGGAGGAGACAGACTCCGATGCCACAGCGGAAAATGTACTGTTTATCTCTTCCTGAATCGTGCTGGCACCACTACTTGTTATTTTTGGTGCGATCGCATTTACTTTTTCGTTGATATAATAGTCTAGTTCCGGAGTTTTTAAATTTCCGGATAAGATACTAAGCAGAGAACTGCTGAAATCTTTCGGGATTACAATGGCAGCATAGTATTTGCCTGATTTAACCCCGTCTACTGCTTTTTTCTCGGAGGTAAACACCCAGCCGAGTTGTTTGTTTTCTTTCAGATTATCTAAGATTTCCTGTCCGGCATTAATTGTGATATCTTGATCAGTTGCCTGCGTGTCATTGTTGGCGACTGCGATTTTGATACCGGATGTATTGCCATATGGATCGATATTGGCTGCAATATTGAACCATGCATAGAGCGATGGCAGCAGGCAGACGCCTATTGTGACAAGAATTGCGGCCCGATTATGCATAAGTCTTGATAAGTCGCGTCGGAAAATTCGAAATGATTTTTTCATAAAATACAAGCCTCTTTTCTAAAAATATTCTAGTAAATAGATACCATGTTGATTTTTTTAACAAAAAGTATTATATTAATGAAAAAATCGATTTACAACCATTAATAGTTAAGGGAAATGTTGAATTATAGACAGATATGAAAAAAATGTTGGGATACATATAAAATTATATAAAATAAGGAAAGGAAAGAAGAAAATGGATCGCAGAGTCAGAAAGACAAAAAGCCAGTTGAGAGCCGGACTGGCACAGTTGATGAGGGAGAAGAGTATTCGAGAAATTACGGTGAAAGAGTTGGTTGATAAAGTGGATATTAATCGTTCAACCTTTTATCTCCATTATTCTGATATTCCAGGAATGCTCAAAGAGATAGAAGATGAGATTTTAGAAGAGATGGGGAGAGCAATTCAGGAGCATCCGATTGAGGAAGGAGAAAAAAGTATTTATTTTTTTATGCAGGATATGTTCCGGGTGCTGGCAGCAAACAGGGAAATTGGCTGTGCGCTTGTGGGGCCTCACGGGGATATTGCGTTTGTGAGCCGAATTGAAAACTTTTTGGAACAATATAGTCGGCATGTGCGAGGAGATATGCTGCCTGAGCAGCTTGCTGAGATGAAGTATTTTTACTCATTTTGCTGGAATGGATGTCTGGGATTTGTGAAAACATGGCTGGAAGAAGGCGAGGATAAATCTCCGGAAGATGCGGCAAAATTAATGTTTCAGATGGTGACCAGTTCCATGCGTGCATTTTTTGACAACGTAGGTGGGAAAACATTAACCGAAAATATTTAGAGAACATGCATAAAAACAGAAAGATAAAACTGTGTAAAATCAATAAAAATAAAAAAGGGTATGGACAAATAGGGAGCGTACTGTTATCCTAGTTACAGATATTAAGTTTGTTATTACGTGAGGGTAAGCAAGACTGTTTATAATACTTTAGAGAGCGGTATTATAAGCAGTTTTTTTATTCTATAGGAGGGAGCACGCAGATTGAAGATTCTTAGAGTTTTGAACACAAACTCCGTTGTGACAATCGATGAAAAGAAAAGAGAAGTGATTATCACAGGTCCCGGGATTGGGTTTAAAAAGAAAAAAGGTGAGTGTATAGACGATACTCTGATTGATAAGATATATTGCCTGGAAGATCATGACAAGAATCACACATTACAGGAAATTGTTAAGGCGATATCGGAACGATATCTTGAAATTGTAGGAAAAGTAGTGCAGGCAGCAAAAACGGAGTACCATCTGAAGATAAATGAAGTGTTGTATATCACACTGACAGACCATATTAATTCGGTGATTGAAAGACATGCCGAAGGTATTCATCTAAAGAATATGATAAAGATGGATATTCAGAAATTCTATCCGAAAGAATATGAACTGGGAGAAAGAACTGTAAAGTGGATACAGGAAGAAACAGGAATTTCACTGGAAAATGATGAGGCGGCTTTTATTGCTATGCATATTGTTTCATCAGAGATGGAGAGTAGTGACACACCGGTTGTGAGAAAGATTGTAGAATTGATAAATGCGATTATGCAGATTATCAGAATTCATTTCAAAATAGAGTTTGATGAAACTTCAGTCTCTTATCAGAGATTTCTCACACATTTAAAATTCTTTTCAGCAAGAATTTTTAGTGGAAAAACATATAAAGATAGTATGCATGAGATTTATGATGTTATGGTAGAACAGAATGCATACGCATATAAAGGTGTGGAGAAAGTGTCCACGCTGATCAAAAAACAATATGATTATACGTTGAGTATTGACGAACAATTATATTTGTTGATTCATATAAAACGAATACTAGATGAACAATAGAATAGAATTATTAAGTTTGTTATTATTCAGTTAAGCAAGACTTGATCATAAAAAGAGGCTATCCCGGGAAATGGCGTCTTTTTGTGGTCGAGTCTTTTTTATATTAAAATCAATAAGCAATGAAGAGAGGGAAAAAAGTATGGATTACGAAAGCGTAGCAAAGAAAATTTTACAACGTGTAGGTGGAGCAGAAAATGTTACCGGACTGGTACACTGCATGACCAGACTTCGTTTTAATTTGAAAGACGAGTCCATCGTAGATGATGAGGCGGTCAAAAAGACAAAAGGTGTTATGGGGGTTATGAAGAAAGGAGGACAATATCAGATCATCATAGGAAATGATGTGGGATATGTCTATGAAGAATTGAACAAATTGGGGAAATTTTCAAATCAAGTACCGAAAAAGAAGGAAAACAGCACTGAGAAGAAAAATATTTTAACCATGTTAATGGATACGATTTCAGGAATTATGACTCCTGTCATTCCGGCGATTATCGGAGCTGCGATGATCAAAGTGCTCTTGACATTGCTGCCAATGATTGGAGTGCTAAATACAAGTGGAGATACATATCAACTCTTAACTGTGATAGGAGATGGTGCATTCTTCTTCATGCCGGTTCTCATTGCAGTGTCTGCATCTAAAAAATTTGGCACGAATGTATATTATGCGGCAAGTATTGCATTGATTATGCTGCATCCTAATTTCATCAGTATGATGACAACCGCGCACGATGCAAATGAGACAATTCGATTTTTAGGCCTTATACCTGTGACATACGCAACCTATTCTTATTCGGTCATTCCGATTATTTTAGCAGTGTGGTCACTGAAATATGTAGAAAAATTTGTGGATAAAATCACACCGGTCATTACGAAAAACTTTTTAAAACCAATGCTTGTCGTATTGATAGAGGCGCCGATTGCATTGATCATATTAGGACCACTTGGTGCTATTTGCGGAAATGTTTTATCGGATGTGGTTTATTTCATTCATGATAAATTAGGCTTTATTGCGGTCGGACTCGTTGCAGGTATTTATCCGTTTGTAGTCATGGCGGGAATGCATCATGCATTTACACCGATTAAACTTGGCATGATCGCAACAACAGGATATGAGAATTTTATTTGTATTGGAGAACTTTGTTCCAATATGGCACAGGGAGCGGCATCGCTTGCAGTTGCCATCAAAAGTAAAAATAAAGATTTTAAACAGATTGCAGGTTCCTCAGCATTTTCAGCACTTCTTGCGGGAATTACAGAGCCGGCTCTTTACGGAGTAACATTGCGATTGAAACGGCCAATGCTTGGAGCATGTATCGGGGCTGTGGCAGGTGGTTTGTTTGGAGGATTCTTCCAACTGAAATGCTTTGGAATTGCCACACCTGCGATTGTAACGATTGTTCAATATGTGGAAGAAAGCCGTCCGATGAGTCTTTTGATTGCAGCGCTCACAATCTTGATCACAGTGATAGTTGCATTTATTGCTACTATGCTAATCGGGTTTGAAGATGTTGTAGATGAAGATGACGAAGAAGAGTATTTTGAGGAAGTAAAAGAAGAACCAGAGTTGACAGATGGCGAAGAGATTACAGTCTTAAACCCATTAGCAGGAGAAATTGTTTCGTTAAATCAGGTGAAGGATGCAACTTTTTCACAGGAAATCTTAGGAAAAGGGGTTGCGGTGGTTCCGGCTGAAGGTGTTGTATATGCGCCATTTGACGGTAAAGTAGATATGATGTTTGAAACTGGTCATGCAGTAGGTTTAACGAGTGATAAAGGTGTGGAGCTGCTGATCCATGTTGGTATCGATACTGTTAACTTAAAAGGTCAGTATTTTCATCCGATGAAAAAGACAGGCGATGAGGTAAAAAAAGGAGATGTGCTTCTTACTTTTGAAAAGGAGAAAATAGAGCAGGAGTATGATCTTATGACACCGGTGATTATTTCAAATACAAACCGATATCAAGAAATAAAAGCTGTAAAAACAGGAAAAGCAAACGTGTTAGATTCAATTTTGACAATCAGATAGTAAGTGTGAGAGGAGAAAAATGATGGAACAGATCGAAAAAACAGCATTTCCAAAAGACTTTTTATGGGGAAGCGCCTCAGCAGCATATCAGATTGAGGGGGCATATGCGGAAGATGGAAAAGGAATGACAAACTGGGATGAGTTTGTCAGAATTCCGGGGAAGACATACAAAGAGACGACAGGCGATGTTGCGGTTGATCATTATCACCGCTATAAAGAAGATATCAGGCTGATGGCGGAGATGGGATTGAAAACATACCGGTTTTCCATTTCGTGGGCGAGAATTTTCCCAAAAGGAAAAGGCGAGATCAATGAGAAAGGGATTGCTTTTTATGGGGATGTGATTGATGAGTGCCTGAAAAATCACATTGAGCCAATGGTGACAATCTTTCACTGGGATTTGCCACAGGCGCTTGTGGATTCCTATGGCGGATGGGAGAGCGCGGAAATTATTGACGATTATGTAACCTATGCAAAGACATTGTTCCAAAACTGGGGAGACAAGGTAAAATATTGGATTACATTAAATGAACAGAATATTTTCACTTCACTTGGCTGGCTGACAGCGCAACATCCGCCGGGAAAATTTGACGATCAGAAGATGTTTTATCAAGTAAATCATCACGCTTTTATGGCGCATGCAAAAGCGGTTCTTGCTTATCGCGAGCTGGGATACAAAGGTGAGATCGGAGCAAGCTTTGCATACACACCTTCTTATGCGCTGGATTGTAAGCCGATCAATGCAATGGCAAAAAGCAATTATGATGATTTGAAAAATTATTGGTGGATGGATGTCTATGCATATGGACGATATCCGAAAGCGGCAATGACCTATTTGAAGAAAAAGAAAATTGCGCCTCAAATGCAAAGCGGTGATGAAGAAATTTTGAAAGAAGCTGCAAAAGAGATCACTTTTATGGGTGTAAATTATTACCAGAGCTGCGTATGTGAATACAATCCATTAGATGGTGTTACGCCGTATGGAACAATGAACACAACAGGGAAAAAAGGAACTGCACAGGAAATCGGAATTCCCGGAATTTATAAAAATCCGGCGAATCCGTATCTTATGACAACAGACTGGGATTGGAGCATTGATCCGAAAGGACTTCAATTTTGCTGTCGCGAAATCACGAGCCGCTATGCGCTGCCGATTATCATATCCGAAAATGGATTGGGGGCATTTGACAAATTAGAGGAGGATGGCGCAGTTCATGACGTATATCGTGTTGAGTATCTGAAAGAGCATTTGAAAGCACTGGGTGAGGCGATCGAAGAAGGGTGTGAAGTGTTAGCATATTGTACATGGTCATTTACAGATTTGCTAAGTTGGCTGAACGGATATCAGAAACGATATGGATTTGTATATGTGGATCGCAACGAAGAAGGAGGAACGTTGAATCGCTATAAAAAAGACAGCTATTACTGGTATAAAGATGTGATTTCCACAAATGGTGAAAATCTATATAAATAAAAGAAAACTTCTTGACAATAATAAATTAGCGTGGTAAAGTACTAATAAATAAACCGATGAGGAAGAGTAAGTATCTTCAGTGTTTGCTTCACAGAGAACTGCAGATGGTGGGAGTGCAGTAAGATGTAGCTGTAGAGAATGGGCTTCCGAGGGCGAGCTGAACGGCAAAGATTTACAGTAGGTGAGCCGGAGACAGTACTCCGTTAACAAAGTTCGCATATGTCAGTATGCATAAGTGGGTATATAGTGAAAGATATACCAAGCCGGGTGGCACCGCAGGAGTTGAATTATGTACTCTTGTCCCTGCAATAGATATTGTATGGGACGAGAGTTTTTTGTTATATAGAATTTCTTGTCCCGCAGATTTCATATTGAAAAGGAGATAAACACAATGAGCGAACGAAAAATCCCTTATAAAATCTATCTGGAAGAAAGTGAGATGCCAAAGACATGGTACAATATGCGTGCAGATATGAAGAACAAACCGGCGCCGCTTTTGAATCCGGAGACGTTGCAGCCGATGACAGAAGAAGAACTCTCGGTTGTGTTCTGCAAAGAGCTGGTGGAACAAGAATTGGACAACGATAACAGATACATTGAGATTCCGCAGGAGATACAGGATTTTTATAAGATGTACCGTCCGGCGCCGCTTGTAAGAGCATATTGTCTGGAAGAAAAACTGCAGACTCCTGCAAAGATTTACTATAAATTTGAAGGAAATAATACGAGCGGAAGTCACAAATTGAATTCCGCCATTGCGCAGGCGTATTATGCGAAGAAACAAGGATTGAAAGGTGTTACGACCGAGACAGGAGCAGGACAGTGGGGAACAGCACTTTCGATGGCGTGTTCTTACCTCGGCTTAGACTGTAAAGTATTCATGGTGAAATGTTCTTATGAGCAGAAACCGTTCCGGCGAGAAGTGATGCGCACCTACGGCGCGAGCGTGACACCGTCACCGTCGATGGAGACGGAGGTTGGACGCAAGATTCTTGCAGAACATCCGGGAACGACAGGAAGTCTTGGATGTGCGATTTCGGAGGCTGTGGAAGTTGCAGTGGGAAGTGAAGGGTATCGTTACGTGCTTGGAAGTGTTCTGAATCAGGTTGTACTGCATCAGTCAGTCATCGGTGTAGAAGCAAAACTTGCAATGGATAAATATGGTGTTACTCCGGATATTATTATCGGATGTGCCGGAGGGGGATCGAATCTTGGTGGATTGATCTCTCCGTTTATGGGAGAAAAATTAAGAGGAGAAAAAGATTATCATTTCATTGCAGTGGAGCCGGCGTCTTGCCCGAGTCTTACAAGAGGTGTATTTGCATATGATTTCTGTGACACCGGTATGGTGTGTCCGTTGGCGAAGATGTACACACTGGGAAGTGGATTTATTCCGTCGGCAAATCATGCGGGAGGACTTCGTTATCACGGAATGAGTCCGGTGCTGTCACAGCTTTATGCGGATGGATATATGGAAGCAAGATCGGTAGAACAGACAGCTGTATTTGAAGCGGCGGAGCAGTTTGCGAGAGTGGAAGGAATCCTGCCGGCGCCAGAGAGCAGTCACGCGATCAAAGTTGCAATTGATGAAGCGCTTAAATGCAAAGAGACAGGAGAGGAAAAGACGATTTTGTTCGGACTTACCGGAACCGGATATTTTGATATGTATGCGTATGAAAAATTCCATGATGGAAAGATGTCAGATTACATTCCGACAGATGCGGATCTGCAAACAGGATTTGATGGCATTCCAAATATTTCTTTATAAAATCAATAGCCTTTATCTGAGTGAAATATCTTAGATAAAGGCTATTTTTCAGTGTCTTCAGAATCTTCAAATGTGATTTTGACGATATTTTCAATTGGAACCTCCAAGATTCGACACAGCGATTCGATTGTGTGAAGGGTTACATTTCTGTTATGCTTTAAAGAGTCAAGGGTGCCTTTGGAAAAGTTATACTCTTTCAGTAAGCGGTAAGTAGTAAAATTTTTTTCTTCTAAAGTTTTCCAAAGCGGGCTAAAATCAATCATATAAAATCACCTTTCTTAATATCATTATATTTAGTAAAAATGTGCTTGGATATACCCGATATATAGGGTATAATATGTGGAAAAAAAGTAGATATTATGGTATAATATGCAAAACAAGGGAGGACGCTATGAATAGATTAATGGACAAAAAGGCAAAAACAGTATTTTTAATTACATTATGTTCCGCAATGCTGATTGTTCATGCGTTTGCAAGGTTTGGCACTTCGTTTTTTAAAACGGAGATGTCAAGAACACAGGATGAATTGGAGGAGATGGCGGAGTCTGGTATTCGTGAAACAAAGGAAAAGTATGCAGGTATGATATCTTCTCTGAAGACGTTGGCAGTTGCATTCAACGGTTTTTCCTCTATATATGATGAGTCAATTTATAAGCAATTAATCTTTTTTAAAGACATGACTTTTTTTGATCACATTGTGATCGCGGATATAGATGGAAATACAGTGGATTCAGATGGAAATAAGACGAATATTAAAGAACGAGAGTATTTTCAAAAAGCAATAAACGGAGAAACTGTTATTTCAGAGATAATGGATTCTCGAATCATACCAGATAAAGAGATTCAGGTCATTGCGGTTCCGATTGAAAGTGAGAACGTGGTGACAGGAATTTTGTTTGGAATATTAGATACTGGTACATTAAACCAGGAGATAGGGGATTTGTATCTGAACCATATCTATATACAGATTGTAGATTCCGAAGGAAATTATATTACGAGATTTAAGTCAGAAGATGCGATTATGAATCATGCGAATGTTTGGGACGATCTCGAAGAGTTCGAATATCAGACCGGAAGTCTTGAAGAATTGAAGGAAGACATTTCGAATGAAAAAGAGGGGCATTTCACTTTTCGAAAAGGAGAGGAGGAACGAGTCTCATATTATGCACCACTAGGTGTAAACAATTATTATATTTTTGCCACAACAAACAGTAAATATCTAAAAGAGCATATCAGTAATATTAATCTGAAAGTATTGGGAATGGCAACGGAGATGACGGCGGCATTTTTAATCTTGATTTTGGGGTTATATTGGTACAATGGAAAAGTGCGCAAGGCGATTTTGCAGTCGCATGAAGAGGTGCTGAGCAGTGAGGAGATGATGCGTATTGCGATCAGTCAATCCAAACAGACCGTGTTTGAGTACAGTGTAAAGACTAAAGAACTGCATGCGAAAGTCGGAGAGCAGAATCCGCTGTTTCAGAAAACATGCCTCTCCAATGTCCCGGAATCTATTTTGGAAAGAAACGTGATTGACGAAGAATCTGCTGATAACTTAAAAGAGACGTTTGAGCTGATCAAAAGAAAGGAATTGTGTGAAACAGAAATCAAAGTCTTATATCATGGAGAGGTGCAGTGGTTCCGGATGATTATGAAGAATTTATACGATGAGAAACATCAGATTGTGAATACAGTGGGAATTCTGGAAAATATCAGTGAGAAGAAATATCAGGAGGAGCTATTGGAAGAAAAACAGCAGATTCAGGATGCACTGAATGCAGATGCATTTTTGCGATGTAAAATAGATCTTGAGACAGAGATGGTTGTGGAAGTCGATGGGAAAATTTTGAAAGAGCAGATCCCTTATCAGCAGTATTTGAAAGAAAATATTTTATCTGTGACAGGAAAGGAAGACTGGAAGAATGTAATCTGTCAATCTTCAAAAGAATATTTGATCGACGAGTATCAAAAAGGTCAGGATGTTATTGAAATCCAGTTTCAGATGCAGTATCAGGGAACGGAAAGATGGGTATCCTGCATGATTTATCTTATGACAGACAATTGCAGGAATGGTCATATCCAGGCGCTGATGATTTTAAACGATATCGACAAACGCAAGCGTGAAGAATTGCGTCTGAAAGAAAGAGCAGAACGAGATGGCTTGACAGGACTTTACAATGCGACTACTATGAAGATGAAAGCAGATAATTTTTTGCAGTCACTGTGGGCATTGGAAGGAAATCATATCTTTATGCTGATGGATTTGGATTGTTTTAAACAGATCAATGATACGTTCGGACATCAGTATGGAGATCAGGTATTGAAAGATGTGTCACAGACATTGACGAAAACATTTCGACATAATGATCTGATAGGAAGAATGGGCGGAGATGAATTTGCGATTATGATTTTGAATGTTTCTGATTTTTCAGTGATAGAACATACTGTACAGCAATTGTTAAAGGAATTGCACAAATCATATGAGCAGAATGGAAAGACGGTTGAGGTATCGGCATCTTTGGGCATTGTGACTGCCCCTGAACATGGAACGACGTTTGAAGAATTGTATCAGAAGTCGGATCAGATGTTATATGAAGTGAAAAGAAGTGTGAAAAACGGATATCGGTTGTATCAGGAGAAGGAATCAGAACATGAAACAGATTTTAATTGTAGATGATGATGTCAGCATCGGAGATATGCTGGAGGAGATATTAACAAAAGAGGGGTATGGCGTAAGCCGTGCGTATTCGGGGACGGGAGTGTTTTCATTCATATTATTTTTGAAAAAGAACAACTTCCTGCTTATGAATAGCTATTAAAATAACTAATGGATAAGGTGTTTGTCAATCATTGACAATGTATCTAAATATTTCCTATAATGATATGCGGCAGTATCGGCAGAGCACCGGTGCGAGACGAGTGAGAGGAGAACTATAGGAATGAAAACAGATAAGAAATATGCATCTGTCTTTGAATTGAATGGAATGCCGAAGTTTTCACAGGCATTTCCGCTTGCACTGCAGCATGTAGTGGCAATGATTGTTGGATGTGTAACCCCTGCGATCGTGATTGCAGGAGTGGCAGGATTAGAAGGAAACGATAAGGTTATTTTTGTGCAGGCAGCGTTGTTTATTGCTGCAATTTCCACATTGATTCAGTTGTTTCCGCTTGGAGGAAAGATTGGTTCCGGTCTTCCGGTCATCATGGGAGTCAGCTTTGCGTATCTACCAAGTATGCAGGCAATCGCAGGAAATTTTGATATTGCGACTATTTTAGGAGCGCAGTTGATCGGCGGTATTGTGGCTGTGTTTGTCGGAATTTTTGTAAAGAAATTGAGAGTGTTGTTTCCGCCGTTGATTACGGGAACGGTTGTGTTTACGATTGGTCTGTCATTGTATCCGACTGCTGTCAAATATATGGCAGGAGGAGCATCTTCACCGAATTATGGTGCATGGCAGAACTGGCTTGTTGGATTTATCACACTGGCAGTTGTAATTGCGCTGAACCATTTTGCAAAAGGAATTTTGAAACTTGCATCTATTTTGATTGGTATGATTGTCGGATATATTGTGTCAGGATTCTTTGGCATGATTGATTTTTCAGCGGTAGGTTCGGCAGGAATGTTCCAAATCCCGCAGCCGATGTATTTCGGAATGAAATTTGAGGTATCTGCAATCGTTACGATGGTATTACTTTTCGTGATCAACTCTGTGCAGGCAATCGGAGATTTTTCAGCGACGACAGGCGGTGGACTTGACCGTGAGCCGACCGATAAAGAGCTGTCGGGCGGTATTGTGGCATATGGTATCACAAATATTTTCGGATCGTTCTTTGGAGGACTTCCGACAGCTACTTTCAGCCAAAATGTGGGAATTGTTGCAACTACAAAGGTTGTGAACCGCATGGTGCTTGGACTGGCGGCAGTGATTATTCTGCTTGCAGGGTTCGTCCCGAAATTCTCAGCGCTGTTGACAACGATTCCGCAGTGTGTACTCGGAGGTGCAACGATTTCGGTATTCGCATCGATTGCAATGACAGGTATCAAGCTTGTCGTACAGCAGCCACTTACATACCGCAGCACTTCAATCATTGGTCTTGCAGTCGCACTTGGAATGGGGATCACACAGTGTTCAGATGCACTTGCAAGTTTCCCGGCATGGGTGACAACGGTATTTGGAAAATCACCGGTTGTTGTTACAACAATCGTGGCAATTTTGCTCAATTTGATTCTTCCAAAAGATAAAAAACAATAATAAAAATGGGTTAGATTCCGTTCGAAAAAATGATTTTTCGGACGGAATTTTTTTGTTCATAACATAAAAATACGTGGTATAATAGAACACTAAGATTTAAGAAATTGAGAAAACAGATAAGGAAATGGATGACAACATGAGTATAGATGGAACATTATTTTTAGAACAATTGACAGAAAAATTAAAATATCGGATAGAGGAACTGGATGTAGTCATTTCAGAAGGACAGAAAGATGTCGAGAGTATGCATGAATACTACTGGGAGAATTATACTGAGATGGACGAGTATGGGTATGAGAACTATGACAACCAGCAGGCATTGCTGCGGCAGGTGAATGCGAATCAGGACAAGCTTTTGTTAAAGCACCGATTTGAAAAAATGTTGGATTCGCCATTCTTTGGGAGAGTTGATTTTATCTATGACGGGGAAGATGAGGCGGAGTCGTTCTATATCGGGATTGGCAATTTTGCAGAGCGCACAGGGAGTGTGCCGCTTGTGTATGATTGGAGAGCGCCCGTGAGCGGACTGTTTTATGATTTTGATCAGGGCCCGGCATCTTATGAAGCTCCACTTGGGACGATTGAGGGTGAGATTGTGTCAAAGTGGCAGTATAAGATTCGAAATGGAAAGATGATCTATGGATTTGAGAGTGATGTGAAGATCGATGATGAGATTTTAAAGCAAGAGCTTGGAAGTAATGGGGATGTGCAGTTAAAAAATATTGTGCGGACAATCCAAAAAGAGCAGAATGCAATTATCCGAAATACAAAAGACAAGATTCTCATCATTCAGGGGGCAGCAGGAAGTGGGAAAACTTCGGTGGCACTTCACCGGATCGCATATCTGTTATACCACGACAGAGAACATTTGAAATCTTCAAATATTTTGATTCTTTCTCCGAATAGTGTGTTTGCAGATTATATCTCGCACATTCTGCCGGAACTTGGAGAGGAAAATATACAGGAGATGAGTTTTGATCTGTTTGCATATAAAGAACTCAAACATGTAGTCTCTGATTGTGAGGATAGATACCATCAGATTGAACGGCAGTTAAAGTGGATGACAGACGAGGAAGAAGAGAGGTACAGACAGAAGCAGTCAGCAGAATTTATCGGTCAGACAGAAGGATTTTTGGCGGGGCTGGAAGATGAATTGATGGATTTTTCCGAGATAGAATGGAAAGGGTTAAAAAAGACAGAGCAGGAGCTGATTGAGCTGTTTTATTTTAAGTTTCAAGATGTGCCTCTATTGTCGCGTATGGATGCGGTGATGGAATATGTGATTGATGAGTATGAGACACTCTATGACCGGACAGTGTCGGAAGAAGAATGTGAGATACTCAAAAACCGATTTATGGGGATGTATGTGACAAGAGATCTTTATGAGATTTATAATTGGCTGCTTGAGGAGGCAGGGTATCCAACCCTTCCGGAAAGGTCTTACGAGAAACGAACCCTTCCGTATGAAGATGTATATCCGATGCTGTATTTGAAATATCGTCTGCAGCAGAAAACGTCAAGGCAAAAGATCAAACATCTGGTCATCGATGAGATGCAGGATTATTCTTATCTGCAATATTATATTCTGAAACAGCTGTTTTCTTGTAATATGACGATTCTTGGGGACAGAGCGCAGACGATGGACGACAGAGAACAGGACGTGCTGACATTTTTGCCGGGCATATTTGGGAAACAGGTAAAGAAAATTGTGATGAACAAAAGCTATCGAAATACGATGGAGATTGCAGCATATGCAGGAGCAATTACCGGAATTCAGGATCTGGAGTTGTTTGAACGGCATGGAAAAGAAGTGACCGAAGCAGTTTTTGAAAGGAAAGAGGATGCGCTGGATGCATTGGAACAGGAACTGCGCCTTGCGGAAGATGCGTTTGAGACTGCCGCTGTACTTACATTTACTGAGGAGGAGGCAAAAGCAGTCTATGAGGAACTGAAGCATCGTGGGAGAGAGGCTGCCTATATTGACAGGGACAGCTCTACTTTTCGAAAAGGGCTGACGGTGACAACCTTTTACCTTGCAAAAGGGTTGGAATTCGATCAGGTATTTGCTGTCTGTCCTGGCAGAGAGGATGCACTTGCAAAGCAGGCGAGATATATCTGTGCGACGAGGGCGCTGCATGAACTTTATATGTATGAGATCAAATAAGCAGGAAGGAGAGACATGCGATGAAAAATGGTATTTTAAAAGAACAGGACTATCAGGAACAGATGGAACATGTTGTAGAGCCGTATTTGCATTCTAAAGAGCGGGAGCTGTGGCTTGAAAGAGAGCACGGGAAACAGATTTATGTAAGGTGTTATCAGGCAAAGAAGGCGAGAGGAGTTGTTTTAATCTCGCATGGATTTACGGAGACGAGCGAGAAGTACAAGGAGTTGATCTACTATTTTCTGAGAGGCGGATATCATGTGTATATACCGGAGCACTGTGGGCATGGACGCAGTTATCGTCTGGTGGAGGATCCGTCGCTTGTACATGTGGATTCTTACAAGCGGTATGTGGCAGATCTTTTATTTGTGGCAAGGACAGCGAAAAAAGAGCATAAAAATCTAAAACTATATCTGTTCGGGCATTCTATGGGAGGCGGTATTGCAGCAGCCGCAGTGGCAGCGAAGCCGAAATTATTCGAAAGACTGGTCCTGTCTTCGCCTATGATACGTCCTTTGAGCGGGAAAGTACCGTGGCATGATGCGCGAACGATTGCGACAGCTTTTTGTAAAGCAGGGCAGGCAAAGCGGTATGTGGCAGGACAGAAGCCTTACAGTGGACCGAGAAGGTTTGAAAATAGTTCGTCCACCTCAAGAGTTCGCTATGAATATTATCGGGCAAAGAAAGAGAAGGAGCCGTTGTTTCAGATGAATGCGGCATCGTATGGCTGGCTTCATGCAGCAGCATGTCTGAACAGGGATCTTCAAAGAGATGGAGTCAGACGGATTCGAATACCGGTTATCTTATTTCAGTCAGAACATGATCATTTGGTATCGAAAAAGGAACAGGTACGGTTTATATTAAAATTGAACCAAAATGGAAATACATATGCAAAGCTTGTGCGGGTACCTGGGACAAGACATGAGATATGGGGAGCAGATGAGAAGATTTTAAGAGGATATCTTGGAATGATCTTCCGGTTTTTATCGGGACAAAAATAAAACAGACAAAGGAGAATATATGGAAAATCAGGAAAAACAACATAAACGGCGAGTGCGTTATAAAGGCACCCACCCAAGAAGTTATAAAGAAAAGTATAAAGAGCTGAATCCGGAAAAATATCCGGAGACCGTTGAAAAAGTAATCGGAAAGGGCGGGACTCCCGCCGGGATGCATATTTCTATCTGTGTAAAAGAAATTTTGGATTTTTTCCAGATAGAACCGGGACAGAAAGGGTTGGATGCAACCCTTGGATATGGCGGTCACACATTGGAAATGTTAAAATGTCTCAAAGGTGAAGGGCATCTGTATGCGCTCGACATTGATCCGATTGAGTCGGTGAAGACAAAAGAACGTTTGAAGAACCTTGGATACGGAGAAGAGATGCTTTCTATCCGTCATTTGAATTTTGCCGACATTGATCAGGTTGTCGAAGAAGCCGGACCGTTTGACTTTATTCTTGCAGATCTCGGAGTATCGTCCATGCAGATTGACAATCCGGATAGAGGATTTACATACAAAAGCGAAGGATCTTTGGATCTGCGTCTGAATCCGGAAAAGGGAGAATCTGCCGCAGAACGCTTAAAAAATGTGACGGAAGACGAATTGGAAGGAATGCTTGTGGAGAATTCGGATGAACCATATGCGGCAGAGATTGCACAGCAGGTTATGAAAAAACTCAGACAGGGAGAAATGATTGACACGACAACTAAATTGTATGAGACGATAGAGGAGGCGCTTTCGTTCATTCCGGAGAAAGAACGGAAAGAGGCAGTGAAAAAGTCATGCCAGAGAACTTTTCAGGCACTTCGAATCGATGTAAATAGTGAGTTTGAAGTGTTGTATGCATTGATGGAAAAGCTCCCAAGCGCTCTGAAAAGTGGTGGTAAAGTGGCGATTTTAACATTCCATTCCGGGGAAGACAGAATTGTGAAGAAGGCATTCAAAGAGTGGAAAAAGGCCAGTGTTTACAGTGAGATTGCAAATGATGTCATCCGACCGTCTGCAAAGGAATGTGTCCGTAACAGCCGGGCGAAATCAACGAAGATGAGATGGGCGATCAAGGCATAAGAAGCAGGAAAGACAGATGGGGATTATTAAAACAATTGTGGCAGTGTGATAAAACGAAGCTTTTTTGCTCATAATAGCATTATGATCAGAAAAGAGAGGAAATCCTATGAAAACATTTCAGCAATTATACGAAGATTTGCTGCGGCAAAAAGTTTCGGTGGAGGAGCCGCTGCCGAAGGAATATGATCCAAAGCATCTGGATTGTCTTTTGTATCCGGAAGAATACGCCCCTGTTATTTCGACGGATACATGCGCAGATTGTTTCGAGAGAGCATGCCAGAAAAGCTGCATATTTGATGCGATTGAGACAGGAAAAGAAGGAGAGCTTTTTATCAATCCGTCACGTTGTGAGGGGTGCGCAGCCTGCATAGACGCATGTAAATCCAATCATCTTGCAGCAAGTAAAGATGTGCTTCCGGCGATGAGAGCGGTGCGAAATGCAAGTGGTCCTGTTTATCTGATGATTGCTCCGGCATTTTCCGGACAGTTTCGCGGGCATGTGACGGCGGGAAAATTAAGAAGTGCGTGCAAAGCGCTTGGATTTACCGGAATGGTGGAGGTGGCATTGTTTGCAGATATTCTGACACTGAAAGAAGCGCTGGAGTTTGAACGACATGTCAGAGAGCCGGGCGATTTTCAGCTCACAAGCTGTTGCTGTCCGGTTTGGATCGCAATGATCCGAAAGAGGTATCACGAATTATTACCGCATGTTCCAGGGGCAGTCTCTCCGATGGTTGCCTGCGGACGGTTTTTGAAGCGAATCCATCCGGATGCGGTGACGATATTTGCAGGTCCTTGTCTTGCAAAGAAAAAAGAGGCAAAAGAGCCTGATATTGCTGATGCGGTGGATTATGTGCTCACCTTTCAGGAAATGCAGGATATATTTGATGCGGCAGAGATTTCTTTGGAAGAACTTCCTGAGGAGGAAAAAGAACATGCTTCGAAAGCAGGCAGGCTGTATGCTCGTACAGGCGGAGTGAGTCAGGCAGTGGAGGAGATGGTGCGGCAGCTTTCGCCGGATGGAAAGATCGGTGTTCGCTGTGAACAGGCGAATGGAACAAAAGAGTGTATGGAGATGATGAGGCGCATTCAAAATAAAGAGACAGATGCGAATTTTTTTGAGGGGATGGGATGCGTTGGCGGCTGTGTGGGAGGTCCGAAAGCAATCATAGACAGTGAAAAAGGGAAGCGGTATGTGGACGAGTATGCAAAAAACTCAATCTACCAGACGCCGCTTGAAAATCCTTATGTACGAAAGCTGCTAGAGGAGCTTGGATTTGAAACCGTGGAAGAACTTTTGGAGGACAACACGCTGCTGACCAGAGAATTTTAGCGGCGTTAGTAGCGAAAAAGCCTGTTTTATTGTATAATACTAGCGTCGGCATACACTAAATGGTGAAAAATAGAAAGGACACGTTATGAAATATACAATACCACATTATTTTGAACAATTTCGCTGTACAGCAGCAGAATGTGTGGATACCTGCTGTGCAGGATGGGCGATTATGATTGATGAGAAATCATTAGAAAAATATAAAAATACAGAGGGGGCTTTGGGAAACCGCCTTCACAATTCAATCGACTGGGAGGAAGGAAGTTTCCAACAGTATGAGAAAAGATGTGCATTCTTGAATGAAGAAAATCTCTGTGATCTGCATTTGGAGGGCGGCGAGGAGATGTTGTGTGACACGTGCAGAAATTATCCGAGACATATGGAGGAGTTTGACGGTCTGCGGGAAGGCTCTCTGTCGCTGTCTTGTATTGAGGCGGCGAAGATTATTTTAGGATGTAAGGATCCGGTTCAGTTTATTACGATGGAAGATGACACCGAGGATGAAGAAGATGAAGAGTTTGATTTTCTGTTATTTACAAAATTGATGGATGCACGAGAGGCAATTCTTAAGATGCTGCAGAACAGGGAAGTTGATATCTGTGTACGTATGGGAATGGTCTTAAATCTTTCAAAAGAGATCCAGATTGCGGTGGATCATGGAGAATTATTCCAGATTGATGAGTTGTTGAAAGATTTCGGAGAGATGGATTCTTTGCTTGAAATGCAAAAACAGATCGGGGAAGATCCAATGGGCGAGAATGAATATTGCAGTGAGATGCGCAAGATGTTCCGCACATTTTCCAAGTTGGAAGTGCTGAAGGAAGATTGGCCGGAGTATGTAAGAAAGGCGGAAAGGCTTCTGTTTGGAGAAGGACAGCGGGAATATCTAGAAAGGCGTAAGGCATTCCACAAAGCGATTGGATTAAAAAGTGCTTCCTACGATGTGTGGTCGTGTCTGCTGGAGCAATTGATGGTATACTTTGTGTTTACTTATTTCTGCGGAGCGGTCTATGATGATCACATTCTTGGAAAGATGCAGACAGCTGTGGTCAGTACTATATTGATTCAGGAATTGGCGCAGGCAGTTTGGCAGGAAAAACAGGAGGCGTTTACGTTTATGGATTTTGTAGATGTGGCGCACCGTTACTCCAGAGAGATTGAACATTCTGATATTAATCTGCTGAGGCTTGAAAAACTGTTTGACAGGCTGCCGCTGTTTCAGCCAAAACAATTGATTCGCATTTTATCTGTATAAGGAGAGGGTATATGAGACTGATACATACAGCAGACTGGCATCTCGGAAAACATATTGAAGGTCACAGCCGGTTGGAGGAACAAGAACTGTTTTTAGAGGATTTTGTGAATATCGTGAAAGAAAGAGATGCAGATGTTGTTCTGATTGCCGGCGATATCTATGATTCCTCGAATCCACCGGCGAAAGCGGAACAGTTATTTTATGATACACTGAAAAAGATTTCAGACGGAGGCAGAAGACTTACGATTGTGATTGCGGGCAATCATGATAACCCGGATCGTCTTGTGTCGGCGACACCGCTTGCGATGGAGCATGGAATCATCATGGTGGGAACACCAAAGACGGTGATTCCAAAAGGGCAGTATGGAAGCTGGGAAGTCTGCAGAAGTGGAGAAGGATACATTAAGATTGAGAGAAAATCTGAGCAAGCGGTCGTTTTGACCGTACCGTTTCCAAGTGAGAAAAGGCTGGAAGAGGTACTTTATTCGGAGATGGAATCGGAAGAAATACAATTGGAAACGTATAATGAGAGGCTGAGGTGTCTGTTTGACAGACTGGCAGATCAGTTTGAAGAAGAGACGGTCAATATCATCGTCTCTCATTTGTTTGTAATGGATAGTTTGGAAGAAGGTTCTGAAAGAAGCATACAGCTTGGAGGAAGTTATCTGGCAGATCCGGATATTTTTCCGAAGCTTGCAGATTATGTGGCACTTGGGCATATTCACAGACCGCAAAGTGTTCCGGGACACCCGAATATTCGCTACTCCGGTTCACCGATCGAGTATCGGAAAGGAGAAGAACGTTACCCAAAACAAGTGCTGTGTGTGGATATCAGAAAGGGCGAACCGGTTAAAGTTGAGCCGATCGAATTAAAACAGTACAAACCAATCGAGGTGTGGAGATGCACGAGTATATCGGAGGCAATCATGGTCTGTGAGGAGAACCGGGACAAGAACTGCTGGGTGTACTTGGAAATTGAGACAGAGCGCGCCATTTTGGAAGATGAGATCAAGAAGATGAAGCAGACGAAAAAGGATATCCTGGAAATCCACCCGATCTTGCGGGAAAAAGACACGGAAGAGGCAGAGACATCGTGGAAGGATCGTCCGTTTCCGGAAGTGTTTGCAGAATTTTACAGACGGGAACGTGGTGTGGAGATGTCTGAAGAGACGCGGGATATGCTGCTGAAACTATGTGAAGAGGAGGAGCCGCATGAGACCGATTAAATTAAAGATCAAAGGGCTGAACAGTTTTGTGGAGGAGCAGACAATTGATTTTGAAAAACTGACGAAACAAGGCTTTTTTGGAATTTTTGGTCCTACGGGAAGTGGGAAATCCACAATTTTAGATGGAATGATTCTTGCACTTTACGGAATGAAGGCAATGTCACGGGGAACGAATGAGTTTGTCAATAAAAATTGCAAGAGTGCGCTGGTGAGTTATGAATTTCAGATTACTGCGGCGCAGGTAAAGCGTTACCGGGTGGAGCGTGAGTTTAAAGCAGGTGAAAAAGGGACAAAATCCGGAAAATGCAGACTTTTGGATGTGACAGATGGAGAGACTGTATTAGAAGAATCTGTGACAGGTGTGGATCGTGCATGTGTGGAGATTATCGGTCTGACTGCAGATGACTTTATGCGGACGGTTGTTTTGCCACAAGGGAAATTCAGTGAATTTTTAAAGGTGAGTGGAAAAGACCGAAGAGAAATCTTAGAGCGCCTCTTTCGTTTGGAGGAGTATGGTGTGCGTCTGGAGGAGCGCATCGCCTCTGCAATCAAAAAAGAGCAGTCAGAGCACACAAGACTCTGCGGACAGGCGGAGGTCTACGGAGACTGTAGTGAGGAAGAGCTAAGAGATGCACGGGAGCGAAAAGATAACTATCAGACGGAGATTGAGTTGCTTGAAAAGGCATTGCGGGAACGTTGTAAAGAGGCAGAAATTTATAAAGAAATATGGAATCTTCAAGAAGAACAGCAGTTATTAAAGCAGAAAGAGAAAATGCTTTTTGAAAAGGAACAAATCATTGAAGAGAAAAAAAGGAGCCTGACGCTGTCTGATAAAGCAGGGCATGTCATGCCTATTCTTCGTTCGGTGACTGAACTGGAAGACAAAGAAACAGAACTTTTGCAGAAATTGGAACAAGAGACGGCGCGGTATGAAAAACGGAAAGAAGATGTCAAAGTAAGAAAGAAACATTTTTCCAAGCTGGAGACAGAAAAAGAGTCAAAAGAGTCAGGACTTCTCTCCTCGATTGAGCGGGCAAAAGAAGCGCTAAAGGATTATCGGGAACTGCCGCAATTGCAAAAAGAGCAGAACTGCAGCGAAGCATTGTGGAATGAGAGCAGAACACAGGAGCAATCGCTCAAAGAAAAGGTACAAAAGACCCAGCTGAAAAAAGAGTCACAGACAGAAGAATTGCGAAAAACAGAAGAAATGCTGAGCCGGCGTATGATCACAAGTGAATACAGGGAGGCGTTGGAACAGTTTACGCTGCGCTACAATGAACTGACCGGCATTTTGAGGGAGCGAAAGGAAAAAGAGCAGAAGACAGACCAGAAGAAAGTGCAGTTGCAGGTACAAAAGCAGGAGATTGTCGCACTGAAAGAAAAGATGACGGTTCTCGAAAAGCAGCTGGAACTTTGGAAAGAAGAGGAAGCCGAGTTCAATAAAGATATGGAGCAGACTCAGATTTTGAATCTGAGGAAAAAACTCAAAAGAGGAGAGCCTTGTCCGGTCTGTGGTTCTCGTCATTTTGTATATGAAGAAAATGACGGTGGGGAAGAAAAAGGACAGGAAAGCGTTGACTTAGAAAAACTAGAGACATTAAGAAAGCAAATTGAGAACCGGGAGAGCGTTTATAAAGCAGCCGAGCAGGAATATCAAGTGAAGCAGAGCCTTCTCCTTGCAGCACAGGAAGAATACAAGGAGCTTGAGGAAAAAACAGCGGCGATTGCAAAGGAGATGGAAGAGAAAAAAGATTCTTTGCAGGAAGAGCTTTTAGCATATGGTATTCAAAGTTTGAAAGCAGAAAGAGAGCGTGTGCGAAATCTGGATCAGGAAAGAGAAAGACTGGAAATTGAGCGAAATCGCATATATAGACAGCAAACAGAAGTTGAGCAGATATTAGGTAGAGCTCAGGAGGAATGGAAAAATAAGGAGCAACAGACAAGACAATTGGAGATTCTGCTTATCCCGCTAAAAGAAAAAGTGACACAAAAGCAAGAGCAGATTCGGGCAAAGATTGGGACAGAGACGAATCCGGAAGTTTATTTGCAGACACTGGAAGACAGCCTTTCGAACCTGCGCAAGATATACCAGGAGGCAAAGCGCAAAAAAGAAGAGGCGGAGAATTTACTGAAACAAAGTGAAGAAGTATGGCAGATTTTGCAGGGCACAAAGACAGGTAATGAAGAGGCATTGAAAAATGCCCGCACATATCTGGAAGAGGAACTAAAACAGCAAGGATTTTTGAACCGGGAAGAAGTGAGAAAGGCATTGTTAAGTAAAGAATGTCAGGAAAGATATCGGGAAGAGATTGAGGAATATGTGCGACAGCTGCAGCAGACACAGGCACAGATTGAGAATGTCGAAAAGCGTCTGGCTGGAAGAAAGATAGAAAAAGTGATTTACGAGGAAGCAGTAACAAACTGTGAGATGCTGGATCGTGAAAAAAGGGAGAAAGAGGAGATACTGATTGCGACAAGACAGGAGATTAAAAGAATGGAGGAACACTTAAAACAGCAGTCTGAAATTCGAAAAGTGATCTCAGAGATTGAACACCGTCTTGCGATTTTGGAAGACTTAAGAAGTGTGACAAGAGGGAAACGATTTGTAGAGTTTTTGGCGACAGAACGCCTGCGATATATTTCTAAAAGCGCATCCAAACGGTTGTATGAGATCACAAATGGCAATTATGAGCTGGAGATTAATGAGGATGGAGAATTTATCATTCGGGACAATAAGAACGGAGGCGTACGCAGACAGACTGCCACATTATCAGGAGGTGAGACTTTTGTCACTTCCCTGGCATTGGCGCTTGCGCTGTCGGCGGAGATTCAGTTAAAAGGGACAGCTCCGCTTGAATTGTTCTTTTTGGATGAAGGTTTTGGCTCATTGGATGATATGCTGCTTGATATCGTGATGGAGTCTTTGGAAAAGATACATAATGACCACTTAAAAGTGGGGATTATTTCCCATGTGGAATCCGTAAAAGCACGAGTGCCAATTAGACTGATGGTGACTCCTGCTGAGACCGGAGTCAGTGGAAGCAGGGTAAATATTGAATATTCATAATCCGTACTGCTTGGACATACAGTAGTAAAACAGCCGATCATAGCTGTGAGAAATCAAAATGCGAGGAGGAAATGTATGTTTGAGCAAAAGTCGGCAAAGGAGACGATTCTAGAGCTGCATAGCAGTGCGGGCAATGGATTAAGCGAGGCGGAAGCAAGAAAAAGACTGGAACAAAATGGGAAAAATGAACTGAAAGAAGGAAAGAAAAAATCTGTGGCGGAAGCATTTTTTGAGCAGTTGAACGATCCGCTGATCTATGTACTGCTTGTGGCGGTAATTATTTCGTTGCTGCTTCACGAAGTAAGTGATGCGATGATCATTCTTGTTGTAGTCACAGTAAATGCAGTTGTCGGCGTCATTCAGGAAGGAAAAGCGCAAAAAGCTTTGGAAGCGCTCAAAGGGCTCACGATTCCAAAAGCTATCGTAAAACGTGAAGGAAGAAAAAGGGAGGTTTTATCCTCAGAACTGGTTGTGGGTGATATTGTATACTTGGATGCGGGAAGGCAGATTCCGGCGGATCTTCGTCTGCTGGAAACCGTCAGCATGAAGGTGGAAGAGTCTGCATTAACAGGGGAGTCACTTCCGGTGGAAAAGGATGCTTTGTTTCAGGCAAATCAAACATGTCCGGTCGGTGACCGGAAAAACATGGCATATATGTCTACTGTGGTCACATATGGAAGAGGAACAGGGATTGTCACTGCAGTAGGAATGGATACAGAGATTGGGAAAATCGCAGCGATGATTGACGAGGCTCCGCAGGAACTTACGCCGCTTCAAAAAAGGCTTGGGGATCTTGGAAAGCTGCTGAGTATTGTGGCTGTGGTTCTTTGTGCGGCTTTGTTTGCGATTGCTGTGATACAGAAGCGAGATATAGCGGATATGCTTATTACAGCGATATCGCTCGCCGTGGCAGCAGTGCCGGAAGGTCTTCCGGCTGTGGTGACAATCGTGCTGGCGCTGAGTGTCTCAAAGATGGTAAAGGTCCATACGATTGTGCGAAAGCTTCCTTCCGTGGAGACGCTGGGGGCAGTCGGTGTTGTCTGCTCGGACAAGACCGGAACGCTGACACAGAATAAGATGTCAGTCACAGCATGCTATGTAGATCAGCATATGTGTGATGCAGGCGAAGCAGATGCAAGAAAAAACCGTGAATTTTTGGAGTGCTGTGTGTTGTGTAATGATGCGGCGGTTTCTGAGACAGAGCGAATTGGCGATCCAACCGAACTGGCATTAGTAGATTTTGCAGAAGCACATCATTTGAATCGAAAAGAACTTCAGACAGACATGCCAAGAATCGATGAGGTATCCTTTGATTCCAAACGGAAAATGATGACGACACTTCATCAAAGCCGACATGGAAAGATTTCTTATACAAAAGGGGCGGCAGACCGGGTGATTTCCAAATGTACACATATTCTGATCAACCAGAAACGGATACCGCTTACCGACATACATAAGAGGCAGATCATGATCGCAATGGAAGAGATGTCGGCGCAGGCGCTTCGGGTTTTGGCTATTGCCATGTGCCCGAATGTGACGATGCCAAAAGAGGAGGGGCTTACATTTCTTGGTCTTACGGGAATGATAGACCCGGCGCGACCGGAGGCAAAAGAGGCGGTTCGCACGTTTCGGGAGGCATCGGTAGATACAATCATGATCACAGGAGACCATGTTGATACAGCATTTGCCATTGCAAAGCAACTTGGAATTGCGAACAAAATGAGTGAGTGTATGACGGGAGAAGAATTAGAGCGGTTGTCTGCCGGTGAATTGCAAAGAAAACTAAGACAGACAAAAGTGTTTGCCCGTGTGGCACCGGAACATAAGGTGCAGATCATAAAAGGCTTAAAAGCTTCCGGGAAGATTGTGGCAATGACAGGGGACGGGGTCAATGATGCACCGTCTCTGAAAGCGGCAGATATCGGCATTGCCATGGGAGAGACAGGAACAGATGTGGCGAAGAATGCATCCGATATGATTTTGACTGACGATAATTTTGCGACAATCGAAAAGGCGATTGAAGAGGGAAGAGGAATCTATGAAAATATCCGGAAATCCATTTTGTTTTTGCTGTCTTCCAACTTTGGAGAGATTATCACCATGTTTCTGTCTATTTTGTGCGGACTTGCGTCTCCGTTAAAGGCAAGCCATATTTTATGGATTAATCTGATCACGGATTCGCTGCCGGCATTGGCTTTGGGCGTTGATGAAAACGATAAAAAGAGTTTGATGAGAAGACCTCCGAGAAAGGTGCAGGAAAGTTTGTTTGCAAACGGAGGACTTTCTTGCACATTGTTTTATGGAGTGCTGATTGCAGGAATCAGTCTGACTGCATTTTTAAAGCTGCCACTGGAAGTGCTGACTGAAAGAAACGCAGTTGTAAGCTTAGAAAACCTGATAATTGTACTGAAATCTCCGGAAATCTTAAATCGGGCACAGACATATGCGTTTACCGTGCTCGGCTTATCACAGCTTTTTCATGCAGTCGGAATGCGGGATGTGCATAAGTCTGTATTTTGTATGGATCATAGTGCAAACAAATTGATGATAGCTGCATTTTTCGCAGGGTTTGGGCTTCAGATACTGGTGACGGAGATCCCTTATATGGTGGAGATTTTTGGAACGGCAGCTTTGACGATGGGAGAGTGGATTCAGCTTATTATTTTGTCCGCATTTCCGCTTATCGCACATGAAATTATGGTGCTGTTTTCAGTGGGGACAGTATTTGACCACCGCAGAGAAAATGTGGTATCCTATTAGAAAATAAAGAGATGTTTATTAAAAAAGGAGGGTAAAGTACCTATGAAAAAAGAAGATGTAAAGTATGGCGCGTACGTTCAGATTTTGAAAGAGGAGCTGGTCCCGGCAATGGGGTGTACAGAGCCGATTGCACTTGCATATGCCGCGGCGAAAGCAAGAGAAATACTGGGGAGTATTCCGGATAAGGTTGTGATTGAAGCAAGTGGAAGTATCATCAAAAATGTAAAAAGCGTCATTGTGCCAAACACAAATCATCTGAAAGGAATTCCGGCGGCTGCCACAGCGGGAATTATTGCGGGAAGAGCGGAGAAAGAACTGGAAGTGATTGCACAGGTGACAGAGTCAGAGATTGAGCAGATGAAACAGTTTTTGCAGACGGCGGATATCAAAGTTGTACATGCAGACAATGGAATTACATTTGATATCATCGTGTCAGTTTACAAAGGAAGCTCTTATGCGAAAGTCAGAATTGCGAATTATCACACGAATATTGTGCTGATGGAAAAAGATGGAGAAGTGCTCTATGAAATAGCGGTCGAGGGAGAAAAGGAAGAGGGATTGACAGATCGAAATCTTTTGAATATGAAAGATATCTGGGATTTTGCGATGACTGTAGATGTGAAAGATATAAAAGAGACGTTAGACAGACAGATTGCATATAATACGGCAATTGCGGAGGAAGGCCTGAGAGGAGATTACGGCGCCAACATTGGAAGTGTGCTTTTGGATACGTATGGAGATGACATTCGTACAAGAGCAAAGGCAAAGGCGGCGGCAGGCTCTGATGCAAGAATGAACGGATGTGAACTTCCGGTGATCATCAATTCAGGAAGCGGCAATCAGGGAATGACTTCATCTATTCCTGTCATTGAATATGCCAAAGAGTTCGATGCGGATGAAGATACCTTGTACCGTGCGCTTGCTTTGTCAAATCTTGTTACAATCCACCAAAAGACAGGAATCGGACGTCTTTCTGCATACTGTGGAGCAGTCAGCGCAGGAGCAGGAGCAGGTGCGGGAATTGCATATCTCTGTGGAGGAGGTTATGAAGAAGTGATTCACACAGTTGTCAATGCACTTGCAATTGTCTCTGGGATTGTCTGTGACGGTGCGAAGGCGTCTTGCGCAGCGAAGATTGCATCTGCGGTGGATGCCGGGATTTTAGGCTATAATATGTATAAACGAGGACAACAGTTCTATGGCGGTGACGGAATTGTCACAAGAGGAGTGGAGGAGACGATTCAGAATGTGGGACGTCTCGGAAAACAGGGAATGAAAGAGACCAACGAAGAAATCATCAAAATCATGGTTGGTGAATAGAATAAAGAATGAGAAAAGAAATGAAAAGGGGAAAGCGTTTATGAAAAAAATAGTTGGAAGCCTGCCTTTTAAACTTGTTCTTGGAGTTGTGATCGGCATTTTAGTCGGACAGGTGGCAAATGAAGGTGTTATGAATGTTGTGGTTACGATCAAGTATATTCTGAATCAGGTGATCAATTTCTGTGTTCCTTTGATCATCATCGGATTTATCGCTCCGTCTATTACAAAGCTTGGGAACAACGCGTCCAAAATGCTTGGTATAGCTCTGGTGCTGGCATATGTTTCGTCGCTTGGCGCAGCGTTGTTTTCGATGGCGGCAGGATATGGTCTGATTCCGCATTTGTCCATTGATGCAAATGTAGAGGGGTTAAAAGAGCTTCCGAAAATCGTATTCCAGCTTGATATTCCTCAGATTATGCCGGTTATGAGTGCGCTCGTATTTTCTGTGTTGATTGGACTTGCGGCGACATGGACAAAAGCAAAGACAATCACGACTGTTTTGGAGGAATTTCAAAAAATTGTGCTGGATATCGTCACAAAAATTGTCATTCCGATTCTTCCGATTTTTATCGGATTTACTTTCTGTGCATTGTCATATGAAGGAACGATTACAAAACAGCTTCCGGTATTTATTCAGGTTGTGCTGATTGTTATGATCGGTCATTTTATCTGGATGGCATTGTTGTATGTGCTGGCAGGGATTTATTCAGGAGAAAATCCGTGGACAGTTGTAAAAAACTATGGACCTGCATATATTACGGCGGTTGGAACAATGTCTTCGGCAGCGACGCTCGCAGTGGCGCTTCGCTGTGCAAAAAAATCAGAATCACTTCGTGATGACATGGTAGATTTCGGGGTTCCGCTGTTTGCCAATATCCACCTGTGTGGCTCGGTTCTGACAGAAGTTTTCTTTGTGATGACAGTGTCAAAAATCTTATATGGGAATATTCCGTCGTTTGGGATAATACTGTTATTCTGTGTACTGCTTGGTGTATTTGCAATCGGAGCGCCGGGAGTTCCGGGAGGAACAGTGATGGCATCTCTTGGATTGATCACGGGAGTGCTTGGGTTTGACGAGACAGGAACGGCGCTGATGCTTACGATTTTTGCACTGCAGGACAGCTTTGGAACAGCCTGCAATGTAACCGGTGATGGAGCGCTGACATTGATGCTGACAGGATATGCGAAGAAACATCACGTAGAAAAACAGACCATTTCTGTTGATTTATAGGCTTGACAAGTGCAGTGAGACTTCCTATAATGTTCAGAGACGATAAGGGAGTAGTTAGCGTAATTACGTAGTATTGTCAACATACTGGCAGTTTGACTGTCTGGCATTACTTTAAATAATGAGACTTATCCGTAGATATAAGGCTACGGGTAGGTCTTTTTGTTTGGAGTAATTGCAAGGAAACGAAAAGGAGAAAAGGGAAATGGGTATTGTAGAATTATTTTTAATTGCGGTAGGATTGTCGATGGATGCATTTGCGGTTGCAGTCTGTAAGGGGCTGGCAATGAAAAAATGTACGTGGACGAAAGCGGGGATCGTAGGTCTGTATTTTGGAGTGTTTCAGGCTGGAATGCCGTTGATCGGATATGTTTTGGGCGTGCAGTTTAAAGACTTTATCACATCAATCGACCACTGGATTGCGTTCATCCTTCTTGGGATTATCGGATTTAATATGGTGCGAGAGTCAAGGGAAGAGGAATGCGAGACGGCGAGCGAAGCTTTGGATGTGAAGACGATGATAGGGCTTGCGGTTGCGACGAGCATTGATGCGTTGGCAGTCGGAGTGACATTTGCATTTCTTCAGGCGAAAATCGTGCCGGCAGTCAGCTTTATCGGAGTGACTACATTTATCATCTCGGTGGCAGGTGTGAAGATCGGGAATATCTTCGGGGCAAAGTACAAATCAAAAGCAGAGCTTGCAGGAGGGATCATTCTGATTCTGATGGGAGTCAAAATATTGTTGGAGCATTTGGGATTCTTGGGATAATCAGAATCCCTTTTCGTTGCGTTTTTTTAGAATATTTGTTATACTTTTAAAAGATTAAGAAGAGGTGAACAGAAAATGAAATGGAATAAATTTAGATTGAAAACAACGACAGAAAGCGAAGATATCGTCAGCAGTATGCTGATGGATCTTGGAATTCAGGGCATTGAGATTGAGGACAAGATTCCGTTGACACAGTCTGATAAAGAGCAGATGTTTGTGGATATCCTTCCGGAGATTGAAGCAGATGACGGTGTTGCGTACATTAGTTTTTATCTGGAAGAGGACGAGGACAAAGAAGAAGTTCTTGCGAATGTAAAAAAAGAATTGGAAGAGATGCGGGCATATACGAATGTGGGGGCGTGTACCATTGAAGAATCGCAGACTGAAGATGTGGATTGGGTCAACAATTGGAAACAGTACTTCCACCAATTTTATGTGGATGATGTGCTCATCATTCCGTCGTGGGAAGAGGTGAAACCGGAGGATGAGGATAAGATGATCATTCACATCGATCCGGGGACTGCGTTTGGAACAGGAATGCATGAGACAACACAACTTTGTATCCGCCAGATCCGCAAATACGTGACACCGGATACGACAATTTTAGATGTAGGATGCGGAAGCGGGATTCTTGGAATGCTCGCCTTAAAATTCGGGGCAAAATATTCGGTTGGAACGGATTTGGATCCATGTGCTATCGATGCGACTTATGAGAACATGGAAGTAAACGGAATTACAAAAGATCAGTATGAGGTCATGATCGGAAATATCATCGATGACAAAGAGGTGCAGGACAAAGTCGGATATGAAAAATATGATATTGTCGTGGCGAATATTCTTGCAGATGTGTTAGTTCCGCTTACACCTGTTATCTTACATCAGTTAAAGACAGGCGGAATTTATATCACAAGTGGAATTATCGATGCAAAAGAAGAGACAGTCGTGGAGGCAGTGAAAGAAGCAGGACTTGAAGTTCTGGAAGTGACATATCAGGGCGAATGGGTATCCGTGACGGCAAGAAAAAATTAGGAGAATCATTATGCATCAGTTTTTTGTAACACCTATGCAGGTGAAAGAGGATCATATCTATATAGAAGGTCTGGATGTGAATCATATTAAAAATGTGCTCCGCATGAAAGTGGGCGAAGCGTTAAAAGTCAGTGACGGAAACAACCGAAAGTATCTCTGTGAGATTGAGTCAATGACGGCGCAACAGGTCTGTGTCCGGATTGTAGAAGAACAGCAGGTGGATACGGAGTTACCGTCAAAAATATATCTTTTTCAGGGACTTCCGAAAAGCGATAAGATGGAATTGATTGTACAAAAAGCGGTGGAACTTGGAGCGTATGAGATTATACCGGTCGCAACAAAACGTGCGGTTGTAAAGCTCGACGAGAAAAAGGCGTTAAAGAAAGTGGAGCGCTGGAGAGGAATTGCGGAAAGCGGAGCAAAGCAGTCCGGGCGCAGCGTAATCCCGAAAGTGACAAATGTGATGTCTTATAAAGATGCTCTGACATATGCGAGGGGACTGGATATCCTTCTCATTCCGTATGAACTTGCAGAGGGAATGAAAGAGACAAAGCAGGTGATAGAGGAAATCAAAAGAGGACAATCCGTCGGTATTTTTATTGGACCGGAAGGTGGATTTGAGACACAGGAAGTAGAGGATGCCATTGCAAATGGAGCGAGAGCCATCACACTTGGCAAGCGGATTCTGAGAACGGAGACAGCAGGTCTTACGACACTGTCAATTTTGATGTATCACTTGGAAGAGTGATGACATAACTTATATAGTAAGAAAGAAAAACAGGAGAAGATCATGGAAGTTTATTTGGACAATTCTGCAACTACAAAATGTTATGAGAGTGTCAGAGAGATTGTAGGAAAAGTAATGTGTGAAGATTACGGCAATCCGTCTTCAATGCACAAAAAGGGAGTAGATGCAGAAAAATATATAAAAGAGTCAAAAGAGACATTGGCGAAGCTTTTAAAAGTGCAGGAGAAAGAGATTTACTTTACTTCCGGAGGGACAGAGAGTGACAATCTGGCTCTGATTGGTTGTGCAAGAGCCAATCACAGAGCGGGAAAACATCTGATCACATCTTCTATCGAACATCCGGCAATCTTAAATACGATGCATTATCTGGAGGAGGAAGAAGGATTTCGAGTGACATTCCTGCCGGTGGATAAGGATGGCAGAATCCGTTTGGATGCATTGAAAGAGGCGCTTTGCGAGGATACTATTCTCGTGTCTGTCATGTATGTGAATAATGAGGTTGGTTCCGTGCAGCCGATCGAGGAAGCAGTGCAGATTGTGAAGAATTATAATAAAAACATTCTGTTCCATGTGGATGCGGTTCAGGGATTTGGGAAATACCGTATTTTTCCAAAGAGAATCGGAGTGGATATGATGTCGGTGAGCGGACATAAAATCCACGGACCAAAAGGAATCGGAGCGCTTTACATCAATGAAAAAGTAAAGATTAAACCAATTGTATTTGGTGGCGAACAGCAGAAAAATGTCCGCTCCGGTACGGAGAATGTTCCGGGAATTGCCGGACTCGGCGCTGCGGCAAAAGAGATTTATACCAATCTGGAACAAAAAGTGGAGACGATGAGGTCGCTTAAGAACTACTTTATAGAAGGAATTGCAAAGATTGAGAACACGACGATTCACGGACGAACCGATGAGACAAGCGCGCCGCATATTGTCAGTGTGGGATTTGCGGGAATTCGAAGCGAGGTACTATTGCATACGTTGGAAGAGAAAGGAATTTATGTATCTTCCGGATCTGCATGTGCATCAAATCATCCGGCAATCAGCGGTGTACTAAAAGGAATTGGAGCGGGAACAGAATATTTGGACGCGACACTTCGATTTAGTTTTTCTGAATTTACAACAAAAGAAGAAATTGACTATACATTGGAAACACTATATAATTGTGTACCGATGCTTAGAAAGTATACAAGACACTAAGAAATGATGGAACAAGACAAAAGAGAGGAAAATAAACGTATGATGTTTCAGGCTTTTTTGATAAAATATGGAGAAATTGGAATCAAGGGAAAGAACCGTTATCTGTTTGAAGATGCATTGATCAGACAGATGAAGTTCTCCCTTCAGGATGTGGAAGGAGAATTTCACATTCACAAATCACAGGGCAGAATTTATGTAGACTGTGAAGGATATTATGACTATGAGGAGACGGTAGATGCACTGAAAAGAGTGTTTGGAATCGTTGGGATTTGTCCGGTTGTTCATGTGGAAGACAAAGGATTTGAGGAACTGAAAAGAGAAGTTGTAGATTACATGGATAAGATGTATCCGGATAAAAATACGACATTCAAAGTGGAAGCGAGACGTGGAAAGAAAAGCTATCCGAAGAATTCTATGGAGATTAACTGTGATTTGGGAGAAGCAATCTTAGATGCGTTTCCGGAGATTCGTGTCGATGTGCACAAACCAGCGATTAAATTAAATGTAGAGATTCGAGAGAAGATTTATATCTATTCTGAGATTATTCCAGGACCGGGAGGAATGCCGGTTGGAACAAACGGGAAAGCGATGTTGCTATTGTCAGGCGGTATAGACAGTCCGGTGGCAGGCTATATGGTATCAAAACGTGGAGTTGCGCTGGAGGCGACATATTTCCATGCACCGCCGTATACAAGTGAACGTGCAAAACAAAAAGTAGTAGATCTGGCAAAACTGGTATCAAAATATTCAGGACCGATCAAGCTGAATATTGTCAACTTTACAGATATTCAGTTGTATATTTATGAAAAGTGCCCGCATGATGAGCTGACGATTATTATGAGAAGATATATGATGCGAATCGCAGAGCATTTCGCAAAAGAGAGCGGATGTTTAGGGCTGATCACGGGAGAAAGTATTGGACAAGTGGCGAGTCAGACAATGCAGAGTCTTGCTGCGACAAACGATGTGTGCACTCTTCCGGTATATCGTCCGGTTATTGGATTTGATAAACAGGAAATTGTAGAAATTGCAGAAAAAATTGATACATTTGAGACTTCAATCTTACCGTTTGAAGACTGCTGTACAATTTTTGTCGCAAAACATCCGGTGACAAAACCGAACATTAATATCATTAGACGCTCAGAAGAAAATCTAGCGGAGAAGATTGATGAATTATTTGAGACTGCGATAAATACAGTGGAGACAATTGTTGTCAAACCTTAGATAAAATGCAGCAGTTCTGGCATGAAAGTTTGAAATAACGGAACTGCTGTAAAAAAAGATGCCCCGCCAAAGGCGGAGCATCTTTTCAATCCGATTATTATACTGTGTATGCAGATAATACTTCCATGATAGTATCTAAGTTAGCGTTATCAGCGTGAATGTTTAATGTGATCGGTTTGGATAAATCTAAGCTAAAGATTCCCATAATCGATTTTGCGTCGATAACATATCTTCCAGATACAAGATCAAAATCAGAATCAAATTTGCTGATATCATTTACAAATGATTTTACTTTGTCGATTGAATTTAAAGAAATATCTACTGTTTTCATTAGAAAAAACCTCCTTGAATTTTGTTTTGTTCTATGACTATCTTAAAATGGATGGACACAAAAGTCAAGAAATAAATTGCCAAAGAAAACCGTAACATTTTCGGCAGATTAAACATATATAGAGAGAAAGGAAAAGAATATGAAAAGAGCAGCATTACATAATTTGGGATGTAAAGTAAATGCATATGAGACGGAAGCGATGCAACAGCTTTTGGAAGAAAATGGATATGAGATTGTGCCGTTTAAAGAAGGCGCGGATGTGTATATTATCAATACATGCACAGTGACTAACATGGCGGACAGAAAGTCCCGTCAGATGCTCCATCGTGCAAAAAAGATGAATCCGGATGCAATTGTAGT
This sequence comes from Faecalimonas nexilis, assembly GCF_059731825.1. Taxonomy (NCBI): domain Bacteria; kingdom Bacillati; phylum Bacillota; class Clostridia; order Lachnospirales; family Lachnospiraceae; genus Faecalimonas; species Faecalimonas nexilis. Next base: position 2,388,580 of record NZ_AP029189.1, on the reverse strand, counting down.
TGCAGCTGGATGCTATGTGCAGGCAAAAGAAGCAAGCGGAGAAATTGACGAGAGTATTGATATCGTTATCGGAAATAATAAAAAGAAAGATCTGATTCAGATTCTGGATGGGTTTTATGAGAAAAAACAAGGTCAAAATAAGGCTGTAATTGATATTAATCATACACACGAATATGAGGAGATGCACTTGAATAAAACAGCAGAACATACGAGAGCATACATCAAAGTACAGGATGGCTGCAATCAGTTTTGTACCTACTGCATCATCCCGTTTGCAAGAGGAAGAGTGCGAAGCCGTGCAAAAGAAGATGTGGTTCGGGAAGTGACAGAACTTGCAGCAAACGGCTATCAGGAAGTTGTGCTGACTGGAATTCACTTGAGTTCTTATGGCGTGGATTTAGAGAATGAGAATTTACTTTCTCTGATTTTGGCTGTAAATGAGATTGAAGGTATTAAAAGAATTCGGCTTGGTTCATTGGAACCACGGATTATTACAGAGGATTTTGTGAAAACGATTTCGGGTCTTGAAAAGATGTGTCCGCATTTTCATCTTTCGCTGCAAAGCGGATGCGATGAGACCCTTCGCCGAATGAATCGAAGATATACTTCTGAGGAATATTATGAAAAGTGTATGCTGCTTCGCAAATATTTTGCGCATCCGGCTCTTACAACAGATGTGATTGTAGGATTTCCGGGGGAAACAGAAGAAGAATTTGAAAAATCAAAAGCCTTTATCGATAAAGTGGATTTTTATGAGACGCATATTTTTAAATATTCAAAGCGGGAAGGTACAAAAGCGGCAGTGATGGACAACCAGATTCCGGAGCAGATTAAAACAGCGCGCAGTAATGAACTTCTTGAGTTGGGTCAAAAAAAGAGAATAAAATACGAAGAACAGTTTGTAGGAACTACGGTAGAAGTTTTGATGGAAGAACAGATAAAAATCGACGGAGAAAACTATCAGGTCGGACATACAAAAGAGTATGTGAAAGTTGCATTAAAGACGGAAGCAAATTTGCAGAATAAGTTAGTAGATATCCAAATTGATAATCATTCACAAATTATTCATTGAATTTCACAGAAAATTATATTAAAATAGAAAGTGAAGTAAACAAAAGGACGTGAGCAAATGAGTGAATTAAGTAACACACAATTTTTTCAAGTGGGGAACGCACCACAAATTCAGGCAAAAGAGATTCTTGAAATTGTGTATAAAGCTCTGCGAGAAAAAGGGTACAATCCGGTGAATCAGATTGTTGGCTATATTATGTCTGGAGATCCTACTTATATTACGAGCCATAATGGAGCAAGAAGTCTGATCATGAAGATGGAACGAGATGAATTGGTAGAAGAGATGCTGAAGTCGTATATCGAGCATCATTCATGGGAATAAAATAGTTATGAGAGTGATGGGATTAGATTACGGCTCAAAGACCGTGGGAGTGGCGATAAGCGACCCGCTGGGAATTACAGCTCAGGGAATAGAGACAATTCATCGTAAAGCGGAGAACAAGTTACGTCAGACACTTGCTCGTATTGAAGAATTGGTGAAAGAATACGAAGTGGACAAACTTGTGCTTGGCTTTCCAAAGCATATGAATAATACAATAGGTGATCGTGCGGAAAAATCTTTGGAATTAAAAGCAATGCTGGAGAGACGGACAGGTCTTCCGGTTATTATGTGGGATGAACGTCTGACGACTTTGGAGGCAGAACGGACATTGATTGAAAGTAAAGTAAGACGCGAAGACCGGAAAAAATATGTGGATAAGATAGCGGCAGTTTTTATATTGCAGGGATATTTGGATTCGATTCGCATGAATCACGAATAGGATGAAAGAATTCTTAAGGAGAGTTTATGGAAAAAATTAAATTTGTGTTTGATGATACAAAAGATGAAGTGGAATTTTTTGTGTTGGAACAGACAAAAGTAAATGGAAATTCGTATATTTTAGTGACGGATTCCGAAGAAGATGAGGCGGAGTGCCTTATTTTAAAGGATACAAGTGCGGCAGAGGATGTGGAGAGTCTCTACGAAGTAGTAGAAGACGAGAACGAGCTTATGGGAGTGCTGAAAGTATTCGAGGAACTATTAGAAGATATTGATATTGATATGTAACAGATGGCTGCATTTTGAGGGGGCACTATGTCAATTAACCAGGAAGAGTTTAAAGAAATGTTAAAAGCCAAGGGATTGAAGGTGACGAATCAGAGACTGATTGTTTTAAAAGTATTGGATAAGCATCGGGATATCCATATGGCAGCAGAAGATATTTATAAGTTAGTAAAAGCGGAATGTCCGGATATCGGACTTGCTACAGTGTATAGAACGGTACAGTTGTTGTTGGAGATGCAATTGGTGGATCGGATCAATTTGGATGACGGTTGTGTACGGTATGAGATTGGGCATCGGGTAGATGGAGAATCAAAACATACACATCATCATTTGATTTGCAAAGATTGCGGAAAGGTGTTGTCATTTAACGATGATCTTTTAGAGGAGTTGGAAAATCACATAGAGAAAATGACGGGATTCCGTGTGTTAGACCACGAATTGAAATTCTATGGACAATGTAAGGACTGCGCCGAAAAAAGTGCAGAAAAAGTTACATAAAACACATGGAGGTGTAAATTTGAAAAAAGAAAGTAACTCAAAATTGAAAATTATTCCACTCGGCGGATTAGAGCAGATTGGAATGAATATTACTGCCTTTGAATATGAGGACAGTATTATAGTAGTGGATTGCGGATTGGCATTCCCGGAAGATGATATGCTTGGAATCGATCTTGTGATTCCGGATATCACTTATTTAAGAGACAATATTAAAAAAGTAAAAGGATTTGTTATCACACATGGACATGAGGATCATATTGGCTCTCTTCCGTATGTATTGAAGGATATGAATCTCCCGATTTATGCGACAAAGCTGACAATGGGGATTATTGAAAATAAATTAAAAGAGCATAATCTGCTTCGCAGTACAAGACGAAAAGTAGTGCGTCACGGACAGTCGATTAATTTAGGACAGTTTCGTATTGAATTTATCCGTACGAACCACAGTATTCAGGATGCGGCAGCGCTTGCAATTTATTCGCCGGCGGGAACTGTAGTACACACAGGTGACTTTAAGGTAGATTACACACCGGTATTTGGCGATGCCATTGATCTGCAGAGATTTGCAGAGATTGGTAAAAAAGGTGTTTTGGCGATGATGTCAGACAGTACGAATGCAGAGAGACCGGGATTTACGATGTCTGAGCGGACAGTTGGAAAGACATTTGATCAGATATTTGCGGAACACCGTAATACAAGAATTATTATTGCGACATTTGCGTCCAATGTAGACCGAGTACAGCAGATTATTAACTCTGCATATAAGTACGACAGAAAAGTAGTTGTGGAAGGACGCAGTATGGTCAATATTATCTCGACAGCGTCAGAGCTTGGATATCTTCACATTCCGGACAAGACATTAATCGAGATTGACCAGCTGAAAAATTATCCGGACGAAAAGACAGTTTTGATCACGACAGGAAGCCAGGGAGAGTCAATGGCTGCATTGTCACGTATGGCGGCAGACATTCATAAAAAAGTGACAATCAAGCCGGGAGATACCGTTATTTTCAGTTCTAATCCGATTCCGGGGAATGAAAAGGCAGTGTCACGTGTGATTAATGAATTATCACAGAAAGGGGCAGATGTCATTTTCCAGGATGCCCATGTATCAGGACATGCCTGTCAGGAAGAACTAAAGCTGATCTATTCCCTGTTAAAACCGAAATATGCAATTCCGGTACATGGAGAGTATCGTCATTTGAAAGCAAATGCAAAATTGGCAGAAAGCCTTGGTATTCCGAAAGAAAATATTTTCATCATGCATTCCGGAGACGTGCTTGCATTAGATGAAAAAGAGGCAAAGATTGTAGATAAAGTACACACCGGAGCAATTTTAGTCGACGGACTTGGCGTTGGAGATGTGGGAAATATCGTATTACGTGATCGTCAGCATCTGGCGGAAGATGGTATTTTAATCGTTGTTCTTACGTTAGAAAAGAGAACGAATCAGCTTCTTGCAGGACCGGATATTGTATCCAGAGGATTTGTGTATGTGAGAGAATCTGAGAGTCTGATGGAAGAGGCAAGACAAGTTCTTCAGGAAGCACTGGAGAAATGTCTGACGAACCGGAATGCAGACTGGAGCCGTATTAAGCTTGTGATACGTGATACCATGAATGAATTTATATGGAAGAGGACAAAGAGAAAACCTATGATTCTTCCGATTATTATGGATGTATAGAATTAGAGAGAAAGACGGGGAAAATGATTTCTCCGTCTTTGGTTTCGTTATGAATAGAGGAAGGTAAGGGACATGATAGTAGATGAACGTATGGTGACGTTTATTCATTCGCTGGAGACGGAAAACAGTGAGATACTGGAGACGATAGAGAAAGAAGCGCTCGATACTTATGTGCCGATTATCCGAAAGGAGATGCAGAGCTTTTTGAAAGTACTTTTGCAGATCAAAAAGCCGATGCGGATATTGGAGGTCGGAACAGCAGTTGGATTTTCCGCACTTTTGATGAGTGAATATGTTTCGGAAGATTGTAAGATTACAACAATCGAAAAATATGAAAAGCGGATTCCGATCGCCCGCGAGAACTTTAAAAGAGCAGGAAAAGAAGAACAGATCACACTGCTTGAGGGAGATGCACTGGAAATCTTAAAATCACTTGATGAGACGTATGATTTTATTTTTATGGATGCGGCGAAAGGGCAGTACATTTATTATATGCCGGAAGTGGTTCGTCTGTTGGAACATGGAGGTGTGCTGGTGTCAGACAATGTGCTGCAAGAAGGAGATATCATTGAGTCCCGGTTTGCGGTAGAACGCAGAAATCGCACGATCCACAGCAGAATGAGAGAATATTTATATGAATTGAAACACCATAAATTATTGGAAACTTCCATTATCCCATTGGGAGATGGAGTAGCACTTAGTACAAAGATAAGAGAGGAATAAAAAATGGCAAGACATCCTGAATTATTAATTCCGGCAAGCAGTCTGGAAGTATTGAAAACAGCAGTTATGTTTGGAGCCGATGCGGTATATATTGGAGGAGAGGCATTTGGACTTCGGGCAAAAGCAAAGAACTTTTCGATGGAAGATATGCGGGAGGGAATCGCATTTGCCCATGAGCATGATGTGAAAGTGTACGTGACTGCAAATATTTTAGCTCACAATGATGATTTGGAAGGCGTGAGGGAATATTTTCAAGAATTGAAAGAAATCAAACCGGACGCGCTCATTATCGCAGATCCTGCAATTTTTGAGATTGCGGGCGAGATTTGTCCGGAGATAGAGCGTCATATCAGCACGCAGGCGAATAACACAAATTACGGTACATTTAATTTTTGGCATAAGCTTGGCGCAACCCGTGTGGTTACAGCGAGAGAATTGTCTTTGGAGGAGATCAGAGAGATCCGTGCAAATATTCCGGATGATCTGGAGATTGAGACATTTGTACATGGTGCAATGTGTATTTCTTATTCAGGACGCTGCCTTCTGAGTAATTTTATGGTCGGAAGAGATGCGAACCGAGGAGCATGCACACATCCGTGTCGATGGAAATATTCAATCGTAGAGGAGACAAGACCGGGCGAAGTGATGCCGGTATTTGAAAATGAAAGAGGCACTTATATTTTTAACTCGAAAGATTTGTGCATGATCGAGCATATTCCGGAACTTTTAGAATCTGGAATTGACAGCCTGAAAATTGAAGGTCGTATGAAGACAGCGCTTTATGTGGCGACTGTTGCAAGGACATACCGTAAGGCAATTGACGATTATCAAAAAGATCCGAAACTTTACGAAGAGAATATGCCATGGTATTTGGAACAGATATCTAATTGCACATACCGTCAGTTTACTACCGGATTTTTCTTTGGAAAGCCGGATGAGACAACACAGATCTATGACAGCAATACCTATGTGAAGGAATATACCTATCTTGGTATTATCGGAGAAGAAAAAGAGGGAACCTATCGGATTGAACAGAGAAATAAATTCTCTGTCGGAGAGACGATCGAGGTGATGAAGCCAAATGGCGAGAACGTTGAAGTCACTGTAAAACGGATTCTCACAGAGGACGGAGAGGAGCAGGAAAGTGCACCGCATCCGAAACAGGTGTTGTATGTGGATTTGGGAATCAAAGTGGATGCATATGATATTTTAAGACGACGTGAACCATAAGAAATTGTGGCAGTTAGAACTGCGGGATTCTAAAAAAATTCCCGCAGTTTTTCTATTGCACTTTTTTCAATACGAGACACATAGGAACGAGAAATACCAAGCTGAGCGGCGATTTCCCGCTGTGTATATTCTTCCTCGTCGTAGAGACCGTATCGCATTTTCAAAACAAGCCGCTCGCGAGGTGAAAGTTCAGATTCAACTTTTGTGTAGAGCATTTTAATATCCTCTTTGAGAGCAACCTTTGTCTGTGCATCATCATCGTCAGCTTCTATGATGTCAAAAAGCTGTATTTCGTTTCCTTCACGGTCTGTGCCGATTGGTTCATAGAGAGAAATCTCTTTCGATACTTTCTTTTTGCTGCGCAGCATCATCAAGATCTCGTTTTCAATACATCTTGCAGCATAGGTTCCGAGACGATTATTTTTAGAAGGATTAAAAGTTGCAACTGCTTTGATCAGCCCGATCGTTCCGATGGAGATCAAATCTTCCGGATCATCGTCTAAGTATTGATATTTTTTGATGACATGGGCGACAAGGCGCAAGTTCCGCTCGATCAAGATGTGTTTCGCCTCAAGGTCACCCTCGATATATTTTTGTATATAGTATTGTTCTTCAGCTGCAGTTAGGGGAATTGGAAATGATTTCAAGGAAAGCACCTCTTAGCGTATTTAGTATAATGTATGTGCGGACAAAAATATTTGTGCTTTTCCACTTACAAATATTGACAATGAATGAGAAGTATGTAAGAATAAGAGCACTATATTTCAGAAGATATTCGTTCTTCTATAGTACTATCAGGCAGTTCTGCCAGAGATTTCAACTAAGAAAAAAGGAATAAAGAAAGGAGCGTGCAAATGATTGTTTAGCACAGTATTATCCGCTGCACTACAAGGATTACAGGTAGAATTTATTGATGTGGAGGCGGATTTAAGCAATGGATTACCGATGTTTCATATGGTAGGATATTTATCCTCAGAAGTAAAAGAGGCAGGAGAACGGGTACGAACGGCAATTCGCAATTCGGGGCTTGTGATTCCGGCGAAGAAGATTGTTGTGAATCTTTCACCGGCAGATGTCAGAAAGAGAGGGACAGCATTTGACCTTCCGATAGCGGTGTCAATTTTGGCATCACTTGGAGTGGTAAGTCAGGAGAGGCTTGAAAAAACAGTTTTTGTTGGAGAGCTAAGCCTTGACGGAAGGGTGAGAAGTGTGCCGGGAATTCTGCCGATTGTCCTGGAGGCAAAAAAACATGGTTTTCAATCCTGTGTGGTGTCAAAAGAAAATGAAAGTGAAGGAAAGCTTGTCGAGGGAATTGAAGTGATCGGAGTGGAAAATTTAAAAGCGGCATGCGATGTGCTCAATGAGGGCGTTGCTGCAGATCCTACGGAGACAAGAACGGTGAGAGATGCAGGAGAGCATACATACGAATTGGATTATCAGGATATCAAAGGGCAAAAGCTTGCAAAGCGGGCGGCCGAGGTGGCAGTTGCAGGGAACCACAATATGTTGATGATCGGACCGCCGGGAGCTGGAAAAACAATGATTGCAAAGCGGATACCGACGATTTTGCCACCGCTGACAAAAGAAGAAAGCATGGAATTGACAAAGCTTTACAGTATTGTTGGAGGATTGAATGCAAACCAGCCATTGATTTTGGAACGGCCATTTCGGGAGGTACATCATACAACGACAACGTCTGCGTTGATAGGGGGCGGTCTGATACCTCGGCCGGGAGAGATTAGTTTGGCAGATAAAGGTGTTTTGTTTTTGGATGAGATTGCAGAATTTCAAAAGCCGGTGCTGGAAATGCTAAGACAGCCACTTGAGGAACATTTTATAAAAATCATAAGAAATCGGGGAGTGTATCATTTCCCGGCAGAATTTTTGCTGGTGGCGGCTATGAATCCATGTCCTTGTGGAAACTATCCTGATTTGAATAAGTGCCTTTGTACGTCGACTCAGATTCAAGCGTATTTAAGTAAGATCAGTCAGCCGATATTGGATCGAATTGATATCTGTGTTGAGGCTGAACGTGTGGCTTACGAGGATTTACAGGGAGCCCGTGAAGAGTCTTCAAAGGATATCCGAGAGCGTGTGATCATGGCAAGAGAACGGCAAAAGGAACGGTATAAAGGGGAGGGGATTACAACAAATTCACAGTTGAATGCAGAGAAGATAAAGCGATACTGTATTCTTGGAAGCGAGGAGGAAAAGATGATGCGGCAGGCGTTTGAAAAGTTAAATCTCACAGCGAGAATGTATCACAAAATCCTCTGTGTCGCCAGAACAATTGCAGATTTGGCGGGCGAGGAGAAAATCGGTTTGGCGCATTTGAGAGAGGCGATCGGATACAGGACATTGGATAAAAAATATTGGGGCAGGTGACAGGATGAAATATGAATATTGGTTTGCAAATATAAAAGGAATTGGCAATCAGAAAAAGAAAAGAATTCGTAAGCGCTTGGTGAGTGCACAAGAGTTATATTATATAGAAGAAACAGGCTTACAAGCACTTGGAGTGGAAGAAAAGGATGCTCAAATTATTCGGAAAAGTATAGAAACATGGGATTTGGAGGAAGAATATGAGAGGATGCAACAGAAGAAAATTCAGTTTTATCCGTTTTTTCACAGCGATTATCCGGAAAAATTAAAGCAAATCAGTTCACCGCCATATGCGCTTTATGTAAAGGGGAGACTGCCAAAAGAAGACAGGCTTTCAGTGGCGATTGTAGGAGCACGAGAATGCAGTCCTTATGGGAGACAATTGACAAAGGAATTTGCAAAAAAACTGGCAAGTGCAGGAGCGCAGATCATAAGCGGTATGGCAAAAGGGATTGATGGAGCCGGACAGATAGGAGCATTGGAGGAAGGCGGAGATTCCTATGGGGTTTTGGGGTGCGGGGTGGATGTCTGTTACCCTAGAGAACACATTGAGCTGTATACGGAGCTGGAAAGAAAAGGCGGGATTTTATCAGAGCAGCCCATCGGGACAAAGCCGCTGCCGCAGTTTTTCCCTGCCAGAAATCGAATTATCAGTGGACTTTCAGATATCGTACTTGTGATGGAGGCAAAAGAAAGAAGTGGATCTTTGATTACCGCAGATATGGCATTGGAGCAGGGAAAGGATATCTATGCACTGCCGGGACCGATAAACAGTCAGCTGAGCAGGGGGTGCAACCGCCTGATTAAACAGGGTGCAGGGATATTGTTATCGCCTGAGGATCTCTTAGAAGAGCTATCGTTTGTTTGTGAAGAAAAAGTGAAAAAATTAACGGAAAATAAAATAGCACTTGAAAGTCCAGAAAATTTGGTGTATAGTTGTCTCGATTTGTATCCAAAGAACCTAAACGAATTGGCGGACCTTACAGGGCTGACAATTCCGGCGTTGATGGATGTGCTGGTGAGTTTAGAGTTACAAGGATATATTCGTGAATTTTCAAAAAATCATTATGTTAGATTGAGATAGATAGAACGATAGTGGAGGAATTATAAATGGCACGTTATCTTGTAATCGTAGAGTCTCCTGCGAAAGTAAAGACAATTAAAAAATTTTTGGGGAGTAATTATGTTGTTACGGCGTCAAACGGGCATGTACGTGATTTGCCAAAGAGTCAGCTTGGAATTGACGTGGAACATGACTTTGAACCAAAATATATTACCATACGCGGAAAAGGGGATATTCTTGCTAATTTAAGAAAAGAAGTGAAGAAAGCGGATAAAGTATATCTTGCAACTGACCCCGACCGTGAGGGAGAAGCGATTGCATGGCATTTGTCAAAAGCGTTAAAACTGGAAGACAAAAAGATGTACCGTATCAGTTTCAACGAGATTACCAAGAATGCGGTAAAAGCATCGATCAAAGACGCAAGAGAGATTGATATGAATCTGGTAGATGCACAGCAGGCAAGAAGAGCGTTGGATCGAATTGTTGGCTATAAGATCAGTCCTCTTCTCTGGGCAAAAGTAAAGAGAGGCTTGAGTGCGGGACGAGTACAGTCTGTGGCGCTGCGCATTATTGCAGACCGTGAGGAGGAGATCAATGCATTTATTCCGGAAGAATATTGGACACTGGATGCAAAGATTAAAGTAGAAGGGGAGAGAAAGCCTCTCCTTGCAAAATTCTATGGAACAGATGGGAAAAAAATAGTCATCCATTCAAAAGAAGAACTGGAACAGATTATGAAGGCAGTCGAGGATGTACCATATTATGTAGACGATATCAAAAAGGGAGAGAGGACAAAGAAAGCACCTCTTCCGTTTACTACGAGTACATTGCAGCAGGAAGCATCAAAAGTGCTGAACTTTGCAACACAGAAGACAATGCGAATTGCGCAGCAGCTCTATGAAGGAATTGACATCAAAGGAAATGGAACAGTCGGTGTGATCACGTATCTGCGTACAGACTCAACAAGAATTTCCGAGGAAGCAGATGCGAATGCAAGAGAATACATTTCGCAGAATTATGGAGAGAGCTATGTATCGGCGGTGGCGAAAAAGGCGGATGACGGGAAGAAAATTCAGGATGCGCATGAGGCGATCCGTCCGACAGATATCACAAGAACACCGGCGGCTTTGAAAGAATCCCTTACAAGGGATCAGTTCCGATTATATCAGCTGATCTGGAAGCGATTTGTGGCAAGTAGAATGAACCCGGCAAAATATGAGACGACTTCGATCAAAATTGCAGCTGGCGAGTATCGTTTTTCTGTTGCGGCATCCAAAAACGTATTCGAAGGATTTCGGGCTGTTTATGTGGAAGCGGATGAGGAAAAAGAAGAAAACAATGTACTTGTAAAGAGCATCGATAAGGATTCGAAGCTTACAAAAGAAGAACTGGATCCAAAACAGCACTTTACACAGCCGCCGGCACATTATACAGAGGCATCACTTGTAAAGGCATTAGAAGAGCTCGGGATCGGGCGTCCAAGTACGTATGCGCCGACAATTTCAACAATCATTGCAAGAAGATACGTGGCGAAGGAAAACAAAAACCTTTACATGACAGAGATTGGTGAAGTTGTAAATAATATCATGAAACAATCGTTTCCAAGCATCGTAGATGAGAATTTTACAGCAAACATGGAAGGCCTGCTCGACATGGTTGCAGAAGGAAAAGTTGCCTGGAAGTCTGTGATCAGTAATTTCTATCCTGATTTGGAGGAAGCAGTGCAAATAGCTGAAAAAGAGCAGGAAAGTGTCAAGATTGAAGATGAAGTGACAGATGTAATCTGTGAAGAATGTGGAAGAAATATGGTGATTAAATACGGGCCACATGGCAGATTTCTTGCATGTCCGGGGTTCCCGGAATGTAGAAATACAAAACCATACCTTGAAAAAATCGGTGTACCATGTCCGGTATGCGGAAAAGATGTGGTTCTTCGAAAGACAAAAAAAGGAAGAAAATATTACGGATGTGAAGATAATCCGACTTGTGAATTCATGTCATGGCAAAAACCATCCAAAGAGAAATGTCCGAAGTGCGGAAGCTATATGGTAGAAAAGGGAAATAAACTGCTCTGCTCAAATGAAGAATGCGGGTATAAAACAGATATAAAAAATGATGAAAAAAATGAATGAAATGTTGAAAAAAAACAAATTGTATGATAACATACAACTATACACATATTTTTTCTGAGTTGTGTGTATGATTAGGTAAATAGTTTGTAAAATCAAGTGTCACATAATGGAGGCGAAGATATGAGTGTACAATTATTGGATAAGACTAGAAAAATTAACAGATTATTGCACAATAACAATTCAAGTAAAGTCGTGTTCAACGATATCTGTGAGGTATTAAATGAGATTCTCGCATCGAATGTATTAGTGGTGAGCAAAAAAGGAAAAGTGCTTGGAAGTGGCCAGTGGAAAGATGTAGAAGTGATACATGAGCTGATCGATAATGAAGTTGGAAGCCATATTGATGAGATGCTCAATGAAAGACTGCTTAGTATTTTGTCGACCAAAGAAAATGTGAATCTTCAGACACTTGGATTTTCACCAGAGGTTGTCAAAGGATATCAGGCGATCGTGACACCAATCGACATTGCGGGAGAAAGACTTGGAACGTTGTTCATTTATAAAAAAGATGAACTTTACGAGATCGATGATATTATTCTAAGTGAGTATGGAACAACTGTCGTGGGACTGGAGATGCTGCGCTCTGTCAATGAAGAAAGTGCCGAAGAGATTCGAAAGGAACAGATTGTGCAGTCGGCGATCAGTACACTTTCCTTTTCAGAATTGGAAGCAATCATTCATATTTTTGATGAATTGGAAGGAACAGAAGGAATTCTTGTGGCGAGCAAGATCGCAGACAGAGTTGGGATTACGCGATCTGTTATCGTGAATGCACTTCGAAAATTCGAAAGTGCCGGGGTGATTGAATCACGTTCGTCCGGTATGAAGGGAACATATATTAAAGTGGTAAATGACTATATTTTTGAAGAACTAGATGCGATCAAAAAGAAAAAATTGAAATAACAATAAGAGAAGGGGGTCAGAGTTCTGGCTCCCTTGAGTTGTACAAGGAGAGGGAAACATGTACGAAGGGAAAAAAGCAGAGTTAGAAATGAAAAAAGCGATTCTTGCCGGAGGAATATTGGAATCAAAAGTATTTCAGTGTAAGATTTTAGCATATCACGCGGAGGAGGAACGCGTATATTTACTTTTAGAAGATGATTCACTTGCGGATATTGTACTTGATGCAGTCTATGAATGTCGGATAGAGACAGGAACAACATGGCACGGCAGTGAGGGAAGAATAAAAGAACGCTACTACAATGAACACGGAAAAATTTTAGAATTCCAAATAGAAAATGGATTTTATAAAAATAGTATAAAGTCTGTTGACAAACAGGAAGTGGAGTGATATTTTATAACTAAAGCAAATTAGCACTCGGACAAAGTGAGTGCTAATAAACTGATAACATAGTATGAAGGAGGCAGTTTGATATGAAATTAGTACCATTGGGAGACAGAGTCGTATTAAAACAATTAGAAGCAGAGGAGACAACCAAATCCGGAATTGTATTGCCGGGACAGACAAAAGAAAGACCTCAGCAGGCAGAAGTTGTTGCGGTAGGACCAGGTGGAATGGTTGATGGGAAAGAAGTAACAATGCTCGTATCAGAAGGAGATCAGGTTATCTATTCGAAATATTCGGGAACAGATGTAGAATTAGATGGTGAAGAATATATTGTTGTAAAACAAAGTGATATTTTAGCTGTTATTAAATAATAAAAAGATAATAGGAGGCAAATAATCATGGCAAAAGAGATTAAATATGGAGCAGAAGCCAGAAGTGCTTTAGAAGCTGGTGTAAATCAATTGGCAAATACAGTAAGAGTAACATTAGGACCAAAAGGAAGAAATGTAGTGCTTGATAAATCTTTTGGCGCACCGCTTATCACAAATGACGGAGTGACAATTGCAAAAGAGATCGAGTTGGAAGACGCATTTGAAAATATGGGTGCACAACTAATTCGTGAAGTTGCTGCAAAGACGAATGATGTTGCCGGAGATGGTACAACAACAGCAACTGTTTTAGCTCAGGCTATGGTTCATGAAGGAATTAAGAACCTTGCGGCAGGAGCAAATCCAATCGTACTTCGCAAAGGTATGAAGAAAGCTACAGATGCAGCTGTTGAAGCTATCGCATCTATGAGCAGCAAAGTAGAAAGTAAAGAGAGAATCGCAAATGTTGCGGCAATTTCAGCAGGAGATGTGGAAGTTGGAGCAATGGTAGCAGATGCGATGGAAAAGGTATCGAATGACGGTGTGATTACAATCGAAGAATCCAAGACAATGAAGACAGAATTGGATTTGGTAGAAGGTATGCAGTTTGACCGTGGATATATTTCAGCATATATGGCTACAGATATGGAGAAGATGGAAGCAAACTTAGAAGATCCATATATTTTGATTACAGATAAAAAGATTTCTAATATTCAGGATTTATTGCCACTGTTAGAGCAGATTGTACAGTCAGGAGCAAGACTTCTTATTATTGCAGAAGACATCGAAGGAGAGGCGCTTACAACATTGATCGTAAACAAATTACGTGGAACATTCAATGTAGTTGCAGTGAAGGCACCTGGATATGGCGACAGAAGAAAAGCAATGTTGGAAGATATTGCAATCTTAACAGGCGGACAGGTGATTTCTGAAGAACTTGGATTGGACTTAAAAGAGACGACACTTGATCAGTTAGGTCGTGCAAAATCTGTAAAAGTACAGAAAGAAAACACAGTCATCGTAGATGGAATGGGTGACAAAGATGCAATCAATGGTCGTGTTGCACAGATTAAGGCGCAGATTGAAGAGACAACATCTGAATTTGATAAAGAAAAATTACAGGAAAGACTTGCTAAACTTGCAGGTGGTGTAGCTGTTATCCGTGTGGGTGCAGCGACAGAGACTGAGATGAAAGAAGCAAAACTCCGCATGGAAGATGCACTTTCCGCAGCGAGAGCAGCAGTGGAAGAAGGAATCGTTGCAGGTGGTGGATCTGCTTATATCCACGCATCAAAACAGGTTGCGAAGCTTGCAGATGAATTAGAAGGAGATGAAAAGACAGGAGTTAACATTATCTTGAAAGCTTTGGAAGCTCCATTGTTCCACATTTCAGCAAATGCAGGACTGGAAGGCTCTGTAATTATCAATAAAGTAAGAGAACAAGAACCAGGAATCGGATTTGACGCATATAACGAAGAATATGTAGATATGGTGAAAGCGGGAATCCTTGATCCGGCGAAAGTGACAAGAAGTGCATTACAGAATGCAACAAGTGTTGCATCAACATTATTGACAACAGAATCAGTAGTGGCAAATATCAAAGAAGACGCACCGGCTATGCCAGCAGGTGCACCTGGAATGGGTATGATGTAATCAATGATATAAAATCAGAAGGCGGAGCTGTGAGACAGTTCCGCCTTTTGATTTTATGATAATTTAATTAGAAGAAAGCTTGTAGAGTATATTGAAGTTGTGCTACAATAATAATATGAATTTACAAGTGGAGGTTAGTATGAGTGACTATTACACAGAACAATTAGTAAAACAAAAAGCAAAAGCATCATCAATGATAGCAAAGACAGCGTTGATAGCAGTTACGGTGTTGTCGTTTTTTCTTGTGCTGCTGTTTCCGATGGCGATGATTATTCCGGTCATTATGGTTGTTGTGGATATCGTTTTATTCAAGCGTTTTGATCTGGAATTTGAATATCTGTATGTCAACGGAGATCTTGATATTGATAAGATTATGGCAAAACAAAAAAGAAAAAGAGTGTTTGAGATGAATGTAAGAGATATGGAAGTACTTGCACCTACAGGCTCTATTGAACTGCAGCAGTATCAGAGAACAAAAACATATGATTTTAGTTCCGGAGTGGAAGGCGCAAGAACATATGAGATGGTGACAATCTCTCAGGGACAGACTGTGAAAATTATTTTTGAGCCAAATAAAACGATTTTGGAAGGCATGAAAATGCTTGCGCCGAGAAAAGTGTTTATTTAGTCTTGACAGAAACGAATCTTTTTTGTAATATAACACTACCTTATAAAAAACGTTTATATAAGGAATTATTTATAAGTATTCCTTATTAGTGTATTATTATACAATAATCAGACCAAAAAGAGAAAGAGAGGATGAAAGATCATGGGAAAAATTATTGGAGAAGGTATTACATTTGATGATGTACTGTTAGTACCTGCATATTCAGAGGTAATTCCAAACCAAGTAGATTTATCAACTAATTTAACTAAAAAAATCAGATTAAACATTCCGATGATGAGCGCAGGCATGGATACTGTAACAGAACACCGTATGGCAATTGCGATGGCTCGTCAGGGAGGTATTGGTATTATCCATAAAAATATGTCGATTGAACAGCAGGCAGAAGAAGTCGACAAGGTAAAACGTTCAGAAAATGGTGTCATCACAGATCCATTTTCGTTGTCACCAGAGCATACACTGCAAGATGCAGATGATTTGATGGGAAAATTCCGTATTTCGGGTGTACCTATCACAGAGGGGAAAAAATTAGTTGGTATTATTACGAACCGTGATTTAAAGTTTGAAGAAGATTTTACAAAGAAAATCAAAGAATCAATGACTTCAGAAGGATTGATTACTGCACCGGAAGGCATCACTTTGGAAGAAGCAAAGAAAATCCTCGCAAAAGCAAGAAAAGAAAAATTACCGATCGTAGATAAAGATTTTAACTTAAAAGGTCTTATTACAATCAAAGATATTGAAAAGCAGATCAAATACCCATTGTCAGCAAAAGATGAACAAGGACGTCTGTTATGTGGTGCGGCAGTTGGAATTACAGCAAACTGCGTAGAACGTGTGGATGCGCTTGTAAAGGCTCATGTGGATGTTGTTGTTATGGACTCAGCACATGGACACTCTGCGAATGTAATCAGAACAGTGAAGATGGTAAAAGAAAAATATCCGGATCTTCAGGTGATTGCAGGTAATGTGGCAACA
This sequence comes from Faecalimonas nexilis, assembly GCF_059731825.1. Lineage (NCBI taxonomy): Bacteria > Bacillati > Bacillota > Clostridia > Lachnospirales > Lachnospiraceae > Faecalimonas > Faecalimonas nexilis. The sequence goes on along the minus strand of NZ_AP029189.1, from coordinate 2,371,840 downwards.
GGAGAGGCAGCAAGAGCTTTGATTGAAGCTGGAGTAGATGCGGTGAAGGTTGGTATCGGACCTGGATCCATCTGTACAACACGTGTTGTTGCAGGTATCGGTGTGCCACAGATTTCAGCAATCATGGACTGCTATGAGGCAGCAAAAGAAGCTGGAATTCCAATCATCGCAGATGGTGGTATCAAATATTCAGGTGATATGACAAAGGCGATAGCAGCAGGTGCCAATGTATGTATGATGGGAAGCATTTTTGCGGGATGTGATGAAAGCCCTGGAACATTCGAATTATTCCAAGGAAGAAAATATAAAGTGTACCGTGGTATGGGATCTATTGCAGCGATGGAGAACGGAAGTAAAGACCGCTATTTCCAGACAGATGCAAAGAAACTGGTTCCGGAAGGAGTAGAAGGTCGTGTCGCATACAAAGGAACAGTAGAAGATACTGTGTTCCAGCTTATGGGAGGTCTTCGCTCTGGTATGGGTTATTGTGGAACGCCTACGATTGAAGATTTGAAAGAAGAAGGAAGATTTGTAAAAATTTCTGCAGCTTCTTTGAAAGAAAGTCATCCACATGATATTCATATTACAAAAGAAGCACCAAACTATAGTGTAGATGAATAAAAGAATTATGTAAAAAATAGATTGCGTATTAGCGCAATCTATTTTTTATGTGTGCCGAGCATAGAAATTTGCTTCATTTTACAAAAAAAGTACAAAATCCTAAAAAAAGTTCATACCTGAAAACAAGAAATAAAAAAGATGATAATATACCTCAAAAAAATCCTAATAGCAAATTTTGATTTTGTGATACGTTTATCGTATCAGAATAAAATTAGGAGGAAAAGAGGATATGAAAAGAAAAAAAGGTATCAATTGATAGCCGGAGCAACAGTACTTTCAATGTGTGTATCACTTGTAAATCCAGTTGTCTATGCAGAAGAGTCTAAGCAGGATGCAAAGGTGAGCGCAGGGGATATCAAATTGAATCCAGAGGTTCATTATCAGACTTTAAAAGGGTGGGGAACTTCTCTTTGCTGGTGGGGCAACATTATCGGTTCATGGGGAGATGCTGATTACAATAATAATGGCACTCCTGACAGAGAGGAGATTGCGGAGTTAGCATTTTCACCGGAATATCTCAATCTGAATATTGTAAGATACAATGTAGGAGGCGGAGATAAAGAAGATACAAGTATCAAACGATGTGAAGGAATTGTTCCAGGATGGACAGAAGACATGACTGGTAAGAAAGATGGAACAGGCAAATGAGTACCGTAAAGATGAAAAGGATATCATCAATGAAGTATTTTCTAATTCTCCACCGTATTATATGACAAAGTCAGGTACATCTACCGGTGGGTGGAATGCAGAAAACAATCTGAAAGAGGAATGCTATGATGATTTTGCGACATATATGGCAAGAGCAACAAAGTGGATTGACAATAATCTAGAAGAAAAATATGGAACTGGCGTAACATATGTAGAACCAATGAATGAGCCGGATACAAGCTATTGGGCAGCCGGAAGTACGAAACAGGAAGGATGTACATTTGCACCGGGAAAAGCACAATCTGAGATGTTCCGGCAGATGCAGACTGCACTAGATGAAGAGGGACTAGATAATGTGCAGATTACAGGAACAGACGAAACAGCACTCTGGAATGCAAACAACTCTTTCTATAAGTTGGAAGACGACGTGAAAGAGAATATGACAACAATTGGCGCTCATACATATGGTGGAAATGACAGTGAGAGAAAGACTCTTTTACACACAGCAAAATCGTATGATAAAGATTTGTGGATGTCAGAGGTTACCAAAGGAGGAGGAGCTCATTGGGAAGGATCTCATGACAGCATGGATGCAGTAAATGCAAAATCGCAAAGTGAAGGCATTATGGCAGACTTAAAATATATGCAGCCGACAGCGTGGATTGCATGGCTTGTGGCGGACAGCGAATATGAATGTTTGCAGACAAATTCTAACTGGGGATTGCTGCATGCTGTATTTGAAAAAGACGGACAGCCGGTTCCGGATTATCACACAAACCTTGTAGATGAAAACGGAAATCGAAAAGACGGCGTTCCGGGCGAAGGATACTGGGCAGTGACTAAACAGTTCTATACAATGATGCAGTATAGTAAATATTTAAAAGCCGGATATACGATGATTGATATTGCAGATGGAAATATGTGTGCTGCAGTTTCGCCAGATGGAGACGAGATTGTCATTGTAGCTCAGAATTTTGGAAATGACAGAACAACAACAGTAGATTTATCCGATTTAAATGGACCGGCAACAGCAGAAGTTTATCAAACATCTGATGCAAAAAGCTGTGAAAAAGTTGAGACACAAGATGTAACAGACGGCGTATTAGATATCACACTTCCAAAAAATTCTGTGACAACTTATGTGATTCAGGCAGAAGACGGAAGTGCACTGTGCAGTATGGAAAACTATGCAAATATCGTGGGGGCAGATGTTGTAAAACCGGAAGAAGACTGGACATCTGATAGAAACAAGTTTACATATGAAGGTTCATGGGGAGAATCAGCAGATGAATTTGGCGGTGGAAAATATACAACAAGCGCAGGAACGTCTGTCACATTTACTTTCGAAGGAGAGCAGGCTGCAATTTATGGAACAAAGGGTTCTGAAGCAGGAAAAGTATTAGTTTCTGTAGATGGCGGTGAGGCGAAAGAAGTAGATCTTTCCGGGAACGGAAAAGATGGAGATGCACTCATTTATTACACAGGAAAATTGGAAAATGCAAAGCACACAGTTATGATTTCAAAGGCAGAAGGACATGAAGAAAAGCTGCTGGAAATCAATCATGCAAAAGTGATTCACGGAGAATTTATCGAACAGGCAGAAGGTGTGGAATCATCGGGAACTGTATTTACAGTAAGCGGTGTGAGACCGATTCTTCCGGATAAGGTAAAGGTGGTATCCAATCAAGGAAATATAACAGAAAAAGCAGTTGTATGGGATGTGGAAGGACAGGACTTTACATCTGACGTGAAACTTACAGGTTCTGTGGAAGGAACAGATAAAAAAGGAACAGTAGATGTGAAAATTGTTCCAGAGCATATGGCATACTATATCGACTGTAACAGTCCGAAATCTCCGGCATACGCATCAGTAGATGCATATGCAGATTTGTTAAATGAAGTTCCGGATCAGGCATATGAAAAAGATGCTTGGGGCTATGTGGAAACTTATGGTGCACACGATACGGACGAATCAAATTTAAAAGACGCTTATGAGACAGGATGGTGGGCAAAAGAAGGACAGTCCATTCAGTATACAATTCCATTAGAAAAAGGTAGTTACAAAGTAGAATTTGGATTTAAAGAATGGTGGAAAGATTATAACTCAAGCCGTCCAATGAAAGTTTCTATGGTACAGGGAGAAACAAAAACAGAACTAGGTACAACAAATACATGGAATGGTGGTAAAATGGAGTACAGTTTATAGTAGTGTATAGCGTGTACCAAGTTATAATTATGGGGTTGAAAATAACAGTATACACAGATAATGTGGAAAAATGTGTATGACGTTTATATAGAAAATAACATTGAAAAAGAAATTCAAGAATGGGTAAATTCATTAAATTTAAAATAGAATAATAATTACATGAGTGACAGAAGATAAGAATCTGAATTCCCTGTCACTTTTATATTATTTGATAAGAAAAAAGAACTGGTTTATATCCGATAAGAATATAGACTGGTTCTTATTTTTAATATGCTATTATATACACAGGGAGTCGGGGAATGTCGAACTATAGCAAGCCGGAAAAGAAAGCATTGATATCGGTATGAAAGAGTTTTGCAAGTGCAACTAATTCAGATGCCTTAATGTTCATGCGATTTGTTTCCAGTTTGGCATAGGTACTTTTGGTGATGGAGATACCCATAAGATTTAATTTTGCAACTACTTGGTCTTGAGTCATATTGTTTTTATATCGAATTGCTTGGATATTTTTACCAATATCCATATCTGGTCTAATCTTTTGCATAATGATGAACTCCCCTTATAAAATAAAAAGATTCGTAATACAGAAATATATATATTGATTTATAGTAAATTATATATGTCTTTTTGACTATCTTTTTATATCTTCTTAAATGTCCGCAAAGCCTTATTTTATAGGCTCTACGGGCATTTTGCTTTTGTGGTAAACCTCACATATCTAGGTCTATCTTCTTATATTTTCTCTATCAAACGTGGTTAAAATCGTGGTAAATACTTCTATGCAATTAGACGCTGAACCTCTGATTTCGCGGTATCTATGGACGCATGAGCGTACCAATTCATTGTGATACTAATGTTGGAATGTCCCATGATATACTGTAAATCTTTTGGGTTCATGTTCTTGCTTGCCAGCCTTGTGCAGAACGTATGGCGTAGCGTATGCGGTGTGATATGTGGCAAGGGATTGTCCTTATGGTACTTGTTATATTTCTTTACCATACGGACAACAAGCATATTGTAATCAATCGCAACTTTGGGCTTGCCTTTATGATTGACAAATAGAAAGTTGCCCCGTCCGTCTATCACAAATGGTTCTGCCTTTGGGCGTTTTTTCATAACCCGTTGAAATGCCTGTATTGTTTCTCTGCTTAATGGCACTTGCCTTATTCCGCTCTTTGTTTTAGGCGTTTCAATGTAATAGCCTTGTTCCTTGCTCTTTAGTAACTGGTGGTCGATTATCACAACTTCATTCTTGAAATCAATATCGGCTACTGTCAGTCCGCACAGTTCCGAGATACGAAGTCCTGTTTTTAATAATATCAGCACATCATCATAATGCTTGTGATACACATTGTCCATCTTGATAAATGAGAGTAAGGCTTGTTCTTGTTCCTCTGTCAATGCGACTTTCTCTTTGGTATCATTTTCTAGGACTTCACTTAACTTGAAATCAAAAGGGTTTTTCCTTACACAATCGTCTTGTATGGCGATATAGAATGACGCTTTTAACGAGCGTTTATGGTTGTTAATGGTGTTATAGGAAAAGCCTTTGTCTTTCATGCGTAAAGCCCATTCTTTAGCGTCAGAGGGTTTGATTGTATCAATGCTCCTAGCACCTAACTTGTCCTTTTTCAATAACCGCATGAGCTGTTCCCGTTGTTTTATTGTGCTTTTCTTCACGTTTGCCCTCTGTGCGTTCTGTTTGGCGTAGAGTTGGCAAAGTGTCATTTTCTTGCCTGTGCTGTCGATACCGTCCTCAACATCTCGTCTTATCTGCTGTTCCAGTTCTCGAAGTGAGGGTTTTTCCCGTTTTCCCTTTGGTGTCGGGTCTGTGGGTGTCAATCTCCAAGCATACACATATTTTGTGTTTCCAAATGCGTCTACATATTTATATAAGTATTTCCCGTCTGTTCGTTGGCTCTCTCCAGTATGCAGGATACGACCTTTGTTATCCCGTCTTTTTTCTTTCATGGTGTCTGCTCCTTTCCTTGTTGGAAAGAGCCTTGATATGACTTGTGTTCATCATAACACATACAAGGCTCATTTGCATTAGATTGCGTTCAATTTGTCAATGACCTGTTCAAATTGTCGGCGTTTAATCTGTATGCGGTTGCCATTCATAATGAACCAGCCAGCGTCCTTGTTTTCCTCTGCCAATCGTCTTAACTTGTTTTCTCCGATACGGAAATACCTTGACGCTTCTTCAATGGTAAGGGTGTATTTTTCCCATACAGGAATATCGTTGTTATTCATCAGATACCCCCTTTCCCATGTTTCGTGTCATACTGGATATAGGGAATAAGGTCGGTGCGGTTTATCCTCTGTAAATGAGCGGTTAATTTACTGGAAAGGGAATTGCTGTATCTTGCCTTATCAAGCATAGTTCCCACTTTTTCCAGTCCACCTAATGCGTCATGTTCTTCCAAGAAGTAAAAACTTTTGACAGCGGAAATCACGCCACCCTCTGTGAGCCATTGCTGTGTTTCTTCAAGGGAATTTTGCTGTTTTGGTACTTGCAGTTTTAAGACTTCCACAGCCCCTAAAAAGCGTTCCCAAAACCGACAAGTTTTCCACCTGCTCTTATTACTTTCGTTTCTGTTTGGTACGACAAAGCGTAGGTTGTTTGCCAATAGCCCGAAAGCCAGTTCTCCAAGTTCCAGCGGTCTGTCATTGAATGTCATGGCAAAAGCATGAGCCTTATCATCACGCAGTTGCATTTCTGTCCGTTTCCAACTGCCGACTTCCTCAAGCGTCTTATTATGTTTTGAACAGACTTCCTTATCCTTATCATAAAAGCGATAGGACAATCCCGATTTTCCAGCACCGATATAAACAGTCTTTGCGGTGTCGAAATCATCAAACTTGCTTTCGTCAAAGTGGTAGCCCTCACTATTAGAAATAAATTCCTCTTTTTCGCATTTCTTCTTTATCTGCTCTATGGTAAAGAATGGCTTTTCGTTCTTATCATCAATGGCAATATCAAGTCTTGTGAAATGGAAGTTATCCAGTCCGTATCTTCGCTCACAGCGTCGGAACATATCACCAAAGGTATAATTCCTACTGTCGAGAATACGGAAAATATCATCACAACCTCTGCCAGTCATAACAAGATAACAGCCTAGCCCTTGTGGGTTATCCTCTGTCTTTCTTGCGTCCCCCGATACATAAATATCTCCAATCTGCCAGCGTGCTTGATAGGTTTTGTATTTAACGCTTGCCGGATAGACATTGAAAAGGTCAGTCGGTAAACCTAAAATGTGCATGATGACATCTTCTGCGGTTGCAGTATCAAATACAATACTGATGTAATCAATCTTAACGGATAAATTTTTGTGTGTAGTTATAGTGCATTACTCCTTTCGTACTTCCCGTTTTTTTGCGGGGTAAAAATCGTGTTTTGTCCTTTATTTATCACAGTTTCTAGGTACTATGACATGTATGCGCAGGGCGGTGTTACATATACGCCCTATGCGTTCGCCGAAAGGCGTTCCCTTTCTTCCTGTGTCTGATCCGTTCTTAACACTCACGAGCCTTGTAAGGCTCGTGGCTAAACGGAACAGCCCCAGTCAGAAACCCGATTTTCAGTCTGATAGTCCATGCCTTTTCATGCTATCAAAGTGAAAATATATATTTTATATGCTTATTCAAGCTTGTGATTGACCCTAGCGTGCTTAATCACTCTATCTGATACGATAATAACGTCATTAGAATTACTTGTCAAGAAGTTTTTATTGACTTTTGGATATATATTAAGTATGATATGCTTATAAATACCAAGAAAAGCAACGAAAGGAGCGGTTGTACTAAGTTATGGAGGGTTATATAAAGAAAATCAGTTTCTTAGGAGAGAACATACAAACCATAAGAAAACACAGGAAAATGAAACAACAGGAGCTTGCGGACAAAATCGGTATCAATATGCAGAGCCTTTCCAAGATTGAACGTGGTGTGAATTATCCTACCTTTGATACGTTGGAAAAGATAATGGACGTGCTAGGAGTAACGCCCAATGAATTATTGTCGGGAGAATGGAAGTATATCGACCACACCGAGCCATATATCATGGACGTTATCAAACGGGAACAGGATTTTAATGTTTCTTTAGATTATCTGTCTGAAAATGAATTTTTCAATGACGAAAGAGAATGTAGATTTTACATGGAATATAAACTCATACAGTATATTCATAACTACATTACCAATGAGGTTACGGAGTTGGAAGAACTTATGGAAATCAAGCAGTTGATACAGCGTCAGAAATTGGAACGCATGATGAAAGTGCATAAGGAAATGCGAGGTTTAGACCGATACAGAGAACAGCCCAAAGAATATAAATACCACGACCCTTATGATGATTGGATATTCCGTCAGCTTGCGGATATTGACAACAGAAACAATATTCCCGACACTTCCCCACAATCAGATTTCAATGAGGCGGACTATGATGATTATCTAAAGGAGAAATGGAACAGAGGACTTTGATTTTCCTCTTGCATAAAAAATACAGCAAATAAAAAGCCCAGTAAAGAGTGCAAAGCACCACCAATGGTGGCAAGCTCTTGACAGGGCTTTTTCTTTTCTGTGGTGGGTAATCAAGAGGAAGAAAGAAAAAGTGTGTATTTTCAATGCAGAAAATATTTAAAGGGTATGCTGATTTTTATTGTGGCGGATATATGGAACTGTTATAATATGGTATGAAGAAAAGGACAAATTAGAAGTTTAATTATATATAATTCTAATCTTGATAGAATTAAAGAGTTACTTTTAAAATATATAGGGAAAACAATTGATGTTGTTGATTAATGAAGTGAAAGAAGGTTGGAGTATGGGTTTTTTATTTGGAAGAAAAAAGAAAGAAAAAAAGCATGAGGTGATAAGCATTTCGGGAACACAATTGTGTGATCTTTTAACAAAAGCTGTATCGTTGGCTACTGAAGACGTAGAAGCAAAGTGTTATAGTACTGGACCAGAAATAATGTTTGAGTATAATGGAAATGTTCATTTTATGGGAATTAAGTATGATAAAAAAAGAGCAAAAACTGAGAAAAGAATTACATTTTCAAATGAATTGATGACAGTGTATATTGATAAACAATCTTTTTCTACAGTGGAAGAATTGCGTATGCAGGCAACGATTGACGGTGAATTTCTATCAAATATCTCAGCAGGAATTATTGTAGCCCCTGAATATAATGAATTGTTATAAAATCAGTATAGACATTATGGAAGATTAGTAATGATGATGAGAAGTTACGAGGTATAGCAATGGGATGATATGCTGTATCAAGCCGTATTGAAATGATTACACTTGCTATTTTATCAACGGCTATTTTATCAAGTATATTGGGGAAATAGCAAGAAATTCCAGTTTGACAATTTCATATCCATGCACACAAAGCAGTTAGTCTTAGGATTGACTGCTTTTAAAAAGACACCATTTAGGTGTAATGGTGTCTTTTGGGTGTTATTATAATGGTCATATCAAGGCTCATTCAATCGTGGTAAATTCGTGGTAAAATGAATGATTTTCTATACTGCAAAATACTTGAAAGTATAGTGTTTATGCGGATAATCAAAAATTAGATATAAAATTTCTAAAGAATTTAAATTTTATAATGTTTCGTAATAAGGAATTATTTTTAACAGGAAGAGGTAAAAGTATAATGGATGTGGAGATGGAAAAGAGAAAATTTTTAAATCTATGTGGCAAAAGAGATCGAGCATTATTGTCAGGTGAAAAAAGAATGACATTGGGGGATATGGAACGATTGACATATCTGACAGAATTTTTTGAACTGGAGAACTATGGAATCGCCTTATGGAAAGAATTTGGTGATGATGTAAAAGAGCCATTTGAAGCGATGATGAAAATGTTAGATGAGCCGGAGTGCATAGAAGATCGATGGCTTGATGACGAAGCAAAAGGGGAAAAGTGGTTGTTAGAATTTCAGGAACTGGCATTAACGGAAGAATACAGGGAATGGATTCGAAATTATATCGATAAAAAATATGAAGAAAGAGGATTACCATATCCGACAGGAGCAGACTTCGATTAAGAGGTCTGCTTTTTTCTGGTCTTTTGGGAGGTGATAAGAGGTGGAAGTAAGTATTTATGAACTCTTGGCGGCAGCAAGAGAATCGGCTAAATCTGATTATATAAAAGGGGACAGCATTTTGTGTGAGAAGAGATTTCATCCAGATACCCATTACATGGTAGAAATAGAACTGCTGAAAAATGATAACAAGCTGGGAAAAAAGGGCAATTATATACGGAAGTTTTTGACAGAACCGGAGTATCTTCCCATTTTACAAAAGCAGGAAAAACATCTCATAAAAATAAAAAGACAGGCAATTGTTCAAAAAGGAAACTTGCGATATATCCCTCCCCCGGACAGGCTGGACCGCCGCCGGGAGAGGGATCTTTTATAACCGGCTGGGAAGGAACAGTAGTGTTCCTCTGGCGATAGTGGTATAAAAAAACCAGATTTTCCGCAGGTTTTGGGACGCTGGAACATAGAAAAGTGTTCACGAATGGCACTTTTGCAACGATCCGTTGCAGCAGTGACAACATTTTTGACCTTACGTTAAACAGAAAAAATGAAAGGATGTGATTGCGATAATCATAGGAATTGATCATGGCTATTATGCCATTAAAACAAGACAAGTGTCTTTCCCAAGTGGAATTATTGGGTATGATTACGAGCCGTATACCATGCAGAATGTTCTGCAATATCAAGGAAAGTATTATGTCTGCGGTACGGGAAGACAGACGCTGGTAAAAAATAAAACGTCCAATGATAATTATTATCTGCTGACGTTGGCAGCCATTGCAGAAGAAATCAAGCATCGGAAAGCGGAACGAAAGACAGAGGTAATTCTGGCTGTTGGACTTCCGCTTTCAAGTTTTGGAAGAGAGAAACAGGGATTCAGGGAGTATCTGTTGCGGAAAGAGCAGCCAGTGCGATTTTTATATGAAAGTGAGTTATATGAGATAACAATAAAAGATGTGAAACTGTTCCCACAGGGATACTCTGCGCTTGCTCTGCATCCAGAGTATCTGAAGAATGAACCGTCTGTTCTGCTTGTTGATATTGGTGGCTGGACCGTTGACCTTATGAGGCTGGACAATGCTGTTCCGAATGCAGCAACGTGCAGAAGTCTGGAACTTGGAGTAATCCGATGTATTGATGAGACAGCAGAACAAGTGCGTAGAAATACCGGACTGTCTGTGACAGAAACTCAAATTGAGCGTGTGCTTCGGAGGGAATCTTGCAGTATGGCAGAGGAGGCCAGACGGATCATACAGGAAAACGGACGGAAATATATAGAAAGAATACTGTCTGCGGTGACAGAATCCGGGTTTGATCTCCGGGCAGTACCCACCGTATTTATGGGGGGAGGCTCCGCAATTTTAAAACGCCACGTGACCGCACAGGACGCGATTTGCCGCCCCGTTTTTATAGAGGACGTCCATGCCAACGCAACAGGGTATGAACGGATTGTAGAGCAGATGTGGACGAGATGACACGCCCGGTATATTCGTTCCGCCCGAACCTGAAAAATCCAGAACACCAGAGGGCATGGGAGAAATTTCAAAGTGTTCCAGAAGGGCAGAAAAGCCAGTATCTGGTTCAGGCAATTCTGGAAAAAGAGGATCGGAAATGGATGGAAGAAGTCATTCAAAAGACGATAAAAGAAAGTGTTCGGGAATTAGGAATATGTGGCACTACGGAACAATTGAAAACGAAACCATCATCGGAAGAAATACCAGATCAGATGATGGATTTTCTATCTCAAATGGAAAATTTGTAAAGGGGGTGAGGCCTATGATTGCACGATACATACATTGTTGGATCTGCTAGGGGTAAGGCAAGAAATGCATCGATATCTTTGGTGGGTATTGTGAATAGCTTTCCATGCGGCTTTGGAGTATGTTGTGTGTAGCAAAAGTGAAAGGAGAAAGGTTATGGCAGAGATGAAAAATATCTGCGGAAAGATCCCGATGGACTTACATGAGAAAGTAAGAGAAGAGATTGAACTCACAGAAAGCAGCACACAAAAATTTTTACAACAGGTCATTGAAGAACATTTCAACAGAGTGGAAGGAAAAGGAGAAATAAGCATGGGAGCAGTAAGAACAGTAGCAGTACAGGTATCAGAGGAATTATTCCAGAGATTAAAAGTAGTCGTCGGAAAGAAACACATGAAACAGAAAGACTTCTTAATTCAGATTATAGAAGAAGCACTGGAAAAGGTAGAGGTCGAATGGCAAAGCAAAGAGCAGCCTGAAGAATCCGAACAGACAACTGGAGAATTGGGAACAGAAGAAACTCAACCGGAAGAAAGAACTGAGCCGGAAAGGGAAAGTGAACCAGAAGAGGAAGCCGAACCGGATGGAGAAAGTGAACCGAAAGAGGAAAACAAACCAGAAGGGGAAAGTGAACCGGAAGAGGAAACTGAACCAGAAGGAGAGACTGATCCGGAAGAATCCAAAGCAGAAGAACCAACAGAATGGTAACCAATTGATACAGAATAACGAAGGGCGGTATGAGAGATCATGCCGCCTGTTTTTATCAGCAAAAAGGAGGTTGATAGCCGCAACCATTCAATTTTTTGATCTCTTTAGCGGAATCGGGGGATTTCGTGAAGGCTTAAGACGGGCAGGAAACTTTGTCTGTGTCGGACATTGCGAGGTGGATACTTATGCGGATAAGAACTACCGATTGCTGTTTGATACGGAAGGGGAGTGGTATTGTAATGACGCAAGAACAATCGAACCAGAACGAATGCCAGATTTTGATTTACTCTGTGCAGGATTTCCTTGCCAGGCATTCTCTATCGCCGGAAAGCGAGAAGGATTTGCAGATGCAAGAGGAACTCTCTTTTTTGAAATTGCCCGGATTCTTGAAGCTAAAAGACCCTCGTATTTTATCCTTGAAAATGTTCCCGGTTTGTTATCGCATGACAAAGGCCGGACGTTTTGCACCATCCTCAGTACGCTTTCTGAACTGGGGTACCATGTCGAATGGAAAGTGCTTAACAGCAAGGATTTCGGAGTCCCCCAAGCAAGAAAACGGGTGTATATTGTCGGATATTTTGATTTCCGATGTGCCGGAAAAGTATTACCTGAACCAGAAACAAATGGAGCAGCTCTTGTTCAAGTCCGGGCAGGAAGTCAGGGGAAAAGAGTCTACAGTCCCAAAGGACTAAGCTGTACCCTGACATCACAGGCAGGTGGAATGGGCGGCAAGACAGGATTATATGATGTAGGTGTTCCAATCAAAGAGAATACAAAGCTCGGCTACAAACTTGCAAGAGAAGGGGACAGCATCGATCTGGGTTATGCGAATCTCAACAGCAGGAGAGGAAGAGTCGGACACCAGATCGCACATACCCTGACAACAGGTGTTCAACAGGGAACGCTGCACTTTGTCGATCTTTCACCTCCGCCGGTGGTAACGGAAGAATGCAGAAGCCTGAATACCAGACAATGCGGTGTCCACAAATACAAAGGAGAATGTTCTGGTGTATTAGCAGAGGATGGAGCAAGAGCAGTCTTAACACCAGCAAAAGAGAATGTTCGTCAGAACGGCAGACGTATGAAAGAACCCGAAGAACCGATGTTTACAATTACTGCAACCGATCGTCATGGCATCTTGTATCACGGCAGAATAAGAAGGTTAGTTCCGAGGGAATGTCTGCGACTGCAGGGTTATTACGACTGGCAGATTGATAAGATCATAGACAGCACTTCTGACGCACAGCTTTATAAACAGGCTGGAAACGGAGTAACTGTCAATGTTATCGAGGCAATTGGCAGATTGTTACAAAAGGCAGACTCCGAACTTAACACACAGAAAGTGTCTGAGAAAGGAATCCATTAGGCATGATCGGAATAAAAGACCAATACTTTGGCACAGAAATCGAAATGACAGGGATTACCAGACAACGTGCTGCAGAAGTTGTTGCTGAAATGTTTGGAACAGAAGCATATTATGACGGCACTACTTATGGAGTCTGGTCAGTGATAGATCTGGAAGGAAAAAAGTGGAAATTTATGTCTGATGGGAGCATTTATACACAACGGAAAGTATACGGTCGAATTGTAGACGCAGGTGGAGAATATTCAACAGAAATGGTATCACCGAAATTATCCTATGATGAAATGGGAAAGTTACAGGAAGTAGTACGATGTCTGCGACAGCATGGAGGTTTTGTAAATGAGTCCTGTGGTCAGCATGTTCATGTAGATGCATCGAATCATACACCGCAGAGTCTGAAAAATGCACTGACAATTATGTATGCAAAGGAAGATATCCTGTTCAAAGCACTGAAAGTGCAGGAGAGAAGAGCAAATAGTTATTGTCAGAGGGTGCGACCGGAGGTATTGGAGAAAATCCGAAAAATACCAAATAAATCAATCACAATGGACCGAGTAAGAAATGTCTGGTATGGAGGCAGGGATGGAAGTCATACCCATTATGATCATACCCGTTATTATGCTCTGAATCTTCATGCTGTGTTTTCCAAGGGAACTTTGGAATGGCGTTGTTTTGAAAGCACACTACATGCAGGAAAGGTGAGAGCAAATATTACACTGGCATTAGCCATTTCCGCACAGGCAATCAATCAGAGATCGACACAGATGAAAAAGACACTGATATCAGAAAACCCGGCATTTACATTTCGTACATTTTTATTGAGACTTGGGTTAATTGGAGACGAATATAAAAATGTTCGAAAACATCTGCTGGCAAATCTGGATGGTGATCTTGCGTGGAGATATGATAAAAGCACGTATGAGTGTCTGAAGAAAAATCAAAGGACAGAAGGAGTCAGATAGAGGTGAGAAAAAATGAAAGATAGATATTACTTCGCTTATGGCAGCAACATGAATCTGGAGCAGATGAAGTACAGGTGTCCGGCTGCGGAAGTTGTGGAAAACGTCCGGCTTGAAAATTATCGGCTGGCATTTCGGGGAAGGGCTCCGGGCAATGGGGTAGCAACGGTACTGCCGGAAAAGGGAAGCTGTGTCGAAGGAGTCTTATGGAAAATCACAGAAGCGTGTGAGAAGAGTCTGGATTTTTATGAAGGATTCCCAAGTTTTTATAGGAAAGAATCGATTCAGGTAAAAAATCAGGATGGAATGGAGAAAGAGGTGTTTGTATATATGATGAACGCTCCGCACAAAGATGTTCCGGCAAGACCATCGCAGTTTTATCTGGATGGAATTCTGGAAGGATATAAGGATAACCAGATTTCAACAGATTCTGTCATGGAAGCGGTGAAGCGTACCAGACAGGAAGTGAAAAAAGAAAAAAATCGATATACAAGATAAAACGTACCGCAGAGGAAACATCTTCTGCGGTATTTTACTGAAAAAATCTATTTTAGGAAGGAAAAGCACATGAAGGTTAGAAAATTGAAGACCAGAATCGCTGCTTTTGGACTGGCTGTCCTGATGGGCATCAGTACTTTAAGCAGTGCGAATGCGTTTGCGGCCGAACAGACAGGCTCGGAACAGCAGACGGAAGTACAGGTATCTGAACAGGCGGTAACAAATCAGAAAGATACATCAGTTACAGCAGATGATATCACAAAAGCGGTTTCGGATGAAACATTTGCAGTGGAAACCAGTATGGAAGGAATCCATTATGATGCAGAAAAAGAAGATGTTGCGATTGTAAGTATCAAAGATGTGAATGGTGGAGAGTATCATTCAGACAAAGCAGGAACATATATTGCAACTTATATGGTCGTTCCAAAAGATAAGAGTGACAGCTATATCATCACCCGGAAAGTGACTCTGACAGATACCGAAGGACAGGCACATTCCGAAGAGAATGGTGGAGAGAAACAGAAGTCAGATACAGAATCTGAAAATGATTCGGATTCGCCTGTGCAGAACTACACAGATGTAGAAATTGAAACATCCGAAGAAGATGCATCTGCACAGGCAGTCAAAGAACTGAAAGAGGACATCGAAGAGGGAAATGTGATGGTATTGTCTGCGGCTGAAAGAGCTACAAGCAGCGGTTCCACAGTTACATTGACAAAGGGGCGAACCATTTATTATCCAAGCTATATTGGAAATTATCTTACTTGCCTGTTCACAGTCAATGGAAAGATCGCATACTGTCTCCAGTCCCAGAAAGCATCCCCACCGAGTGGAAGTTATGTAGCACAGGTACTGGACAGCAATAAAAATTTGCAGAAAGTTCTTTATTATGGTTATGGCGGGGCAGGAGATCTGACAGGAAGTTATCTGGCTGGAAAAACGGAAGATGAAAAGTATGTGTATACACACATTGCAGCCAGCTACGCTTATGCAGGAGAAGCCGGATTTACCGGATGTAATTATAATGACCTTGTAAATGCAGGGGTTATCGCATATATCAATTATCTGTTCGGACAGGAAGAACCGCCAAAAGGTGAACTGAGCCTTTCAAGCACAAAGCTGAATGCAGTACGGGATGGAAACATCCAGAAAACACCAAATATCACACTGTCTGGAGATCACAGAAACTATGTGACATTGAGTGTACCGGAAAATGTGACTGCACATAATCTTTCCAAAGGAACAAGTGTTACAAATGGAAAAATCCAGATTTATGGTGGAGATACATTCTATCTGTCTGCGGATTTATTACTGACAGGCAGTTATGCTTCCGGCAACTTATATGGTTCTGTCGGAAAGACATGGAGAACGCTGGTGCTGACAACCGGAGATTCTAAGCAGGATATCGGTGTATTTGAAAGCGAAATAGCAGCTCCGGTAAGTTTCAGTGTACAGTGGCTGAATATGACACGCATTGAACTTATGAAGAAAGACGTCAATACACAGAATCCACTGTCAGGAGCAGTTTATGGTATTTATACTGATAAGAAGTGTGAAAACCTGCTGATGACAATGTCAGCAACCGGAACAGACGGAAAAGCAGTCAGCGATTATTTTGATTCTGCACTGAAAACTGTGTATGTAAAAGAGGTTACTGCCCCAACAGGGTACAAACTGAATACAGAAGTATATAAAGTGGATGTTGCAGCCGGTAAGACATTGACGGTAACAGCAACGGATGAGAGGGTCACTGGAAAAGTAAAGATTGCAAAGATTGATAAGGAAACATTTGCATTCCAGCCACAGGGAGACGGCGCTCTTCGAGGTGCTGTGTATGGTCTGTATGCCAAAGAAGATATCGTGCATCCGGATGGAACAACAGGAGTTCTGTATAAACAGGACAGCCTGATCGCGCAGGGAGTCATCGGAGATGATGGAACACTGGAGTTTTCAGAATTATACCTTGGAGAAATGTATGTAAAAGAAATCACTCCACCGGAAGGATATACACTGGATACTACAAAATATGAAGTATCCGTAACTTATGAAGGTCAGGATGTTGCAGAAGTGACAAGAGACCTTACGGTAAAAGAGCAGGTAAAGAAACAGGCATTCCAGTTGATCAAAGTCAGTGAAGATGGAGAGCAGACAGAAACAGACCTGGTTGCAGGAGCAGGATTTAAGGTATATCTGATCAGCGACCTGACACAGGTGAAAAATGGGAAACTGAAACCGTCCAATGGAGAAAGCTATACAGCAAGTGATTTCAAGAATTATGACTTCAGCAAAGAGCAGGTTGCAGTTACTTATGAGAACGGAACCGCCGTACCAGTACCGGAACTGATCACTGATACCAAAGGATATGCAGTCAGCCCGGAACTGCCGTATGGAAGTTATGTTGTAGTGGAAAGCACTACCCCGGAGAATCTGAAAACCATTGATCCATTTGTTGTAAATGTGGAAAATGACAGCAGAGAACCAATGCAGTGGAGAGTATTTGATGACCGTCCGTTTGAATTCTTGTTGAAAATTGTAAAGAAGGATGCACAGACTGGAAATACGGTTTTAAAGGCTGGTGCTTCTTATAAGATTTACGATGTGACAAATAAGAAATATGTGGAACAGGTTGTTCAGTATCCGAAGAAAGAAAAGATCAGTGTATTCGAAACAAACGAGGAAGGATATCTGATCACACCGCAGGAACTGAAGTGCTCTACCTATCGAATCGAAGAAGTGAAAGCACCGGAAGGATTTGTAAGACAGGGAAGCGAAGAGTCCCTGTATGATGGAACAACGATTATTTCACCATTAGAGCAGACTACAAAAGGAACATATAAAGAAAATCCACAGAGCGGTATTGTAATTACAGTATCCTCAAACACTGCACATCAGATTGATCCAGATACAGGAGCAGCGATTGTAGAGGTAGAACAGAAAAACGATGAACAGGTAGGAAGCCTGCTCCTGACGAAAAAGGGAGAACAGCTTACCGAAGTAACAGGAGATTCTGTTCTGGCAAAAGTAAAAGCACTGGTCTCTAAAGTAAGAAATGCTGTATCTGGTAAAGAAGAAACAGGTATTTATAAAGGCTTTAAATATGAAGAAACCGGAGTAGAAGGTGCCCAGTTCGAAGTATATGCCAAAGATACCATCTATTCACCGGACGGAGCAAAGGACGAAGAAGGGAATCCGCTTGTCCGCTACGAAAAAGATGATTTGGTAGCCAAACTGACTACAGACGAAAAGGGAATGGCAGTACTCAACAACCTGCCACTGGGAACTTATTATCTGAAAGAAGTTGTGGCAGGAGAGAATTTTGTTCTGAATACCGAACAGAAAGAATTTACCCTGACAGCCGAGGATGATACACAGGCAGTTGTTTATGAAGGAGTTACTTACAAAAACGAGAGACAGAAGGTGTCCGTATCGGTAGAAAAGAAGGATTCTGTTACAGGAGAAAAACTGGAAGGAGTCATCTTCGGACTGTATGCCGGGGAAGATATTGTTTCCAATCAGGGAGAAGTTCTTGTAGAGAAGGATACTCTGCTGGAAAAGAAAGCAACTGATAAGAATGGGAATCTGACTTTTGACAGTGACCTTCCACATGGAAAATATTATGTCAAAGAGGAAGTCAGAAAAGACGGATATCTTCCGAACGAGGAAGTATGGAAAGTAGATGCATCCTACGAAAACCAGAATCTTGAAAAGATTGTACTGAGTAAAGAAGTTGAGAACCAGCCGACCGAGACACGGATCACCAAGACAGATGCAACAACCGGAAATGAGCTGGAAGGAGCAAAACTGCAGGTCATTGATAAAGACGGAACTGTTTTGGAAGAGTGGATCAGTACGAAGGAAGAACATGTCATTTACGGACTGCCGGAAGGAAGTTATACCTTACATGAAGAACTGGCTCCTTATGAAGATGGTTATGTGTCTGCCAGCGATGTGACGTTTGAAGTCAAAGAAGATGGCAGTGTGACAAAGGTTGAGATGAAAGACGAATATTCCAAAGTGGAAATTTCAAAAATAGACCTAACAACCGGAAAAGAACTGGAAGGGGCAAAGCTTCAGATCATCCGCAAAGACGGAACTGTTTTGGAGGAGTGGATTACGGATGGAAAGCCACATTCCGTTGCAAAGCTCCCGGTCAATGAAGAACTTACTCTGCGTGAGATCACAGCGCCGGATGGTTACGAGATTGCGGAAGATGTTACATTCACATTGAAAGATACAATGGAAGTCCAGAAAGTAGAAATGAAAGATGCCAGAACACCGGAGAAAACAACAGAAAAAACAAATGCACCAAAAACAGGTGATAACCAGAAAGTATGGCCGTTTGTTCTGCTTGCACTGGCATCTGCCGGAACAGCTACAGGAGTGACTGTATACCGCAGAAAGAAGTCAAAAATAACAGACAACAAAGAAGAAACAGAAGAAAAATAAAATAAAAATTACAGGATAAACCAATCTGACAGGGCAGGAGATGTGCATAAAGCAGCTTCTGTCCTGTCTGTATATAAGGAGAAGAATGATGAGACGTTTTTATACAGCAGAATCAGTAACAGAAGGACACCCAGACAAAGTATGCGATCAGATAGCAGATGCAATCTTAGATGAATGTCTGCGTTACGATCCATCTTCGAGAGTGGCGTGTGAAGTCCTTGCTACAAGAGGAAATGTGTTTGTAGCAGGAGAAATCACCAGCGGATATGAACCACCAGTGTTTGAAGTGATCCGAAAAGTTTTAGAAGAGTGTGGATATTGTACAAATGGGATAGAAATGGATACGTTTGTACACCAGCAGAGTCCAGATATTGCGAAAGCAGTGAGTGTGTCGAAAGAATTTCGGGATAATATCGGCGCAAAATTAAGAGATAGAAGCAGGGGAGCTGGAGATCAGGGTGTTATGGTCGGATATGCGTGTGATGATACTCCGCAGCTTATGCCAATGCCGACTGTTCTGGCACACCGGATCACACGTGAACTTTCGGCTTGCAGAAGAAGCGGATATATCAAAGATATCTTTTCGGATGGAAAAGCACAGGTAACCGTAGAATATGAAGATGGAAAACCAGTGAGACTGGAAAGTGTTGTTGTTTCCTGCCAGCATGGTGCAGAAAAGAGCCTGAAGAAGTTAGATGCCGAAATCAGAGAGAAAGTGCTTCGCTCAGCACTCAGATTACTGCCGCCGGATGAGGATACGAAGATTCTGATCAATCCGTCAGGAAAATTTGTGTGTGGAGGGTTTGATGCAGATACCGGACTGACCGGAAGAAAGCTGATGGTGGATACTTATGGAAGTATGGTTCCGCATGGCGGCGGTGCATTTTCAGGAAAGGACTGTTCGAAAGTAGACCGTTCGGCAGCTTATATGGCAAGGTATATCGCAAAAAATATAGTAGCTGCTGAGTTTGCAAGCAAGTGTCAGGTGTCTCTGGCTTATGCAATCGGAGTAGCAGAGCCGGTTATGATTGAGGTGGATACCTTTGATACAGGGAAAGTGTGTGCGGATGATTGTCTGGCGGCAGCAATCCCACTGGTGTTTGGAGTGACACCTGTTCAGATCATGGAATCCCTTCGACTGAACCGTCCGATTTTCCGGCAGACGGCAGTTTTTGGTCATTTTGGAAGAAAGGAGTTTCCTTGGGAGCGGACGGATAAGGTACTGGATCTTCAGGATGCAATTCTGTAATGCCCTGGGTAACGGAAGAAGAGATTCAGGCAGCAAAAAATATGACTGCGTATGAGTATTTGCGGACGCATCAGGCACAGCGGTTGCAAAAGACAAGAACCAGAAATGAATGGCAGTTGACGGACCATGACAGTTTTAAAATCAATGAACTGTCCAGCAAATGGCATTGGAAATCCAGAGATATCGGTGGCGTGTCCGCACTGCGGTTCCTGATTGAAGTAGATGGAATGAAATTTACAGATGCCGTAAAACTGTTGTGCGAAGAGAGTCCGTCTTTTATTCCGACACAGTCTGCGAAAAAGGAAAAACCACCCTTTAAGCTGCCGGAGAGATATTGTAATTGCAGACGAATCAGGGCTTATTTAAACCACAGAGGAATCAGCGATGAAGTGATCACGTATTGCATTTCGCATGAAATCCTTTATGAAAGTGTCCCGTACCATAACGCTGTTTTTGTTGGAAAAGATGAATCCGGAAAAGCAAGATATGCATTCCTGCGAGGAATCTATGAAAAAAACGGGAAAGGATTCAAGATGGAGCAGACCGGGAGTGAAAAAAAGTACAGCTTTTGTATTCCACCTGAAAGAGAAACAAAACGAGTTGTCGTATATGAAGCGTGTATTGATGCACTGGCCCACATGACACTGGAAGAAGGAAAGAGGGATAAATATCGTCTTTCCCTTGGAGGAATCGCTGCTCCGAAAGAAAACACACAGATACAGAGTGAACGTTTTAAAAAGCTGCCGGATGCACTGGAAGAGTTTCTGAAGAACCATCCGGAAATCAAAGAAATTGAAATCTGCACCGATAATGACTTTGCCGGGAGATGGGCGAAAGAACAGATGAAAAAACATTACGAGGGAACGTATCAGATTATTTGCAATCTGCCGGAAAAAGAAGGGGCAGATTATGCAGACCTTGCGAAAGAAAAAAAGCAGACAAATAAATGCAGGGACAGACCATTAGAAAGAAGGTGATAGAGAATGGAAGAAAAAGGAACGATGCACGTACATCTGTTGACGGAGCTGACTGGAAATCTTTATTCAGAAGAATCCGAATGGGAAGAAGAGTGGTCGGAGAGTGATGAATATGGAATGCCATTAGATGGAACAGAACTTGCCGATTATGAAGAAGTCATCCGAGAAGAACTGGAACGCTATGGGGAAGATGATCTCATGCAGTATTTTGACGGAAGTGAGTCCATTCAGGAAAAGATACAAAGTGCAGTTGTTACGATAGAAAACAAAGACGGAATCCTGTACGGCTGTACCAAACTGGAATTAAATGAATTTTTAAGTCAGGAAGAACTACAGGAATTCACCGAATACATTACAGGGCAGTACAGTGACGGGTGGGGTGAAGGATTTGAACAGAGGGATATCAAGGTAGATGGTGGAACGATGAATGTGCATTTTTGGCATCCTAATATGGAACAGCCGAAAATGTATGAAAAGAAAACAGAGCAGATTCCGACAAAGCCTGAGAAACAACGTCCCAAGTTACAGCTCCTTGGACATGATGGGAATATTTTTTCCATTATGGGCGATGCCTCAACTCTTTTGAAAAAGAATAAACAGACAGCAGAAGCAAAAGAAATGCGTAAAAGGGTATTGGAAAGTGGGGACTATTACAAAGCACTTTTGATTATCAGCGAATATGTAGAAACTGAGTTGAGTCCGCCGCCCAAAGAAAATAAAAAGACAAAGAAGAAAAATCAGCCGGAACGCTGAGAAAAGAAAGGATGATGCCTATGACAAATGGCCTGAGTTTGGAAGAACTTATGAAAGAGGGAACATACCCGGAGGAATATACTGAAGGGGAAAACTGGAAAATATTACATGGAGATACATTAAAACTGGTCAAAGCATTCCAGCCGGGAATCTTTGATGCAGTTATTACCGATCCGCCGTATGCATCCGGTGGAACAAAACAGAATGAAAGAAATCGTACTACAAATCAGAAATACAGCAGTATGAGTGCTGCCAATGCACTTCCGGATTTCGATGGGGATAACAAAGACCAGAGATCTTGGACGCACTGGATGGCTGAATGGCTCTATGATGTGCGGAAAGCCTGCAAGAAAGGTGCTCCGATCTGTCTGTTCATTGACTGGCGTCAGTATCCATCGATTACCGATGCATTGCAGTGGGCAGGATGGATCTGGCGAGGAACAGCGGTGTGGGATAAGGGAAACTCCCGTCCACAGAAAGGCCGTTTCCGCCAGCAGGCTGAATATATTGTGTGGGGCAGTAACGGACCGATGCCGATCAACCGTCCGGTATCTTGTCTGCCGGGCGTCTTCCGATATGGCAATCCGCAGAACCGGATTCATGTGACAGAGAAACCGTTGCAGCTTATGAAAGATGTTATCCAGATTTGTGAACCGAGAGGGCTGATCCTGGACCCGTTTGTCGGAGCAGGAACAACTGTCCTTGCAGCGGTTATGACAGGTTATCGTGCAGTGGGAATTGAGGTAACAGATGCCTACTACAAACTGGGAAGTGACAGAGTGAAAATTGCATTAGAAGCAGAGCAGAAAGAGGATGAAAAGTAGCCGGGATGTCCAATTGGACATCTTGTTTTTTATAGAGAAAATGAGTGGCATCCAACTGGATGCAGGAAGGAGATGGAGCGTATGGAACAGGCGCTGGCTTATGTGTGCTGTTCAGCAGAAGAAAGCCGGGTAAAAGTGCAGAAATATTGCAGAAAAATCTATGAACTTGGGTATGTACCAATCTGTCCGAGATTTGTATTCTCACCATTCTTGGAAGAGTCTGATGCAGAAGATATGCAGGGATATGGAAGAATGTCCCATATCCTTTTACGGAGATGCCGGATGGTAGTCGTATGTGGGAAAGAAGTGACAGGAACAATGAATACCGAAATCAGTATGGCAGACAGACTCCATATCATTTGTACGACACTTGATGGACTGGTACAGATAAAAGAATCAAAATAAATCAGAATCGAGTCAATCCGGTGCTACAGAAACTGGCGGTACTCGTTTTGCAAGCATAGCGTTTGGATATCCAAACGCACTTTGGGGAGAACCCCAATCCCCCGGACACAGACGGAAATGGAAAGGAAGGATCAAGTCATGTTAAGAAATGGAGTAATGATTGTAATCGCATTGATGAGCGGAGGATTTATAGGAGTGATAGTGACCTGTTGCATGGTTGCAGCGAAAAAATCCGATGAGGAGCTTGGCGATATGATGAAAGAGAAAAGAGAAGGGACGGTGATGCAATGCGAAAACGAAACCATGTGATCCCGGTGCGGTTAAATGCAAGGGAACTCAGGGAATTGGAGGAACAGGTGGAAAAAAGCGGACTGAGTCGGGAAGAGTTTATGCGTTCGCTGATCTTAGGAGCACAGGTACACGCAAAACCTTGTGAACATCACCCGGAACTGCTTAGGAAGATAGCGGGTCTGTGCAATAATGCGAACCAGCTTGCCCATGTTGCGAATGCTTCGGGAATGGCAAGTGAGCAGAGTGTACAGGAAATGCTCCGGCTTACCAAAGAGACATGGCATCTGGTAAAGGAAGAGTGGTAATGACAGATGGCTTATACAAGTGTTATCCCCGTCCACCGCCTGGACCGTTCCATCGAATATGTGAAAGACAAAGAAAAAACCACACAGAAAGCAGACTCTCTGGAGGCTGCCATTGATTATGCCATGAACCGGACAAAGACGGAACAAGCGGTCTTCGAAGATACCATCGGATGCACCAATGAAAATGCGTATGAAGATATGCTGACAACGAAAAAGAGATTCCATAAGATGGGCGGTGTGGAAGGATACCATCTGGTACAGAGTTTTGCAGAAGGTGAGGTGACACCGGAACTGGCACATCTCATCGGGCAGGAACTGGCAGACCGGCTCTTAAAAGGACAGTTTGAAGTAGTCATAACAACACATCTTAATACCAGACACTATCATAATCATATTGTCTGGAATTCTGTAAGCATGGTGGACGGACATAAGTACCATAGTAATGCTAAGAGTTATTATACGGAGATCCGTAAGATTTCCGATGACTTGTGCAGAAAATATGGTCTGTCTATCATTGAATCCAATCAGAAAAAATCAATCCCTTATGTACAGTGGAAAGCAGAACAGGAAGGAAAACCGACATGGAGAATGGCGATCCGTTTGGATATCAGGGAATCGGTACAGGAAAGCTACTCCTGGTTACAATTCCTAAAAGAGATGGAAAAGCGGGGTTATACATGGAAACTGAACAGGAAATACATTTCTTTAAAAGCTCCGGGAATGGAGCGGTATATCCGTCTGCGTTCTCTCGGAAAAAACTATTCCGAAGAGGAAATACGTGGGCAGATACTACAGCCAAAGGTGAAACGAGTCTATCAAAAGGCAGTACAGATTCATCCCAAAAAGAAACTGACCGGGATTCAGGCACTGTATTATTCCTATTTATATCAAATGGGGGTACTGCCAAAAAGACCGAAAAGGAGTCCATACGCTGTCAGAGAGGATATCCGGAAACTGGACCGCAGGATTGAACAGATTGAATTTCTACTGAAACATGACATCATAACCAGAGAGCAGCTTGCCGCGTACCGAGAGCCATTGCAAAAGCAGATTGCGGAACTTATGAAAGAACGCAGAAGATTGTATCGGAATGGGGGCAGGGAGACTGGGGAAGAACGATTGTCCGAAATCAATGAGGAATTGAAGCGACTCCGTAAGGAAGTTCGTATGACCGTTCAGATTGAGAAACATTCCTTGGAAATCGAAGCGAGACTTCAGGAAGCGGAAGAACAGAGCCAGAATGAAAAACGTGTGGAAGATAAAGAAAGAATGCAGAAAAGTCAGGAGGTGAGATAAGTATGAATTACGGAGCAGAACCGGCAGATCAGGTGGTACGGTACAGTCTGGAAGGGATGGAGTATTCGCTGAAGATCACCGGGAATGTAGCAAAGCATGTGGCAGTCTTTATTGCTGCCGCCTTGAAGGACCAGAAAAAGACAAGAGGGAAAACAAGACTTACCAGAATGTTAAAGGAACAGCGCCCGATGAAATTTTTTACCGTTCCGGGTGACCGTTTAAAAGAATTTGCAAAAGAAGCCAAGGCGAGAGGTATCTTATATGTAGTCATCAAAGATAAGGTGAATCCGGACCAGACAGAGGTCATGGTATTTGCAGATGATGCAGCGAAGATGAATCGGGTATTAGACCGGATGAATCTGGATTTTGTAAAAGCAGAATCAGGCTCTATGGTTACGGAAGCAGTGGAAAAAGAGACTGCACCGGAAAAGGCAGAAAACCAGATGGAAAAAGAAACCGGGGAGAATGTACGGACAGAGACCGTTGTCCTGCCGGAAGGCAAGATAGAATTTGAACTGGACGATGCGGAAGAAATGTTCCAGATCGGGGATGAGGCTTTCCCGGAAGGAAATTTTACACAGGCGCAGGAGGGGGAAGAAAAGAATCCATCCGAACCTTTCTCGCGCAACAGAAATACTTCTTCCGATCGGGAAATTAGCTGGAAAGAAAAGAATGAAAAACCATCTGTGCGGAAAGAACTCGGAGATATCCGCAAGGAACAGGAAGAGAAACGTAAGAGGCCGGACAGACGGAAAAATGCCAGAGAGAGCCGGAAGAAACGTAAGAATATGAAAACGAAAGGCAGGTAATGTATATGGATTTAACAGATATGATTTCAGGGGGAACGGAAGAACAGCAGGTTCCTGAACAGAAATTGACGAAAGAAGAATATGCAGCCAAAAAACAGCAGGAAAGAGAAGAGGTATGGGCTGAAGTAGATTCACAGGCACAGGGAGTTTTTCAGGATGGAGAAAAACTGAAAGGCTTTCTGGACTTTATGGCAGAGTGTAATACCCAGAGAACACCGAATCTGCTTTTGATTTACGGACAGCATCCAGATTTTAAGGTGGTAAGGTCTTATGAACGCTGGAGAGAAGAACACCGTTCGGTCAAAGTCGGGGAACATGGCATTACTTATATGATTTCCACTGAATACGAAAAAGACGGAGAAATGCGGAGAGGGTATACGATTGGAAAAGGATTTGACATCAGTCAGATGTCTGGAAAGCCATTGGAAGAACGCCCTCAGCGAAGTCTGACAGAACTGATAGGAACTGTCTTAAAAGACCAGTCGGTACGTGTGCAGATTGAGGATGATCTGCCAGACAAAGTGCAGGCCCAGTACAATCCGAGATACCGTACCATTTATATCCGCAACGGAATGAGTGAAGTAACGACATTCCATGCACTGAACAGAGAACTGGCGTGTGCAGCACTGGACCAGCATACCGGAACCTACAGCCGACAGAAAGTCAGTGCACAGGCTTATTGTGCAGCCTATGTGATTGCGAAACGTTATGGTGTGGATGTTACCGGATTCAATCTGGAGTATATTGCACAGAGAAATGAATGTGGAAAGAAAGATCCACAGGAACTGAGAGACTTTTTAAATGATGTCCGTCAGGCTTCCTATAGTATCCGAAACCATATCGAACGGAATTTTGGTGCAAAGGAACAGGAGTATGTAACCGATGAGTTCGCAATCGGAGACCCTGTAAAAACACCGGAAACCAAGGATGAAAAAGCATCTGGAAAAGAGAAAAAAGCAAAGAACCAGCCGGAACGATAAAAGTGAAAAAGTTGGACGGTTGGAGTAGCTATTACGGAGGTCTTGTGATATGGTTGGTGTAACAAAAAAGGAGGTCAGCCAGATGACAAAATACTATTTGAAGATGGATAACATTATGAAAAATATGTTCGTGGTGGCACTGAATGATGAGCTACAGGCGCAGAGTGAGCAGGATGAATGTTTGGAAGAAACGAAAGCTCTTCTGAAAAAAGTAAGTGAATACGACCTCGCTCAGAAACGACTGCAGATTACAGCCGGGGAACA
This sequence comes from Faecalimonas nexilis, assembly GCF_059731825.1. NCBI lineage: Bacteria > Bacillati > Bacillota > Clostridia > Lachnospirales > Lachnospiraceae > Faecalimonas > Faecalimonas nexilis. The sequence goes on along the minus strand of NZ_AP029189.1, from coordinate 2,344,428 downwards.
AAGGCAGATCCGTAAGGCACTGAACAGACTCAGAAGTAAATATCTTGCAGCCGGAAGATACAGTGATGGAATAGATAAAGTTATTATTCAGGTTGCAAAACCGAATACTAGCAGACACATGTTCTGGTAGAGAAAGGAGTGGTTGATTGGTCATTTATTCAAGAGAAAAAGTGGCAAGACTTAGAGAACAGTATCCGGCAGGAACAAGAATCTGTCTGAATTCGATGGATGGAGAAGCGGGTATGCCGCAGGGACTGGAAGGAACTGTGCAGTATGTGGATGATGCAGGCCAGCTTGGTGTTAAGTGGGACAACGGCAGAAGTCTCTCACTGATACCGGGAGTGGATTCCTTTCATAAGAAAGAAGGACAGGGACATCCAGAAGAAAAGCCACGCAAGAAAAGAGAATCTGACTTGCAGAGATAAGTACAAAAAAGCAGGACTGGGTTCTGTATCTTGTCTTTCTGCCATTTGTCTGGTGGGCGGCAGCGATTACCGCTTGTGCCATTACACCGGATAAGAATTTTATTCAAATCTTAGAAACGCTGAGCGAAAAACTCGAACAGCCGTTTTTTATCACGTATACACCGTATACGTTCAAATGTATTCTGATATTCACAGCAGCCTATTTCTTAGGCATTGGTATTTATGAATCCCAAAAAAGAAATTATAGAAGAGGCGTGGAACATGGTTCCGCAAAATGGGGCAACGTGTCCGAAATCTGCAGACGTTACTGCGAAAAGCAGTACACGAATAATCTGCTTCTGACACAGCATTTCCGCATGGGACTGGATGGATATAAGCATAAACGAAATTTAAATGTGCTGGTAGTCGGAGGTTCCGGGGCAGGAAAGAGCCGGACCTATGCGATTCCGAACATCATGCAGTGCAACTGCTCGATGGTGATCACAGATCCGAAAGCGGGTGCGAGACGTTCCAGTCTGAAAAGGACTGGCACATCTCAACTGAATCATTGTTTATTGTAATGAAATTAGTTCGAGTTGGAGAACTGAATGCGTGAATAGTCGAATGAAGGGGTAACGCCCTGAAAGGCTACTCTAATACTCCGGCTGGCATGGAAATGAGTAAACATTGAAATGTCAGAAGCCCGGTGAAGTCGGCAGAGAGATACCGTAACAATAGTAGTTGACGAAAGCTGTCCAGAGGTGGATGGTGTATCCTATATGCCGGGAGTCTATAAAATACCTATGGTTAGAATGGTGGATGTTACATAATCCACTGACGAACCCTCGAATGTACGGGTCTATATCGGGACTAAGTATAAATGCTTAGTAACACAACTAGTGTTGCTACTGCGGGTGAGTAAGACTTCTGCCTTTATGAAAATCCGTGCAATGTTACAGGCATTGATGTGGTAGCAGGCTCAGAGATGGGAACCTACGGGTATATAGGAACAGATAACGCATTCGGAACGTCGTAAGCTGACAGCGTGGAGATTTTACTGTCTATGAAACGTATCGAACGGGAAAGTCATCGTGAGATTAGCGATGATATAAGGGAGATAATGTCAGTGAAAGCGGTGGCATAGTACCGATGAAACCGTGATAACAAGCGGTGGAGGGATAGCCACTAGTCATATATTAGAGTAAATAAGTTACAAATGGTATGGGTTCGAGTAAGACTAAGAGATGTAATAACTCCCAGATAGGAGGTTACAGACCATACAAAAGAAAGCTAAGCTCCGGTACAACGAATATTACGATATGCAGAAAGCATTCGATGAGTTGTATCAGCAGAGCAAAAATGGTAACAACTTTTATAAGTTATTAGAAATTATCGGTTCAGAGCAGAATATTTGCCTGGCATACCGAAACCTAAAAACCAATAGCGGAAGTAAAACCGCTGGTACAGATGGTAAAACAATCGAGGATATCAAAGGTCTATCGGACAGGGAAGTAATTGAAACTGTCAGAAAACAATTAGCAGATTATCATCCGCAATCAGTCAGGAGGGTCTTTATTCCTAAGCCCGGAAGCGATAAAAAGCGTCCGTTAGGGATTCCATGTATCTGGGATAGATTGATACAACAGTGTATCCTACAGGTGTTAGAGCCGATTTGTGAACCTAAGTTTCATAATCACTCATATGGATTCCGGCAAAATAGAGATGCCCACCATGCGGTCAGCAGAGTTGTCAGCATGGTAAATATGTATAAACATTATTATTGTGTGGATGTGGACATCAAGGGCTTCTTTGATAATGTAAACCACGGAAAGCTGCTAAAACAGATATGGACATTAGGTATACGAGATAAACGATTGCTATGTATCATTAGCAAAATATTAAAATCAGAAATTGAAGGAGAAGGAATACCGGACAAGGGTACACCGCAAGGTGGGCTGATTAGTCCGCTACTTTCGCTCATTGTGCTGAATGAACTTGATTGGTGGGTAAGTAGCCAGTGGGAGACTTTTACACCAAATGGAGTGAAGAAAGGCAACATGAAAGGAAGTAAGGGCTGGTTGAGTTATGCACGAAAATATACAAATCTAAAAGATGGGTATGTGGTGCGTTACGCTGATGATTTTAAAATTATGTGCAGAAGTTATACTGATGCACAAAGATATTATCATGCGACAATAGACTTTTTAAAGTCAAGATTAAAACTCGACATTAGTCCGGAGAAGTCCAAAGTTGTTAATCTCCGAAAGAACTCTTCTGATTTTCTGGGATTCAAAATTAAAGTCCTGCCAAAAGGCAAGACCAGATATGGATACATTGCTAAAACTGATATGAGCGATAAAGCCATCAAAAAGATTACTGCTGAATTAAAGGCAAAAGTGATTAATATAAGGAAACACACAACTGTTGGTAGAATCAATGCCTATAACATGGCAGTGATAGGGATACAGAATTATTACTGTATTGCTACCAACATATATAACAATCTAACGGATGTTAATTACGCTCTCTTACCAACCTTTAGAACCAGATTATCATGTATTGGAAGTACAAAAGCAGTGCTTCTAAATGCAGAAGAAAAGATTGTTTTTGAAAAAAATATAAAGGGAAACTCTATATGTGAAATTAGCGGAGAAGTTGAAAATGTACATGCATGGAGTGCAGAAGACCCATATTTGTATCAATTATATCTGTATGTGGAAGATCAGAAAGGAAATCTGATCGAAGCAGTTCCGGAATTGGTTGGATTCCGAACATTTGAGATGATTGACAAAGTAATGCATATCAATGGAAAACGAATTGTATTTAAAGGTGTGAACCGGCATGAATTTAATGTGCGAAGAGGTCGTTCTATTAAGAAGGAAGATATGCTTTGGGATATTGAGTTTATGAAACAGCACAATATCAATGCAGTTCGTACTTCGCATTATCCAAATGAGAGTCTTTGGTATCGTCTGTGCGACATTTACGGAATTTATCTCATCGATGAGACAAACTTGGAATCCCACGGTTCATGGCAGAAGATGGGGGAGTGTGAACCTTCTTGGAATGTTCCCGGAAGCAGACCGGAGTGGAAAGAGGCAGTTTTGGATCGGGCGAAATCGATGTTTGAAAGAGATAAAAATCATCCATCTATTTTAATTTGGTCTTGTGGAAATGAATCTTATGCGGGTACTTGCATTGAGGCGATGTCAGACTATTTCCATGAAAAAGATGACACAAGATTAGTTCATTATGAGGGTGTATTCTGGAATCGTGAATTTGATCATATTAGTGATATGGAAAGTCGTATGTATGCAAAGCCGGCGGAGATAGAAGCGTTTCTAAGTAATGATCCGAAAAAACCATATATCAGTTGTGAATATATGCATGCAATGGGAAATTCTTGCGGTGGCATGAAATTATATACGGATTTAGAGTCAAAATATGAATTGTATCAAGGCGGATTTATTTGGGATTATATCGATCAGTCGATGCTTCGGAAGAATGAGCAAGGTGAGGAAGTGTTTGCTTATGGTGGAGATTATGATGACAGAGCAACAGACTATGAATTCTGTACAAATGGAATCGTATATGCAGATCGAAAAATCTCTCCGAAAGCACAGGAAGTAAAGCAACTCTATGCGAATGTGAAACTGACTCCGGACGAAAATGGAGTGCTTATAAAAAATGAGAATTTATTTATTTCCACAGAAGCTTATACACTTGTCTATCGTATGATGCTAGATGGTTATCCTGTCTTTGAAAGTATGCGAAACGTAGTTGTACAGGCGCAAGAAGAACAGTATGTGAAATTGGATTATCCAAATATAGATGAGCCTGGAGAGTACACTTATGAAGTGGCAATGGAATTGACGGAGGACACGATTTGGGCAGATGCAGGACATGAGATCTGTTTTGGACAATTTGTCAAGAAGGTTACGGAAGAGGAAGAACAAACGACGAAAAAGATGCAGGTGATTTATGGCGATGTCAATATTGGAGTGAAGGGTGAAGGCTTTCTGGCAATGTTCTCAAAAAGTGAGGGAGGTCTTGCATCACTTCAGTATGATGGAACAGAGTATATTACACGGGCGCCGAAGACGAGTTATTGGAGAGCATGTACCGACAATGACCGTGGGGCAAAACAGGGATTTGACCGCAGTATGTGGCTGACTGCCGGTTTGTATCAAAAAGTCATTGATGTGAAAGTGGAGGAATTGGAAGAACAGGTTCGGATTACGTTTGAGTATGAACTGCCGACGATTCCAAAAGCATACAGTACAATTTCCTATGTGATGTCAGGTGACGGTGTTGTGCATGTACACTTGTTGTACAAAGGGACAGAAGGTCTTCCTGAAATACCGGCATTCGGAATGGATTTCAAACTCAAAGAGAGATATCATAATTTTGAATATTATGGATATGGTCCGGAGGAAAACTATGTCGACCGAATGGAAGGTGCAAGACTTGGCATTTTTGAGGGTACAGCAGAAGAAAATTTATCGAATTATCTGATTCCTCAGGAGTGTGGAAATCGTGTAGGAACAAGATGGCTGAAAGTGACAGATGAGTATGGCAGGGGTCTTCAATTTACATGTGAAGAGATTCCATTTGAGAGCAGCGTCCTTCCATATAGCGCGTACGAACTTGAGAATGCATTACATCAGGAAGAATTACCGAAAATACATTATACATGGGTTCGAATTCTTGCAAAACAGATGGGTGTTGGAGGAGATGACAGCTGGGGAGCACCGGTGCACGAACAGTATCGGATACCATCGGATAAAAATTTGGAAATTGCTTTCCATGTCAGTAAATTGTGATATAATAAGATATAGTTGGGTAAAAGGGCGAAGGGTCGAAGATTCTTCGTCCTTAGACTATAGATTGAGGTGTAAGGATGGCAGAATATTGTAAAGTGGTAATTATTGATGATGAATTTATTATGCGTCAAGGAATGAAGCACATGCTGGATTGGGAAAAGGAAGGTTTCCAAATTGTCGGTGAAGCTTCCAACGGGCAGGAAGGCTTGGAAGTGATTGAAAAGACAAAACCGAATATTGTACTCACAGATATCGTGATGCCTGTGCTTGATGGAATTGAATTTTCAGAAATTTTAAATAAACGTTTTCCGGAAATGCAGCTTGTGATATTGAGTAGTTACGATAAATTTGAATATGTGAAGGCTACATTTCTAAATGGGGTAGTGGATTATATTTTAAAACCGACATTAAATCCGGAAATTTTGCTTTCAACTTTGAAAAAAGTGGCTGGAAAAATTCCGGGAATGGAACTTGAGCGAAAAGAAATTGATTCCGTTCAAAGCCAGATGGAACGGTTTTTATGTGGTTATCAAGAAAAGTTAGATGAAGCATTGTTTGTGGAGTATTTTCCGCATACACTGTATCGACTTTTGGGGATCAATTTGAAAAAAGTGTGTGGAAATCAAAAAGATAAGATAGCATCTGTGCAGGAAAGTATTTTCGATTTTTTTCAGAGTAAGAAAGAGTATGTGCATTGCCATGTTTTTTTAGAGGAAGAGGTATTCTGTTGTATCTTTAACTTTCGTGTCAAAGATGAAAAGCTTGTATTGGCGGATATTGAAAGCTGTGTCGATAAGATGGCGAAAATGTATGGAAATGTATTTTTTGTGGTGGGAAAAAGTTTTGCCGGTATGAAGAACATAAAGGACTGTTATCAGAAAGAAATCAAAGATATGGTAAACAGGCAGTTTTATTTTAAGGAAAAATCACTGCTTGTATTAGAGATGCCACAAGTTTTGGAAAAAGAACAACGGTTTCCCTTTGCGGATTATTCAGAACTGTTACTTCATAGTCGATTTGCAGATGCAATTGCGATGCTCAAAAAATATGTGTTTTATTTGAAAGAGCGACAGGTAGAGGAGTACCGCTTGAAATATTTGACCAAGAATTTATTATACAATTATCTGATGGAAATCGAGCGGTATGAAGTGGAAAGCGAGCAATTGCGGCAACAATATTTTAACTGGATTGACAATACACACTATATCGAAGAATTTGTGCAGGTGTTTCAAGATATTATAGAAAAATTGGAAGCATTGCGAGTTTATCAGCTAGAGGCAGAAGATGTTAAAATTTCGAAAATGAAAAAGTATATTAAAGAGCATTATCAGGAGCAGCTGGAACTTTCGGAAATTGCAGAAAATTTTAACTTTAATTATCATTATCTGTCTTCGTATTTCAACAAACATACAAAAGAAGGATTCAGCGGATACTTGAATAAAATCAGAATTGAGAAGGCTTGTGAACTTTTGCGAAAGGGAGATATGAGTATATCACAAATCAGTGCTGCAATCGGATATTCGGACCATAGTTATTTTTGCCGAGTATTCAAAAAAATGATTGGAAATACACCGAGCTCTTATAAAAGACAGATGAAAAAGGAGTAACACATGAAGAGGCAAATCCATATAAATATGTTATTTGTAAAAATTTTATGCACCGTGATTGTGGGAATCACTTGTCTTTCGGTGGCTCTTAGTACATTGAATTTATTTATTTCCAAAAAGGTATTTGTAAATATTTTTTCAGAATCACAGCGAAAAATTTTCAAGCAGATTGACAAAGAATTTTATAAGTTTTTTTCGGATGTGATTGAGATTACCTCGAAAGCAAATATGAGCTGGGCGGTTCGGGAATATCTAACGACACAGAATCAGACAGATGAAGAAGAGATGAAAACGATATATTATATGCAGAAACATATGAAAGAGACAAAAGTAGATGAGCACAGTGAGCTTGGTGTAATGCTGATGGGAATGAACGGGAAAAATTATATTTTGAATAATGCCAGAAAAGATATCTCAGCGGAGGCAATTTTGCAAAGTGAAGTGGCGAAAAAGGCGATGAGCAATCCAGGAAAGCTGATTTGCGAGTATGAAGAAAAAGGATACACCGACGATCAAAAAAATGTGCCGGTTTTGGTGATGGCAAAGAGTCTGAATTACAGTGAGAAGGATGTTTGCGATGGAATTATATTTATATCGATCAAAGAATCTGAGTTTCAAAAAATGTACGATTATTTTACATCGGATACAAGTGATATTATTATCTTGAATCAGAATGAAAAGGTGATCTCTTCAAATGAGCGAGAATATTTAAACGGTGAAGGCAAAAAGGAATTGGAGATGATTTTGGATCAAGTCGACGGTGAAGGGAAGAGTCTGGGAAAGATGTATTTGACGCAGAAACTTCAAGGTACAAACTTTCGGATGGTCGGCGTTATAGATCCGGATTTTGCATTCATACAGCAGTATCATCTGAAAAGCAATATACTTCTCACGCTCGGCATTACGGTTTTGATAGGACTGTTTGTATTTATTTTTATTAAACAACAGACGAGACCATTATCAAAACTGGCAGATAAGATGAGGCTTGTGCAGGAAGGAAATATGCAGGAATATGTAGATGTGGAAGGAACAGAAGAAATTCAAGAACTTTCGAAAGCTTATAATACGATGCTGGAGCGAATCAATCAATATATAGAAGAACGCATGAAAATTCAGGAAGAAAAACGAAACGCGGAAATTCACGCATTGCAGATGCAGATTAATCCACATTATATGTATAATACATTGGCAAGTATAAAGTGGTTGACATGGCAGGGGGATGTGAAAAAATCGACCGCAGTCATCGATGCCTTTATTTCCTTGCTTCGCAATACGATAAGTAATACGGATGAATTTGTGACAGTAGAACAAGAAGTGGCAAACTTGAAAAATTATGTTTTGATTAATCAGACGAGATATGGAGATGCAGTCGGAGTCGAATTTTATGTAGTGGACAAATGTAAAGAATATCTCGTTCCAAAGTTGATTTTGCAGCCTTTCGTAGAGAATGCATTTTTTCATGCATTTCCAGAAGGAATGGAGGGGGAAATTTCCGTTTTTATAAAAGAAGAAAAGAAATATCTGAGATTTGACATTGAGGATAACGGTGTAGGAATGGATGCAGAGCAGTTATATACTTTGAATAATAAAAAAGATAAAAAAAGTGAACATTTTACAGGGATTGGAATTAACAATGTAGATGATCGTATTAAATTGATTTATGGTATGGATTACGGAATCAATATTGTTAGTGAAAAAGATAAAGGGACAACAATTACAATTTTGTTGCCGAGAAAGGAAAAAGAACATGGCAATTCAATTTGATAAAGAAAAAAATATATTTACATTAGAGAGTAAAAATACTGCATATCAAATTATGATAGGAGATTATGGAGTATTACAACATCTATACTATGGAAAGCGGGTCGGTAAGTGTGATATGTCTTATTTAGTGCAGATGTACGATAGAGGATTTTCTGGACAAATACCAGATGCGGGTAATCGCCGGGAATTTTCGATGGATACACTGCTTCAGGAGTATTCCACATATGGAACAGGTGACTATCGTACAGAGTCATTGCGTATCATAGATGGGAATGGAGGATATGGTGCTGACCTTCGTTATGAATCGCATAAGATTTACAAGGGAAAATATAGTATTTGCGGGCTTCCTGCAATGTATGCGAAAGAAGAGGAAGCGGATACATTAGAAATTAAGCTTAAAGATTTCACAACAAATGTTGCGGTCATATTGTATTATGGCGTGTTTCATGAGTTAGACATCATTACAAGAGCTGTCACTGTAATTAATGAGGGAACAGAGACTATTATATTGGAAAAGGTGGCATCAGCATGTTTGGAGTTTTACCACAAAGAGTTTGATATGGTACACTTTCATGGAAAACATGCGATGGAGCGGGAACTGGAACGTCTTCCAATAAGGCATGGAATGCAGTCCATTGGAAGTGTGCGTGGGACATCCAGCCATCAGCACAATCCGTTTGTGATTTTATGCAGTAAAAATGCAACAGAAACGACAGGGGATTGTTATGCGATGTCGTTTGTGTATAGCGGCAATTTCCTTGCTGAGGTAGAAGTGGATCAAATTGAACAGACACGTATGGTTATGGGAATTCATCCTACGCAGTTTTCTTATCAATTAAAACAGGGAGAGGTGTTCGATGCTCCGGAAGTGGTAATGAGTTATAGTGGAGAAGGGTTTTCAAAACTTTCTAATACATTTCACAAGGCATATAGGAATCATCTATGCAGAGGAAAATATAAACTTTCGAGACGCCCGATTTTAATCAATAACTGGGAGGCTACCTATTTCCAATTTGATGAAGAAAAGCTATTTCAAATTGCAAAGGAGGCAAAAGAACTTGGCGTAGAAATGTTCGTTATGGATGATGGCTGGTTTGGAAAGAGGGAAGATGACACCTCTGGACTGGGAGACTGGTTTGTGAATGAAAAGAAGATAAAAGGCGGGCTTGGAAAGCTGGTAGAACGTATTAATCAGATGGGTATGAAGTTCGGAATTTGGTTCGAGCCGGAAGCTGTTTCGGAGGACAGTGAGCTATATCGGGCACATCCGGACTGGTGTCTTGCCATTTTAAACCGAAAACCAAACAGAAGCCGTTATGAATTGATCTTGGATATGGCGAGAGCGGATGTGAGAGAATATCTGTTTCAAGCTATGTGTGAGGTGTTAGATTCTGCAAATATAGAGTATGTGAAGTGGGATATGAACCGGAATCTGAGTGATGTGTGGTCTGCATATTTTCCGAAAGACAGACAGGGAGAAATTTACCACCGCTATGTACTCGGATTGTATGAATTGTTGGAAAAGCTGATTCAGCGATATCCGGATATTCTGTTTGAAGGGTGTTCCGGAGGAGGCGGGAGATTTGACGCCGGGATGCTCTATTATACACCTCAGATATGGTGTAGTGATAACACAGATGCAATTGAGCGGTTATCTATACAATACGGGACTTCTTTCGCTTATCCGATTAGCACAGTCGGATCTCATGTGTCGGTTTGTCCAAATCATCAGACAGGAAGAAACACACCGATGTATACAAGAGCAGTTGTCGCAATGGCTGGAAGTTTTGGGTATGAATTAGATGTGAACCAGCTGTGCGAAAAAGACAAAGAAGAGATTCGATATCAAATAGAAGCTTATAAAAAATACCAAAGCCTGATTCATGACGGAATATACGACCGTTTGTCAAATCCTTATGAAAACCATACGTATACAGCATGGCAATTTACAAGTGAAGATAAATCAGAGGTGCTTGTAAATTATGTGCTGACGAAAAAGCATGCGAATGAAAAAGTGTATTATTTGTATTTGCGAAATTTGGAGGAGGAAGCATTCTATCAAGACAAAGAAAATGGGAAAATTTATACCGGAGCCGCATTGATGTATGGTGGATTGCCAATGCCGAGAAATATTCAAGAGTATGAGGCCGTGCAGCTTTACTTTGAACGTTTGGAAAAAAGTAATTAAGAAAAAACTAAGCAAATTTTGAAATAATCCGTAGAAAAATATGTTAGAATCATATATCATATTTTGATATACGGGGGTTGTAGTATGACAGCAAATCACAGAAGAAAAAAAGGGAGAAGTAAGAACAGAATGAAACGGCGAATGCAACTCTATACACGAGTTGGCGCGGCCTGTCTGATTTTGCTTACGGTTGTGCTTGGGGGAATGAAAGTGTTTCATATTGGACCATTGGGTAATGGATATATGGAAATTACAGGTGCAGATATAGATGCTGCTAAGCCGGATATCGATGTGCAACTTTTAACGGTAAATGAATATTCTAGACCGGGGACAAAGACAGAGCGAATCAATGGAATTGTAATTCATTATACGGCGAATCCCGGATCGACTGCTATGCAGAATCGAAATTATTTTGAAGGCTTAAAAGACAGTCACATAACGAAGGCAAGCAGCCATTTTATTGTAGGATTAGATGGAGAGATTGTGCAGTGTATTCCGACGTGGGAGGAAGCATACGCATCCAATGACAGGAATCCTGACACGGTTTCTATTGAGACATGTCATCCGAATGAAGATGGAAAATATACACAGGCAACCTACAAATCTATGGTACAGCTGACAGCATGGTTATGTAAAAAATTTGATTTGACCGAAAAAGATGTAATTCGTCATTATGATATTACCGGCAAGATTTGTCCGAAATATTTTGTAGAAGATGAAGCGGCATGGGAAAAGTTTCGGGAAGATGTAAAAATTGTATTGGCTAAAATGTAAAAGAGTCCAACTCGGACTCTTTTTATCATGTGCGGTTAACTTACTTATTAGCAAAGATAATAGTTTTTATCTATAGATTATAGAGAGAAATTGTGATATACTTAACAAAACTTATTTGAAGGAGAGAGGCATATGAATTTAAATCAATTGCATTATTTTGTAACACTAGCCTATATGGAACATTATACGAAAGCGGCGAAGCAACTATCTATCACGCAACCAAGCCTCAGTCATGCAATTGGTATGTTGGAACAGGAACTGGGGACTTATTTATTTGAAAAACAAGGACGGAACGTAGTTCTTACAAAATATGGAAAAGTATTTTTGAAATATGCCGAGGAGTCTTTGCGGGTGTTGGATACCGGAATTAAAAAGACGAGATCGATGACAAGTGAGACAAGCGGTGAGATTGATATCGGATACATCTATACACAGGGGAGTGAATTTATACCGGAGCTGGTTAAAAATTTTTTGGACGAGAACAAAGAAAAAGATATCCAATTTCACTTTAACAATGGAGTGACAGAGGAGATTGTGAAAGGTATCAAATCAGAACGTTTTGACCTTGGATTCTGTTCTTATATGAAAAATGAGCCGGATATTGAATTTATCCCGGTTACAAAAGAAGAACTTGCAGCAATTGTGCCATATGGACACCCATTAGCAGATCGGGAGAGTGTAAAATTTGAAGAGATTGCCAGTTATCCTCAGATTTTTTTCAATAAAACGAGTGGACTTCGTGCGGTGATCGACGGGCTTTTCAAAGACGCAGATATTACTCCGGATATCAAGTACACGGTGGACGAAGACAGCGCACTTGCCGGACTTGTGGCAAAGGGATTTGGTGTCGGGATTGTACCGAATATTCCGATTTTGAAGAGCCTGCAGGTGAAGATTATCCCGATTGAAAAGCTGGCGTATCGAAGATATATTTATATGGCGATCATGCGGAACAAATATTTATCGCCGATTGTAAAGCAATTTCTGCAATATGTTCAAAAAAACTATAAAATAGAAATTGAACAATAGAAGTGTGTCGGCTATAATAGATGGAGAAAATAAGGGAGGTTTTACAATGCAGAAAGAATTTGATGTAATCGCATTGGGAGAATTATTGATTGATTTTACGATGCACGGGGAGAGTGAACAGGGAAACAATCTTTTTGAGGCGTGTCCGGGTGGGGCGCCTTGTAATGTGCTCGCAATGCTGAACAAGTTGGGAAAGAAGACGGCTTTTTTGGGGAAAGTAGGACAGGACCAGTTTGGAACACTGTTGAAAGCTACACTGGATGATGTTGGAATCGACACCTCCGCTTTATATATGGATCAAGAGGTGAATACCACATTGGCATTTGTGCATACATTTCCGGATGGGGACAGGGAGTTTTCGTTTTACCGGAATCCGGGAGCTGATATGATGCTGACAGCTGATGAAGTAGATGAAGAATTTGTAAAAAAGGCAAAGATATTCCATTTTGGAACATTGTCTATGACTCATGACGGAGTGAGAGAAGCCACAAAAAAAGCATTGAAAATTGCAAAAGACAATGGGCTGGTTATTACATTTGACCCGAATCTTCGACCACCTCTTTGGAGCTCATTAGAGCTTGCAAAAGAGCAGATGGAGTATGGATTCGCATATTGCGATGTTTTGAAGATTTCAGATAATGAGATTCAGTTTATCTCAGGAAAAGAGGATTACGATGAGGGAATCCGGTATCTGCAGGAGAAATATCAGATCCCGCTCATTCTTCTGACTATGGGGAAAGATGGAAGTCGTGCTTACTACAAAGATATGAGAGTGGAAGTTGCCGGACGCGTTGTGAAGGCAATCGAGACGACAGGTGCAGGAGATACTTTCTGTGGAAGCTCGATCAACTATGTATTAGAACATGGACTTGAGAATCTGACAGAGGAAAATTTAAAAGAGATGCTTTCGTTTGCAAATGCGGCAGCAGCATTGATTACGACTAAAAAAGGCGCGATTCGTTCAATGCCGGAAAAAGAAGATGTGCTGGCATTTATGGAATAAAAAGAGAAATGGATGAAGATTATGTTTGAACGTTTTTTTCCGGATGACTATGTCGCATCGACCTATGTTATTCCGTTTGAAAAATTGTATGAAGAAGGCTATCGGGGACTGATTTTCGATATTGATAACACATTGGTTCCGCATGGTGCACCGGCTGATGAGAGGGCAAAAGCGCTGTTTGCGAGACTGAAGGCGATTGGATTTTCCAGTTGCCTGATTTCGAATAATCAGGAACCCCGCGTAAAGATGTTCAATGAGGAGATTCAGACGAACTATATTTTTAATGCTCACAAACCATCTACAAAAAATTACAAAAAGGGGATGGAGATTATGGGAACAACACCAGAGAATACAATTTTTATCGGGGACCAGCTGTTTACTGATGTCTATGGCGCAAAACGGGCGGGAATCCGAAATATACTTGTGAAGCCGATTCACCCCAAAGAAGAGATTCAGATTGTTCTGAAACGATACTTGGAAAAAATTGTATTACATTTTTATCGAAAAGAGAAAGACAAACGGAAAAAGTAACTGTTCTTTGAGCAGTTACTTTTTTAAATCTATAGAGAAAATTTATCAAAAATGATGAAAATACCAATTTGTTTTATGGATGAAGAGTGCTTATAATAGTAGCTAAGAAAAGACAGAGGCCGGCGCCCAAGGCAATGTCAACAACCTCGTTTCACATGGATCTGAAACAATCATTTAGAAGGAGTTAGGAAAAAATGCAAAGCAAATATACACATATTTTTGAACCGCTTACAATTAAGCACATGACACTGAAAAACAGAATTGTTATGACACCAATGGGAACGAACTATGGAGAACAGAATGGAGAAATGAGTTTTCTTCATATCAACTATTATGAACAGAGAGCAAAAGGCGGAACAGGTCTTTTGATCGTAGAAAATGCAAGTGTAGATTCACCGGAAGGATCTAATGGAACAACACAGCTTCGTATCGACCACGACAGCTATATTCCAAGATTATTCAAATTGAGCGAGACAGTACACAAACATGGTGCCTGTATTGCAATCCAGATCAATCATGCTGGAGCTTCTGCGCAGTCTGCAAGAACAAATATGCAGCCGGTTTCTGCGTCGAATATTCCGTCAAAAGCAGGTGGAGAGATTCCAAGACCGCTTGAAAAAGAAGAGATTTTACGCATTGTAAAAAAATACGGAGAAGCTGCAAAGAGAGCACAGATCGCAGGATTTGATGCAGTGGAGATTCACGCCGGACACTCTTACTTACTCAGCCAGTTCTTGTCACCGATAACAAATAAGAGAACGGATGAATTTGGAGGTTCCCCAGAGAACAGAGCACGTTTTGCAAAAATGGTTATTGAAGAAGTACGTGCACAGGTAGGTCCATTCTTCCCGATTTTTGTAAGAATCAGTGCAGATGAATTTTTAGAAGGCGGAAACACATTGGAAGATACTTTGGATTATCTTCAGTATTTTGAAAAAGAGGTAGATGTATTTGACGTTTCCTGTGGTTTGAATGGCTCTATCCAATATCAGATTGATGCTAACTACCTGGAAGACGGATGGCGTTCTTATATGGCGAAAGCAGTCAAAGAAAGATATGGAAAAATTTGTATCACAATGGGAAATATCAGAGACCCACAAGTTGCAGAAGATATTTTAGAAAGAGGAGATGCAGATCTCATCGGTATGGGACGTGGTCTGATTGCGGATCCGGAATGGGTAAACAAAGTAAGCTTTGGCGATGAAAAAGAAATCCGTAAATGTATCTCATGTAACATCGGATGTGCAGGAAACCGTATCGGAGTAAACCGCCCAATCCGTTGTACAATCAATCCGGCTGTGAATGAAGGAGAAGGATACAAAAAACTTCGCGTGAAGAAATCTTGCAATGTTGTTGTAATCGGTGGAGGTACTGCAGGACTGGAAGCAGCATGTACAGCAGCTGAAGTTGGATGTACAACATTCTTGATCGAGAAAAAGGCAAATCTTGGAGGACTTGCAGCGGAGATTTCCAAGATTCCGGATAAAAAGAGACTGTCAGATTTCCCGAATTATCTGATTCACCGTGCAAGCAAGCTGAAAAACTTATTTATCTTTAAAAATACAGAAGCAACAATTGAGTTGGTTGAAAGCCTGAATCCGAACATTATTGTCAATGCGACAGGATCGAATCCACTTCTTCCACCAATCAAAGGATTACACGAAAATATTGACAAAGAAGGCGGAAAAGTATCTTCTATCACAAATATGATCAACCACATTACAGAATATCCGGAAGACTTGACTGGAAAGAAAGTTGTAGTCATCGGTGGAGGAGCAGTTGGTCTTGATGTAGTGGAATTCTTCGCACCAAGACATGCGGATGTGAGTATCGTAGAAATGATGCCGGTTATCGGAAATGGAATTGACCCTGTTTCTAAAGTTGGAACATTTACGATGATGGATCAGTATGGAGTACAACAGCTTCCAAACACAGCTTTGTTAGAAGTAAAGAGCGATGCATTCCTTGTGAAAATGCCGGATGGAGAAGAGAAAGATCTCGCATTTGATTACGGATTTGTATGTCTTGGTATGAGAGCAAATGCTCCGATCTTAGATGCGTTGTATAATACATTTGGACACAGCGGAGACGTAGAGATTATGAACATCGGTGACAGTGTCCGTGCAAGAAGAATTATTGAGGGTACAACGGAAGGGCGTAATATCCTTGAAGTTTTGGAAAAAAGAGATTATTTATAGAATTTAACGCCTGTTTATGAGCAAAAATAGCTGCTTGCAGCGGAAAAGCACTGAAAGTGCGTTTCGCGAATGGCGTGGAGTGAACTGTAACATATAGCCTAGTAAATTGCAAGAAATATTGGACATAATTTAAAGAACAGATTAAAATAGATGTATGAGGTAGAAGTTGAAATAGTATACCTTGTACATCTTTTTTTGTTTGGAAAGGCGTGAAAAATGAGAAAAAAAGTATTAGATTTTTTGGGCTTTATTATTTGCGTGGCAGTTGTTTTAGGTATTGTTTCGGTAATCGCTCTTGTCGGTGGTTCTATTATGAAAATCTTTGGGTTTCGATATGAATCGGTTGGCAAAATTATATTGTTTTTTCTTATTTTTGCAATTGTAGGATTTCCGATGGAAGTGTTTGCACAGGCGTTGCCGAATGCACTGCTGTCATTAGACAGGATTTCTTTTATGAGTGCGAAAGTTTTGTTTGTTTTTTTAGACACTACAGCAACTACGATTGCAATGGTAGTTGTTGATCATTTTATGAAAAGTGTGTCTGCCTCGTTATTATCTATACTTGTGGTCGCATTTTTATTTGCAATCACATCTTTGGATGAGGTTAAGCGAGATTGCGATTGTAAAGATGAGAAGGAAAGATGGGAGGAAAAAGAGTCATGAGAAGTGTTAGGAATCGGAAGTTGTATTGTTGGATTATTATTAGTTGTTTTCGGTAGCATAATGAAAATGAAGGGTTGGAGGTGTATCAAATGAGAAAAAGATCTGTTGTATTAGGTGCCTGTATTTTTGCTGCGTTTTCATTAACAGGATGTAAAGATACGGAAACGCCGAAAGGGAATCCGACATTTAACGCAACTGTTTTGGAAATAGGTGAAAATACGATTTCAGTCGAACCTTTTGAAAATGAAGAGATATCAACAGGTGAAATTACGGTTACAACGGATGTTGTATCAAAGATTGAAGTACCGGAACTTGAAGAGGGAACAGAGGTATGTATCGTATATAATGGAGAAATTTTGGAGACTTATCCGGCTCGGATTAAAACCGTTTTTGCAATTTACCTGTTGGATGAAAATGGCGAAGCAATTATACCAAAGGACAGTGATTAAAGGAAGGAGCGCAAGTTAAAGAATATTAGGTCAGACCGGAATCTTTTTTGATAAATTTGACAAACCGGTTTGTGGCGGGAATCATATATTTGTCTTTCATATGAGCCATGTAGACCGTGTGGATGAGTTCTTCGCCGGCAACCGGAATTTTGGCAATCTTTGCATCGCGTATCGTGTCAACATCGGCAACGAGTGCGATTCCAAAGTCTTCTGCCACAAGTGCTGCGATAGAATATTCGTCTGGACAGTCGATGACAATATCCGGCTGGATCTGGTGCTTACGATATAATTTGTGAGTGTAAAGTCCAAGACCTGAATCACGGTCATATCCGATCACCGGATAATCCTGCAGTACTTGAAAAGGTACTTCTTTTTCATTTGCGAGCGGATGGTTTAACGAGGTGATGAGTAACATCTCCTGATGCAGGATTGGAGTAAACTGTACGGAAGGCTGATCTTCCACATATGCGCCAAAAACAACGTCATACATGTCGTTTTTCAGCCCGCGGATCAGGTCAATTGTATGTGCCTGACTGAAACTGAACGTCACTTGTTTATTTTCCGGAAGATTCAAAAAAGTACGCACCGTGTGCGGAATATAGTGGTTAGCGAGAGGGGATACATAGGCGATGTCGATGTGTCCCCCTTCTTGTGTCAGATGGTACATTTTCTGTTCCGCAGTGCGAACCTCTTCTAAAATGCGGTCAACGTGTTCTAAAAACATCTTACCGTATTTAGTGAGTGTGATGTTTCGTCCGTTTTTTTCAAAAAGAGGAATACCGAGTTCATTTTCTAGCGTATCCATAGAACGACTGAGACTTGGCTGGGAAATATTCAGTTCATTGGCGGCTAAGCGGAAATGTTCCAGCTGGGCAATTTTTTGAAAATATGTTAATTGATTTAATGTCATAGCATGTACTCCTTTCTCTACCTTACAGTATATCACAATTGATAGAAAAAAACTATCAAAAAATAACAAAAGATGTATTGGAAGTATTGATTGAAATCGTATATAATCACAGTAAAGAGGTTGTTTAAAATTTAACAAATGGGCAAAAGAAAAAACAATTCAAATTAAAAGGAGAGAAAAATCATGGCAGAAAGAATTACAGGTCACACAGAATTAATCGGTTTAATGGCTTACCCAATCAGACATTCAAGTTCACCGGCAATGCAGAATGAAGCATTTGCAAAATTAGGATATGACTATGCATACCTTGCATTTGAGGTGGACAACGATACATTAGAAGATGCGATCAAAGGACTTCGTGCATTAAAGATGAGAGGCTCTAACGTATCTATGCCAAACAAAACAGTGGTACATAAATACTTAGACGAGTTGTCACCGGCAGCGAAAATGTGTGGTGCAGTCAATACAATCGTAAATGACAATGGACACCTGACAGGTCACATTACAGATGGTATCGGTTATATGGCAGCATTAAAAGACAACAACATTGATGTTATTGGCAAAAAAATGACAATTGTCGGAGCGGGTGGAGCTGCAACAGCAATTGAAATTCAGGCAGCGCTTGACGGTGTGGCAGAGATGTCTATTTTTAACATCAAAGATAAATTCTGGGCAAATGCAGAAGAGACAGTAAAGAAAATCAATGAAAATACAAACTGTAAAGCGACATTATATGATCTTGCAGATCTTGACAAATTAAAAGAAGAGATTGCAGACAGCTATTTATTTGCAAACGGAACAGGCATGGGTATGAAACCATTAGAAGGTCAGACATACATTCCGGACAAATCGTTCTTAAGACCAGACCTGATCGTAACAGATGTTGTATATGCTCCAAGAGAAACAGCGCTGTTGAAGATGGCAAAAGAAGTCGGATGTAAGACAATGAACGGTCTTGGAATGATGTTATTCCAGGGTTCAGCCGCATTTGAATTGTGGACAGGAGAACCAATGCCGATCGAATATATGAAAGAAATCTTAGATATCAAATACGACTAAAAGAAAAAAGGAGTGCAGAGGAAAAGACGATGAATAAGAAATATTTACCAAGTGCATTGATTTTGTACTTAAACTATTTTATCCATGGTATTGGATGTTCTATATTGAGCCAGCAGGTTGTAAAAGAGATGCTGGCAGATCAGTGGGGAATGAACGATGCGATGAAAGTAACTGCAATCGCAGCCGCATTGGGATTGGGACGTTTGATCTCACTTCCGTTTGCAGGACCGTTATCGGATAAGCTTGGAAGAAGAATTTCGGTATTGATTGGTGTGGCATCTTATGTTATTTTCTTCGTAGGGATTGCTTTTTCACCAAACGTACAGGTTGCATATGTTGCAGCAGTTCTCGGAGGTATCGCAAACTCCTTCTTAGATACAGCTACATATCCGGCAGTTGCAGAGATTATGTACAAGTATACAGGTATTGCGACAATGGGAATTAAGTTATTTATTTCCGTAGCACAGCTTTTAATGCCATTCTTCTTAGGACTTGTGGCAGGAACATCTATGTCATACCTGACACTTCCACTTGTAGCAGGTATTATAATCGCAGTGCTCGGTGTGCTGGCAATTTTTGCACCGCTTCCGGCAGAGTCTGAGAGCGGAAAATCAGAGTCATTTATCAGTAACCTGAAAAATGCAAATTTCTCATTGGAAAGTGTAGCCTTGATTTTAATCGGTTTCACAAGTACAGCTACATTCCAGTTATGGTTAAACTGTGCGCAGACATTCGGAAAAGAAATCGCAGGAATCCCGTCTGAATCGGTATCTGTAATGCAGACATACTACTCAGCAGGAACTTTGGTTGCGTTGTTTGTGACAAGTATTTTGATCACAAAATTCAAACAAGTACGTTTTCTTGTTATCTATCCGGCGATTGCGACAATCATGTTGGTGTTAGTATATTTGATCAAGACACCTGCAATCTGCTACATCGGTGCATTTGTAATCGGTTATGCAGCAGCAGGAGGAGTTCTTCAGATGGCAACAGCTACTGTAAATGAACTGTTCCCGAAGATCAAAGGAACAATCACAAGCCTTGTTATGATTGCATCAAGCTTATGTAATTATACAATTTTAAGTGCGGCTGCCAATATGTCCGCAACAGGCGTTCTTGTAATGAACATTGTCATTACTGTAATCGGTGTGTTGCTTGCGCTGTTGGTAAATGCAAGATATGGAAAATTAGTAGAAAAAGTAAATACAGCAAAATAAATTTTAAAAATCTGTAGGAGGAAGTTTATGAATCCGGTAATCGTAAGAAATGTAAAGATCGGAGAAGGAGTACCAAAAATCTGTGTGCCGATCGTAGGAGTGACAAAGGAAGAAATTATCAATGAAGCAAAAACATTTGAAAATATTCCGGTAGATGTAGTAGAATGGCGTGTAGACTGGTTTGAACATGTTTTTGAATTTGAAAAAGTAGAAGAGGTTTTAAAAGAGCTGAGAGAAGCTTTGGGAGAGACACCATTGTTATTCACATTCCGTACTTCAAAAGAAGGTGGAGAGAAAGCAATCGAGGCAAAAGAATATGCAGAATTAAATAAGAAAGCTGCTGCGACAGGATATGTGGATTTAGTAGATGTGGAAGCATTTACAGGAGATGAGGTTGTAAAAGAAATCATCGAAGCGGCACACGAAGTGAATGTAAAAGTAGTTGCGTCTAACCATGATTTCGACAGGACACCTGAAAAAGATGAGATTGTCTCAAGACTTCGCAAAATGCAGGACTTAGGAGCAGACATTCCGAAGATTGCAGTAATGCCGAACAACAAAAAAGATGTTCTTGTATTGTTATCTGCGACAGAAGAGATGGCATCTGAGTATGCGGACAGACCGATCATCACAATGTCAATGGCAGGAACAGGCGTGATCAGCAGACTTTGTGGAGAAGTATTTGGTTCTGCTTTGACATTCGGAGCAGCAAAAAAAGCATCTGCACCAGGGCAAATGGAAGTGAATAATTTGGAAACTGTATTGCAATTGTTACACAAAAGCCTATAATAAGTGCAAACAGGCTTGACAGCGAGACTGCCAAGCCTGTTTTTAAATCCGTGTTGTGTTAAGAAATAAACGAATGAGAGGAGCAGGCTATGAAAAGAGTATTCACATGGTTAAATAACAGTCTGGAAGAATTCCTGATGGGAGCAGGTCTTATCATGATGACTGCCATTATGGGAATTCAGGTGGTTTTTCGATATGCATTTGGCATGTCTTTGTCATGGTCGGAAGAGATCACAAGATATATTTTTATTTGGGAAGGATTTTTGAGCATCAGCTATTGTACGAAAAAATGTATTTCTATAAAAGTGGAGCAGTTTGTGGCGATGTTTCCGAAACGAGGAAAAGCGTTGTTTAAGCTGGTGAATCATACGATTGAACTAGTATTTTTCTGCTATATGATACCGTATGCCTTTTTGTATCTGCGCTCTGCGATTGAGAGCGGACAGGTCAGTCCGGCGTGTGGAATTCCGATGTATTACATTCAGGCAGCGCCGTTTGTATGCTTTATTCTGGCAGCATTTAGAATTGTGCAGAGATGGTGGATCGAGCTTCAGGTTGTAAGGGCGAAAGAAAAAGGAGGGGAAGAATCATGCCAATCGTAGTTGTATTTTTAATATTTGTAGTTTGCCTGGTGATTGCGATTCCGGTATCGATATCACTTGGGATTGTATCGGTATTGCCGGGAGCATTTGACCCTTCTTTTACGGCGAGCGCCCAGTTTGTCATTCGTTCTATGTTTGGTGGAATCGACAGTTTTCCACTTCTTGCAGTGCCGATGTTTGTGTTCTCCGGAATCGTTATGGCAAAGGGTGGAATCTCGAAAAGGCTGTTTGATGTTTTCGCGTATTTTCTTGGAAAAAGAACTGCGGGAATGCCGTGCGCAGTGATTATTACATGTTTGTTTTATGGTGCAATATCAGGTTCGGGCCCGGCTACTGTAGCGGCGGTTGGAAGTATGACAATACCGATTCTGATGGAACTTGGATATGACAAGAAATTTGTGACAGCAGTGGTTGCTGTGGCGGGAGGACTCGGTGTGATCATACCGCCAAGTATTCCGTTTATCATGTATGGAATGGCGGCGGGAGAATCCGTGAGTGATCTGTTTATCGCGGGAATTATTCCGGGACTTTTGATTGGCGGCCTGCTGATGATCTATGCAATCTATTACTGTAAGAAATATGGAGAAGACAAAGAAAAGATTGCAGAAGAGATTGGAAAATTACATGCGAAAGGCTTTTTGAAAGTGTTAAAAGAGAGCTTTTTTGCCCTGCTTAGTCCGGTTATTATTTTAGGGTGCATTTATTCGGGAATTGCTTCACCGACAGAGGCTGCGGTTATCTCGGTTTTCTATGCGTTGATTATCAGTCTTTTTATCTATCGCACGATTCAGGTGAAGAACATTTGGGGAATCATTGTAGAATCCACAAGAACTTATGCGCCGCTGTTATTTATACTTGCAGCGTCAATTGCGTTTTCGCGGGTGCTTACACTGATGCAGGTGCCACAGGCAGTCAGCGAATGGATTTTGACACACTTTAGTAATCCGATTGTCATTTTAATTGTGATTAATATCTTTTTACTGATTGTGGGAATGGCGATGGACACGACACCGGCGATCTTGATCTTAAGCCCGATTTTATTGCCGATTGTAACAGAAATAGGAATGGACCCGATTCATTTTGGTGTGATGATGGTTGTAAACCTTGCAATTGGTTTTGTGACACCTCCGATCGGAGTCAATTTGTTCGTGGCAAGTTCACTTACGGAGATACCGATTATGGAAATTGCAAAAAAAGCATTTCCGATGATTGTGTTCTTCTTGATTGCGTTACTGCTGATTACATTTATACCAGGTATCAGTCTTGTGCTATTGTAGGAGGGAAATCTGATGAAGAAAAAAATATATATGGCAACAGCGGTGCTGGCTGCTGTACTCTTGTCCGGGTGCGCCAAGGAGAGCGATGTGCAAAGATACGCTTGGCCGCTTGCGACATCCAGTCCGGAAGATACGGTGACACAGTTGTTCTCGGAAAAATTTGCAGAAGAGGTGGATCGGCTAAGTGATGGAAAGATGAAGATTCAAGTATATCCAAACAGTACGCTTGGCGGAGACCGTGAATCGTTAGAAAGCTGTAAAGACGGAGATATTCCGTTTGTCGTACAAAATACAGCGCCGCAGGTTACGTTTATGAAAGATGTCGCGGTATTTGACATTCCATGTGTGTTTGACTCTATTGAAGAAGTCCGCAACAAAGTGGATGATGCGAAGTTCTATGGTCTGATGGAAGATGTTTACAAAGATGCGGGCTATAAGCTGTTGGGGTATGCGGATCAGGGGTTCCGTGTCATGTCCACGAACAAAAATATTACTTCCCTGTCGGATTTTAAGGGGCAAAAGATCAGAACAATGGAGAATCCGTATCATATGGCTTTCTGGAAGTCGCTCAAAGCGAATCCGACACCTATGACTTTCAGTGAGGTGTACATCGGGCTTCAGCAGGGAACAATCGATGCACAGGAAAACCCATATGAGGTTATTGTTTCCAGTCGATTATATGAACAGCAGGATTATGTGGTTGAGACAAATCATCTGCCGCATTTGATTTCTTTGATTGTCAGTGATGAATTTTTTGAAGGGCTTTCAAAGAAAGAGCAAAATGTGATCACAGAGGCTTCTGAGATTGCAAAAAAATACGCAAGAGAGCAGTCGGACACCCGCATTGCGGAAAAAATCAAGGTGATTGAGGAAAGTGGAACGAAGATTGTTCCTATGAGTGAAGAACTAAGACAAGAGGTGCGGGATGCCTCAAAAGGAGTGACAGAAGAGATCTGTCACAGTGTGTCAAAAGACATTGTAGATGCGTATTTGGAACAATAATTAAGTGGATAGAAAAAAAGGTTGAAAAATCGTACAAACTATTATAGAATGGATAGAAGTGAAGAAGAATATTTATGCTTAAAGGAGCATGTCCCGCAAGATGTAGTGATACATGTGGGAATAATTAAGGAGGATAACAGATGATTTCAGCAGGAGATTTTAAAAATGGTGTAACCCTTGAAATTGACGGGAATATTTATCAGATTTTAGAATTCCAACATGTAAAACCAGGTAAAGGTGCAGCGTTCGTTAGAACAAAATTAAAAAATATTATCAGTGGTGGAGCTGTAGAAAAAACATTTAGACCTACAGAAAAATTCCCAAAAGCTCATATCGAAAGAAAAGATATGCAGTACTTATATTCTGATGGAGAATTGTATCACTTCATGGATGTTGAGACATATGATCAGATTGCATTGAATGAAGATGCAATTGGTGATTCACTCAAATTCGTAAAAGAGAATGAGATGGTGAAGATTTGTTCTCACAATGGCAATGTATTTGCTGTAGAGCCACCATTGTTCGTAGAACTTGCGATTACAGAGACAGAGCCAGGATTTAAAGGAGATACAGCACAGGGTGCGACAAAACCAGCTACTGTGGAGACAGGAGCAGTTGTATACGTACCGTTGTTTGTAGAACAAGGCGATGTTCTGAAGATTGATACACGTACAGGAGAGTACTTATCAAGAGTATAATGGATTCTGTTCAGATATCTGATAACGGAGAGGATGAGTTTATTTATAGGATAGCTCATCCTTTTTTTGTTACAGAGGAAATGTTAGCGTATGGATAAAAATTTCAAAAAGGCATTGTATTTTTCAGAAGCTTCGGTTATAATCAAAAAACCATAATATATTTCAAATCTATTTTCTTTGACAGGTTCATGTCAATTTTTCAAGAGGGATAAAAAGAAAGCAACTCACAGGAAAGGAGTTTATATGAATTATCAGCAATTTGTGAGTGCAGTAGAAGTAAGAATAAAGCAACAGGTGAAAGAAGGGATGTCAGTATGTATTCAGACGACGATGAAAAATAATGGAAAAAACAGAGTCGGAATCATGGTCAGTGAAAAAGGAATCAATGTATCGCCGACGATTTATCTGGAAGAATATTTTGAGCAGTATCAGAAACATCAGTCACTTGACCGGATTGTAAAGAGCATTTTAAAATTGTATCAGGAAGTGCGCATAGAGCATGCGTGGGAGACTTCGGTATTGCAGAGCTTTTCAAAAATGCAGCAAAAAATTGTGTACAAACTGATTCATGCAGAGGAGAATGCAGAACTTCTCGAACAGATTCCACATGTGTGCGTGTTGGATTTGGCGATTGTATTCTATGTGCTGCTGGATGTCAGTAAATCAGGAACAGCCACCATATTGATCACAGATGATATTGTGAAAATGTGGGGTGTGGAAAAAGAGAAAATCTATAACATTGCACATCAGAACACGAAAAAACTCCTGCCGCCGGAATTTCAAACAATGCACTCCGTGGTGGCTGAATTGCTTGGCGAAGAGACAAACGATGAAGAGGAAGAAGATTTTATGTATGTGCTAACCAATGAAATCCGAAGCTTTGGTGCTGCGTGCATTTTGTATGATAAGGTGCTTGAGGATATTGGAAATCAGCTCGGAGAAAATTATTATGTACTCCCAAGCAGTATACATGAAGTGATTATCGTGCCGGAGAGTAAGAGCCCGAACCGTATCGATCTGGAGGATATGATTGAAGAGATCAACGATACGCAGGTGGAAGAGGAGGAAATCCTCTCTTACAGAGCATATTATTTCAGCAGAAAAGAAAACCGACTAATTTTGTGATTTTGTAAATCCAGACAGAATTTCTTTACTTTTGGAGAAAAGTGTGATATTATTTAAAAGTCGTTTACGATGTAAACGACTCTTATACACCTATAGCTCAGGGGATAGAGCACCGCCCTCCGGAGGCGGGTGCGGCGGTTCGAATCCGCCTAGGTGTGTATATTTGAGAATGATATAAAGTGTAGGATAGAGGAAGAGAAATGTCACAACATAGGCAAGCATTTAAGAAAGCATTTCCTTATACAATTCCGGTGTTGACGGGATATTTGTTTATAGGAATTGCGTTTGGTGTGATGTATGCAGAAAAGGGATATTCTTTCGTATGGGCGATATTAATGAGTCTGCTTGTATATGCAGGTTCTGGACAATACCTGGCAGTGAATTTTTTCGTGCCGGGTATTTCTTTTTTACAAGTCATTTTTTTGACATTTATGGTGAATGTCAGACATGTGTTTTATGGAATCTCTCTTTTGGAAAAATTTAATAAAATGGGCAAATCAAGATGGTATATGATTTTTAGCTTGACGGATGAGACGTACTCATTGCTTTGTACGACAAAAGTGCCTCAGGGAGTAGCGGAAGAAAAGTTTCTTTTGGCGATCGCACTTTTGAATCAATCTTATTGGGTGATTGGTTCTGCAATCGGTGGTTTGGTGGGAAGTCTTCTTCCGATCAATTCAGAGGGAATTGATTTTGCAATGACGGCATTGTTTGTTGTGATCTTTATTGAACAATGGATGGAGAAAAAGAACCGGATACCGGCGGTGATCGGTGTTGTGGGAGCGTTTGTTTGTCTGCAGATTTTTGGCGCGGACAGTTTTGTATTGCCGTCGATGCTTTTGATTGTTCTTATATTGTTTGTGGGGAAAAAGAGATTGGATAAGGAGGAAGAAGGATGCCGGTAAGTGCGGGAATTTCGATTTTGATTATTTTGGCGGTTGCACTGACTACATTTGCAACGAGAGTTACTCCTTTTTTGGTCTTTCCAAAAGGAAAAGAGATTCCAGAGACGATACAGTATCTTGGAAAAGTATTGACACCGGCAGTGATCGGGATGCTTGTTGTATATTGTTTAAAAAGTACACCGGTGCGGGAGGCACCGCATGGTGTTCCGGAGTTGATTGCTGTGGCCACGGTTGCGGCACTGCATGTGTGGAAACGAAACAATCTGCTCAGTATCGGGGCTGGAACGGTGCTGTATATGTTTTTGATTCAGGTTGTATTTTGATAAAAATAGGGACGAGGGTTTCAAAAAGAACCCTTGTCCCTGTTTTTTAGTTGAGATTTGTTTTTTTCTTTAGTAAGTAGTATGTACCACCGAAGAACAGGAATGTTTCCAGGATACATAGGATGGCACTTGCCTTATAAGAACTTAAGAATGCTGTTGTGGCAAGCGAATCAGAGGAAGCGCTCAAAAATGGATCATATCCAACTGCAAACATGACGATCAGCATCAATACAGAAAAAACTGTTGAAATTGCAAAGTAAGCAATGATTGCTTCGAGCACTCTGTGCGAAGAAAGGAGCTGCCCGATAGATACTGAAAAATAGTAAAGTGCCACATTCCCAAAACATCCGACAACAGAGATTCCGACAGTTGACCAGAAAAACAGGCTTGGTGACATCTCCAATGCTTTTTCTAGCTCATTAAGCGCCTCTGCAGAGTTTTGATAAACCTGTGGTATGATAACCACAATTGCAAGTCCTGCGATGACGATTGCGAGATCTAAAATACTCCAGACGCATGCTGCAAATGCTTTGGAAAACAGAAGCTGTCCTCTTGTCGCCGGAAGTGTCAGTGTCAGATATCCTTCGTCGGTATACAGGCTTTTATAATAGCGTACTACAATTAAAATAGATGTCGCACATGGTACAACGATCCAGATGGAGATCAGGAATACAAATGAGACAATCAATATCACATTTGGCAGATCCATCGTGGCCATCGCCTGAAACATAAATCGTCCAATCAGACAGGCAACCAGCAAAAGAATATGAATCGGAAGTAAAAATCGGGAGAGTGCCCGAAATTCGTGTTTAATTAATTTACTTAACATCTGAATACCTCCCTGAATAATGTATCTACGGATTTTCCGTGCTCAATTCGGATGTCATCTACACTTGTATTGAGTGCAATGTGCCCGTTTTGAAGAAAAAGAACACGGTCTAAAATGTTTTCAATATCTGTGATCAAATGTGTAGAGATCAATATTGTAGCATTTTCATTATAGTTTGTAAGAATGGTGTTCAGTATATAATCACGTGCTGCCGGATCAACACCGCCGATTGGTTCGTCCAATACGTACAAATCTGCATTGCGGCTCATGACTAAAATCAATTGTACCTTTTCTTTTGTCCCTTTGGAAAAGGTGCGGAGTCTTGCATTTGAATCAATCTGCAAATGTGCAAGCATCTCATAGGCACGTTTCTCATCAAAATTCTCATAAAAGTCTTTGAAATAAGAGACAATCTCTTTTACTTTCATCCAGTCGCTTAAGTATGTCCGTTCCGGAAGGTAAGAGACAATATTTCGTGTGGTGACAGATGGTTCTGCCCCGTCGATCAATATGCGTCCATCTGTTGGAACGAGCAGACCGTTGATGAGTTTGATCAATGTTGTCTTTCCGCTTCCGTTTGGTCCTAAAAGACCGATAATCTGTCCTCTGTCCAGAGATAGATTTAAGTTCGATAATGCAGTAAAGCTTCCGTAATTTTTGGTAAGTCCTCTGCACTCCAAAATAGGATTCATCTATTTTTCCCCCTTTATTCTCTCTTCCATAAGTTGTAAAGCTTCTTCTTCTCGAAAACCGAGTTGTTTCATTTTTTCGAAAAATTCTAAGATATGTTCATTGGCAAGATGCTGTTTTAGTTCTTTTATCATAGTTGCGTCCTCCGTAATAAAACGTCCACTCGTTCTCTGTGAGTATACCAAACCAACACGTTCCAGTTCTGATAAAGCTTTTTGCATCGTGTTTGGATTTACAGCAGCTTCTATTGCGAGATCGCGTACAGAAGGAAGCTTGTCACCAGCGTGGTATTTGCCCGATACAATATCCATTTGTATACGTTCCATAAGCTGCAGATAAATAGGTCGGTCATTGCTTAGTTCCCATGGCATTTAAGAATCACCTCACTTTGTATTAAATATATAATACAATATTACAATTAGAAGAAGAGAAAGTCAAGAGGAAGGTAAAATAATCATCTTAAAGGATAGAAGAGAATGTCTTGGTTTTTAACATTTCAATTTCGTGTTTGTAAGGTGCGAAAGATTTTTTGGGATTCTCTGTAGATGGAATATAAGGTGTCTCCAAAATCTTTGGCACTGTTTTGAAGTCTTTGTGATGCACGATATAGGAGAGTGCATCAAAGCCGATTTCGCCGAGACCTATGTTGGCATGGCGATCCTTGGAAGCACCGCGTATATTTTTGCTGTCATTAATGTGAAAGACGGCAATCTGCTCTTTGCCTATGAGTTTGTCAAAATGGTTGATGACTCCGTCAAAATCGTGAATGATATCATAGCCACTGTCATGTGTATGGCAGGTATCAAAGCAGACGCGCAGCTTTTCGTTGTGGACAACACCGTCGTAGATGCGTGCAAGTTCTTCGAAAGACCGTCCGATCTCGGTTCCCTTTCCTGCCATCGTCTCTAAGGCAATATTACAATTCGTGTCCTTGGTCAGGACAGTGTTTAATCCCTTTACGATTTGTGCAATTCCGGCATCTGCTCCAGCGCCTACGTGTGCGCCGGGATGGAGAATCAAAGTGTGACTTTTACAGCTTTCTGTTCGCTCCAATTCTAGCTGCAAAAATTCTACTGCCAGCTCAAAGGTTTCCGGTTTGATTGTATTTCCAAGATTGATGATATACGGTGCATGCACAACGATTTCGTCAATTCCGTGAGCGGACATGTAATCCCATGCCGCGTCAATATTTAATTCACTGATATCTTTTCGGCGCGTATTTTGGGGTGCGCCTGTATAAAACATAAAGGTATTGGCGTTGTATGAGACGGCTTCTTTTGCTGAACCAAGCAGCATCTCTTTGCCACTCATACCTACATGAGAGCCTATTTTCATAATGTTTCCTCACTTTCATAATATAGTATATTTAAGTTTCAATAATAGTAATCGTTCCTAAATATATCATGGAAGAAAAGAAAATACAATAACGAACGAAATCTTTTGCAAATATATGGTTGTTGCAATGAAATCCTTGTGCTAAAATAAGGAAGTATAAGAAAAAATATGAACGAAATAGAGCAGATGCAAAGCAGGAGGAACTATGAAAAAAATAGCAGATATTTTAACATTTGAATTGGAAGCTGCCTTTGAGAAAGCAGGATATGATAAACAATATGCAAAGGTTACATTGTCAAACAGACCGGATTTGTGTGAATATCAGTGTAATGGCGCGATGGCGGCGGCAAAAGCTTATAAGAAAGCACCGATCATGATTGCCAATGATGTGGTTGAAGTATTAAAAGAAAGTGTTTGCATTGAGCAGGTGGAGGCGGTCAATCCAGGATTTATCAATATTATTCTGGACGGTGAGTTTGTCGCTTCTTATTTAGGAAAAATGTCAGAGCAGGAAAAACTTGGTGTGGAAGAGCCGACAAAGCAGAAGACGATCATTGTGGATTACGGCGGAGCGAATGTTGCAAAGCCGCTTCATGTAGGACATCTTCGCTCAGCGGTAATTGGGGAAAGTGTAAAACGAATCGGGAAATATGTCGGACATAAGATGATTGGAGATGTGCATCTTGGAGACTGGGGATACCAGATGGGACTTGTCATCACCGAGCTGAAAAAGAGAAAACCGGAGCTTCCATATTTTGACGATCAGTTTGAAGGAGAATATCCAGAAGAATCACCGTTTACGATCACCGAGTTGGAAGAGATTTATCCGACAGCGAGCGCATACGCAAAAGAACATGAAGATTATAAAGAAGAAGCATTGCAGGCGACATTCTTATTGCAGAACGGGCATAGAGGATACACTGCAATCTGGAAACACATTATGAATGTTTCTGTTGCGGATTTAAAAAAGAATTACGGTGCATTGAACGTGGAATTTGATCTTTGGAAAGGCGAGGCAGATGCGCAGCCATATATTCCGGAGATGGTAGAATATATGAAAAAAGAAGGTTATGCACATATTGATCAGGGAGCGCTTGTCGTAGATGTCAAAGAAGAGAACGATACAAAAGAGATCCCGCCGTGTATGATCTTAAAATCTGACGGAGCGGCATTGTATGATACGACAGATCTTGCCACACTGATCGAACGTGAGAAACTGTATCATCCGGATGAGGTGATCTACCTTGCAGATAAGCGTCAGGAACTGCATTTTGTGCAGGTATTCCGTTGCGCGAAAAAGACAAAGATCATCAATGAGAATATGGAATTGAAGTTCATTGGATTTGGTACAATGAACGGAAAAGACGGAAAACCATTTAAGACGAGAGACGGCGGAGTGATGCGTCTGGAGAGTCTGATCAATGACATCAATGAGGAGATGTATAAAAAAATTGCAGAGAACCGTACGATGTCCGAAGAAGAGGCGAGAAAGACAGCACAGATGGTTGCGCTTTCTGCCATGAAATACGGAGATTTGTCAAATCAGGCTGCGAAGGATTATGTGTTTGATGTGGAAAGATTTATCTCGTTCGAGGGAAATACAGGACCGTACAATTTATATACGATTGTGCGTATCAAATCAATTCTTGCAAAATATGCAGAAAGTGGAAAAGATGCAGCCAAGTGCAAGATGAAAAAACCTCAGACACAGAGTGAAAAAGCATTGATGCTGGAGGTTGCAAAATTTAATAATGTCATTGAGACAGCATTTGAAGAACTTGCACCACATAAAATCTGTGCATACATTTATGATCTTTCGAATGCATTCAATCGCTTCTATCATGAGACGAAGATTCTTTCAGAAGAGAATGAAGACCGAAAAGCAGGATTTATCGCATTGTTGCTGATTACAAAACGGGCATTGGAGGCATGTATTGACATGCTTGGTTTTGAGGCTCCGGAAAGGATGTAGGATATGACAGAAAAGTTATTTTATGAAGATAGTCATATGGTAACCTTTTCGGCAACGGTTGTCTCGTGCGAACAATCAGGGGAAGTATATGAGGTGGTTCTTGACAGAACTGCCTTTTTTCCTGAGGGAGGGGGACAATACGCAGATACCGGGAGACTAGATGATGCAAAAGTGACAGATGTGCAGGAAAAAGCCGGAATCATTTACCATAAGACGAACCAATCTTTGGAAATAGGAAAAACAGTACAGGGCACGATTGACTGGGAAGAACGGTTTTCCAAGATGCAGCAGCATTCCGGAGAACATATTGTATCAGGGATTGTACATGCGGTATATGGCTATGACAATGTCGGGTTCCACATGGGAAAAGATGCCATTACAATGGATTTCAACGGCAGCATTTCTAAAGAAGAATTAAAAGTGATCGAGCGAAAAGCCAATGAAGCAGTGGTGAAGAGTCTGGATATCAAGGTGTTGTATCCCGCTAAAGAGGAATTAGATTCAATTGCTTACAGAAGTAAGATTGAGATTGAAGGGCAGGTACGCATTGTGGAGATACCAGGATATGATGTGTGCGCCTGTTGTGCACCGCATGTCAAAAAGACTGGGGAGATTGGATTGATCAAGCTTTTGAATGTGCAGAATTATAAAGGTGGCGTACGAATTTCCATGCTCTGTGGATTCCGGGCACTTCAGGATTATGAGCAGAAAGCAGAGAGTGTGAAAAAAATTTCTGTTTTGCTGTCAGCCCCGGAGGAGGAAGTCTTTTCAGAAGTCACCAGATTAAAGCAAGAGATTTCATCTGGAAAAGCGAAGGTTTCACAGCTTCAGCAAAAGCTTCTTGTCTATAAGGTGGAGCAGATTCCACAATCCCAAGAAGTAGTCGTTTGGTTTGAGGAAGAGCTTGAGGGAAATGCGCCGAGAGAATTGACAAACCTTATCATAGAAAACGGTGCTTCGATTGGAGCTGTATTTGCGGGAGATGAAAAAGATGGCTATCGCTATGTGATTGGAAGTAAAAGTTGTGATACACGAATATTTTCAAAACGATTAAATGAGAAATTCGGCGGAAGAGGCGGTGGAAAACCAGAGATGGTACAAGGTTCTTTGGCGGGAAGAGAAGAAGAAATTCGAAAGGAAGTGGAACTGTGCAGCAAAGAAGTCCTGGACAGCGGATTTGGAGACTGATCGGTCCGATTATTGTAAAAATGGCGGTTGCATTTGTGGTGGAGGCAGTTGTGATTTTTCTGTATGCGATATTTGTGCATCCGGAGACATTTCAAGCGGTGTCCAGCCAGGAAGAGTTGATGCAAAAGACGGTGGAGCTGACAGATGGTGTTTTGAAATATGCAACACAGATTAGCGCATTGGCTGCGCTTTGTACGATACCGATTCTTGCGTGGATGTTTCGAAAAGACCGGAAGCTGGAAAAAGAAAGTGGAGTTACACCGCAAAAAAAAGCGGCTTTTGGAAAATATATTTTGATTGTCGGAATCAGTATACCGGTTGCGCTAGGGGTTAACAATTTGTTGCTTTTGAGCAATCTCTCAGAAGTGAGTGAGGGCTATAAACAGGCGTCGGAGATGTTGTACACTCCGTCTTTACCGGTACAGATCATATGTCTTGGCATTGTTATTCCGATCATGGAAGAGTTGATTTTTAGAGGACTGCTCTTCAAGCGTCTGAGAGAAGTTATGCCGATGGTTCCGGCAGTGATTTATTCTGCGCTGTTTTTCGGATTGTATCATGGAAATCTGGTGCAGATTATTTATGGAACAATATGCGGTCTTCTTTTGGCATATGTCTATGAAAAATTCGGCTCGTTAAAAGCGCCGGTTTTGATGCATATGACCATGAATATATTAGCTTGTGTAGTGACTGAACTGAACGGATTTGCGTGGATGCTGGAGCAGCCGATGCGAATGGGAATTATCACTGTACTCTGTGCACTAGTGGCATCAGGCATGTTTGTTTTGATAAAAGATATGTAAAATAGAAAAATACAAATTGGGAGCTCTCGTTCATAGCAAACGTGCGCTCCCGATTATTATGGTGTTTTCCGTTATTCGGCTGGAATGATCTCGATCCAATATCCATCCGGGTCAGAAATAAAGTAGATTCCCATATCCGGATTCTCAAAACAGACACATCCCATCTCTTTGTGATATTTGAATGCAGCATCAAAATCAGATGTCTCAAATGCCAGATGAAATTCATTGTCTCCAAGATTATAAGGACGGTCCCAGTCACGAAGCCATGTCAGTTCGAGCTTCTGAGTAGAAGTCTTGTCGCTTAAGAATGCAAGGATAAAACTTCCGTCAGAAGCTTCTTTTTTGCGAACAACTTCAAGACCAAGCGCTTTCTTGTAAAAATCCAGCGATTTTTCCAAATCTAATACATTTAAGTTGTTGTGATTGAATGTAAAATTCATAATTGACCTCCTGATATGTGTTTTTTTGTTTAAATATAGCATATCATATATTACGAAGAAAAGGCAAAAGGAAAATGAATATTACAAAAATATTAAAAAATATTGCAAAAATGTATGAAGTGTTATATAATCGGGGTAATGAGGATTGTAAAGAAAATACTAAAAAATTCAGGATAGGTGGAATAATGAACAAATTTGGAAAGACTTTATTGACCTCTCTACTGGTAAGTTCTCTCACAGTGAGTTCTGTTTTTGCGGCGCCGTCAGTCGATGATTTAAAGCAGAATAAGGAAGCAGCGGAGAAGAAAGTAGAGACATTGCAAGATGAGATGGCAAGTCTGATGGCAGAGATTAATACGTTGGAGGAAGAGCTCGTTCAGACAGGAAAAGAGATCATAAAAGCAACAGATGATCTGCAGAAAGCAGAGGAAAAAGAAAAGACGCAATACGAAGAGATGAAAGCTCGTATTAAGATAATGTATGAGAATGGAACAGGTTCTATGCTCACAAAAGTATTTGAATCAGGAAGTATTGCTGAGATGCTGAAAAAAGCGGAATATGTTCAGGCAGTTCATGATAAAGACAGAAAGTGTCTGGAAGACTATGTTGAGACGAAAGAAAAGATTGCTGACTTAAAAGAATCTTTGGAAGAAGATCAGAAAGAACAGCAGAAAAAGCAAAAAGAATTTGAAAGTCAAAAAGAGACTTTGAATGCGACGATTGAAGAAGCAAAAGCAGAAGTTGATGATTTTGATGCACAGATTCAGGAAGCTGCACAGAAAGCAGAACAAGACAGACAGCGAGCATTGGCAGCAAGCTCTGGTAATCGTGGGAATTCCGGAACAACCTCCAATGGAGGTGGTAGTGATTATGTACCGCCTAGCAACTCTGGCGGCGGACAAGCAATTGTAGATGCGGCATATAGCTTTATCGGAGTTCCGTATGTGTGGGGCGGTGAAAGCTACAGCGGAGTGGATTGTTCAGGACTAGTGCTGATGGCGCACAAGGCAATTGGAGTAAGTTTACCACATAGCTCAGGATCTCAAGGAAGTGGTGGAAAAGCAGTTGCCAATATGGCTGCCGCATTACCTGGAGATGTTGTGTGCTATTCTGGACATGTAGGGATTTACATAGGCGGAGGACAGATGATTCATGCACCGGACTTTGGTCAGACAGTAAAAGTTTCGAGTGTATACGGATCACCTTGGTTCAGAAGATACTGGTAGGAAGAGTGAAAGGGTTATGACTATGTCATAGCCTTTTTTGTTTGGAGAAAATGATTGAAAAGGGGAGGTATTTATAGTATATTAAACTATATAGGGGGAGAAAAAATAGAGAAAGGGACTAAGATGAAAAAATTTACAAAAATACTTGTATCAGCGATTACAGCAAGCAGCTTGATTGTATCACCGGTTTTTGCAGAACCGAACAGTGTGGACAATCTTGAGACACAGAAAAAGGAAGCACAACAAGAAGTAGACACGCTTCAAGCAGATTTGACAAAGATATTGACAAAGATCAATGACATAGATGCCCAGATGACGACAAAGGGGGAGGAGATCATTCAGGCGAAGTCAGATTTAGAGACTGCACAGGAAAAAGAAAAGAAGCAGTATGCAGAGATGAAATATCGAATTAAAGTCATGTATGAGAATGGAACAGGCGCTATGTTGACAAAAATTTTCCAATCGGGCAGTATTGCGGAGATGTTAAAACAGGCAGAATATGTACAGGCAGTTCATGACAGAGATAGAGAATATTTGGAAAAATATATAGAGACAAAAAATGAAGTAGCTTCATTAAAAAGTGGTTTGGAAAAAGACATGGATAAATTAAAAGAATTGAAGGCGGAATCTTCCACCCAGAAAGAAAATTTATCCAAGACATTGGAAGCAAAAAGGACGGAAGTGGCAGATTTAGATGAGCAGCTTCAGATAGCGGCACAGAAAGCCGCGGAGGAGGCAGCGAAGAAAGCGGAAGAAGAAGCAAAAAAACAGCAGCAACAGGTGGCGTCAAATAAACCGTCTGGGAATAGCCAGTCTGGAGGAACATCCAGTGGAAGTTCAGGCGGCGGAAATAGTCAGCCGCAAGAAAAACCAAGCCAGCCGGACTCTGGAACTTCAGGTGGCGGAAGCAGCAACAATGACAGTAATAACAATACAGGAAACGGTGATGTAAGTGTTGGACAGGCAATTGTGGCAGCCGCAAGAAGTTATATCGGAACACCGTATGTATATGGTGGAACAAGTTATAATGGCATCGACTGTTCCGGACTTACCATGAGAGCCCATCAGGCAGTGGGAATCTCGATTTTGCGTACATCAGGAGAACAGGCAGCAGGTGGAAAAAGTATAGCGAGTCTTGCAGATGCGCTTCCGGGAGATATTATCTGTTATCCTGGACATGTTGCGATATACATAGGCGGAGAGCGTGTAATCCATGCACCGACAGAAGGACAGACGGTAAAAGAGGCGAGCGTATACATGGGATCATCACAGCCGATTACAGCAATCCGAAGATATTGGTAAAAAAGACTTGCCATGTATCATTTAGATATGGTATACTACTAACGTTGCAAAAAACACATATATGGTTATCCTTGCAGGTGCCAAACTCTTTTTATAAAAAAGAGCGGTTGCAAGGCGGGAAGTATATGGAAGTAAAAAACCAAATGGAGGAAAAACACATGAGCGTTATTTCAATGAAACAATTATTAGAAGCAGGTGTTCACTTTGGACATCAGACAAGAAGATGGAACCCTAAAATGGCTGAGTACATCTACACAGAAAGAAACGGAATTTACATTATCGATTTACAGAAATCTGTAGGTAAAGTAGACGAAGCTTACAAAGCAATTTCTGATATCGCAGCTGAAGGTGGTACAATTCTTTTCGTTGGTACAAAGAAACAGGCACAGGATGCAATCAAAACAGAAGCAGAACGTTGCGGAATGTTCTACGTAAACGAGAGATGGTTAGGTGGAATGTTGACTAACTTCAAAACAATCCAGAGCAGAATCGCCCGCTTAAAAGATATCGAAAGAATGGCTGAAGACGGAACATTCGACGTATTACCTAAGAAAGAAGTTATCGAAATCAAAAAAGAATGGGAAAAACTTGAAAAGAACTTAGGTGGAATCAAAGACATGAAGAAAGCTCCAGATGCAATCTTCGTTGTTGATCCGAAAAAAGAAAGAATCTGTGTACAGGAAGCTCACACATTAGGAATTCCGTTGATTGGTATCGCTGATACAAACTGCGATCCAGAAGAATTAGATTACGTGATTCCAGGTAATGATGATGCAATCAGAGCTGTTAAATTAATCGTTGCTAAGATGGCAGATGCTGTAATCGAAGCAAACCAAGGTGTAACAGGTGCTGAGGAAGTATACGAAGAAGTTGCAGAAGAAGTAGAAGCAGCTGAAGAAGCGTAAGATTTCGAACATGAATGCTTCAGCCTTAAGAACAGGTTGAAGCATTTTTTAAAAAGAACACACAATTTTATGGAGGAATGAATCATGGCAGTTACAGCAAAAATGGTAAAAGAATTAAGAGAAATGACAGGCGCAGGAATGATGGACTGTAAAAAAGCTCTTAATGAAACAGATGGAAATATGGATGCAGCAATCGAATATTTAAGAAAAAATGGTCAGGCAAAAGCTGACAAAAAAGCTGGAAGAATCGCTGCAGAAGGTATTGTAAAAGCAGTTGTAAAAGACGATAAAGTAGCAGCAATCGTTGAAGTAAACTCAGAGACAGACTTCGTTGCTAAAAATGCTGATTTCCAAAGCTACGTAGAAGAAGTTGCTAATCAGGCATTAAACACAGAGACAACAGATATCGAAGCTTTCTTGAGCGAAGCATGGGCAGCAGACAACTCTAAGACAGTAAAAGATGTTTTAACAGAAAAAATCTCTGTAATCGGAGAAAACTTAAACATCAGAAGATTTGAAAAAGTTACAACAGATGGTTGTGTAGTATCTTACATCCACGGTGGCGGAAGAATCGGTGTATTAGTAGAAGCTGATACAGATGTTGTAAATGATGAAATCAAATCATGCTTAAGAAACGTAGCTATGCAGGTTGCAGCTATGTATCCAAAGTATGTATCTCGTGATGAAGTAGATGCTTCTTACATCGAACACGAAAAAGAAATCTTATTAGCTCAGGCTAAGACAGAAAATCCAGAAAAACCAGAAAACATCATTGAAAAAATGATTATCGGACGTTTGAACAAAGAGATGAAAGAAATCTGCTTATTAGATCAGGTTTACGTTCAGGACAGTGATTTAACAGTTGCTAAATATGTAGAAAAAGTAGCTAAAGAAAACGGTGCTAACGTAACAGTTAAGAGATTTGTTCGTTTCGAAACAGGTGAAGGATTAGAAAAGAAAGAAGAAAACTTTGCTGAAGAAGTAGCAAAACAGATGGGCAATTAAGCAAAGTTTTCAATCTGAAATTTAATTAGAGTTTTATAGGCTCTGAGAGCCTTGTAAACACACTATTTCCAAGTGTTTATAAGGTTTTCAGGGCTTTTTTTATTGCCAAAGGGAAAAAGGGCAATATATCATTAAAGACCGTCTAAAACCGTCTAAAATCACATCAAATTGAGTATTACACAACATGCAAATCGAGTAAAATGTATATCCACAATCTTCAGCGAAGTTTACACAAATTACTGGAATATTTAAAAGCACCCTAAAAGTTAAAGCTATCAGGAGGGAAAAATATGAATAACACAGCGTTAAGAGCAGAGAAAGAAATCACAAACACAATTATCTTCAGAAACGAGAAACACAAAGACTTTTATCAAACATATATGAAAAAATGCCGCCGCCAAGATGTGTATCACAAAGCCTTGATTTATTGTCTTGGGATTAGTGAAGATACAAGAGTCAATATAGATTGTATTTACGATTTGAGAACAGGATATGTAAAAACAGAATGCCTTCAAGAAGGGTGGCAGACCAGTGGCAGCGTAAGGATTGTTCGTATGGCTTTTAATTTATACTGTAACGGGACGCCAAGCGTATATGACTATGAAAGCGAAGATGGAAAATTACAGGAGTATGCAGGATATACACCGGAGGAGTTATTTTGCTGTGGGTATGCGAGATACTTTTGGGAGGCAATTAAAATTCGTTATCCGGAATATTGCTTTTAGAGGAGAAGAAGCATGTTAAAAGTCAGAGTTCAGGGAACAAAATCAGATATTCGATGGTTTCGGGAAAAGTTGGAGCAGCATCCTCAGATAGCGGTGCTACAGGTATCTGACCTGTTTTCCAATAAAGGAACTACAAAATATTTTCGTATGTATGCAGAGATAGAAGAAAAGAAAGGCGGAAGATAAGTATGTGTAAAGTAATCGCAATCGCAAATCAAAAAGGTGGAGTCGGAAAGACAACAACTTGTGTCAATTTAGGGATTGGCTTAGCAAGAGAAGGAAAAAGAGTTCTTTTAATAGAAGCCGACGCACAGGGAAGTATGGCTGCAAGTTTAGGGATACAGGAGCCGGACGAGTTGGAAGTAACTTTAGTAACAATCATGGAAAAAGTAATCAATGATGAAGATGTTGAACCAAATGAGGGGATTATCTGGCATGATGAAGGCATTGCCTTTATTCCGGCAAATATTGAACTGGCAGGATTAGAAACTGCGCTGGTGAATGTGATGAGCAGAGAAATGATATTAAAACAATATCTTGATACGGTAAAGGCAGAGTATGACTATATTCTGATTGATTGTATGCCGTCACTGGGAATGATCACAATCAATGCGCTGGTAGCGTCGGATTATGTGTTGATCCCGGTAGAAGCAGCATATCTTCCGGTAAAAGGACTTCAACAGTTGATTAAAACGATTGGGAGAGTACACAGAAAATTAAATCCCCAGCTTTCTATTATGGGAATTTTATTTACAAAGGTTGACCGAAGGACAAATTTTGCAAGAGATATAGCCGAACAAATCCGGCAGGTATACGGAACAAGAGTACATATTTTTAAGAATTGTATTCCTCTGTCTGTTCGGGCTGCAGAAACAACAGCAGAAGGAAAGAGTATTTATCTGCATGATCCGAAAGGGATAGTAGCAAAAGGATATATTTCTCTGACAGAGGAGGTGCTTGCATATGAGGAGTAAGAGCGCAGAAAAAGTAAAACTTTCTTCTTTTGATGATTTGTTTGGTAAGGAAGAACCAGTAAGTGGTGAGGTAGTCACTTCTGTTCCGATTGATTTGCTGCACCCATTTAAAAATCACCCGTTTCATGTGCAGGACGATGAGAAAATGGAAGAAACCGTAGAGAGCGTCAA
Source organism: Faecalimonas nexilis (assembly GCF_059731825.1). Classification (NCBI taxonomy): domain Bacteria; kingdom Bacillati; phylum Bacillota; class Clostridia; order Lachnospirales; family Lachnospiraceae; genus Faecalimonas; species Faecalimonas nexilis. The sequence continues at coordinate 2,303,523 of NZ_AP029189.1, read as the reverse complement.
GCAATATGGGATTTTGATGCCCGGGATCGTCCGCCCTTATCCAGATGGCGGATATGAGGTAGTAGCAGGACACCGCAGGTGGAGAGCATGTGAACTTGCCGGGTTAGAGGAAATGCCTGTTATTATTCGGGATATAGATGATGATACTGCGACGGTGATTATGGTGGATACTAATATACAAAGAGAGGATATTCTGCCAAGTGAAAAAGCCTTCGCTTATAAAATGAAGTATGAGGCACTGAAACATCAGGGAAGTAAAGGGGAAAAATATACTGCTGAAATGGTAGGAGAAACTGCAGGTGACAGCGGAAGAACCGTTCAGAGGTATATTCGTCTGGCAAATTTGATCAGCGGATTGTTAGACCTTGTTGATGTGAAGAAAGTTCCTATGATTGTAGGAGAAAAACTATCTTATCTTACAAGGGAAGAACAGGAGCTTGTTTTGGAGGCAGTGAGAAATTGTGAAATCATGCCAACAGCGGCGCAGGCAGAAGCAATCAAGATGTTTAGTGAAGAGAAAAAACTGGACGGAAATGTCATATATGGACTGTTATTAAAAAAGAAAAATAGTGGGAATGGAGTGACGATTTCAGCGAAGAAAATCAGCAGTTATTTTCCACCTGCATATACAAAACAAGAGATAGAGAATGTAATTTATACCTTGCTGGAAGAATGGAAAAATGGCAGAGAGGAGGAATTGGAGCATGGAGAAGATACAATTTGATTATTATAGGGGAATGGAGGCAGAGCAGTACAGTTTTTACCGTGTTCCTAAAATTCTGTTCACTGCAGAATGCTTTAAAGAACTTTCCTGTGAAGCAAAAGTACTCTACGGTCTATTATTAGACCGTATGAGCCTCAGTATGAAAAATCATTGGCTGGACGAAGAAGAAAGAGTATACATTATTTTTACCGTAGAGGAAATTGCAGAGTTATTAAACTGTGGAACGCAAAAAGCGGTAAAACTTCTGAAAGAACTGGACAGTGAAAAAGGGATTGGATTGATTGAAAAAAAGCGGTTGGGACTTGGCAGACCAAATGTAATTTATGTAAAGAATTTCTTGGTTCAGAAAAATGATGAAGAAAATAGTGATATATCAGATTTGCAGAATTGTGAAAATCACAATTCAGGAGTTGTGAAAACCACAATTCAAGAGTTTCCAAAATCACAATTCAAGAATGATGAAAATCACAATTCAGAAGATGCGGAACCCATAGACATAGAAACAGAACGGTTGGAAAAGGAGCCGTATTTGAGTGGTGAGAAGGAAATTTTAGAAAATATGGAGATAAAAATGCAGGAAAATGAGGGGACTGGGGAAGAAAACTTCCAGAATTGTGAAAATCACAATTCAAGAGTTGTGAAAACCACAATTCAGGAATATCCAAAATCACAATTCAAGAATGATGAAAATCACAATTCAGGAGTTGTGAAAACCACAATTCAAGAATGTCCAAAATCACAATCTAATAATACTGATATTAACAAGACAGAGAATAATGAAACGGAGAGTGGTAATATCCTATCAAATCTTATCTGTCCGGAAAAAGAAAAAACGATAGATGAGATTGAGCAGAGGAATACATACCGGGAAATAATTCGGGAAAACATTTCGTATGAGTGTTTCCGGAATGATACCCCACATGCAAGAGAAGAAGTTGATGAGTTGGTGGAATTGATGGTAGAAGTTATGGTAATGCCGGATCAGGGAAAAATCCGGATTGCCGGAGAAGATAAATTAGTATCACTGGTAAAAAGCCAGTTTATGAAATTGACACATGCCCATATTGAGTATGTCTGTCTTTGCCTGAATAAAAATACAACGAAAGTCGGGAACATTAAGTCCTATCTTTTAACGGCACTTTATAATTCTGTTTTGACAATCAATCATTACTATCAGGCAGAAGTAAACCATGATTTATACGGAGGAGGATGGGGAAAATGAGGCAGGAAATTTTTTGCCGTATGATTTTTGTGACAGAGGTGTTATTGTGGACAGTGATTTTTTATCCATTTTGTGTGGAAGGAGGAAACTGTGATTATTTAAAATTATGGATACTGGTAGGGATTCCTTTTGGAATCCGTAAGATGCAGATATGGATTGTTCCACGAAATAGAGATGTGGGGAGCACGATTGCCATGTTGGTGTTTCAAATGCTGATTGGAGGCATAATAGGGGGAGTTGTATTAGTGTGGAAACTTTTTTTATTGTTTGTTTTTATGGGATTACAACTTTATAAAGCAATAAAAAAGTTGATAAAGTAGAAGATGATAAGAGTTGAGCATGTTTGGCAGCCTGAAAAGGGCTGCCTTTTTGCGTTTTGGAACTTTACGACATCATGGCGCAAGGTGAGATTTTGGAGAAGAAAGGAGGGACTATTTTGGGAAACCGGGCAGTATCACAGGAGTTAATTATGTTGGGAAATCGTATTCGGGAGTGTCGGAAGGAAAGGGAATTTTCACAGGAAATTCTTGCTGAGAAATCCGGTGTCAGTACCAATACAATCAGCCGTATTGAAGGGGGACAGATGGCAATGTCAGTGGGAATTTTACAAAAAATTGTAAAAGCTCTTGGGGTAGATGCAAATACGCTGCTTGGAGTAAGCACAGAGGTAAATGAAACAGAGATATGGGTATCTGCATTTTCCAGCAGAGTACAGGAATTGAAGGAAAATGAGCAGGAGATTTTAAAGCATACCATGAATGCCTTGATCGAAAGTATGGAGAAAAACCGTTTAAAAATTTCTACGGATAAGAGTAGTCAGGTTCTACACACCCGTTGAGGAAAAGAGTAAGCGAAACTGCTACACTAAGCGTAAGAAATCCAGTAAGTTAGAAACAGAGGGTTATGGAAGGTTCCAGTCCCGTTAAAAAAAAACGGGTATGTCTGGGGCTGTTTTCTATTGCCTTAACACACATTCAATCTGGTATTTCTGGCTGCCCGTTGAAAGGTGGTCAGGATATGCTTACATTAGCAGAATTAAAACATTTCATGCCGGTTCCAGTTCTGGAAGAAAATTACCCAACTGCAAAGTATTTAAAAACACATGGCACAATATTTGTGTCAAAAAGCATTGCTACGAATGTAAAAATTTCCGTTTATCAAAATGGATATGCCCTTTATGAAATATCTGGTATTGCAACGGTATTTCCCATTTGGGATTGTCAGAATTATCGCTATGAGATGGAACAAAATGAAATTTCAGAGCAATGGTTTGAAAAAGAGGCTTGGTATCTTCGCTTAATTTTAGAGGGTGAAGATCGTATCAACCGAAATCTGGAAACAAGGCAACAGAGAAAGAGCATTTCTTATAGTGCAGTTTCAGAAGAATGGGGAGTTTTGGGTTCTTTAGAAGCAACTGTTTTGGAAAAAGCGATAAGGAAAGAAACGATACAGGAATTACTTGGATTACTGACAGAGCGGCAGAAAGAAGTAGTTTTCGAGTATTTTTGGGAACAGAAATCTCAAAGTGAAATTGCAGAAAAACTCGGTGTTTCTCATGCCGCCGTATCAAAAATCCTGACAAGAGCAGTCACTCGGCTTCGTAAAAAATGTATGGAATGGAAAGAGGCTATATAAGAGGAGGAAAAACTGAATGCGAGGGAAAAAGCCAAAAGAGAGAAAAAGCTATGTATTGAGAATGCCCGACGGTTCACTGATTGAAGTGACCAGAGAAGTATACTTAGAATGGTATCAGTCCAGACGAAAAGAAAGATACCAGATGGAAAGGCAGAAGAAACAAGGGGTGTGTAGTTTAGAGGCACTGAATGGATACGGAGATTTGGAAGAAGAAAAATATGATACAGAGGAAACGGTACTTTGCAAGTTGTATGAAGCAAAAGTACGGGAAGGAATAGCCCAGTTGGCAAAGGAAGATGCCCGTTTGATTTATTTGCTATTTTTTGAAGAAGTAACAATCAAAGATGCAGCTCAAATTATGGGGTGTAGCCGGAAGACTATTTATAATCGAAGAAAACGTATTTTGTCAGAACTGCGATCTATTCTGCATGATTTAGGAATTGTAGGCGGCGCTTTTTAAAAAACTATGATTATTCTCTTTCATAGACCTGAATTATAGACTATAATAAAATAAAAATTTTAAATTTGTACAGGAGAGAAATATGTCATTGATTGAAGTTTTATTATCATCGGCAGTCATAGTTGCAGTAATACAATATTTTCAGGGTGAAAAGAACAATAAATTGCAATATATTACAGAAGAACGAGCAAAATGGAGAAAAGAAATAAAAGAGATAATTTCAGAAATAAGGATAGCAGACTTTCAAACAATAGAAAAATGTTTGACGGATTTGGGAAAACACTTAAATGCGTATGGTTATTGTCCAGATGGTAAGTATGAAAAGAATAATCTTGATTTTTTTCAAGATGAGCATATATGGAGAGAAATGGACATAATAAAAAACGCAGTGAATGAACATAATACGTCTAGTTTTAATAAGTCAAAGGAAAATCTAATACACTATCTTTTTTTGTTATTAAAGTTTGATTGGGAACGCTCTAAGCAAGAGATAAAAGGTGAAAAAGCGATTCCAGTTTCTATTGCTTTATTTGGTTTAAGCTTAATAATTAGTATATTTTCTGTGTATTCGTTAAATGATATTCAAGAAAATCCTCTGGAGTGTTTTATTTTTTCTAGTGTAATATCTATGATGTATGTATTTTCATGGATAATATATGGAACGGAAAGAATAGAAATTCTAAAAGAAAAGAAATGGTATTTGAAAATAGATAGAGTTTTGGCAAGCTGGATTGTTGCTGTTTTTGAATTAGTAGGTTTATTTATTTTAGAATACAAGTGGGAAAATTTAGGACTAGCTATTCCATTTATGGCAGTTGCTGTTTTACTGATACCATGTTTGATGCTTTCTAAAAAAGAGATGTATCGGAAATATGATAAAAAAATCAATCAAATGTTAAATGTGGAAGTAAATGTTTACCAGAGACGGAACAATTCGAAAATGAAGACTAATATAACAATTGGACACGTAGGAATAACCGTGATATTACTTATTTATTTAATTTTTACAATTTATGTACAAGAAATTGCTGCTTCAATTTTGAGTACAATTACTCTTATAATTATTGAAAATAAATATTTTGGAGAGCAAAAAATGAAAATTAAATTACAAAAAGCAGTAGAAGAAGAACAGAAATTATGCTTAAATGAATTACGAATAGAATTGCTTAAAAAGTATGCTGATAGTATGTTAGCATTGATATCTTTAGATTTTTCTATTATAAGTATGTTATATGGTACTCAAACTCATAATATAACAAAGATTATTGCGTCAGTAGTCTTTATATTTTTTATATTGCTAATTTTGGGTATAGTAATCTTGGCAATTATGTATAAACATTCTAGTGTTGATAATATTATTTTTAAATTGTGCAAAGAAAACATGGTTGATCACAACAAACTTACTTATGTAAGTGGAAATCAAATAAAAGAAGTTATGAACGAAAATAATTAAAAATTTTCAAATATCTATAAATAAAGTAATTAAAATGATTGAGTGTAAATTTTATTTTTTAAGAGCTACACTCAATCGTTTTTTATGCAACTCTGTATGTGTTAAATAGTAAGATATAAAAATTTTCTCGAATGGTTAAAAAATCCCTTTTCTAATATGCGATTAGTGAAGGGATAACACAAATCTTAAAAAATCCCTTTTTTGTACCTTGAAAATTGAATTGCCTGTCCAAAGTGATACCTGATATTGAGTGGGCATTCTGCCTGCCTTATCAGAGAAAACGCTGCGAAAGGAAATTTGGAGTAGGAACGGATTTGGAAAGAGAACAGGCAGGACTTAGAGAAGGGAGTGAGTTGGAAAAAAGAAATAAAAGATACAGTATCAGTAAAATATAGAAAAGAGGCAGAGAAAAGTATGAAAAAAACAGTAAAAAGAATTTTCTCAGGTGTACTTTCGGCACTTACAATCTTAACCTCTGTTGTGCAGCCGATGACAGCGTATGCAGGAGAAACAAATCCAAAATCTTATGAAATGCAATACCCTGCGCTGGAACAGGTAAAAGCTCAGCTTCAGGAAGATGAGATTGTAACTGTGCAGGATTATGAAGTGGAAAAAGGCAGTGACTTTGATATAAAGACAGATTTTTCCGGCATGAAGTTTCATTCTGACCAAGTAAAAGTGACATTTTATGAAGCGAAAAATCAGAAGGGGCAGGATTTTCATACAGACCATGCAGATACTTATCAGGCAGTGTATTTTGTAGAGCCGGTTCGGGAAGCGCCGAACTACCATGTGATTAGAAATATCACAGTTGCCGAGCATAAAGAAAAAGAAAATCCGTCACCGTCAAAAGAGCATGGAAAACAGGAGAAAAATTCAGAAGAGGAAGAAGATGCGTCACAAAAAGAGGAACAGATTTTAACAGAAGATGAATTTTCACAGGTACTTGAGGAAAGTAAGAAACAGGATACTTATGATGAAGAATCCGGGTTAGGTCTTTATGATGTGCTGTCACAGGCAGAAGAACAGGAGATTGATCTTTTTCAGATAAAAGAAGGAGAAACAGTTACTTTTGTAGCAAATGCTTCCGATCAGGCAGCAAGGGCAACACAGACAGTTACAATCACAAAAGGTCCGTTATATCGTTATCAGGATTATGATCTGGGTACTTATGTGACAGAGCCTTATTTTATTTCTTATGGGAATGTCCATGCCACCGCTTATTGTATCCAGCCGTCTTTACCGGGACCGGGAACAGGTACTTATACAATTACAAAAATTGAGGATAATCAAGCGCTTGCAAAGGTCTGCTATTATGGGACAGAAGCGGCAGGAAAAGAAAGCTATTTTGCAAAACACCACAGTGATTTTTCAGAGGGAAAGCAGTTCATTCTTACGCATATAGCTGCAGCTTATGCTTACGGAAGTGCGGATGCTTTTTACGGAGCAAATGAAACAGCAAAATCTTTGGCAATGGAAGTTTACAATTATTGTGTAGGAAAACCGGAAATTCCAGAGGTTTCCATGTCTTTTTCTAAAAATCATGTGAAAGCGTATCAGGAAGGGCAGGAACAGCGGACAGAGGATATTACATTTACTGCAGATTCCTTGCAGTCCATTACCATGCAGCTTCCGAAAGGGGTTGTGTTTCATAATCTTACAACTGGAAAAAACAGCGCTGCCGGAGCAAGGGTAACACTTTCGGGCGGAACGAAGTTTTATTTGAGTGCGCCGCTTACACAGACGGAAGATGTGGAAGGTTCTTGGTCAGCGACTATGCAGGGAAGTATTACAAAAGATTATTCCGCATATAAGCTGGTAACAAATGACAGTGTGCAGGACTTGGCATTTGTATTCGGAGAAGGAGTTGAACAGGAACAGTATGTTGAGTTTTCCGTAGAGTGGCTGAAAAATGCAAAGATAGAACTTATAAAAAAAGATCAGAGCAGCCAGAAAAAAATGGAAGGAGCGGTATATGGTGTATACCGTGATAAAGATTGCACAGATTTGATTGTGGAAATGCCTGCAACAGATAAAAATGGTGTTTCCAGCGTTACCATAGAAAAGACACAGGATACCGTTTACTTAAAAGAAATTTCTGCACCACAGGGATATGTGTTAGACACAAAATATTATGGTGTGAAATTGGAAGTAGGAAAGACGGTACAGATAGAAGTTGCGGATCAGGAACAGCTTGCTTCCTTAACCGTTTATAAAGAGGGAGAAGTTCTGACAGGAGCAGACGTTACGGAAGAAGGTGTAACCTTTTCCTATACAAAAGAGAAACAAAAAGGTGCTGTATATGATGTATATGCAGAAAAAGAGATTGTCCGAGCAGATGGAACAGTTGCTTATAAAAAAGGTGCTGTGGTGAAAAAAGGACTAAAAACAGGAGAAGATGGAAGTGTTACACTTTCGGAGCTTCCTCTTGGTACTTATAAAGTGGTGGAAGTAAAAGCACCTGAAAATTTCGTATGCAAGGGAGAATCCCAGACAGTTACGTTATCCTATGCAGGGCAGAATGAGGAAGTTGTTTTTAAAACCATAACATTTGTAAACGATAGGCAGAAAGCAAGCGTGTCCGTGAGAAAAGAGGATCAGGACACGAAAAATCCACTGGCGGGTGGTATTTATGGGTTATATACGGCAGAAGATATACATGGAAAGGCTGGAAATCTGCTGGTGAAAAAAGATACTTTGATTGAGAAAGTTACAACGGGAGAAAACGGAACTGCCAGTTATCAGGCAGACCTTCCTATTGGATATTCTTATTATATCAAAGAATTGCAGGCGCCTGCTCAGTATGTAAAAAAGGAAACCGAGAAGTTCTTCTTTGACTTTCAGTATGCAGAAGGAGAAGAGCATTGTTCTTTTTCTCATACGTTTCAAAATGAGAGGGTAAAGGCAGAAATTATTTTGGAAAAAGAAGACGCCGAAACAGGAAAAACACCACAGGGAGATGCGTCTTTAAAAGGAGCGGTGTATGGACTGTATGCCCGTGAAAATATCGTGCATCCAGATGGGAAAACTGGAGTCTTATATCAGAAGGACGAACAGGTAGCGACTTTAAAAACTGATGATAAAGGCAAAGCAGAAGTAAAGGATTTATATTTAGGAAGTTATTACATCAAGGAGATTACGCCTCCGGCGGGTTATCTCTTAGATGAAACTGAGCATGATGTGGTATGCGATGATGAAGGCGATACGGTTGCCATTGTAAAGAGAGTTTGCAATGTAAAGGAACAGGTGAAAAAACAGCCGTTTCAGTTAATTAAAGCCGGAAATAATGGGAATACAGACGCAGAACTCTTAAAAGGAGCAGGTTTTCAGGCATATTTGGAATCTTCTTTAAAGAAAAAAGAAGATGGAAGTTATGATTTTGCTTCTGCAACTCCCGTGGTAATTGGAGAGAATGGAGCAACAGAGTTATTTACAGATGAAAGAGGGTATGCTTGCAGTATCCCACTCCCGTATGGAACGTATGTGGTCAGGGAAACAACAACACCGCCAAACTATAAGCCTGTAAAAGACTTTATTGTCCGTATTACAGAGCATAAGCCGGATACACCGCAAATCTGGAGAGTTCTTCTGGATAAAGAGTTTGAGGCAAAGTTAAAAATCGTAAAAAAGGACGATGAAAGTAAAAAGCCTGTACTCAAAAAGGGGACAGAGTTTAAGGTATATGATTTGGACAGAAAAAAATATGTGGAACAGGTTACCACCTATCCTACAACGGTAGTGCATAAGTCTTATTTTACAGATGAAACTGGGTACTTAATTCTTCCTCAGAATTTGGACGCAGGACATTACCGTATTGAGGAAGTCACAGCACCAGACGGCTATACTCTGAATGAAAATTATTATGAAGTTTCGGTAGCTTCTGATACAGCGTATCAGATGGACAGTGTTTCGGGAGATGTCCTGATTGAAGTGGTATATGAAAATCACCCGGTAAAAGGAGAATTGCAGATTGTAAAAAAAGGAGAAATCTTAGAATCCTTTGACAAAGATTTTTCTTATCAGGAAATCAATCTTTCCGGTGCAGTTTTTGATTTGTATGCGGCAGAGGATATTTATACTGCAGATGCGCAGAAGGACGAGCAGGGGAACCGGATACTGGAGTATGCAGAGGGAACGAAGGTTGCTACCCTGACAACAGATTGGGAAGGAAAGGCAAGTGTGTCAGATTTACCACTTGGAACGTATGAACTGGTAGAGATCACAGCACCCGAAGGATTTGTGAAAAATCCAGAGCCGCAGAAAGTGACATTCAAATATGAAGATCAGAACACTCCTGTAATTGAGCAGGAAGTCCTGTTAAAAAATGAACGCCAGAAAGCAAAAATTTCCGTAGTAAAGCGAGATGCAGAAACAAAAAAAGAAATAAAAGGTGCAGTCTTTGGATTGTATGCGAAAGAAGATATTCAGGTGGGAAATCAGACTTTAGTAAAAGCGGATACACTGATTGGGAAAGCTGAAACAGGGGAAGATGGAAAGGCAACATTTTCTTTTGATCTGCCATTTGGAAAATATTATGTGAAGGAACTGGAAGCGCCAGCGGGCTATGTATCTTCGGAGCAAGTGCTTGATGTCGATTTTTCCTATCAGGGACAGGACATTGATGTGGTAGAACTTACATCAGAATTTTTAAATCAGCCGACAAAAGTTTCCATTACTAAAGTCGATACTGCAACAGGAGTCGAGCTTTCCGGGGCAACCCTTGTGGTGCTTGATAAAAATGGGGAAATGGTAGACAGTTGGAAATCGGTTAAAGGGGAAGCGCATGTCATTCGTGGACTAAAAGTTGGAGAAACGTATACTTTAAGAGAGGAAACTGCCCCGTATGGTTATCTGAGGGCAGAGGAAGTTTCCTTTACTGTGAAAGACACGGAGGAAATTCAAAAAGTGGAAATGAAAGATGATGTGCCGACGGGAAGTATTCTGATTAACAAAAAAGGTGAATTTTTAGAAAAGGTATCAGTTTTTGAGCAGATTGGAGGCTGGATTTCCCATGTATTTGAATACCTGTCAGGCTCATTGAAAGAGGTTACTTTTGCAGTGTATGCAAGAGAAGATGTTCCGGCGGCAGATGGGGAAAGCAAGGATTATTATAGAAAAGATGAATTGGTAGCGGAGATTACTACAGATCACGCAGGTGTTGCAAGAATTTCCGGTTTGCCACTTGGAAAATACTATGTAAAGGAAAAGGAAACAGCACATGGATTTGTACTGGATCAGGAAGCCAGAGAAATTGACCTGTTGTATCGTGATCAGGAAACAGCAGAAATTACATATTCCACAGACTGGCAGAATAAACGCCAGAAAGCAGAAGTGACTGTGTGGAAGAAAGAAAAAGATGCAGACCGTATGCTGCAAGGTGCAGTATTTGCCCTCTGTGTCAAGGAAGACATAAAAAATACACAGGGAAACGTAATCATGAAGGCAGATACCGTCATTGAGGAACAGGCAACAAATGCACAGGGAAGGTTGCGTTTTGAGGCAGACCTACCAGTAGGATATACTTACTATATTAAAGAAACAGCTCCAGCACCGGGCTTTTCTATGACCGGAGAGAGAAAAGAATTTACTTTTGATCCAGAAAGCAGTGAGGAAGCGTGTGTATCTTATGAATTTACTTTTGAGAATGTACCGACAGTGGTAGAATTTACGAAAACTTCTCTGACAGATGGAAAAGAGGTAGAAGGTGCAAAACTTCAGGTAAAAGATGAGCAGGGAAAGGTCATTGACGAATGGATTTCTGAAAAAGAACCACATATTATCAAAGAATTGGTGGTAGGGCATACGTATGTGCTGGAAGAAACACTTCCGGCAGATGGTTATGTAACAGCAGAAAGTATCTCTTTTACTGTTGAAGATGCAGGAGAAGTCCAGAAAGTGGAAATGAAAGATGATATTACGAAAGTCGAAATTTCTAAAACGGACATTTCAGGAAAAGAGCTTCCCGGCGCAAAATTAACGATTTTGGATCAGGAAGGAAATGAAGTAGAAAGCTGGATGTCTGGTGAGAAACCTCACTATATCGAGATGCTTCCAATTGGAAAGTATACGCTTCATGAAGTGTCTGCACCGGACGGGTATCTGGTAGCAGAAGATATTATTTTTGAAGTAAAAGATACAGGGGAAATCCAGAAGGTTGTGATGAAAGACGAAAGGAAGCCTTCTGAAAATGTGGAACAGCCACAGGAATCAAAACCGACAGGAAATGCCCCAAAAACAGGAGATACCAGCCATGTAGAATTGTGGGTGCTGTTATCCGCAATGGCAGTGTTACTGGCAGGTTCTTCTTATTACTGGATTAAGAAAAGGAAAAAATAACATGGGAGATTCCCATAACTGGAAAGGCAGTCACGGAAAATCTGTGGCTGCCTCTTTTTAAAGGAGCAGAAAACATGGTAGGAAAAATAATTTTTGGAGTTGCTGTTATTTTGACATTTGGCTTATATTGTTGTGTCCGTGTAGGTGGTCAGGCGGATCGCCAGATGGAAGAAATGCTGCAAAAGAAAAGGAAGGATCAGGAAAATGGAGAAAGCGGATAAGAGAAAATACGCAGAGGACAAACCTTTGGTGTGTGAGGACTGCTATTTTTGGAGCAGACGAAAAAATGGCTGCACCAGAAAACAGTGCTATTATCTTCTCCCAAAACAGCCAGAGAAAGATACGAAAAAAGCAGGACAATGTGTGGGTTGCCCTTATGGAAAACATTCTCCTTGTATTGGATACTGTTTGCAGAAAATTTTACAAGACATGAGAAAGAAGAAATCAGGAAAGGAAGAAACAGCCTATGCAGGACGAAGTCAATGAGAAAGTTGTGTCCCTGTGTATCCGTGGAGGAAAAATTTCTGCACAGATTTTAAAAAGTGCAATATTAAAAACTTTGACAAAGCTGGAACAGCAGAAATCCCAGAGGAAGCAAAAGAAAGGGGTATCTAAGGAAGAAAAAAATTTGGCAGTTTATAAAGGAAAACAAAGCATGGAGAAACTCAAGGAGCAGAACTGTGAACTTTCCAACATTGAGATTACAGACGGAAATATTAAATCCTTTGAAAAGTATGCTAGAAAATATAATGTGGACTATTGCTTGAAAAAAGACCGTTCTTCCGAACCGCCCCGTTATTATGTGTTTTTTAAAGCCAGAGATGTAGATTCTATGACCGCAGCATTTAAGGAATATACAGGCTGGAGCATGAAGAAAAGTAAAAAAATATCGATACGGAAAAAACTTTCCAAAGTAAAAGAAAGGCAGGCACAGCAGCGAGAAAGGCAGAAAACAAAGAGGAAGGAGAGGGATACTGTACGATAAAAAAGAAAAAACAGAAAAGAGAAAATCCATTCCCAAAAGTATGGAAAAAACTGTGGCAGGATATAAGTGGAACACTGTCAGAGGTAGATAAAAAGAAGCTGTTTCTTACCAACCTGCCCTATGTGTTTGTATTTTATGCAGGGAATAAACTAGCATGGCTTTATCGGTATTGTCAGGGAAATTCCCTACTGGAACGATTGAGTGTTTTGGTGCTGCATATATCACTGGCATTTGAAAATATGTTGCCAAGTCTGGTATTTTCTGATATAGGAGTGGGACTTGCAGGTGCAGTTTTATTAAAAGGGATTGTCTATGTGAAAGGTAAGAATGCAAAGAAGTTCCGTCAGGGAGTGGAATATGGGTCTGCCCGCTGGGGGACAGCAAAGGATATTGCACCTTTTATGGATTCTGTATTTGAAAACAATATCATTCTTACGCAAACAGAAAGGCTTACCATGAACAGCCGCCCGAAAAAACCAAAGTATGCCAGAAACAAAAATGTCATGATTATTGGTGGTTCCGGTTCAGGTAAGACGAGATTTTATGTGAAACCCAATTTAATGCAGATGACACCAAATGTCAGTTATGTAGTGACTGATCCGAAAGGAAGTGCGAGACGTTCCAGTCTGAAAAGGACTGGCACATCTCAACTGAATCATTGTTTATTGTAATGAAATTAGTTCGAGTTGGAGAACTGAATGCGTGAATAGTCGAATGAAGGGGTAACGCCCTGAAAGGCTACTCTAATACTCCGGCTGGCATGGAAATGAGTAAACATTGAAATGTCAGAAGCCCGGTGAAGTCGGCAGAGAGATACCGTAACAATAGTAGTTGACGAAAGCTGTCCAGAGGTGGATGGTGTATCCTATATGCCGGGAGTCTATAAAATACCTATGGTTAGAATGGTGGATGTTACATAATCCACTGACGAACCCTCGAATGTACGGGTCTATATCGGGACTAAGTATAAATGCTTAGTAACACAACTAGTGTTGCTACTGCGGGTGAGTAAGACTTCTGCCTTTATGAAAATCCGTGCAATGTTACAGGCATTGATGTGGTAGCAGGCTCAGAGATGGGAACCTACGGGTATATAGGAACAGATAACGCATTCGGAACGTCGTAAGCTGACAGCGTGGAGATTTTACTGTCTATGAAACGTATCGAACGGGAAAGTCATCGTGAGATTAGCGATGATATAAGGGAGATAATGTCAGTGAAAGCGGTGGCATAGTACCGATGAAACCGTGATAACAAGCGGTGGAGGGATAGCCACTAGTCATATATTAGAGTAAATAAGTTACAAATGGTATGGGTTCGAGTAAGACTAAGAGATGTAATAACTCCCAGATAGGAGGTTACAGACCATACAAAAGAAAGCTAAGCTCCGGTACAACGAATATTACGATATGCAGAAAGCATTCGATGAGTTGTATCAGCAGAGCAAAAATGGTAACAACTTTTATAAGTTATTAGAAATTATCGGTTCAGAGCAGAATATTTGCCTGGCATACCGAAACCTAAAAACCAATAGCGGAAGTAAAACCGCTGGTACAGATGGTAAAACAATCGAGGATATCAAAGGTCTATCGGACAGGGAAGTAATTGAAACTGTCAGAAAACAATTAGCAGATTATCATCCGCAATCAGTCAGGAGGGTCTTTATTCCTAAGCCCGGAAGCGATAAAAAGCGTCCGTTAGGGATTCCATGTATCTGGGATAGATTGATACAACAGTGTATCCTACAGGTGTTAGAGCCGATTTGTGAACCTAAGTTTCATAATCACTCATATGGATTCCGGCAAAATAGAGATGCCCACCATGCGGTCAGCAGAGTTGTCAGCATGGTAAATATGTATAAACATTATTATTGTGTGGATGTGGACATCAAGGGCTTCTTTGATAATGTAAACCACGGAAAGCTGCTAAAACAGATATGGACATTAGGTATACGAGATAAACGATTGCTATGTATCATTAGCAAAATATTAAAATCAGAAATTGAAGGAGAAGGAATACCGGACAAGGGTACACCGCAAGGTGGGCTGATTAGTCCGCTACTTTCGCTCATTGTGCTGAATGAACTTGATTGGTGGGTAAGTAGCCAGTGGGAGACTTTTACACCAAATGGAGTGAAGAAAGGCAACATGAAAGGAAGTAAGGGCTGGTTGAGTTATGCACGAAAATATACAAATCTAAAAGATGGGTATGTGGTGCGTTACGCTGATGATTTTAAAATTATGTGCAGAAGTTATACTGATGCACAAAGATATTATCATGCGACAATAGACTTTTTAAAGTCAAGATTAAAACTCGACATTAGTCCGGAGAAGTCCAAAGTTGTTAATCTCCGAAAGAACTCTTCTGATTTTCTGGGATTCAAAATTAAAGTCCTGCCAAAAGGCAAGACCAGATATGGATACATTGCTAAAACTGATATGAGCGATAAAGCCATCAAAAAGATTACTGCTGAATTAAAGGCAAAAGTGATTAATATAAGGAAACACACAACTGTTGGTAGAATCAATGCCTATAACATGGCAGTGATAGGGATACAGAATTATTACTGTATTGCTACCAACATATATAACAATCTAACGGATGTTAATTACGCTCTCTTACCAACCTTTAGAACCAGATTATCATGTATTGGAAGTACAATTCCGTTTGCGGAAACGCCCTATGAATTTCAACAGAAAACTGTAGGAATCAAGAAAGAAACCAAAATTATAACAGTAGGCAAAATGCCACTACTGCCACTTACAGGAGTTCATCACAAACATCCTATAAATTTCTCACAAGATATTACCAGCTATACAGCAAAAGGAAGAGAAAAGATTCATAAATCTGTCCAATGTGTAGAAACACAGGAATTACGAAATGTGATGAAGTATAGGAATCCTAATGAAAGCATTGAATTTAATGATAATAGTATTTCTGCATACCTCGTGCAACAGGGGAACTGCTATGTCATGGGAAATAGGCTGAATGTACATCAAATGAAATGTATAAGGAAAATTCCAGTAGGTGAAGGTGGTACAGACAAGCATACTAATATCGCATTTATTTCAGAGGAAATATGGCGAGCTGTTATGACAGAGGATATTTCAGAAACTATCAGAATAATGAAGAGATTCAATATGGACGACAAGCAAAGACGGAGATTCAACCGATTGCGTGAAAATTATGGATTACTACCAATTAAGAAAAGATAACTTATAAATTTACTTGAGTATGATGGCACGCCGTATGATGCGAAAGCATCATGTACGGTGTAGAGCGGGGGAAAAGGTGGAGATTACTTCAAAGCCTTACCTATCGCTATCGATCTTGGTGGAATGTGGAAAGATGCTGCAAAAAGGGACACCAAAAATGAAAGATGGAAAGCCGGTACTGGATAAAAAGGGAAAAGTAATCTATGAACCATACAAGATTAAGGTTTTAAATACAATCAACTTCAAAAAAAGTATGCACTATAACCCGTTTCGTTATATACGCAGTGAAAAAGATATTTTGAAACTGGTCAATACAATCATTGCCAATACAAAAGGTGATGGGGAAAAATCAGGAGAAGATTTCTGGATTAAAGCAGAGCGTTTGTTGTATTGTGCTTTGATTGGGTATATCTATTATGAAGCCCCGGAAGAAGAACAGAACTTTTCCACACTTTTGGAATTTATCAATGCTTCTGAGGCAAGGGAAGATGATGAAGAATTTAAAAATGCAGTTGATGAACTGTTTGAGGAGCTGGAAAAGGAAAAACCAGAACACTTTGCAGTCAGACAATACAAGAAATATAAACTGGCTGCCGGAAAGACTGCGAAATCTATTTTGATTTCCTGTGGGGCAAGGCTGGCACCGTTTGATATTGCAGAACTGCGGGAACTGACTTCTTATGATGAGTTGGAATTGGATATGCTGGGAGATCAGAGAACAGCAATGTTTGTTATTATTTCTGATACGGACGATACGTTTAATTTCCTTGTAGCAATTATGTATACGCAGCTTTTTAATTTGCTGTGTGACAGAGCAGATGATGTGCATGGAGGACGTTTACCTTACCATGTGAGATTGTTATTAGATGAGTTTGCCAATAGTGTGACACGTTCTACGCCTAAAACGGTGGGAATAACCGACAAAAGCGTAGCCTAAAGTCACAAACAATTAAATAAATGTGGTTTTAGAGAACTGCATAACTGAAATCTCAAATGACGGGGTAACGCCCTGAAGGGGATTCACTAATACTCCGAATAGCGTCAGCCGAATACAGACGGTTGGGGTTATAAGCTCGGGGAAGTCGTGCGAAGCACACCCTAACGCTTAATGGCGAGGAAAGATTCGTAGAGGTACGGGTTGTGTGTGACGGTGCGGGTGGGGTTGCCATATGGTTAGAATGACCAAAAAGGCGGTCTGACAAAGATTCCGAATGTACGGCTCTAAACGAATGGCTTGCAGAAATGCAAGTGTACCAATGGGTACGCAAGCGGGGCAAAGTAAAAGTTGTTAGTATGAAATGCCCTCTGTGTTTACAGGACACAGGTATCTTGAGGGATTCGCTCGAAGATAATGCTTGCAGGGCTAAAGGAACGACCTAAGTGGCAACAATCCTAAGTTATGCGGAACGTGGAAAGCAGCCAATACGGGAGCTGACTGTATCAGCGGAAAAAGTACCGTAGTTGTATCGAAAAGGAAAGGGATTGAAAGAGCCTTTCTATAATAAGTGCATTAGTGGCTGTGAGAGTAGAGGCACAGTACCTGTGAAGCCGTAACAATAAGCGGTGGAGGGATAGCCTCAAGCCGATACTAAGATTTTCTTTCATGCCTATATAGTAATCACCAAAATGGAGATTTTCATAGCTGTCGTGGTGCGACTAAGAAAAAATCATTCTCTGATAAGGAGCTGGTTACTATGGCAAAACGAATTGTAAACAAAGCAGAGCGAAATGCAGAAAGGTATGACGCTAAAGAAACAGGCTACCGATTATTTGAGGACAGCCAGAATGGAAAGACATTTGACAGGCTCATGCCGTTGATTGTGTCAGAGCAGAATATCATACTTGCATATCGAAATATCTGTAAAAATAGTGGGAGCAAAACTCCCGGCACAGATGGGAAAACGATTGTAGCGATACAGTCACTGCCCATCGAATCGGTCATTAAAACCGTCAGAAATAAGTTGAACTATTATCAGCCAAAAAAGGTTAGACGAGTTGAAATCCCGAAAGACAACGGAAAAACCCGCCCATTAGGGATTCCGAGTATTTGGGACAGACTGATACAACAGTGTATCTTACAGATACTGGAGCCGATTTGTGAAGCGAAATTTCATGAGCGGAACAATGGTTTCAGACCATATCGGTCAACTCAGAATGCAATCGCACAATGCTATAAAATGGCACAGTTGCAGAATCTGCACTTTGTAGTAGATGTAGACATTGTTGGCTTCTTTGATAATATCGACCACAGTAAGTTGATTCGGCAGTTGTGGGGAATCGGCATACAGGACAGAAAGCTGATTATGATAATCAAGCAGATGCTGAAAGCGGAAATCCTGTTCAATGACATTATAATCACTCCCGAAACGGGTACACCACAGGGGGGATTCTATCCCCACTTCTTGCAAATGTTGTATTGAATGAACTGGACTGGTGGATTGCCAGTCAGTGGGAAATGTTCAAAATCAAAGAGGGTAAAACAGGTTTAGAGTTTAACAAGACTGATAAAGAGGGAAACGTCCTCACAGTAGACAGAACGCAGAAATGGAATAAGCTGAGAGCAAAAACCGATTTGAAAGAAATGTATATCGTAAGGTATGCAGATGATTTTAAGCTATTCTGTCGGGATTATGCAACGGCGAAAAAGGTAATGTGTGCCACAAAACTCTGGTTGGCAGAAAATCTGCATTTACAGACCAGTGGAGAAAAGTCGGGTATCACAAACTTGCGGAAGAATTACACTACTTTCCTCGGTATCAAATTTAAGGTTGTACCAAAAGGCAGTAAGTGGGTAATACGTTCCCACATGGCAGACAAGAGTAAAGCAAAGGTCATTAAAAAGCTAAGTGACGTTTGGAAAGACATAAAGAATCCGAGCAAACAAAGCGAGATAGACCGAAATATAAGTCTTTATAATGCAATGGTTATGGGAATGCACAACTATTACTGTATGGCAACTATGGTATCAGCAGACTTTGCGGAAATCGCCTTTAAAGTAACGGGAAAAAGTAACGGCATGAATCATAATAACCGCTGTTACCCCATAGAACGTCAAGGCGAGATAACCAGCAAGTTTATTCAGGAAAAGTATGGAAAGTCTAAGCAGTTCCGATGGATAAAGGGAAGAATGATTATCCCTGTTGGATATGTGGCTTATGAATACCCCAAATATAAAAGGCGTGAAGTCAATAAATATGTGAGGAAGTATTCAGACATCGAAAACTGTATCAGCTACGATGTTATGAAATACATGATGGAAAATGCACATCTCTACCCTACGTTGGAGATGGCAGACAACGCTCTTTCGAGATATATCGCACAAAAAGGCAAATGTGCGGTAACGCACAATGCCCTGTCAATATCAGATATGGTATGTGTGCATATCAAACCATGTAAGGGAGAGCGAAACGACACTTACAGGAATTTGATTATCCTGTCAAAAGAGGTGTCAGAACTGGTTGGAGCAACGAATCCTGTAAAAATTGGAAAGTTGCTTAAAGACTTACAGTTGACCGAAGAAATGAAAGATAAAATCAATAAACTCCGAAAACACAGAGAGTTGGAGGAAATACAATTCGAGGACTATATAGGCACTAAAAAGTAATCTTAGTCGGTGGAACGCCGTGTGATGGGAAACTATCACGCACGGTGTGGAGCGGGGGAAAAGCCCGAGGTGGAAACGCCAGAGGCTTACCTATCGCTATTCGGGCAAATTCCAAAATTTGATAAGCTGATTGCAACGATACGAAGCAGAGAAATTTCTGCTTCGATTATTTTGCAGTCACAGAGCCAGTTAAAGACCATTTATAAAGATGCTGCAGAAACCATTTTAGGAAATTGCGATACGATGTTGTTTTTAGGAGGAAAAGAAGGGAGCACTTTAAAGGAAATATCAGAAACATTAGGAAAGGAAACCATAGACCTTTATAATACTTCCGATACCCGTGGACAAAGCCGATCCTATGGATTGAATTATCAGAAGACTGGAAAAGAGTTGATGAGTCGGGACGAGCTGGCTGTCATGGATGGAGATAAATGTATTCTTCAGCTTCGTGGAGTGCGTCCTTTTTACAGTAATAAGTTTGATATTACGAAGCATAGAAGATACAGGGAATTAGCAGATTATGATAAAAAGAATACTTTTGACGTGGAAGCCTATTTAAAACATCAATTTGAAATCCGAAAAAAAGAGGAGTTTGAATTGTTTGAAGTAGAGGGAAAACAGGTGGATACAGAAATTTCGGAGCAGGTATAAGTATATTGCTCTTTTTTTATTGGATAAAACTTTGCGACATGATGGCGTAAAGTAGGAAGGAGTGTTTATTGCAAATTTTTTAAAGAGGTGGAGGCTACTCAAAAAAAGGAAATATAGCCACCACGATATAAGGGCAGAACCGTGAGAGGATATGCCCGCAGCACAATCAAAATTTGAGAAAGGATAAAACGGATAAAAGGGAAAGGGCGGACTGTTGATGAAAATTCAGCAGTTTTTTATTTGTGCAAAAACAGCTTTTATCTGTTTCAAGTGAATTATGGATTTTTTTAGCTCAGCGGTAGATATTTTACAGACGCTTGTGGTGGCAATCGGAGCTGGTTTGGCGGTATGGGGTGTAATCAACCTTTTAGAGGGATATGGAAACGACAATCCGGGTGCAAAATCACAGGGCATTAAACAGTTCATGGCTAATTAAAGGGAACAAAAAGAAAGGAAAAGCACAATCCAGACGGTATCAGCGGCAGTCCACAAGAATAAATTGTGATTTCACAAGATTGGTGCTATAATAAGAGAAAAGTTCCTGCCGGGGCAGCCGCCCCGGTGGTATGGATAGGAAGGCGGGAAAGCAATATGCACATCAGCTATAAACCACTCTGGCATACACTGTTAGAGCGTGATATGAGAAAAGAAGATTTAAGGCTTGCTGCTGGTATGACAACGAATATGATTGCCAACATGAGCAAAGAGGGAAAGCACATCAGCATGGATACATTAGCCCGTATCTGCGAAACGCTGAATTGTGAGATTACCGATGTGATTGAGTTAGTATCAGACGAGCCTGCTTCCACAGGAGGTAAGGAGCATGAGCGAATTGAAACCAAGAATAACGGAAAACGGAATTGATTATATCCTTGTCGGAGATTACTATATCCCAGATTTGAAGCTGCCGGAGGAACACCGCCCTATCGGAAAGTACGGACGGATGCACCGGGAGTATTTAAGAGAAGTCCACCCAGCCAAATTGAACACCTTGACCTTGACAGGGGAGTTATGGACATACCTTGCAGACCTGAACGAACAGGTACAGGAACGGTTAGACACCATCATGGAGCAGATGAAAGCTGCCGAGGGCGTGACCGAGGAATTGAAGCGTACCTGTCAAATGGAATGGGTGCAGCGTTGCAATAACATTCACAACCGGGCAGAAGAAATTGTTTTGTATGAGATGATTTATTCATAATGGTATGGTAGAATGATTATGACAAAATAGAGTTTGAAGGGGGTATGAAAATGGCAATTTCGAATATAAATGCGATTATCAATGATGATATTCATAAAGTTTGGGAT
The DNA here is from genome assembly GCF_059731825.1 of Faecalimonas nexilis. NCBI lineage: Bacteria > Bacillati > Bacillota > Clostridia > Lachnospirales > Lachnospiraceae > Faecalimonas > Faecalimonas nexilis. The sequence continues at coordinate 2,281,930 of NZ_AP029189.1, read as the reverse complement.
ATTGTTTTTGCTGTTGATAAATATAGTGCGTGGCGAAGCGATTTAAGCAAAACAGAAATCATAAATGAGAAGCAGTTTATTGAGTACACGAAAGACGGATATGCAACTACATTTTCTATTACTGCTGTTGAGCCATATAACCGCTGGGAATTTGACATGGAAAATAGCAATATGGCCGGGCATTGGACTGGTATTTTTACAGCTAAGGGAAATGAAACACAAATTGATTTTACAGAAAATGTGACACCTAAAAAGTGGTTTATGAAACCTTTTGTAAAACTCTATTTGAAGAAGCAGCAAACTCAATTTGTTCTGGACTTAAAAAAAGCATTGGAACAACAAAGTTGAAGTTGTAAAGGAGAGAATACTATGAATAGAATCAAATATGCAGAACAGTTATATGCTCTTATTTCTATGTGCTTAGGCTGTGCTTTTATCGTTTTTGGTTTGCTTAGTTTTATTGGAATATTACAGCCTACATCAGCGTCAATAGTTCAAAGTCAAAGGCACATTGGGATTGTTTTTTCTGTACTTGGTGTCGCTTTTTTAATTGCACAAGCTATTTTTACAGTTCTCGCTTCAGCAAAGAGGAAATCATATTGCGAGTTGATTTCTAACGGAATTAAAGTTAATGGGATTGTAGAAAAGGTATATATGCAAAAGTTTCTACAATATGGAAAAAAGTCCCCGTACAGAGTTCTTTACAGCTATACATACGGAGGGAAGATTTATCATCACAAAAGCCATCTTTTATGGGATAAGCCGTATATGAAAGAAACAGATTCGATTGCAGTATATATAAATGATTCAGAGAAATCGGCAATCCAATTATAGGGAGTATTTTAGTTGTATCCTCAGTTTGTCACCCTAAATTTTAACTAAATAAGCACAGCATAAACCGCTGCTACATGGAAGCCACCCCAACCATGCAACAGCGGTTTTTTGTTACCGTTTTTTCCTCTGGCTGATAGGCGTTCCCATTTTCTTTGATTTTTGGAGAATCCGAATCAGCCAGCGAAATTCTTCTTCCGATAAATTTTTGTAGTTGATACCAAGCTGCTTGCAGTAAAGTACAACGAGCTTTTCATCCCGGCTGCCCTTGAAATTTTCGACCGCTTCCAGATTTTCTTTCAGTTCATCAGCAACGGTGGTCTGGGGTGCACTCTCGCTGTCCTTTTTGTGAGCTTCCCGAATATCCCGGATAATCAGGTTGAGGTCATCCAGAACCATGTGGCTGAAATATTCATCATCGCTGATATGGGCGGCTTGCAACACTTTCAAATGGGGGTCATCTTCGCCGGGGCGATACCGTTCAATGATTTCATGCCGGACGGTATCGACAAGGGCGTTGAGGTTCTGAATCTGCATGGTGGCAATCCCATCCACATAAATCTCAATGTCCGCAAGAAACTTGATAAAATCTTTATGTGTGGCAAGCTCACAGAGCAGGCGGTTGTTAATCCGACCGCTTTTCAGAAGTGCAACCATCTCATCATTCAAATGCAGCTCTGTTAGTGGCGTGTTAATCTGCTCCCGGTTCTCTGTCCGGCACAGCAGATAATCAACGGAAACCCCATAGAAATCTGCCAGCGTGATAAGGTTGCCATGATTGATTTCCTTATAATCCTCTTTCTCATAACTGCCAAGGGCTGATTTGGAAATACCCGTCAGCTCTGATAATTCTTCCAGATTTAAGCCTTTGTCCTTGCGGAGTTCCCAAAGGCGTTCCTGTATGCTTGTTGCTCCTTTCATGGGCGCACGCTCCTTTCCGGCGGTTGCATTGCTGCCGCTTAACTGGATTATAGCACACTTTCCGCAATCGTGGAAATTTCTGATTTTTACCCCTAATTCCTACTTTGTGGACATACGGCACAGGGCACAAAAATGTTCTATGATACAGGTAGTTCATCGATGGATTATTCCAATCGAATGACCAGCCTGTGTGGGATATGCTTCCCCGGCGATGTAGCGCCATGACTTTTGGCAGGGATATGGAGGAACCCTGACCAAAACGAGCGTACCAACGGGAGCGATACGCCGCTGTGAGATTCAGGGGAGGAACGACACCGGGGAGAACTGGCGGACTGACACCGAAATGATACCGAAACACGACAATCTGATAGGGGGACAGTCTATCCTATCGCTGATACTTCGGGAGATTTTAGGCGGCTCTATGACCGTAATTTTGCCGAAAATCGCCCCGAAACCATACACGAAAACGGGAGGAAGCGCAATATGCCGAGAATGAGCAAAAAGAGGAAGCATGAGCTTTCATTTTACCTCAATGACCGGGGGCGTGTCACTTACAACGAATTATGCCGGAAATGCCAGCATGGGTGCAAGCAGAGCTTCCGGGCGGTTGTGATTGACTGCCCCCGTTATTTATCCAAACGAGCAAAGAAAAAGGAGGAACACACAGAATGAATTTTGAATTTATGACGATAGACACATCATTGCCGCCCTGTATGCCCTTTCCCAGAGCGTTGACAGGATTTCCAGTCAGCAGCACCGCAAAGGTCATGTACTGCCGGATGCTGGACGCTATGCTATCCAAAGGGCAGGAGGACGAGAACGGAATCCTGTTTGTCTGCTTCCCTGTCACAGCCATTGCCGCAGTCCTGTTCCGCAGTCCTATGACGGTCAAGCGTTCTCTGAATGAACTGGAAACCGCCGGACTTATCATGCGGGTGCGTCAGGGCGTTGGAGAACCAAACCGGATTTATGTGCTGATACCGGGAAAGGGGGACGCTGCCCTTGCCTGATACCTCAAAGCTGGAAAAGCTAAACCGGGAGCTGGAGAAAAGCGAAAAGAAACTGCGGAAAGCCATCCATGATGAAAAGGCATTGCAGCACCAGTTAAAGCAGCTTACCCGAAAGGAACGGACGCACCGGCTCTGTACTCGTGGCGGTATGCTGGAAAGTTTTCTACAAGAGCCGGAACGCCTGACAGATGATGATGTCATGCTGTTGTTGAAACTCATTTTTCACAGACAGGACACACAGGAACTGTTGAAAAAACTGCTGGAACGGGAGAAGCCGGAAACCCCTTAGTTTACTAAGGGCGCAATTATACACCACCCAGAGGTTGGTGCATTGCGTTCTCCGAAGGCTCCTCGCCGGAGGGCTGTGATTTTCCGCAGTCATGGTCTGCTCCAAATCAAACAGGGGACGCTACGCTTCCCCTGCGCTGGCTTTCGCCAGCTACCCTTTTGTGGACTTGCCATCTGGGGACACCTTGCATTGCAAGCTGTTCCCAGCCGACAAGTTTTATAAAATATACTATCTTTTCGATAGGCAATGCAGTATAATAAAGACAGCAACAAATTAGAAGTTATAAGTGGACTTTTGCGAAGTTGTATGATACTATTATTTTACAAAGATTTGAAAATTCGTGGATTATTTAACAAATTAGAAGGAGGTATTTTATATGTTTAAAAAGGCTTTTTGGGTTCCTTATGAGGATAGTACCAATTACCCAACTCTTGCAAAAACTATGGAAGCAATTTCAAAATATTGTGAAGAAAATGGCGAGTCTTATACATTTATTAACGATGACGAAGTGGAGATAAATGGAAAAAGATATGAAATATATCGGGGCTACGAAAATGGTAGTAGGGGAAATTACGGTATAAAATGCAAAGAAAAATAATTTCCAGTTTTTCATTCCCTACACATCGGGTCAACTTGCCCCGAACTTTCACAACTAAATACCCGCCGCCTACACAGTGGCACACCAAGCAGGAAATCTGAAAAGATCTCCTGCTTTTTTTCTGCCCAAGGTGGGGTGGCAAAACGCCACCCCATCAGTCAATCACAGGAAGGAGGGACACGAAATGCCCTGTCCACACAACGAAATTTCTATTGTGCAGCGCAGCCAGCGGCAGTCTGCTGTTGCCGCCGCTGCTTACCAGAGCGGCGAAAAGCTGTTCTGTGAATACGACCAGGAAGTGAAGCACTACCCGGAAAAGCGTGGTATCGTTCACAATGAAATCCTGCTCCCGGCAAATGCCCCGCCGGAGTACGCAGATCGCAATACCTTATGGAACGCCGCCGAAGCTGTGGAGAAGCAATGGAACTCCCAGCTTGCAAGGAGGTGGGTGCTTACCATCCCCAGAGAGATACCGCCTTACCAGTACGCCGCCCTTGTCCGGGAGTTCTGTAAACAGCAATTTGTTTCCAAAGGCATGATTGTTGATTTTGCCATCCATGACCCAAATCCTCCGGGACACAATCCTCACGCCCATGTCATGCTGACTATGCGGGCAATGGACGGGCATGGGAAATGGCTTCCCAAGAGCCGCAAGGTCTATGACCTTGACGAGAATGGGGAACGGATAAAACTTCCGTCCGGCAGGTGGAAAAGCCACAAGGAAGATACGGTTGACTGGAACGACAGAAAGTATTGTGAAATCTGGCGGCATGAATGGGAGGTCATTCAGAACCGCTATCTGGAAGCCAATAACCGCCCGGAGCGTGTGGATTTGCGTTCCTATGCCAGACAGGGGCTTGATATTGTCCCCACTGTCCATGAGGGTGCTGCTGTCCGGCAGATGGAAAAGCGTGGTATCCAGACGAATATCGGCAATCTGAACCGGGAAATCAAGGCTGCCAACCGCCTGATGCAGTCCATCCGGCAGCTCATTAAAAACCTCAAAAGCTGGATTACCGAGCTGGGAGAAAAACGGAAAGAGCTGCTTGCACAAAAAGCGGCGGAGGAAGCGACACTTCTTCCCAATCTGCTGATGAAGTACATGGAGATACGAAAGGAAGAACGGAAGGACTGGACGAGGGCTGGACAGAACCGGGGGACTTCACAGGACTTAAAGGCAGTCAGCGAAGCCCTGTCCTATCTCCGGCAAAAGGGGCTTTCCACTGTGGAGGACTTAGAAGCGTTTCTGGAATCTTCCGGGAAATCAGCCGCAGATTACCGCAATCAGATGAAGCCAAAGGAAGCCCGCAGCAAAGTGATTGACGGGATTCTTGCCAGCCGGACAGACTGCAAGGAATGTAAGCCTGTCTATGAGAAGTACCAGAAGATATTTTTCAAGAAAACAAAGGAGAAATTCAAGCAGGAACACCCGGAGGTTGCCCGGTATGAGAAAGCCGCCGCCTACCTTGCCAAGCACCCGGACGATAAGGACAGCACCCAAAAGGAACTGCAACAGGAGCAGGAAAAACTTCTCAGCGAAATCGCAGAGCTGAAAGTACCGCTGACAGAGGTGCAGGAGGATTTGAAGAAGCTGCGGGATATCCGCTACTGGGTACGGAAAGCCACACCCGGCACAGAGGAAAGCAAAGAGCCGCCCAAGAAGCAGCCCATCAAGGAAGTCTTGCAGGATAAGGCAGACGAGAAAAAAGCACAAAGAACCGCCCCAGCACAGACGAAACACAGACAACAGGATATGGAACTTTAACAGGCACTTGCCATTTTCAGTCAGAGAATGTCAGGTGCTTTTCTTTTTTTCAAGGAGGGATAGATTTGAATGTATTTGAAGCTGTGAAGCAGTCCGTCACAACAAGACAGGCTGCGGAGCATTATGGAATCCGTGTAGGCCGGAACGGGATGGCTTGTTGCCCGTTCCATAACGATAAAACCCCAAGCATGAAGCTGGATCGGCGTTACCACTGCTTCGGCTGCGGTGCGGATGGGGATGTGATTGATTTTGCCGCCGCCCTGTATGGGCTGGGAAAGAAAGAAGCCGCCGTACAGCTGGCACAGGACTTCGGGCTTTCCTATGAGGACTGGAAACCGCCGGGGAAGGTAAAAAAGCCCAAGCCCCGGCAGAAATCCCAGGAGGAACAGTTTCAGGAAGCAAAGAGCCGCTGCTTCCGTATTCTTGCCGATTATCTTCACTTGCTTCGGGCATGGAGAAAGGATTATGCCCCGCACTCCCCGGAGGAAGCCTTTCATCCACGGTTTGTGGAAGCCTTACAGAAGCAAGACCAAGTGGAATATCTGCTGGATGTGCTGCTCTTTGGGGAGACAGAGGAAAAAGCAGCTTTGATTACGGACTACGGGAAGGATGTGATACAGCTTGAAAAGCGAATGGCAGAGCTTGCCGCCGCAAACGCAGCAAGAACTAAAAAACACCATGAACGCCATGCAGCCGCCCCAGAGCATTGAGGAAATCAAGGCGGGGCTGGAAACTACCGAGAAAGGCGGTGTCCGTCAGAGCATACGGAACTGCCTGACCGTATTCCAGCGTGACCCGCTGCTTTCCGGGGCTATCGCATACAACATCCTGACCGACCGCAAGGACATCATAAAGCCCATCGGCTTCCACAGGGAAAGCACCGCCCTGAACGATACAGATATGAAGTATCTGCTTCTCTATCTGGAAGAAACCTACGGGCTTACCAATGAGAAAAAGATTGATAACGCCATCGGGATTGTGGCGAATGAAAACAAGTACCACCCCATCCGGGATTATTTAAGTTCCCTTGTGTGGGACGGGACAGAGCGAATCCGCTTCTGCCTGCGGCACTTTCTGGGGGCTGACGCAGACGATTACACCTATGAAGCATTGAAGCTGTTCCTGCTGGGTGCAATCTCACGAGCCTTTCAGCCGGGGTGCAAGTTTGAAATCATGCTCTGTCTGGTCGGCGGTCAGGGGGCTGGCAAGTCCACTTTCTTCCGTCTGCTGGCAGTCCGGGACGAGTGGTTCTCCGATGATTTGCGGAAGCTGGACGATGACAATGTGTACCGCAAGCTGCAAGGTCACTGGATTATCGAAATGTCGGAAATGATGGCAACCGCCAACGCCAAGAGCATTGAGGAAATCAAGTCATTTTTAAGCCGACAGAAAGAGGTTTACAAGATACCCTATGAAACCCACCCAGCAGACCGCCCCCGTCAGTGCGTGTTTGGCGGCACTTCCAATGCCCTTGACTTCCTGCCCCTTGACCGTTCCGGCAACCGCCGCTTTATCCCCGTCATGGTGTACCCAGAGCAAGCCGAGGTTCACATTTTGGAGGACGAAGTTGCTTCCAGAGCCTATATCGAGCAGATGTGGGCAGAAGCTATGGAGATTTACCGAAGCGGCAGGTTCAAGCTGGCTTTCAGCCCCACCATGCAACGGTATCTCAAAGAACACCAGCGGGATTTTATGCCGGAGGACACCAAAGCCGGAATGATACAGGCGTATCTTGATAAGTACACCGGGAGCATGGTCTGTTCCAAGCAGCTTTACAAGGAAGCCTTGAACCATACCTTTGACGAGCCGAAGCAATGGGAAATCCGGGAAATCAACGAGATTATGAACCAGTGCATTACCGGCTGGCGGTACTTCCCGAACCCAAGAATGTTTTCCGAATATGGCAGACAAAAGGGCTGGGAGCGTGAAAACCCGGCAACGGACTTATGCAACCCGTCTGAAAAAACGATGGATGGTTTTGTGGAGGTCACAGAACAGATGGAGCTTCCATTCTGAAAATGACCGCCCGTTGCACCCCCTGTTGCTATCCCGTTGCCGAGCCGGTTGCCGGGGAAAACCCCTTATTTCCGGGCTTTTCTCCCCTATGACAACCAAAACAACAGAAAAATAAAAGAAAAGTATAAATAGTAACCATCGCCAGATTGAGATTGTTTGCAAGGTCTTTTGAAGCCCGTTGCCGGACTTCGTTGCCGACACCCTCTGTCTGGCTATTTTCATGTATGGAGGATAACTGCCTATGGCAAAAAACAAAACAGAGATTCATGTTACAACGGTGTTTGACGGGGAACTGGACGCCACTGATGTGTTCGTCAGCCTGATTTCCCAGAAATACGGAAAGACAAATACAAAAGAATATCTTGCTAAAAAGAAAGATATAAGCTATAATGAAGATGAGGTTCAAAAGAGCCAGATACCGTCTGGATTGTGTGGGTAAATGGCTATGATGAACGAAATGGAATACAGAACAATCGGAAAGGCACTTGCCGGGGGCTATCGTGCAGCGGTCTATTGCAGGCTGTCAAAGGACGATGACCTGCAAGGCGAAAGTGCCAGTATCGCAAACCAGCGTGATATGCTGGAAAAATACTGCGAAAAGCAGGGATGGGAGGTTGTGGCAGTCTATCAGGACGATGGCTTCACAGGTCTTAACATGGAGCGTCCTGATTTACAGAGAATGTTGAGAGCCATTGAGCGCAGGCAGATCAACCTTGTCATCACGAAAGACCTCAGCCGACTGGGGCGTAACTATCTGCAAACCGGGCATTTGATTGAGGACTTTTTCCCAAGGAACGGCGTCCGCTATATCGCCATGAATGACGGTATCGACACCCTGCGTGATAACAACGATATTGCCCCGTTCAAGAATATCCTGAACGAGATGTACAGCAAGGATATTTCCAAGAAAGTCCATTCCTCTTATCTTCTGAAAGCGCAGAAAGGACAGTTTACCGGGTGTCTTGCTCCGTTTGGATATCGGAAAGACCCGGAGGACAAAAACCATCTGCTCATTGACGAGGAAACCGCCCCGATTGTGCGGCTGATTTTCGGATATGCCCTAAACGGTCATGGTCCGAACTATATCCGCAGACGGCTGGAGGAAGAAAAAATCCCCTGCCCCACATGGTGGAACCGGGAACGGGGGCTTCGCAATACCCGTACCAAATGGGAAAAGAAAGACCCGGAAAATGGGCGGTATATGTGGGACTTCTCCGTTATCAAAGACCTTTTGATGAATCCCGTCTACACTGGGGCGATTGCTTCCCAGAAAAAGGACTACCGCTTCAAAATCGGCACGATTGGGGAAAAGAAGCCGGAGGACTGGATTGTGGTGGAGGGACAGCATGAACCGCTGATTGACCGCATGAGCTTTGACATTGTGCAGAACAAGCTGAAATCCCGCCAGCGTCCGGGGCAGACCAATGAAATCAGCCTGTTTGCCGGACTGATAAAATGCGGCGAGTGTGGGAAGTCGCTGACGATACGCTACACAAACGCAAAACATCCCCAGCGGATATACTCCTGCAAGACCTACAATGCCTTTGGAAAGAACCACTGCACCCAGCACCGGATTGATTATGACACCCTTTACAGCCATGTGCTGCGGAAAATACGGGAATGTGCCAGAGCTGCCCTGATGGACGGGGAAGCGGTTGCCGACCGCCTGACAAATACCTGCGAAGCCGAACAAAAGGAACAGCGGGAAGCAATGGAACGCTCCCTTACAAGGGACGAGGAACGGATTGAGGTTCTGGACAAAATGGTCATGCGGCTTTATGAGGATATGATTGCAGGGCGTATCAGTGAGCAGAATTTCAACACCATGCTGGAAAAGACACAGACCGAGCAGACGGAGCTTAAAACAAAAGTGTCCGAGGGCAGAAAGCGGCTGTCCGATGAAGTCCAGCTTGCCAATGACGCAAAACAATGGGTGGAAGCCATTCAGGAATATGCCAACATCACAGAGCTGGACGCAGCCACCCTCAACCGCTTAATCAAAGAAATCGTCGTGCATGAGCGCATTGACGAAGATAAAACAAGACACATTTCTATCGAAATTCATTTTAATCTCAAACCCATCCCGGAGGTGGAACAGGTCACTGCCTGACCTGTCCCGCCGGGACGGTTCTCTTAAAAACACCATATAGATTTTTTGTACGCCGCCGCCCGCCATCGAGCAGAGTTTTTACACCTAATTGGGGATAAAACAGCTTATGGCTGGTGGAGGCGTCGTTTTGATTGGTACACAGCTCATTCCTCTTTTGAGTGGATTATTTTAAATAAACGAAAGGAGAACCGCCCATGTTCGATGGCATTTTTGAAGCAATCGAGGAGTGGATGAGGGGACTTCTGACGGGAATGGTGGAATCCAACCTGACCACAATGTTTACAGATGTTAATGAGAAAACAGGAGAGATTGCGGCTCAGGTTGGACAGACACCACAAGGCTGGAATGGAAGTATTTTCAGCCTGATACAGAATTTGTCCGATTCTGTCATTGTGCCGATTGCAGGCATGATTATTACATTTGTACTTTGTTATGAACTGATTTCCATGTTTACAGAAAAGAATAACATGCACGAGGTTGATACATGGATGTTCTTTAAATATTTTTTCAAAATGTGGGTAGCTGTGTATCTGGTCAGCCATACATTTGACATTACTATGGCAGTGTTTGATGTAGGACAACATATTGTCAATGCTGCAGGAGGTGTCATTGAATCGGATACGGCAATCAATGTAGACACGATGCTGGAGCAGATGAAAACAGCAATGGAATCTATGGAAATCGGGGAACTTGTGATATTGGCATTGGAAACCATGCTGGTCAGTTTGTGTATGAAAATCATGTCTGTACTAATTACGGTAATTCTATATGGAAGAATGATAGAAATTTATCTTTATACCTCGGTTGCACCAATTCCGTTTTCCACGATGTCAAATCGGGAATGGGGACAGATTGGAAACAATTATTTCCGTGGGCTGTTTGCCCTTGGATTTCAGGGATTTTTTATGATGGTGTGTGTCGGTATTTATGCAGTGCTGATTGCGACCATTGAAATTTCAGATAACATGCACTCTGCGTTGTTCGGAGTGGCGGCATATACCGTAATTTTATGTTTTAGTCTGATGAAAACAGCAAATTTAAGCAAATCAATTTTTAACGCACATTAAAGGGGGAATGAGAATGGGAAAATATCAAGTGATTTATGCAGATCCCCCGTGGGCATATCGGGTTTGGAGTAAAAAAGGAAACGGGCGATCAGCGGAAAGCCATTACCCAACTATGAGCATAGAAGAAATAGCAGATTTGCCAGTAAAAAAATTGGCAGATGAAAATTGTGCATTGTTTCTATGGGTTACATTTCCGCTTCTAAGAGAAATATGGAAGGTAATTGATGCGTGGGGATTTACCTATAAAAGTGTAGCATTTGTGTGGATCAAACAGAATAAAAGAGCAGATTCTTTGTTTTGGGGCATGGGGTACTGGACAAGAGCCAATGCAGAGATTTGTATTCTTGCAACAAAAGGAAGTCCAAAACGTTATTCCAAACGTGTGCATCAGGCTATTGTAAGCCATATTGAGGAACATAGTAAGAAACCAGAGGAGGCAAGAAGACGGATTGAGCAGTTAATGGGAGATGTACCACGTATTGAACTGTTTGCACGTAGAGAAACACCGGGGTGGGACGTGTGGGGAAATGAAGTTGCCTGTTCTTTGGGAACAGAAATATTACAGGAAAATAAAAGAAAGGAGACATCAGAGAAGAAGATGGGAGAGTTGTTAAACCTGTGACAGCCATTTTCACTCTGAGCGGAAAAAAAGATGGCATTTGTATCCGTACCAAAGGATTTGACAAAGGTAAAAAATAAAGTGGTCTTGAATTTGACAAAAAGGCAGCTTCTTTGCCTTTCGATTGCGGCGGCAATGGGATTACCGTTTTATTTTTTAACAAAAGACTGGATTGGGACGAGTAATGCAGCAACAGGTATGGTCATTCTTATGGTTCCAGCTTTTTTGTTTGCGATGTACGAGAAAGATGGAATGCCACTGGAAAAGATTTTGTTCCATATTATTCAAGTGAAACTGCAACGTCCGGCAGTCCGAAAATACGAAATAGAAAATTTTTATGAGAAGGAGGAAAATTTGCAGACGGAGAGAAAGAAAAAAGGAGGGAAGCCTGATGGTAGACAGAATGGATAAGAGAAAACCTATAAAACTTACAAGAAGTGAGAAAAAAGCCATGAGGCGTACAGAAAAACTGGCAGTAAAATTAGAAAAAGAACAGGAAAGAGCAGATAAAATCCGCAGGAAAAAGGAAGCAAAAAGAGCTGCCCGTGAGGAAAAGAGGAGAAAAAAAGGAAACAGAAAAAGTGGATCGCAGAGAAAGGATAAGAAACCTACACCGAATAAGAGAACAGAAAAGAAGCATTCCTATTCAGAACAGAAATCTTCTACCGGAAATGTGAGATGTACCAATGTGAAAAGAAAACAAGAACGGAACATATCAGCACAGAACTCCATTCCATACAGAGAGATGGCAAAAGACGGAATTTGCAGGGTTCAGGAAAAGTATTATTCCAAAACAATCCGTTTTTATGATATTAACTACCAGCTTGCCCAGAATGAGGATAAGAATGCTATTTTTGAAAACTGGTGTGATTTCTTAAATTATTTTGACAGCACCATACATTTTCAGATTTCCTTTATCAATCATCACAGTAATATGAAGGAATTTGAATCCGTAATACAAATTCAGCCGCAGAATGATGCTTTTGATGATGTGCGTATGGAATATGCACAAATGTTAAGGGATCAGCTTGCAAAAGGGAACAATGGTCTGGTACGGACAAAGTATATTACTTTCGGAATTGAAGCAGAGAATATCCGGGAGGCAAAACCAAAACTGGAGCGTATTGAAGCCGATATTTTAAATAATTTTAAGGTTCTTGGTGTGTCTGCATATCCATTGAATGGAGAAGAGAGGCTGCAAATCCTCTATGAAACTTTTAATCCGGAAGAAAAGGTGCCATTTCAGTTTTCTTATGACAGGATATTACGTTCTGGCATGGGAACAAAGGATTTTGTAGCGCCTACCAGTTTTGTTTTTAAAGAAGGGAAAACCTTTCAGATGGGAAATACCATAGGTGCAGCGTCTTATCTTCAGATTTTAGCACCAGAGTTGACAGATAAAATGCTGGCAGAATTTTTGGATATGAACAGAAACCTGATTGTGAATCTTCATATCCAGTCCATAGATCAGATGAAAGCCATTAAATTGGTAAAAAATAAGGTGACAGATATTAACCGTATGAAAATTGAGGAACAGAAGAAGGCAGTACGTGCAGGGTATGACATAGACATCATACCTTCTGACTTAAATACATACGGAGGAGAAGCCAAGCGGCTGTTGGAAGATTTACAGTCCAGAAATGAGCGAATGTTTTTGGTAACAGTTCTTTTTCTGAATACAGCAAAAACAAAGCAGGAATTGGATAATGCAGTATTCCAGACTGCCGGGATTGCACAGAAATATAATTGTTCTTTACGACGTTTGGATTATCTGCAGGAGCAGGGATTGATGAGCAGTATTCCGTTGGGAATGAATATGATTCCGATTAAACGGGCATTGACCACCACATCTACTGCTATTTTTGTGCCTTTTACCACGCAGGAGTTATTTATGGGAGGAGAATCCCTATATTATGGCTTAAATGCGTTATCCAATAACATGATTATGGTAGACAGGAAGAAGTTAAAAAATCCAAATGGTCTGATTCTTGGTACACCGGGGTGTTTTACCGGGGAAACAAAACTGCTTTTACCAGATGGAAGAAAAGTCAGCTTTTTAGAATTGCTGGCGAAGAAAGAAGAAGTTCTTGTCAATAGTTTTGATTTCCAGAAGCAGGAGCTTGTAAAAGCCAGAGGATATGACGTGCGCTGCACGAAAGAAGTTACGGAATTGGTAGAGGTAGAACTGGAAAATGGAGAAACAGTACGCTGTACTCCGGAGCACTGGTTTCTTACGCAGTCGGCAGGATATGTGGAAGCCTGTAACTTGAAAGTAGGGGCAAAGTTTATACCGGAACATGAAGTGAAGGCAGTCCGTTTCCTGAGTTTAGAGGAAGCAGTTCCTGTTTATGATATTTCCGTAGAAGGCTATCAGAATTTTCTTTTATCCTGTGGTGTAGTGGTACATAATTCAGGAAAATCTTTTGCGGCAAAGAGAGAGATTGCCAATGTGTTTTTTGCAACACAGGACGATATTATTATCGGAGATCCGGAAGGAGAATATTATCCGCTGGTACATGCACTGGGGGGACAGGTAATTCATATTTCCCCGACAAGCCACGATTATATCAATCCGATGGACATCAATCTGGATTATTCAGATGATGACAATCCTCTTGGGTTTAAGAGTGATTTTATCTTATCTCTTTGTGAGCTGATCATGGGTTCCAGGAATGGAATTGAAGCAGAGGAAAAATCAGTGATAGACCGTTGTCTGCCACTGGTATACCAGAAGTATTTTGAAAATCCAATACCGGAAAATATGCCGGTACTTGGAGATTTATATGACTGCCTGAGAAAACAGGAAGAAGTACAGGCACAGAGGATTGCCACAGCGCTTGAAATTTATGTCAATGGCTCCCTGAATGTATTCAATCATCATACCAACGTAGAACTGAATAATCGCATCGTTTGTTTCGATATTAAGGATTTGGGAAAGCAGTTAAAGAAGTTAGGAATGCTGATTGTGCAGGATCAGGTGTGGAACCGTGTCACCGTAAACCGTGTAGCCCATAAGTCTACCCGATATTATATAGACGAGTTCCATTTGCTTTTGAAAGAAGAACAGACTGCAGCTTATTCCGTAGAAATCTGGAAGCGATTCCGTAAATGGGGAGGTAAACAAAACATAATACTTAAAATATTGCAAAGGAGTATTGTGTATGCCGTCTTAATTGAAGCCGAAGGAAACAATTAAGAGTATAAGTGGAGAAGAAAACGGGAAGGGGGTTGCAACCCTAATCCGAGTGGAAGTTTCAGAATAATATTTGAAACACACGCAACGCATAGAGTCTGAACCCCATTCTGTGATGTTTGGGAATATAATGGCTCCACGAGGCTCCGCTGTCGTTTCGGCTTGTGTAAAAACACAGGACAAAAAGATATGCTATGCCGGGAATGAAAGGACATTCCGATGAAAATGAGTGAAAACTCCGGAGGGACAGATAAAAAACTGTCTGTTAATCACAAACAGATCCCAACAGGAATTACGCAGAACATTAAAGACCTTCTTGCCAGCCGTGAAATTGAAAATATTTTTGAAAACTCCGATTTCATTTATATGCTGAATCAGGCGGCGGGAGATAGACAGATTTTAGCAAAGCAACTGAATATTTCTCCGCATCAGCTTTCCTATGTGACAAATAGCGGGGAAGGAGAAGGATTGATTTTTTATGGAAATGTCATCATTCCTTTTAAAGACCGTTTTAATCATAATCTGCGCTTATATTCGCTTATGACAACCAGACCTTCGGATTTGGAAAAACACGCAGGAAAAGGCGCTTAGGATAAAGCAGAGAAAAAGGAAGTGATATACGATGCAGGAACATAAATATCAGGCAAGAGAAAAGCCAGTCCGGGAGATAGAACGTGAGGAAAAAACAAAGATCAGACAGGAAGGAAAGGGACTGGCACGGGATAGACCGATTGAAAAGGTACTATTGGAAAAATATATAACGGATAAAGAAACCGTGCCTGCAGAGAAAGAAAAGCAGGAAGTTTCAGCCGGACAAAGAAAAAAGAAACAAAACACGTTGAGAAGCTTTGCAAGCAACAGAGAAGAAGACGTAGATGGAAAGTTTACCAGAGAACCTGTTACCATTTCAGAGCCGGAGGAGAAATTGGAAAGAGAGAATGGAAAGGAAGAATTATCAGAACATTCTCTCCGCATGGGAAATCTTCGGGGAAAAGCAAAGAACCAATCTTTAGAGAGTGAGAGTTCGCAACGGGACAGCCGTAAGAAAAAGCTGGTACAGGAACATGCACGCAAGAGAAAAACAGAGGGAGAAAATTCGGTCAATCCAGAAGAGGAAAAGGGAAGGAAACCTCAGGATAACTCTTTAGAACATGTTCGGGAGAAGAAACAAAAGAAGAAGCGATTGCAAGAAGAAACAGCACGTTCCCAAAAGAAACTTTCTTTTTCTGATGAGGGAAATGGCATGATCCGTGGTGCAGGAATGGGAATTGCAAAAAAAGGAATTTCTGTAACAGCCAGTACTATTGAAAACTCTTTGCAAACACAGGAAACAGATGAAAATGCAGCGACAGAGGGGGCAAAGCAATCCGGAATACTAAGTGAAAAAGCCTTACGTTATGCTGTAAAAAAATCAAGACGACAGGCACAGTATCATAAAGGAAGATGTAAAGAGGAAGAATCCGTAAAGCATTCTTTGCATTTTGATTCTGTGCAGGGAACTGCAGACAATATAAAAACAGAGAGAGAAGGGAAACAGGCACAGGAGAGAAAACATCTGTTAAACCGTTTCTGGCAAAAACAGCGCTATAAAAAAGCAAGGCAGGCAGCACAGCAGGGAGAAAAGACAACTGCGGAGGCAGCAAAGACAGCGCAGACTTTTTTAGAAAAAGCGAAGAGCATTGTAACTTCCTTTTTTAAGACACATAAGGGATTTTTGGGAATTGTGATTGCGATTCTTCTATTTGTCCTGATGATAGGTGTGGGAATGTCCAGTTGCAGTGCGGTCTTTCAAGGGACTGTTTCGACAGTTGTAGGGACAACCTATGCCAGTGATGATGAAGATATTTATGCCGTAGAAGCTGCTTACTCCAAATTAGAAGCAGAGTTAAATCAGCAGATTAACAGTATGGAAGCCCGGCATGAGGGCTACGAGGAATACCGCTATCAGGTGGACGAGATTTCACACAATCCGTACCACCTGATTTCTTATTTTACAGCCTTATATGGGGACTTTACTTATGAACAGGTGGCAGGAGAAATAGAAGAAATCTTTCAACAGCAATACCATTTAACGACAGAAGCAACCAAAGAGGTTGTAACAGAAACAAAGAAAGTAAAAGTAGGAGAATCTCTTGGAAAGGTTGTAACCAGTGGATACTGTAACTGTTCTATTTGCTGTGGAAGCTGGTCAGGCGGTCCGACAGCAAGCGGTGTCTATCCAAAAGCAAACCATACCATTGCAGTAGATGCCAACAATCCGTTTGTACCCATTGGAACAAAGGTTGTCATGAATGGTGTGGAGTATACAGTGGAAGATACAGGAGCATTTGCCCGTTACGGAGTTCAGTTTGATGTTTATTATGACAATCATGCGGCAGCTTCTGCACATGGACATCAGACTTGGGAGGCTTTTATTGCGGACAGTAATGGGAAAAATGAAATTGAAGTTACAACAACACAGGAAGTAAACCGTATGGACATTACCCTGACAAATAAAGGTTTGGACGCTGTTCTTCGCAGCCGCATGGACGAAAATGAAGAAAAACGCTATGACATTTATAACACCACTTATGGAAATCGGGACTATCTCTTTGATAAGAATACCATTCCAATGGGTGGAGGAAATGGCGGTTTTGGATATGAAATTCCACCAGAGGCTTTGACGGATGAACGTTTTGCCAATATGATACGGGAAGCAGAAAAATATTTGGGTTATCCCTATGTATGGGGCGGTGCATCTCCAAGCACCAGTTTTGACTGTTCCGGATTTGTATCGTGGGTAATCAATAATTGTGGCAATGGCTGGAACGTGGGGCGGCAGACTGCAGACGGATTACGTTCCTGTTGTGCTTATGTTCCGCCGGAACAGGCAAAGCCGGGAGATTTAATTTTCTTTCAAGGCACGTATGATACGCCGGGAGCAAGCCATGTGGGGATTTATGTAGGCAATCAAGTGATGATCCACTGTGGTGATCCCATTCAGTATGCAAATATCAGTACCCCATACTGGCAGCAACATTTTATGGCATTTGGCAGACTTCCTTAAAAAGAGATGGAGGCAGGATATTGAATAAGAAGTTACAAAAAGTGTTAGATGAAATTGAAAAAACAGAAACGAAGATTGCACAATGGCAGGAACATTTGAAAATGCTGCTGGTTCAGAAGAAGCAGTTGGAAGATACGGAAATTTTAAAGAGTATCCGTTCCATGCGTCTTGAGAGCCGGGAACTTTTGCAGGTTTTAGAAAAACTGCAGAAAGGCGAGTTTCAGTTTACTGGGAATCGTTACGAAAATCCACGCAAAAGTGATTTTTCAGAAAAAGAGGAAACGAAGGAGGAAACAAATGGTGAACGTGAAATTTAAAAAATGGCTGATAGCCTGTATTGTAAGTATGGGAATTGTTTGCAGTACCGGTGCGACAGCATTTGCATATACAGGAGAAGGAACACCGACAGAACAGGGAACGGAAGCGCCTACTCCGATACCGGAGCAGGCACCAGCACCACAGGAGGGACAGACGGAAGAAGGAACCCCGTTTTCTGTTCCGGGGAACGGGCAGATTCTGGACGATAAGAACAATGACAGCACAAAGCAGTTTTTGACAGTTCAGACAAAGAACGGGAATACTTTTTTTCTTGTTTTAGACCGATCCAGTTCTACGGAAAATGTATATATGCTTTCTATGGTAGATGAAAATGATCTGGCAGAATTTGTTCCAGAAAAGAAGCCGCAGACAGAAACCCCGTCTGTGGTCATTCCGGAAACAGAGAAAAAACCGGAGGCAGAAAAGCCAGAGAAAAAAGCAGATAAGGCAGAAAATCAGACGGGTGCATTGCTTGCAATCGGTTTACTTGCGGCAGGCGGCGCTGGTGCCTATTACTATTTTAAGGTTGCAAAACCGAAAAAGGCAGAAACAGATGCCGAAGATGAAGATTTAGAATTTTATAACGGTCCGTATATCAATGAAGATGAAGATACAGAGGACGCAGAAGAAACAGAAGAATAGAACAAAACAGGGACAGCTTATGAAAGGGCTGTCCTTTTTGAAAAGGAGAGGAACAATATGTTTTTAGTATTAGGAGAAAAGCCCAGTGTTGCACAGGCATTGGCAGAAGTATTAGGGGCAAAGAAAAGAGCGGACGGTTATCTGGAAGGAGAGGACTGTATTGTAAGCTGGTGTCTGGGACATTTGGCAGAGTATGCAGCCCCGGAAGTATATGATGAAAGGTATAAGAAATGGGAGTTTGCAGACCTTCCAATTCTTCCAAAGGCATGGGAGTTACGGATTGCCAAAGATAAAAAAGAGCAGTTTGATGTATTAAAAGAATTATTAAACAGAAAAGATTTGGAATATGTCGTAAATGCCTGTGATGCAGGTCGAGAAGGGGAACTGATCTTTAAAAGAGTGTATGATTTATCGAAAAGCAGCCTTCCGGTGAAAAGATTATGGATCAGTTCTATGGAAGAACAGGCAATTTGTGATGGATTTTCCAATTTGAAAAATGGAAAAGAGTATGAAAGACTGTGTGAAGCTGCTGTTTGCAGGGCAAAAGCGGACTGGCTTGTTGGCATGAATGCTACCAGAGCATTTACAACTACTTATTATAAGAGAATGGTTGTAGGAAGGGTACAGACGCCTACTCTTGCTATGTTAGTGGAACGTCAGAAGAAAGTGGAAAATTTTGAGAAAGAAGCCTATTATCAGGTGGAACTTCCGGTGCTTGATTTCTTTGTTACATCAGAAAAAATGAAAAAAGAAGAAGAGGCAGATGCACTGGTAAAAATGTGCGAAGGAAACCCTATTCACATTTTAAAAGTGGAACGCAAACAGAAAAAGACAAATCCGCCAAAGCTATATGATCTTACTACGCTGCAAAGAGAAGCAAACCGATTTTTTGGATATACGGCACAGGAAACATTGACAGAGCTACAGAAATTGTATGAAGAAAAATGGGTAACGTATCCCAGAACAGACAGCCAGTATATCACGGAAGATATGGAACAGTCTGTACTGGAACTTTTAGATATTCTTTCAGATATGTTTCCTTTTTGTAGCAGGGAGCTGGTAGGGAGGAATGTAGGGGCAATCATCAATAACCAGAAGGTTTCCGATCATCATGCGCTCCTTCCAACAAAAGAAGCATGGAAACAGGATATAGGGGCTTTATCGAAAAAACAGAAGGATATTTTCTATCTGATTGGACAGAGATTAGCACAGGCAGTTTCAGAAGCGGCAATTTTTGAAGAAACAGAAGTATCGGCAGAATGTGCAGAACACCTTTTTGCAACAAAAGGGAAGAAGGTGGTGGAACTGGGCTTTCAAAAAATTTTGAAAGCGTTTCAGGAAAAGGTGAGAAAAACAGAAGAAGCGGGAGAAAAAGAGGAACAAGTTTCGATTTCGGAAAATATTTCAGACGGAATGGAAATAGCAGGAAGGACACCGGAAAAGAGAAAGCGTTTTACAGCACCGCCAAAACCGTATTCCGAAGATACGCTGCTTTCTGCAATGGAAACAGCCGGAAATCATTCTTTTGATGTGGAAACCGAGAAGAAGGGATTGGGAACTCCTGCAACACGAGCGGGTATTATTGAGAAATTGGTGTTTTCCGGATATGCCGTAAGAAAGGGGAAACAGCTTCTTCCTACGAAAGAAGGAATTGCATTGATTTCTGTATTGCCAGAAGAATTAAAATCAGCGGCTTTAACAGCAGAATGGGAAAATGAATTACTTCGTATGGAGAGAGGGGAAGTTACCAGTGAAACATTTATGGAGGACATTACGGAATTTGTCCAGAAATTGATTGCAGGTTGCGGGGAAATCCCAAAAGAGGAACGCTACCGTTTTTACGAAAAAGAAAGTATCGGGAAATGTCCGGTATGCGGAAGTCCTGTGTATGAAGGAAAAAAGAATTTTTATTGTTCTTCCCATGATTGTAATTTTGCCCTCTGGAAAGAGAGCCGTTATCTCGTTGGAATGAAAAAGACGTTGGATCAGAAAATGGCAAAGGAACTTTTAGAGCATGGGAAAACCCGTGTGACTGATTTTTATTCCCAGAGGTCGGGAAAGAAATTTACAGCAGACTTATTGCTGGAACTGCAAGGGGACAGGGCAAGCTTTAAAATGGAATTTCCAAAAAGAAAATAGAAAGAAGAGGAGGGATTGTTCATGGGAAAACTCTATGAGATTTTGGGGCTTGCCCAATATGAAGCGGAAAAAATCAGCAGTTCTCCAAGAGATTGGCTGCATTATCTGGATACTGCATCACAACTGTACCGTTACTCTTTTTCTGATACACTTTTAATTTATGCACAGCGTCCGGGGGCAACTGCCTGTGCAGAGCTGGAAATTTGGAATCACAAAATGAAACGGTGGGTAAACCGGGGAGCAAAAGGGATTGCTTTAATTGATGACAGATACCCGAAAAAAAGACTACGGTATGTATTTGATGTTTCTGATACACATAAAGTGCAGGGTGGAAAAACACCGTATTTATGGCAGTTGAAGGAACATCAAAAGGAGCCGCTTTTGGATCATTTGTCTGAGGTATATGGCCTGGCAGGAGAAGATACCGTTGCTCTTACGTCGGCACTTTGGAAAATTGCACGAGATATGACAGAGGAAAATCTGGAAGAAGCAATGGAAGGTCTGGAATATGAAGTAGAAGGCACTTTTTTAGAAGATTTGGACGAACAGACCATACAGACAGAGTTTCGGGAGTTGCTGCAAAACAGTATCTTTTATTCTTTGTCACGCCGCTGCGGTCTTGATCCTATGGACGTTTTGGAAGAAGGAGATTTTACTGCAATTACAGATTTTCGTTCGATGTCAGTCCTTCCATTTTTAGGAAATGCAACCAATCAGATTGTAGAACCGATTCTTCGGGATATTGGGCGGACAGTATGGAGAATGGACTGGGAAGAACAAAAGGAAAAATCTCAAAAAAGGGTTGAAAATTCTTCTCGGACACATTATAATGAGTTTAACACGTTAATGCAAGAAAGTAAAGAAAATGGAGGAAATGAGAATGGAACTGACATACTACCACAAAGGGGATTACCTGTTTCCGAACCTGACAATAGAAAACGAACCAGTGAACATCGGGAAGTACGGAATGCTTCGGAAGACATTCCTGAAGGAAAACCGGAAGAACTGGTATCAGAGCATGCTGCTGACAGGAAAATTGGAGAAACATCTGATGGAAATCGAGAAAGCAGCACAGGAGAGAATGGAAGTTCTGATGAATGGACTTCTTATGCAATATCCGGCTCCGGACAAGGAGGCAGATCAGATGAAGTGGGTGGCACACATGAACAATCTCCAGCAGATGGCAGAGGAGAGCGTTTTGACGGAATTGGTATACAATTAAGCGAGGAACAAACAGAACAGGATTTCGATGGAGCAGAGGAAGAAATTGCCTCTGCTCTTTCTTTGCCCCAATTACCTCCCGTAGAAAAACAGATTCGTGAAATTGAAGAAAGGCAGGCTGCTCTTTATGCAAAAGAAGTGACAATTCCGGCAGAAATCGTAGATGAAGTATTGCGCTATGGAGGAAACCGGACTGGAAGCCATTTACGGATCATCTATAATTTTATGATTGAGCAGCCAGAAGAAGCGTATACAGAATTTGTCCAAAAAGAATATGGAAAAGGCGGCATTGGGTTACAGATTTCAGGCAGGGAGTATGCGGTCTGGTATGATGAATTAGGTATGCAGATTGCAGTGGGACATACGGTACATGATACCGTATTCGATAAAGTATTCTTATCTTGGGAGGAAGCCAGTGGAAGAATACACCAGTTGCTCAGACAGGGAGAGTATGCACCACAGGTTGTCTTAGATGCTGCGAGAGAAAATGCCCTGAAAGAACATGCAGACGCTTTAATCTATATGGAACGGGATATGGCAGAGGGCGTCGCCGAACTGGTATTTGAAGATACAGAAGTATTCCATAATACTTTTCCGACGGTTACAGAAAAGGTCTGTGAATTACTGGAACAGCCGGGGTATTTGGCAGATTTGAATGAGCGATTGGAAGCACTGGCAGAGTATTACCAAGAGGATAAAGAAATCATGCGCTTCCATTTTTACCGTCCGGATAAAGTGCTAGAACAGTTTCAGAAATTTGCAAAAGAGGCAGTTCCTTATCAGGCAAGGGAAGGGTTTGCTTGGGAGGAACATCCTATTTTTATTACACAAGATGAGATTGATGCGTTTTTAGGGGGTGGCGGCTCTTATCGTGATGGAAGGCTTAGTACCTATGCTTTTTTTATTCAGGACAAAAGTGAAAGAGAGAAAGCGGATTTTGTAAAGGAAAGTTATGGGATTGGTGGAAGAAGTCATGCCCTTTCTGGTGCAGATCACTCTCATGCGGATTACGATAGCAAAGGACTAAGGCTGGAAAGAGGTTCTTATAGCCACCCGGAAGCTACCGTATTTTTGAAATGGACACAGGTGGCAAAGCGCATTGAGTTTTTGATTGATCAGGATTTTTATTTAAAAGCGGCAGACTATACAAGAATGCCCTCTTATGAGAGAGAACAGATGGCGAACCGTATTGTTTCCTTTTATTATCGACTTCCAAAGGAGATTGAACGTCCGTTTTCAGACGGTTTTTTTGGGGAAGAAGAAAGACAGGAGTTACCACTTCTGTTAGAGCAGGAAGAAACAGCGGAAGAACTGGTTAGAAAAATGGACGAAGCCCTTGCAGCCTTACCTTTAGAATTTGAGAATTATGAAAAACGTGTGGAAACCCTTGCAATTCTTCATCAGTATATAGAAGGCACGTATACGCTGTTTCCGGAGCGGCAAAAAGAAATATCTGTTGAGAATGAAAATCAACAATTATCCCTGTTTGATTTTATGCAGGAAGAGCCATTTGACATGGAAAAATTAGAAGAACCAAACTTATCACAGCCTGATAACGAATTTGCCGATATGATAGATGTGATAGGTACAGATGGAGAAATTATAACGGCTGTTCCACAAAAACGAAATCAAACAAAAGAAGATACCATTCCACAGCAGAAAGAATATGCAAAAGAAGGGAATAACTTTCGGATTACAGATGATGCGCTGGGTGTTGGAAGTCCAAAAGAGAAGTTTCGTGGAAATATAGAAGCAATTTCTTTATTAAAAAAGCTGGAAGCAGAAAATCGTTTGGCAACACCGGAAGAACAGGAAATTTTATCCAGATATGTTGGCTGGGGTGGTCTTTCAGCGGCATTTGATGACAGAAAAGAAGAGTGGAGTCAGGAATATCAGGAGCTAAAAGGTTTACTGAGTGAAAGTGAATACAAAGAAGCACGTTCTTCTACGTTAAATGCTTTTTATACACCGCCTACGGTGATCAAAGCCATGTATCAGATTTTAGAAAATATGGGATTATCTACGGGAAATGTATTGGAGCCTTCCTGCGGCGTGGGAAACTTCATGGGACTTATTCCAGAGAATATGCAGGGCATTCAGATGTATGGTGTAGAATTAGATCCGATTTCTGGAAAGATTGCAGGTCAGCTCTATCAAAAGAACCGGATAGAGGTAAAAGGATTTGAAAAAACAGAATATCCGGAAAGTTTTTTTGACTGCGTGATTGGCAATGTGCCATTTGGAAATTATCAGGTATCAGACCGAAAATACGATAAGTATTCTTTGATGATTCATGACTATTTTATTGTGAAGTCTTTAGATTTGATACGTCCCGGAGGTGTAGTAGCAGTGATTACTTCCAGCAGGACGATGGATAAAGAAAGTGAAAAAGTGCGATTGCAGTTTGCAGAGAAAGCAGACTTATTAGGTGCAATCCGCTTGCCGGAAAATGCGTTTCGCAAAAATGCCGGAACAGATGTAGTATCCGATATTTTATTTTTCCAAAAACGGGATCGGGCAGTGCTGCAGAAGCCTTCTTGGGTGGAAGTGGGAGAAACCGAAGAGGGATATAAAATCAATTCTTATTTTGTAGAACATCCGGAAATGGTGCTGGGGGACTTTGCGCTTGAGAGCAATCAGTATGGAAGAATGGAAGTTACAGTAAAGCCGAGAAAAGAAACTTCTTTGGAAGAACAGTTAAAAGAGGTTATTCCTTTCATTCAAGGGCAGATTACAGTCAGAGAGTTTGACGAATTGGACTTAAATGAAACAGAAGACTCCATTCTGGCTGATCCGTCTGTGAAGAATTTCAGTTTTGCAAAGGTTGGAGAACAGGTGTATTATCGGGAAAATTCCAGAATGAACCGTATGGATTTACCTGCTGTGACAACAGAACGTGTCATAGGCATGATAGAGATTCGGGATATTACCAGAAAGTTGATTGACAGCCAGATGGAAGATGCCGGTGAGGAGGAAATCAAGAGTATTCAAAAGGAATTAAACCAAACCTATGATACTTTTACAGAAAAATATGGACTGCTCAACAGCGCTGCAAACCGTCGGGCATTTTCACAGGATAGCAGCTATTGTCTGCTTGCTTCTTTGGAATTTTTAGACGAAGAGGGGAAGTTAAAAAGAAAAGCAGATATTTTTCATAAGCGTACAATCCGAAAAGCAGAACCGATAGAGCGTGTGGATACTGCAAGTGAAGCACTTGCTCTGTCTTTGGCAGAACGTGCAAAAATAGATTTGTCCTTTATGACAGAACTGACAGGAAAGCCGGAGGCAGAGATTATTGAAGAATTAACCGGAGTTATTTTCCAAAATCCATTGACGGAAAAGTGGGAAACTTCAGATGAATATTTATCAGGGAATGTCCGGGTAAAGCTGGAAGTAGCAAAACAATTTGCTGAAAATCACGATCGCTATCAGGTGAATGTGCAGGCGCTTGAAAAAGTGCAGCCAAAAGAATTGGAAGCATCAGAAATTGAAATCCGACTTGGTGCAACGTGGGTGGACGCAGAGTATATCACCGAGTTTATGGGAGAACTATTTCAGACGCCAGACTATTATCTTGGAAGCCGGATTGAAGTAAAATATGCTCCGGTAAACGGACAGTGGAATATTTCAGGGAAATCGCTGGATACGTATGGGAATACAAGGGTAACTGCTACCTATGGGACAGCCCGTGCAAATGCCTATCGTTTGCTGGAAGATGCGTTAAATCTGCGGGATACAAAGATTTATGATACCATACAGGACGCTGATGGAGAACACAGATTATTAAATAAGAAAGAAACTATGCTGGCACAGCAAAAGCAGGATATGATTAAAGAAGCCTTTAAGGAATGGATTTTTCGTGATATAGACCGAAGGGAAGCCTTGTGTAAGAAATATAATGAGATTTTTAACAGTGTCCGTCCCAGAGAATATGATGGAAGTCATATTCAATTTGTAGGAATGACACCGGAAATTACCTTGATGCCACATCAGAAAAATGCAGTAGCCCATGTATTGTATGGAGGAAACACATTGCTGGCACACTGTGTAGGGGCTGGAAAGACGTTCCAGATGATCGCAGCGGGAATGGAGAGTAAGCGGCTTGGTCTTTCGCAGAAAAATCTCTATGTTGTGCCGAATCATCTGACTGAACAGTGGGGGAGTGACTTTCTCCGGCTTTATCCGGGAGCCAATGTATTGGTAGCTACCAAGAAGGATTTTGAGCCGGCGAACCGAAAGAAGTTTTGTTCTCGGATTGCCACAGGAGATTACGATGCAATTATCATTGGACACAGCCAGTTTGAGCGTATTCCACTGTCAAAAGAGCGTCAGATGGCAATGATTGAACAGCAGATAGAAGAAATCATGCTGGCAATCAAAGAAGCACAGAGTGATGACAGTCCACGTTATAGCATAAAGCAGATGGAAAAAACGAGAAAAGGTCTGGAGAAAAGACTGGAAAAATTAAACGACGATACCCGAAAAGATGATGTGGTGACCTTTGAGCAGTTAGGGGTAGACAGGCTGTTTGTAGACGAGAGCCATTTTTACAAAAATTTGTTTCTTTATACAAAAATGAGAAATATTGCAGGGATTGCACAGACTGACGCACAGAAAAGTTCAGATATGTTTATGAAATGCAGATATATGGACGAACTGACGGGAGGAAAGGGTGTTACTTTTGCCACAGGAACTCCCGTTTCGAATAGTATGACGGAACTATATACCATTATGAGGTATTTACAATATGATACTTTGCAAAAGTTACAGTTGGGACATTTTGACTCTTGGGCGGCAACTTTTGGGGAAACAGTGACAGCAGTAGAATTGTCACCGGAAGGAACGGGCTATCGTGCAAAAACACGGTTTGCCCGCTTTTTTAATCTTCCGGAGTTGATCTCTCTTTTTAAAGAAAGTGCGGATATTCAGACTGCAGATATGCTGCATTTACCTGTGCCGGAAGCAGAGTATATCAATGAAGTGCTAAAGCCAAGTGAAGAACAACAGGAATTAGTGGCAGCGTTTGGGGAACGTGCGGAAATTGTAAGAAGTGGAGGTGTGGACGCTTCTGTTGATAATATGCTTAAAATCACTAATGATGGACGAAAATGTGCGTTGGATCAGCGTCTTATCAATGACATGCTTCCAGATTATGAAGACAGCAAGATTAACCGTTGTGTGGAAAATACTTTTTCTATTTGGGAAGAAACAAAGGAGCAGCTTTCTACACAGCTTATTTTCTGTGATTTATCAACACCAAAAAGTGACGGTTCTTTTAATGTATATGATGATATTCGGGAAAAACTGGTAACAAAAGGGATACCAAAAGAGGAAATTGTGTTTATTCATGAAGCAGGAACGGAAACAAAAAAAGCAGAACTTTTTGCAAAAGTGCGTTCCGGTCAGGTCAGGGTTTTACTGGGTTCTACCCCGAAATTAGGGGCAGGTACAAACATTCAAGATCGCCTGATTGCCCTTCATCATTTAGATTGCCCCTGGAAGCCCGCAGATTTGGAACAACAGGAGGGAAGAATCTTGCGGCAAGGCAATCAAAATAAAAAAGTAAAGATTTTCCGGTATGTGACAGAGAATACCTTTGATGCGTATATGTGGCAGATTTTGGAGAATAAACAGAAATTTATTTCCCAGATTATGACAAGCAAATCCCCTGTTCGTGCCTGTGAAGATGTCGATGACACAGCATTGTCGTATGCAGAAATTAAGGCACTGGCAACAGGAAACCCTTATATCAAAGAAAAAATGGATCTGGATATACAGGTAAGTAAATTGAAATTATTAAAAGCAAACCATACCAGCCAGAAATATAAACTGGAAACGGATATTGCAAAGAATTATCCAATGCAGATTGCAGCACAGAAAGAACGCCTTGCGGGGCTTCGTTCCGATGCAGAAGCCGTCCGTCCTATTTTTGAGAACGAAGATTTTTCCATGATTGTTTCCAATAAAACCTTTACGGATAAAAAAGAAGCAGGAACCGCACTTTTGGCAGCATGTGAAGGACTAAAAGCTATTCATACAGAGGGAAAAATAGGAACGTTTCATGACTTTTCTTTATACGCAAAATTTGATGCGTTTAATCAACGGTACATTATGACCATTAAGAGAAAATGCAGTTATCTGATTGAGATGGGAAAGGATATTCTTGGAAATTTACAGCGTATCAGTAATGCGTTAGGTGGAATTGAGAAGAAAATGGAAGAAACAGAGCAAAAATTGGAAACACTGCAGAAGCAGTTGGAAACAGCACAGGAGGAAGCTGCGAAGCCTTTTCCCAAAGAAAAGGAATTGCAGGAGAAGATGGAAAGGCTTGCAGAACTGAACTCCCTTTTGAATATGGATGAAAAGGAAATGCCGCAAGATCAGGAGAAAGAAGTAGATCAGGTGGCAGATTTGCCGAGAAGGTCAGTCAATTATGCAGGCAGAGTGTCAGAAGGTCGAAAAGGAAAAATAGAAAAATCTTCAGTGCTTGGCAGATTGAAAACCACACAAAGAAATATGGAAAAAGGCTGGAAAAACAGAAATATGCAGAAGAAAAAGCCGGAACAGCAGTTATAAAGAGGAAGTCCCGTCAGGAAACTGGCGGGACATTTTTACGATGGAGGATTTGTCTATGGCAGGAAATAGAGAGCAGCAAATGTATGAAATTACGAAGCAGTTGGAAGAAGGTGTAAAAGCGTTATTTACCTCAGAACGGTATACAGAATATTTAAAAACCATGTCAAAATTTTATAATTACAGCTTTAATAATACGGTTTTGATTGCATTGCAAAGACCAGAAGCAACTTTGGTAGCGGGATATTCCGCATGGCAGAAAAATTTTCATCGTCAGGTGAAAAAGGGAGAGAAGGGAATTCAGATTATTGCTCCTTCACAGAGGAAAGAAAAGGAACTGGTGGAAAAATTTGATCCGGAAACAAATGAGCCGATTTTGGGACCGGACGGGCAGCCAGAAACAGAAGTAGTGGAGCATGTCGTTTCTGATTTTCGGGTAGTCCGTGTATTTGATATATCACAAACGTATGGAGAGCCGTTACCGGAACTTGCAATACCGGATTTAACGGGGCAGGTACAAAATTTTCCCTTGTTTTTACAGGCAGTCAGAGAACTATCCCCTGTGCCTATCCGCTTTGGTGAAACAGAAGGAGAAGCAAAGGGATATTACAGTAATAAAAAGAAAGAGATTGTTGTGAAAGAAGATATGGGTGAAAGTCAGACGATAAAAACACTCATTCACGAAATTGCCCATGCAAAGCTGCATGACAGGGAAGTATTGGAACAGGCAGGAGAAGAAAAAGATCAGAGAACAAAGGAGATAGAGGCGGAAAGCATTGCCTATACGGTGTGTCAATATTTTGGACTGGATACTTCTGACTATTCTGTTCCTTATATTGCAGGGTGGAGTGAAAATCTGAAGATATGGGAATTGAGGACTTTCATGGACGCAATACGAAAAACAGCAGGAGAGTTTATTAAGGAACTGGAAGAAAAAATGAAAGAATTGGAAACAGACAGAAGTGAAAGAGATGATATTCAGAACGAAAAAAAAATAAAAATTGGTATGGATACAAAAGCGGTGGAACTGAAACAGCATGAAGGCTTATGGCATACGGTAGAAGAAGTGGAAATTGAGAAGGAACATTTCTATCTCATGGAGCATAACGAATACGGAGCTTCGGTTGCGCCGGTTCTGGTAAATGGAGATGGTAAAGTGGTTGCACAGGATTTGGAAAATGGTCTGGATCAGGAGGTTGTGAAAGCAATCAGAGAGTATCTGGAAGAAAAAGAAACCGCCAAAAAGCAGGAGAAGGTGGAAACTTCAAATGCAAGTTTATTCGACGAAGCAGAAAGAGAAGCAGCTTATCAGATAGAAACAACGGGACAGTTTTTCTTTATTCAGGAAACAGAGGAAGGGTATGATTATACCTTTTACGATCAAGAGTTTCAAGAATTAGATGGAGGGGTATACGATACCTTTGATGTTACACTTCAAGAAGCGGCAAAAACACTGTTATTAGAGGAAGGGGCAGATTTGACTGCATGTAGAAAGATTGATAGTGAAATGCTTCAGGAACAGGTTGAACGGGCAGAATATTTTCCGCAGAAGTCGTATGAGGCATTAAAACCCCTGATGGAGAGTGAAGAAAATAACGTGGCTTTCCGATCCGGATATGGGTATGTGATGTTGCAGAAAATTTCAGAAGGCTATGAATGTATCATCTATGACCAAGCGTTTCGTGAGATTGGTGGACAGTTTTACGAGAATATAACTGCCTCTAAAGAAGAGGTTTTTTCCCAGATATTTCAAGAGGAAGGAATAGGTGAATTGCCTTGCGAGCCGTTTTCCTATGAAGAACTTAAAAAATCTGTAATAGAAGGGGAGAAACAGAGATTATATGAAGGGGAACTGACACCAACTTCACAGATTGATATTCGGGAAGAAGAACTGTTGCGTGGGGAGAGCCGTCAGAACATTGAAGAATCGGTGCTTTGTTACGCACAGGCGGAACTGGAAGAGGCTGGATATGAAGAAATTACTTTATTGGCAGCAAGAGTATATGGAAGCCGCACAAGAGAAAATTTATATAGGGAAGACTCTGATCTTGATGTGGTGCTTTCTTATACCGGAGACATCAAGGAAGATGCCTTTTTTAATCTGCTTCAGGAAAATGGAATGCGGATTGCCGGATTAAAGATTGACATAAATCCCATTTCGTTGGAAAAAACCGGGACACTGCAGGAATACATAAAGCGTGCAGAACAGTATCTTGACGAAAGAGAAGCAGAAAAGCAGGGAAGGACACCACAGGAAACGGTACAAGAACCAAAAATTTCTTTCTATGCTGCAGAATGTATGGAATTTCCTTCTATGGGAGAATATTATGAAAATCTGACATTGGAAGAAGCTGTAGAAAAATATAAAACGATTCCAGAGGATCGCATTCATGGGATAAAAGGAATTGGATTTTGTCTGGAAGATGGCAGCATTTATGATGGGGAATACGAATTGATGTCTGGAGGGAAAATCTCCAAAGACTTGATTGATTTAGTTCCCCATTATAAAGAAAGTCCGTTGGTACAAAAGGCAATGCGAGATTTAGAGAGAATATTGGCAGAAAAACAACGGGAAAATACAGCGGAGCAGGCAAAACCAGAGGGAACAATGGGAAGAAAAGTTTCTGTGCTAAAAGCCTTAAAAGAGCGGAAGGAACTGTTAAAGAAACAGGAGAAAAAAGAAGAAACGTCCCACACCCGTAAGAAAGAAGCGGAATTGTAATGAAAAAATGGAAATACAGGAGAAGCGGTTATGGCAGGTAATCAATTTGCAGTGTATCAGCTTAGAGAAATTCCGGAAAACAGAAAAAAGCGTTTTCGTTCTTATGCAGAATTACAAAAAGAACATATTCAGATACGCTATACAGATTATAAGCAAGTATATAGAAGTTGGATGCGGTATGATGAAACACCGGATAATATCCGAAACCGTTTGGCAAAGCAGTTACCGAAAAATTTTTCCGGACATGCTCTAAGCATCGGGGATGTACTGATTTTAGATAAAAATGGGGAAACGGCAGCCTATTATTTGGAAAAAGAGGGATTTACTGTTTTAGCAGGTTTTATTCGGAATGGTTCGTCCAGTACATTGATTTCTCTTGCCACTACCAATTTTCATATTGAAGGGAAAGAAGGAAGCTGGCTTGCCTTCGATAATCTGGTGGTGGAAGGAAAAGAATTTTTCCTGATGGAGCATACGACATACGGAAAAAATGCCGCTTGGGTGGTGGTAGATGGAACTGGAAAGTTAATAGTGGATCAGGTTACGACGGGATTTGACGAAACAGTCAAAGAACAGATTGTTTCCTATCTGCACCCACAAGAAATACGGAAAAAAAGTGGAAAACCTGTTTTGGAAAACTGGCAGAAAGCCTATGAAAATGGAGAATATTTAAGAAGTGCAGAGATTACAGAAGAACAAAATTATAATATGATTGATGGAAGAATGAATAATCTGCCAGTAAAGCCCCGTAAGATCGGAACACGAATTTCTGTGTTAGACCGTTTGCATTTAAAACAGGCGGCTTTAAATATGAAGAATTTGCCACAGCCGGTTATGGAGAATGAGATGGAGAGGAAAAGGAAATAAAAAGAAAGGGAAATCGGAATTTGTGTATTCGGATTTCCCTCGTTCCCTTTATAGTTCTTTTAACATAGCGAAATATTTTGGGCGTTCTGCTTCTGGGATTTTCAGAGCTACCATAGCCTCTTCGGTAGTCAAGTTTAGTGTTTCCATTAGATTGCGGATACTGTCTAAAGTATTTCGCTCGGTAGTGCTTTCAACAATTCCCTGACTTAAATTACACATCAGCGACACCTCTCTTTCTAAATTCTGCGTCATTTCAATATCAAAATCATCATGGAGAATTCTTTCTTTTTCCTTCGGTGTTGTTTCTGAAGAAAGCAGGACATTTAATAATTTTAAAACTCCGTGATAATTCTCACTGTCCGGTTTGCCGAGGCAAATTATAACAGCAGACATCAAATCATAATTTTCCACTTTTTCGGTAACATGCCCCACAAGCGATTTTTCTGCAATGTAATATTGGGTAATAGTATTTTCTCTGGATTTTGGCGGGTTCATACAAATCCAGATGGAGTAGACTTTGCGAATTTTATCGTACTGTGCAGATGAAAATACAGTACCATATTGAGCAGAAATCATACGACTGCAATAGTATATGCTGCGTTTAAGCAACGGATAACCGGGATAAAAATTGTTTTGTGCTTCTACATTGATAATTAAACGGATGAACTCACCAGACTTTGGTGCAGTTGCTGTGAAACGAATATCGTAGGTAATCGTTCCCTCCGTAATGGTTTTATCTTCTGTGCGTTCTCCCTTGATTAAAGAGGGATTGGTCTGATCAGGCAGAACCGGAACTTCTGCGACTTGCGGTTCACCTTCAATATATTTTTCAATGATTTCTGAAATGCTGCATTCCCGATATTCTTCTAAACAATTCTTCATAATCCAAGCAAGAATGATTTTTTCAGAAAGTAGCCGTTTACAAGCAGAGTCATAATCCGAATTGCTTCCTGCAGTACGAATTGTTTGCGATAGCGTTGTTTCCAGTTCCACTAAATCACCACCTTTTCTATCTTGCCTTTAGTATAAAACAGATAACAAAAGAATACAACAAAAATAGAAAGAAATTTTGGAGCAGAAGGGTTAGCGTGGTGGTATATCCTTTTCAGAATTCTTTTCAAAATCAGACTTTCCATGAAGAATCATCTCGACATTTTTACATACAGTCTGCAATTCTTTTTCGTATTGTTTTCTTTTTTGATATTCCTGACGCTGCATATTTTTTATGGAAAGCAGTTTTTCTTTTTCAGATTTTAATAATTTCATAGAAAGCAATGTTTCATTTTCTGAGTGCTGCTTTAAGAAATTCCGGGCAGTTTCATAAAGCGTAATTTCTGACAGATGTTCCTGTCGGAATTGTTTCTTATTTTTTGCGTGTAAAAATTCCCTATAAACAGATTTATTTGCAAGGTATTGTCCGGTGTAATGAATTTGTTCATTGAGCCTTTTCAATTCCTGTTGTGTGGAACGGAGGTTTTTTCGGCAGTTGGCAGTTTCCGACTGTGATGTGGTCAGTGCGGTCATCAAATCCGCTTCTGTGGAATAGCCACGTTCCTGTACATAAGCAATGGTTTTTGCCATTTGCTGTAAATTGGAAAGCTTTACTTTTCTGGCATAAACCGGATTATTCTGCGCTTTGACACGTTGCTGCAGATCTATGACAAGCCGTAGGTCTGATTTTATAAAACAGAAGGCTGTAGTTCCTTTTCTTTCCGTAACAGTAGAAGCAGAATGAGGAGTGAAAAGTTCCGAGCCTGTGTGAGATTGCATTTGGGGTTCTTTCTTCTTTTCCCAAATGGAAAGCAGATAATCTTCTGTGTAATGGGAACCTAGTGATCTTCCGGTAATGAACTTGTTTCGTTCCGGGTGTAGATAGCTGAAACGTCCTCTGCTTACTTTTAAAGTAATCTGATAGTTATTGAAAAGTGCTGCCTGAAATTGTTCGATATTGCAGGAAGAAGCAGCGGCGTATTCAATAGCGGTTCGCAGATATTCCTTTTGTGTCTGAAAAACGGTTTGGCGTGGAGCAATTCCTTTGGACAACATTTCTTTATTCAGAGCGTCCAGCTTTTTTTGCCCAGTGTGCTTTGCACGATACTCTCTGTCTGTGATTTTTTTCTCTGCCGGAGAAAGTAAATCCACCTGATGTAAATGTTCTCTATGGCAAATATCCATAAGTGAGTGTTTTAAATAAATAAGATAAGTCGGTGTTAGATGATGCTTGTATCCGGCACGGGCATCGCAGGGACGTTCCATAAATGTCTGGCGCTCTACATCATATTTTCTTAGGCTGTTGATTACAATATGTACATGAATGTTTCCGCTTTCATTATTTCCGTCTGTATGGGTACAGACAAGAGCCTGATGTCCCGGAAAATTTTTTTGAGCATACTCTAATCCGAGTCGTTGTGCCTTTTCTCCGGTTAATCCATGATCTTCGGTATCTTTCGGATCAAAGCTTAGAATATAGTGATGAGATTTGATTTCATCAAAATTTTGGTTTTTACGATATTGTGCGTTTAACTCTTTACATTCCAAATCAAAAGAGAAGGGATCACAGTTGATACCGTCAATGTAATATTCCTTTCTTGGAATGAGTTCTCCATTTTCATCAAGGACTGGCTTTTTCGTATGTTCATCATGTTGAAACAGAAGATAACGTTGTGCTTCTCCGTAGTCCATATTTTTAATTGCAATATGCTTAAGAATTGCCATATTCATTACCTCTTGAATGAGTGGGAGCAGATATATTTTGGGCAGAAAAGTTTCCGGCAAGTTTTAAGACTTCGTATTTCATTTCATAGATTTTAGAAAGACTCTGTTGGAGTGATTTTTGTACTTCCTGTGAATGAATACCGCCGCTATTGAAGTACCGGGCAATCTGATTTAGATTACTTCCTATTTTTCCAAACTCGGAAATCAATTTTTTTAATTCCGGCAGATCAGCCACCAGTTCGTATTTTAGAATTGTTCTTTTGTTCATAATTTGTCTACGGGCAAATTCTGCCAAAGGCAGATTTGCGGATTTTGCCTGAGAAGATATAATTTCGTATTCTGTATCAGTAAGACGCAGCATAATTTGATGTGTATGCCGTAATGATTTTTCTTTTTTTGGTCTTGCCATAGTATAAAATCTCCTTTTATAAAAATTCTATTTATATATAAGCCGATAGAGGGAACTGTATTGGAAAATATAAAATCACTGTGAAAATAGTTTGAAAACATGATACAATAGAAAAAATAATTGTATGGAGGTTGACTATGCCAAGAGGAAGAAAAAAACAGAATGTGCTTACTTTGGAGGAACAGCTTGTAACAGTAAACGAAAGAATTCAGGAAGTAGAGAATGAATTGAAGCAGCTTCGTTCTAAAAGAAAAGAAATTCAGGCGAAAATTGAGGAGCAGGAAAAGGAAACATTGTTCCGGGCGGTAGTTGCTTCGGGAAGAACCGTAGAAGATGTTCTTGCAATATTAAAAGCCCAAGATCAGAAAGAAGAACAGTAATTTAGAAAAAGATGTTTATTGCTATGAAAAGTGTAGCAGTAGACATCTTTTTTATTACCGTGATGGAACAATCACGCTGCGACTATCAAGATAGGAGCCAATATACATATTTGAAAAATATGATGATGTTGAGGGTATGGGGAGCGAAATCCCCATCAAGTTTGCCGAGTAGGAAAAAGTCACGAAGTGAGTTTTGAGTTACTCAGGCGAAACTTGCTCTGCAATGAAAATGAAAAATATATTGACATAATAAGACTATTGTGATAGTATTTACACAACGACAAAAGACTATTGCAATAGTATAAAGGAGGTACCGTTTTAATGAAGTTGTATGACTCAGAAATTAAAGTAATGAATGTTTTGTGGGAAAGAGGGAGTTTAAAAGCATCTGAAATTGTAAAAATAATGCAAAATCTTACAGATTGGAATAAAAATACAACATATACTGTGATTAAAAAATGTGTAGACAAAGGAGCCATAGAACGTAGAGAACCGGGGTTTTTGTGTGTCCCGATAATAGATAAAATTGATGTTCAAAAAAAGGAAACACAAGAATTGATAGGAAAGATGTTTTCGGGTTCACGGACGAAGTTTTTATCCTGTTTCTTATCTCAAGATGACGTTAGTGATTCAGAATTAGATGAAATGGAGAATCTTATTAAAAGATATAAAGAGGAAAAGTAGTGAATTTATTAAGGCTAAATATCTTAGTTAGTATTTTTATAATTTTTGTGATTTTCATAAGAAAATACGGGGGAAAAAGAATTGCATCATATTTTTATAGTGTGTTATGGGAAGCAATTATTATCAAATTACTGTTATCTTTTTTTGTGCCGATAATCAAAATGATGGTAGCAAGCTGGGTATTGAAAAATGAAAGTAATGCAAATGAGAAAATTAAATTTGGAATTTTTGAAAATCTTAATGTATGGATAATGTGCATATGGATATTTATTAGTATTTGTCTACTATGTATGTTTGTTCTAAATTATTGTAGATTTTTAAAAAGAATTTATAAAACGACCAGTGCAGATAGATTTAATGGTCTATTCCATATATCTCATAATAAGAAACATATCCACACAAAAATGTGTACGAGTATTCAATCCCCATTAACATTTGGTATTTTTAAGTCGACGATTTTGTTGCCGCAATCAGTTTTAGTTATGACAGAGGAGGAACAAAAATATTTATTGTATCATGAATTGGTACATGCGAAACATAGGGATTCTTTATGGAAGATTTTAGCAGTAATTATAGCAACGATATATTGGTTTAATCCCTTTGTGTGGATTTTGGTTAAGTTTTTTGATCAGGATTTGGAACTCAGATGCGATTATAATGTGGTTTCTAAACTGGGAGGAAAAGTGGAATATGCAGAGTTACTTTTGAAGTTTGCAAGAAATTCTAAAAATCCAGTTTATTTATTAAATGGATTTGGAGATTCTATAGTAAAAAAAAGAATTGTTTCTATAATGAATTTTGATAAAGAGAAAAAGAAATACACATGTTCATTACTTGTTTCAACGACATTTATTATTTTACTGATATTTTTTAAAATGGATTCGATTGAAAGCATCTCAGAAAGTATAGGAAAATCACAAGTAGTGGAGCTGAATGAACTTGAGGAAAGAGAACATCCGCTGTATGTATATGAAGAAAATGGAATTGAATATGTTAATGGCAAATGGTTTTTTAAAGGAAGTGAAATAGGAGGGCTTGTAGATGTAGGGTATTGTATTTATGTGGATGAAGGTGCTAAGAGTAGTGTTTGGATTTATGTTTCAAGGAATAAAAATGGACAAATTAGTTCGTTGGATGTGATTTCAGAAAAAGAGGGATGGGAAAAAGTAGAAAAATAACTTCATATCAATAGGAGGAATTTTGCGTATGAAATATCAAAAGAGGAATAGACCGTATGAAAATGTAAAAGAGAATGTACTTGTTCTTACTAATGATGGAAAATCAATAATTACGTTGAATAATACTGCATTTGCTATATGGCAAAACTGTGAGGGAAGGGAGTTAGAAGAAGTAGTGCAATGTGTATTACACATGTATAAATTAGATGTGGCAGAGTTTTATGATACGGTAAAGAATGACTGTATTGAAATTCTAGAATACTTAGGAGAAAACGGTTTAATTAAAGAAGGATAGAAGGTGAATAATATGATAAATGAAAGTTTAGTAGATAATTACAGTCTGCAAGGAGCGTACATAGAGCTTACATCTGAATGTAATTTACGGTGCTTACATTGTTATAATGAATCAGGCGTGTTGCGCAATTTAATCAACATGAAAGAATATGAAAATATTCTTAATAGTCTTCCAAATGGAGAAGATACAACCGTTACATTATCAGGTGGGGAACCATTATTACACCCTTTGATTTGGGAGTTTGTTAAAAAGCTAGATGAGAAAGAATTTGGAAGAAAATTAATGATAACTAATGCAACATTGATTACACCAGAAATTGCTAAAGCGTTAAAAGCTCATAATTTATCTATACAAGTAAGCTTGAATGGTTCATGTCCAGATACACATGATAAATTATGTGGAAAGGGTAATTTTGATAAAACTATAAAAGGTTTGAAATATTTACTTGATGCGGGGCTTGCAGAGAGAGTTTTAATAAGGTGCATGGTTTCTGCGTTTAATATTACAGATGTAAAAAAGATGATAAAAATGTTAGCAGAGCAGGGAATTAAACATATCGACTTGGCTACGTTAACGCTACTTGGTAGAGGAAAGAAAAATATCGATAAAATGTATTTGTTGCCAAAAGATAAAAAGGCGTTTATTAGAAATATATCTTCAGATGAAGAAATATTGAGGTATATTGAAAATGGGATAAATATTTCTTTTCCAGATGAATTTACAGGGGTTTGTCCACTAATTATGGATAGTATAGATGGAAAGAAGATTCCACTGACACCACGTATTGATTCAAGCGGTAATGTATATTTATGTCAAATATTTTCAGGAGAAAACTATTCTATAGGAAATGTTTATGACGAAACATTAAGTGAAATATGTAAAGGTGATAGACTTTCTCATTTAGTATGGTTCCTGAGATATGGAATGAAATATATGCATGAGTGTGAAAAATGTGTATGGCAATCATCATGCGGAAAAGGGTGTTTAGCACTAGCTTTGAACAACGGTTCTATTCAAGAAACTGATGGAGAGTGTGAACTTCGAAAAGAACAATTTCTTGAAGATTTTTTAAAACAACAATAAGGTAACCGGCTATTAAAGAATTTGTTTTTGATAAATGATTTAGATTTAATTATAGGAGGTATTTAGTATGAACTATACAAAACCAGTAGCAACAAAAGCAACAGTAGCAACTATCGAACCAAGAGCTTGTACATCAAACTTTACTTGTACATCAAGCTTTAACTGCTCTAAATACACATGTAAAAAGAACTTTACATGTAAATCTTGGTAAAATAAGTTAATAAAGCATATAGACATTTTACTGCGAAAAGTCTTTGACAAAAAAATGATATAAAGAGGTTACCTTATTACAAATTCTTTAATAGCTAACTTAAAATGGAACTTTTATGGTAAAAGTTCCATTTTATTTTATCTTATCTATAATTTTAACGCATTTTAGAAAAAAAGTATATAATTCTTTTGCATAAATATTTTTTAAATGAATGTTCTGGATAAGTTTATATTAGCTGTCCGGTGATATATATGGAAATCACTTCTTAGATTCACTTTTGTGCATATTGAATGCATAATTTCTACAGAAATATTTGTAAAGGCTACTACTCACTGTAGATGTGACAAGACCTTGAAAAATATTCCCATAGAAATGAAACCGTAATCAAGCACAAAAAGGCAATTTCTGGTGTCAGAACTCTGATTTCTAAATTTCTGAATTTGTGATTTTTCGAGTCGCAAGAATATTCATTAAAAAAATATACAATATAATACATATAGGGAAATGATAAACAGAATAATTGTAAGAAATAAAAGGAAAAAGCAATGGAAATAGGATATAAATGGATAATAAAAAAAATTATTAAAGGAAATATTTTGGCGTTTTTGGGAATGATATTTATATTTTTTGCTATTGGAATTTTGCAATCAGGGAGCATTTTGATAGTACAAAAAATAATGAGACAGATCAATAGCCCTAAAGAGGCATTAGTAATAATACTAATAATTGCTTTTATCGTAATACAATTATTGAGAAGTTTTGAACATTTTATCAGTGAAAATTGGGAATTATTTATCCAAAAGAAAGTGTTTAGAGTTTTTTATCATGAATTATGTGGAAAAATACATAATATATCAATTTTAAAATTTGATTCAGCACAATTTTTAGTTGATGTTGAGCGCTCAAGGAAAGCAGTAGACAATAAAATCGCAGATTTTATTGGTCAGATATTTTCTTTGATAGCAATTATATCCACCATGATTAGTTTATGTGCTATACTTGTCAAAATAGACAAAAAATTTTTTGCATATTTTCTAATTATGAGTATATTTCAAAATATAGTTCTAATTTTTAACTCAAAAGATACAATTCGATTTTTAAAGAAACAAGATAAAAAGTGGCATAAGGAATATTATTATAAAGACCTATTGGAAAATAGAGAATATGCTAAGGAAATAAGAAATTATAACGGATATGACTGGATTGTGGAAAAAAGAATGGAAAATTATGATCAAATTGCAAAGGAGCATTTAGGGTTTAGTAAAAGATGGTCAGCAATTAATATTATTACAGGAATTTTGATGTATTTATTAGAGGGAGGCATGTTTCTATTTGTGTTTATATATTTGAAAAAAGGAAATATAACATCAGATGTTGCAATAATGTTAATTCAGGCGCAGATACTTTTTTGTACTACAGTATTTGCTTGTGTAGAATATGTAATGAATGCGAAAGAAGATTTTTCTTATATAGATTCATTTATAAAAATTATGAATACAAAAGAGCAAAAAGTAAATGTAGATGCACCGGAGCATATAACTGATAAACTTGAGCTAAAGAATATATTTTTTGGATATGATGAAAAAAATCTTGTTTTAAAAAATATCAATCTATGTATAAAAAAAGGGGAAAAAGTAGCTTTAGTAGGAGAAAATGGTTCGGGCAAGAGTACGCTGGCAAAAATTATAATGGGTTTATTATTACCTACGAAGGGAGAAATAAGTATAGGAAAATGGGAAAAAGCTGCTATTTTTCAAGATTTTGGTAGATTTTATTTGAAAGTAAAAGAGAATATTTTTATAGGAAATTTAAGCGCCGATATTGATGAATTTGAAGACTTTTATAAAAACAAAAAAGAATTTCAATTTATCGAAAATCTGCCAAATGGACTTGATAGTCTTTTGGGACCTGAAATTTATGAAAATGGACTTGAATTATCAGGTGGGCAATGGCAAAAGATAGCTTTACTTCGTGCGCTAATTAGAAATGCTGAGATTATTGTATTTGATGAGCCAACATCTGCTATGGATCCTGTCGCAGAGAGAGAATGCTTTAAAGAGATAGAAGAATTATTAAAAGATAAGACAGTGATTATAATAACTCATAGAATAGGATTGACTAAATTCGCAGATAAAATAGTAACTTTGCAAAATGGACAAATTGTAGAAGAAGGTACGTATAAAGAACTTTTGAATAATACTAGTATTTTTCAAAAATATTACATGGAACAAAGTAAATGGTATAAGTGAGATGAATAAGATGAAAATATGTATCAAAATGATAAAAGAAATAATAGACAAAAGATTGTTACAAAGAATTGTGATAATGATTGTTTTGCTGCTTTCAGCAGGAATGATAGAACCTTTTATAACGTGGATATATAAGGTGATTATTGACTGTATTAGTGACTTCTCAGAAATAGATTTACAAATAATAGTGTTTGTGATATTTGCATACGAAATTCTTCAGTGCTTGATACAAATTCTCAATTATGTTAAGGAACATTTTTTTTTAAGAATCAATTATCAGTTTAGTAAAAATATTATGAAAAGTATACATCAAAAAATTAAAAATATTGATATGGAAGAATTTGAAAACCGAAAAGTATATGACTTAATGGAGAGAATAAATTCAAAAATGGCAGATGATGTATTAGATATTTTAACGACAGGATTTCAGGTTGTGACAATTGTGATATCAATACTCATATATTGTGTTATGCTTTTTGATATAAGATGGTATTTCCCAATACTAATTATTATAAGTTTAGTTCCGTCAATAGCTTTAAAACAGAAGAAAAATAAAGAAAAATTTTGTCTCGCAAGAGATTTGTTTCCAGAGGAAAGGAAAAAAAATTATTTTCTTAATGCTGTATTCCAAAGACAATATGTTAAAGATATTAAATTGTTAAATTTGGAACCTTTTTTTTTAGAGAAGGCACAAATAACTAATGATAAGGTTATCGAAAAAAATAGAGAGTTGTCAGTAAAATATTTTTTGTACGAATTATGCGTAAATATACTAAAATATGGAATACTTGGAAGCCTTATTTATATAACTTGTCATTTGGCTGCATATCAGATGGTAACGGTTGGAAGTGTCATGTTGCTGGTTAATATTTTTCAGCTGTTAACTCAAAATGTTGAATGTTTTGTAGATTTGATAAAAGGATTTAGTGACGTTTCATGGCTTATGGAAGAATGGGATGAGTTCAAAAATTTGAAAGAAAAAAAGTGGGGAAATAAGAGGAGTAGTACATATACAATACAGTTTGAAAATGTAAAGTATAAGTATCCAAATTCTAAAAAAAACTCTTTAAATGATGTATCGGTGAATATTAAATCAGGTGAGAAGGTAGTGATTGTTGGCGAAAACGGAAGTGGAAAATCTACGTTTATAAATCTTTTAATGGGAATGTATCCAGTAAGTGAGGGAAAGATAAAAATAGATGGTATAGATATAAAAGATATAGATAAAAAGTGTATGGATAAAATAGTATGCGTATTTCAAAATTTTATTAAATATCATGCAACAATAAAAGAAAATATTACATTAGGAAAAGAAAAATTAGAAAAAGAAAATATTTTTCTTCAAAGTTTTGATTTGGATTATTTTTTAAAAAATAGTGATATAGAATTAGGGCAGTTAAATGAGGGTGGGATTGAGTTGTCAGGAGGTCAATGGCAAAAACTAGCAATATGTAGGGGATTGGTAAGAGAAGCAAAAGTGCTGATTATGGATGAACCAACAGCTAGCCTTGATGCAAAAAGTGAAAATAAACTATATGAAAATTTGATAAAGCTTTGTCATAATGATAAAACTTTAATTTTGATTTCTCATAGAATGAGTGCATGTAGACTATGTGATAGAATTTTAACTTTTTCAGAAGGAAAAGTAATAGAAGATGGAACATTTGATGAGCTTATAGAACGAAAAGGAAAATTTTATGAATTATACATGGCTCAAAAGGAATATTACTAAATTAGAATAAGATATATGAAAATATAGTTGCAATATTTT
This sequence comes from Faecalimonas nexilis, assembly GCF_059731825.1. NCBI lineage: Bacteria > Bacillati > Bacillota > Clostridia > Lachnospirales > Lachnospiraceae > Faecalimonas > Faecalimonas nexilis. The sequence continues at coordinate 2,239,008 of NZ_AP029189.1, read as the reverse complement.
ATTCTATGTGATATTCTGTAAATGGAAAGACTATCGCAGTAGTCTGTATGCGTGATGAATTTAGTGAAAGGAGATTTTAACTATGAAGAAAAAAAATATTATTATTGGATCAATATGTCTAGTTGCAGTAATAATGGGAGCTTGTGGCACACAGGACAAAAAGAATATGCAAGATAATATACAGGCTATGGAAAACAGTAGTCATAAAAGTGCAGATACAACAGATGCGTTTGATTCTAAGAAATATGAAAAATATGAAAAATATGGTTTAAAGTATAATAATGAGGAAAAGAGATTTTATTATGAAGGAAAGTTAGTGAGAAAATTTTCAGATAAAAAAGATGCATCTGGAAATACGGAAGGTTTTTCTTTTTCTGACGGAGAAATTGATATTGAAGCACAGCGAAGTAAAACTTATAAATTAGAGGGATTAAAAGTGCTAACCAAAGAAGAATTTGACAAAAATACAGAGAAATTAAAGGAAACTATTATTCTCAATGGAGTTCAGTCTTTTGAAGCAGGTGATGATAAAGTAAAAGATGATACACTAGAAGATTATTCTTTGTATGGAGTCATATATGATTCGGAAAGAGAACTTTGGCGATATGAGGATAAAGATATTTACATTTTTTATGATCAGGATGGATATAAACTGATCCAAGGAGATGTAAATATTAAAAATAGTGTTTCCTTGAAAGTTGAAAGGAATCAGGATGGAAAAATTGAAAAACTCGTAAAATTAAATGAAAATGAGGTGGCTTCTTATACAAAAGAAATTATCCAGTAACACTAAAAGGCACTAAAATAAATTATTTATATGCCTTTTATAAATGATACTATTTAATTGTTTGACTTTCCAAAGCGGCTTGAAGTGTAGCTTGTACTATTTGTAATGAACGCTTATCACAAGTATACAGTTGGCGTATTATTGAGTCGAATTCCGTTATAGAAGAATTTTTTTCAGGATAAAAAATATTATCAGGATTTATTCCAAGTTCTCTGATAAGCTTATATAGGATAGAGTAACTCGGTTTTTTGTGTTCATTTTCTATACGATATAAATAACGCTCGCTAATACCTAACTTTTCAGCCAAGCATTCAATAGTAATAGATTTATTTTCACGAGCAGCCTTTACAACATCGCCTAAAGTATCAGATATTTCATGCACTGATAGTTCACCGCCTCTTTTATAAATATAAACTATTTCTTTAAATAATATAATGGCATAAAGATACAGATATATACGAACTGTCAGTTCTTTTGCGAGGAGCAGTGGAAATATAGATACCCCCCTTTTGACGATGTTTGGTCAAGAGGGGGTATTATGTATACAGCGATTTTGGGGATGTATATAACAATTGAAAGAGAAAAGTACATTTGTTGTACAATTGTTCTAGGTTTATTTTGGAGAAAAACTGAACTATCAGTACATGAGTATTATGAATAAAAGTATATTTAAAAAAGCAAGATTATTTGTTTTTTTGAATATGCTTTTTATTTTTTATTGCATTGTTTTTATTTAAAAAATTTTTTATATAGAACAGCCGAACATTCTATATGACTCATTCGGGATAAGAACGAAAAGAGAAAAGAACTTTGCTCTTATCTTTAAATAGGAAGGAGGTGAACTCTATGGGGCAATCTTCTTCCTATGACGAACAAACAATTCGGCATCAATTTGATCGTAAATGTAAATTGGCATTGAAGGGGGAGAAAATAGATTATGACAGACATCTTTCTTATCGACGGGAACACGAAGTCTTATTTTGTGAATTGCCGGAAGCCGATTTTGGGAAAATATCTATGACAGATGAGTATGATGTAGAAAACTATTCTCTGATAGACATACAGTTTGATGTAAAGATAAAAGATGAACTGTTGGCAAAAGCAATAGAAACATTGACAGATAGAAAAAAAGAGGTTATTTTCTTAGCTTATTTTCAGGGAATGTCAGATGCTGCAATTGCAAGAAAGCTAAATCTTGTAAGAAGTACAGTATGTGAGCATAGAATACGATCTTTAGAATTATTGAAAAATACGATGGAGCAATACAGATATGGAAATAACAGATAAAAACACAGAAAAAATAAAATTAGTACCATTCGCTGTGATTCAAAAAGCAGTAGAAGGAGATATTGTATCAATTAACAAGGTGTTAAAACATTATGAAGGATATATATCTTGTCTGGCTGTTCGGAGAATGTATGATAAATATGGAAATGAGTATTATTGTATAGATGAAAATCTTCGTAGTAGTCTAGAAGCAAAGTTGATTAAAACAATTTTGGGATTTAAATTGGTACGTAAAAAGTAATTTAAAACAACCATTATAGCACCTTGATAATAGAACAGAATTCTTGTAGGACATAGAAAGTGGTGGAGCCGGCAATCAGTACGCCATGACTATTAAAATATTCAACTTTGCGACATCATGCTATAAAGTTGAATAGTACGAGCGAGTAATATTGAGGTGCGAACAAATGAATATTCTTGTGCGATGAAATCACACTTCCGGAAATTTGGAAATCAGAGTTCCGGTACTCGGAAATCGCCTATTTTGTGCTTGATGACTTATCCATTTCTGTTTGGATATTGGTCAAGACCTTGCCGCATCTGCGGTGCGTAGCAGTCTTTACCAATGTCTCAACAGAAATTATGATTCGGTATGCACAAAAACGGATCTAAAAAGTGATTTCCATATCACCGGACAGCTGATGTAAAACCATCCGGAATATTCAAACAAAAATGGGATTTTGTGCGAAGATGCTACTTTTGATAATGATACTTCTGGAGAAGGCTGCTCCGGTCTGAAAAGATGGTGAAAATCCAATGAACTGTTTCCCGACAGTACCTACAGGATGTATATATAAAATAAGAAGAAAGGAAGTTTTAAAATGAAATATGAAAAGACTTTATTAACAGTAGATGAATTTTGTCATTATGTGGGAATTGGAAAGACCAAAGCGAGAGAATTGATTTCCAATCCATGCTGCAAATACGTTGTTAGGATAGGACGAAGGGTATTTATACATAAAGAGTTGTTTGATAATGAATTAAAAAGAAATGCTAAATTTCAACTAACAATGTGAAGCTACAGAAAAATATTTAAAATACATCTTGAACATGTGTCATAATTATGCTACAATAAAAGCGAAAGGAGATGAAAAGATGCCAAGAATAATTCCGATTAGGGAATTAAGAGATACAAATGCTATTTCAGAAATATGCCATAGTTCAGAAGAACCTGTGTTTATAACTAAGAATGGGTATGGAGATATGGTTATTATGAGCTTAGAAACCTTTGAAAAAAACTCTGGAATGAGTGATTTTTATGGAAATATAAAGTTTAATAAAGGTAAATATTCTGATTTAAAGAAAAAAGAGGGCATCTGATTTCTGGGTGTATTTTAAGTATTGCCGGTAATTCACGTTTTAAAATTGTGGGTGCAATTATGAAAGGACAGTAATTATGGGTAAAGACTTAAAAGGCAAGGAGTTAGGACGGGGATTGTCACAAAGACCAGATGGGCGCTATATGGGTAGAGCGCAGGTGGAAGGAAAGCCAATTGTGTTATATGGCTGGAAAGTAAAAGAGCTAAAAAAGGAATTGGTAAGAGCTGTTGATGATCTAAAAAGAAGTAATTTGTTACCAGAAGAAGATGGAACAGGAATTACACTGAGTGAATGGTTTGAAGAATGGTATAGCAAATATAAAGCGCCAACATTGAAAGATGGAGGTTCTCCAGCGTATAAAAGAAAGTTTTTAAACTATTATGGAGTGCGCATAGGTTCAAAATATTTAGCAGATATACGACAGCTTCATGTACAAACGGCAATAGCTGACATGGTAGAATCTGGAAGAAGTTCAAAATCTATTAGAGAAGCAACAGGGATTTTACAGAACTGCATCGAGGCTGCAATAGCAAATGGGCTTATGAGGATAAATCCGGTAGTTGGAACTATTGTACCTAAATGTGAAAAAGTAGAAAGAAGAGTATTGACGGTTGAAGAACAAAGAATTTTTCTAGACTATCTTGCTCAAAATAAAAGTTGGTATGAGGAACTGTACAAATTTATGTTACTTACAGGACTTCGGATTGGTGAAGTTGGTGGCTTGCAATGGGAAGATATTGATTTTTCAAACAGATTTATTTATGTGAAAAGAACATTGTCTTATCAATATGAAGATGGTAAAAAAACAATGAGATTAACATCTCCTAAAACTGAAAATTCAGTAAGAAAAGTTCCTTTTTTTGGAGAAACACAAAAGATACTTGAGCAACAATTTGAAAAAGTGAAAAGAAGAAAAAAGGATTTGGGAGATCGTTGGAGAAAACCAGAGGAAATGGGAAACTTGGTATTTCTGACGTCAATGGGCTCTCCAATAGGAAGATATAACATTGAAAGTGATATGCGTTATATCACTCAACAGATCAATGATATATTTCGTACAGAAGCATTATACTCTGGTGGAATTCCAAAAAATTTTGAAAAGATTCACCCTCATGCACTTAGACATACATTTGCAACAAGATGTTTTGAAAAGGGTATGACACCTAGGACAGTGCAGGAGATTATGGGACATGCTAATTACAATACAACAGTGTCGTACACACATGTCTTAGATGATATTAAATTAAAAGAAGCAGAGCGCCTTGGGGATTTCTTAGAAAATGGGAACAATAATCAGACGCTTGAGTACAATGATGTGATTGGAATATTGTAGTGATAACCGTCTACTCAAAAAGTTAGGGCGGAATATCTTTGGAAATAGTTTAAAGGCAGATTGAAAAAATGGAAAAAGCCTGAGTTTTAGCAGAAAAGCAAGATTTAGAAAATAACTGCTAAAGTAAAACTTCGCAAAGCAGATGGGAAACTAATTTATCAATCGTAAGACTGGTAAAAAGCGAATTAAATAGCGTATTTAAGCGATTTCTGGCTATTTTGACAAGTGTTATAAACTACTGTAAAATCTCACAAAATATCGTGCTATTTTGGGTACAGATTGGGTAGGGTATTGGGTAAAGAAATTTACCCAACCTCTTAACGAGGAATTTACTTGTTGTTTAAAAATAGAAAGGGAACGCTGTGAGTGTTGAGGGTGTATTGCATTTTGCAATATGCCCTTAAATTTGGGGAAAATAATGTTAAAGACTAGTGTATTGACATATTTATATTTAACACAATTATTCTTTTGCTTCATGCCGTTTCATGATATACTAAAAAGAAACGGCGGTGATTCATTATGGCAAGACCAAAAACATATCATATTATACTCAGTGACAATGAAGTGTCAGCTCTTCGTAAGGTTATCAGGGATAAGAAAACCTGTAAAACCGTCCTAAAGAGATGTCAGATTTTATTAGAGTTAGATGAAGTCAGTGGTACTGGTTTGACCCACTCACAAATTGCACATACTTATGCGGTCTGTCCGGCTACGGTTACAAATATTATCCAATCTTATGTTAAGAACGGTATTACTAATATCGTCAAATACAACATCAGCCCAAATTCAAGTGCGGCATTACGCAAGGCAGATGGACGGACAGAAGCGCATTTGATTCAAATTGCTTGCGGTCCGGCACCCGAAGGACACTCCCGAAGGACACTCCGACTTCTGGAAGAGAAAGCACGTATTGAACTGGAAACACCAGTCAGCAGAGAAACAATCCGCAGGGTATTAAAAAAAATGAACTTAGACCTCACCTCAATGACTATTGGTGCATCCCGCCAAAAGAGGATGCAGAATTCATAGCATGTATGGAAGATGTTCTCGATGTCTATGAACTCGCGTATGACCCAATGCATCCGGTCGTCTGCATGGATGAAAAACCATACCAGCTGTTGGGAGAGACAAGGGAACCGCTGCCAATGCGCCCGGGCGATGACCGGAAAGTAGATTCCGAATATATCCGTAATGGTACATGTAGCATCTTTGCTTTCATAGAACCTCTTGCTGGGAAGCATCATGTCAGTGTCCGGGAGCACCGGACTGCAGTTGACTGGGCAGAAGAAATAAAATACCTTGTTGATGTCATGTACCCAGAAGTGGAAAAAACCATTCTTGTAATGGATAACCTTAATACCCATAAACCGGCATCCTTATATAAAAAGTATCCTGCGGCAGAAGCAAGGCGTCTTATAAAACGCTTGGAAATCCATTATACACCGAAACATGGAAGCTGGCTGGATATCGCTGAAATAGAACTTAATGTAATGACACGCCAGTGCCTGTCACGGCGAATTGACGATATCAATCATCTCCGCAGCGAATTATCGGCATAGGAAACCGAGCGTAATACAAGGGCGGCAAAGGTGGATTGGCAATTTAAAACTGCTGATGCACGAATCAAATTGAATTCGCTATATCCCAAATTTACTGCCACTTCCGTGTAAGTGGCAGTAATGCTAAATATATACATGCCAACACACTAGAGGAAAAATATTCTTTGAAACTCAGCAAAGAATTAGAACTTTTTAAATCAAACATTGAGAATAAAAAATATATAAGTCGAACAAAATTTGACACTGAATTTCAAATTTTCAAAGTTAGGTGCCATTGAGTAGTGTTAAAATATTGACAAAAAAGAATCGATGCTGTTACTATAATAGTGTTGATCTTTTTTCACATATGCGGATATAATATCAAACAGGGAGACGAGTAGACTAATGACAAAAAAGAGCGCAGTGATTAAGAATCTGTCCGGATTTGTCAAATATTCGCTGACAGCAGCGATTCCGGTGATATCAGTGATGGGTGATGATGGGGTAAAGTATGATATGTTTACTGATGGACTGCTGGCAAAGATGAAAGAACTCACCTGTCAGGCGGATGTTCTTACTCCTAATCTGAAAGAGCTGTGCCTGCTAACGAAAGAGAATTATGAGACAGTCTGTTACAAAAGGGAGCAAAGCAGATTCTGGTAACAGAGATTTATCTGATAGAAAATGGAGAAGAAAAGATTGGTAATCTGATCATTGATAAAGAAGATTGCGAGCTAATTGCATTTCCATATATTGGCGGAAGTTATTCGGGGACTGATGATCTTTTCGCATCAATTATTGCCGGAGACATGGTAAGAGGAGATGCACTGGGAGATGTTATACAGGGAGGTAAGTAATATGGAGAAAGCAAAAGAAGAAGTCTCAAAGATGCCTGAATGTCCGAATTATAATGACTGTGCTTTTCCAGTCAGTATGCATACGATAACCAAATATGATATTTTCCCGAATGGAAGAGGTTTTCATGATGTTCACTGGCATGATGAAATACAATTCACATATGTAAGTAAAGGAGAACTTACAATGCAGGTGGAGGGAAGAGAGTATGTGCTAAAAGAAGGAGAGGCACTGTTTATCAACAGTGGACTTATTCATGTGACAACAAGTATTTCAGAAGATGGGCAATATGAAGGCTTTATGTTTCCAGAGAAATTACTTGGATTTTTCCCGGGAAGCAGGATGGAACAAAATTATGTACTTCCATATCTGAAGAGTAATGTGCTTTCTGTCTGCGTATTGTACCGGGAATCAGCAGAAGATGAGAAGATATTGTCAGATATTCGTAATCTGAGGGAGCTGTTTAATAATAAAGAGAATGTGACAGCATTTGAATATGAGGTTGCAGTCCGGATGACTGCCATCTGGCTGCAGATTGTACGGAATGTTTCGGATACGATGCAGAAGATGCCGGCATGTTATCTGCAGCGTCAGGAGCGGATGAAAAAGATGATGCAGTATATTGTAGAGCATTATCATGAGGCCATTACCCTTAAAGAGATTGCTGAATCAGCAAGTATTAGCATTGAAGAGTGCAGACGCTGTTTTAAGGATATCATTAAGGAAACGCCAATGCATTATCTGTCTTCGTATCGTGTTATGGTAGGCATGGAATTGTTGCGGACTACAGATTTGGATATTACAGATATAGCATTTCGTGTAGGATTTAACGATTCCAGCTATTTTATACAGGCATTTAAAAAGAAAAATGGAATGACACCTAAGCAATACAGAAATCATATTTTTTAGTGTTGTGAAGAGATAACGTTCAGAGAATGATACACAATGTAAGTGTATCATTCTATTTTTTTTGTGCAATAATGTGTTGTGGAATTGGATTTTATCACATTTTTTGTGGAATTTTTTGTGGAAAAATTAATATTTTTCTTTGTTAAAGTAATGGAATTGTTAAAAATATAACGTTATAATCTTGTCAGAAAGTAAAGAGAATATGTTCGAAAGTTACTAGATAAATATGGTGAAGGAGGAGTCATATCATGAATGAGAAACAAAGAGCAAGAATAAATTTCATGAAAGAACGTGTTGTTAATACAATCCCAGAAATGGATCTAGAAAATGCAAGAATTCTGACGGAGAGTTTCAGGGAGACGGGTGGAGAGCCATTGGCTATTCAGAAAGCAAAGTCTTTTCGCAGACAGTGCCAGGAGAAAACAATCAAGATATGGGATCAAGAGCTGATCGTAGGGTGTGCCGGAAGTAAGATGCGAGGCGGTATTCTCAGTGCAGATACTTGCTGGTCTATCTTGGACAAAGAACTGGATACCATCAATGAAAGAAAATATGATCCTTTTATTTTAAAGCCGGAAGACAGACAGATGTTCTTGGATGTAGTAAAACCATTTTGGGAAGGGCGTTCCACTTATGAAGCATGGCTCAAACAGATTCCAGATGATGTACGCGCATTAAGAGACAGTGGACAGATCTACATTGATAAGAAAGCTGTACGAGGCTGGGGCGAGACGACTGCCGGATACAAGCAGATTATTGATGAAGGTATTGAAAGTATCATGAATACAATCAAGGCAGAGCGAGAAGCGCTTGACCTGACAGACCCGGGAGCATTTGATAAAGATAATTATCTTCAGGCACTCCTGATTTCGGCAGAAGGCATCTGCATTATGGCTGAAAGATATGCGAAAGAAGCAGAACGTCTGGCAGAGCTGGAGAAAGACGAAGAAAGAAAAGCTGAATTATTAACGATTGCTGAGACTTGCCATCATGTACCGAGATATCCGGCAAGGACATTTCAGGAGGCAATTCAGTCATTCTACTTCTATCATATTTCGATTTTTATGGAGCAGAATGCAGCAGCATATAATCCGGGAAGAATGGATCAGTATTTTTATCCATATTACAAAGTCGATATTGAAAGTGGAAGAATCACAGAGGATGAAGGACAGGAGCTTCTGGAGTGTCTGTGGGTGAAGTTCTCTGAACCATGTGTATTCCAGGATGCAACAACAGCAAGATATTCAGCAGGATATCCAATGTTCCAGACACTGTGCTGTGGTGGCATCGATGCAGAGGGCAGAGATGCAGTTAATGATATTTCTTATATGATGTTACAGGCTACACAGGATGTGCAGCTCTATCAGCCAAACATGTGTGTAAGATACAGTATGGCTAAGAATCCGACTAAGTTTTTGAAGAAGGTTGCAGAAGTTATCAGCCTGGGTACCGGATTCCCGGCATTCTATAATGATGATGTGGGAATACGTATGTTGATGAATAAAGGTATTCCACTTAAGGAAGCATATGACTGGAATCCGGCAGGCTGTGTAGAGACAAATCTAGACGGAAGACTGCGTCACTATTCCGCATTTGCAGATATTAATCTGGGCGGTATCATTGAGTTCGCATTGACGAATGGAGTGAACCGTAAGACAGGAAGAAAGGTAGCAACAGAGACCGGAGATCCGACTACATTTGAGACATATGAGGATTTTGAAAATGCAGTAAAAGAGCAATTAAAGTATTCTGTACGTATCTGTGTAAAGGAAAGCCATATTATCGATGATATCTGCATGGATCGAATCGTTCCGGCACTTTCCTTATCCTTCCGCGAATGTGTGAAGAATGCCAAAGATTATGCGTGGGGCGGAGCGAAATACAACACCGGTAATGGTATCATTCTGATTGGTGTAGCGGATTTGATAAACAGTATGGAAGCAATCCGTGATCTGGTATATGACCGTAAGCTGGTCAGCATGGAAGATATGGTGAAAGCTCTTGATGCTGATTTTGAAGGATATGAAGAGATTCAGAAACTTTGTAAAGAAAGTCATAAATATGGCAATGATGACGATGATGTAAATGATATTACTAGCCACATGCTTACATTTATTGCAGATGAAATTGAAAAATATCACAGTAAATTTGGACAGATGACACCTGGTATCTTACCAGTATCCGGTAATACACCATTTGGACAGGACGTTGGAGCACTGCCATCAGGAAGAAAAGCATGGATGCCACTTGCAGATGGTATCAGTCCGAATGGAGGAACAGACGTAGAAGGACCGGCAGCGGTAATTAAGTCAGTTGCAAGTATTCCACATTCAAGATATACACAGGGAACATTGCTTAATATGAAACTGGAACCGGATATGGTAAAGACTGAAAACGGTATTCGGCAGCTGATGGCACTGTTGAGAAGTTTGTGTACGTTGGATGTATATCATGTACAGTTCAACGTTATCGATAAAGAGACACTTCTTGCAGCACAGAAAAAGCCGGAAAATTACAAAGGTCTGCTGGTGCGTGTAGCTGGATATACAGCATATTTTACGGAGCTTGGAAGAGAAGTGCAGGATGAGATTATTGCTAGAACCGCACAGAGCAACTTCTGTAGCACCTGTTAACAGGAGGTAATAATGGAAAGACGGACAGGAAAGGTACTTCGGATAGAAAAAGCATCCATCCATGACGGAGATGGTCTTAGAACTGTCGTGTTCATGAAAGGTTGCCCACTCCGGTGTCAGTGGTGTTCGACACCGGAGTCGCAGTCCATAGAATGTATGATGGATTATGGATATGATGCAACACCGGAAAGTATTATGAAGATTATACGCAAGGATGAAGTTTTTTACTTTCATTCAGGTGGTGGTGTGACAATCAGTGGCGGAGAAGTGCTTCTGCAGTCGGATTTTGTCCGAGATATTCTGAAAGAATGCAGGGATGAAGGAATCAATACAGCGATTGAATCCAGTCTGTATGGACCATATGAGGCACTGGAGAAGATGCTTCCTTATCTAAACACGGTTTTTGTGGATTTCAAACTGGCCGATGAGCAACAGCATCTAAAATATACAGGTGCATCCAATAAAATCATCAAGGACAATATCCGTCGTATGGATGCGGAGTTTACAGGAGATATTCATGTGAGAATTCCGACAATTCCTACAATTAATATGACAGAAGAAAACATGAGGCTTACGGCTGAATTTGTCAGACCATTGAAACAAGTCAGGGACATTGAATTGTTGCCATATCATAAGCTGGGAGTGGATACCTATAGAAAAATGGGGAAAAAGTATGAGCTTGAAGATATCCAGTCACCAAATCAGGAGCAGATGAGGAGCATAGCATCAAAGCTACAGGAATATCAGCCAGGATGTGCAATTAAAATCAATGGAATCTATTATAGAAAAGTATGAGTGAGGAGATAGCTAGATGATATTAAAAATAATTCAGATTATTCTGATCGTGTATGCGATCGTGGTAGGTGCCATTATTGTAAGAGATTATAAGAAGAATAAAGAAGAAGGAGTATCTAAAAAAGAGACGATACTGCATTACATCATAGGAGCAGTTGTGAACTTCTTCGATGCACTTGGAATTGGATCATTTGCAACAACAACGGCGGCCTACGGCTTGTTCCGTCTAGTAGATGACAAGAAAATTCCGGGGACATTGAATGCTGGAGTTGCAATCCCGGTCATCTTTGAAGCATTACTTTTTACTAGTTCTGTGAAAGTGGAATTCGGCACATTGATTCCGATTGTAATATGCGGAGTGTTGGGAGCTGCTATTGGCAACAAACTGGTTGCAAGGATTTCAGAAAGAACAGTTACGATTGTTATGGCATTTGGACTTCTGCTGTCAGCACTTCTGATGCTAGGAAGCAAGTTTGGAATCCTGCCGGCAGGCGGAGACGCAATTGGAATGGAAGGAATTAAACTGGTAATCGCATGTGTTGGTAACTTTATCTTTGGTGTGGCATTAAACTTCAGTATTGGTAATTTTACACCGTGTATGTGTATGATTTATATGCTGGGCATGAGCCCTCTGGTGTCATTCCCTATCATGATGTGTACCGGAGCAGTATCTACTCCGACAACAGGTCTGATGAGTCTGAAAAAAGGTCTGGTTGACCGTCATGCAGTGATGGGATTGACTGTAGGCGGTGTGTTTGGTGTAGCGGTTGCAGTATATATTGTAAAGTCAATGTCGATTTCCACATTACAGTGGATGGTAATAGTAGTAGTGTTTTATACCAGTGTCAATATGTTCCGAAGAGCTTTGAAAAAAGTGGACAAAAAAGAAGCGGTATACGGTAACAATTTGGAAACAAATTGATTATCAATGAAAAAGGATTTGAAGGAGGAAACAATAATGAAATTAGGTGGAATTGGATATGGATTGATCTCAGGAGCGATTCTTGGAGGTATTGTAAATAATGATCTTGTAAAACCTGAAAATATTACCATATCGGATAAATTTGAAGGAAGCAGAAAAAGAGCGGTAGAAGCAGGATTTACAGCTGTCGATGATAATATGATTGCAGCAAAGAATGATGTACTTCTTGTAGCAGTACAACCATGGCTGGTACCGGCTATTATGGATGAAATCAAAGATACCGTTAAGGAGAATGGAACAATCGTATGGTGTGTTGCAGCAGGTGTTACAATTGCAGAACTGGAAGAACATTTGGGGAGTGATGCGAAGATCGTACGTTGCATGCCAAATACATGTGCTCAGGTAGGCGCAGCTGTTACAGCCGTTGTACCGAATAAGAATGTAAGCAAGGAAGAGACAGAGATCATGTTAAAGCTGATCTCTGGATTTGGAATCGCAGAAATTTTGGATGAAAGCAAGCTGAATGGTATTATCCCAGTAACAGGAAGTTCTCCGGCAATGGTATTTATGCTGATTGATGCTATGGCCAATGGAGCAGCAAGAGAAGGATTTACCTGGGAGCAGGCAATCAAATTCAGTGCACAGGCTGTAAAGGGAAGTGCTGAGATGGTACTTCGTTCAGGGAAACATCCGGCAGAACTTCAGAATCAGGTATGTACACCTGGCGGAATTACGATTGAAATGGTCAAGAGATTGGAATCATTCGGATTTAGAAATGCTGTGATGGAAGCTATGCAGGCTTGTACAGAAGATCTGGATTAATCGGAAAAGCTCAGGATTGAAAATACATCTTTATATCTTTATAATTATCTCATAAAACAAGGGCGTTTTTCTTAGCGGAAGAACGCCCTCTTTCATAATATCACTTTATAAATTCACACGATCAAGAGTACAAATCAATATAGGAGTATAGGCGGTTTGGAATTGGTGGAAAACAGTTCTGGAAAGCATAAGGGAGACAGGCCAACACCGGAAGAAGTTATTAACTATGCGGTGAAGCGATTAAAAGGAAATTAGAATCTATGAAAAAGAAAATAGATGTGGTAGGCAACTTTGCTATGAATCGGGATGAATTACAGAAAAAAACGCAAGATTAGGGGAATTAAATACATTACTTGGTATGGATAAGAAAGAACATCCGATTTTGAATGTGGAGCCGGATGAAAGTGTGGAAGTACAGACAACAAGAAATAAGGTTGTGATGGAGCGATAGTTATAACGGTATTGGTGAGCCAATACCGCATACATAGCATGGAATATGTAAACTCTGTAAAATACAAATTCGCACATTGAGACGAGTGCAGATGTATTTGCTTGGGAGGAGGCATATATAGGAGTTGTTAAATTTGTGATAGTAGAGAAAAAGTTTTCTTTTAATAAATAAAAAAAGTTTACTTTCACACATTAATAAATTATAATCAATGTGTGAAAGTAAGGTGATGAAAATGAATAAAAAAGAAAAGTTAGACAACATGCTATGTGAAAAGAATGGAGTTCTTCAAACTGCCGATGTGATTGAGGCAGGAATTTCAAAAACTTATTTTATGGAATATGCAAAGAAAATGGAATTAGAATGTGTGGCAAAAGGAATTTACTTGTCGCCGGATGCATGGGAAGATCCTTTTTATTTATTACAAACGAGATATCCACAGATTATTTTTTCTCATGAAACTTCGCTTTATTTGTTAGGAATGGCAGAGCGAGAGCCGTTACAATTTACGGTTACTGTAAAAGCAGGATACCATGCAAAAAGTATGAAAGAGCAGAAGATAAAAGTATATCGTGTAAAAAGAGAACTTTTAGAGTTGGGAGTAGTAAATTTAGAATCACCAGAGGGACATCTTGTGAAAGCGTACAATGCGGAACGTACCGTGTGTGATTTATTACGCAGCCGCAGTAATGTAGAGATTCAGGATTTACAGTCAGCAATAAAGGAATACCTGCGAAGTAAAGAAAAAAATCTGCCGCAACTTATGCGATATGCAAAAGAGTTTCGTGTAGAAAAAATTTTGAGACCATATTTGGAGGTATTGTTATAATGATTAAAACTTCAAGACAGTTGAAAGCGTTAGTAAGAAATTTAACAAAAGGGGATAGCTTACAGGCACAGATTATTATGCGTAACTATGTGATGGAGCGTTTCTTAGAACGGATTTCTCTTTCAAAATATAGAAACAATTTTATTTTGAAAGGGGGAATGCTAGTATCTGCTATGGTAGGATTGGATACTCGTTCTACAATGGATATTGATACACCATAAAGAATATGCCACTGTCCGTAGAAAATGCAAGGGAAATGATAGAAGAAATTATTGCGGTTCCCATTGATGATGGTATGACATTTTCTATAAAAAGTGTCGGTGAAATTATGGATGAGGCAGAATATACCGGAGTACGAGTGAATCTAGAGGCTACATTGGAAACAATGCGGACGCCATTAAAAGTAGATATTTCCACTGGAGACATTATCACACCGAGAGAAGTATTGTATACGTTTAAGTTGATGTTTGAAGAACGTACTATATCTATTTTAGCCTATAATTTGGAAACAGTACTTGCAGAGAAAATGGAAACAGTAATAGCAAGAGGTGTAGCGAATACAAGATTGAGAGATTACTACGATCTGTATATTTTACAGAATGAATATACCCATGCGATTAGCATGGAACAATTTAAGGCAGCGTTTTTAGCAACATGCAAAAAGCGTAATTCCATACAACTGATAGCTGAGGGTAATAAAATTTTAAAAGAACTCCTTTTGTATAAACGTCTTGAAAAAGGCAGTTTTGTATGGCCAAGAAATGAATCTGAAGTACAGGAACTTACAGGACAACAATTCCGTTGGCTGATGGAAGGACTGACCATTTCTCCCAAAAGAAAGGTCCAGGAGATTTCCATCCCGAAATATACCACATAATCCTTGTGCAAAAGGTAGAAATTTTACAGGATAAATCAAGTGCTTCATTCCCTTTATTTTGAATAATCAGTAAGTGATTTATTAGGCATTATCGGTGTGTTACAGCACTTTGGCAAGCTTATATTTTATAGGAATCACTTTAAAAGCCTTTGATTTTAATGGGGTAGAATCTTATTGTGGTTGCTTACAACCATAGGCAAAATGACGAATTCAGATGGGGATGAAATTCGCAATTTTCTGCCATATCCGCTATAATAATACTTAGAAAAGGGGTGTCATTATGGCGATGGAATATACAGAAGAACAATTAAATCATTTTGACAAGTCTACACTTGTTCAACTGTTTTTGGTTCAACAATCACAACTGAAGGATATTGATCAGAAGTTGCAGTTATTGTTGGAGCAAGTCGCTGTATTGAACAACAAACGTTTCGGCAAATCTTCTGAGAAACTAGGTGTAGATAACCAGATTTGTTTCATGGAGGTTGATGGGAATATCGTCTTTTTCAATGAGGCAGAGGCTGTTGCAGCACTGGATGAATCCGAAGAAGAACCTGTTAAAAAACGTGGAAAGAAGACAAAAGGGAAACGTATTGCTGATATCCGGAATCTTCCAGTCATCCCTGTAGAACACAAGATGACAGAGGATGAATTGATTGCTGAATTCGGAGAAGACGGCTGGTATCAATTAGAAGATGAAGTATATAATCGTTACCGTTTTACACCAATGAAAGTTGAAATCGAGGAACATCATGTGGGAGTCTATAAGTCAAAGAAGGATAACCATTTCAAAAGGGCAGATCATCCAGCTTACTTATTAAGGAACAGCCTTGTATCAGCATCATTGCTCGCTGGAATTTGGAATGCAAAGTATATAAATGCAGTTCCGCTTTATCGTCAAGAACAAGAATTCCAACGAATGGGAGTGAACATTGATCGAGCAGATATGGCTCGCTGGACGATTCTTTGTGCAGAAAGATACTTGTCGATTTTCTATGATTACCTACACGAAAAGTTATATGAATATCATGTGCTTCAAGCCGATGAAATTCCGGTTCTTGTTTCAAAGGAATACCGAACAACCGGAACAAAGCACTACATGTGGGTTTACCGAACAGGAATGATGTATCTTGATAAGCAGATTGTCCTATATGAGTATCAACCTACTCGTAATGCAAACCATCCAAGATCCTTCCTAAAGGAATTTCGTGGAGTCTGTATAACGGATGGCTACCAGATTTACCACACGATTGCAGAAGAACGTGAAGACCTGAAGATTGCCGGATGTTGGGCACATGTGAGACGTCGCTTTGATGAAGCGGTAAAGGCTTTGCCGAAGGCGAGTCAGAAAATGTCACTTGCATATCTTGCATTAAAACAAATCCAAGCGATTTATCGTGAGGATAATAAACTCAAGGAGTTAGGTTCTGAGGAACGTTTGAAACATCGACAGCTGACTGTGAAGCCTCTGGTAGATGCTTATTTTGCGTGGGCAAAACAAAACTTGTTGTCTGTGATGCCAAAGAGTAAAACAGCAAATGGATTCACGTATTCATTGAATCAGGAAAAATATTTGCGTGTGTTTCTTGAAGATGGTGATGTCCCACTAGACAATAATGCCGCAGAACAGGCAATCCGCCCATTCTGTGTTGGCAAGAAAAACTGGGTCATGATTGATACCATTGCAGGAGCTGAAGCAAGTGCAATCATCTATAGTATTGCTGAAACAGCAAAAGCAAACAATCTGAAACCATACGATTATTTTGAATATTTACTCACAGAGATTCCAAAACATATGGAAGATCATGATACAAGTTTCTGTGAGGATCTGCTTCCTTGGTCAGATAAGTTGCCAGAGAAATGTAGAAAGTAACTTATAAAATATGCCACTCTGATGAGTGGCTAATCAATTGATAGTACGCACTATGGTGCGTTTACTATATAACACAGAATTTGGAGGATAAGTATGTTAGAATTTAAATATGATACTCAACTTTTAATTGAAGGCGAAAATCTTGATGAAGATAAAATCAGCGAATATTTCACGAACAATTTTAATGGGGACTGTTTGTTAGCAGTTGGAGATGAAGAACTGATTAAAATTCATTTTCATACAAATGAACCATGGAAAGTGCTAGAATACTGTTCGCAACTCGGAGAAATTTACGATATTGTTATTGAAGATATGGACAGACAAGCAAGAGGATTAAAAGGATAAAATCCGATCTGCTTAGTAGAAAAATTAGAATTTTTGGAGGTGTTGAAAATTAAATCATTTCTTGAAAATGTTAGGGCGCCAAGAAAAGATATTCCACTAAACAGGCAGATAACCGAAACAGCAGGAATAATCCTGTTTGGGTTTGCACTTGGTGTCTTGCAGAAATGGCTGGATGGTACAACTGCAAATGCTTTTCCAGTGATAATACAGCAACTGGATATCCGCAACTATTTTGGACGCTTGGCAATATGGATTTTATTGGCAACTATAATTTCTGTGTATGCGAAATCTCCATTGAGAGCTGCTATTAACACATTCTTTTTCTTTATAAGCATGTTGGCAGGATACTATCTCTATTGCAATTACATTTTGGGGTTCTTGCCGAAAACCTATATGATGATATGGATAGCGATTTCTTTTGTTACATTCTTTATGGCATATATATGTTGGTATGCAAAGGGGGAAGGTATTATTGCAATATTCATATCAAGCATAATTATGGGTGTTTTACTTGCACAGGCATTTAATCTCAATATTATCCAGGGCTTTTATATATACCATTTTTTGGAGGTACTTACATGGATAATTGGTGTAATACTCTTGAGAAGAAAACTGAAAGAGTATGCTATCGAAATTGGATTATCCATTGTGATTGCATTTGTTTATCAGCTGGTTATGCCACATTGGGGATAAAGACAAATTGGATTTGAAAGGATGTTAAAAATATGGTAGATGAAGTGGTCTTAGGGAATGTTATGGTTGATTGTGATGATGAAAGAAAATTGCAAAGATTCTATGGAGAATTATTAGGTTGGGAAATGTGTGAACTATTTGCAAGACCGGCTGTCCGTAGTTCTTCGGGGATTGTTTTTTTGTTTATTGAGGAAAAAGATTATGTTCCTCCTGTATGGCCAGAAAATGCAGGAAAACAACAAAAACAGATGCATTTTGATTTTCAGGTTGATAATGTTGCAGAAATGGTTAAGAAAGCGGAATCATTGGGAGCAAAGAAAGCGGAAAGTCAATTTGGAGGAGATGATTTTGTAACCATGTTTGATCCGGCAGGACATCCGTTTTGCTTATGCCGGAAGTGACAATTCCAATTTATTAACCTGGGAAATCAGAATTTGCTCACTGTATAATGTATACTGAGTTTCAGATTGATAATGATATATTGCATTTAATTTTTTAAATAGTTTTTAAGCACATTGATTGTCATAAATTCAATCCTACGAAACTTGTGATTTGATAGAAAGCTTAGCGGGCACTCGGTGTATGAACAGGTGGGACGAAGGAAGTTGGTACAGGATACCATTAGACACGGAAGGTTCATCCTCATAGTTGTTCAGAGGGGAAATAGCCTTTATAAAGTGAACAAACAGGGACGCTTTATAAATAGCACCCATTTATCAGCTATTCGGTACAAGATACTACGATATCCATCACTTCCGGCTCTGTTTTTGAGGTAAATAAAAATCGTCAAAGCCTGTAAAATCAATAGATTTAGACTTGACAGAATAGGAAGGTTGAGGAAAAGAAAAAATGGAAGATAAAAAAATATTACTTGATAATATTGATAAAATTCATACAACCGAAATGGGAATTGATAGAATTAAAAGAAATCTAAAAATAGATACAGCAGATGTTGTTGAGTATTGCAAAAATAAGATGTTAGATAAAAATTGTAATATATACAAACAGGGTAAAAATTGGTATTGCGAAGTTGAAAATATCAAAATGACCATCAATTCATATAGTTATACAATTATCACAGCACATATCGTTAAGTAAAATTGGAACTTGGAGTGAAATTATGGACTATATAATACGAGAAATGAAAAGTGAAGAATACTGTTTATTAAGTGATTTTTTGTATGAAGCGGTTTATATTCCAGACGGAATTGAACCGCCACCTAAATCAGTAATAGAAAGTCCAGAATTACAAGAATATATCATCGAGTTTGGAAATCGAAAACACGATAAAGCCTTAGTTGCAGAAATTCAGGGAAAAGTAGTAGGAGTTATTTGGGTAAGAATTATGAATGATTATGGAAACATTGATGATGATACTCCATCACTTGCCATGTCTGTCAAGAATATAGAGGATTGGGTATTGGAACTTTATTATTGAAGCAACTATTACAAGCAGAAAGATTGTAAGCGCAAAATAATTCGACGGATTGTGTTGCCCTAAAAATCATTCCATAATAATCAATAGAAAATGCAAGCATTTCACTTCATCTTCTCTTGCTAGAAATGATAGATGCGAGCATTTTACTCTATCCGATTTATGGAGGTGTGCTCATGAGAAGCAAAAGAATACCTACCGAAGAACAATACCGTCTCATCATGGAATGCCGTCAAAGTGGGTTGACAGATCATCAATGGTGTGTGGAACATGACATTAAACCGGGAACTTTTTACAACTGGGTAAAAAGGCTGCGTCAGAAAGGTTGTGTGGATTTGCCAGCGTCAACCGGACGCAGCTATCGTGCACCGGAAAGCCAGGAAGTTGTCAGAGTGGATTTTCATGATACTGACCCGCTCCCATATGAACAGCCATTAAATGTGATTCCGGTAGCTACGGAAAAAAATAACCTTTCCGTAGCAGAGCCAATGAAGCTGTCTGTAGGAAGTTTGCATCTAACAATACCAAATGGAACAGATCCTCAGCTTCTGGCTCAAACGCTTCGCATTGTGAAGGAGTTGGAATGTTAGGGGATATCACAGCCGCCGATGAAATCTATATCGTAACAGGCAGAACGGATATGCGGAAATCCATTGACGGGCTGTGTGCTATTGTAGAGAATCAACTCCATATGGATCCAAGGCGAAGCGCCCTGTATCTTTTCTGTGGAAAACGTTGTGACAGGATCAAAGCTTTGCTTTGGGAATCTGACGGATTTGTGTTGTTATTAGAATAGAATTATTATTCGAGATAATCTCTTGGAAAGCCCAGAAATTAAGACTTTCTAAGAAATCTTCTCGAATAATGATATCCTATTAGTGACTCTTCAAAAAATCAGGAACATTTCTTTCTTCCAAGTCTTCTTCATCAATATAAATCGAACGCGGAAAATTCATTTCGTTCCATTCACGGATATGTTTATCAACTGTTGCCTGTGGACTTTCTGTATAAATCTGTGTCGTTTGAACTGATGCATGTCCAAGGAAAGCTTTTATTACCATAATCGGAACTCCCGCTTCTAACATATGTTGTCCGGTCGTGTGTCTCATACTATGAGGTGAATAGTGTTCTTCTTTGAAAAGATTGGGCGTTTTTTCTTTAGCGAGTTTTATATATTTTTTGTATATTTCTTCCACGCATGATATTGTCATATGCTCATGCGTCTGACTCGAAAATATATGTCTGTCAGGTTCTGTTTCTATTCTGCGATGTCTAATATATTTTCTAAGCATAGATGCACAAGGGTCAGGAATACGTATGCGACGTGCTTTTGAACCTTTTCCTACTATATCAATAGTAGTACCAGTTGATCTGAAATTGACAGATTTTACAGTAAGATCACACACTTCCTGTGCACGTGTGCCTGTTGCATACATAAAGCTTAATAAAACCATGTCTCTTAAACCAGTCTCACTTTTTTGGTCAGGCAGTGCCAGAAGGATCTTTACTTCATCGGTGGTAAAACCAACACGCCGCTTTTTAGGTGCTTTTTTTGATGGAATCCTCAATACAGCACTTCTAAAAGTTGATGCTGCATCAAAGTCATAGTTTTGTGCATACTCGGAAAAAGAATACAGTGCGGCAAGTCTTTGATTTCTGGTTGTAACTGAACATTTACGTTCATTTTCAAGCCATGACATAAAATCGGAAAGCGTATTTACATCTAAACAGTCAAAAGTAATCTCATCTGCTTTCGTGTTTTTGACTGAATACATATATTTTATTAAAAGTGTAAATGTTGTTTTATAAGAGTTGATTGTGTTCTTACTTAACCCACGTGCTTCCGGCATATATGTATTTACATAGTATTCAAGATATTTCATAAAAATCGAAGGAGTCTTCTGCTTTCTCATAAATCAACCTCCGGAAACAGAGATTCTGTGAAATCAGCAAACAAGAGCATATCTTCTTCGAAGAGTTCACTGCTGAATTTCATATATTTTTCACTTTCCACAAGGGATTCATGACCACAATATACAGAAAAATATGGAGAAGCCATATCGATATGATATCCTGCAGTTTCCAGCTGTTTAAAAGCATGGAACATAAAACAATGTCTTAAACAGTGCAGGCATGGAGCACGTTTATGAGGATCTTCATTCCCTTTGATAATACCAGCTTTCCTAAGAATCTTTTTAAATTGGCGTTCAGCAGTTATTGGGGATAAATGTTCGCTTTGTCTTGGGAATAAAAATGGATTATCTATACCATAGATTTTTATCACCTTACAATAATCCTTCAGCATGTTTGTTAATGTTTCATGCATTGGAACTAATCGTTGTTTCTTTTTTTTGAATGTATAATACGGATGACTCCGTTTTCTAGATCCAGATGCTCCATCTTCAAATTTAGAGCTTCGCCTAATCTGAGTCCACAACAATACAAAAGGCGTATGAGAACCGCCATTTCCATATGTATATGCGGAATGCTGCTAAATTTGTTTGTCATTGGATATGCATCAGCAATAGCAAATATATTCGACAATTCCTCATCACTAAATATATAGGGAATATACAAATCTTTCGTTTTCTGGAAGGGCGGAAGATAAACAACTTTTCCCATATCGGCTCTATATTTCATAAAGTTTCGTATAGTCTTTATGTATCCATTAATAGATGCCTCTGGAACACCTACATCATTAAGCCACTGATTTATTATTGTTTGTGGTACAATTTCATCATTATAAGATATTTTTGTAAGATATCTGTCAAAAGAAGACAGGCGATAATTATCCAAACGATAGGTATTCCATGCGAAAGTCGCAACACGATACTCCATGAATGACTGCATGTCGTCTTTAAAACAACTTTTAAAAATCACGGTTCTCATATACGACCTCCTTTCAGGAATTGGTGAAGTGTTCCTGAAGGTGCCGGGCATGCAAGAGCACAATTCCTAAGCATCTGAATATCAAGACGTGCATAGTGCCTGATTGCATTGGGACTATCATGTCCCAGTACTTTTCTTACGGTTTCATAAGATATGCCATCGTTTACCATCGATGACGCAAGAGAAGCTCTCAGACTATGAGGTCCATGTTTTTTACCTGCAATGTTAATACCAGAGCGAATCATATGTTTTTTTACAGCAAATGAGACAACAGAATACGATATTTCTGAATAAGGGGCACATGATTTTAAAAATACATAGTCGCTTGTGGATGCAGGACGATCTGTTGACAGATAATCCATCAGTGCTGTTTTGATTTCTGGCACCATGTAAAGTTCTGAAACACTTCCCGTTTTATTTTGGATAAAGCAGATACGCTGATTTTTGAAATCAAGAGAATCTAATTTAAGCGAGGCAATATCTCCCGCACGCATTCCTAATCGCGAAGCGAGAAGCAATATCGCATAATCTCGTTTTCCGATAGAAGAAGTTCGGTCTACAGCATTTTCGATCTCGATGATTTCAGAGATATCATAAGTTTCAGGAATACGTATACCACGATTGAATTTAGGAACTAATGTTGAAAAATCTTTTTCAATGTATCCTTGTGCAAAAAGATATCTTAAAAAATCTCTTAGTTCAGGATAGAATTCTTTATTCTTAAGATTCACTGAAAACTGAATGATTTCAGAACTATTTATGTATTCAAGACTTTTACAATTGTTTTCATCCAGATAAGTAAGGAATAAATATAACAAGCGTTCTTTAGTCTTTAGAGTAATTGGACGATTTCCTATCTTGCGACAATGTTCAAGATAATCCGCCTTAATAGCGTGATATTGCTCTGGAACAGACAAATCTTTTCGTGGAACGGAATATACGAAACCTGTACCAGAACAGATATTATTTAATCTTCGAATGACTGTCCTGAAAAAACGTTTCGTCGTATAGTTGTAATCTCTTGATTCAACTTCTTTTTTGTAGTATTGATCTGCAACTGATGAAGAATAATCAGTTATGTTATTAGCTAACATGAATTTTTTGATTCGTTTTACATGTTCCTGATACAGTTGTATCGTGCTTTTTGCATACTTTTCTTCTTGAAGTATTAAAGTTAGTTGATCATACAATTCATCAATAGGTATTTGGGTATTATTCATTGGACACCTCCGTCTTATATTAGTAAGTCCAATGATACATCATTATTCGAGAAGATTTCTCTGAAAGTCTTAATTTCTGGACTTTCCAAGAGATTATCTCGAATAATAATTCTCTTCTAATAACAGCACTTATCTAAGAACTCGAATAATTGCTTCTGTATAAACGTATGGAAGTCCAGGGCAGATTCCGCTGGCCCAGAAATCAGTTGGAAGTAAAGCAACTGACCTGGCAGCAATTCGACTGGCTCATGTCCGGTCTTGAAATCGAACAACCAAAAGCATTCAAACCTACGGAATGATTGTGTAAAACCTCTATGCCAGCCAACAAAAATGGAGAGCTTTCCACACCCTGTATCATGTCTGCAATCCCTTGTAAATACTGGGTTTTCTGCTTCCTTTTCATTGCTTTTTATGGTATAATAAGAGCAGTAAAAAAGGAGCAGAAGACATATGGCTGGTAATTCAAAAGATTCAAAAATCCTTGCGTACAAGGACATGATCAACCAACTGAATAAAACGATTTCCGCACAGACAGAACTGATCCAGTCTTTACAAAAAACATTGGAAGCAGACCGTCTGGAAAAAGAAAATCTTCGTCAGCAGATTGAATATCTCACGAAGAAGCTCTTTGGTACTTCCAGTGAAAAACGGAAAGATATCGATGGTCAGCTGAATCTTTTTGATGAAGCCGAGCAGGAAGCAGATCCGACATGGAAACAGGAACTTCCTGATGACATCACTGTTCCGGAACATAAGCGAAAAGCACGACGGACACATGCGGATCTCTTTAAAAATGTTCCTTCCTGCGACGAGATCATTTCTCTTCCGGAGGAGGAGCGGAACTGTCCAACCTGCGGAACGCAGATGGAATGTATTGGGAAAGAATTCGTCCGCCATGAATTCCGGTTTACCCCTGCCAAAGGGAAAGTAGTAAATATCTATCGTGAAACCTATAAATGCCCGGAGTGTGCCATATCAGAGGAACACCCGGATGATCAGACATTTGTCAAAGCGCCTGTTCAGGAACCATTGATCCCGGAAAGTTATGCATCGGAATCCGTTGTAGGATGGGCAATGCACCAGAAGTACCAGAATGGTCTGCCATTAAACCGGCAGGAATCGGAATGGAAGCAGCTGGGTGTCCCATTGAGCCGGGCTACGCTTGCTAACTGGATCATTTACTGTACCGAGAATTACCTCTGCCATGTTTATGATTATTTTCACCGTCAGTTACGGATGCGTAAATATCTGATGGCAGATGAAACTCGGGTTCAGGTACTGAATGAGCCGGAGCGCAATCCTGAAACAGATTCCTGGATGTGGCTCTTCCGCAGTGGAGAAGATGGGCTTCCGCCGATCCTGCTCTATCATTACACAGAGACAAGGGCAAAGTTCCATGCAGCATCTTTCCTGCAGGGGTTCCGTGGATATCTGGAGACCGACGGATACCAGGGTTATAACAATCTGCCGGATATCAAACGCTGCTCTTGCTGGGCACATGTGAGACGTTATTTCACAGATGCCATACCGAAAGGGAAAGAGTATGATTACAGCCTTCCGGCGGTGCAGGGAGTACAATTTTGCTCCAAGCTGTTTGATTGTGAGCGGTACTCAAAAGCAAAAAATCATACTGCGGAGCAGAGAAAACAGTTCCGTCTTGAAAAGGAGAAGCCGATACTGGAGGCATTCTGGATTTGGCTGGATCAACAGCGTCCAAACAAGGGAACCCGTTTGGCGAAAGCGGTGAACTATGCCCAAAATCGGAAAGACACCCTGATGACCTATCTGGAAGATGGTCATTGCAGTTTATCCAACAATCTTAGCGAGAATGCAATCAGACCATTCACTGTTGGTCGGAGGAACTGGCTGTTCAGTGCCAGTCCGAAGGGAGCGGCCTCTAGTGCTATTGTGTATACAATGGTTGAGATGGCAAAAGCGAATGACCTGAATACCTACAAATATCTGACATACCTCTTATCACAGCGGCCAGACGATAAAATGTCAGATGAACAGCTGGAACAGCTTGCCCCATGGAGCGAGACTGCGAAAGCAAACTGTCAAAACTAAACATAGAGCAAAACGCTTGCATCTATCATTTTGGTGCAAGCGTGATTCATGGGCAGCGTAGCAATATTTTGCGCTTACGAAAGATTGGCTGGATATTCAAAAATATCCCTATCTGTTCAGAAAAGTAATTATGCAGTGAAGATGTACGAGAAAGTGGGATTTACTGTTGTTGATGAAAATAGTGAAGAATATATTATGATTGTAAATCTATAACAGAAAACCACAGTTTGTAGCAGACAGTTTTTTGATAGGACTGTCTGCTTTTTCTTTTTTAATCATAATTGATAGTAGTGGTATAGAATGGTTCATATCCGTTGTGAAAAGACCATTTAGAGTGGAAAGGAAAAGAGATTGCAGTACATGCAGATCTTTCTTATGAGGGGCAGACCATTTATTTCCCGGAAATCGATACAACCGCAAAAGATACAGAGACGAATAGTCATGTATCGAAAGCAGATGAGGAAGTATAAAGAATATGCCACTGTCCGTAGAAAATGCAAGGGAAATGATAGAAGAAATGAGAATGGATTTACTGACATACCTGAAGAACTATGAACCGTAGGAGCTTGTGCCTTTCTCAGGGAATACCTACACAACGAGAAGTCATGACGGTTTGAAGATTTCCAACGGGAAATGGATGTGGTGGAGTCAGAGTATCCGTGGCAGATCAGTGCTGGATTATCTGATTAAGGTCAGCGGTTATTCTTTTATCGAGGCGATAGAAATCATTGCAGGACAGGTGGCAATTCAGCCGCCTGTTTCCTCCTTCACTCGGCTATCTAACACCAGTTGAATATCGGATGAATAACCTTAAAAAAGTTGTTTAGTTTACTGTTGAAAATCCAGGATTCGTTATTAAAAATGGAATTAGTGTAAATTAATCTAGTAGGAGGAAGTTTATGGTAGAGGAATTAAAAAGTATGGTCGGATTGGAAGAAACAATCTTATACGAAGGGAAGCCAGATAAAAAATGTTTTATTTTTGAAAGTATATTTAATCCATTGATGCCATTTGCGATCGTTTGGGCAATATTTGATATGAGTTTTCTCCGTATGAGCATGGGAGGGATGTCTTTTGTCATCATACCATTTTTGTTGCTGCATATGATGCCGGTATGATTTACCTTGCAAGACAAAATACCGTGGATAGGAATAGAGAGTTATTTTAGTTGAGTTTTCAACTTGACTTCCAAAAAAACTTAGAGTAAACTAGAAAAGAAATCAGGGGTGCCGGGAGAACCTGGCTGAGAGTAAACTACGAGAATGTTTAGACCCTTAACCTGATCTGGGTAATGCCAGCGTAGGGAGAATATTGAAACACAAAGTAGAGTCTATAATGAGATAGATGAGTTTGTATACAATATAAGGCTTCCTTTCAGAAAGAAAGGAAGCTTTTTCTTCTGGAAAAGCAGTTCTTTTAAGAACCCAGATATCAAATATGAAAAGAAAGAAGGAGACAAAGATGAACGCAAGTGTAGCAATTCAAACTTTACCGGAGGCAAAAAACGATGAGGAATTAATCCGTATTGTGGATGAGGTGATCGCCTATATTAAGAGCACCGGACTAAATTATTATGTAGGACCGTTTGAGACAGCAATCGAGGGAGATTATGATGAACTGATGGATATTGTGAAAGAATGTCAGCACATCGCAATCCGCGCGGGAGCACCGTCTGTGGCTGCTTACATCAAAGTGATATACAAACCTGAAGGAGATGTGCTTACCATTGAAAAGAAAGTTACAAAACATCACGAGTAAGGCATACTCTGTGGCAGCGATTGTAGTTTTGCTGTTCGTATGGCAAATACTGTCAAGTGCCGGAATTGTGCCGTCCTTTTTGCTGCCGTCGCCACTGGAGGTCGTACAGGCATTTGTGAAAGACTTTCCACTTTTGATGGAACACGCGAAAGTAACCTTAACGGAAGGTTTTTTAGGTCTGACTTTGGGAGTGGTAATCGGGTTTGTTGCTGCAGTTTTAATGGATCATTTTCAAGGATTTTACAAAGCGTTTTATCCGATTATGGTGATCACACAAACGATACCGACGATTGCGATCGCTCCGCTTCTTGTACTGTGGATGGGATACGAGATGGCGCCGAAAGTAACTTTGATTGTGATTGTGACTTTTTTCCCGATCGCAATCGGATTGTTGGAAGGATTTCAGTCGGCTGACAAAGACACGGTTAATTTATTGAAAGCGATGGGAGCGAATCGGCTTCAGATTTTTTTACATGTAAAATTTCCAAGTTCTCTCGGAAGATTTTTTGCAAGTCTTCGGATTTCGGTGTCCTACTGTGTGGTAGGGGCTGTAATCTCAGAGTGGCTTGGAGGATATAATGGTCTCGGTGTGTACATGACACGGGTGCGAAAATCTTATGCATTTGACAAGATGTTTGCGGTTATTTTTCTGATTTCTGCAATCAGTCTGCTTTTGATGTGGCTTGTGTCAATACTTCAGAAGAAATGTATGCCTTGGGAGAAATGAAAAGGAGAATAAAAATGAAAAAGAAAATAGTAGCGTTGGCGCTTGCTGTGGCAACAGTATGTTCCGTGACAGCTTGCGGCGAAAAGAAGGAAAAACAAGAAGGAAAAGAGCTTGAGAAAATTACATTTGTGCTGGACTGGACGCCAAATACGAATCATACTGGATTATATGTGGCAGAAGAAAAAGGATATTTTGAGGATGCAGGGGTGGATGTAGAGATTGTACAGCCACCGGAAGACGGTGCAAGTGCTTTGGTTGCATCCGGAAAAGCACAGTTTGGAATTGATTTTCAGGATTCTATTGCACCTGCTTTTGCAAGTGATGATCCGTTGCCTGTGACAGCAGTTGCCACTTTGATTCAGCACAATACATCAGGTATCATTTCCAGAAAAGGGGAGGGCATGGACCGGCCTAAGGGAATGGAAGGCAAAACATATGCGACTTGGGACATGGAAGTGGAGAAAGCAATGATTAAAAACGTGGTGGAATCTGATGGCGGGGACTACGGCAAAATTAACATGATTCCGAGTAATGTGACGGACGAGGTGACTGCATTGAAATCCAAACAGGTAGATGCAATCTGGGTGTATTATGCATGGGGAGGAATTGCGACAGAAGTAAAAAATCTTCCGACAGACTATTTCGCTTTCAAAGATATCAATCCGGTATTTGACTATTATACACCGGTAATTGTTGCAAATAATGACTTTTTGGAAGAGAAACCGGACACTGCAAAAGCATTTTTGAGTGCAGTGAAGAAGGGGTATGAAGATGCAATCGCAGACCCGAAAGAGGCGGCGGATATTTTATGCGAGGCAGCTCCGGAACTTGATAAAGAGTTAGTGCTCGCGAGTCAGGAATGGCTGGCAGATCAGTATAAAGCTGAAGTAGAGCAGTGGGGTTATATCGATCCGGCGAGATGGGATGCATTTTATAAATGGCTCGGAGATAATGAGTTGATTGAGCAGGAGATTCCGGCGGGATTTGGATTCTCTAACGATTATTTGGAAAAGTAGGATGAGCAGCATGATTCGATTGGAAACCAAACAAGTGTCAAAATCGTTTGATGGAAAGAAAGTGATTGAGGATATTTCCATCTCCTTACAGAAAAATGAGATCGTGAGTCTTCTCGGCGTCAGCGGTGCTGGAAAGACGACGCTTTTTAATGTGATTTCAGGGTTGATGGAGCCGGATTCCGGGGAAGTTCTTTTAAATGGGAAAGAGATTACCGGCCAGGCGGGACATATCAGCTATATGCTGCAGAAAGATTTGCTTCTTCCATATAAAACGATTGAGGAAAATGTGGCGCTTCCGCTCATGATAAAGGGAGAGAAGAAAAAAGATGCCCTTGCAAAGGTGCGTCCGCAATTTGGACCATTTGGACTTGCGGGAACAGAAAAGAAATATCCAAGTCAGCTGTCCGGCGGAATGCGCCAACGCGCCGCACTGCTTCGGACTTATCTGTTTTCAGAAGGGGTGGCATTGTTAGATGAGCCGTTCAGTGCGCTGGATACGATTACGAAAAGTGCGATGCACAAATGGTATTTGGATATTATGAATCAGATTGAATTGTCTACTATTTTTATTACGCACGATATTGACGAGGCGATTTTGCTGTCTGACCGTATTTTTTTGATGACAGGAAAACCGGGAAGGATTACAAAAGAGATTGTAATTCGGGAGAAAAAACCACGCGGCGGAGAGTTTAATCTGACGGAGGCATTTTTAAATTATAAAAGGGAGATCATTACCCAGTTAGGTGTGGAATAGGCAGATGTGATATGCTAGAATGAAAATAGAAACAATGCTATAACACATAGGAGGCACGCGTTATGAGTATGAAAGAGAAGATGCATACAGGAGAGCTTTATCTGCCAAATGGTGAAGAGATTATGAATGAGCAGTTACAAAGACTGGAGAGGTTATATGATTTTAATGCGACACGTCCTTTAGAGCAGGAGAAGAGAACGGCGTTGCTAAAAGAGATGTTTGCGGAAATCGGTGAGGGCTGTTATATTGAACCGCCATTTCACTCTAACTTTGGTGGCGGACATGTACATTTTGGGAAAAATATTTATGCCAATTTCAATTTGACATTGGTCGATGACACTCATATTTATGTGGGTGATTATACAATGTTTGGTCCGAATGTCACAGTGGCTACGGCAGGGCATCCGATTCTGCCAGAGCTGCGCAGTCAGGGGTACCAATATAATGCGCCTGTTCATATAGGAAAGAATTGCTGGATTGGAGCAGGGGCGATTATCGTGCCGGGAATTACGATTGGAGATAATGTTGTGATTGGTGCAGGAAGCGTGGTGACAAAAGACATTCCGTCCAATGTAGTGGCAGTCGGGGTGCCATGTGAGATACTTCGCAAAGTGAATGAACATGACAGAGAATATTATTTTAAAGACCGAAAGATTGTATGGTCAGAGGATTAAATGAATGGCAAAACAGGAGGATGTTTCATATGGAATTAGTAAATCATATAGAAATCCCTGAGATTGGGCTTGGTGTTTATAAGATGGAAGCGGGAGCTGAGATGAACGAAGCAATTGGAAATGCATATCAATATGGCTACAGATTGTTTGACACAGCTCAGATGTATAAGAATGAGGAGGCATTGGGAGATGCGTTGAAAGAAAATCATATCCAAAGAGAGACTGTTTTTCTGAACAGTAAAGTGGATAATTGTAATCAGGGATATGAAAAGACCATCTCAAGTTTTCATGATTCTTTAAAAAGATTGCAAACAGATTACCTGGATTCTTTTTTGATACATTGGCCGGGATTGAATAAAGAGAGGACTTTGAGTACATGGAAGGCTTTGGAGGAACTATATAAGGCTGGGCTGATCCGGGCAATCGGTGTCTCAAATTTTGAGATCAGTCAGCTGGAGATTTTGTTAGAGAACTGTGAAATTCCTCCGATGATAAATCAAATCGAGCACACTCCTTTTTTGCATGATGAACAGTTGAATTCTTTTTGTAAAAAGAATAAAATTCAAATTATGGCATGGGGACCATTGCTTCGTGGAAAAATGGAGGATGATGGAATTAAAGAAATAGCTAGCCGCTATGCAAAAAGTCCGGCTCAATTATTGCTTCGATGGAATATTCAACAGGGAATTATTCCAATTCCAAAAACGAAAAACAGTTCAAGGCTGATAGAAAATATTTCAGTATTTGATTTTCAAATTGAGCCGGAAGATATGGCAAAATTAAATGCAATGAATGAAAATATCAGAACAAGCTATAATCCGTTGGAATATGATTTTTAATTGTGGATATGTTCATTTTCAAGTTGCATTCGTTTCAGTTCAGGCAGTATGAGATAGAGCATTACGATAAAACACAAGCTTCCGCCGATAATGTTTGAGACTGGTTCGGCGAGGAAAACTCCATCAGAGCCTATATGAAGCGCATATGGAAGCAGGTAAGTCAGTGGTATCACGATCAACACTTTTCGAAGAAGTGAGAAGAAAATTGCCTGCTTCTTTTTGTTGAGTGATTTGAAAACGGTCTGTCCGATATACTGTAGGTCCATAAAGATGAATGCAGCGAAATATGTTTTTAGGGCAGGAATGGTATGGCTTGCCAATGATCGATCAGAGCTGAAGATGCTGATGAGAAATCTTGGAGCGAACAGGATAACACTCCAGGCAATCCCGGTATACAAAAGAACCAAAAATGCCATTTCAATGCCACATTTTTTAACTTTTTCCGGTCGTTTGGCTCCGTAATTATAACTTAAAATAGGGGAGGAACCTTCCGTAATTGCATAGATGGGGGTCTCCACTATTTGGCGAATGCTGGATATAATTGTCATGACGGATATATATACATCACCTCCGAGGTGCGCCAAAACGCTGTTGCAGCAGATTGTCACAAGGCTATTTGTGAGCTGCATAATAAATCCCGCGCTTCCAAGGCTCATAATGTCCTTGATATCAGCAATGCAGGAGTGCATTTTGCGGAGCGAAAAAAGCCGGACTTTGATCTCGGCGCGGTGTTTTAGAAAATAAAGCACAAATGCGGCAGATGCAACCTGAGAGATGACGGTTGCAATTGCGGCTCCCGGAACACCGAAGTGAAATACAAAGATAAAAATTGGGTCTAAAATAATGTTTGCAACAGCTCCGATTGTAACGGAATACATACCGGCAGCAGCATATCCCTGAGCGTTGATAAATGGATTCATCCCTGTAGTGATCATGGATGGAAGTGTTCCAATCAGATAGATCATCAGATATGGATAGGCATATTTTAGCGCATCTTTGGAGGCACCGAATAATACGAGAAGAGGATTTGCAAGGAGCATGCCGACAAGCATCAGGATCAAAGAACAGCCGCAGAGCAGCGTGAAAGAAATTCCCATGATTTGTCTGGCGTGTTCGACATCTTTTTTTCCTCGGCAGATTGAGAAAATCGGTGCGCCACCGGTGCCAAGCAGATTGGCAAAGGCGGTGATTATTACAATAATCGGAAAGCATAGACCGACAGCCCCAAGGGCGGTAGTCCCAATATCTGGAATACGAGCGATATAGATGCGGTCGACAATGTTGTATAACAGTGCTAATAATTGAGCAATCAGCATCGGGAAAGCCGCATTTAAAAGATTACTTGTTGTGTTTCCATTTTCAAAATCAATTCGTTTCATCTGTACGTTTCCCCCTTGTGTTTTTCAGTGATATATAATATATAAATTTATTATAATATACCCTAAAATATATGGTATAATTTTCTAAACCGAAAGTCAATCATTCAGAAAAGGGAAACGACACTTTCTCGTAACCTGTGATGAGAAGAAGACCGTGGATTTAAAGACGTTGGGAAGACAGTTGGGCGCAGGAAATTTAAGCTTTGCTTCGGAAGACCGTTTAGAAAAATATCTAGGGTTAAAACAGGGAAGTATATCACCGTTTGGATTGATGAATGACACAGAACATGCAGTGGAATTTGGATGTGGATGCTATGAAGATTAAGTTATAGAACAGTGTGAATATAGCAAGTGAGGAGAATGGTATGAAGAAAAACATAAATATGAGAAAGATGAAATGGTTTGTGATAGGGGTTGTTATGCTATGTCTGCTTTCGGGAGTTTTATGGGTGTCTCTGTTACAAAGGACATTGCAAGAATATCAGGTTGAAGGGGCAGGAGTGATGGATGTTCTGGCAGTGAATGCACATATGAAAGATGCAGTCGTACTGGAAAGCGAGGAGGATTTTCAATCGGTTTTAGGGCGCTCTGAATGGAATCCAAAAGAGGCTTTGGAAGAGAGAGGATATAAATATTGCTCTAATGATGGAAATGGTTATTTGTTTGAAAATCAAAATGGAGAGACTGTGATGGTGATTGCAACAGATGTATGGTGTAAATTTTTTCGAGTTTACACTATAGATGAAAAGGTGTTTTAGAAAAAAGGCCGGAAGCTTAGGTGCTTCCGGCTTTAGTTTACATCTATGACAGTCAGTTCGTCATTAAAATGGTCACTGTAATGCAGTTGATAATCGTCCGTAATAAAGACAGCCTGTACATCCGGCAGGCTGTTGATCAGTTCCATGCCTTTTTCTAATCCAAGTGCAAAGCAAGTTGTGCTCAGACCGTCACCGTCTACGGATTTGTCTGAAATAATCGTGACAGAGATTAAAGAATTATCGTAAGGATATCCGGTCTTTGGATTTAAAATATGATGA
This sequence comes from Faecalimonas nexilis, assembly GCF_059731825.1. Taxonomy (NCBI): domain Bacteria; kingdom Bacillati; phylum Bacillota; class Clostridia; order Lachnospirales; family Lachnospiraceae; genus Faecalimonas; species Faecalimonas nexilis. The sequence continues at coordinate 2,204,947 of NZ_AP029189.1, read as the reverse complement.
TAAAAATTTCCATCTTTTTCAAAATAGCGTTCATAGATACCAGAAGAAACGACGGATTTGTCGTTTATCTCTAAAGCTGCAATTGTCTCGCTGCGTTCGGCAAATGGTTTTTGAATGCCGATGTGAAATGGTGATCCATCAGGTTTTTCGCCGATGCAGAGTGTGTTACCGCCAAGGTCAATGATGGCGCTTTCAACCCCTTTAGAGATCAAAAACTCTTTTATCTGATCTGCGATATATCCTTTGGCAATTGCTCCGAAATCAAGTCCCGTGCCATCTTTTGCAAATCGGATCTGGTCTCCTTCCAGTGTAACATTTTCATAATTTACCAAAGGAAGCGCATTTTTTAAAGCGGCATCATCCGGAACGATTTTCTCATCTGAAACAAAATCCCACATAGAAGAGATCGGCTCGATGGTAATATCGAATCCGCCACCTGAAAGACGGGAATAATAAAGTCCTTTTGAGACTAAATCTGCAAAATCTGAGGATACCGTAAATGCCCCGTCATTTTGTGGCAAAGTCTTGTGATTCAGATTGTAAAGCTCGCTGCTTTCTTTAGTACGGCTGAAGATATTCTCGTATTTATCGCAGATTGCAAGTGCATCGTCCAACAGTGTCTCATCTTTTGAATCATAGATTTTTAAGGTGACGACAGTGTTGAGTTTAAATGCAGTTTTAGAAATTGGCTCCGTGCTGTCGGCTTGATCTGGATGAATGAGCACGAAGATAAGAATCAGGAAAAAAATGCAGGCAACACAAAAGGTCAGAATTCTTTTTTTAGTCTGTTCCATAAATATAATAGTCCTCCTTGTCAGTGAGTTTATTATAAGCGTTTCAAAAAGAACTTGCAATGAAAAGTTCTTTTGAAATTTATGTTGAAAAAGGCTATGTGTTTGGATATACTGAAAAGAAAAAGGGGGCAGTGATTATGAGAGCAATGCATCCGGTAAAAGTGTTTTCAACAGACAATGCGATTAGTGCTGAGATGGCAGCAGGTCTGTTGCAGAAAGAGGAAATCCCGTGCTATATAAAGGATTTGGAGACGGGAGATTATCTGAGTATCTATATGGGATATTCTGTATTTGGAAAAGAGATTTATGTAGATGAAGAGGACTATGAACGGGCAAAAAGACTGCTGGATTCTGTCACCCCTGACAAATCCAATGTTGAGGAGGACTTAAAGGTAAAAAAAGCCAGGACGCCGAGAATCGCAGCGTGGTTTGCCTTGGTTATCATAGTGGTGCCGATTATTATTGCCTTGATTAACAGTGTGTGGAATTAAGTTTATGCAGGAGTGAAAGCTCCTGCATTTTTATGTGGTTTCGCAGCTATTTTATGTAGATATCTGCGAATATAGGTTGACAACTGTGTATTCTGTGCATATACTGTACATATATATATAAACAGTATATGCACAGGTATAAAAAAGGAGGAGTGGAGATGGAAGCATTACTACATGTGAATCATTTGGAAAAGAATCTGGATGAATTTGTGTTAAAAGATGTGAATCTGACGTTGCAGCCGGGATATATTATGGGATTGATTGGTGTGAATGGGACAGGAAAGACAACACTGATACAGACGATTTTAAATTTGTATAAGAAAGACGCGGGAGATGTTTATGTTAACGGCTATTCAATGGAGGAACAAGAGCGGGAAGCGAAGGATCAGATTGGATTTGTGCTTGATAAAAATGTGTTTGAGGAATCATTGAGTGTGTGGAAGAATGCAAAGCTTTTTGGAAAATTATATTCTAGATTTGATGAAGAAGTTTTTCGAGAATGCTGCGAACGATTTCAGGTGCCGCTGAATCAGAAGGTTGGAAAGCTGTCGACAGGATATCAGGTGCGGTTTCAGCTTGCATTTGCACTTTCTCATGATGCGAAACTTTTTATTCTGGATGAGCCTGCATCAGGATTGGACCCATTATTTCGAAAAGAATTGATGAGATATCTGCAGGAAATTGTGGAAGATGGAACGAGAAGCGTACTTATGTCCACGCATATCACAGAAGATTTGGATCGCATCGGAGATTATATATTGCTGATGAAAGATGGACGGATTGTATGGGACTTACAAATAGAAGAAGTGCGGGAGCGTTATCTGATCGTCTATGGTACAAAAGAAGAGATAGAACAGTTTCGGCAAGGAAAAGTGATCTACAGGTCTTTTGGAGAATACAAAAATTATGCATTTATCAAAAAAGATATGAATATCGATTATGGCGGATATAGGACAAAGCAGCCTTCACTGGAAGAAGTGATGTACTGCCTGGAGAAGGGAGGATACGAAGATGTATAGAGTGATGATGATGGTGATGCTGAAAGATATGTGGAGATATATGAAGAAAGAGAAATTTGCTCTGCTTTGGTATATGCTAATAGTAGCCATTGCTTTTCAAAATATGGTGGTGCTTTTAGATATGGATGTAAGACAAATGATTAGTGCAGGTATACAGATGGAAGGTTTGAAAAAATGGATTTTATTCGGTGCAGTTTTTTTCCTTGCATGTATTGGCGGGTTGATGCGTGGCATTCCACTTCGTATTTGTAAAGCAATGTATCTATGCCCGGCAGGAGAAAAAGAGAAGGAACGATATTTATTCGGAATGCTTGTTGTGAAAGTTGCCATCGGAATGATTTTTATTGGAGTATCCTTGAAATGGTTATTGGGAGTCGCATTTTGGGGCGGAGATATCATATTGACGGTTATAGTGTATGGACTTTGTTTTTTTACGTTGCTAAATGTGAGTCTGACTTTTCGAATGGGTGATACCGGGGAGCGAAGAGTCGATGAAAATGGATATGTGATTCAGACAAAGACAGAGCTTGTCGTAAAAGTATACTGGACGTGTATACTTGTGGTACAGTGGGTCATTCTCTTTGCGGATACGGTTAGCTCAATGACTCCTCTGGTGAGAGGAATCATTTGGGGAGTTTGTTTTTTGATAAATCTGTTTTTTGTCGTGGCGTATGTGGGAGCCTTTTTGAAGGAGATCCTTTTATATGAAAATGTTTATTGTCAGAGACCAAAAAGAGACGATGTGCAGTATGATATTTGTTAATAACGAGAGGAGGAACAGACTTGGAAATTATCATACGGGAAAATGACAGTTTGCCAATTTATGAACAGATTGTGCGGGAAGTAAAAAAGGCGATTATTAAAAAAGAGATTATGCCGGGAGATATGATGCCTTCCATCCGAGCGCTTGCCAGAGAACTGGAGATTAGTGTTATCACAACAAAACGCGCATATGAGGAGCTTGAAAAAGAGCAGTTGATCTATTCGGTGGCGGGAAAAGGATTTTATGTAAAAGCGAGAAACAGAGAATTGCTGAAAGAAGATCAGATCCGCCAGATAGAAGAAAAGATGATGGATGCGGTGGAACAGGCAAAGGAGATGGGAGTGTCTCTTCGGGAGCTGAAAAAAATGTTGGAAATGTTTTATGTGGGAGGGCGATAGTATGTCTGGAGTATTACAATGTGAGCATGTGGCGCGGTCGTATCAGGGATTTGCATTAAAACCAATGTCATTTGAGATTGAAAAAGGATATCTGACAGGACTTGTGGGTGTAAATGGAGCGGGGAAATCTACGCTTTTGAATATTCTGGCAGGTATTGATGACAGGTATCAGGGAGAGGTCATCATTGCCGGAAAAAATCTGCGGACCGAATATGAGGAAGCAAAGCAGAAGGTGGCGCTGGTATCCGAGAAGCTTTCATATTTTATGGATAAGACACCTTTGGAAAATGGAGAATTGCTTGGGGTTTATTTTGAACGATGGAGTATGGAGGAGCTGTATCTTTGGCTGGATCGGCTGGAAATACCGAAAGGACAGCCGATTTATCAGTTTTCTAAAGGAATGTATATGAAATATCAACTCGCCTTTGCAATGTCTTATCAGCCGGAGTTTTTGCTGCTGGATGAGCCGACGGCAGGATTCGACCCGGTGTTTCGAAAGGATTTCACCGGAATCATACAGGATATCAGAGATCGGGAAATCGGTGTGCTGATGTCCACTCATATTATCAGTGATATTGATCAGATTGCAGACTATGTAATGCTTATTGATGATGGAGAGTTAAAGTTCTCCAAGACAAGAGAAGCGCTTGGAAATCATTCGATTCAGGAACTGATTGAACAATGTGGACATAAGAAAACGACAGTTCGGGATCTTTTGAGGAGGGAATGAGATGAGAGAAATGTATCGAAGAGAGAAGCGGAGAATACGGTTTGAAAGATGGAGTTGGCTTTCAGTTAGTTGGGGGCTGTATGCTATGACATTACTGGGGCAGGCACCGTCGCCGTACTCACCGGATTATAAGGAAATTCAGAATATGATATTAGATTTTGAGGCAGGAGCATTGATTTTTCTGGGGATCTTTCTGCTCTTATCTGTAAACGATACTCTCTTTTTTATACGAGAGCAGGGCAAGAAAGTTTATTTGTTAGAAAAATATGTAATTGTACCGATACATAAGAAGAAATTATATGAAGTGTGGGTGAGAATATTTTTGGAAACTATTCTTTATTATATAATCGGTGCAAGTTGCATTTACGCAATCATGACAATCGCAAATAACTGTATATTTTCTCCTGCGGTTCTTTGTTTCGGCGCTCTAAAGGTGCTTGGCGTTCTGATTATTCTGATGCTTTTCTTTATTGTGTTTTTGGATTTGTATCAGGAACACCAGCTTCGAAAAAAATAGAGGGACGGAATCTTTCGGAATTCTTAAGATTTTCATGGCGGGAAACTTAAACTTTCTAAGCTACAATACAATTAAATCAAATGAAGTAACGAAAGGATGAGTATTATGATCATGCAAAAGAAAGGATTTTTATTATTTTTATGTTCCCTGATTCCAGGAGCGGGAGAGTTATATATGGGATTCAAGAAACGCGGTGTCAGTATGATGGCAATCTTTTGGGGAATTGTCGCACTGGCATGTGTATCGGGATTAGAATGGTTTGCACTGGCGCTTCCGGTTGTCTGGGCATATAGTTTTTTCCAGGTACACAATTTGAAATCTTTGCCGGAAGAAGTGTTCTATCTGCAAAAAGATGAATATGCATTTCACTTTGGCTATGTCTTGGAACACAAACGAGAGATGCTGAAAAAGTATCGGGTAGTGATTGCAGCAGTATGCATTTTACTTGGAGGTTCGGTGTTGTTCCATACTTTTGGAGATATTTTATATTATTTACTTCCGATGCATTTGGCGGATTCATTTGCTATGGTAAGTGGAATGATAAAAAATGCAGTTGTGGCGGTTGTCTTTTTAGGCGGTGGTATTTACCTTGCCGTAAACAAAGAGAAATGGCAGGATTTTTTTGAAAAAGAAAATTAAGAAAAATTACGGGCGATAGGAAACTTTCGTCCGTATTTTTATGCACTTCAAAGGTGGAAAAAGGTGAGATTTTGGGATATACTGTAACAAAATGTAAGTGGAAGGGAAAGTAGAGCAGATATGAGTAAAAAAATTACAGTGGCAGGAATTGGTGGCGTTGGAGGATATCTTGCCGGAATGTTGGCGGATACCTATGATGAAGTTTCATTTATTGCGAGAGGTGAACGAAAGAAAAGTCTCGAAGAGAATGGGCTTGTATTACACAGTGAATATCACGGAGAAATAATTGCTCATCCAAAGAAAGTAGTGGAGCGAGGAGATGAGCTTGGGATACAGGATTATATTTTTATATGTGTGAAAAATTATTCTTTAAAAGAAGTTTGTAAGTCACTGAAAGGCTGCGTGGGAGAGAGGACGGTTCTGATTCCGGTCATGAATGGCGCGGATCCGGGAGAGCGTGTGAGAAAATATATTGGAAAAGGAATTGTTGTGGATTCCTTGATTTATATCTTATCCTATACGAAAGAGGATTTTTCAGTAGTGCAGAAAGGGAATTTTGCCGATATTAAGATTGGAATTTCCAATGCGAATGAGAGAGAAAAAAAGGCAGTAGAAGACGTATACCAGTTGCTGAGAGGGGCGAAGGTGGACTGCGTTGCTGCGGAAGATATTGAGGCAGAGATTTGGAGAAAATACATATTTAACTGTGCGTACAATGTGCTGACCGCTCATTATCGGGAAAATGTCGGAGAACTTCGTGCAGATGCAAAGAAGAGGGAAGAGTTTCGCCGATTATTGCAGGAGGCTTATGATGTCGGGAAGGCAAAAGGAGTGCATCTGGAGGAAGAAGATATAGTAAGGCACCAGAATCGATTTGAAAATAAGCTTGCAGATGATGCGACAAGTTCACTGCAAAGAGATGTGGAGGCCGGGAAGCGCAATACAGAGCTTGAGACATTTTGCGGATACATTGTCCGTGTGGGGAGAGAGCTTGGGGTAGATGTTTCGCTCACGGAGAAATTTTACAGGATGGATTCGTGAGTGTGTATTTTTGAAGGGACTATTTAAAAAGAAGGGAAAGCTGCTCCAGTGGAGCAAGCTTTCACAAATGTAGCTTAGATAATTTTTGTTGTCCATTTTGTGCAGTCCCAAACCTCATTTACGACGTCGCGGTAAAATTCCGGTTCGTGACAGATGAGAAGGACACTGCCTTTGTATTCCAGTAAGGCGCGTTTTAATTCGTCTTTCGCATCTACGTCGAGATGGTTGGTTGGCTCATCTAAAAGCAGGATATTTGTCTCGCGGTTGATCAATTTGCAGAGACGTACTTTTGCCTGTTCACCACCGCTTAACACACGCACCTGACTTTCGATATGTTTTGTCGTCAGACCACACTTGGCAAGGGCGGAACGTACTTCATACTGAGTATAGGAAGGGAATTCCTGCCAAATCTCTTCAATACAGGTTGTTTTGTTGTCTGGTGCAGATTCTTGTTCGAAATATCCAATCTGCAGATTTTCACCCAGTTCGACGGAACCGCTCAATGGTTTGATCAGGCCTAAGATACTTTTTAATAAGGTTGTTTTTCCGATTCCGTTTGCGCCGACCAATGCAATTTTATGTCCGCGTTCCATAGATAAAGTCAGCGGTTTGGAAAGTGGTTCGTTGTATCCAATGACTAAATCTTTTGTCTCGAAGATATATTTTCCAGGAGTCCGTCCCTGTTTGAAATGAAATTCCGGCTTTGGACGTTCTGCCGCAAGTTCAATGACATCCATTTTATCCAGTTTTTTCTGGCGGGACATCGCCATATTTCTTGTGGAAACACGAGCTTTATTTCTGGCAACAAAGTCTTTCAGCTCACTGATTTCCTGCTGTTGGCGTTTGTAGGCCGCTTCAAGCTGGGCTTTCTTTACGGCATACACTTCCTGAAAATGATCATAATCGCCAACATAGCGGTTCAATTCCTGATTCTCCATGTGGTAGATAATGTTGATGACTTCGTTTAGGAATGGGATGTCATGAGAAATCAGGATAAATGCATTCTCGTAGTCAATCAGATAACGTTTCAACCATGCGATGTGTTCTTCATCCAGATAGTTTGTCGGTTCATCTAAAAGCAGGATGTCCGGTTTTTCCAAAAGTAGTTTGGCAAGCAGTACTTTTGTGCGCTGACCGCCACTTAAATCGGTTACGTCTTTCTCAAGACCGATATCCAAAAGACCGAGTGCACGGGCAACTTCCTCCACCTTTGCATCAATGACATAAAAATCATGTAGCGTGAGTGTGTCCTGAATTGTTCCCAATTCTTCCATGAGCGTCATCATCTCTTCTTCGTCTGCATCTCCCAGAGAGTCGCAGATGGTATTCATTTTTTCTTCCAGTTCAAATAAATATGCAAATGCAGATTTTAGAACGTCCTGAATGGTCATCCCTTTTTCTAATACAGTGTGCTGATCGAGATATCCGACGCGGACATTTTTTGCCCATTCGATCTTGCCCTCGTCAGGCTGTAGTTTTCCGGTTACAATATTTAAAAATGTGGACTTTCCTTCACCGTTTGCTCCGACCAGACCGATATGCTCGCCCTTTAAAAGACGAAACGAGACGTCGCCGAAGATAGCACGGTCACCAAATCCATGTGATAAATGTTCGACATTTAAAATACTCATTTCGAAACTCCTTATTGTTGATAATTTAATTGATGTATATTGTCAATTAAAATTATTTTACACGATAAATAGAGTTTTGTCATCAAACTTCTGCTAAAGAAGATCTTTTACAATGCGGAGGATATTTTTGGACCAAATTTTTTCCAGTTGCCGTTCGGTGAATCCTCTCTTTTGCAATTCTGCGTATAGACGGTCAATCTGACCGATATCTGTCAGTTCTAATTTTCCGTCATCAAATCCATCGAAATCAGTTCCGATTGCCACCGCATCTTCTCCGCCGATATAAAACAGATGGAGGGCGTGTTCTGCCAGGTCTGAAACGGATGCGTGTCCGACTGGGTTTACAAAATATGGATAAAAATTCAATCCGATTACGCCACCTTTTTCTGCCAGTGCACGAATCATGTCGTCAGTCAGATTTCTCGGGTGCTCACAGAGTGCTCTTGCATTGGAGTGGGAGGCGACAATCGGCTTGGAGCTGGTGCTTAGCACATCCCAAAAACCACCGTCTGATAAATGCGACACATCGATCAACATTCCGAGGGCATTCATTTGCTCAACTACTTCAAAGCCAAATGGTTTCAGTCCTTTCTGCATGATTTTGCGGTCTTTACTGTTTGGAGAGCCAATGCAGTTTTCTTCGTTCCAAAGGAGAGTAACCAAACGGACTCCTTCCTGATAGAGCGTGTGTAAGCGATTCACTTGACTATCCAAAATACCACCTTCCTCGATCGTCACAAAAGCGGAAAGTTTTCCCTGCGCCTGATTTTTGTCAAATTCCAGAAAATTTCGTGCAATTGCGATTGCGTCTTTATTTTGAACGATCTCTTGCTTTATGCGTGCAAGCATTTGCATAGCATAGTCATAGCCTTTCGTATAACGACCATTTCCCTCAAATTGCTTTAGATAAATGAAACAGGCAAAAAACTGGGCAGTACTCTCGGCTCGTTTCAATTTTTGTAAATCTATACAAAATGGATTATCGTTTAATGTGGTCCCGTTTGTTTCCATCAATTTCCAAATGGTGTCACAGTGCATATCAATCAAATTCATATTTTTTTACTCCTTGCATAATCTGTATTGTTATAGTCTACTCTATTATAAAAAGGATGTATATATGAAATCAAAAATTGGAATTGTTATTTGTGGGTTGATGGGGGAAAAGCAGTTTGTGAGTGACGCCTATATAAAGGCGGTGAAGTCGGCAGGAGGTCTCCCGATTATTCTGCCGCTTGTCAAATCAAATGAAGTGATTGCGGACTATGTGAAACTGTGCAGCGGTTTTCTGTTTTGCGGGGGCGGTGACATTACGCCGCTGCTTTTTGGAGAAGAGCCGGCACGTGGAATCGGGGAGACGGACATTGCGTTGGATCTGTTTCAGATTCGACTTATGAAATCGATTCTTAAGAGCAAAAAGCCCGTGCTTGCCATCTGTCGTGGCATGCAGATTTTAAATGTAGCTTGCCATGGTACGATCTGTCAGGATATAGAACTTCGAAAAGAACCTTCAATCAACCATATGCAGACAAGCATTTCGCGAAAGGATATCAGCCATAAAGTGAATACTGTTGCTGGCAGCAGGCTGCACCGGATTATCGGAGAGTTTGCCTACACAAACAGTTTTCACCATCAGGTAATCGAGGAGGTGGGGGAAGCGCTGCAAGTTACCGGAAGAACGGCAGACGGTGTGATTGAGGCAATCGAAATGCCATCGCACCCCTTTGTGTTAGGGGTACAATGGCATCCGGAAAGCATGTATGAAATTTCATCAGACATGCGCTATCTTTTTCGCGCATTTATGCATTTTGCGGAAAAATAAATTCGCAATCTTAGTACATCATACTATTTAATACAGATGGATCAAATAGTAAGGAGAAAATGATGATAAAAAAGCCGACAACCAAAAATGCCCCGGATATCAAGAGCAGTACGACCAGTTTCATCCGTTCTTCTTTCGCAAACAGGCTGTTTTTTGCATGTTTTGTCCCTTTGTGAATCAGATAATTTCCGATTGTGAGTAAAAGTGGAATAGCAGCTCCGTACATCACATACATTCCAATCGAGATCAAAGGGATTCCATTGTCTGTCATGGTCGACATTTGGCTTTGGAACATCTCATTTGAGTACATGGATTTCATTGCGAAAATACTAAGCAGCGGCATAGCATTGTTGATTGCATGAAACAGCGCTCCGTAAATCATATTGTCGGTCTCATATACAATGTAGCCGAGCATAATGCCAAGCAGTGCCGTCGGAACAAATCTCCAAATATTTCCGTGAAATGCACCGAAAATCAAGCCTGTGACAACGATGGCGATCCATTTGTTTTTTCCATTGTCAAAGCTGTGCATTACAACACCGCGAAATACGGCTTCTTCACAAATTGCAGGTGAGATGGACACAATCACAAAAGAAATTATAAATGTCAAACTTGCAAATTCCATTCCAAGACCCTGACTGACACCGATCACTTCTTCAGGGAAAAAGTATGCGATGATCATGGTGATGATCATAATTGCAAGAAATGATCCAATCCAAAGTAAAATCGTCCCAAAAACAGCCGAAAGTTTTGGCTTGTGAATTGGAAAGACTTGTTTGAAATCACCTCTGACAACAGCAGTAAGAGCGACCGCAAGTACAAGCAGAAGTATTTCGTTTAGCAAAGTACCGTAAAGTCCAAGATTTGCGCCTAAGATTGGACTTACGAAAAATACACAGACAGCTGACAAGATCAGCATGATGATTCCGTGATACACTTTCAGTGTTTTTCTGTTTTCTTCCATATAAAAAATATCCTTCCTAAATTATTTTACTCTCATTATAGCATATTATCTTTCAATACTGACATACTAAACTTGGAAACTTATTATAAATTTTTCATTATGAGGAGGAACCCATTATGTCTGATATTTCTATTTTAGATTTACAGAATCTCCGTCATCTGATCGGCGGGTATGAAACGACACACTGCAAAATGACTGATTATGCAAATCAGGCGCAGGATGCTGAGATTAAAAAACTTTTTCAGGATGCAGCGGATTCTGCAATGAAAAATAAACAAGATCTGATGAAATTTTTGTAAGAGGGAGGAAGTAGAATGAACGAGAAAACAATGGTATCGGATGCACTTGTCGGTGTAAACGGAGAGTTGAAAATGTTTGGAGAGATGATTCCACAGACAGAGAACAAAGAGTTAAAACAATGCCTGAAACAGATTCGAAGCGAATGTGAAATGTCACAGGAAAAACTATATCAGGTGGCGCGTGAAAAGAGTTATTATGTTCCTGCCGCGAAGGCAACACGTGAAGAAATCGATCATGTAAAAAATATTTTGACACAACCATCTATGAAATAACATTGGTATGAATTTCAGGCATCGTAAAGCAACATTCCACGGTGCCTGAAATAAAAAAATAATCCCGTTCTTTTGGAGGCTTGGAAGGATGAAGAATACATTAAAAAAATCAGAAATATTTGGTGCGATATTTGTTATGGTGTTTGGGACGTTAATGCACTTTTTTTATGATTGGTCCGGGAAGAATCCTGTAGTTGCTTTGTTTGCTCCGTACAACGAATCCACTTGGGAACACTTGAAGCTATTGTTTTTCCCTGTTTTGATTTATTCGGTTTTCCAATATGCGTATATCGGGAAACAATATTCGGGCTATCTTACCGGAAGACTTGCAGGAATCGTAAGTGGTGCATTGATGATTGTAATCATTTTCTACACGTATATGGCGGTTTTCAAACATTCAATTCTTTGGATTGATGTTACACTTTTTTATCTTAGTGTGATCGTTTGTTATCGGATTGCTTACTCGATTACACTGCAAGAAATACCAAGGGCAGCAGAAATATTGTCCGGGATTTGCCTGATTGGTATTATGTTGTTGTTTTTTTGTATTTCTGGTTCGTGGGTTAATTTTTGAAAAAATAGACATTTGCTTAATATTTTTATTGCGCCAATGCGTTAAAGTGTGATAGTATGTAGAAGATACGAATGTATCAAATACATATTTGAGAGGTTATTATGGATAAAAGAGAGAAATTTACAAGCAAGCTTGGCTTTGTTATGGCTTGTATCGGTTCAGCAATTGGACTTGGTAACATATGGATGTTTCCATATCGGTTGGGCGCCTACGGAGGAGCAGCATTTTTGATTCCGTATTTTATCTTTGTATTCATTCTAGGAACAACGGGATTGATTACAGAGTTCGCATTTGGACGACATTTTAGTGGCGGATCGATGACCGGTATTATGACCGTGTTCAAAGAAAAGAAACTAAAAGGCGGGAAATTTGTTGGGATGCTTCCAGCGATCGGACTGCTTGGAATCTTTATGTTTTACAATATTGTTGTGGGATGGATTCTAAAATATTTTGTTTTAAGCGGAACTGGGAAATTAAAGACAATCGATAAAGATACATATTTCAATCAGTTTGCAGGTTCTTCGGCATCTATTCCGTGGGATGCGATTGCGATTGTACTTACGGTAGTGGTAATCTGTGTGGGAGTAATTAAGGGGATCGAGAGAGTCAGCAAGATTATTATGCCGGCGCTGTTTGTGATCTTTATATTACTTGCGATTCGATCTTTATCGCTTCCGGGATCTATGGAAGGGGTAAAATTTTTACTGCAGCCGAAATGGCATCATTTGTTGGAGGTAGATACGTGGGTTATGGCACTTGGACAGGCATTTTTTACGGTATCGCTTAATGGATGTGGAATGGTCGTATATGGAAGCTACCTGAAAAAAGATTATAATATTCCCAAACTTGCGATCAGTACAGCAGTGCTTGACACATTGGCAGCAGTGCTTGCGTCGTTTGTGATCATGCCGGCAGTATTTGCATTTGGTTTGGATGTCAATGCGGGACCTCCGCTTCTGTTTATGACGATGCCAATCATCTTTGATAAGATGCCGGGAGGAACGATTATTGCGATTGTATTCTTCTTAAGTTTGTTCTTTGCAGCAATTTCTTCTTCCATCAATATGCTGGAAGGTGTTGTGGAGGCAATTATATCAAACACAAAATTAACGCGTGTAAAAGCGGTCATTCTTGTTGGTGTAGTGACATTTGTACTGTCGATTCCATTAAACTTAAGCATGACAACATTTGACAATTTTACAAACTTGATTACAGTAGTTGTCTCACCGGTCATGGCGTTGCTGGTATTGATTGTATTCTATTATCTCTATGATGCGAAGAAAGCGCTTGCGGGGATCAACGAAGGTGCAGAAAAGCCGCTTGGCAATACATTTTTATACTTTGCAAAATATGTGTTTACGATTGTGACGATTTTGGTTGTTGTTCTTGGAATTGCATATGGAGGAATTGGGTAAACATTCGATTTTTCCAGAAAAAAGAAAATGCGGGTTGTAATAAAAAATTACAATCTGTATTTTTTTGTAGTATTTATGGAAAAAGCTTGACTGTGCCCTAAGGGAACATGATATAAAAAAGATAGAAATGGCATAAAGGAGGTGGGGAAGATGCGAATAAAAGAAGTCGAAGATTTGACGGGACTTACAAGAAAAGCGATTCGCTATTATGAAGAGAATGGACTGATTCAGACTGTCAAGGGGGCAAATGGATATAAAGAGTATGATGAGGAGACTGTAAAATGTCTTTTGGAGATTAAAAAATTACGTCTTTTGGATTTTTCCGTAAGCGACATTGCAGCTTATCAAAATGATCGGAATTGGGAACAGATTGTGAAAGAAAAAATAGAAGAAACAGAGGATGCAATTAAAACCGCCGGAAGGCGAAAAAAACTGTTAGAGCAGGTTCAAAAAGGAAAGGCGCTTTCGGAACTTGATGTAGAGCAAGAATTGTGGAAAAAGAAGATGGGAATACAGGAAATTTTGACGAAAAATAGTGTGTTTGGAATCTGTAATCTCATATTGTTTGGCATTGTTCACATTTGGTTAATCGGTGAATGGAATCAGATGAAAGAGATAGAACTTTCGAATACAATTCTGTTCGGGCAGTGTATGCTGACGGCATTTTTCTGTATATGGAACGCACATTTAGAGAAAGAAAGCAGAAAGCGTGGCATATTTCTTCGGCAACAAAAGTGGTATGAAAAAGCACTTATGTTGATTTTGTTTACACTCACCTATATAGTTGCCGGTCAGATGGAACTTTGCTGGATAGGAGTGCTTGGAGTGCGAATCACACAGATCCAGCAAGAAAAAGGACAGTTCTTTATGGCAATGGGAGAATTTTTATGGGAAGTTCCGAGGATGCTGTTTATTATAGGTATGTTTGGAATTGAAATACTACTTTTAATATTGGGATTTTTTGCCTGTGGAAAAAAAGCGGGAGAATTTCTAATTGACAGGTAAATTTTATTATGTTAAGCTTTTGTAAGAATCGTGTAAAAATTTAGAAAAATGATAAGATTTACGGAGGCAATTCTATGGATAGGAAAAATATGGCATTGATATTAAGCATATTTCTATTTGTGGGATTGCTTTTTTCAGTGGATCCCTTAGAGCGAGAGCGGGATTATAATTATGGTGAGACACATCAGATTTATTCTGCCGGTGCAGGTTTGACAAGCGGAGTCAGCGCAATCAAGACAGTCAGGCGTATCCAAACAACACTCATTTATTGTCTGTTTCTGACTTGGGGAATGTTATATGGAAAAACTGAAAAATGGATTAAGTTATATTTAAAGAGAATGGAGATGCTCTATTTTCTGAAACAGGTTCGAGTCTCGCAGCGGATGGATGGGAAAAAACGAAAAGAGCAGCTATACGCAACTCAGTGATAAATTTATTGCAAAAGAAGAGAATAGGAGATAAGTAAAAAGTGGAATTAAATGATATACTATTGCTGCTTGGAGGACTTGCATTGTTCTTGTACGGTATGCAGATGATGGGAAATGGTCTTGAGACAGCAGCAGGAAACAAGATGAAAAGCATCTTGGAAAAATTGACATCAAACAGAATCAAAGGGGTTCTTGTCGGAGCTGCAATTACAGCAGTAATCCAGTCATCTTCGGCGACAACCGTCATGGTTGTAGGGTTTGTAAACTCTGGATTGATGACATTGAATCAGGCTGTATGGGTAATTATGGGTGCCAATATCGGTACGACGATTACCGGACAGCTGATCGCACTTGATATTGATGTGATCGCACCGTTATTTGCGTTTGCAGGTGTTGCGGTCATTATGTTTGCAAAAAACGAAAAAATCAAGCATATCAGTGAGATTTTTGCAGGACTTGGTGTGCTATTTATCGGTATGGGTATGATGGGAGATGCGATGGCGCCGCTTCAGCAGTCAGAGACGTTCATCGGCTTTATGGCGAACTTTAACAACCCGCTTGTTGGCATTTTGATCGGTGCGATATTTACTGCGATTATACAGTCGTCTTCTGCATCAGTTGGTATTTTGCAGGCACTTGCAAGCACAGGTGCGATTCCGCTTTCGAGTGCAGTGTTTATCTTGTTTGGACAGAATATCGGAACCTGTATTACAGCAGTGCTGGCATCTATCGGAACAAAGGTAAATGCAAAGAGAACGACGGTAATCCACTTGATGTTCAACATTATTGGTACGGTTTTATTCTCGGTAATCTGTCTGATCACTCCATTTACAGATTGGATTGCAGCGCTGACACCGGATAATCCGGTAGCACAGATTGCCAATGTACATACAACATTCAATATTGTCACTACTTTAGTACTTCTTCCATTTGGAACACTTATGGCGAAAGCTGCCAAGGTGCTTCTGCCGGATAAAGAAGGACAGGAAGAGGATATCAAGCGATTGAAATATATCCGTCCATTTGAAAACAACCATACAGTCGGACATGCTGCAATGGTGATTAGCCAGATTGAAAATGAGGTAGAACGTATGCTTCAGATGGTAAAAAAGAACACAGAAGGTTGTTTTCGTGCTGTAATCAAAAATGATCAAAATATGGTTGCAGATTTGGAGGACAGAGAACAGTATATCGATTATCTGAATAAAGAGATTTCAAAATATATTGTACATCTGATGACAACAGAGATGACGATTCAGGATTCTCAGAAGCTAAATGCTTACTATCGAATTATCGGAGATTTGGAGAGAATTGGAGATCATGCAATCAACTTTGTGGACTATCTGCACAATATGAGTGAGTGGGATATCAAATTTTCACAGTCAGCAATTGAGTCGTTAGAGCAGATGAAAGATCTTTGTACAGAGACATTAGAAGGAATCAGCAAAGAAAATATGAATGGCAGAAAGCATGTGTTAGAGATTGCAGCAAAGAACGAACAGCGTATTGATGATATGCAGGAAAGTCTTTTGAAAGGGCAGATTGAGAGAATGCAGTCTGGAAAATGCAGTGCAGAAGCAGGGGTTATCCTGTCTGAGATGCTCACTGATTTTGAACGAATCGGGGATCATGCACTGAATATTGCAGAAAAATATGAAGAGATGCAAATGTAATAGAGATAGATAAAGAGGACCGAAAATCGGTCCTCTTTGTCTATCTGATTATTTGTTGTTTTCCTTTTCGACTTCAGCCATTTTCATTGCGCGAACTTTGAGCGGAAGACCGAACAGTGTGATGAATCCGTCGGCATCGTGATGGTCGTATAAGTCGCCTGTTGTAAAGCTTGCCAAAGATTCACTGTACAGTGAGTATGGAGAAGTTGTTCCGGCTTTGATGATATTTCCTTTGTAGAGTTTGAATTTTACTTCTCCGGTTACATATTCCTGTGTGGATTCGATGAAAGCTTGAACTGCTTCGCGAAGTGGTGTGAACCATTTTCCTTCGTATACAATCTGAGCAAGTTTGTTACCCATATCTTTTTTCACTTCATATGTAGCACGGTCTAATACCAGTTCCTCTAATTGTTGGTGAGCTTCCATAAGGATTGTTCCACCTGGTGTCTCGTATACACCACGAGATTTCATACCTACCACACGGTTTTCTACGATGTCAACGATACCGATACCATGTTTTCCACCGAGTTCGTTCAATGTTGTAATGATCTCGGAAACTTTCATCTGTGTGCCGTTTACACTGGTAGGAACACCTTTTTCAAATGTCATTGTCACATATTCCCCTTCATCTGGCGCTTTTTCTGGAGTGACACCAAGCACGAGCAAATTGTCATAATCTGGTTCCTGAGCAGGATCTTCTAATTCCAATCCCTCGTGGCTGATATGCCATAAGTTACGGTCACGGCTGTAGCTGTGGCTTGCGTCAAATGGAAGGTCGATACCATGTGCTTTGCAGTATTCGATCTCTTCCTCACGAGACTGCATTGTCCAAATATCTGTCATTCTCCAAGGAGCAATAATCTTTAAATCAGGAGCAAGTGCTTTGATGCCGAGTTCAAAACGAATTTGGTCATTTCCTTTTCCGGTAGCACCGTGGCAGATGGCTGTAGCGCCTTCTTTTCTTGCGATTTCAACCAATTTTTTTGCGATTCCCGGACGAGCCATAGAAGTTCCAAGTAAATATTTGTTTTCGTAGATGGCATTTGCCTGAACGCAAGGAACGATATAGTCATCACAGAATTCGTCAATGATGTTTTCAATATATAATTTAGATGCTCCGGATAATTTTGCACGTTCTTCCAATCCGTCTAATTCTTCGCCCTGCCCACAGTCAATGCAGCAGCAGATGACATCGTAATCAAAATTTTCTTTTAACCAAGGGATGATGGCAGTTGTATCAAGTCCGCCAGAATATGCTAAAACTACTTTTTCTTTCATAATGTAATGCCTCCTAAACTTTTTTTACTGTTCAACTAAGGTTACTATACTCCTATTTTTTGCATAAATCAAGTGTAAATTGCAAAAAAAATAATAAAATATGCAAAAAATATGAATAAATATTCCATTAAAGAGATGTGCTTTCCTGATTTAGCGTAGAAAACTATTGACAAAAGCCAAAAGAGGTGTAGAATAAAAAAATAAAAATATCACACAGAAAAGGTTGGAGAATGAGTTATGGAAGAAAGACAGTATCATGTAACTTATAATTTCATAAAAAGATCTAATCGAAAGCTGCCTATTACACGCAGTGTTGTTTTTGTGCCGTGCAATCCCCTCGGGGTGTTCAGCGAAGCATAAATTCAATATTGTAGTTGTAGAGAAGTAGATGCTGTGTCTGCCAAGGAATATTCAGGGTAGAAGTATTTGTTGTATACTTCTATCCTGTTTTTGCGTTTAAACGGCATAGGGCATAGAAAGAAGCAGAACAAGAGGTGTGTGAAATGGAACAGAGAGAGACAATAAAAAGCAAAAAACGAATCGTGATCAAAGTGGGAACAACGACGATCACACATAAGGAAACGGGAAACATTGATTTGGAAAAGCTTGAGAAATTTGTGAGAATTTTAATCAATTTGAGAAATAAGGGAAAAGAAGTGATTGTTGTATCGTCTGGAGCAGTTGGAATCGGCAGACAGGTGCTTGGAATCTGGGAACGACTAGAAGAAAGTGCAATAAAGCAGGCGTGCGCAGCAGTCGGACAGGGACGAATGATGATGATGTATGAAAAACTGTTTGCAGAGTATGATCAGTTGACGGCACAGGTGTTGCTGACAAAAGAATCCATTATGAGTAAAGAGTGCAGGCAGGATGCGAGAAATACATTTGAGGAGCTGCTGCGTATGAACGTCGTTCCGATTGTAAATGAAAATGATGCGATTTCTGTGGAGGAAGAGGCGTATGGAAATTTTGGAGACAATGATACAATGGCGGCTCATGTTGCCAGACTTGTGGAGGCAGATCTTTTAATCCTGATGTCGGATATCGAGGGACTTTATACAGATGACCCTCGGAAGAATCCAAATGCCAGATTTGTCCATACGGTGCGGTATATTGATGAGAAACTGGAGAGGATGGGAAAAGGAGCTGGAAGCGCTATGGGAACAGGAGGAATGGCGACGAAGATCGAAGCTGCGAAGGTTGCGACGAAGTCCGGGGCAGATATGGTTATTGCCAATGGAGCCAATATTTGTGCAATCAACGATATCATGGCAGGAAAGAAGATTGGAACATTGTTTATGGCAGAGAGGGAAAACGGGAGGAAAATCATATGAAATACATGGAACAAATCGGAATGAGAAGCAAGGCGGCGAGCAGGAGTATCGGCTTACTGGGACAGAACAGAAGAAACGAGGCGCTGAAACAGGCAGCAAAAGAATTGAAGAAACAAGCAGCATTTTTACTGGAAGAGAATCAAAAAGACATTGCGAATGCGAGAGAAAAAGGAATGAAGGAATCTCTTATAGACCGATTGATGCTGACTAGGGAACGCATTGCAGGAATTGCAGATGGGCTGTTACAGATTGCGGATCTGGAAGACCCAATCGGAATAGTGACGGATATGAAAGTGAGACCGAACGGACTTCGCATCGGAAAGAAAAGAGTGCCTCTGGGAGTTGTTGGAATCATCTATGAATCCAGACCAAATGTGACAGCAGATGCATTTGGTTTGTGCCTGAAATCAGGAAATGCTGTGATTTTAAGAGGTGGCAGTGATTGTATTTTTTCCAACAAGGCGATTGTGAGTGTGCTTCGAAAAGCACTTAACGCCACACAGATTGAGGAAGATGCGGTAATCCTGATTGAAAATACGGATCGTGCAGTGGCACAGGAGATAATGCGGATGAACACGTATATTGATGTGCTCATTCCGAGAGGTGGAGCAGGATTGATCCAAACAGTTGTAAAGAACAGTACAGTTCCGGTTATTGAGACAGGCACGGGCAACTGTCATATATATGTAGATGCGTTTGCAGATCTTCAGATGGCAGTGGAAATCATTGATAACGCCAAGACACAGCGCCTTGGTGTATGCAATGCATGTGAGTCGTTGGTGATTCATGAAGATGTGGCGTGTCAGGTCGTTCCGATGATCTGTGACAGGCTGACGCAAAAGGGAGTTGCAATTCGAGGAGATCAAACTTCGATGGCGATAGACGAAAGAATTACAACAGCATCGGACGATGACTGGGGGACGGAATATTTAGATAAGATGATTTCTCTGAAAGTCGTCTCTTCCATAGATGAAGCAATCGCCCATATCAATACGTATAATACTGGGCATTCGGAATCTATTATTACAGAGAATTATCGAAATGCACTGAAATTTCAGGATGAGATAGATGCAGCGGCAGTGTATGTGAATGCTTCGACGAGATTTACCGATGGATTTGAATTCGGTTTTGGGGCCGAGATTGGAATCAGTACACAGAAACTTCATGCGAGAGGTCCGATGGGATTGGACGCCCTTACGACAACCAAATATATTATTTTCGGAGATGGTCAGATTCGATAAAATGAAAAGAAATACTTGCATAATATGCAAAAACGATGTATACTTATGCAAGTATTTCTTTTATGTATCGTAAAACGTTACTTTGGTAACGTGCGAAAGGTTTGTGTTGCATTTTGCGATGCAAGTGTTAAAATTAGAAAAAAGGAAGAAAGGATGTTGGTTGTATGATCAAAGTGGGAATTATTGGTGCCACCGGCTATGCGGGGGGAGAACTTGTCCGTATTTTAATGGGACATAAACATGCAGAAATCAAGTGGTATGGCTCCAGGAGTTATATTGATAAAAAGTATTGTGAAGTGTATCAGAACATGTTTCAGATTGTTGATGCAGTCTGTATGGATGATAACATGAAAGCGCTGGCAGATGAGGTGGATGTCATATTTACGGCGACACCGCAGGGGCTTTGCGCATCACTGATCGATGAGGAAATCTTGTCCAAAGTAAAAGTCATAGATCTGAGCGCAGATTTCCGTATTAAGGACGTGGAGACGTATGAAAAATGGTATGGGATCGAGCATAAAAGTCCTCAGTTTATCGAGGAGGCAGTGTATGGACTTTGTGAGATCAACCGTGAGGATGTAAAACATGCAAGACTTGTGGCAAATCCGGGATGTTATCCGACATGCTCAACACTGTCAGTTTATCCGCTCGCAAAAGAAGGACTGATTGACATGAGCACGGTTATTATTGATGCAAAATCAGGAACTTCTGGAGCCGGAAGAGGGGCGAAAGTGGATAATCTTTACTGTGAAGTGAATGAGAATATCAAAGCGTATGGGGTGGCTGTTCACCGACATACACCAGAGATTGAAGAACAGCTTGGCTATGCCGCAGGCGAGAACGTACTTTTGAATTTTACGCCACATCTTGTTCCGATGAATCGGGGAATTTTGGTGACGGCATATGCAGCCTTAAAGAAAACAGTGACCTATGAGGAAGTAAAGGCGATTTATGATAAGTATTATCAGAAAGAAAAATTTGTGCGTGTATTGGAAAAAGATGTCTGCCCGCAGACAAAATGGGTGGAGGGCAGCAACTATGTAGATGTGAATTTTAAAATCGATGAGCGGACGAACAGAATCATTATGATGGGAGCGATGGACAATCTTGTAAAAGGTGCGGCAGGTCAGGCGGTACAGAACATGAATCTGATGTTTGGACTGCCGGAGACGACAGGACTTGAGCTTGTTCCGATGTTTCCATAAAACAGTCAGGAGAAGGGTAACATGATTAGACAAATGACGATAGAAGATTATGAAGGTGTCTATGCACTGTGGATGAAGATTCACGGGTTTGGAATCCGGAGTATTGACGATTCGAAAGAAGGGGTCGAACGTTTTTTGAAACGGAATCCAACAACAAGTATTGTCGCAGTGGAGGATGAAAAGATTGTCGGAAGCATCCTGTGTGGACACGATGGAAGAAGGGGATGCCTCTATCATGTATGTGTGGACGAAGCGTATCGGATGCACGGAATCGGACGGAGTATGGTAGTGAAAGCGATGGAGGCATTAAAAGAAGAGAAGATTAATAAAGTATCATTGATTGCGTTTATGGAAAACGATATTGGAAATGCATTTTGGAATGAAATCGGATGGACGAAGCGGGAAGATTTAAATTATTACGAATTTACGTTGAATGAAGCAAATATTACTGCGTTTAATAAATAAAAAGGAGATGTGCATGATGAAGATTGTAAAAGGTGGAGTGACGAAAGCAAAAGGATTTGAGGCGGCAGGTGTCGAGGCAAATATCAAGTATCAGGGACGTACAGATATGGCGATCATTTTCAGCAAAGAGCCGTGTGTGGCGGCAGGAACATTTACGACGAATGTGGCAAAAGCGGCGCCGGTTACATGGGATCAGAAAATTGTAAAGGAAGGCAAAGCGGCACAGGCGATCATTGTGAATTCGGGGATTGCTAATGCCTGCACAGGGGCTGAAGGATACGGATACTGCAAAGATACTGCGGATGCGGCAGCGAAAGAGTTGGGGATTTCGGCAGACAGTGTTCTTCTTGGATCGACAGGAGTCATCGGAAAACAGCTTCCAATTGACCGCATCCAGGCAGGAGTAAAAATGCTTGCAGAGGCGAAAAGTGATACTGTTCAGGCCGGGACAGAGGCTGCAAAAGCAATTATGACGACAGATACCTGTGAGAAAGAGATTGCAGTGGAGATTGAGATTGGCGGCAAGACAGTCACGATTGGCGGAATGGCGAAGGGTTCCGGCATGATTCACCCGAATATGTGTACGATGCTGAGCTTTATCACGACAGATGCTGCGATTTCCAAAACAGCGCTTCAAAAAGCATTGAGTGAGGATGTCGACGATACTTATAACATGATTTCTGTGGATGGAGACACATCTACAAACGATACGGTGCTTGTCATAGCAAATGGAATGGCAGAAAACGAAAAGATTGTGGAAGGAACGAAGGAATACGAGGTGTTTGCAGAGGCGCTTCATGAGATTAATGAATATCTGGCAAAGAAGATTGCAGGAGATGGAGAAGGGGCGACTGCATTATTCGAAGTAAATGTTGTCGGAGCCCAGACAAAGGAGCAGGCTGTCTTATTAAGCAAAGCAATTGCATGCTCGAATCTGACAAAGACAGCGATTGCGGGACACGATGCGAACTGGGGTCGTATTATCTGTGCGATGGGATACTCAGGAGCACAATTTGATCCAGAGAAAGTGGATTTGTTTTTTGAGAGTGCGGCAGGAAAGATTCAGATTGCAGAAAATGGAACTGCTGTAGATTACAGTGAGGAGAAGGCAACTGAAATTTTATCACAGCCGATTGTGACAGCAACAGCTGACGTTAAGATGGGTGATGCAAAAGCGACGGCATGGGGATGTGATCTGACACACGGATACATTGAAATTAACGCAGATTACAGAAGCTAATAAAGGGAGGAAAACGAAGATGAGTCCAAATATGCAAAAATTCTTAAGTAAAGCGGAGGTGCTGATCGAGGCGCTTCCATATATACAGAGATTTAACCGGAAAATTATTGTCGTAAAATATGGCGGAAGCGCCATGGTGGATGAAGACCTGAAAAGACGTGTCATAGAGGATGTAACCTTATTAAAACTTGTTGGGTTTAAGCCGATTATTGTGCACGGTGGTGGAAAAGAGATCAGCAAGTGGGTGGAAAAAGCAGGGATGAAGCCACAGTTTATCAACGGTCTGCGTGTGACTGATGCCGATACGATGGAAGTTGCTGAGATGGTTCTTGGAAAAGTGAATAAAAGTCTGGTACAACTTGTGGAGTCTCTTGGGGTTCGAGCAATCGGAATCAGCGGAAAAGACGGTGGATTGTTGAAAGTGGAAAAGAAACTGTCAGACGGCGCAGACATCGGATATGTGGGGGAAGTAACGCAGGTAAACGCTGAGATTTTGTACGATCTTTTGGAAAAAGACTTTTTGCCGATTGTATGTCCGGTTGGTCTGGATGATAATTTTGAGACTTATAACATCAATGCAGATGATGCGGCATGTGCGATCGCGCGTGCGATGGAGGCGGAGAAGCTTGCATTTTTGACAGATATCGAGGGAGTTTACAAAGATCCGAAAGATCCTAAGACGTTGATTTCGGAGCTGACGGTAGAACAGGCAGAAACGCTTATGAAAGAGGGCTACATCGGCGGAGGCATGCTTCCAAAGCTGCAAAACTGTATTGATGCGATTGAGAACGGTGTATCCAGAGTGCATATTTTGGACGGCAGAATCCCGCATTGTCTGTTGTTGGAAATCTTTACAAACAAAGGGATTGGAACTGCGATTTTAAAGGATGAAGAAAGTAGGTTTTACCATGAAAAATAATTATATTGAGACAGCAGAACAATCACTTCTTCATACATATAACCGTTATCAGATTGTTCTGGAAAAAGGAGAAGGCGTCTATCTGTATGACACAGAAGGAAAGAAATATTTAGATTTTGCAGCCGGAATTGCGGTATGTTCCCTTGGATATGGCCATCCTAAATATACAGAAGGTCTGAAACAACAAATGGAGAAGTTGTTACATACGTCCAATCTGTTCTACAGCGTGCCGTCAGCAAAAGCAGCAGAACATCTAAGACAAGTGTCTTGCATGGATCGTGTATTTTTTACAAACAGCGGAACAGAGGCGATTGAAGGGGCGCTGAAAGCTGCCCGAAAGTATGCTTATACGAAACAGAGTGGCCGGTATGAGTTTATTGCGATGAACCATTCCTTTCATGGAAGAAGTATGGGGGCGCTTTCCGTGACAGGTACAGAACAATATAGAAAACCATTTGAACCGTTGGTGGAAGGTGTAAAATTTGCCGATTATAATGATTTGGAAAGTGTGAAAGCACTTCTGTCTGACAAGACCTGTGCGATTATTTTGGAGACAGTGCAGGGGGAAGGCGGGATCTACCCGGCGGAAACCTCTTTTTTGGAAGGGCTTCGAGCGCTTTGCGACGAGCAGGATATTTTGCTTATCTTTGATGAGATTCAGTGCGGTATGGGAAGAACCGGATCTATGTTTGCATGGCAGGGATACGGAGTCAAACCAGATATTATGACGATGGCAAAGGCGATTGGAAACGGTGTGCCGGTAGGGGCATTTGCGATGACGGAGAAGGTCGCAAAGGCTTCGCTGCTCCCGGGAGATCACGGAACGACATACGGAGGAAATCCGCTTGTGTGTGCGGCGGTTGACACGGTGCTTCAGATTTTTGAAGAGGAACATCTGCTGGAGCATGTAAAGGAAGTGAGCGTCTATCTGGAAGAACAGTTAGATCAGCTTGTGAAAGAAAGCAGTGCTGTGAAAGAAAGACGCGGAAAAGGACTTATGCAGGGGCTTGTTTTGGAAAAACCGGTCACAGAAGTGATTCGAAAAGGAATGGAGCATGGGCTTATCACAATCTCTGCAGGAGGTAATGTGCTGCGCCTTGTACCACCGCTAGTGATCACAAAAGAACATGTGGATGAGATGATCGAGAAATTGTCAAAAGCGTTGGAAGAATAAAATTCAGAAGAATAAATAAAAACCCGATTCATTGGACAGACTAAAAGTGAAAAATTTTTAGGAGGGATCTCAATGATTGGGTTTTTTATTGCGTTAGTATCAGGTGCGCTGATGAGTGTACAGGGGGTGTTTAACACACAGGTGACGAAGACGACAGGAATGTGGGTGTCAAATGGATGGGTGCAGCTCAGTGCATTTGCGGTATGTCTTGTGGCATGGTTCATCGCCGGAAGAGACGATGTCATGACGATTGCAAAAGTAGAGCCGAAATATATGTTGCTTGGAGGTGTGATCGGAGCTGGGATTACATGGACGGTTATCAAGAGTATGGAGCAGTTAGGACCTGCAAAGGCGGCTCTTTTGATCGTGATTTCGCAGCTTATCATCGCATATGTCATTGAATTGCTGGGTCTGTTCGGTGTCGATAAACAGCCGGTTGACTGGAGAAAAATCGGTGGTATGGCGCTTGCTTTGATCGGTGTGGCTATCTTTCAATGGGAGCGTTAAAAGATTTCATGGAAATGTAACAAGACTGTAAAAATTTGTTGTAATTTAAAAAGAAATTCGTTACAATAAGAATGTCTAAGCATAGAGGGGTGTCTGTAGTAGTTTATACTATGGAGGGTTTATGCAAAAGATTATAAAAACAAGTATTATATGGATCATTTTTATGTTGGGCTGCTGTGGGTGTCAGAAGAAGGAACAGCCGATACAAGAATTGGAAGAGATTGGATCTGAGAAGTCAGAGACATCCAAAAAAGAAGAGACAAAAGAGAAAAAGAGCATATATGTCTATGTCTGCGGAGCTGTTATGCAGGCAGGTGTATATGAGTTACAACAAGACAGCAGAGTGTATGAGGCGATACAAAAAGCAGGAGGATTTGCAGAGAATGCGGATATATCTGAGATTAATCAAGCCGCGCTTTTGCAGGATGAAGAACAGATTTATGTGCCGGCAGCGGGCGAAGTGGATCATTCATTAAAAGAAGAGGGCGAAGCAGGTGATGCGGGTGGGAAAGTCAATCTGAATACCGCCACAAAAGAAGAATTGATGACACTTGCCGGGATTGGCGAATCCAAAGCGGACAGTATTATAAAATATCGGGAAGAACATGGGAAATTCCAATCCATAGAGGATATTAAGCAGATTGAAGGAATTAAAGACGGTGTCTTTCAGAAAATAAAAGATCTTATTACAGTTTAAATATAGAGGGAGATAAACAATGGGAAAAAGGGTATTAGTTGTAGATGATGAAAAATTAATTGTAAAAGGGATTCGTTTCAGCCTGATGCAGGACGGTATGGAAGTGGACTGTGCCTATGATGGGGAGGAGGCATTGGAACTTGCGAAGAATAACGAATATGATCTGCTCCTTTTAGATGTCATGCTGCCAAAGATGGATGGATTTGCAGTATGCCAGCAGATTCGTGATTTTTCTGATGTGCCGATTGTCATGCTGACTGCAAAAGGAGATGACATGGATAAGATTTTGGGGCTGGAATATGGTGCGGATGATTATATTACAAAACCATTTAACATTTTGGAAGTGAAAGCAAGAATCAAAGCCATTATGAGAAGAACCGGAAGAAAAGAAGAAAAAACGGTAGAAAGTAATGTTTTGGTCAAACATGATATGAAGATCGACTGTGAGAGCAGAAGAGTGTTTATTCAGGAGCGAGAGATCAATCTGACAGCGAAAGAATTTGATCTTTTGGAACTGCTCGCAAAGAATCCGGATAAAGTATACAGCAGAGAAAAGCTGTTGAATCTGGTATGGGGATATGAGTACCCGGGAGACGCAAGAACGGTAGATGTACATATCAGACGTTTGAGAGAAAAAATAGAGAAACATCCAAGTGATCCGAAATATGTATATACGAAGTGGGGAGTTGGTTACTATTTTAGGGGTTAAATGGCAGATTAAAAGTAAACTTATTAAAAGTCTGCGTTCCAGACTTGTTCTGCTCATTATGATTACCAGTATACTTCCGTGTATCGTATTGAAAGAGACGCTTTTGAAGCAGTATGAGGAGAATGCGGTTTCACTAAAAAGTGCTGAAGTACAGAATCAGGGAACGATTCTGTGTAATCAGTTGAGCAGTTCTAATTACTTGGAAGGAACTGCTTCAGAGGCAATCAACTCAGAGATTTTGCAGTTGTCGAATATTTATAATGGGCGAGTGATGGTGATTGACTCAGAATATCGCATTGTGAAGGACACTTTCGGAACAGAAGAAGGAAAGACGATCATCTCCTCTGATGTTGTTCAGTGTTTTGACGGGAAATCGACGAACCATTATGATGCGAAGGAGCGTTATATTGAGGTGACGTCCCCTATTATGGCGGGAAGCGGTAAAGAGATTATCGGAGTTGTTCTCATTAGCATCTCTGCGGATAGTATTTTGGATACATTGGAGATGCTGGAATCAAATGCCAATATTATTTTAGGGATGACAGTATTACTTTTGGTTGTCATAGTATCGTTTCTTTCTAATAAGATGGTCAAACCGTTTGCGAGAATCACTCAGGCGATTGAGGATGTGACAGAAGGGTATGACAATGACTATCTGAAAGAGAATGCCTATACGGAAACGAAACAGATTTCTGATGCGTTTAACAAGATGTTGGGACGTTTGAAGGTATTGGATGACTCTAGACAGGAGTTTGTATCCAATGTGTCGCATGAATTGAAGACGCCGCTTACGTCTATGAAAGTACTTGCAGATTCACTTCTTGCACAGGAGGATGTGCCGGTGGAACTATATCAGGAATTTATGGGAGATATTACAGAGGAGATTGAGCGTGAGAACAAGATTATCAACGATTTACTCTCTCTTGTAAAGATGGATAAGACAGCCTCTGATCTGAATGTAAAACCGGAGAATATTAACGAGTTGGTAGAACGGATATTGAAGCGGGTGCGCCCGATTGCGGCAGTGCGCAATATAGAAGTTGTGTTTGAAAGTTTTCGACCGGTAACAGCAGAAGTCGATGAAGTAAAGCTTTCTCTTGCTATATCGAATTTAGTGGAGAATGCAATCAAGTACAATAAAGAAGATGGGTGGGTACATGTGTCACTCAACGCGGATCACAAATATTTTTATGTGAAGGTTGCAGATTCTGGAATTGGAATACCGGAGGAGTCGATTGAACATATTTTTGAGAGATTTTATCGTGTGGATAAATCGCACTCTAGAGAGATTGGCGGAACAGGGCTTGGATTGGCGATTGCGAGAAATGCGATCGTCATGCACCGTGGAGCTGTGAAGGTATACAGTGAAGAGGGGACAGGAACAACCTTTACCGTGCGTGTTCCACTGAACTATATTGTGTAAATGCAGGCGGAGAAAAGGGGAATGACATGAAAAAAAGAATATATGCAGCGGTGTTGTTTCTGTGCATGATACTTGCAAGTGGCTGTACGTCAGGGAAACATATGGAAGATGCGGGAATGTATATTTACTATCTGAATACCGATGATGATGCGTTGGAAAAGCAAGAGTATGAAAACAACTCGGAGAAAGCGGAGACTGTCGTGAAAGATATGCTTAAGGAGCTTAAAAAAGCGCCGGAGTCGATTGAGATGAAGTCGGTATTCCCAAAAGAAGTCAAGGTGGAATCATTCGAGATCAAAGACAATTGTCTGGAATTGCATTTTAATAAAGCATATGAAAAAATGAAAAAGTCAAGGGAAGTACTTTGCAGGGCGGCAGTTGTGCAGACGCTTGTTCAGGTTGATGGCATTGATTTTGTATCTTTTTATGTTGGTGATGACGTGCTGAAAGATCGAGAAGGTATACCGATTGGATTGATGAGTGCGGATGATTTTGTACAAAATACAGGATCTTCTTTGAGCAGTTATCAAGTGACGTCGCTGAATCTTTATTTTTCAAACGAGGATGGAACAAAACTTGTGAGTGAAAAGATTAATGACGTGCATTACAGCAGCAATACCTCTATCGAAAAATTGATTGTGGAACAATTGATGCGGGGGCCGGCATCCAGCAAGGCGCAGGCGACGATCCCGAAGGACACAAAGCTGCTGGGAGTATCTGTAAAAGATGGCATTTGCTATGTGAATCTGGATTCCACATTTTTGACGGAAGGTTATAATCAGAAGCCGGAGGTGGCAATTTACTCGACTGTAAATTCCATTATCGAAAGTGGGAATGCGAGCCGTGTACAGATATTGGTCAACGGTGCAAGTGATGTGACGTATAAGGGAAGTATCCAATTGGATCGTCCCTTGGAATGGAATTCAGAATTAATCGAGGAGAAAAAAGAAGAATGAAAAAAAGACCATTATGTTATGTGTGTCTGGTCTTTTTACTGATAAAAAGCGTGCTCCTGCTTCTGACAGGCGGGCAGTCGGGAGGACTGTCTGCCGATTCTATTTTTCAGGAAGAGAAAGAAAAAGAAGTCATCTTGCAGGGGCAGGTATATCAAAAGACGAGCACATCAAAGATGCAGATCTTATATCTAAAAAACAATTCTATAAACAGTCAAAATGAATCATTTTATGAATCCAAGATAATAGTATATGATAAGACATTTCAAAATATTGCGATTGGGAAAACGGTCAAATTGCGTGGGAAAGCCAATGTGTTTGAAACGGCACACAATCCGGGGAATTTTGACCAAAGGCAATATTATGCAAAACAAAATATTTATGGCATGGTCTGGGGTGAACAGATTATGGAAGTGAGTGGAAAGACTAATCGACTTATGAATTCTCTTTACGGTCTGAAGCAGGCATGGAAGGAGAAGCTGACAGAGACGATGGGTGAAAAAAATGGCGCTGTTTTAAGTGCGATTTTATTGAGTGAGAAGAAGGAGATGGATGCAGAGATCAAGGAGCTGTATCAGAAAAATGGGATAGGACATGTTTTGGCAATTTCAGGACTTCATATATCTTTTATTGGACTGAGTGTGTATCAGATTTTTCGAAAAGTCGGAAGTCCTTATTTTGTTGCCGGGATCGGATCTGGTATACTGCTTTTTCTGTATGTCTTAATGATCGGTTTATCTGTGTCAGTGATACGTGCTGCGATTATGCTTTTACTTCGCATTGGTGCAGATATGACAGGAAGAGTCTATGATATGGCTACTGGATTATTCTTCGCAGGGGCAGTGACTGTTCTTTGGCAGCCATTATACCTTGCAGACGCCGGATTTTTACTCTCATACGGAGCGATACTTGGGATCTTAACCATTCTTCCTGCAATAGAAAAACTGTTCCCGTGCAAATATCAGATTGTGAAAGGGATGTATGCGAGCATAGGCATTAATCTAATGCTGTTTCCGGTGCTTTTGTACTTTTATTTTGAATTTCCACTATATTCACTTTTATTGAATATAGCAGTGATACCGATGATGTCGTGGGTTCTGGGACTTGGACTTATCGGCAGCTTGTTTTTGCCAATCTGTCAGCCGATAGGTATGGTTTTGGTAAAAGTGTGTGGAATATTTTTGGAACTGTTTGAGTGGATGAGTCGATTCGCAGGACGATTGCCGGGGGCGAGAATGGTGTTTGGACAGCCGGCGTGGTGGCAGATCAGTGCTTACTATCTTTTCGTATTTGGGAGTGTTATTCTTGTGTTGAAATGTAACAAAAAAGAATTGTTTCGGTTTCTTAGAAGGAGTGTGTGGTGTGTGTTTCCAATGATTCTGTTTTGGTTTTCCATCGGTCATGGGACAGGAGGAAAGCTTTTCGTGACGGTAATTGATGTGGGACAGGGAGACGGTATTCTGCTTCGAGGACCGAAAAATGGAACTTACCTGATTGACGGGGGAAGCAGTGATGTCAAAGAAGTAGGGAAATATCGGATAGAACCTTTTTTGAAATCACAGGGGATTGGAACTTTAGACTATGTCCTGATCTCGCATGGAGACAGTGATCATTACAGTGGCGTTGAGGAGATGATCACAAGACAGGATGTCGGGGTAAGAATCAAAAACCTTGTGCTTCCGGCAACTTATCAACAAGATGAGGCGTTAACAAAACTCTCAGCACTTGCAAAAAAAGCTGGAATAAGGGTGTTGGTAATTCGTCCCGGCATGAGACTCCAGGAAGGGGATCTTCAGGTGACCTGCATTCAACCAGAGGAGGAGTTCCCAGGGGAAATCGGAAATGCTTCCTCTATGGTACTTGATATCTGTTATCAGAAGTTTGGTATGCTTTGTACAGGTGATGTTGAGGAAAAAGGGGAGGAAATTTTGCTGGAGCAGGTGGAAAAAAAGGTGTATTCGGTGCTGAAAGTGGCACATCACGGGTCAAAAAATTCGACCAAGGAAGAGCTTTTAAAGATAATCCAGCCAAATATTTCGCTAATCTCGGCTGGGAAAGGAAACCGATACGGGCATCCGCATAAAGAGACACTGGAGAGACTGAACGCTATAGACAGTGCGGTTTATAGTACAATTGAAAATGGGGCGATCACATTGAAAAGTGATGGAAATACGCTTTCGATTGTCGGATTTCATTGACATTTCAGAAGCTTGCATTTAGACTAAGAGAAGATAAAGTAGATGGAGTGTAGTGAATATGAAAAGTCTGAATGAAGATTTGAAAACCGGACAATTGAAACAGATATATCTTTTGTATGGCGAAGAGGCATATTTAAAAAAACAGTATAAAGACAAGCTGCACTATGCGATTGTTCCACCGGATGATACGATGAATTACGCATACTATGAAGGAAAAGGAATTAACGCGAAAGAAGTCATTGATCTTGCTGAGACGCTGCCGTTTTTTGCAGAGCGCAGATTGATTATTTTGGAAAACAGCGGATTTTTTAAGAATGCGTCTCCGGAACTTTCGGATTATATCAAGGAACTTCCGGAGACCACTTCTATGATTTTTGTCGAGAGTGAGATCGATAAGCGAGGGAAGCTTTATAAGGCGGCAAAAGATAAAGGAAGGGTCGTGGAGCTCGGACGGCAGGATGAGTCGACACTTCTTCGGTGGATTGCGGGGAGTGTGAGGCGCGAGAATAAGCAGGTCACGGAGCAGGTAATTCGGTTCTTTTTGACAAAGGTTGGAACTGATATGGAGAATATCCAAAGGGAACTGGAAAAATTATTCTGCTATACATTGGACAAGTCGGAGATTACCGCACAGGATGTGGAAGAGATCTGTACGACACAGATTACAAATCAGATCTTTGATATGGTCAATGCAGTTGCAGAAAAGCAGCAGAGAAAGGCACTTGATTATTATTATGATCTAGTGGCGCTGAAAGAGCCGCCGATGCGAATTTTGTTCTTGTTGACCAGACAGTTTCGACTGCTTTTGGAAGTTAAGGACATGGACAAAAGAGGATATCCACGAAAAGAGATTGCATCAAAAGTGGGATTGCATCCATTTGTAGTGGGAAAATATCAGGAGCAGGCAAGGGCATTTTCAAGCAAGGCACTTCGTGAAATTATTGAAGACAGCGTGGATATGGAAGAGGCTGTCAAGACGGGGCGGCTGAGTGATATGCTTGGGGTAGAGCTGTTTATAATGAAGTATTCCGCAAAATAATGTTTTTATAGTGGAATCCCGTTTGAAATTACGTTATAATAAAAAATTGTGAGAAAGTAATAGTTGGAGGAATAACAGTGGCAGGAATAGATCAGAGTAAAATACGAAATTTTTGTATTATTGCGCATATTGACCATGGAAAGTCAACATTGGCAGACCGGATCATTGAGAAGACCGGATTATTGACAAGCCGTGAGATGCAGTCTCAGGTGCTTGATAACATGGAATTGGAACGCGAGCGTGGAATTACGATCAAAGCGCAGACGGTTCGTATTGTATATAAGGCAAAAGATGGTGAAGAATATATATTTAATTTAATTGATACTCCGGGGCATGTGGATTTCAATTATGAAGTTTCCCGAAGCCTTGCGGCGTGTGACGGGGCGATTCTTGTCGTGGATGCGGCACAGGGAGTAGAGGCGCAGACATTGGCAAATGTATATCTGGCATTGGATCATGATTTGGATGTTGTGCCGGTGATTAATAAGATCGACCTTCCAAGTGCGGATCCGGAACGGGTGATAGAAGAGATTGAGGATGTCATCGGAATCGAGGCGGAAGATGCACCGCGTATTTCTGCAAAAACAGGACTGAATATCGAAGATGTACTAGAGCAGATCGTGGCAAAGATTCCGGCGCCGACAGGAGATCCGAAAGCTCCGCTTCAGGCGTTGATTTTTGATTCTCTGTATGATTCCTATAAGGGAGTGATTGTGTTTTGCCGTATCAAAGAAGGAACGGTGAAAAAAGGGACATCGATTCAGATGATGGCGACAGGAGCGAAGGCAGAAGTCGTGGAAGTTGGATATTTTGGGGCGGGGCAGTTCATTCCTTGCGAGGAATTAAGTGCGGGAATGGTTGGATATATTACCGCCAGTTTGAAAAATGTGAAAGATACTCGTGTTGGTGATACCGTGACAGATGCGAACAGACCTTGCAAAGAACCACTTCCGGGATATAAAAAGGTGCAGCCGATGGTATACTGCGGACTCTATCCGGCAGATGGGGCGAAATATCAGGATTTGAGAGATGCGCTGGAAAAACTGCAGCTCAATGACGCCGCACTTCAGTTTGAGCCGGAGACATCGATTGCACTTGGATTTGGTTTCCGATGTGGTTTTTTAGGATTGTTGCATTTGGAAATTATTCAGGAGCGTTTGGAGAGAGAGTACAATCTGGATCTTGTGACAACCGCTCCGGGCGTTATTTACAAAGTTTATAAGACAAATGGAGAAGTGATTGAACTGACAAATCCGTCGAATCTTCCGGATCCGGCTGAAATCGATTATATGGAAGAGCCGGTTGTGAAAGCTGAGATTATGGTTACGTCTGAATTTATCGGAGCGATCATGGATCTTTGCCAGGAACGTCGAGGGATTTATCAGGGAATGGAGTATATCGAAGAGACAAGAGCAGTGCTTCGCTATATTCTTCCTTTGAATGAGATTATTTATGATTTCTTCGATGCGTTAAAATCGCGTTCTAGAGGATATGCGTCATTTGACTATGAGATGGCAGGATATGAACGGTCAGAACTTGTGAAATTGGATATTCTTATTAATAAAGAAGAAGTCGATGCATTATCTTTTATTGTCCATAGTGGGACTGCATACGAACGTGGACGTAAGATGTGTGAAAAATTAAAAGAAGAGATTCCAAGACAGCTGTTTGAGATTCCGATTCAGGCGGCAATCGGAAGCAAAGTCATCGCGCGGGAGACAGTGAAGGCGATGCGAAAAGACGTGCTGGCAAAATGCTACGGTGGTGATATTTCCCGTAAGAGAAAGCTTTTGGAAAAGCAAAAAGAAGGGAAGAAGAGAATGCGTCAGGTTGGAAACGTAGAGATTCCGCAGAAAGCATTCATGAGCGTGTTGAAACTAGATGATAAATAGTAATTGGGGACGTAGTAAAATTGAATTTTACTACGTCCCCAATTAAATGTGACCCTGTCCCTTTTTGGAGGTGGATAATGAAAAACGAACTGGAATTATATCTTCATATTCCGTTTTGTGTAAGGAAATGTGCCTACTGTGATTTCCTTTCAAGCCCGGAAAATGGGGAAACAATAGAAAATTATGTGGAGGCACTGATAAGAGAGATCAAAGCTTACCAAGCCCTGTCCCTAAATGACATAGTAGTGACTATTTTTTTGGGCGGAGGTACGCCGTCTGTTTTAGAAGGAAATCAAATGGAGCGAATTTTTGAGGCGTTACATGAGGTGTTTGAGATTGCAGAAGATGCAGAGATTACAGTGGAGGCAAATCCTGGAACCGTGACACAAGAGAAGCTGTCTGCCTATCGAAAACTTGGTATCAATCGTATCAGTTTTGGTTTACAGTCGGCAGACAATGGAGAATTGAAGCTACTTGGAAGAATCCATACATATGAGCAATTTTTGGAAAGCTATGAGATGGCAAGAACGGCAGGATTCACGAATATCAACATAGATTTGATTTCGGCAATTCCAAAGCAGACAGTAAGAAGCTGGGAAGAGACACTAAAGCGAATTATACGCCTCAAGCCGGAACATATTTCGGCATATAGTTTGATTATTGAAGAGGGCACGTCATTCGCAAAACTGTATGGAGAAGGCAGCCCACTGGAGCGAGATCTTCCAAGTGAGGAGGAAGAGCGTCTCATGTATGAAAAGACCGAAGAAATATTAGGCGAAAATGGATATCATCGTTATGAGATTTCCAATTATGCAAAAGAGGGAATGGAATGTCGGCATAATTTAGGATACTGGGAACGGAAAAATTATCTAGGACTCGGACTTGGAGCGTCGTCTTTATTAGATAACAGACGTTATAGTAATACTGAGAATCTAAGAGAATATACAGAGTGTGCAGGACAGCCAGAGAAGATCAGAAAAAACACAGAGCATCTGACGGAGGAAGAGCAGATGGAAGAATTTATTTTTTTAGGACTTCGGAAGATGAATGGCATTTCAGAACAGGCTTTTTGGAATTGTTTCCAAAAAACAATTTGGGACTGCTACGGAGAAAATATCAGGAAAGTCATGGAAAAAGGTTTGTTAAAGCAACGGGAAGGCTGTTTAAGTCTGACAAAAAAAGGAATCGATGTGAGTAACTATGTATTTGCAGAAATACTATATCAATAAAAATGCTGATTACATGAGGGAGGAAGCAAAAAATGACATACGAAGAATTATTAGAAAACGCAAGACCAGAGATGGGAAAATATTGTAAGGCATGTCCGGTATGTAACGGGAAGGCGTGTGGGAACCAGATGCCGGGACCGGGAGCAAAAGGTGTGGGAGATACGGCAATTCGCAATTATGAAAAATGGAAGGATATCCGTATTAATATGGATACACTCTGCGCAAATAAGAAGGTAGATACAAGTCTCAATATTTTTGGAAAATCATTCAGATATCCGTTTTTTGCGGGGCCGGTCGGAGCGGTAAATCTACACTATGGAGAAAAATATAATGATGCATCTTACAATGAGGTGCTGGTTTCGGCTTGTGCTAAGGCGGGGATTGCTGCTATGACAGGTGATGGAGTCAATGCAGATGTGATGAAATGTGCGACAGAGGCAATCAAAAAATCAGCAGGCATTGGAATTCCGACTGTAAAACCTTGGAATTTGGAAACGGTTAAAGAAAAAATGAGATTAGTAGAAGATTCCGGGGCATTTGCTGTTGCAATGGACG
Organism: Faecalimonas nexilis; assembly: GCF_059731825.1. NCBI lineage: Bacteria > Bacillati > Bacillota > Clostridia > Lachnospirales > Lachnospiraceae > Faecalimonas > Faecalimonas nexilis. The sequence continues at coordinate 2,168,416 of NZ_AP029189.1, read as the reverse complement.
TGGATGCGGCGGGACTTCCATTTTTGAAAAATATGACTCCGCCGGCAGGAAGAAAATCCGTGGAAGAGTTACATAAAATTGCGGCATCAACCCGCGCCCCGTTTATTGTGAAAGGGATCATGACTGTGAGGGGAGCACTGAAAGCAGAGGCAGCAGGAGCAGATGCGATTGTCGTGTCGAATCATGGAGGGCGTGTGCTGGATCAATGTCCGGCTACCGCAGAAGTTCTGGAAGAGATTGCAAAAGCAGTAAAGGGGAAAATGAAGATTTTTGTGGATGGAGGAATCCGCTCCGGTGTGGATGTGTTTAAAGCATTGGCACTTGGTGCAGACGGTGTGATTATCTGTCGTCCATTTGTAACGGCTGCGTACGGAGGAGGCACAGACGGAGTGCAATTATATATAGAAAGAATCGGTTCAGAGCTTGCGGATACGATGGCAATGTGTGGAGCAAATAGTCTAAAAGAAATTACAAAGGATATGATATGGCGATGAAAAAGACAACATTAATGACGGAGGGAAATATTTGGAAACAGATTCTGTTCTTTTCCATTCCTCTGATTTTGGGAAATCTGCTTCAGCAGCTTTACAATACAGCAGATTCCATTATTGTAGGAAATTTTGTGGGAAGTGAGGCGTTGGCTGCAGTCGGTTCCAGTGGATCGCTGATCAATCTTTTGATATCGTTCTGCATGGGAGCGTCTGCGGGTGCCGGAGTAGTCATTGCCCAGTATTATGGTGCGAACGACAAAAAGAGAGTGCAGGATGCAGTGCATACAACATTGGCGATTGCAGTGGTGACAGGAGCAATCCTGTCTATTGTAGGAATAGTGGCAAGTCCGCTGCTCTTGCAGTGGATGGGAACTCCGAAGGAGGTTATGCCGAATTCGGTTCTGTATCTGCGGATTTTCTTCGGAGGACTTGTGTTCAATGTGATTTACAATATGGCAGCTGGAATTTTAAATGCGGTCGGCAATTCCAAACGTTCCTTGGTTTATTTGGCAATCGCATCTGTTTCTAATATCGTATTGGATCTTGTGTTTGTCATGGGATTGCATATGGGTGTGGCAGGTGTTGCGATTGCAACAGATATCAGTCAGGTGTTGTCAAGCATTTTCATCCTACGTTTTTTGACGCGTGTAGATGAACCATATCGTGCGGAACTGAAAAAGATAAGATGGGATGTCCCGATGGCAAACCGTATCATCAAAATCGGTTTGCCGACTGGAATTCAGAACATGGTCATTTCGTTCTCAAATGTGCTGATTCAGTCTAGCGTGAATGGATTTGGAGCGAAAGCGATGGCTGGATTTGCGGCTTATATAAAAGTAGACGGATTTAATATTCTTCCGGTGATGAGCTTTAGTATGGCTGCAACTACATTTACCGGACAAAATATCGGTGCTGGCAAGATTGACCGTGTAAAGAAAGGAATGTGGGTGACTCTTTGCATGGGGATTGTTTATACAATCGTGACGGGAGTGCTGCTGCTTAGTTTCTCACATCAGATTATTGGCATATTTACAAAAGATGCGGATGTAATTTATTTTGGGACATTGGCGATGTGGTATTTCTGTCCGTTCTATTCACTGCTGAGCATCATGCATGAGATGGCGGGAACCATTCGTGGAACCGGGAAAACAATTCCGCCGATGGCAATCATTTTATTCTCGCTCTGCATTTACAGGGTGTTGTGGGTACAGTTTGTGGTTCCGCACTTTGACAGTATCCGTGGAGTTTACATAGCATATCCAATTTCCTGGGCAATTGGGGCGGCTTTGATGGTGCTGTATGCGTGGAAAGGGAAATGGATTCCGGGAAAAGAAGGATAGATGTGAGTGTGGCGATATCATAGAGGTGAAACAGTTCAGCCATACACAAAGTCTGCAAAAAATGTAAAAAAAATATAAACTAGGTTGACAAACGAAAACCGGAGTGTTATCTTAATAATCGTAAGGTGTTAGCACTCGAAAGAATAGAGTGCTAATAGAAAAAAACCGAGAAGGAGGGTGGACATGAAATCGAATCATGAATTAGATGATCGTAAGATGAAGATTTTGCAGACGATCATCAAGACATATTTGGAGACAGGTGATCCGGTTGGTTCCAGAACAATTTCCAAATACACAGATTTGAATTTAAGCTCAGCGACTATTCGCAATGAGATGGCGGATTTGGAAGATTTGGGATACATCATGCAGCCTCACACATCGGCAGGTCGTATTCCATCAGACAAAGGATATCGGTTGTATGTAGATATGCTGATGGAAGAAAAAGAGCAGGAAGTTACAGAGATGAAAGAACAGATGCTTGTGAAAGCAGACAAGATGGATCAGCTTTTAAAGCAGGCGGCAAAAGTTTTGGCAGCCAACACGAATTACGCGACGATGATTTCCGCTCCGACATATAATAGAAACAAATTAAAATTCATTCAATTATCTCAGGTTGATGAGAATCAGATTATTGCAGTCATTGTCATGGAGGGAAACATCATTAAGAATAAGATTGTGACTGTTTCAGAAACACTGAGCAATGAGACCTTACTAAAGCTTAACATGCTTCTGAATACGAACCTCAATGGAATGGCAATCGAGGAGATCAACTTAGGGATGATCGCAAGATTAAAAGAGCAGGCAGGGATTCACAGTGAAGTGATCAGCGATGTTCTTGATGCGGTGGCAAATACCATTCAGCTTGACAACGATTTGGAAATCTATACAAGCGGTGCAACGAATATTTTTAAATATCCGGAACTGAGCGACAATCAAAGCGCACAGGAGATTATCAGTGCCTTCGAGGAAAAGCAACAGCTCGCAGAGCTTGTGACACAGACACTTTCCAGTCAGGAGAACAAAGGAATTCAAGTCTATATCGGCAATGAAACACCGGTACAGACAATGAAGGACTGCAGTGTCGTGACAGCGACCTATGAATTGGGAGAGGGAATGCAGGGAACGATAGGAATTATCGGACCAAAGAGAATGGATTATGAAAATGTAATGACAACGCTGAAGACTCTGATGGTAGAGTTGGATGCAATATTCCATAAAGAACATTAGAAAGGTGGAACGATCCATTGGAAAAAGAATTTAGCAAAGAAGAGATGGTAAAAGAAGCCGTGGAGGAAGCGAAAAAAGCGGCTAAAGAGCAGCAGACAGAGATGGAAGAGACATCAGAAGAGGTAACTGACGAAGAACTTGCGGAAGAGAAAGATTCAGAAGCAGGGGAAGACGGTGCAGAAAAGAAAGACAAAAAGTTATTCAAACGCAAACCGAAAAAAGATAAAAAGGATGAGCAGATTGAAGAACTTACTGATAGACTGACAAGACAGATGGCAGAATTTGATAATTTCCGCAAGCGTACAGAGAAAGAAAAATCAGCGATGTATGAAGTTGGAGCAAAAGATATTATCGAAAAGATATTGCCGGTGATCGACAATTTTGAGAGAGGTCTTAGCGCAGTGACAGAAGAACAAAAGGATGATTCTTTTGTGACAGGTATGGAGATGGTCTACAAACAGATCATGACAACGCTCGACGGAGTCGGGGTAAAAGTAATTGAGGCAGTAGGACAGGAATTCAATCCGGATCTTCACAATGCAGTGATGCATGTGGAGGACGAGGAAGCAGGTGAGAATATCATCGTAGAAGAATTCCAAAAAGGATACACTTATAGAGACAGTGTCGTAAGACACAGTATGGTAAAAGTAGCAAACTAAACCTAGAGCACTTAGCAAGGTGTTTTCGAGCTTAGTGCGAAGGTTGTCCGAAGGAACTTGGCGAGGTATTTCACGAGCCTAGTGAATCGGACTTCCTTATAAAAACCAAGAAAATGGAGGACAAAATCATGGGAAAAATTATTGGTATTGACTTAGGAACAACAAACAGCTGTGTAGCAGTTATGGAAGGTGGACAGCCAACTGTTATCGCCAACACAGAAGGTGCAAGAACAACACCATCGGTAGTAGCATTTACAAAGACAGGAGAACGTCTCGTAGGAGAACCTGCAAAACGTCAGGCAGTTACAAACGCTGACAAGACAATCTCTTCTATTAAAAGAGAGATGGGTACAGATCACAAAGTATCTATCGATGATAAAAAATACTCTCCACAGGAAATTTCAGCAATGATCCTTCAGAAACTGAAAGCAGATGCAGAAGGGTATCTTGGAGAAAAAGTATCAGAAGCAGTTATCACAGTACCGGCTTACTTTAATGATGCTCAGCGTCAGGCAACAAAAGATGCTGGTAAAATTGCAGGTCTTGATGTAAAACGTATCATCAACGAACCAACAGCAGCAGCACTTGCGTATGGTCTTGACAACGAAAAAGAACAGAAGATTATGGTATATGACCTTGGTGGTGGTACATTCGACGTATCTATCATTGAGATTGGTGACGGCGTTATCGAAGTATTATCTACAGCCGGAGACAACAGACTTGGTGGAGATGACTTTGACCAGAAGATCACAGATTACATGTTAGCAGAGTTCAAACGCATGGAAGGTGTGGATCTCTCTACAGATAAGATGGCGCTTCAGAGATTAAAAGAAGCAGCAGAAAAAGCGAAAAAAGAACTTTCATCTGCAACTACAACAAATATCAACCTGCCATTTATCACAGCGACAGCAGAAGGTCCAAAACATTTTGACATGAACCTTACAAGAGCAAAATTTGATGAATTGACACATGACTTGGTAGAGAGAACAGCAGAACCTGTTAAAAGAGCATTGTCAGATGCAGGTCTTACAGCTTCTGAATTAGGTCAGGTATTGTTAGTCGGTGGTTCTACACGTATTCCGGCAGTACAGGATAAAGTAAAACAGCTTACAGGAAAAGAGCCAAGCAAATCCTTAAACCCAGATGAATGCGTTGCTTTAGGAGCTTCTGTTCAGGGTGGTAAATTAGCAGGAGATGCAGGTGCAGGCGACATTCTTTTACTTGATGTAACTCCACTTTCATTATCTATTGAGACAATGGGTGGTATTGCTACAAGATTGATTGAGAGAAATACAACAATCCCTACAAAGAAGAGTCAGATTTTCTCTACAGCAGCAGACAATCAGTCAGCAGTAGATATCAATGTCGTACAAGGTGAAAGACAGTTTGCAAGAGATAACAAATCTCTCGGTCAGTTCAGACTTGACGGTATTGCTCCGGCTCCACGTGGAATTCCTCAGATTGAAGTTACATTTGATATCGATGCAAACGGTATTGTAAATGTATCTGCAAAAGATTTGGGAACAGGAAAAGAGCAGCATATTACGATTACAGCAGGATCCAATATGTCAGATTCGGATATCGACAGAGCTGTAAAAGAAGCTGCTGAGTTTGAAGCGCAGGATAAAAAACGTAAAGAAGCAATCGATGCAAGAAACGATGCAGATGCAATGATCTTCCAGACAGAGAAAGCACTTTCAGAAGTTGGAGATAAGATTGATGCAACAGAAAAGGCAGCTGTAGAAGCGGATATTCAGGCACTGAAAGATACTTTGGCAAAATCGAATCCAGAAGAGATGACAGATGCTCAGGTAGAGGAGATTAAAGCTGGTAAAGAAAAACTGATGGCAAGTGCACAGCAGTTATTTACAAAGATGTATGAACAGGCTGGAGCCGCAGCAGGTGCAGCAGGAGCTCAAGGAGGACCAACACCAGAAGCAGGTCCGGCACCGGAAGGATTTAACGGAGACGATGTTGTAGACGGCGATTACAAAGAAGTCTAGAGCACTTAGGCGAAGACTGTTCGAGCGGGCTTAGCGAGATGAATAGGGTTCTGCGGAATTTGAGTAAAATCAGGTTTCGCAGAACTTCCTTATGAAAAAATAGAAAGGTTAAAAAGTTATGGCTGAAACGAAGAGAGATTATTATGAAGTGCTTGGCGTTGACAGAAATGCAGATGATGCAGCATTGAAAAAAGCGTATCGGGCATTGGCCAAAAAATACCATCCGGATATGAACCCGGGAGATAAGGAAGCAGAAAAGAAATTCAAAGAGGCATCAGAAGCGTATGCCGTACTTAGTGATGCCGAAAAACGTCGTCAATATGATCAGTTTGGTCATGCGGCATTTGAAGGCGGGGCAGGCGGAGCAGGTGGCGGCTTCGGCGGTTTCGATTTTAGTGGTGCGGATTTTGGAGACATTTTCGGAGATATTTTCGGAGATTTGTTCGGGGGAGGTCGCCATGGAGGTCGTGCTGGCAATGGACCGATGCAGGGGGCAAATATCCGAAAAGGTGTAAGGATTACATTTGAAGAAGCTGTATTCGGATGTGAAAAAGAATTGGAAGTGGTCATCAAAGACCCATGTACAACATGTAACGGAACAGGTGCAAAACCTGGAACTTCTCCGGAGACTTGCCAAAAATGTGGTGGAAAAGGTCAGGTTGTATATACTTCTCAGTCCTTCTTTGGAACCGTACAGAATGTACAGACTTGTCCGGATTGTCATGGAACAGGGAAGATTATCAAAGAGAAATGTTCTGATTGTGCGGGAACAGGTTATGTGGCAAGCAAAAAGACGATACAGGTATCCATTCCGGCAGGTATCGATAATGGACAAAGTATCCGAATCCGTGGAAAAGGAGAACCGGGAACAAACGGTGGTCCAAGAGGCGATCTGCTGGTAGAAGTAACGGTATCTAGACATCCTGTTTTTGGACGTCAGGATATGCATATTTTCTCTACTGCGCCGATTTCATTTGCGCAGGCGGCACTCGGTGGAGATGTGCGCATTAAGACGGTGGATGGGGATGTTCTATATAATGTAAAACCAGGAACAAAGACAGACACAAAAGTACGTCTCAAAGGAAAAGGTGTACCATCGCTTCGCAACAAACAGGTTCGAGGAGATCACTATGTGACACTTGTCATCCAGACACCGGAGAAATTGAGTGCAGAAGCGAAAGAAGCGCTTCGTAAATTCGATGCACTGACTGGAAACACATTGAATCAGGATATCGATTCCGAGAAGACGGATAAGAAAAAAGGAAAGAAAAAAGGATTTATGGATAAATTAAAAGAGTCCTTTGAAGATTAGTGAGGAGGTACGTAAGTACCTCCTTATTTTAGTGGGCGGTCAGGACGACGACAGTACGTGCCCCAATCAGATAATCATTGCCGACATGGGACATCTGTTCCTTTTCAAACGTGCATCCGCCAGTGTCTGACAGGGAGGTGTCCACAGCAAGATGCCATTGCAGCGGTTCCGGAAGTTTTGGCAAATGGATGAGAATAGACTCCCAATAGGGATTGACAGCGAGGTAGACAATGTCTTCCAAGTCCTGTTTTTCATCGTGACCGGCGAACATGGTGCATACTATTTTGGAATCCTGAGTGAAATTATCATCCCACGGCGTGGCGCCGTGCTGGCTGATTGGTGGAAATCCGCAGTGGCTTTGTGCGATGCTTTTTCGTATCGCCGGGTGATTGCGGCGAAAATGAATCATATATTTACAAAATTCAAAGATATCTCGATGAGTATCAAGTAATTTCCAATCAAGCCAAGAGGTCAAATTGTCTTGACAATAGGGATTGTTGTTGCCAAACCGGGTGTCACAGAATTCATCGCCGGATAAGAACATCGGAGTCCCACGGCTGCATATCAATACAGCGAAAGCGTTTTTGATCATACGGTAGCGGAGTTTTAAAATCAAAGGATCTTTTGTGTCGCCCTCTGCGCCGCAGTTCCAGCTCCGGTTGTCGTCGCTGCCGTCTGTGTTGTTCCAGCCGTTTGCTTCGTTGTGCTTGTGATTGTATGAGTACAAATCATATAATGAAAAACCATCATGACAGGTGATAAAGTTGATAGAAGCATTTGTTCCACGTTCAAATGGATTGTATAGATCGCTGGATCCGGAAATTCGAAGTGCGGCTTCCGGCGCTTTCCAGTACCCTCCTTTTAGAAAGTCGCGCAGATCGTCCCGGTACTTTCCGTTCCATTCTGACCAACGCTTCCAGGAAGGGAAATTTCCTACCTGATAGAGACCGCCTGCATCCCATGCTTCCGCAATCAATTTCACATCACCGAGAATCGGATCAAAAGCGAGTGTCTGCAAAAGAGGAGGCTTATCCATCGGAGTTCCATCTTCATTGCGACCAAGGATTGAGGCAAGATCAAAACGAAAACCATCCACCCGGTATGTCGTAACCCAGTATCGCAGACATTCCACAATCATCTGTTGGACAACCGGATGATTGCAGTTGACGGTATTTCCACAACCACTGAAATTATAATAGTTTCCATCCGGAGTGAGCATGTAATACACATTATTGTCAATCCCCTTGAAGGAGAAAAACGGTCCATCTTCATTGCCCTCGGCAGTATGATTGAATACGACATCCAGGATGACTTCAATACCGTTTTCTTTGAGTGTCTTTATCAGTTGCTTTAATTCTGTACCGACATGATTGTATTCTCTGTCAGATGCGTAGCTTGTATTTGGCGCAAAAAAGCTGACTGTGTTGTAGCCCCAGTAATCAAGCAGTTCCCTTCCATCAATCACACGGTGATCCCGCATCTCATCAAATTCAAAAATGGGCATCAGCTCGACTGCATTGATTCCAAGTTCTTTCAAATATGGGATTTTCTCCATAATTCCGTGAAATGTGCCGGGATGTGCAACACCGGAAGAATCATCTTTTGTAAAACCGCGTACATGCATTTCGTAAATGATCAAATCTTCCATGGGGATAATCGAAGGTTTGGTAATCCCCCAGTCAAAATTGTTTTTCACAACCCTGCCCCGGTATCCAAGAAATGCATCCGGTTTTTGCCCCCATTCACTTTGTCCGACGACAGCTTTGGCATATGGATCCAAAAGTGGTTTGTGTTTATCAAATAGAAGACCTTTTTTCTTATCATAAGGACCGTCAAGACGAAAAGCATATTGAAAATCTTCCACATCAAGGTCAAATACAATCATGGAAAAAACATTTCCGATGCGGTAGTTGTCAGGGTATTTTAAAATAGCAAATGGTTCTTTTGCATAAGGCTCATAAAGCAGAAGTTCGCAAGAAGTGGCACCTTGTGAGTGGATGGTAAAACATACGCCGTCAGAAAGTGCGGTTGCTCCATTTATATCAAAGAATCCGGGGCGAATTCGAAACCCCTCTAAAGTATCAAGAGGAACCATGTGGTCTGAGTGTATCATTGATTTTTGCATAAGCCGTCCTCCTTTGTCTGAAATTGAGTTGTCTAACAATATGACTATATTGTAGCATAATTTTAGAGAATAAACAAAATAAAAATAAATAGTACAAGAGTGGTGTTTGTGTTAAAATAGAACTCAAAGAAAGCGTGGCACACTGAAGATGTGTATCATGATTTCAAGGTGCAAATTATAGAAATAAGGAGAATAGAGATGTTACTATTAAATAAGAAAGATATTGAAAAGTCAGTTGATCTGGACGGAATGATGGATCAGATCGAGGAGGCATATAAGATCTTTGAATCGGGAGCTTACTATATGCCGCCAAGACCGACAGTGGAGCATGATAATAAGACACTGATTTACATGCCGTGTTATACCAAAGACAGTTTGGGGACAAAAATGCTTACGATTTTTCCGGAAAATGTAAGTCTTGGACTTCCGTCAATTGATGGGCTGGTGTTGATGAATGATCCAAAGACGGGAAAACCGCTGGCAATTTTGGATGGACAGACAGTGACGGCATACCGAACAGGAGCTGTCGGCGGAGTCGGTATCCGGCATTTGTCGAGAAAAGATTGCCACACGGTCGGAATTGTGGGCGCAGGCGTACAGGGATTTCATCTGGCGCTCTATGCATGCAAGGCGAGAGAGATCCACACTGTCTATGTGTTCAATCACAGTGGACGGGACTTGACAGATTATCTGGCACGTTTAGAAAAAGCGATTGATAATCCGGGGACAAAAGTGGTACAATGTAATACGGTGGAGGAACTGGTGCAAAGCAGCGAAATTATCTGTACTGCAACACCATCTGAGAAGGCAGTGCTGCCAAATGATAAAGAGCTGTTAAGTGGAAAATGCATTATTGCAATCGGTTCTTATACACCGACAATGCGCGAGATTCCAGATGTTGTATTTGAGCTGGTGGATGACGTTTATGTGGAACTGGAATATGCATGTGAAGAGAGCGGGGACTTAAGTCAGCCGCTGGCAGACGGGATTCTGACAAAAGACAGAGTTCGATATATGCATGAACTGATCGATTCAGACATAGATGAAGATGCACTTACTCAAAAGACAACATATTTCAAGTCAGTCGGTATGGGGCTGTTTGATGTGTGTATAGCACAGAGATTAATGGACGATGCCAATCAAAAAGGAATCGGGCAGCAGATTGAGTTTTAAGTAACAGTTCGGCTGATTTAAGTTTTAGCAGTTGAACGGTTGCAAATGATGAGATAAAGGAGACGGGATTATGAAAGTAGTAGCAACAGAAAAAGCACCAAAAGCATTGGGACCATATTCACAGGGATATGTACATAACGGTATTTTTTATTCAGCAGGGCAGATTCCAATCAATCCTGAGACAGACACTGTGGAGGCAACAGATATTGCAGGACAGACAGAGCAGGTGTGCAAGAACTTTGCAGCTGTGTTGGAAGCAGCTGGAACTTCATTTGACAAAGTTTTAAAGACAACATGTTTCTTGAGCGACATGGGAGACTTTGCAGCATTCAATGAAGTGTATGCAAAATATTTTACATCAAAGCCTGCGAGAAGCTGTGTGGCAGTTAAGACATTACCAAAAAATGTGCTTTGTGAAGTGGAACTAATCGCAGTTGTAGAAGAATAGGAAGGAAATCAAGATGGCAGAACAGGAAAATAACGGAGCATGCTCTTCTGAGAGCTGTTCTGGCTGTGCACACGCAGATTCTTGTGCGAGCAAGAAAGTAGATATGACAGTGCCGGCAAATGAATACACACATGTTAAAAAAGTAATCGGTGTGATCAGTGGAAAAGGCGGAGTTGGAAAATCGATGGTTACAGCCTCGCTTGCAAGACTTATGAGAGAGCAAGGTTATTCGGTGGGGATCTTAGATGCAGATATCACAGGTCCATCTATTCCGAAGATGTACGGAATCCATGAGCACGCAATGGGAACAGAAGTTGGAATGTTTCCGTGTATTGCAAAAGATGAGACAAGAATTATGTCTGTCAATCTTTTGCTGGACAGTGAGGACACACCGGTGATTTGGAGAGGACCGGTCATTGCAGGTGTTGTAAAACAGTTCTGGAATGAAGTACTCTGGGGAGATTTGGATTACTTATTCGTAGATATGCCACCGGGAACAGGGGATGTGCCATTGACAGTGTTCCAGTCTTTGCCGGTAGATGGAGTGGTCATCGTGACATCGCCGCAGGATCTTGTTCAGATGATTGTGAAAAAGACCTACTATATGGCAAAACAGATGAATATTCCGATTATCGGAGTTGTTGAAAATTACAGTTACTTGGAATGTCCGGATTGCGGAAAGAAAATCTCTGTATTCGGAGAAAGCCATATTGATGAGATTGCAAAAGAACTTGGCATGAGTGTACTTGGGAAAATGCCAATCGATCCGAAGCTTGCTGAGATGGTGGAAGCAGAGAAATTCTATGAAGTGAAAAATGAATATTTGAAAGATGCAGTGGAAAGACTGCAGTAGAAAAGAAGACGTATGAGAGAGAATCTTGTGCGTCTTTTTTGTAAGCGAAGATCTTAAAACTGCAGAAAATTTGAAGTCACTATTGCAAACATCTGTTCTGTGTGATAATATAAGAAACAGAACATACATTCGAGTAAAGAGGAGCAAAAAGATGAAAATCACAGAACAGATGTCTCTTTTAGAAAAACTGAATATTTTATCAGATGCGGCGAAATACGATGTGGCATGTACATCGAGCGGAGTTGACAGGCAGAACGATGGCAATGGAATAGGGAACTGTGCGAAGGCTGGAATTTGTCATAGTTTTTCAGCAGATGGAAGATGTATTTCATTATTGAAAATTTTGTTTACAAATGAATGTATCTATGATTGCAAATATTGCATTAACCGTTCTTCAAATGATGTGAGAAGAGCATCCTTCACTCCGGATGAAGTATGTACTCTGACAATTGAATTTTACCGCCGGAATTATATAGAAGGATTGTTTTTGAGTTCCGGAATTCTGCATAGTCCGAATTATACGATGCAATTGATTTATGAGACGCTTTATAAGTTAAGGACAGAGTTCCATTTTCAGGGATACATCCATGTAAAGGCAATTCCAGGAGCAGATCAGGAACTGATACAAAGAACAGGATTTTTGGCAGACAGGATGAGCGTGAATTTGGAGCTTCCGACAGCAGAAGGACTTAAAAAGCTTGCTCCACATAAGAATAGAAAAAATATATTAGCGCCGATGCGCCTTGTGCAGAGTAAGATGGCTGAGAATCAGAATGAGGTAGCAGTCTATCGGAATGCGCCGCGGTTTGTTCCGGCAGGACAGAGTACGCAGATGATCATCGGAGCTACTCCGGAGACGGATTTTCAGATTATCAATGTTGCAGAATCTCTTTATAAAAAGTTTGAATTGAAACGCGTGTTTTATTCTGCGTTTATCCATGTGAATGAAGATGAACATCTTCCGGCAAGAACGGGAGACGGTCCCCCATTGTTGCGGGAACATCGCTTGTATCAGGCTGACTGGCTGCTGCGATATTATGGATTTGAGGCGAAAGAATTGCTGTCTGAAAAGAACCCGAATTTCAATGTGTTGGTAGATCCAAAATGCAATTGGGCACTGGAACATCTGGAATGTTTTCCGGTGGAAGTCAATCGAGCTGATTATCATATGCTTTTGCGGGTTCCGGGAATCGGGTATAAATCTGCTGGAAGAATTGTCAAAGCAAGAAGAATGGGAACATTGGATTTTACGGATTTAAAGAAGATGGGGGTCGTGTTAAAGAGAGCGTTATATTTTCTGACCTGTAATGGAAAGATGATGTATCCGACGAAGATAGAACAAGATTATATTTTGCGCAATCTACTTCATGTAGGGGAAAAACTGCCGCTTACAGTAGAACAGATGAACTACAGACAATTGTCGTTATTTGATGATGTAAGCTTTGGGAGCGAACGGGCAAAACAAAACAGAGTGGATAAAGTTTTTAGGTAATGGAGAAGATGATATGAAGCAGATTTTTGTATGCAATGATACGATTACAGGAATTTTTTCGGCAATTTACGATGCGTGGAAGATTGTACTCTCTTCCGGAGAGACTGGGATTGCGCTGAAAGGGATGATGAACCAGGAACTTTTTTGTGAATACACTGAAAGTGCGGAGAGTGAGAAAAAGGCAATTGCAGTGGAGAATATGATAAAAAAGAATCTGGGGATGGAGGTGTACCGGAATATTTATTATGCAATATTGGCAGAGGATGCAAAGAAGGCGAATGCAGTTCTTGGAATGATGCAGGAGGCGAGGCGAATACACGATAAAAGGAAGATTATGGAGCATTTGTCGCATAAGCAGGTTAGAAAAGTGTTCGAGCTAAAGAGAACAGTGGAGAATGAAGCACACTGTTTTCAGGAATTTATCCGTTTTTCTGAGTTGGAGAGTGGAGTGCTTTTTTCGAAAATTGCACCTAAAAATCAAGTGCTTACATGCATCGCAGATCATTTTGCAAATCGTTTGCCGTTAGAGAACTGGATGATCTATGATGAGACCCACCAGATGCTTCTGATACATCGCAAACAGCAGAATTGGTTTCTTGTTTGGAATGAAAAATTGAATAAAGAAAAGATAAACAGGGTATCCTATGCAGAGAACACGTACTCCGAACTTTGGAAGGGCTTTTTTGAAAATATATCTATAGAAGAAAGAGAGAGTTACCAGAGACAGAGACAACATTTACCGATTCGGTTTCGTGGAAACATGGTTGAATTTGTACAATAATCGACAAAAAATGAGTTCTAATTATACAATTCGACAATTGACGACAAGCGATTGAATTGGTATAATAAAAAAATGTGTTTAGCAATACCATGAAAGGAGTGATCACAGTGGACAAGAAGTTTCAAATAAGACTATCTGCTACCGAAGATGTAAAAGAATTTGTAAGAGCAGCTGGGCAGTGCGACTTTGACATCGATGTATTTTATAACCGTGTGGTAATTGATGCTAAATCTATTCTAGGAGTTCTAAGCTTAGATTTGACTCAGCCTCTGACTGTTCAGTATGGTGGACAGAATGATAATTTTGAAAAGACATTAAGAAAATTTGCAGCATAGATATGTGATGGAAGGAAGCTCTGAATCTTTTTCGGTGTAAGCCGAAGGTTTGGGGCTTTTATTTTACACATGGATAAATAAACATGCTATAATGAGGCGGGAGGAAATACAGATGGAAGAGAAGATAATTCGTATTTCTGTTCGCAATTTGGTGGAGTTTATATTGCGGGAAGGCGATATTGATAATAGAAAAGCGGGGCTGCCGGATAAAGAGGCTATGCAGCTTGGTGGAAGAATTCACCGGAAGATTCAAAGACAGATGGGATCTGACTATTATGCGGAGGTTCCGTTAAAGATTACGGTTCCCTGTGAGGGATTTGCGATTCAAATAGAGGGAAGAGCAGATGGAATTCAGAAGACAGCAGATGGAGTTGTGGTTGATGAGATCAAAGGAGTCTTGCGTGAGCTGGAATATATTGAGAAGCCCGTCAGCGTGCACCTTGCACAGGCAAAATGTTATGGGTATATCTATGGAAAACAGCAGGAACTGGATAGCATTACAGTACAGATGACATATTGTCAGATGGAGACAGAGGAAGTGAAGCGTTTTCAGGAGACATTTTCGATTGAGGAATTGGAGAGATGGTTTTTGGATATTGTGATGCAATATGAGAAGTGGGCGCGCTTTCAAGTCGAGTGGAGGCAGACAAGGGATGCGACCATAAAGGAGGCAGAATTTCCATATCCTTACAGAGAGGGGCAAAGAGAGCTTGTGACATCTGTCTACCGGACAATTCTGAGGAAGAAAAAATTATTTATTCAGGCGCCTACTGGTGTAGGAAAGACGATGGCAACTATATTCCCAGCGGTGAAAGCGGTAGGAGAAGGACTGGGGGATAAGATTTTTTACCTGACGGCGAAGACGATTACAAGAACCGTGGCAGAGCAGGCATTTCAGATTCTAAAAAAGAATGGTCTGCAGTATAAAGTTGCCACATTGACCGCGAAAGAGAAAATCTGTTTTTGTGAAAAGGCGGAATGCAACCCAGATGTATGTCCATATGCAAAGGGACATTTTGACCGGGTGAATGATGCGGTTTATGAAATGATCACTACGATGGAGGAGATGAGCCGGGAGAATATAGAGACTCAAGCGAAAAAGCATAGTGTATGTCCGTTTGAGATGGGATTGGATGTGTCGTTGTGGGTGGATGCCATTATCTGTGACTATAATTATGTATTTGATCCGAATGCACATTTGAAGAGGTTTTTCTCAGAGGGAAAAAAGGGAGAATACTTATTCTTGATTGATGAGGCGCATAACCTTGTGGAGCGTGGCAGGGAGATGTACAGTGCGGTTCTCTATAAAGAAGAGTTTTTACAGATGAAAAAAGCAGTCAGATATGAGAGTGTGAAACTGACACGGCAATTAGAGGGATGCAATCAAATGTTGCTGGAGATGAAAAGAGAGTGCCAGACTTATAAAGAATATAATAGTATTTCCCATTTTGCGTTGAAATTGTTGAATGTAATGAATGGTCTGCAAAAGCTTTTGGAAGAGAAGGAGCAGGTAGATGAGGAAGTTTTAGAGTTCTACTTTCATGTTCGGAACTTTCTTAACATCTATGAAGAAGTGGATGAAAATTATGTGATTTATACAGAATTGGAGGAAGGCGGAGACTTTAAGTTGAAATTATTCTGTGTGAATCCGGCAGTAAAATTGCAAAATTTTTTAAGTCAGGGCAACAGTACTGTGTTCTTTTCGGCAACACTTTTGCCCATCCGGTATTATAAAAAGTTGTTGAGCGTAGAGACGGATGACTATGCGGTGTACGCACATTCGCCGTTTAAGGAGGCGAATCGCCTTTTGGTGTTGGGACAGGATGTCAGTACAAAGTACACAAGGCGCGGATATGAGATGTATGAGCGATTTGCAATTTATATCAAGAATGTCATGCAGGCAAAACCAGGCAATTATCTTGTGTTTTTCCCGTCGTACCGATTTATGGAAGAAGTGCGGGAGACATTTGAGAGATACAGGACAGAAGAGATGTGTTGTATGATGCAGGAACAGAATATGAATGAACAGGACAGAGAAGCATTTTTACAGGAATTCGAAGCAGAAAGAGAAGGAAGTCTGGCAGGATTTTGTGTGATGGGAGGTATTTTTTCAGAGGGAATTGATTTGACAAAGGAGCGTCTGATTGGGGCGATGATTGTCGGAACCGGACTGCCGCAAGTATGCAATGAACGTGAGATTTTAAAACAATATTTTGACAGGCATGGAGAAAATGGGTTCGACTATGCATATTTGTATCCGGGGATGAACAAGGTGCTTCAGGCAGCGGGGCGTGTTATACGAACGGAGGAAGACAAAGGGGTAATTGCACTTTTGGACGATCGCTTTGCAGGAAGAAGATATTTGGAGATTTTTCCAAGAGAGTGGAGAAAACTTACTTATTGTAATGTAAAGACAATCGGAGAGAAAGTAGAGCAGTTTTGGAAAAACGCTTATATCGAACCGGAGTCTGATATAAGCGTCTGAAAAGGTTATTCAATAGGTTGAAAATAGTTTAAAAATTCCAAGGTTGCTTTCGATACCGGGACATGCTCATTGTGAACGACAACGAGTTGTCTTGTAGGAAGAACCTCATCAGTGTGAACCACAAACAGATCGTCGGAATCTTTCGGGACACAGTAATCCGGAATAAAGGCGATTCCCAATCCGATTTTAGCAAGGTCGATCAAAAGATCATTGCTGCTGAGTTCGATCTCAGGGACGAGATCCAGCTGATGTTTTTGGAAAAGACTGTGTAAAAATTCACTTGTCGTACTTTTTCGATCGAGCATCAAAATAGGATAGTTCAGTAAATCGCGTAATGATAAGGCTTTATCCTTCAGTTCTGCAAAAGAACGGTTGGCGATAAAGACATCTTTGAATTCCGCAATCTGTTTAAAAGAATAAAGATTGCTCAAATAGGAATTCGGGTAGTTGATGACAATCAGGTCTACCTGACCTGTCTCCAATAATTCTACACATTTGATTGAAGTTTGGTTTGTTACTTTAATATGTGCGTTTGGAAATTCTTTATGAAACCGTTCTAAATATGGAACTAAAAAATAACGACAAATCGTGTCACTTGCGCCGATGCGAATCTGTCCTCCGGTGGAAGAAGAATCAATCAGCTGTGATTCTCCACGTTTGATCAGATTCATCGCTGGTTCCACATGACGAAGGAGAATCTCGCCTTCCGGTGTTAGCTGTACACGTTTTGTGCTCCGGATGAATAAGGTCTGGTCCAATTTTTTTTCAAGCGCTTTGATTGATTGGCTGACGGCTGATTGAGAGATGAACAGCTGCTTGGACGCCTCCGAGAAGCTCAAGGTTGTCGCAACATAAAAAAATACTTTATATAACTCGTAATTGATATCCATTATTAGTCCTCCTTATAAAAGTGCTGTTCTTATTATAAGGGGTAAAAGGTATAATTACAATAGAGAATAGAAAATTTAGTGGGAAAGGAAGATGAATGTATGAAGATAGTACATTGGTTTTTGGGAATGACAGCAATTCTTTCTGTGATTGTCATCTTACTCATTTCCAGTTTTGAAATCGGAATTTACAGTGATTTTGGGTGGTATGAAAAGGAATATGAAAAATACAATGTCACGGAAGATTTGGAGATGAAGATGGATGATGTCATGGATGTGACAGAAGAGATGATGGCGTATCTGAGAGGAGACAGGGAGGGTCTGGTTGTTTGGACAACTGTGAATGGAGAAAAACAGGAATTTTTTAATGATCGGGAAAAAGCGCATATGGTGGATGTACAGAATTTATTTTTAGGAGGTCTGACACTGCGTTTTAGTGCGATTATCGTGCTTGTGATTTCGTTGAGTGGATTGATTTTCACAAAGGGGAACTGGAAACGGATTTTGCCAAAATCATTTTTGACGGGTTTGGGAGCGTTTCTTGTAATTTCAGGAGGTCTTGGAGTATTATGCGCATCTGATTTTAATAAGTATTTTTTCTTATTTCATGAGATCTTTTTTGACAATGATTTATGGCTGTTGGATCCTGCAACGGATTTGATGATCCGAATGCTTCCGGAAGGATTTTTCTTTGATATGGTCATTAGGATAGGAAGTATTTTTATTGGTATGCTGGCAATACTGCTGATTCTCAGTATGCTTATTTTGCACCGACAGAAAGCGAATAAGAAAAACTTATAAGTGAGTTAAGATATATTAATTATACTAATGATGCGAAATGTGGTAGGATAAGGGTAGTAGCCAAAATGGAATTACAGATGGAGGATAATATGAATAGTGTAAAACGTGTATATGTAGAAAAGAAACAAGAATTCGCAGTACAGGCAAAAGAGTTGAAACAAGAATTAAAAAGCTATTTGGGAATTCAGACGGTGGAAAATGTACGTGTGCTGATTCGCTATGACATTGAAAATATTTCAGATGCAACATTTGAGACGGCGTGCAACGGTATTTTTTCCGAACCGCCGGTAGACATTTTATATAAAGAAGAATTTGAAGTGAAAGAGGGAAGCAGAATTTTCTCGGTAGAATATTTGCCGGGGCAGTTTGATCAGCGTGCAGATTCTGCAGTGCAGTGTGTGCAGTTCATCAAAGAAGACGAGATGCCGGTAATCAAGTCAGCAACGACTTATGTCATTGAAGGTGCGATTACAGATGAAGAATTTGCCGCAATCAAAGCGCACTGCATCAATCCGGTAGATTCCAGAGAGACTGGTATGGAAAAGCCAGAGACATTGATTACACAGTTTGAAGAGCCGGAAGATGTAAAAATCTTTGACGGTTTTAAAGATATGGAAGAGGACAAGTTAAAAGAATTATATGATTCTTTAGGACTTGCCATGACATTCAAAGATTTTCTTCATATTCAGAACTATTTCAAGGGAGAAGAAAAGAGAGATCCTTCTATGACAGAGATTCGTGTGTTGGATACATATTGGTCTGACCACTGCCGTCATACAACATTCTCTACAGAATTAAAAGAAGTAAGTTTTGGGGAAGGCGATTACAAAGAGCCAATCGTCAGTGCATACAAACATTATTTGAACACACACAGTGAGATTTTTGCAGGAAGAGAAGATAAGTTCGTATGCCTGATGGATCTTGCTCTTATGGCAATGCGCAAATTAAAACGTGAAGGAAAGTTAGAAGATCAGGAAGAGTCTGATGAGATCAACGCGTGCAGTATCGTTGTTCCGGTAGTGGTTGACGGTGTGGAAGAAGAATGGCTTGTGAACTTTAAAAATGAGACACACAACCATCCGACAGAGATCGAACCGTTTGGTGGAGCAGCTACTTGCCTTGGTGGAGCAATCCGTGACCCATTGTCAGGACGTACTTATGTATATCAGGCAATGCGTGTGACCGGTGCAGCAGATCCGACTGTGTCCGTAAAAGAGACAATGAAAGGAAAATTGCCACAGAAGAAACTGGTGACAGGAGCGGCGCATGGATACAGTTCTTATGGTAATCAGATTGGTCTTGCAACCGGTGCAGTAAAAGAGATTTATCATCCGGATTATGTGGCAAAACGTATGGAGATCGGCGCTGTTTTAGGTGCGGCGCCAAGAAGAGCGGTTATCAGAGAGACATCGGATCCGGGAGATATCATTATCTTATTGGGTGGACGTACAGGACGCGACGGCTGTGGTGGAGCGACAGGTTCTTCTAAAGTGCATACAGAGGAGTCTATCGAGACATGTGGAGCAGAAGTTCAAAAAGGAAATCCACCGACAGAACGTAAAATTCAGCGTCTGTTCAGAAGAGAAGAAGTAAGTAAATTAATTAAAAAGTGTAATGACTTTGGTGCCGGTGGTGTGTCTGTTGCAATTGGTGAGCTGGCAGATGGACTTCAGGTGAATTTAGATAAGGTGCCGAAAAAATATGCAGGTCTTGACGGAACAGAGATTGCGATCTCTGAATCACAGGAGCGTATGGCTGTTGTCGTTGATCCGAGAGATGTAGAGCAATTTTTGGCATATGCAAAAGAAGAGAACTTAGAGGCTGTAGAAGTGGCTGTTGTGACAGAGACTCCAAGATTAGTATTGTCATGGAGAGGAAAAGAGATTGTTAATATTTCCCGCGCATTCCTTGACACAAACGGTGCACATCAGGAGACAACAGTGGCAGTTGACATTCCGAACAGAGAAGACAGTATTCTTGTGAAAGAGGATGTCGATGATGTAAAAGAAAAATGGTTGAATACCTTAAAGGACTTAAATGTATGTTCTCAGAAAGGTCTTGTGGAGATGTTTGACGGTTCTATCGGGGCTGGCTCTGTATTTATGCCGCACGGTGGAAAATATCAGATGACAGAGACACAGGCTATGGTTGCAAAATTACCGGTATTGACCGGAAAATGTGATACAGTGACTATGATGAGTTATGGATTTGACCCGTATCTGTCAAGCTGGAGTCCATACCATGGTGCAGTTTACGCAGTGCTTGAATCTGTGGCGAAAATTGTGGCAAACGGTGGAGATTACAGTAAGATTCGTCTTACGTTCCAGGAATATTTCCGCAGAATGACAGAAGATCCATCAAGATGGAGCCAGCCATTTGCAGCGCTTCTTGGAGCATATGATGTACAGCTTGGATTAGGACTTCCATCTATCGGTGGAAAAGACAGTATGTCAGGAACATTCCAGGATATCGACGTGCCTCCGACACTTGTATCATTTGCAGTGGATGTGGCAGAGCAGAAAGACATCATTACACCGGAATTGAAAAAAGCAGGTAACAAGTTAGTATGGCTCCGTGTGGAAAAGGATCAGTATGATCTTCCGGTATATGCTCAGGTAATGGATCAGTATGGTAAATTCAGAGAAGATATCCAAAACGGAAACATCGTATCCGCTTACGTATTAGACAGACACGGTATTGCAGCAGCTGTCAGCAAGATGGCATTTGGTAACGGTATGGGTGTGAAAATTGAAAGCAATGTGGATAAGAGAGATCTGTTTGCACCTGCATTTGCTGATATCATTGCAGAAGTAGCGGCAGAAAAAGTATCAGAGCTTGCAATTACATATACAGTCATCGGTGAAGTGACAGATAAAGCGGCGTTTGAATATGGTGACGTGACAATCGAATTGAAAGAAGCAGTTGATACATGGAAAGCTCCGCTTGAAAAAGTATTCCCAACTGTTTCGGGACAGACGGAGGCGAAAGCTGTGAAAGAACAACTGTTCAACACAGACAGCATCCATATCTGCAGCCATAAGATTGGACAGCCAACTGTATTTATTCCTGTATTCCCAGGAACAAACTGTGAATATGACAGTGCGAAAGCGTTTGAACGCGCCGGGGCGAAAGTGATCACAAAAGTGTTCAAAAATCTGGATGCAGCAGATATCCGTGATTCTGTCGCTGAGTTTGAAAAAGCAATTGCACAGGCACAGATGATTATGTTCCCAGGTGGATTTAGTGCGGGAGATGAACCAGATGGTTCTGCAAAATTCTTTGCAACTGCATTCCAAAATGCGAAGTTGAAAGAAGCGGTAGAAAAATTATTGAACGAACGTGACGGTCTTGCACTTGGTATCTGTAACGGATTCCAGGCGTTGATTAAGTTAGGATTGGTTCCATACGGAAAAGTATGTGGACAGACAGCAGAATCTCCGACACTTACTTACAATACAATCGGACGTCATATTTCGAAAATGGTATATACAAAAGTTGTGACAAACAAATCACCTTGGCTGCAGGGAGCTGAGCTTGGCGGAGTTTATACAAACCCGGCATCTCACGGAGAAGGACGTTTTGTAGCATCAGAAGAAGTGTTGAATGAATTATTCGTAAACGGACAGGTTGCAACACAGTATTGTGATCTGAATGGAACAATCACAATGGATGAAGAGTGGAATCCAAATGGCTCTTACAGAGCGATCGAAGGTATCACAAGCCCGGATGGACGTGTACTTGGGAAAATGGCTCACTCAGAACGCCGCGGTGATTCTGTTGCAATCAATATTTACGGAGAACAGGATCTGCAGATCTTTGAATCCGGTGTAAAATATTTCAAATAAGAATAGAGTGTTATAGTTTCTATATCAGAAAAGGATACGATGCATATAAAAAAAGGGTGCATCGTATCTTTTTATTTGGTATGATAAGAAGGAAAGAGAGGAAAAGAGATATTTATGAAAGAGAAATTGGAAAAAGCGGGATCTTTTATGATCACACTTCTGTTGCTTTCGGTGGCAACGGTGATTGGCTGGACATTTCGCGTGCTACATTTTCCGGAGACAAACATTGTAATTGTCTACATTTTATCGGTAGTTTTGACAGCGCGGTTTACAAAAGGACATGTTTATGGGATTATGGCATCGCTCATTGCGACATGTGCATTTAATATATTTTTTACGTCGCCATATTTTACCTTGTTTGTGAGTAATCCAACCTATCTGATCACGTTTGCTGTTATGACGATTACATCTGTTGCAACAAGTACTTTGACGGCGAAGGTAAAACAGAAAGTGAGAGAAGCACAGGAAAAAGAGGTGTCCGCAAGGTCGTTGTACCATTTGACGAACCGTTTGACGAACGCGGAAAATCTGAACGAGACGATGGAAATAGCGACAAAAGCAATAGGAAAAGTAGTAGGTGTGGAAGTTTCCTGTATCTGTTTTGACGAGGAATTGGAGGAAAAAGAAGAAAGAAAAAATCCGGCGTTCGAAGAATGGCAGATATGTGGAAAGAAATCCATATTAGGAGTTGTACGGATTCCGATAGAGAATTCGGAGACATTGAGTGAATCTGAAAAAAAGATACTGCGTTCGATGATTGAGAGTACAGCGTTTGCAATGGACAGATTTCGAAGCGAGGCGGAGCGAATCAAGGTGGGAGAAGAGATTGCGCAAGAACGTTACAGAGGGAACCTGCTAAGAGCAATTTCCCACGATCTTAGAACACCGCTTTCTGGTATTATGGGGACAAGTGAGATATTGATGGGAATGACAGAAAAACAGGATGAGCGGTATATGCTTGCAGAAAATATTTATAAAGATGCGGCGTGGCTGCATGCACTTGTGGAAAATATATTGAATCTGACACGTATGCAGGATGGAAAGCTAGTATTGAAAAAACAGATGGAAGCGGTGGAGGAAGTGATTGAGATGGCGGTAAAGGTCATTGGCAAGAGGGCTCCGGAACGCGATATTTTGATAGATATTCCCGAAGAGATGTTGTTGGTACCGATGGATGCAAGGCTGATCGGGCAAGTGCTGGTCAATCTTTTGGATAATGCGGTGAAGCATACAAAAGTGGAAGAAGAGATTCGGTTGACTGTCTCAGTAGATGAAAAAGAAAAAAAAGCAGTGTTTTCAGTTGCTGACAAGGGCACGGGAATTGCAAAGGAAGATATTCCGAATGTTTTTAAGATGTTTTATACAACGAATCGAAGGGGCGCAGATACAAGCAGAGGTATAGGGCTTGGGCTTGCAATCTGTGAGTCGATCATAACTGCACATGGCGGTAAGATCTGTGTGCAAAGCAGAAAAGATACAAAAGGGGCAGAATTTATATTTACACTGCCGATGGGGGAATAAGAGCATGATAACAAGAAGTGAAACAATTCTCATTGTGGAGGATGATGCACAGATCCGAAATTTTATAAGCTATGTGCTGCAGCAGGAAGGTTTTCCGCATTTGAGTGCAGGAACTGCTAAAAATGCACTATCTTTGCTTGTGACGAATCCGGTGGATCTGGTTCTTTTGGATTTGGGACTTCCGGATTGCGATGGGATGGATGTGATCAAAAAAATCAGAGAATGGTCGGAAATACCGATTATCGTCGTGTCGGCGAGGGATCAGGATCATGAAAAAGCGGCGGCGCTGGATACGGGAGCAGACGATTATCTGACAAAACCGTTTTCTACCACTGAGCTGATGGCGCGTATCCGAGTGGCGCTTAGACATTTGAAAAAGACAGGTACGGAAAGTGGGCAGGCAGTGCGCACGGTCGGAGGTCTGTCAATTGATCTGGAAAAACGACTTGTGTATTTAGATGGAGCAGAGATTCATGTAACTCCGCTGGAATACAATTTACTTACGCTCTTTTTTAAAAATGCGGGAAAAGTTTTGACGTCGCAGTATATCATCAAAGAAATTTATGGAATCAGCTATGGAACAGATACGCAGGCGCTGAGAGCGTTGATGGCGGGGCTTCGGAGAAAAATTGAGAAAAGTCCGGCAAAACCAAGATATATTTTGACCGAGATAGGAGTCGGTTATCGTCTGGTAAATGAATAGAATAGTGCAGAATACAAATACCGTTTTGGCATAAAAAGTCAAAACGGTATTTTTTTCTCACAGGATTCTCACAGCATCACGCGGAACTCTCACACCCATCTCACAAAAAAGAGATTAATATAAGCATGCAAAGAAAAAGAGAGCAATAAGGAGGTCTTTGTCATGATGAAAATAAAGAACAGTGATAAAGAAGAGATGCAGAGGCTTTGCGATTTTGTGAGGGAGAATCTGGAAGCCTTTGGAGCGTTTCCACAAAATAGTCGCTACGTGTTTGATGAAAGCGACTGTAAAGATGTTATGAAACAAGGAGGAGAAAAAGATGATGGATCTTATTATGATTGGAATTTTACTTGGTAGTTTCGGATTGATCAAACTATTCGCTGATTTTTGCGAATCACAGATAGAGCCGAAAAAGAATGAAACGAATAGAGAGAGGTAAGAGACATGTTACAAATTATAGCTACACTGGCAATTTTTCTGATACTTGTCATTCCAATGGGAAAATATATGTACCACATTGCCACATATCAAAAAACATTTGCAGATAAGGTATTTAATCCGATTGATCATTTTATTTATAAAATCTGCGGTATCAAAGACGAGGAGATGGGCTGGAAAAAATATGCGCTCACCTTGGTGATGGTCAATGCAGTGATGGTGTTTGTCGGATATTTGATTTTAAGAATTCAGAATGTATTGTTTTTAAATCCTAACGGGATTGAAGGAATGGACGCAAGCCTTTCATTCAATACAATCATAAGCTTTATGACAAATACGAATTTACAGCACTATGCAGGAGAAAGTGGTCTTTCTTATGCGAGTCAGATGTGTGTCATCATCTTTATGATGTTCACTTCCGCAGCAAGCGGATACGCAGCATGTATGGCATTTTGCAGAGGCCTTTCCGGAAGAAAAATGGGAAATTTTTATAAAGATATGGTGAGAATCATAACAAGAATTTTGATTCCGGTATCACTGATCTTGGGATTGGTGTTAGTCAGCCAGGGAGTTCCACAGACACTGATGGGAAATGTGACGGTAAACACCATCGAAGGAAAGTTTCAGGATTTGGCAATGGGACCTGTGGCGGCGCTGGAATCCATCAAACATCTGGGAACAAACGGTGGGGGATTCTTTGGTGCAAACTCAACGACGCCTTTTGAGAATCCGACAATCATTTCGAATATGGTAGAATTGATTTCTATGATGATTCTGCCGGGAGCATGTGTTGTCACATTTGGACATATGCTGCATGACAGAAAAAAAGAGAAAAAAGAGATGCAGGCAGTAATGCCGACAAAAAAACGGATTCTGATGGGAAGACAAGGAGCGGTAATCTTTGGAGCAATGGCAATTCTTTTTGCGGTAGGACTCACACTTTGCTACCATTCAGAGATGGCAGGAAACCCTGTGATCAGCGACATGGGAGTAGATCAGACTGACGGAAATATGTAAGGAAAAGAAGTTCGGTTTGGAGTGGCACAATCTTCGTTATTCACGACCGTTACGACTTCGTTTACGACAGGAACTGTAAACAATATGCATGACTCACTGACACCGCTTGGAGGACTGGTACCGTTGCTGCATATGATGCTCAACTGTGTGTTCGGAGGAAAAGGTGTCGGTCTGATGAATATGGTTGTGTATGTCATCCTTGCAGTGTTCATCTGCGGATTGATGGTAGGGCGTACACCGGAATATTTGAATAAAAAAATTGAAGGAAAAGAAATGAAACTAGTTGCGATTGTCATCTTGATTCATCCGCTTTTGGTTTTAGGCTTTTCAGCATTGGCTGTGTCTGTCACAGGAGGTATGGATGGAATTACCAATCCGGGATTCCATGGATTTACGCAGGTGTTGTATGAATATGCTTCTTCGGCGGCAAACAATGGTTCAGGATTCGAAGGTTTGGCTGACAACAGCACATTCTGGAATGTGACGACCGGACTTGCGATGTTCTTCGGACGCTATATTGCGATTATCGCACAGCTTGCGATTGCAGGTTCACTTCTTGCAAAGAAGAAAGTGAATGAGACAATCGGAACATTACGAACAGATAATGTGACATTTATGATTATCCTTGTATTTATCGTCTACATTTTTGCAGCTTTGACATTCTTCCCGGCACTTGCATTGGGACCGATTGCAGAGCATCTGTCAATGTGGATGTGATAAAGCAAAGAAAAGGAGATTAGGGACATGGCTAAAAAGGAAAAGACGAAATTTATTACACCGGATATTATGAAATCTTCTATTATAGGAGCATTTCAAAAATTGGATCCGAGATATATGATAAAAAATCCGGTAATGTTTGTCGTAGAATTAGGATTTTTCATTACATTGGTGCTTACGATTTTTCCGACTTTATTCGGTGAAGGAGGAGAAAATCGAATTTATAATGGTATTGTGACAGTTGTTTTGTTTATCATGGTGTTGTTTGCAAACTTTGCGGAATCTGTGGCAGAGGGACGTGGAAAAGCACAGGCAGCAACTTTGAAGAAGACGAAAAAGGATACAAAGGCAAGAGTGATCCGCCAAAATGGCGAAGAAGAAATGATCTTTGCATCAGAGCTTCGAAAAGGTGATATCGTATTGGTGAAAATGGGGGAAGTCATCCCAAATGATGGTGAAGTCATCGAAGGAATCGCATCAGTAGATGAATCCGCAATCACAGGAGAGTCTGCACCGGTAACCCGTGAATCGGGCGGAGATTTCTCTTCCGTGACAGGAGGAACAACAGTTGTATCTGACTGGTTAAAGATTCGAATTGTGGCAGAACCTGGGGAATCATTTTTGGATAAGATGATCTCTCTTGTAGAGGGGGCGTCCAGACAGAAGACACCAAATGAGATCGCGCTGAATACACTTTTGATCGTGTTGACAGTAATTTTTATGATCGTGGTTATCACGCTGTATCCATTTGCAAATTATTTGGGCGTAGAGATTCCGATATCATGGTCGATTGCGCTGATGGTTTGCCTGATTCCGACGACGATCGGAGGACTTCTCTCTGCGATTGGTATTGCGGGTATGGATCGTGTTACTCGCTTCAATGTTATTGCAATGTCCGGAAAAGCGGTGGAGGCTTGTGGTGACGTCGACACAATGATTTTGGATAAGACAGGAACTATCACATACGGAAACCGTCTGGCAGCAGAGTTTTATCCGGTTGAGGGTGTTGAAAAAGAAGAATTGATTCAGTATAGTGTACTTTCTTCGTTGCTTGATGAGACTCCGGAAGGAAAATCTACGGTAGATCTTGGAAGACAGATGGGATGTGACACGGAAGCATTTCATACAGAGGGCATGAATTTTGTGGAATTTACAGCACAGACAAAGATGAGCGGTGTGGATTGCAAAGACGGAACGATTGTAAGAAAAGGCGCTTCGGATGCGATCAAGACATTTGTAAAGGAAAAAGGTGGAAATATTCCGAAAGATCTGGAAGAGATTGTAGCGGAGGTATCTAATCTCGGAGGAACACCGCTGGTTGTATGTGTCAATGAGAAAATTTATGGTGTGATTTATCTGAAGGATACAGTGAAACCAGGCTTGGTAGAACGTTTTGAGAGACTTCGCGAGATTGGAATCAAAACAATTATGTGTACCGGAGATAATCCACTCACAGCTGCGACAATCGCAAAGGAAGCAGGAGTAGATGGGTTTATCGCAGAATGTCGTCCGGAAGATAAAATCGAGGCGATTAAGAAGGAACAGGCAGAAGGAAAATTGGTTGCGATGACAGGTGATGGAACAAATGACGCGCCGGCGCTTGCACAGGCGGATGTCGGACTTGCGATGAATTCCGGCACACAGGCTGCAAAAGAAGCGGCCAATATGGTGGATCTGGATTCTGATCCGACAAAAATTTTGGAAGTGGTAGAGATTGGAAAACAGCTATTGATTACAAGAGGTTCTCTTACGACATTCAGTATTGCGAATGATATTGCAAAATACTTTGCAATCATCCCGGCAATGTTTACACTGGTACTTCCACAGATGCAGATTTTAAATATCATGCATTTGGCAACACCGGCAAGTGCAATCCTTTCAGCGTTGATCTTCAATGCCATTATTATTCCAGCGTTGATTCCGATTGCTATGAAAGGTGTTAAATATAAACCGATGAAAGCAGAAAGACTTCTTTTGAAAAATATGAGTATCTATGGACTTGGCGGAATTATTGTACCGTTTGTCGGCATCAAATTGATTGACCTGATCGTTGCTCCGCTGCTTAGTATGATCGGAATGTAAGGAGGAAAATTCTATGAAGAAACTTGGAAAAATGTTAAGGAAATCCATTGTGTTTTGTTTTGTGATGTTTGTGATCTGTGCATTTATCTATCCGTTTGCATTGACAGGAATTAGTCAGCTTACAATGAAAAACAAAGCCAACGGGAATCTGATCGATAAAAACGGCGAACCTATTTCAAATGCAGAAGAGGCGGTCGGCTCTGAATTGATTGGACAGGATTTTGCAGAAGACTATTTCTTTCATGGAAGAGTATCTGCTGTAAACTATAATACATATACAGAAGAGCAAAAAGAAAATGGAGAGTACAGTGGAGTTGCATCAGGAGGCTCTAATTATGGAAATTCGAACCCGGAGTTGGAAAAACGAATGGAGAAGGATTTGGAAACATTTTTAAAAGAGCATCCGGATGTGAAGAAAGAAGATATTCCGGCTGACTTACTTACAGCTTCCGGTTCCGGACTGGATCCACATATCAGCCCGAAAGCAGCGGAAGTTCAAATTGAAACAGTTGCAAAAAATTCTGGATTATCAGAAGAAAAAGTCAAAGAAATCGTAAAGAGTCATACAGAAGAAAAATTCCTTGGAATTTTCGGGGAAGAAAAAGTAAATGTACTGAAATGTAATCTGGATATTGCAGCAGCGATGGGGATCATATAGATGGAAGAGATGCGACCAAATTCAGAACAGCTTCTAAGAAGGCTGAAATATGAAGAAGAACAAAAACAGACGACACGTGGGAAATAAAAGATATTTTTGGGCTATGCAGCCGGCTCCGGAAAGACTTACACTATGCTGGAGGCGGCGCATGAGGCAAAAAAGCATGGAATTGATGTCGTTGCCGGTTATATTGAGCCGCATGACAGACCGGATACCTTGAAGCTGACGGAAGGACTGGAGATGATACCGCCGCTTTGGATTGAATATAAGGGAGTGAAATTCCGGGAATTTGATCTGGAGCAGGCGTTGAAACGAAAGCCGAAACTGATTCTGGTAGATGAGCTTGCGCATACCAATGTTGCCGGATGCAGAAACCATAAGCGATATCAGGATGTAAAAGAATTACTGAGAGCTGGAATTGATGTGTATACAACCATCAATATCCAGCATTTAGAGAGTTTGAACGATCTTGTAGGGACGATCACGCATATCGAGGTGCGGGAGAGAGTCCCTGATCGCATTTTTGACCATGCCGATCAGGTGGAAGTGATCGATATTGAGCCGGAAGATTTGATCAAGCGTATGCAGGAAGGGAAAATTTATCAAAAGCAGCAGGCGCAGAGGGCGCTGGATCATTTTTTCCGAAGAGAAAAACTTGCGGCACTGCGTGAGATTACACTGCGAAGGACAGCGGATCGTGTGAACCGTATTGCGGAAGAAGAACGAAATATTATGGGAGATATGGAATACCATACCGGAGAACATGTGCTCGTATGTATCTCGGCTGCCGAATCCAGCCCAAAGGTAATTCGATCTGCTGCGCGGCTTGCATATGCTTTTCATGCAAAGTTTACAGGAATCTATGTAGAGACTCCGGAAATGCAGGAAGCAGGAGAAAAGACAAAACAGAGCCTTCAAAATCACATGGAACTTGCGCGTTCGCTCGGAGCGAAGATTGTGACGGTATTTGGTTCAGATATCGGTTTTCAGATTGCGGAGTATGCAGTTGTCGGAAATGTGTCAAAAGTGGTTCTTGGCAGAACAAATCACAACCGTTTTATTCAAAAACCAAGACCGGAACTTTTGGAGAAGCTTAACAACCGGGCACCGAATATCGATGTCTATGTAATCCCGGACATCAAGCAGAAAAAGATACGCACAAGGATGAATATCAGATCGGAGAGATGGGAGAAAAAGTGGAAACGAATTTTTTGGGGATTTGCTGCAATTACGGTTGTAATGATTTTGACTACGATGGTTGCCTTTGTCCTACAAAAATGGAATCTTCCGGAATCCAACATTATTATGGTGTACATTCTGGGGGTATTGTTGTCATCTTATATCTCTGACAATAAATTGTTTGCGGTGTATTCTTCCATGTTCAGTGTGCTGGCGTTTAATTTTTTCTTTACGGAGCCGTATTTGTCCTTAAAAGCTTATGACAAGGGGTATCCGACTACATTTCTGATGCTCTTTATTGTGGGGCTGTTTACAGCTGTTCAGACAAGAAAACTGAAATTGCAAAACAGGGAGAGCGTAAAAAAGGCGTACCGTACAGAGATTTTGCTGGAAAACAGTCAGAAGCTTCGACGTTGTAAATCAGAGCTGGAAGTGTGGAACCAAGTGGCAGGACAGGTTGGAAAATTGCTGAATTTATCTTTGATCATTTATCCGGTAAATGAAAAAGGACTCTTAAATGATGCGCTTGTATTTCCGAAAAAAGGCGTGACGAAGGAGCAGCTGGAGTTCCTTTTGGATTCTCAGGAGCGTGCAGTGGCGCAGTGGTCAGCTGCAAATCATCACCGCGCGGGAACATGTACGCATACACTCCCGACTGCAAAGGCGATGTATATCCCGATTCAGAACGAAAAAGAAGTGAAAGGAATTCTTGGAATCTATTTGGAAGAACGCCGAAAATTGCAGGAATTTGAATATGGGCTGTTGATTGCGATGTTAAATGAGACCGGAGTAAAACTTCAAGACACATTTCACTGATAGTATGGTATAATGGGTATAAATTACAATCTGATAGGAGAGGTGTATGGGAGAACAAGGGGCCAAACGTCACAATGACAGTTGGAAAGGAATTGGTGTCACAATAGTTATTTTGGCAATAGCGACAGGGATTGGAGCGATGTTTCGCTACCTGAGGTTTACAGAAGCAAATATATTGATTGTATATGTGCTCGGGGTTATGATCACTGCCGTGATCACGGCAAGCAGAATGTGGAGTGTGCTTTCCTCCCTTTGCAGTGTTCTGCTTTTTAACTTTTTGTATACGGAGCCGAGATTTTCACTCACTGCATATGATTCCGGGTATCCGATTACGTTCGTGATTGCATTTCTTGCGGCGATCATTGCGAGTAATTTAGCGATCCAGCTCAGAAAACA
The DNA here is from genome assembly GCF_059731825.1 of Faecalimonas nexilis. Classification (NCBI taxonomy): domain Bacteria; kingdom Bacillati; phylum Bacillota; class Clostridia; order Lachnospirales; family Lachnospiraceae; genus Faecalimonas; species Faecalimonas nexilis. The sequence goes on along the minus strand of NZ_AP029189.1, from coordinate 2,136,632 downwards.
GGCAGAACAGTCGGCGTTGATGGCTTATCGCACAAAAATTCTTCTGGAGACGAATCAGATACTGCAGAAGGCAGAAAACGCAGAAGAAATCATACGAGAGGCGGCAGGACAGATTGTGAAATTGATCGGGAAAAGTGTCGTGTATTATGAATGTACAGACGGAATTCTTTGTGAGCCGTCGGTCTGCCTTGCGCAAGGAGAACAGGAAAAAGAGATCTATATAAGCGCGAAAGAGCGGGAAACTGCCCGGTACGCATTTGAGAGCAAGAAGCGTGCCGGTGCGGGTACAGAAGTAAAAAAAGATGCAGTCTGTATGTATTTGACGATCCGCAATTGTGACAATGTATATGGTGTGATCGGGATCGCTCTGAAAGGGGTACAGTTAAATACATTTGAAAGCAATCTGCTTCTCTCGATTTTGGGAGAATGTGCATTGGCGTTGGAGAAAGAGATCTATAACCGAAAACGAGAAGAGGCGGTTACAAAAGCGAAAAATGAGCAGCTGAGAGCAAATCTGCTGCGATCGATTTCGCATGATCTGCGAACACCGCTTACAAGTATATCGGGGAATGCGGCAATTCTTTTGAATAACGAGGAAGCGTTTGATAAAGAAAAACGCAGACAGCTGTATACGGGAATTTATGACGATTCGATGTGGCTGATCAACCTTGTGGAAAATCTGCTTTCCGTGACGCGCCTGGAAGAAAGTTCTATGCAGCTCAATATGCAGGTGGAGCTTGTGGACGAGGTGATTGAGGAGGCGCTAAAGCATATTAGCAGAAAGCGGGAAGAACATCAGCTAGTGTACGAACCGTCCGAGGAATTGCTTCTTGCGAAGATGGATTCCAGATTGATAGTGCAGGTGCTGATCAATCTTGTGGAAAATGCAATAAAATATACACAGGAAGGTTCCCGCATAGAGGTCTCTGCGGTGCAAAAGGCAGATATGATAGAAATATCGGTTGCAGACAATGGAAAGGGAATCAAAGAGGAAGCAAAAGAAAAAATTTTCGATATGTTTTATACGGCTGAGAATAAGCCGGCGGACAGCAGAAGAGGACTTGGACTTGGGCTGTTTTTGGCAAAATCTATTATCCATGCACATGGCGGAACAATTTGGGTTGCGGATAACGTTCCAAGCGGAACGATATTTTCATTTACATTACAGGCTGAGGAGGTAACGATAAGTGAATAAACCATTGATATTAGTAGTAGAGGACGATACAGCGATCAGGAACCTGATCACGACGACATTAGAGACACAGGACTATCGTTTCCATACAGCGCCAAACGGCGTGCAGGCTCTTTTAGAGTCGGTGTCTCAAAAGCCGGACATTATGCTTTTGGATCTGGGACTTCCGGATATGGATGGAATTGAGATTATTAAAAAAGTTCGTTCCTGGTCAAATCTTCCAATTATTGTAATCAGTGCAAGAAGCGAAGATCGTGATAAGATTGATGCACTGGATGCAGGGGCGGACGATTATCTGACCAAACCATTTTCTGTGGATGAACTTTTGGCGAGGCTTCGCGTGACGCTAAGAAGGCTGCAGTACATGAGTGTGTCGCAGGAGCAGACAGAATTTGTTAATGGAGATCTGCGGATTGATTATGTGTCCGGATGTGTATATTTGAAAGAAAAAGAACTGCATCTGACTTCGACAGAGTATAAATTATTGAGTCTGCTTGCAAAGAATGTAGGGAAAGTGTTGACGCACACCTACATTACAAGAGAAATATGGGGAAGTGCGTGGGATAATGATGTGGCATCGCTTCGGGTTTTCATGGCAACCCTTCGAAAGAAGATTGAAGAAAACCCGTCGCAGCCGCAATATATTCAGACACATATCGGCATCGGCTACCGCATGCTTCGAGTTGTTAATAAGTAAAAGAGTGGATAACTTTCTTTTCGCCCATGATGATTAAAGTTTCATCGCGGGTGAAAATGTGTTCCGGTTCTGGAAGAGGGGAGATTTTCCCTTCTTTTTTTGTTGCGAGAATGCTGATGTTGTACCGGTTTCGTATAGATTTTTCGATGATGCTTTTGCCAATCCAATTGCCTGGAACTGCCACTTCACAGATCGCAACCTCCGGTGTGAGTTCGATGTAATCAAAAATATTTTTTGAGCCATATTTGATGGCGAGACGCTCTGCCATTTCGCGTTCTGCATAGACGACGTGATCAGCTCCGTTTCTAAGCAGTAATTTGCGGTGTACGTCTCTGCAGGCGCGGGCGAGAATGTACTTCGCTCCAAAATCTTTTAACAGAACAGTGATCTCAAGTGCGCTTTGAAAATTATCTCCGATTGCGACTACACAAAGATCGAAATTATTGACACCAAGAGATTTGATGAAGGTCTCGTTTGTGGCATCAGCAATCTGAATGTCCGGCAGAATGTTGATGGCATTGTCTGCACGCCCTTCGTTTTTTTCGACAGCAAGTACCGAATTGCCTTCCTCTAAAAATTTACGTGTGATGTGACGTCCGAAACGTCCAAGTCCAATTACTAAAATAGATTTCATAATCAATACCTCTTAACCAAGTTGAATTTTTTCCAGTGGCAGAGCCGATGGAAGCTGTTTTCTTGTAAATGAAAAAGCTAAAAGCATGGTAAGGGAACCAACCCTTCCGAATATCATTAAAAATGCAAGCAACGCGTGAGACAGCGGCATCAGTTCCGGTGTGATTCCAGTGGAAAGTCCAACTGTTGCGATTGCCGATACACTTTCAAATAAAGAATCTAAAAAGTCAATGTTCTCAATTCTGGATATGATCATAGCCGCAGAGAACGAGAATGTAATATACAAAAAGAAAATGCAGGTTGCCTTTCTTGTGATGAAGTCTTCCAGGCGTCTGCCGAACACTTCGGTAGATTTTCTGCTGCGAAATGTCGTGATGACAGAAAGAACCAAAACGGCAAAAGTTGTTGTTTTGATTCCGCCGGCGGTAGAGCCAGGGGAACCGCCAATCAGCATCAGACTGATAATCAGAAATCGACCAGTCTGAGTCAGAGCAGACAGGTTAACACTGTTGAATCCGGCAGTTCTTGCACTGACAGACTGAAAAGCTGATGCTGCGACCTGTTCGGAAAGTGTCAGATCCTGATAGGCACCTGTCCCACGTTCACATACAAAAAGCAAAAGCGTGCCGGCTGCGATCAGGAAAAGTGAGACACTCAAAACAAGTTTGGTGTGAAGCTGCATTTTGTGAAAATGTAATTTTGTTGCTAATATGTCCCGCCAAACGAAGAAACCAAGTCCCCCGATGATAATAAGCGCCATAATGATAAGATTCACATACCAGTTTCCAACTTCTCCTGTCAGTGAGGAAAATGGCTGTACACTCCCCATTAAATCAAATCCTGCATTGCAAAATGCGGAGATGCTGTGGAAAATGGAGAACCAGATTCCTTTTGAGAGCCCAAACTTGGGACAAAAGTGAAAGGCAAGTAAAAAAGCCCCTAAAAATTCAATAGAAAACGTACCTATTATGATAAAGCGTGTCATTTTTACAATTCCGCCAATTTGTGGAGCAGAGACCGAGTTCTGCATCAATGATCTGGATACCAAACCAATCTTTCGCTTCGTGAGTGTCATGATCGAAATGCAAAGTGTCATGAATCCGATTCCGCCAATCTGAATCAGACAGAGAATGACACCCTGACCGAAGAAAGACCAATGGGTGTATGTATCAACCTGGATCAGACCGGTCACGCACGTTGCAGACGTGGCTGTGAAAAAACCGGTAAATAAATTGGCTGCATCCGGATTTCTTGTAGAAATAGGAAGAGCCAAAAGTATAGAACCGATACATATGATCGCGCAGTATCCAAATAAAATAATCTTCATAGGCGAAAGGTGAAGAAAATGATGATAAAGTTTTTGTATAGAAGATATAAAAATCACCTCTTTGATTATTTATAAACTATATAGATTATAAGAGATAGTAAATTAAAAACACATTAAGAAAGAAAAATTAATATAAAGATTATATAAAGAAAAAAATGTTTTAATACAATCTTTACGGAAACAGATTTGTTTTTATCAGATTTTAACAAGAGGATTGCTAGAATACAGTGTAGAAGAAGAGGTGAGTGAGAATGAGAAACTTTATATTAATTTTAGCATTGATTCTTTTGTTTGTGATTGGATTTGTCATCATGAGAAGTATAGACAATTTTATTGAAAGTGGCGGATTTAAAACTGAATAAAATGCAAAAATTACGAAAAAATATAAAATAAAAACAAAAGTACGTGACTTATGGACAGAAAGGTGCTATAATGCTTTGTGGAGATAAAGCATTAAAATAATAAAGAATGGGAGAGAAAAGGATGGATAACAAAAAAGATTTTAAACCATTTATTTCCGCTGACAAAATAGTACCAGAGTTCACATTTACATCGCTGTTCATTGGTATTCTTTTGGCGGTAGTCTTTGGTGCGGCGAATGCGTACCTTGGATTGAGAGTTGGAATGACTGTGTCTGCATCAATTCCTGCGGCAGTTCTTTCCATGGGAATTATTCGTGTGATTCTCAGAAGAGATTCTATCTTAGAGAATAACATGGTACAGACAATCGGTTCAGCTGGTGAATCAGTTGCGGCCGGAGCAATTTTTACATTGCCTGCATTATTCTTGTGGGCAGCAGATGGTGTGGAAGGAATTGAAGCACCTGGACTTTTTGAGATTTTCTTGATAGCACTTGTCGGTGGTACATTGGGTGTTTTATTCATGATTCCGCTTCGTAAAGCGTTGATTGTTGAAGAACACGGTGTGCTTCCATATCCGGAAGGAACTGCCTGTGCAGAAGTACTTCTTGCAGGTGAAGAGGGAGGATCAAAAGCATCTGTCGTATTTTCCGGACTTGGGATTGCGGCAGTATACAAATTTGTGGCTGACGGTTTGGGAGTGTTCCCAAGCAGTGTAAACTATGATATTAAGGCATACAAAGGGTCGGCAGTCGGTATGGATGTGCTTCCTGCACTTGTAGGCGTTGGTTACATCTGTGGACCAAGAATTGCAAGCTACATGTTCTCCGGTAGTGTGCTCAGCTGGTTCGTATTGATGCCATTGATCAGCTTGTTTGCAGGGGATGCGATCATCTTCCCTGGAACAAAACCAATCAGTTCGCTTGCGCCAAGTGAGTTATGGGGAACTTACATTAAGTACATAGGTGCCGGTGCAGTTGCAACAGGTGGTATCATCAGTTTGATCAAATCATTGCCATTGATTGTAAAGACGTTCTCTCAGGCAATGAAGAGTATGTCTAATAATAAGGGAAAAGCAGCAAGTGGACTGAGAACAGATCAGGATATGCCGATGCCGGTTATCTTAATCGGTGTTGGAGTCATTGCAATTGCAATTTGGTTGCTTCCTACATTCCCAATCAATTTATTGGGAGCAGTTATCGTCGTAATCTTTGGTTTCTTCTTTGCGACAGTATCATCTAGAATGGTTGGTCTGATCGGAAGCAGTAATAACCCGGTATCCGGTATGGCAATCGCAACACTTTTGATTGCGACAATCTTATTAAAAGCAACAGGTCTCGATGGTGCGACAGGTATGAAAGGTGCAATCGCAATCGGTTCTATTATCTGTATCGTAGCAGCAATTGCGGGTGATACATCTCAGGATTTGAAGACTGGATTTATCGTTGGTGCCACACCAAAGAAACAGCAGTGGGGAGAATTGATCGGTGTTCTTACATCTTCACTTGCAATCGGTGGAGTACTTTACCTGCTCAACGAAGCATGGGGATATGGTTCAACAGAACTTCCGGCAGCGCAGGCTACAATGATGAGAATGATCGTGGAAGGTGTTATGAATGCAGATCTTCCTTGGGGATTGATCGGAGCCGGTGCAGCAATCGCAATTGTAGTTGAGATTTTGAGAATTCCGGTACTTCCGTTTGCAGTAGGTATGTACTTACCACTTTCTTTAAATGCCGGTATCATGGCAGGTGGTCTTGTAAGACTTGTTGTTGAAAAGAAACGCGGTCTTTCAGAAGAAAAGAAAAAAGCTGCTATCGACAGAGGTATTCTCTATACTTCAGGTATGATTGCCGGTGAAGGTCTTGTCGGAATTTTACTTGCGGTATTCGCTGTAGTGGAACTTGATCTGACAAAATTGTTAGGAGGATTCTCACTTGGACAGATTGGCGCGATTCTCATCTTCTTAGTTGTAGTTATCGGTTCACTGTTCAAAGTAACACTGTTTTCAAAAGAAAATAAAAATTAATTAGAAGAGTAAAGTGTTCATGCAGCCTTTTGACAGGCTGCATGAAATTTGTTATGATATAAAAAACTCTATTTTAACGGAAAGGCTGATAGAGCTATGGGACGGAAGAAAGAAAAGAAAGAGAATTATTTGGATTATGTGTTTATGAAGAATCCGGCTTATGCATGGAAGGAAAAAGAGGATGGTTTGGTATGCCTGATCATTGAGTGGAAAGGATTCTATCATTGGCTTGCACAGAAAGTATTTCACAGACCAAAGCAGAGCGAGATTGCGATGGATGCACTCGGAAGCTTTGTGTGGAAACAGTTAGACGGAAAAAGAGATATGCATGAGGTTGCCGAGCTGGTGAGGCAGGAGTTTGGGAAAAAAGCGGATCCGGTTTATGAAAGACTGATTAAATTTGTTGAGATTATGAGGGACAATAAGTTTGTGTTGTTGAAAGAGGAAAGAAAAGATGCTTAGTAGATATGTAATCTATATTTTAATGTTTGCGGTTCTTGGGGCAGTTCTCTATGCGTGGGGACTGAAAAAAGCACAGAGCCAGTCACAGGAGCTTGCAAGGATGCTATATGCAAAGTGCTGCAAGATTGTGAAAAAGGAACTGAAAAAGAAAGAATATCTTCGGAAAAATGAGATTGAACAGTTGATCAAGGATGTTCAGGTGGGACAGTTTTACAGTAAAAATAAGATGGGTGTGACGAATCCGAAAGAGTTTATCAATCCGTTTCTTGAATACATGACAAAGAACGAGATTTTGAGAGAGGATATGATAAAAGGAAAAAAAGTATATTATCTAAAAAAATCTTGACTTTCATAGGACAACACGTTATACTGATAAAGTGTAATGAGGCAATGGGGCCGTGCAGATGGATTCTGTGCGGCTAATTTTATTATTTAGGAGGAAAACAATATGTCATATGTAGATGAGGTAATTGCATTAGTTGTGAAAAAAAACCCAGCAGAACCTGAATTTCATCAGGCTGTAAAAGAGGTGTTGGAATCTCTTAGAGTTGTTGTGGAAGCGAATGAAGAGAAATTCAGAAAGGACGCGCTTTTAGAAAGACTTGTTGAACCAGAAAGACAGTTCAAATTCCGAGTGCCTTGGGTAGATGATAACGGACAGGTTCAGGTTAACACAGGATACCGTGTACAGTTCAACAGTGCGATCGGACCATACAAAGGTGGATTACGTCTTCATCCTTCTGTAAACTTAGGTATTATCAAATTCTTAGGTTTTGAACAAATTTTCAAAAACTCATTGACTGGACTTCCAATCGGTGGAGGAAAAGGTGGTTCTGATTTTGATCCAAAAGGAAAATCAGACAGAGAAGTAATGGCATTCTGCCAAAGCTTTATGACAGAATTGTGTAAATATATTGGAGCAGATACAGACGTTCCAGCAGGAGATATCGGAACAGGAGCAAGAGAGATCGGTTACATGTTCGGACAGTACAAACGCATTCGCGGAGTATACGAAGGTGTGCTTACAGGAAAAGGATTAAGTTATGGTGGATCTCTTGCGAGAACAGAAGCAACAGGATATGGTCTGTTATATCTGACAGAAGAGATGCTGAAATTAAATGGAATCGAACTTGCAGGCAAGACAGTTGCAGTGTCAGGTTCTGGTAATGTTGCAATCTACGCAACACAAAAAGCACAGGAGCTTGGAGCAAAAGTTGTGACAGTGAGTGATTCTACAGGATGGGTATACGATCCGGAAGGAATTGATGTTGCGGCATTGAAAGAGATCAAAGAAGTAAAACGTGCGCGTTTGACAGAATATAAAAATTATCGTCCAAACTCTGAATATCATGAAGGACGAGGCGTATGGAATGTGAAAGTGGATATCGCTCTTCCATGTGCAACTCAGAACGAATTACATTTAGAGGATGCAAAAGCGTTAGTTGCCAACGGTGTTATTGCAGTGGCAGAAGGTGCAAACATGCCTACAACAATGGAAGCTACGGAATATCTTCAGGCAAATGGTGTATTGTTCGCACCAGGTAAGGCTGCAAATGCTGGTGGAGTTGCTACATCTGCGCTTGAGATGTCACAGAACAGCGAACGTCTGAGCTGGACATTCGAAGAAGTTGACAGCAAGTTGAAAGGTATTATGGTAAATATTTGCCACAATATGGCAGATGCTGCTGAGAAATACGGAGCAAAAGGAAATTACGTAGTAGGTGCCAATATCGCCGGATTTGAGAAGGTTGTAGAGGCTATGACAGCACAGGGAATTGTGTAAAAATTTGAAAAAATAAAAAAAATTAAAAAAAGTGTTGACATTTTGTCGAAGATGATAGTATAATAGCAGAGCGGGTTAGAGATAACCCGCAAGCATATGGGATCATAGCTCAGCTGGGAGAGCATCTGCCTTACAAGCAGAGGGTCATAGGTTCGAGCCCTATTGGTCCCATGATATTACCATCATATTATCGAATGTGGTAATATAGCATCGACTACTAAGTTCGAAAGAACCTCACTAAGGGCGTCGATGTGCATCGCACGTAAGTGACAAGAGAACTGTCACTAAGTGTTCACAGCAAGGCGGGATAGCTCAGTTGGCTAGAGCACACGGTTCATACCCGTGGTGTCGCTGGTTCAAATCCAGTTCCCGCTACTATATGGGATCATAGCTCAGCTGGGAGAGCATCTGCCTTACAAGCAGAGGGTCATAGGTTCGAGCCCTATTGGTCCCATAACATTTCACTTAGCAGTGAGGTGTATTTCAAACAGAATATGGCGGGATAGCTCAGTTGGCTAGAGCACACGGTTCATACCCGTGGTGTCGCTGGTTCAAATCCAGTTCCCGCTACTAAGAAGAAGGGGTTGATGCTGGTGCGTTAGCCTCTTTTTGCGTAATAAAAAATTCCATAAAAAGGAGAGTGGCATAGATGAGAGTAGGATTAGGATATGATGTGCATAAATTGACAGAGGGAAGAGATTTAATTTTAGGGGGCGTGAATATTCCATACGAGAAAGGACTGCTCGGTCATTCTGATGCGGATGTGCTTGTTCATGCAATTATGGATGCACTTTTGGGAGCAGCGGCACTTGGAGATATCGGAAAGCATTTTCCGGACAGCGATGAGCGATATAGAGGAATTTCCAGTATTCTCCTGCTTCAGCATGTGGGAAAACTTTTGGACGAGCATCTTTATGTGATTGAGAATATTGATGCTACGATTATTGCACAGCGCCCAAAGATGCTGCCGCATATAGAGATGATGAGAAAAAATATTGCCGAGGCGTTGAAAATCGAGGTGGATCAGGTAAATGTAAAGGCGACGACAGAAGAAGGTCTTGGATTTACAGGGAATGGAGATGGAATTTCTTCTCAGGCAATCTGTGCGATTGAAAAGATTACAAATCTTGCCAGCTATAAAGTGGCTGACAGTGAAGAAAAAAATTGCGTCGGTTGCAGAGGGTGTGTAAGAAGCAATGGTAAGGAAGCGTAAAGAATGAATCTGAGAAAATTAGAAAAGACGGAACATGAGAAGACGCGGAGACTTTGGGAGGAGATTTTTACCGAAGATACGGAGGCGTTTTTGGATTATTATTATAGTATTAAAACAGCTGAAAATGAGATTTTTGTCATGGAAGAAGATCAAACGATTCGGTCAATGCTCCAACTGAATCCTTACCGGCTGCGTGTGAACAAAGCCAGCTTTTCTACGAACTACATTATTGCGGTTGCGACAGATGAAAAATACCGGAAACGTGGGCTGATGGGACGGCTTTTAAAACATGTGATGCGAGAAATGTATGACAGAAAAGAACCATTTACGTTTTTGATGCCGGCTGCGGAGGCAATATACTATCCGTATGATTTTCGATTTGTCTACAATCAAGGGCAATGTGAAGTGTCGGGGAGAGAGAAAAAAGAAGAGACGCTAAAGATTGTCCTTGCAGATGAGAAGGACTGTGTAAAACTTGCAGAATTTGCAAATCAATTTCTGGAGGATGAGCAGGTTGTGGCAGTGCGGGATGAGAAGTATTATAGAACGGTTCTCGCAGAGCAGAAAAGTGAACAAGGTGGAATTGTCATGGCAAAGAGAGATGATCACATCGTGGGAATGTACTGTTATGCGAAAGGGGAGCGGTATGAGATTCGTGAACCACTGTTTTTGAGAGAAGAAGATTTTTTGCATGCCGTTTATACATTAACTGGAAATGAACAGGAACGTGTAAAATGCGGTGCATATGGAACAGAAAAAGAAGTGCCGATGATCATGGTGCGGATTTTGCATTTAGAGACCTTCTTAAAATGCTTTTCTTTAAAAGAAGATGTGGATTTTTATGTACAAGTTATAGATTCATTTTTGGAAGAGAACCATCATATCTTTCATATTGTTGGAGATGCACTGAACGGCGTGACTGTTGTGGGAAGATGTGAAACACCGGAGCATTCCTGCGGAGCAATTTCTGTTGGAGAACTCACAAATTTCATGTTTGGCTATCCCTCCAAAGAAGATAGGCATCTCGAAAAAGAATTAAAAGAAAATCTTAAAAAATTTATTCCGTTGTCAAAAGTTTTTTTGAATGAAGTAGTATAAAGGTTGACAAAACAAAAAAATTTTCATAAACTGTATAAATATAGTGAGAAAGACTTAGAACGAAAAGAGTAGTATATTTGGAACTGACAGAGAGAGATTGCCATCGGCTGAAAGCAATTTTGAGGAAAGAATATATGAAGTGCATTCGGGAGTTGGTTTGGCGAACAGACAGTAGCCGAATTCGGGCAGCATACGTTACATGCATCAAGTGAAGGAAGGAGATTCCTTTATTAGAGTGGAACCGCGGATTGAACTTCGTCTCTAGAGTATTAGAGGCGAAGTTTTTTATTGCACAGGAAATTTCGCCTGTGCAATAATTGCGACATAGAAGATCTGTGAATTTGGGAGGAACGTTGATGGGAATGATATCATATATAAAAGAGGAATTAAACGTAATCAAAGAACGAGATCCTGCCATCAAGACAGGGATGGAGGTGCTTCTTTATTCCAGTTTTAAAGCCATATTGAGTTATCGGGTGGCACATAAGCTGTTTTTGAACAAACACTATTTTCTTGCGAGATGGGTTTCGCAGCGTGCTGCCAGAAAGACCGGGATAGAGATTCATCCGGGGGCGACCATCGGAAAAGGGCTCTTTATCGATCACGGAAGCGGTGTGATCATAGGAGAGACGACGGTGATCGGTGACAATGTGACACTGTATCAGGGAGTCACACTTGGAGGAACCGGAAAGGAAAAGGGGAAACGGCATCCGACGTTGGAAGACAATGTTATGGTGAGCGCCGGAGCGAAGATTCTTGGCTCTTTCACGATAGGGGAGAACTCAAAGATAGGTGCAGGCTCAGTTGTTCTGGAAGAAGTCCCGCCAAATTGTACGGTGGTCGGTGTACCGGGAAGAATTGTGAGAATGGGTGATAAAAAAATCCCGAGAACAGATATGGATCAGGTGCATTTACCGGATCCGGTACTGAATGACCTAAGAGAACTTCATCAGGATAATCTGAAATTGAAAAAACAATTAAAAGAATTAGAAAGTCAGCTCAGATGTGTCACTAAGAAGGACGCAGATGATGCACAAGAAGGAGGACATTATGAAATTATATAACACATTATCAAGAAGAAAAGAAGAATTTATTCCGTTGGAAGAAGGAAAAGTTAAGATGTATGTCTGCGGTCCGACGGTATACAATTTTATCCATATCGGAAATGCAAGACCGATGATTGTATTTGATACAGTGAGACGTTATTTTGAGTACAAAGGCTATGATGTGAACTTTGTATCAAACTTTACAGACGTCGATGATAAGATTATCAAAAAAGCGATTGAGGAAGGTGTATCTGCAAATGAGATTTCGCAGAGATACATTGCAGAATGCAAAAAAGATATGGCTGGGATGAACGTGAAGCCTGCCACAAAGCATCCGCTTGCAACAGAAGAAATCTGTGGCATGATCGAGATGATTCAGGAATTGATCGATAAGGGGTATGCTTACGAAAAGAATGGTACGGTGTATTTCCGCACAAGAAAGTTTGATGAGTATGGAAAGCTTTCTCATAAGAATTTGGATGATCTGCAGTCAGGAGGACGCTCTCTGTTAGTGTCAGGGGAAGCTGAAAAAGAAGACCCATTGGATTTTGTTCTTTGGAAACCGAAAAAAGAAGGAGAGCCGGCGTGGGAGTCGCCTTGGTGCGACGGACGTCCTGGATGGCATATTGAGTGTTCTGTGATGTCGAAAAAATATCTCGGAGATCAGATTGACATCCATGCGGGAGGGGAGGACCTTGTATTCCCGCACCATGAAAACGAGATTGCACAAAGTGAGGCGGCAAATGGAAAAGAGTTTGCAAGGTATTGGATGCACAATGCATTTTTAAATATTGATAACCGTAAGATGTCAAAATCGCTTGGTAACTTCAGAACAGTGAGAGAGATCAGCGAACAGTATGACCTTCAGGTGCTTCGTTTCTTTATGCTGAGCGCACATTACAGAAGCCCGTTGAACTTTAGTGCTGATTTAATGGAAGCATCAAAAAATGGTCTCACACGTATCGTGACCGCTGTGGACAATCTGAAACATTTGGAAAATGCAACTTCGGCTGAGGCGATGACAGATGTGGAGAAGGAAACCTTCGAAAAGACGAAAGAATTCGTGGAAGGCTTTGAGACGGCGATGGAAGATGATTTTAATACTGCCGATGCAATTGCTTCTATTTTTGAACTTGTAAAATTTGCAAATACGACTGCGACAGCAGAAAGTTCAAAAGAGTATTTGAAAGGACTTCATGATCTGATTGTGAAGCTGGCAGATGTACTTGGATTGATCGTAGAAAAAGAAGAGGAGCTGCTTGCGGAAGATATTGAAAAGCTGATCGAGGAGCGCCAGGCGGCGAGAAAAGAAAAGAATTTTAAACGTGCAGATGAGATTCGTAACGAGTTGTTGGAAAAAGGAATTATTTTAGAGGATACACGTGAAGGAGTAAAATGGAAAAGAGCATAGGGTTTGAATTTGATTCCTATATGCAAGAAGTTTTTCAAATGAAAGAGGTGGATGTTAACAGTTATTCACCTCTTACATTGGCATATATAGGAGATAGTATATACGATTTGATTATCAAAAGCCTTGTGATCAATCAAGGCAACCGCCAGGTGAATAAGCTGCACAAGGAGACCAGCATGTATGTTCAGGCGTCCACCCAGTCTCTCATGATGCGCGCGATGCAGGAAGAGCTGACAGAAGAAGAACATGCTGTTTACAAGCGTGGAAGAAACGCAAAATCGGTATCTCCGGCAAAAAATCAATCGATTACCGATTATAGAAGAGCAACCGGATTCGAGGCGTTGCTCGGATATCTGTATTTGAAAAAAGAATGGAAACGAATGTTGGATTTGGTGAAAATCGGTCTGGACAGTTTGAAAGAAAAAGAAGTGTAGGAGGCTTATATGAGCGAAGAGATAAAGGTAGAAAATTTGATGGTTGAGGGACGCAATGCAGTGATTGAGGCATTTCGCTCCGGTAAACCTGTGGATAAGCTGTTTGTGCTTGACGGCTGTCAGGATGGTCCGGTCCGCACAATTATCAGAGAGGCGAAAAAACATGATACTATCATTAATTTTGTGACAAAAGAACGATTGGATCAGATTTCTGAGACAAAGAAACATCAAGGTGTGATTGCATATGCAGCGGCCTATGAGTATTCAGAAGTGGAAGACATGTTGGAACTGGCAAAGAAGAAGGGCGAAGATCCGTTTTTGATTTTGCTTGATAACATTGAAGATCCACATAATCTTGGTGCGATCATCCGTACCGCAAACCTTGCAGGGGCACATGGCGTGATCATTCCAAAGAGACGTGCAGTCGGGCTTACAGCTACTGTTGCAAAGACATCTGCGGGAGCGCTTAATTATACTCCGGTCGCAAAGGTGACAAATCTCGCAAAAACAATGGAAGAGCTGAAAGAAAAAGGGTTATGGTTTGTCTGTGCAGATATGGGCGGCGAATCCATGTACCGACTGAATCTGACAGGTCCAATCGGGATGGTTATTGGAAATGAAGGAGATGGAGTAAGCCGGCTTGTGAAAGAAAAATGTGATTTCATCGCATCTATTCCGATGAAAGGTGACATTGATTCTTTGAATGCATCTGTGGCGGCAGGTGTATTAGCATATGAGATTGTAAGACAGCGTTTGCAGTAGTTTTAGGAGAAAAAGAATGTCTGATTATGGAAAAATGACAGATGAGCAGCTAATCTGCAATCTGCGGGCAGGGGAACAGGAAATTACCGATTATGTCATGGATAAGTATAAATTTCTTGTGAAGAAAAAGGCGAAAGAGATGTATCTTCTCGGTGGGGAAAACGATGACTTGATTCAGGAGGGGATGATCGGACTTTTCAAAGCGGTGCGTGATTATGACAGTGAGCAGGGAACGTCCTTTGCAAGTTTTGCGGATCTTTGTATATCAAGACAGATGTACAGTGCAATCAAAGCGTCTCAGAGGCAGAAACATATGCCGTTGAACTCTTACATTTCCCTGTATGAGCAGGGAGAGGATACACAGGAAGAAAAACAGCAGCCTCTGATCGAGACGATTCAGACAATGAAAGACAATAATCCAGAGGAGTTGTTCCTGAATAAAGAATATCTGCAGATGATTGAGCAGGAGTTAAAACAAAGGTTGAGTGATCTGGAAAATCGGGTACTGCATTTGCATTTGTTGGGAATCGATTATCAGACGATTGCAAAGCTTTTGGATAAAAGCCCGAAATCCATTGATAATGCACTGCAGCGAATTAAAGCGAAAATGGCAGGGATTGTGCAGATATAGAAGCTACCCGGCGAAATATGTATTACAGAATAGCGCTACACTTTGCGGGTGTGGCGCTATTTTTGCGTTTGTTGTTAGTTACAAGGGTAATCACTGCACAAAGCATAGCAATAAAGGAAAACAAATCAGACCATGTTACCATAAGCACCAACCCCCTTTCTACTGGGTGGCTGGCATAGCACCTCATCAGCTCCCTGGGTAAGTATACTATTACCAATGTACAGTATTTCTTATATTGTAAAAAATCGTGGAATTTTGAATTTGATATGATAAAAAGAAAAGAACCATTGAAAAATCAAAGGTTCTGAGTACAGCTGCTGGCGGGACTTGAACCCGTGACCTCCGCCTTACCAAGGCGACGCGCTACCGACTGCGCCACAGCAGCATATATTTTTACAACAAATTTATATTACTATAGCTTGTTTCATCTGTCAATGTTATTTTTAGTAAAAAATTTTCGAAGTGAAACCATTTTAGGGAATTCGCTGTCTAATAGATGAAGACAATTTTATGGAGCATGGATGTACCTACGTGAAAGTTACAGAGAAATCATAGCAAAATGCAGATTACGTGTTGTTCCAAACTTTATTTTATGGTATCCTATAGAATAAAGTGAATCTTCTGTGAAGTGGTCTTGGATTTTACGGAAGAAGAATAGATAGTGGAGGAATGACATGGAAAACGAAGTAGTTTCAAAAAATTTTATAGAACAGGAAATTGAAAAAGATTTAAGAGAAGGTGTATATGATACGGTATGCACAAGATTCCCGCCGGAGCCGAATGGATATCTTCATATCGGACATGCAAAATCTATTTTGCTGAACTATGGATTGGCACAGAAATATAACGGTACATTCCATATGCGTTTTGATGATACGAATCCAACAAAAGAGAAAGTGGAATTTGTAGAGTCTATTAAAGAAGATATCAAATGGCTTGGAGCAGACTGGAAAGACAATCTGTTTTTTGCATCAGATTATTTTGACCAGATGTATGAATGTGCTGTGAAATTAATCAAAAAAGGAAAAGCATATGTATGTGATCTGACAGCGGAAGAGATTCGCGAGTACAGAGGAACTTTGACAGAACCGGGAAGAAACAGCCCGTACCGTGAACGTACGGTGGAAGAGAATTTAGAGCTGTTCGAGGCGATGAAAAATGGAGAGTTTGAAGATGGGGAGAGAGTGCTCCGTGCAAAAATCGATATGGCATCACCGAACATCAACATGCGTGACCCGATCATTTACCGTGTGGCACATATGACGCATCACAATACAGGTGATAAATGGTGTATTTACCCAATGTACGATTTCGCACATCCGATTGAAGATGCGATTGAGAAAATCACACATTCTATCTGTACATTAGAGTTTGAAGATCACAGACCACTGTATGACTGGGTTGTAAGAGAATGTGAGTTTGAACCGGCACCAAGACAGATTGAGTTTGCAAAATTATATTTGACAAATGTGGTGACAGGAAAGAGATATATCAAAAAATTAGTCGAAGACGGTATTGTAGATGGATGGGATGATCCAAGACTTGTATCAATTGCGGCACTTAGAAGACGTGGATTTACACCGGAATCATTGAAGATGTTCGTAGATCTCTGCGGAGTGTCTAAGAGCAACAGCTCTGTGGACTACGCAATGTTAGAATACTGTATCCGTGAAGATTTGAAGATGAAAAAATCACGTATGATGGCAGTGCTTGATCCGATCAAGCTGATCATCGACAATTATCCGGAAGGACAGGTTGAATATTTGGATGTGGCAAATAATTTGGAAAATGAAGAATTAGGATACCGTAAAGTACCTTTCTGCAGAGAGCTTTACATTGAGAGAGAAGACTTTATGGAAGAGCCACCGAAAAAATATTTCCGTTTGTTCCCAGGAAACGAAGTGCGCCTGATGCATGCGTATTTTGTAAAATGTGAAAGCTTTGTAAAAGATGAAAACGGTAATATCACAGAGATTCACTGTACGTATGATCCAGAGACAAAATGTGGAAGTGGATTTACAGGAAGAAAAGTAAAAGGTACGATTCACTGGGTACCAGCTCCATATGCAGTGAAAGCAGAAGTACGTCTTTATGAAAATATTGTTGACGAAGAAAAAGGTGTTTACAATAAAGAGGACGGTTCTTTGAACTTGAATCCAAATTCATTGACAATCTTGAAAGACTGCTATTTAGAGCCAAGCTTTGACGATGCAAAAGCATATGACAGCTTCCAGTTTGTGAGAAACGGATATTTCTGTATTGATGCGAAAGATTCAAAACCGGATGCGCTTGTATTTAACCGTATCGTATCCTTGAAGAGCTCTTTCAAACTGCCAAAATAAACAGATGAATGAATTGACAATCAATTTGAAGACAAAATCGGATGTGCCACTGTATGAGCAGATTTACCGGCATATTAAGACAGAGATTCAAAGTGGGCGGATTGCCTGCAGAGAAAAACTGCCTTCTACACGGGCTCTCTCCAGACATTTGGAGGTGAGCCGAAGTACGGTAGAGCTGGCATATGAACAGCTTTTGTCGGAAGGGTATATTGAGTCGGAGCCGTGTAAAGGCTTTTTTGCCGCGCAATTGGAAGGATTGTATCAATTTGCGGAGCTTAACATGGTATCAAAAGCAGGAGAGAAAACCGAGAAGAAAAAATATCGTTATGATTTCAGCCCGCGTGGAATTGATTTAAGCAGCTTCCCGTATAATGTGTGGAGAAAATTATCAAAAGAAATATTGGTGGACGATCGAACGGACTTGTTCCGTCTCGGAAATTCACAGGGAGAAGAGGGGCTTCGAAATGCAATCCGTAACTACCTGTATCAGGCACGTGGAGTGAATTGTCAGCCGGAACAGATTATTGTCGGTGCGGGAAATGATTATCTGCTTATGCTGCTTAGCATGGTGATGGGAGAGCAACGAAAGGTTGCATTTGAGAATCCTACTTACAAGCAGGCGTATCGTTTGTTTCGAAATCTTTCCTGTGAAGTGATGACGATTGATATGGATAAATATGGAATGGAAGTCTCAAAATTGTGTGAATCGAATGCAGACACCGCATATGTTATGCCGTCTCACCAATATCCGCTTGGTATCGTTATGCCGATCAAAAGAAGAATGGAACTGCTCAGATGGGCGGGAGAATCCGAAGAAAGATATATTATAGAAGACGATTATGACAGTGAGTTTCGGTACAAAGGAAGACCGATTCCGGCATTGCAGGGATATGATATGAATGATAAAGTGATTTATCTTGGGACTTTTTCAAAGTCGCTGGCGCCGGCAATCCGAATCAGTTACATGGTACTTCCAAAACGACTTCTTACAGCATATAATGAAAAGTGCAGATTTTTAAGCTCGACGGTCTCAAAAGTCGATCAGTTTATTATCCAACGGTTTATCGAAGAAGGATATTATGAGCGTCATCTGAATAAAATGAGAGCACTTTATAAAAACAGACATGATATATTAATGGCTGGGTTAAAACCGTTGCTTACGAGATGCAGCATTTCGGGAGAGCATGCAGGAGTACATTTACTTTTAACGTTTCCATCGGGAGAAAAAGAAAAAGAACTGATCAGACAGGCGGAAGAAAAAGAAATCAGAGTTTATGGATTGTCAGAATATGATATTGATGAACAAAAAAACGCAAAAGCAACGATATTGCTCGGATATGCAAATATGAGTGAAGAAGCGATTCGAGATGCGAGCAACATCCTGTGTGAGATATGGAAATAAAAGGAGTTCCAACTGTGGAACTCCTTTTATTTCTTTTATACTTCTGCGTCCTGTTCAGATGAGGTTTCTTCCTCGGCGGGTGTCTCCTCTGTCTCCTGATTGAGCGAAACATAAGATCTTTGGGTGACTGGTTCTAAGTCACTGTCCAGATCAAAATCCTCATCTTCAAAATCATCTGAAAATTCACTGTTATCGTCAAGTGTATGTTGCTTTTTCTTGAAAAATGCAATTCCAATGCCGATTGCAGCACCAATGCCTGCAAGTGCTAATAAAAATTTACTCCATTTTTTTGACATATGATGACTCCTTTCTGAAAATAATATGATTCATTGAAAAACATTATAATACTTTTGTCGGAAAAATGAAAGGGGAATTCAGCCGATTGTTGTTTCTGTATCAGAATTGTGTTAGACTAACTCTTATATAGTAGAAAAGGAAGTGAGAGTATTGAACAAAGAACCTGTAAAAAAAGCGAAAAAGGGAATATTGAGTATTGTATTTAGCAGAATTTCGTTGCTTGCGGTATTATTGATCATCCAGATTGCTTTGATTGTAGGGACAGTCACATATTTGGAAGACTATGCAACTTACATTTATGTGATTTTTATCGTGTTGGAAGTGATTTCTGTCGTTTATATTATAAACAGTAAAAGCAATCCTGCGTTTAAGACTTCGTGGATATTGTTTATCCTTTTAATTCCGATTGTGGGAACAGTGTTTTATCTGTTTATGAAAATACAGCCTGGAACAAGTTATTTGGACCATCGCCTCAGGACATTGAATGATGCGACATCGCCATTTATGAAACAGGATAAGGAGACGGTGGAGGCGCTTCGTGTATCGAAGCCTGCCAATGCCAATCTTGCACATTATCTGACACATCAGGCGGCATTTCCTGTGCATCGCAATACAGAAGTGACGTATTTTCCCCTTGGTGAAAATAAATTCAAGGAGATGAAAAAGCAGTTAAGACTTGCAGAAAAATATATTTTTCTAGAGTATTTTATAGTGGAAGAAGGTATCATGTGGAATGAGATACTGGATATTCTCATTGATAAGGTCTCGAAAGGTGTGGAGGTCCGTTTCATGTATGACGGAATGTGCAGTATGGTACAACTGCCTTACCATTATCCGAAGACGATGAAAAAATATGGAATTAAATGTAAGATGTTCAGCCCGATCAAACCGGTTCTCTCTTCACATCAGAATAACAGAGATCACAGGAAAATATGTGTGATCGATGGACGTGTTGCGTTTACTGGGGGAATCAATCTGGCGGATGAGTATATTAATCAGAAAGTCCGTTTCGGACACTGGAAGGATACGGCAGTCATGTTAAAGGGAGAGGCAGTTCAGAACTTTACGATGATGTTTCTTCAGATGTGGAATGTCAGCGAGCGGGGAAAGGAAGATTATGCGAAATATCTTACCCCTAAGTCACTTGACATCAGAAGAGAACTTGGTTTTGTGCTTCCGTATGCAGACAGCCCATTTGATCATGAAAATATTGGAGAGCAGGTGTACTTTCATTTGCTGAATCATGCAAAAAAATACGTGCACATTATGACGCCATACCTGATTTTAGATAATGAGATGGTGACAAATCTTACTTATACAGCAAAATGTGGAATTGAAGTTATCATTATTATGCCGCATATTCCGGATAAGTGGTATGCGTTTGCAGTAGCGCAGACCTATTATGAAGAACTGATCAGTGCGGGAGTGCAGATTTATGAATATACACCGGGATTTGTACATGCGAAAGTGTTTGTGTCCGACAATGATACTGCGACGGTCGGGACGATCAATCTTGATTATCGCAGTTTGTATCACCATTTTGAATGTGGTACATTCATTTATAACAATCCGGTCGTGTGGGAGATTGAACGTGATTTCCAAAATACTTTAAAAGCATGTCAGAAGATTACGATGCTTGATGTGAAAGCAAGAAGAATCGGTATGAAGATGGTCGGAAGAGTTTTAAGACTGATTGCACCTTTGATGTAAACAAATATCGAAAAAAATATTGCATAACACGGAGAAAGTATAGTATAATTCTATCGGTGCTTTATAAGCAGTGCTAAAGTATTTTATAAGAAGACACAATAATAAAGTGATTTGTAAATGCGTGACATTACAAAGTAAGATGGGAGAGAAAAACACATGGAAAGAAAAGTTGGAACAATTTCAAGAGGAGTTCGTTGTCCAATCATTAGAGAAAATGATAATTTAGCTGATATTGTAGTAGAAAGCGTATTGGACGCTGCAAAAAGCGAAGGATTTGAACTGAGAGACAGAGATGTTATTTCTGTTACAGAGTCAATTGTAGCAAGAGCACAGGGAAATTACGCTTCTATTGATGCCATTGCAGAAGATGTAAAAGCAAAATTAGGCGGAGAGACAATCGGAGTAATCTTCCCAATCTTATCAAGAAATAGATTTGCTATCTGTCTCAGAGGAATCGCTGCCGGAGCAAAAAAAGTTGTTTTGATGTTAAGCTACCCAAGTGATGAAGTGGGAAATGAACTTGTATCATTGGATAAATTAGATGAGGCAGGAATCAACCCATACAGCGATGTTCTTACATTGGAAAAATACAGAGAATTATTTGGCGAGAACAAGCACGAATTTACAGGTGTAGATTATGTAGATTACTATGCAAATATCATCAAAGAAGCAGGGGCAGAAGTAGAAGTTATTTTTGCGAACAATCCAAGAACAATCTTAAACTATACAAAGAATGTGTTGAACTGTGATATTCATACACGCGTTAGAACAAAACGTATTTTACGGGAGAATGGCGCAGAAAGAGTATGCGGATTAGACGATATTTTGAATGCATCGGTAAATGGAAGCGGATACAATACAAAATATGGATTATTGGGATCTAATAAATCGACAGAAGACAAAATTAAATTATTCCCGAATGAGTGTTTTGATTTAGTAGAAGATATTCAGAAACAGATTTTGGATAAGACTGGAAAGCATGTAGAGGTTATGGTATATGGAGATGGTGCGTTCAAAGATCCACAAGGAAAGATCTGGGAACTTGCTGATCCGGTTGTATCACCAGCTTACACAGAAGGTCTGATTGGAACACCGAATGAAGTGAAGTTAAAATATCTTGCAGATAATGATTTCAAAGATTTAAGTGGGGAAGCATTGAAAGAAGCAATTTCAAAGCGTATCAGAGAAAAGAGCGATAATCTTGTTGGAGATATGGCGTCTCAGGGAACAACTCCGAGACAGTTGACAGATCTTATCGGTTCTTTGTGTGACCTTACAAGTGGCTCAGGAGATAAAGGAACACCGGTTGTATTGGTTCAGGGATATTTTGATAATTATACAAACTAATAAAAAAATGGTGCTGCATAATATATGCAGCACCATTTTTAGGTGTACCAGAAATTATAATAACCGAATTCCGTTAGCAAAAGCTGTGTCTACAATCTCTTCCGGCCATGTAGAAGACTGTACTTCTCCGATATGAGCTTTTCTTAGGCAGTACATACAAATACGGGACTGTCCAAGACCTCCGCCGATTGTATATGGAAGTTCATGATTCAAAAGAGCTTTTTGGAAATCAAGTTCCGCCCGTTCCGGACAGCCGGCCAAGCCAAGCTGACGTTCTAATGCTTCCTCATCAACACGGATTCCCATGGAAGAAAGTTCTAATGCAATGTCAAGAACCGGATAATATACAATGATATCGCCGTTCAATTCCCAGTCGTCATAATCCGGTGCACGCCCATCATGCTTCTCGCCGGAAATCAATTCTTTTCCGATCTGAGAGATGAAGACAGCTCCCTTTTCTTTGACAATCTTATATTCTCTTTCCTTAGGAGTGGAAGAAGGATATAGATTTTCCAATTCCTGTGAAGTGATGAAAGTGATCTCTTCCGGAAGAATCGGATCTATGTAGTTATATCTTCTCGAGATATATTCTTCTGTCTCGCGAAGCGCAGCGTATACTTTGCGGACAGTGTACTGCAATGTCTCCATATTGCGTTCTTCTTTAGAAATTACTTTTTCCCAATCCCATTGATCGACATAAATCGAATGTATGTTATCGGTATCCTCGTCTCTTCTGATTGCATTCATATCTGTATATAAACCCTCACCTGAGTGAAAACCGTAGCGCTTTAATGCATAGCGTTTCCATTTTGCAAGGGAATGTACAATTTCCACCGGGGTATCGTTCTGCTCTTTGATTCCAAACGCTACTGGACGTTCCACACCATTTAAGTTGTCGTTCAGTCCAGACTCCGGTTTGACAAAAAGTGGAGCGGATACACGTGTCAGATGCAGTGATTTTGCGAGGGCACGCTCAAAGTGGTCTTTGATTTCTTTGATTGCAACTTCTGTCTCACGAATCGTAAGTGGTGCAGTGTATCCTTCAGGGATGATTAAATGTTCCATATGCAAGTCTCCTTTTTACTAAGATTATCGAACGTGTGGATTTGAATTACACAAACGATAGTAATAGTGTAGTGTCAGTAATGGCAATGTGTCAAGAGAAAATAAGGAATTCGCATAGAAAAACTTAAGAATTGAGTTAGAAAGATTTTATATAACTGACACAAGTTAGTCATGAATTGTTGTTAAAATAAAATTGTTTCAAAAAGGAATATAAATGTAAGAGTATGAATATAATGATAAAGTTGGAAATAGATATAGATGGAGGAATTTAGTATGCAGAAAGAAAAGAAACAGAAATATCAGGAAATGATATCGATTGAGGAATACCTGATGAAGAGACGAAAACAAAAAGAAATCGAAGACAGACAATTCAGACAAGAAGAAAGCCCTGCCTTTTTTGCGGCAGAGCTATATGTGTAACACAGAGTTAGTCATCCTTATTCTTGTGCGACAATCTGTAAAACAGTGAGTATGCATATAAAAGAACCGGAAGCAGGATTGTCGCAGCAATAGAAGCTTTGAATAGCCACATTGTATTTGGTGAATCAAAAATTGCAAAGAAAAGAGTGCTCAGATAAAGCGCTGCTAACAGAATAACGCCTAAGAGCGCAAGAATTCGTTTTGTCTTACTCATAACTATCGTCTCCTCATATATGATAGTTTGATTATAGCGATAGATTTTCAAAAATGCAAATAGAAACTATTGACCAGAAAGTTGTATGGTGATATTCTATAAAAAAGAAGCTTTTAAATGATGAAAAACTATACAAAATGGTGAAAATGTAAAGAATCAAGGAGGTTTCGACAATGAAAAAAATTATGAACAATGTGGATGCGGTAGAGAATGAAATGGTTTTGGGAATGGTAAAAGCATATCCGCAATATATAAAAAAATTAGATTGCGGAAATGTAGTAGTAAGAGCCAGAAAAAAAGAAGGAAAAGTTGCTCTGATCAGTGGTGGCGGAAGCGGGCATGAGCCGGCACATGGTGGATTTGTAGGAGAAGGTATGCTGGATGCTGCCGTTGCAGGACCGGTCTTTACTTCTCCGACACCGGATCAGATTTATGAAGGTATCAAAGCGATAGAGACGGACAAAGGTGTCTTTATGGTTGTAAAGAACTACACCGGGGATGTTATGAATTTTGAGATGGCAGCAGAGATGGCGGAGATGGACGGTATTCCAGTCAAATATGTTGTTACGAATGATGATGTTGCGGTTCAGGACAGTTTGTATACAGTTGGGCGCCGTGGTGTGGCAGGAACAATTTTTGTACATAAAATAGCAGGCGCGAAAGCGGAGGAAGGTGCAGAGCTTGAAGCGGTACAGGCAGTTGCACAAAAAGTGGTCGACAATGTGAGAACCATGGGAATGGCAATCAAGCCTTGCACGGTTCCGGCAGCAGGGAAACCGGGATTTGAGCTGAGTGACGATGAGATGGAGGTAGGAATCGGAATTCACGGGGAACCGGGGACGCACAGGGAATCGTTGAAAAAGGCAGATGAGATTGTAGATATGCTGTTGGAAAAGATTCTGGCGGATATCGATTATGCGGATAGCGAAGTGGCTGTTTTGATCAACGGCGCAGGAGGAACTCCTCTTATGGAATTATTTATTGTAAACAACCATGTGTCAGATGTACTTGCTGCGAAAGGAATCAAAGTATATAAGACGTTTGTCGGAAATTATATGACATCGATTGAAATGGACGGATTTTCAATTTCTCTGTTGAGATTGGATGACGAGATGAAGAAACTGCTGGATGCAAAGGCAGATACACCCGCATTTAAGGCATAATGTAGAAAGAAGGAACGACTTATGGTAAATCAACAAAAGGTAATTGAAATTTTAAGAAACATCGGAGAGACGATTGAGAAAGAAAAACTGTTTTTGACGGAACTTGATAATGTAATCGGTGATGGGGATCATGGAATTAACCTTTCACGCGGTTTTCAGGAGGTGGAAAAAAAGTTAGATACGCTTGCTGATAAAGACATTGGAACGATTTTAAAGACGGTTGGAATGACACTTGTATCTACGGTGGGAGGCGCATCAGGACCACTTTATGGGACTGCATTTATGAAGGCAGGGCAATTGATGGCAGGAAAAGATGCGGTGGACATCAATGATTTTGTGGAAATTCTAAGGGTTTCCATAGAGGGAATTAAAATGCGCGGCAAATCCACAACCGGTGAAAAGACGATGCTGGATGCAATGGTTCCGGCGCTTGCTGCAATGGAAGGTGCTCTTAAGGCGGCAAAAGATCCGAAAGAAATATTGTTGGAAGGAGTGGAGGCAGCAGAGGATGGTGTCGCATATACGAAGACTATCATTGCCACAAAGGGAAGAGCAAGCTATTTGGGAGAACGCAGTATTGGGCATCAGGATCCGGGAGCTACTTCGTTTACATTAATGCTAAGCGTGATTGCCAAAAGTTTGTAAGGAGGGTAAGTATGGTAGGAATTGTAATTGTATCTCATAGTCGGGAGTTGGCGGACAGCATTGTGGAGTTTACAAAGATGATGGCTCCGGAAGCGCTTATCCGTGCGGCGGGAGGTATGGATGACGGAACACTCGGGACGAGTTATGAAAAAATATATCAGGCAATCGAGGACGTTTATTCCGAAGACGGAGTGCTTGTGATGATGGACATGGGCAGTGCTGTTATGACAACAGAGATGGTTCTGGAGGAGATGTCTGACAAGAAAATTGAGATGATAGACTGCCCGATTGTAGAAGGAGCAGTGGCGGCCACGGTTGCAGCATCCGCAGGAGCTGATTTTGAAGAAGTGAAACAAAATGCATTGGAAGCAAAAACAGCTGCTAAATTTTGAAGTGTAAAACAAAGCATACTGAGAAAAAACAGTTTCGGTATGCTTGTTTTATGAAGAAAAATGAGATATAATAAAGCGATAAGAATGAAAATACAAAGGAGTTATAAACATGGCATTATTAGAAGAATGGAGAGCAGTTGCATATTCAAAGGAGATGGATCGTGCAGCATTACAAAAATTTTGGGGAACCTATTTTCAAATTGAAAAAAATATCTATGAGAAATTATTGACAAATCCGGATGAGGAAGTAAAAGGAACAGTCAAAGAACTTGCAGAAAAGTATGAAATTGACGTGTTTACAATGACAGGATTTTTGGATGGAATCAATGAAAGCTTAAAAGAAGAGAATCCAATTGAGACAATGGAAGAAGATACAGTTGTAAACCTGATCTTTGACAAAGAAAAGTTATATAAGAATATGGTGGATGCAAAAGCTGACTGGCTGTATGAATTACCACAGTGGAATAACATCTTTACACCAGAACGCAAGAGAGAATTGTATAAAGAACAGAAAAATTCGGGAACAGTCCGCAAAGAAAAGAAAGTTGGAAGAAATGATCCTTGTCCATGTGGAAGCGGGAAAAAGTATAAAAAATGCTGCGGTAAATAGTCCATGGCATCAGGATTCATTGCACTTGGAATTTTAAGTATCCTGTATTATGGATTTGTTGTATGGTATACGAAGCGATGGAATGGAACGTTTACATGGTTCTGGGCGGTGTTTGGATTGGCGAATATCGGAATCGGAATACTGACCAGGGGAATTCCGGTTTGGCTTGAGTATATTTTAACCGGTATTTTTATTGTTCTGTGGATGATTTTTTTCTGTGTGGAAGTGTTGATTCTTTGTGCGATGATATCAGTTGCTCCGAAAAATATGAAATACATTATTATTTTAGGGGCACAGATTCGCGGGAAAAGAGTGACTGAGGCATTGAAAAGAAGACTTGACCGTGGAATTCGTTATCTCAATGAGAATCCAGAGACGATTGTAATCGTATCGGGAGGCAGAGGGAAAGGTGAGGATATCACGGAGGCAGAAGCGATGGCAGAATATTTGGAAAATTGTGGGATTGATGCAAACAGAATCTGCCTGGAAGAAAAATCGACGTCAACATATGAGAATCTGAAAAAAAGTCTTGCTTTTATAGATGATGAGCGACGGGATAAAATAGGAATTGTTACAAATAACTTTCATATTTACCGAGCTGTGAAATTGGCAAAATCAATCGGATACAGAAAAGTTTACGCGATTACAGCAAGCAGTAATCTTGCTGTATTTCCAAATTATATGGTGAGAGAATTCTTTGCAGTGCTCGCTCTGTTTCTGAGACTGCGAAAGCACAAGACAGAAGAATAGATGTATAAAATAAAAACAGGTGTGAAATACTATCTCTGATAGAATTAGAAAAAATATAAGGAGGTATGATCATGCCAGAGTTGAAATGTACAGTACAGACATGTACGCACAATAAGCAATTTTATTGTGACCTTGATGCTATCGAGGTTCAGGGGGATTCTGCAAGAAAGTCAGATGAGACATGTTGTGGAAGCTTCGTGAAGCGAAAAGGAGATTCTTACAGCAATGTAACAGGAGAGGCGTCTCCGACAAGCAATGTCGACTGCAAAGCAGTTGAATGCATGTATAACAATGCGTGCAGATGCCATGCGGGTAAGATCAGCGTGGAGGGCAGCAACGCATGCAAATGCGGCGAGACCGAATGTGCAAGTTTTGAATGCAGTAAATAGTGAATAAGGTTGGGCGCAGTAAAGGTTTGAAACTTTTGCTGCGCCCTTAACTGTGTTCTTGTTGACGTTTTTAAGAAGGTAGCGTTATAATGAAACATAGATGTAAATTGAGCGAGGAAAGGATTCGAATACATATTATGGAAAATTCAAAGGAAACGAAAACTTATCATGATAAAAGACCTCAGTTTCGAAATAAAGGTCCTTCAAAATTAAGACAGCAGTTTGGAAAAGGAATGACAGCATTTCTTGTTGTTGCAGCAAGCATTGTTTTTTATTTTGCATTTTTGCGTTTTAATGGAATTTCTAATATTTTTGAAAAGATATTTCAGATATTAAAACCAATTATATATGGTCTTGTGATTGCATATCTTCTGAATCCGATTGTGAAATTGGTGGAAAGACATCTTACTCCTTTTTTGGAGAAAAAACTAAAGAAAAAAGAGACGGCACATAAAATTGGGCGGGGGAGCGGAATTTTCGCAGCTTTGATTTTTTCGGTGTTTGTGATTGTGGCACTGTGCAACATGCTGATTCCGGAATTATATAAAAGTATCCGAGATTTGATTGTGACACTTCCAGAGCAGATGAATAGCTGGGCACAAGATATGAATGCATTTTTAATCAGTAACTCAACTTTGGATACGATGCTGAAGAATATCATTACAGAGGGAACAGATACGGTGGAAAACTGGCTGAAGACGGATTTACTCCAACAGGCGAACACTTTAATGTCGAATCTGACGGTAGGAGTAATCAATGTTGTGAGTGAGATTATGAATGTGTTGATCGGGTTTATTGTCTCTGTCTATGTACTGTTTAGTAAGGAACTGTTTTCCGGTCAGTGCAAAAAGATTGTATATGCACTGATGAAACCGGATCACGCAAACATGACACTTCATATTACGAAAAAGAGCAATGAGATTTTTGGCGGGTTTATCATTGGAAAAATCATTGATTCTGCGATTATCGGAGTATTGTGTTTTATAGCACTTAGCATTATGAAGATGCCATACACCCTTATTGTCAGCGTGATTGTCGGAGTGACGAACGTAATTCCGTTTTTCGGACCTTATATCGGAGCAATACCGAGTACGATTCTGATTATGATTGCAGAACCGATACAGGGGCTGTATTTTGCTATTTTTATATTGATTTTGCAGCAGATTGACGGGAATATCATTGGACCGAAGATTTTGGGAGACTCTACCGGTCTGTCCGCTTTCTGGGTTGTCTTTTCCATACTGCTTGGAGGAGGACTTTTCGGGTTTGTCGGAATGATCATGGGAGTGCCGACTTTCGCTGTCCTATATTATATTGCGCAAATGTTTATCAACCAAAAGTTGGAGCGCAAAAAACTTCCAACATCATCTGAAAGGTATGGCAGTGAAAGCTATGTGAATGATGAAGGAGAATTTATTGAATGTGAAGAAAAAGGAGAATAATTTATGCCGATTCGTGTACAAAATGATTTGCCGGTAAAAGAAATACTGGAACAAGAAAATATATTTGTGATGGATGAACATCGTGCGATGCATCAGGACATCCGTCCGATCAAGATTGGTCTGTTGAATCTGATGCCCTTGAAGGAGGATACAGAACTTCAGATTTTAAGATCACTGTCAAATACACCATTGCAGGTAGATGTGGTTTTTGTGAATGTGTCCAGCCATAAATCGAAAAATACATCGACCAGCCATCTCAACAAGTTTTATGTGTCGTTTGAAGAAATCAAAGACCAGAGATTTGATGGCTTTATCATCACAGGCGCTCCGGTAGAACAGATGCCGTTTGAGGAGGTTGACTACTGGGAAGAACTGAAAGAGATTATGGAATGGACAAAGACACATGTGACTTCTACAATGCACTTGTGCTGGGGAGCGCAGGCGGGACTTTACTATCATTATGGAATTGAAAAAGTACAGTTGGATGAAAAGGTATTTGGCGTGTTTGAACATCGTGTAAAAAATCGGAAAACACCATTGGTGAGGGGATTTGATGATGTGTTTTATGCACCGCATTCTCGTCATACAACGGTTCCGACAGAAGCAATTGAGAGTGAAGAACAGCTGATCATTCTTGCGGAATCAGAAGAAGCCGGAGTATTTCTGACGATGTCATTGGATGGAAAACAGATCTTTGTGATGGGTCATCCGGAATATGACCGTGTGACATTGAATAACGAATACATGCGAGATAAGAATAAGGGATTGGAGATTGCACTTCCTAAAAATTATTATCCAGATGACAATTTTGAGAACAGACCGCTTTTGACATGGCGCTCACATGCAAATAACTTATATACAAACTGGGTGAATTATTATGTATATCAGGTGACGCCGTATGACTTGTACGGAACACCGTTTTAATGCGGGATCTACGGGATTTGTTGAAAAGTCAAAGTATCGTAAAATGATGTTAAATATCGGGCAGTATTGCAAAATTGGGAGTACAAAGGGAGTATAAAAAAGCCCTTATGGGAGTACAAAAAGTATGATATAAACTGTCTTTTGGAACAATATTATGAGGGCGTATTGTGTAAGTGCAATATGCCCTTAAATTTATGAGAAAAGTAATGCTAAAGACTAGGAAATGTGATAGAATGGCAGGAATAAACAGATTTGAAATTATGGAGGTGTAGTAATGCACAAAACTATATTGATTGAAGAAATTACCATTGAGAATGTAACAGAAAAAATAAATGAAAAAGTACAAGAAATGGGAAAAGACGGTTATCAGATTAAAACCATGTCCTTTTGGGGAACAGATAAAGTTGTGTTGATTTTCAAAAAAGGGCTAAAAGGAAGTTTGCTATAACTTCCAGCTTGTAGAACTGAAAAGCATAAAATTATAGAGAAAAGTACCTGTCAAAGAATCTTTGCGTAACTATATATGTAATGTAAGATGTTGATTGCTTTACTTTAGATATTATTTTGGGGATAATAATATTCAAAGGAGGACGAAAATATGAACAAGGTAACAACACAGGAAAGGGCGAGATATTATGAATATAGGAAATCAAATATTGAATATTCGTAAAGAAAAACAATTAACACAAGAGGAGTTTGGCAGATTATTTCATGTTACTCGACAAACTGTTTCAAATTGGGAAAACGGAAAAAGTTATCCTGATCTGCAAATTCTTGTAAGCATGAGTAATCAATTTGATATTTCTCTTGATACATTATTAAAGGAGGATTCGAAGATGGTACAATCTATGGATAAAGAAAGAGCAATGGGCATAATAAAACATGAAAAATCAATTGTAGATTTTTTTACAGGTGCTGGAACAGGAATTGCTGTATCTTGTTTATTTTCCCCAGATTCATCGATAAGAACTACAGTCATTATTGTTGCAATTATAATGATAGGTATAGGTTGGTATAAAAAATCAAAGAATGATAAAAAGGTATTTCAATATATTAAAGAACATGATTAAATGAATTTTGGTAATAACAAATTTCAGTTGTAGCAGACAGTTTTTTGATTGACTGTCTGCTTTTCTCTTTTTAATCATAATTGATAGTGGTGCTATAAAATGGTTCATATCCGTTGTGAAAAGACCATTTAGAGTGATATAGATTGATTGCAAGGATAGTGGGAGTTCCATTGATTTGGTTATGTTCTGCTTCGATTTCCGCTACCACTTCATCGGTATTCCAGTATTGATATACGATAACTTGTAATTCGGTATCACGATTAGCGCCAGAGCATGGGAGTACAAAGAACTTCAAAATAGGCTGTCAATAGATGACGGCCTATTTTTTTATCCAAAAATATGGAAGAGAGAATCTGATATTTTTGTCTATTATTCCGATTTGACGAAAGACCATCAGAGTGATAGTATTAGTATTACACGGAAATACTGTATATAGTGATTTGAAATTGGATTAACACTAAATATAGATGATAATATAAAATGGAAAGGAAGAGACGGATGATCAGAGTAATCAAAAAAGATGGGACAAAAGAAGAGTTTAACGTACAGAAAGTGGTTGTTGCGGTCAATAAGTCAGCATATCGTGCGTTGATCAAGTTTACAGATGAGGAGCTGCAATTTATCTGCCAGTTTGTAGAAGAAGAAGTAGAAAAGATGGACACAGAAGAGATCCGTATCGCACAGATGCACAATGTTGTGGAGGGAGCTCTTGAAAAGGTCAACCCGACTGTTGCAAAAAGTTATAGAGATTACCGCAATTATAAGCAGGATTTTGTTCAGATGTTAGATGAGGTTTACAAAAAAAGCCAGTCTATCATGTATATCGGAGATAAAGAGAACAGTAATACAGACAGTGCGCTTGTGTCTACAAAAAGAAGTTTGATTTTTAACGAACTGAATAAAGAGCTTTATAAGAAATTTTTCCTGACAGTGGAAGAAATTCAGGCAATCCGTGAAGGTTATATTTATATTCATGATATGTCTGCGAGAAGAGATACAATGAACTGTTGCCTGTTTGATGTGCAGAATGTTTTGAGCGGCGGATTTGAGATGGGTAATCTTTGGTATAATGAGCCGAAGACATTGGATACAGCATTTGATGTAATTGGAGATATCGTGTTAAGTGCTGCGAGTCAGCAGTACGGCGGATTTACAGTGCCAAGCGTAGATGATATTTTAGAGCCATATGCAGAAAAATCTTATAAAAGACATTTGGAAAAATATATATCTTTAGGACTTCCGCAAGAAAAAGCTGAGGAAGTAGCGTGGAAAGATCTGGAAAAAGAGATGGAGCAGGGATTCCAGGGATGGGAATATAAATTTAATTCCGTGTCATCCAGCCGTGGGGATTATCCGTTTATCACTGTGACAGCAGGGACAAACACTTCAAAATATGGAAAACTTGCCACGATCAAGATGCTTCAGGTGCGTCAGGAAGGACAGGGCAAGGAAGGACATAAGAAGCCGGTTCTTTTCCCGAAACTTGTATTTTTATATGATGAGAATCTTCATGGACCGGGGAAACCGTTGGAAGATGTGTTTGAAGCGGGAATCGAATGCTCCAGAAAAACAATGTATCCGGATTGGCTGAGTCTGACAGGAAAAGGGTATGTTGCAAGTATGTACAAGCAATACGGAAAGATTATCAGCCCGATGGGATGCCGTGCATTCCTTTCACCATGGTATGAAAGAGGAGGCATGACTCCGGCGGATGAAAAAGATACACCAGTATTTGTGGGACGATTTAATATTGGTGCGGTAAGTCTGCATCTGCCTATGATTTATGCAAAAGCAAAACAGGAAAGCAGAGATTTCTATGAGGTGCTGGATTATTATTTGGAACTGATTCGTCAGCTTCATATCCGCACATATGATTATCTTGGAGAGATGAAGGCATCAACGAACCCGCTTGCATATTGTGAAGGCGGTTTCTATGGCGGACATTTGGGGCTGTATGACAAAATCAAGCCGTTGTTAAAATCAGCAACTGCATCTTTCGGAATCACAGCATTCAACGAATTGCAACAGCTGCACAATAAAAAATCATTGGTAGAAGATGGGGCATTTGCACTTGAGGTGCTGGAATATATTAATAAGAAAGTCAATCAGTTCAAAGAGGAAGATGGTCACTTATATGCAATTTATGGAACACCGGCAGAAAATCTGTGTGGAGTGCAGGTTCAGCAGTTCCGTAAAAAATACGGCATTATCGAGAATGTATCTGACAGAGAATATGTAAGTAACAGTTTTCACTGTCATGTAACGGAAGATATTACGCCGATTGAAAAACAGGATTTAGAAGGACGTTTTTGGGATTTGAGTAACGGTGGTAAGATCCAGTATGTCAAATATCCGATTAACTATAATAAGGAAGCAATCAAATCGCTTGTAAGAAGAGCGATGGATATGGGCTTCTATGAGGGGGTTAATCTGTCGCTTGCATATTGTGATGACTGCGGACATGAAGAGTTGTCGATGGATGTATGTCCGGAATGCGGAAGTACTAACTTGACAAAGATTGAGCGTATGAATGGATATTTATCTTACTCCCGCGTCAAGGGAGATACACGTCTGAACGACGCAAAAATGGCGGAAATAGCGGAAAGGAAGAGCATGTAATATGCGTTATCATAATATTACAAAAGATGATATGTTAAACGGAGATGGTCTTCGTGTTGTACTATGGGTATCTGGTTGTGTGCATTGCTGTAAGGAATGCCATAATCCTATCACCTGGGATCCGAATGGAGGATTGGAATTTGATGAGTCGGCAAAACAGGAGATTTTTGATGAATTAGAGAAAAGTTATGTCAGCGGTATCACTTTTAGTGGAGGTGATCCGCTTCATATCAACAACGTGTATGAAGTGACAGCGCTTGCAAAAGAAATCAAAGAAAAATATCCGACAAAGACAATTTGGTTATATACCGGATCTACGTGGGAACAGATTCAGACGATGAAACTGATGAAATATGTAGATGTGCTTGTGGATGGAGAGT
This sequence comes from Faecalimonas nexilis, assembly GCF_059731825.1. NCBI lineage: Bacteria > Bacillati > Bacillota > Clostridia > Lachnospirales > Lachnospiraceae > Faecalimonas > Faecalimonas nexilis. The sequence continues at coordinate 2,102,374 of NZ_AP029189.1, read as the reverse complement.
TTGAAGTAGATAAAAAGGATGCTACGCTACATTGGAAGGGAAGTTCCAATCAGAAGGTGATTGATGTACAAAAGACATTAGAAAAAGGAGAAATTGTATTACATGAAGAGGATTGCTAAGTTTCACAAAGTAAGTTTTGAACAATTTAAAGAAGGATGGATAGATACATTTGGTGAGGCGGGAGAAAGCGAGATCCAAAAGATTTATGATGCTGTCAAACTGCCGAAAAGAGCAACTTCGGGTTCGGCGGGATATGATTTCTATACCCCGATATCGTTGACAATTCAACCGGGAGAGACAGTGAAGATTCCGACCGGAATCCGTGTGGAGATGGAAGAAAACTGGGTTTTAAAATGTTATCCGAGAAGTGGACTTGGTTTTAAATTTCGTCTGCAGCTTAATAATACGGTTGGTATTATCGACAGTGATTACTTTTATTCGGACAATGAAGGGCATATTTTTGCAAAACTGACAAATGATACGAATGAAGGAAAGATTGTAGAACTTTCTGAGGGAACCGGATTTATGCAGGGAATCTTCGTAGAATATGGGATTACAATAGATGATGATGTGACCGAAGTAAGAAACGGTGGATTTGGAAGCACAACAAAATAAGAGGAATGCAGTATAAAACCTCCACATTTGGGAATTCTAACCAAGAGATGACAAATGTGGAGGTTTTTGTATGGTAGATAAAAAAGTGACAAAACAGGTGAAAGCATCGCTTCAGGAAAATGTGACGTATTTAAACAGCATACTTCCGGTCAGTGAAAGTTTTGACCTGATTCAGCGTGATATGATTATCGGAGAAAAGCAGAGTACATTTTACTTCATTGATGGATTTACGAAAGATGAGACAATGCTTAAAATCATGACATCTTTTTTTGCGTTGAAAAAAGACGATATGCCAAGTAATGCAACCGGGTTTTCAAAGATGGCGCTTCCGTATGTGGAAGTGGACATTATTGCTGATTTTGATATGATCATCCGAAATATATTGTCCGGAGTCACCTGTCTGTTTATTGACGGATATGAGGCTTGCATTGCGATTGACTGTCGCACATATCCGGCAAGAGGAGTAGAAGAGCCAGATAAGGATAAATCACTCCGTGGATCAAGAGATGGGTTCGTGGAGACGATCGTGTTTAATACGGCGTTGATGAGGAGGAGAATACGAGATCCTCATCTTGTGATGAAGATGATAGAGATTGGAAATAGTTCGCGAACCGATGTAGCAGTCTGCTATATGTCGGACAGAGTGGACCAGGAACTGTTAGACAATTTATTGAAAAGGCTTGATACAATCAATGTGGATGCGCTGCGGATGAATCAGCAAAGTCTTGCGGAAGAATTGTTCAAACGAAAATGGTTCAACCCGTTCCCGAAATTTAAGTTTACAGAGAGACCAGATACGGCGTCCGTGTGTTTGCTAGAAGGGAAAGTCGTACTTTTAGTTGACAATTCACCGTCTGCGATGATTCTTCCGACTTCGATTTTAGACATTATTGAGGAGGCAAACGACTATTATTTTCCAACTCTTACGAATGTATATTTGAAGGTATCGAGGGCGATTATTACCTTTGCAACAGTTTTTCTGACACCGGCATTTTTGTTGTTTATGCAAAATCTCAATTGGCTTCCGGAGGCATTTCAGTTTGTGTCATTGAAAGATACGGTCAATATTCCGCTTATTTTCCAATTGCTGATATTGGAGCTTGCAATCGATGGTCTTCGACTTGCGGCGATGAACACGCCAAGTATGTTAAGTACGCCGCTCAGTGTAATTGCCGGTATCGTTATGGGGGAATTTTCGGTCAAATCAGGATGGTTCAACTCAGAGGTTATGCTCTATATGGCGTTTGTCGCTGTGGCGAATTATACACAGCCGAATTTTGAGCTTGGATATGCGTTGAAATTTATGCGTCTGTTGCTTTTGGTTCTTACAGCGTGCTTTAACTGGATTGGATTTTTGGCGGGAACAATCATTATTATCTGCTCTATTGCATTTAACAAAACATTATCAGGAAGAAGTTATTTGAATATTAAATTGAATTAAAAGTACGCTTCGGCGTACTTTTTGCGAAAATCTCTTATTTACACCATGAAAAACTTTTTGCGAAAGAAAAGAAAAAGTGATAGAATAGAGAAATAAATATTGGCAAACAGGAGGGAAAAAGATGAATGAGTTTGTAATTGTATCAGACAGTACTGTGGATTTACCAAAAGAATATTTACAGTCCAAACAAGTTCCGATCATCTCACTGTCTTACATTATGGACGGAGTTACATATGAAGAGATGGATGGGCTGTCGCATAAAGAATTTTTTGAAAAGCTGAGGGCGGGTTCGCTTCCCACAACGTCTCAGATTAATCCGGAACAGGCGCGCGAAGCGCTGGAGCCGTTTGCAAAAGAAGGAAAAGATATTCTTTATATCGGCTTTTCTTCCGGATTGAGTGGAAGTTATAACAGTGTACGGATGGCGGCAGAGGACTTGAAAGAAGAATATCCGGACATCAACATTATTGCTATAGACAGTCTATGTGCATGCATGGGAGAAGGATTACTTCTATATAAAGCGTTAGAATTGAAGGAACACGGGATGTCAATGGAAGAGATTGCAAAATGGGTGGAAGCGAATAAGCTTCATATCTGTCACAATGTAACTGTGGATGACCTTAATCATCTTCACAGAGGAGGACGTATCTCTAAGACGACTGCGGTTGTTGGCTCTATGATTAAGATTAAGCCGATCATCCATATGAGCGATGAGGGAAAGCTGGTTGTCATTGGCAAAGAGCGAGGAAGAAAGAAGTCATTGGTTTCGATTGTAGACCGTATGGAAAAGCAGATGCAGGGATATGATAACGATATCGTGATGATTACGCATGGTGATTGTATAGAGGACGCTGAATTTGTGAAGAAACAGGTAGAAGAACGCTTTGGGATTCACAACGTGATGATTAACGGAATCGGTTCGGTTATTGGAAGCCACACCGGTGCCGGTGTTGTGGCCGTATTCTTTATGGGGGATAAGCGTTGAGTGCAGTATGGGAAATCTGTAAAGATGTGCTGATTGATGGGGCGAGGATGATCCCGTTTTTGCTTTTTGCATTTTTACTGATTGAATTAGTAGAAAAGTATACAGGAGAGAAACGAGACCGGATTCTGATGAAGGGAAACAAAGCAGGACCGATCATCGGAGCGCTGTTTGGGTGTATACCGCAATGTGGATTTTCCGTGGTGGCGGCAAATCTGTATGCAGAGCGGCTTGTCTCGGTTGGAACGCTTCTTGCTGTGTTTATGTCAACATCAGATGAGGCAATCATTGTTATGTTGGGATATCCGAAGAGTGGAGGTAAGATTCTTACAATTTTAGGTCTCAAAGTTGTCATTGCAATTGTTGTTGGATATCTCGTAGATTTATTTTGCAAAAGAAAGCGCTTTTCTGTAAAACAAGAAAGCGTATGGGAAGAGCGGGGATGTTCCTGCTGTGGCGGACATGACGGAATCTTGAAAGCGGTCGTATCTCATTCTTTGAAAACACTTTTGTACATTATGTTGTTTTCGATGGTATTGAATGTGGTTATCGAGGGAATTGGAATTGAAAGAATTCAAGAGATCTTGATGAATGACTCGCCGTTTCAGATTATTCTAAGCGCATCGGTAGGCCTGATTCCGAATTGTGCCTCATCGATACTGATTACAGAGCTATATATGAAAGGAGTTCTTGCGCTTCCGGCTGTGATGGCAGGACTGTTGGCAAGCGGCGGAATGGGACTGATTGTATTGTGGAAAAATAATCGGGACAAAAAAGAAAATTTAAAAATAACAGCAATGTTGTATATTGGTTCGATTGTGATCGGTGTGATCTTACAGATTTTATTTATCGGCATGAAATATTAAAAGGAGAAATTCAAATGAATTTCTCCTTTTTAATGGAATATTAAATTGTCCACCATCCCATTGCATTTCCTACGGAACTTACAAGGATTGCAATTAAGCAAATCGGTGCGATCCATTTGATCATAACTACGAATAACTTCTCGCCTTTGAATGTTCCGTCTGAGCTTTTTACTTCGTCGATAACAACTTTTGGCTTGATGACAAATCCGACAAAAATACAAGTGAAGAATGCAAGGATTGGCATCAATATGCTGTTGCTGAGGAAATCGAATGCATCCAGGATTGACAAGTTAAGGAATGTGATGTCGCTCCAGATTCCAAATCCTAAAGAAGATGGGATACCCATTATCAATGCAATTACCGTAACGATAATACAAGTAAATTTACGGCTCCAGTGGAATTTATCTCTTAAAATAGAAACAATTGTCTCCATCAGTGAGATGGAAGAGGTCAGTGCAGCAAAAAATACCAGAATAAAGAAAAGAGTTCCGATTGCACCACCCATTGGCATGCTGTTAAATACTTTTGGAAGCATTACAAACATAAGTCCAGGTCCTTGTCCCAATTGCTCTGCTGTTCCGCCTGAGAAAGCGAATACTGCAGGGATGATCATAAGTCCTGCCATAAATGCAATACCGGTATCAAAAACCTCGATTTGGCGAACAGAACTTTCCAAATTATTATCTTTTTTCATATAAGAACCATATGTAATCATAATTCCCATCGCAAGAGACATTGAGTAGAATAATTGTCCCATTGCTGCTATGACAGTCATTCCGGAGAAGTTTTCCATACTTGGTTTTACGTAATAAATCAGACCATCAATTGCTCCGTCCACTGTAAGTCCGTATCCTGCGATAATGACAGTTAAGACAACTAATACAGGCATCATAAATTTACTCACTGTCTCGATTCCTTTTTCTACACCGAGAAGAACGATGATCGAAGTGAATGCAATAAAGAGACAGAACCATCCAATTGGTTCCCCTGTAGTGCCGATGAAATTATTAAAATAAGCATCATCGGCAGCTGCCTGTACATTACCTGTTACAAATGTAACAAAATACTTGATTACCCATCCGCCGATTACACTATAATAAGGAAAGATGATAATCGGTATGATTGCGGCGAGTACTCCTAGAAAACCAAAGCGTTTATCTAATTTTTTGAAAGCGCCAATTGCGCTGAGCCCTGTCTTTCTTCCGATTGCGATTTCAGCAATCATTAATGAAAAACCGAATGTGACTGCAAGAATCAGATATACAAGAAGAAATGTTCCTCCTCCATATTTTGCTGCGAGATACGGGAATCTCCAAAGGTTACCAAGCCCTACAGCAGACCCGGCAGCAGCAAGTACAAATCCAATCTTGCTGGAAAAATTACTTCTTTGTGACATAAAAAATCCTCCTCAAAATTCATTTAGACTAAGTTAAGTAGCCTTATTATTGCATAAAAGTGAAAAGAATGCAAGAAAAAAAGAGCGCAATCTGTTTTTTAATGCGAACAATTTTGAGAATGGTGTAAGAATAATAAGAAAAAATGAAAAAAACGTTGACAAAAATGGTGAGCTGTGATATGTTAATACATGCGTAAGGCAAAAAGAAAGCAGAGTTCCACTCTCACCTTAGCACAAGTGGGTGACTAATGGTTGATATTGAAGCATAAAAATAGAATTTCTATTTTGTGTGCAGAAATGGAGTGGATAGCTGTGAGCTATTCATTTTTTTTACGCATCAATTATATGAAAAAATTAGAGTAAAGTAAAGATTATTTTATTTATGGAGGTGCACTACAATTAGCGATTTAATGATCAACGAGCAAATCAGAGACAAGGAAGTACGTTTAATAGGAGAGAATGGTGACCAGTTAGGCGTTATGTCTGCAAGGGAAGCTTTGAAGCTGGCAGAAGAGGAAGAATTGGATTTGGTTAAAATTGCTCCAACAGCAAAACCACCAGTTTGTAAGATTATTGATTATGGTAAATACAGATATGAACTGGCGAGAAAAGAAAAAGAAGCGAAGAAAAAACAAAAAACTGTTGAGGTAAAGGAAGTGCGTCTTTCGCCGAACATCGATACGAATGATTTGAACACGAAAGTGAACAACGCAAAGAAATTTATCCAAAAAGGAAATAAAGTAAAAGTTACTTTACGTTTTCGAGGAAGAGAGATGGCTCATATGCAGACGAGCAAACATATTCTGGATGATTTTGCAGAGATGTTAAAAGATGTTGCAGCCATTGAAAAACCTGCAAAACTCGAAGGCAGGAGCATTAGTATGGTTTTAACTGAAAAACGTTAAAAATAAATACCTAAATATTAAGGAGGAACATATCATGCCAAAAATTAAAACAAATAGAGCTGCTGCAAAGCGCTTCAAAAAAACAGCTACAGGTAAATTAAAAAGAAACAAAGCTTACAAGAGCCATATCTTAACTAAGAAATCTACAAAAAGAAAAAGAAATCTTAGACAGGCAACTATTACAGATGCTACAAATGTAAAGAACATGAAAAAAGTTTTACCATATCTGTAAGATTTTGGAAGAATTGAAGGAGGATTAGAAGGACATGGCAAGAATTAAAGGCGGAATGAACGCTAAAAAGAAACACAACAGAACATTAAAACTGGCAAAAGGTTACAGAGGAGCCAGATCAAAACAATATAGAGTTGCAAAACAATCAGTAATGAGAGCTTTAACATCTTCATATGCTGGTAGAAAACAACGTAAACGTCAGATGAGACAGTTATGGATTGCTCGTATCAATGCAGCAGCTAGAATGAATGGTTTATCATACAGTAAGATGATGCACGGTTTAAAATTAGCAGGTGTTGAGATGAACAGAAAAATCTTAGCAGATATGGCAGTAAATGATGCAGCAGGATTTGCTACATTAGCAGAAGTTGCAAAGTCTAAATTAGCTTAGGAAAAAATCATATCCCCGGAAACCTTGAGTTTTCGGGGATTCTTTTATGCGTAAATGGCTTGAAAACGTACTGATTTTTTGCGGTAATATACTGGTGAATAAATGTGTATAATGTGTGGGAAATAGAAAAAATAAGAAAAATAGCAAAATAAGTGAAAAAAATAACAAAATTGCTTGACAAAAAGGAAAGAATTGGTTATACTTGTACTTGTCTTTGAGAGATGCAAAGAATGATAACGGGGTGTGGCTCAGCTTGGCTAGAGCGCCTGGTTTGGGACCAGGAGGTCGCAGGTTCGAATCCTGTCACCCCGATTGGAAGATTAATAATTGTAATGAAAATTCAATAAAGTAACGGGGTGTGGCTCAGCTTGGCTAGAGCGCCTGGTTTGGGACCAGGAGGTCGCAGGTTCGAATCCTGTCACCCCGATTAAAAAAGAATAGCGAATGCTATTCTTTTTGAGTTATAAAAAGGGAAAATAGTATCAGTTAAAAGAGAGTACAAAAAAGAAATCTTTCTTTGAAAGATTTCTTTTAAGATGCAGGAGATGGGACTTGAACCCACACAAGCGCATTGCTTACAAGATCCTTAGTCTTGCTCGTCTGCCAGTTCCGACACTCCTGCGTAACAGCTCCTTGCTACTTGATTATAATACTATGATTTGTGTGAAATGTCAACACTTTTTTTAAAATTTATTAAATATAGATAATTATGGAAAAGAAAAGATAATTGTTATATAATTGTATAATAAATCGCGTAATTGCATAAAAATATCTGTAATGGGAGGAATATTTATGCTGGAAAAGATAGATTTGACAAAGAAAATGGAGAAAGACGAATATCAAAGAAGAATCAGTGTGCTGGAGAGAAAGCTTGCACAGTTACAACGAGTGTGCAGAAATTTAAATATTCCGATTATGATTGCCTTTGAAGGATTTGGCGCATCTGGAAAAGGAATTCAGATTGCAGAATTGATTCGTCCATTAGATCCGAGAGGATTTGAAGTGTATGCAGTAAAGAATGAAAGTGAGGAAGAAAAGAAATATCCGTTTTTATGGAGATTTTGGACAAAAATGCCGGAAAAAGGAAGAATCGCAATTTATGACAGCAGTTGGTACCGTAAAGTCCTGATTGATCGGTTTGAAAAGAAAGCAGGAGAAAAAGAGGTTCTGTCTGCGTATGATTCGATTCAGTCTTTTGAGCGGCAGTTGACAGACGATGGTATGGTTTTGATCAAAATATTTTTGTGTATCAGCCAAGAGGAACAGAAAAAGCGATTCGATAAATTATTGGCTAGGAAAGAGACAGCGTGGCGAGTGAGCAAAAAAGATCTGAAGCGGAATCGAGAGTTTAAAAAGTATAAAAGAATGAATGAGGAGATGCTGCAGAAAACCGATACAGACTATGCACCGTGGACAATCGTGGAAGCGACAGACCGAAGATTTGCAACAATAAAAATCTACACGACAGTAATCAATTGCCTTTCGGCGGAAATAGAGAAAAGAAAACAGGAAAAACAAGAAGAAATCATGCCGGATAAAGTGCTTGTAAACAATGAAATATCGGAGACAGTCTTGGCAAAAGCCAATTTGGATTGTTCTTATACGAAGGCGGAATATAAGAAGAGATTAAAGAAACTGCAGAAAGAGATAGAAAAACTGCATGGAGAACTATACCGGAAAGGTATTCCGGTTGTATTAGGATTTGAGGGGTGGGATGCGGCTGGCAAGGGTGGCGCAATCAAGAGACTGACGGAAAAAATGGATCCGAGAGGATATGTGGTGCATCCGACAGCGTCACCGAATGATATGGAGCGGTCACATCATTATCTTTGGCGATTTTGGAGAGCAATGCCAAAAGCAGGGCATATTGCTATTTTTGACAGAACGTGGTACGGAAGGGTACTGGTGGAACGGATTGAAGGATTTTGCAGTAAAAAAGAGTGGCAGAGAGCGTATAAGGAAATCAATGACATGGAACGGGATTTGGTGAATGCCGGTACGGTTGTCCTGAAATTCTGGCTTCATATTGATAAGGAAGAACAGGAGAGAAGGTTCAGGGCACGTGAGAAAAATCCGGACAAGCAGTGGAAGATCACGGAGGAAGACTGGAGAAACCGAGAAAAATGGGATCAGTACGAAGAAGCTGTAAATGAGATGCTGATTCGAACTTCCACAGAAAAAGCACCTTGGATTGTAGTGGAAGGAAACTGCAAGTATTATGCGAGAATCAAGGTGCTTGAGACGGTTGTAAATGCGATAGAGGAACGACTGAAAAATAAGGGAGAGTAAGATGACGATTCGAGAACAATTAGAATTACGAGAAATTGAGTATTTGAGTCCATATGCGACGTTGAGCAAGGATTCCAAAGGAAGAAAGGCAAAAGAAGAGGAATGTGATATCCGACCGGTATTTCAAAGAGACAGGGATCGAATTTTGCACTGTAAGGCATTTCGAAGAATGAAACAAAAGACACAGGTGTTTTTGCTCCCGAAAGGAGATCATTATCGGACGAGACTGACGCATACGCTGGAAGTCTCGCAGAATGCCCGCACGATTGCAAAAGCACTTCGCTTAAATGAAGATTTGGCAGAAGCCATCAGTCTCGGACATGACCTTGGGCATACCCCGTTTGGTCATGCCGGAGAGCGGGCGCTCAACCAGATCTGTCCGCTTGGGTTCAAGCATAATGAGCAGAGTGTTCGTGTTGTAGAATGCATAGAAAAACGAGGAGAGGGACTGAATCTGACGGAGGAGGTTGTTGACGGAATTCGAAATCATCAGACATCGGGAAAGCCATTTACTTTGGAAGGGCAGATTGTGAGATTATCTGATAAGATTGCATATATCAATCATGATATTGATGATGCGATACGCGGCGGGATACTGAGTGAAGCAGACATTCCGCCAAAATATCGGAAAATATTAGGGAACACAACCCGAGCAAGATTAAATACGATGATACACGATGTGATCATACATAGTATGGATCAACCAAAGATTCAGATGTCAGAAGAAGTAGAAGCGGCACTTATGGGACTGCGTAAATTTATGTTTGAAAATGTCTACAGGAATCCTCTCGCAAAAAGCGAGGAGGAAAAAGCAATCAAATTGGTACAGAATCTCTATGAGTACTATTCGGAGCATTTCGAAAAACTTCCTGAGCCGGAGTTGCAACGTGCAGTGCTGAGAGGTGACGGCAAAGAACAGATTATCTGTGATTATATAGCTGGGATGACCGATAATTATGCGGTAAAAAAGTTTCAGGAAATTTTTGTGCCGGAATCTTGGAAAATTTAAAGGAAATCAAAAGGATTTGTCGAATAAGTATAAATGTAGGGTAATTTATTTGGAAGGAAGGACAACATGTACTTTTCAGAAGACTTAATAGAAGAAGTAAGACAAAAAAATGATATTGTGGACGTCATTTCCGGATATGTAAAGTTACAGAAAAAAGGAAGTTCTTATTTTGGACTTTGTCCGTTTCACAATGAGAAATCCCCATCTTTTTCAGTCAACCGCGGAAAGCAGATGTATTATTGCTTCGGATGTGGTGCGGGAGGCAATGTATTTACGTTTATTATGGAATATGAGAATTATTCTTTCGTGGAAGCGTTTAAGATGCTTGCTGAGCGGGCAGGAGTGGATATTCCGGAAGTGGAGTATTCTAAAGAAGCAAAAGAGAGAGCTGATCTGAAGGCGACACTGCTGGAGATCAATAAGCTTGCTGCAAAATATTTTTATGCCCAGTTAAAGACCGAGCAGGGGAAACTGGCACATACCTATTTGACTGGCAGAGGACTGAGTGAGGAGACGATCACCGCTTTTGGTCTGGGATATTCGAATAAATACAGTGATGATCTGTATCGGTATTTAAAGACAAAAGGCTATAAAGATGAACTGCTTGTAAAAGCGGGGTTAATCAGTGTTGATGAAAGGCATGGGGCACACGACAAATTTTGGAATCGTGTGATGTTCCCGATCATGGACGTCAATAACCGGGTGATTGGATTTGGCGGAAGAGTTATGGGAGATGCAAAGCCGAAATATTTGAACTCGCCGGAGACGGAAGTGTTTGACAAGAGCAGGAATCTCTATGGATTGAATCGCGCCAGAACATCCAGAAAACCTTATTTTTTGATCTGTGAGGGATATATGGATGTGATTTCGCTTCATCAGGCAGGATTTACGAATGCGGTTGCATCGCTTGGGACAGCGCTGACTACCGGACATGCATCGCTGATCAAGCGGTATGTGAATGAAGTTTATCTGACCTATGACAGCGATGAGGCCGGAACAAGAGCAGCACTTCGTGCAATGCCGATTTTAAAAGAAGCAGGCATTACAGCTAAGATTATCCGGATGGAGCCGTATAAAGACCCGGACGAGTTTATCAAGAATCTTGGAACAGAGGCGTTTGAGGAGAGGATCAATAAAGCAAGAAATGGATTTTTGTTCTCCCTGGAGATTCTGGAAAAAGAGTATGATATGAACTCACCGGAGGGAAAGACTGCGTTTCATAAAGAAGCAGCAAAACGTCTCACCATGTTTGAGGAAGAGATTGAGCGCAACAATTACATAGAAGCAGTTGCTGAAAAATATCGGATTGGATATGAGGAATTGAAAAAACTGGTGGGTAAGATGGCGATCCAAATGGGGCAGGCGACACCTGCGGAGCGGCCAAAACAGACGGCGAACAGGGAAAAGCAAAAAGAAGATGGGAATCTGAAGTCTCAGAAGATATTACTGACGTGGCTGATAGAGAATGAGGCGTTGTTTGCACAGATTAAAAAGTATATTGTACCGGAAGATTTTACAAAAGAACTTTACCGCACAGTTGCTGAGATTCTGTATGAGCAGTATGAAGCGGGAGAGGTCAATCCGGCAAAGGTGATGAATCATTTTACAGATGAGGAAGAACACCGGGAAGTGGCAGAGTTGTTCCATACGAAGATTCGAGAACTCACCACGAAAGAAGAGCAGGAGAAAGCGTTGAAGGAGACGATTATCCGCGTAAAATACAACAGCATCGAGTTTGCGACAAAGATGTTGAACCCTACGGATATTGTGGGGCTGCAGAGACTGATGGAGGCAAAGAAATCTCTTCAGGACTTGCAAAAAATGCATATTTCTATTGATTAAGGATAAAATATAAACAAGCTATGAGAGGATGGACACTACATGGAAGAAAGAGCTATAAAATTTGAGGAAAAATTGAAAAATCTGGTTGCTTTAGGGAAGAAGAAGAAAAGTATTCTTGAGATACAGGAGATCAATGAAGTTTTCTCAGATATGGAGCTGGAAGCAGAACAGATGGAGAAAATATTCGAGTATTTGGAATCGCAGAATATTGATGTACTCAGAATCAGTCCGGACACGGATGATGCAGATGATGTGGAGATTTTGTTGACGGATGAAGATGAAGTTGACATGGAAAAGATTGATTTGTCTGTGCCGGATGGAATCAGCATCGAAGATCCGGTGCGTATGTATCTGAAAGAAATCGGTAAAGTGCCATTGTTGAGTGCAGAGGAAGAAATTGAACTGGCGAAACGGATGGCAGAAGGTGATGAAGATGCGAAAAAGAGGCTTGCAGAGGCAAATCTTCGTCTTGTTGTCAGCATTGCGAAACGCTATGTGGGACGTGGAATGTTATTTCTTGACTTGATTCAGGAAGGAAATTTGGGATTGATCAAAGCGGTTGAAAAGTTTGATTATCAGAAAGGATTCAAATTCAGTACGTATGCGACATGGTGGATCAGACAGGCAATTACGAGAGCGATTGCAGATCAGGCGAGAACCATTCGTATTCCGGTTCATATGGTGGAGACAATTAACAAATTGATTCGCGTATCAAGACAGCTGCTGCAGGAATTGGGGCGTGAGCCGTTGCCGGAGGAGATTGCAGAAGAACTGGACATGCCGGTGGAAAGAGTACGCGAGATTTTGAAGATTTCTCAGGAACCTGTATCTTTGGAAACACCGATCGGTGAAGAAGAGGACAGTCATTTGGGAGATTTTATTCAGGATGACAATGTTCCGGTGCCGGCTGAGGCAGCAGCAGCAACGTTGCTGAAAGAGCAATTGGGAGAAGTGTTGGATACGTTGACTGACAGAGAACAGAAAGTATTGCGTCTTCGTTTTGGTATGAACGATGGACGTGCACGTACATTGGAAGAAGTCGGAAAAGAATTTGACGTCACCCGTGAAAGAATCCGTCAGATTGAGGCGAAAGCGCTTCGAAAACTCCGTCATCCAAGCAGAAGCCGTAAACTTCGTGATTATTTGGATTAGGGTATTTGTATGGAGCTATCAAAGAGATTACAGGCAGTTGCAGATCTTGTGAGCAATGGAGTGACAGTCGCGGATGTCGGAACAGACCATGGTTATATTCCAATCTATCTGGTAGAGTCTGGAAAAAATAAATGCGCGATTGCGATGGATATCAATCGGGGACCTTTGGACCGTGCAGAAGCACATATTCGGATGCACGGTTTGGGGGAGCAGATTAAGACTAGACTGTCAGACGGGGTTCAAAAACTACAGATAGGAGAATGTGACTGTGTCATTGTCGCCGGAATGGGTGGTGGTCTTGTCATAAAGATCATGGAGGATGGAGAAGAGATTTTCAGAAATCTGACGGAATTCATTCTGCAGCCACAGTCTGAAATTGCAAAGGTGCGCCAGTATCTGTGTGAACATAATTACCGCATTATAGCAGAAGATATGGTTTTGGAGGATGGAAAATTTTATCCGATGATGAAGGTGGCAAACGGGTCTGCTGAGGAATACAGTACATTAGAACTGCGGTATGGGAAGTTGTTACTCAGAGAAAAACATCCTGTTTTAAAATTGTTTTTAGAAAAGGAAGAAAAGACAAAAGAGCAAATTTGCAGACAGCTAAGGAAGGAAGAAGGAATACATATTGCATCCCGGATAGCGGAACTTGAAAATGAGACAGCACAGACAAAAGAGGCGCTTGGAATTTATTAAGAGAGGGAAACATATGCTTTGTAGAGAGATAATTGATGTGATTGAGGGTACATATCCAAAAGAGGCAGCGTTGGCTTGGGATAACGTCGGACTTTTGGTGGGACGCACTGAAAAAGAAGTAAAGCGTATTTATGTGGCGCTGGATGCGACCGATGAGATTATTGAGGCGGCGATAAGGGGAAATGCAGATATGCTTGTCACGCATCATCCACTTATTTTTTCGCCGTTGAAAACGGTTACGGATGAGCATTTTATCAGCAATCGCGTTGTGAAATTGTTACAGCATGACATATCATATTATGCAATGCACACGAATTACGATGTGCTTGGCATGGCGGAGCTGTCGGGAAAAATGATGGAACTTGTGCAGGCGGAGCCTTTGGAGGTGACGATTCCGGAAAATAATCAGGGGATTGGAAGAGTAGGGCTTTTAAAACATGAGATGACTTTGGGTGAGTGCTGTGAACTGGTAAAAGAGAAGTTTCATCTGCCTGATGTAAAGGTATTTGGTGATATAGAAAGGAAAGTGACACGTGCAGCAATTTCTCCGGGGTCGGGTAAGAGTATGATTGACACTGCACTTCAGACGGGAGCAGAGGTACTTGTGACTGGAGATATTGGACATCATGAGGGAATTGACGCAGTTGCAAGAGGACTTGACATAATAGATGCAGGGCACTATGGATTGGAGCATATTTTCATAGAAGATATGGCGATGTTTTTAGAGAGTCATCTGTCGTGCGTTAAGATAGAAAAAGCAGAGATTGTACAGCCGTTTCAGACAGTATAGCTGTAAGAAAGGAGTAGCACATGGATAGAAAGGTATATCAGGTAAAAGTAGGGAATGAAGTAAAGCAGTATGAGGAAGGGACGACTTTTGCGAAAATTGCAAAGGAATACCAAAAACAATATGAAAATGAGATTGTCTTAGTGTTTGAAGATAAAAAGCTTCAGGAGTTAAGAAAAGGAGTCACAAAAGACTGTACTTTACGATTTGTTACGACGGGGGATTCCGTGGGAAACCAGACATATCGAAGAAGCATGTGTTTGATGCTTGTAAAAGCAATCTATGATGTCTGTGAACATAAAGATATTTGGAAGGTACGTATTCATTTTTCTTTGAGCAAGGGGTATTATTGCACAATCGAAGGGGATGTCGCAGTAGATCAGCGGTTCCTTGACAAGGTGAAGAGCCGCATGTTAGAGATGGTTGTGGAAAAGATGCCGATTGACAAACGTACGATTCATACGGATGAGGCAATTGCTTTATTCCACAAACATGGAATGCACGATAAAGAAAGACTTTTTGAATACCGAAGAGTGTCAAAAGTCAATATTTATAGTATGAATGAGTTTGAGGACTATTATTATGGATATATGGTGCCGGATGCATCGTACCTGCCATACTTTGAACTGCATCTGTATGATGAAGGCTTTGTAATTCAGATGCCGGAAAAAGATGCGCCGACAGTCGTTCCGCCTTTCAGACCACAGCATAAATTATTTCAGGTTCTGAAAGAATCGACCAAGTGGGGAGACATACAAAATATTGAGACAGTAGGCGCGCTGAATGACAAGATTACTAATGGGGATATTCAGGATATGATCCTTGTGCAGGAAGCGATGCAGGAGAAGAAGATTGCGGAGATAGCGGAGATGATTGCAAATAAATCAGACATCAAATTTGTGCTGATCGCAGGGCCGTCTTCTTCAGGAAAAACAACCTTTTCGCATCGGCTTTCGATTCAGCTGCGGGCGAACGGACTTGTTCCGCATCCAATCGCCGTAGACAATTATTTTGTTGAACGGGAAAAGACTCCGAAAGACAAAGATGGCAATTATAACTTTGAATGTTTGGAAGCGATTGATGCGGAATTGTTCAATCAGGATATGTTAGATCTTTTGTCAGGAAAAGAAGTGGCGCTCCCTACATTTAATTTTAAAACAGGAAAAAGAGAATATTCCGGCGAGACTAAAAAGCTTGGGGAACAGGATGTGCTTGTGATTGAGGGGATTCATTGTCTGAATGATGCCATGACGTATAAACTCTCCAAAGAAAATAAGTTTAAGATTTATATCAGTGCATTGACACAGTTGAATATCGATGAACACAATCGCATTCCGACAACGGATGGGCGCCTGATACGGCGCATGGTCAGAGATGCAAGAACCCGTGGCGCTTCTGCAAAACAGACAATCGCGATGTGGCCTTCCGTGAGAAAAGGGGAGGAAGAGAATATTTTTCCTTATCAGGAGGATGCAGATGTAATGTTTAATTCTGCGCTCATTTATGAGTTGGCAGTGTTGAAATTATATGCGGAACCGATTTTGTTTGGAATTGAGAAAGACTGCGAGGAATATGTGGAAGCGAAACGTCTGTTGAAGTTTTTGGACTATTTTATTGGTGTGGGAAGTGAAAATATTCCGGCGAATTCTCTTTTGCGGGAATTTGTTGGTGGAGGATGTTTTAACGTATAAAAATATAAGAAATATAGTTGGGAGACAGTCAATTGACTGTCTCCTGATTTGTATTATTGAAAAAAATTGCCATATCATCTGGAAGAGGAGAGGAGAATGTCAGCGGTTCTTTGGTGATTGGATGTTCGAATGACAGACAGTGAGAATGCAGCGCCTGACGTTTGATGACGTGGTAGTTGGGATTGTATAAGAAATCACCGGGAAGCGGATGACCAATGTGTTTCATATGTACGCGTATCTGGTGGGTACGGCCGGTCTTTAATGTCAGGGATACAAGTGAATATCCGTTTTTATAGCAAAGACGTTTGTAATGAGTGCAGGCATAGTCACCTTGTTCATAGTCAACCTGACGCTCGATAGTGGAACCGTCTACTCTTCTGATTGGCGCATCAATGATGCCGGATGAAGGGGTCTTGCCTTCCGCAACTGCGAGATATTCCCGGTGGATTTTTCGGTTTTTTACCATGTCCGAGAGGAGGGAGGCACTATACATATGTTTTGCGAGAATTAAAAGTCCGGTTGTATCACGATCTAAGCGGTTGATACAGCGGTAAGTGAAAGGCTCCCCTTTTTGTGCATAATAGTAAGCGACTGCATTGGCAAGCGTGTTGTCGTAATTGCCCTGTGAAGGGTGGATCGGCATATCTGCCGGTTTATTTATAACCATCAAATCTTCATCTTCATAGACGATATGAAGTGGAAGAGGCGATGCAACGATATTTTCAGAAGAAGTCTTTTCTTCTAATGTGATGGTTAAAATATCATCTGTGTGCAGGATATCGCGGACTCTTGCCCAGGTCTTGTTTAATAAAATTCCGTTCTCTGTGTGTTTTAAATGTGTGATCACCTGACTGGAATACCCTGATTCCTTTAGAAAAGAAATCAGGGTACAATTGTTGTATTTAGCCGAGATGGTATAGGAAAAAATTCGTTTCATAAAAACTCTCTTTCTGCCTCAAAAGAAGCTATTGGGATTTGATTTCGCGCCAAAGCTTATTATAAATGGCATCGTTTTTATCTCCCAGGAACTGAAAGGTCTCGCAGCGTTCCAGTTCGCTTGCATCAGGAAATGCGATTTTGCTGTTTCGGATAGCCGGATCTTCGATCAGTTCTCGAGCAGCGGTGTTTGGTGTGGAATAGGTAATATAATCAAAATTCATTTTGGCGATGTCCGGTCGACATAAAAAGTTGATGAAAGCTTCTGCATTTTCTTTGTGCTTAGCATTTTTTGGAATTACCCAGGAGTCGATCCAAACATTGGAACCCTCCTTTGGAATGACATATTCCAAATTTGGATTTTCCAGTTGTGTATAAATTGCTTCGCCGGAATAAATTACTCCGATAGCCGCTTCGTTTCCAATCATTTTGTCGCGAACCTGATCGATTACATAAGCCTGCACGAGTGGTTTCTGTTCGATCAGAAGTTCTTTTGCCTCCTCTAATTCGTCGAGATCTGTCGAATTTAAAGGGTGCCCTTTATATTTAAGAGCTACAGCAAAGGCGTCACGGACGCTGTCCTGCATTAAAATGTTATCTATATATTTTTCATCCCACAGAACGCTCCAACTGTCGATTGGCTCATCAACCATTGTTTTATTGTAGAGAATTCCAACAGTTCCCCAGCAATAAGGCACCGAATATTTATTTTCGGAGTCAAACTGTCTGGATTGCTTGAAATATTCTTGACCAATGTTTTTGACGTTCGGAATGTTATCAAAGTTCAGTTCTGCTAGAAGATCATTTTCAATCATACGTTGGATCATATAGTCAGATGGGCATACCACATCGTATGCGATAGCGCCGGACTGTACTTTGGGGTACATGATCTCATTTGTCTCAAATTCTTCATATACGACATTGATCCCGGTCTCTTTTTCAAACAGAGTGATAACTTCCGGATCGAGATATTCTCCCCAGTTATAGACGATGACCTGATTGGTTCCGCTTAAATCTTCTTTGGAACTATAGAAAATTCCACCGGCAATGACCACGACTGCCATAATCGCCGGAACAACTTTGCGAAGTACAAAGTGAACGGCTTTCTGAGATTTTTTCACATTCAGTGTTTTGTCGGTGCTGCCTTTTTTGTTTGGTGATACGTTGATCAGAATCAGCAGAATCAGCACGGACACAAACAACAAAGTGGAAAGTGCATACATTTCCGGTTTGATTCCTTTGCGGACTTCACTGTAAATTTTGGTTGATAACGTATCGACACCCGGACCTTTTGTAAAGTGGGTGATGACAAAATCGTCCAAAGACATGGTAAATGCCAGCAAAAATCCTGAGAACACGCCCGGCAGAATATCCGGAAATACAACTTTAAAAAAGGCGTAAATCGGAGATGCGCCGAGGTCGAGTGCGGCTTCATAAGTGCTGCGTTTGGTTTGTTTGAGCTTTGGCATAACACTCAAAATGACGTATGGAATATTAAACGTTATGTGTGCGATCAGCACAGTTGCAAATCCCAGTGAAAAATTAATACCCAGATATTTTAAGCCGGATCCGACAGCGATAAATAAAAGCATCAATGAGATACCGGTCACGATATCTGCATTTAACATCGGAATATTGGTGATTCCCATTGCAATCGTGCGGGATTTTCTCTTCATTCCCTGAATGCCGATCGCAGCGGCAGTGCCGATCAGGGTTGCAATAAGAGCAGACAACAGTGCGATGACAAGCGTTGTATAAAGAGCGCTCATAATCTGCTCGTTTTGGAAAAGGGAAATATACCATTTTCCGGTAAAGCCTCCCCATTTTGCACGTGTCTTTGAGTTGTTAAAGGACAAAACAACAAGTGTCACGATTGGGGCGTATAACAAAAAGATGATTAGTGATAAGTAAATATTTTGTAATGTCTTTTTCATTAGAATGCGGTTCCCTCTCCATCTTTATCGTATTTGGCAATCAGTGCCATGCTTGCGATAATGAATATCATCAGCACAAGTGAAAGCCCGGAACCGACGTTCCAGTTACTGCTCTGCTTAAATTCCTGCTCGATGACATTTCCAATCAACAGAATCTTACTTCCGCCGAGCAAATCCGAGATAACAAAGGTAGTGAGAGCAGGCACAAATACCATCGTAATCCCACTGATGATCCCAGAAGTAGTAAGCGGCAGTATGATTTTCAAAAAAGTCTGTACATTGTTTGCGCCTAGATCTTTTGCCGCAGAAATGACATCTTTGTCAATTTTTACAATGACATTATAAATTGGAAGCACCATAAACGGCAAAAAATTATATACCATACCAAGAATGATCGCAGAAGGCGTATTGATCATGGACTGCGTCGGCAGATGTAAAAAAGACAATACGCTGTTGATAACTCCGTTTTTCTCAAGCAATGTCTGCCATGCAAGGGTACGAAGCAGGAAATTCATCCACATCGGGAGGATGAAGATCAAGACGATAAAGCTTGTCTGATTCATGCTTTTTGAAGCGAGTATCATAGCAAGCGGATACGCCAGGATCAGACAGATCGCAGTGCTGACAAGCGACAGCAGAAGCGCCAGACCAAGTGCTTTTAAATTTTCCGGAGTCGTTATTTTTGCAAGATTCAGTAAGGTGAATTCTTTCTTTTCATTTGTCAGACCATAATAAAGTATCATAAACAATGGAATGATAATGAATGAGACAGCCCAGAATAAGTAAGGTCCTGTCAAAAGTTTTTTCTTATTCTTCAATGATAACAGCCTCCTCATCTTTGGATTCTGGTTTTTTCATAATCTGGATATCGAACGGATCCACTTTAATGCCGACCGGTGTTCCGACAGGAACCATATCTGTACTGTGCACCAGCCATTCGAAATTATTTGCAGTGACTTCCATCTCATAATGGACACCTTTGAAAATCAAATGTGTGACAATTCCTTCCAAAATACCTTCTTCCGGCTTGACTAAATCAATATCTTCCGGACGGATGACCGCATCTACCGGTTTATTTTTTCCAAACCCAGTATCCACGCATGGAAAATTCACGCCGAGAATTTTTACCAGTTTATCTTCAACCATGATTGCAGGGAGAATATTACTTTCACCAATAAAATCTGCAACAAATGCATTTTCCGGCTCGTTGTAGATGTCTTCCGGTGTCCCGATCTGTTGGATGTAACCCTGATTCATGACGACAATAGTGTCAGACATCGTAAGCGCCTCTTCCTGATCATGTGTGACATAGACAAATGTTATGCCGAGTTCGTTCTTTAAGCGGATTAACTCATACTGCATATCCTGGCGAAGTTTTAAATCCAGTGCGCCTAAAGGCTCATCCAACAGTAGTACTTTCGGTTCGTTTACAATTGCCCGTGCAATGGCAATTCGCTGCTGCTGACCTCCGCTTAGAGAATCCGGAGTTCGATTTTCAAATCCATCTAAATTTACAAGTTTTAATGCATACTTGATTTTATCGTTGATATAAGCTTTTGATTTGCCTTTGATTTTCAATCCAAATGCAATATTATCAGCAATAGACATATGGGAAAACAATGCGTATTTTTGAAATACCGTATTAAGCTGGCGTTTATTTGGGGCAAGGTTGGTGATATCCTTTCCGTCAAAAATAATTTTCCCGTTGTCCGGAGTCTCAAATCCTCCCAGGATACGGAGCAGTGTAGTCTTTCCGCAGCCGCTTGGTCCCAACAGTGTTAAAAATTTGTTTTCATTAATATATAGGTTCAAATCGTCCAACACAAGGTTGTCTCCGTACGATTTCGAAATGTGTGAAATGTCAATTAATTTTCTCGCCATATAAAATCCTCCTTGTATTAAAAACTCGGTGGGGTTGTCACCCATATAATCTTTGCACCGTTTGTTTTATTTGCTGTTATATAATGTTCCGAATGGGGAATGAAGTAAAAAGATTCCCCTTTTTTGGCAGTGTGTACTTTCCTGCCCACATGGATCTGAATGCTTCCCTGCAGAACATAACCGAATTCTTCCCCTTCGTGGGGGACGTCTAAGTAAGTGGAGCCTCCAGCTTCCAATGTAAGCAGGATTGGTTCCATCATATTCTTTTGAGCGTTTGGAATGATCCATTCAATGGTGTTGCGAAGTTCTGTGTCCTTTTTTACAAAAAAATCATCTTTGCGAAAGACGATCTGTTCATCGGACTCTTCGGCAAAGAATTCGGTCAGATTTGTACCGAGGCACTGAAGAATATCAATTAAAGTTGCGATAGAAGGGGAAGTCAGATTTCGCTCTAACTGTGAGATGAATCCCTTCGACAGTTCTGCTCGATTAGCTAATTCTTCCTGTGTCAAATTTCTTTCGATTCGAAGTTCTTTGATCTTATTTCCGATATTCATAAAGTAATCCTTTCTAATCTGCAACAGAGTAGTAGAGTGCGCCTGTAAAAGTAAAAATAAACAAAAAGTTTAGTATTTCTTAACTGAAGGCACACAAATATTATTATACATGAATTGGAGAAAAAAGCAATTGTTGTTCGTGAAATGTAACAATTTTATTAAGTATTATTAATGATTTTGTACTGTACTTTTCCATATGTTCGTATTATAATATCAACATATGGATTAAGGATAAGAGGAGTTATACTAAATGAGCGATAAAGAACGACAAAAAGAAGAAAGATCATCAGACGAGATCGTAGAAGAAACTATGAAAGAAATCATGGAAAGCATTGCTGACTCAGAGGACGAAGAGACGCCAAAAGCTTCGGAATCAGAGGAGACTGCCGAGTCGAAAGAAGAGGAAGAATCAGAGGAAGAGACGGAGAGTGAGATTTTCTTCTTGAATGATGACACAAGCTTCGATAAGGAAGTCAAAAACCATGGGGAAAAGCATGGAAAAAAGAAACGTGGCAGAATCATTATCGCAGGCATCTTAGGAGCAATAGGTCTTATTTATTTGGGATTTTCCCTCTTTTTTATCAACCATTTTTACTTTGAAACAAAGATCAATGATGTCAGTTTTTCAGGAAAGACTGTGAAAGACGTAGAAAACTATATGAAGAAACAGGTGAGTGATTATACGCTGACATTAAAAGAAAGAGATGGAAAGACCGAGACCATTCAGGGAAGTGCGATTGATCTGCAATACAAGAATGGAAAAGGTGTCGAAGAAGTAAAGGAGAATCAGAATCCATTTTTATGGTTTACGGCATTTTTTGGAAATGACAGCGCACAGGCAACGGTGGAAGTAAGCTACAATGAAGACAAGCTGAACCAGGCAATGGCATCTCTGGACTGTTTGAAAGAAGAGAACCAGACAGCGCCGGTTTCGGCACAGCCGGTTTTTAACGGGGAGCAGTTTGAGATTCAGGCTGAGACGCTTGGAACGCAGATTGATCAGGAAACATTTTCAAAAGTTTTACATGATTATGTAGGACAATTTAGAGCAACATTAGATTTGGACAAAGAGAAGTGCTATGTGGCACCGAAGTTCACTACGGAATCAAAAGAAGTTATTTCTGCAAAAGACAGCATGAATAGTTATTTGAACGCTTCTGTTACATATACGGTAGAACCGAAAACAGTTGTAGATAAATCTCTGATCTCACAGTGGATGACGGTAGATGAGAATATGAATGTCACATTCTCGGAAGATGCGATGAGAGCGTACATTGATGAACTGTGCAATCAGTATAATACGGTTGGAAAAGTCAGAACGATTACAACGCCGACGGGAAAGACTGCAGAGGTGTCCGGCGGAGGATATGGCTGGGAGATTGATAAAGACGCGGAATACGAGACTTTGGTGAATAATATCAAGTCCGGTGAAGGGGTAGAAAGAGAGCCGGTGTATTCGCAGACAGCGGCATCACATGGAGCACAAGATTTTGGAACGACATATTTGGAAGTAGATTTGACGACACAACATATGTGGTATATCGTGGATGGAACTGTGAAGCTTGAGACGGATGTAGTGACCGGAATCCCAGTGCCGGAACGTGTGACGCCACAGGGTACATATACTATTTTGGAGAAGATGAGAAATAAAACACTTCGCGGTGACAAAAAACCGGATGGAACTTATGAATATGAGACACCGGTAGAGTACTGGATGCGAGTTACATGGACGGGAATTGGGTTCCATGATGCCAAATGGCAGACAGCGTTTGGCGGTGAGATTTATAAGACGAGAAAAGGTTCTCACGGCTGTATCAATATGCCGCCGGCTTTGGCAGGACAATTGTATGATATGCTTCAAGTGGGGTGCCCGGTCGTGATTCATTATTAAAAGTAAAGAGGTAAAGACATGTATAAATTATTAAAACGAGATGGACTCGCAAAACGAGGCGAGTTCCATACAGTGCACGGGGTCATTCAGACCCCTGTATTTATGAATGTAGGAACTGCGGCGGCAATCAAAGGCGCCGTATCTACAGAAGATTTACAAGGAATTAAGACGCAGGTAGAGTTATCCAATACGTATCATCTGCATGTGAGACCCGGAGATCAAGTGGTGAAAAAGTTAGGCGGTCTTCATAAATTTATGGTATGGGATAAGCCGATTCTGACAGATTCCGGTGGGTTCCAGGTGTTTTCGCTTGCGGGACTTCGTAAGATTAAAGAAGAAGGTGTGTACTTTAACTCTCACATTGATGGCAAAAAAATCTTTATGGGACCGGAGGAAAGTATGCAGATTCAGTCCAATCTGGCTTCTACGATTGCAATGGCATTTGATGAGTGCCCATCCAGTGTGGCGACAAGAGAATATATTCAGAACTCAGTGGAACGTACAACAAGATGGCTTGCAAGATGCAAAGCCGAGATGGCAAGATTGAATACGCTTCCGGATACGATCAACCAGCACCAGATGCTATTTGGAATTAATCAAGGCGGAATTTATGAAGATATTCGTATTGAACATGCGAAAGAGATTGCAAAGATGGATTTGGATGGATACGCAGTCGGAGGGCTTGCGGTAGGAGAATCCCATGAGGAGATGTATCGCATTTTGGAGGCGGTTGTGCCGTATCTTCCGATTGAGAAACCTACGTATCTGATGGGTGTAGGGACTCCGGCAAATATTTTGGAAGCGGTTGACAGGGGTGTTGACTTTTTTGACTGTGTATATCCGAGCCGAAACGGAAGACATGGACATGTATATACAAATCAGGGGAAATTAAACTTGTTCAATGCAAAATATGAGCTGGATGACGCGCCGATTGAAGAGGGCTGCCAGTGTCCTGCATGCCGCACATACAGCAGAGCGTACATCAGACATCTTTTGAAAGCAAAAGAGATGCTTGGAATGAGACTCTGTGTGCTGCATAATTTGTATTTCTATAACAATATGATGGAAGAGATCAGAGCTGCGATTGAAGCAGGACGCTATAAAGAATACAAAAGAGAAAAACTTGCAGGAATGGGAATTCAGGAAGTATAAAAAAATTATGAAATCTAAAAAAACACTTGATGTATGTCTATAGATTGTGTATGATGGTCATAGTGTTTAAAAATAGTAGGAGGAAATAAGATGAATAATCCAATATTTTTGCTTATTTTTTATGCAGTAATTCTTGGGGGATTTTGGTTCTTACTGATGCGTCCGCAAAAGAAAGAACAGAAGAGAATACAGTTGATGTTATCTGAACTGGCAGTAGGTGATACTGTGTTGACAACAAGTGGATTCTACGGAGTAATCATTGATATTACAGACGAGGATGTAATTGTAGAGTTTGGTAATAACAAGAACTGCCGTATTCCGATGCAGAAAGCAGCGATTACGCAGGTAGAAAAAGCAAATACAGAAGAATAAGTGAATGTAAAGGGAAGGCTTAGCCTTCTCTTTTTTTGGCCTTAAAACAGAGTATACTCTAAAAAAATACACTTTTCCGTATTAAAGGGTTGAAACGTGAATAAAAATACGATATGATTAGACCTATAAACTTTTGCAAGAGAAGGGAAGAGATATATGGAATTGAAAGTTGGAATTATCAAAGGGGATGGGATTGGTCCTGAAATTGTAGAAGAGGCAATGAAAGTATTAGATAAGGTCGGAGAAGTGTACGGCCATACATACAGATATAAAGAGTTATTGCTTGGAGGCGCCTCGATTGATGTACATGGGATACCATTGACAGATGAGACTGTAGCGGAAGCAAAATCATGTGACGCTGTTTTGATGGGCTCTATCGGAGGAGATGCAAAAGTTTCACCGTGGTATCAGTTGGAACCAAACAGACGCCCGGAGGCAGGACTTTTAAAGATTCGAAAAGAATTGAATCTCTTTGCAAACTTAAGACCGGCAGTGCTGTATGATGAATTGAAAGGAGCATGCCCGTTAAAAGAAGAGATTACCGAAGGTGGATTTGATATGATGATCATGCGAGAACTAACGGGTGGATTGTATTTTGGAAATCGAAAGACGGAAGAGATAGATGGTGTTATGACCGCATGTGACGAACTTACCTACAATGAGAATGAGATTCGAAGAATTGCAAAGAGAGCATTTGAGATCGCGATGAAACGAAGAAAAAAAGTGATCAGTGTGGATAAAGCGAATGTCCTTGATTCTTCCAGATTATGGAGAAAGATTGTTGAGGAGATTGCAAAAGAATATCCAGAAGTTGCTTTGGAACATATGCTTGTCGACAACTGTGCGATGCAGCTTGTAAAAGATCCAAAGCAGTTTGATGTGATTTTGACAGAAAACATGTTTGGAGACATTTTGTCCGATGAGGCAAGCATGGTGACAGGTTCAATCGGAATGCTTGCCTCGGCAAGTTTGAACGATACAAAATTCGGTCTATATGAGCCAAGCGGCGGTTCGGCACCGGATATTGCAGGCAAAGGAATTGCTAATCCGATTGCCACAATACTGTCTGCGGCGATGATGTTAAGATTTTCATTTGACTTAGATAAAGAGGCGGATGCAATTGAGAAAGCAGTCAGTCAGGTATTAAAAGATGGGTACCGTACCATCGATATCATGTCAGAAGGAAAAGAACAGGTTGGCACTGCGAAAATCGGTGATCTGATCTGTGAAAGAATTGCGTAACGAAGGGAGAGACAGATATGAGAAGTGATACAGTAACAAAAGGAATGCAGCAGGCACCGCACCGTTCGTTGTTCAATGCATTAGGATATACAGAAGAAGAGTTGGAAAAACCGTTAGTGGGAATCGTGTGTTCTTACAATGAGATTGTGCCGGGGCATATGAATCTTGACAAGATTGCCAATGCGGTAAAAATGGGTGTGGCAATGGCTGGTGGAACGCCTGTTATGTTTCCGGCAATTGCAGTCTGTGACGGAATTGCAATGGGGCATATCGGTATGAAATATTCTCTTGTCACAAGAGACCTGATCGCAGATTCCACGGAAGCGATGGCTATGGCACATCAGTTTGATGCGCTTGTCATGATTCCGAACTGTGATAAAAATGTACCGGGACTTTTGATGGCAGCAGCAAGAATCAATGTGCCGACGATTTTTGTGAGCGGAGGTCCGATGCTTGCGGGGAGAGTGAAGGGATGCAAGACAAGCCTTTCGAGTATGTTTGAGGCAGTTGGTTCCTATGCGGCGGGAACGATGACTGCAGAAGATGTACAGGAATTTGAGAGCAAAGCATGTCCGACTTGTGGTTCCTGCTCCGGTATGTACACGGCAAACAGCATGAACTGTCTGACGGAAGTGCTTGGTATGGGATTGAAAGGAAATGGAACGATTCCGGCGGTGTATTCCGAACGAATCCGCCTTGCAAAACACGCAGGAATGAAAGTGATGGAGCTGTGGGAGAAAAATATCAGGCCAAGAGATATTATGACAGAAAAGGCGATTTTGAATGCACTTACTGTGGATATGGCGCTGGGCTGTTCGACAAACAGTATGTTACATCTTCCGGCGATTGCACATGAGATTGGAATGGATTTTGATATCACATTTGCAAATGAGATCAGTGCAAAGACCCCGAACCTCTGTCATCTCGCACCGGCAGGACACACGTATATGGAAGACCTGAACGAGGCAGGCGGTGTGTATGCAGTGATGAATGAGTTAAATAAAAAGAATCTTTTATATACAGAGTGCATGACCGTAACTGGAAAAACAGTTGGTGAGAACATTGAGGGCTGTGTCAACAAAGATCCGGATGTCATAAGACAAATTGAAAATCCATACAGTGAAACAGGTGGTCTTGCAGTGCTCACAGGAAACCTTGCACCACATGGCGGCGTTGTAAAACGTTCGGCGGTTGTGGAAGAGATGATGGTACATGAAGGTCCGGCGAGAGTGTTTGACTGTGAGGAAGATGCGATTGCCGCAATCAAAGGCGGAAAAATTGTCGCAGGTGATGTGGTTGTCATTCGCTATGAGGGACCGAAAGGAGGACCTGGAATGAGGGAGATGCTCAATCCGACATCGGCAATTGCCGGTATGGGACTCGGCTCCAGTGTGGCGTTGATTACGGATGGGCGTTTCAGTGGCGCATCAAGAGGTGCATCCATCGGACACGTGTCTCCGGAAGCAGCAGTGGGAGGTCCAATTGCGTTAGTGGAAGAAGGCGATATCATTAAGATCAATATCCCGGAAAATAAAATAGAGCTGGCTGTTTCGGATGAGCTGCTTGCAAAAAGGAAAGCAGAGTGGAAACCAAGAAAACCAAAGGTTACAACAGGTTATTTGGCAAGATATGCGGCGCTGGTGACATCCGGAAACAGAGGAGCTGTATTAGAAATCCCAAGATAAAGAGAAGGAGAAAGACAGATGCAATTAACAGGAGCAGAAATCGTGATCGAATGTTTGAAAGAGCAGGGAGTGGATACTGTATTTGGATATCCGGGAGGTGCGATTTTAAATGTATACGATGCGTTATATAAACATAGCGATGAGATTTGTCATATATTGACTTCCCACGAACAGGGAGCTGCACATGCAGCAGACGGATATGCAAGAGCAACCGGGAAAGTAGGTGTCTGCCTTGCAACAAGTGGACCGGGAGCCACGAATCTTGTAACCGGGATTGCGACGGCGTATATGGATTCCATTCCGGTAGTGGCGATTACCTGTAACGTAGGTGTTTCCCTGCTTGGAAAAGATAGTTTTCAGGAAATAGATATCGCAGGCATTACAATGCCGATTACAAAGCACAATTATATCGTCAAAGATGTCGATAAATTGGCGGATACGATTCGAAAAGCGTTTTTGATTGCAAGGACAGGAAGACCGGGACCAGTTCTGATCGATATTCCGAAAGATGTGACTGCAAATCTGAGTGAATATCAAAAAGTAGAAATTGACGTCACAGATATTCAGAGAAAGAAAATCGATGAAGATGAGATTGAAACAGCGGTGAAAATGATTCAGAGAGCCAAGAAACCATATATTTTTGTGGGTGGCGGAGCAGTTTTGTCAGGAGCAAGTGAGTCTTTAGTGGAATTTGCACATAAAATTGATGCGCCTGTGGCGGATTCTCTGATGGGAAAAGGAGCATTTCCGGGAACAGATGAGCTGTACTCTGGAATGCTTGGAATGCATGGAACGAAAGCGTCGAATTTTGGAGTGAGCCAATGTGACCTTTTGGTCGTGGTCGGTGCAAGGTTCAGTGACCGTGTGACTGGAAATGCAAAGAAATTTGCACATCATGCGAAAATTCTGCAAATTGATATTGATCCGGCAGAAATAGATAAAAATATTCTCACAGATGCGAGTGTGACCGGAGATATCAAAGAAGTTCTGATAATCCTGAATGAAAAGGTGGAACAGCAAAGTCATGAGGAATGGAAACAGCAGATTGAGGAATATAAAGAGAAACATCCTCTGACGTATCATCCGGAAGGACTTACAGGACCGTATATTGTGGAAGAAATATACAGACAGACTAACGGAGACGCAATCATTACAACAGAAGTCGGACAGCATCAGATGTGGGCTGCACAATTTTATAAATACACAAAACCGAGAACGTTTTTAACTTCGGGAGGTCTTGGGACAATGGGCTATGGACTTGGCGCTTCGCTCGGAGCAAAGATGGGGATGCCGGACAAGACCGTGGTCAATGTTGCCGGAGATGGATGTTTCCGAATGAATATGAATGAGATTGCAACAGCGGCAAGATACAATATTCCGATCATTCAAGTCGTGGTAAATAACCATGTACTTGGCATGGTGCGTCAGTGGCAGACGCTGTTTTATGAAAAGCGTTATTCTGCAACCGTGTTAAATGATGCGGTAGACTTTGTAAAATTGGCAGAAGCAATGGGGGCGGTCGGAATACGTGCGGCGACACGGGAAGAGTTTCAAAAAGCTTTCCAGGAGGCGCTGGCTATGGGGAGACCGGTTGTGATTGACTGCCAGATCGACAGTGATGAAAAAGTATGGCCGATGGTTGCACCAGGGGCTGCGATCAGCGAGGCATTTAGTGAAGAAGATTTAGAAAAATAAAAATGAAGTGGAGGAATAAAAAATGAGCAGAGTGTATAATTTTTCAGCAGGACCGGCAGTATTGCCAGAAAGTGTTCTAAAATCAGCAGCAGAAGAGATGTTAGATTACAAGGGATGCGGAATGTCGGTTATGGAGATGAGTCATAGATCGAAAGCATTTGAGGAGATTATCAAAACGGCGGAGTCGGATTTAAGAGAGCTCATGCATATTCCGGATAACTATAAAGTGCTGTTTTTGCAGGGAGGAGCGTCACAGCAGTTTGCGATGATTCCGATGAACTTGATGAAAAACAAGGTGGCGGACTACATTGTGACTGGACAATGGGCAAAAAAAGCATACCAGGAAGCAGCAAAATATGGTAAGGTCAATAAAATTGCTTCTTCAGAAGATAAAACATTTTCTTACATACCAGATTGTTCAGATCTTCCAATCTCAGAAGATGCAGACTATGTGTATATTTGTGAAAATAATACGATTTATGGAACCAAATTTAAGGAACTGCCAAATACAAAAGGAAAGACACTTGTAGCCGATGTATCATCCTGCTTTTTATCAGAGCCGGTAGATGTCAGCAAATATGGAATTATTTATGGTGGTGTACAAAAGAATATCGGACCTGCAGGTGTAGTTATTGTGATTATCCGCGAAGATTTGATTACAGAAGATGTGCTCCCGGGAACACCTACGATGCTCACATATAAGACACATGCTGATGCAGATTCTCTTTACAACACTCCGCCTGCTTATGGAATTTATATCTGTGGAAAAGTATTTCAGTGGCTGAAAGAGATGGGTGGTCTGGAAGCGATGAAAGAGAGAAATGAAAGAAAAGCAAAGATTCTTTACGATTTTCTTGATCAAAGTAAATTGTTCAAAGGAACAGTGGAAAAGAAAGATCGCTCTCTTATGAATGTGCCGTTTGTTACAGGAAGTGACGAGTTAGATGCAAAATTTGTAAAAGAAGCAAAGGCGGCAGGACTTGAGAATTTAAAAGGTCACAGAAGTGTTGGAGGTATGAGAGCAAGTATCTATAATGCGATGCCGGAAGAAGGCGTTCAGGCACTGGTGGACTTTATGAAAAAATTTGAGGAGGAGAATCTGTAGATATGTATAAATTTCATTGTTTAAATCCAATTGCAGAAGTAGGCTTAAACCAGTTTACAGGCGAGTATGAAGCTGAAGGAAAGTTAGAAGGTGTAGACGCAGTGCTTGTGAGAAGCGCTGCAATGCATGAGTTGGAATTTGATAAAGAGTTAAAAGTAATCGCACGTGCAGGAGCAGGCGTGAATAACATTCCACTTGACAGATGTGCAGAAGAAGGAATTGTTGTATTTAATACACCGGGAGCAAATGCAAATGGTGTAAAGGAACTTGTGATTGCAGGTATGCTGCTCGCATCCAGAGATATTATCGGGGGAATCAACTGGGTGCAGGAGCACGAGGAAGACGGTGATGTGGCAAAACATGCGGAGAAACAAAAAAAGGCATTTGCGGGCTGTGAATTGGAAGGAAAGAAACTTGGAGTGATCGGTCTTGGCGCAATTGGTGTTCTCGTTGCAAACGCAGCAGCTCATCTTGGCATGGATGTATACGGTTATGACCCTTATATTTCGGTAGATGCAGCCTGGAAATTATCAAGAAATATTTATCATGCAAAAACAGTGGATGAATTGTATAAAGAATGTGATTACATTACAATTCATGTTCCGGCACTGGAGAGCACAAAAGGAATGATCAATAAAGATGCGATCAGTTTGATGAAAAAAGATGTGGTTGTATTGAACTTCGCACGAGATGTGCTTGTGAACGAAGAAGATATGATCGACGCACTGGAAAGCGGAAAGGTGAAACGGTATGTCACAGATTTCCCGAATCCATTGGTAGCAGGCGTGAAAGGAACGATTGTGATTCCGCATTTAGGGGCATCTACAGAGGAATCGGAGGATAATTGTGCAAAGATGGCAGTAAAAGAAGTGATGGATTTCCTGGAAAACGGGAATATTAGAAATTCTGTCAACTATCCGAACTGCGATATGGGATACCGTGATGGAAAGACAAGAATCACGATTCTCCATCACAATGTACCGAATATGATTGGTCAGTTCACAACCTTGCTTGCAGAGGCAGGAGTGAATATTTCTGACATGACAAATAAGAGTAAGAAGGAATACGCTTATACGATGATTGATATTGAAGGCGGATTGAACGAAGAGATTAAAGAAAAATTGGGCACGATAAAGGATGTTTTAAGAGTTCGTGTGATTGAATAGGAAAAAGGCTGCAAGTTCAGAGATGGATTTGCAGTCTTCTTTTTTTACAACAAAATTGTAGCAAAACGTAGCAAATACGTAACATTTTTTTAAGGGGTTCTTAAATTTGCATGGATTTCTAAAAAACCCGTGGTTGACTGGAAAAATGCAACAAACCTGTCAACCACGCCGTTTTCAAGTGATAAGATTTCACAAAATACAGTGGTATATAATGATATATAACGAAACGGTTTACAACACGTTTACAACAAATCTACTTTTATCTTTTCGATTTGCTCTCTCAGATCTTCTGATTCTCTGTGGCCGTATTTTTTATTTGTTATGTCTTTAAAGGAATGACCAAGCATTCTCTTCCTGTCATTTTCTCTTATACCGTATTTTTCACACAGCGCTGAAAATGTGTGCCGGCAGTCATGTGGTGTGTGTTTTTCAATTCCGAGGGGTTCTAGTGTATTATACATTTGCGTCCTGAATTTATGAATTTCAATCTCCATTAATCTACCGCGCCGTTTCATCCGGCGTTTGACGAGTGGAAGAATGGCAGAGTGGATTGGAACAATTCTATCTTTTCCGGCAGCGGTCTTTACACCACCGCGGAAGTAATTATCCTTTAAATTAACTTCTAACGTCTCGTAGGCGGATATGCGGAACCCGGAATAGCACATGATCAGTAGGAACTCAACGATTTCATCATCCTTGTTTTCCCATAATATTTTCAAGTCATTTGCGGAAAATGGAACTCCATTTTCATCGTCATCCGGTTTTTCGATGCTAATAAATTGTGAGTAGTCCTTTTCGCAAATATCATTTGCGAGAGCGTATCGGTACATTTGATGATATAGAGTTACGATCAGTTCGAGAGAGGAGTGTTTCAGATTACACTCATCCACGATTTTTTGCAGATCATTTTTCGTAAGAGATATAAATTCCCTGTCATGCAGTTCTGCGCAGTTCTTATAAGCTGCGATCATGCTGTACTCCATGCTCTTTTTCTTTCCACTATGTCCGTATTCCAGCTTAAATTTGTCTAAATAGTATTCTTTAAAGATTTCCCCGAACGTCTTGCCTTTTTCCTGCTTTTCCTCGATTCCCTGCATTAGATTGTAATTTGCAAGGAGCGCCTGTATAAAAGTATCTGCATTCTGCTTGTTGTCGATGGCAGCAATGTCCTTTTCCATTCCCTGTATGTATGTGCCAGCTCTATAGGCTGTCAGGACTGCAAAGCCTGTTGGCCAGTCAGGCACGTAGCAGAGTGCTTTCTGTGGCTTCATTTGGCCATTAGGGTATTCTTCTGTTGCCGGAGGATAAACACCGTAGGGATTACGCCGATTAGAGCCTAAATAGCGAATTTGCCCGTAGCCGTTTGGTAATTTTGGATATTTCTTTCTTTTTCTTGGCATGAAATCATCTCCTTTTGAATTTTGGGTATAAAAATAACAGCTAACAAACAGAATGCATGTTCTGATTGTTAAACTGTCTCGAAGATGATACAATATAACTTGCAATATGGATGTACATCTTCGGGTGTATGTTGACCGTTCGGTATTGGCGTGCCGGGCGGTTTTTAGTTATCTAGGTAAAAATATTGTTTTGTTGTTTCTCTACATGCCGTGGAGAACCTTAGATAGCTTTATTGAAATATATATATTCTTGTGATATATTAAAGTTGACAGTCAACAATATGTATTTAAGGTACTAATTTTCGAACTGCATTAACTATGGAAGATGTATTCCATCGAACCATTTCATCTGCCGCGTTAGTTACTGCTATAGGTGCACGATCTTGTCCCCAAGGGTAAATACCTAAAATAGGTTTTCCCATTCGAACAGATTCACTGATTTCATACTGCATCCAATCGCTATATGCAGCATACATTCCGGAAATCACGATTGTAATTTGAGATGGTCGTATTTTTGCTGTAATTAGCTCTTGTATTTCTAAATTGGTTTTTGGAGTTCCTGGTGGGAACAATGGCTTTTGGGT
Organism: Faecalimonas nexilis; assembly: GCF_059731825.1. Classification (NCBI taxonomy): domain Bacteria; kingdom Bacillati; phylum Bacillota; class Clostridia; order Lachnospirales; family Lachnospiraceae; genus Faecalimonas; species Faecalimonas nexilis. The sequence continues at coordinate 2,068,477 of NZ_AP029189.1, read as the reverse complement.
TGGTGCTGAATAATTAAAATAGGAGAAATAAGATGCATTATCTAGTAAATCAATTAATCGGTTATAGTTTTCTCCGTATTTCCATGCGTGACTAATAAATAAACGATAATCATATAAATTTGGCATATAAATCAATCCTTTCTATGTGAGGTGATACTGTGAATAAAGTTAAAAAAAAATTTATAAAACGACCTGTAATCATCGAGGCTTATCAGACTGATAAGGAAATGGTGATTCATACTCTTGAAGGTGATATGAAAGCATCTCCAGGAGACTGGATTATAACAGGTGTAGAAGGGGAACAATACCCTTGCAAGCCGGATATTTTTGAAAAAACATATCAAAGAATTAATTAGTGGGTGGAGTGTCATTTGATTCTTCTTTCATAGTATTTATATTTTTCCACTGATTATTTTCCGATGATATGATATTTTCGATATTACGAATAAAAATATTTTCAATAGTTTCATCTTCTTTATTGTAAGGTGCAGATCCGGTTATATATAAATGCTTTTGATATCGAAGCATTTCACAGGTAGACCGGTATTGTATCCAATTTTCATGAAATTTGTAAAGCTTTGATACAGATTCAATTATTGCAATAATTGCTCCAAATAATCCTATAATAATGGATAGTTTTTTACAAGAAGATGTATATCCGGATAATAATGGTATAAGTGAAGCAAGTATAATTTCTATGATTTGCAGAAGCTTATACCATTTTTGTGCTTCTTGAGATTTTTTGTCATACCAGTTTATTTGGTCGTCTACTCGTTTTACGATGTATTCATTTATGTTCAATACAAATTCTCACTCTCTTTCTCTTTAGCTCACATCTAAGGGGAACCAACCCTTTATATAACGCCGTAGCGGTTATATCATTTGTTACTATTGTGTTCTGTTATAACACTGTAATGCAGATCAATAGCAGATTCTCCTTTTTTCGATACTTTCATTTCAGATGTCAAATACCCTTGCTTGTACAAAAAGTCTTGCTCGTCTGTAAAGTTTATTCCATATTTATACTCAAAATAAGATGGAATTCTTTTTCTATGAATTTCTCTAATCCAATACAGCATATATACATGTCCCGGAAGAAGTCCATCGGAATATCGTGTCATCATTTCCTTGGTAGGGCTTGCGCCAAACATTTGCGCCTGATTAATCCAATTAGTGTTCAATTCACGATCTTGTGAAATGAACGGCATCTCTGGATAACCCTTGTAAAACATTTTATAAAGTTTATCGCAGTAATGCTTACTGGCTTTAATTCGTTGCATGGCATCAATCTGTTCAGAAGGAATTGATTTACGACTATTTGCAGGTGTTATCTTATTTTCTGATTCTGAATATGATTGTTCAGAGGTTTCATTTTGAAAGCTATTCATCAAAGAAGTTTCTTCTTTGGAAGCGTCTCTTCCAGCTTTAGAAATCATAGATTTCATTCTAGCTGTTTCATTTATTCCTAAATTGCATGCAAGTTTGCAAGCTGTAATAGATTTTTCGTAATTTTTTTGACGTTCATATAAAATTGCAAGACGTTTAAATACTTTCGATCCAGACATGGGTGTTTCCCCGTATTTCAAATCAATTTCACGGAGTTTTCCAAACAATTTAATAGCTTCATAACACTCTTTTTCAATTTCACAAGCTAATTTACAGGTATAATCTTTGGAATGATATACAGTAGACCATTTAGTTTCAATCTTATTTATCAAATCATAGTATTTGTTAAATACAGGACGGAACTCTTTTTCGTGTTTCATGTGCTTTTCTACCGGATCTGACTTGAAAGTCCATTTATTTTGTTTCTTTAAAATTTTCCATTTTTCTGTGGTTCCGCCTTGACTTAAATATTCAAGCCAATTATCATATTCTGTTTTGGAAAAATGCGGTTGGAATGAAAATGCATTTTTAGTAAATAGTTTAGATAACAATCCCATTAAACACCCCTCCAATTATTGGGTTTTTGTAAACTTATGTGAATTCCATAACTGCTAAATTTGGAATAAAATAAATAACATAGTTATCTACAGTGATATACTCTCCATATTTTCCTTTGTAACAGTCAATGGCTTCTTGCAGGTATTCTTCCGTGACATGTAGATGTTCTGCAACTTCATATCTATTCTGGCATCCAGCATTAAAAGCTGATATGATGCCACGCAATCCGATCATCCGATTGTATGCGTGCAATCTTCCTTTTTGCTCTTGCTTCATATTTTCAATATCTTGCAGATTGAATATATCACCGACAGCAGTATGGTGATGTCCGATTTCTTCAGCTAAGACGCAAGCCTTTTCTGCGGATGTTTTCAACCTGTTGGATATCGCAATTCTATTTTTATAGATCAATCCGTCACTACCGGAAAGAGCCTTTTCGCGGACAATCAGCCCGCTGCTATTCGCCTCTTCCAATAGTTCTTCATAAACTGTCATTGTATCACTCCCATTCAGAGTCATCCATCATGATGTCTTTATCGTGTTTTCTCATTTCATCGGTTACTTTAATATCGGTGCGCTCATGAGCTGCTAATACTTCTAAATGATCGTTGGATTCTATAAAGTTCGGATTTCCAAGTAATATTTCAGAATAGTTCAAAAGACTTTTCTTTCCGTTATTATTCAACTTTCTCATGTTCTCTAAAAGTCTATATTCTAATCTATTTTTTCTGAGCACACTTTGATCGTAAGCTTTCTTGAATTCCTCTACATTATTAAATGATAGGTTGTCAGGACCAATCGTATCTTTAAATTCGTAGTCATTACGTCCCATCGGTACGTCAAATCCCATCAGCCATGACTCGCTTACATTCAATGCTTTTCCTAAAACGAACAATTTTTCTTGATTAGGTTCATTTTTTCCGGAACAGTATTGACTTATATCTGATTTGTTCATTTTTATCCCATATTGTTTGCAGTATGGTGCAGTCAATTTCAGAACATCTACTTGTCTAAGTCCCTTTGTCTCCATAATCTTTTTTAGCCTAGTAGCAGTGCTTTCTTTCTTCATATAAATGTACCGCCTTTCTGATTATAAATATATCACACACTTAACAAAAGTTCAATATGAAAAACAAAAAAGTTCAAAAAAATTAACTTTTGTATTGACAAGGGTACAAGTGGGTGTTAAGATACAAGTAGTTCAAATATTTGAACAAAGCGGAAGGAGGATAATATGGCATTCAATTATGACAAATTAAAAGGTCGGATAATTGAGAAGTTTGGAACTCAGTATAGGTTTGCGGAAGCTATGAAATGGTCGGAAAGAACGCTTTGCTTGAAATTAAGTAGTGAGAGACCGTGGAAGCAGACAGATATCTGTAAAGCAGTAGAACTTCTAGATTTGGCACAGGAAGACATACCTAAATATTTTTTTAAAGAAGAAGTTCAAAATATTGAACTTTGAAAGGATGGTCAAATGAACGATTTAAAAATTACAGAGTACAAAAATATTCGTGTACTAACAACACAACAGATTGCAGAGGCATACGAAACAGAGCCACAAACTATTACAAATAACTTCAATAGGAATAAAGACCGGTATATCGAGGGGAAACATTTTATCTGTTTAACTGGGGAAGAGAAAATGGAGTTTATCAAGAAAAATCAAAATGAGTTTTCTTCTTTCATAAGAGCAAAAGCAATTTATCTTTGGACAGAAAAAGGAGCATTCTTACATGCGAAGTCATTAAATACAGATGTTGCATGGGAAGTGTATGACAGGCTGATAGATACATACTTTGAGGTCAAGAAACCTCTAACACAGCTTGAAATCTTGCAACAGTCTGTTGAAATTTTAAATCGACATGATAAGGAACTGCGACAAATTGACAGCCGTATGGATAAGTTGGAATTTGACATTCCCTTATACGGAAGTGAAGCAGATGAGCTTTCCAACCATGTAAAACGAAAAGGCGTGTCGGTACTAGGTGGAAAGAAATCAGACGCATACAAGGATAATAATATCCGTTCCAAAGTATACCGAGATATTTACGACCAAATCAAAAGAGAGTTCGGTATTTATTCGGATGACGGAAAGCCGAAATCATACAAAGCGTTGAAGCGTAAGTATCTCTATGAAGCTCACGAATGTATTGATATGTACGAAGTACCTACATATCTGAAAGAAATGATTGATAATGCAAATGCACAGATTTCATTAAATGAAATTGCGTAGCTGATTACTTCGGAGTAAGCATTGAGTATTTCTTAGAGTAGGGAGGTGATAAGCGTGAGCGAAATCATACAAGCACCGGCAATCGCAAAAATAGTAGGGTGCGACAAAAATAAAGTTCGTTACAATATGAAAAATGGTTTTTGGGAATTTGGTCGAGTTATTAAAACCGGACCGAAGAAGCACAGATACGAAGCTACAATAACCGAAGTGGCAAGATATATCGAGATTAGCAGAGAAGAGGCAATTCGTAGGCTTGAAGGGAGGTGAGAAAGAACTGTGACATACAAAGAATACCAGCGTTACAAACGCAATAAAAACAGGGCGAAGAAAAGGAGAAGGAAAGATGGAAGAAATTAGAACAGAGGAGCAGATGAAGAAGATTCAGGAGGCGATTACATATTATCATGAATTGCTTGAGCGTAATGAGATGTTAGAGAAGAGAAATCAAACAATGTTGAAAAAGATACGACAGGAAAAGAGGGACAAGCTCAAAGCCGAGTTATGCTGCAAGATATATGCAATCATAGCAGTTGTGGCTACGATATTTGGATTTGGAATGGCGGTTGGAAGATGCCTTGCATTTTTAACTACAATGGGATTCTAAAAAAGTGCCCAAGGTTTGCAGACCTTTTTCGGGCACAAGTTTAAAAACACAGTTAAATTGTAAAACAGAAGAGAGGGAAAGTCAAATGGCAAAATATAAATTTAATGATGATATTCCAGCAGAAGAAGCTACTGCAACTATTCGCGCAGTAGAACGATATGCAAACGCAGCGGGATATGTTGACGCAGGCATAGTATTGGCGATTCTAGGAATAGAGGAAGTAGAGGGGAAAAACAATGAAGAATAAGAAAGCGAAAGAATTAGTTGTTGGAGATGTGATTCGCATCGAATACGGAGATTATGACAATTTCGTAAATTTCGAAGTTGACGAAGTTGTTAATAAAGAAAATAAAACAGAGGTAAAGTGCCATAAGGGCAGAGTTGAAAATACTTTTTGCTTTGACGCAGAACAGGAAATGGAGTGCGTGTAATGGGTGATGGAAAGATACATATTCCAGCAAGGAAGAAGAAAATGGTAGAGGAGCAAGCGATTATCCGGTTGACTCCACAGGCTTATAATGCTTTGGTGGAAATCTACAACGAATCCACTCTCTCTATGAAAGAGATTGCAAGTTTAATCATTTTAGAATCAGTAGACAGAGTGGTTTATGACAAGGAGGAATCATAAATGAGCAAGGTGATTTGCATCGCCGGAGAATCAGGATCCGGCAAAACAACAAGTATGAGAAATTTAGATCCAAAGACGACAATGTATATAGATTGCGACAAAAAAGGGTTGTCTTGGAAAGGTTGGAGAGAACAGTATAACTCTGAAAATCAGAATTACATTAAGACAGACTTTGCGCAAGTTGTACAGCAAACGCTTCAAAAAATCGATAAAGTCGAAAAATGGAAGCATATTAAAGTTGTTGTTGTCGATACGATTAACGGTCTCATGGTTGCTGACGAGATGAGGCGGAGTAAGGAGAAGGGATACGACAAGTGGGTAGATTTAGCAGCATGTGTTTGGGATCTAGTGAATGAAGCTTATGAATATCGTGATGACTTAACTGTTATTTTTACAGCTCACACCCAAACAGATCATGACGAGAATGGCTATATGTTCACTCGTATTAAGACATCCGGCAAAAAGTTGGACAAGATTGTGCTTGAAAGCAAATTTACGACCGTCCTTTTGAGCAAATGTGTGGATGGACAATATAAATTTGAGACACAAGCGAATAACAGCACGGCAAAATCTCCACTTGGAGCATTTGAGCAGATGGAGATTGACAACGACATCGTAGAAGTAATTAAAGCATTGGAGGAATTTTAATATGCAGAAACCTAACAATTTTGAAACCACACAAGCACAAGGAGAGTTTACTCCAGTAGAGCTTGGAGGTCACTATCTTGTAATCAAGGAAGTGTCGGAAATGAAGTCCAAGAATGGGAAAGATATGATTAAAGTATCTTTCGATTTTGCAAAGAATGATAAGCAACCGGGATATTTTGAAAAAGCATTCAGAGACGATATCAGACCGGAAAAGAAGTGGCCGAATCAGGCAACTCAATACATCTTAACAGAAGATGCTGAAGGAAACTGTAGCAGATCATTCAAAACATTTATCACTTGCGTGGAGCATTCCAACAAGATGGAAGTACAGTGGGGAGACAACTTTGAACAGCAGTTTAAGAATAAGGTAATTGGTGGTGTATTTGGACCGCAGATGGATTATTACAATGGCAAAGAAATTGAAAAACGAGTTCTAAGATGGTTTATATCTACAGACAAGGTGAATGATGCACAGGTACCGGATATGTCAGAAACGCAAGCTTATAAAAACCGTACGAATGGATATCATCCAAGTGCTACACCTGCAGGAGATGGATTCATGAATATTCCGGACGGAATTGATGAGGAATTGCCATTTAGTTAGGAGTGATTTTTGTGGATATACAGATTGACAGCAGGGAAAAAGCCCGGGCAATCAGAAAGATTATTAAGACATTCGATGAGCAGGGCGTAAATCATTTTTCAAGCAAATTATTAGTTGGGGATTATATGTCTTTAGACAATCCCCGGCTGATTATCGATAGGAAACAAAACCTGCAGGAGTTATGCGGAAATGTCTGCCAGCAACATGAACGTTTCAAGAAAGAGCTGATCAAGGCGATGCAGGCAAATATTCAGTTGATCGTTTTGATTGAGCATGGACCGGATGTACAGAGCTTGGAAGATGTTTATTTTTGGAAGAATCCACGAAAGCATGAAGTCCGGTGGAGAATAGTGAACGGGAAGAGGGAAAAATATATTGTCTCTGCCAAGGCGGTGGACGGGAATCAATTATACAAATCTCTTTGTACAATCCGGGACCGATATAATGTCCGGTTTGAATTTTGCGAGAAAAAGGATACCGGAAAGAAAATCATTGAACTACTCGGAGAAACGGTATGAATAAGGACGAAGTAAAGCAATCACATAACATGAGGAATGTAGTGGAGAGTTATGGCTTTCGGGTAAACAGGGCGGGGTTTATTCCCTGTCCGTTCCATAAAGGCGATCGGGAACCTTCTATGAAAATCTATAAAGATTCGTATCATTGTTTTGGCTGCGGAGCGAGTGGGGATATCTTCTCATTCGTACAGCAGATGGATCATTGTGATTTTAAGACGGCGTTTTATAGTCTTGGCGGAACTTATGAAGAACCTACTTTCCATTCAAGGTTGTCAGTTTACAAAGCAAAGAAGCAGGCAGCGCAACGCGAAAAAACTAAAGAAAAACTAAGAAGAAAAAAAGAGCTTAATAATATACTGATTGATATTTATAGAGACTATATGAAGAAATCAGAACCCTACAGTGATGTATGGTGTGATTGTTACAATGCTCTACAATATCAGTTATACATACATGAGATATTGAACAGAGAAGAGGTGATGACGTGAAGGAATTGAATGAACTGGATGCAGATTCCATTTTGGACGATGAGGTTTTCATTGAACTGTATGAAATTGAAGACCCTATTGAACACTCAAAGAGAAAAGTTCAGCTTGGAAGGAGGGCGAAAGCGCTTGGTGTTAAATCCGATTTCGATGAGATGATAAAGGGATATAATCAGGCAGATCGAGAGATGAAGCGTCAGGAAAAAGAGACAAGAGCGGTGTGCTCTCTTGACAATTTCACAAATTTTTCAGGTAAGTACGACAACATGTTTTGTGGCGGTTGGATTGCAAATGACACAGGGATATATGCTCAGACATCCGGTGGAATCGAAGAAGTGGCGTGTTATCATCCAATTCTCCCAGTAGAGCGGTTAAAAAATCTTGAAACAGGAGAAGAGCAGATAAAGCTTGCATACAAAAGGAACGGCAGATGGAACGAAATTGTAGTTCCAAAGATTATGATCACATCGGCAAGTAAAATTGTAGCATTGTCAGGAAGAGGAATTGCAGTTACTTCTGAGAATGCAAAGCTACTGGTTAAATATCTTGCAGATGTAGAGAATGGAAACGATGATTACATAGATGTGCAGTATTCTACCAGTAAACTTGGTTGGATAGAGAATGAGTTTATCCCTTATGACACGGACATTATATTCGATGGAGATTCGCGATTTAAACAGACGTTTGAGAGTGTTTCGGAACGTGGAAACTATGAGACATGGTTGGATCACGTGAAAGAGTTGCGAAAAAGCGGAAGAATCGAAGTGAAATTTCTTCTCGCTGCATCGTTTGCGAGCGTGCTTGTGCACTTACTTGGTGGACTTCCGTTTTTTGTAGACTTATGGGGCGAGACAGAGGGTGGAAAGACAGTGTCTTTAATGGTAGCAGCATCTGTTTGGGCAAATCCTGATGAGAGCAGGTACATAGGAGACTTTAAAACTACGGACGTTGCACTGGAGGCGAAGGCGGATATGCTGAATCATTTACCTATGTTTTTAGATGATACAAGTAAAACATCAGCGCGGATCAGAGACAATTTTGAGGGAATTGTTTATGACCTCTGTTCCGGAAAGGGGAAGAGCCGTTCCAATAAGGACCTTGGAATTAATCGGGAAAACCGTTGGCGAAACGTTATGATCTGCAATGGTGAGCGACCTTTGAACAGCTACGTCAATCAAGGCGGTGCAATCAACAGGATCCTTGAGGTAGAGTGTGGAGAAAAAGTATATGAAAATCCACAGAAAACGGCTGACATTGTAAAGAAAAATTATGGGTTTGCAGGCAAGAGATTCATTGAGATTATCAGGAATCTTGGAGTAGACCGCATTAGGGAAATACAAGCAGAGTTTCAAAAGAAGCTGTTTAATACCGACAAAATGCAGAAACAAAGTCTGTCACTTGCAATTGTCCTTACGGCGGATAAAATCGCCACAGAATACATTTTTGAGGACGGACAATACATTTCAATAGAAGATGCAAAAAAGGTTCTAATAGACCGAAATGAGCTTTCAGACAATGAAAGGTGTTATCATTTTATACAAGACAAAGTTGGAATGAACAACCAGCGCTTTGATACTGTGACAAATTGTGAGAAATGGGGAGTGATAGACGGTGGATATGCAATTTTTTATAACTCTGCATTCGATCAAATATGTAGAGAAGGCGGATTTTCAAAGAAATCATTCTTATCATGGGCAGATAAGAAATGCTTGATTCAGACACAGGGAGGACAGCAGACGAAGGTTAAAAAAATCAATGGAACGGCTGCGAGATGCGTGTGGTTGAAGATAGATGAAAGCATGGATAATGACGGATTTAAGCCTGTTGACGAGGGACGGGAAGAGCTGCCGTTTAAATAAGCGGTTACAAGTTACACGAGTTACACGGCTTTTTTACGCTATATATTAGAGAAAAAGTGTGAATGAAATCCATACACCGAGGGTGCTCTATATAAGAAAAGTGCTTGTAACTTTGTAACCTAGATGTAAAAACGCTTACAAACGCAGTAAATACAAGGGATTCAGCGGATACAAAAAAATGTAACTGGAATAAGATTTTTGTATCTTCTGTAACGAAAGGTGGATAAATGTGGACATAGATGAATTAGATGAGAGAATAAAGACGCTATATAATGCATGTTGGAATTCGTTCCGGCAATACACAAGAGATCATGATGTTAATGCTTACTCGGAAAGATGCCAGCAATTGCTTACGAAGAATAAAGACAGTGTCTTAATGAGCAATGTGTGCGAGGGCATTAATTGGGAACTGGCAAAGGTAGTGAATGCGATGCATGAAAAACACCTAGAAAGAAGGACAGGATAAATGATGCGAACGGAATTATTAAAAGGCAGATTCGACTCCCTCGAAGACTATGAGAAATTCGCAGCAGAATGGACAGAGGTATGCTGTATGGTGAATCAGAATAGTCGGAATATGGGGAACAGGGAGCGATTTAAGAAGATTGTAGAAATACGGAAGAGGAGGATTGAGGATGAGTAGATTAACACATAAGCGGAATAATGGAATAAAAGAGGGATACTGGTCTCCGAATAAGAAAGAGGAACTTGTACAACGACTGGCGGAATACGAAGATACAGGTTTGGATCCGGAGCAGGTGCAGCAGTTAAAAGAACGTGATACGGCGAAGAAACCGATTATCATCGGGGTGAATGGAGCCATTGGATGCAGAGTGGGGAAATGTCCAAAATGCGAAGGAATACTTAGAAGTTATATGAGGTTTTGCGACGAGTGCGGACAGAGATTAGATTGGTCATAATTAGTTGAGTTATCTTGCGAGTCAACTCAAAAGAAAACTCGCAAGGGAATCGGAAAGGAAAAGAGGAAGAATGCGAGAAATACTTTTTAAAGCAAAGCGGTTGGATAACGGCGAATGGGTGGAAGGGTATTATGTTAAAACAAGACTTGGCACAGATATAAAACCAAGCGATGTAATCTTTGTTCCGTTTAAAATAAACAGGAATGAAGAATGGGGATGGATGAAAGTAGACCCGAATACCCTCTGCCAGTACACAGGACTTATGGACAAGAACGGTCAGAAGGTTTGGGAGAATGATATTTGTGAAATGGTATATGACGGGAAAATACATATATATGTTGTTGTTTGGGATAAAACAGAACTTGATTTTAAAGGAACAAATGGAAAAGAAAACTATGGACGTAATTTTGAGTATCTCGGATGCTGTGAAGAAATTGTTGTAATCGGAAACATTTTCGATAATGCAGATTTGTTGGAGGTGGAGTAGGAAATGGATAAAGAACAATTTAAAAGAGAAGAGTGGAAGGAAGAAAAGAGAAAGAAAAAGGCAAGGTTTACAGCCATGCAGAATCTGCCTTACGAAGTTAAAGTAAAACGAGCAGAATTAAGAGCGATAGAGTTTGTAAATGAACTTGACAATCGAGGTCTGAATGCTCATGTAAGCGTTGGCGGATTAGATAGTATTGTGCTGTTATGTTTCCTTAGGAAAATTGGAATAGATATACCTGCGGTATCTGTTTCGTCTTTGGAAGATAAAAGTATCCAAAATGTGCATAAGGAATTAGGAGTAATTTCAATTGCACCCGGAAAGTCGAAAGTTGAGATTCTAAACGAAGTAGGATTTCCGGTAATATCGAAAAAGATAGCCGGAAGAATAGATACATTGCAGCATCCGACAGATCGGAACAAAACAGTACGACACGCGATTATTACAGGAGAGTGCGGAGCACAGGGGCATTATGCGAAGAATAGTAGGATGAAGTTGCCGAATAAATGGTTAGAGTTATTTGGAGGATATGAGAATGAAAATGAAGGAGTAAATTACCAAATAGCACCATTTAAGGTATCTAACAAGTGCTGCAAATACATGAAAGAAGACCCTTGCAATAAATGGGCGAAAGAACATAATAGCCGTCCGTTTTTAGGATTAATGGCATCGGAGGGAGGACAAAGGGAAGAAGCACTAGTGGAGCATGGTTGCAACTATTTTGGAAAAACGGTTATTCGAAGTGCTCCGTTCGCACCATTTCTTCGACAGGATCTGTTGCAGTTAGCACTTGATCTAAATGTACCAGTGCCGGAAATATATGGAACGATAGAACGAAAAGAAGATGGAACACTTTATACTACAAAGGCACAAAGAACAGGATGTAGCATGTGTGGATTCGGAATCCATATGGAAAAACGACCACATAGATTTGACCAATTAAGAGAACGCAATCCGAAAGAATGGGAATTTTGGATGTATCGTTGTTGCACGGATCCGGAAACGGGAGAGAAGTTTGGATGGGGGCGCGTCTTAGATTACATAGGAGTTGAGTGGGGAGACCTTCCGACAGATATGATTCCAGGACAAATGAACATAGAAGACTTTTTGTAGTAGAGGACAGCGGAGCACGGTCTTAAGTGCCGTTGCCCCGACCTCAAACTTATTTTCTCCTCTACTATATATACACATAAGTCGAGGGAAACTAACGCTATTTTTAAAAAAATATAAAATTTGAAGGGAAGTGATAATTTGAGCTATGGAAGAACACGGAAACAAGCAAAGCTGGACGAAGAAAATACCTTTGATGATATTATAAAGCGAGGACCGAGTGAAACTGCAAAGTGGCACATGCAGCACGAAGCATATCAGAGTATCGAGGTAATGGATTACATCAGGAAAATACATAAGGGAGGTGGTGCCGGTGGACAAGTTAAAACTAAAAAAGTATATACCGAACAAAGCAAGACTTAAAAGAATTGATGCGAGGATATCAGAACTCTGTGAGACTGAGCCGGCAGGAGAAGTGATGGGAAAGGTTCGTGGGTCAAGTAAAGATTTTCCCTATACGGAAGTTAGGACATCTGTGATGATACCTGATCCGGATGAGCAGGAGCGAATAAACAAGCAGATCAGGAAAAAAGAAGCGGAACGCCTGCAGGTAGTAACAGAGATTCAAGAGGTGGAGGAATTCCTTGCAGGGATAAAAGATATTGAGATTAAGGAGATTTTTGAATTGCTGTACGTGGATGGGAAGAAGCAGAGAGATGTTGCAGACATCATTGGATATAGCAGAGGAAGAATTTCGCAAATAACAAGTGAATACTTGAAAGATTAACACAATTAACATTTTAGATATGTTATAATTATTCTAGAAAAGTTATAATTAATTTTGACTTTTCTCCCCAAAACACACTTATATATCGAAAAGGGCGCCTTGCAAATTGTGAGGTGTCTTTTTTGTGGATTTTGTCAATAGACAAAATAGAACAAATGTTCTATAATGAATTTACTTCATATGTGAAATAAATGTCAAACCATGTTGAATGATATCGAAAAATCTTGTATTATGTTTATAGGGTTTTGTTTATGTAAGTGTGTGGAGGAAATAGTATGGGAATTACGGTGTATTTTGGTAAAGTGAATTTGAAATCTGAGCATATTTATGATGTGTATTCTGGTAAGATTAATATACGAGATTTGCTAATAAATACGTTGATCAGTTTTTATGATGGATTAGAATTGCAAGAGGAATATTCCTATATCGGAAATGATGGAGAAGTTTATAGTGATGTTATAGATTATCACGTGAGTTTAAAAGAAAAAACAGATACATATTTGTATGGAACACTTTATAAAAAATCAAAATTGTATTATAAGGAGCTTAATTCTGCAACTAATGAGCTGGAGACTAAAGCGGTTTCCAATACGGATGGAATCACATTTTATTTTGATGTTTTTAATGAAATTGTTGGATATAATACCACAAAGAGATTTGGTCACAAAAAATTTTTAGATATTTTTGCAAAATTAATTAATAAGTGCGTGACAGAAAAGGGATATGATTATGAGTTTTCAGTGAATAGATATGTAAATGGTTTGAACATTTCCGAAATAGAAGATGAGTTACGCAAGATTAAAAGTATTCAAAAATTAACATTCTCTTTTCAACCGGCTAATCCTAATGAGAGTATTTTAAAATCTATTGAAAAAAATGGAAAGGGACAGTTGCAAGAGTTCGAAGATGCAAATTTGTCGACAAAAAGTGTTATTTTAACTTCATCAAATAAATTGGGATTAAATATAAATGCTCAAATTATACAAGAACAAATCGCGTCTGTAGATAATTTGCAGAAAAGTATTTCATCAAGAATTGCAACTCAAAATGGATATGTAAAGGTAGAGGCTGTTGGAAGAGATGGAGTTGTACATAGTACAGCAGACAAAGCACCAGTCAAGAAAAGTATTAATCGAATAGTAGAATTTAAATCTGCATGTGAAGAAATAATAAAAAGAAGGATAGCCACAAGTATTTCAGAAAATGAAAAGGAATGATGGGTGTGAAAAAGAGAAATAGAATTTATGATTTGATTGATATAAGAGAGTGGGAAGTTAAAGTATCAATCCTTATTACAATAATTTTTATTATGTACTTCTGTTGGTTAAAGTTGTATACGGATTTTGAAACTTTTGAAAATACCTTACCAGATTTAATGCTTTGTATTTTGGGAGCCATGTTTGGAATGTTGGGATTTTCATTAAGCGGGGTTGCCATTATTGTTAGTTTATTTAGTAATAACGAGATTAAAAAAATAGATGAAATTAATGGAACTGGAACAATAGAATATATTTTATCAAGTTATATTTTTCTTGCTATAAATATTGCAGTGCAATGTACAGGGATAATATTAATATATATGACTTTTTCTAGTAATAGGTTTTTAGTAAATGAGGTGGCTTTTTGGGTTATAACTACTATTGAAATTTACCATGTAGTTTTTATAATATTTTATACGGTAGCATTGATAAAAAATTGCATAGATTTATATAAAATCAAAAAGATTTATGCGGAAATTATTAATAAGGATAAAACCATTTATAATGTTGTAAATGAAATAAAAATAGATTTTATATTTACGACATTAATGAATATCTATGGATTCAGTTTAGAAGATATAAAGGGAAATTTATTATCTTTTGTTCAGAATTCGGAGTTGAAAAATAAAGACGAAATTATGGAATATATAAAAAAACAATATGAAAATTAAGTTAAGGCGTCCATTAGGGCGTCTTTTCTAATGCGGAAATTTAAGAATTGCTTTCTTACAAAATGTATTGACATATGGTAAACCATATAGTATAATATAATTGTAAGGAGGTGAAAGACAGATGAGTAAAAAACGAAAGAAAAAGAAACACTCCATTGATTGGATTGAAGTGCTGGTTCAAACAATCGCAGGAGTGGTTTCGGGAGTGATAGCCGGAATTATCACATGGCTAATCACAAAATAACACGGAAGGGCGAAAGCCCTTCTATCAAGAAAAATATAACATAAATACTCATCTGTGTAAAGCTATGAGGATAGAGATAATTATAGCGGTAGTAGTTGCTGTGGTTGCAAGTATCATAGCAGGAAGAATGTATCGAAAATGGAGGGATAAAGATGCCAAAAGGTAGTCCGAAGCCTCAGACGATTGCGTCAGAGAAGTACCAAAAGAAAGCCGGTTGGATGACAAAAGGCTTTAAATTAAAAAGAGAGTTGGTAGAAGAATTTGAAGCAGCATGTGAGAATGCCGGAGTAAGTCAGGCAGGGCAGATAACAGCTATGATGAAACAATTCATCGAAGAAGTGAATAAGGAACGGGGAGAGACGTCTGAATAGGGCGTCTTTTCTTTATTGAATTTTGAAAGGAGTGTTGCGGAATGGGAATGACCGCAAAACAAAAGAGATTTTGTGATGAATACCTGATTGACCTGAACGCAACACAGGCGGCAATAAGATCAGGGTATTCGAAGAAAACGGCGAGTGTTATCGGAATGGAGAACCTAACGAAACCTTATTTGAAAGAATATATTGCAGAACGCATGGCAGAAAAGGAATCTGAACTGATAGCAACGCAAGACGAGGTACTTAAGTATTTAACGAGTGTACTCCGAGGAACGTCTACATCTGAAATCGTAGTCGTGGAAGGAATCGGAGAAGGAATGTCACGGGCAAGCCGTATGGAGAAAGCACCTGACGAAAGGGAACGTCTGAAAGCTGCGGAACTCCTTGGAAAACGCTATGGACTCTACACGGAGAAAGTCGAGCAGGCGGTTGATATGGAGTTAAGCATCAATATTGATTATGGAGAAGAGCAATGAAAAAAGTAAATGTTTTAGGAACTGAATACAAGATTGTCCAGAAGAAAGCGGAAGAAGATGAAATTTTAAAAGCAGCAGATGGTTATATCGACAGGACAACGAAAGAAATAGTACTTCTTGAACTTACAGAGAATAACTGTGAAATTAAGAATATTGATTGGTACAAAAAGAAAGTATTAAGGCATGAAATCATCCATGCATTTTTCTATGAATCAGGACTTGCGGAATCAAGTAACAATGTTGATTCGTGGGCGTTAAATGAAGAAATGGTGGATTTCTTTGCATATCAATTCCCAAAGATGTTAAAAGCATTTGAAGAAGTTGATTGCTTATGAACATAACCGTACAAATGAATCCCGGCTTCAAAGAAGTTGATGCATGTAAAAAGCGCTATATCATCATGAAAGGCTCTGCCGGGTCGGGTAAGAGCGTAGACACGGCGCAGCATTACATATTAAGACTTATGAAGGACAAAGGGAGAAACCTTCTATGCGTCAGAAAATCAGATATCACGAACAGAGACAGCACTTTTGCAGAATTGCAAGGTGCTCTTTTTCGTATGTTTGGAGATAAATACAACCTGTATTGGGACATTAAGCAATCGCCTTTAATGCTTGAATGCAAGCACAATGGGAATCAGATTATATTCCGAGGAGTGAATGACGAGAAGCAGCGTGAGAAGTTGAAATCTATTACATTCAAGAAAGGAAAGCTGACTGATGTATGGATAGAAGAAGCAACAGAGATTACACAATCCGATTTTGAAATCATAGATGATCGTTTAAGGGGACAATTGCCGGATGGACAATTTTATCAAATTCGGTGCACTTTCAATCCAGTCAATAAAAATCACTGGATTAAGAAAGTGTTTTTTGATATTCCCGACCAAAATGTTATGACGCATCACAGCACGTATTTAGAGAATAGATTTATTGATGATGCATATCGGCAGCGTATGGAAAGAAGAAAGATTGTAGACCCAGAAGGCTATCAGATTTATGGCCTGGGTGAATGGGGTGAAATTGGTGGACTTATCTTGTCGAACTACATCATAGAAAAGTTTGACACATCCCCGGAGCGTTTTGATTACATGGTAAACTCTCAGGATTTTGGCTTCAACCATGCGAACTGTATCGGAGAGGTAGGATTTAAAGACGGTGAATTGTATTTGTGCCGTGAAATCTATGAATTTGAAAAAGACACGTCTGAACTGATTAAGATTGCCGACAAAAAGGGAATAAGAAAAGATATAAAGATGTGGTGCGACAGCGCAGAGCCTGACCGAATAAAGATGTGGAAAAAGGCGGGGTACAGGGCGATACCAGTAAAGAAACACCCAAACAGCGTAAAAGCACAGATTGATTATCTGAAGCAGCACACGATCCACATTCACCCGTCTTGCGTGAACACAATAAAAGAGATTCAGCAATGGAAATGGCAGAAGAACGAAAAGACAGGGGAGTATTTAGATGAACCTGTGAATTTCTTTGATGATGCTATGGCTATGCTGCGTTATTCTATTGAGGATGAGCGAAGAGGAAAGCCGAAAATGAACAGAAGTTTATTAGGAGGAATATAATAGATGTTTAAACTACCGAAAGGAACAGAAATGACAAAAGTGTTGCTTGCGCAATTTTTGGACAAGCACCAAAGAGAAATAAATGATAGATATGAAAAGTTGTATGATGCATATACAAGCAATCACGAAATATTGCATGAGCCAGTAAAGCCAGCTTACAAGCCCGACAACCGTATCGTTGTGAATTTCCCGAAGTACATCGTGGACACAATGAACGGTTTTTTTATTGGAAATCCGATTAAAATAACATGTGATGATGAAAAAGTGTCGGAATTTGTAGAGTACATTGAGCAATACAATGATCAGGACGACAACAACGCAGAACTATCAAAGATATGCAGTATCTACGGAAAAGGGTATGAAATGTATTATACAGATGAAGAATCGGAATTATGCATCACATACCTTTCGCCGCTTGAAGCATTTATGATTTATGACGAATCTATCATTGAGCGCCCTATGTTCTTTGTGCGTAGATATACAGATAATGACAACACAGAGTGGGGAAGTATTTCAGACGGATATGGCGTGCGAAACTTTAAAATCACAGGCGGTATCAATTGGTTAGAAGATGACTGGAAACCACACTATTTTGACAGTGTCCCAGCTACAGAGTACATAGAGAACACAGAGCGACAAGGAATTTTTGAGCCTGTGATGTCGATGGTAAACGCTTTTAATAAAGCGATATCGGAAAAATCCAATGATGTAGATTATTTTGCAGACTGTTACTTAAAGGTTCTTGGCGCAGAAGTAGAAAATGATGACGTGCGTTTTATTCGCGATAGTCGGATTGTGAACTTTTACGGTGATGATGTCGAAAAAATTGTCGCGGAGTTTATGGACAAGCCTTCAAATGATACTTCACAAGAAAACCTGCTAAACAGGTTGGAACGGCTCATCTTTCAAATTAGCATGGTAGCGAATATTTCAGACGAAAACTTCGGTGCAAGTTCCGGCATTGCTTTGAAATACAAACTGCAGGCTATGAGTAATCTTGAAAAAACCAAGGAAAGAAAGTTTACAAGCGGAATGAATCGCAGATATAAGCTGCTTTTTGGACATCCTGCTTCTAAAGTTCCGTCGGATGCATGGGTGAAACTGAAATACACATTCACACCTAACTACCCGGCAAACTTACTTGAAGAAACGCAGATTGCCGCACAGATGGAAGGAATCACAAGTCACGAAACACAGTTGAAGGTAATTTCTGTTGTTGACAATGTGAAAGAAGAGATGGACAGAATCGAGGGAGAGAACGCACCGCAGGAAGAAACTGTTGTTGATCGTGTGATGTTTGGTAATACCGGATATTTGGAAAATGATCCTGATAGCAAGAATGGTGTAGGGGGTGTAACGGAAGTGCAAGGAAAGATGCTGAACGGCGCACAGACGCAAAGCCTTCTTGCTATAATGTCGCAGTTTGTTGGTGGCAAGATTACGGAAGGGCAGGCGGTAAAACTTATAAAGACCGCTATTGGAATCAGCAAGGAAGAAGCAAAGGCAATATTGAAAGGTGAAATGAATGAGCAGTAGAGATTACTGGAATAAACGTGAAGCGGAAGCCTTGAAGCACTACATAACAGATGAAAAGGAATATGACAAACGCATAAATGAAATTTATGACAATATGTTAGACGCTATTCAGAAAGAGATAGACGGCTTTTTTGGACGTTATGCAAAGGCGGAGAGTATTTCTATAGCTGAAGCAAAGAAACGTGCTTCGGCGCTTGACGTAAAGGGATATGAGCGTAAAGCAAAGCAGTATGTAAAGAACAGAGAGTTTTCAAAAACAGCAAATGAAGAGATGCGTCTTTACAATCTAACTATGAAAGTGAATAGGTTGGAACTCTTAAAGGCGAACATCGGCATCGAACTGATAAAGGGGTATGACGAGTTAGAGAAGTTTATGCAAGAAATCTTGCAAGGCAGAACAATAGAAGAACTGGAACGGCAAGCCGGGATTCTCGGTGCGACAATAGGAAACAATAGCAAATTGGCAGAATCAATTGTAAATGCTTCTTTCCACAACGCCAAATTTTCGGATCGAATATGGATGTATCAAGACCTTTTGAAAGCAGACCTTGCCAAATTGCTACAAAGCGGACTGATACAAGGCAAGAACCCACGTGTACTTGCGAAAGAAATACGAAAAAAATTCGGGGCAAGCAAACACAATGCAGAACGCCTTATGCGAACAGAACTTGCAAGAGTACAGACAGCAGCACAAAAGAAGTCGTTTGAAGAAAATGATTTTGAATTGTATGAGTTTGTTGCAAATGCGAACTGTTGTCCTATATGTGCAAAGCTGGACGGTAAACATTTTAAAGTAAAAGACATGATGCCCGGAGAAAATGTTGCACCGATGCATCCACATTGCCGATGCAGTACAGCAGCATATATGGACGATAAAGAGTATAGTGAGTGGTTGGATGGGGATTCTAAACATAGAATGAGTTTTGAAGAATGGAAGAAGTTGAAAAAACATAAGAAAAGAAGTATACTAGAAATAGATGACAAGGAAGATTTATATACAAATCTTAATAGTATGTCAGATGATTTGTCAGAGAAATCCTTACAAGTAAACCGTTATTTAGACACACTTAATCTACCAAAAAGTAAATGGAGTGGCATCACAAAGATTGTAACCAGTGATGAGTTGCCACATTCCCTTGGAAGGACAAAATCAAATGGAGACATACTTCTTAGAAAAGATGCAAGCACTAAAACGATAGTACATGAGCATTTGCATACTCGTTCGGTTTTACATAACAAAGGTGCGTATCGAAGGAATAAATGGTTTGAAGAAAATGCTTGTGAAATGCTTGCTGAGGAATTGTGCAATAAAAATGGCATAAGATACAAACGGACATATAAAAATGTGACAGAGCCACTTAGGGATATAGCAAGTGTTACGAGTCAGTATATATCAGATTATGATTTTGCATTAGATTATTTTAACGCTGGAATCGAGAACAGAGAGCAGTGGTTGATAGAATTGGCAAATAGAGAAACTGATAACTCCATAAGAAGGCGCATTTTGGATTTGATAGGAGAGATTAAAAATGCTTAGAAACCTAAATGAGTTGAAAGAAATTATATTTGGCGAAGATATGACGGATAAGGAATGGTTAGAGTTAAGCAAAGAAGTGGATGATGCTTGGAAAAATGCAACAGACAATGAAAAACAGGAATTTGAGGACAGTGGAGCCGGAGATATGCTGGGACAGATATTAGAATTTATGGATTGACCATCAGTCAAAAATGATTGGTGGTTTTCTTATGCAAATTTTTAGGAAAGGAGTGATGCAAATTGATTGAGGTACATATCATGCAGGACAGTTTGATGGTAAAAGGTCATGCTGGATATGCGCCAAGCGGGCAAGATATCGTCTGCGCTGCCATATCCACGCTTGTACAAGTTTTTATTGCTTCGGTGGAACAATTAACCACGGATAATTTAAAATGCGATATATCGGCAGGAAATGCCGTTATACGATATAGGAATTTAACAGAGAGTGCGCATATTCTGTTAGATTCCTTTTTTATCGGGATTCGAGCCGTAGCGGACGAGTACCCGGACTATGTAAAGATTGAGCAGGCTTGTAACTCATAAAAAGGTAAGGATGACAAAGAAGCAAAACTTTTAAAAATATGGAGCAAAACAAAAAAACAAGGAGAAACAATATGAAGAAGAAATTGTTTTTACAGCTTTTTGCGGAAACAGGAAGCGAGACGAAAGGAACTGACCCAAACGGTATGGGAACAGAAGGAAAAGAAACGGAAGAAATCAACTCAAAAGGTGAAGGCGATGAAAAGAAGTACACGGACGCAGACATTGATGAAATCATCAGCAGAAAGTTTGCGAAGTGGCAGAAAGAGCAGCAGAAAAAGACGGATGAAGCAGCAAAGCTTGCAGAAATGAATGCAACAGAGAAAGCGAAGTACGAAAAAGATAAACTTGAAAAAGAATTGAACGAGTACAAGCGCAAAGATTCTATTGCAAAAATGACGAAAACGGCAAGAGGTATGCTTACAGAAAGCAATATTTCTGTGTCTGATGATTTGCTCGCAATGCTTGTTAGTACAGACGCAGAACAGACTAAAGCAGCAGTAGAAGCATTCGCAGACAGTTTTTCGAAAGCTGTCGAAAACGCAGTGAAAGAGCGTTTGAAAGGTGAACCGCCACGCAAGGGGACCGGCGAAACAGCCAAAATGACGAAAGAAGAGATTATGAAGATTCGTGATCCTGAACTCCGTCAGCAGAAAATGCTTGAAAACAGAGAATTATTTAATTTTTAAGGAGAGAACAACATGAACAGAAACAGAAAATTAAACTTACAGTTATTCGCAGTTGATGCGAACATGCAGAAATCAGCAGATTTTGCAAAAGTGAGAGACGTAGATTTTACGGAAAGATTTGTGTCCGGCATCCAAACTTTACTTAAAATGCTCGGCACAACTCGTAAAATTGAGAAAAAAGCCGGAGAAAATTTGAAGGTTTACAAAGTAACAGGAACGCTTGCAAGCGGAACTGTAGCAGAAGGAGAAGTAATCCCACTCTCTAAATACAAAACCACATACACTTCCATCGGCGAAGCGGTGTTGAAAAAATGGAGAAAGCAGACAACAGCGGAATCTATCTCTGAAAAGGGATATGGACAGGCTGTGAATGATACAAACAGCAAAATGCTGAAAGATATCCAGCAGGGAATCCGCAAAGATTTTGTTGCAATGTTGGGAAAAGGAACAGGGAAAGCGACAGGAGAAGGCTTGCAAGCTGCAATGGCGCAAGTTTGGGGACAAATGCAGGTGTTATATGAAGATACAGCAGTTGAAACAGTGTATTTTATGAATCCGCTTGACGTTGCTGACTACCTTGGAAAAGCGCAGATTACGACACAGACAGCGTTCGGAATGTCTTACATCGAGAATTTCCTCGGAATGGGAACTGCAATCCTCGCATCTGATATTCCGAAAGGCAAGATTTATGCAACAGCAGCAGAGAACATTGTGCTCTATTACATCCCTGTTACATCGCAGGACATGGGTCTTGCTTTTAACCTTACAGCTGACACAACAGGACTGATTGGTATCCACACAGAAGCGGTGTACAACAACCTAACAGCAGAGACGGTTGCAGCTTCCGGCGTTGGATTATTTGCAGAAAATCTTGGTGGAATTATAATCGGAACAATTACTGCACCTGCAGCAGCCGCAAACACAGGAGCGTAGGAGGTAATTAAGTATGCACAAAGTGATTAAATACTTTACAGATTTACAAGACAAAAACCATCCGTACAACGTGGGAGATACATTCCCACGTGAAGGAATAGAGGTAACAGAAGAACGTCTTGCAGAACTTGCCGGAAGTGGCAACAAGCAAGGTGTACCACTTATTGAGAAGGTGGAAGAAGAAAAAGTTCCTGTAAAAAAAGCCGCAAGAAAAGCACCTGCAAAAAAGAAAGAAGAATCTGCCGGAAAGTAGGTATTGTGATGGATAATAATTCGATTTTAGAAGAATTAAAAAAATTGCTGGGATTTGATCAAGCGGATAAAGATGAAGAGCGAGATGAAAGGCTTTTGCTAATCATACAAAACGTGATTGCAAGGCTTAAAATTCTTCTTGGTGGAATCGAACCTCCCAAGGAAATGCAGTACATTGTTGTAGATGTTTCTGTTAAGCGGTTTAATCGCATCGGTTCAGAAGGTCTTTCAAGTCATTCTGTGGAAGGTGAAAGCACAAGCTATGCAACGAATGATTTTGATGAATTTAAGGATGATATTGAAGCATTTCTTGAGCAGCAGAAAGACAGCAGCCGAGGAAAGTTGAGGTTTTTATAATGAGATACGACACACCAGTCTATTTCCAACACAGCACACCAGGCGCATATGATCCAGACACCGGAGATTATGCGTCTGATACAGTAAAAGAAGTGAAGCGTTACGCATCTGTGACGGATTCCGGTGATGAAACAAAACTGCAACTATATGGCAGCATCAAGGAAAAATCCGTTACAATCCGATTGCAAAATCATTATAAAGAGACGTTTAACTATATCCGTGTAGGAAACACGGTATATCGTGTGGATCAAGAGCGCAAATTGCGGACAAAACACACGTTCATAGCGAGCGAGGTGCAGTGATGGCGAAGATTAAACTGGAAGGACTTACTGAGCTACAGAATAAGCTGAAAAAGAATGTGAAAATGGATGATGTGAGAAAAGTTGTCCGTAAAAACGGCGCAGATATGGCTAACAAAATGATAAAAAGCGCAGATTTTGATAAAGGCTATCAGACAGGGGCAACCAAACGAAGTATTGAACTGAGTGTATCAAGCAACGGTTTAACAGTAATGGCAGAACCTACGACGGAATATTCGCCTTATTTGGAATATGGTACAAGATTTATGGATGCACAACCATTTGTAAAACCAGCATTTGACGAGCAGAAAGAAAAGTTTAAAAAAGATATGGCAAAATTAACAAAATAGGGGGTGAAAACGTGGAATATGTTGACCCACAACAGGAGTTATTTTCAAAATTGAAAATTGAAATTGAATCATTAGGATATGACGTATATGACGGTTTCTTACCGCCGGAAGGTACGCCGTATCCTTTTGTTTATCTAGGAGACATGACACAGACAGACGACACAAATAAAAGTGCCGTGCTTGGTAATGTGTTCCAAACAATGCATGTGTGGAGCAACACTCCACGCAATCGTGGAACAGTGTCAAAAATGCTATACAGCATTAAAAATATTTGCAGAAACATCGAGCATACAAAAACATATGCTTGGGATTTGCTACATGTGACACAAAGAATCATACCCGATAAAACAACCAAAACTCCTCTTCTTCATGGCGTTTTGGAAGTGGAGTTTAAATTAACAGGAGGACAATAAAATGAAAAAGTTAGATTTACAACTTTTTGCCGAAGCAGTTTCCGGCAAGAAAATTGTATATTTGTACAGAATTGCAAGTAAAGCATCTACAACAGACGGTGCAGTGCTTGCGTTTACAACGGAAAACAGCCGTACAAAATCGAAAGATTCTGATGCAACTGTAACAAAGGATGGTTCTATTAGAACACCGGGAGCAGCAGAGACAGAAATTACAGCAACATCTATTCTTGCGAAGGGCGATAAATTTATTGATGAATTGGAAGCTGCAATGGATGCAGACGAATTAATCGAAATTTGGGAAGCGAACTTGGCAGAACCAGCACAATCAGGTGGCAACAAGTTTAAAGGCATGTATTTTCAGGGATATTTGACAGAAATGGAAAAATCCTCAAACGCCGAAGACATGGTCGAAATCTCTCTGACATTTGGCGTGAATGGATCAGGTGCAAAAGGAGATGTAACGGTATCTTTAGAGCAACAGGAAGTTGCAAACTATGTCTTTAAAGATACAAAGAAAACAGGTGCTTAATCGAAAGGAGCAAAAACATGTTAGACGGTAAGAAAAGTATTACAATCGAAGAGAAATCTGTTGTAAACGGCGTAGAAATTGCAAGATTACGAGCAATTATAGAAGAACAAGGAGGCAAAAAATGTTTGAATTAACAATCAATGATGCAGTGTACCAATTTAATTTTGGTATGGGGTTTTTACGGGAATTGAACAAAAGAGTAAGCACCCCGGTAGATGGATTGCCGGACGTGAAGAAAAACATCGGCTTGCAATACGTGATTGCAGGAGTGATTGACGGAGATTTAGAGGACTTGGTTGACGTGCTTGACTGTGCAAATAAAGGACAGTCGCCACGTGTAACAAGAACACTGTTAGACTCTTATATCGATAGCGAAGAAACAGACATCGATGTTCTGTTTGAAAGTGTGATCGATTTTTTAAAGAGAACGAATGCTACCAAAAAAGTGACAATGAATCTGCTGGAAGAAGTAGCGAAGCAGAAAGAGAAAATGAGAAAGGAACAAGAAACAGCATAGAAGAACTGTATAACGAAGTTGCTTTAAATTGCTTCCGCTATCTTGATTACAAAAGTTTTGCGGAAGTAGACAGTCTTACAATCCCGGAATACAAAATGCTTATGCAAGGTGTACGATTAAAGCAAGTAGATTGCGACTATAGAGTGCACCAGCAAGCATTTTTAAACTTTGCCGTAAAAGCAGAGAAGAAGGCGGGTAAGAACAAAACGAAGCCTATTTACTCTACGTTCGAAAAATTCTTTGATTACGACAAGGCGATTAGGCAGGCAAAGGGGGAAAGTAAGAAAGAAAGCAAGTTTGTAGGTCTTAGTAGGTTTTTAAAAGAAAGGGGAGAAAAATGTCAGAAAGCTACTCAGTAAGAGCAATATTATCGGCACAAGATAGAGGATTTTCTTCCACGATAAAAGGAGCTGTAAGTGCTACAAAGGCACTAGGAAATGAACTTAAAAGCGGTCTTGCGTTTGGAGTTTTTGCAGGAATAGGGCAAAAGGCATTTGATACTGTAACAAAAGGGGCAAGAGATTTAATCGGAGAAATTGACACATCAAATGCTGCTTGGAAAACATTTAACTCTAACATGAGTATGTTTGGGAAAAATTCAGACGAGATCAACAAGGTAAAAAGCGAATTACAGTCTTTTGCACAAGATACAATTTATAGTTCTTCTGATATGGCTTCTACATTCGCACAGTTGGAAGCTGTCGGCACAAAGAACACATTAAGCCTTGTGAAAGGTTTTGGCGGTCTTGCGGCTGCGGCAGAAAACCCGACACAGGCAATGAAAACCTTATCCATGCAAGCTACACAGATGGCGGCAAAACCAAAGGTAGCATGGGAAGACTTTAAATTGATTTTGGAACAGACACCTGCCGGAGTTGCGGCTGTTGCAAAAGAAATGGGAATGAGTACGCAGGAAATGGTAACAGCTGTTCAGGATGGGAAAGTAAAGACGGAAGAGTTTTTCGATGCAATCTCAACAGTTGGAACAAATGATGCATTTACAAAGCTTGCAACGGAAGCTAAAACAACAGGACAGGCAATGGACGGATTAAAAGAGACGTTGGGGAATAAGTTAACGCCTGCTTTTGATGTCTTGTCACAAAAAGGCATAACAGCGATCGAAGGAATTACAAGTAAGCTGGAAGGCATAGATGGTGAAGCACTAGCAGCAAAAGTATCTGCTGGGATCAAAGCAGCGCAGCCATATTGGGAATCATTTAAAAAAGTGGCTTCTGAGGTTGGAGACATTATTAAAAAAGTTGCCGGATTTTTTGTGGAACATGCAGATGCTATATCGGCGGCGTTACCATATTTGCTTAAGGCAGCAGTGGCATATAAAGCATTTAAGATTGTAAAATCAGTAGCTCCGTTTGTAGGCGCATTCACCAGTGCGATCGCAGGACTTGCTGGGAAAGGAATTTCAAAATTAGGCTCAAAATTATTTGGAATTTCAAAAGGACAGGAAGCTTTAGGGAAAAGCAGTGCCGGGAGTTCTAAAAAGATATTGGCATCAGCAAAATCTTTTATGGTACTAGGTGCCGGAGTAGCTTTAATCAGTGGTGGATTCTTTCTCCTTGCAAAAGGGGCAAAGGCGGTAGCAGATTCGGGGCCATTGGCTGCGGGAGTTTTGGCAGGAATGGCAGGTGCAGTGTTGGCTTTAAGTTTTGGTTTTATGAGTTTCTTGAAGAATATTAAGACATCGCCCCAAAAGATGAATGCTGCCTCCAAATCATTCGTAAAGATGGCAGGTGCGGTGGCTCTTGTATTAGCTGCACTTGCCGGTGTGGCATTGGCACTTGTCCCACTTGGAAAATTAGGAGATACTGCAGTTCCGGCACTTGCAGCGTTTGGAATAGTAATCGGTGGATTAACGGCGATATTTGGAGTGTTTGGGAAGAAGTTGCAGGAAAGTGCTATGGGAATTGGGGTGTTTGCAGTATCTGTCGCAGCAATGGCTTTAGCGATGGCTCCTATCGCTAAAACAGGGACAGATGGTGCAATCGCAATGGCTGCGTTTGGTGTGGTGGTTGCTGCTTTAGTGGCAGTGTTTGCAATTTTTGGAACGGCTTTAACGGCTGCAATACCAGCTATGCTTTCGTTCGGAGCTACAATACTTATGGTTGGTGCCGGAATGAATCTAGCATCTTCTCTCATTAGCGCCTTGATTCCGTTTGTAAGGCAGTTAGGCGATACGGTTTCACAGGTCGCCACATCAATTGCGTTTTCAATCTCGATGATATTATCGGCATTTGGAGATTTGGTTTCCACTGTAGCAGATGCAGTAGGGACAATTGTGGCAACAGTCGGGAATACGCTTGTGAATGTGGTAAAAACAGCAGGGGATGTCATAAGTGATGTGGTGGAATCGATCAGTGACGGATTCCGCACGATTACGGATGGTATATCAGGTGTGATTGATGCAATAGGAGGTGCTTTTAGCAGTGTATTGGAATCAGTGGCAGATGTCATAAATTCCATTGGAAATTCGGCGAAAAATGCTGGAAAAGGATTTAAAAGTGTTGCAGAGGGAATTCAGATCATCTCGGAACTATCCATTATTGATATTGCGAAGTCTCTCGGAGCAGTTGCAATAGGTTTGGGAGAAATTTCGTCAAAAGGAAAGGGACTGAAAGAAGCGGCAGCCGGTGTTGAGGTTATGGTTGTCTCTATCACATCGGCATCTACACAGCTAGCCTTATTCAATGTGTCTTTACAGAAGATGGGTTCGTTGTCGGTATCAGTCGCTTCTGGTATTACGGCAATCAAAAAAGCATTTGCCGGGTTTTCAGTTCCACCAGTTGATACAAGTAGGATTACAGCGTCATTTCGTTCCATTGTTTCGAGTGCCAATATGGTAGCGGTTCAGGTGTCAGCAACAGGTAAAAACACTGCAAACAATTATGCAAGTGCGATGGCTTTTGGTTTCAGGAAGGCTGCTACGGAAACGATGAGCGGGGTAAGCAAGATAAAAGATGCTGCAGGTAAACTGGCTACCTTGTTGCCGAAAACAGCTGTACAGGCTATGAATGGATTTAATAATGCATTTTCTTCTGGAAAGACGAAAGCGATATCCATTGCGAAAGCAATGGCAACTTCCGTTGTATCTGCTATGAAGTCGGCACAGGAAGGAGCGTATAACAGTGGATATTATATTGGTGTAGGTCTTGCGAACGGCATGGAGGCTTCTTTGGGGCGAGTACGGAGTATTGCAGCACAGCTGGCCGAGGCGGCAGAAAAGGCAATCCGTGCAAAAGCGAAAATTCATAGTCCTTCAAGAGTTTCGGAGGAGCTTGGGGAATACTATGGCGATGGCTGGATTGGCGGAATTCAGCGGAGAATGAAGGAAGCATATCATGTTGTGAAGGAATTGGTGTCAATTCCAGCAGTGGATGAGCCAAGGCTCGCTGTTGCTGGATATGGAACTGTTAAAGACTTGGATGAGGGGTACAGTTATAACAGGAATGCGACATATACAATTGTTGTTCCAGTTGAGGTGGATGGTCGGGAAATCGCAAAAGTGACAGCACCATACACACAGGAAGAACTGAATAAATTGGAAAAGAGAAATAACAGAAAAAGGGGATTTAGATAAGGAGGGCAAATGTACAATTTTATAGACACGACAGAAAGTCAGAGTGGCGGTACACTGCCCTCTGAGGCCCTGAATTTTGATGGGGAATATATAGAGAATCTGATTCCTGGCTACCGGACATTGTATGTATCTGGCAGGGAAGTGATTGATACAGAACTTTTGACGGATGAAGTAGGTGTGAGGGACGGAACAAGGTACCGGAGAAAAAGATACCCGGAAAGGATTATCACAGTAGGCTATCAGTTGATTGCAAAAGATGTATTATCGTTCCGAGCAGCTTACAATAAGTTGAATGCAATCTTAGATACAGATGAAGCAAAACTGATATTTGCGGATGAACCCGACAAGTATTTTATAGGGACCAAGGAAGGGACTGATGATGTTCCGACTGGAGTCAATGCAGTAAAAAGTGAACTGACATTTCATTGTGCTGATCCATTTAAGTATTCTGTGAAAGAAAAAGAAGTCATTCCGACAATGGATGAAGATACGACCTTTGTGGTTGATTACAGAGGAACACATAAATGTTTTCCAGTGCTGGAAGCGGAAGCAAATGGCGATATTGGATTTGTTGGATTTATAAAGCAGAATGGGAAAGTTATACAGATCGGGAATGCAGATGAGCTTGACGGAGAAAATTATGAGATGTCACAGACTTTGGTGGACGAAGAATTTGTATCCATTTCACCAGAATGGAAATTAAATTCCGCAAAAATTATAGAATTTACGAATAGTTCAGGTGGAACAGTGAGCACGATACAGACTGGAACGGTAACAGTTGGAAAAGATAGGAGTGGAAAAACTATTTTAGGTCCATCTAGTTACGGGAATATTGTTGCGTATGGTGGTCCAAGCGTAACCCGGCAGATACCCGCTGATCAAAGTGGTCATGTCGGTGCAAAGAATTGGACGTTTTCGTGGCATCATAACTTCACGCTTACCCATGCAAAGCAGTTGGGAGCGGTGGAATTCCTTGTGACCGGTCTTAAAAATGGGAAAAAGGTCACAATTGCATCTGTGACATACTCACGAAATGCGATGAATACGAAAGCGTGGGGATGGTTTTATGTAAATAATAAATGTGTAAAATCGTATATCACAATCGATGATGTGACTGCGGAAAACAAAGTGACTGGATACAGCGGAGGGCGTTCCGGCATCCGGAAATTTGGTACGAAAGTTGCGTTTGATTTTGCGGGTCAGGTATTTGAGTTTACAGACCCGGAAATTGTGGATGTAGAAGCAACTGAAATAAGTGTTTTTTTCCTGGCAACAAAGGGGTATGACAGTATGAACTTAAATGGTGTTTATTCTGTAAAATTTGTTTCGCATTCCGTAGAGTCTTGGCGAAATGTACCGAATAAATTCGGGGAAGGCGATGTAATATTAGCGAACTGTAAAGCAGGAACTATTTTAGTAAACGGTGTGGAGATGCAGGGGCTTGGGGCTCTTGGAAATGATTGGGAACAGTTTTTTCTTCATCCAGGTACAAATCAGATCAACTGTGTATATTCCAATTGGGCAGAAAAACCGCATTTCAAGTTGAAATATAGAGAGGTATGGCTATGATCTTTTATTTCGCAGACAGACATATGAATATATTAGGACAAGCAAGTACAAATCTTCCTGATGGAATCCTAGTTCGGGATGACAAGAAGGTAGAAGAGATTGATACCGGTGTGGCGACGTTGGAATGTTATATTTCTGCTACTGGAAAAGACAAAAAAGGGGCGGAAATATATACAACAGTAGGAAACTATATATTAAAGAAAGATCGAGATGAGACAAGAGCATATACCATTATCGAGCGTGAAAAGGATACAAAAAACGAAGAAATTTGTATTTACGCAGAGGATGCAGGGCTGGATCTTCTGAATGAGGTTGTTGGAGAGTATGAAGCAGATCGGGATTATCCAGTCGTGTATTATACTGAAAAATTTGTTGGAAATAGTGGATTTGAAATCGGTCTGAATGAGATTAGTGATCGCTCCAGGAAACTGAAATGGGAAGGTGAAGCGACTGCGACAGAAAGACTTGCAAGTGTAGCAACACAGTTTGATGCGGAAATCTCATATAGTTTTGAAATAACTGGACTTCAAATTTCGAAAAAATATATCAACTTTTATAAAAAACGTGGAAAGGATATTGGTACAGAATTACGCTTGAATCGAGATATAGACAGGATTCGTACGAAAGAGTCTATTGCGAATATTGCGACAGCCCTTGAAGTGACTGGGGGAACACCGGAAGATTCCGAAGAGCCTATTACGTTACAAGGATATCAATATGATGATGGTGATATTTATATTGACGGAACAAAGGTGAAATCACGAGAAGCATTGAAGCTTTGGGGACGTTATATGATGAAAGATAGCGATATTGTAGGGCATATCACAAAAACGTATAGTTATGATACGATGAGTCAATCGGAGCTTTGTACTAGATCTGTAAATGAATTGAAAAAAGCTTGCAAAATGGAAGTGAATTATGAAATTGATATCAGCAGACTGCCAGAATGTGCACGGGTAGGAGATTATATTAACATCGTAGATGATGAAGGTGGATTGTATTTAAAGGCAAGAATTTTGAAACTGGAAAGTTCTGAGACAAACGATGAACATGTGGCAACTTTGGGAGAATATCTGATAAAGGATAACGGGATATCACAACTTCTTGAGGATTTGGCAGAGCAGTTTAAACAGTTGGCGGCAAATAGAACATTTTATACTTGGATTGCTTATGCGGACGATAATAAGGGAAATGGAATTTCTTTGAACCCGGATGGCAAGAAATATATTGGAACAGCAGCAAACAGAACAACGAAAACACCGGATTTGAGTGACGCAACAATATATTTATGGATGCTGGCAAAAGGAGATGATGCTGTTACGCTCCACATTGATTCGAGCAATGGAAGCATCTTTAAAAATAGCGGGGTGGCAACAACTCTGACAGTAACAATTCTTGTTGCAGATGAGAGAATTGATACATCTAAAAAAATGAAAGATTATTTCGGACAAGCAGCTTATTTAGAGTGGGAATGTAAGCGATTAGGAGAGACGGAATTTAAACCGATTTCACATACTGACAAGAGATTATCAGATGAAGGTTTTATTTTCACATTGACGCCCGAAGACGTGGATGTCAAATCAACATTTAATTGTAGTTTGAATTATTAGGAGGATTTAAAATGGCAAAAAAAGCAAGTAATCAGGTAGACTTACTCGATCTTACAGATGGGTATTCAATCATAATGACAAATGACTCATATACATTTTTGGGAACAGAAACAAGCGTAAATGGGACACAGACAACATCGACACAGATTATGGCTCTTTGTGGTGCAGAACAAGTGGCTTGTAAAATAGGTGCGATAGAGTGTCCAGAAGGGTTAAGTGCAGTTTCTGATGGAAAGACACCAACTCCAACGGTTACGATTACAGCAACATCAGCACTAAAAAAGACAGGATCCATTACAATACCGGTTGTTATCGGGGAGATTACGGTTAATAAGGTGTTTAGTTTTTCCATTGCATTTAAGGGGCAAAACGGTCAGGATGGTACAAGTGTTACAGTAAAAAGTACATCGGTCACTTATCAGATTTCAGCTTCGGGGACGACGACGCCAACAGGAGAGTGGCTGACTTCTGTACCTAATGTGCCGGCGGGGCAATACTTATGGACTAAAACAGTTGTAACTTATAGTGATGGAAAATCTACGACAGCATATAGTGTATCGCGTAGCGGAACGAATGGTTCAAATGGATCAAGTATTACTGTTACGAGTCAGGAAGTAACTTATCAAAAAGGAAACTCAGGAACAACACCGCCTACTGGAGAGTGGTTATCTACCATTCCAGCAACAAATCCGGGAGAATTTCTGTGGACTAAAACGGTTGTAACTTATAGTGATGGAAAATCTACAATTTCCTATAGTGTTTCGCGGAACGGAACGAATGGCACGGATGGACAGGATGCGCTTAATCTTGTTATAGAGTCCTCAGCTGGAACAATTTTTAAAAATACAGCAATTGCAACTACATTGACAGCACATGTCTATAAAGGAGGTACTGAGGTGATTGGCGGTGCACTTTCGGCACTTGGAACAATTAAATGGTATAAAGATGGTGGATCTGTGCCAATTGCTACAGGCTCTACATTTACAGTGTCAGCGGGAGATGTATCAAATAAAGCCACTTATACAGCGATACTGGAGGGATAGGTATGGCTATAAAGTCAATAGCTGAAATTACTTTAATCCGTGTGAATGATGGCTCTGACGGAAAAGGGATTAAGAGCATAATGGAATATTATATGGTATCTACCGTTAATTCTGGAATCACAACTGGAAACAGTGGGTGGAGTACGGAAATTCCTACTATGACAACTATAAATAAATATTTATGGAATTATGAGATTGTTGTATATACAGATGGGAGCAAATACACATCTGCTCCATGCATCATAGGGGTATACGGTGACAAAGGAGCCGCAGGAGAAAATGGAATGAGTGGAATTATTGTATCAGATACAGCACCATCAAATCCAGAAGTAGGTCAATTATGGCAGAAAGCATCCGGTCAACCAATACAACGCTGGGATGGAAAGAAGTGGACTATTCATTATATTTCGGTAGATAATTTGGATGTGGATACATTGAGTGCCATTTCAGCAAATCTAGGAGATGTTTCGTTCGGAACAATTACAAATTATGTGGAAGGAAAAAGGGCACTTGCAGTAGGAAATAATAGTGTTGATTTTTATAATTCAAATGCTGAAAGAGAGCATATTGGATATATAAGACCGTACACGGATGGAGGTTATGACAAATATGGAATTGAGATTGTAGGAGACAACAGATTTCTATTTGGAGTAGCTGGCAATATCGTACATATGGATAATCAGACATTGAACTATGATGGATTGTTTAATTTAGGTGGCAAGCCAATGAATTATGAAATTATAACATTATCAAATACAATCGCCATAAAGTATGCGAACGGATTGTTGATATGTGCTGGACACACTTCTTTTGCAGCTACAACAGCTATTACAGCAAAAGCGGATGTGGTATTCCCGGTTCCGTTTAAAGATACAGGCTATTATTTTGTGTCAAACGTGCAAAGAAATGGAAGTATTGTTACGTCTTACTGGGAGGGAGATGTTGGTGGAAACAATATACGTACAACAGCAAAAACCAGTATTTCTCACTCGAAAACAAATGGAAATTATGGAATTGCCTACAACTGGTTTGCAATAGGATTTTGGAAATAGTGAAGGAAAATTTATAAATGAAGAATGAAGAAATCAGAGTGAGACCGTAAGGGTCTTTTTATTTTTGTTGCATAAAAATAGTAAAGGAGATGAAGAATTGGAGACGATTATTTCAGCGTGCATATCAGCATGCGTGACGTTATTGGTGTGTATCATAAGCAATCGTGCACAACAGGAGAAAACAAGAGCGTTAATGCAGTACAAGCTCGATGAGCTTACGAAAAAAGTCGAAAAGCATAATTCAGTTGTGGAAAGGACTTTTTTATTGGAAGAAAA
This sequence comes from Faecalimonas nexilis, assembly GCF_059731825.1. Classification (NCBI taxonomy): domain Bacteria; kingdom Bacillati; phylum Bacillota; class Clostridia; order Lachnospirales; family Lachnospiraceae; genus Faecalimonas; species Faecalimonas nexilis. The sequence continues at coordinate 2,034,007 of NZ_AP029189.1, read as the reverse complement.
AATTAAGGTAGCAAATCATAGAATTGAAGATTTAGAGGGAAAGGTAGGATAAGACTATGGAACAACTTATTATGAATACAACATTGATTATTGGAATTATTGGAGTACTTGCGTTTGCGGTATCCGTCATTACACAGGTATTTAAAGGAGTATCGGGGCTTAAGAAGATTCCTACAGACATCTTAGTATTTGTACTGTCTATCGGAATCACGGTGATGGCGTTTATTGCATATATGCAGTACATACAACAAGCGATTTTGTGGTACATGATCATTGCTGCTATTATGGCAGGATTCTTGGTGGCATTTGTGGCTATGTACGGATGGGAAAAAGCAGCAGAGCTTTGGAAGAGATTTTACAAGGGTAGCGTAGACAGATAATTCAGAGGGCGAGTAATCGTCCTCTTTTGTGAAAGGAGATTTAATATGGAAAGAAAGATTATTGATGTAAGCTATCATAACGGTACAATTGACTGGAATGCAGTAAAAGTCAGTGGAATTGAAGGAGCAATTCTCCGATGTGGATATGGAGATGATATTGTCGGACAAGACGATAGTCAGTGGTTTCGTAATGCAGACGAATGTACAAGGCTTGGAATTCCATTTGGGGTGTATATTTACTCTTATGCAAAATCAGAAGCGCAGAGTAGGAGTGAAGCAGCACATGTGTTACGTCTGATCAGCGGATACAAGTTAAGCTATCCAGTCTATTTGGACTTGGAGGAATCAGGCACTGAAAGCCATGCAGTTGCTGGTGCGAAAATTTTCTGTGATATTATTGAAAAAGCTGGATACGTGGTCGGTATCTACGCGAATCAAAATTGGTTTCAGAATATCATCGGAAATCAGCTTGATAGATACACAAAATGGATTGCAAGATACTCATCAAATAAACCGACCGTAGCGTGTGATATTTGGCAGCACACAAGTGATGGAACAGTAAGTGGAATTAACGGAAGAGTGGACATGAATATCTGCTACAGAGATTTTCCGGCAGAAATCAAAGGAGGTACAAACAATATGAGCAAGAGACAATTTTATCCAGGAGAAGCCTACACTGCAAATCAAGCAAATGTATATACTACAGGCGATTGTAATGCAGTAAGACAGACATTGGCGCAGGGAAGTAAGGTGAAAGTGTTAGACACCGGAACAGAAGTGGTAACTGTAGAAATCACACAGAAGGGATACATGAAATGCAATGATTTATTGCCATTGTTCAAAAAAGGGGATAAAGCGAAACTGGTGGAAGATGTAACAGTTACAATTCCAAAAGGAACGGTAATCACATCGGACGACAGCGGATATGGAGGAATTAAAGCAACAGTACAGGGTGTTGTTGATTGTAGGAAAATCGAGCATGTAAAACATTAAATTAACAGCCCCACCTCTTCGGAGATGGGGCGAAAATATTGTATCATCTTACAAAACTTAATAGAATATAATAAAACCGTTTACAACACGTTTACAACAAAATTGTAGCAAAACGTAGCAAATACGTAACATTTTTTTAAGGGGTTCTTAAGGGCAGAAACATTGCAATACAAACAGAAGTGGACTATAATAAATTTTGCAAACAAAAGTAGGAGTACGAGTGATATGTTTAGGGTGAGAAAAGGAATAAGGTACAGAAGAAGAAAAAAGATTGCAGTTGGGATTGTATTGGTTACAATATTGCTTATCTTGTTAGGGGGACTGATTTTTAGAATCGCAAAGAGAACGATTCCGGAAGTGATTTTAAAAGTGAAAAATGTGTCAATTCTTCAAGATGAGGAGATTCCGCAGATTCAGGCTGCCGCTTCTTGTAAGGACGAAAAATACAGTGAGAAAGAACTGGAAAAAGGATATACTGTGAAAGATTTTGTGAAGGATTTGAATGCGGGGAAAGGATATCGGCTAACATATGAGATTGATCAGACAAAAGAAGGAGAGTATCCAATTACCATTTCTTTTGAAAAAGATTTGAAGAAAAAAATAGATAAGAAATGGAGAAAAAAGCTAAAGGTTCAGGTGAAAAACGGCACTTGCCAAGTTAAGAATAAATACGGGACTTGGGAAGATAAAAAATTTAAAAAGTGGGACGGTACCTATGCGGCATCAGAATTTGTTCTTTCAAAAGAGAAGACATATTACATAGATGAGAATGGAGAGATGGTAACAGGATGGAAAGATATCGATAATTTCCGCTATTTTTTCGATGAGAATGGAGAGATGAGTATTGGTTGGAAAGAGACAAAGGAAGGTACTTACTATTTTCAGGAAGATGGGAAGATGAGTGTTGGCTGGCAAAAGATAGGGGAAGATACTTATTACTTTGACAAAGAGGGAAAGATGCTGACAGGAAAGCAGAGAGTATTTCAGTTGGACTGCGTATTTGGCAAAGATGGGAAATTACAGTCAAAGGCGAGCAAGGTGGATCCGGAGAAACCGATGGTTGCGTTGACATTTGATGATGGACCGGGAAAATACACGGATTCTCTTTTGGATAAATTGGAGGAGTATGGTGCAAGGGCTACCTTCTTTATGGTTGGAACGAATGCGGCGAAGTATCCGGATACCATTAAGCGAATGGAAGAGATTGGATGCGAAATTGGTAATCATACGACGAATCATAAAAATCTCGTCAAACTAGATGATGCAAGTGTCAAAGAAGAGATTCAGTCTACAGATGCAGCGATTGCGGCAGCAGTGGGACATGGAGCAAGTCTGTTGCGTCCGCCGTTTGGCTCTTATAACGACAAGGTGAAGAGTTTGGCAGGAAAGCCGGTCATCATGTGGTCTTTAGATACGCTTGACTGGAAGAAAAAGGATGCGGCATTGATTAGAGATTACGTCCTTGAGACGGTCAGTGATGGAGATGTGATTTTGCTTCATGATATACATGACTTTTCCGTAAATGCGGCATTTGAGTTAATCCCAAAACTGATTGAACAAGGATATCAGCTGGTGACAGTGAGTGAGCTTGCAGAAGCAAGAGGAATCTCGCTGGAAAATGGAGTGCGTTATTCACAGTTTTATAAACAATAGAAAAAGCTTGTAAGTATGTTTGAGGTACTTACAAGCTTTTGCTTAATTATTGTTGATCTTTCTGATGTTTTTCAAGCAATTTATGAATCTTATCGGTTGGATTCATGACAGAACCGATGGTAATGTCATGATTCAAAGAATCAATGATAAGTGCAAGGAATTTGCTCATATCTGCCATAACAAAATATGGTTTTTCATATAATTCGGATGGAAGGTATGTCAAGTTCGTTGTAATGACACGATCGATGTAGCCTTTTTCGTAATAATCGTCAAATTTTGCAAAGCCATCTGTAAATAATCCAAAGGTTGTGCAGACAAATACACGGTTAGCGCCGCGTTCTTTAATCTGTTTTGCAACATCTAACATACTTTCTCCGGAAGAAATCATATCATCGATAATGATTGCATTCTTTCCGGCAAGATCATCACCTAAAAATTCATGTGCCACGATTGGATTTTTTCCATTTACAATTGTAGAGTAGTCGCGACGTTTGTAGAACATACCCATATCTACGCCTAAAACGTTTGAAAAATAAACGGCACGGTGCATAGCGCCTTCATCCGGACTGATGATCATCAGGTGATCCTTGTCCACTTTCAAATCCGGCTCTGCGCGGAGCAAAGCTTTCATAAACTGATATGGCGGTGTAAAGTTATCGAATCCTTTGAGCGGAATTGCATTTTGTACACGTGGGTCGTGCGCATCAAATGTGATGATATTCGATACACCCATTGCTGTAAGTTCTTCTAATGCAAATGCACAGTCAAGAGACTCTCTCTTTGTCCGTTTGTGTTGACGACTTTCATACAAGAATGGCATAATAACGTTGATGCGGCGTGCTTTTCCGGTAGCAGCCGAGATAATACGTTTTAAATCCTGATAATGGTCATCTGGTGACATGTGGTTTTTATGTCCGTTTACAGAGTATGTAAGGCTGTAGTTACATACATCTACCATGATGAATAAGTCTGTGCCGCGGATGGATTCGCGAAGCATACCTTTTGCTTCACCTGAACCAAAACGAGGGCACGCGCTGTCGACTAAATAGTTCTCCAGACGGTAATTTGCAATTGAAGCGGAATCCGGCCATTTTTCAACTGCATTCTGGCGAAAGGAAACGATGTAGTCATTTACTTTTTGACCAAGTTCTTTGCAACTATCCAATGCGGCTATTTTAAGAGGAGCAATTGGAAGTGCTTTTTCTAATAATGTGATATTTGCCATAGGGGCCTCCATAAAAATAAATTCTTTTAACATACCCATATTAGCAAAAAAAATCATTTGCTTCAAGAATTTCATGTGGAAATTGCTTTTTTTCGAAAAATTTAGTATGATAGAGATTAGAATTAGTATAAATAGTAATTAATAGGAGAAAAAATATGAGTAAACCAATTGTAGCAATCGTCGGAAGACCGAATGTAGGGAAGTCGACATTATTTAATGCACTGGCGGGAGAGATGATTTCCATCGTAAAAGATACGCCGGGTGTGACAAGAGATAGAATCTATGCAGAAGTAACATGGCTGGATAAAGAATTTACAATGATTGATACCGGAGGAATCGAACCGGACAGCAAAGATATTATTTTATCGCAGATGAGAGAACAGGCTCAGATTGCCATTGATACAGCTGATGTCATTGTTTTTATTACAGATGTGAGACAGGGACTTGTAGATGCAGATTCCAAGGTTGCAGATATGCTAAGACGCTCCGGAAAGCCGGTTGTGCTTGTTGTCAATAAAGTGGACAGCTTCCAGAAGCTTATGCCGGATGTGTACGAATTTTATAATTTAGGAATCGGTGACCCAATCCCGATTTCGGCAGCATCCAGACTTGGTATCGGTGATATGCTTGATGAAGTAGTGAAATTCTTCCCGGAGAGAAATGCGACGGAAGAAGAGGATGAAAGACCAAGAATTGCAATTGTGGGTAAACCAAATGTTGGAAAATCTTCTATTGTCAATAAATTGCTTGGTGAGAACCGTGTGATTGTATCCGATGTTGCAGGCACGACACGTGATGCAATTGATACTGCAATCAAATATCATGGAAAAGAATATGTGTTTATTGATACAGCAGGTCTGCGAAGAAAGAATAAGATTAAAGAAGAGCTGGAGCGATATAGTATCATTCGTACTGTGACAGCGGTGGAACGTGCCGACGTTGTCTTAATGGTGATCGATGCGGTAGAAGGAATCACAGAGCAGGATGCAAAGATCGCCGGAATTGCCCATGAAAGAGGAAAAGGAATTATCATTGTTGTCAATAAATGGGATGCGATTGAGAAACATGATAAGACAATGTACGAGTATGAGAAAAAGATTCGTCAGACATTGGCGTATATGCCATATGCAGAGATTATGTATGTGTCTGCAGCGACAGGACAGCGCCTGAACAAGCTTTATGAGATGATTGATGTCGTGATGGAGAATCAGACGCTTCGTGTGGCTACAGGTGTTCTCAATGAGATCATGGCAGAGGCAGTTGCGATGCAGCAGCCGCCGTCGGATAAAGGAAAGCGTTTGAAATTGTACTATATTACACAGGTAGCGGTAAAACCGCCGACATTTGTTATCTTTGTGAATGATAAGGAATTGATGCACTTTTCATATACAAGATATTTGGAGAATAAGATTAGAGAAGCGTTTGGCTTTAAGGGAACTTCACTGAAATTTTTCATCCGCGAGCGAAAGGAAAAGGAGCGTTAGTAGTATGGAACGTTTGATTTGTGTTGTAATCGGATATCTGTTTGGCTTGTTTCAGACAGGGTACTTTTATGGAAAATTAAAACACATTGACATCAGACAACATGGAAGCGGCAATGCCGGGACGACAAACGCTCTCAGAACGTTAGGGTGGACCGCGGGGGCAATCACCTTTTTGGGCGATTGCCTGAAATGTGTTGCAGCAGTTGCAGTTGTGTACTGGCTGTACGGCTCTACACATGATAATATCAGTCTGCTTGCAATGTATGCCGGGATGGGCGCAGTACTTGGACACAATTTTCCCTTTTATTTAAAATTCAAAGGAGGAAAAGGAATTGCGGCGACAGCAGGATTGATTCTTGCTACGAATCCGATTATGATGCTGATTGCGGCTATTGTATTTATTTTGGTTGTGGCAGTGACCCGATACGTTTCGTTGGGGTCACTTATTCTAGTGGTATTGTTTTTGGCTGAAGTGATTGTGTATGGTCAGATGGGAGGATTTTCTCTGACACAGCCAGAATTATATGAAATGTATATGATTGCGTTTGTTTTGATGCTGATGGCATTTTACAGACATCGTGCAAACATCAAGCGTCTTTTGAACGGGACGGAAAATAAATTTGGAGCAGACAGGAAAACGAAATAGAGGCAGGAGGATATGGCATGGCAAAAGCAGGCATCATGGGAGCCGGAAGCTGGGGAACAGCGTTGGCGTTATTACTGTATAAAAATGGGCATGAGGTTACTTTGTGGTCAATCAACAATGACGAGGTAGAGGAATTAAAAAAAGAAAGGGAACACAAGAGCAAATTGCCGGGGGTGAAGATTCCAGAAGATTTGAGGATTACAAACAGTATGGAAGAAGCCGTTGCAGAGAAGGATTTTGTTGTCCTTGCAGTACCTTCACCATTTATCCGAAGCACAGCGAGAAATATGAAGCCGTATGTGGTTAAACATCAAAAGCTTATCAATGTGGCAAAAGGAATTGAGGAGACGACGCTTAAGACCCTTTCGGAACAGATTGAGGAAGAACTTCCGATGGCGGATGTAGCTGTGTTATCAGGACCGAGTCATGCAGAGGAAGTGGGCAGAGGACTTCCGACAACATGTGTTGTAGGCGCGAAGACAAAAGAGACAGCTGAATATCTTCAGAAGATGTTTATGAACGAAACATTCCGTGTGTATACAAGCCCGGATATTCTCGGAATAGAGGTAGGTGGAGCACTGAAAAATGTCATTGCACTCGCGGCTGGAATTGCGGATGGTCTCGGATACGGTGATAATACAAAGGCGGCGCTTATCACTCGTGGAATTGCGGAGATTGGAAGACTTGGTATCCAGATGGGCGGTAAGATGGAAAGCTTTACCGGACTTACCGGAATTGGAGATTTGATCGTGACCTGTGCAAGTGTACACAGTCGAAACCGAAAAGCCGGATACCTGATTGGACAGGGAAAGACGATGCAGGAAGCAATGGACGAAGTAAAGATGGTCGTGGAAGGTGTTTATTCTGCGAAGGCAGCAATGAAACTTGCAGAAAAATATGAGGTGTCCATGCCGATCATTGAGCAGGTAAATCAAGTGCTCTTTAAAGGAAAAGATGCCGCAAAGGCAGTTAACGAATTGATGTTAAGAGATGGAAAAATTGAACATAGTGACTTGCCGTGGGAGTAAAAGGAATTAAAAACAAGAGAATATAGTACATATCAAACCAATTGGCTGCATACACTGTACAAGTGAATAGCAGGAGGGATCATATGGAAGTATTCGATGTTTATAAAGATATACAGGCGAGAACCAACGGAGAAATTTATCTTGGGGTGGTGGGACCGGTAAGAACCGGAAAATCTACTTTTATCAAACGATTTATGGACTTGTTAGTTTTGCCAAAGATAGAGGATGAACATAGTAGACAGCGGACAAAAGATGAGTTGCCTCAGTCTGCATCCGGGAAAACAATCATGACGACGGAACCGAAATTTGTACCGAAAGAGGCAGCGGAAATTTCACTCATGGATGATGTGACAGTAAAAGTACGCCTGATAGACTGTGTCGGCTATATGGTGAAAGGTGCGGCGGGACACACAGAGAATGAGGAAGAACGCCAGGTAAAGACACCGTGGTTTGACTATGAGATTCCATTTACAAAAGCAGCAAGCATTGGAACACAGAAAGTGATTCATGATCATGCCACGATTGGAATCATAATCACAACAGACGGAACAATCTGTGATCTTAAGAGAGAGAATTATATCGAGGCAGAAGATAAGACAATCCGGGAACTGCAATCTATCGGGAAACCGTTTGTCGTACTTGTAAATTCAAAAAGACCATATGGGGAAGAGGCAAAGCAGGCGGCGGAAAGTATAAGGCAAAAGCATGGGGTTACGGCGATGGCGCTTAACTGTGAACAACTGCGGGAGGAGGATATTCACCGGATCATGGAAAATGTACTGTTTGAATTTCCTATTTCGGAAGTGGAGTTTTATATTCCAAAGTGGGTGGAGATGTTGTCTCGGGAACATAAGATCAAAGCGGATCTGCTTTGGCATATAAAAGAGATGATGAAAGATTTTTCGGAAATCAAAGATGCGGTAAGAGGAATAGCAAGACCAGACAGCATGTACATAAAAGAGATGAAGGTAGATGATGTGGCGTTGGATACCGGATGTGTAAAAGTACGGATTCAGGTGGCGGATAATTATTACTACGAGATGTTAAGTGAGTTGACTGGAACGTCTATTGAAGGAGAATACGAACTGATCCGTACGATGAAGGAGATGGCGGCTCTTCGCAAAGAATATGAAGGCGTAAAAGATGCGATGGAATCGGTAAAAATGAAGGGTTATGGCGTGGTGAGCCCGAGAAAAGAAGAAATCCAATTGGAGGAACCGGTTATTATCAAGCAGGGGAATAAATATGGTGTGAAAATTCATTCCGAAGCACCGTCGATTCATATGATCCGGGCAAATATAGAGACGGAGATTGCACCGATTGTGGGCAGTGAGCAGCAGGCAAATGATTTAGTCAATTATATCAAAGATGCAAGTGCAACAGAAGAAGGTGTGTGGGGCACTAACATTTTCGGAAAATCCATTGAAGAGCTTGTGACGGATGGCATGCGTAATAAGCTTATCGCAATCAACGATGAGAGCCAGTCGAAATTGCAGGATACAATGCAGAAAATTGTAAACGACAGCAATGGGGGAATGGTTTGTATTATCATTTGAGATAAAGCTCTTGACGTTTGCGGCAATAAAAGTAAAAAAACACACTTAAAGACGGGGGAAAAAAGTTTTCTCCCGTCTTTAAGTGTGTTATACTATAAAAACAGGAGGATGAAAAAGATGATTCGTTTTAATTGTGATTATAATGAGGGAGCACACCCTCGTGTTTTAGAGGCACTTGTAAAAACTAATATGGAGCAGACACCGGGATATGGTGAAGATCCATATTGCGAAAAGGCAGCAAAAGTAATCAAGGATTTGTGTAAAAAGGAAGATGCAGCAGTGCATTTTCTTGTGGGAGGCACACAGGCAAATCTGACGGTAATTTCATCAATTCTTCGCCCGTATCAGGCAGTGCTTTGTGTGGAAGAAGGTCATATCAATGTGCATGAGACAGGAGCTATTGAGGCATGTGGGCACAAGGTAATGACAGTTTCGGGGAAAGATGGAAAGATTGATGCAGAACAGATTAAAGAAGTATATACACAGCACTGGTCCGACAGTTCACATGAACATATGACACAGCCAAAGCTTGTGTATATTTCCAACCCGACAGAACTTGGAACGATGTACAGCAAGGCGGAACTGGAAGCAATACGAAATGCATGCAATGAATGTGGACTGTATTTGTTTTTAGACGGTGCAAGACTTGGATATGGGCTGATGGCAGAAGGAAATGATCTGACATTGGAAGTATTGGCAGAGAATTGTGATGTGTTTTACATCGGCGGAACGAAAGTGGGAGCATTGTTCGGAGAAGCGGTTGTTATCTGCAATAAAGCGCTTCAGGAAGATTTTAGATATCTGATCAAGCAGAAGGGTGGTATGCTTGCAAAGGGAAGATTGCTGGGAATCCAGTTTTTAGAACTTTTAAAAGATGGCTTGTATTTTGAAATCGCAGGGCATGCAATCCGAATGGCAATGATCCTGAAAAAAGGACTTGAGGAAGCCGGATATTCATTTTTCATCGACAGTGAAACCAACCAGCAGTTCGTGATTGTGTCTGATGAAAAATTGGAACAGCTGAAAGAAAAATATGCATATACATATCAGCAGCGATACGATGCGACATCCAGCGTGATTCGTCTTTGCACAAGCTGGGCGACAAAAGAGGAAGATGTTTATCAATTACTAGAGGATATGAGGTAGGGAGACAAAAGATGCGTGAAAAGCTGACACATTTTGATGAAAAAGGAAATGCAGTGATGGTAGATGTCTCAGAAAAAGAGGTGACATCAAGAGTCGCGGTGGCGTCTGGAAAGATCCGTGTCAATGCAAAGGTGATGGAGGCGGTTAAAAAGGGTACTTCCAAAAAGGGAGATGTGCTTGGGGTGGCACGTGTGGCGGGAATCATGGCGGTCAAGCAGACGGCGAATCTGATTCCAATGTGTCATACACTTCTGATCAGCAAATGCGAGATTGCCTATGAGATTTCAGAAGATACTTTGGAAATTCTGGCAAGATGTACTGTGAAAGTAGAAGGGAAGACCGGAGTTGAGATGGAAGCGCTGACCGGAGTCAGTGTCACGTTGTTGACGATTTATGATATGTGCAAGGCAATTGATCGTACCATGGAATTGTCAGAGATACATTTGGAAGAAAAAAAAGGCGGAAAAAGCGGACATTTTAGGAGGGAAAATAATATGAGAGTTGCAATTATAACAGCAAGTACTTTAGGATACAAAGGGGAAAGAGAAGACAAAAGCGGACCATATATTAAAAAAGTCGTAGAAAATGCAGGATTTGAAGTAAAGGTGATGAAGGTGCTTCCGGATGACCGCAGGATTTTGGGAGAAGTGATGAAACGGCTGGCAGACAGTAATATTGTCGACTTAATCATCACGACAGGTGGAACTGGATTTTCAGAAAGCGACATAACACCTGAGGCGACGTTGGATATTGTAGAGCGACAGGTGCCTGGAATACCGGAGGCAATGCGTGCCTACAGTATGCAGTTTACAAAACGGGCAATGCTGTCAAGGGCCGCGGCTGGAATCCGCAAACAGACATTGATCGTAAACTTTCCGGGAAGTCCGAAATCTCTGAAAGAATCACTGGAATATATTTTGCCTGAACTAATACACGGCGTAGAGATTTTACAGGGAATTGCGAAAGAGTGTGCAGCTCCAAAGGAAGCGTAAAAGATGAAAAAGATTGAGACAAAAGATGCGGTAGGTCATGTGATTTGTCATGATATTACAATTATTGTAAAAGATCAGATTAAAGATACTGCATTTCGAAAAGGACATATTGTGCGGGAAGAAGATATTCCCAAACTGTTATCTATTGGAAAAGACCATCTTTATGTGTGGGAGAAAGAAGAGGGAATGCTGCACGAGAATGAGGCGGCAGAGATTCTGGCATCTGTATGCGAAAGCGCATATATGAAGCGGAGCCCGGTAAAAGAAGGAAAGATTGAGTTGTCGGCAACACAGAGAGGACTTTTTCAAATTGATTTGGAAAAGCTTTCTGCCATCAATGAGCTGGAAGATATCATGATTGCATCCAGACATCATAACCAGCCGGTGAATGTCGGGGACAAACTGGTTGGGACAAGGGTGATTCCGCTGGTCATTTCGGAAGAGAAGATGAAGCAAGTTAAAGAAATCGGTGGAAAAGAGCCATTATTTCGGATTTTACCATATAAGCGAAAAACAGCCGGAGTGGTGACGACTGGAAATGAAGTGTACTATGGGCGGATACAGGACACATTTACTCCGGTTATTCGAGAAAAACTGAAAGCATATGATGTGGAAGTGTTGGTTCATAAAACCGTACCGGATAAAAGAGAAAAGATTGTGGAAGCAATTCGGGAGATAAAAGGCAAAGGAGTAGATATGGTACTTTGTACCGGAGGAATGAGTGTCGATCCGGATGATATGACACCGAGTGCAATCAAAGAAAGTGGAGCGCAGATTATTTCCTACGGGGCTCCGGTTCTTCCGGGGGCGATGTTCCTGCTTGGCTGTTTTTCGGATGGAACACCGGTTATAGGACTGCCAGGATGCGTGATGTATGCAAAAGCGACCATTTTTGATTTGCTTCTTCCACGGATACTTGCAGATGTACCGATTACGAAGAAGGATTTGGCAAAGATGGGAGCAGGAGGCTTATGTCTTGGCTGCGATATCTGTACGTATCCGAACTGTGGATTTGGAAAAGGAGTATAGAGATTTATGGGAGTTGTGAGAGCTGTTTGTATCAGTGAAAAGAAAGGAACAGAAAAGCAAAATGTACATAAGGCAAAGCTGGTTGCGGATTCTGGTCTGAAAGGAGATGCGCATGCAGGTAACTGGCATAGACAGGTGAGTCTGTTGTCTTATGAGCAGATAGAAGCGTTTCGGCAAAGAGGGGCACAGATAGAATTCGGTGCGTTTGGAGAGAATCTTGTCGTAGAGGGATTTGATTTAAAAACCCTTCCGATTGGAACAAGATTTCGCTGCAACGATGTGATTCTTGAGATGACGCAGATAGGAAAGGAATGCCATCACGGGTGCAGGATTTTTCAGACGATGGGAGACTGCATCATGCCAAGAGAAGGTGTGTTTGCAGTTGTAATTCACGGCGGGGAGATTTCAGAGGGTGACTGTATAGAGATTTTGACAGATAAGGAGGAGTAAATGAAAATCACATATATTTCACACAGTGGGTTTGCGGTGGAACTGGAAAACCATATTTTTCTGTTTGATTATTACAAAGGGGAGATACCAAAGTTTGATCCGAAAAAAAGTATAGTTGTATTTGCAAGCCATGTCCATCATGATCATTATGTAGAAGAAATTTTTGAATTGAGAGAACAATATCCGGATGTGCACTATGTTCTGTCTTCGGATATTCGAAGGTCAGCGAAAAAAATTTTGGAAGAAAAGCAAATCGAAGCTCAGGTCTCTTTTTTGAGAATCCATCAGGAGCTTGAACTGGGAAAGGTGCGGATTCAGACTTTGAAGTCAACAGATGCAGGTGTTGCTTTTTTGGTGGAGTGCGAAGGAAGAACAATTTACCATGCAGGAGATTTAAATTGGTGGCATTGGGAAGGAGAGCCGGATGCGTATAATGAACATATGAAGATGGCATATCTGAAGGAAATTGAAAAATTGAAGGACACACCGATCGATGTGGCATTTGTGCCCGTAGATCCAAGGCTTGGCGAGCAGTATTATTATGGAATAGATGGATTTGCAAAACGGGTGGATGCAAAAGCATTGATTCCGATGCATTGCTGGGGGGACTATACAGTTTGTGAAAAACTGATGCATCAGGAGGAGACAAAGGAGTATCGAGAGCGGATTTATCCGATCACAAAAGAAGGAGAGGAAATATGTCTCAAGATATCATAGTCGTAGCAGGATTGTTTGCTGTTCTTGCCGGCATTTGGGTGGTGAACATGGTAAGTCGTAAAAATCGAATGGGATGTATACAGGCAATGCTGAAAGAAGAGTGGGGCAGTGGACATCCAAAAGAATATACATATGAGGAATTTGAATGGATTTCACATTATTACAAGAACCGACAGGAGAGAAGATGTGCCAAAGGGGCGTTTATCGATGATATCACATGGAATGATCTGGAGATGGATGATGTATTCTTAAAGTTAAATCATACTTATTCCAATATTGGCGAGGACTATTTGTATGATCTTTTGAGGAGACCACAAACGGAGGAATCTGTGCTGAGAGAGCGAGAGCGTCTGATTACTTATTTTGCAGAGCATGAAAAAGAACGCAGAATTTTTCAGACCAAATTCTATGAAATTGGGAAATTATTAAAAGTTCCGGTCAGTGATTATATTTACCGTTTATCTGAAGTGAAAAAGAAAAGCAACACACCGCACTATCTGGCGATTGGAGGGATTTTTGCCGCCATTGTTTTGGCAATTTTCAACATTACTGCCGGAGTGATTGCGTTACTTGTGGTGATGGGTGTAAATATCAACAGTTATTATAGAGAGAAGAAAGAAATCGAGGCGTATATCAGTACATTTTCTTATATCATGAAACTGCTTGATATCAGCGATCAGTTTGAACATGTTGATATTCCTGAAGTGGAACAATATGTGCAGGAGATTATCAGAGCAAAGAAACAGTTTGGCAAGTTCAAAAAGGGTTCCTCTTTGGTGGTGTCCGGACGGCATATGGGAGCATCTGTTACAGAATCCATCATGGATTATTTCCGTATGCTGTTTCATGTGGATTTAATTAAATTCAATTCGATGCTGGAAGAGTTTCAAAAAAATTTGGATGCGATTGAGTGTATGATGGAAAATCTTGGACTTTTGGACAGTATGATCGCAATCGCCTCTTATCGGGAGTCATTGTCATATTATTCTGTGCCGGAACTTGTGAAGCAGGAAAAGGCATTTTTAGAAAGTGAAGACATGTATCATCCTATGCTTGAGAATCCGGTTGCAAATACGATCAAAGAAGAACGAGGCGTGTTGGTGACGGGCTCCAATGCATCTGGAAAATCAACATTTTTAAAGACGGTGGCAATCAGTGCGGTTTTTGCACAGACGATCCACACCTGCCCGGCAAGACAGTATCGCGCCTGCTATTTTCAGATTTATTCATCTATGGCGCTCAAAGATAATCTTCAGGGGAATGAGAGCTACTACATTGTGGAAATCAAATCTTTAAAAAGAATCTTGAACCGCGTAGAGGAGAAGACACCGCTCTTATGTTTTGTGGATGAGGTGCTTCGGGGAACGAACACGATTGAGCGTATTTCAGCATCGGCTCAGATTTTAAAGAGTCTGGCAAAAGTGCATGTAATGTGTTTTGCGGCAACACATGATATTGAGTTGACACATCTTTTGGAAGAGTTTTATAGTAATTATCATTTTCAGGAAGAGGTAAAAGAAAATGATATTTTGTTTAATTACATGTTGTACAGAGGAAGAGCGGTATCCAGAAATGCTATTAAGCTGCTTGGGATTATCGGATATGACGGGGAAATTATCAAAGAGGCTGAGAAGACGGCAGAGAATTTTGTAAATACCGGAATATGGAGTTTGTAGAGAAAGTGAGAGCGATATGAAAGTAAAGATTTATACAGATGGTGCGGCACGAGGAAACCCGGATGGACCGGGAGGATACGGCACTGTGTTGGAATTTATAGATTCAAAAGGGCAGCTTCATACAAAAGAGTTGTCCTGCGGATATAAGAAGACGACGAACAACCGTATGGAATTGATGGCGGTGATCGCAGGGCTGGAGGCGTTGAACCGTCCCTGTGAGATTGAGTTATATTCGGATTCAAAATATGTGGTCGATGCATTTAATCAGCACTGGATTGATGGCTGGCTGAAAAAAGGCTGGAAACGCGGAAAAAACGAACCGGTCAAAAATGTGGATTTGTGGAAACGATTATTAAAGGCGAAAGAACCGCATCAGATTACGTTTATTTGGGTAAAAGGACATGATGGACATCCGCAGAATGAGCGCTGTGATACACTTGCAACGACAGCGGCGGACGGCGGAAATCTTTTGGATGATGTAATCGGGGGATAAAAGTACTTTACAAGTTTTGAAGAAAATGATAAAATCACAGAGGTGTAAAAGTAAGACAGACGGTCGCAGCTGCAAGTGTCGAAAGACCGCAGGTGAGGAAAGTCCGGGCTTCATAGGGCAGGATGCCGGATAACGTCCGGTGGAGGCGACTCCAAGGCTAGTGCAACAGAAATGTACCGCCCAGATTGACTCTGGGTAAGGGTGGAAGGGCAGTGTAAGAGACTACCGCCCCTTTGGTAACAAAGGGGGCATATGTAAACCCCATTCGAAGCAAGACCGAACGAAAACGATGTGGCGGCCCGTCACGTTTTAGGTAGGTTGCTTGATCTTACTGGCGACAGTAAGGCTAGATAGATGACCGTTCAACGACATAACCCGGCTTATCGTTTTGCTTTTACACGATATATTTTTAGAATTTATGAGACAATCGCTTTGAAGTGATTGTCTTTTTGCTATTAAAAGTTGCTACATATACTATAATCAGAAATATTAAATTTAAACAAACTATTGACTGATAAATTTGAAAGGAGTAGTATAAAGATAACAATAGAAGTAAACAGAAAGGGGCGTTTTTTATGACAACGTATTTCATGATTTTTTTAACAATTGTCACAGTTTTTGTTGTTGCAGCAGGATTGATTAAAGTTGGAAAAGTACCGAAAATGCCTGCTTTCTACCGCAACATGATTAGAGAAGGTGTTTTCAACCGATTGATTTTCAAGAATTATTTTTTCAGAAAAGTGTTAGAACATGGAAAACAATTGCCGGAAACAGAGATTGAAAATGTGTGTAGTTTATACAGAGGAGGGGACTGTGGGGAAAAAGAAAATTTAGCGAATATGTAAAATATTTTTTAGCAAAGGACTGGGTGGCAAATTAGCCATCCAGTCCTTAAATAATGCTTGTCTTTATTATCTGCTATACTTTTCTTCACAATATTTGCAGCGGTATACTTCGTTTTCAGGATCGGTCAACACGAACACGTGATCCAGTTCCTGCTCAATAGAAGTGATGCAGCGAGGATTTTTGCATTTGATTACGTTTGTGATTTCTTTTGGAAGTTTCAAACGTTTTTTCTCAACAATTTTTTCATCCTGAATGATGTTGATTGTGATATTGTGATCAATAAAGCCGAGGATATCCAAATCGATTACGTCGATTGGGCATTCGATTTTCATAATGTCTTTTTTCCCCATCTTATTGCTTTTTGCATTTTTGATGATTGCAACGCAGCAATCTAATTTATCCAGTCTCAAATAGTGATAGATGTCCATGCTTTTTCCGGCCTGAATATGGTCAAGTACAAAGCCTTCGGAAATACCACTGACATTCAATGTATTTTTTACCATGATATATTTCCTTTCTCTCTATGGTTAATTATTATTATGAAACTTTGATCTCCAGCAAAGTGAGTATGAGTGCCATACGTACATACACACCGTATTGTACCTGTTTAAAATAAGCGGCACGTGGGTCTTTGTCTACTTCGACAGAAATCTCGTTGACACGTGGAAGTGGATGAAGCACAAGCATATCCTTTGGTGCAAGTTCCATCTTTTTCACATCCAATATATAAAAATCTTTCATACGAACGTAATCATCTTCGTTAAAGAAACGTTCTTTTTGCACCCTTGTCATGTAGAGCAGATCCAGTTCCGGAAGCGCTTCTTCCATACGAACTACCTCTTTGTAAGGCACGTTTTGTTTGTCTAACACATCTTTGCGGATATAACTTGGCAGACGCAGCTCTTCCGGTGAAATCAAAACAAATTTGATGTTCGGGTAACGTACCAGTGCGTGAATGAGAGAGTGAACCGTACGTCCGAATTTCAAATCACCACAAAGACCGATTGTGAGATTGTCAAGTCTGCCTTTTAAAGAACGGATTGTCAAAAGGTCGGTTAAAGTCTGTGTCGGATGTTGATGTCCGCCGTCACCGGCATTGATGACAGGGATAGAAGAATGTCTGCAGGCAACCATAGGCGCACCTTCCTTTGGATGTCTCATCGCACAGATATCTGCATAGCAGGAAATCATGCGGATTGTGTCAGATACGCTCTCCCCCTTGGCGGCGGAACTGGAATTCGCGGAAGAAAATCCTAAAATACTTCCCCCCAAATTTAACATTGCGGCTTCGTGACTAAGTCTTGTTCGAGTGCTCGGTTCGTAGAATAAAGTTGCAAGCTTTTTGCCGTCGCAGGCGTGTGCATATTTTTCAGGATTGGCTTCAATATCGTCTGCCAAATCCAAAATTTCATCTAATTCTTCGACTGTAAAGTCTAATGGACTCATTAAGTGTCTCATGGTAACCTCCTAGTTTATCGATAAGTTAATAAATCTTGTACAGATTTTCGCTTTGGAGCTTCGGGAGCAACATCAGGATAACCGATGGCAATCAAGGCAGCCAGTTCCTGTCCTTCCGGGATGTCCAACAATTCTGTGATTGCATCTTCGTCCCAGATTCCCATGATTACAGTGCCAAGACCGGCTTCATGTGCAGCAAGACAAAATGTCTGGCAGGCAGCACCGACATCGAACATCTGCCAACGGTCTTCCTTTTTGGTTGAAAAAGAACCATCTCGCTCATAACCGCAGCGCCCTTTGATAAAAGTTACAGCAATTAATGTTGAAACTTGTCTGATAATATTCGAGTTATAGTCTGGGGTGAATTCATCGGCAATTTTATTGAGAATAGAAGTGTCTTCAATTGCGATGTAACGAGTAATCTGAGTGTTTTTCCAGGAAGGAGAATAAGATGCTGTAGAGATAATAGATTCTAATAATGAATGGTCAATACAGCCTTTCTTGTACTTACGAATACTTCTTCGCCCTTTAATACATTCTGTTGCGTTCATATAAAATATCCTCCTATTTGAAAATCTATTTTTATTATCATATAATAAACAGATTTTTTTTTCAACTCTTATATTTATCAAATATAGATTTTGTCTGAAAAATGTATTATAATAATTTTTAATTTGGGCAGGAGGAGAGAAGGATGGCGACTTTAGAAGAGTTAAGAGCACAGTTAGATGGAATTGATAATGAGATCATCGAATTATATAAAAAGAGAATGGATGTCTGTATGGAGATTGGAGACATCAAGATCAGCGAGGGCAATAAAGTGTTTGACAAGCAAAGGGAGCGGGAAAAACTGGCAGCAGTTGCCGCAAAGGTGACGGAGGAGTTTCACAAAAAAGGAGTGCAGGAACTGTTTGAACAACTGATGTCTTTAAGCCGCAAGCTGCAGTATCAGCTTTTGACAAAACGGGGGGGACTAGGAAGGCTGCCGTTTATCGGCGTGGACAAATTAGATTGGGAGAATTCCAGAATTGTCTTTCAGGGAACGGAAGGAGCATATAGCCAGGCGGCGATGGAGATGTATTTTGGAAAAGATACCAATAGTTTTCATGTGCAGACTTTTCGAGATGCGATGGAGGCAATCGAAGAGGGATCGGCCGACTTTGCGGTACTTCCGATTGAGAACTCTTCTGCGGGTGCAGTCAATGAGGTGTATGATCTGCTTGTGGAATTTGAAAACTATATCGTAGGAGAAGTGGTTCTCCCAATCAATCATACATTATCAGGATTGAAGGGAACGACATTAGACCAGATTGAACGTGTATATTCTCATCCACAGGCATTGATGCAGAGTGCAAAATTTTTGGACGCACACAGAGACTGGCAGCAGATCAGCGTGGCAAATACTGCTGTTGCCGCAAAAAAAGTACTGGAAGATCAAGATCAGAGAAAGGCTGCAATTTGCAGCGAATATGCAGCGCGCCTGTATGGATTGGAAATTTTGGAGGAGAAGATTAATCATAATGATAATAATTCCACGCGTTTTATTATCGTGACGAACCAAAAGATTTTTTTGAAGGATGCATCGAAGATCAGTATTTGCTTTGAAGTGTCACATGAAAGCGGAACGCTGTATCATCTGTTATCTCATTTTATTTATAATAATCTGAGCATGACAAAGATTGAGTCAAGACCGGTGGAAGGACGTACCTGGGAATATCGGTTCTTTGTGGATTTTGAAGGAA
This sequence comes from Faecalimonas nexilis, assembly GCF_059731825.1. Lineage (NCBI taxonomy): Bacteria > Bacillati > Bacillota > Clostridia > Lachnospirales > Lachnospiraceae > Faecalimonas > Faecalimonas nexilis. The sequence continues at coordinate 2,014,493 of NZ_AP029189.1, read as the reverse complement.
ATATGGCAGATGGGGCTGTGAAAAATGCGATCCGGGGGTTGCGCGAGGAGTCTAAAAGCTTGAAAATTTTAGGAAATTATTCATCGAAAGAAGGCGTATAAAATGAGAACAAAGGAACTGATGCTGTACAAACATATGGAACATGAAGAGCTTTTGCGTGATATGACATTTTTAATGGAAAATTGTGACAGCGACTATTACAATAAAGAAGATATGGCAGGACTTTTATTTGAATGTGTGAATGAACTGCTGGAGCTGGCAGCGGGATATGGGTTTGAAGGAAACCTTTGGCATAATTACCTGACATTTCTTTTGGTAAATGACGAGAATGCATACAGTACAGAGTGTGAGATTGTAGGCGAAATTGAGGGAAGCATCAACACGATCACGCTGCATGATTTTGAGATTTTCCGAGAGCTGTTTGCATATGATTTTACTATTTTAGAGAAGGCGCTGGGGGTGAACTGCCTTTCTGTACTGATGCATTATGAGAATGTCAAAGGACATGGGAAGGTATTCAATAAAAGAATCCGAGACCGTATCTGTGAGCTGAGCGAAAAGCTTGGAACATGTGAGAATGCAGAGGAATTCAAATGTACGATGACACAGTTTTATAAAGAATTCGGAGTGGGTAAGTTTGGGCTGCACAAGGCATTTCGTATCGAGCATACAGAAGCTGGGGCAGATATTGTCCCGATCACGAAGATTGCCCATGTACATCTGGATGACCTTGTGGGATATGAAATTGCAAAAAAGAAACTGATTGAGAATACAGAGGCATTTGTGAAAGGGAAAAAGGCGAATAACTGCCTGCTGTTCGGAGATGCAGGAACAGGAAAGTCTACTTCAATCAAGGCAATATTGAATCAGTATTATGATCAGGGACTTCGAATGATTGAGGTGTATAAACATCAGTTTCAGGATTTAAACGATGTGATTGCTCAGATAAAAAACAGAAACTATAAGTTCATTATCTATATGGACGATCTGTCTTTTGAGGAGTTTGAAATTGAATATAAATATCTCAAAGCAGTGATTGAGGGCGGATTGGAAAAGAAACCGGATAACATTTTAATCTATGCGACTTCAAACAGGCGGCATCTTGTGAGAGAAACATTTCGCGATAAGTCTGACCGAGATGAGGAATTGCATACGAACGATACTGTTCAGGAAAAATTATCACTGGTGGCAAGATTTGGAGTGACAATCTATTTTGGAGGTCCGAGTAAGAAAGAATTTCAGCAGATTGTGAAGACATTAGCTGAGAAAAATCAAATTAAGATGCCGGAGGAAGAGCTTCTTCTAGAAGCCAATAAATGGGAGTTAAGTCACGGTGGCCTGTCAGGCAGAACAGCGCAGCAGTTCATAGATTATCTTCTTGGGAAATAAAGAAAGGGGTGAAAGTTTCGAATGGCTTTCACCCTTTTAAATGCTTTAATCAATCTGTTGAATTCCGGAAATATCGGAATCGATCATCAGAGAATAGTTGGTGTAATATACGACAAATCCAGGTTTTCCGCCGGACGGTTTTTTGACATGTTTTTTCTCAATGTAGTCAATCTCTACTTTTTCATTTCCGCGGTTCTTAGAGTAGTAGGCAGCAAGTTTTCCAGCTTCCTCAAAAGTCCGGTCTGGCAGCTCCTCGCCATTGGTTTTCACGATGACATGAGATCCCGGACAGCCTTTTGCGTGGAACCACCAGTCGTTTCCAACAGCGAAATGGAAAGTCAGTTCGTCGTTTTGCAGATTATTTTTTCCAACATACATATGATAGCCATCGCTGGAAATATAGTGGAATGGTTTACTTGTAATCTTTACTTTTTTCTTTGTGAATTTTCGCCTTACATATCCGGCGCCGATTAATTCTTCTTTAATCTGAGTCAGATCGTCTTCACTCAATGCAATGTCAAGTGCGTTGCTGACAGATTCAAGATAAGTGATATCTTCCTGCGTTTCCTGAATTAGAGAGGAAAGCACCTCGAAAGTTCGTTTCTGTTTATTATACTTGTCAAAATATTTTTGCGCATTTTCGCCAGGTGTCTTTGTAGGATCAAGTGGGATTTTCACCATCTCATTTGTATAGTAGTTCAAAGCATCCAGCTGTTTTGCACCGGGCTCTAAATTGTAGCCGTAGGTGTTGATCAATTCTCCGTATATGCGGTATTTATCACGGTTCAGAGTGTCTTTGAGTTGTTTGGACTGCAAATCATATTTTTTCCGGTTTCGTTCTAATGCGGTCTGCACAATTTTCCGAAGGTCTACCGATTTTTGGCGAATGCGGGTCAACGTGTTTTTGGAAGCATAATAAGTCTCCAGTACATTTGACATGGAGTCGAATATTTTTGCCTCATACATCGGAAAATGCGATAATGGCAGTGCACAGAATTCTTTTGGTTCCGCACCGTCATAGTAGATTACCGGATGAAAATCACCTTTGATTACCGGGTCAAAAAATAAAGTAAATTGTTTATATAAATGAATCAATACATCTTCTGACAGCTCTTTTGGTGTGATTTCAGAATCAATTCCGGCAATATAGCAGATTTCTTCTGCTACAACAGGGCTGATGCCGGTAAAGCTTGTGTAGATCGCTTTTCCAAGAGGGGTAGGCTTTGCAATCAAAGTTGATACAAAGTCGGCGAAAGAAATATCCAGTGGATCTGATTTTTCCATCGTATCCGGAATGAAATACTCGCGCCCCGGAAGTACTTCGCGAACAGAACTCATCTGTGCGGAGACGTGTTTGATACTGTCGATAATCTTGTTGTCTTCCGTACAGAAAATGATGTTGCTATGTTTTCCCATAATCTCAATGATCAGATATTTTTTGCACAAATCACCAAGTTCATCCAGATGTTCGACTTCAAACCGAATGATACGTTCTAATTTAGGTTGTGTAATTGCCGTAATTCGCCCGTTATTAATGTGTTTTCTTAAAAGCATACAGAAATTCGGTGCGGTCATTGGACTTGGCTTGTTGGTCTCAGTTAGATAAATAAGCGGAAGTGAAGCACTTGCGGATATGGAAAGCCTCTTTTGCCCTTTGGGTGTCTTGATTGTCAGAAGAAGCTCATCGGTCTCAGGCTGTGCAATCTTATTGATTCTGCCGTCTAATAGGTTCTCTCTTAATTCATGTACGATATTTGCAATTGTAATTCCGTCAAAAGCCATAATGTAAATCGTCCTTTCATATTTTAGAGGTACTGTTCACTCCTAACCACCATATGCGCACTCGTCGTGCTTTCGCACTCCAGTCCCGCACTTTGTGCTAAGACTGCTTATTGGGTGGCGGTTACGAGTTACACTTCGTAGCAAAAACAGAAATTCGCCTTTTACATGCAGGCATGACAATGCAAATCTCTGTTTTAGCTGCGGAGTGAACAGTAACCATATAGATGTTAGTATACACGAAATGAAGGGGAGTTTCAATTGACGTTTGTTTTTAAATGACTTATAATGAAATGTAACATAAAAAGACAAGCAAAGAGGTTAACAATATGATGAAAAGTATGACAGGCTTTGGAAGATGTGAGGTGTCTGAAGGACAACGTAAATTTACGGTAGAGCTAAAGGGCGTGAACCACAGATACTTAGATGTCAATATCCGTATGCCGAAGAAATTGAATTTTTTTGATGCCTCCATCCGCAGCCTGCTGAAGCAGTATGCACAGCGAGGGAAAGTAGATATTTTTATTACATATGAAGACATGTCAGAGAATCAGGCCGCATTAAAATATAACGCTGCATTGGCTGAGGAGTATCTGCGGTATTTTAAGCAGATGGAAGAGGCATTTTCATTGGAGAATGATATTCGTGTTTCTACCTTGTCGCGTTGTCCGGAAGTACTTACGATGGAAGAGCAACCGGAGAATGAGGAAGAACTTTGGAACGGATTGAAGAAGGCCTTGGAAGGAGCGTTTACACAATTTGTGGAGACAAGAATTGTGGAAGGCGAGAATCTGAAAAAAGACATTAATGTGAAATTGGATGAATTGCTTGCATTAGTTGAAGCAATCGAAGAGCGCTCACCGGAGATCATTTCTGAATATCGTGCGAAGCTGGAATTGAAAGTGAAGGAACTTTTGGAAGATGTACAGATGGATGAGAGCAGACTGGCTGCCGAGGTGATTCTGTTTGCGGACAAGATCTGCACAGATGAGGAGACGGTCAGACTGAGAAGTCACATTGAACATATGAGAACCACATTAGAAGCGGGAGAGGGAATCGGTCGAAAACTGGACTTTATTGCACAGGAGATGAACCGTGAAGCGAACACGATTTTGTCAAAGGCGAATGATATTGAAGTATCGAATCATGCGATTGATCTGAAGACAGGAATTGAAAAGATCAGAGAGCAGATTCAGAATATCGAATAAAGGGAAAGGATAAGAAGGATGAAAAAGAGAGGAATTTTGATCGTAGTCTCAGGATTTTCAGGAGCAGGGAAAGGGACTGTGATGCGAGCGCTGCTTGAAAAATATGATAATTACGCATTATCTATCTCAGCAACTACAAGAAATCCGCGAGAAGGAGAAGTAGATGGAAGGGAATATTTTTTCAAAACGACAGAAGAATTTGAAAAAATGATTGCACAAGATGAGTTAATAGAGTATGCTAGATACGTGAATAATTATTATGGCACACCAAAAGCCTATGTGGAAGAACAGCTTGCAGCCGGAAAAGACGTGATTCTGGAGATTGAGATTCAGGGTGCTTTGAAAGTGAAAGAAAAATTTCCACAGACACTGTTGTTGTTTATAACTCCACCGAATGCTTCGATTTTGAGAGAGCGTTTGATTGGAAGAGGAACGGAGACGATGGATGTCATTGAATCCAGAATGCAAAGAGCAGCAGAAGAGGCTGAGGGAATGCAGGAGTATGACTATCTGATCATCAACGATGATTTGGATACCTGCGTGCAGGAGATGCATAATATTATTGAGGGTGAACACAACAGAAGTTTCCGCAATGGAAATTTTATGTGTCAGATAAAAGAAGAATTAAATGGGAATTTGAAAGGAGAATAATACATGTTACATCCATCTTACACAGATTTGATGAAAGTAGTCAATCAAGACGTAGAGGAAGGGGCAACTAAGATTGTAAACAGCCGTTATTCGATTGTTTTGGCAACTTCAAAAAGAGCAAGACAGATTATCGGCGGAGAATTACCTTTAGTACCAACAAAGCATGGTGAGAAACCACTTTCGATTGCAATTGATGAATTGAATAATGGAAAGATTAAGATCATTGCAGAAGATACAGAAGAATAGATAAAAGATATGATGAGGCGGATGCGTAGTGGAGTATCTGCCTCAATAACTATATAGGAGAAATGAGACTATGAATATATTATTTGTATCACTAGGATGTGATAAGAATCTTGTCGATACGGAGGTGATGCTTGGACTGTTGGCGTCTAGAGGACACCAGATGGTGGACAGCGAAGAGATCGCAGATGTCATTGTCATTAATACATGCTGCTTTATCCACGATGCAAAAGAGGAGAGTATCCAGACGATTCTTGAGATGGCAGAATATAAGAAAGCCGGTTCATGCAAGGCGTTAATTGTCACAGGTTGTCTTGCACAGCGATATAAGCAGGAGATCATCGATGAGATTGAGGAAGTGGATGCAGTGCTTGGAACGACTTCTTACGATAAGATTGTGGAAGCGATTGACGAGGCACTTGCAGGGCACACAAGTGTGGAGATGACTGACATTGATGCGCTTCCGCTTGTGGAGAGCAAGCGCCTTGTGACGACAGGAGGACATTTTGCTTATCTGAAGATTGCAGAAGGGTGTGATAAACACTGTACATATTGTATCATTCCCAAAATCCGCGGAAACTTTAGAAGTGTTCCTATCGAACGACTTCTGAAAGAGGCGGAAGATCTGGTGGCACAGGGAGTAAAAGAGATTATTCTAGTGGCACAGGAGACAACACTTTATGGAAAAGATCTCTATGGTGAAAAATCATTGCACAAGTTGCTGAGAGAGCTTTGCAAAATCAGTGGATTACGCTGGATCCGTATTTTATACTGCTATCCGGAAGAGATTACAGATGAATTGATTCAGGTAATCAAAGAAGAGGATAAGATCTGTAACTACCTGGATCTTCCGATTCAGCATGCAAGTGATGGAATCTTAAAACGAATGGGCAGAAGGACTTCAAAAGAACAGCTGGTTGAAATTATTGGAAAACTGCGAAAAGAAATACCGGATATCGCAATCCGTACTACATTGATTACCGGTTTCCCGGGAGAGACACAGGAACAACACGAAGAATTGATGGAGTTTGTAGATGAGATGGAATTTGACCGCCTTGGTGTGTTTACATATTCACCGGAAGAAGATACGCCGGCTGCTGTGATGCCGGATCAGATTCCAGAGGACGTCAAGGAAGACCGTCAGGCAGAACTGATGGAATTGCAGCAGGAGATTGCGTTTGATCTTGCGGAAGAGATGATCGGGCGGGAAGTGCTTGTCATGATCGAGGGAAAAGTGGCAGATGAAAATGCATATGTAGGAAGAACTTACAAGGATGCTCCAAATGTAGATGGGCTTATCTTTGTAGAATCAGAAGAGGAATTAATGTCGGGAGATTTCGCACGTGTCAGAATCACCGGCGCATTAGAATATGATTTGATGGGAGAGATTATATAATGAATTTACCAAATAAGCTGACGGTACTGAGAGTTTTAATGATTCCATTTTTTGTTGTATTTATGATCACACCTTTGGCAGAAGGGAATGGAAAGTATATTGCACTTGCACTGTTTTGTATTGCAAGCCTGACAGATATGCTGGATGGAAAGATTGCCAGAAAGCATAATCTTGTGACGAATTTTGGAAAATTTATGGATCCGCTTGCGGATAAATTACTAGTATGTTCTGCGATGATCTGCCTGATCGAGACAGGAAAGTTGCAGGCATGGATTGTTTTGATCATCATTGCACGTGAGTTTATCATCAGCGGTTTCCGACTTGTAGCATCTGATAATGGGATTGTCATTGCCGCAAGCTATTGGGGAAAATTTAAAACAGTATCTCATATGGCGATGATCATTCTCTTGATATTGGATATTCAAAATCCGATTATGCAGACAATTACAACTGTTGTTGTATGGATTGGACTGATTTTGACAGTGGTTTCTCTTTTGGATTACATTGTGAAGAATAAACAGGTATTGACACAGGGTGGAATGTAAAAGAAGGATGAAGATCATGTTGGAAGAAGAAATTGTAAAAAAATTATTGGAAAAGCAGTATACAGTGACAACGGCAGAATCCTGTACGGGCGGTCTTCTGGCAGGAAGAATTTTGAATGTTCCGGGAGCATCGTCTGTGTATAACGAAGGACACATTACCTATTCCAATGAGGCAAAAGAGCGCCTGTTGGGGGTTTCGCATGAGACACTCGTAAGATACGGAGCGGTCAGCAGGCAGACAGCCGAGGAGATGGCACGTGGAGCAGCGAGGGCGGCGAAGGCAGAGATAGGACTTAGCACGACCGGAATTGCGGGCCCGGGAGGCGGAACAAAAGAAAAGCCGGTTGGTCTTATCTATGTGGGATGTTGTATTGGTACAGAGACCTATGTCAAAGAATGTCGTTTTCATGGAACAAGAGAAGAAAACAGAAATGCGGCTGTGGAAGCGGCGCTGAAATTGTTGGAGGAAAATTTATAGTCATATTCAACAAGGAAAGTGTTTTTACAGAAAAACAATGTTTTATAATGTCGAATTATAAAAAATATGAAAAAAAATATAGACGAAAAGAGAAGTTTGTGAGAAAATAAGAATATATATGGCGTTAAAGTTCTAACAAACACCATAGAGAAAAAATCATACATATTTGAAAGGAGTTTTATCATGATTTATTCACATGAAGTACAAACTATGTGTCCAGTAGCTCAAGGCGTTAATCACGGACCAGCTCCAATCCCAGAAGAAGCAAAATGGGTAAAAGCAAAAGAAGTAAAAGATATCTCAGGCTTAACACACGGTGTGGGCTGGTGTGCACCACAGCAGGGAGCCTGTAAATTAACATTAAATGTAAAAGATGGTATCATTCAAGAAGCATTGGTTGAGACAATCGGATGTTCAGGAATGACACACTCAGCAGCTATGGCATCTGAGATTCTTCCAGGAAAAACAATTTTGGAAGCTTTAAATACAGACTTAGTATGTGACGCTATCAATACAGCTATGAGAGAATTATTCTTACAGATCGTATATGGTAGAACACAGAGTGCGTTCTCAGAAGACGGACTTCCAGTAGGAGCAGGTCTTGAAGATTTAGGAAAAGGACTTCGTTCACAGGTTGGTACAATGTACGGAACATTAGCAAAAGGTCCTCGTTACCTTGAGATGGCTGAAGGATATGTAACAGGTATCGCTTTAGATGCAGACAATGAGATCATCGGATACCAATTCGTAAGTCTTGGAAAATTAACAGATTTCATCAAAAAAGGTGATGACCCTAACACAGCTTGGGAAAAAGCTAAAGGACAATATGGCCGCGTAGATGACGCTGTTAAGATTATTGACCCAAGAGCAGAGTAAGAGAAGGAGGACGTAAAAAATGGCTTTATTTGAATCATATGAAAGACGTATTGATAAAATCAATAGCGTGTTAAATAGCTATGGAATCGCTTCTATCGAAGAAGCTGAAAAAATCACAAAAGACGCTGGACTGAACGTTTACGATCAGATCAAAGGAATCCAGCCAATTTGTTTTGAAAACGCTTGCTGGGCTTACATCGTAGGTGCTGCAATCGCAATCAAAAAAGACTGCAGAAGAGCTGCTGATGCTGCTGCAGCAATCGGTGAAGGTCTTCAGGCTTTCTGTATCCCAGGTTCTGTTGCTGACCAGCGTAAAGTAGGTCTTGGACATGGTAACTTAGGAAAAATGTTATTAGAAGAAGAGACAGATTGTTTCGCATTCTTAGCAGGTCACGAATCATTCGCAGCAGCTGAAGGTGCTATCGGTATCGCTGAAAAAGCTAACAAAGTACGTAAAAAACCTTTACGTGTTATCTTAAACGGTCTTGGAAAAGACGCTGCGCAGATCATCTCAAGAATCAATGGATTTACATATGTTGAGACAGAGATGGATTACTACACAGGAGAAGTAAAAGAAGTATTCAGAAAAGCATACTCTGACGGACTTCGTTCAAAAGTTAACTGCTACGGCGCTAACGATGTAACAGAAGGTGTTGCAATCATGCACAAAGAAGGTGTTGATGTTTCTATCACAGGTAACTCAACAAACCCAACACGTTTCCAACATCCAGTAGCTGGTACATACAAAAAAGAATGTATCGAACAAGGTAAAAAATACTTCTCAGTAGCTTCAGGTGGTGGTACAGGACGTACACTTCACCCAGATAACATGGCAGCTGGTCCAGCTTCTTATGGTATGACAGATACTATGGGACGTATGCACTCTGATGCACAGTTTGCTGGTTCTTCATCAGTTCCTGCTCACGTAGAGATGATGGGATTAATCGGCGCTGGTAACAACCCAATGGTTGGTATGACAGTAGCTGTTGCAGTTTCTATCCAGGAAGCAGCAGAAAGCGGAAAATTCTAAGAAACCGCGTAAATACGGGATTCTTAAATGCAATAAAAAGTGATAAAGCAGGCAGAGTGATAAACTCTGCCTGCTTTGCTTTTCAATATCTTTTCAGTCGATTATAGCTCTATTTTTTCAGGAAATGCTTCTTCTCTTAGAATTCCCCACATTTTTTCAATATAAGAAAGTGTATAGAAATTTTCATAATAATGATAATAAAAGGCTCCTTTTAAAGTCATCGTGTAAATACCGTTTTCTTCTGTAAGAAAACCTAAAAGCTTTGCTAAGTTCAATTCAATCCCATAGACACTTTTTAGGGATACACCAAAGAAGTTTTCAAAATCTTTGGGATTTATTTTGGTACTGTAGGCAGTCCAAAATAAATAATACAGCATTCGTTGACGCAAAGAAAATCGAGTTGTTAATGAAGTTGGAAGTTTGTTTTCTTTACATCTTTCGCAATAAGCTTCTACAGAAAACGTGTTGATTTTGAATTGGTCATCTAATAAAGTTGCGGCAGAGCACCCAAAGCCTAAAAAATTATCTCTGGTCATGGAAGAATAGGATGCCTTTTTCTCATTTGAGAATGTCCAAATGGAAGTGCGGATATACCCTTTGTCTAAACAGTAATGTGTAACAGCATTTAAAAGTAGTTGTTTTTCCTTTTTAGACATCGCTGCTACTGAACTTGACGTAAAAGCAAAATCAATGAACGGATAAATGGCTATATGATTCGCTCCGCTTTGAAATGCTTTGTCGATATCAGATTTTAAATCATCAAACGTTTGATTTGGAAGTGCAAAAATAAAATCCATTGAAACTGTTTCAAATGGAACTTCCGATAGTGTTTCTTTTAGTTTGACAGCATCAACAGTTGTTCGACCTAAAATATTTTGGAATTTATTTTGGAAGGATTGGATTCCAATGCTGATTTTTGTTACTCCGGCATCTCTTAGAGTCTGTAAAACTGTCGGAGTTACATTATCAGGATGTAATTCGACGCCAATTCCTTCTGTGATGATAAAATGTTCTTGGACAGCATCAATGATTTCTTTGATCCGTTCTACTGTAAGAGCCGGTGTGCCGCCACCAAAGTATAAGCTGGTAGCCTTTTTTCTTCCGATATGTTGACTTCCGACAAGATGAATTTCATGGAGCAGAGAATCGATATACCGGTCACATAGTTTTGCTGAATACAGAGTTTTGCAATAAGGGCAGAAATTGCAAATGCTTCTGCAAAATGGAATATGTACGTATAGTCCTAAATTTTGACAGTCAGAATAGGGTAGCTTTTGATCATACTCATTTTGAAAGATAAATGGTTTTGTTGACCGAGTCAGCCACATTCTGGTGAGGGTTGTTATTGTTTTCATATTACTCCTAAATATATTTTAAATAAGTTTTCAGCATTTCAAAAATAATTTTTGGTGTTCCTTTAAATAAAAGAGTGTATTCTGCAACAAAGAAATATCCACATTCGTTACAAAGTCCCGGAATATCAATACAGCGTCCGCAGGTTGAAAGTTTGCCGTTCTCTATGACAACACATTGGTCGCACGGTGTTGGAAAGTTATTGTTGATTAAATATGGAAAGGCACTTTGTAAATTAAATACGGGCACGTTTTCTTTCATCATTTTTTTAATGACTTCACAGCAGTCTGCTTTTTCTTTTTTGGAAAGAGCCAATTCTTTTGTATCAGGATACGGTGTATGAAAGTTAAAAGAAACCGCACGGACATTTTTAGTATCGCGTGCGGCAATACAAACATCTTGCACCGTATTTTTGTTTATTTGGTTGATTGCCATATAAAAGCAGATATTGTCGAAAGTTGCATTTTTAATATTTTCCATGATGATGTCATAAGTGTTCCCGCGAATTGCATTATGGTGTTCTCTATCGTCATCAATACTGAGTAAAATTAAATCGGCTTCCGGCAAATCTAAAGGGAATGTTCCATTTGTAACTACGTTTACAATTAAGAATCCCATTTCCTTTGCTTCTATGACTAAATCCCGCAAACAACGGGTTCCGTCTTTCCACAGAAATGTTTCTCCTCCGCAGAAAAAAAGTATACGGATTCCCATATCATACAGCTGCTGCATTTCCTTTCGAATTTGCGAGTAAGGATGAATGATTGCTGTGACGTTATTGACAGAACAATGTTTGCATTTTAAATTACATTTATCTGTAACAATAATCGTGCCGAGGATAGGCTCTTTTTTCTTGAATAGGATAGTTTTGATACCAAAATTTGCGAAATATATAAAGGAAGAAAGTTTCATATCATTTCTCGCTTTCTTAGTGTCTGTTTCGTTCAGGCATACAGTGCGGACAATCGTTTCTGGTTACAGCAAGCATGGACGCAAAAAGAACCGCTTCTGTATAGGTGTCGCAGCTAAAAATATGTTCTGGATTAATTTCATCGATATGGCAATCCGGTGTCTCACGGTCCAGATCATGGATTTCTCCGGTGTTTTTGTTTAAAATAAATTGTTTTCCATTAAAAGGTGTGTGATTTCGTCTCATATAAAATAGTCCTCTTTCTCTTTTGTTTGGCATTGAAGATGCATATAAATAAATTATAGGAGATTTCAAGAAAGAAAACAAGAAAAAGTATTTAGAAAAACTTCTAAATACCTATTGCAAATGAAACGAAAAGGTGTTATTGTATTCGTAAGCTATTTAGAAAAAAATCTAAATGCTTGCGAAAGAAAGGTGGGATGTCATGAGTTTTGCAGAAACATTCAAAGCGCTTTCAGATCCTGTTCGACGAGAAATTTTAATATTGTTGAAGAAAGGAACATTATCCGCCGGAGAAATCGGCAGTCATTTTGATATGACAGGTGCAACTATTTCTTATCATTTGGGAATTTTGAAAAAGGCAGATCTGATATGTGAGACAAAGTATAAAAACTATGTGTATTATGAGTTGAATATTTCAGCAGTGGAAGACATTATGCTCTGGCTGGCAGATTTGAAAGGAGAGGTGTAGTGTGAAAGAGTACAGAGGAAAAATTATTTTAACAAGTGTAGTGACGGTTCTTCCGATTGTAATCGGATTGCTTTTATGGAACCGGCTTCCGGATACGATAGCGACGCATTTTACGTTTGATAATGTCGCAAATGGGTGGAGCAGTAAGCCATTTACTGTTTTGGGCCTTCCAATTATTTTGACAGTACTTCACTTGGTTGCAGTGACAGTTTCGTTAAATGATCCGAAGCGAAAAAATATTGGCGGAAAGATGCTTTCGGTTGTATTTTGGATTGTACCGATTGTTTCGTGGGTTATGTTTTTGTCTATTTATACAAATGCATTAAATATGTCAATTAATATCAGCATGATTTCGGGAGTTTTGGTCGGTACGATTTTTCTTGTTACGGGAAATTATATGTCTAAGAATCGACAAAATTATACAGTCGGAATCAAGCTTCCGTGGACTTTGAACAGTACGGAAAACTGGAATCGGACAAACCGGTTTGCCGGAAGATTATGGCTGGTAGCAGGTGCTATTATGCTTGTCAACATATTCTTGAATCAAACTGCAATTTTGATTGGAATGATTGTTGTGATTGGGGTTGCTCCTGTCATTTATTCATTTGTATTATATAAAAAGGGAATTTAAAAGAGATGTCTGTGCCAAGAATGGTACAGACATTTTTGCTGGTAAAATCGAAACAGATAGGATATAATGAAAGCAGAGATATTGTGAAAAAGTAAGGGGTAATTATGCTGGATAAAAAGAGATTTTTGGAAGAATATAATATTACAGAAGAAGCTTTTCGGGAAGCAGATATTGAATGGGAAGAACTTGCGAAAATTTATGAGAGCTATCAGAAGATTGAGGGGGATTTGCGAGATATCGGAAAGGATTTTGTAGATGACTACCTGTATGATATCGAAAAAGCGGGAATCCATTCTTATCGTTATCGAACGAAAGCGCCGGGGCATCTGATTGAAAAAGTCATTCGGAAACGAAGAGAAGCTCCGGAAAAATTTGCGTTTTTGAATCATGAAAACTACTATAAATATTTTACCGATTTAATCGGAATACGTGTGTTTTTCCTGTATCGTGAGGATTGGATTTATTTTCACAATTATATTACAAAGGTGTTTGAGAATAATCCGGATATCTATGTGGAGAACAGATTAGAGGATTTTGATGAAAATCCGGCACATTATTATATTGCAGAGCGGCCGAAGGTATATAAACGTTCAGGGGACAGTAAGATTTATGATGAACGATTAATCGATATTAAAGCGGGAGGAATTTATCGGTCTCTTCACTACATTATTAAGTACAAAGGATATTATGTGGAAGTGCAGGGAAGAACGCTGTTTGAAGAGGGCTGGAGTGAGATTGACCATGATATTGTCTATCCGTATTTAAAAAATGATCCAATGTTGTGTGATTTTTCAACATTGCTGAACCGTTTGTCCGGAATGGCGGACGAGATGAGTTCTTATTTTCGAAGAATGAAAGAAGAAAAAGTAAATATGGAGCGTGAAAAAGCGCGTGAGAAAGAATAGGATGTAGGAAACTACATTCTATTTTATTAGAGGAAATTCTTTTTACACCGATAAAGAAATTTGTGCATATGATAAACAAAAAAGGAAATTTGATCGTTGAGAACAGATTTATATCAGTTTGCTGTTGTGGGAGGAGATTTGCGGCAGTGGTATCTTGCGGATATTTTGGCTTCAAAAGGGCATGGTGTATTGGCATATGGTTTGTGTAAAGATGAGAAGATTGAAAATGTAAAATATGTTTCATCGGTAAAAGAACTGATACAGGAAGCAGAGGTATTAGTGTATCCGATTCCCTTTTTGAGTCCAAATCGAATGTCTGGGGCAGAATTAAAAGAGCGAAAGGAAATGTTGTCCTGCCTTCGGAAAGGACAGATTTTTTTTGCGGGGTGCATTCCAAGAACGGTCATGCAACAAATGGAAAGTCAGAAAGTTCGTGTTTTTGACTTGATGGAAGACCATTGTCTGGCAGTGGAAAATAGTGTTGCAACAGCAGAAGGAATGATAGCAGAAGCGATGATACGAAGTCCTAAAAATCTTCGGGGGAGCAGGTGTCTGATATTGGGATATGGAGTTTGCGGAAGAATGCTTGCTTCTTATTTGAAAGGGATTCGATGTGAAGTCGGAGTCGTAGATAAAAGCCAAACAGCCTGCGCCTGTGCAAGAGCTGATGGAATGTATGTTGTAGAAACAGATCGTTTTTTGCAGGAAATGAAAACAGCAGATATTATTTTTAATACCATTCCGGAAAGGATTTTATCGGCAAAACAACTGTCGTATGTGAGAAAGAGTGCATGGATTTTGGATATTGCTTCCGGAGATGGCGGAGTGGATTATGCGGCTGCACGAAAAATGGGCGTGCAGGCGGTGAAACTTCCGGGGCTTCCGGGAAAATATGCACCGTATACTTCTGCCCGGATTATTGCGGATACGATTTTTCAAAAATTGAGAGAGTCTGTTGCTCAATAGAAGATTTGAGGGAGGGGATATAATGGAATTGGCCGGAAAAACGATAGGGGTTGCCATGAGTGGCTCCTTTTGTACTTATGAGAATGCATTTCAGGAACTTCAGAAACTGGTGGAGGCGGGGGCAAAGGTGCAGACCATTTTTTCAGAGGCGGCTCAGACGATTGACAGTCGGTTTGGAAAGGCAGAGGAGTTTGTGCGAAGAGCGGAGATTCTGACCGGAAGAACACCAATGCTTACAATTGCAGAAGCGGAGCCGATTGGGCCCAAAAGTCTTTTGGATCTTTTGATTGTTTTGCCATGTACAGGAAATACGATTGCAAAACTTGCAAATGGAATCACCGATACGCCGGTATTGATGGCGGCAAAGGCGCATCTTCGAAGCGAAAAACCACTGCTGTTATCTATATCTACCAACGATGCACTTGGTATGAACATGAAAAATATCGGTCTGCTCTTGAATGCGAAACACGTTTATTTTGTGCCGTTTGGGCAGGATAATCCGGAAAAGAAGCCAAATTCGATGATTGCACATACCGAATTACTGCGTGAAGCGGCGGAAGCGGCATTGGACGGGAAACAGTACCAGCCGATTCTTCAATAAGGTTGGAAATGCTCTGAAAAACTCGCTGCAGTTCAGGGCATTTTACATATTTTGTACTAGAAAAAATGAAAAGAGAGCGATATAATGAAATACATATGAAAAAAGGGGGAATACGATGGCGAAAAATATGACAGAAGGGAAACCTTTAAAATTGATACTGGCTTTTATGTTTCCGGTTTTATGCGGAAATCTATTTCAGAATTTTTATAATATTGTAGATTCAATGATTGTCGGAAGATTTTTAGGAGTAGATGCGCTGGCGGCAGTTGGAAGCACCACTTCTTTAAATTTTCTTGTAGTCGGCTGGATTACCGGAATGACGAGTGGCTTTGGAATTTTGATTTCACAGGCGTATGGTGCAAAAGATGAAAAACGGTTAAGACATTATGTGGCGATGTCGACTTATTTGTGTGTAATACTGGCAATTATTATGACAACAGGATTGCTGCTGGCGAATGGCTGGATCTTGACGACAATGAATACACCGGAAAAAATTTATGCAGATACATGGAAATATATTGCGATTATTTATGCGGGACTTCCGGCAACGATTCTTTACAATATGCTTGCTGCGATTGCAAGATCTTTGGGAGACAGCAAGACACCGCTTGTTTTTCTTGTGTTATCTTCTATTTTAAATATCGGGCTTGATTTTCTTTTGGTGGCGGTAATTCCGCTTGGAGTATCAGGCGCTGCTTATGCGACAGTCGCAGCTCAGGCAGTATCTGGTGTTTTGTGTTTGGTTTATGTATGGAAAAAATATGAGATTGTACATTTCGGAAAAGAGGAGAGAGCGATTTCATTGCGGAGTATTCTGAAACTTTTGGCGATGGGAGTTCCGATGGCACTGCAGTTTTCTATTACAGCGATTGGAACGATGATTGTACAGTCTTCGTTGAATCTGCTAGGCTCTATGTACATTGCATCTTATTCTGCAACAAGTAAGATTCAGAATATTGTAATGCAGGTATATATGGCGTTGGGAGCAGCGCTTGCTACATATGCAGGACAGAATTATGGAGCGGGAAAAGTTGACAGAATCAAAAAAGGATTGAATGTCAGTATTGGCGTGACTGCTGTTTACAGTATTGTCATTATGGTCGTGGCATTTTTCTGGCTGCCTTCTTTTGTCAAGATATTTGTGGCAGATCCAACGGGGGAACTTCGGGCGATTGCGGAGCAGATGTTTCATATCAGTCTTTGGTTTTATTTCCCGCTTGGGCTTATTTTCTTATATCGAAATACACTTCAGGGTATTGGAAATGGGTTGGTGCCGATGCTTGGAGGTGTGTTTGAATTACTTGCAAGGGGACTTGCTGTATTCTTACTGTTTGAACCGCTTCAGTTTACCGGAATCTGTATCTGCGATCCGGCTGCATGGGTAAGTGCATTGATTCCGCTTATCCCGTATTATTATTGGTATGTGCGGAAAATGACGTCAGGCGCGAAAAAATAAGTGAAGACACTTACGCTTTTTTTACAGAAGGTATATACAAGTTTTACTGTTCAGTGATATACTTTTATAATAAAAACAAGTGAGGAGTGATCATATGCCTGCATTTTATGCACACGAACGATTCGGGAAAAAAGTCTGGCAACAGACAGAGGGGGATCTTAAGGAAATTATTCGGAGTCATTATCCGCAGTTCCGGATTGGACTTCAAGGTCCGGATATTTTTTTCTTTTATCGTTTATATACGAATAATAAAGTTTCAAAATACGGAACAGATATGCATGCGGTTTCGGCATACCCATTCTTTTTACGAGCGTTGGAAATCGTGCGCCGAAAAGGGAGAGAGACGAAAGAATATGCATATCTCTTAGGTTTTCTTTGCCATTATATTTTAGACAGCGAAAGCCACTCCTATGTAGATGAGATGATTCGAAAGACGGGAGTGGAACATGTGGAAATCGAAGAAGAGTTTGAAAAGAAACTGCTTCGTATTGATAACAAAGATCCACTTGCTTATCCGATTGCAAAACTTGTTCCAACAGATTGGAATACGGTGGAAGCAATTGCGCCATTTCATCCGGCAGTTGATAAAAAGCAGATTCGAAATTCGTTGTTTTATTTAAAAGGTTTAAAGCACCTTTTCACAGCGCCTGGAGCAGTTAAGCAGACAGCAATTAATTCGGTGCTAAAGCTTACCGGAAAGTATGCTTCGCTGAAAGGAATTATGAACCAGCGGATTGACAATCAAAAATGTGTTGAGAGTAATATAGGACTTTTGCGTCGATTTGACAATGCTGTTTCTGTGGCGGTTCAGATGATACAAAGTTTTGATGAGAGTGTGAAAATGGGAAAGGAACTGGATGAGCGATTCGAACGTACATTTGAGTAAAAGGGAGAGCGTATGGAAAAACAAAAACTGACGAACAAGGAAAAGTATTGGATTCTTTATGATGTGGGAAACTCTGCATTTGTATTGCTTGTTTCCACGATCATACCGATTTATTTTAATTATTTGACCGGAACTGCAGGCGTATCAGAAGTTAATTCTTTGGCTTATTGGGGATATGCGGCTTCCGCGGCAACTATCATAGTAGCATTGATTGGACCGATTCTTGGAACAATTGCAGATACAAAGAATTATAAGAAGCCGCTGTTTACGATCAGTATGATGGTCGGTGTGATTGGTTGTGCGGCGTTAGCATTTCCGACTTCGTGGGTTGTGTTTTTAGCTGTTTTTGTCATTGCAAAAGTCGGATATAATGCAAGTTTAATTTTTTATGATTCTATGCTGGTTGATGTTACAGAGCATGACCGAATGGATGTGGTATCTTCTTACGGATATGCGTGGGGATACATCGGAAGCTGTGTACCGTTTATTATTTCGCTTGTCTTCGTGCTGATGTACGATAAAATCGGAATTACGATGGGGACAGCTATGATGATTGCCTTTTTCTTAAATGCCGCATGGTGGTTTATCGTGACGATTCCGCTGCTGAAAAATTATGAACAGGTGAATTTTGCACAGATGCCGGCGCATCCGGTGAGTGACAGTTTTCAGCGATTGGGTCATACTTTAAAAGATATTAAGAGAGAAAAAAATATCTTTTTATACTTGCTTGCTTTTTTCTTCTTTATTGATGGGGTGTACACGATCATTGAGATGGCTACTGCGTATGGAAGTGCGTTGGGACTTGATTCTACCGGATTGCTGCTTGCACTTTTAGTTACACAGATTGTAGCGTTTCCGTTTGCACTTATTTTTGCAAAATGTTCTAAGAAATATGCGACTGATTTATTGATTAAAATTTGTATTTTGGCGTATACGGGAATTGCATTGTTTGCGATTCAATTGGATAAGCAGTGGGAGTTTTGGCTTCTTGCTGTTTTGGTAGGAATGTTTCAAGGAGCAATTCAGGCATTGTCACGTTCTTACTTTGCAAAAATCATTCCGGCTGAAAAAGCAGGGGAGTATTTCGGCATTTATGATATTTGCGGAAAAGGAGCGTCTTTTCTTGGGACGACGCTCGTGGGAGTGATTGCTCAGCTTACAAACACAGCGAATGCGGGAGTTGCCATGATTACGATTTTGTTTGTCATTGGTTTTATATTATTCTGCAAAGCTGCAAAATTGAATAAATAAGAGGGTTGATGAAAATGATTAAATTACTTGCAGTGGATATGGATGAGACTGCTGTAAATAGCAGACACAGAATGACAAAGGTAACGAAAGAGGCTTTGCGTGAGGTGTATGCGAAAGGAATCCACGTTGTTCCGGTAACCGGACGATGTCTGGAAGGGCTGCCTGCAAATATGCGGGGAATGGAGGAACTTTCGTATATTATTACGTCAAACGGTGCAAAAGTTTATGACTGGAAAGAGAAAGAGGTTTTATACCGGAAACTTATTTCCAATGAAACAGCGTGTGATGTTTTGAAAATTTGTCAACAAGACGCACTTGGGATTGCCATTCATCAGGAGGGGAAATGTTATGACAATTCCAAAGTGCAGGCGCTTTATCGAAAGCTGGCATATCACGGAGATTTTAAAATGCGTGAGGCAATCAAAGATTTGTGTGGGTTTGTGAAAAAAAGCGGAAAGCCGATTGAGAAGATTCAAGTATTTTCTGGAAAGAAAGAAAAATTAGAGAGTATCAAAAATAAATTGGAGCCGTTTGATGATCTGGAATTGGCGATTTCTACCAGTGGCTATATAGAAATTACACAGAAAGATGCACAAAAAGGGAAAGCGTTGGAGCATCTTTGCAGATATTTGGGAATCCACATGGAGGAAGTGATGGCAATTGGTGATAATGAGAATGATCATTCTATGCTGGTGAGAGCCGGATATCCAATTGCGATGGGAAATGCCAATGAAGAAATCAAGAAGATTGCAAAATATGTGACGGCAAGTAATGATGAAAGCGGGGTTGCCAAAGCGATTTATGAAAAATTGTTATAAGAAAAAGTGGTGCCTTGGAGTTCTTTTGTATATTTTGGTATTGTTGTTTGTTGCGAATGATGCGTGGATTTATAAAACACCGATTGCAAAAATCACGCATGTGAAAGAAGAACAGACCGCA
Organism: Faecalimonas nexilis; assembly: GCF_059731825.1. Classification (NCBI taxonomy): domain Bacteria; kingdom Bacillati; phylum Bacillota; class Clostridia; order Lachnospirales; family Lachnospiraceae; genus Faecalimonas; species Faecalimonas nexilis. Next base: position 1,994,288 of record NZ_AP029189.1, on the reverse strand, counting down.
TCTAGAAAGGCAGTGCGGGGCGGAAAAGAACTCTATTATAAACAGACTATGGAAGCCAGAATACTAAATGGAACAGAAAAAGGACAGAATATCGTATTGAAAAATACATATACCTCTTCGATGATTACCGGACAAAAGTATCATAAAGGGGACAAGGTGCTGCTTAATTCAAATGGCGGGAAGGCAACCGGCACGATTAAAACATTAAAGAGAGATACGTATCTGGCGGCAATTTTCGGTGTGATTTTATTCTTGCTTATTGGAATTACAAAAAAGCAAGGGCTGCGAACGATCTTTACAATGATTGTCAATCTGGTGATTTATAGCGCCGGATTTTTGTTGTATTTGCGGGGATATGATATTTTAAGAGTCTGCAATGTGCTTGCGGTTGTGTTTACACTGGTCACGATATTTTTTTTAACCGGACTGGACAGAAAAACAGTGGCGGCTATATTATCGACGCTTTGTGTTCTGGCGCTGATTATGGGAATTTTCCTATTTACTATGAATCATACCGCGGCGCTTGATTATTCCATGATGGAGTATCTTGGAAGTACGGAGCATCCGGAAGATGTGTTTGTCGCAGAAGTTCTGTTTGCGGGGCTTGGTGCTATTATGGACGTTGCTGTTACATTGTCGGCGGCAATGGGAGAACTGATTCGGAAAAAGCCGGATATCTCTATAAAAAAACTGTATCTTTCCGGAAGGGAAGTAGGATACGATATCATGGGAACTATGATCAGTGTTCTTCTATTTACGTTTGCAGCTGGTTTGATTCCATCTTTTTTGATTCGCATGAACAACGAAGTTGCGTTTTTCACAAATGTAAGATTGTATATTCCGTTTGAGATTTCAAGATTTTTGATTGAGAGTATCGGAATTGTGGCAGCGATACCGATTTCAATCGTAGTTGCTTCCGCTTTGTTCAAACTGCAGATTAGAAAGGGGAGAGAAAAATGATAGGAGTACTTGCACTTGTATTGTTCCTTCTCCTGATTTTAATCGGAGGAGACCGAGGCGCGGTGGCTGTACTTGCACTGTGCGGCAATATTGCTGTACTTGCGTTTACCGTGATATTATTGGCAAATGGAGCGCCTCCGTTTTTGGTGATTTTTGCGGCGACACTCAGCATCAGTTATATTACTTTGCTGAAACAGAATGGAAATAATTTGAAAACTCGTTCGGCATTGTTGTCGGTTGCTTTGATTATGTTTGCTTTATCCATCTGTATTTATCTGGGTGTATGGAAAACAGGAAGCGGTGGACTAAACGAGATTCAAATGATACAGGAAGATGTTCAGCTCTATTATACGATGGATATTGATATTCATATGCAGCAGATTGCAGCAGGCATTGTTATTTTAAGTGCATTGGGAGCTGTGATGGATACAGCGCTTTCTGTGACTTCGGCTGTTTATGAAGTGTCTGTGCATAAAAGCGGGCTTGACCGGAGGGAATATTTTCATTCCGGACTTCAAGTTGGAAAAGACATCATCGGAACAACCGTTAATACGTTGCTGTTTGCATATTTTGGGGAGTCGATGATGATGTTTGCGTATTTACAACAGGGGAAATATAATTTAGAAATGGTTCTAAACTCTAAATTTTTATTTCAAGGTCTGGCGATGATGTTTGTCGGGGTAATCGCATGTCTTTTGGCGGTTCCGATTTCTGCCTGGACGGTGTCTCAGATGTTGACAAAAGAGGAGGAAAAAAATGATAAAAGCAGTGCTGTTTGATATGGATGGAGTTTTGATTGATACAGAGAAATATTTGACGCAGTTCTGGCAGCAGGCGGCAGCAGAAGCAGGATTGTCTTTGACGATGGAAGACTGTTATCAATTTCGAAGTTTTGCAAGTAAGTTCGCATCTGTGGCGTTTCAGGAAAAATACGGAAAAGAATATGATTATTTTTCAATTCGTGCACGAAGAAAAAAATTGATGAAAGACCATATTGAGAAGAATGGGATTGAGATAAAACCGGAAGTGAAAGAGACACTTCAAAAGCTCAAGGAAAAAGGACTGCAGCTTGCAGTTGTAACGGCGACAGATGAAGAGCGGACCAAACAATATTTGACAGAAATCGGAATTTACGATTGGTTTGATTCGATTATCTGTGCGACGATGGTAGAACGGGGAAAACCGTTTCCAGATGTATATCTTTACGCGTGTGAAAAAATCGGATATCGTCCGGAAGAATGTATGGCGGTAGAAGATTCGCCGAATGGGATTCGGTCCGCATCAGATGCCGGGTGTAAAACGGTAATGGTACCGGATTTGACAGAACCTGATGCGGAAAGCCAGAAAAGAGTTGTTGGCGTAGCAGACACATTGTGTGGTGTGCTTAAATATATTGATTAAGACTTAGCTATTTTGTTTTTTCATATCTGCTAGGATTTCTCTGGCAAATGTATCAAGCATGTGAATCGTTGTGCGCATATCATCTCGAGTCGTTTCGGGATGGAGTGCGCAGATTCGCAATACTTTTTTCCCATTTAAGACAGTTGTAAATACGGCAGCATATCCGCTTGCGAGAATGCGTTCAGAAATACGTTCGTGTAACAAATCTAAAGCTTCTTCGCTTATTTCATCGGAAGTATAACGGAAATTTATCATAGCAAGCTGAGACTTAGAGACAATTTCCCAGTGATCTAATTCACGGAGAGCTTCTTCTGCCCAAGTGGCAAGTTCAAAACCATGTTCAATTGCACTTCCAATTAAATCTGTTCCTAAAACCTGAAGAGTCAGCCATAATTTTAAACCGCGCGCAGGGCGGGTGAGTTCCATTCCGATATCCCATGGATTGATGTGTTCCGCATCGCCTTCGATGTCTTTTAAATATTCCGGATTTACATGAAAGCTTTTAAAAAGGTGTTTGATGTCTTTGACAAGAACCATTGCACAGCCGTATGTTTGAAACAGCCATTTGTGTGCGTCCCAGCTCATACTGTCAGCAAGTTCTGTGCCTTTCAATAAATGGCGGTATTTTGGACTTAATAAGACAGAAGCACCATAGGCGCCGTCAATATGGAACCATAGATTGTATTTGGAACAAATTTGGGAGATTTTTTCCAAAGGATCAATGCTTCCGGTGTTTGTTGTTCCGGCTGTTCCAATGACGACAAAAGGGAGTAAACCGTTTTCGAGATCTTTTTGAATTTGGGATTCAAGAAGGTCTGTTTTTAATTGGAAATTGGAATTGGTAGGGATTTTGCGAATCCTTGTATTCGGAATTCCAATAATACGAAGACCTTTTGCAACAGAACTATGTGTTTGATCTGAGATATACGCAACACCAAGATGCAGTGTCTCCTCATTTAATTTATTGTCTCGTGCGGCAGTTAAAGCAGTAATATTTGCCATAGAACCTCCGCTGACAAATACACCACCCGGATTTTCGCAAAAACCGGCTTGGTGACAAAGCCATTGGATTACTTCCTGCTCAATACAATTGACGGTTGGTGCCAATTTACTTCCGCCGGCGTGGATGTTATATGCAGAGGTCATAATATCTCCAAGCCAGGATACGGAAGAGGCAGGCCCCGGAACAAATCCGAAAAAGCGAGGGTGGTTAGCATCTCCTCGGTAACGGTAAACTTCTTTCACCATTTCTGTAATCACATCATCTACAGGGCGTCCGTCTTTCGGGATTCCGATTTGCTTGATTTTTTCTGCCTGTCCTTCGTCGGTATGCCATGTTACTTTTTGGGAATGTATATCGTGTTTTTCTAAACAAAAAGTATGTACAAATTTTTGAATTGCTTCTTCTAATTGCGTACTATTTAATACATTTTCGCTGTTAATCATAGGTATCGTTCCTTTCTGTAATTTTATATAATCAAAAGCTTTACGCTTACGAGAGATTATTGTATACTACTTTCATATATTTGTTAAATTCATAAATTTCATTATATATATAAAAAATATTTATTTATCTTTGAATAGATATGTAAAGAATTGAGGGATTGAATGGAACTTAGAAATATCAATACATTTTTAAAAGTGGCAGCAACACAAAATTTTTCAAAGGCAGCAGAACAATTGGGATACTCTCAATCTGCTGTGACGATTCAAATACGGCAATTGGAAAAAGAACTTGGGATATCACTGTTTGAAAGGATTGGAAAACGGGTGTATTTAACAGAAAGAGGTGCGGAATTTACTTCTTATGCGAATGAAATTATGCGAGTGACAAGTCGGGCTTCTTTGTTTGCCAAAGATAAAAAAGAAGTGAGCGGAACAATCCGGATTGGAGGGGTGGAATCTGTCTGCACAGCATTGCTTCCGGAACTATTGCTTTCTTTTCACAAACAATATCCGAAAGTGAAAACGGTTATAAAATCAGGGACAACAGAAAAATTGATGGAGATGGCAAAAAGTAATGCGATTGATTTTGTATTTACCCTAGATCGAAAGATATGCAGTGCGGAATGGGTAAAAGCAGTGCAGAAAAAAGAAAGAATATCATTTGTGACTTTAACTGAAGAGGGAACATATGAGAAAGAACAGATGACGATTCAAGAACTCGTAGAAAAACCATTTTTATTAACCGAACAGGGAGCTGCGTATCGATATGAGCTTGAGAGATTATTAGCTGATCGAGATTTAGAAATTTTTCCGATTTTAGAAATTGGAAATACAGAAACGATTATCCATCTGTTAAAAAAAGGAATGGGGTATTCTTTTTTGCCGGAATTTACAGTCAGAGAAGAATTGAGGAAAAAGCGTTTATCAGAAATTCAGACAGATATTCCTACAGTTGAGATGTATAGTCAGTTGTTATACTGTCGAAATAAATGGGTAACACAGGAGATGGAAAGATTTATTGAACTGGTAAAACAATATGAAGGGCAGAAAACGAAAATAGATTGACAATAAAACATTCGTTCTGTATCATGTCTTTATAAAAGAATGAGAGACAGGAATTAAGAAGTTAAGAGAAGGAGAAAAGAATTGGAATTTTTAAAAGAGGTCTTTTCACTTTATGGAGAGCGAAAAGAATGGTTTATCCAGTTGATTTTAGAACATATTGGTTTGTCTATGACAGCTATTTGTTTAGCCGGAATTATTGGATTGCTTTTGGGAATATGGATTTCCGAGCATGAATGGGCAGCAGCTCCAATTTTAGGTATAGCCAATATATTTTATACAATTCCGGCTATTTCACTTTTAGGAATGCTGATACCATTATTTGGGATTGGAAATACTACGGCAGTGATTGCACTGACACTCTATGGAATTATGCCGATGGTAAGAAACACCTATGCAGGAATGAAAGGTGTGAGCAGCGAAATAATCAGCGCGGCAGAAGGAATGGGCAGCACAAAGCTTCAATTGATGATGAAAATTAAGCTTCCGCTCGCACTAGATGTGATTATTGCAGGGATTCGCAATATGGTTGTTATGACTATTTCAGTTGCAGCGATTGCATCGTTTATTGGAGCAGGCGGGCTTGGAGTTGCCATTTATCGCGGGATTACGATGTATGACACGGCGATGACTTTTGGAGGAAGCCTTGTGATTGCCGCAGTTGCTTTGCTAAGTGATTTACTACTTGGACAATTAGAAAAATATATTAAAAGAAGGAGAAAAATGTAAAATGAGAATATTAAAAAAAGTGGCTGCATGTCTGTTAGTTGTAGTGATGACAGTTTCGGCAGCAGGATGTGGAAGTGAAAAAAAAGAAACAGGAAAGGGGATAACAGGAACGATAAAAATTGCTACTAAACCGATGACAGAGCAGTATATTTTAGGGGAAATGTTAAAGCAATTGATTGAAAACAAAACGGATTATAAAGTTGAAGTGACAAAAGGAATTGGAGGAGGAACGAGTAATATTCATCCGGCAATGGAAAAAGGTGAGTTTGATCTGTATCCGGAATATACTTCAAGTGGCTGGGTAATGGTACTGGGAAATCAGGCAGGCGAGGTGTCAGATGACGAAATACTTGAAAAATTACAGAAAGAATATCAGGAAAAGTTTCAAATGACATGGCTTGGACTTTACGGATTTAATAACACATATGCTCTTGCAGTTAGCAAAAAGGTTGCAGATAAATATCAGTTAAAGAACTGTTCTGATCTTGCGAAAGTTTCAAAAGATCTGGTGTTTGGAGGAAATCCGGACTATATTGAAAGAGAAGATGGTTTTCCGGGTGTGTGCAAAGCATATGGATTGGAATTTAAAAATGTAAAAGATATTGATATCGGATTGAAATATAAAGCAATGGAAAATGATGACATTCAGGTGACGAATGGATTTACGACAGATGCTCAGATTTCTAAAGATAATATAGTGGTGCTTGAAGATGACAAAGGATATCAAGTGAACTATTTTTGTTCTACAGTTGTAAGAGAAGAGACATTAGAAAAATATCCTGATTTAGAGAAAACGCTTATGTTGATGAACGGAATTTTATCTGATCAGGAGATGGCAGAATTGAATTATCAGGTGGAAATAGATGGAAAAGATGAAGCGGTTGTTGCAAAAGATTTCCTTATCAAAAAAGGACTGATCGAGGAGTAGAACTATGGAAATGATAAGACTGGAACATGTAACAAAAAGCTTTGGAGAGCATACGGTATTAGATGATTTTTCTATTTCTATTCCGGAAGGTGAGTTTTTAACGGTAATCGGACGTTCTGGCTGCGGAAAGACTACGATGTTAAAAATGATCAATGGTTTGAATTGTCCGGAAAAAGGGAAAGTTTATATTGGTGGAAAAGATATTGGCGAAGAGAACATCATTGAGCTTCGGAGAAAGATTGGCTATGTGATTCAAAATAAGGGGCTTTTCCCTCATATGACAGTGGAAAAGAATATAACGTATGTTCCGGTAATTAGTGGAAAGAAAGATAAAAAGACAAATCATGAATTGGCGTGCAGATTGATTGAGACAGTAGGGCTGGATCAATCGATGCTCTCAAGATACCCTTCTGAACTGTCGGGAGGACAGCAGCAAAGAGTTGGGATTGCACGTGCTCTTGCAGCAAATGCAAGAATTATGCTGATGGACGAGCCTTTTGGAGCTTTGGACGAAATTACCAAACAGGCAATGCAGGACGAAATTTTAAAACTTCATCGTAAACTTGGTATTACGATTGTTTTTATTACGCATGATATCAGAGAAGCGATGAAACTTGGTGACAGGGTGCTTGTGATGGATCAAGGGAAAATCGTTCAGCTTGATACACCGGAGAAGATAAAGAAAGAACCGGCGAATGAGTTTGTTTATCAGTTAGTGGGACAGAATTTGTTGTAAAAAATTAGAAGGTCTATGTGGTGAAAGTTTGAAAAAGAAAGAGACAGATTCAGATATACTTGAGTGGTGTGTTTTGAATTTGTCTTTTTTGATTCTGTAAAAGCATTATAATAGAGTTGCAAATTTAAAAAGCAATGAAAAAAGATTGCTATTTAAAAAAGCAATTAAAATCAGTTGCTTTTGTACTGTAAATGCGATATGATTTACGTAGAAAAAGGGGTGATTTGTATGAGATATGCTGCTGTTATGTTTGATGTGATAGAATCACGAAAATATAGTGAGCGATATGAAGTGCAACAGATGTTAATGAATTGTATCGATTATCTAAATGGTATATATCGCGATAGCATAAAAAAAGAAGTGGTATCTAGTGCGGGAGATGAATTCCAAGGATTATTTTTAGATCTGCAATCGGCATTTGTATATATTCGAAAACTACAGATTTTGATTTATCCAATTAAAATAAGATGTGGAATAGGGTATGGAGAAATAAAGTATGATGTGGAAGAATGGACATCGGCTGCATTTGATGGAGAAGCATATTATCTGGCAAGGGCTGCAATTGTTTCAATTGGCAAACAAAAAAATAATGCGATATGTTTTCATACAAAATCTTTATATGACAAATATTTAAATGTTTTGTGTTCCTCAGATATGCAGGTGAAAACAAGTCAATCACAGACTGCGCAGCTCATAGAACTTGTTGCAGATATTATGTTACCGCTTGTCTATCGGGAAGAAGATAAAAAATTTTATGAATTCATATTGGAAAGCAGGCAGATTTTGATAGAACAAGGGCAGAAAAATAAGGGGAAAGACAAATATAGAGAAAATATGATCTTAAACGTAGAGTATGCTTTTGCTTTTGAAAACAGGGAGCACTATATGAAGAAAGAGAATAAAGAAGTAACGTTTTGTATGGATGAATTCTGGGCATTTGGAATGGCGACAGAGATTGCCCGAATTATGAATACAACACGTCAAAATATCGATAGATATATTTCTTCGGGAAAGATAAAAGAAAGTAGAACAATGGATAAAGCGATATTTGAATTGCTTGGGGAGGATATATGGTAAATTATTTACTCTTGATAGTTTTGCATTTGTTAGGTGATTTTTATTTGCAGACAACTAAGGTTGCACGGTGCAAAAATGCGAAAAAGAGCTCGGCTTGCGGGAAATGTAAGAAATGTGGAAAACACTCATGGGTAAACTGGAAGTATCTGATGCTGCATTCGTTGTTATACATAGCACCTTTTGTTGTTTTATACTTTATTATGGGGGCTGTATATGCAACTGCTATGATTACTGTATTATGGGTAACACATATATTGATTGATACCGGAACTTGTTATTTTAATCGAAAGAATAAGCAAACGTTAGTGTTTTTGGCTGATCAGGCATTGTATATCGGAATGATAGGTCTGCTCCTTCGATTTGTAACATTCAGCTGTTATATTGACGATTATTACGTAGCCTTAAAAGTAGTGTTTGTCGGTCTTATGTTGTTGATGCCTTGTTCAATTTTAATTAATAAATTGCTGCAAGATATATATCCAGAGAGCGAGGAGATGGGTATATTTGATATTGGATCGATGATTGGAATTATGGAAAGAATTTTGACTGTAATTTTCGCGTATTTTGACAATTTTCCGGCAGTAGCAATTATTATTACAATAAAAACCTGGGCTAGAACAAATGATCTTAAAGAATCAGAGTTCAGAAATAAATACTTATTGGGAACTTTAACAAGTATGGTTTTAGCTCTGGTAATCTTTATCATTTATAAATTATTGTAGAAAAGAGAGGATTAAAATTATGAATATTCAAATATTTGGAACTAATAAATGCTTTGATACGAAAAAAGCGATGCGTTATTTTAAGGAACGGAATATTAAGTATCAATTTGTTGATATGAAAGAAAAGGGACTTAGTAAGGGAGAATATAATAGTATCAAACAGGCAGTAGGCGGATTGGAAAAAATGCTGAATCCTAAATGTAAGGACAAAGATGCACTGGCAATGATTCAGTACATTGCAGATGAAGATAAAGATGAGAAGGTGTTAGAGAATCAGAAAGTTTTATTGACGCCAATTGTAAGGAATGGGAAACAGGCAACAGTTGGATATCAGCCGGAAGTTTGGAAAGAGTGGAAATAGATTGGAAAAAGTTGAAGAAAGACGAAAGGAACTGAAAACCATCGAAAAACTATCTATGACAGAGATTCATAAATTAGCTGATCTTGCTTTAAAGGTCATTTCAGTGAAAGTAAAGCATTATGCCGGTTTGATGAATGTTCAGTATGGGCGAATTACAATTCGAAATCAGAAAACCAGATGGGGAAGTTGCAGCAGCAAAGGGAATCTGAATTTTAATTGTTTATTGATGTTGGCGCCGGATGAAGTGGTAGATTATGTGGTGATACATGAATTGTGTCATTTGATAGAAATGAATCATTCCAAAGCATTTTGGAAACAGGTGGAGCAGATGATGCCGGATTATAAGAAGCATAGGAAATGGCTTAAGGATCATGGGAATGAAATAATGGAACGGATGAGTTGAAAAGGTACTATTAGCGCTTGAGATTAAATTATAGGCACCATGGGTTATTTATTGAAAGAAAATTATCAAATCATCGTTACTGGAGTAGGGGCTATTGTAGTCCATCAGGCACAGGCTAATAGCATGGCAGAAGAGAAGGTAAATGAGGTATATCGGTTTGAAGATTGGATATGAGATAAAGTGGAAAAAGAAGATTTTAGAAATTAGAAAAAGACAAGATTATATTTTGTAATATTGAGAAATTCAAAAGTTAAATATGACTTTGCTTTGGGTTAATGTTTATAGAGATGACTGGTAAGAGATAAAAAATGCTTGAGTTATATCAGACGTAATGATTGATAGTTTGATGAGAAGGGAGAGGAAAAGGGTGATATACAGAATTGGTTCATTTAACATGTATAAGTTTCAGGCATATCGGTCTGACAAAGAAATAAGTAAAGACTTAAATAAAATAGCGGAGATTATTAGAACAGAACAGTTTGATATTATTGCGCTTCAAGAAATTTTTAGTAAAACAGCAATGAATATGCTTCTTAGTAGGCTTGGGCGGAATTGGAATGGAAGTTGGGAAAGTCCTCAGTCAACATCAATACAAGCAGCAGAAGGATATGCTTTTTTATGGAATACAGATCGCATTGAACTTGCGAAAAGTGTAACTGTAAATGGGAAAAGAACATATTATCCTAGAATTTATAATCAGTATCGAGTAGATAGAACGAAAGGTCAACATGCTTTGGTTAGAAATCCGTATTACGGTCGATTCCATCCAATTCATACATTTTTAGAAATAAGGTTGATTAATATTCATATCATGTATTCGAAAAAGCGTGATAGTACGAGTGAGAATTTAGGAGATGTGATAATGCGCAAAAATGAACTGGATACTGTAGTAAAAAGTATTTATGTAAAAGAAGCAGATAAAAGATATGGAAATAATATGCCTGCATATACATTTATTTTAGGAGATTATAATCTTAATTTAGAGAGTAGTATGGCATCATGGCCATATGTAGATGAAATTATAGAAGTAATCTCCAACTTGCGTATAAGTACCGCCCATTTGTTCAAATAATGACTTTTCCATAGTATTTTCCTCCTGTATTTTAGTGTACTTTTATTTTAAATAAAGACAGGTAATAACACCAATGTGCCGATAAAAAATACAGCGTACCTGCTATATCACAGATACGCTGTATTTTCATATATTTATTTCGGGATATGTATTTACTAATTGCCGAAACATTTTTCTTGACGGCTGTCGTGAACCGCCCTCCCACTTAGAATAGATACTCAAACTAATACCTGCTTTTTCAGCAAAAGTTGCTTGATTTAATCTGTGTGCTTTTCTGATTTCACGAAGTCTATCTGTACTGTGCCGACTGTGGCAGGAGAATGACTTTGCAAACGCATTATAGCAAGAAAGACGGTTCTGTTCAGTATTCTTACCGTTGCGGCGGGTATGCAAGCAGGGTTAATTCCTGTACTTCCCATACGATTAGTGCTGATAATGTTGAAGCCTTGATATTATCGGCAGTTAAACGCTTTTCAAGATTTGTTCTGAATGATGAAAAAGCCTTTGCTTTGGAACTGCAATCCCTTTGGAAAGATAAGCAAGAGGAAAAGCCGAAGCACAATCAATCGGAGTTGAAACGCTGTCAGAAACGCTATGACGAACTCTCTACGCTCATTCGTGGCTTGTATGAAAATCTTATATCGGGATTGCTACCCGAAAGACAATACAAGCAACTGATGAAGCAGTATGACGATGAACAGGCTGAATTGGAAGCGAAAATGGAAACGATGAAAAAGGAACTTTCTGAAGAAAAAGACAGCACTATGGATATTCAGCATTTTATATCGCTGATACGCAAGTACAAAAATCCTACGGAAGTTTCTGATTTGATGTTTACCGAACTCATTGACAAGATTGTGGTGTATGAAGCCGAGGGTGTGGGAAAAGCAAAGACACAAAAGGCAGGATAAGACAAAAGCCGATAGAGAAGCGGAAAAAGGAAGTCATTATTATCGTCAGCGTGTATGTGCTGTGTGTGGCAGTACTTACTGGCCTACACACAGTCAGCAGAAATTCTGTTCCGAGGAATGTAAAAAGGTAAATCACAATAAGAAAACCTTGGAGTTTTACTACAAGAAGCAAAAGGAGAAAGAACTATGCAAAGATTTATTACAGACGAAAGAACAGGTATCCGATACGAACTCATCGGAGATTACTATTATCCCTGCCTGACAGTAGAGAAAAGTCCTCCCCTTTCAAAATATGGTCGATTGCGGCAACGATATTTGAGGGAACATAAGCGTGTGCTATATTTTAATCTGCTGACAAGCGGAAAGTTATATGAACACCTTGCCGAAATTGATACTTCGGCTCGTGATATGGCGGAATATCTGATAAAGGAAATGGCAAAGAAGCAGGGTGTAACGGAAGAACTGAAAGCAACGGATATGATGAGATGGATAGGATTGATGAATAACATTCGAACCTGTGCCGATGAGATTGTATTGAATGATATTGTGTATTCCTAACGGATACCAACCGAAGAAGAACTGCTGTCAAACCGATGGCAGTTTTTCTTTTTCGGCAAGTATTCAAGAAGTCATTAAGTCGTGAGTATAATCGAAGTGGTAGAAAAATTCGTAAAGATGTGGTACAATACTTTTGCTTGTGAGCGACAAATCGGAAGTTGAGGTGATGAAACTATGGCTAAAATGCAAATTGCATGGTTAGAATTGATGACAGTTGGAGGTCTTGGTGTAATATTAGTTCTACTAGGAGTTACTTTCAATATCATTGTAAAAAGACAGAATAAATTGTGTACAAAAAAGACAGACGGTATTGTTAAACAATATGGGCTTCCTGGAAATGGAAGAGTGTACCCAATCGTTGAGTACTTTGTGAATGGAACTTGTTATAAAGCAAAGAAAAAATTTCGAGGAATTATAACAACGCAACTATCAGGAGTACCTGTACCGATGAAATCAGAAGTCTATGAAGATGAAAAAGGATGGCTACATGTAAAAACTGGAGCTATTGCAAATTTGCGTCAATTTGCGGAGCAGTTGTGGCCTATCAACAGTAAGATGACAGTTTATTATAATCCAAACAATCCTAAAAAGTGTTATGTTGATAGACCAATTTCAAAAAGTTTTACTTCCATGATGTTTATCATAATGGGGACAGTAACAATACTCTCGAGTGTACTGGTATTCTTTTTGATGCAGTTATAAATTGCAAAAGATAATTGCTAATCAGACAACTTCAAGTTTGGAGAATTGAGAAAATCGGAAGTTGAGGAAAAGAAAGAATGGAAGATAAAAAGATATTGCTTGATAATATTGATAAAATTCATACAACCGAAATGGGAATTGATAGAATTAAAAGAAACCTAAAAATAGATACAGCAGATGTTGTTGAGTATTGCAAAAATAAGGTATTAGATAAAAATTGCAATATATACAAACAGGGTAAAAATTGGTATTGCGAGGTTGAAAATATCAAAATTACTATCAATTCATATAGCTATACAATCATTACAGCACATATTGTTAAGTAATTTCAAGTTTTTGAAACTGAGAAATATGAATTTGAGGTGGAAATATGGCATCAAGCAAGGAATACTTAGAGTTTATTTTAGGGCAGCTATCTGAGTTAGAAGAAATTACTTATCGAGCTATGATGGGAGAATTTATTATTTATTATCGTGGCAAGATTGTAGGCGGTATCTATGATGATAGATTACTTGTTAAACCAGTAAAATCAGCAATTAGTTATATGCCGACAGCTCCGTATGAATTACCCTATGAGGGAGCAAAAGAGATGTTGTTGGTAGATGAAGTTGATAATAGGGAATTTTTGACAGGCTTGTTTCATGCAATGTATGATGAACTGCCAGCCCCAAAACCGAAAAAGAAGAAATAAACAACTTCAAGTTTGGAGAATTGAGAAAATCGAAGATTGTGATGGTAGATAATATGGAATGGTTTAATGTTTTTGGGCTGATTTTTATTGCAGTCATTATGATACCCAATGTTGTATTTGCGATTAAGTGCAAAGATGGATTTGATAATAAGTGGAACAATAAATATGTTGAGGTCACAGAACAAGTAGGGAGATTGGGTTGTTTCGGATTCATGATAATCAATATTCCGGGAACTTGGTTCGGGTGGTGGTCTGACGAAGCATTTGTACTATATTTGATTGTAGATACCATATTGGTAATGCTTTATTGTGCTATTTGGATTATATGTTTTAAGAAAAACAGCGTTTTCAGAGCATTAGCACTTTCTATTATTCCTTCAATGTTGTTCTTGTTTAGTGGGATTATGAGTAGGTCAGTGCTATTGATTATTGCATCAGTATTATTTGCACCAAGTCATATTGTAATTTCATATAAAAATGTAAAATGATATTTACAACTTCCAGTTGTGCCAGTATCTTAGACAGAATATGAACAACGAAAAACATCGTAGCAATACGGTGTTTTTTTGTTACCTAAAACCAACAAATTCATACATAACCACAGGTTAGTACAAATACCTTGTGTGATTTTTTGAAAGGCTTAGAACGGGGATTTTCTCCGATTTTCGCCCCTAAAAGATACACAAAAAGGTTTCAAGTATCTTTCCTGTGGTTTTTTTATTTTCAAACGGAAAGGTGGATTGATATGCCAAGATGAAAAGTCTTTATCCTTTGGGGATAACCGTATTCGTGAAGCGATTGAGATGTACCACGCAAAACTTTTAATTCTTGACCCGATGAGTTCCTATATCGGAGAAATCTGTTCGATGAACAATGCCAACGAAACACGAGCCGAGTTTAATCATCTGATAGCGGTTGCGAAAGATACTGGCTGTGCGATTGTGATTATCGCTCATGGAAAGATAACCATTTCCATTATACTCACGACTTAATGACTTCTTGATATATTGAAAATCTGCGGTTACTGGGTGCTCTAATGTGAATGCCCAGCAATCAAATTTTATGAAAGAGAGGAACTGACTATATGAAAGAACAGAAATATTCTTATTCACAGCGAATTGGAAAGACAACATTCATCGTAAATGTAAAGCAGTCCGAAAGTGCCAAAAAGCCTTTGAATACGGTGTTTCAAGACATCTGCAAGCACGAGGTTTTGGGCGATTTCTTTACGGACAAATCATTTAATTTAGAAAATCCACAAAAAGTATCTTGACAAACTCGACCCCGATGGAACAGGATACCGTACTAAGATGATATTTGTTAAAGAGAAACTATTGATGGATAGAATGTCGGATATTCAGTTACGATTTTTCAATATAGGGTTAGAAAGTTTTTTTGATGAAGTGTAATAATATGTGGTTATATGCTTCGTAGAAAAATCCGTAGGAATTAAAATTTTTTGTTTTGTGGAAAGATTATAATTATGATATACTGAAAGAAAATGATAAATTAGAATTTTTGAGGAGATAGATATAAAATGACCTTCCAATTAGTTTGTATAGAACCAAAAGAATTAACGCAATACAAGGCGGATATGCAGGAAGCATTTCAGAAAGGTTTTGAAGATGCTTTTGGGAAAACAGATGCTGTTATTCTGCCTGAAAAGGACATTGACCAGTCGCTGAATGCGGAGGGTTCTGCTGTCTATAAAGCCGTTGTCGATGGAGAAATGGTGGGCGGTGCTGTTGTTATTATCAATGAGAGTACACAGCATAACCATCTTGACCTGCTTTTTGTAAAGAACGGAGTTCAGAGCAATGGTATCGGTAAGAAGATATGGTTTGAATTGGAACGAATATATCCGAACACGAAAGTATGGGAAACCTGTACGCCGTACTTTGATAAGCGCAACATTCATTTTTATGTGAATGTCTGCGGCTTTCATATTACAGAATTTTTTAATGAAAAACATCCTATGCCGGATACACCGGACGATTTTGTCGGTGATGGCAATGAGGGAATGTTTGCGTTTAAGAAGCAAATGCGTTTATGAAATTCCAGTTTGGAGAATTGAAAAAAACGGAATTTACCTATTAGGATATATAAACTGTTGACAATAAAGCTCCTATATAGTATGTTTTTGGTAAACTACTATATAGGAGCTTTTGTATGGAAATGAATGGAGGATTTCTTGTCACCAAAATAAAACAGCTTGGAGACCGGATTTTCGAGAAGATTCTCAGTGAAAAGAATATTGATGCGTTTAATGGAGCACAGGGGCGTATTCTTTATGTGCTGTGGCAGGAGGATGGTATCTCAATCAGGTCACTCTCGACTAAATGCGGATTAGCGATAACATCTCTTACTACGATGCTGGAAAGAATGGAAAATCAAGGGCTGATAAGCCGTGTTCAGTCTGAAACGGACAAAAGGAAAACACTCCTGTTTCTGACTGAGAAAGCACATGCCTTAAAGGGTGAGTACGATTCTGTATCTGATGAGATGGGCAGTATTTACTACAAAGATTTTTCAGAGGAAGAAATTACCTGGTTTGAGGAATGCCTCGACCGCATCAGAAAGAATCTTGAGGAGTGGCAGAAGTCATGAGTATTTGTATCAAAGATCAGATTCAGAACATGAATATCGTCATTGGCTGCACAGTGGGGTGTGCATATTGCTATGCCCGCAACAACGTGAAACGCTGGCATATGATTGATGACTTCGCTGACCCTGAATTCTTTCCGGGTAAGCTTAAGATGATGGAAAAGAAACGTCCGCAGAACTTTCTTCTTACCGGCATGAGCGATCTCTCCGGATGGAAGCCGGAATGGAGAGAAGAGGTATTTGTAAAGATCCGTGAAAATCCGCAGCATCAGTTCCTGTTCCTTACCAAGCGACCTGATTCGCTGGATTTTGATACCGATCTGGAAAACGCATGGTTTGGCGTTACGGTGACGAGGAAAGCAGAACTGTGGCGTATCGACGCCCTTCGGAAAAACGTCAGAGCAAAACATTACCATGTTACCTTTGAGCCGTTATTTGATGATCCCGGCACAGTTGACCTTTCCGGAATCAATTGGATCGTTGTCGGCACCATGACCGGAGCTCAGAGCAGGAAGATTCATACGGAGCCGGAATGGGCATGGTCTCTGACGGATCAGGCACATAAGCTCGGCATTCCGGTGTTTATGAAGGAAGACCTTGTCCCTATCATAGGGGATGAAAATATGATTCAGGAAATGCCGGAAGAATTTAATAAAGTGTTAGAGGTACAGAAATCATGGAAGAAGTAATGAAAGGAATCCTCGTTCGTGAGGTGGAAACAAAGAACATCATGACTAAGTCTAGTCTGCCGGTAGGCGGTTACTCGGTCAATCCCTATGTGGGCTGTACACATGCCTGCAAGTATTGCTATGCTTCTTTTATGAAGCGCTTTACCGGGCACAAGGAGGAATGGGGCACTTTCCTTGATGTGAAGCATTGGCCGGAAATTAAAAATCCGAAGAAATATGCCGGACAGCGGGTGGTCATCGGTTCTGTGACAGATGGCTACAATCCACAGGAGGAGCAATTCGGGAATACCAGAAAACTTCTGGAGCAGCTGATCGGCAGTGACGCAGATATTCTGATCTGCACAAAGTCGGATCTTGTGGTACGGGATATTGATCTGTTGAAGAAGCTTGGACGTGTAACCGTTTCATGGTCGATCAACACACTAGATGAAAATTTCAAGAACGATATGGATTCTGCTTCGAGCATTGAGCACCGTATCGCTGCTATGAAGCAGGTATATGAGGCAGGTATCCGTACAGTCTGTTTCGTATCCCCGGTATTCCCTGGTATCACGGATTTTGAAGCAATCTTTGAGCGGGTAAAGGATCAGTGCGATCTGTTCTGGCTCGAAAATCTCAATCTTCGAGGCGATTTCAAAAAGACAATTATGGATTATATCGCCGGAAAATATCCTGATCTTGTACCACTTTACGACGAGATCTATAATAAGCATAACCGCAGCTACTTTGAAGCACTTGAAGTAAAAGCTGAGAAAATGGCTAAGAAGTATGATTGTGCCTTTGTGGATAATGAAATGCCTTATGGCAGAGTCCCGCAGGGGCATCCGGTGATCGTAGATTATTTCTATCATGAGGAAATCCGTGGGACAGAGAATACCGGAAAAAGAAATCGCTAAATTCAAGTTTGTTAAATTGGAAAACTAGAATTTATCAAGCTGTTAATTTTGAAAATTTCTTTGAAAAACTATTGACTCCTACGCAACGTAATAGTTTACGATATGTTTATCGAGAGGAGGAAATGACAATGATGACAGTGAATGAGGTAAGTAAATTAACAGGAGTGAGTATACGCACTCTGCAGTATTATGATACCATTGGTCTCTTAAAACCTATTGAATATACAGAGTCAGGTTATAGGTTGTATGACGATACATCCTTGGAAAGGCTGCAACAAATTTTACTGTTTAAAGAATTGGAATTTCCGCTTAAGGAGATTAAAAAGATAATTGATGCCCCTAACTTTGACAGGAACAAAGCATTAGAGCAGCAGATTGAATTGCTAACTATGAAAAAAGAGCATCTTGAAAATCTTATTATTTTCGCTCGAGGAATAAAAGGAATAGGAGTGAAATATATGGATTTTAAAGTATTTGATACAACAAAGATTGATGAGTATTCTAAACGAGCAAAAGAACAATGGGGACAAACCTCTGAGTATAAGGAGTTTGAAGAGAAAACAAAGAACTGGACGAAAGACGATGAAGCTACTGTTGCAAATGAGTTTATGCAATTATTTGTTGAATTCGGACAAATGAAAGAAATGGACCCAGAAGATGAACAGGTGCAGTTGCAGGTAAGGAAACTTCAGGATTACATTACAGATCATTTTTATACATGTTCTGATAAGATTTTATGCGGTCTTGGAAGAATGTATGCCGGTGGAGGAGAACTTACGGAAAATATTGATGATGTTGGAGGAGTTGGCACAGCAGAGTTTGCAAGTAAAGCTATTGATATATTTTATATGAGCAGAAGGTAAATTCCAGCTGTGCGCCCAGCTAAGGGTGTGTAACCAAGTCGGTGGGAATCCGATTTATCCAAGGTCTAGCCAGCCAGATAATAGCGAGTCTTGGGATGTTGTTGGTAACAGCAACTGACAAGCGTAGACAGCAAGAAAGCAGGGTTGCAATGCTATTGAGCCTCGAAAAGTTAACTTCAGTAGGCCGACGTCTTAACTGGTGCGGAAGGCAACAGCACACAAGTCATTATGGCGAGAATTGTGTGGCGCTGCGGGGTCAAAGGGCCAATCATGCTTGACATTGTGGGTACACATCAACTGGGGAGAACCTGTTGTCTCTCGTATAAGAGTATGAAGTATCAACTGAAAATGGAGAGCTTCAAATGGATAACAGGTAGTCGGACAGTCTCATAGTACTGATGAAATCGGGTAATGCCGATGGAGGGAAGGGGACTGCATAGTAACGGTCTTTCTGAGGACACATTATCCGTACTCAGGGACGGAGGAAATAATGGGAACGAAATTAGAAAGAATAGCTGAAATATCGGCAGAAACAAAGAAACCTGTATTCACATCCATATATCACTTGATAAATGCAGAATTGCTGAAACAATGCCATAAAGAATTAGATGGCAAAAAGGCAGTTGGTGTTGATAAGGTGACAAAGGAAGAATACGGAAAGAACCTCGATAGAAATATCGAAGACTTAGTACAGAGGTTAAAGAACAAATCTTTTAAACCACTCCCATCATTGAGGGTATATATTCCAAAGGGAAATGGAAAAATGCGACCGCTGGGAATAGCCTCTTACGAGGATAAGATTGTCCAAATGGCAGTAAAGAAAGTACTAGAAGCAATTTACGAGCCAAGATTTCTGAACTGTATGTATGGATTTAGACCAAACAGAGGTTGTCACGAAGCGGTAAAAGAAGTATATCAGAGAATCAGTTATGGGAAAATCAGCTACATAGTGGACGCTGATATTAAAGGATTTTTCGATCACATTAACCATGACTGGATGATGAGATTTCTGGAATGGCATATTCAAGACCCAAATCTGCTCTGGCTGATAAAGAAATATTTAAAAGCTGGAATAATGGAAGATGGAAAATTTGAATCAACAGAGGAAGGTTCAGCACAGGGTTCAGTCATGAGTCCGATGCTAGCAAATATATACATGCATAACGTGTTAACGCTGTGGTTTAAATTTGTGGTGAAAAAGACGTTAAAAGGAGACTGTTTTCTGGTGAATTTTGCAGATGATTTTGTAGCTGGATTCCAGTATAAATCAGAAGCAGAGTGGTATTATTCAGCCCTGAAAGAGAGGATGGAACAATTCAATCTTGAGCTGGAAAGCAGTAAAAGCAGGTTGATTGAATTTGGGAGATTTGCAGAAACCAACAGACTATCCAGAGGAATAGGTAAGCCAGAAGCATTCGATTTTCTAGGTTTTACTTTCTATTGCGGGAAAACAAGAAAGGGAACATTTGCATTAAAGTTGCAGACATCTCGAAAGAAGTTTGAACGTAAGCTGAAAGAATATAAACTATGGATATATGATAATCGGAACCGTCCGGTCAGAGAAATCATAAAAGAGCTGAATGTAAAGCTTGTAGGTCACTATCGCTATTATGGAGTAACATGGAATTATAGAAGATTATGTGCATTCTTACACAGAGTACAACAATTCCTGTTTAAAGCGGTAAATCGTCGAGGTTGCAGAAGAGCCTATACATGGGGTGGTTTTTGGGAAATGCTAAAGTGTTATCCGCTTGCGAAACCAAAGACGTACTATTGCTTATATTAAAGTGAATGTTATTATGAGGAGCCGTATGCGGGAAAGCCGCACGTACGGATCTGTGAGGGGCTAAAGTTGCAAGGCTTTAGTCTACTCGACTGTCGAACTGAAAAACACTGTAATAACATGTGTAAAACAAAATGTAAAACACCCCACTGAGTAGGTAGGACTAAATACTCCTATGATTTCGATTTTGAAGTCATAGGGGTATTTTTTGTGCAGAAAAATAAAAAAATTCATTTTCCACCCTGTATTTTCCCCTCTGAGCCTTTCGTTATATGAGAGCAAAAAAATAAAATTCCTTTTTTATTTGTAAAAAGCCCTCTCTACGTTCTGATATATGAGGAACAAATTACATTTGCCTTAAAAGAATCGGGCCTGATTCAAGAACAAACAAAAACGAAAAGAGAAAGGAGAAACTACATGAACAAAACAATCTTAATGGGAAGGCTGACAAAAGATCCGGAGGTGAAATATCTCCAGGATGAAAACAGTACTGCAATGGCAAGATACACGCTGGCAGTAGACAGGCGATATCGAAAGGATGGAAAGGCAGAAACAGATTTTATTTCTTGTGTTACCTTTGGGAAGAATGCTGAGTTTGCAGAAAAATATCTGCAAAAAGGTTTGAAGATTTTAGTAAGCGGACGGATCCAAACAGGAAGCTATGTGAATCAGGAGGGGAATAAAGTTTATACCATCAATGTGATCGTAGAAGAACATTATTTCGCAGAAGGGAAGAATCCAGAGGAAAAGGACAGTCTGCCATTGCCAGTGCTGCTTACCGAGCCGGTACAAAACTGGAATGTACGTATTATGGAGAAGTAAGTGATTATACGAGAAAAGGCGGTGTGGTATTAGCGGAGATCCATCTTCCCAAACAGGCTCTGGAGAGATTCAAAGACAGGGAGACCCTTTGGAATGAGGTGGAATGGATCGAAGGGAATAAGAAAGCACAGCTGGCACACAGCTTTGATATTGCCTTGATGAATGAGTTTTCCATGGAAGAAAATATTGAGCTTGCAAGAAGATTTGTAGAAGAACAGTTAGTCGCAAGAGGGATGATCGCAGATCTGGCGATCCATGATCCGAAGAAGGCAAAGGATAAAATACCCAATCCACATATGCACATCATGGTTCCCATCCGCCCTTTACAGGAAGATGGTACCTGGGGACAAAAACAAAAAAAGATTCCAGTACTGACACCGGATGGACAGCCGGTTTTGAATCAGAAAGGACAACCGGTATTTCGGGCGGTACATACAACGGATTGGAGTAGGAAAGAAACCTTGGAAGAATTGAGAAGTGCCTGGGCGAAGATGTGTAACGAACTGTATGAAGAAAAAGGACTTACAGAAAGAGTCGATGCCAGGTCTTATGAGGAACGGGGGATTGATAAGATCCCGATGGTGCATGAAGGACCGAATGTACAGGCAATGGAAGCAAGAGGGATTTCCACTGCACTGGGAAGTTTAAACCGGCTCATCCGTGCCTTGAATGATATGAAGGAACGGGCAAAGAATCTTCTTCAATGGTCGTTGCTTCGACAAAGCCAGTTGATGGAACGGATGCTGTCCTTACATCAGCCAACCTTAGCGGATTATCTAAGAAACTATTACGACAAGAGAAATGCAGTTGCAGAATCCTACGCTTATGGAACACAAAAGGCGAAGAATACAAATCTGAAACAATTTGCAGAGACGATTCGCTTTCTGGAAGAGCAGGATGTGAGAACCCCAGAACAGCTGACAGAGAAAATCCAGGAATTAGATACTCAGCTAAAAGAGGTAAGTCAGCGGTTGAATCAACAACTGTCTGCTCTGAGAAGTGTCAACACCAACCTTTATGCAATGAAAGAGTATTTTGAAATGAGACCTGTTTATCTGGAATTAAAGAACAAATATTTTGGCAGGGGAAAATTCAAAGAGGAACATAAGAAGGAACTTAGCGGATATTATCGTTCGGAAAGAATCTTAAAAGAAAATCTAGACCCAAGTGGGAAGATTCCGGAAGGACAATGGAAACGAGAAGCCGCTCGTTTATCAGAAGAGATAGCTGCTTTACGAAAAGAAGATAAACGGATCCATGCCATGTTACGAAAGTATGAGGGAATCAAAAATAATGTGGAAGCTTTGATGGCAGAGGAAGGAGAAGGTGTCTCTCTTCCAGAAACAAACAAACGGGAGCAATCCACAGAAACAAAAGAAGCAGTGAGAACCATGAAACCAAAGAAGAAACATCATGGAATGGAGTTATAGGAGGAATTTTAGAAGATGGAAGAATATACAAGAGAACAGATTCAAAGAGCAGATGATACTGATTTATATGTTTTTCTTTCTGGGAGAGGAGAACAGTTCAAACGATGTGGGAAGGAATACCGATGGTTGCGACATGACAGTGTGATGATCAACAAGAACGAATGGTATCGTTTTAGTCAGAATAAAGGTGGTCATGCCATTGATTTTATGAAAGAATTCTACGGTCTTTCTTTTGCAGAGGCAGTTAAAGAATTATTAGGAGAAGAGGGAGTTGGAGACACCAACAGAAGAACGGCGAAGGAAGATGCAGGCAGACAGAAGGTCTGCCCCATCCCCTTGCCTGGATTGGAACTGCCAGAAAGAAATGAAAGCTGTGAGATTGCAAGGAAGTATCTCATTGAACAGAGAAAACTATCGGAATATTTGGTGGATCAGATGATCGAAAAGGGAGATATTTATGAAAGCAAAGCATATCACAATGTGGTGTTTGTTGGAAGAGACAAAGAACAGAATCCCAGATATGCAGCTATGCGGGGAACTGATGAGAACCGATATCGTGGGGAGGCAAGAGGTTCAGAAAAAGCCTATGGATTTGGCCATATAGGAACGGATGAAAAACTATTTGTGTTTGAATCCCCCATTGATCTCTTGTCTTATATCACTGCAGTTCCGGAAGAATGGGAAAAGCATAGTTATATTTCCCTGGGAGGATTGAGTGAAAAGGCAATGAAACGGATGTATACAGAATATCCTCATATCCATTCCATCTACTTGTGTCTGGATAATGATGAGTCTGGAAATGAGAGATGCAGGCAGTTTGTTTCCATGATTCCAGAGGAATTTTGTGTATTTCGTTTAGAGTCAGCCAAAAAAGACTGGAATGAATGTCTGGTGGAAGGCCTACCTGTAAAAGAAATGGCAAAACAAATCTGCTTGCGAGACAACAGGGAAAATCTGATTCCAGTCACTAAGATGTCGGAGGTTGAGGAAACGGTGGTTCAGTGGTTATGGTATCCCTTCATTCCTTTTGGAAAGGTTACTTTGATCCAGGGGAATCCGGGAAAAGGAAAAACATGGCTTGCAATGGCAATTGCCGCATACTGTACGAATGGAAAAGAACTTCCCAATGCACTTCCCATAGAACCTTTTAATGTGTTGTATCAAACAGCAGAGGATGGGATTGCAGATACCATTAAGCCTAGATTAGCAAAATGTGGTGCAGATATGACAAGGGTGCGATTCATCAATGAAGATGAAAAACAGCTTTCTATGACGGACGATCGGATTGAAAAAGCAATCCGCCAGAATAATGTACGACTCATGATCATGGATCCCATACAGGCTTATCTGGGAGCCAATGTGGATATGAACCGGGCAAATGAGATCCGGCCCTTATTTCGACATCTCAGTACGATTGCAGAGAGAACTGGATGTGCCATTGTTCTCATTGGACATTTGAATAAGTCATCGGGAAGTCAGAGCGATTACCGTTCCCTGGGATCCATTGATATCGCAGCGGCAGTACGAAGCATCTTATTTGTAGAAAAGGTGGAAAAAGAGAAGGAACAGGATATCCGAGTGGTATATCAGCAAAAGGATTCTCTTGCTAAAAAAGAAAATCCGGTAGCGTTTTCTTTAGAAGAAGAAGGCTTAAAATGGTTAGGAGAATACGATATATCCATTGAAGATTTGCTAATGGGGAAAGCAGGAACGAAAAAGGAAACGAAACTGGAAAAGGCACAGAAATTGATCCTGGAGTTATTAACCAAACGGAAAGTAATGTGTTTAGAAGAATTAGAGGCAGAACTACTAGCCTATGGGATTTCTTCTAGAACAGGAAGAGATGCAAGAAAGCAGCTGGAAAACAGATTGAGCTACGACTGGTGTCAGGGAAGAAAAACAGTTGCGTTAATCACAGAATAAAAGATGACATTGTCAAAAAAATACTTTGGCATTGGCAGTCTTTATAGATACCTTTGCCAGCCGCCAATGTCAAAAACAAAGATAATAGAAGGAGGCATACAAATGACAAGTTATGATATACCTTATTGGAAGAAGTATACATTATCCATTGAAGAGGCAGCATCCTATTTTCGTATTGGAGAAGGAAAGCTTCGTAAGTTAGTCAGTGACAATCCAAATGCAGAGTATTTGCTTTGGAATGGGAATCGTGTACAGATAAAACGAACAAGATTTGAAAATTTTATTGATACACTCAGTGCGATATAAAATGAAATTTAAAAGAAGGAGGTGTTCGAATTAGGGGTTACATGATATACTAACAATATCATGTTGCGTCCCCTTGGAGGTAGGATATGATTTCAAAGAGACGTGATGATAAAGGCAGAGTTCTCCAGCAAGGAGAATGGCAGGAACCAAGTGGACGTTACCGCTATAAATATACAGATTCACTTGGTAAGCGTAAAATATTATATAGTTGGAGATTGACAGAAGCAGATAAGATGCCGGAAGGTAAACGGGCAGATCTTTCTCTCAGGGAAAAAGAAAGAAAAGTTCAGTCCTTACAGATGCAAGGGATTACAGGAAGTAACATTACAGTGCTTGAACTTGTGGAACGATATCTTTCCCTGAAAACAGGAGTAAAGCATAATACTTTAGCGAATTACAAATTTGTGGTGAATGTATTGAAAAAGGAAGAATTCGCTTATAAGAAAGTGGATGATGTGAAACTTTCTGACGCAAAGATTTTTCTGATAAAACTACAAAGAGATGGTAGAGGATATAGTTCCATTCATTCCATCAGAGGTGTTTTAAGACCTGCTTTTCAAATGGCTGTGGATGATGACTTGATTCTAAAAAATCCATTTGGATTTGAATTAGGTACAGTACTTGTTAATGACAGTCAGAAAAGACAAGCTGTTTCTCCGGAAGATGAAACTAAATTTCTTGATTTTGTAAAGAATGATCCGCATTATAATCAGTATTATGATGCATTTTATATCTTATTCAAGACAGGTCTTAGAATATCTGAATTTTGTGGACTTACTGTAAAAGACTTGGACTTTAAAGAAGATATTATCAATGTGAATCATCAGTTGCAAAGAACTCGAGAAATGAAGTATATCATCGTATCTACAAAGACAACAAGTGGTACGCGGTTACTTCCAATGGAAGCGGATGTAAAAGAAGCATTTCTTCGAATCTTGAAGAATAGAAGGAAACCAAAACGTGAGCCGATGGTGGATGGATATGGAGGATTTCTGTTTCTGGACAAGAATGGAAGGCCAATGGTTGCACTTCATTGGGAAAAGTACATGCAGCATGCAAGAGAAAAATATAATCGTGAGAATTTGTTGCAATTGCCGCCAGTTACTCCACATATATGCAGGCATACTTATTGTACAAATATGGCCAATTCAGGGATGAACCTAAAGACACTGCAATATCTGATGGGGCATTCAGATGTATCTGTAACACTTAATATTTATACGCATACCGGCTATGATGATGCAAAGAAAGAACTTGCCAGATTAAAAGAAGCAAGGGATGAACTGGAAAAGAAAAAGTTTATAACCCAAAAACATGCACAAACAACTCATGTAAGCCTTATCTCATAAGGAATTTGGGACTTTAAAAATAACCCATTTGTACCACAAATGCCCGAAAAAACATGAGAAAATACAAGAATTTATAAGAAAAAGAACCTTTCAAGTAAAAAATGCACAAAGGCTGAAAAGCCAGTATTAGCAAGGCTTTGATAAGGATGGTAGTAGAAAACCAGTAAAATCAAGGCTTTGCAGACAGCAGGCAGACGGTGCTTTTATAAAAAATGAATATGAAGATGGAAAAAGACGCATTTTGAGATTTGCGTCTTTTTCTATTGGGCTTTCTGCTTTACCTTGAGAAATGAGCAGACAACAGCAAACGCCATTGAATGGACTTCCATTGATGGTGTTTTTTTATTGTCTGGAAAGGAGCAGAAAAATGGAAACAACACATGAAAAAGCAAAACGAAAGGCGGTCTATGTGTGCCCTTAAATTAGGAAGCCTGTTTGACGGAATCGGCGTGTTCCCTCTTGCGGCTTCCCGTAATGGAATTATTCCCGTTTGGGCAAGCGAGATTGAAAAATCCCCGATAGCCATAACCAAACGCCACTTCCCAGACATGGAACATTTAGGGGATATTACAAAGATACACGGAGGAAACATCTCTCCTGTTCACATTATTACATTCGGTTCGCCCTGCCAGAACCTTTCTAAAATCGGAAAGCGTGAGGGACTGGCCGGAAGCAAATCAGGACTGTTTTTTCAGGCTATCAGAATTATAGAAGAAATGAGGTGTGCTACAAATGGGTTATATCCAGTTATCGCTGTTTGGGAAAACGTCATGGGAGCGTTTTCTTCAAATGACCGGATGGATTTTAGAGCCGTGCTGCAATCATTTTCCGATACCGAAATTTCAATGCCTCCTACTGGAGGATGGGCTAACGCCGGTATGGTGCGAGGGGGAAAGACTGACCTGTGCTGGCGGCTCATGGATGCCCAGTATTGGGGAAAGCCCCGGCTTGTTCAGCGAAGAAAAAGAATCTTCCTTGTGGCAGATTTTAGAGGACAGCGTTCCGCAGAAATACTATTTAAGCCCCGCGATATGTTCCCGCTTCCTCCGCCTTGCACAGACTACGGGCTGCCCACCGCCGGAGCCAGTCGAATATCTCTTGATAAAACAAGGGGGAAAATACCCGTCATCCGCCCCTTTCAGGAACGGCGTATGCGGAGTGCCGCAAAATCAGGAAATCAGTCTGCTTTCCTCACAAGTTTCGGACGACCAGATGAACCTTTTCCAACTCTGTTGGCAAAAGCAGTCAATATGATTTCATTCTGGTATGAGGGAGAAGAAAAAGACGGAGTTCTCCGAAATTTGACACCCGTAGAGTGTGAGCGTTTGATGGGATTACCGGATGGGTGGACAGCATATGGAAATTTAGGACAGCCCATTAGCGATAATGCACGGTGCAAAGCACTTGGAAACGCAATCGCCCTGCCGTGTGCTGATTACATCATGGCAGGAATAGCAGAAACCATACATGAATAAGAAAGGCGGTCTTGTATGACAGAGAAGAATCGTTCCCCTCCGCTGTCGGATGGAACATCAACAGAAACTATCGAACCAACTATATTATTTCAGAAAGGACAGGTACATCTATATGGAATTAAAATTCGTTATCCCCAACATGGAAAAGACATTCGGCAACTTGGAGTTTGCCGGAGAAGACAAAACAGAACAGAGAAGAATCAACGGACGCATGGCGGTACTCTCCCGAAGCTTCAACCTTTATTCAGACGTACAGAGGGCGGATGATATTGTGGTTATCCTCCCTGCCGAAGCCGGAGAAAAACATTTTGACTTTGAGGAACGTGTGAAGCTCGTCAATCCCCGTATCACCGCAGAGGGCTATAAAATCGGCACAAGGGGCTTTACCAACTACATTTTACACGCTGACGATATGGTAAAAGCATAAGGAAAAGGAGGACATCAGACTATGAGATTAGCAAACGGAATCGTGATTGACAAGGAAGCAACATTCGGGGCATTGAAATTTTCTGCCCTCCGCCGTGAGGTTCACCTCCAGAATGAAGACGGCTCGGTATCAGAAGAAATCAAGGAGCGTACCTATGACTTAAAATCCAGAGGACAGGGGCGTATGATTCAGGTTTCTATCCCTGCCAGCGTGCCGTTAAAGGAGTTCGATTACAACGCAGAGGTGGAACTTATCAATCCAGTGGCAGATACCGTGGCAACGGCTACCTTTCAGGGAGCAGAGGTGGACTGGTACATCAAAGCAGAGGATATTGTCCTGAAAAAAGGGGCTGCCATGAATCCCCAGACACCGAAGAAAGACGTTCCCCCTGTAAAATAGCAGCTAAATAAGAGAAAAGCGAAAGGAGGATTGTTCCCATGAAGCAGCTTTTCCCCCGTGGAAAACGTATCCGCCCCACGGATAAAGACCTTGTGTTCCATACTGCCCTTGCCGCCCTGTTCCCTGTCTTCCTGCTGGTTGTCCTGCTGTTTCATATCCGGCAAATTGCCGGAACCGACTGGCAGGAAGTGTCCCTCTCCCAGATAGTACAGGATGTAAATATCCCTTACCTGTTATTCAGCATGGGCGTGGCAGGGCTGGTGTGCCTTACAGCAGTTCTTCTGTTCTGGCGATACCGCAGGGATGAAGTAAAGCAACTCATCCACCGCCAAAAGCTGGCAAGGATGGTGTTGGAAAACAAGTGGTATGAATCGGAGCAGAGAAAGGAGGACGCTTTTTTCAAGGACTTGTCTTCCAGCCGTTCCAAGGAAACCATCACTTACTTTCCAAAAATCTATTACCGGATGAAACAGGGTTTGCTCCATATCCGTGTGGAAATCACCTTGGGTAAATATCAGGAACAGCTCTTAAACTTGGAGAAAAAGCTGGAAAGCGGCTTGTACTGTGAGCTGACGGATAAAGAATTAAAGGATTCCTACGTGGAGTACACCCTGCTCTATGATACCATTGGAGGCCGTATCTCCATTGAGGACGTACAGGCAAAGGACGGCAGGCTCCGGCTCATGGAAAATGTCTGGTGGGAGTATGACAAGCTCCCCCATATGCTCATTGCCGGAGGAACCGGCGGCGGAAAGACCTACTTTATCCTGACCCTCATTGAAGCCCTGCTCCGCACCAACGCCGTCCTGTCCGTGTTAGACCCGAAGAACGCCGACCTTGCGGATTTACAGGCGGTTATGCCAGATGTGTACTACAAAAAGGAAGATATGCTCGCCTGCATTGACCGTTTCTATGAAGAAATGATGAAACGCAGCGAAGACATGAAGCTCATGGAGAATTACCGGACAGGGGAAAACTACGCTTACTTGGGGCTTCCTGCAAATTTCCTTATCTTTGATGAATATGTAGCATTTATGGAAATGCTCGGCACAAAGGAAAACGCCGCTGTCCTCAACAAATTAAAGCAAATCGTTATGCTTGGGCGGCAGGCTGGTTTCTTCCTGATTCTCGCCTGCCAGCGTCCGGACGCAAAGTATCTGGGGGACGGAATCCGTGACCAGTTTAATTTCCGTGTAGCTCTGGGGCGAATGTCGGAAATGGGTTATGGAATGATGTTCGGGGAAACCACAAAGGACTTCTTCCTCAAGCAGATAAAAGGGCGTGGCTATGTGGATGTGGGAACCAGCGTTATCTCGGAGTTTTACACGCCCCTTGTCCCAAAAGGACACGATTTCCTCAAAGAAATAAAAAAACTGACAGACAGCAGGCAGGGAGTGCAGGCGGCGTGCGAAGCGAAAGCCGCAGAAACGGACTGACCTGCTGTGGCTGGTGTGCCGCAAGGCACGCCAGCATAAACCCCTCGTATCTAACAGAGGGGTACAAATCGACAGGCAACAACCAAACAACAGGGCAAAATCCCACGGTACACAAGGGATTTTCCCCATATCCGGCGTGTGTCAACAAGGCTCTGAAAGTTGACATACGCTTTTTTAGACAGGAGGGATTTTCACTGAATGAAGAAACATGGGTACGGGACATCAAAGAAAAACGGGAAATTTATGGTATCTCACAACAGAAACTTGCGTTAGCTGCCGGAATCACACGTCCGTACCTGAGCGATATTGAAACGGGCAAGGCTCACCCGTCCGAAGCATTACAGGAAGCCATCACGGAAGCTCTGGAACGTTTCAATCCAGACACTCCCCTTGAAATGCTCTTTGATTATGTGCGGATTCGTTTTCCCACTACGGATGTGAAGCATATCGTGGAAGACGTGCTTCGGCTAAGGCTTCCCTACTTTATCCATGAAGACTACGGCTTCTACTCTTACACAGAACATTACTATCTTGGGGATATTTTCGTTTTGGTATCGCCGGAACTGGAAAAAGGGGTGCTGCTGGAACTGAAAGGGCGTGGCTGCCGCCAGTTTGAAAGCTATCTGCTGGCACAGGAACGGAGCTGGTATGAGTTTTTCATGGACGTTCTCATGGAGGACGGCGTGATGAAGCGGCTTGACCTCGCCATCAATGACAAAACGGGAATCCTGAACATTCCCCATCTGACAGAGAAGTGCCGGAATGAGGAATGTATCTCGGTCTTCCGCAGCTTCAAAAGCTACCGCAGCGGCGAACTGGTACGGCGTGAGGAAAAAGAATGTATGGGGAACACCCTGTATATCGGCTCCCTCCAAAGTGAGGTGTACTTCTGCATTTACGAAAAAGACTATGAGCAGTACAAAAAGCATGATATTCCCATTGAAGACGCAGAGGTAAAGAACCGTTTTGAAATCCGGCTGAAAAATGAGCGTGCCTTTTACGCCATCCGTGACCTGTTAGAACATGACAATCCAGAACGGACAGCCTTTCAAATCATCAACCGTTATGTCCGGTTCGTGGATAGGGACGATACGAAGCCCCGTTCTGACTGGCGTATCAATGAGGAATGGGCGTGGTTCATTGGAGAACACAGAGGAATCCTGAAACTGACAACCAAACCGGAACCCTATTCCTTTGAACGTACCCTGCACTGGCTCTCCCATCAGGTAGCCCCCACGTTAAAGCTGGCTCTCCGTCTGGATAAGATGAACCACACCCAGATTGTCCATGACATCATCACCCATGCAAAGCTGACGGAGAAACACGAAAAAATCCTGAAGCAGCAAGCCGCCGCTGCAAAGGAGGTGGTGCTTTAACGGCGGCAATCTTGGAACCTAAGAACTCTTACAGGAAAGAAAGGAGCTTTTATGAATTTCGGACAGAATCTTTATAACTGGTTTTTATCCAACGCCCAGTCCCTTGTGCTGCTGGCAATCGTGGTGATTGGACTGTACCTCGGATTTAAGAGGGAATTTTCCAAACTTATCGGTTTTCTGGTGGTGTCCCTTGTAGCGGTCGGTCTGGTCTTCAATGCGGACGGTGTAAAGGACATCTTACTGGAACTGTTCAATAAGATTATCGGTGCATAGGAAACCCTTGTTACACTTCCGTTATGGAGCAAGCTCTGATTGCTTCATGGCGGAAGTCCACTAGGGGCTTGGGGAGCGTAACTCCCCAAAAGAAGCATGACAGAGAATGAAGGTGACACTATGGAAGAAATGCGGATTTACATTGCCAACTTAGGCAAATACAATGAGGGCGAACTGGTAGGGGCATGGTTCACGCCGCCTGTGGATTTTGAGGAAGTCAAGGAACGTATCGGCTTGAATGATGAGTATGAGGAATACGCCATCCATGATTATGAGCTGCCTTTTGAGATTGACGAATATACCCCCATTGAGGAAGTCAACCGCCTGTGTGAAATGGTGGAGGACTTACCGGAGTACATTCAGGAGGAACTATCAGAGCTGCAATCCTATTTTGGCAGTATCGAAGAACTCTGTGAGCATGAAGACGATATTATCTGCCATTCCGGCTGTGACGATATGGCGGATGTGGCTCGCTGCTATCTGGAAGAAAGCGGACAACTTGGAGAACTTCCGGCACACTTACAAAACTATATCGACTACGCCGCCTATGGGCGTGACATGGAATTGGAGGGAACCTTTGTTGTCACGAACCACGGCGTATATGAAATCATACGGTAGACCCGTCTGTATCTCTTTCAGGAAATACAGGCGGATTTTTTATTCAGGGGCGGCTCTTTTGCTGTCCCCATCTTTTAGAAAGGACGGACAACATGAAGAAAATACGAAGCTATACCAGTATCTGGTCGGTGGAAAAGGTACTCTATTCCATCAATGATTTTAAGCTGCCATTCCCCATCACGTTCACACAGATGGCGTGGTTCGTGGTATCGGTGTTTGCAGTTATGCTCTTGGGGAACCTCCCTCCCCTTTCGTTCATTGACGGGGCATTTTTAAAATACTTCGGCGTACCCTTTGCCCTCACTTGGTTCATGTGCCAGAAGACCTTTGACGGGAAGAAGCCTTACGGCTTCCTGAAATCCGTACTGGCATATCTGGTACGCCCGAAACTGACCTATGCAGGAAAGCCCGTGAAGCTGGAAAAGAAATATCCGGCACAGCCCATCACGGCAGTAAGGAGTGATATTTATGGCATATCCGATTAAATATATCGAAAATAACCTTGTGTTCAACCATGACGGGGAGTGCTTCGCTTACTATGAGCTGCTTCCCTACAACTATTCCTTTTTAAGCCCTGAACAGAAATATCAGGTACACGATTCGTTCCGGCAGCTTATCGCCCAGAACAGGGACGGAAAGATTCATGCCCTGCAAATCAGCACCGAATCCAGCATACGGGCGTCACAGGAACGCTCCAAACAGGAAGTGACGGGCAAGTTAAAGGATGTTGCCTGTGCAAAGATTGACGCACAGACCGAAGCCCTGATTTCCATGATAGGGGAAAATCAGGTGGACTACCGCTTTTTTATCGGCTTCAAGCTGCTTGTCAATGAGCAGGAAGTCACCATGAAACAGTTTGGCAGGGAAGCAAAGACCGCCGTTTCCGATTTCCTCCATGAAGTCAACCACAAACTCATGGGGGATTTTGTTTCCATGAGCAATGAAGAAATCTGGCGGTTTCAGAAGATGGAAAAGCTGCTGGAAAGTAAAATCTCACGCCGCTTCAAAGTCCGGCGGCTTAACAAGGACGATTTTGGCTATCTGATTGAGCATTTATACGGGCAGACCGGAACCGCCTACGAAGATTATGAGTATTATCTTCCGAAGAAACGGTTTCAGGAGGAAACGCTGGTGAAATACTATGACCTCATCAAACCCACCCGTTGTCTGATAGAGGAAAACCAGCGGTATCTGAAAATCGAACAGGAAGACGGGACAGTTTATGCCGCCTACTTTACCATCAACAGCATTGTAGGGGAACTGGACTTTCCATCTTCGGAAATCTTTTACTATCAGCAGCAGCAATTCACTTTTCCCATTGATACCTCTATGAATGTGGAGATTGTGACAAACCGGAAAGCCCTCTCCACGGTGCGGAACAAGAAAAAAGAGCTGAAAGATTTGGACAACCACGCATGGCAGAATGACAGTGAAACCAGTACAAACGTGGTGGACGCTTTAGACAGCGTAAATGAGCTGGAATCCACCTTAGACCAGAGCAAGGAATCTATGTATAAGCTGTCCTATGTGGTGCGCGTGACGGCTACCGATTTGGAAGAACTGAAACGCCGCTGCAATGAGGTGAAAGATTTTTATGACGATTTGAACGTGAAGCTGGTTCGCCCCTTTGGGGATATGCTGGGGCTGCATGGGGAATTTCTCCCTGCCAGCAAACGGTATCTGAACGATTACATCCAGTATGTCACCAGTGACTTCCTTGCTGGTCTTGGCTTCGGGGCAACCCAGATGTTAGGGGAACCGGAGGGCATTTATATCGGGTACAGCCTTGATACAGGAAGAAACGTCTACTTAAAGCCTGCCCTTGCCAGTCAAGGGGTAAAAGGCTCCGTCACCAACGCCCTTGCTGCCGCTTTTGTCGGCTCCCTCGGCGGTGGAAAATCATTCAGCAACAACATGATTGTCTATTATTCCGTATTATTTGGGGCACAGGCTCTCATTGTTGACCCGAAAGCGGGTGCGAAACGTTCCTACTTGAAAAGAGTAGGCACAGCACTTCATTAAATCAATATTTAATGTGTGTTGGAGAACTAAACACACGAATAGTCGAATGACGGGGTAACGCCCTGAAAGGCTACTTTAATACTCCGACTGGCAGAAACTTGAGTAAACAAGGCTCTGTCAGAAGCTCGGTGAAGTCGGCAGACAGACACCGTAACAGATAATGCTGACGAAAGATTCCCAGAGGTGGGCGTTGTGTCCTATATGCCGGAAGTCTATAAAATATCTATGGTTAGAATGTAGATGAGAGGTCTACTGACGAATCCTTGAATGTACAGGTCTATATCGGGGCTGGATAGAAATGTCCAGTGACACAAACAGTGTCGCTACTGTGGGTGAGTAAGACTCCGCATTTATGAAAATCCATATAACGTTAAAGGCGTTATCAAGGTAGCAGGCTTATAGAGGAAACCTAAGGATATATGTACAGATAGTGTGTTTGGAACGTTGAAAGCTGACAACATGGAGATTTTACTGTCTGTGAAGTGTTCACATCAGAAAGTTATTGTGAGATTAGCAATGATATAAGGTGTGTTAATGTCAGTGAGAGTGGTGGCACAGTACCTATGAAACCGTGATAACAAGCGGTGGAGGGATAGCCACTAGTCATATGAAGAATAGAATTACTAAGAAAAATGGTATGGGTTCGAGTAAGACTAAGAGATGTACTTGCTCCTGCAAACAAGGAGGGTACAGACCATGCTAAAGAAAAACAAGCTCCGCTATAACGAGTATTATGATATGCAACATATTTATGACGAGTTATACGCACAGAGCAAGAACGGTAATAACTTTTATAAGTTACTTGAAATTATTGGTTCGGAACAAAATATTTGTTTAGCTTACCGTAATCTGAAATCAAACAGTGGCAGTAAAACGGCTGGAACGGATGGAATGACGATAGACGATATAAAACAACTCAGCAATGCTGAGATTGTTGCTACCGTTCGGGAAAGCCTTAGCAACTACCGCCCCAAATCAGTCAGACGTGTTTTCATTCCAAAAGCTGGGAGCGATAAAATGCGTCCATTGGGGATTCCGTGTATCTGGGACAGGCTGGTACAACAATGTATCCTGCAAGTCCTAGAGCCGATATGCGAACCAAAGTTCCATAATCATTCCTATGGATTCCGTGCGAATCGAAGTGCCCACCATGCAGTCAGCAGAGTAACGACACTGATAAATTTATCAAAATATCATTACTGTGTTGACGTAGACATTAAAGGATTTTTCGATAATGTCAATCATGGAAAACTATTAAAACAAATCTGGACACTTGGTATTCGGGATAAAAGATTGATTTGCATTATCAGCAAAATGCTGAAAGCCGAAATTGACGGCGAGGGTGTCCCAGAAAAAGGAACGCCACAAGGCGGTCTGTTAAGTCCACTGCTCTCCCTCATAGTCCTTAATGAATTAGACTGGTGGGTAAGCAGTCAGTGGGAAACATTCCAGCCGAAGAACCGCAGTAAAAATGGGTGGCTTCAATACGCAAAGAAATATACCAAACTGAAAAGCGGTTTTATTGTACGTTACGCTGATGATTTTAAAATCATGTGTTCAACCTATGGAGAAGCACAAAGATTTTACCACAGTACCGTAGATTTTCTTAATAAAAGGCTGAAATTAGAAATCAGTCCAGAGAAATCAAAGGTAGTAAATCTGAAGAAAAATTCATCAGATTTTCTGGGGTTCAAAATCAAAGTCATTCCAAAAGGAAGAACGAAACACGGTTATGTTGCCAAAACAGATATGAACCAAAAAGCATTAAAGAAAGCGAAAACAAATCTAAAGTTAAAGGTAAAAGATATAGCCAGACATACGACTGGCTTCAATATCAGCAGATATAATCTGACAGTTATCGGTATGCAGAATTACTACTGCATAGCAACTAACGTATATAACAACCTGACAGAAGTAAGTTACGCTCTCTTACCGACCATACGAATCCGTTTAAGGAACATTGCAAAATCAGTTCCATTTGAAAGTACAAGTTCAGAATTTCAGAGCAGGACAAAAGGAATCAGACCAAAAACAAAAATAGTGATGATTGCGGATAATCCGCTATTGCCGATTCAAGGAGTACAACACAAAAATCCTATGAATTTCTCGCAAGATATTTGTAATTTTACAAAGCAAGGGAGAAACAAGGTGCATGAGGACGTTGTAGTTGTAACAAAAGAAGAAATCCGAGCGTTGTTGGAAAATGAAAACCCTGCCGATAGCGTAGAGTTTAACGACAATCGTATTTCGGCATATATCGCACAACAAGGCAACTGCTATGTAATGAATCGTCGAGGAACTCCGTCCACTCTGATATGTATTCACAAATCAGACAAAGGAGATAACCTTGACAGATATTCTAATCTGGCATTTGTGGAAATTCCCATTGCAAAGGCAATCCTAACAGAATCAGCAGACGAAGCAAAATCACTGTTAAAAGGTTATGTTCTTAATAGTCAGCAGAAGAAAAAACTGAACAGAATACGGACGAATTACGGATACCAGACAATAACTGGGAAATAACTTATAAATCTATTTGGATATGATGGAACGCCGTATGAAGCGAAAGTTTCATGTACGGTGTGAAGCGGGGGAAAACTTGGAGATAACATCAAAAAGTTACCTATCGCTATAACGGGGACGCTGGAAAGAAACCCTGCCGGAAATCGCCCATGAAATCAATATCGTAAACCTGACCTCAGAGGAACAGAACAGGGGCTTGCTCGACCCCTATGTGATTATGGAGAACCCAAAGGATTCCGAATCACTGGCAATCGACATCCTGACCTTTTTAACAGGCATTTCCAGCCGTGACGGGGAAAAGTTCCCTGTTCTTCGGAAAGCCATCCGTGCAGTAACAAACAGTGAGGAACGGGGGCTTTTCAAAGTGATTGAGGAACTTCGGGCGGAGGGAACCACCATCAGCACCAGCATAGCCGACCATATCGAATCCTTTACGGACTATGACTTTGCACACCTGCTCTTTTCGGATGGGGATGTCACACAGTCCATCAGCCTTGAAAAGCAGCTCAACATCATTCAGGTGGCGGATTTGGTGCTGCCGGATAAGGAAACCTCGTTTGAAGAATACACCACAATGGAACTGCTTTCCGTGGCAATGCTCATTGTAATCAGCACCTTTGCCCTCGACTTCATCCATACAGACCGCAGCGTGTTTAAGATTGTGGATTTGGATGAAGCATGGAGCTTCTTACAGGTGGCACAGGGCAAGACCCTTTCTATGAAACTGGTTCGTGCCGGACGTGCCATGAACGCAGGCGTTTACTTTGTCACCCAGAACACGGACGATTTGCTGGATGAAAAGCTGAAAAATAATCTGGGCTTGAAGTTTGCGTTCCGTTCCACGGACATCAACGAAATCAAGAAGACCCTCGCCTTTTTCGGGGTGGATTCCGAAGATGAAAACAACCAGAAGCGGCTCCGTGACTTGGAAAACGGGCAGTGCCTTATCAGTGATTTGTACGGGCGTGTGGGAGTGATACAGTTCCATCCTATCTTTGAAGACCTGTTCCATGCCTTTGATACCAGACCGCCCGTAAGAAAAGAGGTGGAGGTATGAAGATAAGAAAGCCCATCCAGCAGGGGACAGCCCTTGTCCCTTGCCGGACAAAGGGAGAAAACTCTTTTAAAAAAATCGGGAGTATAGCAGGAAAAGTGCTTCTGGCACTCCTGCTCATCCTCCTGCTGCTGGCAGTCTTCGGCACAGCCGCCCACGCTGCCGGACTGGTGGATGATACGGTGGACGCTGCCAACGAATACAGCAAATATCCTCTGGACAACTACCAGCTTGATTTTTATGTGGACAGCGGATGGGACTGGCTCCCGTGGAACTGGCTGGACGGTATCGGAAAACAGGTGATGTACGGGCTGTATGCCATCACAAATTTTATCTGGACAATCAGCCTGTACCTTTCCAACGCCACGGGGTATCTGATTCAGGAAGCCTACTCGCTGGACTTTATTTCCTCTACGGCGGATTCTATCGGGAAAAATATGCAGACCCTTGCAGGCGTTACCACAGGCGGCTTGTCCTCGGAGGGATTTTATATCGGGTTCCTGCTGATTCTCATTCTGGTGGTGGGGATTTACGTTGCCTACACAGGACTTATCAAACGGGAAACCACAAAAGCCATCCATGCCGTTGTGAATTTCGTGGTGGTGTTCGTGCTGTCCGCTGCCTTTATCGCTTATGCTCCTGATTATATTGGGAAAATCAATGAATTTTCCGCAGACATCAGCAATGCCAGCCTGACCCTTGGCACAAAGATTGTGCTGCCGAACTCGGAAAGCCAGGGAAAAGACAGCGTGGATTTGATACGGGACAGCCTGTTTTCCATTCAGGTCAAGCAGCCGTGGCTCCTGCTGCAATACGGCAACTCGGATGTGGAAAGCCTTGGGGCTGACCGTGTGGAACGCCTGCTCTCAACCAGTCCAGACGAAAACAACGGGCAGGACAGGGAAGAAATCGTAGTGGAGGAAATCGAAGACAGGGAAAATACCAACCTTACCATCACAAAGACCATCAACCGCTTGGGAACCGTATTCTTCCTGTTTATGTTCAATATCGGTATCTCCGTTTTTGTATTCCTGCTCACGGGGATAATGATTTTTTCACAGGTGCTTTTTATCATCTACGCCATGTTCCTGCCTGTGAGCTTCCTCCTCAGCATGGTTCCCTCTTTTGAGGGGATGTCCAAACGTGCCATTACAAAACTGTTCAATACCATCCTTACCAGAGCCGGAATCACCCTGATTATCACGGTAGCGTTCAGCATTTCCACCATGCTCTACAACCTGTCTGGGGAATATCCGTTCTTCCTGACGGCGTTCTTGCAGATAGTGACCTTTGCCGGAATTTATTTCAAGCTGGGGGATTTGATGGGGATGTTCTCCTTGCAGAGTGGGGATTCCCAAAGCATGGGGAGCCGTATCATGCGAAGACCCCGTATGCTCATGCACGCCCATATGCACCGTTTACAGCATAAGTTAGGACGTTCTGTGGCAGCTCTTGGGGCTGGTACGGCTGCCTACCATGCAGGAAAACAGGCTGGCTCAGACCAGAGAACTGCTTCCAGCTCCGGTTCTTCCAAACGGACACAGGCAGACCACAGCAGACCAGACGGGCAGGCAGCACCGGAAAAGGAATCTGCATGGAAACGGGCTGGCTCTGCGGTAGGTGCGGTGGCAGATACCAAAGATAAGATAGCCGATACTGCCGGACAGCTTCGGGAGCAGGCAAAGGATTTGCCCGTCAATGCAAAGTATGCCCTTTACCACGGGAAAACACAGGTATCAGAGGGAGTACGGGACTTTACTTCCAGCGTGACCCAGACCCGAACTGCCAGAGCCGAACAGCGGAACGCACAGGCAGAACGCCGCAGACAGACCATTGCAGAACGCAGGGCGGAACTGGAACAGGCAAAACAGCCGCAAAAGACAGCTTCCGAATCCCCCAAAGGGGCGGCTCCCGTCCATGAACGCCCTGTTACTGCAAAGCAGCCGGAAGATTTCCGAAACCATACCATTCATGTAGGAAAACCAGCCATGCAGCCAGCTTCCCCATCCATCAGGGAACAGGGACAGGTTCCTTATGGGGGAACTGTGGCAGAACGGGCTTCGGTTCCGGTGGTAAAAGCGGCTTCCATCCACCATGAACAGACACCGCCTGTAAGGACAGAACACCAGATAGTCCCTCCGGCTTTCCCAGACAAACCAGAGGAAAGACAAAAGACAACTACTACACCTGCTGCTCCCCATCCGGCAAGACCTGTCCAGAACGATACGGCTCCTGTGATACCGGAAAGAAAACGGGCTGCCCCTGCGGTAAAAGAATCGAACTTTACCATCCGGCGTACCACCGCCAGAAAGGAGTGGACAAAAACGGTAACAGCGGCTGCCAAACAAAAGAAAGGGGAGAAACCATGAAGTTAAGACACCTTTTCTTTGCCTGTTCCGGCGTGTTCGTGATGATGTTCTCCCTGCTCCTTTTGGTGGTGATTGTCTTCTCGGATGAGGAAGACGGCGGAAGCGGCGGAAACCTTATCTATGGGGGCGTGAGCGTATCACAGGAAGTCCTCGCCCATAAGCCTATGCTGGAAAAGTATGCAAGGGAATATGGCATAGAGGAATACTTAAATGTGCTGCTCGCCATCATTCAGGTGGAATCCGGCGGCACGCTGGAAGACGTTATGCAGTCCTCGGAATCTCTGGGGCTTCCCCCGAACTCCCTTAGCACAGAGGAATCCATCAAACAGGGCTGCAAATATTTCTCGGAACTGCTCGCAGCGGCAGAAACAAAGGGCTGTGACTTAAACAGTGTGATTCAGTCCTACAACTACGGCGGCGGTTTCCTAGACTATGTGGCAGGACGTGGAAAAAAATACACCTTTGAACTGGCAGAGAGCTTCGCAAGGGACAAATCCGGCGGAAAGAAAGTCACCTACACTAACCCTGTTGCGGTAGAGAAAAACGGGGGCTGGCGGTATTCCTACGGGAATATGTTCTATGTCCTCTTGGTATCGCAATACCTGACCGTGGCACAGTTTGATAATGAAACGGTACAGGCTATCATGGACGAAGCCTTAAAGTATGAGGGCTGGACGTATGTGTATGGGGGCGATTCCCCCTCCACTTCCTTTGACTGTTCGGGACTGGTGCAGTGGTGCTATGGCAAGGCAGGAATCGCCCTGCCACGGACAGCACAGGAACAGTACAATGTGACGCAGCACATCCCCCTGTCCGAAGCAAAAGCAGGGGATTTAGTCTTTTTCCACTCCACCTACAACGCCGGAACCTACATCACCCATGTGGGGCTGTATGTGGGAAATAACCGGATGTACCATGCCGGAAATCCCATTGGTTACGCAGACCTGACAGGCTCCTACTGGCAACAGCACCTTGCCGGAGCCGGACGAATCAAACAATAAGAAAGGATGACCCGATATGATTCAGATTAGAAAAGAGGAAAACCAGAAAAAGCAGAAAGAAAAGAAACTGAAAGTCTACAAAGTCAATACCCATAAAAAAACCGTGATTGCCCTGTGGGTGCTGCTGGCAGTGAGCTTCCTGTTTGCCGTCTATAAGAATTTCACGGCGATAGACATTCATACTGTCCATGAAACCAAAGTAATTGAGGAAACCATCCTCGACACCCACAAGATAGAGAATTTTGTGGAGAATTTCGCAGAAGTCTACTATTCATGGGAACAGTCCGCTGCTTCCATTGATAACCGGACAAATGCTTTAAAAGGCTATCTCACCGGAGAACTGCAAGCCCTGAATGTAGATACTGTCCGAAAAGACATCCCCGTATCGTCTGCCCTGACCGATTTTCAGATATGGGAAATCACAGAAGAAAAGGAGCAGCATTATCAAGTGACCTATACGGTGGAACAGCGTATCACAGCGGGAGAATCCAGTAAAAACGTCCGTTCCGCCTATCAGGTGACGGTCTATGTGGACGGCTCTGGAAACCTGACGATTATCCAGAACCCAACCATCACCAGCGTTCCCGTAAAATCCGGCTATACGCCAAAAGCAGTACAAAGTGACGGTACGGTGGATTCCATCACCACGGAGGACATCAACGAATTTCTCACTACCTTTTTCAAGCTGTACCCTACGGCAACCGCAAAGGAGCTGACCTATTATGTAAATGAGGGTGTGCTGAAACCTGTGGGAAAAGAATATATTTTCTCCGAACTGGTAAATCCGGTCTACAATCGAAACGGAAATCAGGTGACCGCTTCCCTTGCAGTGAAATATCTGGATAACCAGACCATGACAACACAGGTATCACAGTTTGACCTTGTGCTGGAAAAGAACGGGGAAAACTGGAAGATTGTTGGATAACATTAAATAATAAAGGCTTGTATCTTGCTTTTTAGTGGCATACAAGCCTTTTTATAAAACTAAAAATAGTTGGAAATTTATTTTTTATCGTGTTATTTTATGTGTAAATGGAGGATAGCATATAGAATTATCACATTGACTTTACCCTTACGGCAAGGTGTACTATAAGTGTGGAAGTAGTAAATTGAAAGGATGAGATTTATGTTATCTATTGGTGAATTTTCAAAGATATGTAAAGTTTCTACAAAAACACTTCGTTATTATGATGAAATCGGACTTATAAATCCCAGTAAAATCAATCAAGAGAACGGTTATAGATATTATTCCATTGAGCAATTAGAAACCATGTTATTTGTTAACCGTCTAAAACAATATAATTTTTCTTTGGAAGAAATTAGAGCAATTATTACATCTGAAGAAATACCAAATGAAAAATTATCCATAGAACTTTATAAGAAAAAGGTAGAATTAGAAAAACAAATACAGATATATTCGCAAATTACAGAACGATTAAATGAAGATATAGCGGCTTTGAAACAAGGAAAATCAATTATGTCTTATTTGAATAAGATTGATGTACAACTTGTTGAATTACCGGTTATGTATTTGGTTTCTATTCGTAAAATGGTTTATAAGTTTGAAATGGAAGAACAATACGCTTATTGTTTTAATTCAATATTAAGGAAAATTCAATATGACAAATTAACCGCCACTGCTCCGCCTATGGTACTTTTTCATAGTGATGAGTTTACTCCTTTGGGATTAGATACCGAATTTGCTATTCCAGTAAAGCAATTTGTCACGGGAACAAGAGATTTTTATCCGGGACTATGTTTAAAAACAACTCTACATGGCGGATATTCT
The DNA here is from genome assembly GCF_059731825.1 of Faecalimonas nexilis. Lineage (NCBI taxonomy): Bacteria > Bacillati > Bacillota > Clostridia > Lachnospirales > Lachnospiraceae > Faecalimonas > Faecalimonas nexilis. The sequence continues at coordinate 1,951,102 of NZ_AP029189.1, read as the reverse complement.
AATTTGCCATCTATTTATACGAAACAATGTAAATGGGCAGAACAGAATGGTTATGAAAACAATGGTCCCCTTTATGAAGTTTATATTACTGACCCAACACAAACTTCAAACGAAGATGAATTTATAACTGAAATTTATTATCCAGTAAAAAAGAAATAGGTATACATCAAAGATTAAAATTTTTGTGAATAGAAGTTTCAGATACGATAACGTGAAATGGAGATGAGATTGATACTATGAATAGAAAAGAACTACACGATTTTATTGAAGAAAAACAGCCTAATATCTGTCAAATATCATGCTATAAAGACGGTAAAGAAGTTTATTCTGATGAATGGAATAATTATAAAAAAATAGATACTTGCCATGTTATGTCTGCAACCAAAAGTATCGTAGCACTACTTGTAGGGATAGCACTTGATAAAGGATTTATAAAAAGCACAGACCAACCTGTACTAGATTTCTTCCCTGAATACAAAATTAAAAGAGGAGAAAAAACAATTCAAAAAGTTACAATCAAACATTTACTGACTATGACTGCACCATATAAGTATAAGTACGAACCGTGGACTAAAATTTGTTCAAGTGATGATTGGACGGTTTCAGCTTTAGATTTTCTAGGTGGAAGAAAAGGATTGACTGGACAATTCAAATATTCAACTTTAGGCATACATATACTAACTGGTATTATATCAAAAACGAGTGGTCTGAAAGTCGTGGACTTTGCAAATAAGTTTTTATTTGAACCTATTGGAGTAGAAAAACATATAAATTATTTAGCAGAAACTGCCGAAGAACATAAACATTTTACTATATGTAAAGAACCGCAAAAAAATATATGGTTTTGTGACCCAAAAGGAATAGGTACGGCTGGATATGGTTTATGCTTTTCTGCAATAGATATGGCGAAAATTGGACAACTTTGTTTAGATAAAGGTGTTCATAATGGAAAACAACTTGTATCATCTAAATGGATTGAAGAAATAACAAAACCAAATTATAAATGCGGAGAAGAATTTAGAAATATGTCTTATGGGTATCTTTGGTGGATTGTGAATGAAAATGTATATGCAGCCATAGGAAATAGTGGGAATGTTATATATGTAAATTCATTAGAAAATATAGTGATAGCAGTTACATCATATTTTAAGCCAACCATATTCGACCGTATAGATTTTATACAAAAGTATATTGAGCCGTTTATTTCAATTTAATTCTGAACTGCTGAATCCGGTTTGCACCCGAAGCGGAAATTAGGTAGCATCTTACTTTTCAAGTGAAATATTTGTGATAATTTTAACTTGCCTATTGACTTTAACGTTACGTCATAGTATATGATAAAATCAAAAGGAGGAACTAGAATTATGAAAATATCCGCTATCCGTTCTGACAAAGTTTATTCAAAAATTATGAGTGCACCGTTAGACAAAAAAAATGACATTTATAGATATGAACTTATGAAGCCTTTTGAAAAAAAGTGGGCTTGTTATAGTGTTCCTATGAAAGCTCTAACGCCTAATGGATATGATGTAATTATGGCAAGCGAAATGCTTGGACATATCGCCCCAACCGCTGTTGACCAAAAGCAACAAAATAATATTAAGCTAATTTCTGATAATACACTCTGGGAAAAATGTGAGTTATCCATTCAGCAGTCGTTGAATTGCTTTGTTGAACACGGTGTTAATCTACCCATTAAAGAATATGCGTTTACAATTTTACTTGCAAATGCTAAAAATCCTTACATTATTTTAAATGATGGTTACTGTGGTGATGGTGGTATTCCAGGATATATTTTTTCTTGGTTACTACCTAATGAATACACTTTATCACATCTTCATGTAGCATTAGCACATGAAACTAATCACAACGTACGATTTCAATTTATTAAATGGAAGAATGACATCACTCTTGGTGAAATGATAGTCAATGAGGGATTGGCAGAAAACTTTGCAACATTTCTGTATGGTGAAGATAAAGCAGGTCCTTGGGTAACAAAAACTGATATAGAAACCTTAAATGAATATATTAAGCCTATTATTCGGGACGGTTTAAATGTTCAAGGATTAGAAAATCTGAATGCATACCTTTATGGTGATGAAATGGCAGCATTACAAAACTATCCTCAGGTCGGATTACCCTATTGTTCCGGATATGCGTGTGGCTATCACTTGATTAAACACTACTTGCAAAAGACTGGAAAAAACATTGTCGAAGCAACTCTATTACCTGCAAAAGAAATTTTAAATGCTACGGAGGATTTTTGGAATGAATGAAAAAGCTAAAACAGTCCATGAAGTTGCTAAATTAACAGGTATTACTGCTCGAACACTACATTATTATGATGAAATTGGTTTATTAAAACCATCTATTATAACCGAAGCAAAATACCGTCAGTATACAGACGACGATTTAACTAGGCTTCAGGAAATTTTGTTTTTTAGAGAAGTTGGATTCGCCCTAAAAGAAATTAAGGAACTGCTGGATTCACCTCATTATGTTCGTTCAGAAGCATTAGAGCGTCATGTACTGATTTTGGAAGCTCAGAAAGAACGAATAGAAGCTTTGATTTCACTTGTAAAAGACACAATCAACGGAAATAAAGAAATTAAATTTTCTGCATTTTCAAATGCAAAAATACTTGAGTTACAATCGCAATTTCAAGAAGAAGTATTAGAACAATGGGGAAATACTGAAAGTTTCAGAGAATACAAGACTATGTTTTCTTCCCATTCAAAGCAAATACAAGAGAAAGAAATAGAATCTTTTTATTCAATGGCTCGCAATATTTTTGAAAAACTAGCTATGTATGAAAATAGTCCTGCGGAAAGTTCAGAAGTACAAGCAATAGTACATGAATGGCAACAATATATTTCTGAACACTTTTATGAATGTAATAAACAAATTTTATCTAATTTGGGAGTTCTCTATATTACAGATGAAAGATTTACCACTTTTATAAATAGATTTAGTAGTGGAAATCTTGCAGCTTTTTTTAATGAAGCAATACAAATTTTTTGCAGAGGTTCAGAATGAATATGATGGAGTGGGTTATTTGTCCTATATGCAACAATAAAACAAGGATTAAAATACGAAAAGATACACAGCTAAAAAACTTTCCGTTGTATTGTCCAAAATGTAAAAAAGAAAGTTTGATATGCGTAAATAACTTCAAAATAGAAATTATCAAAGAGCCAGACGCTTAGACGCAGAGCCGATAATTTATAAGCTATTACAGCTTATAGACTATCGGCTCATTTTAGTTTCAGTCCTATTCTTGCAGACAATAGAAGTTATTTATCTTCCATTTCCTTGTATTTGACAATACCATCCGCAACGCTTTCCATGATAACAAGGTCTGCGTCTGTAAAATTGTCAATTTTACTTTCAAGCTGTCTTCGTCTGCTGCTTTTTACCGGATTATCAGAGGACAAAAAGAACTCATCCACTGATACATTCAGCAGAGATACAAGGTCGTAAAGCACCTGTAAACTGGGGTGCTGCCCTTTATTCTCAATATTGGTTAAATAGCGTGGGTCAATTTCAATCATTGCTCCCACCTGTTCACGGGTCAAGCCCTGTTTTTTACGGGCTTCTTTTATGGCAAGCCCAAACGCCCTGAAATCATATTTATCTTCTTTTTTACGCATAATACACCACCTCTATACATTTTACTGTTCCTGTTGTAATAGTGACAGGTACAGAAAAACGTATCGTATAGTTGTACAGTTCCTATTATGCGTATCAAAGATAAAACTATGCTGTCGAAACGGAAATAAAAAAAACCGTTATTTGGCAGCATACTTTCCCTGCGTCAAAAATTACATCATCATTTCCAGACGACGGTTTAACAAAAGCCGCCGTCTTTTTTTGCCTGAAATATAGATGATTTTTAAAGTCTACTACTTTATACAGACAGCGGCTTACAGGAGGAAGCCGCTATGCAAAATATTTTCTTAAATATATCTACATTCGGTAAACCGTTAAAAAAAGCCATCCACCTACACTAGAAAAATCTGACCCTCAATGTGGTTTTTCAGAATACATAGCAAGAACTATCGAAGCACACAAGCAGAAATATCGTCTGTTTGCGTGCTTTTTTAGTTGGAAGAAAAAGTTTTTAAATTTTTCTTCTCAAAACGCAACTGCACCCCCTGTCCTGTCGGGACTAAGAGCGAAAAGGGGGAAAGAAGCAGAAATTCCTATCAACTCGCTCCCTTTCAAGGCTGGAAAGGGGGTGAGCAATGATGAAGCCATCTGAATTTCAGACAACCATAGAGAACCAGTTTGATTACATCTGTAAAGTCGCTATGGAGGATGAACGCAAAGACTATCTCAAAGCGTTGTCCAGACAGTGTAAACGGGAAACCCTGTTCTGTGATATGGACGATTACACCGTCAACTTGTTTTCTTCCGAAGACACCTATCCATCCCACTTCCATACTTTTGAAATGGATGGATTTACTGTCCGTATTGAAAACAGCCTATTAGCAGAAGCATTAGAAAATCTGGATGGAAAGAAACGTGATGTTATCCTGAGATATTATTTTCTTGGATTTGACGATACGGAAATTTCAAAAATTCTGGAAGTCAACCGTTCTACTATCCAGAGAAGAAGACACGCCGGACTGGAATTTATCAAAAAATTTATGGAGGAAGAAGCATGACAGCAAAGCACCCTATGATTCCGTTTCCTGTGATTGTAAGGGCTGCGGACGGTGATATTGAAGCAATCAACCAGATTGTACGCCATTACAGCGGTTTTATTGCCAGCCGTTCCATGCGTCCCATGAAAGACGAATATGGCAATACCCACATGGTTGTAGATGAAACCCTACGCCGCCGGATGGAAACACGTCTGATTGCAAAGATTTTATCTTTTGAAATCAGGGAACCAAAGTAAAAATAACGCTCTCCTGTGGAAGCATGGACAAGCCCATGCTTCCCAGACAGAGCTTGCCAGCCTATTAAAGTGCATTATCACCAGTGCATTTTAACAGGCTGACAAAGCCAGATTGTTCATTGAAAAAGAAAGCGTCTAATCAACGCAGCATAAAGCAGCCGAATACGTTTCGATAGAAAGAGAGCCGTTGGGCTGGCACGCCGTAACCCACCAAAGGAGGGATGAAACCGGATAGCGATTCCTGCCAGCGTTCCATAAGCAGCTTACCGCAAAAGCTGCCGCCATGACCTTTCTATCGTGATAATGATACTTCCGTACAGCCTTAGTCCGTGTGATGATGTAGCACCGCTGGCAAAGGGTACGGCTGGATGAGAACCATGCAGGGGTGAGATTCCCATGAGCTTTAGCGAAAGCTGTTCGGTTTGCTTCAAAGAAAATAACAGGAGGTTGTTATCTTATGGAAAATACAAAGAATCCTGACCCTGAAATGATACGAGAATACCAGATAGGAAACACCTGCTATGTGGTAAAATCCCGCTCAAAAGAACAGGCGCAGGAAGACGCAGTAACGAAAGTAAAAAGGCTTATCCGCAATGATTTGAAACAATAATTTTAAGATAAAATAAGGCAGACAGGAAACAGAAAATGCGGTACAATAAAGTTGTAAAAGCATTGTCTGTTTGACTGTCGGATAGGAGGTACTTATGTTACAGCAGTCAAACAGCACTATCACTTCCATTTATCCGATGGGAAATCAAACAGAGGAATTAACCGCATTATACTGTCGGCTTTCACAAGACGATAAACAGGAGGGTGATTCAAACAGTATTATTAACCAGAAAAAAATCCTGAAGCGTTATGCAATCGAGCACGGGTATCAGCCTTATGTGTTTTTTGTAGATGATGGATTTTCTGGTACAAACTTCAACAGACCGGATTTTCAAAGAATGATTGCAGAGGTCGAAGCAGGAAGAATCAAACGCGTTATAGTCAAGGATATGTCAAGACTTGGACGTGATTATTTGCAAGTGGGAATGTACACAGAAATTATGTTCCCGAACATGGATGTCCATTTTATTGCTGTCAATGATGGCGTGGATAGTCATGTGGGAGATAATGAATTTACCCCATTTCGTAACATAATCAACGAATGGTACGCAAAGGACACCAGCAAAAAAATACGTGCAGTCAAGCGTTCTAAAGGAATGGCAGGTGAACATATCGGTTCTCACGCTCCTTATGGCTACATGAAGAATCCAGACAATAAAAAGGAATGGCTTATAGATGAAGAAGCCGCCGAAGTAGTTCGGGAAATCTTCCGTTTATGTGTCAATGGTTACGGACCGACACGAATTGCCAATATTCTAACGGAAAGAAAAATTCTTTGCCCTACTTATTATGCGCTAGAGCATGGGGAAAAGCCACGAACCGTTCTTCCACCTGACAAGTATCTGTGGAGCGCAACTGTGGTATCTCATATCTTAGAAAGAATGGACTATTTAGGACATACTGTGAATTTTAAGACCCATGTTAAGTCTTATAAAAATCGCAAAAAAATTGATAACAGTCCTGAACAATGGAAGATTTTTGAGAATACCCATGAAGCAATCATTGACAAGGAAACCTTTGAGATTGTACAGAAAATCCGTTCTGGAAAACGCCGCCCTACCAAAATGGGGGATATGCCTATGTTCTCTGGTTTGCTCTACTGTGCAGATTGCGGAAGCAAAATGACATTTCATAGGCAAATGGCACAGAGTGCAGAGAAACATAATTTTGTATGCAGCAATTACCGACACAATTCAAAATCATGTACTATGCACTATATTCGTAATGTAGTAGTTGAACAAATTGTACTGGAAAACCTGAAAGAAGTTATCCGCTATGTGTCAGATTATGAAGATGAATTTGTTCAGATGGTAATGGACACGGATATGCGGCAAAGAAATAAAGAACTGCTGCAAAAGAAGAAGCGGCTTACAGAAATTCATTCCCGTATTCAGGAGTTGGACAAAATTTTTCAACGGATTTATGAAGACAACATTAGTGGAAAACTTTCAGATGAACGCTTTATGAAACTTTCAAGAGGATATGAGGAAGAACAGCATACTTTGCAGGAAGAACAGACTTCCTTAGAGAAAGAATTACAGAAAGAAGAAAAACAATCTGTGGATGTAAAGCAATTTCTTTCAGTAGTCCGCAAGTACACTAACCTTACAGAACTCACACCAGAAATTGTGCATGAGTTTATCGACAAAATTATTGTCCACGCTCCGGATAAGAGCAGCGGTAAACGCTTACAGGAAATTGAAATTATCTATAACCATATCGGAGTATTCGACCATTCAAAGGTCACTTTGTGGAAAGGAAAAGCGGTATAGTACACAATATACTATACCGCAAAACCTAAATCTTAAAAACATCCTTACCAAACCCTCACATTTATAAGGCTTTGAGAGGATATGAGGAGATAAAATGGAGAAAATAAAGGTACTATTTATCTGCCACGGCAACATCTGCCGCAGCACCATGTCCCAATTTGTATTCCAAGACATGATTAACAAGCAAGGTCTCACCGACCAATTTTATATTGATTCCGCGGCAACAAGCCGCGAGGAAATCGGCAACGGTCCACATTACGGAACGGTAAACAAGATGCGGGAAGTAGGGATTCCGGTACTTCCGCATCGCGCTGTACAGATGACAAAAAAAGACTATGAGAAATATGATTATCTCATAGGAATGGACGAAGCGAACATTCGCAATATGACAAGAATCGCAGGTGGTGATCCGGATGGAAAGATCCACATGCTTCTTGATTTTGGAAAAGCTCCAAGAGCGATTGCAGATCCATGGTATACCGGAAATTTTGATGTTACCTATCGGGATGTGAAAGAAGGCTGTGAAGCGCTGCTCGTTTATATTAAACAACATGATTTGTAAGGACGATTTTTCAGTCTCTCCAAAACGGAATAAAAGTTCCGGTTGGAGGGACTGTTTTGTTATCTGTTGTCCTTATAGATTGATTTTCAAAATTGACGGGAAATGAAAAATCCTTTATGATATTTTGGAAGAAGAAAAATAGTAACAGTTCAGCCATAACAGCTCAAATTGGCTGTTACACAGCCTTTTTCGATGCTAACGAAGCTGAAATCCTGCTTATGGAAGAACGCTATATACAAAGTCCACAAAAAATCTTCGTTTTCAAATTAGTTTGAACTCAGTTTTTTGTGACTTTGTGCACGGCTGAACTGTTACGAAAAATAGGAGTGTTGAAAATGAATATATTGAATATAGAACACGTCAGTAAAGTATTTGGCGAGAAGACAATTTTCGATGATGTTTCATTCGGGATTCAAGAAGGAGACAAAATTGGCATTATAGGAATTAATGGTACAGGGAAAACAACGCTGTTGCGTATGATTGCGGGAGTGGAAGAGCCTGACAGCGGACAGATTATAAAACAGAATGGGATTCGATTGGCGTATCTTTCGCAGCATCCTTCGTTTCCTGAGGGAGCGACTGTTCTTTCGTATGCATTTGACGGAATTGCGGAGAATGACTGGGCGCTGAAAAGTGAAGTGAAAAGTGCACTCAATAAACTTGGAATTACGGATCATGATATGAAAATGGAGCATCTTTCCGGCGGGCAGAAGAAAAAAGTAGCGCTTGCGAAAACGCTGACATCTTCGTTTGAAATTTTGCTTTTGGACGAGCCGACGAACCATTTAGATGGAGAGATGATTTCCTGGCTGGAAGATTATTTGAAACGTTATAAAGGTGTTGTGATTATGGTAACGCATGACCGTTATTTTTTAGATAAAGTGACAAATCGAATTTTGGAAATCAGCCGTGGAAAATTATATGGGTATGAGGCGAATTATTCGAAATTTTTGGAAATGAAGGCAGAACGGGAAGAGATGGAGCTTGCTTCAGAGCGAAAACGCCAAAGTGTGTTGAGAATGGAATTAGAATGGGCAAAGCGCGGCTGCCGAGCAAGAACAACAAAGCAAAAGGCAAGATTGGAGCGATTAGAGCTTTTGAAAAACGGAAAAGCTCCGGAGACGGATCGTTTGGCAGAGATTGATTCTGTGGAAACGAGAATGGGCAAGAAGACGATTGAGCTCCACCATGTCAGCAAGAGCTACGGGGAGCGAAAGCTGATTGACGATTTTGATTATATTGTATTGAAAAATCAGAATCTTGGAATCGTGGGTCCGAATGGCTGCGGAAAGTCGACACTGCTAAAAATGATTGCGGGACTTGTTGAGCCGGATGAGGGAACGATTGAGATTGGTGAGACGATTCGAATCGGCTATTTTGCACAGGAACTTCCGGAAATGAATACGAGCCAGAGGGTAATCGATTTTGTGAAAGACATCGCCGAGTATATTCCGACGAAGGATGGAAGAATTACGGCTTCGCAGATGTTGGAGCGGTTTTTATTTACACCGGATATGCAGTATGCACCGATTGAAAAATTATCGGGCGGTGAAAAGAAGAGACTTTATCTGTTAAGTGTCCTGCAGGCTGCGCCTAACGTGCTCATATTTGATGAAGCGAACAATGATATTGATATTCCGACAATGACAATTTTAGAGGACTATCTGAACTCGTTTCAGGGAATTGTGATCACGGTATCGCATGACCGCTATTTTCTGGACAACGTGGTGGACCGCATTTTTGAATTTGATGGAAATGGACATTTGCAGCAGTACGAGGGCGGATACACGGATTACATAGAGGCGAAGCAGAAGCGGGAAGTGCCAAAAGAGGAAGTGAAGGCGAAAAAGAGTACCGGAAAAAATGATTGGAAACAGAATCGTCCGACAAAGTTGAAATTTTCATATATGGAGCAGAAGGAGTTTGAGACAATTGATGAAGACATTGCCAAGCTGGAGGAAAAACTCGAAAAGCTGGATGCGGATATGATGGCGAATGCAACGAACTCTGCGAAACTTTCGGAACTTACTTTAGAAAAAGAGTTCGCAGAAAAACAGTTGGAAGAAAAGATGGAACGGTGGGTTTATCTGAATGATCTGGCAGAGCGCATTGCAGCGCAGTAAAAAGTTAAAGTGACATTTAGAAAAAGTATTGACAAATAGGTTTCTAGTTGATAATATATAAAAACAGAACGCACTCTGTTTTTTAAAAATAAGAAAGTAGAGGGATGTTATGAGGAAACAAGTATTTTCATTATTGGTAAATAACAATGCGGGATTGTTAAGTCGCGTTGCCGGATTATTCAGCAGAAGAGGATACAGTATTGACAGTATCACAGCGGGAATTACAACGGATGAACGGTTTACAAGACTTACGGTTGTTGCAAGCGGGGATGAGTTGATCTTGTCTCAGATTGAGAAGCAGCTTCGCAAATTGGAAGATGTCGTTGATATTAAGATTTTGGCGGATGGAGAGTCGGTTTGCAGGGAGCTTATTATGGTCAAAGTGATGGCAGATGCATCTGAGAGAGCAGAGATTATTTCTGTTGCTGATATTTTCAGAGCGAAGATTGTCGATGTGGAGAGAGAGTCGCTGATGCTTGAGATGACAGGAAATCAGTCGAAAGTAGAAGCTTTTTTGAATCTCCTGCAGGGATATAAGATTTTAGAGCTTGCAAGAACAGGAATCACGGCCTTGTCAAGAGGGTCAAAAGGTATCAAAGTAATTGATGATTAATGTAGAAAGCTAGGGGCAAAGGTCCTTAACTATATATTCATGAGAAGGGTTTAGGAGGTAACAGCTATGGCAAAAATTTATTATCAGGAAGATTGTAACTTATCATTATTAGAAGGAAAGACAATTGCGGTAATCGGTTACGGAAGTCAGGGACATGCGCATGCATTGAACGCAAAAGAATCCGGATGCAATGTCATTATCGGTCTTTACGAAGGCAGCAAATCATGGAAAAAAGCAGAAGAACAAGGATTTGAGGTATACACAGCGGCAGAGGCGGCAAAAAAAGCCGATATTATTATGATTTTGATCAATGATGAAAAGCAGGCTGCATTATACAAAAACGATATTGAACCAAACCTTGAAGAAGGAAATATGTTAATGTTCGCACACGGATTTAACATTCATTTTGGATGTATCGTACCTCCAAAGAATGTAGATGTTACAATGGTAGCGCCAAAGGGACCTGGTCACACAGTAAGAAGCGAATATCAAGTAGGAAAAGGTGTTCCTTGTCTTGTGGCAGTAGAACAGGATGCGACAGGAAAAGCACAGGATATCGCACTTGCATATGCGCTTGCAATCGGTGGAGCAAGAGCAGGTGTGCTTGAGACAACATTCCGTACAGAGACAGAGACAGACCTTTTCGGTGAGCAGGCAGTACTTTGTGGTGGTGTTTGCGCATTGATGCAGGCAGGGTATGAGACATTGGTAGAAGCAGGATATGATCCAAGAAATGCTTACTTCGAATGTATCCACGAGATGAAATTAATCGTAGACTTGATTTACCAGAGCGGATTTGCCGGAATGAGATACTCTATCTCAAACACAGCAGAATACGGTGATTACATTACAGGACCAAAGATCATCACAGAAGATACAAAGAAAGCAATGAAGAAAATCTTATCAGATATTCAAGATGGTACATTTGCAAAAGACTTCTTATTAGATATGTCATCAGCAGGAAGCCAGGTACACTTCAAAGCAATGAGAAAACTTGCGGCAGAACATCCATCAGAAATTGTCGGAGAAGAAATCCGTAAATTATACAGCTGGAGCGACGAGGATAAATTGATCAATAACTAGTCGTTATAATGAAAAGTAGGTAGATGCATTAAATGCGCTACCTACTTTTTGTGTGCAGTATATTGGGTGATGCTTTTCCAAATCTCTACAAGTTTCTCCAGTGAATAGACTGCGTTTGCGGGACTTGTGGATGGCAGTTTTATTGCGTCCATATGTGTCTGGCTTTTGCAGTATTTTTCATAAAGCTGGAATGCGGCGTTGCCGTTTGTATAAATCTGCTCGATATGGGAGACAGACAAGATTCGATTCAGATCATTGGGAACGACGTGTTTGATGCTGCTGTCGCTGGAGCCTTTGATTTCGCAGGAAGCAATCACATCCCAGACCGCAATCTGATTATTCAGCAAAAATTGTTTCTTTTCTTCGATTGTTTGAGGTACTTCGCAGTTGAAAATTTTTGCGAGCACCTTCCAAAAACGATTTTGTGGGTGGTTGTAGAAGAAGTGTCCTTCCCGTGACTTTACAGATGGGAAAGAGCCGAGAATCAATATTTTTGAGTCCCTATTAAAAATCGGTTCGATTTCGTGAAAAACAGTGTCCATAAAAAACTCCTTTATTTTTAAAGTGCAATCAAAAAGACAACCACATGACGGTATGGTTGTCTTATAATATATTTCCTAATAAAAATTAAGCAATTCCGTTAACAGCTTTTGTTAAACGAGAAACTTTTCTAGCACAAGTATTTTTGTGGTAAACACCTTTGCTTCCAGCCATGTTGATTTCTTTGATAGCAGCTTTTAATGCTTCAACAGCAACAGCCTGATCTTTTGCTTCAACAGCAGCATCTACTTTTTTAATAGAAGTTTTTACTCTTGATTTAATTGCTTTATTTCTAGCAGCTTTTGTTTCGTTTACTAAAATTCTTTTTTTTGCAGATTTAATGTTAGCCAATCTGAACACCTCCAATATATGTGATATAAAATTCATCTTTTGTTCAGCAGACCCGGACACGGAACGTTCTACTGAAACATACTCATTCATTGTAAAATAACTATTGTGGCTTGTCAATACATAATTCTCTTTTTTTTGTGAAAACTAAAAAATAAAGTTACAAGGAGAAGTTGAGATGTTGGAAAAGTATAGTATTCATACAGATTTAGCATTGGAGGAAAAAGAGCGATTTGAATCGGATCATGTGGAAGTTCAGGGAGTTATCTTGGAAGAGGAGTATGACAAAGAGCGGGAGATACGAATCACGAAAGTAAAGATTGAGACGGAAAAAGGGGCTCGCGCGATGGGGAAACCTGTCGGCACATATATTACGATGGAAGCACCGAATATGGCCGTCCCAGACGAGGAATATCACAGGGAAATTTCAGAAGAACTGGCAAAATATATCAAAGAGCTCATAAAAATCGAAAAAGAGGACTATGTTGTATTGGTGGCAGGTCTTGGAAACCGTCAGGTGACACCGGATGCATTAGGACCACATGTAGTCGATAATCTGGCAATTACAAGACATATTGTAAAAGAGTATGGTAAATACGCAATGGGGGAAGATGCTGTGCACATGACAAGCGCAATCGTTCCAGGGGTTATGGCGCAGACCGGTATGGAGACATTAGAGATCATCAAAGGGATTGTAAAAGAGACAAAACCGGATTTGGTCATTGCGGTGGATGCGCTTGCCGCAAGGAACAGCAAGAGACTGAATCGAACCATTCAGATTGCAGATACGGGAATTAATCCGGGCTCCGGTGTGGGAAATCACAGAAACGGAATTACAGAAGGGACAATCGGGGTTCCGGTCATTGCCATTGGTGTGCCGACGGTTGTAGATGCAGCTACGATTGTCAATGACACGATGGAAAATTTGATTGCGGCACTGGAGACATCCGAGACACTAAAAGGTGTCGGGGTCGTTTTGCAGGGATATAATGCGACGGAGAAATATGAGCTGATAAAAGAACTGATTTCTCCGCATTTAAATGGAATGTTTGTGACCCCGAAAGATATTGATGAGACAATCAAACGAATCGGATATACGATTTCTGAGGGATTAAATATTTTGTTTTCGGAGAGGACATGCTCATAATTATCAAAAAGGCAACATATATTGTTAAAGCTCTAAAGATTCTGTTAGGAGAGAAATATGAGAAAAAATAGGAGTTTAGCAATATTGTCGGGCAGTTTGATCTTTTGTCTTGGCATATATATATTATTTCAAGGTGGAACGCAGATTACGGAAGAATGGAAGGGGAGTCTGCGGGAAAATCTTGTGAGAATGACGGAAAGGTCTTTTATGCCAGGACTTTTTTATGCGGAAAAAGAAGAAAAGACAGATTGGAATACATGGATTGCAAAAAAAGCGATGCAGATGATTCCGCTTGGAAGTTATGTGGAAGGGAAAGGAACTTATGAATCTGAAATTGAAGATACTGCGACCTATGAAATGATCATGGCAAGGCAGGCGGCAGATGAAAATGAGGTGGACGAGAATGGAAATCTGATCAACGGGGACGGAAGTCACGCAGAAAAAGATGCCAAGGAAGTGAAAACGGAACCAGTGACCGTATCAATAGAGCAGCTGAGAGATTTTAACTATCTGGTGAGCCATTACTATACGGTGGACAGTACAACGATGATCGGGCAGGAGCAGTTAAATGTGGATGAGCTTCTCGCAAAAGATATGCATATTGACACAAGTGGGGAAGGACCAAAAGTACTTATCTTTCATACTCACTCGCAGGAGACTTTTGTGGATTCTGTCGAGGGAGATGTCGGAACAAGTATCGTCGGGATGGGAGCATATTTGTCAGAGCTTTTGAATGCGAAGGGAATTTCAACCATCCATCATGACGGCGTGTATGATTTGATCGACGGGAAATTAGACCGAAGCAAAGCGTACGAATTTTCGGAAGTGGGGGTCAGAAAAATATTGGAAGAAAATCCAAGTATTGAGGTTGTGATTGATCTGCACCGTGATGGGGTCGGCAATGATACACATCTGGTGACGGAGGCAAATGGAAAACAGGCGGCAAAGATCATGTTTTTCAATGGACTTAGCAGAACAAAAGCCAATGGAGATATCGCATATCTTCCAAATCCTTATATTCAGGATAATCTGTCGTTTTCTCTACAGATGCAGCTTGCATCAGAGAGTATGTATCCGGGATTTGCAAGGAAAATCTATCTGAAAGGGTACCGTTACAGTCTCCATATGATGCCAAAATCTCTTTTGATCGAGGCAGGTGCCCAGACAAACACTGTGGAGGAAATGCGAAATGCGATGGAGCTGTTGTCAGACGTTTTAGCAAAAGTCATCATGGGGTAGAAGAATTTATTTGAAACGAACCTTTGTTTGTGTTATGATGGGTGCAGTATGAAAAAGAGAGGGTTTTAAGTAAATGGCGAAACAAAATACATATGATGCAGATAGTATTTCTATATTAGAAGGACTGGAAGCGGTCAGAAAAAGACCGGGAATGTATATTGGAAGTGTGTCTACGAAGGGGCTCAATCATTTGATCTATGAGATTGTGGACAATGCGGTAGATGAACATCTTGCGGGGTACTGTGACAAGATTCAGGTCATACTGGAAAAAGATGGTTCTGCAACGGTGATCGACAATGGGCGAGGTGTCCCTGTCGGGATGCACCAAAAAGGGGTATCCGCAGCGCGTATTGTATATACGACACTTCACGCAGGTGGAAAATTTGATGATACAGCTTATAAGACAAGCGGCGGGCTGCACGGGGTTGGCTCTTCGGTTGTAAATGCACTTTCTATTTATATGGACGTCAAGATCAGCAGGGAAGGTGCAATTCATCACGACCGATACGAGCGGGGGATTCCGGTTGTAGAGCTTGAAAACGGGTTGCTTCCGGTTATTGGAAAGACGAGAAAAACGGGGACAGAAGTGAATTTCCTGCCGGACGACACGATTTTTGAGAAGACGAGATTCAAGGCGGAGGAAGTAAAAAGTCGTCTCCATGAGACTGCGTATCTGAATCCGAATCTGACGATTATTTTTGAGGACAGACGCGGAGCGCAGACAGAACATATTGAATATCATGAGGAAGACGGAATACTTGGATTTATCCGTGATCTGAATCAGAAGAAAGAGGCGATACATGAGCCGATTTATTTTAAAGGTGAGTCAGAAGGAATTGAAGTGGAAGTTGTATTCCAGTATGTAAATGAGTTCCATGAGAACGTACTCGGATTTTGTAATAATATTTACAATGCAGAGGGTGGAACACATTTGACGGGATTTAAGACGACGTTTACGACGGCGATGAACCAGTACGCGAGAGAACTTGGCATTTTAAAAGAGAAGGACAGCAATTTTACAGGAGCGGATATTCGCAACGGGATGACGGCGATTGTTTCAATCAAGCATCCGGATCCGCGTTTTGAAGGGCAGACGAAGACAAAGCTGGACAATCCGGATGCAGCAAAGGCGACCGGAAAGGTGACCGGGGAGGAGATTGTGCGCTATTTTGACCGGAATCTGGATACGCTTAAAAAAGTAATCAGCTGCGCGGAGAAGGCGGCAAAAATCCGTAAGACGGAGGAGAAGGCAAAGACGAATCTGTTGACGAAGCAGAAATATTCGTTTGACAGCAATGGAAAGCTTGCGAACTGTGAGAGCAGAGATGCGAGCAAATGTGAGATTTTTATCGTGGAGGGAGATTCTGCGGGAGGTTCCGCAAAGACGGCGAGAGACCGCTCTTATCAGGCAATCCTGCCAATCCGCGGAAAGATTTTGAATGTGGAAAAAGCAAGTATCGATAAGGTACTTGCCAACGCGGAGATCAAGACGATGATCAATGCCTTTGGCTGTGGATTTTCGGAAGGGTATGGTAATGATTTCGACATCACAAAACTCCGTTATAACAAGATCATCATTATGGCTGATGCGGACGTGGATGGCGCTCACATTTCTACATTATTATTGACATTGTTCTATCGGTTTATGCCGGAATTGATTTTTGAAGGACATGTCTATATTGCGATGCCTCCGCTTTACAAGGCGATGCCGAAAAAAGGGGAAGAGGAATATCTGTACGACGACAAAGCGCTGGAGCGCTATCGCAAACGTCAGAAAGGACCATTTACGCTGCAAAGATACAAAGGTCTTGGCGAGATGGATGCAGACCAGTTGTGGGAGACAACGCTGAATCCGGAGACGAGAATGCTAAAGCTTGTCGAGATTGAAGATGCGAGAATGGCATCTTCTGTGACGGAGATGCTGATGGGAAGTGAAGTGCCTCCGAGACGTGCGTTTATTTATGAAAATGCGACAGAAGCAGAGTTAGATATATAGGAGGCAACAAAAGATGCAGGATTCACAAATTATAAGAACCGAATATTCGGATATCATGAAAAAATCATATATCGATTATGCGATGAGTGTCATTGTGGCAAGAGCGTTGCCGGATGTCAGAGATGGTCTGAAGCCGGTGCAGAGAAGAACACTTTACGATATGCATGAACTTGGTATCCGCTATGATAAACCATATCGAAAATGTGCGCGTATCGTCGGGGATACGATGGGTAAATACCACCCGCATGGAGACAGTTCCATCTACGAATCACTTGTCGTAATGGCACAGGAATTCAAAAAAGGAATGATTCTTGTGGACGGACATGGAAACTTCGGCTCTATCGAGGGAGACGGCGCTGCTGCGATGCGTTACACGGAGGCTCGTCTTGCAAAACTGACACAGGAGGTATTTCTTGCAGACTTGGACAAAGGAGTTGTGGACTTTGCTCCGAACTTTGACGAGACGGAAAAAGAACCGGAGGTGCTTCCGGTACGTATCCCGAATCTTTTGGTAAACGGTGCAGAGGGAATCGCAGTCGGAATGGCGACAAGTATTCCAACACACAATTTAGGCGAAGTGATCGATGCGGTGAAAGCGTATATGAAAAACAGTGAGATCACGACAAAGCAGTTGATGAAACATATCAAAGGACCGGATTTTCCGACGGGCGGTATCGTAGTCAACAAAGACGATCTTTTGAACATTTATGAGACGGGATCCGGAAAGATTAAGATTCGCGGAAAAGTGGAAGTGGAGGAATTGAAAGGCGGAAAGAAACGTCTTGTGATTTCAGAAATTCCTTACACAATGATCGGTGCAGGAATCGGAAAATTTTTAAACGATGTGGCGTCCCTTGTGGAGAGCAAAAAGACGAATGACATCACAGATATTTCCAATCAGTCATCCAAAGAAGGAATTCGGATTGTGCTCGAACTTCGAAAAGATGCAGATGTGGAAAACTTAAAGAATATGCTTTACAAAAAGACTCGTCTGGAAGATACATTTGGAGTGAATATGCTTGCCGTTGCAAATGGGAAACCAGAGACGATGGGACTGAAATCAATTATCGAGCACCATGTAGATTTTCAGTTTGATGTTGCGACGAGAAAATACAAGACACTGCTTGCAAAAGAGTTGGATAAAAAAGAGATTCAGGAAGGTTTGATCAAGGCATGTAATGTCATTGATTTGATTATTGAAATTTTGCGTGGCAGCAAGTCGATCAAAGAGGCAAAAGCGTGTCTGACTGACGGTATCACAGAGAATATCAAATTCAAATCTAATATTTCAAAAAAGATGGCCTCGATGCTCCGGTTTACAGAAAGACAGGCGACAGCAATCCTGGAGATGCGCCTGTACAAACTGATTGGTCTGGAGATTGAGGCATTGCAGGCAGAACATGAGCAGACACTTAAAAGTATTGCCCGCTATGAAGATATTTTGAATAATTATGATTCGATGGCGGAAGTAATTATAGAAGATTTGGATGCGATTAAAAAGACATATGCAAGAAAACGACGGACGATTGTCGAAAATGCAGAAGAAGCAGTGTTTGAAGAAAAGAAAATCGAAGAGCAGGAAGTTGTATTTTTGATGGATCGTTTTGGATATGCGAGAACGGTGGATGTGTCGACCTATGAAAGAAACAGGGAAGCAGCAGACTCGGAGAATAAATATATAGTTTCCTGTCTCAATACCGGAAAAATATGTTTGTTTACGAATGCAGGAAAGATGCATCAGGTGAAGGTGCCGGATATTCCATATGGAAAATTCAGGGATAAAGGAACTCCGATTGATAATTTGAGTAATTACAACAGCACCGAAGAACAGATTGTGTTTGTGTGTGATGAGGGAAGTCTCTCTATGGCAAAGCTGTTGTTTGCGACAAAACAAGGTATGTTAAAGCAGGTGGATGGAAGTGAATTTCAGGCGGCAAAACGAACCATCGCAGCGACAAAGCTTTTAGAAGAGGATGAAGTGATCTGTGTACAGGTTGTGACAGAGGGACAAAGCATTGTGCTTCAGACGATGAATGGATATTTTCTGAGGTTTGCGTCGACAGAGGTGCCGGAAAAGAAAAAAGGTGCCGTCGGAGTGCGCGGAATCAAACTACAGAAAAAAGATGAACTGGAACAGGTATATCTGCTTGAAGAAGGAGTTGAGCAAAAGGTTCTATATAAAGAAAAAGAAGTGACATTGAACCGTCTGAAACTGGCAAGACGTGATGGAATCGGAACAAAACGATAACCCTGAAATGAGAAATTTTGAAAATACCCTTGCATTTATTGAGAATGAGTGCTATAGTGTATGTTAGTTACATAAGAAATCGGCAGAAGAGTGGACGTAATGTTCACTCTTATTTGTTGGTATAAGAAAGGAAGGTTGACAGTGTCTAAAAGAGAAGTATACGAACAAAAAACAGAAGAACTTCTATTACCAATCGTTGAAAGCAATGGATTTGAGTTGGTGGACGTTGAGTATGTAAAAGAGGGAGGAAACTGGTATCTTCGGGCATATATTGATAAACCGGGAGGAATTTCGGTAGACGATTGTGAAGTGGTAAGCAGAGCGTTTTCAGATATTTTGGATGAGAAAGACTATATCGAAGATACGTATATCTTTGAAGTGAGTTCTCCAGGACTTGGAAGACCTTTGAAAAAAGAGAAAGACTTTGCAAGAAGTATCGGAGAAGAAGTGGAGATCCGTACTTACCGTGCGATTGACAGACAGAAAGAATTTATCGGAATTCTAAAAGAATACGATCAGGATACCGTGACGATTGAATATGAAGATGAGACAACAAAGACATTTGAACGAAGCGAGATCGCTTTGATTCGTTTGGCATTGGATTTTTAAATCAGGAGGAAAGAAAAAATGAACACAGAATTATTAGAAGCGTTGACAATTCTTGAGCAGGAAAAGGATATCAGTAAAGAGACTTTATTAGATGCAATTGAGAATTCTCTGATTAACGCATGTAAAAATCATTTTGGAAAAGCAGATAATATCAAAGTAGTGATGAATCGTGAGACTTGTGACTACTCTGTGTTTGCGGAAAAGACAGTTGTAGAAGAAGTGGAAGACGATGTGATGGAGATCAGCCTTGCAAATGCAAAAATGATCGACTCAAAATTTGAGCTCGGCGATATTGTTCAGATTCCGGTGGAGTCAAAGGAATTTGGACGTATTGCAACACAGAATGCAAAGAACTTAATTCTTCAGAAAATCCGTGAAGAAGAGAGAAAAGTAGTGTACGATCAGTATTTTGAAAAAGAGAAAGATATCGTGACTGGTATCGTGCAGCGTTATGTTGGCAAGAATGTAAGTATTAACCTTGGAAAAGCAGATGCGATGCTGACTGAGAATGAGCAGGTAAAAGGCGAAGTGTTTAAGCCTACAGAACGTATCAAACTCTATATCGTAGAAGTGAAGAATACAACAAAAGGACCAAAGATTTTAGTTTCCCGTACACATCCGGAACTGGTGAAACGTCTGTTTGAGTCTGAGGTTGCAGAAGTAAAAGAAGGAATTGTTGAGATTAAGAGCATCTCAAGAGAAGCCGGTTCCCGTACAAAGATTGCAGTGTGGTCAAATGACCCGGATGTAGATCCGGTCGGAGCATGTGTTGGTATGAACGGTGCGAGAGTCAATGCAATCGTAAGTGAGCTTCGCGGAGAAAAGATTGATATCATCAACTGGAGCGACAATCCGGCGATCTTGATTGAGAATGCACTTAGTCCGGCAAAAGTCATCTCTGTAATGGCTGATCCGGATGAAAAGACAGCAAGTGTGATTGTGCCGGATTATCAGTTGTCACTTGCAATCGGAAAAGAAGGACAGAATGCGAGACTGGCTGCACGTCTGACAGGATACAAGATTGATATCAAGAGCGAGACACAGGCGATTGAAGCCGGTGAACTTCCGGAAAATTATATGAATCTTTCCACAGAAGTGTCTGAGGAAGCAGATGAAGAGATGCCAGATGAATTAGTGTAGTCAGGAGTGATTTGTTGAGTAATAACAAAAAGATTCCTATGCGAAAATGTGTAGGATGTCAAGAGATGAAAAGTAAAAAAGAAATGATGCGTGTTTTGAAAACTTCCGAAGATACATTTGAACTGGATGCGACAGGAAAAAAGAACGGGCGCGGAGCATATCTTTGTTTTTCAAAAGAATGTTTTGAAAAAGCGGTGAAAAACAAAGGGTTAGAGCGGTCTTTTAAGCAGGCAATTCCAAAAGAAGTTTATGAAAAGCTGGAAAAGGAGATGAATGCGCTTGAAATCGAGTAAAGCATTATCGTTAGTCAGCCTTGCCACGAAAGCAGGAAAGACGGCAAGCGGTGAATTCTGTACCGAAAAAGAAGTAAAGACCGGTATGGCAGAGCTTGTGATTGTGGCGGAGGATGCATCGGCGAATACAAAGAAGAAGTTTAAAAATATGTGTGATTTCTATGAAGTGCCAATTTATTTTTATGGGGATAAAGATACCTTGGGGCATGCAATGGGAAAAGAATTCCGGGCGACACTTGCAGTGACAGATGCAGGGTTTGCAAAAGGGATCAAGAAACATTTGGAAACAGAAGGATATACGATTGCATAGAGGAGGTAGTTAGTATGACAAAAGTGCGAGTGCATGAATTAGCAAAAGAGCTAAATAAAACAAACAAAGAAGTACTTGATGTTCTGAGAGAAAAAAATATAGAGGTAACCAGCCATATGAGTTCATTGAGTGATGAGCAGATTGAGGCTGTAAAAAGCAGCTTTGGCGGTGGGGATACAAAAGAAGAACCGAAGAAAAAGCATATTGTGCAGGTGTTCAGGCCGCAGAATTCTCAAAATGGTTCCCGTCAAGGCAATCGTCCAACACAGAGACGAGATGGACAGAACAACAATCAAGGACAGAGAAACGGAAACAATCAGGGTCAGAGACAGAATGGTCAGAGACCAAATAATAACCAGGGTCAGAGAAACAACAACGCAGGTCAGGGACAAAGACAGAATAATAATGCACAGAGAGCAAATAATAATCAAAGACCGAACAACAATTATCAGGGTCAAAAACGCGATGACAACAGACGTGATGACAGAAGAGATGACCGCAGAGATGATAATAGAAGAAACGACAGAAGAAACGATAACAGAAAGAGCGCGCCTTCAATTCCGGCACCGGTAGTTCCTGAGCAGAAGCCACAGCGTCAGAAACAAAAAGATAATTTTAATAAGAAAAAAGATTATCGCAAAGATGACCATGAGGAAAGAGGACCAAAAGGGAAAAAGACAAAAAATGTGCCGTTGCAGCAAAAGCCGCAGCCAAAGGTAGAGGAAAAAGTGGAAGAAAAGATTAAGATGATCACGATCCCGGAAGTACTTACAATCAAAGAACTTGCAGATGCGATGAAGATTCAGCCGTCTGCAATTGTAAAAAAATTGTTTTTACAGGGAAAAATCGTGACAGTAAACCAAGAAATTGATTACGATACTGCAGAGGAAATCGCAATGGAATTTGAAGTGCTCTGCGAAAAAGAAGAAGTAGTAGATGTCATTGAAGAATTGTTAAAAGAAGATGAAGAAGACGAAAGCAAGATGAAAAAACGTCCGCCGGTTGTGTGTGTTATGGGGCATGTTGACCATGGTAAAACTTCCCTTCTGGATGCAATCCGTAATACAAATGTGATCGACCGTGAAGCAGGTGGTATCACACAGCATATTGGTGCATATGTGGCGACAGTAAACGGAGAGAAGATTACATTCTTAGATACACCTGGACATGAGGCGTTTACAGCAATGCGTATGCGTGGCGCTAATTCCACAGATATTGCGATTCTTGTTGTTGCGGCAGATGACGGCGTAATGCCTCAGACTGTAGAAGCAATCAACCATGCGAAAGCAGCTGGAATTGAAATCATTGTTGCAGTAAACAAGATTGATAAACCTAGTGCAAATATCGATCGTGTAAAACAGGAATTGACAGAGTATGAGCTGATTGCAGAGGACTGGGGTGGAAGCACAATCTTTGTACCGGTTTCTGCAAAGACAGGAGAAGGAATTGAAGACTTGATGGAGATGATCCTTCTGACAGCGGAAGTATTGGAATTAAAAGCAAATCCAAACCGCCGCGCAAGAGGTCTTGTGATCGAGGCAGAGCTTGATAAAGGAAAAGGTTCTGTGGCGACAGTACTGGTACAGAAAGGTACACTTCGTGTCGGAGATGCCATCGCAGCAGGTTCTGCTTACGGGAAAGTAAGAGCGATGATGGATGACAAAGGAAGAAGAGTAAAAGAGGCAGGTCCTTCTACTCCGGTAGAGATCCTTGGTCTGAATGATGTGCCGAATGCCGGAGAAGTATTTGTCGGATGCGGCAATGACAAAGAAGCAAGAAACTTTGCAGAGACATTCATTTCACAGGGAAGAATGAAACTGTTAGACGATACAAAATCAAAGATGTCCTTAGATGATCTGTTCAGCCAGATTCAGGCAGGAAATGTCAAAGAACTTGGTATTGTTGTAAAAGCAGATGTACAGGGTTCTGTGGAAGCAGTAAAACAGAGTCTTTTGAAATTGTCAAATGACGAGGTCGTTGTAAAGATCATCCACGGTGGTGTCGGTGCAATCAACGAGTCTGATGTCACACTTGCATCTGCATCCAACGCAATCATCATCGGATTCAATGTAAGACCGGATGCAACTGCGAAAGAGATTGCGGAGCGTGAAGGTGTGGATGTAAGATTATATCGTGTCATCTACAATGCGATTGAAGACGTGGAAGCTGCCATGAAAGGTATGTTAGATCCGGTGTTTGAGGAAAAAGTACTCGGTCATGCAGAGGTTCGTCAGACATTTAAGGCTTCAGGCGTAGGTACGATTGCTGGTGCATATGTGCTTGACGGTACATTTGAGAGAGGATGTTCTGCACGTATTATCCGTGATGGAGTTGTAATCTTTGATGGAGGTCTTGCTTCGTTAAAACGTTTTAAAGATGATGTAAAAGAAGTAAAAGCAGGTTATGAATGTGGATTTGTATTCGAGAAATTTAATGATGTAAAAGAAGGCGATCAGGTAGAGTCTTATAAAATGGTAGAGATACCAAGATAAGAAAAGAGGAAAAGAATTGAGAAAAAACAGTATTAAAAATACAAGAGTAAACGGAGAGGTGCAAAAAGAATTAAGCAACATTATCCGCGGGGGCATCAAAGACCCTCGTGTTGCACCAATGACCTCCGTTGTGGCGGTGGAAGTAGCGCCGGATTTGAAGACATGCAAAGCATATATCAGTGTGCTCGGTGATGAGAAAGCGCAGGAAGACACAATCAAAGGTCTTCAGAGCGCAGAAGGATATATCCGAAGAGAGCTGGCAAGGAAGCTGAATATGAGAAACACGCCGGAAATAAAATTTGTGATGGATCAGTCTATCGCATATGGTGTGGCAATGTCGAAAATGATTGATGATGTGACAAAGGATTTAAAAGAAGAGGAAGAATAAGATGTTAAAGGAAGTCTTGAAACATGTAAAAACAGTCGCCATTGGCGGTCATGTGCGTCCGGATGGTGATTGTGTCGGCTCCTGTCTTGGGTTGTACCAGTACATCAAAGAAAACTATGAAGAGATTCAGGCGGATGTCTATCTGGAAGACATACCAGATAGTTTTCATTTTATCAAGGCGGCGAAAGAGATTCGTCACGAGGTGCCGGACAAAAAAGAATATGATCTGTTTATTGTGCTTGACTGTGGTGATAAAGAACGTCTCGGATTTTCAAAGGCGCTTTTTGAACATGCAAAAGAGACGTTCTGCGTAGACCATCATATCAGTAATCTTGCGTTTGCAGATCAAAATTATATTTTCCCGGAAGCAAGTTCTACTTCGGAGCTTGTATACCGGCTTTTGGATTTAGAAAAGATCACAAAAGAGACGGCTGAATGTCTGTATCTTGGAATTGTGCATGATACAGGAGTGTTCCAGTATTCATGTACGGCGCCGGAGACGATGGAGGTGGCAGCGAACCTGATGCGGAAAGGGATCAATGCCTCTGAGATCATCGAAAAGACATTTTATGAAAAGACGTTTGCTCAGAACCAGATTTTGGGGAGGGCATTGTTTGAAAGTTTTCTGTTTATGGATGGAAAATGTATTGTATCCTATATTACACAGCGTATGATGGAATTTCATGGTGTCACACCGAAAGATTTAGAAGGAATTGTCAGCCAGCTTCGGGTTACGAAAGGTGTGGAAGTTGCCGTTCTTTTATATGAGACTGCTCCGCATGAGTACAAAGTGAGCCTGCGTGCATCTGGTGATGTGGATGTCAGCAGAATCGCACAGTATTTCGGTGGAGGAGGCCATAAAAAAGCAGCCGGTGTGACGATGAAAGGAACGGTACATGATGTGATCAACAATCTGTCCGGACAGATTCATTTACAACTATAAAAAGGAAGAAAATATGGTACACGGAGTCATTAATATACGTAAAGAAAAAGGATTTACATCACATGATGTAGTCGCAAAACTAAGGGGAATTATCGGACAGAAAAAAATCGGGCATACCGGTACATTGGATCCGGATGCGACGGGCGTTCTTCCGGTCTGCCTTGGAAAAGCGACAAAATTATGCGATATGCTGACGGATAAGGATAAGACATATGAGACAGTACTTTTACTTGGAAAGGCAACGGACACTCAGGATATATCCGGAACAGTGTTATCCGAAAAAGCGATGGATGGAATTGACAATGATGCCGTAGAAAGATGCATCGGGGAATTTGTAGGAGAATACTTACAGGTACCGCCGATGTATTCTGCGTTAAAAGTCAATGGGAAAAAATTATATGAACTGGCGAGAGCAGGAATTGAGGTTGAGAGAAAAGCTCGTCCGGTTATTATCTACGAGATTCGGATTAAAGAGATTTCGCTTCCGCGCGTGCGGATGGAAGTCTCCTGCTCTAAAGGAACCTATATCCGCACATTGTGCCATGATATCGGAGAGAAACTCGGCTGTGGTGGCTGCATGGAGGAACTCACCCGCACAAAAGTAAGCAGGTTTACTTTGGAGGACAGCTATACATTGGAGGAAGTCAGACAGAAAAAGGAAGCGGGATTACTTTCAGAGATATTAGTTCCAATTGATGAAATGTTTGGGCAGTACGAGGCGGTGACCCTTAAACGCCCTTATGAAGCGCTTGTGTGTAATGGGAATATGTTTTTTGAAAAGCATATCAATGAGTCAAAAGATCTGATTGACGGGGAATATGTGAGAGTTTACAGTAATTCCGGACAGTTCATTGCGATTTACGCATATCAGCAGAAACAAAAGATGTTTAAAATAGTCAAAATGTTTTTTGATAAAAATGAGTAACGATAAGAGGAAAAAACATGCAATATATCAAGGGAATGCAGTTCTATCAAAATGACAAAAAGACTGCAATTACATTGGGGAAATTTGATGGTCTTCACAGAGGACATGAGACATTGATCGAGCGGGTCATTGAGCATCAGAAAAATGACGGTGTAGACAGCGTTGTGTTTGCATTTGACATGGCACCCTTGTACGAAAAAATAAAAAAGAAAAAAGAAAGTCTGATTACGAACGAAGAACGCGCAGGACGCCTTTTTGGCAGGGTGGATTATCTGGTGGAATGCCCATTTGTCGAGGCAGTTTCGAAAATTGAGGCGGAGACTTTCATAAAAGAAATTTTGGTGAAACAATTTCATGCCGAGTATATTGTAGTTGGCACGGATTTTCACTTTGGATATCAGAAAAAAGGTGATTATCATATGTTGCAGCAGTATAGTGGGGAATACGGGTATGAGGTGGAAGTGATTGAAAAGAAGTGCTATGAAGATAGAGAAATAAGCAGTACTTACATTAAAGAAGAAGTGAAAAAAGGGAATATGAAACTGGTTACACAGCTTCTTGGATACCCGTATACCGTCACAGGAGAAGTACAATATGGTAAGCAGCTTGGGAGAAAGCTTGGATTTCCGACGATGAACATTGTTGCAGAAAAAGAGAAACTGCTTCCGCCTAACGGAGTCTATGTCAGTTCAATTCGCATTGATGGCATGCTTTATGGAGGAATCTCTAATATCGGCTGCAAACCGACAGTTTCAGAGAAAGAACAGATGGGAATTGAAACATTTGTATTTGACTATCACGGGGACGCTTATGGAAAGAAAATTGAGGTAGCGCTTTACGAGTATGTGAGACCGGAAAAAAAATTCGATTCTGTAGAGATGCTTCGCGAGCAGGTGGAACAGGATATCGCATATGGGCGTAAGCGGCTTCAAGGTTTCGACAGTAATTTTTAAAAATAAGTAGTTTACACTGGTGTAAAAGTATGATATACTCATCAAGTATGAAAAAACCGATGTTCGGTGACAGGATACTCCAACCGTCACTTAATGTCAGGTGTTAAATTAAAGAAAAACAGGAGGGTCATAGCATGATCGCAAAAGAAAAGAAACAAGCTATTATGGCAGAATATGCTAGAACAGAAGGCGACACAGGTTCACCGGAAGTTCAGATCGCTGTATTAACAGCAAGAATCAATGAGTTGACAGAACACTTCAAAGCTAATCCAAAGGATCATCATTCAAGAAGAGGTCTTCTTAAAATGGTAGGACAGAGAAGAGGTTTACTCGCTTACTTAAAGAAAACTGACATTGAAAGATACCGTACATTAATCGAGAGATTAGGATTAAGGAAATAGTTAAAAGTTTTATACAGACCACAACACAACAATGCAAAGGGGCAGGCGAATATCGTCTGTTCCTTTTTTTAGTTGCGAGTTGGGGGTATCCTTTTTCTTGACAAATAAAAAGAAAAAAGGTATAGTGATTCTAATTTGACGTATGAAGGGAGAGCCATTGATGAATAAAGTACCGTTTGTTACAAAAGAAAAATTAGATGAGATTGTAAAAGAATTTCCGACACCGTTTCACTTGTACGATGAAAAGGGAATTCGTGAAAATGTAAAAGCATTGAAAGAGGCTTTTGCATGGAATAAAGGTTATAAAGAATATTTTGCAGTAAAAGCAACTCCGAATCCATTTTTGATTAATATTTTAAGAGAATACGGCTGCGGCTGTGACTGCTCATCTTATACAGAATTGATGCTGTCTGAGGCGCTTGGAGCAGTAGGGAAAGATATCATGTTCTCTTCCAATGCAACTCCGGCGGAAGAATTTGTCTATGCAGACAAACTGGGGGCAATTATCAATTTAGATGACTTCACACATATTGAATTTTTGGAGAATGCAATCGGGCATATTCCGGAGACGATTAGCTGCCGTTATAATCCGGGAGGATTGTTTAAAATCAGCAATGACATTATGGATAATCCTGGGGATGCCAAGTATGGAATGACAACGGAGCAGTTGTTTGAGGCATTTAAGATTTTGAAAGCAAAAGGGGCAAAAGAATTCGGAATTCACGCATTTTTGGCGAGCAATACGGTTACGAATGAATATTACCCGATGCTTGCGAAGATTTTGTTTGAAGTGGCAGTGAAATTACAAAAAGAGACAGGAGCGCACATTAAATTTATCAACCTGTCAGGCGGAATCGGAATTCCGTATCGACCGGATCAAGAGCCGAATGATATCAGAGCGATCGGAGAAGGAGTCAGAAAAGTGTACGAGGAAGTACTTGTTCCTGCCGGAATGGGAGACGTGGCAATCTACACAGAGCTTGGGCGCTACATGATGGGACCTTACGGCTGCCTTGTGACAAAAGCAGTTCATGAGAAGCACACGTATAAAGAATATATCGGATGTGACGCATGTGCGGTAAACCTGATGCGACCTGCAATGTATGGAGCATACCACCACATCACAGTGATGGGAAAAGAAGATGCACCTTGTGACCATAAATATGATATTACCGGATCACTTTGCGAAAACAACGATAAATTTGCAGTAGACCGTATGTTGCCAAAGATTGATATCGGAGATCTGCTAGTCATTCATGACACAGGAGCACATGGATTTGCAATGGGATATAACTATAATGGAAAATTGAAATCAGCAGAGATTTTATTACAGGAAGATGGTACTCCGAAGCTGATTCGAAGAGCCGAAACACCGGCAGATTACTTTGCGACATTCGACTGCTTTGAGATTGGTCAGAAATTGAAATAAGGGAAATGTCAGCTGCTGTTCACCGCTGTGTGCGGAGATGCTCATTTGGGTGAACAGTAGCAATTGTTAAAAAAATTGAAAAAATTTCAAAAAAGACTTGCATTTCATAGTGGCATATGGTAATATACATTGTGTTGAGACAACAACTTAATAAAAAGAAGTAAAAATGCTTCTTGGGTAAGCAGGTGTGGCGGAATGGCAGACGCACAAGACTCAAAATCTTGCGGGGGCAACCTCGTGTGGGTTCAAGTCCCACCACCTGCATTTGATGTAAACTCTTTAGAAAATTCTAAAGAGTTTTTTTGCAAATTTGGGTGTATATACTTGAGGTGGGAAATGTATCAGATTGGAATATGTGATGATGGAAAAAATACATGTGCTTTTATAGAAGATGTTGTTTTGAAGTATGGGAAAAAGAGAAATGTAAAGATGGATATCCATGTCTGGAATTCCGGGGAAGAACTTTGTGCTTATTTAGAAACGGGAAAACAGTTGGATATTCTGTATTTGGATATCGAATTGTTTGAAGTGAGTGGAATTGATGCGGGGATATTTATCCGAAAGCAGATGGAAAACCATACGATGCAGATTATCTATATATCGGGGAAACAGTCGTATGCACAGCAGTTGTTTAAGGTGCAGCCGATGGATTTCATTGTAAAGCCGATTGAGGAAGAAAAGATTGAAGAGACGCTTGCATTGGCACTAAAGATTGTCGGGCGAAACACAAAGCGCTTTGAATTCCAATTGGGTAAAGAGTATTATTATGTGCCTTATGGAGATATTCTTTGCTTTGTGAGTGATGGACGAAAAGTTAGATTGCTCACTACAAGTGGCGAAAAGGAATTTTACGGAAAGCTGAAAAATATTATCAAGGAATTGCCGGAAGATTTTCTTGTAATTCATAAATCGTATGTGGTAAATAAGCAGCGTATCGCACGGTATACATATGAAACTGTGGAATTGGACAATGGGAGAGTACTGACGATCAGTCAGGCGCAGCGAAAACAGGTCAGAGAAAAATTGTTAAAGGAATTATAAAAATATGATGGATATCATTGTGTGTGCGGGGTCGAATTTATTTCGAATGTATGTGACGTATCGATTTATCCGCATCTTTTTGGAAGAGACAAAGTTAAGCAGGGTGAAAGAAGTTGCATGCTATTTGCTCTTTTGGATTGTGAATACGGCATTGTATTTATTGTTTCAACGTGTTTGGATAAATATTATGTGCAATCTAGTGGGCATTGCTTTGCTAGTAAGAATGTATACAAAAGTATGGAAAGAGAATATTTTTGTGACAGTTTCAATTTATGTGGTTGGTATGATGTGCGACGCTTTTGTTACATTTCTTTTCATACCATATAAAGACGGAAATATGTATAATCAAGTGTATGGGGCAATCGGAATATTATTGATGTTTGTTTGTGAGTTGATTGCAGGAAGAATTGTATCCGGACAAAAAAACAGGACAAGAACTTATCATTTATCTTTGATTTGTATATCATTATGCAGTATTTTATTGGTAACGATATTGATTTATACAAAAAGCAGCACTTATAGAGGGATTACTATTATATGCTTGGGATTGTTCTTGATTAATTTTTTGATGTTTTATTTTTACAGCCTGTTTTTGAAATTGTCAGAAGAAAAGCATGAGGCAGAGCTATTGGAATATCAGATGATGGCATATCGGAATCAGATAAATGTAATGTTGGAGAGTGTAGAAAAAATGAAGATGTTTCGGCATGATATGAAACATCATTTGGCGGAACTGAGATTTATGGCAGAGAGAAAGGATTTTTCGGAATTTCGGAGATATCTGAATGCTATGGAAGAATTTTTTGAGAAGCCGAGTGAGATTGTATCGTCCGGAAATATGGAAGTAGATAGTGTTCTGAACTATATGCTTCAGAAGGCAAAGAAAATGCAGTTGAATACAACTGTAAAAGTTGCAATACCGGAAGATATGAAACATTCCTTTGATTTGAATATCATCATTGGAAATTTGTTGCAAAATGCGATAGATGCAGCAGTGGAGACCGAAGAAAAATTCTTGGGTGTTGAGTTTTCTTTGAAAAATGGAATTCTTGTTTTGAAGATAGAAAATAGTTTTTTGTCAGAGAGAATAAGACAAGATAAATACGGCGATTTTCTTACAACAAAAAAAGATTCGGAGTCCCACGGTATCGGGTTAAAAAGTGTAAAACGAATGGTAGAAAAATATCATGGAGATATGAGTATAAAAGTACAGGATGCACATTTTTGTGTAAAATTGATGTTGTACATATAATAAGATGGATAAGACATGGACTTTTTGAGGTCTGTGTCTTTTGTTTTACGGAAAACTATACTCATCCGAGCATCCCGTAACACATGCCTTCGGCGTGCGGACTTCATCCGACAAAGTATGAGTTATGACAAAAATCTATATGAATTATGACATGTTTCGGCACAGAGAGATTTTATGTGATATGATGCACTTAGAAAAACAGAGAAGGGAGGAGATAGCAATGCAGAAGAAAAAAAGAGCTTCGGAGAAAGTAAAAAAAGCAGTTGTCAAATTATCAAGAAAAGTTGCAGAAATGGAAGCAAATACAACATGTACGTTCACTTTTTATCAACCGAAAGAAGTTGAAAGTGTTAAGAAGTTGCGGAAGTTTTGAGTTTGACAACATATCTGACAGATTATTTAGCAGATGGTAAAAATATACCTGATAGTGAGCGTGAGGTTATAAGATATGGGGTAGAAGGTATTTTAAATAATCTGTTGGGGATTTTCATCACAGTAACTGTTGGTATCTTTTGTGATTGTGTATTTGAAAGTTGCGTGTTTTGGATTTCCTTTTGGACACTGCGAAAGCATGCAGGTGGATTTCATGCGAAGACAAAATTTCGATGTCTGATGATGTCCGTAGTATTGTTGTTTGTTGCTTTCGAATTCCTATTGAAAGCAGGATGGATAATAGGTGTATATACGTGGATTATGGTAATCGGAAGTGGGTGTATCTTTTGCCTTGCACCTGTAGGAACACATAATAAGCAGTTGGATGAAGAGGAGGTTCGTGTATATCGGAAAAGAACCAGAATGATTCTTAGTATACAATTGATATTGTATTTTCTGTCTTTGATTTTGGGTGGAGAGCAATTATGTAGGATATTGGCGGTAAATGTGTTGGTGGTTAGTTTTTCATTGATGTTAGGTGTGATTCTGAAAAGAAGAAATTAGGAGGAATATGTTATGAAGAAAAAAGTATTGGCAGTATTGATGGTTATAGGTATTGGTTGTGCAGGTATCTCGGCTCAAGCGGCTGGGAACGTTTCGGATACAGCATTGCCGACAAAGAAAATAGAATTTGCTTATTCTAAAGCGGCACAGACACCGTTACGGACAAAAGAAGATAAAACTTCTCATTATATTAAAAATAACTCGGGGTTCGATTTATGGGTGCGCTCTCTTAGTTCATCAAATGTGAATTGTACACTTAGAGATCATGCAATTGTAAAAGGTGGTGAATGGTTTATATACAATAAAGTTAAAGAAAATGGTTATTCCAGTTGTAAACTTGATATTACGACCGCAAGAGCGGGTGTGTCAGGGACATTAAGAGGATTATGGAGTCCGGACAGTGTTGGAAACTATCCTGTGGCAAATCCATAGTATGAATGAAAAACAATAAGAAGGGAAAGTCAGAAGAAACACTGACCTTCTTAATAATATAAGAGAGTTGGAGGTTGAGTATAAGGGATGTTCCATAGAAATTATAGTTTTATTTTTTGTATTGCCTTAATTTTAATATCAATTACAGGATGTTCAAAAATATCAAAAGGGAAAGGTAAAACAATTGAACAAAAATATTATGTAAATCAAGAACGGGAATTCCAACTGGGGGACATCGTGGAGAAGAAGGAGCCTCTTCAGGGAAATGAAGAGAATATTTCGATAAGATATACAGTAAATCAGGCGACTTTGTATAATAATCCGACAGAAGCGAGTGTGCGGAAAGAAGAGATTATGCCAATTATTGAATATCCCAAAAGTGGAGTTTTGGTGTCGGTAGATGAGGCGATGAATAGTCCTATGTTGATTTTGGATGTGATGGTGACGAATGTAAATTCTGAAGATTGCAATATATCTATTTTTCAATTAGTTGAAAAAGGAAAAGACAATGAAGTTATATGGATTGGAAGTCCGTGTTATTATTCGGAAGGTAAAGATGTGGAAAGTCCTGAATATTATCATTTTCCGTTGCTTCCGGCACAGAGTGTAAACATGAAAATTGGTTGGTATATTAATCCGGATGATTGTGATCTGGGGAAAATATATTTGACAGATAATTTAAATGGAGGAGAAGAATATACTTCTTATGTGAATTTGAAATTGTAAAGTAGGGAGTGAGAATATGTGTTCAGTATTGAAATTAGAGCTTAAGAAAGCTTTCAAAAATAAATTTTTTTGGATATCTGTTGTTTTAGGGTGTCTTATTACCTTGTTGAGTTTTGAACATATGGTAAATATGTATTATGAGGGAATGTCTGCTATATCTGGTAATTCAACGGATATCATATACGATCCTCATATAGGGATTAATACGGTGTTCAATTGCTGGATAGGAGGCGAACCATTTTCGCTAGGAAGTTCTATTTATTTCTTTGTATTTCCGTTGTTGATAGCATTGCCTTATGGCTGGTCATATAGTGAAGAAAGGAAATGCGGATATCGAAGAATGATGATCACAAAGACAGGAAAGAAAAAATATTATTGTGCAAAATATGTAGCAGTATTTTTATCGGGGGGAGTTGCAATGGTTCTTCCGCTGATTTTTAATTTTTGGATGACTTTACTGGTTGTTCCAGCTATTTTGCCTGATGTGACTATGAATATGTTTTATGGTGTGTTTGGAGGCTCTTTTTTAGCTGAATTATATTATACAGTACCTTTTTTGTATGTGGCAATATATTTGTTTATAGACTTTGTATACTGTGGTTTTTTGGTTTGTATTTGTATGGCAGTATCTGGAATTGTGCGACAAAAGTGGGGAGTCGTACTTATCCCGTTTTTGTTGTTGCTATTTGTACATGTGATTACAGATTATATTTATAGTGATCCATCTGTTGCATATAAGGAGCTTTCGCCATTATATTTTTTGCGAGGTGTAGAAGTTAGGTATTCTTTTTCAGGAAGTATTATTCTTTTGTTTGCGATTGGATTATTGGTGATTTCTCTAATTGGTATTATAAAGGAGTATCGGAATGAAATTTATTAAAGTATTGTGGTTTGACTTGAAAAACGGATATTTTAAAGGAGTATCATGTTATATTTTTCCGTTATTTATTGCAATTATTGGTTTTTTTTGAGTTGCATAGAAGAATTGCGATATGGGGAACAGAAGTGGCATTAGGAGACTATTGGATGTATTTGTATGGCGGAATGAAAGAATATATACCGACTACAGGTAATCCGTTTCAATTTCCAACTATGTGGATTGCTGTTTTTTTGTTTAGTTCGTTTGCTGTTCTAAATTATCCGATGAAAGATTTACAAAACATGGGAACACAGATTTTGGTACATGTTCAAGGACGAACAAAATGGTGGATATCAAAATGTTTGTGGAATGTTTTATCTACCGTTTTGTATCATGGAATTATTTTATTGGTATTAGTGATTCTATGTATTTGTTTTCAAGAACCACTCTCGTTTGAAGCACATGCAGACAGTATTGCAACGATGTTTGGCTTGTGGGTATCAGAGTTTCGAGGGGGTGGAGTGATTCCAATCGCTGTGATTCTAACACCAGTGATATTGTCGATTGCAATTAATTTATTGCAGATGGTATTATTGCTTTTTACAAAACCTGTGTTCAGTTTTTTGGTAATATGTATTATGATGCTGTCTTCAGCTTATTTCTTATCCGATATAATGATAGGGAATTTCGCAATGCCAATTCGGTATGAATGGGCAATAGAAAATGGCGTTAGTTATCAAAAAGGATTACTGTTTTCGTTTGGAATTTTATTTATTGCATTCATATGTGGAATTATGAAATTTCGTAGATATGATATTTTGAATAAGGAGGAAGGCTAAAAATGAGAATGGAAGTGATAGAAGTATCAAAGGTAATTCGTAAACATACGGTGTTAGATCGAGTAAGCTGCTCTATGCACTCAGGGAAAATTTATGGAATACAGGGCATTAACGGATCAGGGAAGACAATGTTGATGAGAGTGCTGATTGGATTAATTCATCCATCATCAGGAAAGGTATTGATAGATGGAAAAGAATTGGGAAAAGAGTTGGAATTTCCTAAAAGCATAGGGTTTTTGTTAGAAAATCCGACATTTTTAGATCGATATTCAGGATATCAAAATTTAAAGATGCTAGCATCTGTAAAGAAAATAATATCTGACGAAGAAATAAATAAAGTTCTGTGTTTGGTTGGTTTGGATGAAGAGGCGGCAAAAAAGAAATACCGAAAATATTCATTAGGAATGAAACAACGTTTGGGAATTGCAGCAGCACTTATGGAAAAACCAGATATAGTGATATTGGATGAACCGACGAATGCCCTGGATACTTCTGGTGTGGAATTAGTAAAAGAAATTGTTCGAGGGGAGAAAAAAAGAGGTGCATTAGTTATCATTTCCTGCCATGATCTTGCGGTTTTGGAGGAATTGTCAGATGAGATTATTAAATTGGAAAGCGGAAAAGTAATTGAACACATAGGTAGGGCTTAAATAAGGATGTGAATAATAGATGATAAGTAAGAAAAAAATAGTGATAGGTATAATGATATGTCTTTTGATAGGCTCGGGAATTCGGATTTATGCTTTGAATAAGAAGGCTGAGAGACAGAAAAAAGAATATTTTCAAGTAAATGAGACAGTGGAGTTTGGTCGAGATTTTAACAATAGTTCGGATAGTATTATTGACGGCTATACTGTAAAAGTGTTAGGTGCTGAGCTTTTCTCAATGAAAGAATTTTATAAGAACTATAATCTTGTTTCAGAAGATGAAGAATTGGCGGAAGACACAGCTGTAAAATATTATTATGTAGTGAAAGCGTTATTTTCAAACGAAGATAATGAAGATGTGGAAAAAGTGGGAGTTAACTTGAGTGCCATGACATTGGTAGGGACTGATTATAGTGCTGTGGTTAATCAAATGTCGTATGAATTAATCAATCCGGATATGCCGAAAGGTTTGGGTTTTTCTCTTTTGCAAGGCACTTCTAGGGAAGTTCTTATACCTTATGCAATTATTCCTGATAATATAGCAGCAAATGAAAAGAAGGCATATGAAACATTGAAGGAAAATCCACCAATGTTTCAAATAACTTCTTATCCGGTTAAAAAATTAATTGAGACAAAATGAGGACAAAAGTGCCTTTTCTGATATAATTATAATGTTACTAGAAGCAATTGAGAACTCTCCCATTCATGTGCTATATGAATAGATATGAATGCGGGAGTTTTGTAAATATAAAAATGTTTTATGGTATAGGCGCATCTGTTGAAATCTGTTATAATAAATCCAAAGTGACGACAAGGAGGTTCGTATTATGTCAAGAAGGGTATCGATCGGATATCAGGAATTTGCAGACATTATATCAAACGACCTATTCTATGTAGATAAGACATTATTTATAAAGGAATGGTGGGAGAGAAGAGATTATGTCACATTGATTACTCGGCCAAGGCGTTTTGGGAAGACGTTGACAATGAGTATGATAGAGAATTTTTTTTCTATAACACATAAGAAGAACGCGGGTTTATTTCACCATTTGAATATATGGAAAGAGGAGTCCTATCAAAAACTGCAGGGGACATATCCGGTGATCAGCATTACTTTTGCAAATGTGAAAGAACGCACTTTTCAAATGGCAAAGCAAAGGATTAATCAGATTTTGACGGATTTATATAATAAACACATTTTTTTGCTGGGTGGAGATTTATTAACGGAAGAAGAAAAGATATTTTTCAAAAGTGTTACCATGAATATGGATGAAACAATTGCCACATTGGCTATTCATAAGATGTCGGATTTCCTTAGCAGATATTATGAAAAGAAAGTGATTATCTTGTTGGATGAATATGATACTCCTATGCAGGAAGCTTATGTAAATGGATATTGGGATGAGTTATCATCATTTTTGCGAAGTTTATTGAATGCAGCATTTAAAACAAATCCATATTTGGAGCGTGCAATTATGACTGGGATAACACGTGTCAGTAAAGAACCTATTTTTTCAGACTTGAATAATTTAGAGGTTGTCACTACTATCTCAGAAAAATATGCAGACGCGTTTGGGTTTACGGAAGAAGAGGTTTTTGCTGCATTGGAAGAGTACAATTTATCTGATAAGAGCAGTGAGGTAAAACGCTGGTATGATGGATTTACATTTGGACATAAGAAAGATATTTATAATCCGTGGTCTATTCTTCATTATCTTGACAAACAAAAAGTAGGGACATACTGGGCGAATACAAGCAGCAACAGTTTAATCGGAAAAATAATTCGTGAGGGTTCCTGCCAAGTGAAAGAGTCTTTTGAAGAATTACTTGCCGGGAGAAATATTATCACGCAGATTGATGAACAAATTGTGTATAATCGACTGGATTTAGATGAAAATGCAATTTGGAGTCTTTTTTTGGCAAGTGGGTATCTTAAGATTGTAAACGAAGTGAAGTGCGATGCATCGAGCAATGAGTGGAAGGAATTGTATGAGTTATCAATAACAAACTTTGAGGTTATGGTTATGTTCCGAAATATCGTGCGTGATTGGTTTGCTTTGACGGCATCTAACTATAATGCATTTATCAGAGCGTTTTTGCAGGATGACTTGAAAGCGATGAACGCATATATGAATAAAACAGCGCTGGCAACGTTTAGCTTTTTTGACAGTGGGAGCAGACCATCCGGGGAAGAACCGGAACGATTTTATCATGGGTTCGTCTTGGGACTGATGGTGGAACTTGAAAATCGATATATGATCACTTCAAACCGAGAAAGCGGTTTTGGACGCTACGATGTAATGTTGGAGCCGAGAAATAAGATAGATGATGCGATGATATTGGAATTTAAAGTGCAGGACAGTGACGAAAAATCTTTAGAAGATACAGTCAAAGCAGCGTTGAAACAAATTGATGAGAAGCAATATGCGGTATCATTAATTGAAAAAGGAGTGCCGGAAAGCCATATTAGAAAGTATGGATTTGCTTTTTGCGGCAAACGGGTTCTGATAGGAAAATAGAATTCTGTCACCGAAAAGCTCTTATGTTCATATACTATATTGATAGATATGAGCATAAGAGTTTTTTGTGTCGTAAAACAGCAGGAGGATATAGGATGAGTGGGATTTCTGGGTGGTATGATTCATATGAAAAAAGATTTGTCGGAGAGCAGTCTGTGACAAGAACCTTTGGTGAAAAAAGATATACAGTTGTATACAGCGGAGAACTTTATAATTGTGGAGAACTAAGGCGAGAGTTGGAAAAGAGGGGGCAGCGTTTTGAGACGACAAGTGAGATGGAAGTTGTTCTGAATGGATTGTTTACATACGGAACGGATTTCGTAAAACAAATGAATGGGGTATTTGCGTTTGCCTTTTATGATGAAAAACTGGGAGTGTTGCATCTGTTTCGGGATCGCATTGGAGTGAAACCTTTATTTTATACAAGGCAGGGAGATACGATTTTTTTTGCATCAGAGATAGAGACGCTATTAGCCAATTCGGGCGTGAAACCGGTACTGGATCGGAAGGGATTAAATGAAGTATTCAGTATCGGACCGGCAAAGACATATGGCTGCGGTGTATTTAAAGGGATTGATGAGGTACTTCCGGGACACCTGTTAAGCTATATGGGGGCAGAAATGAAAAATTCCTGCTATTGGAAGTTGGAAAGCAAGGTACACGAGGACAACTATGAGCAGACTGTTGAGAAAACAGCGTTTCTGTTGGAGAATGCAGTGAAGAATCAGATGATTTCAGGTGTGCCCGTTTGCACCTTTCTGTCGGGAGGGTTGGATAGCAGCCTTGTATCCGCAATCTGTGCGAGGGAGTTGAGAAAAGAGGGAAAGAGACTGCACACGTTTTCGTTTGACTTTGTGGGGAATGACAAGAATTTTCAAGCGAATATGTTTCAACCATCACAGGACAGACCCTATGTGGAAAAAATGGTAACTTTTCTGGATTCGGAACATCACTACTTAGAATGTGACTCTCGCACACAGGCGGACTATCTTTATGCATCAATTGATGCGAAAGGATTGCCGGCAATGGCAGATGTAGATTCTTCGCTTCTTTATTTTTGCTCTCAGGTGGCAAAGGAATATAAAGTGGCGCTGACCGGTGAATGCGCGGACGAGATCTTTGGAGGATATCCGTGGTTTCATAAAAAAGAATGTCTGGAAGCGCATACGTTTCCGTGGACGATGGATTTAGCGCCGAGAAAAGCAATGCTTTCCGATGAATTTTTGGAAGCGCTAAAAATGGATGCGTATGTGCAGGAGACTTATGCCAAATCAGTGGCTGAAACACCAAGGCTTGCAGGAGAGTCAGCTTTGGAAACGCGAAGAAGAGAAATTTCCTATCTGAATCAGAAATGGTTTATGCAGACACTCTTAGACAGAATGGGCGGAACGAGTGCGCGTTATGGTTTGTCAGCGAGAGTGCCGTTTGCGGATTATCGGATTGTGGAGTACTTGTGGAACGTACCATGGGAGATGAAGGCAAAGGGAGGCGTTGTAAAGGGACTGCTTCGGGAGGCAGGAAGAGGATTGCTTCCGGATGACATTTTATTCCGAAAGAAATCTCCTTATCCAAAGACGTATGATAAAGCATATGAAGCGATCCTGGTGCAGAAAATGCGTGCAATTATGGCAGAGACCGACTCGCCAATCCGTCAATTTTTGGATACAAAAAAGGTAGAAAGATTCCTTTCCAGTCCATCTGATTATGGAAAACCGTGGTATGGTCAGTTGATGGCGGCGCCGCAGATGATTGCCTACCTCATTCAGGTGAATTACTGGCTTGAAAAATATCATATAAAAATAGAACTTTAACCTAAGCAGAAAATCGTTTATAATAGAAAAGATAAGAGAATTTGGAAGAACGGGAGGAGAAAACATGTATTATAAACAATATGGAAATACTGATATGAAAGTGTCTGCAATCGGACTTGGAACGATGCGCTATGATGAGGAAGATATCGCTGCGGGAAGACTGGAAAAATGTGCGGAGATTCCGTTGTATGCATTTGAGAAAGGCATTAACTACTGGGATACCGCACCATTTTATTGTGATGATAAAAGTGAGATTGTGACGGGAATCGCACTCTCTCAGGTGAAAAGAAGTGATGTTTATGTGACATCTAAGACAAATTTTAATACGATTGGTCAGAACCCTACGAGAGATGATTTCCGCAGAAGACTGGAGATGTCGTTGCAACGCCTTCAGACAGACTACATTGATTTTTATCATATGTGGTGTATGTTGAATCTGGAATCCTGGGAGAGACATATGGAAGTGATCTACCGATTTTTTGAGGAGGCAAAGGCCGAAGGACTGATTCGAAATATTGTTTTTTCTTCTCATATGGAGGGAAATGATATTGAGAAAGTGGTAGAGACCGGAAAATTCAAAGGGATGCTGATTGGATATAATGCATTGAATTATCGATTCCGCCAGAGTGGAATTGAGGCGGCGCATGCAAAAGGAATGGGGGTTGTCATGATGAATCCGCTTGGCGGTGGAATGATTCCGCAGAATCCGGAGGCATTTTCGTATCTGACAGAAAGAACTGATCTGACTGTACCGCAGGCAGCGCTTCGGTTCGTGGCATCCCATAAAGAAATTACGATTACACTTGCCGGATGCACAACAAAAGCACATGTGGATGATGCAGTAAAAGCGGTAGAAAACTTAGAGGAACGTCCGGCAAAAGAGATCGTAAAATTGTATGAGGACAAGGGAGTTGCACTGAACAATCTCTGCACAGGATGTGCTTACTGCAAAGGCTGTCCGAAGGAAATTGAGATTCCTAAGTTTATGGATGCTTATAACCAGCAGATTTTGACAGGAAAGGAGACAGCTGCAAAAGAACGTCTGAACAATCACTGGGGACTCGATGCAAAGAAGGCAGCCGAATGTATCGCATGTGGGAAATGTGAGCGCGCATGTACACAGCATCTGCCAATCATTGAACGATTGAAAGAGATTGCATTAAAATAAAGACAAAAGGAAGAAGAATGATGATAGAAGAGAGAACAAAAGCGAATGTCAGAGTGTTGAAACTGGCGTATGGCGGACTGCTTGTGGCACTTGGAATTTTGCTGCCGCAGGCGTTCCATATTTTCGGACAGAATGCAGGGATGATTTTTTTACCGATACAGATTCCGGTACTGTTTGCAGGGATGTTGCTTGGACCGTATTATGGAGGACTGATCGGAATTCTGGTACCTCTTTTCAGTTCTGTACTGACAGGGATGCCACCGGTGCCGAAGGTCTATTTTATGTTTGTGGAGTTGATGGCATACGGGATTGTGATCGGATGGATGATTAAGAAAACAAACGTATATGCAAGTCTCCTTACGGCAATGATTTTAGGGAGAGCGGCGTATGGTATTTCTTTAGTCGTGGGAGCGCAGCTTTTGCATATACAGGCGCCCTTTCTAAATCGGGCGGCATTTTTATCGGGGATTATCTCCGGTGTACCGGGAATGCTGATTCAGATTGTGATTCTTCCGGTATTGTACCTGACGTTAAAGCGAGGAGGTCTGACATTTGAACGATAGATTAGAACAGGCGGTGGCACTTTTAAAAGAAAAGCAAGTGAGCTGTGTCATATGGATAGAGGGAAAGGAACCGATTCTTTCGGATGAAATCGGGATTAAACCGCTGATGAAAGAACTTCGAAAAGAAAGACATGCCTTTGAGCACGGCGTGATCGCGGATAAGGTTATAGGAAAAGCGGCGGCGCTTATGGCTATTTTAGGTGGTGCAAAGGCAGTTTACGGGCAGGTTTTAAGTGAAAGTGCAGAAAAAATCCTACAGATATATGGGATTGAATACGCTTATGAAGAAAAGGTGCCCTACATTGAAAACCGCACAAAAACGGGACAATGTCCATTGGAAGAGTCGGTGGTTTCTGTGGATGATCCAGAAAAAGCATTTGAAGTGTTGGAGGAAACGATTGCAGGACTGATGAGAAAGGACTTCCAAAGACCGGCGAAATAGTGTATAGTATTGCTTAGTATGTAACAGACAGGAGAGACGAAATGAGTGAAAAAATCGTTTTAATCGATGGACATAGTATTTTAAATCGGGCATTTTACGGGGTTCCGGATCTGACGAATTCCGAGGGGCTTCACACGAATGCAGTGTATGGTTTTTTGAATATTATGTTCAAGATTTTAGAGGAAGAAAAACCAGAGTATCTGACAGTGGCGTTTGACGTGCATGCGCCGACATTCCGGCATGAGATGTTCGCGGAGTATAAAGGAACCAGAAAACCAATGGCGGATGAGCTGCGTCAGCAGGTTCCGGTTATCAAAGAAGTGCTGCAGGCAATGGGAGTCAAGACGATTGAAAAAGCGGGTTTGGAAGCCGATGATTTACTTGGAACGCTTGCAAAAAGATGTGAGGAGATGGGCATGGAAGTGTCTGTGATCTCAGGAGACCGCGACCTTTTGCAGCTTGCGACAGAGCATGTAAAGATTCGAATTCCAAAGACGAAGCAGGGGAAGACAGAGATTGAAGATTATTATGCGGCAGATGTCAAAGCACGTTACCAGGTCACTCCGGAAGAGTTTATTGATTTAAAAGCGCTGATGGGAGATACGTCGGATAATATTCCGGGTGTCCCAAGTATCGGAGAAAAAACTGCGACAAAGATTATTACAGAATATGGTTCAATTGAGAATGCATACGCACATGTGACAGAGCTAAAACCACCTCGTGCAAGCAAAGCACTTTCCGAGCATTACGATCTTGCACAGATGAGTAAGGTGCTGGCAACGATTCATGTGAATGCAGATTTCGAGTATGAGATTGCGGATGCAAAGCTTGGAGATCTTTACACGGAGGAAGCATATGTGTATTTTCAGCGTTTGCAGTTTAAAAACCTGTTGTCTCGTTTTGAGGTGACAGCGCCGGCAAATCGTATCGAAGATGCCTTTCGGGTTGTTACAGATCAAAATGAGGCGAAGAAGATATTTGAAACGGCAAAGAAACAAACGTGTGTCGGTGTTTCTTTTTATAAGGATACGAAGAATGTGCTGCCGTTGTTTGTGAATGAGGCAGGGCTTACCGGAGTCGGGCTTGCCTTTGGGAAAGAAGATATCTATGTGTTTACAACAGAACAGGGAATGGAGATTTCCGAGCTGCTAGAACAGGTGGAAACGCTTTCAAAAGAGGTAGATGTGCTTGCAATCGCCGATGTAAAGAATGCGATGCAGTATATTCCGAATGTGAATCAATCTGTTTGTTTTGATACGATTGTTGCGGCATATCTGTTGAATCCATTGAAGAACGACTATGAGTCTGCAGACATTGCAAGAGAATATCTGGATATATTAATTGATGACAACCAGATTGATGAGGCGCAGAAAAGCTGTTATGAGGCGTATACGGCATATGAATCCAGCAAGATTTTACGTGATAGACTCAAAGAGACAGAAATGGAGCAGCTTTTTGATGAGATTGAGATGCCACTTGTATTTACACTCTATGACATGGAACAAAATGGTGTAAAAGTGGCTGCAGAGGCACTTCATATCTACGGAGAGCAATTAGG
This sequence comes from Faecalimonas nexilis, assembly GCF_059731825.1. Lineage (NCBI taxonomy): Bacteria > Bacillati > Bacillota > Clostridia > Lachnospirales > Lachnospiraceae > Faecalimonas > Faecalimonas nexilis. The sequence goes on along the minus strand of NZ_AP029189.1, from coordinate 1,907,243 downwards.
CCAAAAGATTGTAGATTTGGAAAAAGACATTTACGAACTGACCGGAGAGACGTTTAATATCAATTCGCCAAAGCAGCTCGGCGTGATTCTGTTTGAAAAGCTTGGACTGCCACATGGTAAAAAGACAAAGACAGGATATTCGACTTCTGCGGATATTTTGGACAAACTGGCGCCGGAGTATCCGGTCGTATCCAAGATTTTGGAATATCGCCAGCTTACAAAGTTGAAATCCACCTATGCAGATGGACTTGCGGGATATATTAAAGATGACGGACGAATTCATGGAAAATTCAATCAGACGATCACGGCGACAGGACGAATCAGCAGTACAGAGCCGAATTTACAGAATATACCGGTTCGCATGGAATTGGGACGTCTGATCCGAAAAGTATTTATTCCGGAAGACGGTTATGTGTTTGTGGATGCGGACTACTCGCAGATTGAACTTCGCATATTGGCACATTGTTCCGGCGATGAGCAGCTGATCAACGCCTACAAAGAGGCGAGAGATATTCACAGAATTACCGCCTCTCAGGTGTTCCATACGCCGTTTGAGGAAGTAACTGATCTTCAGAGAAGAAATGCCAAGGCGGTCAATTTTGGAATTGTATATGGAATCAGTTCGTTTGGATTGAGTCAGGATTTGAGCATCACAAAAAAAGAGGCAGCTCAGTATATCGAAAGTTATTTTGAGACATATCCGAGCATCAAGGGATTTTTGGACGATGCGGTAGAACATGCAAAAGAAAACGGATATGTGACAACGGTGTTTGGCAGACGAAGACCGGTACCGGAGTTATCTTCCAGCAATTTTATGCAGCGCTCGTTCGGGGAACGTGTCGCTATGAATGCTCCGATTCAGGGGACAGCAGCGGATATTATGAAGATTGCCATGAATGGTGTAAACAGAAGACTGAAAGAAAACAATATGAGATCAAAACTGGTATTGCAGGTGCATGATGAACTTCTGATCGAGGCATATGAGGAAGAGTTGGAAGATGTAAAGGAGATTCTTTCCCATGAGATGGTGAATGCGGCAAAACTTCATGTGCCATTGGAAGTGGATATGCATACCGGAAAGAACTGGTACGAGGCAAAATAATGAGAATTATTGGAATTACAGGAGGAGTGGGATCTGGAAAAAGTCAGGTCCTCTCCTTTATGAAAGAACGATATGGCGCTGTTATCTGTCAGGCAGATCAAGTGGCATGGAAATTGCAGGAGCCGGGAAGTGTGTGCTATGAAAAAATCGTCGCACATTTTGGAACAGATATTTTGCGGACAGATAGGACGATTAACCGAGAAATTCTAGGCGGAATCGTCTTTGGAAATGCTGAAGAAATGGCAGTGCTAAATGGCATTGTGCATCCAGAAGTGAAAGCACATATCAAAGAAAAGATAGCGACAGAAAAAAACATGGGCACGTCATGTTTTGTGTTGGAAGCGGCGCTTTTATTGGAAGATCACTATGATGAAATCTGTCATGAACTCTGGTATATTTATACGGAAGAGTCCGTTCGGCGAATTCGCCTGAAAGAATCCAGAGGATACAGTGACGAAAAAATATCAGCGATGATAGCCTCGCAGATGCCGGAAAATGTGTTCCGACAGAAGTGTCAGGTTGTGATCAACAACAGTAACTCGTTTGAGATGACACAAAGAGAGATTGAAAAAGCAATGAACAGGCAGGAGAAGAGAAAATGAGATTATGCAGCATAGCCAGCGGCAGCAGTGGAAACTGTATTTACGCAGGAAGTGATAAGACACATTTGCTGATCGATACAGGAATCAGCAAAAAGAGGATTGAGGAAGGGCTACATGAGATTGGAATCAAAGGGGAAGAACTTGGAGGTATTTTGATTACCCATGAACATTCAGACCATATTCAGGGGCTCGGAGTGTTCAGCCGGAAATACGAAATTCCGATTTATGCGACGAGAGGAACTATAGAGGGAATCAAGGCATATAAAGGAATCGGGAAAATGCCGGAAGGTCTCCTGAAAGAAGTCACAGTGGATCAGATGTTTTCCATTGGAAATCTTGATATCAGACCGTTTGCAATCTCGCATGATGCGAATGAACCATCCGGATTTCGAATTGAACATGACGGAAAATCATTGGCCGTTGCGACAGATCTTGGCATTTATGATGCGTATACAGTCGAGAATTTAAAAGGGCTGGATGCGATATTGCTTGAGGCAAACCATGATGTACATATGCTGGAAGTGGGAGCATACCCGTATTATTTAAAACAACGTGTGCTTGGAAATCGTGGACATTTATCGAATGAATTGTCAGGACGCCTGCTTTGTGATATACTACATGACAATATGAAATATATCATGCTCGGGCACTTAAGTAAGGAAAATAATTATGAAGAGCTTGCCTATGAGACCGTGAAGCTGGAAGTGACAATGGGTGACAATCCATACAGAGGAGAAGATATTCCTCTTATGGTTGCAAATAGAGATACTATTTCAAATATATTACAGATTTAATCACAGGAGGTAGAAGATGAAGAAGAGCATTATAACAGTTGTAGGAAAAGATACCGTAGGAATTACAGCAAAGGTGTGTACATACCTTGCAGAGAACAATATTAATATTTTAGATATTTCCCAGACAATCGTTCAGGGATATTTCAATATGATGATGATCGTGGATATGAATGAGGCGAAAGAGGAATTCAGAGAAGTTTCTGAGGAACTGAATAAAATCGGTGAAGAAATCGGTGTTACTATCCGTTGCCAGAGATCTGAGATTTTTGAAAAAATGCACAGACTGTAAAACAGCCAATTCGAGCTTTCATGGCTGAACTGTTACTAATTTTTAGAAGAGAAAGGCGAAAGAAGACGATGATTAATATTTATGAAGTAACCGAGACGAATCAGATGATTGCAGAGGAAAATTTAGATGTGCGTACGATTACGCTTGGTATCAGCCTGATGGACTGTATCGATTCTGATCTGCAAAAACTGAATGAAAATATTTATAACAAGATTACGACAATGGCAAAAAATCTCGTATCGACAGGGGACGAGATTGAGCATGAATTTGGTATCCCGATTGTAAACAAACGTATTTCTATCACACCGATCTCCCTGATCGGTGCAGCTGCCTGCAAGTCACCGGAAGATTTTGTTACAATTGCAAAAACGCTTGACAGGGCTGCAAAAGAAGTGGGTGTGAATTTTATCGGCGGTTATTCTGCTTTGGTGTCAAAAGGAATGACAAAGAGTGAGGAAAATCTGATCCGTTCCATTCCGGAGGCACTTTCTGTGACAGAGCGTATCTGCAGCTCTGTGAATGTAGGTTCTACGAAGACAGGAATCAATATGGACGCAGTCAGACTCTGTGGAGAGATTGTAAAAGAGACAGCAGAAGCGACAAAAGAGAATGACTCGCTGGGATGTGCAAAGCTCGTGATTTTCTGTAATGCGCCGGATGATAATCCGTTCATGGCAGGTGCATTTTTGGGAGTGACAGAGGCAGATGCAGTGATCAATGTAGGAGTCAGTGGACCGGGTGTTGTGAAACATGCAATCGAACAAGTGCGTGGAGAAGGATTTGAAGTGCTCTGCGAGACGATTAAAAAGACGGCGTTTAAGGTAACTCGTGTCGGACAGCTTGTCGCAGGCGAAGCATCCAAACGTCTTGGAATTCCATTTGGTATTATTGATTTGTCACTTGCTCCGACTCCTGCAGTGGGAGACAGCGTAGCTGAGATTTTAGAAGAGATTGGTTTAGAGAGAGTTGGAGCTCCGGGTACGACAGCGGCACTTGCCATGTTGAATGATCAGGTGAAAAAAGGCGGTGTCATGGCATCTTCTTATGTGGGAGGACTAAGTGGTGCATTTATTCCGGTCAGCGAGGATCAGAGAATGATTGATGCTGTGAATGCCGGTTCGCTGACACTTGAAAAATTAGAAGCGATGACTTGCGTATGTTCGGTAGGACTTGATATGATTGCGATTCCAGGAAAGACAAAGGCGACAACAATCTCAGGAATCATAGCAGATGAGATGGCAATCGGTATGGTGAATCAAAAGACAACAGCAGTGAGAGTGATTCCGGTCATTGGAAAAGATGTTGGAGAAGTAGCTGAATTTGGTGGTCTGCTCGGCTATGCACCGATTATGCCGGTGAATGAATTTGACTGCAGTGATTTTGTGAATCGTAACGGTAGAATTCCAGCTCCGATTCACAGCTTTAAGAATTAGAAAGAGAGTAAAAAGCAATATGGGAAAGATAGCGGTAGTAACAGACAGCAATAGTGGAATTACACAGGAAAAAGGAAAAGAACTGGGTGTTCATGTTATTCCGATGCCGTTTTATATTGATGGCGAATTGTTTTTGGAGGATATCACGCTGACACAGGAAGCGTTTTATGAAAAGCTTGCCAGTGACTGTGAGATCAGCACTTCTCAGCCAGCTCCGGGAGAAGTGATGGAATTTTGGGACAAACTGTTGAAAGAATATGATGAGATTGTGCATATTCCGATGTCAAGTGGGCTAAGCAGCACCTGCGAGACGGCGATTATGCTGTCAAAGGACTATGACGGCAAAGTAGAAGTGGTAAATAACCAGAGAATTTCCGTGACGCAAAAGACTTCTGTGCTAGATGCTGTGAGACTGGCAAAAGCAGGGAAAAGTGCACTGGAGATTAAAGAGAGTCTGGAAGCTGAGAAGCTGGAAGCCAGTATCTATATTACTGTTGACACTTTAAAATATCTGAAAAAGGGCGGGCGAATCACACCGGCTGCGGCTGCGATCGGAACAGTGCTCAATCTAAAGCCGGTGCTTCAGATCCAGGGGGAAAAGCTGGATGCATTTGCCAAAGTAAGAGGTTGGAAGCAGGCGAAAAAGACGATGCTGGATGCGATAGAAAAAGATCTGCTGCATCGTTTTGGCGGTAAAAAGATGTCCTTGCTTGCCGCTTACACATGCAGCGCCGAGGAAGCGAAAAGCTGGAAAGAAGAATTGGAGGATCGTTTCCCGAATTATACAATTGATATGGATCCGTTATCACTGAGCGTGGCGTGCCACATCGGACCGGGAGCACTGGCGGTAGCGTGTGCAAAAGAAGTAGACTTATAGAAACATAGATATGAGCAGCAGATGTACTAGATACGTACAATCTGCTGCTCATATTCGTTTTGAAATGGTGTATCGAATTTTTCTGTAATGACAGATTCGTATAGATCTGCTGCAAATAAGTCAGCATTAAGCATCTTCTGTCCAGGTAAAGAGAGGGTATCTTTCGCGGTGAGTTTAGTCAGGAGTGGAACGTCTGCACATTTTTTGATCTCTGACAAAACAGCAGCACTTTCTTTTCGGAATCCTAATATACGAAAGTAAAAAGGAGCTTTGGCGGTACACAAAGAAAAATCATCCTTTTGAATCTGCAGCAGAATGTGCATGAGTGCTCTGCTGACCCTTGCGTAAGTCGATTCTTTTGTATTCAGAAGATGACAGAATTGCTCAAAACTGCGAAATTGACTGCGACATCGGATAATCCGATTGGCAAGCTCGACAGAGACATCGAGATATTGCGTGAGTGTGTCAGCAGTCTCACTTAACAGACGGTATTTCAGCAATAGAGAAAAATCATTTAAAAATACAGGAAAACGAACCTGATAATTTTCTTTTAAAAGAGTAAGGGCGGAATCAGGAACATGTCCGGAAAGAGATTCCAGTTCTTTTGTTGTTGACACTGTCTTTCGGATGGCTGAGGCAGAGCTGTATATTTTGTGAAGATCTGTCTCATGGTAACCAGAACCGATTCGTGAGATTGCAAATGGCTGAATTGAGCTGTTTAATCTAGAGAGCGCCTTTAAGTACTCAATCCCTAAAATATTGTTTGGCTGTTTTAAAATAGAAGCAATCCCTTCTTCTTTCGTGAAATCCTGAAAGGCTTTTTGACGTGCAAGCGGGAAACGATAGCCATCCCTAAGATAGGACTGAAGACTATGCTTATATGCGTCTGGTTCCTCCGCCATAATATCTGCCGCTTTTTGCAAAAGTGTAAGGTCTCCACATTCACTTCCAAAACAGATGCTGTCCACGCAGCGGAGGGCATGAAGGAGTGAGACAGCACCGTATGCAAAATATTCGGCACTGGCACAGGCATAAAAAACCGGCAACTCAATGACCAAATCTGCGCCTGATTTTAAAGCCATCTCTGCGCGAAGATGCTTTGGCAGCAGTGCAGGAGCACCACGCTGTACAAAGTTTCCACTCATAACGACAACCACTTTGTCTGCTTTTGTCAATTTTTTTGCTTTTTCAATATGGTACTGATGTCCATTGTGAAATGGATTATATTCTGTAATTAACCCTGTGATTTTCATAAAAAATTCCTCACAATCAGATTTTGTAGGTGTATTATACTATACAATCAAAAAAATCGCAAAATATTCTGTTATTTTATTTGACAAAAAGAATGAAAAAAGGTTAAACTAAAAATAGCGTTTGGAGACGGGAGGTAATTATTGATGAATGAAGAGCAGATTTTAGAGATGCTTGAAAACAGAGAATATAAGGAATTAAAAATAGAATTAGAGAAAATGTATCCCGTCGACTTGGCTGAGTTGCTGGAAGAATTTGACGAGAAACAGCGAATCATCGTATTTCGTCTTTTGTCAAAAGAATCTGCGGCAGATACCTTTACGTATCTTAACAGTGACATGCGAGAAGTGCTTATCAACGCTTTGACAGATTCGGAGATCAAAGAAGTGATGGACGAGATGTATCTGGATGATACGGTCGATGTGCTGGAAGAGATGCCCGCGAATGTGGTCGACAGACTTTTGATGGTGACAGATGAGGAGACACGTAAACAGATTAATGAGCTTTTGCAGTATCCGGAGGATAGTGCGGGAAGTATCATGAATGTGGAGTATATTGCTCTCCGAAAAGAGATGACAGTCGCAGATGCGATATTAAAGATTCGTCAGGTTGGAATCAACCGTGAGACAATCTACACATGCTATGTGACGGAAAAGCGAAAACTGATTGGTGTTGTCGATGTGAAAGATCTGCTGACAACCGGTGAGAATCGTCTGATTGAAGAGATTATGGAGACGAACATGCTCTATGTCAATACACATGATGATCAGGAAGAGGTGGCAAGTCTGATCAATAAATACGGTCTGATCGCAATTCCGGTTGTGGATTATGAGATGTGTATGGTCGGTATTGTAACGGTAGACGATGCCATGGCAGTCTTGCAGGAAGAGGCGACTGAAGATATGAGCATGATGGCCGGTATTGCGCCAAGTGAGGACTCTTACTTTGGGACATCCGTTTGGAAGCATGTCAGGAACCGTTTCCCGTGGCTTTTATTTCTGATGTTGTCAGCAACAATGACAGGTCTTTTACTGGGACATTATGAAGGAGCGCTGGCAGTGATGCCGATTTTAAATACATTTGTTCCAATGCTTACCGGAACCGGCGGAAACTGTGGTTCGCAGAGTTCGACGTTGATCATCCGTGGTCTTGCTGTCGACGAGATTGAGTTTGGCGATATTTTTAAAGTGTTGTTTAAAGAAATTCGGATTGCTTTATTAGCTGGATTTTTACTTGCGATTGTGAATGGAATTCGTATTGTTTTAATGTACAAAGATACAATGCTTGCATTTGCAGTAGGACTCACTTTGATGTGCACCGTAATCTTATCAAAAACAATCGGATGTTCGCTTCCGCTAATTGCGAAAAAATGCGGTCTTGACCCGGCGATTATGGCAGCCCCTCTGATCACAACACTTGTGGATACGGGAACAATTTTTGTATACTTTACGATTGTGACGAGAATTTTTCATATATAATGACAGCAGGCAGTTATCCAGTGTGATAACTGCCTGTCTTTGTATTGTACTTAAAAAGAGACATGAAACCCTCTTGTATACAAAATACGTTTGCGTTATAATACAAATATGTGAGAAAAATGGAAAGATGGAAAGGAGTCTTTAAATCATGGGATTTATTGATGTAATTAAAGAAAAAGCGAAAGCAGACAAAAAAACAATTGTACTTCCGGAGACAGAAGACAAGAGAACTTACGAAGCAGCAGAGGCAGTGCTCAAAGAAGGTACAGCTAATCTTGTTCTCGTGGGAAGCAAAGAAGAGATTGAGAAAAACGGAGCGGGATTTGATATCAGCGGAGCAACGATTGTTGATCCGGCAACATATGAAAAAACAGAAGCATATATTGCAAAATTGGTAGAATTGAGACAGAAAAAAGGAATGACAAAAGAGCAGGCAAGAGAATTGCTGCTTACAAACTATCTGTACTATGGGGTTATGATGGTGAAAATGGGAGATGCTGACGGTATGGTATCCGGAGCGTGTCATTCAACAGCAGATACATTGAGACCATGCTTACAGATCTTAAAAACAAAGCCTGGAACAAAATTAGTATCCGCATTTTTCGTAATGGTAGTACCGGATTGTGATATGGGAGCAAACGGAACATTTATCTTTGGTGATTCAGGGTTAGAGCAGAATCCGGATCCGGAAAAATTAGCTGCAATTGCGCTTTCTTCAGCGGAATCATTCAAATTGTTGGTTGGGGAAGAGCCAAAAGTTGCTATGCTTTCTCATTCTACAAAGGGAAGTGCAAAACATGCAGACGTTGACAAAGTGGTAGAGGCTACACGTCTTGCAAAAGAGATGGCACCGGAACTTCAGTTGGACGGAGAACTTCAGCTAGATGCTGCAATCGTTCCGGAAATCGGAGAATCAAAAGCTCCTGGAAGCAAGGTTGCAGGACATGCTAACGTACTGATCTTCCCTGACTTGGATGCAGGAAATATCGGATACAAATTAGTACAGAGACTTGGAAAGGCGGAAGCGTACGGACCTTTGACACAGGGAATTGCAAAACCGGTTAACGATTTGTCACGTGGATGCAGTGCTGCTGATATCGAAGGTGTAGTAGCAATCACAGCTGTTCAGGCGCAGGCTCAATAATAAAAGTACGGAGGAAAGAAACATGAATGTTTTAGTAATCAATTGTGGAAGTTCATCTTTGAAATTCCAATTAATTAATTCAGATACAGAAGCAGTTTTGGCAAAAGGACTTTGCGAGAGAATCGGAATTGACGGAAGTCTTACTTATCAACCGGCAGGCGGAGAAAAGAAAACAGAAGATAAGGCAATGCCTACACACACAGAGGCAATTCAGTTCGTGATCGATGCATTGACAGATGCGGACAGAGGTGTTGTGAGAAGCCTCGATGAAATCGGTGCTGTTGGACATCGTGTTGTACATGGTGGAGAGAAATTTGCAAGTTCAGCAGTGATCACAGATGAGATGATCAAAGCAGTAGAAGAGTGCAATGACCTTGCACCACTTCACAATCCTGCAAACTTGATCGGTATTCGTGCATGTCAGGAATTGATGCCTGGAACACCTATGGTTGCAGTTTTCGATACTGCATTCCACCAGACAATGCCTGAAAAAGCATATATGTATGGACTTCCATACGAATACTATGAAAAATACAAAGTAAGACGCTACGGTTTCCATGGGACAAGCCACAGCTTTGTTTCAAAAAGAACAGCAGAATTGTTAGACAGACCTTACGAAGAAACAAAGACAATTGTCTGCCACTTAGGAAACGGCGCAAGTATCTGCGCAGTAGAAAATGGAAAATCTGTAGATACTTCTATGGGACTTACTCCATTGGAAGGACTTGTAATGGGAACACGTTCGGGAGATATCGATCCGGCAATTTTAGAGTTCATTGCGAAGAAAGAAGATCTTGATATTGACGGACTGATGACAATGTTAAATAAAAAATCAGGTGTATATGGTCTTTCCAACAACTTGTCAAGCGACTTCAGAGATTTGACAGCCGGAGCAGCACAAGGAAATAAACCGGCTCAGATCGCCTTAGATGTATTCTGCTATCGTGTGGCAAAATATGTAGGAAGCTATGTCGCAGCAATGAATGGTGTAGATGCAATTGCATTTACGGCAGGTATCGGTGAGAATGTATGCATCGTAAGAGAAAAAGTATGTGCTTACTTAGGATACTTAGGAGTAGAACTTAATAAAGAAGCAAATGCAAAGCAAGGAGAAGAAGTTACAATCTCTACACCAGATTCAAAAGTAAAAGTCATGGTTGTTCCTACAAATGAAGAACTTGCCATTGCACGTGAGACAGTTGCTTTAGTGTAAATAGAATTTTCTGATAAAAGTGTTGACAAATATCATTTACATGCTATAATAGTTTAGGTATGAATAGGAGTAACAATATGTTAATAAACCTATCAGACGTATTGTCTGAACATCACAAGACAATTGATAAGACTACTTCGGTAGAGATGACAGAATTTCATTCAGAATTAGGACGTTTTCCGGTTCTTGAGAAAGAGGATGTTCACATTGTTGTAAAACACGTGAAGAATCGCGAACTTATGATTACCGGAGAGGGAAGACTGGTGCTGGAGATTCCGTGTGACCGTTGCTTAGAAGCGGTTCCAACAGAATTTATTTTGGAATTTACGAAGAATGTAGACTTAGATGAGTCGAGTGAAGAACAGGCAATGGAATTAGATGAAAAAAATTATATTGACGGATATAATCTTGACGTAGACAAATTACTCTATAATGAGATTTTGATAGGATGGCCGATGAAAATTCTGTGTCGCGAAGACTGTAAAGGAATTTGCAACATGTGTGGTCAAAACCTAAATAAGGGAACTTGTGACTGTGAAGATACAAGCCTTGACCCTAGAATGTCAGTTATCCGCGATGTTTTTAAGAATTTTAAGGAGGTGTAATCTATGTCAATCTGTCCAAAGAATAAATCTTCTAAAGCTAGAAGAGATAAAAGAAGAGCAAACTGGAAAATGAGCGCTCCAAATTTAGTGAAATGCAGCAAATGTGGAGAATTAATGATGCCACACAGAGTATGCAAAGCTTGCGGATCTTACAACAAAAAAGAGATTGTTAGCGTTGACTAATGAAAAGCGAAGAAAGAGAGTCGTCTGTTGACGGCTTTCTTTTTTTGAAAAAAGTTTATATTGATTTTTAGAGTGATGTCTAGTAAAATTACTGTTAGCAGTGCAGGAGGTAATAGCATGTCAGAAATTACAAAAGTAGCATTAGATGCCATGGGTGGAGATAACGCACCCGTAGAGATTGTAAAAGGTGCAATGGATGCCATCAGCAAGAGAAAAGATATTAAGATCTTTCTTGTAGGGCAAGAGAATGTTGTACAAAAAGAATTAGAAAAATATACTTACGATAAAGAACAGATTGAAGTTGTAGATGCGCCAGAAGTGATCGAGACAGCAGAGCCGCCGGTCATGGCAATTCGTAAGAAAAAACAATCATCAATCGTAGTCGCAATGAATATGGTAAAAAAAGGAGAGGCGGATGCATTTGTCTCTGCCGGAAGTTCAGGGGCAATTCTTGTCGGAGGACAGCTTTTAGTCGGTCGTATCAAAGGCGTGGAGAGACCACCGCTTGCACCATTATTGCCGACAGAAAAAGGCGTTTCATTGTTGATTGATTGTGGCGCTAATGTAGATGCAAGACCTTCTCACTTGGTACAATTTGCAAAGATGGGTTCTATCTATATGGAGCACGTTATGGGCGTGAAGAATCCGAAGGTTGCGATTGTGAATATTGGTGCAGAAGAGGAAAAAGGGAACGCACTTGTAAAAGAGACATTCCCGCTGCTGAAAGAATGTGAGGATATCAACTTTATAGGAAGTATTGAAGCCCGTGAGATTCCACATGGAATGGCAGATGTAATAGTATGTGAGGCATTTGTCGGAAACGTTATCTTAAAACTCTATGAAGGAGTCGGCGCAGTACTGATCAGCAAAGTGAAAAAAGGAATGATGACTTCGCTGCGGAGTAAGATTGGTGCTTTGCTAGTGAAACCAGCACTGAAGGAGACATTAAAAAGCTTTGATGCAAGTGAACATGGAGGTGCGCCGCTGCTTGGACTGAACGGACTTGTAGTAAAGACGCATGGAAGTTCCAAGGCAAAAGAGGTATCCAACTCAATTATTCAATGTGTAACGTTCAAAGAGCAGGGAATTAATGAAAAAATAAAAGAACGTATACAAAAACAAGAAAATGAGAATCAGGAATAAAAGATTCTGAGACAAAGGGAGAGAAAGAAATGGAATTTGAAAAATTACAAGAAATTATTGTGGATGTATTAAATGTAGGAGCAGAAGATATCACAATGGATACAACATTTGTGGATGATCTGGGCGCAGATTCGTTAGATATTTTCCAGATTATCATGGGAATTGAAGAAGCATTTGACATTGAGATCGACAATGAAGAAGCTGAAAAAATCGTTACAGTTGGTGACGCAGTAGAACAGATTAAGAATGCAATTAATTAATCGAATTATGAAAAAGCCCTGCGTAGGGCTTTTTCGCGTTTAGAAAGGGAGAGTTTATGGAACAGACAATGAGAGAGTTACAGGAAAGAATCGGATATACTTTCCGCAGACAGGAGTTGTTAAAATCAGCATTGATGCACAGTTCTTATACGAACGAGACACATTTGCCGAAATATAAGTGCAATGAACGTCTGGAATTTTTGGGAGATGCGGTATTGGAACTTGTTTCCAGCGAGTTTTTGTTTTTTGCAGATCGAAAGATGCCGGAGGGAGAATTGACAAAGACGAGAGCAAGTATGGTCTGTGAGCCTTCACTTGCGTTCTGTGCAAGAGAGATTGAGCTTGGCAAATATTTGTTTATGGGACGAGGAGAAGAGAATACAGGTGGAAGAGAGCGGGATTCCATCACATCCGATGCGCTGGAGGCACTCATCGGTGCGATTTATTTAGATGGTGGTTTTGCTAATGCAAAAGAGTTTATCTTAAAATTTGTCCTGAACGATCTGGAGCATAAAAAACTCTTTTATGATAGCAAGACTATCCTGCAGGAGATTGTGCAGGCACATTTTCCGTATGGAGTGGTGTATCATCTTATAAAAGAGGAGGGACCGGATCATAATAAATCGTTTACGGTTGCTGTTCATATTGGCGAGGAGTGTTATGGAGAGGGAACCGGAAGAACGAAGAAAGCGGCAGAGCAGGAAGCGGCATACCATGCGATTTTAAAGTTGCATGAGAAGAACATAAAGTAGGTGTAGGATGTATTTAAAAAGTATTGAAGTACAGGGCTTTAAGTCCTTTGCGAATAAAATTCTATTTGAGTTCCACAATGGAATCACCGGAATTGTAGGGCCGAATGGAAGTGGAAAGAGTAATGTCGCAGATGCCGTGCGCTGGGTGCTTGGTGAACAGCGCGCAAAGCAGCTTCGAGGTGGGAACATGCAGGATGTTATTTTCTCAGGCACTGAGAATCGAAAACCATTAAGCTATGCATCTGTTGCAATCACTCTGGACAATTCAGATCATCAGCTTGCGATTGATTTTGAGGAAGTGACAGTTGCTCGTAAGATTTACCGCTCCGGTGAGAGTGAATATCTGATCAACGGAAGTCCGTGCCGGTTGAAGGATGTCAATGAATTGTTCTACGATACCGGAATTGGAAAAGAAGGATACTCAATTATCGGACAGGGGCAGATTGATAAGATTTTAAGTGGAAAGCCGGAAGAACGAAGAGAGCTGTTTGACGAAGCAGCAGGAATTGTAAAATTCAAAAAGCGGAAAAATATGTCTGTGAAGAAGTTGGAGGAAGAAAGGCAGAATCTCGTTCGTGTAAATGATATTCTTGCGGAACTGGAAAAACAGATCGGACCTTTGGAAAAACAATCCGAAGTGGCAAGAGAATATCTGAAAAAGAAAGAATCTTTGAAGACATATGATATCAATTTGTTTTTGCTGGAGACAGAGCGGCTCAAAAAGGAAATTGCTGCGGTTGATCATAATTTAGAAAATACGACCAGAGAGCTTGCGGATGCAACGACACGATATGAAAATACGAAGACAGAATATGAGGCGATTGAACTAAAGACTGATGAGATTGACGCTGCGATGGAGAAGGCTAAGAGTCAGTTGAATGAGACCACATTATTAAAGCAGCAGCTGGAAGGTCAGATTGAGGTCCTGAAAGAGCAGATTAACACGGCACGAATGAATGATGAGCACATTGAACAGCGCTCTAAGACGATTTATAACGAAATATCTGAGAGGGAAAAGAATCTTTCGGCGATGGGAAAAGATAAGTTTCAGATTCAGGAAAAGTTGTCAGAGCAGGAGGAGCAGGAGAAGGCAGCACAGCAACAGCTTTTGAAAATCCAAACAAAAAGTGCGGAACTTACAGAGGCGATTGATGAAAATCAGAATCAGATCATGGAGATTTTGAATAATCGCACAGCTACGAAGGTAAAGAAGCAGCGTTATGATTCGATGCTGGAACAGATTCAGGTGCGCCGTTCGGAAATGCACCAGAAATTAATCGCAGTGGAAAGCGAGGCGTCCGAACAGGATGAGCTCATCGCAAAGTTTGAGGCAGAGCTTCAGGAAATTGCACAGACGATTTCCGGATATGTCACAGAGAATAGGACATATGAAGAAAAGATAGCCGCCCTACAGCAGACGATTGCCAAAAAGAACGAACAGCTGCGTATTGGACAGACGGCATTTCACCGGGAACAATCTAGATTAGAGTCGTTAAAGAATATTACAGAACGCTATGACGGATATGGGAACAGCATCCGAAAAGTCATGGAAAAGAAAGAACAGGAAAAAGGACTCTTAGGTGTTGTTGCGGATCTGATCAAAGTGGACAAAGCGTATGAGATTGCGGTGGAGACTGCCCTTGGAGGAAGTATCCAGAACATCGTAACAGATAATGAAGAGACGGCAAAACGGATGATTACGTTTTTGAAGCAGAATAAATTCGGTCGGGCGACATTTCTTCCGCTGACGAGTATCAATGGAACTGCCGGTATTCGGCAAAACGAGGCTCTTCAAGAGGAGGGGGTGATCGGGCTTGCGAATACACTTGTCAAGGTGGAAGAAATATACAGGGGGCTTGCCGAACATCTGTTGGGAAGAACAGTTGTTGTAAAGCATATTGACCACGGGGTGGCGCTGGCAAAAAAATATAAGCAGACACTTCGCATTGTCACTTTAGAAGGAGAGTTGATTAATCCAGGCGGAGCAATGACCGGTGGAGCCTTCCGCAATTCCAGCAATCTTTTGAGCAGACGTCGTGAGATTGAAGAATTTGAAAAGACTGTCGAGAAGCTGAAAAGCGAAATGGATCAGATGGAGCAGGAAGTGGAACACGAAAAAGAGGCAAGAGCGGACTACTACAGTAAGATAGAGGCTATCAAGCAGCAGCTTCAGAAGGCTTATGTCATTCAGAATACGGCAAAGATGAATGCAGAGCAGGTTAAGGCAAAGAAAGCAGATGCGAAGGCGGTTTCAAGCAAGATTCATGAAGAAGGAGCTGAGCTGGAACAACAGATAAGGGAAATTCGGGAAAATCATGAATCGATTCAGGTAGAATTGGAAACTTCTGAAAAATTAGAACAAGAATTGACGGAACAGATTGCAAGCTATCAAAAAGAGTTAGATCAGGAACGTGAACGAGAAAGTAAACAGCTTTTAGAATCTGAGAAAGTGCATCTCGCTTATGCTGCAATGGAACAGAAATATCAGTTTCTGTTGGAAAATGAGCAGCGTATTCAGGAAGAGATCACAAAATTCAACGTGGAATTGTCTGCACTTCGTGCCAATAAAGGGGATACATCCGAAGAGATTCAGAAAAAAGAGACCCAGATTGAAGATATTCGGCTGACGATTGCAAATTCGAAAGAACTGTTTGAGGAGATTCAAAAAGAGATTGCATCTTATAGCAGTCAGAAAGAAGAACTCACAAAGAAACATAAAGCATTTCTTGCAGAGCGAGAAGCACTTTCCAAACACATGTCGGATCTGGACAAAGAATCCTTTCGTTTGAACAGCCAGAAAGAGGCGTTTGAGCAGGCTTCTGAAAAGCAGATCAACTATATGTGGGAAGAATATGAGCTGACTTACAATATGGCGCTGAAGATCAAAGATGAGAACCTGACGGATCTTACGTTTATCAAAAAACAGATACAAGCTTTGAAAAATGAGATTCGTTTACTTGGAAATGTCAATGTTAATGCGATTGAGGATTTTAAAGAAGTATCAGAGCGATATGCATTTTTAAAGAATCAGCATGACGACTTGATTGAGGCGGAAGCAACATTAAAACAGATTATCGAGGAGCTGGATGCAGCCATGCGAAAGCAGTTCAGAGAACGTTTTGCGGAAATCTGTGTGGAATTCGATAAAGTGTTCAAACAGCTATTCGGAGGCGGAAAAGGGACATTGGAACTTCAGGAGGAAGAAGATATTCTGGAGGCGGGAATCCGCATCATTGCACAGCCTCCCGGAAAGAAACTGCAGAATATGATGCAGCTTTCGGGTGGTGAAAAAGCATTGACAGCCATTTCGCTGTTGTTTGCAATTCAGAATTTAAAACCATCTCCGTTTTGCCTGCTTGATGAGATCGAGGCGGCATTGGATGACTCGAATGTCGACCGTTATGCGAGATATTTGCATAAGCTGACAAAAAACACGCAGTTTATCGTGATTACGCATCGTAGAGGAACGATGACTGCGGCAGACAGACTATATGGAATTACGATGCAGGAAAAAGGGGTATCGACACTCGTGTCGGTAGATTTATTAGATAAAGATTTGACGAATTAGAGGAGGAACTTATGGGAGAAAAAAAGGGATTTTTTAAACGACTGGTGGAAGGACTCACCAAGACAAGAGACAATATTGTCTCCGGAATTGACAGTATTTTTAATGGATTTTCAAACATCGACGATGACTTTTATGAAGAACTCGAAGAGATTCTTATTATGGGAGATTTGGGCGTCCATGCGACAATGGAAGTTATTGAGGATCTGAAGAAAAAAGTCAAAGAAAACCATATTAAGGAGCCAGCAGACTGTAAGCAGTTTTTAATTGACAGCATCAAAGAACAGATGGATGTCGGGGAAGCCGCATATGAGTTCGAGGATCGTACATCGGTTGTATTGATCATTGGAGTAAATGGTGTCGGAAAGACGACGACCATCGGAAAACTTGCCGGGAAACTACGGGCGCAGAATAAGAAAGTTGTACTTGCAGCAGCAGATACATTCCGTGCGGCAGCAGGAGAGCAACTTAAAGAATGGGCAAACCGTGCGGAGGCAGAATTGATTGGCGGTCAGGAAGGATCTGACCCGGCTTCGGTTGTATATGATGCGGTTGCAGCGGCTAAGGCACGAAAAGCAGATGTTCTTTTGGTGGACACGGCAGGACGTCTTCATAATAAAAAGAACCTGATGGAAGAACTTCGAAAAATTAACCGTGTCCTGGAGAGAGAATATCCGGATGCGTATCGTGAGACATTGGTTGTGTTGGATGGAACAACTGGTCAAAATGCGTTAGCACAGGCAAAAGAATTTAAAGATGTTGCAGATATCACAGGTATCGTGCTGACAAAGATGGACGGAACAGCCAAAGGCGGAATTGCAGTAGCCATTCAATCAGAACTTGGTATCCCTGTAAAATACATCGGTGTCGGGGAAAGTATTGATGATCTGCAGAAATTTAACTCCGATGATTTTGTAGATGCACTGTTTCTCACCAAAGAGTAATAAAAATAAAGAAAGAAGGAATCCATATGTTGACATTAGAAAAATTTGAGCAGGCAAGTGAAATTGTAAAACGAGTAACGAATCCAACAAAGCTGGTATACAGTGACTACTTAAGTCAGCAGACAGGCGGAAAAGTGTATTTAAAACCTGAGAATATGCAATATACCGGAGCATATAAGCTGCGCGGTGCATATTATAAAATCAGCACCTTGTCTGAAGAAGAAAGAGCAAAAGGTCTGATTACAGCTTCTGCCGGGAACCATGCACAGGGCGTCGCGTATGCGGCAAAAGCATTTGGCTGCAAAGCTACAATTGTTATGCCGACTGTGACACCACTTATCAAAGTCAATCGTACAAAGAGTTACGGGGCAGAAGTGATTTTGCATGGGGATGTATATGATGACGCCTGTGCAAAAGCATATGAACTGGCAGAAGAACACGGATATACATTTGTACATCCGTTTGATGATTTGGACGTTGCAACCGGACAGGGAACGATCACAATGGAAATTATTCAGGAACTTCCGACTGTTGACTATATTTTGGCACCAATCGGTGGTGGCGGTCTGATCACAGGCGTGTCAACACTTGCAAAAATGCTGAATCCCAAAATTAAAGTCATCGGTGTAGAACCTGCGGAGGCAGCAAGCATGAAAGCGTCGCTCAAAGCCGGACATGTTGTGACTCTGCCAAGCGCGAATACAATTGCAGATGGTACTGCTGTAAAAACAGTCGGTGAAAATACATTAGAATATGTGAAAGAAAATGTAGATCAGATTCTGACTGTGGAGGATGATGAATTAATCGGAGCATTCCTTGATATGGTTGAAAACCATAAGATGATTGTAGAGAATTCGGGATTGTTGTCTGTTGCCGCTTTAAAACAGCTTGATTTGAAAGGAAAGAAAGTCGTATCGATCCTAAGCGGCGGAAATATGGACGTCATTACCATGTCCTCAATCGTGCAGCACGGTCTGATCCAAAGAGACAGAATTTTTTCTGTATCTGTACTGCTTCCGGATAAGCCGGGTGAATTGGTACGTGTTGCGGATACAATCGCAAAGGCACAGGGAAATGTCATCAAATTGGAGCACAATCAGTTTGTCAGCACAAACCGTAATGCAGCAGTGGAGCTTCGTATTACGATGGAATCATTCGGTACAGAGCATAAGAAAGAAATCTTAAAAGCATTGGAAGATAATGGATACAAACCAAAGAGCATCAGTGCAAAATTATATTAGAAATCATCCGGAAAGGAAAGATATATGGAGTATAATAGAAGACCAAAAGAAGGGGAATGCTACCGACACTTTAAAGGAAGACGGTATCAGGTCATTGGAATCGCAAAGCATTCGGAGACGATGGAGGAATTAGTCGTATACAGACAACTGTATGGGGAACAGGAGCTGTATGTGAGACCATTGGAGATGTTTATAAGCAAAGTGGATAAAGAAAAATATCCAGAGGTAGAACAAGAATACCGATTTGAATTAGAGGGAGAGGAGGACGGTCAAAGAGAAGATGACCGTTCTCTTATCTGGGAGTTTTTAGACTTGTCTTCGTCAAAAGAAAAAATGGACTTCCTGCAGAAAAAGAAATCTGAGATTACGGAAGAGTTTATCGGAATCGCAGCACAGAGTCTTGACTTTGTGGAAAATGACGGAACTGTTGAGGAGAGGTACGAGGCGGTGCTGCAGTATCTGCGGACTGTGATGCGGTATGAGAGCGGAAGATTACGGTAATAGACTGGAGAAAATGGGAATAAAAAATGAGAGATAAAGTATGGAAGATTGCAGTCTGTGATGATGAGACTGTATTTTTAGAAAAGATACAACAGTTGGCAGCACAATATTATTCTGAAAGAAATATACAGGCAGAAATCCATTGTTACGACAATACAGATGCTTTTTTGCAGAGCAATCTTGTGGAGTATGATTTGATTTTGCTGGATATGAATATGCAGGAGAAAAACGGGATTGAAGTGGCGAAAGAGTTGCGCAGCCAAAAGATAGAGACACCGATTATTTACATTTCCGCATATATAGAAATGGCGCCGTATGGATATGTAGTCAATGCATTCCGATATTTGCTAAAAAACGATTTGGAAGAGACATTTTGTTTTGCGATGGATGATGTGATGAAAGAATTAAAACATCATTTAGAAACAATAGAAGTACGGACAGAAAATGTGCAGATAGAGCTTCGGCTTTCTGATATTGTATTTGTGGAAAGCTATAAACGGTATGTGCTGATACATACGAAGAAGGACGAATATAAGCAATATGGCAAGATATCCGATATGGAAAAAATGCTTTGTCAAAAAGAATTTTTGCGGGTACACAAAAGTTATCTCGTCAATTTAGACCATGTGGTAAAAATCAAAAACCGGATACTCTTTTTGGACAATGGAGAGGAAGTACCATGCAGCAAAGAGCGGTATTCAGAAATTGTACATCGGTATGTGATTTGGAGGGGATGTTAGTATTGGACATATTTTTTGATTGTATACTTCTTACAATAGAAATTATTGGACTTTTTATTATTGCGGATGTATTTTTTGAGAGAAAATTCAAAAGGATAAAGTCAATGCTATTTGTGATAGCAGGTTATGTCTTTTGTTTTCAGTTGCTCGGTCAATTTTTAAATTTGATTGGAACAACAACGATAAAATCTATAATAGTTGTGATTACTTTCTATTTTTTGATTATTTTATTATATCAAGGGAGAAAGATAAGACAACTGTTTTTTGTCGCGATGTTTTATATTTTGTTATATACAATCGATTATCTTGTGATTGCGGGCAGTTTATTGTTTTTACAGATAGATATAAGTGTATTATATAACAGCCAATATGCATATGTTGTGGCGGCACTTTTGGCAAAAAGTATATTGCTTTATAGTTGTATCATGTTTTCAAAAAAGATAGAAGCCAGTAGAAGACATGAAAAATTTTCTATTTTAGAATGGGGACAACTTTTAATTGTTCCGATTTGTATGATTTTGAATTTGACGATTGTTGTGTATGATCTGATTCAAAATAATAATCTCACGTTTGTCCTATTTTTGGATATTGGATTATTGCTCTTAGGAACATTTATTTATGCATATTTAGAGACAGAACTGGAAAAAAAGAAACAAGTGGAAATCCAAAATCTGATTCTCACCAAACAAATACAGGCAGAGGAAAAACAAGCTGAATTAGTGCGAAACCACTTACAAGAACAAAGGAAGTTGACCCACGATTTCCAAAACCATTTATATACCTTGCGAGGATTATTGCAAAACAAAAATCATACGGAAGAAGCTTTGGAATATATTCAGAAATTAACAGGGAAAAATGAATCAGGAATACAAATTGTCCATACAAAGAACGCAGTCATTGACGCATTATTGAACCAAAAGTATGATGTCTGCAAAAGAGAACGGATTCCTATCTTCTTTGAAGTAAGCGATTTGCAGAAGCTTCATCTCAGTCAGGAAAAAATTGTCGTGATTTTATCGAATATTTTAGATAACGCAATTGAGTCCTGCAGAAAGCAGAATACGGGGCGGTATATCAAAGTAAAGTTTTTGATGGATGATCTCGGAACGATTTTGTCAGTTCAAAATACAGCGAGTTTAAAGAAGTCCAGTAACTTAGAAACATTTACATCCACAAAGGAGAATCAGATACTTCATGGGTATGGTTTGAAAAATGCATTGCATACAGTGGAAGATAGTGGTGGAATGGGAGAGGTATCGTGTGAGAATGGTGTGTTTCAATTTACTGCTATTTGGAATTGAGGTCGTTTGGGAACAAAAACTGTCGTTTGGGAACAAAACACTTGATAAAAGTCAAAAAAATGTTATTCCAGTGTTACGAAGGAGAAGAACATATGCTTCTAAGAGTAACAGAAAGAATAGCATTTTTTTTATATGATAAGAAAATAATACAGAAAGAGGATATAAGATGGTGTGTCTATTTATTTCAAAAGTGGATATTAAATACTGTAAGCTATACCATATTATATTTTATCGGATGTTATATCGCTACGCCAGTACAAGTGATTTTGTATTTATTGAATTTTGAGGTTTTGCGGAGAAAAAGTGACGGTTATCATGCAAAAACACCTTTTAGATGTATCTTGTTATCAACCAGTATAGAAATTGTTGACGACTAAAAATGAATATAAAATCAACAAGAGAAAGTCAAAATGTCAGGAGGGACTGAATATGTTAAGAAACAAAAGAAAAAGAGTAGCAGCTTTGCTAGCTGGATGTATGGTAATTGGAAGTAGTATGAGTGTGTATGCAGGAACGGCAAGTGGATATGTTGGTAAGCAAAGAACACATTTGAATGTAACAGTCAGGCATGCTTATGCTTCCACCGGCGGTAACAATGCAAAGACTTCCATTGCAGCAAAAAGATATGTGACGGGTGGAAGTATGAATCAAATGGTTGCGATGCCGACCCAAACCGGAGCAAATGAACTGACTGTATATGCTCCAAATGGATGGGATATAGGTACTGCAACAAGTTTTCATACATATGAAGGCGCAACAAGTAATCTGACAGCGCATTCATAAAAACTGTTTAATGACATGCGAGAAATAGAGTATTTTATACTCTATTTCTCGTGCAAGTGAAACGGATAAACTATTAATTTATGAGATTGGAGGAATGTTTATGCGGAAACACAGATGGAAAATGTTATTGCTCTTACTATTTTCAGTAACACTTATCGGCTGCAGCGAAAAAAAAGATGGTGAAAGTTCCAAATCAGAAAAATTCCAGTCTGATTACATTGACATTTCCGGGAGGGATATAAAAGTGAACGGTGGATTTTTCAGTGCCATTCATGGAATGTCATATTTTACGGATTTTAAGACGAATACAGCCGTTCCAATCTGTAATAAACCGGATTGCCGCCATCTTTCCAATTATGAGGATGCAGAGACTGCCTGCAATGCCGCAAAAGGTTCCAACAATATATTTCCATATAAAGGGAAGCTATATGGAATGATGAGTGATGAAGATGGAACGAGGCTTGTTGTGTCAGAATTTGACGGAAGCAACCGGAAGGAAAAAGATTATTTTATCGATGCAGGCTGTGTCTTTCATGCAGGGGTTGTTGTCGGAGATGAATTATACTATTTTTATTCTGATATTTTGGATGCGGCAGAAGAAGAGAATATTCAGGATACAAAATACCAACGTCATTTTAATGTGCTGAATTTGGATTCCATGAAACAGGAGGAGATTTTCACAGAAGAAGCCGATTTTGTGAACGTTCTTGGGGTAACAAAGGACTATTTGATTTATTCTCTGATAAATGGAGACACTCCATTGTTTTATAAATTTGAGTATCAAACAAAAAAATCAGAAGAGATTGTGCTGCATAATAGTGGGTATGAGCTGATATACTTTAGTCCTGACAAAAGCAGTTTTTACTATGCCGGAACGGAGAAAAACGAATTGGATACCATTTATCAATATCATCTTGATACGAACGAAAATGAAATATATCTGAACCGGTCTGAACTGAAAGAGTTTGTTGGCGAAGAAACAGGCTATCTGTCACTGGATGGTATTTTAGAGGAAGGGGTTGTTTTCCGTTTGTCTGATTATCCAAAGCAATGGATGTTCTTTAAAGAGAAAGAAAGCGGGGCAATCCGGGAGTTGTCTCTGCCGCAGAACCTTCCGGCGGAGGGGGCTGTACTGAGTAACTTTATCTGCCAGACAGAAGAAGGAGTATATCTGAATTATTACACTATCGGCGAGACGGAAGGCGACTTGATTGAATGGTATGGATATATTCGCTGGGAGGATTTGTTGAGTGGAAAGAACGATGTGGAAGTTGTTTTGAAGCCAAGTGTCTCTTCAACGGGAAATTTAGTGGATAAGGATGGGAAGCTGATTGGGGATTAGAAAGATGGAGGCAGTATGGAATGTGTAAGGTATGAGTGGAAGAAGTTCATTGCATTTCGTTTCTTTTGGCTGCTGTGCGTGGTGGCGTTCCTGTTTAATCTGTGGAATCTTTCTGAGCAGGCAAAGATGAGCTGGCCTCCGGCGGAGGCAGTAAAAGAGCTGTACGCGGATTTGAAACGACAGCCGGAGGAAGAGCGGGAACGTTGGCTTAAGGAGCTGAAGGAGAATAAAATATCATCATACACCGGCAACCCTTATGCGGAGGAGGAACTGTATAAAAAAGTTCTGCACGAGTATGTGCAGGCTGGACAGTATGAATCTTATTTGGATGAGATTGAGCAAAAAAGCACAAATATGTCGAGTGCGATTTTCTCAGAAGAAAGTTCTTTTGCATATCGGAATGCACAGAAAACACCGGAAGCATTTGAAAAGCTGCATGGTTTAGAGTTGGCGGTGGATATTTCGGATGGTGTGATTTTTGCAGCACAGACAGAATTTACGGACGTCTGCATGGTTCTTTTGCTGACTGCAATGACATATTTTTTGGTGATTTATGAGAAAAAGAATCAGTTATACCGGCTTTTAAAATCTACATATAAAGGACGGAAGTATGTAATTCGGGCAAAATTGCTGATTGCAGCCGGAATTACATGCTTTCTTGTCTTGTTTTTATATGGCGGAAATTACTTGTTTTCCATGCATCAATATGGATTTGGGGATTTGGAAAGACCGGTTCAATCCGTGACTGCAATGTATGAAAGTCCATACATGCTTTCGGTTGGCGAATATTTGATGCTTTATCTGCTTTAAAAAATGTTTGTCTGTTATGTGATTGCACTGGCTATGATGTGGCTGGCGCAAAAGGCGGGCAGTTCTTCGGGTGCAGTTTTAGGAATTGGATTTATTGGGATTGGGGAGTATCTGCTCTGTCTGCTGCTGCCGTCTGTCTCTTATATGGACGTGCTGAAATATGTAAATCTTGCGCAGTATATCAAGGTATATCCACTGTTATCCCAATATCATAATTTGGACGTCTTCGGATATCCGGTCAACGCAATGCACATATTTTTGGCGCTTCTGCCAGTATGCCTGTTGCTGCTTTTGGCTGTCAACATCCGAAAATTTTCCCACTGCGACAAAGTAAAGGCGCGATGGAGAAGGAAGAAGCCGAAGAGCGTACCTGCATTTGTGACGGATAAATTGTGTCTGCATGAGCTGTTTAAAAACCTGTTCACGAACAAAACAATATGGCTCTGTGCCGCTGTTCTATATGGTGCTGTTTTAGTTGGAAACGGCATGAAGTTTTACAAAGATGTGGAGGAAGAGTACTACCAAATGTATGTGGCGAAACAGCAGGGGCACATTACGGAGGACAAGCTGAAATACTTTTCGGAAGAAAAGAAAAAATACGAGGAAATCATGGCGTTGACCCCGGAAAAATCGGGACTTTCGGAACAGGAGATTGCACAAAAACAGAATAATATCCGCTATCCATATGCAGGTTTCAGGAGGGCTTATGCCCAGCTTCAATATGTGGTGGGCAACAATTCCATGCGCGGCGTCAATGAGCAGGAACTCGTATATGACACCGGGTATGAAAAGATGTTCGGCAGCAGCCTCGCAAGAAGCCGCCTGATTCTACTCAGCCTGTGTGTGTTTGTCGCCGTCTACAGCGCATCCTCGGCGCTTGGCATGGAATATGACTTGAAAGTGATGAATTTGCTTCGGAGTACAAAGCGGGGACGGCTGCCGATTTTGACTACGAAGATAGGCACGGTATTCAAAATTACATTTTTGATGGCAGTTTTGATTCACCTCCCTTTCATTTTGAAAATAGTGAAGTCGTATCCGATGGATAACTGGGGGGCGAAAGTGCGCTCCATGCCGTTCGCAGGAGAGTCAGTCTTAAACTGCACGATTGGGGAATATGTTTTTTTGCTGGCACTCTCCCAGTTTCTTTCGCTGTTTGTTATTGCACTGGCGGCTGTGGCGCTGTCTGCACTGTTAAAAGATACGATTTTGACAAATATTTCAGGGATTGTAATCTTTATAGGACCGCTTGTCATGGAATGGGGCGGGCTTTATAAAATACATTTTTGGAGCATGAACGCGCTGCTGGATGCGCATCAACTGTTACA
This sequence comes from Faecalimonas nexilis, assembly GCF_059731825.1. Taxonomy (NCBI): domain Bacteria; kingdom Bacillati; phylum Bacillota; class Clostridia; order Lachnospirales; family Lachnospiraceae; genus Faecalimonas; species Faecalimonas nexilis. The sequence continues at coordinate 1,881,562 of NZ_AP029189.1, read as the reverse complement.
GGGGCGGTGGGATATGATTGTGTTGCAGGTGCTGGTTTTTTGGATTTATCTCCCTGCTGCGAGTTGTTATATTCTCTATGAAATCTATGATAAAAGGAAGTGAGACGGATGAAATTAGTGATAAGAGGACTCAACAAAAACTATGGGGCAAAAGTTGCGTTGCAGGATTTCCATGCAGTATTTGAAAATGGAATTTATGGGATATTAGGTCCAAATGGAGCCGGGAAAAGTACATTGATGAATATATTGACGGATAACCTGCTGCGTGATTCGGGGAGAATCCTGTGCAATGAAACAGAGATTACGAAGATGAAAGCACAGTATCGGAAAATCATGGGGTATATGCCGCAGCAGCAACAATTATATGATTCTTTCACCGTAAATCATTTTATCAGCTACATGGGAACACTGCGCGGTATGGATAAAAAAGAAATCAGGAGGCGCATGGAGGAACTTCTTCCACTTTTGAATTTAAGCGAGGTGAGAAGAAAGAAGATAAAAGAACTGTCCGGCGGGATGAAACAGAGGGTTCTCCTTGTGCAGGCTCTTTTGGATGATCCACAGATTCTGATTTTAGATGAGCCGACTGCCGGTTTGGATCCAAAGGAGCGTATCCGTATCCGAAACCTGATCTCGGATTTGAGCGGCGACAAAATTGTCCTGATTGCTACTCATGTGGTGTCTGACATTGAGTTTATCTCAAAAGAAATTCTTTTGATGAAAAACGGAAAGGTTGTGGACAAAGACTGCCCGGAGGCATTGCAGAAAAAAATTGCTGGGAAAGTATTTGAAATCAGGATTTCACAGGATGAATTGAATCAGGTAAAACAAGAATTTGAAATCAGTAACTTATTTCGGACGGACGGGGAGATTGTCGAGCGTGTTATCTCAGAGCAGCGCCCGGAAAAATACCGGTGGACAGAAGTCAGCCCGACACTTGAAGACGTCTATCTGTATGAATTTGAGTGCCTGTGCAGGGATGCTTAAAATAAGCTGAAAAAGAAGCATAATGAAAGTATCGATTGTTATGGTTTTGATTGGAAATTCAAAGCTCATTATTTTAGATGAACCAAAATATATGTAGATTATAACTTTGGGAGTAAGGAAATTTTGAAAATATATCCAATTTATTTATATAATATGATACAATGGGGCTGAAAGCGGAAAGTGAAGACATAAAAAGTTTGTATAATTGATATTGGTAACCGTGGGGATAGTTATAAGAGATATTAGAAATAGAAATTAAAAAAAGGGCGCAAGCTCTTTTTTTTGATGCAAATAAGATGCATCTCTCCGGTATAGTCATATTAGAAAACAATACAAGGAGGGATAGCAATGAGAAAAGAAATCGGAATCTTACTGGCATGGGTGGTGTTTTTATCCGGTTGTGTGGGAAAGCCGATGGAGAAACAAAATGAACAAACAAAGAAAGAAGATGCAGTGCTACGTTTGTATACCCTAAAAGAAAATGAGAATTTGTGGCAAAGCGCAAAGTTATTTATGGAGAAATATCCTAAGTATCCGGTTGTGATAGAGGTGGGGATATCAGAGGAAGACGGAAAGACGGTATCCGATGCAATCCGAAGTCTGAACACCGAGATTATGGCGGGAAATGGACCGGATATCATTTTGATGGATGGACTTCCAATTGAGGACTATATCGAAAAAGGGGGATTGGAAGACTTAAGTGACATGATGGAGAGTGTGAAAGAAAATGGGGAAGAATTTTTTGAAAACGTACTTTCCTCATATGAAAAAGGGGAGAAAGTGTATGCAATCCCATCCCGTTTTTCCGTTCCGATTATTATTGGAAAAGAAGGTGCGGTGACACCAGAGGAAGTAAAAACTCTATCAGGCACATTGAAAACACGGACGGAAGAGCAGATAAAAGGGATCGCACGGAATGCAACGAAGAGTATTCCGTTACTTCTATTGACTTTTTGGAACGATATTATTTCAGAAGAGAGTGTGGTAGATCAAGAGGCACTGTCCACATTTTTAGAAGAGGCAAGGATGCTTTTTGATGCATCTGAGATTGATTTGGAATTGCCGTACTATTCCGGAGACGCCGGGGTAACAATGGCATTTCAAAAGGATATTTTGTCGGTTGATGAAATGGATATGGGGCAGACGCTGGCGCAATTGGAAAGTGTGAGTGCGAATAGTCCCGTGTTCTATGATTATTTAAACAGCGAAAGTGGGAAAAAGTTTATCCCGAAATGGATATTTGGCATAACTGCGTCCAGTGAGAAGAAAGAAGCTGCGAAAGCGTTCCTATCGTACTTTTTATCTTCCGAGAATATGGATCAGTATGACTGGACATTGAGTGTGAATAAGACAAGCTTTCGAAAGACGCTTCCGATATCAGAGACAAAGGAACAGATGACAGTCATGTATCCGGAACAGGATAGTGCAGAAGGGATTCGCATTCAGAAATTAAATGCAGAGGAAGCGGAGGAATTTGTAAATTTCTTAAGTGAAGCAGACACGAAAATTGCAGTGGAGCAGGCACTGTTTGAGGAGATTCTGACACAGGCGGAGCATTATGTGTATGGAGAAGAATCGTTGGAATCTGCTGTGAATGCAATTGTAGAAAAAGTAGAGATTTATCAGGCGGAATAAGTGATGAGAAAGAGAAAAATGTGGGTGGGATATCTGTTTATCCTGCCAAGCTTTGTCGGTGTATTGCTCTTTGTGTTGATTCCGTACATTGATGTCGTAAGGAGAGCATTTATGCAGACTGCTTCCGGTCAGTTTGTAGGTCTTTTGAATTTTAAATCTATCTTACACAATAAAGCGTTTTTGTTGGCATTCACAAATACGGGACGTTTTGTGGGAGTCTGTATTCCTGTTTTGCTTGTCTTATCATTAGGAATTGCGGTGTCCCTCGCAAAACAGACTGCGTATGCGGAAATTTTAAAAACTGGATTTGTGGAAAAGCAGCTTTCAGCGTTAAAAGAGCTCCAGAGTGCGGAAGGGAAGGTAGTGTCTCCTATGGATGGAGTTGTATCAGCTGTGAATATACAGGTAGGTGGTATGACTTCTGGAACGGCAGATATTTTAATTGCTGATACATCTGCTGAAATGATGCTGAAAGTACAGTTTTCGGAAGAGAATAAAGAACATGTGATAGTCGGTGCAAATGTAAAGCTGATTTCTGATGTGCTTATGGAAACAGAGAAAAATGCAGTTGGGAAATTAAAAATTACAGCGATACAGCAAAATACAGAAACGGGGGCAGGGGTAGAGGCAAGTATACGGATTCCACCAAATACGCTTCCGATTGGCACCTCAATAGGTGTGCAAATAGAGACAAGCAAAAAAATGTATTCAGGGTGTATACCTTTAGAAGCGCTGCATCAAGAAGAGGGAAATCAATATTATGTGTATACCACCGATGAAAAGAAAACAATCCTTGGAACAGAAGTCATTGCAAGACGTGTGGATGTGACTGTCGAATACAAAGGAGATCGATATGCAGCAGTGAAAGGTCTGAGTGTCAATCAGAACATTATCCTATCCTCGTCAAAACAGATTTCTGATGGCGGCCGCATCAAGCCGCAGAAGCAGTGAAAGCGCATAGAAAGCAGGTGGTTGGTGTTCTGGCAATTGCACTGATAGCCTGTTTCTATATATTGGCGGTACATGCTATGCAGAGGTTGGAAGAGGAGATGCAATTTGTATCGTTTGTTCAGACAACAGAAGGTGGGATCCCGGTACAGGAATATCAAGAGGAAAAGCAATATGAGATTGCGGGAGTGATCGAACATAAGGAAAATTTGTTTGTATACGAGCCAAAAGAGGGAGAAACGGCTACGTTTCAGCGGGTAGTTACCAAAGTGAAAGAAGATGAATCCATGCGTGTACTGGAAGAGACACTTCAGATGAAATTTGGGTCAGGGAAAGTATTGGATTACACATGGCTGAAAATGATTTTAGATTTGTACTTGATATGATTCCGGAGCGCTGGTCTGATTTTGAGTTTTGGGCAGATTATGTGAGTTATCAGCGCGAAAATCTGGAAAGACTGATTCAGATGAGAAAAACGTTACTCGATATGCGATTGGTGAGGGCGATGAGACAGATTGTGTTCTGTAATACGGCAGCAATACTTTTGTTTTGCGGAAACTCATGTTATACTAAAAGACAAAGAAAGCAAGAAAGGATATGATACGATGCCATTATTAAAAACAAAACTATATACAATCGATGATATTTATGCCCTTCCGGATGGTAAGCGAGCGGAATTGCTTGACGGGAGAATTTATGACATGGCGCCCCCTTCTCCTTTGCATCAGGAACTTGTTGCAGTACTGACAACTTCGCTGCAAAACTACATTGCAAAAAAACATGGGAACTGCAAAGTTTATCCAGCGCCATTTGCAGTGTTTATCAAAGAGGATGATTCTAATTATGTGGAACCGGATATTAGTTTGGTATGTGACCATAATAAAATTTCAAACCGTGGCTGTGAAGGAGCGCCTGACTTTATTATTGAAATTGTTTCTCCAAGCAGTCGGAAAATGGATTATTCTACAAAAAATGCGCTTTATGCAGATGCAGGAGTTCGAGAATACTGGATTGTCGATCCGGCTAGAGAACGCACTACCATATATCGTTACGAAGAAGATGTCGCGCCTGTTATCATTCCTTTTGGCGATACAATTAAATTAAAAGTATATGAGGATTTTCAAATCTGCATTTCTGATTTGTTAAAATAGGTATTGAAAGGAAAGGTTTATTACAGAATATGGATGATGCATACAAGAGAAAATGGAAATAAGTTATAGGAGTATTTCTCTGAAATATGAAAGTGAAGAAGGGGAACAGATATTTTGCAAAGGATCAGGAGAGGATTATCTGTACACGATCAGTTATAAGGCAGTTGGAGATCAGATAGAAAAAGTATCACTTTGGTTTTCGGAAAAACAACTGCTTTCTGATGGAGAAAAAGAGAGAAATTTTCAATATAATGAATCTTTGTTTGCACTAGACTCTTTTGAGACAGAGAGTGTCAAATACTGTTTAGATAAAATGCGCAAAAAGGACAATTTTATATAAATGTGGCGAAATAAGAGTAGCAGAGTGGGAAAAAATATTCTCACTCTGTTATTTTATTTCGGTAAAGTATTGACACGAAATGTATAATTGTATACAATTATACAAAACTGGAATAAAGAAAAGAGGATGACCATGGAGAATAGAAAAGTATTTATGAATCAACATAATAATCTGTTAGAACTTGAGGAACATATGTATCCTCTGGTGGATGTGGAGACACCGAACATTTTCCGCAATCTATTTCCGTATGATGAGATTCCAAAGATTGCCTTCAATGACCGAATCGTGCCTCATCACATGCCGGATGAAATCTGGATTACCGATACGACATTCCGTGATGGACAGCAGTCGAGAGCGCCTTATTCTACAGAACAGATTGTCACATTGTATGATTATTTTCACAGACTTGGTGGTCCGAAAGGAAAGATCCGCCAGTGCGAATTTTTCCTATATAGTAAAAAAGACCGGGACGCAGTTTACAAATGTATGGAGAGAGGATACGAATTTCCGGAGGTGACAAGCTGGATTCGTGCAAGCAAGAAAGATTTTCAACTTGTAAAAGATATCGGAATGAAAGAGACTGGGATTTTGGTCAGCTGTTCTGATTACCATATTTTTTACAAACTGAATATGACAAGAAGACAGGCGATGGAGCATTACCTTTCGATTGTAAGAGAATGTTTGGAAATTGGTGTCAGTCCGAGATGTCATCTGGAGGATATTACACGTTCGGATATTTATGGATTTGTCATTCCGTTTTGTCTGGAATTGATGAAATTGCGTGAGGAATATCAAATTCCCGTAAAGGTGCGTGTTTGTGATACAATGGGATACGGTGTCAATTATCCGGGGGCTGTGATTCCGCGATCAATTCCGGGAATCATATACGGTCTGATGGTTCACGCAGGTGTGCCAAGTGAGTTGATTGAATTTCACGGACATAATGACTTTTATAAGGCGGTCAGCAACTCCACGACAGCTTGGCTGTATGGTGCAAGCGGCGTAAACTGTTCTTTGTTTGGAATCGGTGAGCGTACAGGAAATACACCGCTTGAAGCAATGGTGTTTGAATATGCGCAACTTCGTGGAACTTTAGACGGAATGGATACGACAGTCATCACAGAGATGGCGGAGTATTACGAGAAAGAGATTGGATATCGTGTGCCGTCAAGAACTCCGTTTGTCGGAAAGAACTTTAATGTGACAAGAGCCGGTATTCACGCCGATGGACTTCTGAAAAATGAGGAGATTTACAATATTTTTGATACGGATAAATTCCTGAACCGTCCGGTTCTTGTTGCGGTATCCAACACATCGGGGCTTGCGGGAATTGCACATTGGATCAATGCATATTACAAGTTGAAAGGTGACCGTGCTATTGACAAAAATTCACCATTGGTAGCGAAGGTAAAAGAATGGGTAGATGCAGAGTATGAATCCGGACGTGTGACTGTTTTGACAGATGACGAATTGGTACGTGTGATCACAGATGCCTGTCATGAGTTGCAGATAATTTTATAGTGGAGGCAGAAGATGGAAGAATATCAGGAGTATTCGCTCCGTGGAAGAGTCTTTCAAAAAATCAGAGATGGTATTTTGAAGGGCGAATACAAAGAAAATGAAGAATTGCGGGAAAGCACAATCGGGAAAAAGCTTGGGGTGAGCAGAACTCCGGTGAGAGAGGCGTTAAGACAGCTTGAACTGGAGGGACTTGTAAAAATCGTACCAAACAAAGGCGCATATGTGACCGGAATTACAGGGAAAGATGTGAAGGATATCTATTTGGTACGCTCCCTCCTGGAAGGACTTTGCGCCAGATGGGCGACCGAGCATATTACAGAAGAACAGATAGAAAAACTAGAAGAGATTGTTTTACTCTCAGAATTTCATGCAAACAAAAATCAAAAAGAAAAATCGGGTCAGGTTGTAGAACTTGATGGAAAATTCCATGAAGTATTGTACGAAGCATCAAATAGTCGTATACTAGAACATGTATTATCCGATTTTCATAAATATGTCCAGATGGCAAGGCAGGCATCTGTTACAAGAGAACATCGGGCAGAAAAATCAATCAAAGAACATAAAGAGATTTTGGAAGCAATCAAACAGAAAGATGCAGATAAAGCAGAACAACTTGCCAATGAACACATTTTGAAAGTAATGCAAAATTTAAATATCGAAGCGTAGAGCAGGAGGAAATGGAAGATGGATAAAATTAAGATGACAACACCACTTGTAGAGATGGACGGAGATGAGATGACAAGAATCCTTTGGAAGATGATCAAAGAGAATCTGTTATTACCATTTATTGATTTGAAAACAGAATATTATGATTTGGGATTGGAGTACCGCAACGAAACAAATGACCAGGTTACCATTGATTCTGCAAATGCAACGAAGAAATATGGAGTCGCTGTAAAATGTGCGACCATCACTCCGAATGCTGCACGAATGACAGAATATGACTTAAAAGAGATGTGGAAAAGCCCAAATGGAACAATCCGTGCGATGTTAGACGGAACAGTTTTCCGTACACCGATTATTGTAAAGGGAATTGAGCCATGTGTGAAAAACTGGAAAAAGCCAATTACAATTGCAAGACATGCATATGGAGATGTCTATAAAAATACAGAGATGATCATTCCGGGACCGGGAAAAGTGGAGCTGGTATATACGGCAGAAGACGGAACAGAGACAAGAGAGTTGGTACATAATTACACAGGAGCCGGAATCGCACAGGGGATGCACAACTTGGATGCTTCTATTGAAAGTTTTGCGAGAAGTTGTTTTAACTATGCGCTTGATATCAAACAGGATTTGTGGTTTGCAACAAAAGATACAATCTCTAAAAAATACGACCATACATTTAAAGATATTTTCCAAGAGATTTATGATAAAGAATATGATGAGAAATTCAAAGCTGCCGGAATTGAGTATTTCTATACACTGATTGACGACGCAGTAGCACGTGTCATGAAAGCGGAAGGTGGATTTATCTGGGCTTGTAAGAACTATGATGGGGATGTAATGAGTGATATGGTCTCTTCCGCATTCGGTTCTCTTGCGATGATGACTTCCGTGTTGGTATCTCCACAGGGATATTATGAGTACGAAGCTGCTCACGGAACAGTGCAGCGTCATTATTACAAACACTTAAAGGGTGAAGAAACTTCTACGAACTCTGTTGCAACCATTTTTGCATGGACCGGTGCACTCCGTAAACGCGGTGAATTAGATGGCAATCAAGAATTGATGGATTTTGCAGACAGACTGGAAAAAGCAACTATCGATACGATCGAGAGCGGTAAGATGACAAAAGACCTTGCTTTGATTACAAGTATTGAAAATCCAACGGTATTGAACAGCGAACAATTTATCAAAGCAATTGCGGAATTATTGTAATGAATGTAAAATGTCCGAATGACCTGAGACACAGGAAATTCGGGCATTTTCTTTTTTAGCATACTTTTTATTCCGCGAGTTCTTCCCAACGCATGTAAAGTGTTTCCAATTCCTCAGCGATTTTTGCTTTTTCCTCAGATAATTCACGGCATCTCACAGAGTTGGTGAAGACTTCTTCCTGAGTCATTAACTCATCAATTTCAGAATCCCTTTCTTCCAGTTTCGCAATTGCATCTTCAGTCTTTTTTAAATCGTTTTGACGTTTCCGTTCTTTTGCCTGTGCTTCTTTTTGGGCTTTCCAGTCCAGCTTTGTGTCGGATTCCACAGACGTGGAAGAGACGGAAGGAGTGGAAATTTCAGAAATGCCGGCATACGCTGCTGTCAATTCTTCTTTCTTTTCCAAGTAGTAATCATAGTTTCCGATATAATTAACAAATGTGCCATTGACAAGATCTAAAATACGTGTCGCCGTCTGATTAATAAAGTAACGGTCGTGGGACACATAAAGTACAGTCCCGATGTAATCATTCAGCGCTTTTTCCAAAATCTCTTTGGAAGCAATATCCAAATGGTTCGTTGGCTCATCGAGGATGAGGAAGTTTGCCTCAGACAGCATAAGTTTTGCAAGAGAAACACGACCACGCTCGCCACCGCTTAAATCACTGATCAGTTTGTAGACATCATCGCCCGTAAATAAAAATGCGGCGAGTGTATTTCGAATCTGTGTGTTGTTAAGACTTGGATAATCATCTGAGATTTCATCAAAAATATTTTTTTCCATATGTAACACGTGGTGTTCCTGATCATAATAGCCAATCTGTACTTTGGAGCCGAGCTTGAAAGAACCGCTATCAGCGGCGACTACCTGATTCAGTATTTTTAAAAGTGTTGTCTTTCCGGTTCCGTTGTCTCCGATGATGGCAACGTGTTCCCCACGCTTGATCTCAAAGCTGATATCCTGAAATAGTTTGTGGTTTCCGAATGTCTTGCTTAAATGTTCAACTTCTAACACATCGTTTCCGCTGACGCAGGATGGCTCTAATGAAAAGTGGAGTTCTTGCGGATCCCCCATCGGCTTTTCAATGACGTCCATTTTTTCAAGCATCTTTTCACGACTTTCTGCACGACGGATTGATTTTTCTCGATTGAAAGAGCGAAGTTTTTCGATTACTGCTTCCTGATGCTTGATTTCCTGCTGTTGATTTAAGTATTCTTTTAATTTTGCTTCACGAATCATCTTTTTCTTTTGTGCATAGTCTGAATAGTTCCCCATGTAAGTCATAATGCTGCCATATTCAATCTCTACCACTTTTGTGACAACACGGTTCAGAAAATAACGGTCATGGGATACGATTAAGACAGCACCGTCATAGTTGAGCAAATAGGTCTCGAGCCATGAGATGGAGTTCATATCCAAATGGTTTGTCGGCTCATCGAGCAATAAAATATCTGGTTTGGTAAGAAGCAGCTTTCCGAGAGACACACGGGTCTTTTGCCCTCCTGAGAGCGTGTCCACCTCTTTTAAAAATTCATCTTCACGAAAGCCAAGTCCTTTTAAGACACCGACCAATTCACTCTGATAGGCGTATCCGTTGGCGTGTTCAAAACGCTCTGTCAGTCGGTGGTATGTCTGAAGCCGGTTTTCTAAATCTTCGCCGTGAAGATGTTTCAATTCCATCTCAATCGTGCGAATCTGTTTTTCCATCTCAATGATATCTGCTTTGGCAGTCTTTAACTCTTCCAGAATTGTGTTTCCGCTTGAAAGCTCCTGATGCTGTGACAGATAACCGATTGTCTTTCCTTTTGTCAGGATAATATCGCCACTGTCTGTATCGAGTTCTTTCATGATCATTTTTAAAATAGTAGACTTTCCGGCACCATTTGGTCCGATCAGTGCCGTTTTTTCGCGATCTTCTATATGAAAAGAACCAGATTTGACAATCACTTGTTCTCCAAATGCTTTTGAAATATTATGACATGCGAGAATCATATATATAACCCCTCCCTTTTTGGTACAATAATTTTATTATAACTAAAATGTAAGAAAATACAACTAAAAGTTTGACTTTGATGCGGTGATTCTATATAATGATTCTTAGAATGGACAGGAAAACAGAGGAAGGTGAAGAAAAAATGGAAGAAAGACAAATCTCCCAGGCAGTTATCAGAAGATTACCCCGCTATTATCGTTACTTAGGTGAGTTATTGGAAAATAGTGTGGAGCGTATTTCTTCTAATGAATTAAGTAAAAGGATGAATGTAACAGCTTCCCAGATCAGACAGGATTTGAATAATTTTGGTGGCTTTGGACAACAAGGTTATGGATATAATGTAAAGTATTTATATACAGAGATTGGAAAGATTTTAGGTCTGGATGTCAATCATAATATGATTATACTCGGAGCAGGTAATTTAGGACAGGCACTTGCCAATTATGCTGCTTTTGAGCGAAGCGGATTTGTCTTAAAAGGAATTTTTGATGTGAACCCAAGACTTGAGGGCGTTACAATTCGAGGTATTGAGATCCGGATGATGGATGAGTTAAGCGACTTTATCAAAGAAAATAATATCGAGATTGCAGTGCTCACTATTCCAAAGACAAAAGCAATTGAAGTTGCAGACATGCTTGTGGAAAGCGGTATCAAAGCTATTTGGAACTTTGCGCATACAGATTTAGAACTTCCGGAGGATGTGATTGTTGAGAATGTACATCTTTCAGAAAGTTTGATGAGACTTTCTTATAATGTCAATCGTTATCATGTGGAGCATACGACGGAAGAATAATTTCCTGCTTTTGCGGGAAATAAGATAAAAGAGACGTGTAGTGGAGGCATGCAGCAGGCAGGTTTCCTTTACACGTTTTTTTCAAGAATAGAAGGTGAACAAAAATGATATATTTGCCAACCGGCGAACAGATGCGAAGAGCGGATCTGTATACAATTGAAGAAATCGGAGTTCCGTCTATGGTTTTGATGGAACGTGCGGCACTGGAAGTGGTAAGATGCATGGAAGAAGAACAACTGGATTTTCGCAAGGTGCTTGTAATCTGTGGGAGCGGCAACAATGGTGGAGATGGATATGCAATTGCCCGCCTGTTACACTTAAAGGGGCATGATGTGACTATTTTTTTTGCCGGGAATTCTCAAAAACGAAGCGAGGAAAATGCACAGCAGGCAAAAATTGCAGCACATTATGAAATTCCGGTGATAACCAATCTGGGTACAGAGGAATATAGTGTAATTATAGATGCACTCTTTGGAACCGGATTGAAACGTGAAGTTACAGGCCATTACAGGGAGGTTCTTTGTTCTGTCAATCAGATGGCCGGCAAGAAGGTGGCGGTTGATCTGCCATCGGGAATTCATGATACGACCGGAGCCCGGATGGGGATTGCTTTTTGTGCAGATCTGACAGTTGCAATTGCCTTTCCAAAGAGAGGTCTGTTTTTACAGGAGGGAAATGTGTGTGCAGGAAAGATTCTCACAGGTGACATCGGCATTTCCTCGGAAACATTCTCAGAAGGAACAGTTACATTTGGCTATGAAAAACAAGACCTATTTCTGGGATTTCCAAAAAGGAAGAAAAATTCACATAAGGGAAGCTATGGAAAAGTGTTGATGATTGCAGGCAGCAAAGGGATGTCAGGAGCTGCTTATTTAAGTGCAAAAGCCGCTTATGCAGTGGGGGCAGGACTTGTGCAGATTTATACACACGAAGAAAACCGTGTGATATTACAACAGCTTTTACCGGAAGTGATTATTACAACATATGACACGTTTGATTCTGAGCAATTAGAAAAATTGATTCAATGGGCAGATTTGATTGGAATTGGATGCGGACTTGGGAAAAGTGACACAGCAGAACGAGTGATGCAATATACGTTGAAACGTGCGCTGGTTCCTTGTGTGGTGGATGCAGATGGTATCAATATCCTGTCAAAACATATGGAATGGATTGAAGAAACGAATGCTCTGATTGTTTTGACACCACATATGAAAGAGATGTCCAGAATGCTGCAGTGCAGTGTAAAAGAACTGATAGAACAGCGAATGGAAAAGCTGCATGCGTTTGTGGAACGATATAAGGTTGTCTGCGTGCTAAAAGATGCGAGAACGCTTGTTGCGAAAGAGCATCAAAATACATATTTGAATTTGTCCGGGAATGCGGCGATGGCAAAGGCAGGCTCCGGAGATGTGCTTGCGGGAGTTATTGTGGGGATTTTGGCACAACAGTGTGAACCGTATACATCTGCATGTCTTGGGGTGTTCCTCCATGGTCTTGCAGGTGATATGGCCCGGGACAAAAAGGGAGCATACAGTGTACTGGCAAGTGATTTGGTTGCGGAAATCAGCAGTGTATTAAAGAATATATAAGAGAGGCGACAGAACAGATGAAGACTTATAGCAGAGTATATGCAAAGATTGATTTGGATGCAATTGCATATAATATGGAACAGATGAAACAAAACATCAGACCTGAGACGAAAGTAATGGCGGTCATAAAAGCGGATGGATATGGGCATGGAGCCGTTCAGATTGCGGAGATGATGGAGCGTTGGAACTACATATGGGGCTTTGCGGTAGCGACTTTAGACGAGGCAGTTGTGCTTCGCACAGAAGGGATTCAAAAACCGATTCTGGTGCTTGGATGTGTGTTCCCAGATCAGTACATGGAGATGTTAAAGCATGAGATTCGAATGAATATTTACACAGAAGAGATGGCAGAGTCAATCTCTCGAATGGCGGCAAGAGAGGGGAAAACAGCTTATATGCACATCAAACTGGATACCGGAATGTCGCGGCTGGGATTTGGAATCAATGAACAATCAGCAGAGACGATCAAGCGAATCAGCAAGATGCCAAATGTCAATATGGAAGGGATTTTTACACATTTTACCAAAGCAGATGAGAAAGATAAAAGCTTTACAAAAAAACAGATACAGGAATTTGTATGGATGACGGAACGCCTGAAAGAAAAAAATGTCCGGTTTACATATGAGCACTGCTCCAACAGTGCAGGCATCATTGATGTCCCGGAGGCGAATTTCGATATTGTAAGAGCAGGAATTTCTACATATGGACTCTATCCATCGGAAGAGGTAGACAAGACAAACGTAAAATTAAAACCGGCATTGGCATTAAAGAGTCATGTGGCATTTGTAAAGGAGATAGAGAGAGGGACTCCTGTGAGCTACGGAGGCACGTTCGTGGCCAAAGAGAAAATGAAGATTGCAACAATTCCGGTCGGATATGCAGATGGATATCCAAGAAGCTTATCAAATAAAGGATACGTGTTGATCCGTGGAAAGAAAGCACCTATTCTCGGGCGGGTCTGCATGGATCAGTTTATGGTGGATGTGACACAGATTGAAGGCGTAAGCTTTGGCGATAAAGTCACAATGATTGGAAAAGACGGAAATGAGATTTTGCCGGTGGAAGTGCTGAGCGAACTTTCCGGGCGATTTAATTATGAATTTGTGTGCGACCTTGGAAAACGTATTCCGCGTGTATATGTGCGGGATGGGAAAATAGCAGAGCAGGTGGACTATTTTGCATAAACGAGAATTCAGGTTCTAACTGGAATACATCCGAAAAAGATGGAAATACTAATTTTATCTTAAAAAATCGGAGTGTGAATAGAGTGCAGATTAGACGTGGTGATATATTTTATGCGGACTTAAGTCCGGTAGTCGGTTCAGAACAAGGTGGAATACGACCTGTTTTGATCATACAAAATGACATTGGGAACAGACACAGCCCGACTGTGATCTGTGCTGCGATTACATCAAGAATGAACAAGGCAAAGTTGCCGACACATGTTGAAATTGATGCAGGAAAATATCAGATTGTAAAAAATTCAGTGGTGCTGTTGGAACAGATTCGCACGATTGACAAGCAGAGGCTAAAAGACATGGTTTGTCACGTGGACAAAAAACTGATGACAAAAGTTGATGAAGCGTTGAGAATCAGCTTGGAGCTTCATACATAATAAAAGGAGAAAAAAGAAATGGAAGATGAGGGTAATCTATTATCGCGAATGAGAAAAATATTTTCAGGAGAGATGGAAGAGGGAGAAGATGCGGCGGAGGCTGTGATGGATATGGTCGATGAGGGGTATCGGCAGGGTGTGTTCCTGAGCAGTGAAGCTCAGATGATACGAAATATTTTCGCATATGGGGAAAAGGATGCGAAAAGTATTATGACGCACCGGAAACATATGGTTGCGTTGGATGGCGAAGAGACGCTTGAAAATGCGTTGACGTTTATATTAGAGCAGAATAAATCCAGATTTCCGGTCTATGAAGAAGATATTGATTCTATCATCGGAACGATTCATCTGCGGGATGCAATGAAATGCTACTTTAACGAACAGCTTCGTCATATTCCGATTAAACAGCTGGAGGAATACATAAGACCAGTAAGCTTTATACCGGAGACGAGAAGTATTGATAAACTGCTGAAAAAGATGCAGGAAGGGAAATATCATATGGCGATTGTCATTGATGAGTATGGTCAGACTGCAGGACTTGTGACAATGGAAGATATCATAGAAGAAATTGTCGGAAACATTCAGGATGAATACGACGAGGAAGAAGAACTGATCAGGCAGGAGGCAGATGGAAGCTATCTTGCAGATGGAATGACAGAAGTTGAAGATTTGGAAGAACTGCTTGGAATTCAATTTGAGGAAGAGGACTATGAGACACTTAATGGATTCCTTATCTTTCATTTAGAAAGAATTCCGACAGAGGAGGAAAATTGTGTTGTATCCTATGGAGGTTATGATTTTCAAGTGCTGTCCATGGAAAATAATATTATAAAAACTGTACAAATAAAAAAAAGAGTGCTAGAATAGACAAGTGATTTTTAAAAGAAAACAAGGAGAGGAATAAAAATGTCAGGACATTCAAAATTTGCGAATATTAAACATAAAAAGGAAAAAAATGATGCGGTCAGAGGAAAGATTTTCACGAAGATCGGTAGAGAACTTGCCGTTGCAGTAAAAGAGGGAGGCGGTCCGGATCCGGCCAACAACAGCAGACTGCGTGATGTAATTGCAAAAGCAAAGGCAAACAATATGCCGAATGACAACATCGAGAGAAGTATTAAAAAAGCAGCCGGAGATGCGGATGCTTCCAACTATGAACATGTTACATATGAGGGATATGGACCAAACGGTACTGCAATTATTGTAGATGCACTGACGGACAATAAGAACCGTACTGCTTCCAATGTGAGAAATGCATTTACAAAAGGAAGTGGTAATGTCGGAACACCTGGATGTGTGTCATTCATGTTTGACAAAAAAGGACAGATTATCGTTGCAAAAGAAGAGTGCGAGATGGATGCAGATGATTTGATGATGACAGCACTAGATGCGGGGGCAGAAGATTTTGTAGAGGAAGAGGACAGCTTTGAGATTCTGACAGATCCAGATTCTTTCAGTGAGGTGCGTCTGACTTTGGAGGAAGCAGGCATTCCTATGGCGAGCGCAGAAGTAACTATGATTCCACAGACATGGGTACAGCTAACAGACGAGACAGATCTGAAAAATATTCAGAAAACACTTGATCTGTTAGAAGAAGATGACGATGTACAAGAGGTTTACCATAACTGGGAAGAATAGACAGTAAGTGATATGAGGAGGAATGTTTATGAGCAGTAACTACAAAATTGAAACAAAATGTATCCAGTCAGGATGGCAGCCGAAAAAAGGAGAACCAAGAGTGCTTCCGATTTATCAGAGCACGACATTCAAATATGAGACAAGTGAGCAGATGGGAAGACTGTTTGATCTTGAAGATAATGGATATTTTTATACAAGACTCCAAAATCCGACAAACGACACAGTCGCTTCGAAGATTTGTGATCTGGAGGGCGGTGTGGCAGCTATGCTGACATCTTCCGGTCAGGCAGCAAATTTCTATGCTATTATGAATATTGCAGAAGCAGGAGACCATATTGTGTGCGCTGCAGCAATTTACGGCGGTACATATAACTTATATGCTCACACATTGAGAAAGATGGGAATCGAAGCTACGTTTGTGGATGCAGATGCAAGTGAAGAAGAGTTGCATGCTGCGTTTCAGGAGAATACAAAAGCAGTATTCGGAGAGACGATCGCCAATCCGGCATTGGTGATTCTGGATATTGAGAAATTTGCAAAAGTTGCTCATGAACATGGAGTGCCTCTAATCGTAGACAATACATTTGCGACACCAATCAACTGTCGTCCGTTTGAGTGGGGAGCTGATATTGTGACACATTCTACGACGAAATACATGGACGGACATGCGGCATGTGTCGGCGGCTGTATTGTGGATAGTGGAAATTTTGACTGGGAAGCATATGGTGATAAATTCAAAGGTTTGACGACTCCGGATGAGACTTATCACGGTATCGTATATACTGAAAAATTTGGTAAAGGTGCTTACATCACAAAAGCGACAGTGCAGCTGATGAGAGATTTGGGTTCTGTTCAGTCTCCGCAGAATGCGTTCTTATTGAACCTTGGTCTAGAGACACTGCATTTGCGTGTGCAGAGACATTGTGAAAATGCACAAAAGGTTGCGGAATATCTTGTGAATCACGAAAAAGTTGCGTGGGTGAATTACGCAGGGCTTCCGGATAACAAATATCATGCGCTGGCTCAAAAATATATGCCAAACGGCACTTGTGGTGTTATCTCCTTTGGCTTGAAAGGTGGACGGGATGCGTCTGTAAAAATGATGGATCAATTGAAACTTGCCGCAATCGTAACACACGTTGCAGATGCGCGCACTTCTGTGCTGCACCCGGCAAGTCACACACACCGCCAGATGAATGAGCAGGAATTATTAGAGGCCGGAGTACAGCCGGATTTGATTCGTTTCAGTGTCGGAATCGAGAACGCAGATGATATCATTGCAGATTTAGAACAGGCGTTTGCCACAATTTAGATGAAAAGATATAAGGCGGGAAGCAGGAAATGCTCTCGCCTTATTTTGTGAAGAGATTTTTGTATATTTCTTTCAAACTGCTGCATACTAAAAGAAAACAATGAAAAGGAGCAGGCGTATGGAGGAAGAAAAAAGAGAAGAGATTAACGAAACCGGAAGTATTGAACTGACACACAATAACAGAAAGCACAATATTCAGTTACTGACAATTATCGGAGAGATTGAGGGGCATGAGGCGGTGTCCGGCAACACAAAAGCGACGAAATACGAACATCTGCTGCCAAAACTTGCTGAAGTGGAGGATAATGAAGAAATCGAAGGACTTCTCATTTTATTAAATACACTTGGAGGTGATGTGGAGGCGGGACTTGCGATTGCAGAGATGATTGCATCACTCAGCAAGCCGACTGTGTCTTTGGTTCTTGGCGGAAGTCATTCCATCGGAGGGCCGCTTGCTGTTTCAGCCGATTATTCTTTTATTGTTCCCAGTGGGACGATGATCATTCATCCGGTCCGTTCAAATGGGATGTTTATCGGAGTGATTCAAAGCTATCGGAATATGGAACGAACTCAGGATCGTATTATACGCTTTCTGGCAGGACACTCTCATATGACCCAGGAACGTATTGAAGAGCTGATGCTTGATTCTACACAACTTGTCAAAGATGTCGGCACGCTTTTAGAAGGAGAAGAGGCCGTAAAAGAGGGACTGATTGATGCCGTTGGCGGGATGAGCGATGCTTTGACGAAATTACATGAGATGATAGAAAAAAAGATCAATAAAAATAGATGATGACATGAGATTTTATTGATGATATACTATATTATAGTATGTTTAAGATACAAGGGGGAGTTTCATGGCAGCAAGGAAGAATACTAGCAGAAAAAGAAACAAAAAACAAACGAAAAAGAAGCAGGACAGCCAAAGTTTTTTGAAAGATGAGATTATCATTTTATCAGCTTTGGCTGCCGGTATTTTACTATTGATAAGCAATTTTGGAATTGGGGGCTTTGTAGGCGATGCCGTTTCTTCCGTATTATTTGGACTTTTTGGGACAATCGCATATATCATACCGATTCTGTTGTTTATAGGAATTGCTTTTGTAATTTCAAATAAAGGGAATTCTATCGCGTACATAAAGACTGCAGCAGGAGCGGGATTCACACTGATGGTCTGCACATTGTTTCAGTTGATCATGAATGAATATACAGCAGGCACAAGATTGTTCTCTTATTATAAAATTTCCAGTATGCATAAAGACGGCGGTGGTCTTTTGGGAGGAATTGTCGTTTCTGCGCTCTGTCCTGCAATCGGTGTCATCGGTACATATGTGATTGTAATCATTCTCTGCATCATTTGTCTTGTCATCATTACAGAGAAGTCATTTATACGCGGGGTGAAAAAAGGCAGTGAAAAAGCCTATTCTTCCGCAAAGCAGGATGCAAAGAAACGAAAAGAGCAGGCAGAATTGAGACGCGAAAAAAGAGCACAGGAGAGGGAACAAAAAGCAGCTGAGAAAGAACGCAAGCGAAAAGATAATACGGTCTCAGGGGTATCGTTTGACACAACACTTGTGAAAAAGTCACCGGAGATGAGAGAGATTACACCTCCGGAAGATGTACCGGATTTATTTGCGGAAGAAATACCGTCATATGATGGGAGAGAAGCTGAAGTTTCAAAAAATATTGTTCCGGACGATATTACGATCAATCGGGCACAGCCGATTATGGAAGAAGAGGCTCCGATTCCGGAACCTGTTCCTGAGAAACGAAAGACAAAAGAAAGTAAAAAGCAAGTTGAGACGGCGACAGCAAACGTGGAACAAGAGATTAAAAAGAGCGAGGAAAAACGGGCAAAAGAATATGTATTTCCGCCACTATCTTTGCTGAAACATGGAAAGAAAAGCGGAGGAGATTCCGATGCTCATTTACGTCAGACTGCAATGAAACTTCAGCAGACGCTTCAAAATTTTAATGTCAATGTAACTGTGACTAATGTAAGCTGCGGTCCATCGGTGACCCGCTATGAACTTCAGCCGGAGCAGGGGGTAAAAGTCAGCAAGATTGTCGGTCTTGCAGATGATATCAAATTGAACCTTGCAGCTGCGGATATTCGTATCGAGGCACCAATCCCAGGAAAGGCGGCTGTTGGAATCGAAGTCCCGAACAAAGAGAATACGGCTGTTATGCTCCGAGATCTTTTAGAGACGGACGAATTTCAAAACCATGAATCGAAGATTGCGTTTGCTGCGGGACGTGATATTGCAGGAAAAGTTGTCGTGGCAGATATTATGAAGATGCCGCATGTATTGATTGCGGGGGCGACAGGCTCTGGTAAATCTGTCTGTATCAATACGCTGATAATGAGTATTTTATATAAAGCCGATCCAAAAGATGTGAAGTTAATTATGATTGACCCTAAGGTCGTTGAGTTAAGTGTCTATAATGGAATTCCGCATCTGATGATTCCGGTTGTGACAGATCCCAAAAAAGCGGCAGGTGCCCTGAACTGGGCTGTCGCTGAGATGATGAAACGGTATGATCTGTTTGCACAGTACAATGTGCGTGATTTGAAAGGATACAATGCAAAAGTTGAGACAGTCGAAGCGATTGAGGAAGAAGGAAAACCAGAAAAATTACCTCAGATCGTTATTATCGTGGACGAGCTTGCGGATCTTATGATGGTTGCACCGGGAGAAGTAGAAGAATCTATCTGCCGCCTTGCACAGCTTGCAAGAGCCGCCGGAATTCATCTTGTTCTTGCCACACAGAGACCATCCGTCAATGTCATCACCGGTCTGATCAAGGCAAATATGCCGTCGAGAATCGCATTTTCAGTTTCGTCAGGTGTAGATTCCAGAACGATCATTGACATGAACGGTGCGGAAAAACTGCTTGGAAAGGGTGATATGCTTTTCTATCCGGCAGGATATCAAAAACCGGCGCGTGTACAGGGAGCGTTTGTGTCAGATAAAGAGGTGCAGGCTGTTGTAGACTTTTTGGTAAAGAACAGTGAAAGTGTTCAGTATAATGAAGAGATTACAAACCATGTAAATAGTGCCAGTGTCGCTGCGGGAGGCACGGTTTCCGGAAACAGCGGTGCGGATGACCAGGATGCCTATTTTGTAGATGCCGGAAAATTTATTATTGAAAAAGATAAGGCATCCATTGGAATGCTGCAGCGCGTATTTAAAATTGGCTTTAACCGTGCAGCAAGAATTATGGATCAGTTGGCAGAGGCAGGTGTTGTAGGAGAAGAAGAAGGCACGAAGCCAAGAAAAGTATTGATGTCAATGGAACAATTTGAGCAATATATTGAAGAACATGTATAATTCAAAGGAGGAAGAAAGATGAAAACAGACATTCAGATTGCACAGGAGGCAGTGATGAAACCAATCAAAGAGGTGGCTGCAAGTATTGGGATTCAGGAGGATGATTTGGAATTGTATGGAAAATACAAAGCCAAGCTTTCTGATGAATTGTGGGAGGCAGTAAAAGACCGACCGGATGGGAAACTTGTACTTGTAACTGCAATCAACCCAACTCCTGCAGGGGAGGGGAAGACTACAACCTCTGTGGGACTTGGACAAGCTATGGCAAAGTTGAATAAAAAAGCATTGATTGCGTTGCGTGAGCCTTCGCTGGGACCTTGTTTCGGCATCAAAGGTGGTGCTGCAGGCGGCGGATACGCACAGGTTGTACCGATGGAAGATTTGAATCTTCATTTCACAGGAGATTTTCATGCAATCACTTCGGCAAACAATCTTTTAGCGGCTCTTTTGGACAACCATATCCAACAAGGAAATGTGCTTCAGATTGATCCGAGACAGGTTGTATGGAAACGCTGTCTTGATATGAATGATCGTGTGCTTCGCAATATTGTAGTTGGCCTTGGGAATAAGATGGACGGTATGGTTCGTGAGGATCATTTTGTCATCACGGTTGCATCTGAGATTATGGCAATTCTCTGCCTGGCTGATGACATCAAAGATTTGAAACGTCGCCTTGGAAAGATTGTTGTTGCATATAACTTTGCGGGAGAGCCGGTGACTGCCGATGACTTACAGGCGACAGGTGCGATGACAGCTCTGCTAAAGGACGCCATCAAGCCAAATCTGATTCAGACATTAGAGCATACACCGGCATTAGTACACGGCGGTCCATTTGCAAATATCGCACACGGATGTAACAGTATCCGCGCAACAAAAATGGCATTAAAATTAAGCGATATTGCAATTACAGAAGCAGGGTTTGGCGCTGACCTTGGTGCAGAAAAATTCATGGATATTAAGTGCAGAATGGGGAACCTGAAACCGGATGCGGTAGTGATTGTCGCAACTGTGCGGGCCTTGAAATACAACGGTGGAGTTGCTAAGAAAGACCTGAATGAAGAGAATCTGGAAGCATTGAAAAAAGGTATTGTGAACCTGGAAAAACATATTGAAAATGTTCAAAAATTTGGTGTTCCGGTTGTTGTGACACTAAATTCATTTGTGACAGATACCGATGCAGAAAATGAGTTTATCAGACAATTTTGCGAAGAAAGAAACTGCGAATTTGCACTTTCAGAAGTATGGGAAAAAGGTGGCGAAGGCGGTATCGCATTAGCAGAAAAAGTTTTGAATACATTGGAGACAAAAGAGAGCCATTTCCATACATTGTACGAAAACAGTCTTTCTCTGAAAGAGAAGATCGAGACGATTTCAAAAGAAATCTATGGCGCAGACGGTGTGGAATATACTCCGGCAGCGGAAAAACAACTTGCTAAGATTACGGAGCTTGGATATGGAGAGCTTCCAATCTGTATGGCAAAAAATCAGTATTCCCTCTCTGACGATGCGACACTTCTGGGAAGACCGGAACACTTTAAGATCCATATCCGTGAAGTGTATGTCAATGCGGGAGCAGGCTTTGTAGTCGCACTTACAGGTGCAGTGATGACGATGCCTGGGCTTCCGAAGGTGCCGGCGGCAAATGGCATTGATGTGAATGAGGAAGGAACTATTACAGGATTATTTTAGGGAGAGATTGAATGGCAAAATTAATTGACGGAAAACTGATATCAACACAAATTAAAGAAGAATTAAAAGAAGAAGTGGCAAAATTAAAACAAGAAGGAATTGTTCCATGTCTTGCAGTTGTGCAAGTTGGAAAAGATCCGGCATCATCTGTCTATGTAAATAATAAAAAAAAGGCATGTGCGTTTATCGGAATAGAGTCTTTATCATATGAGCTGGATGAGACTGTGACAGAAGAAGAACTGCTTTCACTTGTTCAGAAATTGAATGAAGATGAAAAAGTAAACGGAATTTTAGTTCAGCTTCCACTGCCTGCTCATATTCGTGAGGATGCTGTGATTCAGGCGATCGCTCCGGAAAAAGATGTGGATGGGTTCCACCCGGAAAGTGTGGGAAATATGTGCATTGGAAGAAATGGTTTTCTTCCTTGCACTCCGGCAGGAATTATCGAACTTTTAAAACGTTCCGAAATTGAAATTGAAGGAAAAGAATGTGTGGTTGTCGGAAGAAGTAATATTGTAGGAAAACCGATGGCATTGCTGTTACTCCGTGAAAATGGAACGGTTACGATTACCCACTCTAGAACAAGGGACTTGAAAGAAATTACAGGACGTGCAGATATTCTTATTGCGGCAATCGGAAAACCAAAGTTCATTACATCTGACTATGTAAAAGAGGGGGCTGTTGTGATTGATGTAGGTATCCACCGCAATGCAGAAAATAAACTTTGCGGAGATGTAGATTTTGATGATGTGATTGAGAAAGTGAGTGCAATCACACCGGTTCCGGGTGGGGTTGGACCAATGACGATTGCCATGCTTATGAACAATTGTATAGAAGCTGTTCGAAAGTAATTTTGATAGATAATTTGTACTAAAATAAATACAATTTTTTTCTCTAAATCTGTTGCGTTAAATAATTAACAGAGTTAGAATACTGTTAAAAGGTTAACAATACATATGCAAAAGGAGAGATTGAAATGAGTAGATTTTGTTTACCAAGAGATATTTATCACGGAAAAGGATGTTTAGAAGAATTAAAGAATCTGAAAGGGAAAAAGGCGATTCTTGTAGTTGGCGGCGGCTCCATGAAACGTCAAGGATTCTTAGATAAAGCAGTGAATTATCTGAAAGAGGCTGGAATGGAAGTACAGCTGTTTGAAGGTGTCGAGCCAGATCCATCTGTGGAGACTGTTATGAAAGGTGCAGAAGCAATGCGTGCTTTTGAACCAGATTGGATTGTAGCAATGGGCGGTGGATCACCAATCGATGCTGCAAAGGCAATGTGGGCTTTTTATGAATATCCAGATGTAACATTCGAAGATTTATGTATCCCATTTAACTTCCCGGAATTAAGACAGAAAGCAAAATTTGCAGCAATTCCTTCTACATCAGGAACAGCAACAGAAGTAACTGCATTTTCTGTTATCACAGATTACGCGAAAGGAATCAAATATCCATTAGCTGACTTTAATATCACACCAGATGTTGCAATCGTTGACTCAGAATTAGTAGAAGGGCTTCCTGCTCATCAAGTAGCTTACACAGGTATGGATGCACTTACACATGCAATTGAAGCATATGTTTCTACACTGAACTGTGCATATACAGACCCACTTGCAATTCAGGCAATCGAGATGGTGTTTGATTATCTGCCAGCTTCTTACAAAGGCAACATGGATGCAAGAGCACATATGCATGATGCACAATGTCTTGCAGGTATGGCATTCTCCAATGCATTACTTGGTATTGTACATTCTATGGCACACAAAACAGGTGCAGCATTCTCAACAGGACACATTACACATGGTCTTGCAAATGCCATGTATCTGCCATATGTAATTAAATACAATGCGAAGGATCCTGTTGCAGCAAAACGCTATGCAGAAATCGCTCGCAGAGTAGGATTGGAAGGAGCTTCCGAGAAAGCACTTATCAACAGCTTATGTAAGAAAATTGACGACTTTAACGTGATCCTTGGAATTCCGGCTACTTTGAAAGAATTCGGTATCAAAGAAGACGAATTCAAAGAAAAAATTGCATCTATTGCAGAGCTTGCAGTTGGCGATGCCTGTACAGGTTCTAATCCACGTGCAATTGATCCGGCTACTATGGAAAGACTATTTACATGCGTTTACTACGGAACAGAAGTGGACTTCTAGAAGTAATATACATAAATTTACAAAAAGCGGGTGTATTGTGCACTCGCTTTTTATCTAATATAATAGAGTGTGAAGCAAAATTGAGAATACCGCTTGAAATTTTCAAAGTTTTGCTTTATCATAGTGAAGTATAAAAGAAAATGGGAGGCGTAAAATGTATAAGATACAAAAAGCAGAAAAGTTAGCAGATAAAATTTTTCTCATGGATGTAGAAGCAAAAAGGGTAGCAAAGCATTGCGAACCGGGACAGTTTGTAATTGTAAAGATGGATGAGAAAGGTGAAAGAATCCCTCTCACGATTTGTGATTATAATAGAGAAGCAGGAACGATTACCATTGTATTCCAAACAGTTGGTGCATCTACAGAAAAGATGGCAGAATTAAAAGCAGGAGACAGTTTCCGCGATTTCACAGGACCTCTTGGATGTGCTTCGGAGTTCGTTCATGAAGATATAGAAAGTTTAAAGGGCAAGAAGATGTTGTTTGTTGCCGGTGGTGTTGGTGCAGCTCCTGTATATCCGCAGGTAAAATGGCTCCATGAGCATGGAATTGAAGCGGATGTTATCGTTGGTTCTAAGACAAAAGACATGTTGATTCTGGAAGATGAGATGAAAGCAGTTGCTGGGAACTATTATCCTTGTACAGATGACGGTTCTTATGGACATGCCGGAATGGTTACAACAAAGATTGAGCAGTTAGTGAAAGAGGAAGGCAAAAAGTATGATGTCTGCGTGGCAATCGGTCCGATGATCATGATGAAATTTGTCTGTCTTTTAACAAAAAAATTGGAGATTCCAACTATTGTAAGTATGAATCCAATCATGGTAGATGGAACCGGTATGTGCGGGGCATGCAGACTTCAGGTTGGAGATGAGATCAAATTTGCATGCGTAGATGGACCGGAATTTGATGGACACTTAGTTGATTTTGATCAGGCAATGAAAAGACAACAGATGTATAAAACAGAAGAAGGCCGTGCGATGTTAAAACTTCAGGAAGGCAATACACATCACGGCGGATGCGGAAATTGTGGAGGTGACAACTAATGGCTGATGTATTAAAAAAAGTACCTGTAAGAGAACAGAATCCGAAGGTACGTGCAACGAATTTTGAGGAAGTGTGTCTTGGATACAATCAGGAAGAAGCGATGGAAGAAGCGACAAGATGTATTAATTGTAAAAATGCAAAATGTATTCAGGGCTGTCCAGTCTCTATCAATATTCCAGCATTTATCAAAGAAGTAAAAGAAGGAAATATCGAAGAAGCCTATAAAGTAATTGGAAAATCCTCTGCGCTTCCGGCAGTTTGCGGACGTGTATGCCCACAGGAATCTCAGTGTGAAGGTCAGTGTATCCGTGGAATTAAAGGAGAGCCTGTTTCCATCGGTAAATTGGAGCGATTTGTCGCAGATTATGCATTGGAGCATGACATCAAACCGGAAAAAGCAGAAAAAACAAATAGTCATAGAGTAGCTGTGATTGGTTCCGGTCCTGCAGGACTTACTTGTGCCGGAGACCTTGCGAAACTTGGTTACGAGGTAACTGTGTTTGAAGCATTACATGAACTTGGAGGCGTTCTTGTGTATGGTATTCCGGAATTTCGTCTTCCAAAACATAAAGTTGTGGCAAAAGAGATCGAAAAAGTAAAAGAACTCGGCGTAAAATTTGAGACAAACGTTGTGATCGGTAAATCTACGACAATTGATCAGCTGATTGAAGAAGAAGGATTCGAGGCAGTATTTATCGGATCCGGAGCTGGACTTCCGAAATTTATGGGAATTCCAGGGGAAAATGCGAACGGCGTATTTTCTGCAAATGAGTATCTGACAAGAAGTAATCTGATGAAAGCATTTGATGATTCTTATGACACACCAATCGTTGCAGGCACGAAAGTAGCTGTCATCGGCGGCGGTAATGTTGCGATGGATGCAGCAAGAACAGCAGTACGTCTTGGTGCAGATGTACATATTGTTTACAGAAGAAGTGAAGAAGAACTTCCTGCCAGAGTGGAAGAAGTCCATCACGCAAAGGAAGAAGGAATTGTGTTTGATCTATTGACAAACCCTACAGAAATTCTTGTGGACGAAAATGGCTATGTAAAAGGTATGAAATGTGTGAAGATGGAACTGGGAGAGCCAGATGCTTCTGGAAGAAGACGTCCGGTTGTAATTGAAGGTTCTGAGTTCGAGATGGAACTGGATACAGTCATCATGTCACTTGGAACTTCGCCGAATCCATTGATTTCTTCTACTACAGAAGGATTAGAAGTAAACAGATGGAAATGTATTGTTGCCGATGAAGAATTTGGGAAAACAACAAAAGAAGGCGTTTATGCCGGCGGTGATGCCGTAACAGGTGCTGCGACAGTTATTCTTGCTATGGGAGCAGGAAAAGCAGGGGCACGAGGTATTCATGAGTACTTAAAAGATAAATAAACTTCATTTGGGGACGTAGTAAAATTCAATTTTACTACGTCCCCAAATTGTAAAAAATATGTTATAATACCTCCTACGAACAAATTATGACTAGGAGGTTTTGTTTATGGAATTGGCACTGATTTCGGCTTTTGGTGTAGGTGGTGCGACTATCGTTGGTGTTATCATCGGTTTCTTTTTTCGGAAAGTACCACACAAATTTAACGATGCGATTCTTGGATTTGCGGCAGGAATCATGCTTTCAGCTGCAATTTTAGGACTGATTATCCCATCCCTTGAAGAAGGAAATGTGTGGGTGACAGCAGTCGGTATTCTTGCAGGCGCCATTTTTTTGAATTTGGCAGATAAGCTGACTCCACATCTGCATCATATCACAGGAGTAGATCATGAAACGCATGCAGACAGACAAAGTAATTTGAACAAAGTGATGTTGTTTGTCATGGCAATTGCAATCCATAATCTTCCGGAAGGGATTGCGGCCGGTGTTGGATTTGGAAGTGAAAATATCAGCAATGCAATTACAGTTGCGCTGGGTATTGCTTTACAAAACATTCCGGAAGGAATGGTAATTGTATCGCCTTTGATTATGGCAGGTGTTGCCAGGAAAAGAGTCTTTTTTATTGCCTGTTTTACAGGCGTGGTGGAGATTGTCGGAACGATGATCGGATTTGGAGCCGTTTCTATTGCAACAGTAATTTTACCTTTTGCTTTGGCGTTTGCCGGAGGAACGATGCTTTATGTTGTGAGTGATGAGATGATTCCGGAAACGCATAGTCATGGATATGAACGTATGGCAACGTATTCATTGATTATCGGGTTTCTTACGATGTTGATTATGGATTTTTATATTGGGTAGGAGTGTGTCTATGAAAATAACTGTTTTGATTGAAAATACGGCTCCGGAGTACTTAAAATGTGAGCATGGATTGTCGATATATATAGCATATAATGAGAAGTGCTATTTGCTTGACACTGGTTCTTCCGATATTTTTATGGATAATGCAGAAGTTTTGAAAACGAAATTGGAAAATGTAGATGCGGCATTTTTATCGCATGGACACTATGATCATTCAGGAGGCTTTGAGGCGTTCTTTGAGAAAAACAAGAGCGCAAAAGTTTACTTACAGGAGAGTTCTAAAGAACTTTGTTACAAAAATGTAGATGGTGTGCAAAAATATATAGGGCTTCCGAAAGATTTGTTACAAAGATATTCTGACCGTTTTGTATATGTGACAAAAAAATGTCAGGTAGATGATGGAGTTTGGATTGTACCGCATAGTACAAAAGGATTGGAGGAATATGGAAAACGTGCACATATGTATCGCAAACAGGGAGAGGGGTATGTGGTTGATGATTTTGCGCATGAACAAAGTATTGTAATAGAATCTCAAAAAGGGTTGATTGTATTCAATAGTTGTTCTCACGGAGGAATTGTCAATATTGTAGATGAAGTACATCACGCATTTCCTAACGAACAGGTTTATGCTGTTGTGGGAGGTTTCCATTTGAAAGGAATTCACGGGGTAGATTCTTTGTCTGTTACAGAAGAGGAAGTAATAGACATAGGAGCATCGTTGTTTCAACGGGGAGTCTCCTATATTTATACAGGACACTGCACAGGACGTCCGGCTTTTGATATTTTAAAACGTGAATTTGGTGAAAAAGTCCAATATTTGTGTACGGGAACAACAATTACGTTTTAAGGAAAAGGGGAGTAAATGAAGATTACATTAATTACAGTCGGTAAAATAAAAGAAAAGTATTTGAAAGATGCAATTGCAGAGTACAGCAAACGTTTGAGCAAATATTGTAAACTCGAAATCGTGGAAGTGGCAGACGAAAAGACACCGGATCAAGCAAGTGAAAATGTGGAACGTCAAATTCGTCAAAAAGAAGGGGAGCGTATTTTACGTTATGTGAAAGACGATGCCTATGTATTTACTTTAGAAATCGGTGGAACTATGCTGGATTCGGTCGCATTTGCAAAAAAGATGGAAACCTTGGGAATACAAGGGAAAAGTCATTTGATTTTTATAATTGGAGGTTCCATTGGTTTGGGAGAAGAAGTATTGAGACGTTCCGATTATGCATTGAGTTTTTCAAAGATGACGTTTCCACATCAATTGATGCGGGTGATTTTATTAGAACAGGTGTATCGTGGCTATCGGATCATTGAAGGTGCACCTTATCACAAATAGTGGAGGAAGATTGAAAATGGTTAAAATTATTTCAGATAGTACATGTGATTTGTCTCAGGAGCTATTGGACAAATATGAAATTTCTATTTTGCCGCTTCATATTTTGTTGGGAGATACAGAGTGTGAAGATGGCATCAATATTACACCTGATGAGATTTATAACTGGTCAGAAGAGCATAAAATGACACCGAAAACTTCTGCTCCGGCAATGGATAGGGCGGTTGATTTGTTACAGCCTTATGTTGAGAAAAGGCAAGAAGTTATTTGTTTTGCAATTTCCGGAGAGATGTCTACTTCTGCAAATGTATTTCGTTTGGCAGCAAGCGATTTGGAAGCAGAAGAGACTGTTTTTGTGATTGATTCAGAAAATTTGTCTACAGGTATTGGGCTTCTTGTAATAGAAGCGGCAATTATGGCAAACAAAGGGAAAAGCGCAAAAGAAATTGTAGAATATATTGAACGACTGAGACCATTTGTGCGTGCAAGTTTTGTTGTAGATACGCTTACTTATCTTCATCGAGGTGGAAGGTGCAGCGGCCTTGCGGCAATGGCAGGCGGTGTTTTAAAGTTACATCCTAAAATTGTCGTGGAAAACGGAAAAATGTTACCTAAAAATAAGTATCGAGGCAAAATGAATAAAGTTCTTTTGGAATATGTGAAAGAAATGGAAATGGATTTGCGGCATGCAAAGAAAGAACGTGTATTTATTACACATTCCGGATGTGATGCGGAAACGATTCAGCAAATATATGATTATTTAAAAAACTTAAATATTTTTCAGGAAATTGTTATCACAAGAGCTGGCGGTGTTATTTCTAGTCATTGTGGTCCTGGAACATTGGGGGTGTTATTTATTGATGGACATGCAGAATAAAAGTGATGAAATAGAAGAGATTTTTTCATATTATAGTCAACAGCCGGATAAAGGAAGCCAGGAGATGGTTGTAGCTCTTTTACGAGAGCTGCAAGATGCTCATGGATTTATATCCTTGGAATTAAAAGAACGTGTGGAACAGGTAACAGGTGTTTCTCCCAATTATCTAAAATGTTTGATAAGAATGTATCCAACTCTCAAAGAGGAAAATACAGTACATGAAATAATTGCCTGTACAGGGGAGCGATGTGGGAAAAAAGAGGGCGGAGCGATTTTAAACGCATTAAAAAGAGAACTCCGGATTCAAAAAAATGGAGTATCTATCGATGGAAAATTTAAACTTCGAACACAAAACTGCCTCAAAAAGTGCGGAACAGCTCCCAATATTATAATTGATGATGTGGTATATTCTGGGAGCGAGCTGAAAGATTTAAAAAAATTATTGGAAAAATTTATGTAAATTGTAGGAGAAACTATTTTTTTGTTGTGCGATTTGTCCCGAAATGTTGTAACAAACAAAAAAATGTGATAGAATTTTAAAATATATATAAAAAAATTATCGAGAGGATAAGAGAATGAAAAAGAGACAACAATTAATAACAGGAATTTTGATTTCCGCAATGGCATTTTCAACCATTACAAAACCTGAAGTAGTACAAGCAAGCCCTCAAAAGTCGGTAAGTGCTTATGAATTACAACAAAAAGAGCGTGATTTAGAACATAACCAGGCAGCTATTGATTTTATTTCTTACTGTGACGAAAATCAATTTAGAACATGGGATCAGTCGCTTGGAGCGCTGAAAGACGAAGACGCGAAAGAAATTGAAAAATGTGTAGAAGATATCGTTAAAGGCGAGACAGAAGACTATAAAAAAGCAAAGTTAATATATGAATGGATTGTTAAAAATATTCGTTATGCGCAACCAACCGAAACTCCGGGATTGGATCCATATGAAGTATTTACGACAAAAAAAGCTGTATGTGGAGGATTTTCAAGACTTTATAAAGCAATGCTGAATTTAGCGGGAATTCCGGCTGTCACAATTGCCGGAAACACACCGTATGGAGCGCACGAATGGAATCTTGTATATGCAGATAAAGAATGGTTTTATTCTGATAGTACATGGGGTGCCAGCAGCATGGATTATTTCCATAAAACATTAGAAGATTTTTCTAACGAGCATCGGGTGCAAAGACTTGTTGCTGTTACCCAGAAAGGCGAAAACAATACAATTATCGGATTTTGGGAAGGCGTTGCGGTTGTCGATGTCGAAAAGAATGTAAAAGACGTTATTGTGCCGGAAAAATTTAGGGATTTGGATATTGTCGCAATTTCCAGTGATATTTTTAACGGAACTGGAATTGAGAAGTTGAAGGTATCAAAGAATGTTACAATAATAGATGCGCAAGGAGCGTCTAACGCAACAGAGTTAAAAGAGATTACGGTAGATTCAGCCAATACTGTATATGCATCTGCGGCCGGTGTACTCTTTACAAAAGATTATTCGGAAATTTTACATTATCCAATGAAAAATACGTCGAAACTGTTTACGATACCAAAAGAAACAATATCTTTCGATATAAAACAGACATTTATCAGTCCTTATTTGGAAAATATATATGTAGAAAAAGAAAATGAAAAGTATTCGTCTTATGAGGGTACTGTATACAATAAAGACAAGACAGAATTGATTATTATTCCTGAAGGGAAAAAATCGGTAACTGTATTTGGAAATGTCGATTTTAGTAAAAGCGAATTGAGTCCGTTTAACTCTAAGCGGAATCTAGAAGAAATTGTTCTTTTAGACGGAATTAAAGAAATTCCGGCAGATACTTTTAATAGTTGTACAGGACTGCAAAAAATCACAATTCCAGAAAGTGTAAATAAAATTGATGAATGGGCATTTACTAATGTTAATTTGAATCAACTTACAATTTTAGGTAGATCCGGAACAGAGGCAGAAACTTATGCAAAGAACCATAATATTAAGTTTTCAGCATTAGATACAGCAACGCCAAAGCCGGAAAAACCGGAAGCAGAATTAAAAACATTAAATGAAGTGATTGCAGAAGCGGTAAAAGTAGACGTTTCTCTTTACGCAGAAGAAAGCGTTGCAAAATTCAATCAGGCATTAAAAGCAGCAAAAGAAGTTGCTGTGAAAGAAGAAGTGACAAAAGAAGAAGTTGTGGAAGCAACCGAAGCACTTCAGAAAGCAATGAAAGGTTTGGAAGAAAAACCTGCACCGAAGCCGGAAAAACCGGAAGCAGAATTGAAGGAATTAAACGCTGTGATTGCGAAAGCAGCGAAGGTAGATGTGACTCTTTATACAGAAGAAAGCGTTGCAAAATTCAATCAGGCATTAAAAGCAGCAAGAGCAGTTGCAGCGAAAGAAGAAGTGACAAAAGAAGAAGTTGTGGAAGCAATCGAAGCGCTTCAAAAAGCAATGCGTACTTTAGAGAAAAAAGTAATAAAAGCTCCTGAAAAAGAAACTGAGAAAGAAACAGAAAAAGAAAACGGGAAAAAACCGGCACCTGTGACAAGTGATGTTGCATTTCCTGGTTTGCCAGCAGGATGGGTGGCTTTAAGTGGAGCAATCGCACTCTTGCTTTCTAAAAAGAAAAAATAAATTACTGCGTAAAAAAGCACGACGGAATGTCGTGCTTTCCTATGAAATAAAAATAAAAGGATACAAGATTAATATGTCCAATGAATTAGAAAAATATTATAATAAGTTTTGCGAAGAAAAACGACTAACAAGACGGCATGGTAATGTCGAATATATTACATCTATGAAATACATTCACAAATATTTAAAAGATAAAAATGCAAAAATATTAGATGTTGGAGCAGGAACGGGGCGATATTCCGTTCAACTTGCCACGGAAGGCTATGATGTTACCGCAGTTGAATTAGTCAAATATAATCTGGGAATTTTAAAATCAAAAGGAAGCAGTGTGAAAACATATCAAGGAACTGCTTTGAATTTGTCGCGCTTTGAAGAAGAAACCTTTGATATGACACTGGTTTTCGGACCGATGTATCATTTATATACGTTTGAAGATAAGGTAAAAGCGCTTGAGGAAGCAAAACGAGTCACAAAAACAAATGGTATCATTCTTGTTGCATATTGTATGAATGAGTATAGTATTTTGACTTATGGTTTTAAAGAAAACCACATTTGTGAAAGTCTGAAAAACGGAAAGGTAGATCAAACTTTTCACGTTGTGGCAGAGCCAAAAGATTTATACGACTATGTTCGAGTGGAAGACATTGATGCGATTCGGCAAAAAGCAGGTTTAGAAAGACTTCAGTTGATTGCTGCAGACGGACCGGCAAATTATATGAGACAAATTTTAAATGCCATGGATGAAGAAACTTACCGACTTTTTATAGAATACCATTTATCAACGTGTGAACGTCCGGAATTGCTTGGTGCATCAGCACATACGTTGGATATTTTAAAAAAAGTATGAAAAATGATTGACATTATACCTGCTATATCCTTTATAAGAGAGGTAAGAGGAGGCGATAACAATGTTAAATATCAAAGAAGTAGAGAAATTAACAAACATTACAAAACAAAATATTCGTTATTATGAGCGGCAGGGACTGATTTTTCCAAAGAGGAATCCGGAAAATGATTATAGAGAATATTCAGAACAGGATATTCGCCAACTGAAAATAATCAAAATTCTACGGAAACTGGATATGCCAATAGAAGAGATTCGGAGATTATTACATCATGATATTATTCTTTCTGATGCGATGGAACTTCAAAAAGAACGGTTGGAAAAAGAAAGAAACAGACTGGAAGATGCTTTGGAATTTTGCAGTCAAATCAATGAAAAAGAATTAGAACAGTTAGATGTAGATGATTGTTTGTTGAAAATGAAAAATGCAGAAGAAAGAGGTGCTGTATTTGCAAATCTTCTGAATGATTATAAAAAAGTAGTACAATTGGAAGAAATGAGAGAATTTCGATTTATGCCGGATTCGATGTGTATGAATCCTTCCGAGTTTACAGAAGAATTGTGTAAATTTGCGAATAAAAAGCATTTGAATTTAGTTATTACAAAAGAAGGAATGTATCCGGAATTTACAATCGATGGAATAGAGTATGAAGCGGAACGAGAATTTTCCAGATATGGTGCAGTAATACATTGTCATATGAAATATTTCGATGAAATTGTACCTTTGGAGATGCCGAAGAAAAAGTACAAACAAATGAGTATGTTTCATAAACTGCTGCCCCTTGCCATCGTAGCGATTGTTTTAGTGCTGCTTGTCATAATAAGATTTGAAGATGTTGGGAATTGGGCAGATAAATCAGTCATTATAATAGGAGCGTTGGTTGAAATATTCGTATTTCACCGATACTATTATAATATGGAAGAGTAAAAAGAGAGGTATTTATGAAACGTGAAATAGATATGAGAGAAATATCAGACGGGAAGTTATATGGTCCCAATGATCTTGTCAAAGCAGACTGTGGCGATTGCCACGGCTGTTTTGCGTGTTGTCAAAAAATGGGACAATCAATTGTATTGGATCCCCTCGATATTTATAGATTAACGAAATATTTAAACGTGAGTTTTGAACAGCTTTTAGCAGAGAAAATTGAATTGAATGTAGTCGACGGTCTGATTCTTCCAAATTTAAAAATGTGCGGTACAGAGGAACGATGCGCATTTTTAGATGAAAATGGGAGATGCGGCATTCATCAAATTCGTCCGGGGATTTGTCGATTGTTTCCGCTTGGAAGGTATTATAACAATGGCAGTTTTCAGTATTTTTTGCAGGTACATGAATGTAAGAAAGAAAATCGTACAAAAGTAAAAGTAAAAAAATGGATTGATACGCCGGATTTGAAACGGAATGAAAAATATATTTTAGAATGGCATGATTTTGTGATAGAATTACAGGAGCAGCTCATGAAAATGACAGATGAATCCTATAGCAAAAAGATAAATCTATTTGTGCTGCAATCTTTTTTTGTAGAGCCGTACGATATGCAGACTGATTTTTATATACAGTTTGAGAATCGGCTTGCAAAGACAAAAACCGTGATTCGACAATTGCAAAAAGGACAAAAATAATGATAAAAACATATGTAGTATTTGATTTGGAGACAACCGGATTGGATGTGGAGAATGACAATATTATTGAAATTGGAGCATTGAAGGTAAGAGAAGGAAAAGTAACAGACCGCTTTATGGAGTTTCTGAAACCGGATATGCCGATTTCCCCTATGATTACCGGAATTACAGGAATTACGAATGAGATGGTTAAAAATGCAAGGGATACGAAAACAGTTATACGTGATTTTGTAAATTTTTGTGAGGACCATATTTTAGTGGGGCATAATATTATGTTCGATTACAAATTTATGAAAAAGTATGCATCACAATACGGCGAGTCTTTTGAAAAAAAGGGAATTGATACACTAAAAATAGCCAGAAAAGTACATAAAGATTTGGAATCGAAAAGTTTAGAAGCCTTGTGCGAGCATTATCAAATTGTAAATACTGCTGCACACAGGGCTTATCATGATGCTTTGGCAACTGCAAAAGTATATCATATGATGGCGCATTATTTTGAAGAGAAAGGACCAACAGTTTTTGAGCCGGAACCATTATTGTATCGTCCTAAAAAAGTACAGCCAATTACACCAAAGCAAAAAACATATCTGGAATCACTTCTTTTAAAGCATCCTTTTCCGTTAGAAAAGCAAATCACAGAACTGACAAGAAGCGAAGCTTCTAAAATAATTGACCGGATTATTTTGCAATATGGAAAGTAATATTTATGATGAGGAGAGTGAAATATGATTATTAAAGGTAATTTTATATATATGACTTCCAGAACGGATATGCAGATTCGACAACAACAGTTTTTGCATGTTGAGGATGGAATTGTACAGTCGTTTTATACAGAACTTCCAAAGCAATTTTGCGAGGAGGAAGTGAAAGATTACGGAGATGCTATTATTATTCCGGCATTTTGTGATTTGCATGTGCATGCTCCGCAGTATTTGAACCGAGGAATCGGTTTTGACAAAGAATTGCTGCCGTGGCTTGAAACATATACGTTCCCTGTGGAGGGAAAATACAAGGATCCTGTGTTTGCCAAGAGGGCGTACAAGCTGTTTCTCAACAGACTTTGGGCATCCGGAACGATGCGGTTTTCGGCATTTGCAACGCTGCATCATGATGCGACATGGGAGTTGATGAGGCTTACAGAAGAATCGGGATTACATGCATTTATCGGAAAAGTCAATATGGACCGGAATGCGCCGGATTATCTGATGGAAGATACGGGAAAGGCGTTGGAGGAAACAGAAGCTTTGATTTTACGAGCAAAAGAGGAGTTACAGCATGTGCGTTATATTGCGACTCCGAGATTTGTTCCGTCCACGACAGAAAAGATGATGGTTGGGATTGGAAAATTGTGTGAGAAATATAATTTGCCGGTACAGTCTCATTTGTCTGAAAATCGAAATGAAATTGCATGGGTAAAAGAGCTGCACCCGAAAATCAATTCTTATACGGAAGTATATGATTACTATGGACTGCTGCGAAAAAATCAGACAATTATGGCGCATGCGATTTATTTGGGAGAGAAAGAAAAAGAATTGTTAAGAGAGAAACAAGTATTTCTTGCACATTGTGCACACTCTAATGCAAATCTATCGAGTGGAGTCATGAGCCTTAGAAAAAATCTGGAGAGTGGATTGAACTGTGTTATCGCAAGTGATGTAGCAGGAGGACATACGCCTGCAATGAACCAGAATGCAGTGATGAGCGTGGAAATTTCTAAAATCAACGCTTTGTTCCATGAAGATGAGCCGGCGTTATCACTTCCGGAAGCATTTTATCTTGCGACAAAAGGCGCAGGTACATTTTGGGGAAAGGTCGGAAGTTTTGAATCCGGATATGAATTTGATGCTCTCGTAATTGATATGGATGAGATGGGCGATTTATTTGTGAGAACTGTCACAGAAAAATTGGAACAGTTTTTCTATGATGGTGATGATCGGAACATTATAGACCGTTATTGCCAAGGGAAACAACTTCCGAAACCTTTTCCGGAAGTTGAGAGAGTAAAGAAGGGGTAGTCTGATGAAAAATACAGAGAAAAAGGGGAAAAAAGAGCATATTTGTGTTGGTTTGCTGGCCCATGTAGATGCCGGAAAGACAACCCTTGCAGAAAGTATTTTGTATGTAAGCGGAAAGACGAGAACACTTGGGAGAGTGGATCATGGGAATGCATATTTAGATACCTTTGAGCTGGAACGTGCAAGAGGTATCACGATTTTTGCAAAACAGGCAGAGGTAGATCTAAAAGAGAAGGAGGTCACCTTTTTAGACACACCGGGACATGTCGATTTTTCTGCGGAAATGGAGCGGACACTGCAGGTGCTGGATTATGCGATTCTTGTCATTGGCGGTGCAGATGGCGTACAGGGACATGTGCAGACATTGTGGCATCTTTTAAAGAGATATGAGATTCCAACGTTTCTGTTTGTCAATAAGATGGATCAATCCGGAACAGATAAGGAAACGTTACTTGCGGAACTTCAGAATCGTCTTTCTGCTTCCTGTATAGATTTTACCTGTGAGAAGGATAGCGAGGCTTTTTTGGAAGCGGTCGCTATGTGTGATGAAGAGGTATTGGAAAATTATCTGGAAGGAGAACCGATTACAGACTGCAAGATTCGTAAATTGATTCAAAAACGAAAAATTTTCCCTTGTTATTTTGGCTCTGCCTTAAAACTGGAAGGAATTGATACCTTTTTAGAAGCGTTTGACCGGTATACAATCTGTCCGGAATATGCGGATACATTTGGTGCAAAAGTATATAAAATATCAAGAGATGCACAAGGAATGCGGTTGACACATCTGAAAGTGACAGGTGGTTCGCTGCGGGTAAAGATGGTTTTAAAAGAAGAAGAAAAAGTGGATCAAATCCGTATTTATTCCGGTTCGTCTTATCGGACAACAGAGGAGGTGGAAGCCGGAAGAATCTGTGTGATTGCCGGACCGGATACGACTCGTGCCGGAGAAGGACTTGGTGCAGAATCAGAAGCAGCAGCTCCGATGCTGACACCAGTGCTGAATTATCAGATTGAACTGCCGGAGGGCTGTGATGTCCATGGTATGTTTTTAAAGTTAAAACAGTTGGAAGAAGAGATTCCGGAGCTGCATATTGTTTGGGACAGACAATTAAATGAAATTCATGCTCAGGTTATGGGAGAGGTACAGATTGAGATTTTAAAAAGCATGATTTTGGAACGATTTCAAGTTGATGTAGAATTTGGAACGGGAAATATTGTGTATAAAGAAACGATTGCAGAACCGGTGGAGGGGGCAGGACATTTTGAACCGCTCCGCCATTATGCAGAAGTCCGTCTTGTACTGGAACCGCTTCCCTCCGGAAGTGGACTTGTTTTTTCATCGAATTGCAGTGAGGATGTGCTAGAGCGCAATTGGCAGAGACTGATTATGACGCATTTGGAAGAAAAAGCGCACAAGGGAGTTCTGACCGGTTCTGAGATTACGGATATGAAGATTACGTTGATTAATGGAAGGGCGCACCAGAAACATACAGAAGGTGTTGATTTCAGGCAGGCAACGTATCGTGCTGTACGACAAGGTTTGAAGAAAGCAAAGAGCATTTTACTGGAACCGGTTTATGAATATCAGTTGGAAATTCCGGCAGATCAGGTTGGACGTGCTATGACAGATTTGCAGAGAATGCATGCCGTCTTTGAACCGCCAAAGATGGAAGTGGATATGGCAATCTTAAAAGGGACGGCTCCGGTTGTCACTATGCGGGATTATCAGCGGGAGATGATTGTGTATACAAGGGGACATGGAAGGTTGTTCTGTTCTCTGAAAGGCTATGAGCCGTGTCACAATGCAGAAGAGGTTATCGATTCCTGTGGATATGATTCGGAGGCGGATACGGAAGAACCGACAGGGTCTGTATTTTGTTCTCACGGATCCGGATTTTATGTAAAATGGAATCAGGTCGAGGAATATATGCACACGGAAAGCCGTGAAAAAGCAGTGTCAAAAGAAAAACAGACAGTTGTTTATGAGTTGCCTCCTGTGATTGACGAAGAAGAATTAAGAATGATTTTTGAGAGGACATATGGTCCGATGAAACGGGAGAGGAATGTGTTTGCCAAACGTGTGCAGGCACCGGAACCTTCTGTGAAACGCCCCAAAAAGCAGACGGATGAGAAAGAATATCTGTTGGTGGACGGATATAATATCATCTTTGCGTGGGAAGATTTGAAAGAGTTGTCAGAAATTAATATTGAAGCTGCCAGAATGAAATTGATGGATATCCTGAGCAACTATCAGGGGTATCGGAAACAGACATTGATTCTGGTGTTCGATGCTTATAAGGTACCGGGGAATGTGGGAGAAGTTCAAAAATATCACAATATTCATGTGGTGTATACGAAAGAAGCAGAAACTGCCGATCAGTATATTGAGAAGACAGTACAGGAAATCGGGAAGAAATATCATGTGACAGTGGCGACATCCGATGCGTTGGAGCAGATGATTATTCTCGGACAGGGAGCGCAACGAATTTCAGCGAAAGGGCTGTTGGAGGAAATTTTGACAGTCAATCAAGAGATTCGAAGAGAGCATTTGAATCGTCAGCAAAATACGGCATCACAATATTTGTTTGAGAGTCTTCCGGAGGAGATGGCAAATCTGATGGACGAGGTAAGGCTTGGAAGAATTGAATTTGATGAGATAGGAAAGAGATATGAGGAAAAAAACAGGGGCAATTGACCTGACAACAGGCAATGAGATGAGAGCGATTGTAGTATTTGCACTGCCTTTGATCGCAGGCAATTTATTTCAACAGTTATATAATTTGATGGATACGATGATCGTGGGAAAATTTATCGGTGCAGATGCGCTGGCCGCAGTCGGTTCTTCGTATATGACGATGAACTTTCTTACTTCAATCATTATCGGACTTTGTATGGGGAGCGGGATTGTATTTTCCTGGTTTTACGGCTCAAGACAGAGAGAAAAGCTGGAACAAAGTATGTTTCAGTCTTTTCTGTTTATTTTGGCGGTTACTGTAATGATCACGGGTGCCAGTCTTTTATTTCTTGACCAGCTGCTGCATCTTTTGAATATCGAATCGAGTATCTTTCAGATGACAAGAGCATATTTATTTATCATTATCTGTGGTATGGGATTTGTGTTTTTATATAATTATTTCACCGCCGTACTTAGAAGTATGGGAAATTCGTTTACGCCACTGATTTTTTTGGTGATTTCGTCGGTGATCAATATCGTATTGGATTATATATTTGTAGTTCCGCTTCAGATGGGAGTATCCGGAGCAGCTTATGCCACGGTCATCGCGCAGGCAGTATCGGCAGCAGGAATTGCAGTCTATACACTGTGGAAGGTAAAAGAGGTAAGTATTTCCAAGCGGATGCTAAAAGGCGAGAGAGAATTGTTCTGTATGATCGTGAATCAGTCACTTTTGACAAGCGTGCAGCAGTCGATTATGAATTTCGGTATTTTGATGGTACAGGGTTTGGTGAACAGTTTCGGCGTGATTGTCATGGCTGGTTTTGCAGCTGCTGTGAAAATTGACAGTTTCGCATACATGCCGGTGCAGGACTTTGGGAATGCATTTTCCACCTATGTGGCACAAAACCGTGGAGCAGGAAAGATGGAACGTATCGAAAAAGGGAAAAATTCTGCATTGAAATTGATTGTCGGTTCCTGTGTGGTTATTTCCACACTGGTTGTCCTGTTTGCGGGACCTCTCATGCGTTTATTTATTGATGCATCTGAGACACAGGTCATTTTTGAAGGGGTTCGCTATTTGCGGATTGTATCTCCTTTTTACTGTCTGATCGGATTTTTATTTTTACTGTATGGTCTTTACAGAGGAATTGGGAAACCACAGTTTTCTATTGTATTGACAATAATTTCGCTGGGGACACGTGTCCTTTTGGCATACGTCCTTTCTGCAATCCCGGCAGTCGGAATTGTGGGAATCTGGTGGGCAATCCCAATTGGATGGTTCCTTGCAGATACAGTCGGGTTTCTCTATTATCATTTTATGAAAAAATAGATATTTTTCAGGAGCCACACATATACTACTATAAAAGTATATGTGTGGCATTTTTATGGAAAAGAAAACATTCATAAATCGCATGGCAGATGCGGCAAATATGCCGAAAGATGTAGTGCTGGGTGTCCCGATTCTCACCATGACCGGACAGAACGAAGTGAGTGTGGAAAATTATAGAGGCATTATTGAATACACCGACTTATTAATTCGCATACAGACAAAAATCGGTCAGATTAAAATTATTGGGAAATCACTTCAAATTGACTATTACACAAATGATGAGATGAAAATTACCGGTCGTATCACTTCAATAGAATATCATTAAGGGGGATAAGGAGTGTTAAATACAATCATTCGATATATACAAGGGTATCTGCTTATACAGGTAACCGGATATTCCCCGGAGCGATTCTTAAATTTGTGCAGCCGTAAGCAAATCTATCTGTGGGGGCTTGAGCCAAAAGAAAACAGCTATGAGATGTTTATTACTATCCGGGGATTTAGAAAATTAAAACCGATCCTGAAAAAGACAAGGACAAAGGTGACAATTTTAAATCGGCTTGGACTGCCGTTTTTTTTTCACAAGTATCGAAAACGAAAGGTATTTTTTTTCGGGATACTCTTTTGTGTGATATTTATTTATGTCATGTCTTTATTTGTATGGAATATACATATTGAAGGAAATTTCACAAGGACAGATGAGGTTATTTTGGAGTTTCTGGAGTCCAAACACATTGAACATGGAATGTTAAAAAAGAAAGTGAATTGTGAGCGTATCGTAAAAGATATCAGAAAAGAATTTGATGATATCGTGTGGGTGTCCGCATATGTGACCGGAACCAGACTGATGATTCAGGTCAAAGAAAATACAGACACATTCCCGATGGAGGCTGCAAAAGAAGAGCCGCCGAATGACATTGTGGCCGAGAAGGACGGACGGATTACGAGTATCGTCACAAGAAATGGAGTTCCTCTTGTCAAGCCGGGCGATGAAGTAAAAAAGGGGGACATATTAGTCTCCGGAAAAGTCGAAGTAAAAAATGATGCAGGAGAAGTTGTCAATTATCACTACCAGAATGCAGATGCAGATATTGAGGCGGAAACTACTCTGGAATATGAAAATGAGCATCGTTTCTCTCACTCGGAAAAAAAGTATACGGATGCTAAGAAAAAAGCTTTTTATATCAAGATCGGAAACTATTTCGGCATTTTGGGAGGGTGGAAGAACCATTATCAGGAAGCGGAGATCTATACAAGTGAGTGGCGTTTGAAAATCGGGGAGCATTTTTACATTCCCATATCATTTGGAGTTAAAGAAATCCGCCAGTATGAATCAAAAGAAAAAGTATACACACAAGAAGAAATGAGGATACTTTTAAGCGAGGAGTTTCAGTTGTTCTGCAAGGAACTGGAAGAAAAGAAAATAGAGATATTGCAGAAAGATGTGAAGATTTATTTACAAGAAAATAGTGCAAAAGCCAAAGGAACGCTCCGAATTCAGGAGAAAATTGGTCAACACAACGAAACGGAAATGATTGATTTCTAGTGATTTTCTGTGATACAATAAAAAAGATTATGAAAATAGAAAGGGATAGGCAAATGAGTATACTGGAAGAATTCATTGAAATACCTGTTGCACATGAAAAGAATATATTCGGGCAGTTTGATGCATTTGCAAAGAAGATAGAACGTACTTTACAAGTGACATTAATCGCACGGGATGGACATACGAAAATTTTAGGAGAAGCCCAGCGTGTGAATCAGGCAAAACGAGTGCTGGAGCAGCTTGCGGAGCTGTCAAAGCGAGGCAACACCATTACAGAACAGAATGTAGACTATGCGATTTCACTGGTCTTTGAGGACAATGAAAAGGGAATCGTAGAGATTGATAAGGATATTATCTGTCATACTTTGCAGGGGAAACCAATTAAGCCGAAGACGCTCGGGCAGAAGAAATATGTGGATGCAATCCGAAAGCAAATGATCGTATTCGGACTTGGACCTGCGGGAACCGGAAAGACATACCTTGCGATGGCAATGGCAATTACGGCGTTTAAAAACAACGAAGTGGGAAGAATCATCTTGACACGTCCGGCTATTGAAGCGGGAGAAAAACTTGGTTTTCTTCCGGGCGATCTGCAAAGTAAGATTGATCCGTACTTAAGACCATTGTATGATGCTCTGTATCAAATTATGGGGGCAGAGAGTTTTATCAAAAATTCCGAAAAAGGGTTGATTGAAGTGGCTCCTTTAGCGTACATGAGAGGGCGTACGCTAGACAATGCATTTATTATTTTGGACGAGGCACAAAATACGACACCTGCTCAGATGAAGATG
Source organism: Faecalimonas nexilis (assembly GCF_059731825.1). Taxonomy (NCBI): domain Bacteria; kingdom Bacillati; phylum Bacillota; class Clostridia; order Lachnospirales; family Lachnospiraceae; genus Faecalimonas; species Faecalimonas nexilis. The sequence continues at coordinate 1,838,018 of NZ_AP029189.1, read as the reverse complement.
TTTCTGACCAGAATCGGTTTTGGCTCAAAAGTGGTAATTACAGGAGACTCCACACAAAAAGACCTTCCATCCGGAATGGTGTCCGGATTGGATATTGCGACAAAAGTAGTTCGCAATATTGATGATATTACAATCTGTAATTTATCCAGCAAAGATGTTGTCAGACATCCTTTGGTGCAGAAGATTGTAAAAGCGTACGAAGAATTTGAACAAAAGAAAGAACGTCCGAGAGACAAAAGGAGAAAATAATGACTTTATTATTTGAAGAAGAGGGCAGTTTGAAGCTTTCGCTTCCTTGCGAAGAACTTGCGGTAAAAGTAATTGAGATGGCTTTGGATTATGCAAAATGCCCGTATGAGGCAGAGGTGAATCTGCTTTTGACAATGAATGATGAGATTCAGGAGATGAACCGTAATTTTCGTGGAATTGACCGCGCGACGGATGTACTTTCCTTCCCGATGGTAGACTATGAGACAGCAGGATCATTTTCTTTTCTGGAAGATGCCCTTGAGTATTTTAATCCGGAGAGCGGAGAGCTGATGCTTGGAGACATTGTCATTTCAAAAGAAAAAGTAGTTTCACAGGCAGAAGAATACGGACATTCCATTGAACGGGAATACGCTTTCTTGATTGCGCACAGTATGCTTCATCTGTTTGGTTTTGATCATATGGAAGAAGAAGAGCGGGCGGTGATGGAAAGAAAGCAGGCGGAAATATTAGAACGTCTGCAAATATTGCGTTAGCAGAAGGTAGTGAGGAGATTTATGATAGAAAAACAAAAGAAAAACAATAGTTTCTTAATGCAGGGAATGATTCTCGCTGTTGCAGGAATTATTACAAGAATCATCGGGATTGCATATCGCATTCCGGTAACAAATATTTTGGGGACAGAAGGACAGGGATTTTATGCCACTGCGTTTTCTATTTACAACATTGCACTGCTTCTGACTTCCTACAGTCTTCCGTTAGCAGTTTCAAAGCTGATCTCTGCAAGGGTGTCTAAAGGTGAGCGGAAAAATGCTATGCGTATTTTTAAAGGTGCACTTTGGTTTGCTTTTATCGTCGGGAGTGTTGTTGCCTGCATCGTTTTCTTTTTCTCAGATTTTATTGCGAAAACGATTATGTCCATGGAACTGAGCGCCTATGCACTTCGTGTGTTGGCACCGGGACTTCTGATTGTAGCTGTAATGGGAGTCTTACGTGGATTTTTCCAGGGAATGGGGACGATGATGCCAACTGCAATCTCACAGATTTTAGAACAGATTGTCAATGCTGTCATCAGTATTATCGGGGCGAGCTATCTGCTTGAGATGGGGAAAAAAGTGGCAGAAAAAGCGAGCAATGACTCTGTGGCATATGCATATGGAGCAGCAGGAGGAACGCTTGGAACGGTGTGCGGAGCGCTGTTTGGATTATTGTTCTTACTGTTTGTCTTGAAAATTTATTCGCCGACAATCAAAAAGCAACTCAAACGAGATCGCAGCCTTAAAACAGAAGGGTATAGCGAGATTTACAAAATTCTCCTGATGACAATTGCTCCTGTTATTTTGAGTACGGCAATTTACAATATCAGTGAGACAATTGACATAGGGATGTTTGGAAGCATCATGGCGGCACAGGGACATTCATTGGCAGAACGTTCGGACTTATTGGGACGTTTCAGTGGACATTACAATGTGTTGATCAACATTCCGCTTGCAGTGGCAAACGCACTAGGAGCATCTTTGATTCCAAGTCTTACAGCTGCGGTGGCAATCGGAGATAAAAAACAGATTCACAGTAAGATTTCAATGTCTATTCGATTTTCCATGATGATTGCCATTCCGAGTTTTGTAGGATTCCTTGTATTGGCGAACCCGATTTTAGCGTTGTTATTTAACGGAAATATCGATATTTCAGCGAACATGCTGAGACTTGGAGCAATCACAGTTGTATTTTATTGCATGTCTACTGTGACAAATGCAATTCTGCAGGGATTAAACAAGATGACAACACCGGTAAAACATGGCGCGATTTCCCTTTGTATCCATTTGGCCGGTCTGTTTATCATGCTTGTGATTTTTAAGATGGGAATCTATGCGGTTGTGGCAAGTAATATCATCTTCTCGCTTTCAATGTGTATTTTAAATGCACGTGCACTTAAGCGCGAGGCTGCTTATCATCAGGAGGTGGAGAAGACATTCCTGATTCCTGCTGTTGCAGCAGTTGTTATGGGAGTTGTGGCATTAGTAATCTACTTCCTGTGTAATCTTGTGATGAGTCAAAATATTGCGGTGATCATTGCTTTGCTTGTAGCTGTGGTTGTATATGGTGTGTCATTGCTGAAGTTTGGAGGTCTTTCCCAAGAAGAGATCTTAGCACTTCCAAAAGGAAGCACACTGCTTTCCTTGTTTCAAAAATTACATTTGGTAAAAGAGGAGTATGCATAAAATGAGACCAGTAAAAAAGGTGGCATTGTTACATGATTTATGCGGCGTCGGAAAAGCGGCGTTGACCAATATGGTTCCGGTTCTGAGTGTCATGGGGATTGAGGCTTGCCCAATTCCGACGATTTTACTATCCACCCATACAGGGGGATATGGAAAACCTGCCATGGAAAAGATATCGACAACATATATTCGGGAATGTGCGGATCACTATGTTGCAAATCAGGTGACGTTCGATTTGATATTTGTCGGATATTTAGGCAGTGAGGGTATGATTGAGGCAGTTGAATATTTTCTTTCCTGCTTTCCCGACACAGAAGTTATTATTGATCCGATCATGGGAGATCACGGCAGATATTATACGAATTTTGACAGCTCTTATGGCGAATCTATGAGACGGCTCCTTCCGTATGCAAGTATTATCATGCCGAATATTACAGAAGGATGTCTTCTCACCCAAACTTCCTGCTCAGAAAATATGATACAGGAAACAATTCTTACAATTTGTCAGGATTTGGAAAAAGCCGGAGCAAAAAAAATTGTTATGACAAGCGTTCCCTGCGCTTCTGGAAGAAAGGGAATTGTCCTCTACGAGAACGGAGAGATGCAACTGTTTGAAAAAGAGTGCCTTGCCTGTGAATACCACGGAACCGGGGATACGTTTGACGGTGTATTTGTGGGGGCATATTTAAACAATAAGTCACTTGAAGAATCATTAGAGCTTGCTCATGCATTTGTATATGCATGTATGAAAGAAAGCGAGCGTTATGATTATGAAGAACGAGAAGGATTGATCATAGAAAGAAATCTCTATATGCTTGTATAAAATAGAAAAGAAAACCAATACTGTATAATAAAAAGGAGTTGTCCTTATGAAAAAAAGATATGGTATTGGTTTTTTGATTGGAATGATCGTGTTTACGTTAGTTCTTGTATGTGCATATCAGTTGAGTTATGATCGTGCAATGCGTAAATTGGAGGTAAAACAAAAATCGATTCAGAAAAAGCAGGAAAACGTAATAGAGACAAAAGGATCTGCTCAAAAAGAAGAAGGGTATTTTATCAAAGAGAAAGACGGCTATATTATCGTATATTTATCCGATGAAAAGACGGTCTATGAATATACGACAATTGAAATACAGTATCTGCCGGAGCGGATTCAAGAGGAAGTAAAAAAAGGGAAAAAGGCAGATACTATCGGAGAAGTTTACGGATTCTTAGAAAATTATTCCAGTTAAAATATTTTACTGCCCTGGAATAGATGGTAGACTTCAAAAAGAATATAGTGTAATATAAGAGAAGTATTAGAAGGAAGGAACAAAAGAAAATGACAGACGAAAAAATTCAGCGAATTAATGAACTATATAAAAAATCCAAAACAGTCGGACTGACCGATGCAGAAAAAAAAGAGCAGAAAGTGTTAAGAAGAGAATTTGTTGATTCTTTCAAGCGAAATCTGCGGGGACAGTTAGATAATATCTCTATCCAGGAATTGGACGGTTCGATTACAAATCTTGGTGAGAAATATGGAAACAAAAAGGGACATTAGAGCACGCATTTTAGAAAAGCGAACGCATATGACGCAGGAAGAATGGGAGTTCAAAAGCGATCTCATTGTGAAACGTTTGATGGAACACCCATTCTTTGTGGAAGCAAGAGAGATTTATTGCTACATGGATTACCGTCGTGAAGTCGGTACTCGCCGTATCATAGAAAAAGCATGGGAACTGAACAAAAAGACAGCAGTTCCGAAAGTATGTGGAGATGATATGGAATTCTATTATGTGCAAAGGTTTGATGAGCTTGAAAAAGGATATTCAGGTATTTGGGAACCTGTCACGAAAAAGAAGGCGAAAGGTGACTCGGTGCTTGTGCTCTTACCTGGAAGTGCGTTTGACCGGAATCGGAACCGGATCGGATATGGAAAAGGATTTTATGATAAATATCTCATAAAGCATCAGCAATATCGAACACTTGCTCTTGCGTTTGAATTTCAGGTAGTGGATTCCATTCCCACAGACAGTTATGATATTCGACCGGACGGAATTATTACGGAGGAGACTTATTATGTTTGAAGAATTACCAAAAGACCCTATGCTCCTGTTGAGTGTAATCAACACTAAACTGCGGGATTATTATTCCAATTTGGATTTGCTTTGTGAGGAACTTCAGATTGACCGGAAAACCTTGACAAAGCGACTTGCAGAGATTGACTATGAATATGATCCGGCACAGAATCGGTTCATATAATAAATTACGAAAGGATACATATACATTGAAAAATATAGAGACTTATTTAGAGACAATCGATATAACAAATGAGGCGCCGGTTAATGAGCCGGAGCGCCAATATTATTTTATGAAAAAGGCACGTGCTTATGTGAAACAGATATCAGATGAACTGCAAAGACCATTGACGTTTTGTGTGACAACATTCGGATGTCAGATGAATGCAAGGGATTCAGAAAAACTTGTCGGTGTGCTCGAACAGATTGGATATGTGGAGGAACCTGATGAAGACAAAGCGGATTTTGTCATTTACAATACATGTACAGTACGTGAAAATGCAAATATGCGTGTTTACGGACGTCTTGGTCAGCTGAAACATGTCAAAAAATCCAATCCACACATGATGATCGGACTTTGCGGATGCATGATGCAAGAACCGGAAGTTGTAGAAAAATTAAAGAAAAGTTATCGCTTTGTAGATTTGATTTTCGGAACACATAATATTTATAAATTTGCAGAACTTATTGCCACTCGTTTCGAGTCAGGGAGAATGGTCATTGATATCTGGAAAGATACGGATAAGATTGTAGAAGATCTTCCAAGTGAGCGTAAGTTCTCATTCAAATCCGGAGTCAATATCATGTTTGGATGCAATAATTTCTGTAGTTATTGTATCGTTCCATATGTCCGTGGGCGTGAGCGGAGCCGAAATCCAAAAGATATTATTCGGGAGATTGAAGCGCTTGTTGCCGACGGTGTTATGGAAGTGATGCTGCTTGGACAAAATGTCAATTCTTATGGGAAAAATCTGGATGATCCGATGACTTTTGCTGAGCTTTTGCAGGAAATTGAAAAAATTGAAGGATTGGAACGAATCCGTTTCATGACTTCTCATCCAAAAGATTTATCCGATGAATTGATTGAGGTGATGCGCCACTCTAAGAAGATCTGTAAACATCTACATCTTCCGGTTCAGTCAGGAAGTACTGAGATTCTGAAAAAGATGAATCGGCATTATACAAAAGAGCAGTATTTGGAGTTAGTCCGCAAAATCAAAGAAGCTGTGCCGGATATCTCGCTGACAACGGATATCATTGTCGGATTCCCAGGAGAGACAGAGGAAGATTTTCTAGAGACAATGGATGTCGTGAAAAAGGTTCGTTATGACAGTGCATTTACCTTCATCTACTCCAAACGTACTGGAACACCTGCTGCCATTATGGAGGAGCAGATACCTGACGATGTTGTGAAAGGTCGTTTTGACCGTCTGCTAAAAGAAGTTCAGGAGATTTCCGCAGCGGTGTGTAGTGTACATGAAGGAACCACACAGCCTGTTTTGGTCGAATCTATGAACGATCATGACGACTCACTTGTGACAGGTCGTCTGAGCAATAACATCTTGGTTCATTTTAAGGGGGATGAAAGCCTTATCGGGAAAATTGTTGATGTCAATCTGAAAGAATGCAAAGGATTTTATTATCTTGGAGAAATGAAATAACTTCCAACTATAATTTAAAAAAAAGCGTCCAAACTATGTAATATGGAAATTACATGGGAAGGACGTTTTTTAATGAAAAAACTCAGTGAATATTTATTTTTATGGACGCTTGGAGGGACTCTGTACTACACGTTTGAAATGATTTTTCGCGGTTTTTCGCATTGGTCTATGTTTTTGCTTGGAGGATTTTGTCTGCTGTTTTTTGGAGTACAGGGGATGGCAGTAAAATGGAGTGATCCTCTTTGGATGCAGGTACTCCGATGCACGATATTCGTGACTGCGGGAGAGTTCATCACAGGAATAATCGTCAATAAATGGCTTGGTTGGGCTGTCTGGGATTACAGTGATCAGCCATTTCAGCTGTTCGGTCAAATCTGTCTTCCGTTTACAATTATTTTCTCCGGTCTATGTGCACTTGGGATTTTTTTGAGTGGCTATCTTTTACATTGGATTTATGGAGAGGAGAAACCGAAATATCATGTGCTGTAAAAAAATCTGGTTTTCCATTTGTATTTTTTTTGATTTTCCGCTATACTTTACTCTGTATCATTAGAATGACAGAATACAAAGGAGAAACAACGTGGCAGAATTAACCCCTATGATGCAGCAATATATGGAGACAAAAGAACAGTACAAAGACTGCATCTTATTTTATAGATTAGGCGATTTTTATGAAATGTTCTTTGATGATGCGCTTACCGTCACAAAGGAGCTGGACATTACATTAACCGGAAAAAACTGTGGACTTGAGGAACGGGCACCGATGTGCGGCGTTCCTTATCATGCTGTGGAGGGATATCTTACAAAACTGGTACAAAAGGGTTATAAAGTAGCAATCTGCGAGCAGGTGGAAGATCCAAAACTTGCAAAAGGTATCGTGAAACGTGAAGTGGTCCGCATTGTGACACCGGGAACCAATATTAACACACAAGCGTTGGATGAGACAAAAAATAATTATATTATGTGTATCGTTTACATTGCCGACCGCTATGGACTTTCGGTAGCAGATGTGTCTACCGGAGATTATTTTGTGACAGAACTCGACAGTGGGAGAAAGCTTGGGGATGAGATTGCAAAATTTTCTCCCTCTGAGATCATCTGCAATGAATCTCTTTATATGAGCGGATTGGATCTTGAGGATCTGAAAAATCGGCTGGGGATTACGATTTATTCGTTAGATACATGGTATTTTGATGATGCGATGTGTACAAAAGTATTAAAAGATCATTTTAAAGTATCTTCTTTGGAAGGGCTTGGACTGACAGATTATAACTGTGGTCTGATCGCTGCCGGAGCACTGCTTCAATATCTGTATGAGACGCAGAAGACTTCACTTGCACATTTGACAGGCATCATCAGTTACACAACCGGAAAATACATGCTGCTTGACAGCTCATCCAGACGAAATCTGGAGCTGTGTGAGACTTTACGTGAAAAGCAAAAAAGAGGATCTCTGTTATGGGTGCTTGATAAGACGAAGACTGCAATGGGAGCCAGAACACTTAGAAGTTTTGTGGAACAACCACTTATTCATAAAGAAGAGGTCATAAAGCGACTAGATGCAGTAGGTGAGTTAAAAGATGATGCGATTTCCAGAGAAGAGATCCGGGAATATTTAACACCGGTATATGACTTGGAACGTCTGATCAGTAAGATCAGTTACCAGTCAGCAAATCCAAGAGATTTGATTGCATTTAAAAGTTCTTTGGAGATGCTTCCGCATATCAAATATATTTTGGGAGATATGAAGACTCCACTTTTGAAAGAATTATATGAAGAACTGGATACACTTGAAGAGTTGTGCCAGTTAATTCAGCATGCAATCTGCGAGGAACCGCCGCTTGCAATGAAAGAGGGCGGTATTATCAAAGAAGGCTATCACCCGGATGTAGATAAGCTTCGCAATGCAAAGACGGAAGGAAAGACCTGGCTTGCTGAACTGGAAACAGAAGAGCGGGAAAAGACAGGCATCAAAAATTTAAAAATCAAGTACAATAAAGTATTTGGTTATTATTTAGAGGTGACGAATTCTTACAAGGAACTTGTCCCGGATTACTATACAAGAAAACAGACACTCGCCAATGCAGAGCGCTATATCATTCCGAGATTGAAAGAATTGGAAGATACTATTTTAGGCGCAGAAGATAAGCTGTATGCGTTGGAATATGAACTGTATTGCAATGTTCGAGACACGATTGCAGATGAGGTCGTTCGAATTCAAAAGACAGCGAAGGCAATCGCGCAGATCGATGTGTTTGCATCATTGGCACTCGTCGCAGAACGCAACAACTATGTGCGTCCGAAGATTAACGAAAAGGGCGTCATCGACATAAAAAACGGACGTCATCCGGTTGTGGAGAAGATGATTCCAAATGATATGTTTATTGCAAACGACACCTATCTGGATGATAAAAAGAATCGTGTGTCCATTATTACAGGACCGAATATGGCAGGAAAGTCCACTTATATGCGTCAGACAGCGCTGATTGTTCTCATGGCACAGATCGGTTCTTTCGTGCCTGCGGAGACAGCGAATATCGGAATTGTAGATCGTATTTTTACCCGTGTGGGAGCATCTGATGATCTTGCATCCGGACAGAGTACATTTATGGTGGAGATGACAGAGGTTGCAAATATTTTGCGAAATGCCACAAGCAAAAGTCTCTTAATCTTAGATGAAATCGGACGTGGGACAAGTACTTTTGACGGTCTTAGTATTGCCTGGGCAGTTGTGGAACATATCAGTAACGGTAAACTGTTGGGGGCAAAGACACTTTTTGCAACACATTATCACGAACTGACAGAACTGGAAGGAAAGATTGACAGTGTGAATAACTATTGTATCGCCGTCAAAGAAAAAGGAGACGATATTGTTTTCCTGCGAAAAATTGTGAAAGGCGGAGCAGACAAAAGCTATGGAATTCAAGTTGCAAAGCTTGCCGGCGTGCCGGAATCTGTTATTGCACGGGCAAAAGAAATTGTAAGTGAACTAAGTGAGGCTGATATCACAACAAGAGTACGTGACATTTCCGTGCAGTCTGCGGATACGAAAAAGAAAATGAAAAAATACGATGAGGTGGATCTGGCACAGATGTCGCTGTTTGACACGGTAAAGGATGATGATGTCTTAAAAGAACTGGAAGAGCTTGATGTTGCACATCTGACTCCGATGGATGCACTGAATACGATTCATCGTCTGCAGAACAAGCTGAAGAACAGATGGTAATTGTGAAAAGAGGAAGCATTTATGGTAAATATTCAAGTTTTAGATCAAATTACAATCGATAAAATTGCAGCGGGAGAGGTAATTGAGCGTCCTGCTTCTATTATAAAAGAGTTGGTAGAAAACGCTATTGATGCAGGGGCAAGTGCGGTCACTGTGGAGATTAAAGAGGGTGGCATTTCTTTTATACGCATTACAGACAATGGATGCGGTATTCCAAAAGGAGAAGTTCCGCTTGCGTTTTTGCGTCATTCTACCAGCAAAATCCGCTCTGTAGACGATCTGAGCACGGTGGCTTCACTTGGATTCCGAGGAGAGGCGCTGTCAAGTATTGCTGCGATCGCACAGGTAGAACTGATTACAAAGACAAAAGATGAAGTTACCGGTACCCGTTATCGGATTGAGGGCGGCGCAGAAAAATCTATAGAAGACACGGGTGCACCGGATGGAACGACTTTTCTTGTACATCAGATTTTTTATAATACACCTGCAAGAAGAAAATTTTTAAAAACGCCGATGACGGAGGCAAGTCATGTCAGTGAACTGATGACAAGACTTGCATTGTCTCATCCGGAGGTATCTATACAATTCATCAACAATGGTCAGGAAAAACTGCACACTTCCGGAAACGGGAAATTAAAAGATATTATTTATCATGTATTTGGGCGGGATATTGCCAATAATCTATTGGAAACCAACGAAAGGATTGACGGAATACAGGTACAGGGATTCATCGGAAAACCGATCATCTCCCGCGGGAATCGAAATTACGAGAACTATTTTATCAACGGACGTTATGTCAAAAGCAACATCATTGCAAAGGCAATCGAAGATGCTTATAAAGATTTTACGATGCAGCACAAGTATCCGTTTACGGCGTTGCACTTTACAATGGACGGAACCGACTTGGATGTCAATGTGCATCCGACGAAGATGGAACTTCGTTTCAGCAATCAGCAGGGCGTGTACAATTTTATCTACAATGCTCTGAAGCAGACATTAAGTGAACCGGAACTGATTCCAAGAGTGGAGCTTCCTGAGGCAAAAGAAGTTCCTGTGAAAGCAGAAAAAATTGTCGAGCGAAAACAAGAACAACCAATGACGCCAGTCAGAGAAGAAAGAAAAACACCGGTTATAGAGGAAGAAAAAAATCTGGATTATTTTATGAAAAAAATGCGGGAGAGGGTAACAGCATACCATCAGCAAGTGACGAAAGTAAAACCAACTCCTGCGCCATCAGTCGTTCAAGAAAACGTGAACTATGAAGCTTTGCCTGCAAGCCAAGTGGCAGCTGTAAAACAACCGGTGCCTGAACAGCGGACAGTTGCAAAAGAACCAATGCCTGAACAGGCGGTTGCGCCAAGAGAGGAGAAGTCGGTTGTAACAGAAAAGCAGTTGGATTTCTTCGAGGAGAAGCTGCTTACAAAAAAAGCAGCACAGGAATACAAGATTATCGGACAGCTATTTGAGACTTACTGGCTTGTGGAGTTTCATGAACAGCTTTATATCATTGACCAACATGCAGCCCATGAACGCGTGTTGTATGAAAAGACGCTTCGCGGCATGAAAGACAGGGAGTTTACTTCTCAATATTTAAGCCCGCCTATCATCCTGAATCTTTCCATGCAGGAGGAAGAAGCGCTGAATACACATATGGATATTTTTACAAATATTGGATTTGAGATTGAGCCGTTTGGTGGAGATTCATACGCAATTCGAGCGGTTCCTGACAATCTGTTCAGCATTGCAAAAAGAGAATTGTTTACAGAGATGCTGGACCAGCTTGTCGACGGAATTCATTCGTCTCTTGCACCGGATATTGTTGCTGAAAAAGTTGCATCGATGTCCTGTAAGGCAGCAGTGAAAGGAAATTCCCGTCTATCTGCCGCTGAGGTAGAAACTTTGATCGGCGAACTTTTGGAGCTTGAAAATCCATATCACTGTCCGCATGGAAGACCGACGATTATCGCCATGACAAAACGAGAACTGGAAAAGAAATTCAAAAGAATTGTGTAGGGATAACTATGAAGAAACCAATTATTATTTTAACAGGACCGACGGCAGTCGGCAAAACAAAAGCGTCTATCGAGCTTGCAAAGAAAATCGGTGGGGAGATCATTTCAGCCGATTCCATGCAAGTTTACAAATATATGGACATCGGTTCCGCCAAGATCCGCTCAGAAGAGATGCAGGGAGTACCTCATTATTTGATTGATGAGCTAGAACCGGATGAAGAATTTCATGTAGTGCGTTTTCAGGAGATGGCAAAACAGGCAATGGAAAAGATTTACGCAAATGGACATATTCCAATTGTGGTAGGTGGAACCGGATTTTACATTCAGGCATTACTCTATGACATTGACTTTACAGAAAGCAATGAAGACTCTTCTTACCGAGAAGAATTAGAACGGCTTGCAAAAGAAAAAGGTGCCCAATATCTCCATGAAGAACTTCGAAAGGTGGATGAAAAATCTGCTGAAACGATTCATGCAAACAATGTAAAACGTGTTATTCGGGCATTGGAGTTTTTCAAGCAGACCGGACAGAAAATCTCCGAGCATAATGAGACAGAACGTACAAAGGAGTCACCTTATGATTTCTGCTACTTCGTTTTGACAGATGATCGAAAACTTTTGTATGACCGCATCAATCTGCGTGTGGATCAGATGGTGCAGGATGGATTATTGGAGGAAGTTCAGTCGTTAAAAGAACGGGGATATACAAAAGATATGGTCTCCATGCAAGGACTTGGTTATAAAGAGATTTTGGACTATCTTGACGGCGATTGCACGCTTGAGGAAACAATCTATATTTTAAAACGAGACACACGGCATTTTGCAAAGAGGCAGCTCACTTGGTTTCGAAGAGAACGTGATGTGATCTGGATCGATAAAAGTCAATATGATCATAATGAAGCCAAAGTCGTAGATATGATGATTACGAAAATACAAGAAAGGATACCTTATATATGTTTGAAATGACAGAGATGTATAGAGAGCTTGGAATCTCAGAAAAAGTATATCAGTTTGGAAAAGAAATAGAAAAGTCACTGGAAGATCGTTTTGATCAAATTGACAAGGTGACAGAATTTAATCAATTGAAAGTGATTCGCGCGATGCAGGAAAGTCGTGTCAATGAAGCCTGCTTTAATTATGCAAGCGGATACGGATACAATGATCAGGGACGTGACACGCTGGAAGAAGTTTATGCAAAAACATTTCACACAGAATCTGCTTTGGTACGTCCGCAGATTACCTGTGGGACACATGCACTTGCACTTGCACTGAGCGCCAATCTAAGACCGGGAGATGAATTGCTCTCTCCGGTTGGAAAACCGTATGACACACTGGAGGAAGTAATTGGGATTCGCAAATCAAAGGGTTCTCTTTCGGAATATGGAATCACATACCGACAGGTAGATCTGTTAGCGGATGGCACATTTGACTATGAAAATATCAAAAAAGCAATTCATGAGAAGACAAAACTGATCACAATTCAGAGATCGAAAGGATATCAGACACGTCCAAGCTTTTCCGTTGCACAGATTGGACAATTGATCTCATTTGTGAAGAAGATTAAACCAGATGTAATCTGTATGGTCGACAACTGTTATGGAGAGTTTGTGGAGACAATCGAGCCAAGTGATGTGGGGGCAGATTTGATTGTCGGATCACTTATCAAAAATCCAGGTGGCGGACTGGCGCCGATTGGCGGTTACATAGCCGGTAAAGAGGAATACATTGAAAACTGTGCTTATCGTTTGACGTCGCCGGGACTTGGAAAAGAAGTAGGGGCTTCACTTGGGGTGATGCAGTCTTTTTATCAGGGCTTTTTCCTTGCACCAACGGTTGTCGGAAGCGCATTAAAAGGCGCCATTTTTGCGGCAAACATCTACGAAAAACTTGGCTTTTCTGTGATTCCAAACAGCACAGAAAGCAGGCATGACATTATACAGGCAGTGGAACTTGGCACACCGGAAGGTGTTATCGCATTCTGTCAGGGAATTCAGGCTGCCGCACCGGTTGACAGCTATGTATCACCGGAACCTTGGGCAATGCCTGGATATGACAGTGATGTGATCATGGCTGCCGGAGCATTTGTACAAGGTTCATCTATTGAACTAAGTGCCGACGGACCGATCAAACCTCCATATGCAGTTTATTTTCAGGGAGGACTTACCTGGCCGCACGCAAAACTTGGGATTCTCATGTCTTTGGAACATTTAGTGAGAAAAGGAATCGTACAGTTATGAAAAAAAGACATGTAATCATCGTAGGCGGAGGAGCTTCCGGAATGGTCGCTGCAATTTCGGCCGCAAGAGAAGGCGCGAAGGTGACAATTATAGAACATCAGAATAAACTCGGAAAAAAAATCTTATCTACCGGAAACGGAAAATGTAATTTGACCAATGAGTATATGGTAGCAGAATGTTTCCGCGGTGAAGATCTCTCGATTGTCGATACTGTGTTAAAGAAATTTGGCTATAAAGAGACAGTTTCCTTTTTTGAGTCGTTAGGTGTTCTCACAAAAAGCAGACAGGGGTATATCTACCCTGTTTCAGAACAGGCATCCGCAGTGTTGGATGTCCTTGTGATGGAATTGGAAAAACTTTCAGTCGATGTTATTCTAAATGAGCATGTAACTTCCGTTTCACAAAAAAAAGAGCAATTTACAGTTGTGGCGGGAAACAAAAAATATTGTGCGGATGCGGTAATTTTGGCGACAGGTGGTAAGGCAGCCGCAGTATTGGGGTCTGACGGAAGTGGCTATGCATTGGCAAAACAATTTGGTCATACGATTTCTCCGGTTGTCCCTGCACTTGTACAACTTCGCGGGAAAGGCACCTATTTTAAACAGGTGGCGGGCGTTCGCACAAATGCGAAGGTATCCGTGCTGGTCGACGGAGATTGTCAGGCTGCTGACACAGGAGAGCTTCAGCTTACAAACTACGGTATTTCCGGCATTCCTGTTTTTCAGATCAGCAGATTTGCAGCAAAGGCGCTCAAAGAGAAGAAGTTGGTAGAAGCAGAGATTGATTTTTTCCCTGAGGCTGATGACAACGAGTTTTGCATATTGATGGAAGAACGAAAACGACAACATGCTGATAGAACGGCAGAGGATTTCTTTGTAGGGATATTTAATCGTAAGCTAAGCGAGTTGTTTTTAAAGCAGGCATATATCCCATTGCATATAAAAGCTTCCGAAATCCGATCTGATAAATGGGAAAAATTGTTTTCTCTGTGTAAGCATTTTCAGGTGGAGATCGAGGAGACAAATCCTTTTGAACAGGCACAGGTTTGTGCCGGTGGAGTACGCACAGATATGATAAATCCGGCTACGATGGAGTCTGTTCTTGTGAAAGACTTATATATCACAGGAGAACTGATGGATATTGACGGAATCTGCGGAGGATATAATTTACAATGGGCGTGGGCAACTGGTTTTCTTGCCGGGAAGCACGCGGCGAAAGGAATGGAAAGATGATTCGAATCAATCAGATAAAACTGACTCCAGATAAGGGCAAAGAGGAGTTGGTTCAAAAGGCAACAAAAATACTTCGTATTTCTGAAAAAGAGGTACTATCTTTAAAAATTCGCAAACAGTCCATTGATGCCCGAAAGAAACCCAATATTATGTATGTCTACACCGTGGATGTGGAGGTTTCAAATGAGCAAAAGATTATGAGACGTCAAAAAGGAAATCAGGTGACACTCATCCACGAGACACCTTATGACTTTCCAAATTCCGGTACCAAGAAGATGGAACACCGACCGGTGGTCATCGGAAGCGGACCGGCAGGATTATTTTGCGCATATTTGCTTGCCGAGCATGGATATCGTCCGGTTGTATATGAACGTGGCGCTTCTGTAGAGGAACGAAAAAAAGATGTGGAACGATTTTGGAACGAACAGATTCTAAATCCGAACTCCAATGTACAGTTCGGAGAGGGCGGTGCAGGAACATTTTCAGATGGAAAACTAAATACACTTGTCAAAGATCCAGTTGGAAGGAACCGGAAAGTGCTGGAAATCTTTGTGGAAAACGGTGCGCCAAAGGACATCCTGTACAGTCATAAACCACATATTGGAACCGATCTTTTGATTACAGTTGTAAAAAATATGAGACAGCGGATTTTAGATTGGGGCGGTGAAGTACATTTTCACAGTCAGATGACGGATATTCATGTGGAAGACGGAAAGCTTACGGCAATCACGGTGACAACTGATGCTGAAAGTATCCGCTGCCCGGCAGAGATACTTGTACTGGCAATCGGGCACAGCGCCAGAGACACTTTTTCCATGCTCTATGAAAGACAGATTCCGATGATCGCTAAATCATTCGCAGTAGGTGTCAGAGTTGAGCATGACCAGGAAATGATAAATTGTGCTCAGTATGGTGAAAATGTACCTTACGATCTCCCTGCCGCTCCATATAAAGTGGCAGCAAATTTGGAAAATGGAAGAGGTGTTTATTCGTTCTGCATGTGTCCGGGAGGATATGTCGTCAATGCTTCCTCTGAGGAAGGTCGGCTCGCCGTAAATGGAATGAGTTATCATGCGCGGGATGGGAAAAATGCAAATAGTGCGATCATTGTGACAGTAACACCTAAAGATTATGGTTCGGAGCATCCACTGGCTGGCGTTAGATTTCAGCAATTGCTGGAAGAACGGGCGTATCAGGTGGGAAAAGGAGCGGTCCCGGTACAGTGCTTTGGAGATTTTTGTGAGAATAAAGTTACAGAGCATTTCGGAAAAATTGAACCTCAGATAAAGGGAGCGTACACGTTTGCGAATGTTCGTGCAATTTTTCCAAAAGAAATTGGTGATTCTATTGAAGAAGGAATAAAAGTGTTCGACAGACAAATACATGGTTTTGCAAAAGATGACACGGTGTTATCTGGCGTGGAGAGCCGTACATCTTCTCCTGTTCGAATTCCTAGAAATCAGGAACTTCACCTTGAAAATCTGCGGATTTACCCGTGTGGAGAAGGTGCAGGATATGCAGGCGGAATCACTTCGGCAGCGATGGATGGAATAAAAGTGGCTGAAATGATCGCAAAGGAATTTACATTTTTCGACTGATTCGTCACAATTTATTCAGAAAAATTTAATGTGTTAACTATGTACACCAATTTTAAATTGTGGTAAAATAAGTAAAGTTTGTGGAGTAAGAAACGAGGTGGAGTACAAATGAAGAGGGCAGGAGGGAAGAATTCCTGGGCGTTATTTCTCTTAATGTTGGCAGGGATTGTTCTTGGCGGGTTTATAGGAACGCTTACAGCAGATATGCCTGGATTTGCCTGGTTGAACTATGGGCAGTCTTTTGGATTTGATAACCCAATTGTGTTAAATCTCGGTATATTGGTTATTACATTCGCATTAAATATCAAAATAACAATCGCAAGCATTATTGGACTTGTTATATCTGCAATTATTTATCGCTTCTTATAGCAATGCTATCGTGTCAAAGAGTCTGTACAAGAGAATGAATCAAACATGCACAATCAAAGAAATGTTGGAAGATGAGCGGCCGTATGAAAAGTGTCTCCGCTATGGAGTCGAGAACTTGTCAAACGCAGAGCTGCTCGCGGTTCTTTTGAGAACTGGGACAAGAGGTACAAACTCTTTGGAGATGGCGCGTAATATTTTACGCACATCGGAGCAGGAAGAGGACAATATTTTGGCAGTGCACCAGCTTACAATGGAAAAGCTGAAGGCAATCAAAGGAATCGGAACAGTAAAAGCAACTCAGATTTTATGCCTCTCGGAATTGGCAAAGCGTCTTTCGAAGGCCAGTGTAAAAGAAAGTCTGATTTTTACGTCTCCGTCTACAATCGCAGATTATTATATGGAAGATCTGCGTCATCGGAAGCAGGAACACATGAAACTTCTGATGCTGAATACGAAATCAAAACTCATTGGTGAGACTGATATTTCAAAAGGAACAGTTAACGCTTCTTTAGTCTCTCCAAGAGAATTATTTATAGAAGCTCTTGAGAAAAATGCAGTTTCCATTATACTGATGCACAATCACCCAAGCGGTGATCCGACACCAAGTAAAAATGATATACTGCTGACTAAAAGAGTGACAGATGCAGGTAATCTGATTGGAATTGAATTATTAGATCACATTATTATTGGCAATAATTGTTATATCAGCTTTGCTGAACAGAGGCTTTTATGACAATCGAAAGGATATACAATGTTTGGAAATATATATGGACTGGATCTTGGCACTTATGAGATCAAAGTTTATGATAAAAAAAAGAATGCCATATGGCGAGAAAAAAATACAATTGCTATTGCAAATGAAGATGAGATTTTTTCTGTGGGTGACGAGGCATATGAGATGTTTGAAAAAGCGCCTGACAATATAGAAGTCGTCTTTCCGATGAAAGAAGGCGTGATTTCTCACTTTTATGATATGCAATACTTATTGAACAATCTGCTGAAAAAGGAACGCCATTTTGCACGTGGCTCAAAATATATAGTAGCCGTTCCGACTGATGTGACGGAAGTTGAAAAAAAGGCATTCTTTGATTTGGTTGTACATTCTACTGCAAAGGCAAAAGAAGTCAATGTTGTAGAGCGGGCAGTCGCAGATGCGATCGGGATTGGGCTGGATATTCAGAATTCTCCTGGAATATTTATTGCCAATTTCGGTGGTGAGACAACAGAGCTGTCCGTCCTCGCATCAGGCGGTATGGTCTTGAATAAATTAGTAAAGACCGGAGGTGCTATGCTTGACAATGCAATCAGCAGCCTTGTACGTCATACTACAGATTTTTTGATCGGACGACTGACTGCGGAAAAATTACGGCAGCATTTTGATGTCTTCGATGAAAAGACGGACACTTCCATGGAGGTTGCCGGCAGGGATTTGATTACCGGTGTTCCACAGCAGAAAGAGATTTCCGTCAATCTTGTAAGAGCGGCGGTTAAAGAGCCTTTGGCTGCCTGTATTCGAGAGATTGACCTCCTATTGGAACGAACACCGCCTGAAGTCCGAAAATCAATTGAGATGAACGGGATTTATGTTACAGGCGGGCTCGCTCATATGAAAGGACTTGCCGAATACATAGAAGGAAGAACCGGTATTAAAGCACAAGCTGTCAAGAATCCTGATGTTTGTGTGGTGGAAGGTCTCAAACAGATCATTCAATCAAAAGAATTGAGAAAATTGACATTTTCAATGTTAGATGAAAATTATAGGTGGATGGGATAATATGAAAACAAAAAATCAAACGACATTAGCAAGTAAATATTGGTTATTGATTCTTTCATTAATCTGTATCATTTTGATGGGACTGTCACTTGTGACAGATAAAGTGAATGGGCCGCTTCGGACAGTGGCAAATTACACGATTGTTCCGATGCAGAAAGGAATCAATAATATTGGATTGTGGATGAGCGATCTAACTCAAAATTTTGAAACATTAAAAGAAGTAAAAAGCAAAAATGAGAAACTGCAGAAAACTGTGGACGAATTAACGATTGAGAACAATCGTCTGCAGCAAGAGCGTTATGAATTAGAACGCCTTCAGGAACTTTATGCGCTTGACCAAAGTTATGCGGATTATAAAAAAGTCGGTGCACATGTCACCGCGAATGATTCCGGTAACTGGTTCAGTTCTTTTACCATTGATAAAGGAGAAAAAGATGGTATCAAAAAGGATATGAATGTCATGGCTGGAACCGGTCTTGTGGGAATTGTGACAGAAGTCGGACCGAATTGGGCACGTGTACGCTCGATCATAGATGATTCCAGCAATGTCAGCGCGCTGATTTTGTCGACTTCGGATAAATGTATTGTAAAAGGGGATTTAACGCTGATGAACGATGGGAAAATTCGTTTTGAACAGCTTGCAAATAATGGTTCCGAAATAAAAGAAGGAGAACAGGTTGTTACTTCACATATCAGCAGCAAATATCTGCAGGGAATTTTGATCGGGTATGTCAGTGAAATCACAACGGATGCAAACAACCTTACAAGATCGGGATATATTACACCTGCTGTTGACTTTCAACATTTACAGGAAGTACTTGTCATTACAACTACAAAAGAGGAGATGCTGGAGAAAGAAGAATAGTAGAAAGGAGTACTGTTTTGAAAAGAAGAGTCATCACTGTTTTAATTATTGTTGTATGCTTTTTATTAGAGTGTACCGTTTTTCAAAAAATTGCATTTGCATCCATCACACCGAATCTTTTGATTGTAATCACATCAGCATTTGGATTCATGCGCGGTAAAAAGGAAGGTATGTTTGTCGGCTTTCTTTCCGGTCTGCTTGTCGATATATTCTTTAGTGAGCTGATTGGATTTTACGCTTTAGTTTTTATGCTGATTGGCTATGTAAATGGTTTCTTCAAGCGGATTTTTTACGCTGAGGATATTAAACTTCCATTGATTTTGATTGCGGCAAGTGACTTTATTTATGGACATATTGTGTGTATTTTCATGTTCATTATTCGAAGTCGGTTCAATTATCTATATTATTTGAACCATATCATTATGCCGGAATTAATATATACTATTTTAGTAACATTAATTTTATACCAGCTTATTTTGCATATTAACCAAAAATTAGAAGCAGAAGAAAAAAGGAGTGCAAGTAAATTTGTTTAATCGTCTAAAAGATTCTATTCTAGAAGTATTAAAGTCAAGATTATTTGTTTTGATTGTTGTTTTTTGTATTTTATCTGCAATTTTGATTCAGCGTGTATTCTATTTACAGATTGTAAAAGGGGAAGATTACCTGAACAACTACAAATTGAAGATTCAAAAGACAAAAACCATCCAAGGAACTAGAGGAGTTATATATGACCTCAACGGGGAGGTGCTTGCTACAAACAAGCTCGCTTATTCCGTACAGATTGAAGATAATGGTTCTTATGAAGATACCAAACAGAAAAATAAACTTATTAATAAAACAATCAATAGCGTCATTGATATGGTAGAAAAAAATGGAGATTCGATTGTAAATGATTTTGGAATTATTCTAAACTCTAATAATGAATATGAATTTCTTTACTCGGAAGGTACCAGAAGACTGCGTTTTCTTGCCGATATTTATGGATATACAACAATTGATAAGTTATCGGAAGATGAAAAAAATTCTACGCCGCAGGAAGTCATGGATTTTCTCTGTGCGAATAAGCGTGGAAAATCTTGGGGATTTGGTATTGATCAGGAAAAATACGAAGAAAAATATGGAAAATCCCGTGTCCTTCAGCTTGTGACAATCCGATATGGAATGCATTTAAACAGTTTCCAGAAGTATATTCCAACAACCATTGCTTCTGATGTCAGTGACCAGACAGTGGCGGTTATCATGGAAAATCTATCTGATCTTCAAGGAATCAGTATCGGAGAGGAATCTCTGAGAGAATATCCGGACAGTAAATATTTTTCATCCATTCTTGGATACACCGGAAAGATCTCTCAGGAAGAGTACGACGATCTGAGCGAAGAACAGCAGAAATCGTATTCTCTGACAGATATTGTAGGAAAATCAGGTATCGAGCAGACAATGGATGAATATCTGCAAGGTGAAAAAGGAAAAGAAACGGTATATGTCGACAGTGTGGGAAAAGTTATTGAAAGCAAGAAAGATAAGGAGCCGAAGGCAGGCAATAACCTTTATCTTTCTATCGATAAGAATCTGCAGATTACGGCGTACAATTTAATAGAGGAAAAGCTTGCAGGTATTATTTTGAAAAAAATGACGACGGCTCTTGATTATACCAGAGATCCAGAGGGAAATTCCGATATTATTATTCCGGTCGGTGATATCTATAATGCATTTTTCGCAAATGAGATTTTAGATATTGATCACTTTGCGACGAGTGAGGCACAGGCGACTGAGCAGGAGGTCTATGCTGCATACAGTCAAAGACTGGATACTGCCATTAATGAGATTATAACAGAGCTGCAATCTTCATCAGCAGAACCATATGAAGATCTGTCGAAAGAGATGCAGGCATATATGAATTATATTGAGGCGGATCTACTTACTTCCAAGACGGAAATTATTATGAAAGATAAAATTGATACGAACGATGAGACCTATAAAGCTTGGAAAACAGATGAATCAATCAGTTTGAAAGAGTACTTGAATTATGCCATTTCAAAGAACTGGATTGATACTTCTGTCATTCAGGATTACGTATCTTCCGACGAAAAATATTCAAATGCCGGAGAACTGTACCAGGGAATATTAACGTTTATCAATGACTATCTGAAAACAGACAGCAATTTTGAAAAACTTATTTACCAGTACATGATCAAAGATGGAACGCTTCGTGGAAGTCAGGTATGTATGCTGTTATATGAACAAAATGTACTTCCGCTTGATGAACAACAGGATCAATATAACAGACTTGCATCAGGATCAATATCGGCGTATGATTTCATTCGCAGCAAGATTGAAAGTCTGGAAATTACCCCAGGGCAGTTAGGTGTTGAACCGTCCACCGGATCATTTGTTATGACTGAAGTTGCGACAGGAAAAACACTTGCACTTGTCTCTTATCCGGGATATGACAACAATCGACTTGCCAATACAATGGATTCAGACTACTACAATAAATTGTATGTAGATCTTTCACAGCCGTTTTACAATAAAGCTACTCAAGAGACAACCGCACCTGGATCTACCTATAAGATGGTATCCTCAGCGGCGGGGCTTTCAGAAGGTATTATTACCGGAAGTACTACGATTGGATGTTATGGACCATATAAAAATATTACCCCTAGTCCGAAATGTTGGATTTATCCTGGAGGGCACGGCAACTTAACCGTAACCGGTGCGCTGGCACATTCATGTAACAACTTTTTCTTTGATGTCGGATATCGTCTTGGTTTATCATCTGAAGGAAATTACTCTTCGGATGTCGGAACTGACAAACTTGCGAAATACGCGGAGATGTTTGGTCTTGGAGAGACTTCCGGTCTTGAAATTCCAGAATCTGAACCTCGTGTCAGTGATGAGGATGCTGTCCGTTCTGCAATCGGACAGGGTACAAACCTCTTTACAACAAGCCAGCTTGCAAAATATGTGACAGCTATTGCAAATCGAGGTACCGTGTATGATCTTACACTTTTGAGTAAAATTGAAGATGTTGACGGTAATCTTGTCAAAGAGTTTGAGCCTACATTATATAAACAGATTGAGGAAAGTGAAATTAGCAGTAGTAGCTTTGATTTGATTGAAGAAGGTATGGAACAGATGGTAGAACGCGACAGCCGCTTTAAAAGCGTGCGGGATGGCGGAATCCAAATGGCAGGAAAGACCGGTACTGCACAGCATAGCAAAGCGCATGCGGACCACGTATTGTTTGTGGGATACGCACCAGCTGATGAACCGCAGATTGCAGTCAGTGCACGTATTGCATATGGATATAATTCTGGTTATCCTGCTGAGATCGGAAGAGATATGGTTAGAAAATATTTTAATCTGGCAGATGATGCCGATCTTGTAACCGGAACTGCTTCTTCACTTGGTTCAGAGATACGAGGAGATTAACCGGAAAATACGTTCAGAACCCTTTTTAAAGCACAAAAGAAAAATGTCAAACAGACCCGCAGATATAAAAAAGCATGTAGGAGGAATTTAAAATGGGTGAAGTTATTGTAGTTACATCAGGGAAGGGTGGCGTTGGAAAGACAACAACGACTGCCAATCTAGGAGCAGGGCTTGCAAAATTAGACAAAAAAGTTGTGGTGATTGATACGGATTTAGGACTTCGAAACTTAGATGTTGTCATGGGACTTGAAAATCGTATCGTATATAATCTGGTAGATGTCATTGAGGGAAATTGCCGTATGAAACAGGCGTTGATCAGGGACAAGCGATATGACAATCTCTATCTTCTGCCATCAGCGCAGACAAAAGATAAGTCTGCAATCTCTCCACAGCAGATGAAAAAACTGACGGAAGAATTAAAAGAAGAATATGATTACATACTTTTGGATTGTCCTGCCGGAATTGAACAAGGATTTCAAAATGCAATTGCAGGAGCAGATCACGCAGTCATTGTAACAACTCCGGAAGTATCAGCAATCCGTGATGCAGACCGCATTATCGGATTGCTGGAAAAAAATCAGATAAAAAAAATTGACCTGATCATCAATCGTATCCGAATGGATATGGTAAAAAGAGGAGATATGATGTCAGTAGAGGATGTTACTGAGATTTTAGCAGTCAATCTTTTGGGAGCAATTCCGGATGACGAACAGATTGTGATTGGAACAAATCAGGGAGAGCCTGTTATCGGACTTGACTCCATGGCAGGAAAAGCATATTTTAATATTTGTAAGCGGCTTTTAGGTGAAGAAGTTCCGTTCCTGAATTTAGATTCCAATACCGGTTTCTTCACCAAACTGACTCGTATTTTTCAGAAACATTAGGAGGTGCTGCAAAGATGGCCGTATTTGAAACAATCAAAAGAAAACCTTCTGTTTTAATTGCAAAAGACAGGCTGAAAGTATTACTTGTTTCAGACCGCGTAAACTGTACACCCGATGCATTAGAAAAAGTACAATTGGAATTGTATAAGACAATTTCAAAATACATGGAAGTAACTCCGGAGACGTTTGACGTTCAATTTACACGTTCAACAATATTTATTAAACTTACAGGAGAAGAATCGTGAAACTATCGAAACCCTATCATATAAAAGATTTTAAATTTTTATTAGTGTTGTCGGTGCTTGCACTTTCCATAATTGGCGTTTTAGCTGTCGGAAGTGCCGAGCCATCATCGCAGATGAAACAGATTATTGGTATCATAATGGGAATTATTGTTATGGTGATAATCTCTATGATTGATTATGAATGGCTATTAAATCTATATTGGCTGATTTATGGTTTTAATCTGCTTTTATTGTTATATGTACACTTTTTGGGAATGGAATTAAATGGTGCAAAGAGGTGGATCAATTTAGGTTTTACAACATTGCAGCCTTCTGATTTTACTAAAATTTTTATGATTTTGTTTTTCGCAAAATTTTTGATGAATCATGAAGCGCGTATGAAGGAACCACTTACAATTGTAAAGTCTGTTTTACTGATTGCACCTTCTCTGCTTTTAATTTATAAACAGCCAAACCTTTCAAATACACTTTGTATTGCGGCGCTGTTTTGTATTTTGATGTACATCGGTGGATTGAGTTACAAGTTCATTGGCACTGCACTTGCAATTGCAATTCCGGCAGCAATCATTGTTGTCAGCATCGCTGTTATGCCAAACCAGCCATTTTTGAAAGAATACCAGCAAAAACGTATTCTTGCCTGGCTGGAACCGGAAAAATATGCGGATGATACTGCTTATCAGCAACAGAATTCTATTATGGCAATCGGTTCCGGACAGCTGAAAGGAAAGGGACTAAATAACAATACGACAACCTCTGTAAAGAACGGAAATTTCCTTTTGGAGGCTGATACAGACTTTATTTTTGCAATTATTGGTGAAGAATTAGGATTTGTGGGTTGTTGTATCGTCATAATTTTGTTATTATTAATTGTAATACAATGCATTTTAATAGGGCTCCGAGCCCAGAACCTTGCGGGGCGGATTATTTGCGAGGGAGTTGCCGCACTGATAGCGATTCAAAGTTTTATCAATATCGGTGTGGCTACAGGAGTATTGCCCAATACCGGACTCTCTCTTCCGTTTGTCAGTGCAGGTTTGACATCTATTGTATGTTTTTATATGGGAATTGGATTTGTTTTAAATGTAGGATTACAACCGAAAAAATACCAGTAAGGAGTGGGAAATATGAATATAGGATTAATTGCACATGATTCTAAAAAAACTTTAATGCAGAATTTTTGTATCGCATACAGAGGAATTCTAAGTAAACACAATTTGTTTGCAACAGGCACAACAGGACGATTGATTGAAGAGGTGACGAACCTGTCTATTCACAAGTATTTAGCAGGACCTTTAGGTGGAATGCAGCAACTTGGAAGTCAGGTAGGACAGAATGATATTGATGCGCTGATTTTCTTGAGAGATCCATTGGCGCCAAAACCGCATGAACCGAATGTAAATGATGTAGTGCGTTTGTGTGATATGCACAATATTCCTATGGCGACTAATTTGGCAACAGCTGAATTGATTGTACTTGCACTTGACAGAGGAGATTTGGACTGGCGTGAGATGTATAGATAAAAAAAGACGCCTACTGTCCATCATTCTTATCATTGCGATATTGTCAGCTGGGTGTATTTCAAAAAAAGAAAAAATTGTAACAGAATATGAAACTACAAACTATGATCGATATTTGTATGAAGGGGAATTGTTTGCGAATCAATTATGTGTTTCCAATGAAAATGTTTCGCTGAATGACTTCGAAGTAGCTTCTTCTTTGCATGCAGCTGCATTATTCGGTGTAGATCAGAAGAAAGTATTTTTGTCGGAACACATGCATGACCGTTTGTTTCCGGCAAGTACAACGAAGATTCTTACTTTGTATTTAGCATTGAAATACGGCACACTTTCAGATGAGGTTACGGTAAGTAAAAATGCAGTATCTGTACCATCTGATTCTTCTGTAGCAGGTCTTCGAGAGGGCGAACAGCTTACGTTAGAAGATTTATTGTATGGACTAATGCTTCCATCTGGGAATGACAGTGCTGTTGCAATTGCGGAACATATTTCTGGCAGCGTCGATGCGTTTGTACAGTTGATGAATCAGGAAGCAAATGCATTGGGGGCTACAAATTCACATTTTGTGAATCCGCATGGCTATCATGATAAAGATCATTATACAACTGCATATGATTTGTATTTAATTTTTAATCAGGGAATTCAGAATGAGAAATTCGTTGATATTATATCTTCGCCAAGTTACACTACAGACATCAAGGAACCAGACGGTTCTGTAAGAAGCGTGACTTGGAGACAATCCAATTTATTTGTGAACGGAACCCGAACGGCACCGGAGAATGTGACAGTGGTCGGTGGGAAAACCGGAACTACAGATGAGGCCGGAGCATGTCTTGTTTTATATGAACAGGATAGTCAGTCGCGTCCGTATATTTCTGTTGTCATGGGAGCCGAATCGAAAAATGCACTTTATACTACAATGGATTCATTACTATCTACCATACCAGGGCTCTCACAATGAGAGCCCTATTTATATAGTTAAGAATCTCCCATATTGCCAATTCTGCCATAAAGACTGATCAGATACAGACCACACAGACCAATGACAGTATAGATGATTCTTGAAATCCAGCTTAAATTTCCAAAAAGAAATGTAACTAAATCAAATCGAAAAATACCGATTAGAAGCCAGTTGACTGCACCGATAATGACAAGTGTCAGACTTGTGTTATCAAACCATTTCATGTATATTTCCTCCTTATTTATCATCTATACAGTAGTATTCACTTTTGATAAAAAAATATACAGACGAAAAGGAACTATTTAGAGATGAAAGAACAAAGATTATATTATAAATATTCAGATTACTTAAAAGAAAAATATGGCGAAAAAGTTTATAAATTGCCTATCAATCTTCCAATCACCTGTCCTAACCGTTTAGACGGCAACGGGTGCAGCTTTTGTTCTGAAGTAGGAACTGGATTTGAAGCACTAGCTTCTCAGGTTTCTGTGACAGAACAGCTTGAACGTACCAAAATACTTATTGAAAAAAAATATAAGGCAAAAAAATATATTGCATACTTTCAGAATTATACAAATACATTTATGAAATTGGATGTCTTTCAGGCATATATTTGCGAGGCTGCAGCCTGTCTGGATATTGTGGAAATTTCAATCTCCACACGACCTGACTGCATTCAAAAAGAATATTTAGATGTCTTAAAATCTATAAGTGAAAAATATCAAGTTGCTATCAGCATTGAACTAGGTTTGCAGACAGTTAATTACCATACATTGGATACTATTAACCGCGGTCATGGATTAGCCGAATATATTGATGCAGTACTTATGATACAGTCATATGCCTTTCCAATCTGCACACATATTATTTTGAATCTTCCGGGAGATTCGATGCGAGATGCAATTGAAAGTGCAAAAATATTATCTGCTTTAAAAATAGATATTGTAAAAATTCATTCTTTATATATTGCAAAAAATACAAAGTTGTCCTATGAGTATGAAAGTGGTACAATCAAAATATGCAGCAAAGAAGAGTATATCCAAAGACTGATTGCTTTTTTAGAACATTTATCACCGGAAATTGTTGTAGAACGTTTATTCAGTCGTGTTCCGGAAAAAGACTCTCTTTTTTCTAATTGGAATACCAGCTGGTGGAAACTGCAGGATGAAGTGATTGCTAAAATGAACGAGCAGGAGTCTTATCAAGGAAAATGCTTCTGTTACCTTAATGGTAGTGCAATGAAAAAATTATCTTAGGAGGATTGGTTTTGTCATCATATACATCAAATATCAGAACTTATCGAAAAAAGAAATATATAAATATCGGATTGATTATTTTTGGAATCATTTTTTTGTATCTGATCGTGACTATTATTCTGTACCTGACAGCCCCTCGCATTACTCCCTATGAGGTGCGGGAAGGTTCAATTCTAAAGGATAATGCATACACTGGAATCGCTATTCGTACGGAAAACGTAACCTATGCTGATAATAGCGGATATATCAATTATTATACGACGGATAATAGTAAAGTACGTGCAGGAACTAATATTTATACACTGTCCAACGAAAAACTAACATTTTCCAATGGATCTTCTGAGGATAATGTCACATTAAGTGAAGAACAAAAAAATGCCTTGTCTTTAAAAATACAGACATTTAGTGAAAGCTTTAAAGATGCTTCTTTTTCAGACATGTATTTATTTAAGAATGAAATGGAAAGTTCTCTGCAGAGTATTTCCAGTCAAAGTAAGATGGATCAACTGAATAGCGCTTTGAGCAATGGAACTCTTTCAGACATGAATCTGTATTCAACTGCCGAGGATGGGATTGTAGTATATTCTGTAGATGGGATGGAAGGGTTGACAAAAGACACGGTAACTTTGGAATCTCTTGATAAGAGTAATTACCAAAAAACAGAATTTGCCAACAATACGAAAGTGAATGCCGGCGATCCTGTTTATAAGCTGGTTACGGATGAATCATGGACATTAGTAACAGAGATTTCAAAAGAAACCTATGATGTACTAAAAGAAAAAAAATCGGTAAAAGTCCGTTTTTCAAAAGATAATCAGACATTATGGGGAAATTTAGAAATTAAAGAGCTTGACGGACATATTTTGGCTTATCTCGGATTTGACAACTCCATGATTCGATATGCAAACGAACGTTATTTGGATATTGAATTGATTTTGGAAGACCAATCCGGGCTTAAGATTCCAAAATCTGCTGAGACAAAAAAAGATTTTTACGTAGTTCCTAAATCTTATATTACACAGGGCGGCAATAGCTCTGAGCAGGGGGTACTCCGGCAGACTACAGATAAAAATGGGGAAAGTATTACCGAATTTTTACCGGTTAATATTTATTATGAAGAAAACGAAACGGTATATTTAGATCCGAATGTATTTCAAGAAAATGATGTGATCATTAAACCGGAGTCTACAGAAACTTATCAGCTAAAAGAGAAAAAATCATTAAAAGGCGTTTATAATATCAACAAAGGATATGCAATGTTTAAGCAGATTAATATCTTAAGTGAAAGTGAAGAATATTACATTGTCGAAGAGGGAAACAGCTATGGGCTTTCCAATTATGATCGGATTGCATTAGACAGTACCGGAATCAAAGAAAATGATATTGTTTTTTAAAAGGAGTTTTTAATCATGTTATCAGAGAATTTACAACAAGTAGAAGAAAAAATTGCAGATGCTTGTAAACGAGCAAAAAGAGAACGAAGTGAAGTCACTTTGATTGCCGTGAGCAAGACAAAACCAATTTCTATGCTGCAAGAAATTTATAACGAAGGAATACGATGTTTTGGTGAAAATAAAGTACAGGAGCTGACTGAAAAATATGAGCAGCTTCCATCAGACATCAAATGGCATATGATTGGTCATTTGCAAAGAAACAAAGTAAAATATATCGTCGATAAAACAGAATTGATTCATTCTGTGGATTCTCTGCGATTGGCAGAGACAATCAATCAGGAAGCAGCTAAAAAAGACGTGGTTTCCAACATTTTAATCGAAGTAAATGTGGCGGAAGAAGAGAGTAAATTTGGAGTAAAAGTAGAGGAAGTACTTCCTTTGATTGAGAAAATTGCATTATTTCCAAATATTCAAATCAAAGGTCTTATGACAATTGCCCCATATGTGAAAAATCCAGAAGAAAACAGACCTATTTTTAGACGTTTACGCAAATTATCTGTTGACATCAACGCCAAAAACATTGATAATGTTAATGTGAGTATTCTTTCGATGGGAATGACCAATGATTATGAAGTTGCTATTGAAGAGGGTGCAACTATGGTTCGTGTGGGAACCGGGATTTTTGGTGAACGAAATTATACCACAGTATAGAAGTAAGATAGGAGATTAAAATAATTATGGGCGTACTAGACAAATTCTTAGATATTTTGAAGTTGAGTGATGAGGACGAGGATTACGATGAAGAGTTCTTTGATGATGAAGAATACGATGATATAGAAGAGAAGCCAAAAAGAAATTTTTTCAAGAAAGAAAAGCAGATGGAAGAAAATGAAGAACAATACAATGTTCCAGAAGAGAAGCATAGCCAGCATGCAAAACCAGCAAGCAGCAAAGTAACACCTATGCGTCAGCCTGCAAGAAAGACAACCGGAATGGAAGTCTGTGTGATTAAGCCGACAAATGTTGACGATTCCAGAGAAGTTACAGAGACTCTGCTTAGTGGACGCACTGTTATCCTGAATTTGGAAGGATTAGATTTAGAAGTGGCACAGCGCTTGATAGATTTTACTTCCGGTGCGACATTTGCTATTGATGGAAATCTGCAAAAGATTTCAAATTATATTTTTCTGATTACACCGGCTAACGTAGATATCTCCGGTGATTTACAGGATCTATTGAATACATCTTTTGATGTTCCATCTATTAAGACAAGATATTAGGACAAGTATTATGCAAAAAGAAGAACTTATGTTACAAAAGAGATTGATTGAGCTTTCAAGGCTATCCTATCAACGCGGAATTGTTACATATTCTGATTTTTTAAATTTGAATGAATTAAATATTCTTCATACAATGCCAAAGACAGAATTATATACAACATACAAAGTTTTTGGCGGTTATGATTTCTCAGAGCGTCAGATGGTTGCATTTCTACCTGATGCTTTTTGTTATGAGTATTTTTATCCAATTTCTGTTTTGAAAATCAGACCGTTGCAGAAAAAATTTTCTGAGGCACTTTCTCACAGAGACTATTTAGGCGCTGTTTTAAATCTTGGTATTGAACGTAGCAAAATCGGTGATATCCTTGTACAGGAAGATTCTGCAATTCTGTTTGTTCATCAGTCTCTGGAACAATTCATCCAAGATGAATTAAAAAGAATACGTCATACTTCTGTTATGGCAGAGCCGGAAAATTTTGAGAAGTTTTCTTATACTCCTCAAATAGAAGAAAAAAAAGGCACCGTGTCGTCTTTGCGGCTAGACAGTCTTTTAGCTCTTGCATTTTCTTCTTCCAGAACAAAACTGGTACCATACATTGAAAATGGAAAAGTATTTGTAAACGGAAAATTAATCACATCCAATGGATACCAAATTAAACAAGACGATATTATTTCTGTTCGAGGACTTGGACGTTTTCAATATAAAGAAATGCTTTCTCAGACAAAAAGGGGACGTTATTTAGTGACGATACATCTATACATATAATGAAACAGGAAGGGAGAATCTTATGAAAAAGAAAACAAATCATTACCTCAGCCATTTATTAGCTACTTTAAGTATGATTTTTGCAATTTTTTTAGATCAATACACAAAACTACTTGCAGTGGAAAATTTGAAAAATCAAGCTCCAATTGATATCATAGAAAATGTTTTCCAGCTTCACTATCTGGAAAATCGTGGAGCGGCTTTTGGGATACTCCAAAACCAAAAAATTTTCTTTGTTATTATCGGTATTATAATTCTGATTGTAGCACTTTTTTTCTATTTAAAAATGCCGCACGAGAGACATTTTATTCCATTGCGAATCTGTCTGCTTCTGATTGCATCCGGGGCAATTGGAAATATGATAGACCGGATACGTTTGAATTATGTAATTGATTTCTTTTATTTCGAATTGATCGATTTCCCAATTTTCAATGTGGCAGATATTTATGTAACATTGTCAGCTGGACTTCTTATCGTATTAATTTTATTCTATTACAAAGAAGATGATCTTGAAATGCTGTTTAAGCTATTCTCGCGTAAAAAGAACAAGGAACAGGAGAGTTAATTATGATACAGACCGTTACTGTAGAAAAAGAATTTTCTGGAAACCGAGTAGATAAATTTCTTTCAGAACAATTTCTAGATCTTTCTCGTTCTTATATTCAAAAATTAATTAAAGATGGACATGTGACTGCAAACGGGAAAATAGTCAAAGCAAACTACAAACTTAACGCACTTGATACATTGGCTCTGGATAAACCAGAGCTTCAAGAGCCGGATATTGTGCCAGAGAATATCCCAATTGATATTTTATATGAGGATGAAGATATTTTGATTGTTAACAAACCAAAAGGAATGGTGGTACACCCATCGGCAGGACATTATTCTGGCACTCTTGTAAATGCCCTGATGTATCACTGCAAAGATCAATTATCTGGAATCAATGGAATAATGCGACCTGGAATTGTACATCGAATAGATATGGATACAACCGGATCACTGCTTGTCTGTAAAAATGATTTTGTCCACCAGGATTTAGCAGAACAGCTAAAGGAACACTCCATACAACGAATATATCACGCAATCGTACATGGGGTTATAAAAGAAGATGAAGGGACAATTGACGCTCCAATTGGAAGACATCCGATTGAGCGAAAAAAAATGAGTGTCAACTATAAAAACGGCAAGCATGCAGTCACTCATTATAAAGTAATCGAACGATTTAAAAATTATACATACATAAAATGTCAATTGGAGACAGGTAGAACACACCAGATACGAGTACATATGGCTCATATACGCCATCCTCTGTTAGGAGATGCTGTCTATGGACCGGCAAAATGTCCTTTCAAATTACAGGGACAGACATTACATGCAAAAACATTGGGTATTGTTCATCCACGTACGCATGAGTATATTGAGGTGGATGCTCCACTTCCGGATTATTTTATCTCTCTGCTAAACAAACTAAAACAAACGTCTTAAACTGTAAAATTCATATAAAAATATATACTTTTCTCATAAATTGTTGTATAATAATTATATGTTAAAACAATTCGTATTCAGACTTAAAGGAGAGTGACAGATATGAGTGAATTTAATACAATTATTACAATCGGAAGACAATTTGGAAGTGCTGGGCGTGAGATCGGGAATGTCATTGCTAAAGATTATGGTATCAAATTATATGACAAAGAGATGTTAAAGAGAGCGGCAAAAGAAAGCGGTATCTGTGAAGAATTATTTGAGACACATGATGAAAAACCTACGAATAGTTTTCTCTATTCATTAGTGATGGATACTTACTCTCTTGGATATTCTTCTGGAAGTTATTCAGATATGCCGATTAATCATAAGATCTTTTTGGCTCAATTTGATGCTATAAAGAAGATTGCTGACGAAGGACCTTGTGTTCTTGTAGGAAGATGTGCCGACTATGCTTTGGAAAACTATGACAATGTTGTAAATGT
The DNA here is from genome assembly GCF_059731825.1 of Faecalimonas nexilis. Lineage (NCBI taxonomy): Bacteria > Bacillati > Bacillota > Clostridia > Lachnospirales > Lachnospiraceae > Faecalimonas > Faecalimonas nexilis. Next base: position 1,804,844 of record NZ_AP029189.1, on the reverse strand, counting down.
ATTTATTTATGCTGATTTGGACATTCGTGTCAGAAGAATTGCAAGACTCTATAACTTGACTGATGCAAAAGCAAAAGATATGATCTTAAAAACGGATAAAAAAAGAGCAAGTTATTACAATTATTACACGAATAAAGAATGGGCAGAAGCGAAGAGTTATGATTTATGTCTAAACAGCGGAAAGCTCGGTGTAGAAGGAACTGCAAAAGCCATCAAAGATTATGTTTCACTTAGAAATAATATTACAGATGCAAAATTATAAACGGTAGGGACATGGGAATTTTTCTCATGTCCCTGTTTTGTAAAATTATCTTTTATGTAAGATTCTTTCTGGCCATCCTTCGATATCACCGTTCAAAATTGCAGTGAACATTCTATTTTTTGCCCCTGGGTGCTCAGTATTTAATTGTCTTACAAGTTCTTTTGCATACTGGCGTTTGGTGTAGCCGTCAACTGGGCACTTACTTTTTACAACCGGCAGGTTGTATTTATTCTTAAATCCAATAACATCTGCTTCATCTACAAACATAATTGGACGAATAACTGTCAAATCCATACGATCCAAATATGTTTTCGGCGAAAATGAATGAAATCTTCCTTCAAAAATCAGAGAGAGAAGCATTGTTTCAATAATATCATCTTTGTGATGCGCATAAGCAACTTTATTGCAGCCCATTTCTTTTACAGCATCATTCAATGCGCCTTTTCGCATCTTTGCACAAAGAGAACAAGGATTGCTTTCTTTTCTCTCTTCGAATAAAATGTGAGCAATATCCGTTTTCACTACCTTATACGGCACTCCGAGTTCTTGACATAATTCATGTACTGGATCTAAATCGAATTCTTCGTATCCTAAATCAACTGTAATGGCACTCAATTCAAATTTGTTGGGATAGAACCGTTTTAATCCATGAAGTGCATAGAGCAGTGTCAAGCTGTCTTTTCCGCCAGAGATTCCAACTGCAATATGATCTCCTTCCTGGATCATCTGGTATTCATCCACTGCTTTTCTCGTAAAACTCAATAACTGTTGTAATTTCATCTATAAAATCCTTTCTTACATTCTATTTTACTGTTTCTACCTGCTTAATACTATTATATTTTTCTTATTTTTACAATAGGAAAATAAACAACTTCACAAATCTATCAGAATCATGTAGAATAGTTTTAGATGAGATTTAGGAGGATGGAAGAACATGAAATTTGTGATACAACGTGTTACAGAATCATCTGTAAAAGTAGATGATAAAATAATCGGACAAATCGGAAAAGGATTTATGGTACTAATTGGAGTCGGGCAGGAGGATACAAAAGAAATTGCGGACAAACTGATAAAAAAAATGATCGGACTTCGCATTTTTGAAGATGAAAACGGAAAAACAAATCTTTCACTTGCTGATGTGAATGGAGAGCTTTTATTGATTTCACAGTTTACACTATATGCAAATTGTAAAAGAGGAAATCGTCCAAGCTTTATTGAATCTGGAGATCCTGCATTAGCGGAAGAACTTTATGAATATATTATTTCCAAATGCAAGGAAAATGTACCAGTTGTTGAAAAAGGAAGTTTTGGGGCGGACATGAAAGTAAGCCTGATTAATGATGGACCATTCACAATTGTATTAGATTCTGATTGTATGTAACCAAAAGCAAAAATAGACATTGAGCATTGGGAAATTCAGGAGAGAAGAGCAGAGTTAATTTCGCTCTTCTCTTAATTTTACAGCACTGGCTGCCTGTCTTCGCCGCATATCATCAATAGCCGCATAGTGTTTTTTTGTCGTATTTACATCCTTATGCCCCAATACGTCGGCTACAAGGTAAATATCGCCTGTTTCCTTGTATAAGGACGTCCCATAGGTACTCCGAAGCTTATGAGGTGTTATTTTTTTGTTTGGAGTCACTTGTTTGGCATATTTTTTCACCATATTCTCAATTGCCTGAACTCCCATTCTTTTTCTTTGGGTCGATAAAAAAAGAGCATTTTCATGGTCGGGTAGGGGAGTAGCGCTGGCTCTTGTTGTCTCAAGATAATTCTCCAAAGCATTACGTACTTCCTCACCGAAATAGATAACCATCTCACTTCCACCTTTTCTAGTCACCTTAATGCCATTATTCTTAAAATCAATATCATTGATATCAAGACCTACACATTCTGAAACACGAATCCCCGTTCCAAGCAATAATGTCAAAATAGCCAAATCGCGAGTTTTTGTTTTTTCATAATAAACTTTTTTTTGACCCGTCAATTCTTTCCCACAATTTTCTACATAATCAAGCAGCAAAGCAACCTCATCAATATCTAAACGTATAATTGCTTTATCATGTAACTTTGGCATATCCACAAAAATAGTCGGATTTTTTTCAATCATCTGATGACGGTAAAAATACCGGTAAAAGCTCCTGAGAGAAGAAAATTTTCGTGCCAGTCCTTTTTCTCCATTTGTGATCACCTGATTATCATCCGCTTTATATACCTTTAAATACTCTAAATATTCCTCGATATCGATCGGTTCAACACGTTCTAAGTCCTGAAGGGTAAACTGGGTTGTTGTATAATCGTGATAAATTGGATTGTTCTCAATTAAAAAATGAAAAAATACACGGATGTCATAAGCATAAGAAATTCTTGTCTTAGCCGATGTAGTCGGTTCTACAGCACGAAAATAATCTTTTGTAAATGATGGTAATGTCTGTAAAACTTCACGTAATCGAAGTGTATTGTCAATATAAGATTGTTCATAATATGTTTTTATGTCTTTAGCCATGAAACAAGATTCCTTTCGTAAATACTGGATTTTAAGTATATTTTACACTATACGACAGTAAATGTCTATATCTTTTGGAAAAATCAGTATTTGTCGTATAGATATATTTCTATTATAAAAGACCGATATAGCATCTATTTTCACTAATAAGACTCGCTGCTATATCGGCATGGTATCTTTTATCGAAACTCTTCGTCGTAATATGCAATCATTAAATATTGGCTTTCCTGTATCGAATCAGATTCTAAGGAATTAATTTCTTTCAGCTCATCTACATATTCCTGAGTGCTTCCGTAATCATCTGTTTTATATTCAAGAGCGATATCCCAAAGAGTGTCTCCTGGTTGAATTACTATACTTTTATAGTACTTATAAGTAATTGGGCTTTCCTGTGCATTCCCATGTGCATCGGAAAAGGAACTTCCAAATACGGCACTTCCAATGGTTATAAATAAAATAGTTGCCAAGAGCATCCACATTCTCCGTTGTGCAAATCGTTGTTTCTCATAATATCTTTTCTCTTTTGTCATTATCTCATATACCTCTCTTCCACTATATGCGAACGTATTTTTCGAACAACTGTTCTTGTATCGAATTATAAAACAAGAACAAATGTTTGTCAATAGATTTGAAGAAAAATACGAACATATTTTCTAAACATTTGTTTGCCTTTTTTGTGTATTTATGGTAAAATATTTTTAATTAAAATAACTTCATTCTAGGAGGTCGTCTAAATGGCATATGGAAAAATAAGTAAAAAACAATTAGAAATATTAGAATACATAAAATCTGAAATATTAAGAATCGGTTACCCTCCTGCCGTACGTGAGATTTGTGAAGCCGTAAATTTAAAATCGACATCATCTGTCCACTCTCATCTTGAAACTTTAGAAAAAAATGGATATATCAGACGAGATCCTACGAAGCCACGTGCAATTGAGATTATAGATGATACATTTAATCTCACAAGGCGAGAGATGGTAAACGTGCCAATTGTAGGTCAAGTAGCTGCAGGAGAACCAATTCTTGCTGAACAAAACATTACCAACTACTTTCCTATTCCGATAGAATTTATGCCGAATAATGAAACATTCTTACTGACTGTAAAAGGAGAAAGCATGATTAATGCTGGTATTTTAGATGGTGATATGGTATTGGTAGAATCTACTTCTGTCGCTTCTAACGGAGAGATGGTTGTTGCGCTTGTAGATGACAGCGCAACGGTGAAGACTTTTTATAAAGAAGAAGGTATATACCGTCTGCAGCCTGAGAATGATACAATGGAGCCTATTATTGTATCAGAAGTAGAGATTTTAGGAAAAGTGATTGGTGTATTTCGTTTCTTTCAATAAGATATTTTTGCAGACTGGCAGATTAATCATCTGTCAGTCTGCTATCACATGTTTCTTTTAATTTTTATTTCTCTCCTCTTCTGTTCCCTGAGTTTTATTCATCATATTTCCAAAATTCTTTCATAATTCTCATAAAAATTATAAAAATATAATATATTTTTAGATTGTATCTTGTTTTTCATTGTAAACAGTCAAAAATTCTTTCTCAATTTTCTAAATAATATATATTTTTTTCATAAGTTGTTTCTGTCTCATTTTTTTACTCTAAAATTTACCTCTTGACTAATAATGATTACTATTATTAAAATATAGTTAAAGAAAAGAATAAAATTAAATGAAAGAAGGGATTTATTTGAATTTGAACAAAAACTATAGATTTTATATTGATGGTATGTGGGAAGAAAGCAAAAGCAAAGAAGTTATTAAAATCATGTCACCTTATAAAGATGAACTTGTCGGTACGGTACAGGCGATTTCAAAAGACGAGGCAGATAAAGCTATCCAAAGTGCAAAAATTGCACAAAAGAAATGGGAGAAACTTTCTATCAGAGATCGCGGTAACTATTTATATCATTGGATTGAAGAGCTTGAAAAATCAAAGGAAGATATTGCAACGACTATTATGCAAGAAGTCGGTAAAGGATTTCAGGATGCCGTCAAAGAAGTGGAGCGCACAATTGATTTGATTCGTTTTACAATTGAAGAAGCAATTCATTTATATGGTGAAAGTATGCTCGGAGAAAATTTTCCTGGGGGAAATCGTTCTAAAATTGCCATTAGTCACCGTGTTCCTCTAGGTGTTGTGCTTGCTATTTCTCCGTTTAACTACCCTGTTAATCTATCAGCAGCAAAAATTGCTCCGGCTCTGATAAGTGGAAATGCCGTCGTCTTCAAGCCGGCAACACAAGGTGCGATCAGCGGAATCAAAATGATTGAAGCGCTAGATCGGGCTGGTCTTCCAAAAGGTGTTCTAAATGTGGTGACAGGTCATGGTTCTGTGATAGGAAATTATCTGATCGAACATCAAGGGATTGACATGATTTCTTTCACGGGTGGAAGCGGTACAGGAAAACGTATCGCAAAATTGGCAAACATGATTCCACTTGTCATGGAATTGGGAGGAAAAGACCCTGCCATTGTTGTAAAAGATGCAAATTTAGATTTGGCAGCAAAACAAATTGTATCCGGTGCATTTTCTTACTCCGGTCAACGCTGCACTGCTATTAAACGTGTTTTCGTTGACGAGATGATCGCTGATGAATTAATTGAGAAATTATCTGAAGAATTAAAAAATGTAACAATTGGTTCTCCAGAAGAAAATAAAATGATTGTACCACTGATTGATCAGAAATCAGCTGATTTTGTACAGCGTCTGATTGATGATGCACTTGAGAAAAATGCAACATTAATTACTGGAAATCAGCGAGAAGGAAATTTAATCTATCCTACGCTGCTTGACCATGTGACACCAAATATGCGTTTAGCTTGGGAGGAACCATTTGGTCCAGTATTGCCGATTATTCGTGTAAAAACAGTCGATGAAGCCATTGAGATGAGCAATCAATCGGAATATGGATTACAGGCAAGTATCTTTTCTCAGGATATTGATCAGGCATTCACAATTGCAGAAAAAATACAAGCAGGTTCTGTACAGATTAACGGTCGAACAGAACGCGGACCAGACCACTTCCCATTTATCGGAACAAAGGGCTCTGGTATGGGAACACAAGGTGTTCGTCGCAGCATTGAATCTATGACACGTGAAAAAGTGACTGTAATCAATATTAATTAAAAAACAAACGGCATCTGCTCAGATGCCGTTTATAAATTATAATTCCTCAATATTTATCATCTTTCCGTCACTCCAGATTCTTTCCAAATCATAGAAAAGACGATTTTCTTTGTCAAAGACATGAACAATCACTTCGCCGAAGTCCAATAACACCCAGCTTCCAAGTCCATAGCCTTCTCTTTGTTTTAATGTGAATCCGGCTTTTTCAAGCTCTTCTTCTACACTATCTACCATAGCATGTACTTGGCTGTCATTGGTTCCGTTTGCGATAATAAAATAATCTGCCAAAACTGATACATTTGAGATATCAATGACTTTGATATCTTCTCCTTTTTTATCAGCTAATGCTGCACAGGCTATTTTTGCCATTTTTCTTGACTCTTCCATCTTTAAATTCTCCTTTCATTGTAGTACAGATAAGTCTGTTCTGTCAGTGGATCAATCACTTCACTTTTGCTCTTCAAATACTCTAATGAGGCATGAAGAATCGTATAAAGACACTCATCGATATCTGTAAATGCCAAACGTCGAATCTCCTGCAAATCAGGCGCCTCGCATCTTCCTGGCTCAATATAATCCGCAATATAAATAATCTTGTCCAGCAGTGTCATATGTGGGCGACCGGTTGTATGGCAGGAAATCGCATCAAGAATTTCTGTATTCTCTATCTGATATATCTCTTTTGCCAAATATGCTCCTAATTTTGCATGTAAAAGTCCAGGGTTTTTCTGCTCTGCCTCAGAAATGTTTAAATTATATTTTTTACACAATTCTATTTTTTGAGCAGATGGAATACATTTCGCACAATCATGTAAAAGCCCCGCGATCATAGTATCTTCCAAATCAGCCCCATACCGCATCGCAAGTGCGCCTGCAGTATACATAACACCAAGCGTATGCTCATACCGATTCTGATCCAAATGCATCTTTACTTCTTCCTTTATTTTACGTATTGTCAACTGCTTCATTTTGTTCTTCCTCAAATAAATGTTTTTCTGCAATATACTTTTCAACTGCCTCTGGTACAAATTCGCTGATTGGAAGTCCTTCTTTGATTCTTTTTCGAATATCACTGGAAGAAACCTCCAAATCCGGAGTATTCATAAGACGGATATCACATTCATATTTTCTTGCTAAATAATGAATCTGACTTAGCATCTCCTGTGTTCCTTTGCCATTGCGATATGCCGCTAAAAGGATACAGGTTCTCAGCAATTTCTCCGGATGTACCCATTTTTCAATAGAAAATAAAGAATCTGCACCAATAATAAAATAGAATTCATGTTCCGGATATCGGTCTTGAAAGTACTGCATCGTCTGATAGGAATAGGAAATCTCTTTTCCTTCTACTTCATATTTTTCCAGACGAAAATACGCATATGGCTGAATTGCTTTTTGCACCATCTCTACCCGATTCACAGTCATGGACTCAATGGCAGCACTCGACTTATGCGGTGGATTTCCGTTTGGCAGGAACCATACCTGATCGAGTCGAAAAAGTTTATATGCATAATTTCCAAGCATCAAGTGTCCATTATGAATGGGGTCGAATGTCCCCCCCATAATTCCAATCTTCATATTATTTCCTCTTTCATGATTCACTAAGGAAGTACGATTTTCTTCTTATCATCTTTTCCTTCTTTGTATAACACAATCTTTTTGCCTATTACCTGAACAACCTGGGAGCGGGTACGTTCTGCCAAGATCTGTGCAATTTCTTTCGGATCATCGGCACAGTTTTGAAGTACATTGATTTTAATTAATTCTCTGGCTGTCAACGCTTCTGCAATTGCATTGGTAAGTTCTGGCGTCATGCTTGATTTTCCAACCTGAAAAATCGGATCCATAACCATTGCAAGACTTTTCAAATACGCTCTCTGTTTTGATGTCATAATTTTCCTCCTCTCTTATTTATAATAATCGAATTGCAACCCGTACATGCGCACTGTATCGCCTTCTTCAATTCCTGCAGCTTCCAATTCATCTAGTATTCCTGTATCTTTTAGGAATTTTTGGAAGAATGCAAATCCTTTTTCTGAGTCTAAATTTGTGTATCCAAGCATCTTTTCAATCTTAGGCCCTTCCACTACATACATGCCATCTTCTTTTTCAACCGTATATGGCAGATCAATATGAATGAGTTCCTCTTCTGGGAAGTATTCCTGTTCGAAAGTAATCGGAGCCTGTTCTAATTGTTTCAACTGATCATTTACATAATACAAAAGCTCTTTGATTCCTGCGCCGGATACCCCGGAAATTGCGAATACCTTTACTCCCTTTGGTTCAAATTCTGCCCGGATACGCTCAACTGGATCTTCGTCCTCTGAGTATATCAAATCTGTCTTATTTGCTGCAATGACTTGAGGCCGTTTTGCAATCTCAGGATTATATGCTTCTAATTCTTCATTAATCTTATAAATGTCATCAACCGGATCACGTCCCTCTGACGATGCAGCATCCACTACGTGAATCATCATCTTTGTACGCTCGATATGGCGTAAAAATTCGTGTCCAAGTCCAACACCTTCTGAAGCCCCTTCAATCAGTCCGGGAATATCAGCTATAACAAAACTTTCCCCATCTCCTAAATCTACAACTCCGAGATTTGGATTTAATGTTGTAAAATGGTAATTGGCAATCTTTGGATTTGCATTTGTAACACGGGATAAAAAGGTTGATTTCCCAACATTCGGAAATCCGACAAGCCCAACATCTGCAATCACTTTCAACTCTAATTGTACGTTCAATTCCTGAGCTGGCTGTCCTGGCTGCGCATACTTTGGAATCTGCATGGTAGAAGTTGCAAAATGTTGGTTACCAAGACCTCCTTTTCCACCCTTTAAGATGACCTGTCTGCGGTTCTCACCTGACATATCTGCGATAACTTTCCCGGATTCCGCTTCTTTCACCACAGTTCCTTCAGGAACTTTCAAAATGATATCTTCTGCATCTTTCCCGTGGCAGCGTCTTTTTCCGCCCTGCTCGCCGTCCTTTGCCGCAAATTTCCTTTTATGTCGGTAATCAGCAAGGGTATTCAATCCTTCATCCACTTCAAAGATAACATCTCCGCCGCGTCCTCCGTCACCACCATCCGGACCGCCGTTTGGTACATATAGTTCACGTCGAAAACTGACATGACCATCTCCGCCTTTTCCTGAGCGGATATATATTTTTGCTCTGTCTGCAAACATCTTTCTCACCTACTTTTCTATACATTGTTTTTATTATAATATAAACCGATGGAAAAAAACAAGGCTTCAAACCAATAAGATTTGAAGCCTAATCTTTTATAATTCGTAAAATTCTTATTCAGCTACTGGATAGATAGAAACTTGTTTCTTATCTCTTCCTTTTCTTTCGAATCTTACAACACCGTCAACTAAAGCGAATAAAGTATCGTCTCCACCACGTCCTACGTTAGTACCTGGGTGAATCTTAGTTCCACGTTGTCTGTAAAGGATATTTCCAGCTTTTACAAATTGTCCGTCAGCTCTTTTCGCACCTAATCTCTTAGATTCAGAGTCTCTACCGTTCTTTGTAGAACCAACTCCTTTTTTATGAGCGAAAAATTGAAGGTTTAATTTCATCATGGTCTTACACCTCCTCAAATGTTAAATCGATATATTTCTCGTAATTCTCGTCATCAGCCATCTCCTCTAAACCAAGAATCATAGCTTTCAACAACAGCGTCGTCTCTTTAGTAGGTCTTCCCGATATTCTATAATCGATTAAGCCCTGCTCATCATCAGATACAAGTGAGGCTTCATTCTGAGTAAAAATCTCAATTGCATTCACAGTATTGATTGTCAGCACAGAAACAGCTGCACAGACAACATCCTGACCATTCTCACTGTAACCTGCATGACCCAACGCCTTAAAACCAACACATTCATGTTTTTCGTTTTTATAAATGGTTACCCTAATCATTCCGACACCAGATTAAGCATTGATTTTTTCAATCTTAACAGCTGTGTACTGCTGTCTGTGACCGTTTTTCTTATGGTATCCAGTTTTTCTTTTATACTTGTAAACGATTACTTTTTTTGCTTTTCCGTCTCCAATTACAGAAGCTGTAACTGTAGCACCTTCTACTGTTGGATTTCCAACTTTTAATTCAGAATCGCTAACTGCAAGTACCTGGTCAAATGTAAAAGTTTCTCCAGCTTCTACACCAAGTTTTTCTACTTTAATGATATCGCCTTCGGCTACTTTGTACTGTTTACCACCTGTTGCTATAATTGCGTACATATGGCACCTCCTATTATCATTACTCGCCAATTACGGTGTCTGCATTGCAGAACTTGCAAACCTCATTGTGCGGCATACCGTTGTATTATAACATGTGACTTTATAGGCGTCAACTATTTTTTATACTATTTTAGACAGATTTTGTAAAAAGTTCAGCTAGTACCGTAATTCCATAGATTACAAATAAACCGATAAACAACTTTACAGGACTGAACTGTAAAAAATAGTAACTGATGAAAAAGATTCCTAATGCAATGCCGGCAGCGCCATTGATTCTGGCGTACATTTTTACATCTCTAATATCCTTTTTCCGAATCAAAGGCATATCTCCCTTTATGATTGCATACAAACCTATAAGTATACATATAACTGCTAAAATCAGAATACTTGTCATTTTTTCTCCTAATCCTTCAAAATATTGTTTTGAAAATTTTATTTTTCTTTATCGGAAACTACTAATTTGTCATAGAAATAACCGATAATATCTTTTCGCGTGATAATTCCGGAAAAATTTCCCTGATCATCAACTACAGGAACAAAATTCTGTTCCATTGCTTTTTCCATTAGGTCTTCCATTTTTGCTTCTGCTCGAACCGGTTTGTAGTCAAGGCGTCTTCCAACTTCCTGTATGGAAACCATCTCTGCAAGTTTTAAATTTAGATTGTGATTTCCTTTGAGCCACCAAAGTAAATCGCCTTCCGTAATGCTCCCAACATATTTCCCCTGTCTGTTGAGCATTGGGATACACGAATATCTGTGATATTCCATACGTTCCAGAACTTGTCTGACCGTATCGTCATCATAGATATGGGCAACCTCACTTTTAGGTTTTAAGAAAAACATGATATTCATATCATTCACCTTTCCAACTAGAGTTTTGCTGTCACAAAAATATCGTAAATTGCTTTAATCGCATTTTCGAAATCATGATTGCGCACACCAATTACAATATTCAATTCGCTGGAACCCTGATCAATCATCTTTACATTTACATTTGCATGCGCAAGTGCAGAGAAAATACGGCCTGCTGTACCTCTTGTAGCACGCATTCCCCGACCAACAACAGCAATCAATGCAAGATCTGATTCCAATTCGATGGAGTCTGGCTGTACTGCATGATGAATTCCGGCAAGTACTTTCTGTTCTGTCTCTTCAAATTCCGACTGATGTACAAAAACTGTCATCGTATCAATGCCGGATGGCATGTGCTCGAATGAAATATGATTATCTTCAAATACCTGAAGCACTTTTCTTCCAAATCCAACTTCTGAGTTCATCATTGCCTTCTCGATTGTGATAGAAGCAAATCCTTGCTTTCCGGCAATTCCGGTAATCGTGTATTTTGGATGTCTGCAAGTAGCTTCAACAATCAACGTACCTTTATCCTCCGGTGCATTTGTGTTGCGGATGTTGATTGGAATTCCTTCTTTTCGAACAGGGAAAATAGCATCCTCATGAAGAACGGTAGCTCCCATATAAGATAACTCTCTTAATTCTTTATATGTAATTGCTTCGATAGACTTCGGATTCGAGATAATTCTCGGATCTGCAATCAGAAAACCGGACACATCTGTCCAGTTCTCGTAAAGATCTACTTTTGCCGCTTTCGCAACAATCGAACCGGTCACGTCCGAACCACCCCTTGAGAATGTTTTGATTGTCCCGTCCGGTAAAGAACCATAAAATCCTGGAATTACTGCACGTTCGGCTTTATTTAAACGTTCTGACAGGATTTCATCTGTCTTATCTGCATCAAATTTTCCTTCTTCATCAAAGAAAATAACTTCTGCCGCATCAATGAATTCATATCCAAGATAGTTTGCCATGATAATCCCATTCAAATATTCTCCACGTGAAGCAGCGTAATCTCTGCCTGCTTTTTTTGCAAAGTTATCACGGATTATCTCAAACTCTTTTTCAAGTGAAAGCGTCAACCCTAATCCTTCAATGATCTCATTGTATCGCTCCTGAATATCTTTCAGTAAATCTGTGAATTTTTTCCCTTTCACAGCTGCTCCGTAACATTTATATAACATATCTGTCACTTTTACATCGTCTGAAAATCGTTTTCCTGGCGCTGATGGAATGACATACCTTCTACTTTCTTCTGCACGGATAATATTTCCCACTTTTTTAAACTGCTCTGCACTCGCAAGTGAGCTTCCGCCAAATTTTACTACTTTTTTCATCTTCGCACTCCTCCATCTGTCTTATCTTGCATAATTATTCTGCTGTTTGTATATTACAATCTATCTTTACAAAAAACAATGCTTTTTTACATTCTTTTACATTTTTTAAGATCATCTGTGGATAATATCTGCATATTCTGCATCGGCAGCTCGTTTTAAATCTTCCGGAAGCAGTATGAGTTGCAGGCCGATTTTCCCACCGCTTACAATGATCTTGTCTAACTTCTGTGCGTCCTCCTGAATGATTGTCTTAAATTTTTTCTTCATCCCAATGGAGGTGCATCCACCTCGCACATATCCTGTCACAGCAGTGAGTTCTTTTAAAGGCAGCATCTCAAGCGATTTCTCTCCAACAGATTTTGCAGCCTTTTTAAAGTCAATTTCTTCGGCAATCGGAATGACAAAAACATAATATGCTTTACTTTTTCCAACTGTCACAAGTGTTTTATACATTGTTTCATATGAAATTCCAAGAAGATCCGCGACATGAATACCGTCTGTAAATTCGTCACATTCATAAGTCCGCATTTCATATGGAATTTTCATTCTTTCCAAAATCCGCATTGCATTTGTTTTTGTTTCCTTTTTAGACAAGGTTATCCCCTCCTTAAATATCCATGCTCTTACGTTTCTCTCTTGCAATCTTCGCCATATAAGTGTTATTTCCATGCTGATCCAAATACACCAGACATTCTTTTATTTTGTCCTCATTTTGTTCAAGCTCATAAGCTGCAAGTAAATGATATTTGCACCATATTTTTTCAGAAAGATTTCTGGTTCCTTTTGTAAAAAGCTTCTCATAATATTCTTTTGCAACTTTCTGTTCGCCTGTCCTTGCGTCTAATACAAGAACAGCATTGGCAAGTTTTTGTCTGAGATGCTTATTTTTCGGTTTTTTTCGAACCATATCACGCATATCTTCTATCAATCGTGCTGCTCTTGGATAATCATTTCCCATCACTGCACACAGAACTCCCAGATTTTTTACATTCTCTTTATATTTGCCTGCAAGCTTTTGTTTGCTCTCCATGTAAGCAAGCCATTTCCTCGCAGAAGCAAAATCTCCATTGACAAGATATGCGCTGATTAGATCTTGCACGAGAGCATAATAGCTGTCTGTATCTGCCTTTTTCTTTCTTTCCAACTGTTCACACTGCTCTAAAAATTTTTTCGCATCGCAGGTCTTCAGATAGTCTGACATGTACGGAGTTTTCGACTTCTGATAGCGGTCGAGCAAAAACATTGTCGCAAGAAAACATATCAGCAGTATCAGGCAGACTGCTGCCATATAAAATAAAATCTGTTTCCCATTTGGAAGGAAACTGCCCAGAATAAATAAAAAAGCAACAATCAACATCGGTTTCCAAACATCTTTTAATCTCTTTTTCATCTTATCGCCTCTTTTAACGGTTTTCTTACCTTTTTCCGTGTCACTTCCACAAGCTGCAGCTTCGTGATATCCACAAGTGTAGTAGAAATCGGATCTTTCCGAAGTTCCTTTTGAAATACATCGACCAGCTCAGCCATCAGCTCTTTTCCGGAAAGATTAATAAAGTCCACCAAAATGATTCCAGAAAGATTGCGAAGACGTATTTGTTTTGCCACTTCTTTCGCCGCTTCTATGTTAATTTTTAAGTAGGTCCGTTCATCTCTTTTCTTGCTGATACATTTCCCGGTGTTTACATCGATCACAGTCAATGCCTCCGTCGGCTGTATGACAAGATAAGCTCCCGACTTTAACCACACGCGTTCTTTTAGTGCGTCTTCCAGCTTCCGTTCAATATTATGCAGCTTATCTAAAGGAAGCAGAGTATCTTCATAACGATGTACTTTTCCCAGATCTTCCGGTTGATACATTTTCAGATAAGCGATGGTCTCTTCGTAAAGTATTGGATCTTCTATCACAATTTCTTTCAAACCGTCCTGGTAAATATTTTTCAGCTCGCTCAAATATTGCTTCGGCGCCTTTTTTAAACAGGAATAGCATACACGCGTCCCTGCAATTTTTACGAGTTCTTTATACTCTTGAATTAATTGTTCAAGTTCAGCTTTCAGCACTTCTTCCGCTACATCTTTTGCATTTGTACGAATGATAAAGCCATATGCATCTGATTGATAAGAAGCTGCCAGTTTCTGAAAATGTTCTCTCGATTCTTTTGGAAGCTTTGACGAAATTCCGATTCTGGTATCTCCGGTTGTCAAAACTGCATATTTCCCTGTAAAACTAAGTTTCCCGCTGACGGTAGGTACTTTTGTCTTGACCGCCTCCTTTGAGACTTGAACAAGCAATTCATCACCGATGCAAAGTAGTTTTTTCCCAATTTTCTGAGTGAAGATCGGCGTTTCATTCTCATCAAGGGCATAATAGCATTCTACACCTTTGGCAACTTCCACGAAAGCCGCACCGATATTCGGAACAATATTTTTTACTTTTCCAACATAAATATTTCCAAGCACTGCCTGTTCTTTCGTCTCATTCGGAGAACAATGGAACTCTACAATTTCTCCATTTTCCAGAAGCGAAGTCAGGACCTGTTCTTTCCATCTTGTAATGATTAATTTCCGCTCCATTATGACACCTGATCGAGACTCACTAGTTCTCGGTTATCCTCTGTTCCGATATTTGCGTACACTTCAAGACGGTGATGTACAAATGTGATTTCTTCCGCATTCAATCCTAAAAATTGCGAAAATGCCTGCATAACAAGTTCCGGTTTCAGATTTTCCACACTTCCTGTGGCAACCTGCATGTAGATTTCTTCATCTCTCGCTTCAAACTGATAGATCATCGGTTTGATATCCACTTCCTTTTCACTCTTCTTCGTCTTTTTCACAATCATAATCTGCGGTTGATCCAAAAAGATGTCTGCTTTTTCCTTCCAGTCATCCGGAAAAGCATGATTTTTTGCAAAGGACAAATAATCTGCTGCCGCCACAATGGACATTCCTGTACGCTTTTTATCATCAGAAATCTCTACCATATTGACCACCTCAATGCCTTCTACCATCGTTGCATTCATCCGTTCAACAGCCGCATCAAAGTCAATCGGCTCTGTAAGTTCAATATCAAAATATTCTCCGTCGCTTGTCAAACCAACCCCGAGCGGATTGGCAAAGGACATGATCATATGTGGGCTGTATCCACCTGTAAACGCAATCGGAATATCCGCACGGCGCATTACTTTTTGAAAGAAACGCATAATATCCAAATGTCCGATGAATTTCATCACCCCATATTTACGAAATTTAATTCTTGCCTTCAAAACAAACACCTCCTCCATAGATTGCCGCGCCACATCCGGAACACTGCATCCGGCAGTTTGGTGTAACCTTTCCTTCCAATGCATTTTTCCATTCACGTTGCAGGAATTTCTTTGTCACTCCGATATTGATAAAATCCCACGGCAGGATTTCATCCAGATCACGCTCTCTCAAATTATAGAAAGCGATATCTACTCCCGTATTTTCAAATGCCTGAAGCCAAAGGTCATTCCGGAAATGTTCACTCCAGGAATCATATAGACAACCAAGTCGGTACGCCTCCAAAAGTGCTTTGCCGACACGCCTGTCTCCACGGGCAAATACTCCTTCCAGAACTGTGACATCCGCTTCATGCCAGTTATATTTCAAGCTTTTTTTATTGAGTTGTGCTTTCATCTCGTTATTTACGATATGTGCTTTTTGAATGTAATCTTCCTTGTTGCACATTTTTGCCCACTGAAATGGAGTGAATGGCTTCGGAATAAAGAATGAAGTACTTGCCACAATCTGACATTTTCCATTTCTTTGATCTTTCGGAATTTCGTAATAGCGTCTTGCTACTTTTTCTGCGAGATGAGCAATTTCCTTCATATCTTCTTCCGTCTCGGTTGGCAGTCCGAGCATAAAGTATAATTTTACACGAGTCCATCCGCCCTCAAATGCCTGTCCGGCACCTTCTAAGATAATCTCCTCGGTGAGCCCTTTATTGATAACATCGCGTAATCTTTGAGATCCTGCTTCCGGTGCAAATGTCAGACTGCTCTTTCGAACATCCTGTACTTTACTCATAACATCCAGCGAAAAGGCATCGATACGAAGCGATGGAAGTGATACGTTAATCCCTTTTCCCTTAAATTCATCAATCAGAAAATTTACAATTCCCTGGAGCTGTGAATAATCACTGGAGCTTAATGAACTCAAAGAAATCTCCTCATGTCCAGTGCTTTTTAGCATCTGATACGCATATTTTTTTAGTCTCTCCAAATCTCGTTCACGCGTCGGGCGATAAAGCATACCCGCCTGACAGAAACGACATCCGCGAATACAACCTCTTTGAATCTCCAGTACAACACGGTCCTGTGTCACTTTGATAAATGGCACGACCGGTTTCTCCGGATAGTAAGTATTTGTGATATCCAGCACCATCTGTTTTTCAATCGTACGTTTTGCATGTACGTTGTTCGGCTCAAAAGATGCAATTGTTCCATCTTCATTGTAAGTCACATCATAAAAAGCCGGCACATAAAGTCCCGGAATCTCTGCTGCACGCTCCAAAAACTCTTTTCTAGGTGCGCCGGAAGCTTTCCACTCCTTATAAGCGTCCAACAGTTCATTGTAAACGGTCTCGCCTTCCCCGATATAGAAAATATCAAAAAAGTCTGCTAAAGGCTCCGGATTGTATGTACACGGACCACCGCCAATGACAATCGGATCATCATTTCCACGATCTTTTGCAAACAGTGGAATCTGGCTTAAGTCAAGCACCTGTAAAATGTTCGTGTAACACATCTCATATTGAATTGTAATCCCAAGAAAATCAAATTCTTTGATAGGATCCTGAGACTCTAATGCAAACAATGGGATATTCTGTTTTCTCATAATCTCGTCCAAATCCGTCCATGGAGAATAGACACGTTCACACCATACATCCGCTCTGTGGTTGAACATATCGTATAATATCTGAATTCCAAGATGGGACATACCGATTTCATAGACGTCCGGAAAGCACATGGCAAAACGGATATCCACCTCATTTTTGTTTTTCATCACCGAGTTCACTTCGTTCCCGATATACCGGGCCGGCTTCTCGATTTTTAGTAATATTTCATCATTTAAAGCTAGTTTTCTCATATTTCTCCTTTCATTTTTGTTTAATATATACAAAAAAGTAATCTTATTTTCTTTTTCGATTTTCACGAAAAATAGCTGTTTTTTTATGATTTTCAGGGACGCTTTTCAGTATGAAAAATGCTGTTTTTCATCTGATTTTTGCCCTTGCGTAACAAATTTACTTTTTTTCTACTGTGCAGCACTATGCATAATTATACACCATTTTCATGGTCTTGCATAAAATACATAGCACTGCATAACATAATTTGATACTATAAATCACCTATTTTATAATTAAATTCTTAAAAATTTTGTCCTGCTTTTCCTATCATTTAACACCCTATATGAGAATATGATATTGTTTGATATGAAGCAGCAGAAAACATTCTGAAACAGCATGTTAACCCACCGTATTATATACTTTTTGCGGAAGGAGTTCAAGCAAATCTTTCTCAGATATCTGAATGTCGAATACAAAATCTGTTTGAGGCAGAATATCTATTATAAAATTGCCAATCACCTTCTCACAGTCATATATTTCTTCAGGAAGATTGATATAAACATCCTTTGTAACCCCTGTTCCATTATGTCCCATACAGACAGATATCGCTTTCAAACTAATATCATTTTCCTTTAAAACAGTTGCGTATGTATGTCTCAAATCATGCCATCGCATTTTGGGCAAATTGCAATCTGCTAACAGTTCTTTAAAAGATTTCCCCAAATTACCCCTGTTATAGGGCAAACCGTTTTCTCTAAAACATACAAAGTCCAGATCCTGAAATTGGGGATTGGATTTCTGCACTGTTTCATACTTATGGCGTGCCACAATCAATTCATCTATAACAAAATCACCCAAAGGAATATCACGTTCTCCTGAATGAGATTTTGTTTTCACCTCTTGTGTACATAATCGGTTGTCTGCCTCACCATCATTTGAAGTTGTTCTCCCTAACTGTCGTCTGACATGTAATTCCCCTTCCCACCAATCAATATCCGAGAATTTGATTGCAATCACTTCAGATATTCGAAGGCCGGTTGTTAACGTCAAAAGTAATGGTATATACATTTCTGCTTTGGTTTCTTTACATTTTAACAGCAATAATGAAATTTGCGGAATGGAAAGAATTGGATACTCCTTTTTTTGATGTTTTATAGTGCCTTCTCTTAACGCTTGATTATAAGCTTTTTTCACAGCCTTTTTTTTCATACGAATTGCAGTTAGAACAGGATTTATTCGTATCATCTGATGGTTTTTTGCGTATGTAAAAGCACCTTTCAAAACAGTATAGGATAAAAGCAAAACACTCACTTTTTCAATAGAATCCAGCCCTTTTTTAATATCGTCACGTTCGATATCTGTAATTTTGCTGTTTGGATCCCATGTTTTTAAAAAGTAATTGTAGATTACATTGCGATAGCTACAAAATGTATGATAGGATATCTTTCTTTCATCAATCATATAATAATATAGCCAGTAGTCAAAAAATTCTTTTAGCGTGTATTCAAAAGGAATAAACCTTTTTGAATGCAACTCAGCAATCGCAAATTCCTTTGCTTTCAGCGCTTCTGTTTTCGTACTATATCCACCTTTTTGCATAGGAATTACAATTCCAGTGGAAAACGTCAGAGAAAAACGGTATGCAAATTTTCCTCTTACAGGAGTAATTGTATCTCTAAATTTCCATGAAACGATATCACCATATTGAAAACTTTCTTTAACATCAGGTTTTATAATTGGCTTTTTATTCATGTGTACACCCTCCCGCAGCAGATTTGGAAGCGGCATTAATTGGATCAAATGAGGAATCAATCAATGCTGAAATTTTCCCTTTCGCTTCAATAATGCCACAATAAATTTCAAAGGTTGTTGCAATACTTTTATGCCCCATTATTTTAGAAATTTCTTCCAACTGCATTCCTTGCTCAATTAAAATTGTTGCAAATATATGACGCAAATCATGCATACCGATTTTGGGAAGTGAGTTTCTTTCACACATACGCTCTAAAGCAGCGTTACAGGTAGTTTCTCCTTTTATATTTCCTTTTGGTCCAATACAGATAAAATCTTTCCATTCTGGTTCATCTTCTCCAAGTTTTTCAAACAACTGCATATTTTCCTTTTTTCGAATTTCTAATTCTTGAAAAATAATGTTATGGATACGCAGTGTCCGATAACTACATAATGATTTTGGCGGTTTTACAGATTGCTTTGAAGATAGTATCTTATAAGATAAATTTCCTTTTACAACAATTTCATAATCTCTCGTAACTGTCGTTCCACTTTAACCGTTTGATTTTCCGAATTAAAATCCGAATATTTTAAACCTAAAATTTCACCTTTGCGTAAACCTACAAACAAAGCCAGTAAAATCTCTAAATAAACAGAATGGTATTCATATGCTGCTTGAAGCAATGTCTGTATCTGTTTTTTAGAATATATAACCATTGCAGGAACATCCCAATAATACTTTTTCATATCTAGCAACGGATTGGTCTCAAGATAGCCATCATCAAGAGCATCTTTCAAGGCTACATTAAATACTTTGTTTATCATTGGCCCTGCACTTTTACAATAGTCTTTACAATTCTCTAAAATTTCATTTAGATAATTGGAAGATACCATGCCTATTAAAATATCCTTCGGTGTATTTGGAATAATGATTTTATAAATCGTCCATGAATACCCCACTTTAATAGAACTATCTGCATTAGGAAGAAATATTTTTTGACACCAGTAATCTAAATATTCAAAGAACGTATATCTCATATTTGTCAAACTTTTAATTCGTTTCATCTGTTTTTGATATCGTTCATTTTCCTGCTCTTGTGCCTGCTTTGCCTCTTCAATAGAGGAAAATCCTGTTTTTTTTCATATTCAATTGTATAGGTATTACAGTTAACTGTCTTTGTCAGAAAACTCCATGTGCCATTTTCATAAAATACAGCTCCTTTATTAATCATTGATTTTTCCATATAAAGTACCTCCTGTTTGGTAGGTGCTTATATGCTTTCTTTTGCCATATAAGCACCGTAACATAATTGATTTGTGTGTGTCAATACCTGCATCTATGTTTGTAAACATGCTTTAGTTTCCTTCATCTAGCCAACGGTCAAATGAAGCTTTGGGAATACGATAAATATTTCCAATTTTTATAACTTTGAAAGGTTTCTGTTTTACATACACCTCTTGTATAAAAGCATAGGCTTTTGTACGACCAATATTTAAGATTTCCTGAATATCTTCTACTTCGTATACACGTTTTTCTTCTGAATGTGTACCTATATGCTCACCTCCTAAGATGCCAATTTCATTTGGATTTTCTGATTTTTAGTTATTTGTAAATAATTGGATTTTATTTTAGATACATTTAGACAACATGAATTCTTTCTGTAAGATTTGTAATCTGAATTGAATTTATTAAAACCTAAAAATAGTTAAATAACCCTTTCTCTGTTCCCTCTTTTAAGAGTTTACAAATAGTAAAATATCGATTCTAACGGATTTTCTGCTCACCCCATTGAATTTGAAGTTTCCCTTCCTGATCCACACCAGTTGTCATTAAAAGAGAAAATATCTGAGGATTGATACCGAATTTTTCATATAATTCTCCGTTCTCTATTAATTGATTTTTCATGAACAAATTAATTTTCTCCTTTGCCAATATCATTTTTAGCAGATTCACTTCAATGGAATTTTCGTAAATCAAAAATACCACTTGTTTAAAATTTTGAGATGTATAACGAATAAACCGAAAATAGTATTGTTCCATAGCTGCATGGTTATAATGAAGTTCAGGCAAAATAATTTTATCCACATCATCAATATTCATGGACTCTGATAAGCTTTGCTGTGTAGAAAGCAAAATTCCATTCTCTGTCTTTCTCAGTTCTTCTACAATCCGCTGCCGCTGTTTACAAGGATTTTTCTTTCCTGTGATCATAAAAATTGGCCTTTTCGGAAATGCCTGTTTTAAATAGTGGTAATAGGACTCCGCTACTTCTATCTTGCGAACTCCAATGGCAACTCTTTCTTTTTCCCACATCTGTAAAAGATGTATTGCTTTTTTAACTTTTGTAGGCGGTTCATTACTGTTATATTCGTATGCAAGAGAGGGATCTGCACATATTTTCAGAAGCAGCATCAATTGTTGTAAAATCCGAAACATAGCATCTTTTCTTGCGTTTTTACAAGCCACAAAGTATTTCCTGCGGATTTTATCAAATTCTTTTATGGCAGTCAGATAAACTTCCTTTTCTGTCTGATTAAAAGAGCAAGTTCCTTGATAAATTTTATAAATTTTTCTACCAACTACTTCCTCAAAATTTTTCGTTATTACGGTTTTTTCTAATAATTCATCTAAAAATGAGGAATTATAAATGTCTTGGTTTGCCTTTTCAAGGCCAAACACCGTAATCTTCTTTGGCAAATAAGAGAAAGAAAATAGTTCATATCCCTTTTTATAGGCAGGAAATGGTTGATTAAAAAAAGGGTTCGCATATTTTTCCATCTGTCCATTCCCGAATCGGAAAATCCACTCATTTTTTGCAAGATAATGAATCGAATTATTATAAAGCAGCTCTAATTGTGGAGCAGCTTCTACAACATTGTTTCGCGTCATTGTTCCAGTCGCCAGCACTTTATATCTGCACTTTCGGAAGACAGAAAGCATTGCTTTTGTCCTCTTGGAACTTCCATTGCTGATTGTATCGCTTTCGTCGAAAATCAACATGACCTTCTGACAACGGATACGGACCAGTTTTTTCATCTCTCTTTTTAAGTCTGTCAGTAGGTTGACTGTCAAAAGTACAATCTGCCCTTTCTGCACCCTTTTAATATCTTCTCTTTTTCGGATACGGTAAAAATCAATCTGATAGTCTGTAAGTATTTCTTCCCATGTATTATTGATTGCCAGAGCTGTGCTAACAATAAACACATTCCGAACAGGGCTATATTTTATTCTGTACTGTGCCATCGCCAGCGTACAAAGGCTTTTTCCGGTTCCCATAGAAAACTGTAGGGCTGCATATCGTTTCTGCAACAGTTTATTCACTTCTTGTTTCTGTATAGGATTTAGATATTTGACTTCTCCTGTCATCTGGCTTTTTACATGCCACTTTTCCAGATATTCTGCAATTTTCTGATCCTGTTTTATTTTTTTTAATGGTATTTCCTGTAGTTCAAAGTTCCGTCGTTTCTTTTCCAAAAACTTTTCAAATCCTGGAACTTCCGCTTTTGTTAAAACAAACGAATGGATAGAACCTAACTCTACACCACTTCCATTTTCGCGATAATCTTTTACTTTAAATCTATAATTTGTCTTTACAATCCGAGTTTCATTCCTGTAAGTCTTATTCGCAGAAGATAAAATTTCCTTTAATTTCCGTAAAACATCTTCCGGCTGTATCTTGATTTTTTCCCACTCCTGCCAGGATAGTTCCTCTGGTTTTGTTTGTTTCAGGTACTCTTGCAAAATTTTCTCTGCCTGTCCCGTTTTATGAGTAATCTTTCGATTTCTTTTGATATCAAACAACAGTTTCACTGTTTTTTCTTGAAATGCCTGTTTCTGCTTTCCCTCTAAGTCTGTATTCTGGCATTCAAAATAAATATTTGCAGCATTTTTTCTCCGTTCCTGAAGAACCGGTAACACATAAGTTTGATAAATTTCTTGGGGATGTTTCAGAACCACCTTCTTTGTGGTGTAAGGTCTTTCTGTTACATATTGACTCTTTTTCTGTAAGATCATCGCTTTTGTCCGAAAAGATGTCACACCATACTCTTTGAATACATCTGCCGGCAAAGAAAATTGTACAATCAAATTAAACATCTGATTGATTTCTTCAATATCCCCTTTATTTGAAAAATCATCTGAAAGGAAGCTTTCCGGAACCAGCAAAACCAAAAGGCCTCCGTTTTTCAGTACCTGATATGCTTTTTTGCAATAATACATTTGGGAGGATACCGGTGCTTCTTTTGTTCCCCATTCCAAATGAAAGGGCGGATTTCCAAACACAATATCTCCGCTTAAAACAGGGGAATACTGCCGGATATCTCCGTATTGCAGATTTGCCTTCGGATAGAGGTACTGGGCAATCTTTACCGCTTTCATATCAATTTCTGTCCCATAGATATTGTTTTCTGTAGGAAGATAATTGAAGAAATCGCCTTTTCCATAAGTCAAATCATAAATAATATCCTCCGGTTCTGGTTTGACACAGGCAACAAGAAATTTACATACTTCTTGGGGTGTAAAAAACTGTCCCTGCTCTATTTCTTTTTTTGCTTCTGTATAAGCATGAAAATTTTGAAAGTCTTTCCTGTCCAGTCCATGCAGCCCACCATTTCCCGTATATACATTAAAAATATCCTCTGGTGTGATCCCATATAGTTCTGCTTCATGATTTTCCACTAGATACAAAATTTTTTCATTCAATTTTTTCCTTTGCTCCATTGGTATTTGAAGTTCCGTATCTTTTTTGTATTTTTCCATTAGATTACCTCCTTATAGCCCAGGTACTCTTTTGCAAAAGACAATGCATGTACGCCGCTGTCAAAAACGATATCCCATCTACCATTTTTAAAATACTTAAATTTGACAACTTTCTTACCAAGTGCGAGATGCTCATCAAAAATCCCTTCTTTTTCTTTTTTCCCGATGTATGAAAAACTTACAAATCTTTCCAGCCACCCATCATAAATGTTAAACTGTTTTTTTCCAGAGTCAAAAAATGTCAATGCACGTAAAACGGCCTTATATTTTTCATTATCCAGACAAATTTCATATTCTCCCCAAAGATCTGTTTTGCTGTAGACCAGATTTTTGATGGTCAGTTTTTTACTTTGTATATTATATTTTGCGTAGGATAATCCGGCTTTCACATTTTTTTTAATTTCCTGTTCTACCTTTTCTTGAAAACTAAAACCACCAAGATAAGAAAAAATATCATCTACAATAAGCGGATAATCAATTCTGGCAAATAAAACTTCATAAAGATTTTCTTCTTTCTGTTTACGGCATCTCTTCATTTCTTCCCGATAAATTTGTTTCTCTTCTTCTGTTAAAGAAGAAATCCGGTTATGTAATACGGGTTCTGTTGAATCTTGCAGGGAAATATAGCGTTCATACGAATGTATCTGTATAGCAAGGCCATATTTCCGATTAAAGAAAGAAATGATTGTTTTAATAAAATGATTATGTACTTTTTCCATAACTTCTGTTTGCTTCTTCTTATCCATACTAATTAAGTTCTGTTGGTACACCCTATCTGCATATTTCTGTATCCTCCCATAAAAGCTCAGTTCTTGCTGGTGCAGTGTTTCCATATCTACAAACATACTTAAAAAGTGATTCCTAGTACTGTCATATAATTTTTGCTGTATCTGACAAAATCTCTGATCCTCTTCGGAAAGTCTGCTCTTATTTTGGATTTTGACATGTTGTAATTTTTTCAATACGTCCTTCATAACTTGATCCCTTTCATTATAAAAAAGGCAGAAGAATATTCTAATCCCTCTGCCTGTGTTTCTATTCTCTTAAAATTCCCATGTTCCTACGCAGCCTTTTTCTCTTCTTCTCCCTTTAGCAACCTTAATTTTTCTTCTGCATAGCGAACAAATTCTACCATTTCCTGTGGATAATGGATCCGCCCTTTCCCCTGACATTGCACAATCTTCCCTCCTCTCCAGTCAACAGTAAAAAAAGGAGTATCCGGATCTGTTTTTTTCCGGATAAAATACACATCACATTTCCGATTGGCAATATGCGGGATATAGCCGCTTACACAATGTCCTAACGCCTGTCCTTCTTTTTGGATTTCCTGATAATTCCCAGGAACTTTTAAGATATAGTTCTTATCCTGAATTTGTGTATCCAGTAGTTTTATATCTTTCTTTAAAAGGCGGTTCACGGTTCGTCTTTCTTTTGCCTGTTTTTTTCTTTCCATCTTATCTTGTTGTTTTTGATACTCCCGAAAAGTCTTGTCGTGAACATCTTTGAAATTTTTCGGAAACAGAACGTATCGGCTTTTCAGATCATATTCCAACTTTTCTGCCCATCCAATATAATCTTTCCAGCTTCTTATATATGTCTGATAGCATTTCATTTCATCACTACTGATACAAGACACATCACTGGACAACTGATATGCTTTTCCTTTTTCTTTCTTCGCAATCTGTTTTGCTAGATAATTCACAATTTTCCGAATAGATGCATACTGGTGTAATTCCAAAAAATCTTTATTACTCTCAAAAATTTTACAATACCCAAAGATTTCCTGTTCAGACAAATGGATATTTAGTTTCTCCATTTTTTTCAAAACGTCCAATTCCTTCATTCCCATATTATACCTGCTCAGAATAGAACAAAAACGTGAATTTATTCCCAATAGATGCCTGATATTTGTTTCATTTGTTTCTTTCCACTCACTTGGAAGGTGATATAGACATTCCAAAGCAAAATAAAACATATTCTGCTTCACGAACTGTTCAAGCAATGGGAAGTTCAAATATGTCTTCAAATAATATACAACCGGAAATTCTACAGAACGATTATGTTTAACAAAATAATCTAAAGAGCAATACTCAAATGGAGTTCCTTTAAAAACATTTTTTAAATTACATGGATACACCATTCCGGGCATTTGAGTTATCGTCTGATAGACCTTTACGGTATAATTCATATGGTATTTATAATGGAAATAAGGATCTATATATTTCTCTTTCCATACATACTTATGAACAAGACAGCTATAAACTGGGTAATAAAAGCGGAACTTCTCATGAAATACAGCTCGATAGTCTTCCTGATAAGATAATGTATATTCTCCTGTACCATGCGTAACATAAGATTTTCTAACTTCAAAATGGCGTAATATGATTCCTTCTGATGCTTTTTCAATTTTAATAGCTTCTGCTTGATCAGAAAAATATCCTGATTTTCCTTTTGCCTTAAAAATTGATTTCCGCTTGCAAATGGGGCATAGATATTCTTTGTTATGCCTTGGTATAGATTTCTCCAATTGATACTCAGATTTACAATGACTACATGTGCAATCTATCATTTTTTTTCTAGAATACTGATAGAAAATGTACTGACTTTCTTTTAGTACCTCATGTTCCAGCCATTTTTCAAATTTTCTAGTCACTGGTTTCACACTGCGAAATAGATACTCTATATCTTTTGTCATTCTTTTTTTTCTTTCTAATGCCTTTTCTTCTTTTATTTTATACTGTTCTATTTCTATCAACTCTATGCTGTCTACTGCATCATCTGCTCGATGAAAAAATTGTTTAATACTCTTTTTTTCCTTACATGTTCGTATCGCAATCTGAGATATAAATTTCCCCTTTTTAGCTTCCAATATGTCCAAAGTTTTTACAGACCAACGGTTTTCTCTTATAAAATATGTAATAAAGTCTCCATTGGAAAAAAAGATGCGACAGAACGACTGGTATTGCTCCTTTATGATGTCTTCTGCGTCATAAAGATTTAGAATTAAAGTCCGTTTATGCTCTACCGTAGTCTTTTGTACCTTTAACAGATAGTTTTGTCTGCAAAGTTCCATATATTGTTTATCCTTAGTACCAGCTTCTATAACCGGTATCTTTTTAAGTAGTGCTTTCTTCATTTTCCTTCTCTCCATTATTATAAATTTCATCATCTCCAGAGCCTTTTTTCATAGGAATTGCTTCCAAAAAACAGGCAGGTATCTTAAAATGCTCTGCAATTTTCTGCAGTTCTTTTTCACATTCTTCTTCTGCACAAGCCATCTGACATAAGTAAGCAGAAACCTCTGCATTTTTCCAGTATCTTTCAAACTCGCAGGACTGAAAAATATCTATATCGTCTAAGTTCAAAATTTCCTGTTCCATCATATCTTCTGGGCAGAATATCTCTGCATCACGTATATAGATGCTTTTTACCGTAATAATATAATTTTCTCTTTTCATCCTTTACTATTCCTTCCTTCTTTCTTTTACAGGTTCCGTTTCGCTGCATCAAGAAACACTTTTGCAGAATCGCGGATTGCCTCTTTTAGTGCTACATCATGTTCCATACGATAATCCTCATAACATTTCTGGAATAAAGTGATGCACCTTTCCCTATAGTCTTCATTTGCTTTCAATTTGCTATATACCTCTTTGGGAAGATAATCTTCCATATTTTCCAGAATGCTTTCCTTTAAGTACAAATATTTCTGTTCTTCATATGCCTGAAATAATTCCCATTCTGTCAGCAGAATTTTCTGCCCATTTCGAACAATTTCCATACCTTTTTATTCACCCTCTTCTCTCACTTTATGCTGCGGCACTAAGGTTGACCGGAAGAACCAGATACACATAGCTGTCTTTTTCATCTCTTACGGTACATGGTGTTTTCGCATTTGTAAAATACATAAAGACTTCCTCATCATCAATCACTCGTAACATCTCTAATAAAAATTTGGGATTAAACCCAATTCGTAATTTTTCTCCCTCTTTTACAATGAACATACTTTCATTCATAGATCCCATGTTTGAGGCTACTTCCAACGATAAAATGTTTTCCTCAATATTTAGAATAATCGGCTTTTTCGCATCATCCTTCAATAATAAACCTGCCCTGTCAATACATTCCTGTAACTCCTTTTTCTGTACTTTTATTTTTGTTCCATAATCTTTTGATAACAACTGTTCCACTTTTAAATATTCTCCTTCAATCAACCGGGAGATTGCTCTTGTATTTTCTATCTCAAACTGAATATGATTCTCTGTAAAATAAACCGCGACTTCCTTCTCTGGATCCCCACCAATAATCTTGATCATTTCTGCCAGGTTTTTTCCTGGAACAATGACCTTTCGCGGTTCATACTCCTTTTTCAGTTTGACCTTTCTGAGTGAAATACGGTGTCCGTCCAATGCAACGATTTTCAATTCCTTTCCATTAATTTCCCACAATTCTCCTGTCATCGCCTTCTTCGTGGTAGTGCACATTTCGGATAAACGGAGCCCCTTTCCCGCGTCAGCGGTGTAAGAGGCTCGCACCAGCGGTGCGTTATCCGTTTGTTGTTACTTGTTAATAGGTTCCATATCTCTCATGTTCTTACCATTCATCTCCAAACGATAGGCTCCACTAAGCATGCGTGCAAGGCACGCCTCTGCATAAGTATGATCCTGAAACATGTCATACCAGGCAGGTACAGGGAACTGAGAGATTACAAGGATGGATTTATGAGGATCTCTGCTGTCGAATACCTCAAATAAGTTTCGGCACTTATTAACATCCATGTTCATCAATCCAAAATCGTCAACGACAAGAAGATCATAGCCAGCGAACAGATTCAGTTCTTCTTGATAAGTGTCGAGTTTTTCTGCTTTGGACAACTCATTTATCAACTGGCTAGCCTTCATGTACCGGACTGTCTTGAACTGCCGCAAGGCACAAATACAAAGTGCATTGGCAAGGTAGCTTTTACCGGAACTGGTTTTTCCTGTTATGACAAGATTTTTTCCCTGTTCAATCCATTCACATTTGGAAAGTTCCTCTATGATGCGCACATCCAGCTGTCGTTCCGGATTATAAAGCGTTTCATCCAGATCAGCAGCGGGATATTTCAAGGTTGCCTTTTTGATAAAACGATTCAGTTTCTTGGAATAGCGCAGATTCCATTCAGCATCTACGATACGCTGTATTTTTTCTCTGAATGGAAGAAGTTCTGCATTGGGATCTGCAAACACTTCCTCCAATGCTTCTGCCATACCGGAGAACCGCATACTTTTAAGCTTACTGCAGATTTCGTAGTCCTCTGTGGAAAGTTGGTTTTTATTTATCATCGATACTCCTCCTTCCCTCGTAAGTTACTATGCTCTGGAAGTGAGGATGTAGTCGGTACCGAATGATTGTCCTGCATATTTTTCAGGAGCTTTTTGAAATAAGAATACCTACAGGCATTACTTTCCACGCATGTTTTTGCGATATCTTCCAGCAAAAGTCTGGATTGATTCTTACACATATGAAGAATGCCGTTACAACTATTATAGGCTTGTTCTTCGTGCTGAGGTGTAAGAAGCACGGAATCAATAAGTTTACCCATATATGGACCGATACTCGAGGCCCATCGTCTGTAATAAGCGCCATCTTTAGAATTCACTTCTTTGTAGTATTGATGCTCTAGAGCCATGTGCTCCGGCTTGGTGATGTATTTGGGAAAGTCTTTGTAGGACCTTCTATGGGTACAAATCAGCTTGTTATTCCGGTCGCAGATTCGTACCTCTGCCATTGTAGCCTTAAGAATTGCAGGCTGATTATAATACGTGTACAATACTGAATAATAGTGGTCATCATACA
This sequence comes from Faecalimonas nexilis, assembly GCF_059731825.1. Taxonomy (NCBI): domain Bacteria; kingdom Bacillati; phylum Bacillota; class Clostridia; order Lachnospirales; family Lachnospiraceae; genus Faecalimonas; species Faecalimonas nexilis. The sequence continues at coordinate 1,775,078 of NZ_AP029189.1, read as the reverse complement.
ACAGATGGTAATTATTCGGTACACGGGCAAAGTATTTATAATCACACAGCGAGAAGGATTCACCGGCAAGTGGCTTCATCTGTGGTTTGTCATATCGAAGGAAACTTTCCATTTTGGAAAGGGACTGGGAGGTCCTTTTCTCGTTGTTGATGTCCGCTATTTTTTGCCGTACATCACGATTGATATCTTCGATACTGTAGTAAACTTTTTCTTTCAGGTCTTCCAACAGATGTGTCTCCAGAAACTGAACGTACTTCTCCACCGTTGGTTTTCCCTTCGGCTTGCGAGGCGGTGGTGGAAGGATTACTACATCGTAGAAATTCTCTAAGTCCTGATAGACACTATTGATTACCAGTTCATCCTTGGTATGCTTGGTGATTGCAGTTTTTAAGTTGTCTGGTACGAGATATTTAGGCACTGCACCATAGGACTCCAATGCATGAACAGTACCGGCAATGAAGTTGGGCAGTTTTTCATCCTCAAAGGCTTCCGCATAAATAAGGTTGCTTACTCCAACAGTTGTAACAAAAAAATGTACCTTTTTTATTTCACCAGTTGATGAATCCACAAGAATTTCCGGTTGATCACCGACCCAGTCGATGTAAACCTTTTCTCCTGGAATCCGTTCCACGACCATGCTGACAGCTTCCGAGCCGTAATGCTTTTCAACGAAGCGTTTAAAATACAGGCAATACTGTGTATATTGATAACCGGAAGGACAGTCCTTCTTGTATTTTAGCCACAGATAAAAGAGATTTGCTTTGCTTCCTGGCATAATTAGCCGCTCATAGACGGCTTGGTAATCAGGCATAACGGAATCATCTTTTCTGCGGAGGTTTTCGGGTGGAAAGAATAGATGTTCCACTTCCTCTGCCGACATTTGTTTCAGCGTATCAAGATCTTTGCCGGATTCTTTGAAGCGGTTCATGATCAGAGTAATTGTGCTGCAGCCAACTTTGTATCGGCTACGGCAATCATCATAGGATATGCCACGTTGACGCATATCGATGATTCCAAGAATTGTAGTACAGTTTTGCATAATTGTATGCTCCTTTCTCATTTGTTTTTACCACGAGAAAACTATACCACAATAAGTCTCACACCGATATTCCGAGCAGGTACACCGGTGGAACAATGTGCTCACACCGTTTCAAACGAAATATTCACACCGGTCGGGCGAAATTTGCATGGTAGTATCTGCTACTGAAAAAATCGTTTGTCGAATTGCCTCTTTTAAATCAAACTCTGAGATCATAACACGATTCTTCCGTTCCACATCTGGTATACAGGTATATTCTTCTGCTGACTTTACTGCAAGATTATACTTGGTTTTCTTACAGCGTACAGTCGCTTGATCTTTTTCTCCTGTTTCTAGGACAACATCTCCCTCTGGAAGTTTTCGTACAATCTCCCCAAATACTTTTGCTTGAATTGCAATACTTCCTTCTTCTTCAATATTTCCTGACATCATCGTTTCAATCCCTAGTTCCAAGTTATTTCCTGTAAGAGTGATTTTCTCTTTTTCTGCCCGAAGCAGAATACATTCCAAAATAGTGGTGGATGATTTCATAGGAACCGCCTTTGATACTGTCTGAACTGCTTTTACTAAATCTGCCTTTTTACAAATAATTTTCATAGGTTATTCGTAAGCGCAAAATAATTCGACGGATTGTGTTGCCCTAAAAATCATTCCATAATAATCAATAGAAAATGCAAGCATTTCACTTCATCTTCTCTTGCTAGAAATGATAGATGCGAGCATTTTACTCTATCCGATTTATGGAGGTGTGCTCATGAGAAGCAAAAGAATACCTACCGAAGAACAATACCGTCTCATCATGGAATGCCGTCAAAGTGGGTTGACAGATCATCAATGGTGTGTGGAACATGACATTAAACCGGGAACTTTTTACAACTGGGTAAAAAGGCTGCGTCAGAAAGGTTGTGTGGATTTGCCAGCGTCAACCGGACGCAGCTATCGTGCACCGGAAAGCCAGGAAGTTGTCAGAGTGGATTTTCATGATACTGACCCGCTCCCATATGAACAGCCATTAAATGTGATTCCGGTAGCTACGGAAAAAAATAACCTTTCCGTAGCAGAGCCAATGAAGCTGTCTGTAGGAAGTTTGCATCTAACAATACCAAATGGAACAGATCCTCAGCTTCTGGCTCAAACGCTTCGCATTGTGAAGGAGTTGGAATGTTAGGGGATATCACAGCCGCCGATGAAATCTATATCGTAACAGGCAGAACGGATATGCGGAAATCCATTGACGGGCTGTGTGCTATTGTAGAGAATCAACTCCATATGGATCCAAGGCGAAGCGCCCTGTATCTTTTCTGTGGAAAACGTTGTGACAGGATCAAAGCTTTGCTTTGGGAATCTGACGGATTTGTGTTGCTGTATAAACGTATGGAAGTCCAGGGCAGATTCCGCTGGCCCAGAAATCAGTTGGAAGTAAAGCAACTGACCTGGCAGCAATTCGACTGGCTCATGTCCGGTCTTGAAATCGAACAACCAAAAGCATTCAAACCTACGGAATGATTGTGTAAAACCTCTATGCCAGCCAACAAAAATGGAGAGCTTTCCACACCCTGTATCATGTCTGCAATCCCTTGTAAATACTGGGTTTTCTGCTTCCTTTTCATTGCTTTTTATGGTATAATAAGAGCAGTAAAAAAGGAGCAGAAGACATATGGCTGGTAATTCAAAAGATTCAAAAATCCTTGCGTACAAGGACATGATCAACCAACTGAATAAAACGATTTCCGCACAGACAGAACTGATCCAGTCTTTACAAAAAACATTGGAAGCAGACCGTCTGGAAAAAGAAAATCTTCGTCAGCAGATTGAATATCTCACGAAGAAGCTCTTTGGTACTTCCAGTGAAAAACGGAAAGATATCGATGGTCAGCTGAATCTTTTTGATGAAGCCGAGCAGGAAGCAGATCCGACATGGAAACAGGAACTTCCTGATGACATCACTGTTCCGGAACATAAGCGAAAAGCACGACGGACACATGCGGATCTCTTTAAAAATGTTCCTTCCTGCGACGAGATCATTTCTCTTCCGGAGGAGGAGCGGAACTGTCCAACCTGCGGAACGCAGATGGAATGTATTGGGAAAGAATTCGTCCGCCATGAATTCCGGTTTACCCCTGCCAAAGGGAAAGTAGTAAATATCTATCGTGAAACCTATAAATGCCCGGAGTGTGCCATATCAGAGGAACACCCGGATGATCAGACATTTGTCAAAGCGCCTGTTCAGGAACCATTGATCCCGGAAAGTTATGCATCGGAATCCGTTGTAGGATGGGCAATGCACCAGAAGTACCAGAATGGTCTGCCATTAAACCGGCAGGAATCGGAATGGAAGCAGCTGGGTGTCCCATTGAGCCGGGCTACGCTTGCTAACTGGATCATTTACTGTACCGAGAATTACCTCTGCCATGTTTATGATTATTTTCACCGTCAGTTACGGATGCGTAAATATCTGATGGCAGATGAAACTCGGGTTCAGGTACTGAATGAGCCGGAGCGCAATCCTGAAACAGATTCCTGGATGTGGCTCTTCCGCAGTGGAGAAGATGGGCTTCCGCCGATCCTGCTCTATCATTACACAGAGACAAGGGCAAAGTTCCATGCAGCATCTTTCCTGCAGGGGTTCCGTGGATATCTGGAGACCGACGGATACCAGGGTTATAACAATCTGCCGGATATCAAACGCTGCTCTTGCTGGGCACATGTGAGACGTTATTTCACAGATGCCATACCGAAAGGGAAAGAGTATGATTACAGCCTTCCGGCGGTGCAGGGAGTACAATTTTGCTCCAAGCTGTTTGATTGTGAGCGGTACTCAAAAGCAAAAAATCATACTGCGGAGCAGAGAAAACAGTTCCGTCTTGAAAAGGAGAAGCCGATACTGGAGGCATTCTGGATTTGGCTGGATCAACAGCGTCCAAACAAGGGAACCCGTTTGGCGAAAGCGGTGAACTATGCCCAAAATCGGAAAGACACCCTGATGACCTATCTGGAAGATGGTCATTGCAGTTTATCCAACAATCTTAGCGAGAATGCAATCAGACCATTCACTGTTGGTCGGAGGAACTGGCTGTTCAGTGCCAGTCCGAAGGGAGCGGCCTCTAGTGCTATTGTGTATACAATGGTTGAGATGGCAAAAGCGAATGACCTGAATACCTACAAATATCTGACATACCTCTTATCACAGCGGCCAGACGATAAAATGTCAGATGAACAGCTGGAACAGCTTGCCCCATGGAGCGAGACTGCGAAAGCAAACTGTCAAAACTAAACATAGAGCAAAACGCTTGCATCTATCATTTTGGTGCAAGCGTGATTCATGGGCAGCGTAGCAATATTTTGCGCTTACGGTTATTCTCCTTTCATACAACTGTAATGTTTACTATAAAAAACTAAATTTTTCCTCCTTTCTTTTTTACATACAAAAAAAGACACAAAAAACCATACGATTTTTCATGTCTCTCTTTATATTTCTTAGGATATTCCTTAAAATACTGCTTTTGGCTTCTGCCAAAATGAAATACTAACTACAAATCTTTCCATTTGTAAAAATATATTCGTTATTATAATAACACAATATATAGCGTTTTACAATCCATTTTTCTATATATTGTATGTGTGATGTTTCTTATAAAATTTCTTTTTGTCCCATATTCCAAAGAAAGGCTTTAAGCGTATCTATCTCCTTTTCTTTGCATAAAATTCTCTTATTCTGATACAAATGAATTATTAGTCCAACCACGCCTATAATAAAATCCTGATTGACGAGATATTCCCCGGAAACATTCAAAAAAGAGGGATTTTTTCGTATTGTTTCCAATACTTTTTCTGTCAGTATATAACCCGATTTTTTCTCTCCTTTTTCTGTATAAATATCCCCTGTTCTTAAATCAATATAAACTACTTCAGACAAACACATAGCCCATGCAGAATCCATGCCCTGATCAAACAGGAAAATCGTTTTCCTTGGAAAATACTTTTTGAAAAAGTGCTGATAGATATTTAAACTTTCCACTTGTTCTTTTTCCGTCAAATAATATGCCGTTCTATATTCATAACCGTAAAAAGCCCGATTAGCAGATTTCCCGAAAAAGTAGAAAGAAGTTCTTTGTTCTTTCTCTCTGATATACCTGGCGACCGCCAGTCCACAATTATCTGTAGTATCTTCCACAAACACAATATCCATAGGGCTTTCTTCATTTGCTTTGCGAAAAGCATCTATCGTAGAATACTCGTAGATTGCATATACGTTATCTGACTGACACGCTTCCTTTCGGATATCATCCAGGAGCTTACTTTCTTTTTGGTAAAATATCGCAATTTTTATCATTGGTATTCCCACCCTTTTTCTTTTAGAATAATATACCCCGGTAAAACTACAAGGTTTTTTGTATAAATTGCCTTTTTTATTGCGTAATTGGCTGTCAACGGTATTTTTTAGGGGCATGTCACCGACATACCCCAACCGTCATCAAATTTCTATGATATAAATGTAAAAAAATTTTCTTCCACATTCACACGACAGACTCTGTCATTTTCTAGTTCACGATACAATACAGAAAATACTTCCACGACTTCCTGAATGCTCAATCCTTGAATTTCTATATTCCGAAAAAGTTCTCCCAAGCATAAATCGGAATCTTTATATGCTTGTTTCACAAGGTTACAGGCATCTTCAATCGTCTTCACCGAAATACAGATTTCTGTTACTATATGCTCAGCCTTTCTTTTTACTGTCTGCTCTGTTTTAGGATTTTTTAATAAAATCCCCATTTTCAGCATGTCCTGTTTCCAACCTTGATAGGAAGGATATTCCTGTTTATCGACATATTTGCGAAACAGTCTGTATACCCCTCTCTCTGTATATGTTCCTTTAACCTTCCAAGAATCCATATTCCTTCTATATGCATCTATACTTTTTATAATGATAAATATTATATGGTTGAATAACGTTTCATTTTTCTCAAAAAAAACTCACAAGCTTCTGTTTCTGTATCAAATACCTTTAATCCAGATTTATGACCTCTCTCACTATAATAAACTTGCCATGTTTCTTCCTTAACAATACATAACTTTTCATTAGGAAACCCACCTATCATTAAAGAGTATAACTCTTTGGGAACTCCTATTTTATTTAATTCTTTTTCCAACTCAACTATTGTCATTTTATTTTACTCTCCTTATTATTCCCGCATCTAATAACTCATCTATTATATCTGGTAACACATATTGTATACCTCCACCAGTTTCATTAAACCACGGTGCAATCTCACCCGCCTTTACCTTCATTGGCTTAAGAACTTCAAATACACTATATGGTTTTAAATCTGTTCCTGGTGCTAATGCTCTCTGACCATAAGATATTCCTTCTGGCGAAGCGAAAGAACCATAATCAGTTCCATATCTATCAATTTTTTCTCCTGGTTTTAAAGTTACCTCATCGAATTTACCATTAAGAAATCCATCTGTATTTTTATCTCCATGTTGACCTGGCCAATTTATTTCACCTGTTGTTTGATTGTAATACTTAGGGTTATCAAATACATCTTTATACTTTAAATATAGTTCTTCATCTGGAGCGTATTTCCAAGAACTTAATTTTAATTTATCAGCTTCACTTACGCCCTCAAAGCCTTTTCTCCGCAAATCTATCAAGTTATCCCCCAGTTCTTCAATATCTGTCTTTCTCGCTACATCTCCAACTTCCGATACTGAGCTATTCGCTGGGTTTCCTGACAAAACTCCTTCTACCACATTGCTTCCCAGCATTGCCAATATACGGCTGTCTGTACTTTGATAGATTGCATCATAAGCTTTATCTTCTGCCACATTGCCAATCAATATCCTTCCACCATCTACGGCGATAGTTTTAAATTTTGTAGCACCTGTTGCTCCTTTTAGGATGCCACCCATCAGCAATGCCATTGCTGAGATCATAGTACTGGCATTTCCTATATTATAATATAATTCTGGATTTCCTGCAAACAGTGTATCACGGATAGGATTTTCTGCCATTGTAAATCCATCCCCGGAAAAGCCAAGAGATATATTATTCATTCCTTCTGTTGCGTTCGATAATCCATATAAGGTAGATGTTCCTCCTACAACAGCTGCACTAAAAAATACAATAGGAGCAGCTGTACCCGCAATTGCTAAGATTTTTTTTTAATCTTCGATGAATATCTGTGTATTCTCCTCAATTGTAACCCCTTGTTGTTTTTTCTTCTGTTTTTTAAAAAACATATCCACCCTAATAAATCAAGTCTCTTTCCTTTAAAATCAAGGATTTTTAAAATTTCTATCTCATCTAACAGTATTCTTCCGCTATCTACGGCAACATCTTAAAAATTACGGTCTTATATGAAAATTTATTACTATTATGAATTCTTACTCTATTTTACCTACCAATTCAGTAATTAATTCAATATGTACTTTTATATTTACTTTCTCTAAACAGTTAGCTTCTTTTTTTCCTCCTAATGGCAATAATGGAACAAATCCAAAGCACTCGTTGTTTTGCAATTTACCATATAATTTTATCGCATCTTCATACAAAGGGATGTCAAAATTTATTTTTTTAAAGCTATCATCTTCCAAAAAACGTATAAATAATGAAATTTTTTTTCCTATAATAGCACTTTCTTTTTCTTTATATTTTATAATACCAATATAGCCATCTTTTTTGTAAACAATAACATCACCGAAAGCCGTAATCATAAATGGTAAAGAGTTTTCCGCATCAAAGTAGGTATCTTTTATTACTTCTTGATATTCAAATGGATTTATAAAGCGAAAATATCCATTTAAAAAATCTCCACTGCCATAATTACATAAAATGTCACTAAGTTCTTTTGGAAATATTTTTTTAATTTTTTCTTCTGTTATATTATCAAATTTATAATTTTCTTTAAAATCACTAAAAATAGACATATACTCATTCCCCTTTCTTTATATATGTTAATTTTATATTTAGTTTTATACTTTCCCATTCGTTTTCAGGTATTTTATTAGCAAAACTCATGATTTGTTTTTCTAAGTCATCTATACGGTAACGCCATTGAGCACCTAATGATGAATTTACATTTTTGTCTCCTAATCCAGTTAAATTCATAGAATTTCCACCAGCAATCTGATCCGGATTATGTAATACTGCCTTTGACTTTATCCATTCATCAGCTACTTTAACAGCATCATCATAACTCATTCCATTTTCAAACAATTCTTCTATTTTGTCTTGTTTAAATTTATCTCTTAATTCTTTTTGAAACTGATTAGCTTTCTTATTTCTTCCTGCAACATTATATTTTTTTCTGTTTTCAACGAACTCAGCAATTGTTAAACTATTTAACCCTTTTTCCTGATTTTCTAATTGTCTAGCAAATTCTTTTTCATCAAATTTCGACTTATAATTGAAAACAGTATTTATTTCTGGCATTTCAACTTTACTAACTTCAGAAATAGGATAGATTGATTCTGATTCGAGTCTATATCTATAATTATCCAAATCTGTTTTTCTCGCTACATCTCCAATTTCCGATACTGAGCTATTCGCTGGGTTTCCTGACAAAACTCCTTCTACCACATTGCTTCCCAGCATTGCCAATATACGGCTATCTGTACTTTGGTAGATTACATCATAAGCCTTATCTTCTGCTACATTACCAATCAATATCCTTCCACCATCTACGGCGATAGTTTTAAATTTCGCAGCACCTGTTGTTCCTTTTAGGATGCCACTCAGCGGCAATGCCATTGCTGAGATCATAGTACTGGCATTTCCTATAGTATAATATAATTCCGGATTTCCTGCAAACAGTGTATCACGAATAGGATTTTCTGCCATTGTAAATCCATCCCCAGAAAAACCGAGAGATATATTATTCATTCCTTCTGTTGCGTTCGATAATCCATATAAGGTAGATGTCCCTCCCACAACAGTTGCACTAAAAAACACAATAGGAGCAGCTGTTCCCGCAGTTGCTAAGATTAATGCTGTTCCCACTGTTGCGGATACAATTCCTGCAAGAAGCTGTTTTAATCCTTCCGCTTTCCTGTCATCAGAAAGTTTATCGTTCATTTTATCTTCAAACTTTTTCATTGCGGCTTCGTACTGAGCCATGTTCTGGGCTACAAAATTTCCACTTGCTTCATAGCCCATCTGCAGCCTTTGATATGCCGGCAGCATTGCAATAGACCAGCCTGATAATTGGTTACTGATACAGCAGAGCTTCCTGTTCTTGCTATCAAAATAGACCTTATAGACTCCATCATAGAGTCCATATTCTGTGTGTCATTTTGATGCGTTTCCTCATAATCACCAATGTCACTGTTTAAAGTTTTAACACGACTTTCCATCAGCTGATAAGAAAGTACTAAAGATAAACCTGAAGGCTGTACAACTGAAACAATATCACTAACATTGGAAATAACACTATTGATTTCTTCTCGTAAATTTTCAAAATCTTCCCGTCCCTTCTCCAATGCTTGCTGTTGTTCCTCCAATATTTCCTGTGGAATTTCAGCCGCATAAGAAGAATCAATTCCATAATATCCCTCTGCATATACTGAAAGTCGTACCTGAAACTCAGTTAATAGCTGCTGCAGTGATCTAATCACAGGAATATGTACTTCTTGTATATAATTTTGTATGCTTCTCCCAGTTTCCCCTTGGATACAGGGTGTTACTACAATCGTTTCTAATGCCTGATAAACGGACTCTAATTGTGTCCCCCATTCGCTTAACTGACTAATCATCTGATTTTGTACTTCCAACAACTCTTCAATTTTCACATGGTATCCCATAACACACCTCCTCCTTGGGTGCTTCTTTTCAAATTCTGTATTTTGCAACCGCTAAATGTCATGGTTTTATTAACGATTGTTCTGCATAAGTCATACAGGTACTGACATCTTGTAGTTTTCCCACATCTTCCTGCAATAAAGTTTTATAATTTCCAAACAATTCCGATAAAGTCTGATAGGTTTCTAAAAATGCTTCTAAAGTTTTCATATCCCCTGTAATTTCCGGCTGTTCTTTACTTTTTTTAATACCTTGGCTGGCTGCAGATAACGCTGCCACATTCGAATTATAGGTTAATTTATTTAATTCAATCATTGACAGTCCCCCTCTACTTAATTAAGCAATGTTTCAATATAATTCCCCAAAGAGTTAATCTGACTTTTTAGCCAGCCAATCACGCCTTCTTGATCATAAATCTGATTTTCCAATCTTGTGATTTCATCCATAATCGCATCTACGGCTCGATCGGTTTCATCATAATATGTTTGATAACAAGGTTTAAGCTGTTCCTCAGCAATTCCTTCATACTTTTCTTTATTAGATCCTTTCCAACTGCTACATGAAAGTTTTTGCGTAATGTCAAATTTCTCCGACTCTATATTGAGTTTATAAGTCTGCAGTTTCTGTTTTGCATCTTCTAAACGCTCAATTTTCTTTTCTAATCCCTAAATTTCATTTTGGCACTCTGAAATCCTATAGTTTGCTTGAGTAATTTCATATTCTGCGGATGAAATAGCAGCTTGATTTTTGTTTGCCATGCATCACACCTCCTCCCTATCCAGAAAGCAAAAGTTTTATGACTCATTTTCTATTTTTAATAATCCATCCAAATGTTCTTTCAAACTTTTCTGCATTCGAAAATCATCTTCATCTTGAAAACCTTTTTGAATTACTTCTTCAATATCCTCATGATTGAGATACAACACGTTTTCCCCAATCAAGCCTTCTGGATAAGTACAAGCAACATAATCAAAATATTTTTGCTCTCCTTTGAGAATTGCCACAACACCTCTTCCAATCAAAACGAGCTTTTTTACACTTCCTTTTACAAGAATTACAGAACCTAATGGTAAAAACTTTTCTTCTTTCATCAATACTTTCCTCCTGCTTTCAAATTACATTAAAATAATTTTATTGATTTTCTTTTCAATTGTAACTCTTCTGCTGCACTTTTGATCTCTTGTACAATTTTTAAAACTATTTGACAATTATTTTTAATCTCCATAAAATTCTCCCTAATATTTTGGAACCCGCACTTTAACATAAGCTCCATTATGGAACAATAAACCATCTTTAAACTGTGGAAGTTCCTTTGCTGAATTAATCGGGAAACATGATCATCTTTGTGTTTTCCACTGCCTGCTGTACCTAGGTAAACTGATCCTGCCACTCTTCTATCTAACCAGATATTGTCTCTAGTGCCCGATATAATTTCTCTGTCCTCACATGATAACTGGAACGCATATGTACTCTCTCCTTCTTAAGTTTACCTATTCCCTTGCTATTTTTCTTATAGGTGTGCAAAGGAATTTATTGTATTACCAATCTTCTGTCAAAATTTCTACCTTTGTAACAATATCTTTTTTAAAATTAATTCTATATACTTTCCACCCAGCAATAAGATTGTCTTCTATTCTGTATTCATATGCTTCTATTTCTTTTGTCCCCTTTTTTGTTTCCGTTTTATTAGGATTTCCAAGTAATGTTTCTATTTCTTCTCTTTTCATTCCTATTACTTCATATTGTTTTTCAAAGCTTTTAATAAATTTATATCTTTTAGAATCAGTACTTGCTTCCCATCTATTAGGCGTAAATTTTTGTTCTTTAGTTTCAAAATATACCGCACATATTCCTATCAAAACTATAAAAAATATTCCATATCCAATTGTTAAAACCACAATTTGTTTCTTTTTATTCACTTATACACTTCTCCTGTTCCAGTTGGTAGTTTTCCATAATCCATTGAACAAATGTTTCCTTCCCTTTTTGGATTTTTTTCTCAATTATAGGATCACTTCCATCTTTAATAAACTCACTTGCAATAGTATCTACCTTCAATATTTCATCTAATTTGATAATTCCGTCACCAATATTTCCACTACCTAAATTAGAAAGAAATTCTGTTTGCCTCTTTGTTTCGCCTGATAGTAGGCCACAATTATACTCATTTATTATATCTAAAACCGAGTCACTATCATCACATTTAATCATACGTTCATAAATATTTATAGCATCTACATCTGATGCAAAATCTCCCCAATCTACTTTTGAATCATCAATTTCCAATCCGTTATTGAAATTCCATCCCCAACGTGTTGAATCTATATCACCTTTAAAACTAATTTCATATTTGGTGTATATCCTTCCATGTTTACTATTAGCCAAATCTACAATTTCTTTCATTGCTTCATCAAGCAAATTATTAGGTTCATAAGAAAATGCGGAATATTGTATCAGCTCATGTGCAAAATCTTTTGTAATCGTTGAAGAATTATATCTAAAAGTATCAGCATTTATGTCACTATATATACTGTCTTCAAACTTAATTCCTGCATCTAATATATCTTGTTCACTAGCACCATGTTGCAAATTAACTAAAACTCTAAAATCTAATATTTCTTGTTCTGATAAACCACTTTTTTCCAATTCTTTTATTGCTTTTTCTAAGCTTAAAGTCCCAGCTGTTATTTGAAAACGTTTTGCATTATAATTAATACAAAGAGGTGCTAAAACGCTAAAAATATAGTGTATTTTTTCCTGAGTTTCCATTTTTAAGCCTGTTTGCCTTTCCAAATTTCTAAATACTTTTGTTATCAAAACACTCTGTTGCTTAGTGAATCCATAATGTGCGTTCATAGTTTCCCACATCTTACTGTCATATACATTTTTTAGATAATTTACATCTTGATTTGGGACTATACCTTCAATTCTATCTTCATTTTTTTCATTGCAGCTTCGTACTGATCTATGCTTTGGGCTACATAATTTCCACTTGCTTCATAGCCCATCTGCAGCCTTTGATATGCCGGCAGCATTGCAATAGAACCAGCCTGATAATTGGTTACTGATATAGCAGGACTTCCTGTTCTTGCTATCAAAATAGACCTTATAGACTCCAGCATAGAGTTCATATTCTGCGTATCATTTTGATGTGTTTCCTCATAATCACCAATGTCACTATTTAAAGTTTTAACACGACTTTCCATCAACTGATAAGAAAGTACTAATGCCAAACCTGAAGGCTGGACAACTGAAACAATATCACTAACACTGGAAATGACGCTATTAATTTCTTCCCGTAAATTTTCAAAGTCCTCCCGTCCATTCTCCAATACTTGCTGTTGTTCCTCCAATATTTCTTGTGGAATCTCAGCCTCATAAGAAGAATCAATTCCATAATATCCCTCTGCATATACCGAAAGACGTACCTGAAACTCAGTTAAGAGTTGCTGTAGTGATCCAATCACAGGAATATGTACTTCTTGTATATAATTCTGTATGCTTTTCCCGGTTTCCCCTTGGATGCATGGTGTTACTACAATCGTTTCTAATGCCTGATAAACCGTCTCTAATTGTGTTCCCCATTCACTCAACTGGCTAATCATCTGATTTTGTACTTCCAACAACTCTTCAATTTTCACATGGTATCCCATAACACACCTCCTCCTTGGGTGCTTCTTTTCAAATTCTATATGTTCCAACCGCTAAATGTCTATCGTTTTATTAAGGATTGTTCTGCATAAGTCATACAGGTACTGACATCTTGTAGTTTTCCCACATCTTCCTGCAATAAAGTTTTATAACTTCCCAACAGTTCTGATAAAGTCTGATAGGTTTCTAAAAATGCTGCTAAAGATTTCATATTTCCTGTAATTTCCGGTTGTTCTTTACTTTTTTTAATACCTTGGCTGGCTACAGATAACGCTGACACATTCGAATTATAAGTTAATTTATTTAATTCAATCATTGACAGTCCCCCTTACCTAATTAAGCAATGTTTCAATATAATTTCCCAAAGAGTTAATCTGACTTTTTAGCCAGCCAATCACTCCTTCTTGATCATAAATCTGATTTTCCAATCTTGTGATTTCATCCATAATCGCATCTACGGCTTGATCAGTTTCATCATAATATGTTTGATAACAAGGTTTAAGCTGTTCCTCAGCAATTCCTTCATACTCTTCTTTATTAGATCCTTTCCAACTGCTACATGAAAGTTTTTGCGTAATGTCAAATTTCTCCGACTCTATATTGAGTTTATAAGTCTGCAGTTTCTGTTTTGCACCTTCCAAACGCTCAATTTTCTTTTCTAATCCCTGAATTTCATTTTGACACTCTGAAATCCTATAGTTTGCTTGATTAATTTCATATTTTGCAGATGAAATAGCAGCTTGATTTTTATTTGCCATGAATCACACCTCCCTGTCCAGAAAGCAAAAGTTTTATGACTCATTTTCTATTTTTAATAATCCATCCAAATGTTCTTTTAAACTTTTTTGCATTCTGAAATCATCTTCATCTTGAAACCCTTTTTGAATTACTTCTTCAATATCCTCGTGGTTTAGATATAACACGTTTTCTCCAATCAAGCCTTCTGGATAAGTACAAGCAACATAATCAAAATATTTTTGCTCTCCCTTGAAAATTGCTACAACACCTCTTCCAATCAAAACAAGCTTTTTACACTTCCTTTTACAATAATTACAGAACCTAATGGTAAAAACTTTTCTTCTTTCATTGCATTCATACCTCTCATATTTAAAATAAAACAGAACGTTTCTTAATTATTTAGAAAATTTCATTCGCATTAAAGTTATTCCTTCATCAAGTAAACTCATATCATTCGCATGTGACACATCATATTCTCCAATTTTTTCGTTAATGTCTGTCAATGTAACCATAAGTGTATCAATTTTCTCTGGAACTTGAAACTCGATGGAATAACTGAATAAATCATCTACTTTACTAAGTTCATCTACGATATTCTCATAAATGTCAGTATAACTTTCTTTATATAAGTTTAATTGTTTCTGCTGTCTTTCTAACACATCTTGTTTAATAATTGCTGTATTTGACTCCTCAAGTTCCATAAATCCTAGTACGTATTTAGAATAATTTTCTTGGAATAGATCTAGAAGAGCTTCTATCTCTGTTTTTATTGGCATATGAATATTTTTTATGTTATCTTTTAATTTTGTACCAGCTTCACCTTGCAATTCGTTTGTATCTCCTAAAACTTCCAGAGTTTTTCCAACCTCTTGTAGCTCTTCTTTCCAACGCTCAATTTGTTCCTGCGATTTAAGCTGTAAGCTTAAAATTTCTTCCATTCTAAGATAATATCCCACATTCTTCCCCCTCTCTTATAATATATCTTTTTCTTTAAGAAGCATAAGTTTTCCCGCTTCTCTATAAGAGTCTGCACTTGCTATAAGAAATGTTTTATACATTTTCATCAAATGATCCAGGTTCTGATATGTTTCTGTCATATTGTTAAGAGATATAAGTTTACTTTCCATATCCAAATGCCCATAAGTACTTGTAATCCTCCCCGCTTTCTTTTTGAAATCATTTACTTGTCTAAAATATGGATTTTTAAATAGTGCAATAAAATCCACACCTGCTGCCGCCCATTTAGAAATTCCTCTTTCAATGGAATCCCAAATTTCCATTCCTATATGGACGCCATTTTGAAATGTATCTATAAAGTACTTGCATACTTTCTTTCCAAATTCCTTTGTATTTTCGGATTCTTTTGCCAAAAGAAAAAGATTTATTAAGAAGATTCCATCTACAGCCAAATTCCGTACTACTCCAGGGGCTTCATTTTCTATTTTTCTTATGACTACACCAACCGTTTTTGCAAAGTCATCCATCTTACCATTTTGGAAAAATTCTGTATCGTGTTCCATCATCCAGCGCCAGACAAAACCGGTATCATGTTTTTGAAACAGAGCGCCATCTGTCAATTTTTCCAAATCATATATTTCATAAACCCTATCGTCTGTTCGTATAGATTGGAACATTTCATCTGGCATTTGATTAAGTAAATTTCCGATAAAAGACCATTGATAGTGTTTCACATGGGAAGCCATATTATCAATTTCTAAAGCATGTGACAAAAGATATTCATCGGAGTATCCTGGTCCGTCCAAATTGTAAATCGTTCCCACTTTGTTCTACATGTTTGCAGGCACTGTAATTCCAGCATGCTGTGACAGATTTCCACCTAGAGAATGCCCCGAAAAATCAAATGTTGTATAATTATCCCCATATTTTTTATTCATATCTTTCACAAAGTTCTGTGCTGCTTTCTGCTGTTCCGTTAAAATATTATTGAATAAAGCGATATCTGCATTGATCCAGTCTTGACGTAGCTGATGCGTAGTGTCACTTTCACTTCCTCGGAAACCGAATATCGACTGACCTTCTCCACAATCAATCATACATCCATAAAATCCCGAATTTGCATTATCATCTTTTACTTCCACGATCTCCCACTGTGCATATTCTGAATTTTTTATCTCCTCTATAAATGCCTTTGCTTCCTCGAAACGCATCTGCTCGTATTCACTCAATTTTGTCGTTTTGGGATCTTTATTTCCATATACTCGATTAATATACTGTTTTTCAATATTGTCGTTAGATACTTTGAAAATATTTTCTAATGTTGCTGAACCATATTCTTTCTTTGCATCACGTATGTCTTTTTCTTCAATATTCATATATGCTATTTGTGAAGCCACCAGTGCATCTTTATCTGTTGTTGGTCTCATACAAATTTCTTCTCCTATTGAAATATTTCTTGTTCTTCTCCCCGTTTAGCTGCTTTGAACACCTCTAAAGAATCATCAAATGTCTTTGAATTACTTCGCATGATTGTTCCAAAGTAAGGTTGATTTTCAATAATCTCTTCAAAGCTACTTCCTTCATCTCCAGGTGCTCTTACTTCTAGTATTTTCTCTGCCTGTTGAAAATTCTTTTTATCTAAATAATAAACATAAAATAAAGCTTGCCCTCCCATCTCTTTTTGGAATACTTCCTCATACATCTTATATTCTTCTTCATCTGTCGTTCCAGTCATCGTGGTAGCGTCAAGATAAACCCAAATAGTCCCTAGTGTTTTATAATCTGGTTCGCTTTGGTTTCGAAGTGCAGCATAGTTTTCCCACTTTGAAATTTCTTCTATAGATATACCCTGCCATTCTTCCATTATTCCTCTAATTTGCCCTTGAATATAGTAGTTCTCTGCCACCAGTGAAACTGCTTTCTCTACCTTAGATTCCATCTGCTTTGCCAAAAGACGTTCTGCATATCCATCATCAATAACCTCTATTTTTGCATTTTTCTCTTCTGGATAAAAATAGCTTCCTTCAAATGGATGTTTTGGATCACTTTTTGCAATACATGTTGCATAAATTGCTCCATTATCTGATGGTAACAGTTTAGGTTGGTTCCAAGACAGTACTTCAAATTCTTCTCCGTATTTTTCCTGTAAATAACTCTCTATCGCCTTGGTTATAACTTCTTTTTTCGTATCCATTCCACATCCTCCCAACATTATGATTAAGAAAAAACTCACTAATAGTACTGATTTATATCCTCCTCTTTTCAAACCGATTTCCTCCTATCTGTGGCACTTTTCTAATGAATAGTTACATGACTTTTACTAATTTAGTAATTTGGTAAGCCAATTATCCAAATCATTAAGTACCATCTTCAATTGTTCAATGATGCCTTCATGCTCATATCGCTTGTTCTCCAATTGTGTAATTTCATCATTCAATGCATCTTGTAAGCTATCTACATCCTGGTTGAAAGCATCACAATCTTCCAATGCTTTCTTATGCAATCTGGTAATCTTGAAGATACTCTTCCAAAATTCTTTTACAGTCCATTTTCTTCTGAACAGTTCCCATATCTATATCATAAAACAAAAGTTTACAGGTTTCTAATTCTGTATATCGTTCAATGTAGGTTTTGAATTCATTTTGGATTTCGATTTCAATACCTATAACATATTTTCCCGGAAATAAAAAAGGAACCACATCTCTATCTACATCTTCAGGCATAAAGTAGGACCATTCTTCATTTTCATTGTAACTATTCCATTCTTGTCTATTCTTTTTTGTAGAGCAACCTGACAGCAGAAAGGCAAACACAAGAGTCAATGCTATAAATTTCATTCTATTTTTTAACATTTTTTCTTATCTTTTCTCTGTAACTCAATCTGATGTTTCATCAGTTCTAAAGTCTGTTCCACTAATTTTTCAGAAGGTTTATTCTTATCCATTCTTTCTTTATATTTTTCTACCCAGTTTTCTATATTATCCATAACGATCACCTCCCCATCTAATCAACATCATAGTACATATATCCGTTCTCATTTTTGCATTTTTCAAAACTCTTGCCATTTCAAACAAAAGTCCAAACGTATATGTGAATGGTTCTGAATAATTTTTTGAATTCTTAATATTTACTTTTTTATTTGTTTCTACGCTCACATATATTTTTCGTCAAATCTATATCTTTCAAGAGCTTCAGAAATATCAATAACTGTGTTTGCAATTATTTCTCCTTCTTTATAAACAATGGCCACATTCACAGAATGATTCCAAACACATGATGTAATAGAAGTGTTTCGAACCTTTAAATGTATATCACATTTTCTCCAAAAATGAAGTGACAATCCCTTGAAAAATTATTCCAAATAGCCCACATATAGACTACTCCCGGATAATTTTAATCATTACACATATATTTCAATTCATTCTATATAGAATTTAATATGAATTTTTATGCACTTACTTCCGAGCCGCAGTCTATTTTCTCCTTCAGCTTCGCCACCACAACCTTCACAATGCAATACGCTTTTTTCCCTCGTGGAACAATTTCGTGATAAAAAGGTGAGATAATCTTCATACCATTATTCCTTGCCACTTTCATCAATTGCAGATATGCCCCTTCCATATTCGTTTCATAATCATTTTTCACAACAACACTAGTCATGTGTGAAATCATAAGATAACTTCGATAGGTCAGTTTCTTTACGCCTTTATGCCTACTCTCCTTTGCACACAACATGAATTCTATAGACAATTTTTCTTCATCTATTTTATTCAGAGCATAAATTAAATTGCCATCTGCTATCAATCCGGCATTCCGAAACAAACGGTAAAATTCCTCAATACACTTCCCGACATCCGATGGTGCAATATCATCATATCTTTTGGAATATACATTCATATATTGAATACTCTCATACTTGCTCATGCCTGACTCTCCCCTTCTACCGGAACATAAATATCCACTACTTTACCACCAGGAATATTAAAAATGGCATAGAAAACTTCCCTGCTCCATAATTTCTGGCGATTCAACTCTTCCTCAATCTCCTGTGGCACCTCAAGAATCGTTTTTTCCCCCATAAGTCTACGCAGATACACACAATCCTCATAGATAATCTGCCTATAAAATCTCTCCTGCCCTTCTTCCTCAATCCCTTCCGTCCTGTTCACTGATATTAAGAGTTCATAATCTGTATTCTGCACATCTCGATTATGCAGGATAACTGGTCCTGTCATATAAATTCCTTTTTCAAGCAGTTTTTCTTCCAACCGGTGTAACTGGTTCTTGTCAAAGAGATTTTTCTCCTTTGATCGAAATACAGCAATATTTTCCAAATATAAGTTTTTTCTTTGTAGCATTATTCCTCTCCTGTTCCTCATCTTGTTTCAGTCTTACCTTAACATTACTTCTATGCACTTTGCATATCAAACATATCAAAGTTGTATACGGTTTAAATATCAAAATTTATTTAGAAAAAGCCATGCAAAGTAAACAAAAAATATGATGACCACAATGAAAACTATAAACACCAGTTCCACCATATTGGAAGTAATGTCGGTTCTTGTCCTACATTACAAACTTTTAACTCTGCATTCAATCGTAAATTTTTTCATTTTAAACATACTCATTTACAATTCTTTCGCACAAATAGTGGGATTATAGTCGCAACAATTATTTTTCCGCATATCTACATCTTCTTAATAAAATTCATCAATTCTATGCCTTTTTGTATTGTTTGTTTCTACTTTCCACTATTGAATGCTCCGTGCCACTTCTTCTTCTCTCTGCTGAATTATTGTAATCGAAGTGTTGATATTAGATGCATCCTTTGAAAGAAGATTCTTGTAATCTAAGATTAGTTGTAACATCTTATCATAAGTCTCTAGGAAAGCAGCCATTGATGGCACTCTTCCCGTTACTTCCACATTCCTTCCCTGTCCATTCAATGCACTGGCCGCATTTGATAGGTCACCCAACTGTGCCCTAATTTCTGATGATTCTATTGCGATATGTTCCGACATCTTCATCCCTCCTATTAATATCCGAGTGTATCCAGCCAATTTTCCAAATTGTTAATCACAATCTGTATCTGTCCAATAATTCCGTTCTGCTCATACTTTTCGTTCTCGTATCTAGTAATTGCATCATTGACTGCATCTAATGCACTATCCAATTCACTATAATACAGATTATAACCTTCTACTAATCCCGCATCTACAGAACTTGTAAATTCTGTTTTGGTACTTCCCTGCCATTCCACGATATCAGTCCTGTGTACAGTCTTCGCAGTGTTTCTCTGAGTATTTACTTCGACCTTGTTATCTTCTAATATCTTTTTTACCGGTCTCAGGCGCTCAATCTTCTCATTTGCATCGTTAATGATACTTTCTGCCGCTGCTCTATTAGCTTCATACTGCGCAATCTGGTTCTTAATCTGCGCCATCTCCATTGCATTATAAGCTGACATTTTCTTTCTCTCCTCTGACTCTTTCTCCCCTTATACTCCGCCTTCAGTTGTCATTTTTTTCTTTACTAATTTTATATCTTGTTTTATCCTCTTCATCGCCAAATTTCTCCATCAACAACATCCTGATTTCGTCTACATGTTTCATTCTCTCATAAAAATTCATTTTGCCAAACTTACTGTTGTTAAGATATTTTCTCGCTATTTCCGTATTTTTTTCATGCCACGGGATTCCCGCAGCGTTGCCCCCTAAAATCCCTGCCCTTTTCCATAAATACGCATATAGTTCTGTGCTTCTTTCATAATATAGGTCAGACAAAATGATTTCTCCAATCCCTCCGTCCACATACATCAATTTAATTCGTGAATGCATATGATTAGGGGCTGTCCTCAATCCGAAATCAATTGCCACCACCATCTTCTTGTGTAACAACAACCCACCAATCCAGAACCAATTTCTACTTTCTTTTACGTATGGATAGATGGACATTTCTTTAAATTCCTCTACTCCTTGAAAATCTTCATCCACCAACATCTTGTTTAGTTCCGCTTTGCTAAGCATATCTCCAACATAAGGAAGGCAATGATATCTGGGACTTACATACTTCCTCATGGGTGAAAATGTACCAATTGTAGTTATTATAAAAATGATGTAGCCAAACAATATCTGAGAAATTGATTCTTGCTCAGAAAAATAAAGTATCGTACTTATCAATACTGTAAACAAACAGATATTCCATAATAGAAAAACAACAAATTTCTTTAATGGATATCGCCTTTTCCACTCTATTTGTAATATAATGTTCTTTTGTTTTCCATACTTTTCTTTGATTAAAGCACGATCCGCATATGGTCTATACAGTACTCTATAAAAGGCATCGCCAATTACCATGAACATGATTCCGAATGTCAATAACAATATTTTTACCAGTATATATTGATTATTTAATCCTATACGTATATAAACCTCTTGCGAACATATTGCACCAATTATAAACAACTGCATTCCTACAATTACTAATATCGCTCCTGCTTTTCTTTTCACTGTAACTCTCCTTCTCTTCTTTTTCTATAATCCTAATAAATTTCCTACCCGGTCGCAAAAACTATCTACTCCCAGTTTTGTAATATCTACTAGACTGTCTTTTTCCCCATCTCCATCCATATCTTTCACATCCAAATTTGCTATACCGTTAATTGCCCCACCTATTACAAAACCGATAACAGCTCCCGCAACTGTTCCTACTCCTGGAAAAGCAGCCGTTCCAATAGCCATTCCTGCCGCCATTGCTCCTGCACCGGACACAATATCTACTGCTGAATCTGATATTGTGTCCTGTACTGAGTCCGGCGTAATATTTAGATTTCCATAATCATCTATCATATTCTCTGATACATTACTACCCACGGTAACTAGTGTTCCAATTGCGCCTAAAACATGTCCCGCTTTCCCTATCTTGCTTACTTTTTTATATACCTCTGGGCTAAAATCATCCCAAATAGATATTCCTTCTCTAAAGACTCCCCGAGCCATTTTACTAGTCATTGCCGCTCTGCTTCCCCCTGTTTCTGCCAGTGCCTTAATCCTATCTATAGTTTGATTTGGTGTGTCTATTTGCAAATTTTTTATTGCAATACCATCCATACTCCAATTTTTCAAGCTGCTTTTATTGAAGCCTTCTGTTCCTATCTCAACTCCTAATTCCTTTAATACCTTTCCTATTCCCTGCTCATCCCACTTATGTATCGTTCCATTAGCATCCTTAATTCCGTCCATAATCTTACCACTCAGATGTACCTTCCCAGTGTCATCCACTATAAATGTAACGCCGTTTACTAATAACGAAATATCTTTATGGCCAATTGCCGCAGATTTAATTGCATCATATACCGGATTGTCGGTTACAATTCCTAGTTTTTCTAGAATATCATCCAATTCACTTAGGTCTATCTCCATCGACACTTCCTGTAGAATTGGCACATTCTCAATATCTTCCTTCGTATACTTATTACTCGTCTCCATCTGCTGTTTCAGCTTGCTATAAGCTGGATTTAGGACATAACTTCCCGGCACATACGTGGATGCACTCGTGTCAATACCTGTTCTGGACGCTATAATACTCTGAATAGTTTGTATCATCTCGTTGACTGGCTGACAATCATTCTTATGAGTCTCCTCATACTCTCCGATCTGCTGATTCAGGTTCTGTACATACATTATCAACCCACTATAAGAAGAATCAGCTGTGCTTCCATCCGGCTTGGTCACAGATGCTATATCATTGATGCCTGCAATCGCAGAATTCACACTTTCTACCACTTTCTGGAAGTTCCCTTGATTGCTCAAAAGTTTCTCGTACTGGTCTTCGAGGGATGACTGACATAACTCCGCATCCATCTGGGTATCAATGCCCTGATATCCGATAATATACCCCGCTAGCCGCATCACATATTCCTCCAATACCTGCCGGATTCCTTTGATGACTGGCACCTGTACCTCCGTCAAGTAACTCCTTATACTGTCTCCTGTTTCTCCTTGTACAGACATGGTCATCTTTGTGGTTTCCACTGCCTGCTGTACCTGGGTAAGCTGATCCTGCCACTCTTCTATCTGACCAGATATTGTCTCCAGCGCCCGATATAATTCCTCTGTCCTCACATGATAACTGGAACTCATATCTACTCTCTCCTTCGTAAGTTTACCTCTTCCCTTGCTATTTTTCTTATAGGTGTGCAAAGGAATTTATTGTATTACCAATCTTCTGTCAAAATTTCTACCTTTGTAACAATATCTTTTTTTAAATTAATTCTATATACTTTCCACCCAACAATAGATTGTCTTCTATTCTGTATTCATATACTTCTATTTCTTTTGTACCCTTTTTTGTTTCCGTTTTATTAGGATTTCCAAGTAATGTTTCTATTTCTTCTCTTTTCATTCCTATTACTTCATATTGTTTTTCAAAGCTTTTAATAAATTTATATCTTTTAGAATCACTACTTGCTTCATAGCCCATCTGCAGCCTTTGATATGATGGCAGCATTGCAATAGAACCGGCCTGATAATTGGTTACTGATATAGCAGAGCCTCCTGTTCTTGCCATCAAAATAGACCTTATAGACTCCATCATAGAGTCCATATTCTGTGTGTCGTTTTGATGCGTTTGCTCATAATCACCAATGTCGCCGTTTAAAGTTTTAACACGACTTTCCATCAACTGATAAGAAAGTACTAAAGATAAACCTGAAGGCTGTACAACTGAAACAATGTCACTAACATTGGAAATGACACTATTGATTTCTTCCCGTAAATTCTCAAAGTCCGCCCTTCCATTCTCCAATACTTGATGTTGCTCTTCTAGTATTATTTTTTATACAGTTAAATCACCATTTATTATGCATTAAGTTTTAATCTAGCATGTCTAAATAATAATTATCATCTTCCTGAATTTTTATTAAAAATTCTTCTAATGAGTCTGCAATCTTAACATCATAATAAAAGATATTGCTTGAATTATCATCTGTCAATTCTATTGATATTAATGCTGATTCACTACCTTCAAAAAATATTAATTTACCCTCTTCATACTCATCATATATCTCAATATCAGGATAAAATTCAAAATCACCTTTTCTTAATCTAAAATCTCTTATTGAATCAGTATCCATAATACGATTTACATTATTTTCCGACCCCTTGATAAATCCATATCCAATCTCTAATAATAAATCCTTTAACTCTCTTGGAACAGTTAAGTTTAGCTTTTTTTCCAATTCATTTATCTCTTCTACTTTAACTGGATAAAATTCACTTCCATTATGGTATTTTAAAAATTCAAATTTCACTACTTGTTACCTCCTTTAAATAATTTATTTGCTGGAGAACCAGCTCCATGTATTCCTGATTGATGCTCATTAGGGAATTTTGCTGGATGTATATTCCACCACTCATTTTCTCCTCCGAATGAATTTTCAATCACATGATGTGCATCATACTTATCCCCAGCTTTTCTAACAACCTTTCCTGTGTTAGGAGAAATCACATCTTCTGTGTATGTTGGCCATTTTTGTCCTGTATTGCGTTCCCACTCTTCAATTAAATTACTCTTAATTTTATTAAATTCATTTCTATGCTTTGCAGTTTCTTTTGGCGTTAATTTTGAGTATTCCTTATTTCTTAATGCATTTTTTAATTCTTCAACTTGATTTTTAGGTAATTTAATTCTTGTTCTTGATTCAATGTCTCTCACATAATCTTTAATTAAATTATAATCTATTTTAGGGTTACTTACCCCATCAACGGCTTTTCTCTGCAAAGTTATCAAGTTATCTACATCCCCGACTTCCGATACCGAACTATTCACTGGATTTCCTGATAGAACTCCTTCTACCATATTGCTTCCAACATTGCCAATATACGGCTATCTGTACTTTGATAGATTACATCATAAACTTTATCCTCTGCTACATTACCAATCAATATCCTTCCACCATCTACGGCGATAGCTTTAAATTTTGCAGCACCTGTTGCTCCTTTTAAGATGCCACTCATCGGTAATGCCATTACAGAAATTATAGTACTGGCATTTCCTATAGTATAATATAATTCCGGATTTCCTGCAAACAGTGTATCACGGTCCATGGAACGAACACGTTCAGGAACTGTGTAAATAAATGGAGTAAAATGCTTGTTTTCCTAGCATCTAGTCGTAGATGCTAGGATTTCTTTTTTTATATCTATCCCGAAACTAAGCACTTACTAAAAAACGCACCTCTTTCGCAATAAAAAATTGTTTTGAAAGAAGTACGTTTATATCAGCGTTTTGGAACTCAATATGAAGTTTTCATTCTCCTTATATGTACCCAGAGGCAAATTTTCGCCCTAAGAGTGTCTTTATAACACCTTTCGCTATTGCCATTACTTCGTAAGGGCAAGACGAAAGCTGTTAGTAAAGACAGTTGGGTAAAGGGAACGGGAGGTTGGCGTGTCCTTATGTGGAGACATAATTAAATACTTATTGAAGCATTAATATCCAGTCAAAAAAAGCTTTCCCTTCATTCTCATAATTTCCTCTATTACCATTATTAACTGAATCTTGTGCTACTTTTATAGCCTCCTCAGTTTTATTCATATGAATATACGCTAAACACTTTAGTATTTCCTTATCCATACCATTTTCATAATTGATAATATACTCATCAACATCATACTTTTCCATGAAATTACGACTACATTTTTCCACCAATCCAACAAGATATTCTGCTTGTTCCTCATATTTCTCCGCAAGGTCTACTTCCCCCTTTTTCAACAAAACCGAAGGAGCCTTAAAAGCACCACATGCCCTTAGCGAATCATTTTTTTTACTATTAGATTGCATTTGCATAATCTTCCAAAAAATATCGTCATAATCATAATTTTTTATATAAATTCTATAAATTAATTTCTGCGAATTTATAATAAGGAAATCGCAATGGATAAACGCCTTATCTATTACCCTGTAAATGGTGTTTGCCTTTGCTTTGTATCCTCTGCTATCCGAGGAGACGTATATCGCACTAATTAATTGCTTTTGCTGATTTTTATCTAATTTCATCTGTTTCCTCCTGTGAAACACAATATTGTATCTTTATACCCAGTTCAGCAACTTGATTTTGAACTGATTGTAAAAATTTTTCTGCATTAACGGTTAAATTATATAAGAAATGAATCTCTATAACTCCATATACTATTTCTTCTCCTTTGTAGATTTCTTCATATTGCTTCTCTTCAAGAAAGGTAATATATACATTAATCTTTCTTTGCAACATCATCAGATGCTGATATTCATCACTCCAATCTAAATGGTCAGCTATCAATAAAATTATCCCATTCTTATCATTAGTTAATGCAACACCATCTATCGTTTTATTATCAACTACCGACATAATGCCTCCTACTCTGGTCGAATTATTGTTACTTTTGTACCTGACGGAATTTGGTATCCACCTGTGAATATGCCTTTTCCTTTTCCAACAACAGTTGCCCCACTTTCAAAAATCTCTGGAAATGCTATTTTTTGATTATTTGTTAACGGTGCTGCCAAAGATGATTTAAATTCATTTATTACAACATTTCCATTTGCATCCAATCCAATTGCATCAACTCTTGTTCTAACACCAGAAGATGTTTTAACGGTAATCTGCTCAACTGCATTGTTATTTTTAGAACTAAATTTAGCAAATTCTTGTTGTTCAAAAACTCTTCCATTTGCCCTATTTTGTGCTAATACATCAGCTTTACTGCCACTCTCTACAACTTCTGCAACATCATCTAGCTTATTCACTTCTACATTACTTAAAACTTTTTCACCTAAGGCAATGTCATCGGAGTTCTTGAATATCGTTGTATGGCTTAGTTCTTCAATATCCACCTTTCTCGCCACATCTCCAATTTCCGATACTGAGCTATTCGCTGGGTTTCCTGACAAAACTCCTTCTACCACATTGCTTCCCAGCATTGCCAATATACGGCTATCTGTACTTTGGTAGATTACATCATAAGCCTTATCTTCTGCTACATTACCAATCAATATCCTTCCACCATCTACGGCGATAGTTTTAAATTTCGCAGCACCTGTTGTTCCTTTTAGGATGCCACTCAGCGGCAATGCCATTGCTGAGATCATAGTACTGGCATTTCCTATAGTATAATATAATTCCGGATTTCCTGCAAACAGTGTATCACGAATAGGATTTTCTGCCATTGTAAATCCATCCCCAGAAAAACCGAGAGATATATTATTCATTCCTTCTGTTGCGTTCGATAATCCATATAAGGTAGATGTCCCTCCCACAACAGTTGCACTAAAAAACACAATAGGAGCAGCTGTTCCCGCAGTTGCTAAGATTAATGCTGTTCCCACTGTTGCGGATACAATTCCTGCAAGAAGCTGTTTTAATCCTTCCGCTTTCCTGTCATCAGAAAGTTTATCGTTCATTTTATCTTCAAACTTTTTCATTGCGGCTTCGTACTGAGCCATGTTCTGGGCTACAAAATTTCCACTTGCTTCATAGCCCATCTGCAGCCTTTGATATGCCGGCAGCATTGCAATAGACCAGCCTGATAATTGGTTACTGATACAGCAGAGCTTCCTGTTCTTGCTATCAAAATAGACCTTATAGACTCCATCATAGAGTCCATATTCTGTGTGTCATTTTGATGCGTTTCCTCATAATCACCAATGTCACTGTTTAAAGTTTTAACACGACTTTCCATCAGCTGATAAGAAAGTACTAAAGATAAACCTGAAGGCTGTACAACTGAAACAATATCACTAACATTGGAAATAACACTATTGATTTCTTCTCGTAAATTTTCAAAATCTTCCCGTCCCTTCTCCAATGCTTGCTGTTGTTCCTCCAATATTTCCTGTGGAATTTCAGCCGCATAAGAAGAATCAATTCCATAATATCCCTCTGCATATACTGAAAGTCGTACCTGAAACTCAGTTAATAGCTGCTGCAGTGATCTAATCACAGGAATATGTACTTCTTGTATATAATTTTGTATGCTTCTCCCAGTTTCCCCTTGGATACAGGGTGTTACTACAATCGTTTCTAATGCCTGATAAACGGACTCTAATTGTGTCCCCCATTCGCTTAACTGACTAATCATCTGATTTTGTACTTCCAACAACTCTTCAATTTTCACATGGTATCCCATAACACACCTCCTCCTTGGGTGCTTCTTTTCAAATTCTGTATTTTGCAACCGCTAAATGTCATGGTTTTATTAAAGATTGTTCTGCATAAGTCATACAGGTACTGACATCCCGTAGTTTTCCCACATCTTCCTGTAATAAAGTTTTATAACTTCCAAACAGTTCCGATAAAGTCTGATAGGTTTCTAAAAATGCTTCCAACGTTTTCATATTTCCTGTAATTTCCGGCTGTTCTTTACTTTTTTTAATACCTTGGCTGGCCACAGATAACGCTGCCACATTCGAATTATAAGTTAATTTATTTAATTCAATCATTGACAGTCCCCCTTTACTTAATTAAGCAATGTTTCAATATAATTCCCCAAAGAGTTAATCTGACTTTTTAGCCAGCCAATCACGCCTTCTTGATCATAAATCTGATTTTCCAATCTTGTGATTTCATCCATAATCGCATCTACGGCTCGATCGGTTTCATCATAATATGTTTGATAACATGGTTTAAGCTGTTCCTCAGCAATCCCTTCATATTCTTCTTTATTAGATCCTTTCCAACTGCTGCATGAAAGTTTTTGCGTAATGTCAAATTTCTCCGTTTCTATATTCAGTTTATAAGTCTGCAGTTTCTGTTTTGCATCTTCTAAACGCTCAATTTTCTTTTCTAATCCCTGAATTTCATTTTGGCACTCTGAAATCCTATAGTTTGCTTGAGTAATTTCATATTCTGCGGATGAAATAGCAGCTTGATTTTTATTTGCCATGCATCACACCTTCTCCCTATCCAGAAAGCAAAAGTTTTATGACTCATTTTCTATTTTTAATAATCCATCCAAATGTTCTTTTAAACTTTTCTGCATTCGGAAATCATCTTCATCTTGAAAACCTTTTTGAATTACTTCTTCAATGTCCTCATGGTTTAGATACAACACGTTTTCCCCAATCAATCCTTCTGGATAAGTACAAGCAACATAATCAAAATATTTTTGCTCTCCCTTGAGAATTGCTACAACACCTCTTCCAATTAGAATGAGCTTTTTTACACTTCCTTTTACAAGAATTACAGAACCTAATGGTAAAAACTTTTCTTCTTTCATCAATACTTTCCTCCTGCTTCCAAATTATGTTAAAACAATTTTATTTTTTATTTTCTTGTTTCCATTTTTTATACTCTTTTATTGTATTACTATTTTTACGAGTATTATTGATTTCCTCTTTTAGCAACTCCTCTGTATATTCATTCATATTTTTTTCTCCACTTTCAAATTCTTCATCAAATATTACTATGTTTAAATCTTCTATCTTTACAAGTACTCGCATACTGCATTCCAATTTTGATAGAGTCATTAACCAGTCTGAAATTATCTCTGCATATTGTTCATCTGTTTGATTATTCTCCAGATAAATCATAGGCTCTATAGTGTATTCTTCTTTTTTTATATATTCATCTATATCTTCTTTTCCTGTCCATTTTGTTTCTGACAAATTTCCTGAAATATCAATTTCATACTTTTTAATATATTTTTTTTCTTGGCATAACGGTTCAATCATGTTATATAATTTTTCTTTAAAAAAAGTAATATGGTAGGAATCTTTAAAAAGCCCGGTATTTCTTGCATATACCTGAAAAATATCATCTTGATTTTCTGCCTTTGCTTCTGCTTGTATCCAATTAATTCCTATCTTCTCTTCCTTATATTTTTTTACTTTAGTTATGTCAAAGTTTTCTCCATATTTATCCTCTAAATTCTGTAAAATAAATTCCTCAGCTTCTTTTTGATTGTTAAACCCTTTCATTTTACATCCTCCTAACGTTATTACTGATAAAATTAATACAATTATTAAAAATATAGTTTTTTTCCACACAATTACCCCTCCCATATAATTTCTAAATACTTTTCTCCATTATTCTCTTCTATAGTGCAATAAATTCCTTTTTCTTTAAACGCATCGGTCGCTGCTTCTAGCATTCCTTCGTCTTCAATATAGAACCTATGTACCGAATACAATTCTTCTTTCGTATATGCTTTTTCAGTTTTTATTGAAAGATTCCAAAAGTGTTCACCGTTGTTTTCTGAATATATACTTGTATCATTTTCTAGGAGAGGCTTGTCATCATCATTTTTATCATATATAAGTTGCACTGTTCGAAACTGTTCTTCGTCATTTAAGCAATGATACAACGTATATCGACTTTGTTGACTATCTTCTGCATATGGATTTGCCAAAGCATCCGATATATCTCTATAATAAATTCCAAATTCCCCGCCAAAAGCATTACCAAATCCATAGTTTCCCTTCCATAATTCTATACGATATTCCCGATTTCCATACTGAAAAGTAACAATTTCATCATCAAGATCCATACCTAAAAGTGCTCCAGCTTCATCGTAAAAATCCATAAAGCCAAATTTAGATTGTAGCGATCCTTTTTGGGTAATATAATAATCTTTTTCAGTTCCTATATAATCAAATCCTAAAAGCCTTGTGATCTCTCCATTTTCATTAATAAAATTCCAGAGTTTTGATTCTAGTTCCGGTTTACTAAGTATCTGAATTGCTTTTTCTCCTCCGTGCTGTAAAATACTAATAACCGCTTTTCCAAAAGGTAGAAAAGAAACAACTTTGGCACCACGTTTCTCTGCCTCTCCTATAAACTCCCATATATTCCCTTGAAGCTCGTCTAATATCATTGTGACAGCAATTATTTCTTCTTCAGATAGATTGAATTTTTCCAAATCTTCCATGTGCACTTTATTTAATAATCCTACCCATAAATTCCAATCCGCTTTTTCCCAGTCTATTTCCCCATTTTCTCCAAATGGATTTAACTTATCATAAATCTCTTGAATTTTGTCTAGTTTTTTCCGATATTTAGAATAAGCTTGTATGTACTTGAACCATTCAGGATCTATACCATTTAATTCATAACATTTGGTTTCTGAATTATAAGAAATTTTCGCCATGTTCATTTTCGTTTGTTGCAAAATTCCCATTACACCTTCAGCAGCAACATATAAATCTTGTGTTGTATTTAAAAATTCATCAATCGCTTCTAATTTTTGTTGAATTTCTTCTATCATTTGGTCGCACAAACGGATTCCCCAGAAATTTAACACAGATCCCAGAGGAAAATCGTATAACCTTTGACGTTGTGCCTGCCATTGTTCTAATTCATTATTTAAAATATCTTGATTTAATTCTGACACTTGCGGAAGCATACTTCCTGCATTCTGATATCCGTCATTCCCCTCTTTTTGATATTCACCCCATAACCGATAAGATTGTAAAATCGGTTGATGTACGGAAGCAATGTAATCTTTCGTATTTCCCCATGCAATACCACTTAGTTCCTCTGTATGTATTTTCTCCATGACCCGTGATGCAGTAACTATTTTCCCCATTAATGCTTCTAATTCCGAATTCATTTTTGATAATTTATCTTGTATTTTACACGGATAAATGATTACTCCCATATTTACACCTCCGCTTACCAATTTTTCTTAGTGATTTCTTTCAAAAAAATTGCCAATTTCTTCTTCCATTGCTTTCAATTTTCTATATTGTTCCTCTAATGCTTCTTCTTCACGCTGGCATTCACGCATAGCTTGCTTTTCAAATTCTTGGACAGCATCTTGCAATTTATAAATTTCCTGACACTCTCCCCATTGCTGATACAATATTTCCATGGAACTTTTAGATAGAAGAAGCAGTTGTTTTATTTCCGCTTCTGTGTCCTCCTGTTTTTTCACATTTTTTCTATATTCATTCTCATATTCTTCTATTTCTTGCCATTCTTTTTGATTTATATGAAAATCCTCTTTCACCATTAATTCTATCTCCATCTTTATTTTTGAAGTAAGTTTTTATCTGCATCTTCTAAATCGACACCAATTTCTTTAATGTTTTCTCCTAATTCTTCCATAAATATATGATAATCAGCTAAGGTCGTTTTCCCGTTTTCATAGGATTGACTACATTCCATGTCTACCTGTGTCGTGCCAGCTTGGCACGACACAGATGATAATTGTAACTCTCTCGCTGCACTTTTGATCCCCTGTGCAATCTCTAAAACTATTTGACAATTGTTTTTAATATCCATAAAATTCCCCCTAATATTTTGGAACCCGCACTTTAACATAAGCTCCATTATGGAACAATAAACCATCTTTAAACTGTGGAAGTTCCTTGGCTGAATTAATCGGGAATATTGCTGTTGTTCCCTGATTTCCAAGAAGTAAACCTTCTGTTGTGTTTTTCGCAAATTTCGTCACTTCGTCAAATCCTTTCATCTTTCCGGAATGTGCAGTCAAAATGATACTGATACCAACACCTGCTGCCTCATTCAGAATAGGAGCCAAAGTTATCGCCTGTGTTTTGGTCAATTCCACAAAATTATCCCAATCGTCTACAATCAAGCTAAACGGCTGCAATTCCCGGCAGATTTCCTTTGGATTTAACGTCGGATCCATTTCTAATGATTCCTTGACTTTTTGATTTCTTTCTGTGATCTCTGCCTTGAGTGCATCTATGAGCAGTGGCACCATTGCCTGATTTTCTATATAAACAACTTTTTCTGATGTTTTATAGGAATAAAGTTCCATAGCTTTGGAATCTACCAGATAGATTTTTCCTTTTCCTAGCATCTGATCGAGAATGACCTTCAATACGTTTGTCTTACCTCTTGCTGCTTCACCAAGAATCGTAAATGGTGTATTTCCAAGCTGGAATCCGCAGGCACACACAGCTTCTTTTTCGAGTCCAACATAAATATCCTGCTCTGTATGAGGATATTCTTTCATATCTGCAAAGAACAAGTTTTCTGGAAGAACCGGAATTCTTGGAGCTTGTTCACCTGGATACAGAGCATCAATATTCTGTATCAATTCTTTAATTTTATCCTTATATTCCAATTCTGTTTCAAACTTGACCATGCTGTAAAGCTGCATTACACTTATCATATTGTCATATTTCAAAAGAGCTCGTCCTTTTGTTTCTGATTGTTTATAAGTGCTTCTTCCAACAATTAAATTTACATCTGACTCATCAAACAGATATCCCGCCACTTTGTTTTTAAAATTGTTGTAGGTAGAATATTTCATACTATTGCTTCTGGTAGCAGTTGCAATTACAAAAATCCCAAGTCCATAACCATCACGGGAAATCTTTTGGAAAAATTCTTCAGCCTCATATCCAAGTTCTTTTACTACATCAAAATTGTCAATCACAAGAACAATTGCTTTCATTTTCTCTGCAGAAACCTGATTGTAAACTTCAAAATTCTGTACTACTTCATCTGCCAGTTTTTTCTTTCTCTCTCTGATTTCTTTCTGCAAAATCCCCATTAACTTCTGGAATCTTTCCGAGTCATCAAATACAATATAATCTGCCACATGAGAAAGTTTGTTTAATGGCATCAGACCACTGTTTCCGAAATCCAAAATATAAAAATTCAAATCCTGCACGCTATTCTGCATAGCCAAGGACAAAACCGCAGTTGTCAAAAAGACGGTTTTCCCATATCCTGCTGAAGCAATATACAGCAAATTCCCATCTTTGATAAAATCAACATCATATGGAATCTGTTCCTGTTTTTCCGGAATATCAATGAGTCCCATAGCAATTTTCATGTTCAATTCTTTTGGGGTTGCACGAATCAGTTCCTGTGGGCTTACAAGTTGTTCCGGTAGTGGTGGAAGCCAAGGTTTTTTCACCTCTTTTACATCTTGTGTTTCATAATACTCGTGAATATAGCGTACTACTGCGTCCAACTGCGTTTTTACTACTTTGTTGTTTTCTTTCGTATCACTTAAATCTTGATTTACCAATTCCCCTTGTCCGATTTCATTGAGTACATAAACCCGGTCATCGACTTTTTCTTTCTGTTCTTCTTCATTATAAGCAGCTCCACTCCACGCAGATTGGAACAATTCATAGATTTCATTATTACCCACTTGCAGATAGGCACGTCCAGGCAGCGTAATGTTTGCTGCATCTGCCGTTTTTAAAATTTCTTTACTGTCTGCTTCGTTCTGTACTTTAAGTGCCAACTTAAATTTTGAGTTTGACCAAATCTGATCATCTACTACACCTGTAGGTTTCTGAGTTGCCAAAATCAAGTGTACACCAAGGCTTCGTCCAATACGGGCAGCAGATACCAGCTCTGACATGAATTCCGGCTGTTCCTTTTTTAATTCAGCGAATTCATCACTGATCAGGAATAAATGTGGAAGAGGTTCTTCTGCCTCTCCATTTTTAAATAACTTATTATAGTTATTGATATGGTTCACATCATATTGATTAAAGATACTTTGTCTTCTTGCTAGTTCACTTTTGATAGATGCCAACGCACGCATACTCTGGGAACCATCCAAGTTCGTAATCGTCCCCAATAAATGTGGAAGGGCTGTAAACATCTTAGACATACCGCCTCCCTTATAGTCAATCAAAAGGAAGGCAACCTCATAAGGATTGAAATTTACAGCAAGTGAAAGAATATACGATTGTAAGATTTCTGATTTTCCGGAACCTGTTGTACCTGCAACCAGACCATGCGGTCCATGAGCTTTCTCATGAAGATTCAAATACACATAATCTCCGGCTGCTCTTGCACCAAGCGGTACTGCCAATGATTTTGAAGAATTATTTTTTCTCCATCTTTCTTCAATCCGAAGTTGTGATGGTCGTTCCACCTGATACATTTGGAAGAAAGTAATACTGTTCGGTATCTGTGCACTAATCCCCTGCATGTGTTCTAGCACACCCAGATTTCTTCCAAGCCACTCTAAAGGAATTTCCTGCATATTATGAAGCCTGAACTTTTCCTGCTTTTCTTCCCGTTCATCAATCAGCAGAAGTCCATCTTCTGAGTTTTTCAGCATTGCAATAGTTCCTATATTTTCTGGCAGATTTGCCCTTAAATGAGAGGTATAAATGATAGAAAATCCTAAATTATACCCTTCCTTTTCCAAATACTCCATGATGGAATGATCCATAATCCATTTTGGCTCATCAATCAGAAAGAGAAAGTGTGGTAGAAAAGTACTCTCTTTTTTGCTTTCCTCTTCTTTTTGCTTCCTGTCTTTTAAAATCTGATATAGACTTCCTAAAATCTGATCTCTTTTGTTTTCTGAATTGATCATTGCAACGCTGTTTACCGTATGGATTTTAAAATGCGGATACCAGCGCATCCACTGGAAATCTTCCTGATAAGCTTCATCATAGATTGCAATAATTTCCAAATCATGATAACTGTGAAAGAACGTGAGCTGGCAAATGAGTGCCTTTATTTGCTCATGTATTACACTTTTTTCTCCTACCAGGCCAAGATGAGCCTTTTTCAAATCGATAACTACCGGTTTTTCAATGACAGAAAATTCTTTTTGAATCGCTTTTGCCTCATCTTCCAATATATCTGGTTTCGTTTTTAATTCATCAAGTTTCAGCTGAATTTGAAGCTGTGGATGTGTTTTTTCTACTCCCAATGATACTTTTAGAAAATCTTCGTCATTATAATTTCGCTCATAAATTCTAGGGCTGTATTCTTCAATCATATTCCGGATTTCAGATACAGACGGATAATTATATTCATAGGCTTCTTTTTCTTTACAATAGGCATGATAGATTTCTTTTCGTTTCCGCAATAGATACTGCTTATAGGTTTTTTCTCTCAGAATTTTGTTTTCTTTTAATTCTTTCTTATCACTGAAAAAACGCATAATGGAAACAACTAAAGACATCCCCGTACCGGCAACCGCCATCACTACAAATAATCCACGCTTCATAATCACACTAATTGCAATGGTAATGCAAATCATAATCACAGGTGGCAATATTAGCTGAACAAGTCCGCCTTTTTTACGATCCATCAATTCTTTTGGCTTCTCTAATTGAATTTTTTCTTCCTGTACTCTTTTGATAATTCTTGGAGAACGTTTATACTTCGGAAAACCTTCAAAGGGAACTCTGGAATCTTTTATAACAGGAAGCTGTGTATGTATTTCAGCAATATTCCCTTCTATAAGAATTGCATTTTCCACTAAAATGACAGAAATATCTCCAATTGTTAAAACATCTCCATTTTCCAGAAATATCTTGTCTTGCTGTATCACCTTATCATTGATAAGCAAAACATCTTCCGTTTCTTTATGAATGGAAATTTCTTTCCCTTTTACAATAATATCGACCTTACACTGTGGAAAAACGATATCTGCTTTCCTTGAACCTATCGTAAAGTAATCGGGACGAAATAATCTTATTCTTCCTGTTTCCATTTTCATTCTCCATCCCCCTCAGTATCCCCTGTAGCTGTACCTTCATAATTGTTTGTAGCTTCCGTTTCATATTTTTCCATCAAGGGTTCCATTTTCTTTGTAATTTCATTCAGCTTATCGGATTTTTCTGCACCTGTTAATTCTGTATTTTCTTCTGTTATTGCTTTTTCTTTCATATATGCATATAAAAGTAATTGATCATCCGAAAGTCGTAGTGCAATATCAGCAGCCTGTTCTGTATCGCTTCTTCCCAGATAAATCCAGTAATCTAATTTCGACTCCGTATCATTCAATGTCATTTTAGCTAAAATATTATCTTTTTGCTCTTGTGTAAGGTTTTCACTACGGACATATGCATTCGCAAGCATAAATTTCTGTGGAGACGTCATCTTCTGTACCTTGACATTTCTCATACAGTCTATACATGCAACATAATCTGACTGCACATAGGCATCACTAAGCTCTATAACGGCTCTTTGATAAGGTTCTTTTACTATACGGTCATAGCCTATGTATCCAACTGTTCCCAACAATACAGCGCCTAGAATTGCTGCTGTTATTTTTAATGTTGTCACTTTGTTTTTTGGTATCAGAACTTTCTTCTCTCTCCGGTCTTTCTTAATTCGTTCATATTCTTCACAAAGTATCTTTTGTATGTCCTCTACTGATGTTCCTGACTGTACCTGTCCTAACACTCCTTCTTTCCCTAAAAGCTGCATACCTCCCTGCAAATAATCTTCAAATGTATATTTATTCTGCAAAGCAAATCCGATAACCGCTTTATAGGCATTTAAGAACTGTTCCTCCTGCTCTGTACTTGCAGACAGAACATCTCTGCTTTTCGCTTTCACACTTCCATGAAGATCGTAAAACAGATTTTGGGGCTGCAAAGAAAAAGAATATTTTTCTATGTATTTTTTAAGATTTCCAATATCGTCTAAAACTAAAAGGATATCAGGAAGGTCTTCTTTTCGAATCTCCGTGAACGATCTTCGGTTTTCTAAATCATACGTAATTTCTAATTCTTCTGTCTTTTCCTCTATATGTGACTGTAAAAAGCCATATTCCGGATAGGTAATCCATTGATATTCATATGCATCTTTTGCTGCAAGTTCTGATTTTTTAATAACTTCTTTTATTACTGTATCTTCCATAACCTTCCTCACCTTCAAGTTTCTTTTTTATTATATAAGAGCTACCGCCTGACAAAATTTCTCTACATTCTCTTTTTGATTCTGTATATCTGATCCAATCGCATTATTCATCAATGAAATTTTCATTTTTGTTTTTCCAAAATGAAGTAAAACTACTTTCCTTCCCGGAAGAAGTCCACCTTTCACTTCTGCTTTTGTAATACTGCTTTTCGGAATAGATATGCTGTTTTTAATTTTGCTTACATTTACTGAGTCCACAATTACAAAATTGATATTATTTTCTGTCATACCCAAATAGCAATAAGCATTACTTAAAGCACCTAAGGCCGCTGCTCCACTTCCAGCAATAAGTGATATCCCACCAATAGCTGCATATGTCTTCGCATCAGCCATAATAGTTCCCCATAATTTGCATTGATAAGTTTCTCCTTCAGCTAAAATTGCTCCTAACATTTCATTTTTGTCCTTTTCATTCATTGTCATCATAAACACAAACCTCCTATTTTAACATGTTCTATAAACCGCTTTCTTTCAAAAAGTCTTCTTTATTTATAACCCGTTTATAAAATTCTTGCTTTATTTCTTTTCTTAAAATTCTATTTTGAATTTTTCTCATATTATTAAAATCCAATGTAAACTCTTCAAAAATTTCTTGCAAAGAATTTATGATTTTTTCTGCTTCTTCAATATCAATCATGGCAAATACAATATTTTCTCCATTTTTTGTTGCTATTGATAATTTTTCAAATGATGAATATAAAGATTTGCGTTCTTCTATCAAATCCAAAACTAATTTTCTTGGTATATAAACTTCATCAGCATAAATCCATTTAGAGGAATAATATATTTCAATCTTTCCAGATTTCTTCTCGTCAATAACGACTTTTGAAAACGATTCATTATTAATTCGATTTTTCAATTCTCTGAAAGATAAATATTTTTTTACTACTGTCATACACCTAAAACTTTTAGGTATTAATAGTTTATATAAAAGGTAAAGGAAACAAATAAGCACAACAATGAAAAAAAATGCGACTCTAAAATCTCTTTGTAATTTATCTGTTCCCATAATACTTTTTTGCAATGAGATTGCGAAAATTATAGTACACATAAATATAATTATTGCTAATATAATTCTTTTAAATGTCCATATTCTTTTAATCATTTTCTTCTCCAAACTTTTTAATAAATTCTAAGTCTTCTTTATCGCTGTATCCTTCAAAAATAACCTCTTCAATATCGTCATCATTAAAAAGGAATGTATATTCCGCGCCTATATTTCCTTCTGGATAAAGGCAGGCCACATAATCAAATAATTCACCTGTAGAAGCTAAAATTTGTTTTCTTCCATAAATCATAACTCTTTTTGTTCCATTTTTTAATAATACTACGCTACCCAATGGTTTATATTTTTTCATTTTTTAATTCTCCTTTTTCATTTTTTTACCATGTACCTATTGCCTCACCTACTTTTGAGAAAAACCCACCAACACAATCTTTTATATATTCTGCACCTTCTTCCACAAATTCGCTAGCCATTTCTTTTAAATCCTCTGTAACTATACTATCATAAACTTTAGCTCCTATATATCCTATCCCAAAACCAGCTACTGCACCAACTACTGTACCAACCACCGGAATCGGAATAGCCGTTCCAAGTGCTGCTCCAACTTTCGCACATCCTGCACTAACAGCCATACTCCCAATGCCTGCTACACCTTCTACAACTGCGTCAGATATATATTCACTAACTTCTGTTTCACCTTCTAAATAATTATCATACATTTCCTCCCCAATATTACTAATAACAGAAAGGTATCCCACTGCACGTCCTGCATTACCCAGTATGTCTTTTTCTTGAAATGTAAAAGTTTCCTTTAAAAATCCAGTTCCTTTTAGCGTTGGAAATCCATTTTCCCGCAAATTAGACGTAGTTTTTGATATTATTTTTGAAAAATTTCTTTCATTTTTCGGCAAAAATTGATTTAGATGAGCATTAAAATACGCCGGACTATTAATTTTATATCTAGTGCCTTTAATATCTTTTAACACCTCAATATCCTTCCTCAAGCCAACTGTACCTTTTACAATGATATAGTCACCCTCTCTTACTAAATCACATTTTGTTGCTAAAGCTTTAATCGTCGTCCACAGTGTACTAGATGTGTCAATATTCAGTGAACTCATTGTTAAAAGTTCTGTTATGATGCTTGGCGTTACATACTTATTTTCTATATTTTCTTTCCTTTCCTTCCATTCGTTTCTGATTACATTCCGCCATTTTTTATTAATTTTAGACACATCAAATTGACCAGTGCTTGCATTCCATGCAGTTTGAATAGACAAAAGACCTGATTCAACTGCTTCATACAAACCTTTGCTTTCCGAATATAATGAATTTGTTTGTCCTTCAATTTGATACAACTTTTCAATTTTTCCTGTCAACTCATTAATTTTAAGTATGTTTGCCTGGATACAAGATTCATAATATGAAATAGAATTAAAATAATTAAAACTTTCTGTTCCTGATAAAATTGCATTATTCAAGCATAATTCTAAATTTTTAGTTATAGTTTCAAAACTATTATTTAAATTTTTAAGGCTTACTATTTGTGCATTTAACTCATCCTCATCTATATTTTCTTCTCCAATAGATACGCAAAGAGTTTCGCTATTTTGAATGACAATATCGTTTGCACAAATTAATCCCTGAATAACAGTTTCATGATCATCCATATGTGCTTTCATACTATCCCAAGCTTCGCTTTTTAAATTTGGGTTTCCTGTAAAATGGCCAATTACCTCCAAGATACAAACTAAGTTTTCATTATCATCTTTCAAACTATCAGCGATAGATTTTACCTGTTTTTTTAAAGCTGATGGATAAAGTTTTAATCCCATACTTTTACCACTCCTCGTTTTCCTGCTCTTTCTCTAGTTTTTTTAGATTACTTTTCAAATCACTTTCTATTTCTGAAAATTTTGAATCTTTAAATGTCTTTGCCTCCCATACCGATTGTTGAAGCTTAGAGATACTCTTGCAAAATTCTGTATCATGCTTAAATTGAAGAAACATATCTGAAAAAATATTTTCTATTATTTTATCCTGATAATTGATTTCATCTTTACTTTCTTCTAATGTTCTTATCGCTTTTTTATAGTCGTCAATTTTATCCTGTAACTGTCTTTTTTCATTATCTTCCATATTAATCACCTAATAAACCAGCAGTTAATATATTAGCAATACTCTGATCCACTTGCTCAAATGTCTTACCTAAAGTTTTTATATGTTGTGCATCTTGCTCTAACGCATATCTATAAGCTGATTTTTGAGTCTGGCTTGTTTCATATGCCGTAATAGAATTTCCTTTGGCAGTAATATTTGACTCTGTATCTTTTGATATTTCTTTCTCCTGTAAACTATTTGCACTTGCTGAAATTGTATCTGAACTGCTTGAAGCAACCTGCGTATTGCTTTGTATGTTATTCATATCTCATTACCCCTTTCCATTTCTTATTTTATAATATTTGCAATATATCACCATAGAATATCCCAGCTTCTTCATAAGTAAATTCTTGCGGCACAAACATCCCTGTACGCATAGATCTTAATTTGACTTCATCACCAACAGCTATATTTATTTGACCTGCTTCCTTTAAAATCTGTAAGGTTTCACAAATCTTTTGTTCAGAATTGACCATAATATCTTTATTGATTTGATATTTAGTACTCGTAAGTGTAATTGTTAATTGCATCTTCACGTCTCCTTTTCCTTCTTTTGTCAAAAATCAGGAAGAAAATAAAAAAGAAAAGTATGAGCATAATACCTGTTATGGCAATATTTACGCCCAACGCATTATCTTCTTTCTCAATTTCTTCTTTCTTTACTTCTGAACCTGTATATAAAAACAGTTGATCCTGTATTCTTTCGTATTCATCTTTTCCACTTTCTAAATCTGTTTCAAACAACTTTTTTTCTATTTTCTGATAGGCATCATATTCTTTTAAATGCACCTTTTCAATTTTCTCTTCATATTGATCTGTAAACAAATCTATTCCATAAGTATCCGTTAAGGAAGAATAGGTTTCATTCTTTTCCTGTAATACAGAGGTATCGAACTCAATGTTGCTATTAATATTTTTTTCAAGTGCTTTTCCTGTGTCATCCATTTTTCCCATACATACGTTCCTCATATTTTCAAAAAGCCGTCGGGAAAATCCCGACGGCTCTCTGCTACTACATCGCTCCAATTTTCCCTGCGATTTCCTGGTCGATGCTCTGCATTGCTGCGGATACATCACGTAACTGCTGTGCAATTGATGTGATAAGATCTGATGTAGCTGTAAAACTTGGTTCTAAAGATTGGAACTGGTCATAAAATGCCTGGCTGCTGTGACCGGCCCATTCATCACATAAGGATGTTACCATGTTTCTCATCGTAGAAACCACTTGGTTGAACTCCTCACATCTGGTATTAAATTCTGCTGCCTTTGCCTCCATCTGTTCCGGGCTTAATTTAATGTTGTTTACATCTGCCATAATGTACCTCCTTTGAATGCTTCTCCTTTTTTTATATGCAATGCTGCCAAACAGCTTATTGCTCTGGTTTTTTATTTCTAAAGTATCTCAAAATCAAGAATATAATAAGTGCTGTTAAAAGTACTGCAAAAACAATATAAATGAAATACGATGTTATATTACTTTCCTTTTCTGTATTCGCAGAAACTGCTTTTGCCGAAGATTCTTTTACTTCTTCTCCGCCCACTATCTTTTCCTTTTCTTTTGAAACATCATTTAAAGCTACTGGCTTAGCGATAAATTGATAAGCCTGTGTATATTCCATACTTCCCAATCTTGTATATGGAAGCTTTGCTGAAAAGTCAGCTAATATATTTTGATTTTCTTTACTGGTGGTTGTCTTGGTATTTTTTGCTGCACTCAAGCCGTCTTCCACCGCTTGATTTGAGGCGTCTTTTGCATCCTGAATACCTTTCTGAAGAGTATTGATATTTTCTTCTGTTGTAGTATAGACTTTATTTGCATAATCCACATAAGACATATTATTTTCTATCAAACTCTTCTGAAGCAGTCCGTTATTCTGTTTTATTCCATTTACATTTTCTGCAATATATTCATCTTGTACAGATGGTGCAAATGACTTCAGCTTTTCATTAAACTCGTGGATATAGACTGATTCAGCCTCATATTTTTGTTGCAGGATACCATTGAAGTTTTCTTGGTTCTTCTGCATTGGATCTACATAAAAATCCTGGAATACATTTTTTATTTCCTGCCCATTTGTTGTCTGCTCATTCCCAAGTTCTGTTTCAAAGGCTTTCACCTGCTTTCCATAATGCTCCAGTCTCTCTTGAATTGTAGTAGGTTGATTTGTCCCTGGATCAATAATCATATTCCCTGCTTCATCATATCGATAATCTTTATATTCCTGCAATGCAGTCACCTCTCGCGGTACATTTTCAATCACGGAATTAATGTACTGCTGAAAAGCATTCAAATCACCATCAAACACAATTTCATGAGTTTTGTCAAGCGCCAAACTTCCATTTCCTGCGTCACTCACAAAAGCACTTATAGAAGAATACCCAAGACTATTACACATAGCTATCATATTCGGATCTTGCTCACATTCCGCAAGTGCTGTCTGCACCGATTTTGCAGTTGTATATACTTTCGGAATTTCTATACCCAAATCAGGATCTTTCTCTATAATTTCAATAGTTTCCTGCTCATTTGCTGCCGCTGCAAGTTTACTGGTAATAGCACTCCATAACTGTTTTGTCGTATCTGCCTTTTGATTTTCTTCGGAGTCGGGAACATCTGCAAGGGTTATAGATAATTTTGGTGAATCCGAAGTAGCGTAATGTAATTCAAAAACCCCTTCACTTTTTTCCTCTAAAATCAATCCCGGATTTGCTGCTTCAATTTTCTTTGCAAACTCAGCTAAGCGGTCAGTCAGCTGATTTGGTAATCCCTGATTATAAGTCTCTATCGATTTTCCTAATTCACCTGCTATAATATCCGGCTGCCGTTTCAAATCTTCAAGCATAGTATCAACTGTATTTCCTGGTTTTTTGTTCAAAACTTCGTCCAGTTTGTTATTTGCAGAATCAACTACGGAATTTCCATCTTCATCTTTAAACACATCTAACTGTTCCGTATATTCAGCTAAGGACGTAAGCTGTTCTGAAAGGCTTCCTCCTTCCGTCTGCATATCTTGCAGTTGTAATTGTGCCTCTTCTACACACTTTTTGTACTGTGAGTCAAGATCTGTTGCTAAAGCAGTATTTTTTTCTACATAATCTTCTACATTTAATGGCTCTGTTGTATTTTCTTCTCTTTTTAACTCTGGAATCTCAACTAATTGTACCAAATCATGCGACTGTATACTCTCAATGGCATCTTTATCTTTTAAATCATTATTCATAACTGTAGCAGCACCATCTTGAGCCTTATGGAACTCAGAAAGAATATTGTTCAAATACATATAGCTCAAACTGTCATTCAAAGAATTTCCAAAACTCATCACATCATATAACAAATGATACTGAGACTCTCCTGAAAGATTTTTATTTAAAGCATATTCAAGTTGAGCTGCTTGTGGTGTTGTATTAAGACTAACAACAT
Source organism: Faecalimonas nexilis (assembly GCF_059731825.1). NCBI lineage: Bacteria > Bacillati > Bacillota > Clostridia > Lachnospirales > Lachnospiraceae > Faecalimonas > Faecalimonas nexilis. The sequence continues at coordinate 1,730,658 of NZ_AP029189.1, read as the reverse complement.
TTTGTGAAAATCCGGCTGGTATGATTATGTATGCACCATATTTTCCGTTTGCTAATCCTGTTCTTGCTTCCTCTAATGATGAATATTCAAACGAAGAACTAGGGAATTGAACAATCTTATCAGCATAATTTATTTTTTCTTCTGCTTCTGTTGTCCCTTCATCCAGATTAACTACCGCAATTTTTCTTGATTCCTGTTGCTTGGTTTCTGTTTCTTTGACTGGGGCAACCGTCTGTTTTACGGCGTTTTTTTCTTGATTTGCTTGTCCTAGGAAATATCCAAGACCACCTACCAGACCAATACAGCCAACAGCAAGCAATGTTGCAATGACTTTTTTATATTTCATTCCAAAACCTTCCCCTCCTTGTCTCGGGAATTACGAACCCCCATGTTTTTCACTTCTATTTGTTTGTCTTAATTTTAACACAAAACAGTTCCTTTCACAATATTTTTATCACATTTTAAACAATTTTTTCATCTTTCGAAAACTATTTTTTTGTATTTTATATGAATTTTACACAAAATATAATTTTCAAAAAATAAAAGAAAGATTCTATTTTTTTACTTTTTTTGTAAAATATTAGTACAATTTTTCATAGCGAGAACTCACATTTTTTACTTTTTCCAATCATTTCTGTCTGAAATAAGCTTCACCGCTGGAAGTACTAGCCCCAATTTTGTTACAGCATATAAATTCTCCTTTACTTTGTGTATACCTTGATATCCAAAAAATTCCAAATATTCCTCATGCGACACTCCCTCAAAATCAAATTTTCTTGTATCAATTTCGATTAGATACATCTAAAATCCTCCTTTTTCGAATCTTATTTCTCAAAATATCTTGTGGTCCTATTCAGGATTAGTCTTTCTTTAGACTGGCTTTTACAATGATTCTGATACTTGTTCTTGCACTACAGGTAGACAATATGATTTCATTTCCCTTATTATCCTCAACATATCCTCTTTCTATCTGATAAATCTCACTATCTGCCGACACCTGTTCACAAGTTGTAATCTGATAGTTCAAAGTTCTTCCATCCGGTAAATAAACCTCCATATCCGTGTGCTTCTGGAAAAAATCAATATCCTGATAATTTCTCAATACATGAAACATACTTCCATCTTTCATATTATGGCCATAGATAATATTCTTACTATCTGAAAAGTCCCGTTCATTCCGGTAATCTAAAAAAATACTGCCCGCAATATTGTAAGTTTTTTGCACCGTATGGTTCAAATAATAGGAATTGTCTCCCCCTCTTACCACTGGATATTCCAGTACCCCTGGAATTCTGATCCATGCTACAACATCTGGATTGATTTCCTGTAAAGCTGCAAAATCGACCGTTACGGTTTCTTCCGGCTTTTCTTTTTCCTTATCATCTTCTGTAGTTTCCGGCTTCATATCTTCTGGTTCTTTTGTATTCTTTTCTACTTTCACATATTCTTGCAACTTTTCATATTCCTGTTCTGATTTTTGGTATTCACTGATAATCTGACAAATCCAGACTCCTGCTACCAGCAAGATCACGCTTAATATCCCAAGTAAAAAGTATTCTTTTTTCATCTGCTTACCTCCAACGTAAAAAAGCGGTAGCATACCAAAATTGATATACTACCGCCTACACTTATGTCTCTTATTTTCTTAAATTGCAACAATCCACTGGGTTTGGATTGATATGCTGCTTCCAATATTCATAATGTTCTGTGACATCTTCACAGACCGTTAACGGAAGATGAATTTTTTCCAATATCCTGATTTTTTCTTCCAACGGTAAATGCCAGTATCCACTCTGACACAAAACATAGTTCTGATAGTCTAGATCCGGAAACCATTTTTTCATCCACCCATTTACCCGAAGAAATTCTACCAAAACTTTATTTACCGGTAGCCTATTTAAGTAATCAAAATCCAAATATTCTTCAATCAGAGGACTCAATCGTAACGTAACATCAAAGCCCTCTTCCTGTAGCTTTAACAATGCCCTTAACCGCTTTGACGGACTGCTTGCATTTTCATATCCAAGCGCCTTTTTATCATCAAAGCAGGTAATGGTAATCTGGATATGTGCCAGTTTCGGATCATAAAGTTTCCGGTATCTTTCCTCTCCTGCCAGATGGGATTTTGTCACAATCAGATACCCAATGCCATATTCATTTAACTGTTCTATGGTTTGATAGGTAACCTGTTCCTGACGTTCCACCGGCTGAAAGCAATCTGTCATGCCTCCAAGTCTTAAAATGGTTCCCGGTGGCACTTTTTCCAATTTTCTCCGGATTTTCTGGATATCTGCCACTCTCGGATTTTCTGCATTCCAAAGCCCGCGGAAATCCAAAAGGCTGCGTGCATAACAATAGGAACAATTGTGCATACAGCCACAGCCATAGGTATCCAGTCTGATCGGATATTTGCATTTTTCCGCTTCATTCCCACTTACTCTTTTATAAAAACTTTTAAATTCTTTTCTTTCGCTTCTGCATCACCTTTCCTTTCACTTGCGGGGTCCGGTACCGCCCCGAAATCTTCTGGTAAAGCATCCAGAAATGTTCTTTACACCACCCCGCAGGTCTAGTGTTCTATCATTTCCAAATACTTTTTATCTCTTAGTGCGTCTGATTCTCCAAAGGACAATACCGATACCAGCTACTGTCAGTACTGCAATACCAATCGGTAACAGAATCATGGTAGTATCTCCTGTTTTTACTTCCTCTGATTTTTCCGGTGTCTTTGGAAGTTTCTTGTTCTGGATTTCTTTTACCACTTCTATGACTTTTGTTTTGGCATCTGCATAACTGAATGTGATTTCATAAGTTTCCGTATGTTTTTCATATCCGTCCAATGGTTTTGTCTCCGATAATACATAAGTGATCGGTGCTACTGCCTTCCCATCTTCATAAGTAGCAATTGGCAGCAGTTCACTGGTTGCAACGCCATCTTTATCTGTAGTAAGTTTTCCAACTACTTCTTCTGTTTCTTTATTTTTCAGTTCAAATTCTACATTGGCAAGTGACGTCTGATCTTCTGCATCTGTTTTCTTAATCACCAACTGTCCCATTGGTACTTCATCTTTCATGGAAACTTTCTGTACTTCTCCAGTTTCCTCTACGGTAAATTCTACATCTTCTGCAATCAAAAATCCTTCCGGTGCAGCTTCTTCATGAAGGACGTAGGTTTTCCCCGGCTGCAGATATTCGATACGATATGGTTCTTTGGTAGAGATCCATTCTTCTACCACATTTCCTTCTTCATCCAGTACTTGCAGCTTAGCACCTTCGATTTCTTGTTCTCCGGTAATATCCGTCTTTGTAATTTCAATCTTGCTATGATCGTCTTTCATGGAAACTTTCTGGATTTCCCCGGTTTCCTCTACGGTAATTTCTACATCTTCCGCTTTCACATATCCATTTTCTGTTGGAGCCTGTTCTTCATGCAATATATATTTTCCCGGTTTCAATGCATAAATAAGATGCGGTTCTTTGGTAGAAGTCCATTCTTCCACTACATCTCCTTCTTTATCTAAAATTTGTAATTTGGCACCTTCTACTTCTTTTTCTCCTGTAATATCTGTTTTTGTAATCTCCACCTTTGTCGGTTGGTTTTCTACCTCTTTTTGTATGGAAATCACCTCCAGTTTCGGATCTGTATAAGAAGCGTCAATTTCAATCTTCTCTTCAAACGGAAGATATCCCGGCAGGTTTTCCAGTTCCTTCAGATAATATTTCCCATGTGGAATGGTATCCTGATACTTCAGTTTCCCTTCTTCATCTGTTTTTCCAACTGCTACCAGTTCATCTTTTTTCACCACAATTTCTCCTGCTGCATTTAAAAGATCTTCTCCTGCATACAATCCAAACGAAACCCCAGCAAGCGGTTCTTTTGTGGCTTCTGATCTTTTCAGCACTTCAATTTCCACCTTCTGCCGCTGGTTCTTGATTTCCTTTGTAACATAATCAACAGCCACTTCTTGTCCCTGATAGGTAATCTCAAAATCCTGTTCTTTTGGATCCAACACGAAAGAATCTCCTGTTTTAGTCTCTTTGATATAGAATTTGCCAATCGGAAGATTATTTAAAGTTCCCTTTCCTTTTTCATCTGTTACAATTGTTCCAACCAATGCATCTTTTTCAAAACGTATGATCCGGTTGCCCTCACTGTCCATCTGCCCATCTGGCGAATAAATGGTTTCTCTTGCATGGATAGAAAATTCTGCCCCAGCAAGCCCCTGTTCTTCATACTCAAACTCATATCCTTTTTCCGTTTCCATAGCATCTTCTCCAGTAAACAGGTTGGACACTTTATTGACTACTTTTGCCAGACCATTTTTTAATTTTGTCAGCATCTGGTCTGTTATTTTTTCGGCACCTATAAGCACCTCTCCTGTTTTTTGGATTGTCAGGCTTCCTACTGCCTCATCGTTTTTTACTTCCACGACTACAATATACTTTCCAGTTTCTTCTTCCACCTCATGTACGGTATTGCTGTCTACTTTGATGGTAATGGATTTTCTTGGAGCTTTTTCATAAGTTCCTTCTTTTGTCACCTCATTTAAAGGAAGTATTTCCTCTCCCTTTTTTAACACCTGCTCAAATCCTGTCTGCACAAACAGTTCTGGGCTTTTTACTTCTTCAATCCGGTAGGTACCCATTTTTAACGGTTCTGGTGTCAGAAGATAGCCTTCCTCATTTGTTTCAAACACCTCAATGGTTTCCGGTTTTGGATACCGTACTTTCATCGTGACATATTTCTTTTTCTCCACATCATAGATTTTATAATGGGCACTATTCTTTAAAATCGGGAGATCAGTCTGAGCATCCTTTTTGATGATTTTAAAATAGAATTGCATTGGACGGTCATTAAAGACACGCCATACCTGTGGTTCTCTGCTGTCCTCATCAATGGTAACCAAAAACGGCTGAATCTCTTCCATATTTTCCGGAACGGTACTTTCGATACATACATATTTTCCATACGGAAGTTCCGGGGAACATAAATATCCCTTTTTGTCCGTAAACATTTCTTCTGTCTGTATCTTCTCTCCATTTTGATAATAAGAAGCAGTTTCCTCTTTACTAAAATCATATCCAATAAAATCCTGTGGAACAAATTCTGCTCCATTGTCTGGTTTTAGGGTACCATCTTTTACTTTTGAAAGCTCGCTGATCAGATACACTTTAAATCCGGCACCCTCCAGTAATTCTGTTTCTGTCTGGTTTCCGTCATCACTGATTTTAATCAATTGGAATGCCTGTTTTTTTATGGTCTCCAAAACCGTTACATTTTTCTTTACGATTTCCACATCCTGTCCTTCATACGCAAGTTCCACCGGATATTTCGTTTTATCCAATAGATATGCATTGGACGGCGGTGCAGATATTTCCTGTACATAGTATTTTCCAAGATACAAGTCTTTGAAATGCAGGACACCTTTTTCTATAGTTCCCTGCATGACTAACTGATCCTTTTTATAAAGCAGTCCTGTCTTTCCATTTGGATGTTGGATATCTTCTGCAGCATATAATCCATAAACTGCCCCATTTAAATCTCCGTCTCCCTGGCTTACTGAGTCCTGTGTATCTTTGTCTATTTTCTTGATATGGACTTCTCCACGTACCTCTTTATTTTGGAAGGTATGTGTAAAGGTGTATGTATACGTTTTGTCATTTTTATATTCATAAAAGAATTCATAACTGCCATTCCCTTTGAAGTACAACGAAGGAGCCTGAATTTCTTCTACTTCATAATGAAAACCGATTGGGATATCCGCAGTAAATATAGCCTTTCCATTCTCGCCGGACTCTGCTTTCTGGATCAAAGTTCCCTTTGTGACCAGAACAGAACCATCTGCACCGGTAATATCTTCTTTTGCATACAGACCAAAAATTGCCCCTTTCAGAGCCGCCTCATCATTGATTGATTGTTTCAGTACTTCCACAGATACCTTCGGTCTAGCATTCTCATACTGCGTTTCTTCCTCAACGACTTCTACTGTCTGCCCCGCATAAGAAATGGTTACTACATGGGTACGTTCTTCTTCCGTTTTCCCTATGGTCAGCGTATCTGGTGCCTGCTGTTCTACTACTTTATAAGTTCCAAGGTACAGCATACCCGAAGAACAGCTTCCATCTTCTTTCGTCTCCATTTCTGCTGCCAAATCTCCTGCTTGATAGATTTTTGTCTGTTTATCCTGACTGTAAATATCTTCAGCGGCATAAATCTTATATTTTGCTCCTGCAAATGCTGCATTTGTATAAAGGAACTGAAGGTTTCCTTCCTCTCCGGATACTCCAGTCAGTTTCTCTCCCTGCTTATGTACAACTATTTTCCCTTTCTGTTCCTCATTTTTCACAGTCAGCATCTGTGTTTTTGCCACTTCCAGATTGACATTATAAGAATTCGTATTCAGTTTATACCCTTTCGGTGCAGTGATTTCCTTGATATACACCGTATCCTGTGTCTTTGTCAGTTCCGCTTTGGTTGCTCCTTTTTCATTGGTAGGAGGCATCTTCAGTATCAGATCTGTACAAGCCTGATCTCTATAAATTCCAAAAACAGCCCCTGCAAGTTTTACACTGCTCTTTGCGTCTTCTTTGATCACTTCAACCCAAGCGATATCCATCCATTGAATGGAAAAGGAAACCGATGCACTCGGTTCTTCATAAAAATCCCCATATCCAATATCCTGATTTCCAGATCCAGTTGAAACAACCAACGTTTTCCATTGTGCCCCTACCTGGCCACCCAGATTACCGCTTTCCCATGTTCCATGTACCGTTTTTAAAGCTGTAAAATAAAAAGTGGTTCCTCCATGGATTTTGACTGTGCCACCTGTTTGTTCTTTTCCGGCTGTATCATGATAGGTAATTCCTTCTGGCAAAGGCAAGGTGATATAATTTCTATGGTCTCCATTCAATGTAATATTCTTTGTCTTCTGCATATCTCTTTCCAAAAAAGCTGTTTCTTTTGTGGAAGAAAGGCTGATGGCAGCACTTGGCGGTGCTTCCTGCCCGCAAAGGTAATTGATATATTCCATGACGCTATAGCGTTTCAATCCGTCCTGCGTGCAGCCCACGAATGCCACCTCCGCTCCGCCGTAACAATAACTTGCTGCTAAATGTGTCAGGACATATTTGATGTCATTGCTGTAGTTCTTTAGATATTCCCCAGTTAAATCTCCCGGTCCTCCATATCCGTAATACAAAACCTTCTGTAAGTTTAAATTGCTTTCATAAAGTTCAGCAACATAATCGGAAGAAGGCGGGGACTGTAAGTTTGATTCCAGACAGTATGCAATCCGGTCATTGACATAGAAATAACAGGTACTGTAAGAACCTAAATCACTTGGATATACAATCTTCTTTCCTTTCACTAAAGAAGCTTTTTCTCTTGCCTGTTCTATGGAAGATGGTACAACAGAAAATAAAACCCCCGTTTCTTCCTTTAACGCACTGGTATCAATATTGGCGCCATCCGGCTCTGTATCTTCCTCCCCGCTTTTTTGTTCTTTCTTCTGTTTCCTGTCCTTTTTCGGACTCTCTCCTTCTTTTCCCGATTCCTTTACAATGATTTTTCGTGTAATCTCATAAGATTCCCCGGAAGGTTTATGCACCTGATAAATGCAGTCATACATTCCAGGTCTATCTGCATCAAACAATTTTCCATCTTTATCTGCTGCCAAAACAAAGGAAATTTTTTCGCCTTCCTTTACAGAAATACCCGTAAAGTCTGAATCCGGGTCAAAAGTTTCCCCCTGCTTGATGGTAATGTCCTCTGCCTGTGTTTCCTCTTTACTCTCTGTCTGCTCTATTGATGCTGCCATAGTACTGCTTGCCCCTGTCAAAAGGGAAGAACACCCTAATAAAACTGCTAAAAAACCTGCTGTGCATCGGTTTTTCCATGTTGTTTTCAATAAACAATCTCTCCTTTCTCTTTGTTGTTTTTTCAAATGGGCAGTTCCATTTTCGGGAATATGCTGCATATCAAAAACTGCCCTGCTTCCCATTTTTCTTTAAGGTCTATCCCGAATCATCCACTTCTCTCCTTTCTCATGGCACTTTAAACCATGCAAAAAAGGAACTGCTTTTGCAATTCCTCTTTTGCACATTTTAAAAATAGCTATTTTCTATTTTCCCTGATTTCCTTTGTCAGCCAGTCATCAATCCCTTTTTCATGTTCTGCCCATAAACCGTCCGGATCCAGGTCCCACTGATTACGGTTGCAGGATAGAGAAAGTTCCTCACAGATATGGTATGTATGGTTACAGCCTTTTCGTATAGTATCCCGTTTCAATCTTTTTTTCGGACATTCAAAATCCGGATTCCCTTTTTTCTTCCTGTCTTCACACTCCTCACAGATTTCACTATACTTTTGGTCGCAGACAAGCCTAAGCTGCTTATCCATGTCATATACTTCCTCCACATGAGAAAGTCCACGTTTTTTTAATACTTGCAAAACCTCATACAAATCTCTCCAATTTCCAATCCCCGGATTTCCAAGGAATGTTTTTCCGGATACCTGATGGGCTATCTCTGCTTTTAAAATTCCTTCCGTTACATAAATCTCACTGCCTTCAGTTTTTCCAGATACTCCTACAATACTGCTGATTCCACACCCTTTCTTCTGGTTTGCACTAGAAAGCCATACATATTTATTTTTTCCTTTGGGATGATCCAAACGTATCTGAAATCCTGCCAGATATTTATCTACCGTATAAACAGGGCAAAGATATCCTCTGTTTCCTTCATAAAAATTAAGATCCCAGTTTCCTTCCCAATTAATATAAAAACTTGGAACACCTTCCAATCGGAATCCTTCTTTTATCAGCCGTCTCGCGATCTGTTGCGAATCCTCCTCACTGGTACTTTTATATCCCTTTTCTTCCATGTGCAGGATCATCTCCCTATCTGCCCCTCTTCTCTCCAGATCTTTGCGATGATACTCCTTCAGTTCCAGATAAGAGAGCATTTTTTTATAAACCTGATGCCGCTGTTCCAGATTCACTGGTTCAGCCAGATATTCTTTCTGTTTTCTCGCCCGTTTCTTAATCCCCTGGCTTTCTTCCTGCATTGCCTGCCGCGTCTTTTTCTTTCTGCCGGGTTCTTTCTGCTTTCTTCTATAAATTTCCCGGTATGCCTTTTTATACCGGTCTTTTCCTGTCAGATGACAAAGTTCCGCATAAAGTGTCAGCATATTATGGCCGGTTCCACAATCAAAACAATGAAAGACATTCATGATTTTTCCCTCTGCACAGATACAGATGCTTGCCTTTCCTCTTGCATCACCACAAAATGGACATACAACATTTGCTGCATTCTGGGTATCTTTTACCTGGTATCCACTTTTACAGTTTTCTAAAAATTCCATATCCAGCATCTTTGCTACATCAAAAATAGTGAACGGGGCAACCGGATCAGATTCTGTACACTTTCTTTTTTTCATACCATTTTAACCTTTCTGGAAATATCCCCTTATAAAAACGGAAAAGGCATGACCTGCACGCCTCTTCCTTATTCTTTAACTTTCTAAGCAGCTTTTTGTTCACAGCTTTCCAATAAAAGCTGTGCAGCTTCTTTCATTTTAAAATCTGACCCCCTGTATTCCTTCGCAAACCATTGCAACTGCCGGTAACCCGCTTCTGTTTCAAGCATCTCCCCAAATGTTTTTCCTTCAAACAAAGCATAAGGGCAGATTACTTTTTTGGCTTCTTCTACCGTCAGAGGTTTCTTCTCTGTTTCACTTTCCATATCTCTTTGTAACTGCAAGAAAAAGTCATCTTCATCTACCTCTTCAAAGGGAACCTCTTCTTTTACCGCTTCAAAATCTTCTGACTGCTCGGAAATAACCGATTCTTCTTTCCTGTCCTCTTCTTTATCAATTTCTTGAGATTCATCTGTCCAAAATCCTCCTCATTTTTTTGAGATTTTAAAGAAGAACTTTTTGTTTCTTTCTTCTTCTCTTCTTTTATCTTTTCTCCTGAAACATTTTCTTTTTTCTCAGGTTCCTGTACTGCTTTGTCGGCTTTCAAATCTTTTGTAGAAAGATGCTCAGATATGCCTTCTCCATCTTTCCCTAAAAATTCTGGCTGTATATCCCCTGCCTCTGATTTTTTTGTCTCTTCTTCTGTTTTCAAAGGTTCCAATGTTTCCGACAGTTCCAAGTATTGTTGTTCTTCCCTCTCCACCTCGTGATATTCTGCATCTTCTCCTGTATCTTCTGCTTCGTTTTCTTTCAAAAAATCTGCAGGATCTGGAAGGAAATCTACTTGTTTGATGTTTTCCTTCTTTTGATTCATATCTGTCACTGGTGGTTGTGATAAAGGGCTGTCTGCTATTACATCAGAAGACTCTTTCGCTGATTTCTGTGGTTTTACCGGCACTTCTATTTTTTTCTGTTCTGCATTTCCTTTCGATTTGTCCGGCCCATTTGGTGGTGTACCTTTCATATCTGGATCTTCTGTTTCCTGTTTCATACGGAATTTATATAAAAAGAAGTATTTAAACCCATACGTCCATGCTGCCCCTTTCGCTTTTGCAGGTGAATCCAGATGATCGCCTACCAATTGGATACTCACCCGTTCTTTTTCATTCAGACAATCTGCATTGACAATAAAGAAGGTAAGTTTTGCCGTATAAATCCAACTGCCATCAACTTTGCTGTAAGTTGCATCTGTTTCTTCCAATTCCTGCAAACAGATGTGATACTTTGTAAACGCTGGATTTAAAAGTTCAAAGATATCATCAATCTTTACAAAATCGTAATCTACTTCGTCTGAATAATGCTTTTTTAATAGTTTGGGCATTTCATTTGATATTGCAATCAATTTTTGCTGTAAATTCATCGTTTCTTTGTTTTCCATCCTTTGTCCTCCTATTCTTTTCATTAAGCAGCCTGTTTCTGCTCGGCCATAACATTGTAATACCAGATATTCCTTGCCCCTACCTGATAAATCTCTTCTACATCCCAGATTTTATCTACCCCATACTTTTCTTTCAGACGTTTCCTTTCTTGTCCGGATATCTGACTAAGCGGGTACTTTCCGTTTGTATTTTTTAACACCTCTGCATCGATATGGAAATATTCAAAAACACCTTGTTTCCCTCTAACAACTACGATTACGGTATGATGTACTTTTTCCAACGCATTTCTCAGCGTCCTGATTTTTTCAATCCGTTCTGGCTGTTTCTTCAATAAAAGTTGCACTTTACTGTTTACTTCTGTTTCAAAAATCCGGCGCATGGTTTCCCGATGCTGCAGTTCTCTCGCCCAGGCTTTTCCTAATTTTCGAATAACAGTCTTACGCTTTTTTAAATAACGAAAATACAGCCGGTTATCGAACACATACGTTTCTCCATTAAATGCAAATTCCGGTTGTGGAATCAGCTGGTCTGCCACAGATGTTTTTTCAAAGATCACATCTCCTGCAGCCTGTTCGATCAATTCCCGGTATTTCCATGCAACTGCTGCTCTTTCAACTGCGGTAATTGAAATCTCCTTGTTTTCCTTCTCCAGTTTCTTTTGTGCATACTCCTGAACTTTATGTTCCAAACAATGCATACAACCACGTTGGAAGCGGAATTTTTTCCCTTCTGGGATATTTAGCAAAGTACGCAGAGAATATGCAACATCTGTAAATTCAAAAGTCTTCTGGTTAAAAAGTCCGACAAAATCCATGCCCTGATATAAGTGACTAGCTCTATTTTCCATGTCTGGTCCCATATACACAAAAGTAAAACCTCGACTGGAAACCTTAGTAAACACCGCATCTCCTGTCAGAAGAGCTGGATTGTTCTTTTTTCTAAGCCATTTGAAAAATCGTTTTGCAAATGCATTGCCCTTTGCCCACTTTGGTACATTTCTCATATTCTTTTTCTCCTTTTCTGTTTGTTTTTTATACAAATGGAAGACAGTATGAAGATGCCCAATACCGTATCTTTTCCATTGTCTGCTCTTTCTCACATTCCACCCACAGCCACTCCAATAGAAATTCTGTGAGTATTTGCTGTTTCTCCTTATCCATAGTTACAAGTTCTAACCAGAAAGCTTTCATAAACCGATCTTTTTCAGAATCTGTCAATTGACCTAAAATGATTTCCAGCTGCTTTTCTGGTTCTCCTTTGATTTTCCGTATTCTGAAAATACGCTTTCTTCTGCATGTTGGAAGCGTCATAGGACAGGAGAATGCTTCTTTTGCCATATCTACTGCCCACAATTCTTCATCGTCCCATGGTGTGAATAACGACAGCCTGTAGATCCAGTGTGTAACCAGATAGGCCATATTTTTTCTGACTGTCCCTCCACGCCTTTGCAAAGCAGAAAAGATTTTCTGTATTCCCGCTTTCTCTTTACCGGCATTTTTAGCAGAAATCTCTTCTGCAATGGAAACCAGCGTCTTTGCATAATAAATGCCAAGTTCTTTCTTTCCCTTTTTGTAACCCATATTCTTTTCTCCTATATACATGGCAGCCAAATTTTAATTTCTCTAATCCAGGAAAGTTTCGGATTTTTCTTTCCTGCATCCCGAAGCCACCTCATTGCAAATCTGGTAAAATTCTGTTGTAAAGTACGATGTTCCTTCCGAAGTTTTAAGAGAAATTCCTGATACCCATTTACCGCATCTTCTTCCAGATATACGGAAAAAACAGCAGCTACCTCATTTGCATTTAACCCGTTCAGTTCAGGATACTTTCTTGTTTCTCCTTGTTTTTCTTCTAGTACCGGAAACTCTATGTCATGTTCAAAAATTTTTTTCGCAAGTATGACTGATGCTTCGTTTCTTGCATCTGTTGTTGTAAAAGCAGATAATTCCTTCATCCAATTCAGACATAAAAATGTAAACCTGTCACAAACAGGGTATTCAAGTAAGTTCCTACCAACAGATTTTCTATTGTCTGCCCATTCCATTTTATTTCCATACAGTTCTTTCTCCTTTCTTCTGCTGACTCTTAATATACAAGATCACCTGGAATGTCATATTCTCTCCACTTCACACTCAGACATTTGGCAACTTTTTCTTCCAGTTCCACCATAGCTCTACCAGATACCCCTTTACTCTGAGCAAGAAAAAGAATTTCTCCAATCCCACAATACACTTCGTATGCCGTACATGGTACATCACCAAAGGTTGCTTTATAACGATCCACAATCTCTGCAACATTCTTTTTTCCAAACCCTTGTTTTGTCATGATTCCGATTATGGTATTGACCGGATACTCTATGGAAATAGCACACAATTTTTCCACAGTTCCTTTCAATGCATTTTTATAGCATTCGAAGGTCGAAAGCAGATTTTCTGTAAACTGTTGAAATTCTACGGAATTATTATGTCGCATCCGCATATCCGAACCCAATGCAATCTTTCGTTTTCCTTCCATCAGGCTGTAAAAGATATTCGCACCTGATGCTGCTACATCAGAAGATGTAATGCGTATAGTCGCTGTGAGCTTTTCCTTTACCTGCTTTCCATACTTTTCCATGATTTCTTCATACACCTCTTCCAACCGCTTGTCTTCAATCTGCCAAGTTGCTGATACCATAGTCTGGTCTGCATAGCCCTCTAAAAAGGTGCTCTTTTTATACTCTCCGCGTATGTAAACACTGGCAAGCATAAATACTTCTGGTAAGGGATATACTTGATACCCATTTTTTTCCGCAGAGTGTACTGCACGTACCTTTCCTTCTGAAACACGAAGTAATGCTTTCCCTTTAGCAACTTTCAGACACTGATTCAATATTTCTGCAAGTACGGCAGGCCTTACATTTGACAATGCTGCACCGCTGATTCGTGCCCTGTTTTCTAAAGTCGAGATTGCAGAACTTCCCAACTGGTAAACTTCTTCCTTATCCGTTTTCAGCAAAAGGTGTGAATGGTTTTTTGTATCTTTTAATACTTCCATACAGATACATTCATCCTCACCTTTAGGACTTTCTAATAGTTGTCCTACTTCATATACACGCAGTTTTTTACTTGGAACTTCAAACCATATTGCATGCTTTTCAACCTGTTCCAGATATCGATGCAGTTCCACTTCTTTCGAAAATGATTTTGAGAAACTGTCTGCAAACCATCGTCCCGTAGGTGTATTATGCAATTTCAGGCAAATCTTCCATCCACCGTCTACTGACCGGAACTGATAGCCTTCCCGTTTCATGTGTTCTATTTCCTCCTTACTTGGCAGACTCCCTTCCCATAGAATACTTGTCTGCATACATTCGCCTCCTTCCATTTGGCTGATATACAAAAATCTCTCTGTTCCGTATAAAATACAACTGGTAATTTTCCAGACAAAGAAAAACATCAAGTCCTGTCTGTTCCTGTACTTTCTGCAGCCTGTCGATTTCTTTCTCATCATTTAAAATCTTTTTCATAGGAAGATAGCCTTCCCCTTCTTTTTCTTCCTTCTTTCCCACTGGAAAAAGGTGCATTCCCTGATACAGCAGACACTCCTTCGAATTTGAAACTGCCTTATTTTTCTGTTCGAGGATTGTAGCAATGCATTTCTTCAGATAATCCGGTATTGTCCATCCTGTCAAGACTTCAAAACAAGTTTCCACTGATTCCCGGTCTTTACTGTTCTGATGTATCTTTAAAAGATCAGCTGCAATTCCGGTAATTTCAAAATCTGCTTCTTCTAAAATATCTGCCAGCACTGTGTCTGCATCCTGAATGACCGCTTCATCGTTCATCTGCTTTTCTAAAAAAGTAAGTGTTTCAAATAATCTTCCTGTTTTCTGTTGTTTTCTTAGCTGCTCTACATCGTTCCTTTGACACATTCCTTTTTCTCCTTTCTTTTCGTTTTTTTCATGTGTTCCTCCTTTCACGCACAAAAAAAGACACAAAGAAGAACCATTGTCTTTTTGTGTCTGTCTATCTATGCGTTTTAAAACGATTGTTAAAAGTTCTCTTCCGGAAACAAATCCGGAACAAAATTTGACTTATGGAAATCATTATATTGTTTCCATATAAAATGAAGTCACCTAAAGATTAACACAATATATAGTATGTGTCAATCTCTCTATGTGCATATTTAGTATTTAACATGAAACTTCTTTCTTATCCCATATACTTGCCTAATTTTTCCCATTCAGGAGCAGAGGCATTCAGCATCTGCTCCTTTTCGTTCAACTACTCTCGTAGTCTTCTGTGATATCATTTCTTTGAACCAATACAATCTTGTTCTCCTCATCATAATATCGACAGACAATCTCTTTTCTTCTATATCCGCCCATGTCATCTGACACTCCAAAAGAAATTTGATATTCACCGTCTTCTTTGTCAAGGCGATTTATCATGTACTCCGGCTCCATACATGCGATTACCCAGTCCTGATCTTCTGAAACAACACATTCTTTGGAATACTCAATCATTGCGTTTCTATAATCTGGTGTTGTATCATAAAAGTTGACACCCTATTCTCAAGGATTTTGATATATAATCATAATCAATACGAGAACAGGAGAAAAACCTATGGCACAGAATCAAAAATCTTATGACAATGAATTTAAAGCACAGGCGGTAAAGCTTGCCCAGGAAATCGGCGGTCATAAAGCTGCTCAGGAATTAGGGATTCCAAAGGGTACTATGTACACTTGGATAAAAGCCTTCAAAGAGGGGCGTCTCAGTGCAAATGAAGCAGTTCATACGCCCAAGAATGCTTTATCCCTTAACGATGAGCTTATTGAACTCAGAAAGCGTGTAAAAGAGCAGGATAAGGAAATTCGTCGCTTAAAAGAAGAAAATGAATTCCTTGAGGAAGCAAGTGCTTTTTTCGCAGCCAGCCGTCGGAAGTCAGCAAAAAACAGAGATTAATGTTTATTGCAATCAAAACGGATGACGGCCGGATTAAGGGTAAAATTTCTTTTTATTGCAAAGTGCTTCATGTTTCAAGGCAGGCATTCAACAAATTCCTAAAAACAAAAGATACCCCTTGGAAATATCAGGCACTGGCAGATGCAATGCTTGATATTTGCAGCGAAGATGAATGCAATGACACTTATGGAAGAATCCGTATGTATCAGGCCTTACAGCTCAAACAGCCTGAGGGAGTACATATTCCCGGTGAGAGAACTGTTTATCGTGTCATGGCAGAAATTGGTCTTAATCATAAACCAAAACGTAAGCCGAATGGTATTACCAAAGCTGATAGAGAAGCCAGTAAATCCGACGATTTAATCAAGCGTGACTTCGCTGCTGAAAAGCCTCTTGAAAAGTGCATTACCGATATGACTGAAATAAAGGCTTCTGACGGGAAGCTCTATGTTTCAGCTATCTTTGACTGCTATGATTTAGCAGTATTGGGACTTGCTATGGATACAAATATGAGAGCTACCCTATGCGAACAAACCTTAGAGAATGCTTGCAAAGCTTACCCGATGCTCCGTGGAGCTATTCTTCACAGTGACAGGGGAACCCAGTATACCAGTGAGCTATATCGTAAAGCTATCAACAGATATGGCATTGTTCAAAGCATGAACAGTGCCGGTGGCAGATGCCATGATAATGCCAGATGCGAAAGCATGTGGGCACGCTTCAAAGAGGAATTACTTTATGGTCGTTACGATCCTACCTCAATGACCGTAGAGCAGTTAAAGACGCTCATCTGGAGATACTTCATCAGCTACTGGAATAATCGGAGGATCTGCTCTGCTAATGGTGGACTACCTCCAATGGTTAAGCGACAACAATACTATGCTTCGCTACAGGAGGCAGCATAAGGTCGAACATTCTTGAGAAAAAAGTGTAAACCAATATTGACAATATCAATCCCATCCTTCTTCCGGTGGCAGCGTATGTTCATCTGCGTTTCCTGAATATCGGATAAAATAGTCATTTTTCAAATCCAAATAGTAGAACCAGTCGCTGTTTTTGTATACAAACTTCTCTGCGATTGAATTTAATACATGTTCCTTATCACTGTTTCCAAATACAACATATATTTTGTCTTCTCGCCCTGGCAAGTATAAGATCTTAATCTGGATCCATTCAAACTGCTTATTTTCTTTTTCAAAACGTAAATCCAAACTCTGCTCCTTTTTTAGTGCTGCCATTTCTTTCAAATGTTTGATTTCAAAAAATTCAAGCAACTCCTGTCTTTCTGATTCTATATCCAACTGCTCTAACATTTTGGGCAACTGATCCGCTAGTTGAAGCGTATTGTCTTGATACAATTGTGTTTGAACGCCCATCGTCTTCAAAACCTGCACTTTTTCAGTGAGCAGATCAACTTCTAAAATTGCTTTATATAAATTAATAAAAGCATCTAAAATTGCATTTTTTTCTTTTGCAAGCAAAGACATTTGTTTCTTTGATTCAATATCATAAGTGATAAACAATATTTTTTTTAAATTTCCTGTCTTTACATAAAGAGCTTTTCCTTCCACCCATGTATACGTATCAAAACGTGTTTTCGTACGAAATTCTATTTTAACAATTTGATTCTCTTCTACAATCTGTGTAAGTCCTCTCTCAGAAAATACTGCCTCCACTTTCTGTATATCATCAGGATGCACGAATCTTGAAATGACAGAGAAGATATCTGTCTCCTCTGTTATTTCCGAATATTTATCTTTTCTATAAAAAATAGTGCGGATTGTGAGGTCGACTGCATCTATCTCAAATAGTTCATCACACATCTCTATGAAATAAGGAGAATACATTTTCAATTTTTTCAAATCAACAACCTTGTGTTTGTCATCCTCCCGGATTTCCAACTCCATCTGCTCTGTTACATCTTTATGAAATCCTTTTATTCTTACTCCCGCTTTATACGATTCATCCCTGAAAGCACCACATCGAACAAAAGTCCATCCTTTTTTCGGATGATACCAAGGATATCTCGCTTCTGTTGTATAATTTTTTTCAGATTATTTATAGCTTCTTCTATCATCTGAACGTAGGTAGAATCAATTCTTTCAAACCAAAATTGATGCATCTCTTCCGGTGACATTTCCTTGTCATTCCCCATGATCAAATGCATCATCGGATCTCCATACATTCTCGGCTGTCCTTCTTCGGGATACTCAATGACCCAGAAACCAACTTTCATCTTGCTGATAATATCTGTTTTATCAATGATATCCATCAGCATATCCTGATTCTTAAGAAATTCCATTTATCCTCCATTCTGTAAGTTATTTCTTTTCACTCACAAATTAAGACTTTCATCTTATAACTAACCTACCATATTATATACACTTCAAGAGAAAACTTCAAGTAAAGAAAAAGGACAGAACTTACACATTCCACCCTTTTCTCACAGTACTCTACAGCATCTCAATAAACGCTGCAATCCTTGTATTCAATTGACCAATATCTGCCTGTGAGTAATCTGTCTCCACGCTGATATATGGAATATTCTTTTTCTCGTTTACAAATCTGCGGATTCCAAGCGACTCCACATTATATGTGTGACAGGCCTGCAATATCATCTCCACAACACCGTCTACCTTGTATTCATCAATCAGTCTTCCGAGCAGCTCTAAACGATTTGGATTCGGTGTCATCACAGAACATCCTATATTTAGATATCGTCTTGCCAGAGCATCATAGATATCCGGATTCTCTTCATCTACCAGCTTATCAATAGATTTTGCACCTGTACAGCTTTCGTATGTAACAACGATTCCGCCATTCTCCTCGATTGCTTTGATGACCTTTTCTGTCGCTCCGCCAATTGGACATCCGGTCACAAGAATACGCGGTTTCTTTTCTTCCATCTTCCCTTCTGCATACTCCTGATTGATCTTAGCGACAAGTGCGTCAACTTCTGCCGGAATCTGAGAACGGTCAAACTTGAATGTACTTCCATACAATACCTTAAAAAGATCATGACCTTTGATCGGAGCCGGATCATGTTTCATTACTTCATACAGCCTTTTTAAAGAACGTCTTCCTGCATTATTCATCTTCACCGCATCACGAATCTGCTCTTCTGTAATCGTAGTGTTGAATTTTTTCTCTAAATATTCTTTGAATTTGATAATCTCTTTCTTCCAAAGCTCTAATGCATCCTCACTTTGCGAGTTTGGAAGTTCCATCAGGTATACATCTTTGAATTCTGACATATATTCATACATTTTCTTTTTCCCATCACAGGTTGTCTCCCCGACAACAACATCAGAAAAATAGAAGAACGGACATTTATCTGTCTTTGCAAAACCATAACTGGATTTGATCAATGGACATAAGTTTTTCGGCAAATCTTTTTCTGCTTCTGAAATAGTCTCGTCAGACGTAGAACATAATCCCACTGTTGCAGCGCCCATTGCAAGTGCAATCTCCTGCGGAAAATAGGTACAATAAGCCCCCACAACCGGAACACCTTTGTCTTTTAATTCTTTTACTGCCAAAAATGAATTTTTTCTCTGTTCTGCAAATTCCTCAAATACTTCTGGTAATTCTTTAATAATTTCCATGATTTTTTCCCTCTCTTGTGCTGAAATCTTATAAAATGATTGTAGCAAAACGGAATTTTCAAAGCAAATAGAATTTCCCGATAAATCTATAGGAATTTTGAATATATTTTTACATTCTCGTATTCATTTTTTCAGAATGACTTTCCATACAAAATATGTTAAAATAAAGAAAAAACCAAAGAAAGGATTGCCTATTAAGGACAAAAGAGAAAATGATGTATCAATTATTTAACAACTATTTGAATACCACTCAGCTGATCATGACCGGTATTCTCTTTACGTTTTTCATTACATTTCTCGCGCTGAAGTTTCCACTTCCTTTTTTGCCGGTGGATCAGGGACGCGAGTTTGCAATCAACGGAAAACTTTCAAAAGGAAAGATTCGAGGCGTGGGATTGACTTTTGTACTCTGTTTTATCATCAGTAGTATATTGTTTCTGCCAATTGACCGTGAGTATATCATCTATCTGATATTACTTTTCTGCGTCATGTTAAGCGGATATCTGGATGATGCAGCGGACACCCCATGGAGTGATTACAAAAAGGGATTCATAGACCTGATCATCTCAATCGTGACTATGCTGACATTCGTAAATTATAATACTACGGTGATCCACTTTTTCGAGACAGAACTTGTCATTCCGAAAGCGGTGTATGTCATACTTGGAATTATTTTGATCTGGGTATCGATCAATGTGACAAACTGCTCTGACGGAGTGGACGGACTTTGCGCAAGTCTGTGTACTGTATCACTGATTTCTTTCAGTTTGATCTTTAAAGATGTACTTGGTATGTATACAAATGCAAACTTCTTATTTGTCGCAGTTTTACTTGCCTATTTGTATTTCAACACCTCTCCGAGCAGTATGCTTATGGGAGATGCCGGATCGCGTGCGCTTGGGTTTTATCTTGCAATCATCACAGTCAAATCAGGACATCCATTCCTTTACATCCTGCTGGCAGCAGTGTTAATTGTTGACGGTGGACTAGGACTTGTGAAGATATTTTTAAAACGTTTTTTAAAAATATCAATTTTAAAAAATACTCGTACTCCGATTCATGACCACTTGAGAAAAAATCACAACTGGTCTGATACGCAAGTCGTAATTCGATTTATTATCATCCAAGTGATTTGCTCTGTACTTGCATTTCTTTTGCTTGTATAACGTATATAAAAAAATAGAATGTGACCACATTGGCACATTCTATTTTTTCTATTTGCGTTTTCCCTCCAGCGTCTGCTCAATGATATTTTTCATCATATCTTCATTCAGAGCGCCACTCACATATCCAAAAACATTCCCCTCTCGGTCAATCATAAACGTAGTAGGGAAAGAGGAAATCCCATATTCCGAGAAAAGATCTCCGGTTGTATCCATAAGTGTCGGATACGTATAACCACTTTCATCTAAAAATGCTTTAATGCCTGCTTCATCTTTTTCCTGGCCTAGTCCGGGTGCAGCTACACCTAGAATGATGACAGCATTGTCCCCTTCCGTCTCATAGGTCTCATAAAGCTTTTGAATATCCGGCATCTCGCTTCGGCACGGTCCACACCAGGTAGCCCAAAAGTTCAAAAATACAGTCTTTCCTTTATAATCAGAAAGCGTATGCTCATTTCCGAACTGATCTTTCAGTGTAAAATCAATTGCCGGAACGACAGTTTCTTTGGATTCCTCTTCCTTATTTTCTTCTTTGTCTTCCGACGCATCCTCTGATTCCTTCTCTGTCTCTTCCTGTGATTCTAAATTTGCATTTGTGCCTCCGGACAAGTAGCCGGTAAATGCATTCATTTTTCCGGTAAACATCAAAACACCCATCAGGATCATCAGCGCGCCACCTACTTTTACCGTGTATTTGACTACATTCATATGACTTTTAAAAAATTCCAAAAGCGTTGTTGTGAACAGACCAACGGCAAGAAATGGAAGTACAAATCCTACCGTGTATACGCCGATTAACATAAAACCCATAACCTTTGTGTTTGCAGACGCCGCCATTAACAAAACACTGGTAAGCGCCGGACCCACGCATGGTGTCCACGCAAAGCTGAATGTAAATCCCATGATCAATGCAGTGAGCGGAGACATCGCCAGCTTGTCCAAATGAAATGGAAGTCTGCGCTCTTTTCCAAGCACACGGCTGTTTCCAAATACGCCAAGCTGATAGAACCCAAATAATACAATAATAACACCACCGATTCTGGCAAATAGCATCTGATTTTTATTTAAAAAACTTCCAAGTGCCGATACCCCAAGACCAAGCGCAAAAAAAGCAAAACTGACGCCTATGACAAAGCAGAGCGTATGAATCATTACTTTGCTTTTTTGATAGTGTATTTTCCCATCCGCTCCCCGTTTTCCTGTACCTCCTGACAGATAGCCGATATAAAGCGGAATCAACGGCAATACACATGGGGAGAAGAAACTAAGGAGTCCCTGAAAAAATACAGTTAATGCAGGAACACTGACATCCAGTGAAAAATTCATACTTTTCTATTCCTTTCCTGATATATTTGATTTTGAAACGGAGTTTTTAAACACCTCACGATCCAGCATCTTATTTTGATGTGCCACAATTGTTGTGCAGACTGCATCCCCGGTAATATTTACTGCAGTCCTTGTCATATCCAGAATTCGGTCAATTCCCATAATCAAGGCAATACCCTCCACCGGGAGATTCACTGAATTAAATACCATAGTAAGCGTAATCAGACCAACTCCTGGAACACCGGCTGTTCCGACTGATGCAAGCGTTGCTGTTCCGATGACTGTCATGTAATCCATCATATCCAACTGAATTCCAAATGCCTGTGCGACAAACACAACTGCAACTCCCTGCATGATCGCGGTTCCATCCATATTGATGGTCGCACCAAGCGGCACTGTAAAAGAAGAGATTTTTTTGGATACACCCATCTTTTTTGCCAACGTATCAATCGACAACGGAATCGTTGCATTGGATGTCGCTGTCGAAAAAGCAAACGCCATAACCGGAAAGAAGTTCTTGATAAAAATAATCGGATTCAAACCAGTAAAAATTTTAAGCATTCCAAGATAAACGATAAAACATTGCATCGCCAGTCCAACCAGTACTGCCAGCATATATTTTAACATCGGGATAAACGCATCAAATCCGATGCCCGCAAATGTCTTTGCAATCAAGCAGAATACACCAATCGGTGCAACTGCCATAACCATCATTGTCATTTCCATCATAATGTCATTGAACTGACCAAAGAAATTCGATACAGTCTCCACCCGATCTCCGAGCTTTGCAAGAATAATTCCCACAATTAGGGCGAATACAATAATCTGCAGCATCTCACCATTGGCAAGTGCAGAAAATGGGTTCGTCGGAATGATGTTTAGCAGCGTATCTGCAAAATTGGTTGCCTCTGCGCTTCCGACATCTTTTGCCGCCTCAATGGATGAGATATCCAACCCGATTCCCGGATCGATCACATTGGCAACCGAGAGCGCCAACGCAATTGCACAAGCAGTTGTAGCAAGGTAAAACAGCATTGTTTTTACGCCGACCTGTCCCAGTTTTTTTGTATCCCCGATAGACATACTTCCGCAGACAAGCGAACAAAACACAAGCGGTGCGACAAGCATCTGCATCAATCGAATGAAGCCTTGTCCTACTACATAGAATATTCCATTGATAATAATGTCATCTCGAATCTGCCCAGACGGCACAAAATAGTGCAGAAGAACACCTGCAATCGCGCCAAGAATCAGACTTATGAAAATACGTGTGGTCAATCCAACCTTTTTCTTCTCTGTTTTACTCATCCCGTGTACCTCCATAATTCTCTTTCAAAAATATTTTTAGAGACTCCCTCCACTCTGGCATCTCCTGCATATTCAAAATTCGTAAAATAAAATTATCGAGCACCGCATATGCCGGGCGGACAGAAGAAAATTCGGATTCCTTTGTCGGTACCGGCTGAATCGTCACGTCATGATCTGTCAACCTCAGAATCTCTTTTGCAAACTCGTACCGGCTGCAGGTTCCCTTCGCCGTAATATGGTAGGTGCCATATTCGTTGGTATCCATAAGTTCCAATAACAATCTTGCGAGATCGTTGGCACTTGTCGGCGAACCAAACTGATCTGATGCAACCGGAAGCACATGCTCTGTCTTTACGCGCTCCAATAGATTGCTCACAAAATTTTTGCCTTTTCCATAAATCCAATTGCTTCGAATAATAAAATGCTTTTCTGTAAACTCTTTTACATAATTTTCACCGGCACGCTTTGAACGCCCGTAAACCGTTTTAGGATTTGTATCGTCAAACTCGCAGTATGGTTCACTACTCTGCCCGTCAAACACATCATCTGTAGAAATCTGAACTAATTTTGCACCAATCTTTCTAGCTGCAATACTCAAATTTCTTGCTCCAAGTGCATTGACTTTATATGCCAGCTCCGGATTTTTCTCACATAAAGCAACATCGGTAATTCCCGCACAGTTGATGATCACATCCGGTCTGTTGAGCTCTGCAAAATTCAACACCTCGTCAATCTCTGTAATATCTAATTCTTCCACATCTGTGTTTAACAATTCAAATGCAAGTGGATCGGCGACATCTGTAATTGCAGTTCCCACTTGTCCGCTTGCACCTGAAACCCAAATTTTCATCATGGCTCTCATGTTTTTTCCTCCTTGTATATGATAACTATTCTCAGTATAACAAATAGAACTAATCTATGTCAATTTGACGTTCAATCTCCTGAATAATCTTTTTGCTGTCAACTGCCGCGTATTGCGCTCCTTTATAGTCCATTGCAACAAACAGGGCAAACAACAAAATAGCAATAAACATGCGCACTCCAAATGTACTGTGTGATCCTGTCATCTCATGTTCCTCCTGTGTATCATACAATTTCGTATAAAACGACTGATATCTTGGATGTACCGCAGGCGGGATTTTTTTGTCACTGTAAATCGTCCTTGCCCGCCTAAGCAGTTCCTCTCTCCTTTTTTCGGATTCCGTCATATTTTTTCTCCATTATAAAAAGCATACATCATTTATTCTAATGTATGCTTTCCGAAGGTCTTTTAGACACCTATCTGTCTGCAAGTTCTTTAATGATATCTTCCCATGTCACACCACGTTCCACCATAAGCACCATCGCATGATACAGAAAATCAGACAGTTCATATTTTACTTCTTCCGGATTCGGATTCTTTGCGGCAATGACAAGTTCTGTCGCTTCCTCACCGACTTTTTTCAGTATCTTATCAATTCCTTTGTCAAACAGGTAATTCGTATACGAGCCTTCTTTCGGATTCTTTTTCCGATCCACAATTGTCTCGTACACTGTCTCAAATACCTGCAGCGGATTGGTCTCATCATAATCCGTTCCGACTAAAGGCTGGAAAAAACAAGTCGGATTGCCAGTATGGCACGCCGGTCCCACCTGATCTACTTTTGCGAGCAACGTATCCCTGTCACAATCAATAGTCAATGATTTTACATATTGATAGTGCCCGGATGTCTCACCTTTCACCCACTGCGTTTTACGGCTCCTGCTGTAATAAGTCATTTTGCCTGTTTTAATTGTATGATCAAACGCCTCTTCATTCATATATGCGAGCATCAGAACTTCTCCGGTCTTATAGTTTTGAACAATGACAGGAATCAGTCCGTCTGAATTCAGCTTAAACTCTGTGAATTCCATGATGCTTTCAAAAGAAGTCATCTTGATATTTTCCTGAGAACATTTCTTCTTAAATTCTGCAAAATCCAGGTCCGGCTGGCTGATAAATTTTCCAGATACGCCTTTGATTCCCGGACACTTCAAAATTTGGAGAATCTCTTCCTCCTCCATCGCATCTGTCAATACAACACTTGGAATATCTGTAATGTTCATCACAGAATCCAAATCCAGCCTGTGCATAAATAAGATCGAGCTGGAACACTCTTCAATCAGGTGCTGCTGCTTAAATAAGGCATCGAAGTCATTTAAGGAGACTGCTATCTTTTCTTTCCCGAAACGTTTTGAGACATCCTCAATCAACTCTACAGATAATGCCTTTGAAAAATTCAAAATTGCCCGTTTTGCACCTGTATATAAAATCTTTTTCACATCTTCCTGACGTCTTATGTTTCCTCCGGCAACCATTGGAATTCGGATTACCCGATTCATTTTTTTCATAAGATCAATTGCATGATCATGTTCCTCATCTGTGGTAGACAAATCAAACACAAGCAATTCATCTGCCCCCATGTCATTATATTTTTTTGCAAGTTTCACTACATCATCGGAAAGTATTTCCAAATTGTCAAACCATTTTACTGCTTTCCCCTGATAGATAAAAATACAAGGAATCAACCTTTTATAATTCATTATGCCAAACTTCCTTTCGTAGACCAAACTTCTTTTATACGAGGTTCTTTCATCACTGCCTCGTCCAGTGCTTTTCCAAATACTTTAAACAAAGCCTCTGCCATATGGTGATTATTTCCACCATCGATTACTTTCAGATGCAGGTTCATAGCCGCGCTGTAGGAGACTGCATAAAAGAATTCCCGAATCATCTCTGTGTCAAGCGCACCGATTTTCTCTGCCGTAAACTCTGCTGAAAAATTCAGATACGGTCTTCCGGAAAGATCAATTGCACAGAGGACAAGCGTTTCATCCATCGGCAGCATGAAATTTCCATATCTTCTGATCCCCTTTTTCTCGCCGAGTGATTGAAGAATTGCCTGACCAAGCACAATGCCTGTGTCCTCTATTGCATGATGACAATCAACCTCTAAATCACCTTTTACAGAAACACTGAGATCAAACAGACCATGTCTTGCAAACCCATCCAGCATATGATCAAAAAATCCAATGCCGGTATGGATATCTGTTTTCCCAGAACCGTCAAGATTCAGCGTCAAAGAGATATCTGTCTCTTTTGTTTTTCTTGTACAAGTAACTATTCTTTCTTCCATATCTTTTCCTCTATTTTTCAAATCGGACTTTGATCGAATTAGCGTGTGCCGTGAGTTTTTCTGCCTCTGCAAATTGCTCTATATCGCTGTGAATTGCCTCCAGCGCTTCTTTCGAATATGCGATGATGCTTGATTTTTTAATAAAATCATCCACCCCAAGCGGCGAGAAAAATTTCGCAGTTCCATTCGTCGGCAATACATGATTCGGTCCTGCAAAATAATCACCAAGCGGCTCACTGCTGTACTCTCCGATAAAAATCGCACCTGCATTGCGAACCCGCATCATCACATCATACGGGTTCGCTGTCATGATCTCCAAATGTTCCGAGGCAATCTCGTTCGCAATATCGATCACTTCCTCCATCGTATCTGCAACGAGAATGTAACCATAATTTTCCAAAGATTTTTTCATGATCTCTGTGCGGGACAATTCTTCCACAAATACTTCTACCTGCTTGGACACCTCCTTGGCAAGTGTCTCACTTGTCGTCACGAGAATTGCCGATGCCAGTTCGTCATGTTCTGCCTGTGACAACAAGTCAGCCGCCACATATCTTGGATTCGCTGTCTCATCTGCAATGACAAGGATCTCGCTTGGTCCTGCAATTGAGTCGATGCTCACATGACCATATACCGCTTTTTTTGCCAATGCTACATAAATATTCCCAGGTCCTACAATTTTGTCAACTTTTGGAATGGAATCTGTCCCGTAAGCAAGTGCTGCAATCGCCTGCGCACCGCCGACCTTATAAACCACATCTACTCCTGCCTCATTCGCTGCCACCAGTGTGTTCGGATTGATCTTCCCATCTTTCCCAGGGGGAGTGACCATCACAATTTCTTCCACTCCTGCTACCTTTGCCGGAATGACATTCATTAGTACAGAAGACGGGTAGACTGCTTTTCCGCCTGGTACATAGACACCCACCCTTTGCAGCGCAGTTACCTTTTGCCCAAGCATGGTTCCGTCTGGTTTGCTGTCAAACCAACTATACTGTTTCTGCTTTTCATGGTAGATACGAATATTTTCTTTTGCTTTTCGTATGATTTCCACAAGAGATTCATCTACCAGATCATATGCCTGCGCAATCTCTTCTTTTGTCACAGTAATTGTATCCGCTGTAATATCCGCACCGTCAAACTGTTTTGTATAATCAAAAACAGCCTGATCCTTTTCATTTTTTACATGTTCCAAAATTTCCAAAACACGGGATTCGTATTGGGTATACTGGTTCGGACTTCTTTGCAACAAATCTTCCAGCAGATTTGTCTTTGTCTCATAGTTCAATTTTTGTATTCTCATCTCATGCCTCCTGTAAAATCATTCTCAATTTTGTCAGCAATTCTTTGATCCGCTCATTTTCCATTCGCATACTAACCGGATTGACAATCATTCTTGCAGACAATGGACATACCTCTTCTAACACTTCCAAACCATTTTCCCGAAGTGTAGATCCGGTCTCCACAATATCTACGATAACTTCCGACAATCCTACAAGCGGTGCAAGTTCTATCGAGCCGTTCAGCTTAATGATCTCGACTGTCTGATGCTTTTTGTTATAAAAATAATCCTTCGCGATATTCGGATATTTTGTCGCAACACGAATCAGCTCATGATGATTTAAAAGCTCCTTTGCTCTTGAGGGACCACACACACACATTCGGCAATTTCCAAACTGTAAATCTAGTACCTCATATGTTTTTCGTCCTTCTTCTAATATCGTATCTTTTCCAACCACACCAATATCAGCTGCTCCATATTCTACATAAGTGGGAACATCCGGACCTTTTGCAAGAAAAAATTTTAATTTTAGTTCTTCATTTACAAAAATTAATTTTCTGGAATCTTTGTCCTTCATCTCCTCGCAAGTGATGCCAAGCTGCTCTAACAATTCCAGTGTTTTTTTCGCAAGCCGACCTTTTGTCAATGCAAATGTTAAATATCTCATATG
This sequence comes from Faecalimonas nexilis, assembly GCF_059731825.1. Lineage (NCBI taxonomy): Bacteria > Bacillati > Bacillota > Clostridia > Lachnospirales > Lachnospiraceae > Faecalimonas > Faecalimonas nexilis. Next base: position 1,702,346 of record NZ_AP029189.1, on the reverse strand, counting down.
ATTTCCTCCCAACCGACTGTTTTTTTCTCATCTGTCAAAAGATTCGTCATTAAAATCTCGTCTTCTCTCTTCAGGTAGAACATTCCTCCACAGAAGTTCTGTCTCGCATATGACACATACTCATCCAAAAATCTGTCATCTGATTTTTTCACGAGCTCTGTCGGTTTCTCGGCAAGCCGAAATTCTTTTGCCAGCGCAATTGCTCTGCTGCGCTCACTTTCTTCATACAAGATCAACGTATTTTTCTGATGATACGGTATCTCCAGTTTCTGTCTTGAAATTGCGCCCATCAGTTCATCAATAACGATTGCAAATCCGATGGAAGGGAATTCCTTTCCAAATTTTTCTACAAGATGATCATAGCGTCCACCTTTCACAATTGCATCTCCCGTACCATATGTATAACCGCGGAATATAATGCCCGTATAATACCCATAGGTGCCGCTCATGCTGAGATCAAAGGTGATATATTTTTCAACTCCGTATGAAACCAAAATCTCATATGTCTCTGACAGGCGTTCCACTGCACGCAACGCTTTCTCACAAGAAACGATTTTTTTTGCGCATTCCATGATCTCGATTCCACCTGTCAGCTCCTCCAGCACTCGGAAAGCCGCCTTTGTCTCTTCTTTTACACCACAGTTATCCAGCAGCTCTTCCACACCGAAATAATTCCTGTTTGCAATCAATTCACGAAGCCTTGCCTCTTTTTCTTCTTCCAGACCTGCATCCTCCAACAGACTTTCAAAGAAATCAACATTTCCGATATAAATCTGAAATTCATTTAATCCGGCTGCCTTCAGACAGTCTGCAGCCAATGCAATCATCTCCGCATCCGCCTCCAAAGAATCAATTCCAAGGAGTTCCGCACCCATCTGCGTACTTTCCTTTAATTTTCCACGATAGCTTGAATGATTGATAAATGTGTTTCCATTATAACATAGACGGACCGGAAGTCCTTTTGAATCCAAAAAAGTTGCTGCAACTCTTGCGATTGACGGCGTAATATCCGGTCTCAACACAAGTGTATTCCCATCTCTGTCAAAAAGTTTATAAAGTTCCTTTGAAGAGATTGTACCAATCTCTTTTCCGAAAACATCAAAAAACTCGAACATCGGTGTCTGTATATCTTGATATCCGTATAAGTGCAGAATCTCTTGTAATTTTTCCTCCAACATAAGCTTTCTTCTGCATTCAATCCCATAGATATCCCGAACTCCTTCCGGAGTATGTAAAATCTGCTGTCTCATAATCTCCTCCAATACTTTATTACGCTACCATATTAAAATAATGCTTATTATAACATTTTTTGAAAGATTGTCAATCCCTGAGATCCAAATCCTGCTGCAATGCTTCCAAATATGATACCAGACATCCATTTTTTAACTGGATAAAAAATGTCTGAGAAAGCTCTTCATATCGGATACTTTTTCTGCCTCCTGTTTTTGCGCGTTCCCAAAATTTTTGAATTTCAGAAAAACGCATATAATATAACTCGTTTCTGGTGCTGTAATAGATAATCAAGAATGCAATTCCTCCCTGCTTTTCAAAATTACTCATAAACGTCACCTGATGTTCATGAATATTTTGCAGCGGAAACGTGTCTGTATTACATTCCTTCGCATCAAAGCATACCGGAATCCCCTGTACCGCCCCAATGTAGTCAACAGTACTTCTCTGATCAAAATATGCCAGCGTGATATGACGATGCTCCTTATCAATCCGAACAGGAGTGATTGGCGTCGGAATTTTTTGAATCAACGCCAGTCCCTTTTCCAGATAACGTTCATTCGTCCGGTTGATCATATCCTCCAGTGTAGAACCGCGAAGTCCTCTTGAATTCCATGTCCCCATTTTTCTATTCCTCACTGTATTTTTCTGCTTTTAAAATATTCTGAAACAATTTTGGAAGTGGTGCCACAAATTTTCTTTCACTTAGATTCGACAACTCACCTGTACAGGCTGGCATTTCCAGCCGATAAGCATGTAACAACTGACTTTTCAGTCCATACTGCTCTTTTAGTCTATCGTTGACCTTTTTGCTCCCATACTTGTAGTCTCCGATAATCGGATATCCAATCGATGCCAGATGTGCCCTGATCTGATGCGTTCTACCGGTGATCAGATGCACTTCCAAATATGTATATTTTCCATTGCTCCACAAAGGCTCATATTCTGTCTCAATCGGCAGGCAATCCCCTTTTTCTGCCTTTGACACCGTTACTTTATTTGTCTTTTCGTCTTTTACAAGATATCCGCTCACCGACTGAGAATGTTTTACCTCACCTGCCACAAGACAGCGATAATATTTTCTCAGAGAACGATTTTTAAAAAGTGTTCCCATCTCCTGCAGCCCTGCAAGACTTTTCCCTGCTGCCACCAGTCCACTCGTATTGCGGTCCAAACGGTTGCAGACAGACGGTCTGAATTTTCTAAGTTCTTCCTCTGTCAATTGTCTTGTTTCAAGCATATATGAAATAATATGTTCCACAAGCGATTCATCATCGGCCGCTGCCTTTTGTGACAGCATCCCAACCGGTTTGTTGATCAGCAGTACATTCTCATCTTCATAGATAATATCAAGCGTTACATTGGTATGAACTGCATGGATATTGGAAAATTTTGCAATCGTCTCATCAGCCAAAAACAATTTTACAGAATCACCGACCGCCAGCTTTTCGTTTCCGGTTGCCTTTTTCCCATTCAATACAATATTTTTTTTTCGCAGCATTTTATATAAAAAGCTCTTTGGTGCCTCGTTTAAATACTTCGCCAGCATCTTATCCAGTCGCTGGCCGGCCTCATTTGCCGCTACAATAATTTCCTGCATAGTACTCCTCTATAATGAAATCTGAAATAACAGATGTCGAATTCCTTCTTCTTTTTTCTTTGTGTCAGGTCTGTTTGTTTCCGCCATATGCTGCATACTTTCTGCCCTTGCAAGGAATGCAGTATAATCCGTAAAAATTTTCACAGACACTTTTGTATACTGATTTTGCTCCAGCATCTGACGTAAATGTTTTCCGGTATAGACAGGATCTATTTTTTTCCCGGAAGAATACCCACAGATCGTATTGTCCAATATAATGATACTGTCAACGGGCATAAATTTGTCCTTACTCGTAAATACCAAATCAAATGCAGCCGTCAAATCCTCTGTATGTTTCTGAATCTCTTTCGCTCGTTCCTCTGCAATCGAGTGATACGGAGAGATTGTGATTACCTCCACCAGCGCTTTTGCCGCCGGAAGGCATCCAAGTACGGCGACAACTGTCAAAAGATTCAGTCTTGTATGCGTCTGCCAGATACCAAGTATCAAAAGCGCGATGACAATTCCAAATTCCAGTACCGCTTTCAATATCAGTTGTTTTTTTCGTGCCTGAATATAGCCGGCTTCTCCTTTTGTAGCTTTCATTTCTTCGTTCCTTTCCTTACCAGAATTTTTTCATCGCTTTTAGAATCACACTGTGCGGAAGCAGCTTTGTTGCCGCCTCTGCTCCCTTCATCGCCGTCCCGTACACAGACAGTTCTTTGCCCTCTCGTGCATCAAGAAGCGCCTGTTTTACGACCGCTTCCGGTCTTGCCATCACCGCAGCCTTCATTTGATTTTTTTCTTTTTGTCCGGCAATTTCAAAAAACTCTGTCTCAACCGGTCCTGGACAAACTGCGGTCACAAAAATCTCTTCATCGCAAAGTTCTGTGCGAAGACTTCTGGAAAAACTAAGCACATAGGATTTTGTAGCTGCATAGACACTGAAAGACGGCTGCGGGCAAAATGCTGCCGCCGAGGCAACGTTCACAATTCTGCTTCCTCTTGTCATATATGGAATACAGATCTTTGTCATATGAGTCAGTGCTTTACAGTTTAACTCTATCATATCTAACTGATCCTCAGCAGAAAGTTTTTTCACTTCCCCAATTTTACCAAATCCTGCTGCATTCACAAGCATACGGATATCCGGATCTTTTTCTTTCAAGAGAACTTTTAGTTCTTGATAAATGTTTTGCTCACACAAATTACCTTCTAAAATACGCACATTGGTAAACATACAGCTTTTTAATTCTTCCAGCCGTTCTCTTCTGCGGGCAATCACCCATATCTCATCTAATTCTTTATACAAGTGCTCAATCTGTTTTACAAACTCTTTTCCAAGTCCAGAGGATGCGCCTGTTACAATCGCAATTTTCAATTTATTCACTTCTTTCTGATGCTGTTTTTATTTTGTCTTTTTCCGGTGTACGTTTCGGATTGCTTTTTTCTTCTTTGCAGCAGGTTTTTTCTGTTCCTGCCTTTTATAATCCGGTTTGCCCTGATATTTCTTCTCCTGTCTCGGACGAATCAGACAATGTTTGTCAAATCCAACTAAGTCCATTCGGTCTGCCATGCGAAGAGCCTCCATGACAAGCTGATAATTCTTCGGATTCCGATATTGGATCAACGCTCTCTGCATCGCTTTTTCATGTGGATTTTTCGGTACATATACAGGTTCCATCGTCCGCGGATCCACTCCCGTATAGTACATACAAGTCGATATCGTCGACGGTGTCGGATAGAAGTCCTGTACCTGCTCCGGCATATAGCCAAGATCCCTTAAGTATTCTGCAAGAGCCACGGCTTCTTTCATCGTTGAACCCGGATGCGAAGACATCAGATACGGAACCAGATACTGTTTTTTCCCAAGTTTTTCGTTGATCTGTTTATATTTTTTCGAAAATGCCTGATAGACACTGTTTTCCGGCTTACCCATCTTTTGAAGAACAGGATCTGCTACATGCTCCGGGGCTACTTTTAGCTGTCCGCTTACATGATACTCACACAGTTCCTTGAAAAAAGTATCATCTTTATCTGCTATCAGATAATCGAATCGGATACCTGAGCGAATAAATACCTTCTTTACATTCGGAAGTGTACGAAGTTTTCGTAAAAGCTTCAGGTAGTCTTTATGATCCACCTTCAAATTTTTACACGGCCGCGGAAATAGACACTGCTTTTGCTTGCACACTCCTTTTGTGAGCTGCTTATCACAAGAAGGTGCTCTAAAGTTCGCAGTCGGTCCTCCAACATCATGAATATAGCCTTTGAAATCCTTATCCCAAATAAATTTTTCTGCCTCTGCGACCAAAGATTCATGGCTTCGCGTCTGAATGATTCTCCCCTGATGAAACGTAAGAGCACAAAAATTGCATCCGCCAAAACATCCACGATTGCTGATCAGACTGTATTTTACCTCCTCGATTGCCGGAACTCCTCCAAGCGCCTCATAGGACGGATGGTATGTTCTCATATAAGGATAGCTGTAAGTGCGATCCATTTCCGACTGGCTAAGCGGTTTGGACGGTGGATTCTGGACTACATATAAATGGTCCGAGTATGGTTCCACAAGTCGTTTTCCTGAAAAAGGATCTGTATTGCAATACTGCGTATAAAAACTCTTCGCATAGTTTAGCTTGTCCTGCTTTAATTGTTCGTAAGATTCCAACATGATCGCATCGTAGACACTGTCTAAAGACTTCACCTTACAGACAGTTCCGTCGATGTATGTGATATCCTCCACTGCAATACCACTCTCCAGCGCTTCGGCAATCTCAAGAATCGAGCGTTCTCCCATTCCATAAGAAAGAATATCTGCACCCGAATCCAATAAAATCGAACGTTTTAATTTATTTGACCAGTAATCATAATGAGCCATTCGGCGCAGACTCGCCTCAATCCCACCAATAATGATCGGCGTCTTTTTATAAACCTGACGAATCAAATTACTGTAGACGACCGTCGCATAGTCCGGACGTTTTCCCATAACGCCGCCCGGCGTAAATGCATCTGTCTGACGTCTCTTTTTCGACACAGAGTAGTGATTCACCATAGAATCCATATTCCCACTGGATACAAGGAATCCAAGGCGAGGTTCACCGTATTCTGTAATGCTGCTTTTATCTTTCCAGTCCGGTTGACAGATCAACCCAACTTTATATCCATTCGCCTCCAAAAGGCGTGTGATGATCGCATGCCCAAAAGACGGATGATCCACGTAAGCATCTCCGGAAACATAGACAAAATCCAACTGTTCCCAGCCTCGCTCCTCCATATCTTTTCTGCAAATCGGTAAAAATCCATTTCTCATTTCAGTACCTCATAGGTGTTATTTTTAATATCTTCATAATCTTTTATATAATAGTCTGCGAGCGCACGTTTTTTTTCATCCTGATTTTTTGAAAAATCGTCTTCCACTGCACAGACTTTCATTCCGGCATTGACACCTGCCAAAATTCCGTTTGGCACATCTTCAAAGACAAGACAACGTTTCGGTTCCACCTGCAAAGATTGTGCAACTCTTAAATACACATCAGGAGCCGGTTTCCCTGCTTTTGCTTCGCACGATGTCCATATAGAATCAAATAACGGCAATACTTTTGTTGATCTTAAAACTGCCTCTGCAAGCTCGCGTTTATTGCTTGTAGCGATTCCAAGCTTAATCCCTCTTTGATGAACTTCCTGTAAAAAGTCAAATGCTCCTTTTTTCAGTATAAGCTCATTTGCATATTTTTCATATGCCATTCCATACCATTCTTCCATCAATTCCTCTAATGTGTGTGGAAGGTTTGGAAACAATTCCAGAAAATATGCTGCTGTTTCCGAATAACTTTTTCCTTCCATTCCTTCATGAAAATTCTCCGGCTGTGTCAAACCATATTTTCCTAAAAATTCATCGTCGATTGCAGTCCAGACCCACATGGAATCCACCAGTGTGCCATCCAGATCAAAAATAATCGCCTCTATATTCTCTAACATAATCGCTTAAGTTCCTCCTTCGTAAGAGCCCGGTATTCACCGCTCTTTAATGTCTCATCCAACAGAAGTGTTCCCATAGAAAGCCTTTTCAAATAAATTACTTCTTTCCCCACGGCATGAAACATCCGCTTCACCTGATGGAATTTTCCTTCCTGTATCGTAACTCTTATCTCAGAAATCTCTCCGGAATACAAAATTTCAAGCTTTGACGGAAGTGCAGTCTCGCCGTTTCCGATTGACATTCCTACGGCAAAGATTTCTTGATCGACCTCATCTACAATCCCCTGCACCTTTGCATAATACACTTTATCCACATGTTTTTTCGGTGACAAAAGCCGATGCGCCAGCTCTCCATCGTTTGTGATCAAAAGAAGACCTTCTGTGTCTTTATCAAGCCTTCCTACCGGGAACAAATCTCTGCGCTTTTTTGAGGAAATCAACTCCACTACTGTCTTATCCTGCCTGTCTGTTGTGGCTGAGACAACTCCTGCTGGTTTGTTTAGCATATAATACTCGTGCGTTTCATAGGAGACCGCTTCGCCCATACAGCACACTTTTTGATGTGAAATGTCAATCTTTCGCTCTGGAGATTTTTCAATACTTCCATCCACTGTTACTTTTCCCTGACGGATCAGTTTTTTTACTTCTGTTCTCGTCCCAACGCCCATATCTGCGAGATATTTATCTAATCGTATCATTATGACTGCCATCTCCATCCAGGTAAATATTTGTTCTTCAAAGTTCCGTTTGCAAGTTTCCCAAAGCCTAGCGGATAGCCGTCCACAAGGACAAGCTGCCAGCCTTTTTCTTTGTGATCAACAAGATCGTCAACTTCGATCGTCTCACCTTTCAGATAGCGGATCACACGCTCATCCTCCACGGAAAGTGAGATTGTGCGGCGGTATTCTTCTTTTTTCAGACACATCGCAAGTGACTGACTCGGCTCAAACCGGTTCTTTTTCACATCTCCAAGATACAGTCCTGTCCGAAGGAAACGAATACCTTTTACATTCGGGATATCTTCCGGCATATAGTAGACTTTCTCGCTGTAAATCTCCAGTCTGCTCCAGTCCATCTCCCATGTGATGTCCTCAAAAAATGCAAGCAGTTCTTCCGGCACTTTTTTCGCGCGCTTTTTCTTTTCTTTGACCACTAGTTTCTCCGACTTTTCCCCTTTTTGAAGCAATGCCAGATAATGTCCCTCTCCGTGCATCTTATACGGCCAGATACGGACTGTTTTTTCAAATGCAGGCTCTTTTGATTCAGTCACTTGCGGCATTCCTTTTGCAAATCCCTCATATGGCCGAATCTCTTTTATCTCAAATTCCGGATATTGTTGTCTTAAATATTCAATTGTTCCCTCATTCTCTTCCGGATCAAATGTACAAGTAGAATAGAGCATCATTCCACCCGGTTTTAACATTCTTGCAGCCTGCGTGACAATACTTCTCTGAATCTTTGCAAAAAATTCCGGTCCATGTTCTTCCCAGGCTTTCACCATCTTTTTATCTTTTCGGAACATTCCTTCGCCGGAACATGGTGCATCGATCAAAATCTTGTCAAAATATTCCGTAAAATACTCTTCAATTTTACCTGGCTCCTCACTGAGCACAAGCACATTGCCGATGCCGAACACTTCAATATTTTTTAATAAGCCCTTTGCTCTGGAATTGCTGATGTCATTTGCCACAAGCACACCTTCCCCGCAAAGTTTTGCTCCAAGCTCAGTCGCCTTTCCTCCCGGTGCTGCACAGACATCCAGCACCTTATCCCCCGGTTCAATCGGAAGGCGGTTTGCCGGTGTCATGGCGCTAGGCTCCTGTAAGTAAAAAAGTCCGGCAAAATAATATGGATGCTTTGCCGGCTGCACGTGCTCTCCATCATAATAAAATCCATTCTCAATCCATGGTATCGGTTGAATCTCAAACGGACAAATCTTTTTAAATTCTTCCACACTGATTTTTTTTGTATTTACGCGGAGACCATAAAGTCTTTTCTCCTCATAACACTTTATATAATCATCAAACTCTGCTCCAAGCAGTTCTCTCATCTTTTTTTCAAACGCAATTGGTAAATTCATTTTTCATCCTCCATGTCAATTTCATATTATACCATAGCCATACTATTTTCTCCACAAATATTAGTCAGAATACGCACATTTCAGCTTATGCGGTTCCAGATACCGCATCACCCAATATGGATTGACACTCATTTCCTGACCGTTCGGATACACATAAATCCCCACATGCAGATGCACCGGAAATTTCCCTTTTGTACCTTCCTCTCCATAGCCTGTATCCCCCATGAATCCAATCACATCCCCGGCTTTCACTCGGTCTCCCTCTTTAATATCCGCATAGGAATCCAGATGTGCGTAATAAAAGTATCCACCGGAAGGCGCCAGAATACCGATACGGTATCCCCCTTTCGGAAGCCACCCTTTACTTTGTATGACACCGTCCGTCATGCTGACGACCGGATAATATCCTGGGACATCTTTTTTTGCCATCAAATCACATCCCTCATGTCCGCGTTTTCCACCATAGTTTCGTTCTTTCATCCATCCATTTTCAAAGACCACCGTTGCATCTTCATCCGTCGTTGATTCTGGTACCGGAAAATATTTCACATCATCCCAGATTGCCTGATTGATTTTCAGATAAGTATTCCATGCCTTTTTCTGTTCCCATGTCTTCTTTCGTTCGCAAAACGTTTTTTCTGTACATGTATACGGAAACGGTTGATAGCCAAACTTGCTTTCCAACAGATAGATTCCTGCCTGCATCCCTCTGCTTAGTCCATCACAAAAACTATTGATCATTTTTTCACCTAACTGCTGATCTCGAAATTCCATCTTCATAACTGTATTTTCATGCAACCGTTCCATTCTGCTTATCGACAGCAGTCTGCCAATCCATATTTCTGTAACAAAAGAAAATAGTAATACAAAAAGAAGTAATTGATATGCCTGTCTCTTTTTCACGACAAACTCCTTTTTGTATTACTATATGTTTTTCTTATCTTCAAATATGTATTGTTTTATTTACAATTTTTTAAAACTGCAAGCAGATAATCCCACATGCGCTGCACAGATGCAACTTCCAGTTTTTCATTCACAGAATGCACGTCAAACATATTTGGACCAAAAGATACGCAATCCAGTTCCGGAAGCTGTCCGGATAAGAGACCACATTCTAACCCTGCATGAATTGTAGCAACTACAGGAGCTTTTCCGAACATCTGCTCATAAGTATCGATCATGATCGGGCGAAGTTTTGAATCTGACTTGTACATCCATGCCGGATAGTCACAGGATACTTCTCCTTTTCCTCCTGTGAAAACAGCATACGCATTCAGCATCTCTTCGAGTTCTTTCTTTTTACTCTCCACAGAACTTCTCACCATAAAGATCAACTCGATACTATCCTCTTTTGTAGATACGATTCCAAGATTCAAAGAGCTCTCTACAAGTCCTTTCAATTCACGGCTCAATCCTTGCACTCCATATGGTGTAGAAATTAACAGGAATACAACTTTATCTGTTGTATCTGCTGTGCATACATTCAGTGTAGTTTCTTCAGAAAGTACAACTGAAATTTCCAAATTCGGCTCGTCTTTTCCAAATTCAGTTTTCACAGTTTCTGCAAGTTCTTCCACATATGCTTTGACGGCATCTTTCTGTGTTGTGTCCACTAAGATTTTTGCTTTCGATAACGGCGTGATAACATTGTCTTTTGTTCCGCCATTCATCTCAATCAGTGCATATGAAAATTGTGTTTTAAGACTGTTTAAAATTCTTCCGAGTACTTTGTTAGCATTTCCCCTTTGTTGATTGATCTCGATTCCAGAATGTCCGCCTCTCAATCCTCTCACAACGATCTCAGCCGCAACCCCTGTTTTTTCTTCTTTGGCCAGCGGAAGCGTAATCGTATGGCGGAAACCGCCTGCACATCCTGTCAGTAATGTTCCCTCTTCCTCGGAGTCAATATTGATCAGCATACGACCTTTTAATACAGAAAGATCGATTGCTCCTGCGCCACCCATTCCAACTTCTTCATCTGTGGTAAAGACTGCTTCAATCGGCGGATGTTCAATCGTGTCACTGTCAAGAATTGCAAGTGCATATGCGATGGCAATTCCGTCGTCTCCCCCAAGACTGGTATCTTTCGCCTTTAAAAATCCATTCTCCTCATATACTTCAATTGGATCTGTGTCAAAGTTATGTGCAGAATCATCCGTCTTTTCACATACCATATCCAAATGTCCCTGAATGATCACCGGTTCACTGTTTTCAAATCCTGCTGTTCCGGCTTTTTTAATAATCACATTGTTCGCCTCATCCTGAATGCATTCCAAGCCTCGCTCTTTTGCAAAGTCTACACAATAATCACTGACTCTTTTTGTGTCAAATGTTGCCCTCGGAATCCGGCAAAGTTCTTCAAAAAAATGAAAAACCGATTTTGGTTCTAAATGTTCTAATGCTGACATAATAAATTCCCTCTTTCCTTTAAAATTTTCCTATAATCTATTGTGTCACATCAGACATAAAAAATCAAGCATATCCATATATTATAAAAACAAATTGGAGGTCTGTTATGAGACGCTATGCCTTCCCATTCAGTGTGATTTTATTATTTTTTATTATGCTTTCTTTCCCACAGGAAGTATTCGACGGAGCAAGCGAAGGACTACTGCTTTGGTTTCAGATTGTCCTCCCTACTTTACTTCCGTTTATTATCATCTCAAATATCCTGATACAAACAAATTCTATCTCCATGTTATCCCGCATATTTGGTCCTGCTTTTCAGAAAATCTTCCGTATTTCAACTGACGGAAGCTTTGTGGTACTTGCAGGATTTCTCTGTGGTTATCCGATGGGCGCTAAAGTGACCTCAGATCTCATTTTGGCAGGACGTATAACCAAAAGTGAAGGCAGCTATCTGCTTTCTTTTTGCAACAACACAAGCCCCATGTTTATCATAAGCTATGTGATCTGGCAAAATCTGTACGATCAGACTCTGCTTTTTCCATCCTTACTGATTTTGTTTGCCTCACCGATATTGTGCAGTTTTGTTTTTCGAAACATTTATAAAAAAAATCTGCCAGCCAAAACAGCGGGAAAAACCAGTATATCTTCCCGCATCCATTTTAACTTTGAGATCGTTGATACCTGCATCATGGATGGGTTCGAAACCATAACGAAAGTCGGAGGATATATCCTATTATTTTCTGTTCTGTTATCTCTTTTGCAGATGCTTCCGGTAAAATCAGCTTTGATATCAAACATATGCCTCCCGATTCTGGAAATCACCAATGGAATACCTATGTTATCTAAAAACATACTGTCCCAAACAGAAAAATATGTTTCTATACTTGCACTGACTTCTTTTGGGGGATTCTGTTCTGTCGCACAGACAAAATCCATGATTCGTCAATCCGGTCTCTCTATTGTCCCTTACATAGCAGAAAAACTGGTCACCGCATTGGTAACCAGTTTGTTAGCTTTCTTTTATATGACGTTTATTCATCCATAGAATCGCTGCCGAATTCCGCTTCCATACCACGGTCAGACTTATCTGGCACTTCCAGCTCCGCACGATTAGTCTTGACGATGTCGTAACACTCTCTCAAAGAATTCACAAGACCATCGTATTTTGTTGTGTAGCTGTCCAAAGTATGCCCGATAATATTTTCCACGTTCGACATAATATCGTCTGTGTACTGCATCGCACCAATTCGGATATCATTCGCATCATTTGTCGCATTATCCAAAATCTCCTGCGCCTGCTCTGTCGCTGCTGTCACGATATCATTCGCCTGAGCATATGCCTGCTGCATGATCTCATGTTCGCTTACCAGTTCGTTTGTATGAATCTGAGCTTCCTCCAGCATACTCTCGGCTTTCGCGCGTGCATCCGCTAAAATCGCATCCTTATTGGCAATGATCTTCTGATAACGCTTAATCTCGTCCGGCGTCTTCATGCGAAGTTCACGCAAAAGCTCGTCCATCTGATCTTTATTTACAATAATCTTTGTTGTAGATAATGGCTGAAATTTACAACTGTCAATATATTCTTCAATTTCCTCAATAATTTGTTCAATACGACTGCTCATAATTTACACTCCTTTTCTTTCTTCCATCTTCTCTTTTATTTTTTTCACAATCACTTCCGGTACAAACTGTGTAATGTCTCCCCCAAAGCTCGCAACTTCTTTTACCGTTGTCGAACTCAAAAAGGAAAACTCCAGACTTGTCGTCAAAAACAAGGTCTCAATCTCCGGTTCAATTTTGTGATTCGTCTGTGACATCTGTAATTCATATTCAAAATCTGTAATTGCACGCAATCCCCGAACAATCACTTTCGCATCCATCTGCTTTGCAAATTCTACTAACAACCCCTCAAATGGAATGATTTTGACATTTGGGAAGTCTTTTGTCACTTCCTCTAACATTTTAACACGTTCTCCTACAGAAAACAACGGCGTTTTCGCTTTATTATTCAATATTCCGACAATTAACTCATCCGCGATGGCGGCGGAACGTCGAATAATGTCCAAATGACCAAGCGTCACCGGATCAAAGCTTCCCGGATAAATGGCTCTTAGCATTCTTTAAGCCTCTCTTTCTAAAAATATATGTTTATTAGTCTTATATATCTTTTCTTTAATAACAGAAAAACCAAGTTCCTCCACATAAGAAAACTCTGTATCCAAAGAACTTTCCACAATCACGACAGCATCTTGCGAAAGAATAGTTGATTCAGAAAGATATTCTAACACCTGCTTTTCCAGCATCTTACGGTACGGTGGATCCATAAAAATATAGTCAAACTGATACTTTCCTTCCAGACGTTTTAGCGCGCTCAAAACATCCATCTCCAAAAGCACCGATTGTTTTGCAAGCTTTGTAAATGTAAGATTCTCGCGAATACAAGCCATCGCCTTACGGTTCTGTTCTACAAACACCGCTTCTTTTGCTCCTCTGCTGAGGGCTTCTATTCCGATTGCTCCACTTCCGCTGAACAAATCCAAAAAACAGGAATCTGCAATCTCATGCGAAATCATATTAAACAGTGTTTCTTTGATACGATCTGTTGTCGGTCTTGTGTCAAGCCCATCTATTGTTTTTAACTGTAAGCGTTTTGCGCTTCCTGCTATAACTCTCATAATGTTCCTTTCCTGAATAAAAATATCATTTTTCATTATACGAATTCCCTCGAAACTTGTCAATTACTGCACAGAAAAAACGTGCAAACCTTTTCTGATTTGCACGTTTTTCTAATTACATCTGCCAATTATTTCTCTGACATTTGTTTTTCCTGCTGCTCGATCATTTTTTTCACCATATAACCACCAACAGATCCGTTCTGTCTTGATGTTAAGTCTCCGTTGTATCCTTCTTTCAAAGGTACTCCGAGCTCACTTGCCACTTCATATTTAAATTTGTCTAAAGCTGCTTTTGCTTCCGGTACTGCTGTTCTGTTTGATGAACGACTTGCCATAATTCATTTCCTCCTCTAAATCTCTTTCCTTTTATTTTGTAACTGTTTTGTTACAAGGATAGTATATGGAGAATTCATAAACTTACACTAGAAATAGTTTCTTTTTTTGACAAATTCTGTCATGTGATTTAAAGCGTTGTTTCAAGCATTCCTTCCCGGATATATTTCTGTAAATACTCCCTAATATTCTGGTGATTTTGCTTTTCCAAGTTTTCATCTTCCGAAATCAGCTGTTCCGCCGCCTCGCTCGCACGCTGCAAAATCTTTGCATCCTGAAATACATCACCTAATTTAAAATCCAAAATCCCGCTTTGACGAATACCAAACAAATCTCCCGGGCCGCGAAGCTTCAAGTCTTCACTCGCAATAAAAAATCCATCATTCGATTTATTCAAAATAGAAAGACGCTCTTTCGTCTCTTTCGACTTTGATGCACTCATAAAAATGCAGTATGACTGATATTTTCCTCTCCCCACACGTCCTCGAAGCTGATGAAGCTGTGCAAGCCCAAAACGTTCTGCATTTTCCACCATCATCACCGTCGCATTCGGAACATTGATTCCTACTTCAATAACGGTCGTAGAGACAAGAATCTGAATTTCCCGTTTCCCAAACTGCTCCATGATCACATCTTTTTCTGACTGCTTCATCTTTCCGTGCAGATATGCCACCTGAATGTTGTCCCCCATCTCTTCTTGCAGTGTCTTCGCATAATCTATTACATTTTCTGCCTCCAGATTTTCATTCTCTTCTATCATTGGGCAGATGACATAGCACTGTCGTCCTTCCAGCACCTGTTTTTTCATAAACTGATAGGCCGTCTTTCGATAATTAGTATCTACCACACAATTTTTAATCGGTAGACGGTTGGCTGGAAGCTCATCGATGACAGAGATGTCCAAATCCCCATACAGGATAATTGCAAGTGTCCTCGGAATCGGAGTTGCACTCATCACAAGAATATGTGGTGTGTTTCCTTTTTCAGCAAGCTTTTCTCTTTGTTTCACGCCAAATCGGTGCTGTTCATCTGTCACTACCAACGCCAGAGAATGGTATTTCACCTTTTCTTGAATCAGTGCATGTGTTCCAACAATAATCTGTGCTTCTCCTGATGCAATCCGCTCATATGCCATCCTTTTTTCTTTTGCAGTCATAGACCCTGTCAAAAATTCCACACAAACCGGAATCTGATGTTCTTCTAACATTTCACAAATAGACTCAAAATGCTGTTTTGCAAGCACCTCTGTCGGCGCCATCAATGCTCCCTGATAGCCGTTGACAGCGGCAAGCAAAAGACCAAGCAAGGCAATAATCGTCTTTCCGGAACCGACATCCCCCTGCACAAGCCTTGACATCACATGCGCTCCGTTTAGGTCTGCCTTAATTTCCTCCCAGACTTTTTGCTGAGCGCCTGTCAGTTCATATGGCAGTTTATGCATGAATTGTTCCACCGGTTCGGCAATCGCAAATGAAAATGTATTTTTACTTTTTTCATTTTTCTCCTTCATTTGCCGCAGTGCCAAAATAAACACAAGAAATTCTTCAAACACAAGACGCTCTCTGGCAGTATAAAATTCCTCTTTGTCTACCGGAAAATGAATTCCCTGTATCGCATAATTATATTCCGCAAGATGATAGCGGGTTCGAACATCCGGCGGAAGGAAATCCTGCTTCAAATCCAAATAGGAAATTGCCTGTTTCATCGCTTTGACGACAGCATTGTTCGTAAGTCCGGCTGTCAATGCATAATTGGGCTGCAACGTGTTTATCTTCTCCTCATACAACTCACTCGGATAAAAAATTTCCGGCTGTTCCATAAGAAGTGTTCCTTTTCGCCGCACGACTTTTCCACGTAGTGTGACCACACCCCCTTTTTGAAACGTATTTCGCAAAAAAGGCATTCGGAACCAGACAACACGCAAAGTTCCAGTGATATCCTTCACATAAATGGTTGTAACCTGCATACTTGTTCTGCCAGAGACCTGTACTTTCCCGTAAATCGCACCTGTGACCGTCACAGTTCTGCCCTCGTCTATCTCTGCAATCGGGGTTGCTTCCTCATACACTTCATATCCTTTCGGAAAATGTCGAAGCAAATCTCCAATCGTAAAAATATTTAATTTTTGGAATAATTTTTCTGTCTTCTCGCCAATCCCTTTCAGTGAGCTGATCGTTGATTGCTCATTCATATTTCTGTCTCCTGTTTCAGAAAAAACGGGAGATATCACTTCTCCCGTTTTTGTCACTCTTATTCTACTGCCAATACATAATAGTAAATCGGCTGACCTCCAAAATGTGTGTCCACATCTACACTTGGATACTTTTCTTCAATCTCCGCTGTCAGTTTTTCTGCGTCTTCTTCGCTGACATCTGCTCCATAGTAGATACTGATCAATTCCGAATCCTCATCCACAAGTGTTTCCAGCATCTCTTTTGTCGTCGCTTCGATATCAGTTCCCACTGCAATAATACCGGAATCACCAATTCCCATGATATCATCTTTGTGGATCTCCTTGTCATCGATATGTGTATCTCGCACTGCATATGTTACCTGTCCGGTCTTGACATTCTTGATCTCTTCTAACATGACTTCTTCATTTTCTTCTGCCGATAAATCCGGAACAAAATTAATGATTGCAGTAATTCCCTGCGGAACCGTCTTTGTAGGAATAACAATTACTTCCTTATCTTTCACTAAAGATTTTGCCTGGTTTGCCGCTAATGTAATATTTTTGTTATTTGGGAAAATAAATACATGTTTTGCATTGACTTCATCAATCGCATTCAACATGTCGTCTGTACTTGGATTCATTGTCTGACCACCTTCAATGATATAGTCCACTCCAAGCTCTTTAAAAATCTCATTCAGACCTTCTCCGATGGAAACGGCAATAAAGCCAAACTCTTTCTGAGCCTCTTTTTTCTTTTCTTTCTGTTCTTTCGCAAGCTTCTGCGCATCGCGGATCAATTTTTCTTCATGCTCTTCGCGCATATTGTCAATCTTCATACGAGAAAGCTGCCCATATGTCAGTGCCTTTTGAATTGCAAGTCCAGGGTCATTGGTGTGTACATGTACTTTTACAATTTCATCATCTGCCACACATACGATTGAATCACCGATAGACTCCAGATATGCCTTGAACGTTTTCTCATCTTCCTCTGTAAATTCTCTCTCTGCCATAATGATGAATTCTGTACAGTAACCGAATTTGATCTCTGTTGCCGCCTCTGCGCTGACCTTTGTCACAGCAGCACCTGTGCTGGAAGCAATCGCACTGTAATCAATCTCTTTCCCTAAAAATGCGTCATATGCACCCTTTAACACTTCTAAAAGTCCCTGTCCGCCGGAATCAACCACCCCAGCTTCTTTTAATACCGGAAGCATATCCGGAGTCTTCGATAACACATGTTCTGCATGCTTGATAATCTCTGGAATGAACACTTCCAAATCATCTGTCTCTTCTGCAAGTTCCCAGCCTTTATCTGCAATTCCACGTGCAACAGTCAGGATCGTTCCCTCTTTCGGCTTCATAACCGCTTTGTAGGCAGTCTCCTTTGCCTTATCAAGTGCGTTCGCAAGAATCAAACAGTCAATCTCTTTGACTTCTTTGATTGCTTTTGTAAATCCTCTGAAAAGCTGTGAAAGAATTACTCCTGAGTTCCCTCTGGCTCCTCTTAAAGACCCAGATGAAATCGCCTTTGCCAAATCCTTCATATTAAGTTTTTCCAATGCCGAAACTTCTTTTGCCGCTGCCATGATCGTAAGCGACATGTTCGTTCCTGTATCCCCATCCGGTACCGGAAAAACATTCAATTCATTTATAAATTCTTTTTTTGCCTCGATATTTCCGGCGCCTGCCAAAAACATCTTTGCGAGCATCTCTACATTTATTGTCTTCGTTGCCACAATCACTTCCTCCTTAAATTAATCGATTACTCTTACGCCTTCAATATAAATGTTAATCTTATCCACTGTCATTCCGGTGAACTCTTCTACTTTATATTTTACGTTGCTGATTAAATTATCGGTAACGGCTGAAATACTCACACCATAGGATACGATTACATGGAAATTCAAAGTAATCTTATTATCTTCTGAAATTTCCACCTGAATTCCATGTGTCAGGCTTTCCTTTTTCAAAAGCTTTACAAGACCATCTTTTACACTTACTGCCGCCATACCAACGATTCCAAAGCATTCCACAGCTACAGTTCCCGCATATTTTGCAATGACTTCCGGTGCAATTGTAATGATTCCTAATTCTGTACTCATACATCCTTTCATATCTATTCCCTCCAATTTTTGTTATGGATTTTCTTTTTTATGCATACTTAACGTTTATATTATACTCTGTTTTGCCAGTTTTTACAACAACTTATAAAACCTTTCTTCAAATTGTTAAATAAGTACTTGCAAATTAAACTTTTTTCTGCTAAAATAATTTGTGTTGTGAGTCTGGTATGACTATTAATATCGTTAGGAGGTGCAATCATGGCTAAATGTGCTATTTGTGAAAAGGGTGCTCATTTCGGAAATAACGTAAGTCACTCTCATAGAAAAACACCAAAGATGTGGAAATCAAACGTAAAATCAGTAAGAGTAAAAGCTGAAGGTGGAAATACAAAGAAAATGTATGTATGTACTTCATGTTTAAAATCTGGCAGAGTTGAACGTGCTTAATTTTACACAGAATGAAACGAGATGAAGAATCATCTCGTTTTTTTGTGCATCTATTATTATCCACAAAATAAATTATATCCAACTATGAGACATATAAAAATCAACACAAGACCAACAAAGACATTTGGCAGCATCAGCATAATCAGCATTCCAACTGCAATAAAAAATAATGCAAACCCAATTACTTTTTTCATTGCTCTACTCCATGTAGTGTATCCTCTTTTTATTATATGTCTCATTCTTCCAAATTATTCTGCGTCGTTCAACATATCCGCAACATCCTTTTCCGTTACTTTCTCCTCTTTTTTAGAAGAAAACCGATCAACCACATCAGGAACCATATCTAAAATTTTTGTAATCGTATCCTGATTTTTGATATTTACAAGTTTTGTCTTTCCGTCTTGAATCACAAGCACCGCACACGGTGACATCTTTCCGCCAAGTCCACCGGCGCCTTTTTCCTTTTTATCTCCCTGAAATGAACCGGCTCCCACCGCAAATGAAACGTCTACCAATGGTAAAATGATAGTATCGCCAATGTGAATTGCATCACCGACAACAGTCTTTGACGAAACAACACTGTCCATCCCACGAAATAAAGCTTCTACTGTTGCATTAAATTTGTTATCCTCCATTTTGTATTCCTCCTCGCATATTTTATAATTTAAACGTTTTTATATGTTCATATGTGGTTCTGACCTGTTTATCAAAAAATAAATTCCACAAAACAATCACTGCATAAATTCCTCGGATACGCCCTTTAATCAGAAGGTGCCCTTCTAAAATCCGATATTCGAAATCCGGATAGATATCTATATGTTCTCCATAAAACGGATAAAGCATACTCAGCACAGCCAGTATCCTCCCCGTATCGTAGGGATCCTCCAATCCAAATCGCACAGCGCCTGTAAATTTCCTCGGTCTTAAAAGCCGAAGAATTCTGAACAATTCTTTTTTCAAACGCCCCCATGCCGCTTTGTGAATGGGCTCCGCAAGAAACTCTGTTAATTTTTCTTTTTTCTCCAAAAGCACTTTTATCTTATCACACATTGTCTGATATGTATATTTTATCTTTTGAAGCAAAGATTGTTTTTCCTTTTTCTCACTTTCTGCCGTTTCTCCACACTTCTTTGCTGTGCGGTTTCTTTTCACTTTCTTTTCCTGCGGTTCTTTTTTCGTTGGAATGTTTGTCGGCTCTGCTTTCCGAGGCACTTCTTCGTCTCTTTTTTCTTGTTCCTTCTCAGACTCTTTTTCTCTGTATGTCTCATTTTGGAGCGTTTCAATGTGCTCTGTCTGGTTCAGTTTTTTCCAGCCGATTCGAATCTGCCAGCAAAATTCGCCATTTTGATATTTAAAATATCCGGAAAACAAATGTAAAAGCCACGAAAACCGAGCATGCGCGTCGATACTTTCAAATGTCCCTGCACTTTCCGCCTCAATTCGATACCGGACAGGCACAAAAAGCACAATGCAAATGAGCAATACTGCAATTCCCAGTATTGCTGCCAGAAGAATTCCTATGATTTTCAAAATCCATAATATAATCTGGAACATGTCTGCACCTACACTTTTCCCTCTTCAAACTTTTTTTGCTGTTCTAGCAAATACTTGCGTATTTTCATATCTCCTGTCACATCATACACTTCCTGTGCAATCTTTTCCACTAAGTACAGTGCCTCTTCAAAACCATCTGCAATGCCAACCACAAGTAGCCTTCGCTTTTTCCAGCCCCTTTGCAGCAACAATGCCGTATCGTAAAACTCAAGATTATTATTCGCATTTTCTGCAAGAACAATCACATATTTATTTAACTGTATTTTATCATGCTCTAACTTATATATGATTCCCTCTTTTTTTTCTTTTAATTCATCACTTAAATACAGATTATGATAATATTTCATATGGATCCCTCAATTATTTAATAGTAATACGCATTCAAAACCTGTTTTGCAACCGATACTGCACTCATTCCGGAATTGTCTGCACTTTCTACCACCGCACTGATTACAAGTTCTGGATTGTCTACATTGGTAAACCCTGTAAACCACGAATGGGATTTTTCTTTATCACTGCTGTATTCTGCTGTCCCTGTTTTTCCGGCTACCGTATAGCTTTCTCCGCTAAGCGCCGTCCCCGTTCCATGATCGATAACACCTTCCATATACTCTTTCAGTTTTGCTGCTTCTTCCGAAGTCATAAGCGTTTCGTATATCTCCGGAACATTTTTCTTAACTGTCGTTCCTGTATAATTTTCGGTATGATCAACCAAATATGGTTTCATCAATGTCCCTCCATTTGCAATTGCAGCCGAAATAAGCGTCATATGGTACGGACTAATCTGTGTTTTTCCCTGACCAATTGCTGTCATCATAATTTCACTGTCTGTTGTGTTTTTGTCCACACGAAATTTGCTTTGGCTGTAAGGCAGTACAGACGGAAGCTTTTTATTAAACAACAACTCTTCTGCCGTTTTTCTGTACGCTTCTTTATCCAACATCAGACCAATATTAGAATAAGATGCGTTACAGGAGTTGGCAAGCGAATCCGCTAAATTTTCCTCACCATGCGCCCTGTTTCCCGCACAGTGAATCGTCGTCCCTTCATGGGTGATCTCACTTTCACAATAATAACTATAATTTTCAAAATCCGAATATTCACGCATATACTCTAATGTTGTGACTAACTTAAAGGTAGATCCCGGCGCATACGCTCCCTGTGTCGCACGATTCAGAAGCGAACTGTTTTCATCTGTAGTAAGCCATTCCCAGTCTTCCGAAATGGTATTTGGATCAAATGTCGGTTTGGACACCATGGCAAGTATCTTTCCTGTGCTTGCTTCCATGACAACAACTGCCCCCTTATGGTCTCCCAATGCATCATAGGCTGCTTGCTGAAGTTTGCTCTCAAGCGTTGTAACTACATTGTCGCCAATATTTTTTTCTTCTTTAAATTCTTTTACAATCTTCTCTACAAAAAAAGCATTTGATGTCAGCAAATCAAAATTTTCCACGGATTCCAGTCCTGACTTCCCTTTTGAATCATATCCTACTACATGTGCATACACATCTCCATAAGGATAATTTCTTGTCTCGGTTCCATCCTCCGCAACTACTGTCTCAGCCAGCACCTCTCCGTTTTTATCTAAAATACTTCCTCTTACAACTCGGTCAGAAAGGGAATCCATACGCACATTATAAGGACTGTTGATAATTTCTTTGCTTCGCACAACATTAAAATATACAAGATACCCCATCATTACCAGAAAAAGTGTCACAAAAAAATATGTCACCCTAGCGAATTCTTTGTTTGTTGATTTCTTTTTCTTTGTTCGTTTTTTCTCTTCTCTGCGGCCGTCTTGCTGCATCTTTTTCGCGCTCGTTCTTTTTTTCACCGGCGGTACTTCTTCTCTTGATTGTTGTCCTTTGCGTGTCTTGCGGACTCTTTCGTCTTCCTGTCGTCTCCTGCCGTCTTGTCTGATTTTTCTGTGCTCGTAATTGTTGTTCTTTTCTTCTCTCAATATCTTCTTCCTCGTCTTCTCTTAAAATATACAATCCCTGAATAATTGCAAACATAATCAAAGTGCTCAATACAGAACTTCCTCCATAACTGATCAGAGGAA
This sequence comes from Faecalimonas nexilis, assembly GCF_059731825.1. Classification (NCBI taxonomy): domain Bacteria; kingdom Bacillati; phylum Bacillota; class Clostridia; order Lachnospirales; family Lachnospiraceae; genus Faecalimonas; species Faecalimonas nexilis. The sequence continues at coordinate 1,679,754 of NZ_AP029189.1, read as the reverse complement.
GTGTCACACCTGTTGACGGAATAAATTTTGTCACACCGCCAATAGTCAGAAATGACTGAAAAATGAAACAAGTTCCAAGTCCCAGTGCCACCAGCTTATAAAAGCGGTTATGAAGCTGCATTGCAATATTCAAAAACATCACATAACAGCTTAGGAAAATTAATATGATGCAAAGCGCAAAAATCAGTCCCATCTCTTCGCAAATTGCTGAGAAAATAAAATCCGTCTCCGCTACCGGAATCGCATCTGCCTTTCCCTGAAACAATCCGGTTCCAAACCAACTCCCTGTTCCAATCGCAAACAAAGACTGTGCCACCTGATATCCACCATTCTGATAAGAAGCGAAAGGATCTTGCCATACGATCACACGGACACGAACGTGGTTAAACAAATAATAAGCCACGACAGACGCTGCCGCTCCCGCGCCAAGGCCGGCAAATACATATAACGGCTGGCTTGTGGCCACATACAGCATAACAAGATACACAATAAAAATAATCAATGCCGCACCCAAATCCTTAGATGCGACCAGAATCAACACATGAAAAGCCGCTAATGCCGTTGTAATCACAATATCTTTAAATGCTCTGGAGTGATAAAAGCTGGATGCAACAAAAAACACAAACAATATCTTTACAAATTCGGAAGGCTGGACTCCAACACCTCCCACCATAAATCCCAGCTTTGCTCCAAATTGTTCAGTTCCCACAACAACAACTGCAGCCAATGCAACAATTCCCACACCACAGTACAGCCATCTCCACTCGGAGAGTTGTTTCACTTTCCGGATGATCACCGGAACTGCCAGACTGATTGCCACACCGCCCGCTGCAATAACACATTGCTTCACCGCCTTATTATAAGACAATCTTGTGATCATGATAAAACCGATTGTCATAAGCATACACATATTATTGACTACAAGGCGTGAAGCCTTTGGATAAATCCATGTATACAGCAGTATGATTGCCAAAAGCAGTACTACCTGTACCGCATAAAATATCAAAATCTTTATTTCTCCGATTTTCAAATACATTCCTGCAAACGCAAGAAAATGTATCATAAACATCAATTTATTCTGGTTCCGCAAAATACGCCGCTTTTTGTCTCCGTCCGCATATCCGAAGACAGTGAAGCATTCGTATGTATACATCGTAATCAAAATGATCATGAGGTATTTCGCACATTCTACTATAATATTTGCCAATTTCTCACCTACTTTATTCCCCTCTTAAAATGTCCTCTTGTAAATTCCATATCTGGTTCTCTTGCTGCCTGATTTTCCAAAAAGACGGCTCGATATAAGTCCAATACTTTCCTTACGTTCTCTTTCTTTTCAACTGTAAACTGGAGACGCATAGCCTTTGGCATCAAGTCCTCAATTTCTTGTTTTTGATCTGTCAGAACGACCGGCAAGGAATTATATATGATATTATAACAATAATCACAATTGTTTTTCACAAAAAACTCTTTTTGGTATCGGTCCTTCATCACAAGTATTCCTTTTTCTTTTCGACATCCTGCTACCGTCTTTGTCACACATTGTGCTGACACCATCATCGGCACATGTCCATAGACGACCAGTTCACTGCTTTCCAGCCCTACTTCTCTTAATTCATTATAATTTAATTCCAGTGGCGCTGTTGTTGCCTCCACCTCTTCTTCCATCCAGAATTTCTTTGCATATCGATTGAATTGATACAGATTATAGTCTGTGACAATGTTGCCTTGGTAGCCATGTGCCTTCAGAAACTGATAACTCTCATAATTTCGTATCAGCACACCATCCCAAGCCGCTTCAAAAATATGGGCATAACAAGCTTCATACTTTACGTTTGCATCTGTCCTGAAAATATGTGGCATTCCAAGATAAATTGTTTTTCCCCGTTCATGCACACTTTGAATCATGTCATTCAGATTCGGATTTTCCCATATGCGCTCCGCAAGATTACAATCCAGATAAATTCTCTGCACAGAAGACTCTTTTAAAACTTCCAAAAGCTGTTCGCTCGTTTCTACAGAAACATAAAAGCAATTGCATTTTGTGTCTGCAGCGACTGATTTTTCCATGTATTTTGGAGCATCAGAACTTTTTCTTCTTGTCTTTTGCAGAATCTGATCTTCCAATGTATCTAATGCTTTCCTTCTAAGTTCATTCAGACTCTGCATCGGCAGGAACACATTCCCCAAAAGCTCTATCTGTAAATGTTCAAATTCAAACTCCGTGTTCCCGGTTTTTCGCATCTGCTTTTCAATTCTTTCTATTTGCATCGGCTGATTCAAAGCCTCCTGTACGGGCTCCCCAGTCAAATCCACTGTACAATCCTGATAGACCACTTCTAGTTTAGCAGGTTCTCCAACAGAAAGTATTAATTTTCCATTGATTTTTTCTTTTACTTTTCTTGATATGATAGTATCATGGATTTTGTTTATCAGACTTTCGTTTCGTGTTCGATTCAAAATCTGCCCTTTTTTCATATTCTGGCGTTTATGAGAATAAAACGTAATTGTCTGCCCCTTCTTTGTACTATCAGAAAATGTATAATTCTCATTCTGTGTCGGAAGCTCCACAACATCTCCTGCATGAATGTCCGTAATTGCTTTTGCCGTCACAGTCTTCCCACTCTGTGAAACTACCTGCAATGCCGGCACTCCCGCGTGGTTCGGTCTGTCTAAGGACAGCATCTTGCGTCCATTTTTTGTGTGATAATAACCGCCATGAGATCCTCCGCGGTTGTATAAATCCATGAGCATCTGTCTGTCTTTGGGATCTATACAAAACGCTTTCTCCCCATGTTCCAAATATTGATCTGTATACTTTCGATACATTGCGGTGACAAGTGCAACGTATTCCGGCTTTTTCATGCGTCCTTCGATTTTAAACGAATCAATTCCCGCTTCCACAAGCTCCGGTATATACTCCAAAGTACAAATATCCTTCAGACTCAGCACATACGAGCTTTCCTTGCTGCCATTTACTTTATACGGCAGTCTGCAAGGCTGTGCACACTGACCGCGATTTCCACTGCGCCCTCCAAGCATACTGCTATATAAGCATTGACCCGAATAGCAATAGCAAAGCGCTCCGTGTACAAAACTTTCAATCTCGACGTCAGTCTTTTCTCTGATATCTTTAATCTCTTCCAGCTGAAGTTCTCTGGCTGTCACAACTCGCTCTACTCCCTGCTCTTCCAAAAAACGGGCGCCGAGCGCATTCGTGATCGTCATCTGTGTACTTGCATGAATCGGCAAATCCGGAAAATGTTCCTTTACAAATTGCAGAACACCGATATCCTGTACAATGACCGCATCCAGCCCTCTCTCATAGTATGGGCGCAAATATTCATAAAATGACTCCCTTAATTCTTTCTCTTTCAAAAGAGTATTTACTGTCAGATAAATCTTTCTTCCGTGCAGATGCACATAATCAATTGCTTCTAATAGTTGTTCTTCGGTCAGGTTGTCAGCATATGCTCTTGCACCAAATCGACTGCCGCCAATATAGACTGCATCTGCTCCTGCCGCAATTGCCGCTTTCATGCTTTCATAAGATCCTGCCGGCGATAAAATTTCAATTTTTCTTTTCATATATTTCCTTATCCCTTAAAAAAGGCTGTCCCATGACAGCCTATTTTTTATGATTCTTCATCTCTGCTTCCAACTTCACAATTTTCATCTGCAGCTGTTGATTTTCATTCTTTTCTTTTTCAAGATCACGCTCCAGATTCTCGAACTTGATCTGTGTAGAAATCAGCTCATGCTTTAAATCATACATTTCCTTATCTTTTTCTTCCACATCACTTTCAAGCGCAATGCTCTGCTTCTTTTCTTTAAAATAATCATCTGCGATATTCAGCGCCAACAAAATATTCCTTGTCTCTGCACTCTGTCTTCCATATCCTTCACTGCTCGCACACTCTGAAATCTTATGATTTAAGTATGTAGATACTTGCTGCAGATATTCTTCGCTCTCAAATCCACTCAATGTAAAAACTTTTCCGTCTATGATAACTTCTGTGTAATTTTTTGAAGATGTCATGGAAACCTCCTTGAAACTTTCCTAATTATCTTTCTATTATAAACCATCTATGAAAAAAAACAACTCTTTTATTCTTTTTCATAATGAATTCCAAGATGATGGTATGCGAATTCTGTGACAACTCTTCCTTTCGGTGTCCGCTGGATAAATCCATTCTTCAGTAAATAGGGCTCATAAACATCCTCTATTGTCCCTGAATCTTCTCCAATAGATGCCGCCAGTGTGTCAAGCCCCACCGGGCCTCCCTGAAATTTTTCTATAATTGTAAGAAGAATATTCCGGTCAATGTGGTCAAGCCCATATCTGTCCACCTCCAGTAAATCCAGTGCATACATCGCCACCTCTTCCGTAATGACGCCATCATACTTCACCTGTGCGAAATCCCGCACTCGCTTTAAAAGTCGATTGGCAAGACGTGGTGTTCCTCTAGATCTTTTCGCCATCTCCAGCGCACCATTCGGTTCGATCTCAACGCCTAAAACATCTGCTGAACGCATAATAATCGTCTGCAGTTCCTTTTCTGTATAAAATTCCAGACGATTGACCACACCAAACCGATCTCGCAGCGGCGCTGTGAGCATACCGGCTCTTGTTGTCGCTCCCACCAAGGTAAACTTCGGAAGATCCAAACGGATGGAACGTGCACTTGCTCCCTTACCGATCATAATATCAATCGCATAGTCTTCCATCGCAGGATAGAGTACTTCCTCCACCTGTCTGTTTAAACGATGTATCTCATCTACAAAAAGGACGTCTCCTTCCTGAAGATTGTTTAAAATAGCTGCAATCTCCCCCGGCTTTTCAATCGCCGGTCCCGAGGTGACTTTTAAATTCACATTCATCTCATTTGCAATAATTCCCGCCAATGTAGTCTTTCCAAGCCCCGGAGGTCCATAAAAAAGAACATGATCCAAAGATTCTTTTCTGGATTTTGCCGCCTCAATATAAATTTTTAATGTTTGCTTGGCCTTCTCCTGACCAATATAATCAGATAACAGCTGTGGGCGAAGATGATTTTCTATCTTTACATCTTCTTCCAGATTTTCTGTTGTAATAATTCTCTTTCCCATTTTCATTCTCCGCCTTTGTTAAAACATCATGTACTTCAGCGCTTGTTTCAGTACATCTTCCACAGTAGTCTCCTCTGTGACTGTCACTTTTTTCACAGCTTTCATAGATTCTGTACTTCCATATCCAAGGGCAGTCAGTGCTTGAACTGCCTCTGCCTGTACTTCATTCGCAGTATCTGCCACACCTGCATATTCAACTGTCTCCGAATTTTTTTCCAAGATGTCTTCCACACTCAGTTTATCTTTCAATTCAATAATAAGTTTTTCCGCCGTTTTCTTTCCGATTCCCGGCGCCGCCGAGATCGCTTTCGCGTCATTCGCCAGCACGGCAAATCTCAAATCATCCGGACTCAGCTGAGACAGAATGCTCAATCCGCCTTTCGGACCGATACCACTTACACCGATCACCAGTTTAAAAATCTTTAAATCGTCTCTCGTCAAAAATCCAAATAATTGCATCGCATCTTCACGTACATTCAAATAGGTGTGAATCTTCACTTCCTCGCCAATCGGCGGGAGCATTCCCATAGATTGCCCCGGCATAAAAATTCCATATCCTATTCCATTCACATCTACAATAATCTTATCTTCTTCAATTGCAGAAAGTTCTCCTCTTATATACGAAATCATATTTCCTCCATTACATTTCTATTCTGTTCAATCTTTTTAACATCTCACCAGAGATGATACCAATCAAAATTCCTGTCACAAGCCCCGATATAAGTAAAACCGGAAGATAATATCCAATGCTCAAACTCTCCAATACAAGAGCAGCCATGATTAACTGGCCAACATTGTGAAAAACGCCTCCCATCGCACTGATTCCAAGCAAACTGAACGCTTTTGTCCTTTTTAAAGCGACCATCACCGTCAGACTGAGAAGTCCGCCGGCCAAACTATACACAATGCTAAATAAATTACCAAATAAAAAACCTGATAAAATCACCCGCACAACTGCCAAAGTATAAGCCTCTTTGATTCCCATCTTATATAAAACGACTACAACCACAAGATTCGCCAGACCAAGCTTCACCCCAGGTATTCCGACTTGAATCGGTATCAGTGTCTCCACATAGCTGAAAATCAATGCAAGTGCGATAAATACTCCGAAATATGCTGCCTTTGATTTCAAAACGTGCCTCCTAATTTGCAACCGAATCCATCTCTGCCTCTTCTCCTGTTCCTGTAGTAATCTCAATCACCACCTTATTTGGCAGACAAACAATCGTCTCTTTGTTTTTCGAAATTGCTTTATGATGTACGCAAATCTGATCCGGACAATTAGCTTCCTTCATCTTTACTTCTCGATCCTCAATGACAAATGTATTCGTATCGTTAATTTGCACTTCCGTGTTATCCGACAGACTGTAAGTCCCTTTCACTTTTCCATCAACAGTCACTACCACTTTTCCAACGCTCTCTCTTCCGAATCTCATATATAAAAGCAAGCAGGAAGCCGCCACACACACAACAACCAGAATCAATACAATATCACTTTTCTTTATCTTCATTGTTTTTGTTCCTTTCTTTCCGTCTATTTTAGCATATCACATTCTTTTATGCAACCACACGTTCGATTTCATACTTTCTTTTGCGAAAAAACAGGACTACCGAAAATAGTCCTGTCCACATTTTAATAATATCCGTAATATCCGCTTCCACTGATCATATTGAATATCATTGCTCCAAAGAAAATGAATACAATGATACCAAGCACAGTAGTAATTGCCCAATAAATCAAGTATGCTCTACAATAGTTTTTACGGTTTTCATTCTCGTTTTTTCCAAACGCCCATACAAAATATAAAATAATTCCAGCACAAGGAATTAAAAGAGCTAACAATGTAATCAGCCAATCTCCCATTGACATTACGCTTTTGTCCGGTTGATTATACTGATTCGATCCATTCTGATTATCGTATCCATTTGGCTGGTATTCGTTATTTCCATATGAATACTGATAATTTTGATTCATGTTTTCGTTCGAGTTTGAATACTCTGAATTTGTACTTTCCTCGTTCTGAGGAGCCGGCTGTGTTGACTGTGTTTCTTCCTGTGGTGCATTTTCATAGTTATTTTCCATAGTGTGCCTCCTTATCAGATTTATACATTGATATCATACCATATTTTCGCTGCGCTCACAATTTATTTTAATACTTTATCGAAAAAAAGTACTCAACAAATTATTTCGGTAATATGACATCGGCGGCTCTCCCGGAAACAAAAATATCATACGGTACACATAAAAGCAAAGCATTGCAATGACAACTACAAGCGCATACTTTACAAACACCTTTTGACTCCGCTTCAGGATATATCGATAAACACAAAAAAGAACCAGTAATGCTGCAATTACATAGATAAAAGGGTGAATCTGAAACGCTTCCTTAAACTCACCTCTTAAAAGTGCTATTCCTGCCCTCGTAAGTCCACAACCCGGGCAGGGAAATCCAGTAATTGCTACCCAGATACAACTGACCGGAAATACTATGCGATTCAATCCCAAATAAACTGCAATGAGCAAAATCGCAATTCTCATATTTTTAATATCCTGCCAAAGCAAAGCAGCTGCCTCTTTCAAAATTGTTTTCACAGAACGTTTCATTTCTCTTCCTCTCAAAAAGGTTCAGCCGTAAGCTGAACCTTGATATTTACATAATGATTTTCTTTGGACATTTTTCTGCACACAGACCGCAGTTCGTACATTTTTCAGGGTCAATATGTGCGATATTATCTTCCACAACAATAGCATCAGACGGACAAACTTTCTGACACATTTTACATCCGATACAACCAACCTTACAGACAGACAGTACATCTTTTCCTTTGTCCTTCGAGCTGCACTGCACTAAATGCTTCTGTTCATATGGTACTAACTCAACCAAATGTTTCGGACAGGCTGCAACACATTTTCCACATGCCTTACAAGCGTCTTTATCTACGACCGCAACGCCGTCAACAATGTGAATCGCATCAAATGGACATGCCTTTACACAGCTTCCAAACCCAAGGCAGCCATAATTACAAGACTTCGGACCTCCATTTTGTATGAAATCCATCATTTTACAATCTTCAATTCCATAATATTCATAATCCTGATTTGCCTTATCACAAGTACCTGCACATTTTACAAATGCAGTCATACGTACCTGTTCTCCTGCTTCCTGTCCCATAATTTCACCAATCTTTGCCGCAACCGGAGCACCGCCGACCGGACATCCTCCAATTTCTGCTTCCCCTGCAACGATTGCAGCGGCAAGTCCTGAACAGCCTGCATATCCACATCCACCACAGTTGTTTCCAGGAAGTACGCCTGTGATTGCCTCTTCTCTTTCATCTACCTCAACTGCAAATTTTTTGCCTGCAATTCCTAAGAAGGCGCCGATGAACAAGCCAGTACCGCCCACAATGACTGCAGCTATTATAATCCCTGTTACACTCATCTTTTCGTCCTCCTTAAATCAGTCCTGAAAATCCGAAAAACGCAATCGCCATCAGTCCTGCTGTAACAAGAACAATCGGCGTCCCCTGAAATGATGGGGAAACATCATTGTTTTCCGTTTTTTCACGAATACCTGCCATAATTACAATAGATACCGTAAACCCAACAGCAATTGCAAATCCATTCACAACACCTTCCAAAATACTGTAAGATTTTTGAACGTTGGTCAGGGCAACACCAAGCACTGCACAGTTTGTCGTGATCAGCGGAAGATATACACCAAGCGCTTTGTAAAGAGAAGGCATTGATTTTTTCAAGAACATCTCCACAAACTGTACCAAAGCTGCAATTACAAGAATAAATACAATGGTCTGTAAATATTCAAAATGTGTTGGCACTAAAATAAATTTATAAATCAAGCTTGTAAAAAATGATGCGATCGTAATAACGAAAATAACCGCGCCCCCCATACCACTTGCTGTCTCTACTTTCTTCGATACACCAAGGAATGGGCAGATTCCTAAGAATTGGCTAAGTACAACATTATTCACAAATGCGGAACCAATTGCTATAATAAGTAATTCTTTCATTTCCTGTACTCCTCCTATTCTTCATTTCCTGTTGGAAATATTCTGCCTCCACATGAACTGTTTCCACATGAAGCACAGCCTTCACCACATCCGGTTTTCACTGTTTCTTTTCCTTTGTTTGCTGCATTTCTCTTCACTTTATTTTGAATTGCAACAAGCCCTGCCAGAACAAAAAATGCCCCAGGAGCCAAAATAAAAATAGTCACAGGTTCATAGGAAGACGGCATAATCTGTTTCCCAAAAATCTGTCCTGCCCCGATTACTTCACGGACAATTCCGATACTCGTCAGTCCAATCGTAAATCCAAGTCCCATACCGATTCCATCAAAGATAGATGGAAGAACCGGATTCTTAGAGGCATAGCTTTCTGCACGTCCTAAGATGATACAGTTTACGACAATCAATGGAATATAAAGTCCAAGTGAGTCATAAAGACTCGGAATGAACCCTTCCAAAAGAAACTGTACAATTGTAACAAAAGATGCAACGACAACGATAAATGCCGGCATTCTAACCGAATCCGGAATAATTTTACGAAGCATAGAAATGAGCATATTTGACATCACCAAAACGACCGTTGTCGTCAGACCCATTCCCACACCATTGATTGCAGATGTTGTAACAGCCAATGTAGGACACATTCCCAACATCAAAACGAAGGTAGGATTTTCTTTTACCAGACCATTGTAAAGTCTTTCCACACATTTATTCATTTGCACTACCTCCTATTACATGATTAAAATATGCAAGTCCTGCATTTACTGCGTTTGTCACCGCATTTGAAGTGATTGTAGCTCCGCTGAGCGCATCGATTTCTTCGTCTGAGCTTGCACCTGTTTTTGTAACTGTGAAAGCTTCCACAGTTTTTCCGACATACTGATCACGGAATTTCGCCTCAGTCGCTTTCATTCCAAGTCCCGCTGTCTCGCTGATACTTAAAATTTCCACGCCTTCCACAACTCCGTCATTTCCGATTCCGACCGAAATCTGAATATCTCCACCATATCCTTCACTGGATGTCGTCGTCACGACATAGCCGATTGTCTCACCCGACTTATCTTTTGCTTCTGCAACTCCATTTACCGTACATCCTGAAATATCTTTCACTGCTTTTGCCGCTTCTTTCTCATCAAAATCAGCGTAGTCTGCAAAGCTATCCGCTTCTTTTAAAACTGCTTTGTACGCTTCTTGTCTTGCTTTCTCCTGAGATGCCGCGATTGGATCTTTTGTAATCTCATAGACCATTCCCAGCAACAAACCGGAAATCAACGTTATCGCAGTAAGAATCAATGTGTTTTTAATAATTTTATTCATTATTTTTCTCCTCCTTTACCAAACGGTTTTGGAAGAGTAACCTTCTCGATCAATGGTACTAAAAGGTTACTAAAGATGATCGCATAAGACACACCTTCTGCCGAACCGCCAAATAAACGGAACAAACCAGTTAGCAATCCAAGACAGACACCATATACAATCTGTCCCTTTTTTGTAATCGGCGACGTCACATAATCCGTTGCCATGAACCAGGCTCCAAGCATCAGACCTCCACCGCAAAGATGTGCCGTGATATACTGTGGGTCTAGTCCATGTCCGCCAAACAAGATAATAAAAATAACAAATGTCACAATATATGTACCTGGAATTCTAAGGTCAATCACCCCCATTAAAAGAAGGAAAATAGCCCCGATCATAATCGCAATTACAGATGTCTCACCAATCGTACCTGCAGTATTTCCAATCAGCATATCAAATGTGTTTACACTTTCGCCTGCTTTTAACTGTGCAAGCGGAGTCGCACCGGATACACCGTCATATACAAATGTTGTCATTCTTCCTGTAAACGAAATCAGCAGGAAGCATCTCGCGCCAAGCGCCGGGTTCATAAAATTCTGTCCCAATCCGCCAAACAGTTGCTTTACAACTAAAATAGCAAACACGCTTCCGAGTACGCACATCCACCAAGGTGCTGTCGGCGGCAAGTTCAGTGCCAGCAGAAGTCCTGTCACTACCGCACTAAAATCCTGGATAGTCACCTTTTTATGCATTAATTTTTGATAAAGATATTCTGTCAGCACCGCTGTTCCTGTTGTTATTAACACTACACCTAGCGCTGATAATCCAAAGTTATATACACCGAATATAGTTGTCGGCAACAAGGCAATTGTTACCAACATCATAATATTGCTCGTAGTAACCTTGGAACGTATATGTGGTGAAGACGATATATTAAACTGTTCACTCACCTTAGTTCACCTCTTCCTTTATTTTTCTTATTTTTTTCTTCTGTTTGCGAGTGCAATTTTTCTCATGGAACCAATTGCCTGCTTCAACTGACGCTTTGCCGGACAGACATAACTACATGAACCACATTCTACACATTCAAGTCCTTCCCATTTCGTAAATGCCTCTTCATTATGATGTTCTGCAAAATCAGCCAGTCTTGACGGTATAATACGGCTCGGGCAGACTTCTACACAACGTCCGCAATTAATACATGCGCTCGGCTCATTTGCAGCAACTTCATCTTTTGTCAGACAAAGAATAGAGGATGAAGTCTTGGTGATCGGAGTATCCAGCGTAAACATGGCAAATCCCATCATTGGTCCCCCCGAAATCACTTTTTCCGGCTCATCCAAAAATCCTCCCGCAGCCTCTACAAGTTCTCTTTGATTTGTTCCAAACAGCACTTTAAAGTTGCCAGGAGCTTTAACGCCATCTCCGCTGACCGTTACGATACGTTCCATAACCGGTCTTTCATCTATCACTGCATAGTGAATTCCAATCAATGTCTCAACATTGTCTACTACACATCCTGCGTCTGCCGGAAGCATACTGGAATTAATGGCTCTTCCTGTTGTTGCAAAAATAAGCTGACGTTCTGCACCTTGTGGATACTTTGTTTTCAGCGCAAGGACTTCCATACGAGGCTCATCTTTTGTAAGTTCCTTTAATTTTGCAATACAATCTGGTTTATTATCTTCCACTCCAAAGATTCCTTTTGCATTGTCAAACAGCTTTAATACTACCTTCATTCCACTGACAAGTTCTTCCGGATTCTCAAGCATTCTTCGATAATCTGCAGTGATATACGGCTCACACTCGGCACAGTTTGCTATCACATATTCAATTTTTTCAGGTTCTTTTGGAGAAAGTTTTACTTTTGTCGGGAAACCTGCACCACCCATACCAACAATTCCGGCTTCGCCGATCAAATTTGAAATTTCTTCTTTTGTAAGCTCATCAAGTGGTTTCGACGGAGTATATTCTACTTCTTGATACTCTCCGTCATTTTCTACAACAATACAGTTCACTTTTGAACCTGTTGGATTAAAATGTGGCTCAATTGCTTTCACTGTTCCCGATACCGAAGCATGTATCGGAGCAGAAACAAAGCCCCCTGCTTCCGCAATTTTTTGTCCCTTCAGCACATGGTCTCCTACTGACACAATCGGACTTGCCGGTGCACCAATATGCTGGGAAAGCGGATAAATCAAATCTCCCTTCGGCATCACTGTAACAATCGCCTTGTCTTTTGCAAGACTTTTCCCATCATTCGGATGGATACCGCCTTTGAATGTTAGTAATCCCATTCGCACATTCCTTCCTTTCATTTTTTGACATTTTTTTCACATAAACACATGCAAATAAATAGAGACTACAAGTAGTCTCTATTTATACATTATTCATTTACTGATATCCTTATTCTGCTGTCTCTTCTTCTGCTTCAACTGTCTCAGGCTCAAGTGCTTTCATGCTCAAGCTGATCTTTTTCTCTGCTTCGTTCAAATCAACTACTTTTGCTGTAATTTCCTGACCTACTGACAATGCATCTGAAGGTTTTTCAACATGTGCTCTCGAAATCTGAGATACATGTAATAATGCATCTACACCTGGAGCCAATTCTACAAATGCACCGAAATCTGTCATTCTTGCAACTTTTCCTGTCACTTCTTTTCCTACTGCAAAATCTGTGGCAGCATTTGCCCATGGATTTGTCTCTGGGAATTTTAAGCTCAATGCAACTTTTGTATCGTTAATATCTTTCACAAGAACTTTTACAGTATCTCCAACCTGGAATACTTTTTTCGGGTTCTCTACTCTTCCCCATGACATTTCAGAAATGTGAAGTAATCCATCTACTCCGCCAAGGTCGATGAATGCACCAAAATCTGTAACATTCTTCACTGTACCTTCCACAACATCTCCGACTTTTAATTTTGCAAATAATTCTTTCTGTAATTCTGCTTTTTCAGCTACTAAAAGTTGTCTTCTGTCACCGATCACACGGTTTCTTCTTGGATTGAATTCGCTGATAACAAATTCAATCTCCTGACCTTGATATTTGCTAAGATCTTTTTCGTAAGTGTCAGACACTAAACTTGCAGGAATAAATACTCTTGCTTCATCAACAACAACACTTAATCCTCCTCCAAGAATCTGAGCTACTGTCGCTTTCAATACTTCTTTGTTCTCAAAAGCTTCTTTTAATCTTTCATTTCCTTTTTCTGCTGCTAATCTCTTATATGTTAACAACACTTGTCCTTCGCCGTCATTTACTTTCAATACTTTTGCTGTCATTGTATCACCTACAGATACAATTGTAGTCAAATCAACATTTGGTTCGTTTGTATACTCACTGCGAGTAATGATACCGTCTGCTTTGTAGCCTATATTCAAGATGATCTCATCTGGTTTCACATCAATGACAGTTCCATCTACAACCTCTCCATTACGTATTGTTTTAAAAGACTCTTCTAACATTTGTTCAAAAGTTAATTCTGACATTATTTTGAACCTCCTCAATTATATTCTTGGGCGTTGATGCCCCAGCTGTAATACCTACCGTTTTTACCGACTTTAATTGATTCATATTCAAATCGTCAAGTGTCTGTATATAGTACGTATTGTTACATGCTTTATCACATATTTCAAATAGCTTTTGCGTGTTGGAACTATGTTTATCTCCAATTACGATCATAGCATCCACTTTTCTTGCAATCTGATCAGCTTCTTCCTGCCTTTCCTTCGTTGCACTGCAAATTGTATTTAAAACACTTATATCATAACTCTTTTTAGAAATAATTTCAACTAAATATTTGAATTTATTGTAATTAAATGTCGTCTGAGATACAACACACACTTTTACATCAGAGGAAACATGAAATTTTTGTGCATCTTCCACTGTTTTAATCACTGTGACGTCATTTTCTGCCCATCCTTTGATTCCCTGCACCTCCGGATGTGACTCATCACCTATGATTACAATATGCTTTCCTTCCATACTCTCTTTTTCAACAATACGGTGAATCTTTTTTACAAACGGACAGGTTGCATCTACACAGCTCAGCCCCCGTTCCTCTAAAATTTTATAAATTTCTTTCGCGACACCATGAGAGCGAATGATCACCACACCACTTTGCAGCTGCATCAGTTCCTCCTGTGTATAAATCACCTCAACACCCTTGCTTCGCATATCTTTGACGACCTCTTCATTGTGGATGATCGGACCATAAGTATATATCTTCACATCGCTTCGTTTTTGAGCCTGTTCATACACCGTCTCCACAGCTCTTTTTACCCCAAAACAAAATCCTGCTGTTTTTGCAAGTCTAACTTCCATCTTTTTTCCTCTTTCTTATCAGGTATAATATGATTGCCGACAGAACCGCTCCGATCAATCCACCGCAGCTGTCTAAGATCACATCTGTAATCTGCCCGCTCCTTCCCGGCACAAATAACTGATGAATCTCATCTGTCACTGCATACAGAGCAGTACTTAGCGCACTCATTCCCACTATCTGTTTTATCTTTCTGCTCTTCTTTTTATAGTTCACAAAAAACAATACACTAAGCGCTGCATATTCACATGCATGGGCACTTTTTCTCACTGCAAAATCGATCTTCTTTGCAAATGCATCTTGTTTCGTGTCGCTCCACTCTTCAAATTCCGGTACCACCACTCTCCCGATCATTTTTCCTACCGAGGTGCTCATCTTTGCAGACTGTACCGCTGGTTTCGCTGAAAAAAAGAAAATCAGTCCCATCCAGAAAATGAGCAGGATAAAAAGCAGCATCCTCTTTCCGTCTTGCCTTGTCATAAACACCTCTATTTGCAAAGATTTTTGATTGCTTCTACCACTTCATCAATACTCATATCGGAACTGTCGATCAACACAGCATCTTCCGCCTGTCTCAATGGAGCAGTTTCGCGGTTCATATCTCTTGTATCTCGTTCTTCGATATCACGAGCAATATCTTCAAGGCTACACTCCTGTCCTTTGTCTGACAGCTCCAGATATCTTCTGTTCGCCCTTGTCTGCACGCTTGCAGTCAAGTATACTTTGACCTCTGCATTCGGCAGCACATTTGTACCGATATCCCTTCCGTCCATGACAACATCTTTTGTTCTTGCCATCTCTCTTTGTAATTCTAAAAGTTGTGCCCGTACTTCCGGAATTGCCGATGTGACGGAAGCCATATTTCCGACAGCTTCTTCCCGCAGAAAACCAGTCACATTCTCACCATTCAAATACACCTGCTGTACGCCGTTCTCATACTGCAGAGTCACTTCCGCATGCTTGCATGCTTCCGCAATCTTTTCTGTGTCATCTGTGCCAAGCCCCTGATTGAGAAAATAGATTGCAAGCGCCCGGTACATTGCCCCGGTATCTACATATACATATCCCAACTCTTTCGCCACTCTTTTTGCTATTGTACTTTTTCCCGCACCAGCTGGTCCGTCAATTGCTATATTATATCCCATTCTTTCTCCTCCTGCTTTAAAAAATGCTGCTTCCCGCTGCATACGCTGTCGACCATGCAATCTGTAAATTAAATCCACCTGTCAGCGCATCCAGATCCAATACTTCCCCCACAAAATAAAGTCCGCTCACCAGTTTTGACTCCATTGTAGAAGGATTGATCTCTTTCACCTTCACTCCGCCCTTTGTGATGATCGCTTCGTTGAAATCTCTCAGCCTTGTGATAGTCCACGTAAAATTTTTCATCAAATGCACAAATTGGTGACGCTCTTCTTTCGAGATCAGATTCACCTTTTTTTCAACATCAATACCGCTTAACTTAAGCATCACCGGGAGCAGTTTTCCCGGAAACAGCTTGGTAACAGCATTTTTAAACTGCTTATTCTTATTCTCTTCAAAGTCTCTGAGCACTCTTTGGTCCAGCTGTTCAAAAGACAATGCCGGCTTCAAATCAATAACCAATTTCAGTTCACTTCTTTTCAACTGTTTTCCGATATAACTGCTCGCGCTGAGCATCAAAGGTCCGCTCACTCCATAATGCGTAAACAGCATCTCACCAAAATCTTCATACAACTTTTTCTTTCCATCATATATCGCTGCAGTCACATTCCGAAGCGACAACCCCTGAAGTTCTTTTACGTAGGTTTCTTTAAGCTCCAACGGGACAAGCGCCGGCATAATATCAGTAACTTGATGTCCTGTTTCTTCTGCAAAACGATATCCGTCTCCCGTCGATCCGGTCGTCTGATAAGAAAATCCACCTGTCGCAACAATACATGCGTCTCCCGTAATCTTTTTCCCATCCTTCGTTTCCAAGTATTCAAATCGGCCCTCGCCGACAACCCTTTTCACTTCTGTATGCAGATGAATCGAAACGCCAAGCTGATGTAATTCTTTTGTCAATGCGCCGATGACATCCGACGAGTGATCTGACACCGGAAACACTCTATTCCCACGCTCAACCTTTGTTCTCACACCGATTCTTTCAAAAAATTCAATCACATTCTGATTGTCATAACCGTAAAAACTACTGTATAAAAATTTAGGGTTTGTCACCACAGAGGCAAACAAAGTATCCATATCACTTGCATTTGTAATATTACAGCGCCCTTTTCCTGTGATAAACAGCTTCTTTCCAAGTTTTTCGTTCTTTTCAAAAATATGAACTTCATTTCCATTATAAGCGGCAAAAATTGCGGCAAACATTCCTGCCGCACCGCCTCCTATCACAAGTACTTTACTCATCTACGTTTCCTCATTTTCTTTAAAATTAAGCGACACCGAATCGTCTACCTGATTCAATTCATCGCTGCTGTATACCTGATATTCATCCCAGATTTGTTCCAGTGTCTCAAGGGTGGCAATGACGTCTTTCTGTTTTTTCATGCATAATGCCACCACAAGTGCGTTCACAACACTTAACGGAGCAACCAGCGAATCTACAATAGATGCCATATCGCTTCTCGCAATCAGATTGCAGGATGAATATAATGTCATTGGAGAATGTACACTGTCTGTCAGTGTGATCACCTTTGCTTTCCGGTTGCTCGCAAATTCCAGCGCCTTCAACGTACGCATTGAATATCGCGGAAAACTGATGCCGATAATCACATCCTCCGCCCCGATCCGTATAAGCTGTTCAAAAATCTCGCTTGAGCTGTTTGTGTGAACCGATGTCACATTATCGAAAATCAAATTCAGATAAAAACTCAGAAAATTAGCCAGCGGTGCACAACTTCGAATTCCCACCACATATATACGTTTTGCATTCAAAATAGTGTCCACGGCAAGCTCAAATGCATTCTGATCCATATTGGCAAGTGTAAGCTTGATTTTTTCAATATCCGACTGAAGAACCGATGCCAGAATTTCCGACTGACTGATCCGACCATACGTCACTTCCATGCGCTGAATCGAATTTAATTTATTCCGCACAAGCTCTTCTAGTGCTTTCTGAAATCCCGGATACCCTTGATACCCCAACTGCGTTGCAAATCTGACAACAGTAGACTCACTGACCCCCACCACTTTCCCAAGTTTTGCTGCGGTAAGAAATACTGCTTTGTCATAATTTTTCAAAATATAATCTGCCAGCAGTTTTTGTCCTTTACTCATCTGTTCATAATTTTTATCTATTTTATTTAACAATTCATTTGCGTTTTTATTATTCACAATTTGCCTCCGGTATCTTACTATCAATATGCGAATTCATTATACACGACTTATATTTTTTATTCAAGACGTAATCAGGGACGAAGCAAAAACTCCGTCCCTGACTTTATTTCTATTTCTGATTCACATTTGCAGTTGCAACAATGTCTACCCCTGTTTCAGCTACATCTTTCACTAATATGTCTCCGATTTTTATCGGTGCTTTCGCCACAACATCTTTCAAGTCCCGCACCACATCAAAAATTTTCCCCTTTGGAATATCGCTTTTTGTTTTTACGGAGACCGACACTTTATCCCCTCCGCTTACCCGCACACTGCTTGTCACAATCCGCATAGGATTCGTTACTTCTTTCTCCGCATACACCTTTCCTCTTGGGCAAGTATTTCCTGTCACATTTTTTACTTCTTTTCCTTCCAATTCCACCGAAATCATACATCCCAAAGGACATCCGATACAAATCAATTCTCTTTTTTCCATCCTTATCACTACTCCTTTTCAACCTTTATGGTTATTTTCTTCAGATCCGGATATTGGCTCAACTGCTCTTTTGTAAGTTTGATCTCTTCCATTTCACCAGGCGCTACAACCGGACGTTTTCTTCTCATAATACGTTCCCCATCAAAATATGTACTGATATAACAATTTTTGAACACGCCTCCGACACGAAAACGAACCGTCAGTTTCTCATCCATATTTTCCGGACGGATATATTTCGGAACTGTATATCGAACACCATCTTCCGGTACAAGATCAATTTTCTTGTCAGCGGCTGCCAGCTCGCCCTTGATGTATTTCACTGCGTTTTTCCCTGCCATAGCAGCCTCTTCTGACACGAAGTCGACAAGATCATGTACATGAAGTACATTTCCGCATGCAAAAACACCTTCCATACTTGTCTCAAGGCTCTCGTTTACTACCGGTCCGGAAGTCACTCGTTCCATATCGATATCAAGTCCTCTTGAAAGTTCATTTTCCGGGATAAGTCCAACTGACAGCAACAATGTATCACATGGAATATATTCTTCTGTCCCTTTGATCGGTTTGCCTTTTTCATCTACCTGAGCAAGTGTGACACCTTTGACTCTCTCTTTTCCGTCAATATCAATAACCGTATGGCTTAATTTCAAAGGAATTCCATAATCATCCAGACATTGCACAATATTTCTTTTCAGCCCGCCGGAATATGGCATTAACTCTGCAACCACTTTCACATGAGCCCCTTCCAGCGTCATTCTTCTTGCCATAATAAGTCCAATATCGCCGGAGCCCAATATCACAACTTCTCTTCCCGGCAAATATCCTTCCATATTAACTAGTCTTTGCGCCGTTCCTGCAGAAAAAATTCCAGCCGGACGATACCCCGGAATATTTAGCGCACCTCGAGGACGTTCGCGGCATCCCATTGCCAAAATAATTGCTTTTGCCTGAATCTCAAACAGCCCTTCCTCTCGGTTCATCGCTGTGACAACCTTATCTTTTGAAATATCCATCACCATCGTATTAAGTTCATATGTAATTCCAAGTTCTTCCACTTTTTCTATGAATCTTCCTGCATACTCAGGTCCTGTTAACTCTTCTTTAAATGTATGAAGTCCAAATCCGTTATGAATACACTGATTTAAAATACCACCAAGTTCCTTGTCTCTTTCTAAAATTAAGATGCTGTCAATTCCGTGTTCCTTTGCAGAAGCCGCAGCAGCAAGTCCTGCCGGTCCTCCTCCTACAATCACAATATCATATGATTTCATGTATATGCCTCCTCTTTCTACAGATGATCTTTATTGATTCCTACGATAATTTTTGATTCGCCGCCTGATTTTGTCACTTCCGCCATATCAATTCCAAGTTCGCGCGAAAGAATTTCCATCGTTTTCGGTGAGCAAAAGCCCGACTGGCAACGTCCCATTCCTGCTCTTGTCCGACGTTTCACACCATCTAATGAACGTGCTCCCAAAGGACGCTGAATTGCGTCAATAATTTCTCCTTCTGTCACCGTTTCACATCTGCAGATAATGTTTCCGTATGTTGGATTTTCTTTAATCAATGCCGCCCGTTCTTCCTTCGAAAGTGTCTGCGGATTCAAGACACCTTTTCTCTGTGCCACGAATTTTTCATTTACCGGAAGCTGCAGTGCATCTTTCACCATAGTTGCAACCATCACTCCAATTGCAGGAGCACTTGTAAGTCCCGGTGATTCAATTCCTGCTGCATCAAAGAAGTTTTTCGCATCCCTTGCCTCTCCGATTGTAAAGTCTCCTTTACTCTCGCGAGCTCTCAATCCTGCAAAAGAAGTGATCACCTGGCGCATCGGAAGATTTGCAACAGATTCTCCTGCTTTTTCCATCAGGAAATCAATTCCTTCCTGTCTCACATTGTTTGCTTCTTTGTCTTCTACATCCATAGCTGTCGGTCCTATAATCAGATTACCATGTACTGTCGGAGATACCAATACTCCCTTTCCCAATTCATTTGGCAATGGAAAAATTGTCCTGCTTACATGATTTCCCGCCGTCTTATCTAACAGGCAGTAATCCCCTCGTCTCGCCACGATTTTCAGCTTATCTTCGGATACCATATTATGAATTTCATCAGCATAGACACCAGCAGCATTCACAACCGCTTTTGTCTCAAATGTTCCTTTCGACGTCTCGACAAGATAACCGTTCTCCGTCTTACTAATGTTCTCTACACTTGTGTTCAGTTTAAATTCCACGCCATTTTCAACTGCATTTTCCGCAAAGGCGATCGTCATATTAAACGGACATACAATTCCGGATGTCGGTGCATAGAGTGCAGCAACAACCTGATCTGTAAGATTTGGTTCCATCTCATGCGCTTCTTCTTTATTTAGGATACGAAGCCCTTTCACGCCATTTTTGACACCCTTGTCAAGCAGTTCCTGTAACTTTGGTTTATCCTCCTCACGCACGCAGACAACAAACGCTCCTGTTTGTTTAAACGGAAAATCTAATTCTTTTGACAATTGTTCCATCATTAGATTTCCTTCCACATTCAGCTTCGCCTTCAGTGTTCCCGGCTTTGCATCAAATCCGGCATGCGCAATCGCACTGTTCGCCTTCGATGTTCCGTTACATACATCTTCATCCTTTTCAATCACACAGGCATTCACCTGATACTTTGATAATTCTCTTGCAATTGCGCAGCCTACAACACCTGCACCTACAATCATAATATCATACATTTTTCTATCTCCTTTTTAATTATAATTTACTTAAAATAAGACAGAGTCAGGCAAAGACCCGGGCACTACCCGATTCTAAAACGCCTGACTCTTTTCTCCTATCGTTTGCGGTATTCAATTTTTCTTATCTTTACCATGGAATTGCTCCATACAAAAGCACTGCCACAATCGCACCGATAATCGGTCCTACCAATGGAACAATTGCATATCCCCAATTAGAAGATCCTTTTCCTTTAATCGGCAGTATAGCGTGTGCCAAACGAGGTCCGATATCACGTGCCGGATTGATGGCATATCCTGTAAGCCCACCTAGTGACATACCAACTGATACAATAATTCCAAATACTAAGAATTTATCCAATCCACCTGCAATTCCATCCACGTTTGCGATTCCTTTGATAGCAAACACTAATACGAATGTTCCGATTGCTTCGCTCAAAATATTTAGTGGAAGATTCGGAACTGATGGACTTGTAGAAAATGCTCCTAATTTTGCAGCAGGTTCCGGTGTCGCATCGAACTGTTCTTTGAATAAAATATATACCAGACAGGCGCCTACAAACGCACCTGCAAACTGAGCAATAATATATCCTGGTACCAATGCCCAGTCAAAGCTTCCATCAATCGCCAGTGCCAGCGTGAGCGCCGGATTAAAAGATGCACCGGAAGCCGCTCCAAAAATATAAGCTGGTATCATAACTGCAAGACCCCAGGCAAATGTGATCTGAATCGAACCCGCACCTTTCATTCCGGATTTATTCAATGTTACATTGGCTACAACACCATCTCCAAGTAAGATCAGCATCATTGTTCCTAAAAATTCAGCTATATATGGTAACATATAAAGATCCCCCTTTCACTTTTCACAATCCTTAATCTTCTTTTGCCCATCCGTAAGCATATTTTACAGCCTTATTCCAGCCTTTGATTCTAGCCATACGGTCTTCTTCCGTAATAGATGGTTTGAACGTCTTATCAATCGCCCAGTTCTTTATTACATCCTCTTTGTTTGCCCAATATCCAACTGCCAAACCTGCAAGATAAGCAGCTCCCATAGCAGTTGTCTCTACACATTGCGGACGATTAACCGGCGCATCAATAATATCAGCCTGTGTCTGCATCAAGAAATCATTTGCGCTTGCTCCTCCATCTACTTTTAACGCTGCAAGTGAAATTCCCGAATCTGCTTTCATCGCATCTAAAACATCATTTACCTGATATGCCAATGATTCCAAAGTAGCACGGATAATATGATACTTATTAACACCACGTGTAATTCCTACAATAGTTCCTCTTGCATATTGATCCCAGTGCGGAGCTCCCAAACCAGTAAATGCCGGTACTACGTAACATCCATTTGTGTCTTTTACTTTTTTCGCCATATATTCAGAGTCCGGTGAAGAATCGATGATTCGCATCTCATCACGAAGCCATTGTACAGCCGCACCTGCCACAAAAATGGAACCTTCCAACGCATAGTTAACTTTTCCGTCTAATCCCCATGCAATTGTTGTTACAAGACCATTCTTTGAAAAAACAGGTTTCTCGCCTGTGTTCATCAATAAGAAACATCCCGTACCATATGTATTTTTTGCTTCTCCCGCAGTAAAACATGTCTGTCCGAACAAAGCAGCCTGCTGGTCGCCCGCAGCACCCGCAATTGGAATTGGTCCTCCTAAAAATGATGGATCTGCTTCTCCATAAATACAACTTGAAGGTTTAGCTTCCGGAAGCATTGATTTTGGAATATCCAATTCTGCTAAAATCTCATCATCCCATTCAAGTGTGTTGATATTAAAGAGCATTGTGCGTGACGCATTTGAATAATCTGTTACGTGCACAGCGCCTTTCGTCAATTTCCAAATCAGCCATGTCTCAACTGTACCGAACAATAACTCTCCTTTTTCCGCCCGTTCTCTTGCTCCCGGTACATTATCTAAGATCCATTTTACCTTTGTCGCTGAAAAATAAGCATCGATGACAAGTCCTGTCTTTTCTCTGAATTTTTCTGTCAGCCCTTTCTCCTTCAAAGAGTCGCAATATTCAGAAGTTCTTCTACACTGCCATACTATTGCGTGATATACCGGTTCCCCTGTGTTCTTATCCCACACAATCGCTGTCTCTCTCTGATTTGTGATACCAATTGCTGCGATCTCCTCTGCGGTTGCCCCGATCATATTCATTGCTTCCACAGCTACGCCAAGCTGGCTTGCCCAAATCTCATCTGCATCATGTTCCACCCATCCAGGTTGTGGAAAATACTGCGTGAATTCCCGTTGTGCCACGCTGCACATCTCGCCTTTTTCATTAAATAAAATACATCTGTTGCTCGTTGTTCCTGCATCTAGTGCCATTACATATTTTGCCATGTGAATACATCCTCCTTTTTCTTTTTAGCATTTTTCACATTACTTATTGTAATCATATTACCACCTTTTTTATTTTTTGTCATTATACATTTTATATATTTTGTATAGTTTTAGATTGTTAAAAATTTATTTTTATGCATATTGCACATTATTCTGATTGTGACAATATTCCTGCATCCCATTTTTCAAAAACAGAAGAATATGTTCGATCTGCTCATGACCAATCTTATCATCATACGTTTCCGCTACTATGATCACATAATTCAAAAGAGATGTCGTCAGAAAAGTGAGCACTTCATTTTCTTCTA
The DNA here is from genome assembly GCF_059731825.1 of Faecalimonas nexilis. Classification (NCBI taxonomy): domain Bacteria; kingdom Bacillati; phylum Bacillota; class Clostridia; order Lachnospirales; family Lachnospiraceae; genus Faecalimonas; species Faecalimonas nexilis. The sequence goes on along the minus strand of NZ_AP029189.1, from coordinate 1,655,800 downwards.
TTTTATAAACAGAGAGCATTCTTTTCATGCGCTCTTCCACATCAGTTATAACTGCTTTTTCCAACAATTCCCGACCAAATTCCTGAATCACTTTCCTGTAAAAATTTCTGTCTGCATGTGCATTTTCAAAAAGTGTATAGATCCAACAATCCGGCGTTTTTTCTTCCACATCACACTTTTCTAAAAGAGTGTTTTTACAAATCCATTCAATAATTTCACAAATATCATGAAAATGATAATAGAACGACTGTCTTGTCAGTCCACTTTCTTCCACAATATCTTGAATCGTAATTTTATGAAGGCTTTTCTCTTTCATCAGTTTCTTTAATGCCTCTGCAAGCTTCCATTTTGTTTTTGACATACTTACCTCCTTTGACTATAAAAAAGAGCAAGACAAACTACAACATTTCTGTTGTTTTTTACCTCGCTCTTCTCTCATGGTCGTTCTTAAGTTAGTAAAATCATATCACACAAAAATTCTCATTTCAATCTCTTTTCCCACAAAACAACTAATTTTGTAGAAAACTCATAATATTTAGCTATCAGTTTTATACACTTTACATAGTTGTCAAACTTTTCACAATTTCATCAATTGTTTTCTGCCCCATCACGACAATTTCATCATTGATAACGGTCATTGGAACACGCCCAATCTTATACTTTTCAATGAGATCCGAATACAATTTTGCATCATACATGTCCGCTGTGACATAGTCGCTTTCCATCGCAATCTTTTGGCATGCAGCCACTACATGTGGGCAGTGATGGCAGGATAAGGATACAAAAATTTTGATTGCAACCGAAAAATCAATTTTCTCAATTTCTTTTTTTGTTTTTCGTTCTAGTTTCTGTCCGTCACCTCCTGCATTACAAATTGACGCCAAAAAAGAATTGATCTCTTTTCCTCCCGGCACTCCATGAAAACACGCTCCCGAATATACTCCCGATTCATCATAAATTCCAACAACCGGCAAATGTTCTCCATGAAGTTCTTGGAAAATAACTTCATTCTCATTCTTTCCCCAAAAATGCACCTGTACTTGTTCATTCACAGAGGCAATTGCTTTTAAAAAGGAACCAAGTTCCAGACTCTTTTCATCTTCGAAGTCTAAAACTGCATGCAAAACGACAGTTCGTCTCATCTTTTGAAACAAAGGAGCAATCTGTTGTTTTAATTCTTCTGATACCAATCTACTCTGTCCCGAAATTTTTTTCATCTGATCCATAAAAACTCCTTTTACAGCATTCCAACCAAATCCAAACTCGGCATTAAAGTTTCTTCTCCCGGTTTCCAGTTTGCAGGGCACACCTGTTCTCCGTGCTCTTCTACATATTGAGCTGCCTGAACTTTTCTGAGAAGTTCTTCTGCATTTCTTCCAATTCCAAGATCATGTACTTCATATGCTTTGATTTTTCCATCCGGATTTATAATAAAAGTTCCTCTCAGTGCCTGACCTTTTTCCTTGAGTCTGACGCCAAAAAATTTTGCAAGCTCTCCTGTCGGATCAGCCAACATCGGATATTCAATTTTTTTAATCGTGTCCGATGCGTCTGCCCATGCCTTATGCACAAAATGTGTATCCATGGATACGGAATAAATCTCACAGCCACACTCTTGAAATGCTTCATAAAAATCTTGTAAATCGCCAAGCTCCGTAGGACATACAAATGTAAAATCTGCCGGATAAAAGAAAAATACAGACCAATGCCCAAGTATATCTTCCCTGGTAATTTCTTCAAATGCCCCGTTGTGATAAGCCTGTACTTTGAACGCTTTTACTTCTTCATTAATCAAACTTCGCATCATTTCACACACCTTTCTTTAATACTGTTACATTTATTATAGATATTTCTTATCTACTGTTCAAGCTGTTTTCTCGATCCTTCACTTATTTTGTACAATTTTTGCGTATTGTATAGTTTTTCGATAAAATCTGTAAAAAGAAGATTTCTTATGCTTGTCATTTCAGCAAGCTTTGCTATAATGAAATCAGATAAATGTTCGACCATGCGAAAGGAGGAAATATATTATGGCAGACAATTTGAGTATCACAAATTTGAACGGTGTTACAGAAGATGAGGATACAACTTGCGGCATTAACGATATGAACTGCTTGTCAGAAGATGAAGATACGACTTGCGGTATCAATGATATGAACTGTGTCGCCGAGGACGAGGATACAACCTGCGGCATCAACGACATGAACTGCTTAGGTGAATAATCCACGCAAAAAGAGGAACTGCTTTTTATCTGCAGTTCCTCTTTTTCGTCTTTTATCTTAGACCGGATAACTTCCGTTTTCTGTATCAGCAACAGTTTGATCAACACCTGTCTGCTGCGCTTCTCTGTATTTAAAGAAGTCTGTTGCAACCTGTGGGAATAACGCATATGATAATACGTCTTCATCCTGCTGTGACCACTGTGCCATTTCTCCTTTTAATGTATCCAATTCATCCGGAATCAAATCTGCCGGACGGCATGTGATCACTTCTGTATCACCGATACATTTCTTTTGAACTTCTTTGTTAAACGGTTTTACAGTTGCTCCGTATTTTCCGCTCAAGATATCTTTCGTCTCTTTTGTAGCCATCTTGTAACGTTCACCCATCAATACGTTAAATACAGCCTGTGTACCAACGATCTGTGAAGACGGTGTTACAAGTGGTGGCTCGCCAAGATCTTTACGAACTCTCGGCACTTCTTCAAGCACATCGTAGAATTTGTCTTCTGCACCTTGTTCCTTTAACTGAGATGTCAGGTTCGACAACATACCACCTGGTACCTGATAAAGCAATGTCTTGATATTTACACCGAGGTTCTTTGGATTTAACAATCCGGAATCCAAGGCTTCATCACGAATTGGTCTGAAGTAATCCGCAATCTCTGCCAACAGATTCTGATCAAGTCCTGTGTCATACGGTGTTCCCTTGAATGTCTCCACCATAACTTCTGTAGCCGGCTGAGATGTTCCCATTGCAAATGGTGAAATTGCTGTATCGATTACATCTACTCCCGCTTCAACTGCTTTCAAATATGTCATAGAAGCCACACCTGAAGTATAGTGTGTGTGAAGCTGAATTGGAAGATCTGTTGCATCTTTCATCGCTTCAATCAATTCGGTTGCTTTATAAGGAACCAAAAGTCCAGCCATATCTTTGATACAGATTGATGTCGCACCCATGTCTTCAATTTTCTTTGCAATATCCATCCAGTAATCTAATGTATAAGCATCTCCCAATGTGTAAGAAAGTGCTACCTGTGCATCTGCCTTTTCTGCTACTGCAGCTTTTACAGCAGTCTGAAGATTACGGATATCATTTAAGCAGTCAAAAATACGGATGATATCAATTCCGTTTGCTACAGATTTTTTAACGAAGTATTCTACTACGTCATCTGCATATGGACGGTATCCTAAGATATTCTGTCCACGGAATAACATCTGTAATTTTGTATTTTTAAATCCATCACGGAACTTACGAAGTCTCTCCCATGGATCTTCTTTTAAGAAGCGAAGTGATGCATCAAATGTAGCTCCCCCCCAGCATTCTACTGAGTGGTAACCTACCTGATCCATTTTATCTACGATTGGAAGCATCTGCTCTGTTGTCATTCTTGTCGCAATCAGAGACTGATGAGCATCACGTAAAATAGTTTCTGTAATTTTAATTGGTTTTTTTGTGATTTCCATTCTATTGTCCTCCATATTTATTTCACTCCAAAGATTGCCATAAATGTTCCGGCTGCTACCGCAGTACCGATTACACCGGCAACGTTAGGTCCCATCGCATGCATCAGCAAGAAGTTGGTAGGATCCGCCTCTGCACCGACTTTCTGAGAAACTCTGGCTGCCATAGGAACCGCAGACACACCTGCCGAACCAATCAGAGGGTTTACTTTTCCGCCCGACAGCTTACACATCAATTTACCGAACAGTACACCTGCCGCCGTACCGAACGCAAACGCTACAAGACCTAACACAACGATTTTGATTGTATCCAAGTTTAAGAATGCTTCTGCACTTGTTGTAGCACCAACCGAAGTACCAAGTAAGATAACTACGATGTACATCAACGCATTGGAAGCTGTCTCTGTCAGCTGTCTTACAACACCTGATTCTTTGAACAGGTTACCTAACATCAGCATACCAACAAGCGGAGCTGTTGTAGGAAGAATCAAAGAAACAACGATTGTGATAATAATCGGGAACAGAATCTTTTCCAGTTTGGAAACAGGTCTTAACTGCTCCATTTTGATTTTACGTTCTTTTTCTGTTGTCAATAGCTTCATGATCGGAGGCTGAATGATAGGAACGAGTGACATATAAGAGTATGCCGCCACTGCGATCGGTCCTAAAATTGCAGTCTGCTGCAATTTTCCGGCAAGGAAAATAGATGTCGGTCCATCTGCTCCACCGATGATTGAAATTGCTGCTGCCGCTTTGTCAGAGAATCCCATTGCCATTGCTCCAAGGTATGCCGCAAAGATACCAAACTGCGCTGCGGCACCGAGAAGGAAACTCTTTGGGTTAGCGATCAATGGTCCAAAGTCCGTCATCGCACCAACCCCCATAAAGATCAGAGATGGCAAAATTGCCCACTCATCTAATAAATAGAAATAATGTAATAATCCGCCGACCCCGTTTGAAGATTCTTCAATCGACATCATAATGTCCGGATAAATGTTAACTAACAGCATACCAAAGGCGATCGGAACCAATAAAAGTGGCTCAAATCCTTTTGCGATTGCCAAATATAGAAACACACATGCTACCAGAATCATGACATAATTTCCTACTGTAAGGTTAAAAAATGCCGTCTGATCCATGAGGTTTCCTAATGTACTTGTAATGTATTCCATTTTTTGACCCCCTAGTTCAATGTAGCCATTACTGCTCCTGCTTCTACTGCATCACCTACTGCCACATCAATACTTGCAACTGTTCCATCTTCCGGAGCTACAACCGGAATTTCCATCTTCATTGCTTCCAGAATGATTACTGTATCTCCTTTGGAAACTTTTTGTCCAACACTTGCCTCTACTTTAAATACTTTACCTGCTGCTCCTGCTTCTACTTTGATTCCGCCTGCTGCTCCCGCTGCTTTTGGTGCTGCCGCCGGTGCCTTCGGTGCAGGCGCTGCCTTTCTCGGTGCTGCTGCCGCTGCCGGTGTTGCTGCTCCGTTCTCTTCTACTGTTACATCATATACATTGCCATTTACTGTGATTGTATAGCTTTTCATTTTTATTTTCCTCCTAAATTCTTCTACTTAATTCCAATTATTTGACGGGCGACGTCTGATAGAGCGCACTACAAAACCATCTGTCGATGTGCCTGTCTGTGCTGCAATTGCAGCTGTAATCACTGCCACTAATTCCAAATCGTCTACATACTCTGTATCTTCTTCTGCCGTCTCTGCAACTACAGGTGTCGCTGTCTGAACCGGCTGCGGACTCTTCTTTGTGAATTTCTCCACAAATGGTGGAATATATTTGATCAACGAAATCAAAAATGCCAGGAAAATCAAGACAACAAATACTGTTCCCATACCTAATACCGTATTCAATCCTGCTTTTTCTAAAATCTCTGCTGTCGTGTATTTTGCTGAAACATCCATAGACTCTAAGTTCAAGTCTTCATCAAACTTAAATTCAATCGTCGCATCTCTGTCTTCATATTCTGCCAATGTAGAAACAGAAAGTTCTTTATCGGATGCTTCAAACTCATATTCACCATGTTTTACATAAGAGCCACACTCTTTTTCAGCTCCCTCCCACGCATCAAGCATAGACAGGAAATTATCCCCCTCAATTGGAAGTCCTGACTGCATCATCGTGTAATCCAGCTGGTAGTCTGAAAGAGATCTAAATTGCTCAAACCCTTCTTTTCCCATCTGGGAAAAACTAGTGATAAGTGTCTCTGTTATCTGTTGTGCTGCAGATTCATCATATTCGGTGTCTGCTTTCTGGGAACACCCTGCAAAACTAAGCGATGCTGCCAAAACACATACTATTAAGCTCATTCTTTTCTTCACTTTGCCTCACCTCACTAAACCGTTCCGTGTTTTTTTGCCGGGCGGTCTTCTCTCTTTGTGAACAGCATCTCAAATGCACCTATCAAATATTTTCTTGTATCTGCAGGTTCAATGATCGTGTCTACATAGCCACGTCTTGCCGCAGATATCGGACTTGACTGAATCTCTCTGTATTCTGAAGCCTTTGCATTGATTGTCTCTGCATCCGAATCCGCATACATAATTTTTGCTGCCAATGTCGAATCCATCATTCCAATCTCTGCTGTTGGCCATGCGTATACCATATCAGCCCCGATAGATTTGCTGTTCATTGTCACATAAGCACTTCCATATGCTTTTCCAATAATCAAATTTACTTTTGGTACTGTTGCATTTGCAAATGCATAAGTTAATTTTGCCGCTTCTCTTGCAAGCGATTTTTCAGAACATTTGCTCGCCTCAAATCCTGTCACATTTGTAAGGGTTACAACCGGGATATTGAATGCATCACAGAAGTTCACAAAATCAGCCGCTTTCTTACATCCGCGTACAGACAATGTTCCGCCAAATTCCTGCACGGCGTTGCCTTCTTCATCATATATCTTCGCGCGATTTGCAACGGCTCCGATTGTCATTCCATTCAAGCGGATAAAACCGGTCACCATATCTTTTCCGTATTCTTTCTTTGTCTCAAAGAATACATTGTCATCAGATACTAAAGCAAGAACGATAGAAGTATCCTCGACTGCATTGTCAATACCTTCACAAACACGATTCAAATCATCCAGACACTCATCATAAGACGCATCATCTTCATTGTTTGTTGGAAGCATGCATACTAAAGAACGAATCTGTCCAAGGATCTCCTCCTCTGTTCCAACTCCATCAACCAAACCGGATTCTTCGCTTTGGAATTTTGCAGATGAAGTGTCACATTTTGAAACCTCATTTCCTGCAATTGCATTTGGAGCATTTAAAAATAATTTCCCATTTCTTTCCATAAAAGTAAAATCAGTCATCGCAGATGCAACGGCAAGTCCACCACCGCATTTTCCAAAAACTGCTGTAATCTGTGGAATCACCCCAGATGCCATAGCCTGTTTCATATAAAGGCTGCCAAATCCATTCAATGCATCCGTTGCCTCTTGAAGTCTTAATCCTGCGCAGTCTACAAGACCAATAACCGGTGCTCCCATCTTCATTGCCATATCATAAATATTGGCAATCTTCTTTGCGTGCATCTCTCCGATCGCTCCTTTTAAAACAGAAGCATCCTGGCTGTATACGTACACCAAATTGCCATCAATCACTCCATAACCTGTGATGACACCATCAGCCGGAGTCTCTTTCTCCTGCATGTTAAAGTCGGTTGTTCTTGCTGTAACTGCGCCACCGATTTCAACAAAGCTTCCTTCGTCAAGTAAAGTGGCAATTCTTGTACTTGCGAGGTTTTTAGATATTGTGTTGCTCATAAATCTAGTCCTCCATTTTTATATATTTTTTAAAAGTTAAACCAATTTTCTGCCAATTTTAATTATATCTTATATTTTTAGAAATAGCAATTCTTTTTCCATAATATTTGATATTTTTTTCACATACCCTACTTTCTAAAAAAAACATTTGTACCTGTCTTTCGTTTATGCTACAATTCAACTTACGGGATAATAATTTACTAAATTACTTTAAGGAGGTATTCGGATTGAACGTATCAGACAGAATAGCGAAGCTTCGTTCCTTTATGGAAGAAAAACATATCGATGCTTATGTTGTGCCATCTGCAGATAATCACCAAAGTGAATATGTCGGTGAACATTTTAAATCCAGAGAATTTATCACTGGTTTTACAGGTTCAGCGGGAACCGCTGTAATCACAAAAGATGCTGCAGGTCTTTGGACAGACGGACGTTATTTTATTCAGGCGGAAGCTCAGCTTGCCGGGAGTGGTGTAACACTCTATCGCATGGGTAACGCGGGAGTTCCAACTGTCTCGGAGTATCTTGACTCTGTACTCCCTGAAAATGGGACTTTAGGATTTGACGGACGTGTCATCGCTATGCAGGAAGGAAAAGATTTCGCAGAACAATTTTCTTATAAGAATATCCGTATTGAATACTCTTACGACCTTGTGGATGCCGTTTGGGAAGAACGGCCAAGCCTTGCAGCCGAACCTGTATTTTTACTGGATGAAAAATTTTCCGGTGAAGCCACAACTTCCAAACTCTCTCGCTTGAGAGATGCAATGAAGGAAAACGGTGCTGACGTACATGTTTTAACTACATTGGACGATATTGCATGGCTTCTTAATATCAGAGGAAACGATGTAATGTATTCTCCTCTTGTTCTAAGTTATGCTGTAATCACGATGAATGAAGTACATTTATTTATAGATGAAAGCAGACTAGATGAACATGTAAAATCAGAACTTAAAAAGGATAATGTTGTTTTCCATCCATATAATGACATTTATACTTTTGTAAAAGACTTTGATTCTAATAACACAGTCCTGATTGACCCTGCAAGAATCAATTATGCTTTGTATAATAATATCCCGGATAGTACAAAAAAAGTTGAAAAGACCAATCCTACTATTTTATATAAAGCAATGAAGAATGATGTAGAAATTGAAAACATCAAAAAAGCACATGTAAAGGATGGCGTTGCTCATACGAAATTCATGTATTGGTTAAAAACAAGCCTTGGTAAAGAAAAGATGACTGAGATGAGCGCATCAGACAAACTTGAAAGTCTGCGCGCCCAACAGGAAGGTTTCTTATGGCCTAGCTTTGAGCCAATCTGCGCATTCAAGGCAAACGCTGCAATGTGTCACTACACTTCTTCCGCAGAGACAGACTGTGAGTTGACAGCCGGAAATCTGTTCTTAACAGACACTGGTGGAAATTACTATGAAGGTTCCACAGATATTACAAGAACTGTTGCTTTAGGAGAGATCAATGATGAGTTGAAACTTCATTTCACAACAGTTTTAAGAAGTATGATGAACCTGTCAAGAGCCAAATTTTTGTATGGCTGCTGCGGTTATAATCTTGATGTATTAGCCCGTCAGCCAATGTGGGAATTAGGTCTTGATTACAATCACGGTACCGGACACGGCGTTGGTTATCTTCTAAATATCCACGAAGGACCTACCGGTTTTAGATGGCGCATTCGCGGACATGAAGCGCATCCGTTGGAAGCCGGCATGGTGATTACAGATGAACCTGGTATTTATATCGAGGGTTCTCATGGTATCCGTACCGAAAATGAATTAGTAGTACGAAAAGGTGAAGAGACTGAGTATGGACAGTTCATGTACTTTGAGCCAATCACCTATGTACCTATTGATTTGGATGCAATCAATCCAGATCTTCTGAGGGAAGATGAAAAAGCCTGGCTGAATGCATATCATAAGCAAGTTTATGATATCATCGCTCCTCATCTGACAAAAGAGGAAGAAGAATGGCTTCGCATCTACACGAGAGAAATTTAAAATAACTTTATTTGGAGGACTTTATTTATGGGAACAGCAAAAAAAGCAAAATATCCGATTGGATTTTACATTTGTTGTATCACTTACACATTTGAACGTTTTGCGTTCTATGGTACAAAACCGCTTTTAGCCTTATTCCTTGCTGCATCTGTAGCAGAAGGCGGTATCGGAGTAACTAAAGCACAGGCTGGTGAAATCGCAGTTTGGCTTACTTCACTTACATACATCACACCAATTATCGGAGGATGGTTAAGCGACCGTTTCTTAGGTGCCAGATATGCCGTTACACTTGGATGTATCATCATGGGTCTTGGATATTTCTGCGGATGGCAGGCACACAGCGTACCTATGGTATGGGTAATGATTTTAGTCGTATCTATCGGTACTGCATTCTTCAAGGGAAACCTTGCTGCTATTATCGGACGTCTGTTTGATGACCAGGATTTACTGGATTCAGCATTTTCTATCCAGTATTCATTCGTTAACATTGGTTCTTTCTTTGGATCTATGATCTGTGCAACATTATATATGTACACATTTAAGCAAGGACAGATGTTAGGTTTCCGTCAGGTATTCTTACTTAGCGGTATTCTTGTAATCATCGGTGGTATTTTCTTTACACTTTGCTATGGAAAATTACAGGGACAGGGTATCAAGCCATTTAAATATCTTACAGATACAAACGGAAATGTAATCGGTGAAGTAAAGAAAGAAAAGAAAGAAAAATCAACAGCTCCACTTACATCAAAAGAGAAGAAAAACGTATGGGCTATCGTCTTGGTATCTGCCATCTCAATTATTTTCTGGCTGGCTTACTATCAGCAGGACGTTGTTCTTACATTCTACTTACAGGATTATGTAAACAGAGACCTTGGTTTCTTCGAACTTTCGCCAGCTCACTTAACAACAACATGGAATGGTCTGTTATGTATCGTTCTCAGTTTGGCAGCTGCTAAATTGTGGGCAAAATTAGCAAAAAGACCTCAAGGTGACTTGTCAATGTTCAGCAAAATCACTCTTGCATTTGTATTCTTGGGAATCTCTTACATTATGCTTGTAATGACAGAGTTAACAAGAGGTGTTGGTGCTCCATCTTCTGTAAAAGGTAATGTAATGTGGATCTTCTTATTCGGAATCTTCCTTACAATCGGTGAGATTTGCTTCTCCCCACTTGGAAACTCTTTCGTAAGTAAGTATGCTCCAAAGAAATACTTATCTGTATTGATGGGTGTTTGGACTTTAGCAACATTCTTTGCAAACTTAATCAACGGTCAATTCCAGAAAATCGTTGAAAAAATGGGTATTATGCCAGTATTCGTAACATTTGCAATCGTTGCATTCATCTGTGCGGTTGTTATGTTCTTACTGACAAAACCATTAAACAAGTTAACAGAAGAATAAGTTTCCATACAAAAAACTGGTTTGAAAATAAAATTCAAACCAGTTTTTTTCATATTTTTGATTTATTCCTTTCGATTCCGATACTGCACAGGCGTCATATCATATGCCTTTTTAAATAATCTGTTAAAATGCTCTACATTCTGATATCCAACTGCCAATGCTACTTTTTCTACAGTCATGTTTCCTGTCTTCAACAAATTCTTTGCTTTTTTCATTCTTGCTTTTTTAACGATTTCTCCAAATGTCATACCTGATTTTTCCTTAATATATTTTGACAAATACGGCTTTGATAAAAAGAATTTTTCAGAAAGATCATCTAAAGTCACATGCAAATAATTCGCCTGGATATAATTCAAAATTTCTATCATTCTCTCCTCTTTTTCGTCGTTAGCATGCTGTATCTCTTCAATTTTATTTACCGCAACGGTCAATGCCTCTATAGATGCCTTGATGATATCTGCATCAATTCCAACTCCCCAGTATACCTTTCCTTTACAGTTTACCCCTACATATGCCACTGCCTTTGACGACGAGCCTTTAGTAAGAGAATGTTCTTCATAAAAAGATAACTCGTAACCGATATTAAAATATTGTTTGATTGCATTGCTGACAGCATCCAACCGTCCATTTCCAACACCCATCATCACATATTTTCTGCCATCATAGCCAATAGTCACATCTGCTTTCATTCCATCTCCCTGTTCAAAATGGCATTCATCAATTGCAAACGTATTTTTGACATGAATATAATTCTCTTCAAAAATATGATAAATCCATTCCGAAGTAAGTTCTTTATGCGCCTTGTCTGACACATCCTTCACAAGATAACCAACTTCCTCCCGCATTTTTTCTGGAAGACTAATTCCAAAACTTTGTTTTAATATGTAGTTTACGCCGCCTTTTCCTGACTGGCTGTTAATGCGAATCACATCTGAATCATATTCTCTTCCAACATCTTTTGGGTCAATCGGAAGATATGGAACTGTCCAATGGGCGCGCTCTTTTTCTTCTCTATATGCCATTCCTTTCGCAATTGCATCTTGATGCGATCCCGAAAATGCAGTAAATACCAATTCTCCAGCATATGGCTGTCTTTCGTACACATGCATTCTTGTCAGTCTCTCGTATTTTTCACAAATCTCTCCCATATTTGAAAAATCAAGTTTTGGATCCACGCCATGAGAAAACATATTCATCGCCAGTGTGATGATATCCACATTTCCTGTTCGCTCTCCATTTCCAAATAAGGTTCCCTCGATTCTATCAGCTCCTGCAAGCACACCAAGTTCTGCATCACAGACTCCGCATCCTCTGTCATTATGTGGATGCAGACATAAGATCACATTCTCTCTGTACAGCAGATTTTTACTCATATACTCTACCTGTGTTGCAAACACATGCGGCATTGCATTTTCAACAGTTGTCGGAAGATTGATGATGACTTTATTATCTTTCGTCGGTCTCCACTCTTCCAACACTGCATTGCACACCTCCAATGCATAATCAACCTCGGTTCCAGGAAAGCTCTCTGGGCTGTATTGAAATGTAAAGTTTCCTTCTGTCTCATCCGCAAGTTTTTTTAACAGTTTTGCACCGTCGATTGCAATCTGCTTTACTTCTTCTTTTGATTTTTTGAACACCTGCTCTCGTTGCGCTACCGATGTCGAATTATATAAATGAATTACTGCATGCGGTGCTCCTTTGACTGCCTCAAATGTCTTCTTGATGATATGTTCACGCGCCTGCGTCAGAACCTGAATCGTCACATCATCCGGAATCATATTCTGCTCAATCAAGGTTCGCAGAAACTGATACTCTGTCTCTGAAGCTGCCGGAAAACCAACTTCAATCTCTTTGAATCCAATTGCTAAAAGCATCTGAAAAAATTCTATCTTTTCTTCCAAACTCATCGGCTCAATCAGTGCCTGATTTCCATCTCGCAGATCCACACTGCACCAAATCGGCGCTTTGTCAATATAATCTTTTTTTACCCAATCATAGCTGATTTCAGGCGGCATAAAATAACTTCTCTCATATTTTTCAAAATTCTTCATCTTTCTTACCCCTTTGTTAAAATAAATCAATTTTATTATCTTTATTTATCCTACCATATTTATCCATCACGCAACAGTGACAAATTTAATCATTTTTATTGATTTATTTTAACATATACATAGTAAAGAGCTTTTGTAAGTACCATATAAATGTTTTTTGCGGCACTGACTTTGTAATTACAAGCGGATATTCCTTTATTTTAAAATCTTTCAGATAATATGTAACACTCCCTACAGTCTCTCCTGCCTGGACGGGCGCTTTCAATGTCTTTTTAATATCAGTCTTGATATCTACTGTTTCCCCCTCCTTCAACAAAAATGGCAGTTCCTGCGTATCTGTTTTGATTTTTGTCTCTGCCATCGCCACATCAAAAATATCATCACTTTCCGGAATCCCATTTTCAACGATGATACAAGAGCTGTCCTGTTTTTGGAATACATTCTCGTATTCATATTTTTGAAGTCCATACTCCATCAATGCTTTCGTATCTTTCCATTTATAACCTTTATTGTTTGGCCACCCACACCCTAAAAGTGCCACGATAAATGTCCTTTCTCCCTGCTTTAAAGCCCCAACATAGCAATACCCCGCATCACCTGTAAAACCAGTTTTCCCAGACAGTGCTCCATCCATCATCCCTAAAAACACATTATGATTATTACAGGAAAATTGTCGCTTTCCTTCTACATCTGTAAATGTGTGGTTCTGCGTCTGGGTTATCTCCAAAAACAGCTCTTTTTGAGGTGAAAGCTTAATACAATACCGCATGATTTTTGCCAGTTCTTCCGCTGTTGTAGAATGTTTCCCATTTTCATCAGAAGCATCCAGACCGTTTGGTGTTATAAAATATGTATCCTTACATCCGATTTTTTCTGCTTTCTCATTCATCATTCGAGCAAATCCCTCTACTGTTCCTCCCACCTGTTCTGCAATTGCAACTGCCGAATCATTGTGTGACTCCAACATCAAAGAATATAAAAGATCACGCAGATAGAATTGTTCTCCATTTGCCATTCCCAAATGTACTCTCGGCTGTCTTGCCGCATTCTCTGACACTGTGACAATTTGATCTGGTTTTCCTTTTTCCAACGCCAAAATACAGGTCATAATCTTTGTCGTACTCGCCATTGCTTTTTGTTCATATCCATTCTTTTCAAACAAAACACGCCCACTGTCCGCATCCATAAGGACCGCTGACTGGGCGTATAATTGTTTTGGCTCCTCCTCTTTTGCATATGAGGTTATCCCAAAAAGGAGCGCACATGTCAATATAAATACTAATATCCGTTTCACGATGTCCCGCCTATTGATTCTTTTGTTCAATATATGCAATGCACGAAACATCCATTCCTATTTAGAGGTTCAGACGCAACTGTACCTCATCTTCTGCCTCCGCTTTGAAATCCTCCATTTTTTCCGGATTGATACTCGGAAGCTCATCGACAGACTGCACACTGAATCTTCTAAGAAATTCTTCTGTGGTGCCGAACAAAAGCGGTCTTCCAGGCGCATCCATTCTTCCGACCTCCGCAACCAGATCATATTCAATCAGCTTGTTAACTGCATGGTCTGATTTCACCCCACGGATCTTTTCAATCTCAAGCTTTGTAATGGGCTGTTTATACGCAATAATCGAGAGCGTCTCCAGTGCAACATCCGTCAGAACATGACGTTTAGGCTGTTTGGCAATTCGGATCAAATACTCATACGTATCCTTTTTGGTACACATTTGAAATGCATTTTCCAATTCAATAATATGAATTCCCCTATCTTCTTTTTCATATCGATCCATCATATTGTGTATTACTTTCCGTGTTGTCTCCACATCCTGCTCTAATGTTCTTGCAATCTTATCAAGTTCAACCGATTCTCCCATTGTAAAGAGAATTGCTTCTATAATCCCTTCCATCTTTTTAATCTTCATTCTCTGTATTCCACCTTTCACCGGATTGTGAATCTTGTCGAGAAGTAATCATAATCTCTCCAAATGTATGCTCCTGTTCAATCGTGATCGCTCCGATTTTCATCATCTCCAAAACAGCAAGAAATGTAACTACAATGTGCAGTTTTGACTTCTGGTGCATCAAAAGATTACGAAAGCTGAATTTGTGATGTGTTCTGATATACTCATTCAGATATTCCATCTTATCATCCACGGTCACTTCTTCTTTCTCAATTTTACCAAATATACTTCTTACAGGATCTATCTTATCATTTTGACGTCTCATGACATCTTTAAATATCCGATTCAGTTTTGCCAAAGTAAGTCCATCCAAAAGCTCATCCAAATCAAATGGCTGTTGATAGGTTTTGACTTCCTCCGGTATATCCGGGCCTTTGAACATCATACGCTCACCATCAATCTGACGATCCCGAAGCTCATATGACATATATTTATACATCTTATATTGCAAAAGCTGCCCTACAAGCTCTTGTCTTGGGTCTTCCTCTTCCCCCTCTTCGTTGACTTCTTTCGGAAGAAGCATCTTGCATTTAATGTCCAACAGTGTTGCTGCCATCAGAAGAAATTCGCTCATAATATTCAAGTCCTTCTTCTGCATCTCACGGATATAATCCATATACTGATTGGTAATCTCCACAATCGGAATGTCATAGATATCAATCTTATTTTTTTCAATCAAGTGCAAAAGCAGATCAAGCGGTCCCTCAAACACTTGCAATTTCACCGGTATTCCCATTTATCTGTCTTCCTTTTCCCTTACTCACTGCTATTTATTATACGGGATAGTACACTTTTCGACAAGTTCTTTCTCAAGGATTCCGCTATTACTGCTGCAAAAATAAAAGTGCCTCTTCCCAAAGAGAAATATACACTTCTTCCTTTTCATGATAAACCAAAACCTGGCTTTTTGGAAGTTGCATGCGCAGAGGTTTTTTCGCCCCATCCGGTCTCAGAAGATAAATCATATCAAAGGTCGACTCAATCACATCCTCCACAACACATTTTGCATCCGCATATTCTCTTTCCTTGATTACTTTTATATCATGCGCCCGGATTCCAAGTGCTTTTCCAATCACTTTTTCTGAACATACAATTCTTTTTCTGATGTTCCAGTCCTTACAATATATATATTGCCCCTCTGTTACCATCTCTGTTATGTTTTTACACCCCGTCAGGATTGCTGCTGAAACCGTCCTTGGATTTTTGAAAATTTCCTTTTTTTCACCTGTCACTTCTACTTTTCCGTTATGAATCACCGCCATTTTATCACAGAGCCGATAAACCTCATCTCTGTTGTGAGAAACGAAGAGAATTGTGCTGTTATATAATTTTGCAAGCTCCATGATCTGCTGTTCCAATTTCCATTTTAAATAGCTGTCAACTGCTGAAAACGGTTCGTCCAAAAGTATCATCTCAGGATTGAGAATGAGAATTCTCGCAATGGCCACTCGCTGTTTTTGTCCACCTGAAAGCATATACGGATATTTTTTTTCAAACCCTTCCAGAAAAAACATCTTCACAAAACGCGCGACCTCTTCTTTTCTTCGCTTTTTCTCAATACCGATTCCGATGTTTTCTTCAACAGTCATGTTTGGAAACAATGCATAATCTTGAAATAAATAACCGATTTTTCTCTTCTGAGGCGGCAGGTTAATATGTTTTTCCGAATCAAACAGCACTTTGCCATTCAACACAATCTTTCCCGTATCCGGTCTCTCAATCCCTGCGATACATCGAAGTGTCAGACTTTTTCCACAACCGCTTTCCCCAAGAACAGCAAAAAATTCATTCTCTGCCTCAAAAGCCACATCCAAGGTAAATCCTTCTATTTTTTTCTTAATATTTACCGAAAGAGACATCTTATTTCCTCCTAATTGCATATTTCATCTGCTGTCTGTTTACAAGATTCATAAGCAAGATTGACAAAAAAGAAATCAGCATGATAACCCCAACCCATTGATATGCCTGTGTGCGGTTTCCGTTTTGCATGGCAGAATATACCGCTATCGCCACTGTCTGTGTTTTTCCCGGAATGTTTCCGGCAAGCATGATTGTTGCGCCAAATTCTCCGAGAGCTCTTGCAAATGCCAGAATC
The DNA here is from genome assembly GCF_059731825.1 of Faecalimonas nexilis. Lineage (NCBI taxonomy): Bacteria > Bacillati > Bacillota > Clostridia > Lachnospirales > Lachnospiraceae > Faecalimonas > Faecalimonas nexilis. Next base: position 1,638,790 of record NZ_AP029189.1, on the reverse strand, counting down.
GTTCCCCCTGCAATTCCCGGAAAACAGTTCGGGAAAATAACTTTCCAAAAGATCGTGTAATTAGAAAGGCCTAACGTTTGTCCCGCATACACTAGATTCTGATCCATCTGTTCAAATGCACTGCGTGCAGTTCGGTACATCAATGGAAAAGATACAACCACAGATGCGATCACCGTACCTGCAAATGAAAATACAATCGGCATTCCATGTTCGGAAAGCCACGCTCCCAACGGACTGCTTTTTCCAAAAAAAAGCAATAGAAAAAAGCCGACGACTGTCGGCGGCAGTATCATCGGCAATGTTAATATTGTATCCAATACCGCTTTTCCATGCTTTATTTTTATCACTTTATAGGCAATCCAAAGTCCGGCAAAAAATGTAATGACTGTTGCCAGACACGCTGTTTTTAACGATAAAAGAAGTGGTGAGATATCCATTGATTACTCCTCATAATTCGTAAATCCATACGCTGTAAATACAGATTTTGCTTCATCCGTTTTCAAGTATTCCATAAATTGTTCTGCCGCTTTGGCATTCTCACTGGATTTGACAACTCCCGCCGGATAGATTACCGGATCACATGTCCCTTGCGGTGCTTCACAGATTACTTTCACATTCTCTTCTATCATCGCATCTGTAGCATAAACAATTCCGCAGTCTACATTGTTTGTGGCAACCCAATCCAGTACCTGTCTGACATTAGTCGCCAAATTCGCCTTCGCTGCGACCTGATCCCATAATCCCAAATTTTTATAAATTTGTTCTGTGTACTGTCCTACCGGAACATCAGCATTTCCAATTGCAACCATGGATACTTTATCTGTTGCCACGTCTTCAAAAGAGCTGATCTCTGTTTTCGCATCTTTTGGCTGAATCAAGACAACCTTATTTTCCAAAAGTTTCACAATACTGTCCTTTTTAATAAATCCACCTTTATCCAATTCATCCATCTGTTTCATCGCCGCAGAAATAAAAATATCTGCCGGAGCGCCTTCTTCAATCTGCGTTTTCAATGTACCGGAAGAATCAAAATTAAACACAAACTTTACATTTTCGTGTTCTTTTTTATATGTCTTAGAAATTTCCGTCAATGCATCTGTCATGCTGGCTGCCGCCAATATGTGCAATTCAACTTCTTGTTTCCTCTTTTCTGCTTTCTTTTCTTCTTTTATACATCCCGCCATACCAATCATAACCGCAAACGCAGTTAATAAACACACTAACTTTTTTCTTTTCATTTTGTCTATCCTTTCTTTTATCCTCCGATTCTGGACATTGCCTCTCCCTCTATGCAATCACATCCAAATCGATGTTCTCTTGGTTTTTCAAGTAATCCCTTTTCCAATAATTGCTTCAATTCCTCTTCGCAGGCACCTTGACGCAAGGCGCTCTTTAGATCTACCGCATTTTCTGATTGCAGGCACAACCGTAGTTTTCCATCACAAGTGAGACGTATACGGTTGCACTGATTACAGAATTTGTGACTGACTGCACTAATAAAGCCAATCTTTCCACAAAACTCAGGCAATTCATAATAGACACTCGGACCAAATCCGATTCGCTCCTCGCACCTTCTCATAGGACCATAAACATCTTCTAGCAATGCCTTTATTTCTTCTTCCAGATTTCCCTTTTCCTCTTGATTCTGAATCGGCATCAGTTCAATAAATCTCACATGAATTCTATATTTCTTTGCGATTTCTGCCACATGTACGGCATCTTTTTGCCAGTCTTTTCCAGCCAGAACACAATTTATCTTCATGTTGATCTGATCATAGGGAATAACCGAAGAAATTCCCTTCCACACATCTTTTACCTCACCATTTCGTGTCAGTTTTCGAAATTTTTTCTCTTCCAATGTGTCCAGACTGATATTGATTCCATCAATTCCCGCTTTCGACAACTGTTCAATGTAGTTTGGAAGCAGAATACCGTTCGTAGTAAGCGTTACCGTCTCAATTCCTTTGGTCTTTTTTAATCTTGCAATAAATTCCGTCACATTCTTTCGAAGCAGAGGCTCGCCTCCAGTTATCTTTATGTGTTTGATTCCCAGTGCTGCCGCTGCCTTACCCACTGTTAACAGTTCCTCATAAGTCAGCACTTCACTGTGAGGAATCCACGTCACACCTTTTTCCGGCATACAATACACACAACGCAGATTGCATCGGTCTGTGACAGATATTCGAAGATAATCAATCAATCTTCCATACTGGTCTTTCATGATTTTTCTCCTCCTATCTGAAGAACAATCATCTCCGCCGGATTAAAAAGACGAAACCGAAACGTATGCGTTCCAAGTCCTTTGCTTACTACAACAGCCTTTTCTCCTTCCATAGTCAATTCGCCTGAATATTTCGGAAATAACCTTGCCTGAGGCGTAATGACACCGCCAAGCTTCGGAACTCTCACAATCCCTCCATGCAAATGTCCGGACAAAATTAAATCTGCTCCCCATTTCAGATAGGTCTTTGCAAACACCGGGTTATGCGCAAGCAAAATCTCATAATGTCCCTCAAAAGCTTCACCGATACAGCTTTCTACTTCTTCCACCGGAAGTTCTATATTTTCAAATTTTTTATAATATCGATGCGGAATTTCCAACCCATATACATCAACAGCCTGTCCATCCCAGCTTAATCTGACTCCTTCATTTTCCAAAAAGTGAATTCCTGCACGCTTTAACTGTTCTTGATATACCGCATAAGTCTCACCATATTTTTCTGTATTTTCCTTCATCCGCTGTTCGTGATTCCCATTGGCATAATATACATCACAAATAGCAGGAAGTGCAGAGACAAATTCTTTTGCTGGCTTTGGCGAAACTCCTTCTTTCCCAATCAACATATCTCCGGCAATCAGTATCAGATCTGGGTTTTCTCTTCGTATTGCCGTCAAAAGCTTCTGATTATTCTTTCCATAACATTGGTTATGCAAGTCACTTAGCACAACAACCTTCCGTTTCCTCTTCAGCTTTTGCAGTTTGGATGATTGTATATTGTAATAGGTCGTTCTAAATACATGATTCTCCCGCCAAGATTCCATAAGCACGGTCAATAACACGATTCCAAGTACAATAATCACATTTCCCATACCGCCACTCCCGCCTTCTTTTTCTTTTCCATTCCATAAAACAGTACAGATCCAAATCTGAACCTGTACTATTATTTCTCTAGCATTATATAATTTTTTAACTCATTCTACAATAGAAAATTTTGAAATATCTCTGCAAATGCATGTTTAAACTGCATTTTCCCTACACTTTTTTGTATCTGAATCGAAATCTCCCCAATTTTCTTTCCATTCAACAGATATGTAACCGTTCCGACTTTTTCTCCTTTTTTTACCGGAGCCTGTTTTTCCTGATCGATTTCGATTTTTCGCTTTATCCCTGATAAATTGGCTCCTGTTGTGTCAATATATTGAAATTCCGTCTCCACAGCGACAGGCATCTCTTTTTCAATTCCACCCCTTATTTTCAAAGGCTCTAATTCAAACGGAGTGGTATCTTTGTATTTCGTACATTTTCCAAATCCATAATTTAGAAGCGTTGTCGCATCTTTAAATCTCGCCTTCGGATCCGGCGCTGCCATGATTACTGCAATCAGTTCTAAATCATCTTTCTTTGCAGTTGCTGACAGACAAAATTTTGCCTTGCTTGTCGAGCCGGTCTTTAGTCCTGTCGCATACTGATATTGTCTGATCAGTTTGTTGGTATTCGCAAGGCCAAACTCCGTTGTCCCCTTCTTGGTCGTATGTGTAATGTTTTCCATCCATATCGTAGAATAGTCGTGAATTTTCGGATATCTCGTAATCAATTCTCTCGACATCAGGGCAATATCCCGCGCTGTCGTCACATGTCCGTCTGCATCAAGTCCATTACAGTTCAAAAAATTCGTGTGTTCCATACCGAGTTCCTTTGCCCTTGCATTCATTTTTGCTACAAATTCTTCCTCACTGCCCCATATGTGCTCTGCCATTGCCACACAAGCATCGTTCGCACTCGCCACCGCAATACATTTTATCATCGTATCCACAGTCTGTGTCTCTCCCGGCTCTAAAAACACCTGCGAGCCACCCATGGACGCCGCATACTCCGATACGGATACTATGTCAGTCAGCTTTATTTTCTCATCTTCCAACGCATCAAAAATCAACAATAATGTCATTACCTTCGTGACACTCGCCGGCGGAAGTTGTTCATCTGCCGCCTTCTCGTAAATTACCTTTCCGGTAGACACCTCCATCAAAACAGCCGATGGTGTGCTGATTTCCAGCTCCCCAAAAGCAGATTCCTCTGTTCCGGCTTTCGTTTCCTCGTAAAGTATTCCTTCGCTCTCTGACATTGCACACACATCTGTAACGCATAATACCAGACTTACCATCAGTGCTAGAAACCTTTTCATGGCAACTTGCTCCTTTATAATATTTTTCGTCTACTATCATTGTAATGACTGTTTTTAAAAAATATGCAACCTTCTCTACTTTCATCTCCATTTTACTAAGAACGTGAAATTTTCTCAATCAATGTATCTTTAATCCTCCATACACGTTCCGGTATATCTTCCTTTTTCTCCACATACAATGAATGAAGAAAATCTATTGTAAATACAACAATCAGAAAACTGCCCACAATTTTCCCGACCAAAAACGGTATTCTCGCCACAACTCCCTCCACAAATCTTTGCAGAAATAAAAACAGAAAAAGGGTATAAAAGCCCCATGCGATTGAACTTTCCAGACATAAAATTCCTTTGTAATTAAATGGCTTTTCATGGTAATCCCACCAAATTTCTCCAAAGATACGCTTCATGATAATTCCCGTCAAAAGCTCAAGCGCCGTAGCAAGCAGAGACCCTAATAAAAACAGCAGAAATCCATTACTGCTATATGGTCTCAACACAAAATATACCGTCAATGCCCCAACACCATAAATCGGACAAAACGGGCCTTTTGCAAATCCTCTGTTTGTCAATTTTCTATTACAGATTGACATATAAATCGACTCTACAATCCACCCTAAAATACTATATAGCAAAAACCATAAAATCACATGGTAACTGTCAAACCCCAAAATCATTCTATTCCACCACATAACCGTACTCTCTCCTTCTCTAAAAATGTACGCCCTATTGTAGCATAGTTCCTTGAGAATATCCACTTTCTTCAGAAATTCTTAATGATTCACGTCAATTGGGGACATAGCAAAATTCAATTTTACTACGCCCCCAATTGCAACTATTTCATTCTACTATTCATATTTTCTTTTTTTATAAATCACAGTCACTGTGCTTACTCCGGCAATCATAACAAGAATCCATACAAACATCATTGTTGTATCCCCTGTCTTCGCAGCCGTTGGTTTTTTCTCTGATGCATTTTCTTTACTTGCTTGTGCATTTCCCTGTTCAGCAGATGGCTTTTTATCATCTGTCGGTTCTTTTGATTCCGCTGTTTTCAATCCATCCATTGCTTTTGCCAATAAATCTGACGCATACGCAACCTGCTTCTCTGTTGCATTTTCATCTTCAAAAATCGCTTTGGCATCTGCAATTGCTGCTTTCAAAACATTACCGGACTCTTCTGTATACAATGACAAATCAATATTTTCTGCTTTGCTTAACAACTCTTCCAATTTGTCTTTATTCGGAATCAGTCTCAAGTTGAAGATTGCATTTTGCAGATTTACAAATGCATGTTCTACCTGTTCTTGTGTTGCTTTTTCATCATCTAAAACAGCTTTTGCCGCATCTAAAGCTCCTTGGAAAAGTTCAGCAGACTGAGGTGTATATTCATTTAATTTTTCAACATACTTTTGTGCCTCTTTCACAGCTTTTGCAAGTTTGGATTTATCAACCGGAATTATAGTCAATCCCTCCATTGCTTCCTGTAATTTCTGTTGTGCAGCATCTAATTCATACTGAAGTGCATTTTCATCTTTCAACAATTCTACTGCTTCTTCTAATGCTGCTCTAAATGCTTTCACACTCTCTTCTGTATAAACATCAACATTGATATCCTCTGCTGCTTTTACTAACGCCTGCAGCGACTTGCTGTTTCCGGTGTAAGAAAGATAATGAATCATCTCCAACAGTTTATCACATACAGTATCTACCTGAGCCTGTGTAGCATTTTCATCTGCATATACTTTTTCGGCTGCTTCTAATGCTTCTTCCAATTTTTGTTTCACAATCGGTACAACGTACTGATACTCCGGTTTTTCCTGCTCAGATTTTGCATAATCAATTGTGTCTTTCAACAATGTTTTATTTACCTGTTCAGGTTCCACCATAGCCTCATCAACATAAGTAATGATTGGTGTTACGTGGATAGATGGTTTTGTCGGAGCTCCGTTATTTTTCGCTTCCACACGAATCCAGTCGCCTTTATTGACTTCAATCTCACGGATTCCCACATCTGCTTTTTGATTACTTACTTCAAGTACATAAGAATCGCCAAGCACTTCTCCATTTTTCGTAAAGCTTAAAGTAACCGTTCCGTTTTTGTTTCCTGCCTGACGCAGATACGGTTCATCGTCTTTCACAGCCAAGGTAATTTTTCCGCTCTTCGGTACGCGGAATGCCATTGCCATACCTTCTTTTTTAGATGCTCCGGTTGTATCGGAAAGCAATCCATGTGTTGTCTCTGTTGTCGGTGTCTGATGATTTGGCAAAGCTACACCTGGCCCAAAATATGTATCCACTGCCCAGTTTGGATATACCGGATCGTATGCTGTCAAATTCTCATATTCTGAAGCAGATTTTTTCATCTGACCAAACCAGACATTACCCTGCTGTGGTCCGGCATAATCAAGCGCCCACTGATAACTGTTTTTCGCAGAAATTGTAAATTCATTTTGATCTCCATTTTCTGCCTGAACGACAAGTTTCATTCCTTCTGCAATATTTCCTGTCGTAACTTCTTTTCCTTCTGCATTTACAATTTTGACTTCCGCTGTGCTGTGAACTTTCACACCTTCTTTTAACTCTTTCACAGTTGTCGGATTATTTTCCAGCATCGGAACAAATACAGTTTTATCTTTCATCATATAGACAGCCTCTTTGATTGCGTTGTCAGCTGATGCAACAATCGTATACACTACTTCTTGTTTTCCGTCAGACAATACAACACTCATACCGCCTTTTACAATTCCGCTTTCCACTTCTTCTTTGCCATTCATCACTTTGATTGTGCATCCGGAATCGTACTTCAAATTTTTAAGGAAATCTGCAACTGTTGTACCTGCTTCTACTCCTCCAATTGTTTTTTCTGCTGTTTTAATATCATATACATCAGATGTTAAAACAAGAGAAACCGCATCACTTTCAAATGCTCCTATATCCGGTGTTCCTGTCACTTTGTTTCCAAAGAAGTCTTTTCCACCATTGTTTTTGATCACTTTACCTGCATTAACTGCCGGAGAATCTGATGCCAGTTTATATCCATCAAATGCTGTTCTTTCATGAACAATTGAATCTTTTATGTTTCCTGCTTCCACGCCGGCCAAAGGTGCTGTTGGCGCTTTACCCGGATCTGCAAATTTCGGATCTGCTTCAATCGCATTCGCATCATTTGCCGGAACATTTGCATAATTGTAATAAAGGTTATTGTCATATTTTGTTTTTGTTTCATTCGTATGTTTGAACCAGTTTTCTTCTTTTGGTGCAGAGCCATTATAATAAATGATATTATTCTCTACTACCATTGGACCACCGCCCATATTTGTACGAATAAAATCAATTCCTTCTTTTACAAAGAATGTATTGTTATACACATGTGCATCAGGTTGTCCTGCTGGGTTAATCACACCGCCTAAATCATTTTGACTGATATTATACCGGAAAATATTATTGATTGCTTCTCCTCCGCAGAACATAACACTTCCGCCACCGTTATTATGGCTGTAATTATACTGGTAAACAGTTCCATCACCATAGTCTGCATCCCACGCCTGACCATCTTGGTTTTGGCAAGTATCAAATGCTTCATTGTACTGGAAAATGGCATCTTTACATTTCCAAGGCCAAATTCCGGCTGCAACTCGTCCAAATCCGGTCGCATTATAGTCTTTTGTATTAATCTGTCTTGCCGCACCATCTGATACGTTATACTCAATAAGCGGACGGTCACAATACATCAATGTAATTGCATCTCCACCTGCATCTTTCACATAGTTATTGCGAATCACAACATTGGTAGAGCCGTATGTACTAATCTTTTCATCTGAAATCACACCGCCATGGAACTGACCATGGGTATAACTGTATCCAACTGCAATTCCCCATCTGTTTGTGTTTTCTACATAACAATTTTCAATTTTTACATCATCATATTTTGCAATTCCTGTTGATGCATCCATCGGCTGGAAAGCTGTAAAATAGATACCTCCGTTGTTCATATGTTTGTCATATACATTTCCAATTACATCATGAACATATAAATTATCCAGATAAATATGATTTAACGTTCCTTCATTTTGTGCAACTGCCGCAACTCCTGTACGGTTCATAACATCTTCTGCATTATATGCTGTTTCAATCTTTGGAGCTTTGTTTGTAATTTCCAAGTTTTTGATTTCTACATATTCTACATCATAAAGAAGTACAGAAGAAGAAACATATCCTTGATATTTATGTTTTGCGTTGCCCAAAGGAGCGCGATAGTTTTGATACCAGATTCCTTGTCCGTTTGTTTCAATGATTGGTAAATTTCCTTTTCCATAAGAGTCAACAACGATTGGCGCCTCTTCTGAACCGTCTCCTTTCAAATGCAGAAAACCATTTTGGAATACAGAACCACGCTCCAAAAGAACTTTATCTCCCGGCTTCAATGTCAGTTCATTGATTTTGTCTAAACTGTAAAATGCTTTCCCCTCAGACATTCCATCATTGTTGTCGTTTCCGTCAACTGTACTTACATAATACGTTGTTCCTGTTGTTTTTCCCTGTTTTGCGGCATCTACTGTCATTCCCGGTAAAACTGTCGTACCCACAACTGCAGCCGCCATAAACATAGCCAGAATTCTATTTTTCATAATCACACCCTCCTTTCTACTCTTCAAATCCTAAACGAATTTCTGCTGCCGAAGCAAAAATTTTACTTGCTTCCTGCGATGCAGAGTCTGTTGCTACTAATTTCACATAACGTCCTAAAACAGTGTCAAATCTTGCATATTTCACAACATTATTGTTTGCCCATGTTCCCGTTGCAACCGGTTCTCCCCAAGTCTGTCCGTCTTTACTTACATAAATCTCATAAGCTGTGATGTTACCGTTTGTTCCGCCGCCTTGTCTTGGAGTATATTTTAACATTGCAACATTTTGTTCTTTCTTCATATCAATCGTAATCCATGTTTCTGAACGTTGACAGCCATTCCAGTTTGTATGCCACATTGTATTCAAGTTGTTATCCAATGCAAGATTTCCGTTTCCTTCTGTATTATTATTTGGCTGGAAACTTCCCGCCTCTGCTGTCATTCCTGTTGCTGCATACTCTTTATATACTTTCACAAGTGAAATGTTAAATTCTTTGGAAACTTCTTTATAAGATACTTTCAGTGTCATTCCTTCTTCGATAACTTCAGAATCTTCTACCTTTTTGTCTCCTTTATAAACGTCTACATTGACACGTTTATGATGAATTAAATTTTCTTTAAAAGTACCAACAGTTGTTCCTTTTGGAACTTCACGGATTGTTGTTCCTTCTATCTCGTAAACAAGCGTTGACAGACGAAGGACTGTATGTATTGTATACTCTTTTACCGTATCTCCATTTTTCAGTTTCAAAATCATACCGTCTTCCACAGCTGCATCGCCCGCTGCAGCTTCTTCTCCCTTGTACACTTCCAAAGCAACCCGCTTGTCATATACAAGATTTTCTTTCATCTCATCGACAGTAGTTCCGACTTCGACATCATTGATTTCATTCTCTGTCACTTTGTAAACATCTGAATAAATTTCTTCCACGATTTCTCCATCTTCTGCTTTTGTCTCGTGCATACCGATATCAGGTGTCATTCCAAGTTTATTGCCAAAGAAATCTTTTCCGCCATTATTTGGAATATATACACCGGCATTTACTGCTGCAGAATCTTCTTTGATTTTAAATCCGTCAAACACTGTCTTTGCTTCCGGATCATCGTGTCTATGAATCGTTCCATCTGTGCTGTCCGGTGCAGTCAGTGGTCCGACAAAAATCTGGTCTTTTTCACTTTCTGCAACAACTACCGCATGTTTATCTGTAGATGGAGTAGAAGTATATCCATAATAAAGATTATTGCTGAATTTTTTATTTCCATTTGGTTCCCACTCATCGTTCGGGTTCGCTGTACTTGCATTGTAGAAAATATTATTTGAAATCACACCGGAACCGCTGCGTTTTCCACTCGCATTGTGGTGTACTCTTGTTGCTCTGTCCCCGTCCACATAAAAGACGTTGTTATAAATCTTTGCTTCCGGATTTCCTTGGAATGTAATAAGACAGCCTAAATCATTATGGCTTAAATTATAACGGAATGTACCATTATAAGCCTCATTTAAGCAAATCAGCATAGAACCTCCACCATTATTATGACTATAGTTATACTGGTAAACCGTGCCGTCTGACCAGTCAATGTCCCACGCCTGTCCGTCACCATTGCCTTCTCCGACTGTATCAAACGCCTCATTATATTGGAATACCGCATCTTTTGTTTTCCATGGCCAGATTGTCGCACAGAAAGACTGCCAATAACCGGCATATCCATCATCCAAATCAACGCCGGCTGTATCCGAAATATTTCTTTCAATTACCGGTCGATATGCATACATTGCAACAATCGCATCATTTCCAGAATTCTGTACATAATTGTCTGCGATATAAATGTTTGTGTGTCCATATTTTTGCACTGTCTCATCTGCAATCTGTGCTCCATTGAATTTAGAATGCTGATATGTATAGCCAACTACAATTCCGGCACGTTTTACATCTTTGACATAACAGTTTGTAATTTTTACATCATTATATCTTGCAATCCCTGTTTTAGATTCATCTGTCGGTTTTGATACGTTGAACTGGATTCCTCCATTGTCCATATGTTTATCTTGAAGATTTCCGTCAATATCGTGGATATAAAGGTCTTCTAAATAGACATGGTCCATGGTTCCTCCGTCTTTTGCAATTCCTGCAACTCCGGTGCGGTCCATACGTGCTGATGTATTTGCCAAACCATTTTGAATGTATTGTGCATCATCAGATTCATTTGTCAATTCCAAACCTTTCACTTCTACATAATCAACATCGTAGAGCAAAATGGCAGAAGACACATATCCTTTTGAACGGTGTCCACTGTTATCCATCGGTGTACCATAATCCTGATACCAGACACCTTCTCCTCTTGCATTAATGATAGGTTTATTACCTTCCCCATAGCTTCCGATCCGAATCGGATTTTCTTTTGTTCCGTGTACATTCTGCAGATGAAGAAATCCTTGGAAAACAGATCCCGCTTCAAAAAGTACGCTGTCACCCGGCTGAAGTTTCACATCTTTAAGCTTATCTAAAGTCTGCCATGCTTCTCCTTCTGAAGTTCCACTGTTTTGATTGTCTCCACGATTACTGATGTAATATGTCGTTCCAACTGCTTTTTCCTTTCGAGCCGCACTAACGCTCGACATCGGGAAAACATTCGCTGACGTACACAATACAGCAAGTGCACACATTGCCGCTACAATTTTTCTCTTCATAGCTCTTATTCCTCCTCATTTTTATTTTTTTATATGTTTTTTTGTAAAATCATATACTTTCTTCATATCGCCGTCGACTTCCAAATCCTCGGCTTTTTTTTCTATCATAGAATTATAATGTTGTTCTCTTAACTCTTTATTGATATTATCCTTTACTTCATCAACAGTAAAATAATCATAATCGTTCTTAGCCGTACACTGCACAAGATACAGCGCCCCATTTTCATCTACTACCTGTGTCGATTCTCCAATCTTTAATTCATATCCCAGTTCCAAAACATCTCCGATTGCCTTCGCCTTCGAAGAAACCTCACTGGAAAGCAGTTCTTCATGGGAAAAATACGGACTCAGCATCTCGTTTTCTGCCACAAGTTTCTGTAATGTTTGTGAGCCATCCATGCTTTTATAAATAGATATCAATTCTTTTTCCAGTAACTCTTTTTGATCTTCCGTCATATTTTCTGAAAGATATGGGATTTTTATATAATCCAGTGTGATATCATCATTTTTTTGAAAGAGTGCATCTTTGTTTTTTTCATAATACTGTACTCTTTCTTCTTCTGTGATCTCCATTCCTTCATTTTTCAGATTCTCGCAATATCTCTTTTGAAAAGAATCCATCTCATATTCCATATACAATTCTGTAGTAAATTTGGACAATCCGAAAACCGGTTCTCCGTTCTCGATTTTTTCTGCCCTCATTTTATTCTCTTCTTCCATACGCTTTATCATATGTTCATAATCTGCATATTCCACGTAACCTTCTTCAATTGCCGTTTCATAAACCGCACGATAATATTTCAATTGTTCTATTGTCTGATCCGCCAATTTTTTATATGGAACAGTTCCCTCAATTTCCGTCTCCCAAAATTTCTCATCAATCTGAATGTCTCGATTTTCTGTCAGCTCATTGGAAACATCATAAATTTGTTGATTCATCACATACAAATATTCTTCTTTACTAATTGGTTTTTCATGAATATTCAATTCAAATTTCCCTTTTATAAAAAATGCACCTGCCACAAAAATTCCAGCCGTCAACACTGTTGCTACTAGGCATACTATTTTCTTTTTCATTCTTTTCCTCCGTCATATTACACAAAAATAGATTTCTCACATTTCTTTAATTGTATCATATATACAACATCAATACTTGTACAAATGTATCTGATTTCTCCATTTATTTGTATAATCAGGAACTCTTACACTATATATAAAAAGGTCTCCCGAACCTTTTTCCGATTCAGGAGACCCTTTCTTCATCTATTAATTTTCTTCTTTTTTCCGTACAGAAAATACCGTTCCCGCACTTAAAGCTGCAATCAGCGCAAATAAAATCGGTGTTGAACGATCTCCTGTTTTGACAGGACTCGTATTCTTTTCTTTATCATCGTTCTTTTCCGCTGTTGTATTTTTGTTTGGTACTTTTTGTTCTTCTGCTTTTCCAACTTCTTTTAATCCATCCATTGCTTTTGCAAGTGTACGTTCTGCATCTTCCACTTCCTGTGTCGATGCTTCTGAATCTGCAAATACAGCTTTTGCTTTTGACAATGCTGACATGAATTCTTTTGCACTTTCTTCTGAGTAAAGCTTCACATCAATCTGTTCTGCACTTTGGATTAATTCTTCTAATTTATCTTTATTCGGCAATAATCTCAAACCAAAGACTGCATTTCGAAGATTTGCATACGCCTGATCGACTTCCTCTTTTGTCGCATCCTGTTTTCCTAAAATATTCTCAGCCGCTTCAAATGCTCCCATGAAAATCTCACCGCTTTGAGTTGTATACTCATCCAGTTTTTCTACATATTTTCGTGAACTGTCTACAAGTTTCTGAAGTTTTGACTTATCTACAGATATCACTTGCAATCCATCCATTGCCTCTTTTAATTTTTTCTGAGCCGCATCAAGTTCTTTCTGCAGCGCATTTTCATCGGCAAGTACAGTCTCTGCTTCTGCAAGTGCTTCTTTGAATACATTCGCACTTTGTTCTGTATAAATATCTGTATTGAGTTTTTTTGCGATATCTACCAAATCTCTCAGTGATTTTGCATCTCCTGTAAATGATAAATAGTGGAACATTTTTACAAGTTCATCTTTTGCTTTGTCAACTTCTTCCTGTGTTGCAGCTGCATTCGCAAAAACAGTTTCCGCCGCTTCAAGCGCCTCATCTAATTTTTGTTTTACAATTGGTACAACATATTGATATTCCGGTTTTGTCTTCACATCTTTCGCATATGCAATCGCAGCTTCCAGCGAACTCTTATCCGCTTCCACAACCGGAGGCGCCTCCGTTTTTGTTCCTGTAAGACGAATTTCTGCTGCTGATGCATAGTCATTATCTGCCTCCACGCTGAGTGCATCTAAAGATGTCAAACGCACATATTTTGCACGCACCGGCTCAAATGAAACCATCTTCCAAGCAGTATTTCCCGCCCATGTTCCTGTTGCAACTTGATCAAAATGAACACCGTCATTACTTACTTCCACTTTATATTCTGTAATAATACCATTTACGCCCCCGGAAGTTCTTGGCTGATAACGGATTCCATCTACCATATAGAAATCTTTCAGTTCAAATTGAATCCAATGATTTTCGCGTCCATGGCCACCACCCCATGTAGTATGCCATAATGTGTCTGCTCTTCCATCTAAAACATTCGCTGCCCCTTGACCTGATTGAGCCGCACCGGCTGTTGCACTCATCTGTTCTGTCGCAATATCTCTTGCAGCATCTGAAGGATCTACTCCAATGTATCCCATATTGACATCCATATCACCGGAACTTACACACAGTCCATTCGCATTTTTCACTGCTCCCGCTTCATCACAGATAATCTTTGGTCCTTTGAATTGGATCGTTCCTTCATCACCTTTTTGTAATACATATTCAAACACTAATGTTTTGTCATCATTTCCGCCGGATACATAATTCGCATAACGACCTTTGCCGTTTAACATAAACCTGAATTTCGGTGTTCCTGTTGCCGTAACATTCTGATCTGTTTTCACTGTAATCACATATTTATCTCCCGGCAGCGTATAAGCATGATCGTCTGTTTTTTCCACTTTGTATGTAACAGATGTAATCGTCGGGCTTAATAAATTCACTTCATCTTTAATATAGTCCAAATTAAATGCAGTAAATTTAATCGTATTCTGATGTTCATAGAGAAGTCCCATATTTCCATCTCTCATTTTTGTCAAACATGAATATGCATAATTATTTGGACAGAACATTTTTTCTTCTACCCAGTCCACAGAGAAACTATCCTCTGTCTCCGTCACTTCACCGATTCGTAATGTTCCGTTATTTCTTCCTGAACCTCCCGGATTTGACATAATCACTCTGTCTTTTCCGTCTGTTCCGTTTTTATCATAATACAATACAGATAACTGGCAGTATACTTCCGGCGCTGTTGTATCAATCGGATCACTCCATGTTGCTCCACCGTCTGTACTTCTAGAAACAACAACTTTTCCGTTTCCACCTGTATTTCTCATAAACTGAAGCAAGTTGCCGCTGCTCAATTCAATAATCTGACTTTCTGTCAGCTCACTGATTCCAACCGGATTTTGCGAAGATGTCACCTGTCCGTTTTTGTTAATTCGTCCATCATTCGGAGACTCTCCTCTTTGCCATGTTTTTCCGCCGTCATCACTGTAAATACAAGCAGAAGACTGGAATCCTATACCACTTCCTGCAATTGTATAATAAATCGGAAATACAAGTCTTCCCGGATGTTCCTCATCATACTGAAGCTGAACTCCAAATCCCGGACCAACTCCACAGAATCTCATCCAGTCTGCTTTTACCTGTGGTGTGATATCTACCGGATCACTCCATGTCACACCGTCATCATCACTATAGCTCAGCCACAAATAGCATGTCTGAGTCGGATGAAGAGGTGCTGAATCGTTGTTCTTAGAGGTACTTCTCAAATAAATATTTCCCACATATTCACCGGATTTATACAAATCACCTTTTTCATGGTAGCCTTGTTCATCATTTCCTTCAAACTGTTTTACTACATAATCTGTTTTTTGATTATCCTTGTCAAATACTTCTCCATTTTCCCGAAGTGTATATTGATTATTATCTTTATCATAAAGCGACAGATAATCTTTTCCATCTACTTTCACATAACCTGTTCCGGTTTCTTTGATTGACCATGTTCCTTGGCTTCCATTCGTTGATTCTGGAAACATATCTACAAGCATCCACACACGTCCCGGATTCTTTCCATTCTCATCTTCTGCAATCATCGCCGGATCAATTGTGTAAGCAGATTGTGTGCCACTGAAATAAGATTGTGATTTCAAATCAATTACATCAATCGGATCTTCCCAAGTCAAACCGTTATCTGTACTTCTTCTGACAACCGTATCAATATTTCCCCAGTCAGACCAATGTGTATTTCTTTGATCAGCTGCTGCGATTACAGTTCCTTTACTCGTTGTAACCATTGCTGGAATACGGTAATTATAAGAATCATAATCACCCATATCATAAATACCATACTCACCTGTCTTATATACATCTTTCCCGTATTCCGGTTCATCTTGCGGTAAGGTGCGTTTATGAAGTTCCATAACCTGTTCCGCATTTAACGTCTCATCAAACACATTGACACTGTCAATGATTCCGTAGAATGGCCATTTTGAACCCGGTGTCGTATTCGTTCTGCTGATTCCGCCAAGCGTAACCATATCCGGCGTCCAATCACCCTTCAGCAAATGCGTTGTCGCAAACTTTCCGATGGATACACCATCTAAATAAAACTCTGCCTGTGTCCCATCAAATGCATATGTCACCGTATGCCACTCTGCATTATTGACAGAATTTCCATTGCGGACTGTAATATACTTATCTCCTTTGCCCTGCACCTCATATCCGATTCGGTTATCCTTCGGCTTAATATAAAGAGCTCCGTACTCTCTATCTGCATTGCTGTTCGACAGAGATAACAATCCGTAAATCGTTTTGCCTACAGCCGCCTCATTTAAGCGATATGCAAAAGAAAACGTTCCTTTTGTCAAACCGGAAATTTTTTCTTTCTGCTCCGGCAGTTGAATCATCTTTCCTTCTGTTCCGTCAAACATTTTTCTCTGGTAAGTAAAAATCGGTGTTCCTACAGACACAGCACCATGGTCTGCCATAATCTGATCTTCGGAAACTGCTCCATTATACAATTTCACTTCTTTGATGCTTCCGGTAAACGGATAACTATTTCCTGAAATTCGATTTGCGCCTCCAAATGTCACAGAAGTCGGTTCCCATTCCATTTTGTCGACAAAATTAGTCTCACTCACATCCCACTGCTGTACAAGTTTTTGATCCAAATATACTTTATAATAGCTGTCCTTTTCTGTTACAAGCGTAATCGTATGCCATTGATTATCCGCAAGATTCACATCATTTACCGTAAAGTTTTTGTGATCATTTACCGTCTCATTTTTGCGGAATTCAAAACCGATTTTATTCCCGCCACTAATGTACAAAGACATATAATGATTCGTATGTGTACTTCCATTAATTGCAGCCAACGCCTGTAAATTGGTACTTCCCGTCCTAAAACTCAGTGTAATCGTACCGCTTCCCAATCCTTTTACAAAAGCCACATCCTCCTGCGGTATTGAAAAACGCTGTTCAATACCTTGAATCTGCTTTTCTTCACTTAAATATTCCTTGCACAAAATTTTTGTTGTTTCTGTATCTACTGTTGTCTCAACTCTTCCCGCACTTTCATCTTGAGCAAAAACAGGCATGGCTCCTTGCATCACCATCGTAAGCACCAAAAGAGCTGCCACTATTTTTTTCTTCATGCTCATCTCTCCTTCTCTTAATGA
Organism: Faecalimonas nexilis; assembly: GCF_059731825.1. Lineage (NCBI taxonomy): Bacteria > Bacillati > Bacillota > Clostridia > Lachnospirales > Lachnospiraceae > Faecalimonas > Faecalimonas nexilis. The sequence continues at coordinate 1,621,220 of NZ_AP029189.1, read as the reverse complement.
AATATATTATAAATTGTAGCATATTTTTATAATTTTTTCTTGTATAAAAGCGTCACTTTTGTTTTTATTTTTGTACAATACGGAACAAGCAATGTCGTTTTTACACAATTAAGTCAAAATACACACCAAAATCGCAGTTATAATTAACATTTTTTCACAAAACATCACACTTGTATTTTTCACTGTCTCTTCATATACAAAACACATTACGAGAACAATAAAGAGATGCACTAAAAAGGAAGTGTCTGTTAAACACTTCCTTTATCTTGCACATATTAGTTAAATTTACGTTTTCTAGCAGCTTCAGATTTTTTCTTACGTCTTACGCTTGGTTTTTCGTAATGTTCTCTTTTACGAATTTCTTGTTGAATACCAGCTTTTGCACAGTTTCTTTTGAATCTGCGTAAAGCGCTATCTAACGTCTCATTATCTTTTACGATTACATTTGACATAGTCTCACACCTAACCTCCCTCCAGTCCTATATTGTGCATCATACGACTGTTCGGGTATTTTTTTATTGCACTATATAGAATTATAGCATATTTTTTTCATTCGTCAACTATTTTTTTCAAAAATACGCAACTATTTAATCTGCTCTGCGAGAACCTCTGCTGCTTTGGCAATCGCATCCGGAATTCCTGCCGGATTCTTTCCACCTGCCTGAGCCATATTTGGACGGCCACCGCCGCCACCGCCTACAAGTGCTGCAATTCCTTTGATTAGATTACCTGCGTGAGCGCCTTTTTCCATTGCTTCATCTGTCGCCATCGCAATCAAGTTTACTTTTCCACTTGCTGAAGATGCAATCACAACAACGCCTTCTCCTAATTTTTCTTTCAACTGGTCACCAAGATCACGAAGACCATTCATATCAACGTCCTCAACAGCTGTGGCAAGCAGTCTCACTCCATTCACTTCTTTTACCTGGTTCATCACATCACCCAAAGCATCTTTTGCCGCTTTACTCTTCAGTGATTCGATCTCACTTTGCAATGCTTTCATTTCAGCCTGCATGTGTTCAATTTTTTCTTTTAAGTTGGCAGGAGTTGATTTCGCAGCTTTTGCAGCTTCTGCGAGTTCTTTTTCCACTTCTTTGTAATAACAAAATACACCGTCCCCTGTCAATGCTTCAATACGGCGCACGCCTGCCGCAACACCTGCTTCCGAAACAATCTTAAATGTTGTAATGTTTCCTGTATTGCTTACGTGTGTACCTCCACAGAGCTCTTTGGAGAAATCTCCCATTGATACGACTCTTACATCTTCTTCATATTTTTCTCCGAACAATGCCATAGCCCCTGTTGCTTTTGCCTGTTCAATATTCATAACTTCTGTTACAACCGGAACGTTTTTAGCAATCTCCGTATTTACAATGTTCTCCACTTTTTCTAATTCTTCTGGCGTCATCGCTGAGAAATGTGCAAAGTCAAAACGTAGTCTGTCCGGTGTCACAAGGGAACCTTTCTGCTCTACATGCGAACCAAGCACTGTCTTTAATGCTTTCTGCAACAAGTGTGTTGCACTGTGATTCTTACATGTGTTTGCTCTTTCTTTTTCTGCAACTTCCAATGTAACAGAATCTCCCACTTTGAACATTCCCTTTGTCACGTTACCGACATGCCCGATTTTTCCGCCTAGTAATTTGATTGTATTGCTCACAGTAAATTCTGCATCCTCAGTACAGATGATACCTGTATCACCTTCCTGACCACCCATCGTCGCATAAAACGGAGTCTCATCGACAAAAATTGTTCCATTCTGTCCCTCAGTAATTGCCTCCACAATCTCACTTTCTGTTGTGAGAACACTGATTTTTGAAGTATGTGTCAGTCTGTCGTACCCTACAAATTCTGATGTCACAGATGCCTCAATCTCATCGTATACAGTGGCATCCGCCCCCATATAGTTCGTCACTTCACGGGCATTACGCGCCTTTACTCGTTGCTCTTCCATAGAAGCCTTAAAGCCTTCTTCATCGATTGTATATCCTGCTTCTTCCAAAATCTCTTTTGTCAGATCAAGCGGGAATCCATATGTGTCATATAGCTTGAATGCATCCGCACCTGAAAGAACTGTCTTTCCAGCTTCTTTCATCTCATCCTGCATAGATGCCAAAATGCTAAGTCCCTGATCGATTGTCTTGTTAAATTTATCTTCCTCCTGTGTCAGTACTTTAAAGATAAATTCTTTCTTTTCTTCCAACTCCGGATAACCATCTTTGGATCCTTCGATTACTGTTGCACTTAATTTTGCAAGGAATTTCCCATCAATTCCAAGAAGACGTCCATGACGAGCCGCACGTCTGATCAGACGGCGAAGTACATATCCTCTTCCCTCATTTGTCGGCATGATTCCATCTGAAATCATGAATGTTGCAGAACGAATATGATCTGTGATCAAACGGATAGATACGTCTTTATCTGCATCTGCTTTGTATTCTACACTTGCAAATTCACATACTTTGTCACGAAGAGCCTTGATTGTATCTACGTCGAAAATAGAATCTACATCCTGTACAACAGAGGCAAGTCTTTCTAATCCCATACCAGTATCAATATTCTTTTGCTCTAACTCTTCATAATTGCCATTGCCATCATTGTCAAACTGTGTGAATACGTTGTTCCAGATTTCCATATATCTGTCACATTCGCACCCAACTGTACAGTCCGGACTTCCGCATCCATATTTTTCTCCGCGATCATAATAAATCTCTGAACATGGACCACATGGACCGGAGCCGTGTTCCCAGAAGTTATCTTCTTTTCCAAATTTAAAAATTCTCTCCGGTGCGATTCCCATCTCTTTATTCCAAATATCAAATGCTTCCTGATCGTCCACATATACAGACGGATACAGTCTGTCCGGATCAAGTCCTACTACTTCTGTTAAAAATTCCCATGACCAGTGAATTGCCTCTCTTTTAAAGTAGTCTCCAAAAGAAAAGTTTCCAAGCATCTCAAAAAATGTACCATGACGAGCTGTCTTTCCGACATTTTCAATATCACCTGTACGGATACATTTTTGGCATGTTGTCACTCTTTTTCTCGGTGGTATCTCCTGTCCTGTAAAATATGGTTTCAACGGTGCCATACCCGAATTGATCAATAATAAACTTTTATCGTTATTTGGAACTAACGAAAAACTTTTCATCACAAGATGTTCTTTACTCTCAAAAAAGTTCAAAAACATTTTTCTCAGTTCATTTACTCCATATTGTTGCATGATTTTCCTCCTCAGCATCTTAAATTCGCTAATAATTTATTATAAATAGATTTCTGTTCTTTGTCAATCAATGGCATAAAAACTGTTGACACTTTTACTTTTTTGCTTTAAAGTGTAGAATCATAAAAGTAAACCAAAGAAAGGATGAATACTATGACAAATCAAATTACCGGACATACACGTCTGACCGGTCTTTTAGGAAGCCCGGTCGAACACAGCATCTCACCAATGATGCACAACGAAGCATTTCAACAATTAGGGCTTGACTATGCATACCTCGCTTTTGATGTTGGAACTGACAAATTAAAAACGGCTGTAGAAGGGCTTCGCACCTTAAATGTGCGCGGATTTAATCTGACAATGCCGAATAAAAACCTGATGTGCTCTCTTTGTGACAAGCTTTCTCCTGCTGCTGAGATCATCGGCGCCGTCAACACTGTCGTAAATGACAATGGCGTTCTGATCGGATATACAACTGACGGAGTCGGTTACATGCACGCAGTGAAGGATGCCGGTCACAACATCATCGGCAAAAAAATGACACTGCTCGGTGCCGGCGGCGCCGCAACTGCAATTTTAGTGCAGGCTGCACTAGATGGTGTGTCTGAAATTTCCGTATTCAATGTGCGGGACGATTTTTTCGCACGTGCCGAAAAAACAGTCGCTGATTTAAACGAACGGACAAACTGCAAAGTACGATTATTTGATTTTGAAAATCCTGATATTTTAAAAAGAGAAATCTCTGAAAGCGCAATTTTGACAAACGGAACCTCTGTAGGCATGTCTCCTGACACCGACGCCTGCATCATCAAAGATACTTCCGTATTCCACAAAGATCTGATTGTCTCTGATGTCATCTACAATCCGGAAGAGACAAAATTGTTAAGACTTGCAAAAGAAGCAGGGTGTCCGACATTCAACGGCCTGTATATGCTTTTATACCAGGGCGCAGAGGCATTTCGCCTGTGGACCGGGAAAGAAATGCCAATTCCAGTCATTAAAGAAAAATATTTTTCAAGATAGTTAAGAATGGCGGAAAACTGATATAGAAAAAGAAAAGCGATACCTACCCTCTCGGGCAGATATCGCTTTTCTTTTAACAACTGTCACTAAGCTTCTTTCAGTTTTGCAATCATCTCCTCACAGATCTGCAATACACTCTTGTTGTCCGTATGTATGATCACATCAGCCGCTGTCTCATATTTCTGTCTTCGCTGCTCCATCATATTCGCAATAAACTCCACATTTTTATTGCCATTTAAAAGCGGACGATCGTCGCTGTCTTTCACGCGATTTAAAATTGTCTCTGGAGCTGCCGTCAAAAGAACAACCTTTCCATTTTTCTTCATCTCTTTTACATTCTGCTCACGAAGTGCAGCACCTCCACCACAGGAAACAATCGTATTTTTCGTTGCCTGCATCTCAATCAAAAGATTTGTCTCTAAATTGCGGAAATACTCTTCCCCATAAGTTGCAAAAATATCCGGAATACTCATATCCTCCCGCTCTGCAATCAATTGATCCATCTCAACCACATGCATGGCAAATACATCTTTTAAATACTGTGATACCGTACTTTTTCCGGCCCCCATAAACCCAATCAGGATAATGTTGTAAGAGAATAATTTTTGCGCCTGAATCCGCTTACTGTTTCTTACAATACAGTGGAACACATCTTCGATCTCTTTTTCATAACGATTGTCCTGCAGTTTTTCTTTAATCTGGCGCTGCTGTTTCTTCTCCTGCTGTGGTTGTAAAATTGGAATCCCATACTCCTCTTTATACGCCATAATTTTTTCTATAATAGAATTACGCTCTACCAAAGCATCAATGATTCTGTCGTCGCATTCTGCTAACTGTTCTCTGTATAATTCTAAATCATTCATATTCTTTCCCCCTTTAAAGTGCAAAAGTTTCTCAAATGCTATTTTATGCTTTTTTCTGTATAAATGCAAGAAGAAATATGAATATTCTAAAAATTTCTTGTTTACATCACGTGCAAATAGGTGTAATATATATGCATCATGAATTTAAAGTGATAAAGTGTTTAATATTAATATAAGGAGACAGCTACCATGAAAATTCACGTAACATGCAGTAAAGATTATGATATCTATCTTGAAAAAGGGCTTTTGGAACAGCTTCATGATTATATCGACTGTCAGCGGAAAATATTTATCATATCTGATGACAATGTACCGGAATGTTATCAGCAGACGGTATCAAAACAATTTCCCAATTCCTATCTTCACATTGTAAAACATGGAGAAGGTGCAAAAAGTTTTGCAGTACTGGAAGATTGTTTAACACAAATGCTGCGGCGAAACTTTTCTCGCAAAGATCTGGTTATCGCCCTCGGCGGCGGTGTCATCGGAGATCTTGCCGGCTTCGTGGCAGCCAGTTATATGAGAGGAATCGATTTTATAAATATACCGACCACGACATTATCTCAGATAGACTCCAGCATCGGTGGAAAGGTTGCAATCAATTTAGATGGGATCAAAAACTGTGTCGGTGCATTCTATCAGCCAGAGATGGTCCTCATTGATCCCCTTGTATTGAATACTTTGCCAAAAAGACATTTTTATAATGGTCTTGTGGAGGCAATCAAGGCAGGATTGATTCAGGATAAAGAACTGTTTGAACTATTTGAGCAGGAAGAACTTGATATTGAGCAGATTATTTACCGTTCACTGCTTGTCAAAAAGTATGTTGTAGAGCAGGATGAGACAGAACAGGGTTTGCGAAAGATTTTAAACTTTGGTCACACGATTGGTCATGCATATGAAAGCTATTATCACCTTCGCGACTATTACCACGGAGAATGTGTGGCACTCGGTATGATGGCAATTCTCAAGAATCCTGAGATTAAAGAAAGACTCTCCAAAATACTGGAACGCCTTCAGATTGACACAACCTGTGATGCCGAGAAAGACAAAGTTTTTACTTATCTTGGCAAAGACAAAAAAGCTGACCATGACCGGATTACGATTGTAAAAGTAGAACAAATCGGTCATGCAGAATTGGAAGATATTCCAATCACAGATTTAAGAACTTATTTATAAAAGGATTTGATTACTATGAAGAATACATTTGGAAATAACATTACTGTTACGATTTTCGGGGAATCCCACGGTCCTGCCATCGGCGCAGTTATTGACGGGATGCCTCCCGGAATCAAAATTGATTCCGGCTTTATCAAAAAACAGCTGGACAAGCGGAAACCAAAGGGAAAGATTTCTACAGCACGTGTCGAGAGTGACCGGGTTCAAATTATAAGCGGCGTCTTTGAAGACTATTCCTGCGGAACACCGATCTGCCTTCTGATTCAAAATCAGAACCAGCACTCTAAAGATTACAGCAAAACAAAAGCGCTCGCCCGCCCATCTCATGCAGACTACAGTGGAGATTGCAAATACCTCGGATTTCAGGATTACCGCGGAGGAGGACATTTCTCCGGAAGGCTGACGACACCGCTTGTCGCGGTCGGCGCCATCTGCCTTGATATGCTTGCAAGCAAGGGTATTTATGTTGCCTCCCATTTAAAAAGCATTAAGGATATCGAAGATGTTTCTTTTTCTTCCGATGAAGAACTGCTGAAACAACAGATGGACAAAGTCAACGACGAATATTTTGCAACGATTGATGATGCCGTCAAAGAACCGATGAATCGAGTGATTGAAGATGCCTTTCACAGTCTGGACTCTGTCGGCGGCACGATTGAGACGGCAATTATCAATATGCCTGCCGGCGTAGGTGAGCCGTATTTTGACTCCGTTGAGAGTATTCTCTCCCACGCACTCTATTCTGTAGGTGCCGTAAAGGGAGTTCAATTTGGAACCGGATTCCCAATCAGCCGGATGTACGGCTCAGAGGCGAATGACAGCTTCCGCATGAAAGATGGGAAAGTCATCACTTCAACTAACCACAATGGCGGTATCAACGGCGGTATTACGAACGGAATGCCAATTATCATCACAACGGCAATCAAACCAACGCCTTCTATTTATCAAAAGCAGGATACCATCAATTTCCGTGAACGTTCCGATGAGGAGATCTGTATCGAGGGAAGACATGATCCTTGTATCGCTCACCGTGCGCGTGTAGTCATCGACAGCGTGGTAGCAATTGGACTGGTCGATCTTCTTCTGACCAGATACGGACAACTCTATTTCCAGAGCGAACCAAAAGAAAATTTTTAATAGAAAGTAGGGAAAGACAATGATTATTACACTGAAAAAAAACACACCAAATCAAGAAGTAGACCACTTAATTCAGCAATTTGAATCACAAAACCTGAAAGTAAGCCTGATTACCGGAGAAAATTACAATGTATTTGGTTTGGTCGGCGACACTGCACAATTAGATGAAAGAAGAATCCTTGCAAATGAATGGGTAGAAAATGTACAGAGAATCGCTGCTCCATATAAGATGGCAAACAGAATGTTTCATCATGAAGATTCTATTATTGATGTGGGCGGCATCAAAGTCGGCGGACAGGAACCGATTGTCATCATCGGTGGACCATGCTCTGTGGAAGGCAGAGAAATGATGGAAGAAATTGCAGTCGATGTCAAAAACGCCGGTGGCTCTATGCTCCGCGGCGGCGCTTACAAACCCAGAACATCTCCTTATGCTTTTCAGGGAATGGGATATGACGGAATCATGTGCATGGTAAATGCCCGCAGCAAAACCGGACTTCCGATTGTCTCTGAGCTTATGAGCGCAGACAAAATCGAAGAATTTGAAGAACACGTAGATCTGGTTCAGATTGGCGCACGCAATATGCAAAACTTTGATCTGTTAAAAGCAGTTGGTAAAATGTCAAAACCAATCTTATTAAAACGCGGTTTGAGTGCAACAATCGAAGAATGGATCATGTCAGCAGAATACATTATGGCAAGCGGAAACCCAAATGTCATCTTCTGCGAACGTGGTATCCGTACTTTTGAAAAATATACGAGAAATACTTTGGATTTGAGTGTGATTCCTATTCTGAAAGAAAAAACTCACCTTCCGGTGATCATCGATCCATCCCACGCAACCGGAGACTGGAAACTTGTAGAATCTATGTCTCTTGCCGCAATCGCAGCAGGCGCCGACGGTCTTATCATCGAAGTACACAATAATCCAGAATGTGCATGGAGCGACGGCATGCAGTCTCTAAAACCAGAGAAATTCAAGAATGTAATTGAGAAAGCCAAGCTGGTTGCCCAGTCTGTAGGAAGAAGTGTCTATGAGGGCTAGAATCACCCCTGCAAAGATAGACTCAGGAAATATCACTATTCCGCCGAGCAAGTCTTTGGCGCACCGTGCAATTATCTGCGCCTGCCTTGCTCCTGGCAGAAGTGTAATCTCCAACATTGATTATAGCGTAGATATTCGGGCAACCATAGAGGGCATGCGCCATCTTGGTGCCAGTATCAAAGAAGACAAAGATACGCTTTTCATCGACGGCATTGAGACATTCCAATATGATGGAGACGTTGTAAATTGCCATGAATCCGGCTCCACACTTCGCTTCTTCCTTCCGCTCTTCTCTCTAACCGGAAAGAGAGCAACTTTTTCAGGGAGCAAACGTCTCATCGAACGCCCGCAAAACGTCTACGAGATGTTATTTCAAGAACAGGGGATTGACTTTGTACGGACATATCCCAATATTATAATCGACGGGAGACTAAAACCGGGAGAGCTGACTTTAAAAGGAAATGTTTCTTCGCAATTTATAACAGGACTTTTATTTGCCCTCCCACTTTTGGAAGCAGACTCAAAAATTCATATTGAGCCGCCATTTGAATCTCGCTCTTATGTTGATCTTACTATCCAAATGTTGAAACGTTTCCAAATTATTGTGGAATACGAAGATGCATACACATTAGCGATCAAAGGAAACCAACAGTACCAGCCGACAGATGTACTTGTAGAAGGAGACTACTCTCAGCTTGTATTCTGGGCATCTCTCGGCGTTTTGAACCATTCTGTCGAGACACATGGATTAGATTTACATTCCCTGCAGGGTGACAAAAAAACAATCGACATCTTCCAAAGCATGAACGCCGGCATTAAAGTTTTAGATGACGGATATCAGTTCTGTCCTGGCACATTAAATGGCACAGTCATCGACCTCAATGACTGTCCGGACCTCGGACCGATGCTTTTTGCACTTGCAACACAGGCAAATGGAAAAACGACTTTCCAAAATGCCGGAAGACTCCGCATCAAAGAATCTGATCGGATAGAGGCAATGGAAACAGAACTCAAAAAACTTGGCTGCTCCATCTCTTCTACCTTTGGCACAGTCACAATAACCGGTCCTGTCAAACTTCAAGGAAATGTAACACTTCACGGACACAACGATCACCGGATTGTAATGGCTCTTTCTATACTTGCCACAATTGCTGACGAACCAATAACAATTGATGACGCACAGGCAATCAGCAAAAGTTATCCGGGATTTTTTAAAGATTTAGCTTCCTGTGGAATCTTTATAGAATTTGCAAATTAAAAACGGAGAAGATTTTTCATCTTCTCCGCCTTTTTTTATGAATTTCTTCTTCTCTTCTTATCTGCGATTAAAATAGTACCGCCTGATACAACTACCAACATGATCATCAATAAAATCATTGTTCCGTCTCCTGTTGTAACACTATTGTTAGGTTTGTTATCAGGAGTTGGCTGCACGTTGGCTTTCTTTTTCAAATTATCAATTGCCTTTTGGATTGCTTCAGCCATCTTATCTACTTCTGCCTGCTTTGTAATATCCAAATCACGTACAACTGCTTCTTTTGCTTCTTCTAATTTCGCCACAGATTCTTTTGTGTAAATGCTTAAGTCTTTTGGAATATTTCCAAGTGCTGCATCTACTTTGCTGTAATCTGCTTTTTTCAGCTGAAGAGCTTCGATTGCATTCTGGATCGCTTCTGCCATCTTGTCTACTTCTGCCTGTTTTGTAATATCCAAATCACGTACAACTGCATCTTTCGCTGCATTTAAGTTTGCTACAGACTCTTCTGTGTAAACGCTTAAGTCTTTTGGAATATTTCCAAGTGCTGCATCTACTTTACTGTAATCTGCTTTTTTCAACTGAAGAGCTTTGATTGCATTCTGGATCGCTTCTGCCATCTTGTCTACTTCTGCCTGTTTTGTGATATCTAAATCACGTATAACTGCTTCTTTTGCTGCATTTAAGTTTGCTACAGACTCTTCTGTGTAAATACTTAAGTCGCTTGGAATTGCTGAAATTGCCGCATCTACTTTACTGTAATCTGCCTTTTCCACTACCTGTTCTTCAGTTAAAATCTTAACAATAGCAAAAGAATGTTTTTTCAAGTTGATAATCTGTCCTTTTGGCATCTTTGTTTTCTCTGTCTGAACAGTTACTTTATTTGGTGTTTCTAATGTATTTTCATCTGTAATCGCTTCAGACTCTAATCTCTGAATCTCAATATCTCGTCCGCTTACATCTACACCTTTTACATCTAACATTACATTTTGATCTTTTTCACGATCCACATTCACAATGGCAACATACATATTTCCCTTTTTATCTACACTTGCAAGTGATGATAATGTTTTTACCCCATTGCTCATTGCAGGCTCTTTCTCAAATGTTGCTTCTACAACATTTTCTCCAAATCCCGCATTCAACATTTGGAATACACGTGCGGATGGTGTTGAGAAAAATGCAAAGTTTCCTTCTCCCGTTGTTGTGTCTGCACCATTTTGTTTTACAACCTGTATCACAGCCTGCTGTGTTGGTCCCAAAGAGTCTGCACCTGCACTGTACCAGTCAGATAAACAGTGTTTCTGGATATATGGGCTTCCAAGTTTTACATATTCCATGATTACTTTCGCAATGTAAAGCGCATGTGTCTGAGAACGCACCTGAGATTCTGTATTTCTAAAAATACCATACTCGCTGATGACCGGAACTTTTCCTTCCGGCAATTGTTCTACATATTCTCTCACTTTCTGAATCCCAACATTCTCCGCTTTCTTCATTGCATCATCATAAAATGTATCTGCATTCGTTCCGCCGCTCACACTTCCTGAATACGGATGAATGGTCATGCCATCATACCATTTATTTGCATCAAGATCACTCATTCGTTTAATAAATCCGCTTGATTCAAAACTCGTGTATACATTTGCTTCGTAATTTGTCTTCTCTATTTCATTGATTTTCTCTGTTGTCTGCTTAATTGCTTTTGATACATCAATAAATCCTTCTCTGTCTACTGTGTAAGTTGCATAAATATTTTTTCCTTTTTCTGGAATCATGCCATGTATCCCATCACCAAAAGTAATGCTTCCTGTACTATAGTCAACTACACAATGTTTGTCAGTTGCTTTTGAGTTTTCAAAATCAGATACCACTGTCCATTCGTCTAACTTTCCATCTGTACCAACATACACTTTTACACCATCATTAACTGCTTTATAACTTGGATCTTCTACAATTTTTCCATCAACCAGTTTTCCTGGATTTTGGTTCGCATAGCGCAAATAACGCACTAAGTTCGGCTTTCCATCACTCTGCGATGCCTTCTTATTCCAGTCTTCTTCTGCTACAGCATATTTCTGTACGAATTTTGCCTGTCCACCTTCTGTGTATGCTTTCTCTGCACCAGCGTCACCATCCACATATGTTGTCCAATAGCCTTGAGAAGCTGTACCATCAGAACCTCCCCATGCCTGTTGCATCTCATTTCCGATTTCAAAATATCTTACATGATAAGGCTCTTTATGTCCGTTATCCGCACGAACTTGTGCCCAATCAATTCCGCCATTTGGATTCGTTCCAACTTTTGCATTCAGAAATTCCACCAAATCTGCTGCGTCTTGTGCATTTCCACGTCCAAGGCTATACACATACACGATTTCTGAATCTACCTGATCTGCAAAATCTGCAATTTCTTTAATTCCAAAATTAGGCTCAATACCTCCTTGTCCATCATTATTATAGAAACCATGAATTTGTTTTTTTCTATCCTTTTTATCTCCCAATGTTGTCTTCCAGTTAAACAAATTAGAAATCGTTCCTCCCGGATAGCGTATAGAACCAAATCCTGCTTTTTCATACAACGCTGTGAAATCATCTTTCATCTTCATCTCTTTTGAATCAAATGTGCCATATCCATTGAATGCATAGCGATGATTAATTCCGAAAATAGAATCCGGTTCGATTGTTTGTATTGTTTTCTCGGTATCTATCGATAGTTTTACTGGAACTTCTGCTTCATACTCTGCAATTGCTTTTTCAAGAGCCGTATACGCTGCTTTCATTTCATCTAAAGTCGTAGCATCCTCTGCTTTTTTGAGTGCTTCTTTTAATTGTTTTGCTTTTTCATTATCTTCCGGAAGTTTCTGATTCTCTATAACCTCTTTTCCTTCTTTAACCAGTTTTTTCAATTCCTGATTGTACAACTCAGTAGCTTTATCTTCGTAGATTGCTTTCGCCTCATCTGCTGTCAATGCCTTTTCATACACATAAAATTCATCTACATCTCCGCGCATTGGGTGTGGATCTGTATTTCCGGCTGTCTTATGAGCTCCAAGACGAAGAGATAATTTTTTATTTACTTTTGAAGTTCCCATATTTTTTGTGCTGTCCAATTCTCCATTGATATAATAGGTTACTTCATTTTTTGCCTGGTCAAACACTACCGTAACATGCTGCCAGTCACCTTTTTGAACCGCCTTGTTACTAGCCACATTCTGTGCATTAATATAAGTATTATATTGTCCACTTGCCTGCAATGTAAGCAACGAACGTCCATCGTCTTCATGTTGAAGCAATACTGCTGACTTATCAGCTCCATCTCCTGTAATTTTTGTGTCGTAACGATACCACATAGAGAATGAAGTCGCATCCTTACCGGTATTGATATAATTTTCCAGTTTCAAATATTTGTCTGTTCCGCCTCCAAAACTTAAAACATTTCCGAATACCGGATTTTTGCTGTCGACAATACTAATACCATTTAATGTAGCTGTCGTCTTTTCACCCTGATCGCTTTGTAATGAATCAAAATTCCAATGATCTTTCATGTCGGTCTTCCAACTCGGCTCTTCTGCCGCCCGCACTGGATCGATAACAGATGCCAGCATCACGGCGGACATGATCGAGCATAACGCCATTTTTAATGTTTTCTTTTTCATTTTCCCCATCCTTTTTGTTTATTTTTACAATATGTATATTGACACTTTATCATTGTTTTGTTTTTTTTGCAACATTAATCGGTTTAATCTTTTCAATTCTTAGTTTAAAATACGATATTTTTCCGATACTAATTGATTGAACATTGTATCAACCTTTCTTTTCAGAACAAAAATGAGGTAAGATTCTTCATCTTACCCCACTACTTCTAGGCATTCGCCTCTTTATCATCTTTTCGTTTTCGCAAATAACGTCCAAACTTAATTCCGCCAAACGCAAATGCACCGACAATCACCATCTTTATAATCGTTTGAACAAATGCTGCAAAAAATCCCATATACATACCTCCGCACACATATTCTTTTATCTTAGCTTATAGTACATCATATCATAGAATTTATGTATCGTAAAGGTAGCATTATTTTAATTCAATCTCTTCTAATTCTTTTGGCGGCAGCATCTTTGAAGAATGTGCCACAAAATCCTTCAATTCTTTCTGTGCTTTTTGAATCGGGATATTCGTTCCGGCTCCGGCAATACAACCTCCCGGGCATCCCATCCCCTCAATCAGGCATCCATTTTTCTTTCCAATCTTCGCAAGTGTCAGCATCTTCTTACATTCCGCAAGACCTTCCGCATGCTCAATCTTCACTTCCACATCCGGATAATATTCATTGACACATTTTTCGATGGCATTCGCAACACCGCCTGCCGCAGCATATCCACGCCCTGCACCGGTTGCGTCATGGAACGATGACTCAGCCTCATATTCTGTCAGATCGATCTCTCTGGCATCAAACATTGCCTGTAATTCTTCAAACGTAATGACAAAATCTACATCACTTCTCACAGTTCTTCTGGAAGCTTCCAGCTTTTTCGATGCACATGGTCCGATAAATACCACTTTTGCATTCGGATGCTCTAATTTGATTGTTCTTGCTGTTGCAACCATCGGTGTCAATTCCTGTGATACCTGATCTGCAAGATCCGGAAAATATTTTTTAGCAAGCATTGACCATGCCGGGCAACAAGAAGTCAGTAAAAACGGAAGTTCCCCGGTAACTACTTTTTCTACATAATGATGTGCCTCCGCAATCGCGCCGATATCTGCACCCAACGCCACCTCATACACTTCCGCGAATCCAAGTTCCTGCAGTGCAGCCTTGATATGTCTCGGTGTAATATTCGGTCCGAACTGTCCTACAAATGCAGGTGCGATCTCAGCTATAATCTCCCCACCTTCTTTCAACGCTCTTCCAAGCTGAAAGATCTGGGATTTGTCCGAAATTGCTCCAAACGGACAGCTTACCATACACATTCCGCAAGATACACATTTATCATTGTCAATATGAGCTCTTCCCATCTTATCCGAACCAATCGCATTCACCCCGCATGCTTTCGCACATGGACGCTCTTTTTTTGAAATTGCATCATATGGACAGACAGATTTGCATTTCCCACACTTAATACATTTTTCCTGATCAATGTAGGAACGTCCCTTTTTCATGGAAATAGCTCCCACCGGACAGACTTCGCGGCAAGGATGTGCCACACAGCCTTTACACATGTCACTCACTTCATATCCCTTTTCCTCGCATGCCGCACAGGCAGATGGGATAACCTGCATAAGCGGTGGCTCATAATATTTTTCTGAAATATTACTTTCTTCAATCCCAGCTGTCAGATGTACCGGCTTATCCTCCGGGCGAAGTGACATTCCCATCGCAAGGCGCATACGCTCCCTTACAATTGCACGCGAACGGTAAATACTCTCTCTGTATTTCTCCGTATCCTCATTAATCAGTTCATAAGGAACAGCCTCAATATCGTCGATCAGCGTCTCCGGAGTCGATTCAAATGCCAGCTTTGCTACCTTTGTGAACACTTGTCTTCTGATTCTTCTAATTGGTGTTTCCAATCCTCTCATGGCTTTTTCTCCTTTATCTCTGTAAAATGCATTCTCTATTTATCATAGAAACCTATCTGTGATTTGTCAATATTTTTTGTGCGTAATAGACGGATTGCATTGCATCTTTTCCATAGAAATCCGCTCCGATCATATCCGCATATTCCTGATTCAAAACAGCTCCGCCGACCATAACTTTACAATCCGGCGCTTTTTCTCTAAGCTGTCTGATCGTCTCTTCCATGCTTACGACAGTAGTCGTCATCAGAGCACTTAACCCTACAAGCTTCACCTCTTTTTCAAGCACCGTCTCAACAATACATTCTGGCGCCACATCTTTTCCCAGATCGATTACTTCAAAACTGTAATTTTCTAAAAGTACTTTCACAATATTCTTTCCGATATCGTGAATATCCCCTTTCACGGTTGCAAGAATGACTTTTTCTTTCTCTTTTTCCTCTCCGCCGTTCTTTTCAAGCTCCTCTTTTAAGACCGCAAAAGAACTTTTTGCCGCATCTGCACTCATCAGTAGCTGAGGAAGAAATACAGTTCCCTTTTCAAAACCTTTTCCGACCGTGTCAAGCGCCGGAATCAGATAGGTATTAATGATCTCAAGCGGTTCCTTTGTTTTTACAAGTGCAACCGTTGTCTGGTATGCATCTTCTTTCAATCCTTTTTCAATAGCTGTCTTCAGATCAATTTGCTGCCCTGCCGGCACTGTTGTTTTCGCCGGTTCCTGATTGCCGTAATGTGCAATATAGTTCTCGCAGTTTGTGTCATAATTCATCAGTGCACAGTAGGAATGATACGAGCGCATCATATCCTCTGAAGACGGATTGATAATCCCCGCCGTCAATCCATTTTGCATTGCCATAGTATAGAAATTCGCATTGATGACCGGACGACTTGGAAGTCCAAAAGAGATATTAGACACACCAAGAGCAGTCCGGACTCCATATGTATCCCGTACCATTTTCAACGCTTCCAATGTTGTCTTTGCTCCGTTTGGCTCTGAGCTGATTGTCATGGTAAGCACATCAATGACAATATCCTTTTTGTCAATACCATATTTTTTTGCTTCCTCGATAATCTTGCCTGCAACCTCAAGACGCCCTTTTGCTGTCTTTGGAATCCCATTTTCATCCAGCGTAAGTCCAATAACAACTCCACCATACTTTTGAATCAACGGGAAAACTGCATTCATGGATTCCTGTTTTCCGCTGACTGAATTTACCATTGGCTTTCCATTGTAAATACGCATCGCCTGCTCCATTGCCTCTGTGTCGACTGTGTCAATCTGAAGAGGGAGACTTGTCACACTTTGAAGTTCTCTGACCACCTCTTTCATCATTACAACCTCATCGATATCCGGAAGTCCCACATTCACATCTAAAATATGTGCCCCCTTATCCTGCTGTGTAATTCCTTCTTTTAAAATATAGTCCAGGTTATGTTCCTTTAAAGCCTGCTTAAACTTACTCTTTCCTGTCGGATTGATACGCTCTCCAATAATAACAGGCATATCTCCAAGTTCCACTGCTTTTCCATAGGAGGAGACAATCGTGTGATTCTTGAAGGTTGGCTTTGTCATCTCCAAGTCTTTACAAGCTGAAATCATCGCGCGGATATGCTTTGGAGTTGTACCACAGCATCCGCCGATCACACAGGCACCTGCTTTTACAATCTCCTGGAGCTGTTTGGCAAAAACATCCGGTGTGACATCATAGTAGGTCTGTCCGTCTCTTTGCTTTGGAAGTCCCGCATTCGGCTTTACAATGATTGGCAGTGAAGTATATTGCGCAATCTGCTGCAAAATAGGGAGCATCTGTTTTGGTCCCATTCCACAGTTAATCCCAAGTGCATCCACTCTGAGACCTTCCAAAAGCGCCACTACAGACGGCACATCTCCTCCTGTCAGAAGCTTTCCTTTGTCATCAAATATCATCGTTGCAAATACAGGGAGATTTGTGTTTTCTTTTGCTGCAAGGACTGCCGCTTTCACCTCGTAAGTATCACTCATTGTCTCGATATGAATCAAATCTGCCCCTGCTTTCTCCCCATACTGCACAACTTCTTTGAATGCTTCATAGGCGTCTTCAAAAGACAGGTCTCCCAAAGGTTTTAACAATTTTCCAGTCGGTCCGATATCCAAAGCAACATAATAGTCTCGCCCATCTCTGATCCCCGCCTTTGCTCCAAATCTGACATTTTCAACTGCCGCATCAATGATAGCCTTTAAGGAACAATTTTCGTCATGAAACTTCAATGCGTTCGCTCCAAATGTGTTCGTAAGCACAATATCACTTCCAGCCTCAAAATATGACTGATGAATTTTTCGTATCGTTTCTTTTCGCTCTATATTCCAGGTCTCAGGGAGTTCGCCAGGCTGAAGTCCTTCTGCCTGCAACAGCGTCCCCATCCCTCCGTCAAAAAATAAGAGCTCTTTTCCTAATCTTTCCAGTAACATATTAACTCCTTCTGTATATACAATCTAATTTCTGACATTCTTCGCAGCCTTTGATATGGCATGGCTCCTGTGTGCTGCTGATCCCAATCACAGCCGTCACAGACTTTGTCGGGGTAAGCATATAACTCTCTGTCATCGTCAGTCCTATCGTCTTTGCAGCATCAAGCATGCGTAAGATATCATCCTGATGTAAAATGGAGTAATCTCCATACCCCGGACTGAATCTTGGGCGAAGATATAACTGCTCCTTGCGCAGACTTTCGGCAATTTCATTTTGTGCCTTATCACAATATTCCTCCAGCATCGCAGCTGCACACGCCTGCAGAACAACTGCCTTCGCCATATCCGTCAGACTGTATCGTTTCATAAGCACATCCACACCGGTCCCGAGTGTCGCTCCAAATACGACTGCCTGAGAACAGCCCTTCAAGTTCTTATATAGATTTTTACTTTTAATTTTCATTTTTCCTATGCTAAGCTCATTCGTATCCGGAAAAGTAGTTTCAAAAATGCGATAGGTGAATTTTGCATTTACGATGTGTTCCAATTCTTTGAAAGAATCTTCCACCAGCTGTAATGTTCGTTCATCTATCGCATGTCTTCCATATCCAAGATACCGAACGGCTTCTCTCGTTCGTATATCCATAATACCCTCTAATTTCGTTTATTTGATAATCTCTGATAAGTTTGTCATGATTGCAGCTGCAATTTCCGGCTTATTCATAGAATAAATATGAATATTCTGAATACCATTTGCAATCAGATCGATAATCTGATCTGTCGCATAGGCAATTCCCGCCTGCTGCATCGCTTTTGGATCATCTCCGAACCGGTCTACTATGGCACGAAATCTTTCAGGAAGGATTGTTCCCGAAAGTTCACAGATACGAGCGATCTGCTTTCCATTCGTGACAGGCATAATTCCTGGAAGAACAGGAACTGTGATTCCTTTCTCTCGAATCCGGTACAGGAAATTGTATAAAATCGAATTGTCAAAAAACATCTGTGTCGTCAGAAAATCTACGCCGACATCCACTTTTTCTTTCAAGTGCGCAATATCCTCTGATTTGTGCTCGCTCTCCACATGTCCTTCCGGATAACATGCTGCCCCGATACAAAAATCTCCCTGTGATTTGATATCTGCAATCAGCTCACTTGCATATTTATAGTGGTTGGGAATCGGAAAAGCTCCATCTTTTGGGATATCTCCGCGAAGTGCCAGTATATTTTGAATTCCCTGTTCCTTTAACTGCTCAATGACTTGTCTTACTTCTTCTTTTGTGGAAGAAGCGCAAGTCAGATGCGCAAGACTTGCCACCCCAAGATCATTCTGGATATGAGATGCAATCTTGACTGTATTCTTGCTTGTCCCGCCGCCGGCTCCATAAGTCACACTGATAAAGGAAGGCTTTAAAGCCGCAATCTCTTCTGTTGCTTCCAATACTTTTCCGTATCCGGCATCTGTTTTTGGGGGAAATACTTCAAACGAAATATTCACTCTGTTTTCTGATAATCTGTCTTTAATTTTCATGTCCAATCTCCTCCGGTCTCTTCTTTTGTCTATAAAGTGTTGTATAAATCCTCATATTGTTTTGCAGAATTTTTCCATGAGAAATCTTTCTGCATCGCCCGCTCTGCAATCTTATTCCAGTCGCGTTTTTTATCGTAATAAATCTGCTCTGCATACCGCACAGTATGCATCATCTCATGCGCATTATAATTGCAGAAACTGAATCCTGTTCCCGTCTTTTCATATTCATTATAAGCTTCAACTGTATCCTTTAATCCTCCGGTCTCTCTCACGATCGGAACTGTTCCATATCGAAGGCTCATCAGCTGACTAAGTCCACAAGGCTCAAATAAGGACGGCATTAAAAATGCATCACAGGCAGCGTAAATCATATGAGACATTGGTTCAGAATAATAAATCTGAGCCGATACTTTTCCCGGATATTTCCATGCGAAATGCCGGAACATGTTCTCATATCTCTCCTCACCGGTTCCAAGTACAACGATCTGAATCTCGTCCTGACACAATTCGTCTAACACATATGCGATCAGGTCAAATCCTTTCTGGTCAGTCAATCTGGAGACAATACCGATCATCATCTTCTTTGCATCAACTTCCAGCCCAAGCTGCTCTTGAAGTGCAAGTTTATTTTTCACCTTTTCTTTTCTAAAGTTCTCTACTGTATAATTTCTTGCAATATGGATATCCGTGCCAGGATTATATTCTTCATAGTCAATACCATTGACAATTCCGGACAGACTGTTACTTCTTGCATTCATAAGTCCGTCCAGTTTTTCTCCGTAAAATGGTGTCTTAATCTCTTCGGCATAAGAATTGCTCACTGTCGTCACGCGGTCTGCATATACAATACCTCCCTTCAACAGATTTGCATCTTTATATGCCTCCATCTTGTCCGGCACAAAATAATAATCCGGAAGCCCTGTAATCTCTTTTACTTTATCGGTTCCCCACACGCCTTGGAATTTCAGATTATGTATCGTCATAACAGTCTTAATCCCCCGATAAAATTCTCCACCATAACGGAAATTGTCAAGATATACCGGAATCAACCCAGTCTGCCAGTCATGGCAGTGAATGATATCTGGTCTGAAATCTATCAACGGTAAGATGCTGAGCACTGCCTTTGAGAAGAACGCAAATTTTTCAATGTCCCAAAGCATATCACCATAAGGCTTGAACCCCGCAAAATATTCCTCATTATCTACAAAATAGAATGTCACTCCGTCCAATTCAAGCTCCAGAACACCTACATAACGGCTCTGCCAGTAAAAATCCATGTAAAAATGTGTCTTGTACTGCAACTGATTCTTCCATTCTTCTTTTATACACATGTATTTTGGCAGTATTACTCTGACATCATACTGTTCTTTGTCAAAATTTTTGGGCAAGGATCCGACAACATCGGCTAACCCACCGGTTTTAATAAACGGCACTGATTCTGAAGCGGCAAATAATATTTTTTTCATGACCTTCCCTCCACTCATTTTTATAGCACTTTCTTTCTATTATACCGAGTGCAGCCCAAAGGGTCAATAAAAACTCCTGTATATTTATGCGTGCTTTTTTTCTAATCGGATTGTATCGGATACCAAAGCGATAAATTCTGAGTTCGTCGGCTTTCCTTTTCCATTGCTGACAGTATATCCAAACAAGTCATCTAAAATATCTAGTTTTCCTCTGCTCCAAGCCACCTCAATCGCATGTCGAATTGCACGTTCTACTCTGCTTGATGTTGTACGATATTTCTTCGCCACTGTCGGATACAGTATTTTCGTGATCGCGTTCAGTACATCCATATCTTCCACAGCCATCATAATCGCATCACGCAAATAGTGATATCCTTTGATATGTGCCGGTATTCCGATTTCATGAATCATATTTGTCACACGACTCTCCAAACTTTCTTCGTCAATCTCTCTTCTGCATTCGGAAATATTTCCCACGGGCGTCTTTTCATATTGTATTTCTCTGTGTGTATGTTTGATTCTGTTTAATACCATTTCATTGTTAAACGGTTTCATGATGTAGTAGCTTGCCCCTCTTTTAAAGGCGTCTTCTGTAATTCGTTCCTGTCCAATTGCTGTTATGATAATAAAATCTGGCATTTTTTTTAAGTTTCTATCCTCCTGTACAAGTTCCATGACACTTAAACCGTCCATTTTCGGCATGATCAGATCTAATAATACGACATCCGGCTCCTTATTTTTTATGATATGATACATATCTTCTCCATTATCAGCCTTTCCGACAAGTGTCAATTCCTCGTCATTATTTACAATTTCCTCCAAAATGTTCAAAATCCGCTCATTATCATCAGCAATTGCCACGTTTAACCGTCCCACTTTATTGTCCTCCTACACTCTTAATCTCTGTTTTCAATCACAAATCCTATTATATCTTCCGTCATTTTGGCGTGCAAGCGAATGTCGTCGTAATATTTCGACATTTCTCTTTCTATTCTATATTTTTCAACATATTCTCTATAAATATTCCGTATCCTTTTGTCGCATCTTGTACAAACACGTGAGTTACTGCTCCGACAAGTTTTCCGTTCTGTATGATTGGGCTGCCACTCATTCCCTGAACAATTCCCCCAGTCAGATCCAACAATTCAGGGTCTGTGACTTCCAGCACAATTCCCTTGTTCACTTCCTTACAAAATAAGTCTACTTTTGTAATTTTTATCTGATAATCTCTCACAGTTCCATCCACCGCACAGCGAATAAAGGCATCCCCTGTCTGTATCTCTTCTTTCTTTCCAATTGTCATCGGTGTCTGTTCGGCAAACAGAGCGTCAATCTTATCTACGGTTCCATAAATTCCCGCCTCTGTGTTTTTTGCAATTTTCCCTAATATATTATAGCGGTTATAGACGATAATCCCTTCCATGCCGCCCGGATTTCCACTTTCTCCCTTTTGAATATCTTTTATACTCGTCTCGTATAATGTGCCATCCGTAATATCGAGCAGCTCATTTGTATCCACATCATGAATTCCGTGTCCCAATGCTCCAAATTCGCTGTTTCCAGTCAAAAATGTGATGGTGCCAAGTCCCTGCGCGTTATCTCTTACCCAAATTCCGAGCTTATATTCTTTTTCAGTCACTTTTACCGGTTTCATCTTTACCTCAATTACTTCCTCTTTTCTTCGCACTTTCAGTATCACTTCCTCAGATGTAAGATTCTTTATTTCCTCCAGCAATTCTTTTTTATTTGCAACCGGCTTTTCATTGATACCAACAATGTAATCCCCTGCCTTTACCAGATGTTTGGCCGGTTCATAATTCAATCCGTCAAGCCCTTCAAGCGCTTCTGTTCCAAGAACCATTACACCATCTGTCTCCATATAAATGCCAATGGGCATTCCACCCGGTATCAACAGATCACCGGATGCCGCTTTTGCGCTGACTTCTTCCTTAGAATACATCTGTTTTGCATTCCGTATACTAAATCCGCCTCCCACAAACAGGCCAAACAACAATACCATTATTAAAAATCTTCTATACCAGCGTTTTTTCATATCACATGTCCTCCTGCTAAAAAAACAGATGCAAAATGCATCTGTTTTAGTATGTGATATTCTCTTTTTTTCACTCTGGTATTATTTTGTACGTTCTGCCAATTCTTTCATCTCAGCTGCACTTTGCATAACAGTATCTGTAATCTTTGCACCTCCAAGAATTCTGGCAAGCTCTTCAATTTCCTGTTCTTTACTTAATCGGAAAATTTTACTTTTTGTGACACCATCCTCCACCTGCTTTTCAATCGCGTAATGTGCATCCGCCATCGCTGCAATCTGCGCAAGATGGGTAATGCAGATCACCTGATGATTTCGTCCGATAAAAGACATCTTTTCAGAAACCTTCTGAGCGGTTCTTCCGCTGATTCCCACATCAATCTCATCAAAGATCAATGTCTCTATCTGGTCTTTCTCAGCCATCACACTTTTAATTGCGAGCATGATTCTTGACAGCTCTCCTCCCGATGCAACATCGCCGAGCGCTCTCACCGGTTCTCCGGGATTCATGGAAATCATAAATTCAACTTCATCTGTCCCCTGAACTGTATAAGTCCCAAGCTCACGAAACACAATTTCAAACTGCGTATCTAAAAAATTCAGATCTCGAAGCCCTTTTCGAATCGCTTCTGCAAGCTTTACGGCTTCTTCTTTCCGCAGTAAAGACAACTGGTTAGAATAGTGTTTTACTTCTGCTTCGGTCTCTTCCACTTTTTTTTGTAACTGCGCCAGATACGCATCATAATCCTGCAGTTTTAATAGCCTTTCCTCTTTTTTATCACAATATTCTAAAATCTCTTCAATAGAATTTCCATATTTTGCCTTCAAACGATTGATCTCATTCAATCGTGTCTCCACTTCAAAAAACGTCTCTTCCGAAAAATCAAAGGACATTTTGTAGTCTGACAATTCTCGGTTAAAATCATTCAAAAGACTATCTATCTCCGCAAGCTGCTGAAACATATCCTGTGCCTGCTCATCGCAGCCTGCCGCCTCCTGCATACAACGAAGCGCCCTGCTGATTGCCTCGCTTGCCGTCTCTGAGTTCGTTCCACCGGTGTACTCATATGCCTCTTCCAAATTTCCCACGATTTTCTTTCCATTCGTCATCCGGCGATATGTTTCCTCCAGTGTCTCATCCTCCTGTCTTGAAAGCTTCGCCTGTCTGATCTCCTGAATTTCAAACTCTAAGAACCCGATCTCCTTATTGCGTTCCTTTTCATCTGTCAACGCCTCTTCAAGCTCTTCTTTCTGCTCTTTGTAAATCAAATAAGCCTTTGCAAGCTTTTCTTTCACCTGCTTAATGTTCTCTTTTGCAAATGCATCTAAAATTGTCAGATGATTTTTTTTATAGAGCAGGGACTGGTGCTCATGCTGTCCATGAATATCGATTAAAATCGACGCTGCTTCTTTTAAAAGCGCAATCGGAACCGTCTCGCCATTGATCTTACTGATACTTCTCTTACTCATAAGTTTTCTGCTAAGAACAACGACTCCATCTTCCGGGAAAATATCTTTTCTTTTCAGCGCCTCCGCCTGTGTCTTATTTTCCACAAAAAATGTTAGTTCCACATATCCATATTCTGCACTCTTTCGTATGATATCAGCGGAATATTTTCCTCCCAATGCAAGATTGACAGAACCAAGAATAATTGATTTCCCGGCGCCTGTCTCCCCTGTCAAAATATTCAGCCCCTTTGTAAATTCCACTTCAATCTCATCAATCAATGCAAGATTTTTCACATACAAATTATGTAACATATTCTTTCTCCCAGACTCTCTTTTGACACATCTTGTCTTACATTACAATTTTTCTGATTTTGTCCATCACGTTCACTGTATCATCTGTCGTCCGTATTGCACACATAATCGTGTCATCTCCTGCAATACAACCGACCACTTCATTCCAATTCATCGCGTCAATTGCCGCCGCCACTGCCATTGCCATGCCGGAAACAGTTTTGATCACCAGTATATTTTGAGCCATGTCCATGGAAACATATCCGTCCTTTAAAACCCTCATATATTTCTCGCTCATCGCCGTTTCAGGTGTCTTCAAAATCGTATATTTCTGTCTTCCGCCCTCAGTTGGAACCTTTGTCAGCTTCAGGTCTCTGATATCTCTGGAAACTGTTGCCTGTGTCACCTGAAATCCTTCCTGATTCAAGCGCTCTGCCAGCTCCTCCTGTGTCTCTATATTATGCTTATTGATGAGCTCAACTACTTTTGCATGTCTTTTTCCCTTCATTTTTTCAGCTTCCTTTCATCTTTTTCCTCAACGTCTCTAAAAAGCTTATTTTGCTCAGCTTAAAAAGTTTCGTGGTATCTTCCGCCCTTCTTATGACAATCTGATCCCCTGTATATATTTCAATTGTCTGTTCTCCATCAAACGAAACTGCTGCAATCTCTGTCCGGTTATCTCTTCCTTTTTCAATCTCCACAACAATCTCATCCTCAGCCGACAGCACAATACTTCTTGTATTTAAGGCGTGAGAGCAGATTGGTGTCACAACAATCATAGATGCGGTAGGCTCTACAATCGGACCACCGGCAGACAAATTATATCCGGTCGAGCCGGTTGGGGTAGAAATAATCACTCCATCCGCCTGATATGAATTCAAAAGTTCTCCATTCACGTAAATATTAAAATGAATGATCCGAAGAGCTCCTGCTCTTCCCACAACAATATCATTGAGCGCTACATCTTCCTGACCTTTATTCAGAACTCCTTTGAGCATCATTCTTGCCTCAATCTCCGGAGTCTCTTCAAAAAGCTGCTCCAGTGCCTGCTCAATATTTTGCACTTCCACTTCCGTCAAATACCCAAGCGTTCCCAAATTAATCCCAAGAAGCGGTGCTTTGCAGGTACGCAATTCTCTTGCAGCACGAATTAAAGTTCCATCGCCGCCAAGTACCAGGACGCATTCCGTATCCTTTGGCACACTCTTACCATCTGACGCTACAATACACTGTCTGCCATGCTGTTCGATATATCGTTGAATCCGATGTGTTGTCACAAGCTCCCTGTCTTTGCTTTGGTTTGTAATGATATAAAACTTATCCATCTTCTATCCTCTATTTTTATTTTGCCAATGTGGAAAAGGCATTCTCCACAATCTGCTTCCAGTCAATCTCCACGTGTTCGATTGTATCTGTCTGTTCTGTTTTCTGCAAATGCACAAGATATTCGATATTTCCTTCCGGACCTTTGATTGGAGAAAAGTCAAGATTTAGCACTGAAAATCCGATAGACAGTGCATAGGACAGCACCATCTCAATCACTTCATAGTGCGTACTTTTTTCACGTACTACACCCTTCTTTCCTACCTTTTCTCTTCCAGCCTCAAACTGCGGCTTGATCAGTGCCACGATCTGACCATCCTCTTTCAGATAATTCCGAATCGGAAGCAATACCTTTGTAAGTGAAATAAAGGAGACATCAATCGAAGAAAAATCAATTTCTTCTCCCAGATCCTCCGGTGTCACATAACGGATATTTGTCTTCTCCATGCAGATAACACGATCATCCTGTCTTAATTTCCACGCAAGCTGTCCTTTTCCGACATCAATGGCAAACACTTTTCTTGCCCCGTTTTGCAGCATACAGTCTGTAAAACCACCAGTCGAAGCGCCCACGTCCGTGCAGACTTTCCCTTCCAGACAGACGTCAAAATTGGCAACTGCCTTTTCAAGCTTCAAGCCTCCACGGCTGACATACGGAAGCGTATGCCCTTTAATCTCAATCTGCACTTCATCCGAAAATGTTGTCCCTGCTTTATCCTCTCTTTGTCCTTCCACAAACACATTACCGGACATAATGATCGCCTTTGCCTTTTCTCTGGACTCTGCTAAATTCCTTTTTACCAGTAATACATCTAATCGTTCTTTCATATACTCTCCTAAATCATCTTCATTTCAATGCGTCATATGTTGCAACAATTTTCTCAACAATCGAATCCGCATCCAGATGCACTTCTTTTCTCAACAACTCCACATTACCATGTTCCACATATTCATCCTGAATACCATTTTGCAATACGCAGACATCCATTCTTTCTCTTGCAGCATAATTGGCAATTTTCTCGCCATATCCGCCATCTAAAAGGCCTTCCTCAATCGACACAAAAAGTCTGTGTGCTCTGCTCATCTGTTTCAGGATATCCTGATCAAATGGTTTGACAAAGCGCACATTGATCAGACTGCAATGATATCCTCTTTCTCTTAGCTGCGCACACACTGCCTCCGCAGTCTCCATCATATGCCCAACAGCAAAAACTGCGATGTCCTGTTCCTCATAAATAACTTCACTTTTCCCATATACGATCGGCTCCCGGAATTCCTGCAGTCCGTCATACGCCGCTCCCCTTGGATATCTGATGGCGATCGGTCCGTGAAATTCGATTGCAAACCGGATCATATCCGCAAACTCCCATTTATTTTTCGGGGACATCACTGTCATATTCGGGATTCCGCTTAAATATGCAAGATCAAACAGTCCCTGATGTGTCTCCCCGTCATTTCCGACAAGTCCCGCCCGATCTACCGCAAAGACGACCGGCAAATTTTGCAGACAGACATCATGTATCATTTGATCATACCCTCTCTGTAAAAAGGAAGAATATACAGCAAATACAGGTTTTAGCCCTGCTGCTGCAAGTCCTGCTGCAAAAGTAACCGCATGCTCTTCTGCAATTCCGACATCAAAAAATCTGTCCGGATATTTCTTTGCAAACGGTGTCAGACCCGTCCCGTCTTTCATTGCTGCAGTGATTGCAACAAGCTTTGGCTCCTCTTTTCCCATCCTGTACATCACCTTTGCAAAAACATCGGTATATGTGTCTTTGTCACCAGAAGATTTCTGCTGTCCAGTGGCAATATCAAACGGACCTGTCCCATGAAATTTGGAAGGCATCTTTTCCGCCGGAAGATATCCTTTTCCTTTTTCTGTCAAGACATGGACAAGCACAGCATGGTCAATCTTCTTTGCTTCCTGAAAAATTTTATATAATTTTTTGATATCATGACCGTCGACAGGACCCAGATAAGTGATTCCCATATCTTCAAACAACATCCCAGGTACAAGCAATTGCTTGATACTGTTTTTTGTCTTTCGAATATGTGACACGATCTGATCTCCAACACACGGCACTTTCTGTAATGTCTTTTCTACATTTTTCTTCAAATCTGTATAGGCATGTGCTGTGCGGATTCCATCCAGATAGTTCGACATTCCTCCGACATTTTCAGAAATCGACATCCGATTATCGTTTAATACAATAATAAAATTGCTCTTCAGATGAGAGGCGTTATTCAACGCTTCATAAGCCATACCTCCGGTCAGAGAACCGTCTCCGATCACTGAGATGACCTGATAATCTTCTTTCAGTATCTCTCTTGCCTCCACATATCCCAGTCCTGCCGAGATTGAAGTAGAACTGTGTCCCGTATCAAATGCATCACATGCACTTTCTTTTCGTTTCGGGAAACCGCTCATCCCCCCGTACTTACGCAGATCATCAAATCCTGCTTTTCTTCCTGTTAAAATCTTATGTGTATATGCCTGATGTCCCACATCCCATATAATTTTATCTTTCGGAAGTGAAAACGCCAAATGCATCGCCATCGTCAGTTCCACTACACCTAGATTGGAAGCCAGATGTCCTCCCGTTTTACTGATCTTTTCAACCAAAAACTGACGAATCTCTTCTGCCAGCGTATCTAATTCACTTTCCTTTAGTTTTTTAATATCATCTTCTTTTTGAATTCGCTCCAATACCATAAGAGCACCCCTTTTATTTTTCTCTGTAAATTAATTCTTTTAAAAGCATCTCCAAAAACTGATTTTCCCCTGAAATGCTGTGTAATAAATGAATCGCTTCCATGGAAAGGCTCTCCACAGCCTCCTTTGCGTTTTCAATTCCAAGCAACGTCACATATGTCGTCTTTTCATTCTTTTCATCGCTGTGAATTGGCTTTCCAAGCACTTCCACCGTGCTTGTCACATCCAAAATATCATCCTGTATCTGAAAAGCGACTCCCACATATTTTGCAATCTGTTCTATCTTTTGCACTTCTGTCTCAGAAGCGCCGGCAAGCACCGCTCCGATCATCATAGCACACTCGATCAGAGCACTTGTCTTCAGCTCATAAATAAAATCCAACACTTCTTTGGAAACAGCTTGTCCTGCACTCTTGACATCGACTACCTGTCCCCCGATCATGCCGTAAATTCCAGCTTTCTCAGAAAGGATTCTCATCGCCTGACCAATCTCTATGCTCTTTTGCGGACACATTGCAAACGCCTTTACAGCCGTCTCAAAGGCAAAATTAAGAAGTGCATCTCCCGCCAGAATCCCCATTGCCTCACCGTACACAACATGTGTAGTCTTTCTCCCTCTGCGGTAGTCATCATTGTCCATCGCCGGAAGATCATCATGTACAAGTGAATACGTGTGAATCATCTCAATCGCTGCCATAAACGGCTCAATAAGTTCCTCATCACCGCCAAACAATACATATGTCTCTCTCATCAGCATCGGCCGGAGACGTTTTCCACCGGCTAGAAGACTATACTCCATCGCCTCCATGATCTCTTTTTGGAGACCTTCTTTGACCGGCAGATATTTTTTTAAAATCTGTTCTATCGCTGTTATTTTTCCGATTCTTTCTTCCTTAAAATTCATGCTCTTCACCATCTTTATCCAATATCATTACTTTTTTCTCAATCGTCTCAATCTTATCATTACATATCTTCAGCAATTCCATTCCTTCATGATACAATTGAAAAGAATCCTCAAGCGAAACAGCTTCTCCCTCTAATTTTTTTACTACTTCATCTAACTGTTCAAATACGTCCTCCAGAGTCTGATCTTTTTTATTTTCTGCTTCCACAATGTTCCTCCTTATGCGTATCTTCTACTCTTGCTTTGATCACACCGTCTGTCACATATACATTCAGTGTCTCTCCATTTGCCGTATCTGCGATTGTCTTCACCACTTTGCCATTTTCCGTTGATACATAAGCAAATCCCTGATTCAGCTTTGCCAGCGGCGAAAGTCCTTTCATACGTTCGATATAAAAACCAAATCGGCGTTTTTTATCGTCAATCTTTCTTTCCATTGTCTGTCTGAGCCGCTCTTCCAATTCCACCGTTCTTTGCTGTTTGTCCCGCAGTTTATTTTGCGGATGCAGATACTTTAATTTCAATGCATACTGCCCGGTTTTTATCTTTTCCCATTCTGCTTTCTGATGTATTGCTTTACGTATCTTTATTCGATATTCTTCAACTCCGTTTAAAAATGTCTCATATTCAAACACCGCAAGTTCAGCCGCCGCAGAAGGCGTTGGCGCCCGCAAATCTGCCACATAATCTGCGATAGTTGTGTCCGTCTCATGCCCCACCGCTGAAATAACCGGAATCCGGCATTCAAAAATAGCTCTCGCAACAATTTCTTCATTAAACGCCCAAAGATCTTCTATAGAACCGCCGCCGCGCCCTACAATGATCAAATCTACTCCTTTTTTTTCAAGCGCCGCAATTCCTTCTACAATACTTGCAGCCGCCCCTTCTCCCTGAACCAATGCAGGGTATAAGAGTAACTGCACATACGGGTTTCTTCTGCCTGCAACATTGATAATATCCCGAATCGCCGCGCCTGTAGGCGCCGTCACAACGCCGATTGTTCTTGCAAACTTCGGAATCGGCTGCTTGTACTCCTCGGCAAACATTCCCATCTCGCCCAGTTCCTGTTTCAATGCCTCGAATCTCTCATAAAGTGCTCCGGCTCCATCTAGAATAATCTCTTTTGCATAGAGCTGATATTTCCCATCCCTCTCGTATGTGGTTATATTGCCAAGCACAATTACCTGCTGTCCTTCCCGCATCCGAAACGGCAAACCGCCTCTCTGTCCTGCAAACATAATACATGCGATCATCCCGGACTCATCTTTCAGTGAAAAGTAAATATGCCCGGACGTATGATATTTACAATTTGACACTTCCCCTTTCACATAAATCCGGTTCAGCATAAAATCCTGTGTAAACATATTCTTGATATAGGCATTGACCTGTCCAACAGAATACACATTGCGCATCATATCACCTTATTCCGCCAGCTTTGCCAGCACACCATTGACAAACGAAGGACCTTCATCACTGCTGTATTTCTTCGCGAGTTCTACCGCCTCATTGATTGCCACACCGGTCGGAACTTCCTCATCCCATTTCATCTCATAAACCGCAAGTCTTAAAATTGTCAGATCTACCCGATTCATACGAGATGTCTTCCAGCCTGTTGTATACTCATTCAAAAGTCCATCAATCTCTTCTTTTTTGTCGACAACAGCTTTATATTTATTCAAAATATAAGTCTTATCCTGTTCGTCAGTCTCGCCAAGCAATTCAAAGTAGAGGTCTTCTTGTTCTTTCATCTCTTCTTCGCTGTTAAATTCTATACGGAATAACATTCTAAAAATATGTTCTCTAAGTTCTGATCTATTCATTTTTCTACCTCTTTATTCTTTGGATTTTTCTATTTTTTTGCATTATTGATTATTATACTACATGTGATTCCCTCTTGGCAACCAAAAAGAGTGGAGCTAAAACTCCACTCTGATTCCCATTCTG
The DNA here is from genome assembly GCF_059731825.1 of Faecalimonas nexilis. Taxonomy (NCBI): domain Bacteria; kingdom Bacillati; phylum Bacillota; class Clostridia; order Lachnospirales; family Lachnospiraceae; genus Faecalimonas; species Faecalimonas nexilis. The sequence goes on along the minus strand of NZ_AP029189.1, from coordinate 1,589,791 downwards.
TCTTCACAGATCTAGTTTTCCATGTCCACTCCAGCTACACGAATATTCACATCTGCAACTGTCAAACCTGTCATATTCTCAATCGAAGCTTTTACTTTCTCCTGTACCTTGGCAGAAACATCCATGATGCTGTAGCCATACTTCAAATTCAGCGCCAGCGCAACTGTCACTACACCTTCAAGCACATCTACTTTCACACCTTTGGATAAAGATTTCATTCCAAGCTTGCTGATCAGTTCTCTCGTTGCATTCCCTGCCATCGAAGCGACACCTTCCACTTCCATAGCTGCAAGCCCTGCAATGATTGCAACAACCTCATCTGCAATCTGTACTTCTCCAAGATTATCATCTGCCTTTATTGTATAACTATTTCTTTCGTCTTTTCCCATGATTCAAAACCTCCTAGTCTGGATTGCCGTCTCTTGCCAAGAGATGGAATTATCTCCTGTTATTATAACAAATTTATATCCGTTTGCAAATAGGGAAATTTGTAAACTATTTTCCGAACTCAGATAACTCCAGCCCTTCGTTGCGCTCCAGTGTCATACGTATGCTCCAGCTGTTCACAAACAATAAAAGCGGTCTGTCTTTTAAGTCCTTAATCTTCTTCATATCAGAAGTACCCACAATTTTATCTAAGTCAATTTCTTTATTCTCGATCCAGCGGATATGTTCATATGGCAGCGTATCCATTCGAATCTCCACATTGTATTCATTTTCCAAACGGTATTTTAACACATCAAATTGCAGGACACCTACCACACCTACTATAATTTCCTCCATACCGGTATTATATTCCTGAAAAATTTGGATTGCACCTTCCTGTGCGATCTGATTGATTCCCTTGATGAACTGCTTACGTTTCATCGTATCCACCTGGCGAACTCTGGCAAAGTGCTCCGGTGCAAAAGTCGGAATTCCTTCGTATGCAAATTTCTCAGGAGAATTGGTAAGCGTATCTCCAATTGAAAAAATTCCCGGGTCGAACACACCAATGATATCTCCACCGTATGCTTTTTCGATCATTTTTCTTTCACTTGCCATCATCTGCTGTGGCTGAGAAAGTCTCACTTTTTTCCCACCCTGAATATGAAACACATCCATTCCAGCTTCGAATTCTCCGGAACATATTCTCATAAACGCGATTCTGTCACGGTGAGCCTTATTCATATTTGCCTGAATCTTAAATACAAATGCGGAAAATTCCTTTTCTGTCATAGGATCAATAACTCCTTTATCCGAGATTCTCGGAAGGGGAGAGCTTGTCATCTGAAGAAAATGCTGAAGAAATGTCTCCACACCAAAGTTTGTAAGAGCCGATCCAAAAAATACCGGCGACAATTCTCCTTTGCTCACAAGTTCCATATCAAATTCCGCACTTGCACCATCTAACAGTTCCACTTCATCCGTAAGCTGAGCCAGCTGTTCTTCACTGATCATTGTCTCCACCGACGGGTCATCCAATGCGATCTTTTTTACTTCCCCAATAGAAGTTCCTTTTTGCGTATCGGAAAATAACTCTATCTCCCGGTGTTCCCTGTCATATACACCTCTAAATTCTTTTCCGGAACCAATCGGCCAATTGACTGGACATGTCGCAATTCCAAGTTCCTTTTCAATCTCGTCCAACAGATCAAACGTATCTCTTGCCTCACGGTCCATTTTATTGATAAATGTAAAAATCGGAATATGACGCATCACACATACTTTGAACAATTTTCTCGTCTGCGCCTCCACACCTTTCGATGCATCAATAACCATGACGGCAGAATCTGCCGCCATCAATGTACGATAAGTATCTTCCGAGAAATCCTGATGTCCCGGCGTATCCAAAATATTGATGCAATATCCATCATAGTTGAATTGGAGCACGGAGGAAGTGACCGAGATACCTCTTTCTTTTTCAATCTCCATCCAGTCCGACACCGCATGCTTGGCAGTCGCTTTTCCTTTCACTGAACCTGCCTGATTGATTGCACCACCATATAATAAAAACTTTTCCGTCAACGTTGTCTTTCCTGCATCGGGATGCGATATGATCGCAAATGTTCTTCTTTTCTTTATCTCATCTGTAATTCCTGACATAATAATCTCCTGTTTTTTATTATTCTATACATACTTATTTAGTCTATCACAAGTAATATCTCTCTGCAAACAAAAATCTATTCATTCTCAGAATTTTTCTCTGTCTCTTTTTGCGCACTGTCTTTACTGTATATCGGTGTGATGACAATATTTTCCGGAGCGATTTCTGCTTTTCTTGTGATAATGTCCTCAATCTGGGCACGGTTAGCATCTGTCAGTTCCGCACTGTTTACTACCACGTCAGCTGTCTCCGCCGTCAGACTTACCACGGTATCTGAAAACCCTTTCGATGCAAGCATCGTCTCAACCGCAGCCTCTTTTTCCGCAAGTTCCGTCATCGCAATCATCTGGTTGATCGCATCTTGTTTCTGTTCATCTGACAAATTTGTGTTATCTATAATCTCAAGCAAAGTTTCTTTATTTTTTGCACGCACCTGCTCTCTTGTCACCTTCGCTTCCGCAACAACTCCTGTCACATCTCCATTGGTAAGCACTGCTTCTCCCGGCGTTCCTTCCACCGTTCCGTCTGCCACTTCCTGATCCTGACTTTCAATATCACCGGCAGTTTCTTGCGCTCCGTCTTCCGAAGTAATGTCAAGCAGCTCCTGATTTGCAAGTTCACCATTTGTCGCCTCTGCTTTTCCTGACTCGCCAAAAATGCGACCGGAATAGTTCAGGTATCCGGCAACCGCAATCATAATCGCGAGTGTTGTGATAATAATCTGGTTTTTCTTGAATAGACGTTTCAAAATGTAACTCCTCCTAATTTGTTTGATTTCGTTTCATTACTTTAATTTTATGCGTGTCTACATCAAATAATGCTTGGATTGCTTCTGTAATATTTTTTATGACTACTGCATTTCCACCCCCTTCTGCAATGACGACAACCCCTTCCACTTTTGGGTTGACTTCTTTTGTTACATACGGTGTCTGCTCACCTCCGGACGTGCTGTTGTACACTGTCGCCTCACTGTCCTGCGCTTCCTTTGTTTCGCGTTTTCCTCCCTGTTTGTCGCTCTCTGTTACAGTCTGACTGTTTGTCGCCTGATCCTTTTCAATAATTTTTTCCGATGAAGACTGAAACGTCACCATCACCTTTACGTTTCCCACCCCCTCTACTTCCCGCAACACCTCTTCTAGTTTCCTCTCCACCGCTTCTTCGTACTCATCTTCATAACTGTTTTCTGTTCCCGCCTCGACAGGCACATCTTTTGTCTTTGTCTTTTTTACCGGCATTGCAATGACAATCAGAAGAATCCCCACCAAAAGCGTGAGCATCAATTGATTTTTTTTTAGTTTCCATTCAAACTTAGTTTTCAATCTGAATCTCCTCCACCTCGATTTCATCTGTCTCTTCTTTTCCTACATCTTCAAGCGACATTCCCTCCAGATACTTGGTCGCCTCTTCGATTTCCCTGATCTTTTGCTGATATGAGGCATTATGATACAATTCCGAAAATGTCGTCTGCATTCCGATTGCCTTCATGATTGGTTCTGAAAGCATCACGATCAGAATCAATCCGGTAAAAAAACGAATATACTTTTTGTAGCTGTGATTCGGAATAATTTGAATGATGGCTGTAATCAAAATCAGATAAAACGCAATATTCTGCAGCCATTGATAAAAAAACGCAATCAATTTTTCCCTCCTAACCTGCCATAGTGGTCGCTGTCACTACTGCGATTGTCAATAAAAAAAGCACCCCCGTCGTAAATATAATACGAAGCAGCATCTGAGATCCATCTGCGATGCTGCTGATACAGCCTACTATTCTCTTATCCGAAACAGGTTGTATCATTGCGGCAATCAATTTATAGAGCAGGGTCACTACTGCCATCTGTATAATCGGAACCAGACAGATTCCAATACAGACCAATGCTCCTGCAACTCCGATTCCATTCTTAATCAATACTGCGGTCCCTAGCATCACCTCCGTCACCCCTCCGATTGCATCACCTACAACCGGTATCGCCTCCGCGCTTCTTCCCACCACACTTCTTTTCAGTGAGTCAATTGCCGGACTTAAAAGTCCCTGTATAATGTTTACCCCTGTCACTCCCGCAAGCAGTGTCTTTAACGTCCATGCGATCACCGTCTCGCAAAGCTCTGCAAATTTAGAAAGATAGTCTTCCTCCGACAAATTATTCATAACTTTTACCACAATGTAGACTTGTACAAATGGAATCAAAAAATTCAAAATAACAAGCTCAACCAGATAAATCAAGAGCAATACCAGGTTGTAAAACAAAATGGAAGTGCTGCTTCCTGCCGCAAAAGCGACCGCCAGAAAGTAGACAGGTCCAAGCACTTTCATAAACCCGATCAGGCGCTCCAGATTCTCACTTGCCGACACGATCAAAATACGAAACGAATTAAGCCCGATTGTGATCAAAAGCAGATATAATACGTAAAAGCTGATTTCTGATATCTGTTTATTCTGAAATACATTGGAAAAATTAGTAAATACTGCCGCCACAATCACAATCAGGAGAATGTGTACCATTCCCGCTTTGCTGCTCTTCCATTCGTAAAAAAATTGATCCGATATCATTTCACCAATCACTTGCAGCGAAGGTTCAGTCTGTCCACTTAACATCTTTTTTATCAAATCTTGGAAGTCTGTTTTCTTCTCCGGGAAAATATCATCCAGCAAATCTTCAATCTCTGAGAATTCAAATTCTTTCCAAATTGTTTCCTCCGCCTCTTTCTGAAGTTCAGCTTGCTCGTCCTTGTCTCGGATTTCTGTCGCATAGACCGTTCGCGGAGAAAAAAAGCAACCCAAAATCACTATAAAAATACAGAGTATTATTCCTTTCCCTCTCATGACAAAAATTCCTGTATCGTCTGAAGCAGGGCAAGTAAAACAGGAAGACTCATGACCAGAATGGTCAGTTTTCCAAAAATCTCAATCTGAGAAGCAATTGTCTGATATCCGGTATCCCGACAGATCCCCGAAGCAAATTCTGCGATATAAGTAACACCGAGCATCTTGATCAAGGTTGCAATATAAGAGGTATCCATGTTAATGTGCCCACTAATCTGCCTTATGGTATTAATAATCTCTTCCAATCGTCCGACAATGCTCAAAAAAATAAAAACACTGATTGCCACACTCATATAAATTCCATATTCTGTTTTTCCATTTTTGAATTGGACTGCAAGAAGCGCACCCATCACTCCAAGAACCCCGGCTTGTACAATACTCATTAAAAACACCCCTATAATGAAAACAGTCTCTTGATCGATTCAAATAGTTCATAAATATAAGGAACAATCCAAAACAGCACGAGTAAAAGTCCTGCAAAGCTTGTCAAAAATGCCTGTTCTTCTCTCCCACTATGTTTTAATACCTGACTCAGAACCGAGACTAATATTCCCACAGCAGCAATTTTAAAAATTAAATTTACACTCATCTTCGCCTCCACTTATATCAGAATAATTACAAGGAAAATTCCCCCCATCACACCAAGACAGTTACATAGTCGCTTTTTCATAACCAGTTCCTCTCTCGTCTTTTGAATTACGAACGAAAGCTGTTCCAAATACAAATCAATTGTCCCCAGCTGCATCTGCTCATCTAAATACCCCATCTGCATTCCGATTGCTTTCAGTTCTTCCTTATCCTTGTTTTTTAACTGCGACTTTATCAGACAACGGTCAATTGACTCTGTCCACAACTCAAAGAAGGTAGCTCCTGCTTTTTCTTCTATCTGCTTTGCCAAATAGAGCAGCCATTCGCCTTGCGCTCCTTCCATGCGCCTTCCAATGTGAGAAAACGCTTCCGAAAAAGGGGCTTTCGTATATTGGATTTCTCTTTTCAGCATCCAAAACAACTGCTTTAGCAGTTCCAGTTCTCTCAAATACTTTTGTAGCTCAAGTCCTTTTGTCACTCCGATTCCTCCACTTGCCAGAATGATCAAGATTGCTCCAATAATTTTTTGCACAAAGCCTCCTCCTTCTAAGCTCACGCTTCTCGATAAATTAAATCTCCGTTTTCATCATAGACCGCCTCAATCCCTCCAAGTCTGTATCGGTTGCTTAAGATGACATAGCGCTCAAATCTTTTTTCCCTGATCAATTTTTCAAAAATAGGTTTTTTGCAAATTTCTTCCATAGAATCCCCATGTGCTGTCGCCAACATTTTGCACCCACAGTGCATTGCATACTCAATCGCATGCACATCTTCCTTCGCACCGATTTCGTCTACAGCCACCACCTGTGGCGCCATTGAACGAATCAGCATGATCATACCATCCGCTTTCGGACACCTGTCTAAAATATCCGTCCTCATCCCAAGATTATTCTGTATGACTCCAAGATAACAGCCGCCAAGCTCCGAACGCTCATCTACCACTCCGACTGTACAGCCTTTAATCCAACGGTTTCCATCAGAAATCTGCCGTATCACATCTCTTAGCAGTGTTGTCTTACCACATCTTGGCGGTGATATAATCAATGTATGATACATCTGTTTATTATATGTAATATAGGGAAATATCTTGTTTGCGCAGTCCAAAACCTCATGTGATACTCGAATATTAATCGAAGAAATATACTTCATGTTCTTTATTTTTCCCCCTTCCATAATTACCTGTCCCGCCATTCCCACTCTGTGTCCTCCTTCAATCGTGATAAATCCCTGTTTTAATTCATGCTCATACGCATAAAGTGAATAATTACTGATATGCTCTATCGTCTCTTTCATTTCCTGTTTCCCGAGCCTTTTTTTCTCGGAATACATCGTCGGTAAAATCAGTTCCTCATTTTGATACAGCACAGTCACAGGCTGTCCTATCCTCAAACGTATCTCCTGTAGTTCTGAAAAGTCCATTCTTTCCTGCTCAATAATCTTTTGTACCGATTCCGAAAGCACTCGTATAATCTGCTTTTTTTGATTCTTTTTTTTCATATCCTCCATTCATCTCACCTCTTTAGACAGTATATGAACAAGTTCCAAAATTAGTACAAAAAAAGAGCTTTCATCACTGAAAACTCTTTTTAACTTTTATTCTATTCTTCTACAACGTCTTTCATGCTGAAGCTGATTCTTCCCATCTTATCTTTTCCAAGACAAACCACTTTTACTTTGTCTCCCAGTGTGAGAACATCTTCCACATGTTTGATTCTTTCTTTAGAAATTTTAGAAATATGAACCATTCCTTCTTTTCCCGGTGCAAATTCGATAAATGCGCCAAACTCTTTGATGCTTACAACTTTTCCTTCAAATACCTGTCCAGCCTCAAAATCTGTCACAATCGTTGCAATCATCTTCATCGCCTCGTCCATCTTCTGTGCGTCAACACCACATACAGATACCGAACCTTCATCTGTGATATCAATCTTCACACCTGTCTGCTCAATAATTGCATTGATTGTCTTACCACGCTGTCCGACAACATCACCAATCTTTGCAGGATCAATCTGCATCTGACGGATCTTCGGTGCATACGGTCCAACTTCCGGTCTTGGCTGTTCAATTGTCTTTGCCATTACCTCATCTAAGATATAAGTTCTTGCCTGTTTTGTGCGAGCAATCGCCTCTTCAATAATCGGTCTTGTCAAACCATGAATCTTGATATCCATCTGAATTGCTGTGATACCTTTGTGTGTACCTGCAACCTTAAAGTCCATATCCCCAAAGAAATCTTCTAATCCCTGAATATCTGTAAGCACAAGATAATCATCGTCTGTATCACCTGTTACAAGACCTGCTGAGATACCCGCAACAGCTGATTTGATCGGTACACCTGCCGCCATCAGTGACATACTAGATGCGCAGATACTTGCCTGTGAAGTAGAACCATTTGACTCAAATGTCTCAGAAACAGTACGGATTGCATATGGAAATTCTTCTTCTGTCGGAAGTACCGGCACAAGTGCTCTTTCCGCAAGTGCTCCATGCCCGATCTCACGGCGTCCCGGTCCTCTTGATGGTTTTGTCTCTCCAACTGAGTATGACGGGAAGTTATAGTGGTGCATATATCTTTTTGAAGTCTCTGCCTCATCCAGCCCATCAATTCTCTGAGCCTCTGACAAAGGTGCCAGTGTTGTGATTGTACAAATCTGTGTCTGTCCACGTGTAAACATAGCAGAACCATGTACTCTCGGAATGATATCTGTCTCAGCAGCAAGCGGTCTGATCTGATCGATTGCTCTTCCGTCCGGACGTTTGTGATCTTTTAAGATCATCTTACGAACTGTTTTCTTCTGGTACTGATACAATGCTTCTCCCAAAATTTCAAGCCATTCTTCATTTTCTGCAAATGCTTCTTCTAATTTTTCTCTAATTACACGAAGATTCTCTTCTCTTACTTGTTTTTCATCAGTAAACACTGCAACTTCCATCTCTTCTGGAGTTACAATCTCTTTCATAGCCGCAAACAGCTCTTCCGGTACTGCACAGCTTGTATAAGCATGTTTTTCTTTCCCACATTCCGCAACGATCGTATCGATGAATTTAATCACTTCCTGATTCACTTCATGAGCTGCAAAAATAGCTTCGATCATCTTCGCTTCCGGAACCTCATTTGCTCCTGCCTCAATCATGATTACTTTGTCTCTTGTGGAAGCAACTGTAAGCTGCATATCTGATACTGCTCTCTGAGCGGCATTCGGATTAAATACAAACTCTCCGTCAATCATACCAACCTGTGTAGTGGAAGTCGGTCCGTCAAACGGAATATCCGAAATTGCTGTTGCGATTGCAGATCCTAACATCGCCGTCAGTTCCGGACTGCAATCTGGATCAACAGATAATACCAGGTTGTTCAACGTCACATCATTTCTGTAATCTTTCGGGAACAACGGTCTCATCGGCCTGTCGATGACACGCGAAGTAAGGATTGCATTCTCAGAGGCTTTTCCTTCTCTTTTGTTAAATCCTCCCGGAATCTTTCCTACCGCATATAATTTTTCCTCATATTCAACACTGAGTGGGAAGAAGTCAATTCCTTCTCTCGGTTTTTCTGAAGCTGTCGCTGTTGATAATACAACCGTCTCCCCATAGTGCATCAGTGCTGCACCATTTGCCTGAGCAGCAACTCTTCCCACATCTACACGAAGTGTTCTGCCAGCTAATTCCATCTCAAATTTTTTAAACATATTCTTCTCCTTTTTCTTTACACATTGAACGGGTTTTTCCGAAACTACTGAAAAATATACTTTTTTGTTTTGATAAATATCCTTTTCAGTGGTCTCGGCTAATCTACCCTGTCCGTAATCTGTAATATTGTATCATATAGACAGGGCAAATGTCAATCAGGGACAGGTGTTCTAAAAAACTCCTGTCCCTGTAATACGATCACTTATTCTACTCTACAACGGCAATACGCATCATATTGCTTATTCCCTCTTTTGCCATTCCTTCGCTTCTTGCCGGAATTCCTGCTGTCAATACAACGATGTCTCCCGGTTCCACAATTTGTTTTGCACTTACAAGATTAATAGCCTCTTCACAAATATCTTCTGTCGTCTCCAACTGAATTGATTTGATTGGATATACGCCTCTGTAAAGCTGCATTTTGCGAAGCGTCAGCGCACTTGGGCTCACTCCGATAATAGGTGCTTTCGGTCTGAATTTTGATACCACTCTGGCTGTTGCACCGGATACCGTCGGTGTGACGATACATTTTGCATTCAGGTTTGCTGCTGTTGCAACAGATGAGTAGCCGATCGCACTGGAAATTCCTTTTTTGCGATGTGCCTGTGCTTTTCCAAGAAGTGTCTCATAATCCAAATGCTCTTCTGTATTCTCGATAATGTGAACCATCATCTGAAGTGCTTCTAAAGGATATTTTCCCTGTGCAGTTTCACCTGAGAGCATCACCGCATCTGTTCCATCATATACCGCATTGGCAACATCTGTCACCTCAGCTCTTGTCGGTCTTGGATTTCTCATCATAGAATCCAACATCTGTGTCGCTGTAATAACCGGTTTATAGTTACTGTTACATTTTTGGATCAGCATCTTCTGAAGATATGGAACTTCTTCCGCCGGAATCTCCACTCCCAGGTCTCCACGTGCAACCATGATTCCGTCTGCACAGCGGATAATCTCATCAATATTTTTAATTCCTTCTGCATTCTCAATCTTGGCAATAACCGGAAGATGTGGTGCTCCACACTCTTTTAACAATGCTTTGATCTCAAGAACGCCTTCTGCCGAACGCACAAACGACGCCGCAATAAAGTCAACCCCTTGTTCCACACCAAAAATAATATCCTGACGGTCTTTTTCTGTCAGTGCAGGAAGTCTCACCGGTACATTCGGCACATTCACACCTTTTTTCTGTCCCAGTTCACCACCGTTAATTACACGGCAAATAATATCCGTATCCGTAATATTCTTTACTTCCAGCTCAATCAAGCCGTCATCAATCAAAATTTTCTTTCCGATTTCAACATCTTCTACAAGACCTTCATATGTGATGGAAACTCGATTTGCATCGCCTTCCACGTCTTTTGTAGTTAATGTGAATTTTTGTCCCTCTACAAGTGTCACTTTTTTATCATCTTTTATCACACCTGTACGAATCTCCGGTCCTTTTGTATCCAAAAGAATCGCAATTGGTTTTCCAGCTTCTTCACGAATTGCTTTGAGCATATCCATTCTGCTTTTCTGTTCTTCATGATCTCCATGTGAGAAATTGAAACGGGCAATGTCCATTCCATTTTCGACTAATTTTTTCATTAACTCTCTGTCGTTTGTGTTTGGTCCCATGGTACAAATAATTTTTGTCTTCTTCATCTCGTTCTCTCCTGCCTTTTTATTTCTATTTCACATGTTCATGCGTAAACAAATGGTCCTGACAATATTCGTAGTTCCCATTGCATTTTGAACAATAACGAAATTCCAAATTTTCATCATCAAGTTCCGTGCGTCCGCAGACTGCACATTTATGTTTTGCACCACCTTCATAGTGCTGCTCTCTTTTTGCCTCATATACTGCTTTTTTATAAGCCTTTTTCCTACGAACTTCCTTCGGCGAATACCGTTTCATATTTCTTGTCGAAACATAGAAAATCAGGAAATTCAAAATGGATACCACTGCAGCCAATGCATTTGCCTTATAGACAATTCCAAATACGCTTCCTCCATATGCCGGCAAAAATGCCTGCAGAATCGCATATCCAAAATAAGCCGCATCCAGCCACGCCAGATATTTCACCTTAATCGGAATCACCATAAACAACAGGAACTGTTCGTTCGGATACAGCGCAGCAAACGCAAAAAACAGTGACAAATTCAAGTAAAACGTCCCAAGTGGGAAGGATACTCCCGCTATCACATACACGAGAATCGCTGCCAATATGTGGAACAGTGCTCCCGTAAAGAAATACAGATTAAATCGAAAAGCTCCCCATGCGTATTCAAGCTGACGTCCGATCATATAATATAAATACAATGCAAACACCATAAACAACGCACTCGAATTTGGCGGCTGCATCAAAAATGTAACTAACCTCCAGATCTGCCCGTGAAACACCGCTTCTATGTTCAGTGACAAATACTGATAATAGAATTCCGGAGCAACCAAACTCAGTGCAAAGCCAACGGTATACAACGCAATCACATAAAACATCAGATTCTGAATTGCATATCGTCCAAACTTCCGTTCTAACTTGCTAATCCAATTCATAAAAATATAGCTCCTTTATTATTTTTTTTACTTTCTCAACAACTAGTAGTAATTGTATCCTCACTAATTCGGTTTGTCAATCGGGCTATTTATATTTACATAATTTTAACAATTTCTCAACCCTAAAAGCTTAAAATATTCCACATATTTTCAAATTGTGTTTTTCGACATCTTATCGTATAATGTAGGTTGTCAAAAAAACGAAATCCATTTTAATAAGAAACTATCTGTTTCTTATCCATAAAAAGGAGATAGATATGAGTAACAATAATTTATATACTTTAGGAATTGATATCGGTTCCACTACTGTAAAAATTGCGATTTTGAACGAGCAAAACGAGGTGCTCTTCTCTGACTATGAGCGTCATTTTGCAAATATTCAAGAGACTCTTTCCGATTTGCTCGGACGTGCAATTTACAAACTGGGAGCCATCCACGTATCGCCGGTCATTACCGGTTCCGGCGGACTGACACTTGCAAAACACTTAGAGACACCATTTGTTCAGGAAGTCATTGCAGTATCTACTGCACTTCAAGACTATGCTCCACAGACAGACGTCGCAATCGAACTTGGTGGAGAAGATGCAAAAATCATCTATTTCGAAGGCGGTAATGTAGAGCAGCGCATGAACGGGATTTGTGCCGGAGGTACCGGTTCTTTCATTGACCAGATGGCTTCTCTGTTACAGACAGACGCAACCGGTCTGAATGAATATGCAAAGAACTACAAAGCTCTCTACTCTATTGCTGCACGTTGTGGTGTATTTGCCAAATCTGATATTCAGCCATTGATCAACGAAGGGGCTACCAAAGAAGATTTGTCCGCCTCTATTTTTCAGGCTGTTGTGAATCAGACGATCAGTGGACTCGCCTGCGGGAAGCCAATCCGCGGGCATGTCGCTTTTTTAGGGGGACCTCTTCACTTCCTTTCTGAATTGCGGGAGGCGTTTATCCGAACATTGAAATTAGATGATGAGCATATTATTGCTCCGACACATTCTCATCTGTTTGCTGCAATTGGTTCTGCACTGAACTCCAAGCGAGATCTGAGTGTTTCTCTTCAGGAGTTGCAGGAGCGCCTTGCCGGACATATCCACATGGACTTTGAGGTTGAACGACTCACCCCACTATTTTCGAGCAGAGCAGACTATGATGAGTTTCAAAGCAGACACGCAAAACATCAAGTACCTGTTGCTGATCTCTCCTCTTATAAAGGAAAAGCATTCCTTGGAATTGATGCCGGTTCCACTACTACCAAGGCTGCTTTAGTCGGAGAAGACGGAACTTTACTCTACTCCTTCTATCACAGCAATGATGGAGATCCTCTTGGTACGACAATCACAGCAATCAAAGATATTTACCGTCAGCTTCCAAAAGGAGTCACGATTGCGCACTCCTGCTCTACCGGATATGGCGAAGCACTGATCAAGTCCGCTTTGCTTCTTGATGAAGGCGAAGTGGAAACGGTATCTCATTATTATGCCGCCTCTTTCTTTGAGCCGGATGTAGACTGTATCCTCGACATTGGCGGTCAGGATATGAAATGCATCAAAATTAAGAATCAGACCGTCGACAGCGTTCAACTAAACGAAGCCTGCTCTTCCGGCTGCGGTTCTTTCATTGAGACATTTGCAAAATCATTGAATTACAGCGTGGAAGACTTCGCTCATGAAGCATTGTTCGCCAACCATCCAATCGACCTTGGCACACGCTGTACCGTATTTATGAACTCAAAAGTAAAACAGGCGCAAAAAGAAGGGGCTTCCGTCGCTGATATTTCTGCCGGACTTGCCTACTCTGTTATCAAAAACGCACTGTTTAAAGTTATCAAAGTATCCGATGCTTCTGAACTTGGGAAGCGGATCGTCGTGCAGGGTGGTACATTCTATAATGATGCTGTTCTTCGAAGTTTCGAGACAATCGCCGACTGCCAGGCGGTGCGACCGGATATTGCCGGAATCATGGGGGCATTTGGCGCAGCTCTCATTGCGCGCGAACGTTTCAGCGAATGCAAAGGAACTACGATGCTTTCCATTGAAGAGATTGAGCATCTAGAGTACAGTACCAGCATGGCAAAATGTAAAGGCTGTACGAATAACTGTCGTCTGACGATCAATAAATTCAGCGGCGGACGCAAATTCATTACCGGTAACCGCTGTGAACGCGGTCTCGGAAAAGAAAAATCTGACAACGGTATGCCGAACTTGTTTGCATATAAAATGCAACGTTATTTCAATTATCAGCCGCTTGAGGAATCCGAGGCAGTCCGGGGAACTGTTGGCATTCCACGTGTGCTGAATATGTATGAGAACTATCCGTTCTGGTTTACATTTTTCAACACTTTGAAATTCCGCGTAGTACTTTCTCCGGCTTCCAATCGAAAAATTTACGAACTTGGCATTGAATCAATCCCAAGTGAATCCGAATGTTATCCGGCAAAACTTGCTCACGGACATGTAGAATGGCTCATTCAGCAGGGGATTCCTTTTATCTTCTATCCTTGTATTCCTTATGAACGACAGGAATTTGAAGATGCCAACAACCATTATAACTGTCCGATTGTTACTTCTTATGCCGAAAACATAAAAAACAACATGGATGAGATCACAAACGGAAAGGTTAATTTCAAGAATCCATTTATGTCGTTTAAAAGCGAAGACACCTTATCAACCCGCCTGATTGAAGAGCTTTCTGGAGAATTTTCAATTCCGGCTGATGAGATCCGACAGGCAGTTCACCTCGCTTGGACAGAGCTCGCCAAATGCCGCGAAGACATTCGCAAAAAAGGAGAAGAAACCATTGCATATTTGGATAAGACCGGTCAACGTGGTATCGTCCTGGCAGGGCGCCCATACCACATCGATCCGGAAGTACACCATGGAATTCCGGAACTGATCAATTCTTATGGAATCGCTGTACTGACAGAAGACTCTGTCTCTCACTTACATAAAGTAGAACGTCCGCTTATCGTAATGGATCAATGGATGTACCACTCACGATTGTACGCAGCCGCTAACTATGTAAAGACAAAAGATAATTTAGATCTGATTCAATTAAATTCTTTTGGTTGTGGTTTGGATGCAGTAACAACCGACGCAGTAGCAGATATTTTGACAAAATCCGGCAAAATCTACACTTCACTGAAAATCGACGAGGTGAATAACTTAGGTGCTGCCAGAATCCGTATCCGTTCTCTTCTTTCTGCCATCCGTGTCAGAGAAGAAAAACATACTTCACGCGAGGTTAAGCCATCCTCTATTGTGAAGGTTCCATTTACGAAAGAGATGCGAAAAAACTACACAATACTTTGCCCGCAGATGTCTCCGATTCACTTCGAGCTTGTAGAACCCGCATTCCGCTCTTGCGGCTACAATATTGAAGTGCTTGCAAATGATAATAAATCCGCGGTAAATGTGGGATTAAAATATGTAAACAACGATGCCTGCTACCCTTCCTTGATGGTAGTCGGTCAGATTATGGAGGCCATTCTTTCCGGAAAATATGACACAGATAAGATTGCCGTGATCATTTCCCAGACAGGCGGAGGATGTCGTGCTTCCAACTACATCGGATTTATACGACGTGCATTGGAAAAGGCTGGTTATGCACATATTCCGGTTATCTCCATCAATTTAAGCGGACTGGAAGAAAACCCCGGCTTTAAGATTACGCTTCCACTCGTTTTAAAAGGGATGTATGCGGTTGTATTTGGAGATATTTTCATGAGAGCGCTCTATCGTGTCCGCCCATACGAGGCGGTTCCTGGCTCTGCAAATGCTCTCCATGAAAAATGGAAGAAAAAATGTATTGCATTCGTACAGAAAAAGCATCCTGGCAGACGTGAATTCAACAAAATGTGCAAGGAGATCATTGAGGGCTTTGACAATCTTCCGATGTTAGATATCCAAAAGCCGCGTGTTGGAATCGTTGGTGAGATTCTTGTAAAATTCCTTCCTGCAGCAAACAACTATCTTGTAGAGCTGTTGGAACAAGAAGGTGCCGAAGCAGTCGTTCCTGATCTGCTGGATTTCTTCTTATACTGTTTCTACAATAGTAACTTCAAAGCAGAAAAACTGGGCATGAAAAAAGCAACTGCCTACAAGGCAAACTTGGGAATCAAAGCACTGGAATGGTTCCGCGCCCCTGCCGCAAAAGCATTTGCGCAAAGTAAGCACTTTGATCCGCCGGCGAAGATTACAGACCTTGCAGATATGGCAAAAGATATTGTTTCTCTCGGAAATCAGACCGGAGAAGGCTGGTTCTTAACCGGAGAGATGTTGGAACTCATTCATAACGGCACGACAAACATTGTCTGCACCCAGCCATTTGCCTGCCTTCCAAACCATGTTGTCGGAAAAGGCGTGATTAAAGAACTGAGACGGCGTTATCCGCTCGCAAACGTCGTTGCCATCGACTACGATCCTGGCGCAAGCGAAGTAAACCAGTTGAATCGTATCAAATTGATGCTGTCAACTGCAAATAAAAACTTAAGCAAAAACAACTAATAGGATTCCAAAGGAATTTCCTCTAATTCAAAAAAGACCTTGCCAAAGCTTCACGCTCCATGCAAGGTCTTTTATGTTCTCTATAATTATTTCACAAGAAGTGATGTTCCTGTCATTTCTTTTGGTTGTTCCATTCCCATTAATTCAATCAATGTCGGAGCAATATCTGCCAGACATCCGCCTTCTCTTAATTTGTATGCAGGATCTGCATTTACTAAGATAAACGGAACCGGATTTGTTGTATGAGCTGTAAATGGCTCTCCTGTCTCATAGTCCACCAATTGCTCTGCATTTCCGTGGTCTGCACAAATAAACATCTGTCCGTCTACTTCTTTGATTGCTTCAACAGCTCTTCCCACACATGAGTCCACTGCTTCAATTGCCTTAATTGCTGCATTTTCTACACCAGTGTGTCCTACCATATCCGGATTTGCAAAGTTGATAATGATCACATCATACTTCTCAGATTTGATTGCATCTACTAACTTGTCGCACACTTCAAATGCGCTCATCTCAGGCTGTAAGTCATATGTAGCAACCTTTGGAGATTTCACCAAAATACGGTCTTCTCCCTTATTTGGCTCCTCGACACCGCCGTTGAAGAAGAATGTAACATGCGCATATTTTTCTGTCTCAGCGATTCTTGCCTGTGTCATATTGTTTGCTGCAAGGAACTCACCAAATGTATTTGTAATCTCTGTCTTATGGAAAGCAACTAATTTATTTTCAATTGTCACATCGTACTCTGTAAAGCATATAAATGTTGTCTTAACTCTTTCTCCTCTGTCAAATCCTTCAAAGTTGTCATCACAGAATGTTCTTGTGATTTCTCTTGCTCTGTCCGGTCTGAAGTTGAAGAAGATGATAGAATCGTTATCTTTAATTGTCGCAACAGGCGCTCCATCTTTTACAATCACTGTCGGTAACACAAATTCATCTGTTTTTTCTGCATCATAAGACGCCTGGACTGCGCATGGTCCACACTCTGCAGTCTCACCTTCACCTTTTACCATTGCATTGTATGCCAATTCTACACGGTCCCATCTGTTATCTCTGTCCATCGCATAGTAACGCCCCATTACAGATGCAATCTCACCTACTCCGATTTCTTTCATCTTATCCGCTAATTCCTGTACATAGTCTTTTCCAGATGCCGGCGGTGTATCACGTCCATCCAGGAAACAGTGTACATAAACTTTTGAAAGCCCTTGTTTTTTTGCAAGTTCTAACAATCCATAGATGTGAGAGTTGTGGCTGTGTACTCCACCGTCTGAAACCAGTCCGAACATATGAAGCGCTGAATCATGTTCTTTTGCATTTTTACATGCCGCTAATAATGCTTCATTCTCAAAGAAATCGCCATCCTGAATTGCCTTTGTAATTTTTGTCAGATCCTGATATACGATGCGACCTGCTCCCATATTCAAATGACCAACTTCTGAGTTTCCCATCTGACCTTCCGGAAGTCCGACTGCCATACCGCTGGCATTTCCTTTTACAAACGGATACTCTGCCATCAATTTGTCCATTACAGGGGTCTTACCTTCAAATACCGCATTTGCCTCATGCTTATCATTCAGACCATATCCGTCAAGAATCATTAAAACTGTTGGTTTCTTACTCATCTTTTCATTCTCCTTTATGTTAAACTTTTATCTTTTATCCTACCTGAATTATTTTACATGATTTTCCTTGTCGTTGCAAGTTTTTACCGATGAATTTCTCAGCTCAGATGCGTTCCTGTAAAAAATCAAATACATGTCCTTCTGGTGTATTTAAAAAATGCATCAGCATATATGCACACATAATTGCCACATTCTCTTCCTTTAAGATTCTTCGCACCTCCGCTTTATCTGCAAGCACGATCTCAATCTCCTCATTCTCCTCCTGTCCTTCTTTGGAAGGAACTCCGCTCGCATATCCATACACAGTCCCACAAGATTCATCTGTCATGCCGATCGTCGTAAAATACGGCTTTGTATACATATCCGCCGCATCAATCGGTTGGAAATCAAGTCCGGTCTCCTCTTTTAGCTCCCGCATGCCAGCCATCTTAAAGTCTTCCCCTTCATCCACAAGTCCCGCCGGGAACTCATAGATATAATCATCCAAAGGACATCTATACTGACGAATTAAGACCAGTTTTTCTTTTTTCTCTTTTTCATCTCGATAGACACTATATATAATCACTCCATCTGCCTTGTTTTCTCTTGTCTTAATCTTCAACTCTTCTGTTGTCTTTGCTCTTGATGCCACAAAATAGGTACTGTGCTTCCCTGTATCACTTTTCATATCCAGCTCGTACATGTTCAAAAACTTGTTTTGTGTTGTCTGCTTAATACTTTCTACTCTTCGCATGCTAAACACACTCTCCTCTAAAAATTTGTACCACTCTGTTTCAGGAAACAACAAAGAGTCACCGACCATTCCAGCCAATGACTCCCTGTTAGTTACTAAATTTCAAATACTATTTGTAATTTACGATTTTTCCAAAATCTGGTTTTAACGATGCTCCACCAACAAGTCCACCGTCAATATCTGCCTGAGCAAATAACTCTGGAGCGCTTGCAGCTGAAACAGAACCACCGTACTGAATGCGGATAGCTTCTGCTGTAGCTTCATCATAGATTTCTCCGATGCATTTACGGATTGCTGCACAAACTTCCTGTGCCTGCTCTGTTGTAGCTACTTTTCCTGTTCCAATAGCCCAAATTGGTTCGTAAGCGATTACCGCTGTCTTAGCCTGATCTGCTGTCACATCCAAGAAAGCAATTTTAATCTGCTGACGAATGAAATCAATTGTAACACCCTGTTCTCTCTGTGTTAATGTCTCTCCACAGCAAACGATTGGTGTAATGCCATGTTCGAAAGCTTTTTTTACTTTTTTATTTACAGTTTCATCTGTCTCTGCAAAGTATTCACGTCTCTCAGAATGTCCGATGATAACATATTTCACCCCAGCATCTGTAAGCATATTTGGCGCGATTTCTCCTGTATATGCTCCACTTTCTTCGAAGTACATATTTTCAGCACCGATTTCGATATTGCTTCCTTTTGCCGCTTCGATTGCTGGAATAATGCTGATTGCAGGTACACAAAATACTACGTCAGCATCTTCTGTAGCTACTAAAGGTTTTAATTCGTTGATCAATGCAACTGCTTCACTTGGAGTTTTGTTCATTTTCCAGTTTCCTGCAATAATTTTTCTTCTTGCCATTTTTATCGTCTCCCAATTACTATTTCATTTATTATTTGTAACTGTTCAATGCGGCGCCGTCGTACAAAAAGTACGTCAAGCCGCATCTAACGCAGTCATTTTGTCATATATGCATGCTATTACTTATCGTTAGCAGCTGCTACCCCAGGTAACTCCTTACCTTCTAAGAATTCAAGAGAGGCTCCACCACCAGTAGAGATGTGTGTCATCTTATCACCGTATCCTAATTGGTTAACTGCTGCCGCTGAATCTCCACCACCGATGATTGTCACTGCATCTGTCTCAGCCAATGCTTTTGCTACTGCTTCTGTACCTTTTGCAAAGTTTGGCATCTCGAAGCATCCCATTGGTCCATTCCATACAACTGTTTTTGCTGTCTTTACAGCTTCAGCATACAATTTTGCTGTCTCTGGCCCGATATCAAGACCTTCCCATCCATCCGGGATTTCTCCTCTGCTCACAACCTGAATATTTGCATCGTTAGAGAAATCATCCGCAACAACATGGTCTACTGGAAGTAATAATTTTACGCCTTTTTCTTCTGCTTTTTTCAACATGTTTAAAGCAAAATCGCAGTAATCTTCTTCTAACAAAGAGATACCTACTTTTCCTCCCATAGCTTTGCTGAATGTATAAGACATTCCACCGCCGATGATCAATGTGTCTACTTTGTCAAGTAAGTTTTCGATTACAGAAATCTTGCTTGATACTTTCGCTCCACCTAAGATTGCAACGAATGGTCTTTCCGGATTATTTACTGCATTTCCTAAGAAATCAATTTCTTTTTGCATCAGGTAACCAACAACTGCTGTATCTACATATTTTGTAACACCTACATTTGAGCAGTGTGCTCTGTGAGCTGTACCAAATGCATCATTTACAAATACATCACATAAAGAAGCTAACTCTTTGCTGAATTCTTCTCCATTTTTTGTTTCTTCTGCTCTGTAACGAGTATTTTCAAGAAGGATAACATCTCCATCATTCATTGCTGCAACTGCGGCTTTCGCATTCTCACCAACAACAGTTGCATCTGCTGCAAATTTTACTTCTTGTCCCAATAACTCAGATAATCTCACTGCAACTGGCGCCAATGATAATTCTGGTTTTGGCTCTCCCTTTGGTTTTCCAAGATGTGAACAAAGAATAACCTTTCCACCGTCTGCAATTAATTTTTTAATTGTAGGAAGAGCAGCTACAAGACGGTTCTCATCTGTGATTTTTCCATCAATCAATGGCACATTAAAGTCACATCTTACAAGAACTCTTTTCCCTTTTACATTGATATCATCTACTGATTTTTTGTTAAGCATAGTATTGCCTCCTTAAAAATATGATTTTATCATTGAAATAACTATACATATATGTACCATTATTTCTAAAAAAAGAGCCCGGTCCCCAATAAGACCGGACCCCTTTTTTGGATCTTAAATAATTCTGAATAGAATAAGATTATGCTAATTCAGAGAAGTATTTGATTGTTCTTACCATCTGGCTTGTGTAAGAATTTTCATTGTCATACCAAGAAACAACCTGTACTTCTGTTGTACCATTGTCTAATGGAAGAGCCATTGTCTGTGTAGCATCGAATAAAGAACCATATCTCATACCAACGATATCGCTTGAAACGATTTCATCTTCGTTGTATCCGTAAGATTCGTTAGCTGCTGCTTTCATAGCTGCATTGATTTCATCAACTGTTACGTTTCCTTCAACAACTGCTGTTAAGATTGTTGTAGATCCTGTTGGTGTTGGAACACGCTGAGCAGATCCGATTAATTTTCCGTTTAATTCTGGAATAACTAAACCGATTGCTTTTGCTGCACCTGTGCTGTTAGGTACGATATTAACAGCTGCTGCACGAGATCTTCTTAAATCACCTTTTCTCTGTGGTCCATCAAGTGTCATCTGATCACCTGTGTAAGCATGAATTGTGCACATGATACCAGATTTGATTGTAGCTAATTTGTTCAATGCATCAGCCATTGGTGCTAAGCAGTTTGTTGTACAAGAAGCTGCTGAAATTACTGTATCTTCTGGTTTTAATGTGTCATGGTTTACATTGTAAACGATTGTTGGAAGGTCATTTCCTGCTGGAGCTGAGATAACAACTTTTCTTGCACCTGCTTTGATATGAGCTTCTGCTTTTGCTTTTGATGTATAGAATCCTGTACATTCTAATACAACGTCAACACCGATTTCTCCCCATGGAAGTTCTTCAGCGTTTGCTTTTGCATAAATTTTGATTTCTTTTCCATCTACTGTGATAGAATCTTCACCTGCTGTTACTTTATCAGCTAAAGCGTATTTTCCCTGAGATGAATCGTATTTTAATAAGTGAGCTAACATTTTTGGAGATGTTAAGTCGTTGATTGCAACTACTTCATATCCTTCTGCTCCGAACATTTGTCTGAATGCAAGACGTCCAATACGTCCAAATCCATTAATCGCTACTTTTACTGCCATGATTAATTCCTCCTAAAGTTTAATTAATTATTAATTACTGTTTCACAGCGTCTATAGTGATATTCTTTACTATGTTAAAGAATCATCAACCTATTTAAGATTGTACTAAAGATAGTACAAAAATTCAAGTCTATTTTTGAATTTTATGGAAGTTGCTTAAAAACTGGCTTTCTTTCTTTAAATTCTGTATAATATTTGAATCCACATTCTCTCAGGATCGGAGCCACCTTTTCAAAATCATATGCAATATGTTCAGGCTTATGTCCATCTGCCCCGATTGTGATGATCTCTCCTCCAAGCTCACAGTATCTTTTTAAAATGTCAGGATGCGGATGACAAAAGCCCAATCCATATTTAAACCCTGCTGTATTGAGTTCAATCCCTTTTCCATGTGCGATCAAATATTTTAAAATTTCGTCAATTTCATCCGAAAATTTTGTATAAGAATAATATTTTTCTTTTCCGCATCGGACAATATAGTCAATGTGTCCCAGTACATCAAAATCTTTAATTGCCCGAATGTCCGTCAGTGTCTCCAAAAATGCCTGACGGTAAGCTTCTGCATCTGTCTTATCTTCAAAAAACTCTCCGTAATACGGATCCATCCGATTCACAACGTGTACAGATCCAATCACAAAGTCAAACGGATACGACGAAACATACTCTTTATATGCATTCCCCAAATGCGGTTGAAGTCCAATCTCCACACCAATTCGAATATCAATCTTGTCCTGATACATTTCCCGTAGTTTTTTCATTTTCCGAAAATAGGTATCAGTATCAAATAAGAAGAGAGTTTCTTCTCCCGGAAAGTCAAAATCCTGATGATCCGTAAAACAGATTGTCTTAAGTCCCATTCTTATTGCCTCTTCAACCATTTTTTCCGGCATCGTCTCCGAATCAGACGAAAACGATGTGTGCATATGAAAATCTGCTTTTATCATATTCTATTCTCCTATAATCGTACCCCCGCCAAGAACATAATCTCCATCGTAAAAAACAACAGCCTGCCCCGGTGTCACAGCCCTTTGCTGTTCTTCAAATGTACAACGTACCTCATCCTCTCCAATACGTTCCACTTCGCACCAAGCACCTTTGTGATTATAGCGTATTTTGGCAAATACACGGATTTTCTCTCCCTCTTTCAGATCTTCAATGGACATAAAATTCAATTGATTTGCCCGCAATGTATACGTAAGTGATTCCTCATTGCTGCCAATCACAACTTCATTCGTCTCCGGGCGGATCTCCAAGACAAAAACAGGATGTCCAAGCGACAGACCAAGTCCCTTCCTCTGTCCAACTGTGTAATGGGTAATTCCTTTATGTCTTCCGACAACAGTTCCATCCGACAACACAAAATTTCCTTCCGGAATCTTTTTCTCAATTGTCTCCTCGATAAATTCCGCATAATTTCCGTCGGGCACAAAACAAATATCCTGACTGTCTGGTTTGTTCGCCACTCGAAGCCCAATTTTTTCTGCAATTTCCCGTACTTCCTCTTTCGCATAAGCGCCGACCGGCATCAGTGTTCTCTTCAACTGCTCCTGTGTCAGATTGTAAAGCGCATATGTCTGATCCTTTGCAAGTGTGGCTGAACGTCTCAGGCTATATCTTCCATTGGGAAGTTTTTCAATTCTGGCGTAATGACCTGTTGCAATATAATCTGCTCCGATATCCATACTTCTTTTCAGGAGCGACTCCCACTTCACATAGCGGTTACATGCAATACATGGATTTGGTGTCCTTCCATTTAAATATTCATCAACAAAATAGTCAATTACATTTTCTTTGAACTCCTTCTTAAAATTCATAACATAATAAGGAATCCCCAGATCACTCGCAACTCTTCTGGCATCATCTACCGCTGTCAAGCCACAGCATCCTCCATTTTCTTCCTGTATGGCTCTGTCTTCATCCTGCCAAATCTGCATCGTCACACCAATCACATCATATCCTTCTTCTTTTAAAAGATACGCCGCAACCGATGAGTCTACACCGCCCGACATCCCGACAACTACTTTCTTCTTTTCCATTTGGCTCCCTCTGTTCTACCTCTTAGTATTCTTCTTCCTCTTCTTCATCTTCATGAATATCTGATTTTGGTTTTTCCAAACCTTCAATCTTAATTCCGTGTTTTTCGGCATAATCCCAAAGCGCAGCATGGATTGCTTCCTCTGCAAGCAGTGAACAATGTACTTTTACAGGCGGAAGTCCGTCCAGCGCTTCCATAACCGCCTTGTTTGTGACTTGAAGTGCGTCGTAGATGCTTTTTCCTTTTACAAGTTCTGTCGCCATACTGCTTGTAGCAACAGCTGCTCCACAGCCAAATGTTTTGAATTTCACATCTTGAATGATCTGGTTATCATCAATGTCAAGATAGATTCTCATAATATCTCCACATTTTGCATTCCCTACTGTACCAACGCCACTGGCGTTTTCAATTTCTCCTACGTTTCTTGGGTTTTGGAAATGATCCATTACTTTTTCTGTATACATATCTGATTCTCCTTTTATTCATTTCTATTATTTATTTCTGTTTTTTCACAAAATCTTCATACAGTGGCGACATGCTGCGAAGTTGCGCCACAATTTCTTTCAGACAATCTACCACATAGTCAATCTCTTCTTTTGTTGTCTCTTCGCTCAACGTCAGTCTTAACGATCCATGTGCGATTTCGTGTGGCAAACCGATTGCCAAAAGAACATGCGAAGGATCCAAAGACCCTGATGTACAGGCTGATCCACTGGAACCGCAAATTCCTTTCATATCGAGCATAATCAAAAGCGATTCCCCTTCAATAAACTGAAAACTGAAATTTACATTGTTCGGAAGGCGATCTGTTCTATGTCCATTCAGCCTGCAGTACGGAATCTCTGCAAGCACACGTTCAATCAAATGATCTCTCAATTCAATCTCTTTCGATGTACGCTCTTTCATTGTGCGCACCGCTCTTTCAACCGCTGTTCCAAGTCCGATAATTCCAGGTACGTTCTCTGTTCCTGCACGACGTTTTCTTTCCTGTGCTCCTCCGTGCACAAAAGAACGGATCTTTACTCCTTTTCGGATATACAAAAATCCAATCCCTTTTGGACCGTTTAACTTATGTCCACTTGCGCTCAGCATATCAACGTGACATTCGTCTACATTAATCGGTACTTGCCCGAATGCCTGCACCGCATCTGTGTGGAATAAAATTCCGTGTTCATGTGCAATCTCACCGATCTCTTTGATTGGCTGAATCGTTCCAATCTCATTATTAGCATACATCACAGAAATCAAAATAGTCGTAGGTCTGATTGCAGCTTTCAGTTCTTCCAGTTTTACCACGCCATTCTCATCCACATCCAAATATGTCACTTCATATCCGTTTTTCTCCAGGTAATCGCCTGTGTGAAGAATTGCATGATGTTCAATCTTTGTTGTGATAATATGATTTCCTTTATTTTTGTAAGCCTCTGCTGTTGCTTTCAGCGCCCAGTTATCTGATTCGGAACCGCCTGCAGTAAAATAAATTTCATTTGCGTTTGCACCCAGTGCGTCTGCAATAATCTCGCGTTGTTTTGTAATCGCATCCTTATTCTTTGCTGCAAAACTGTAAACGCTGGATGGATTCCCATAATTTTCTGTAAAATACGGAAGCATCGCCTCTACTACTTCCGGTGCTGTTTTTGTTGTCGCCGCATTATCTAAATAAATAAGTCTGTCCATGTTCTTTCCTCCTAATTATTGCAATTTTTCTGTATGGTCAAATTCTGTTGAATCTGCTTACTTTCTTCTACGAGCTGCTTTAAATCAATCTCATCGACTGTTCGATTAATGCTTTCATTGATCTTCTTCCAAACATACTTTGTGACACAGCCTCCTGCTGCCTCGCATGATTCTTCTTCGTGAAAAGCCGCACACTCTACCGGCTCCAAATTTCCTTCCAACGCTCTTAATACATCTCCGACTGAAATCTCACTGACATCTTTCGCAAGCACATAGCCTCCGCCGGCTCCCCGTATGCTTTTAATCAATCCGGCTCTCTTCAGCAAAGCCATCAGCTGCTCCAAATATCGCTCGGATATGTCCTGTCTCGCCGAAATACTGCTGATTGGAACGGGCTCTATCTCACTATATTGAGCAATATCAATCAAAGCACGAAGACCGTAGCGCCCTTTTGTTGATATTTTCAAAACTTCACCTTCTTTGGTCTATTTAATTCCTAGTGAATTACTAGGGTTTATTTCTTTTGTAGAATATCACTCTCTTCAAGTTCTGTCAAGGGCATTCTGGGAATATGTTATAAAGACAAAAAATTCAGGAGAAGACATGTCTGAAAAACACACTATTTTGAAAGGTACATTCATTCTCACTGCCACTGGCTTTCTAAGCCGTTTCATTGGCTTTTTTTACCGTATGTTCTTAAGCCATACTTTCGGGGAGGAAAGCGTGGGACTCTACCAACTGATTTTCCCCATCTACGCACTTTGCTTTTCGCTCACCACAGCCGGAATCGAAGTTGCTCTTTCCCGGTGCGTCGCAAGAAAAGTAGCTCTTTCCAGACACAAAGAAGCAAGACAACTTTTGTATGTCGGGCTTTTCCTTTCCATTGCGCTCTCTACGGTCACCGCAGCTATATTACAGACAAATGCCTCTGCTTTTTCCATCTATATCCTTGGCGATATACGCTGTGAACCATTACTCATTGCGATCTCTTATTCGCTTCCTTTCGCATCTGTCCACAGTTGTATCTGCGGATACTATCTCGGGCGAAAGCAGACAAAAATTCCGGCACTCGCACAACTTATCGAACAAATTGCACGAGTCTTCAGTGTATATGTCATATATATGATTGCACTAAAAAAAGAGCAACCAGTCACAATACTGTTTGCGGTAATCGGTCTTGTCATTGGAGAAATCGTTTCTTCACTCTTTTGTATACAATGTTTTACATACGGAAAAGTCTTTGCCCGTATTCACTTTATCTTAAAAAACAATTTTTCTCACTTAAAAGAACTTCTAAAACTTTCCGTGCCTCTCACTGCCAACCGTATTCTTCTGAATATTTTACAGAGCATCGAGGCAATTTCCATTCCCATACGTTTACAACAGTATGGGTACACTTCCTCTGATGCACTCAGTGCCTATGGAGTTCTCACTGGAATGGCTTTGCCGTGTATTCTGTTTCCATCCGCAATTACAAACGCTGTCTCTACGATGCTTCTTCCTACAGTTACAGAGATTCAAACTTCAAACAACTGGAAACAGCTAAAGAAACTCATCCAAAAGGTTATACTTTATTGTTTTTCTCTTGGTTTTTTTTGCTGTATACTCTTTCTCCTATTCGGGAACTGGATTGGAACCATCTTATTCCACAGTCAGCTTGCCGGAAATTTTTTACTGACCCTTTCCTGGATTTGTCCATTTCTATATGCAAATTCTACGCTCATCAGTATCATAAACGGACTTGGAAATACAACAATCTCTTTTCTGATAAATACTTTTGGACTCTTCATACGCATTATCGGAGTGATTGTTTTTATCCCACAGATTGGATTGAATGGTTATCTTTGGGGACTCCTTGCAAGTCAACTTTCTGTCAGTATTCTAAGCATCCTGTATTTAAGCTGTCATTTAAAAAAACGAGAGTTTGCAACCTAAGGCAAACTCTCGTTTCACAATAATCCAATAACTAATTTCATTAATATGGGATTCGTATACACTTCTAAAATCATCCCAACAGCCATAGAAATTCCTGCTGCTGCCGTCTTTTTTATATTCCATCTCCCGTTCGGATATGTGTACAGATACCATAGCAGAATCACGTATGCGAACCCATAAAAAAGAATCTGCGGCAACATTCCCACAATACACAATAGAATTCCTTTCATTCCAAGAGAAATTACAGAAGAAACTGCTACAACGCCACCTGAAAAGCCTGTCCAGCCAATGCACAGTCCAACAACTGTTTTCTTCCATTTCATACATCCTAAAATACATATCACACAAAAAGGGACAAGTCTTGCTCGCAGGATATACCACAAATATTCTTCTGCCACAATATCGGTTTTAGCATATTGCTTCAAGAAACCGTCATCGAAAATTCCGCCCGACATAATATACCTGTCAGAAATCAAATTCGCATACAAAATACCAATTAAAAAACCACCCAGCAGAAACATTGCAAAAAATTGATTTTTACTTCTGTATGACCTCACATATCTACCTCCCGTCTTTCACACTTCAACTTAGGATATTTCATTATATGCAAGGTCCATCCGTTTATGCTTTTATTTTTACTGCATATGACATCAGCGAAGCAATCGTCTTAGAATCTTCAATCTCTCCGGAAAAAATTTTCTCTTTTAACTCCTCCATTGTGTAAGCCTCTACGTCAATCGACTCATCTTCATCTAAATTCTGCTTGGATGGTATCAAATTTTTTGCGACGTATACTTCCACTCTCTCATTACAAAACGCCACCGCTGTTCTCAATGTAATCAGCCATTCCAAATCTTCTGAGCGAAATCCCGTCTCCTCCTCCAATTCCCTTGCCGCACACTCTTTGCCGGGTTCCCCCTGTGTATCCAAAGCTCCGGCCGGAATCTCCAATGTATACCTGTCCAACGCATTTCGATACTGTCTTACCATCAAAATCTTTCCTTCTTTTGTAACAGGAATCACCGCAGCTGCACCTTTATGCTGCAGATAGTCCCATTTTGCAATATGTCCGTTCACCTCAACATGATCACAATACATATCCAATATCGTTCCTCTGTATTTCAGTTCTCGTTTAATCCTTTTTACTTTTTCACCCATCTCATATCCCTCCAATATATAGAAATTCCCATATATCAACTTGATATATGGGAATCGTTTTCATTTATTGTGACTATTTTGCATAGTCTGTAACACGTGATTCACGAATCACATTCACTTTAACCTGTCCAGGATATTCCAATTCAAACTCAATTTGTTTTGAAATATTTCTAGCCATCAGTACCATGTCTGCATCAGACACTTGTTCTGGAACTACCATGACACGAATCTCTCTACCTGCCTGAATAGCAAAAGATTTATCGACACCTTTAAATTGGTTGGCGATATCTTCTAATTGTTTTAATCTGTTTGTATATGTTTCCAATGTCTCTCTTCTTGCGCCAGGTCTTGCTGCAGAAATTGTATCTGCCGCCTGAACGATACATGCAATTAACGATTCCGGCTCTACATCACCATGATGCGCTTCTACCGCGTTAATCACAACCGGCGACTCTTTGTATTTTCTACAAAGATCCACACCAATCTGAATATGGGAGCCTTCCACATCGTGATCGATTGATTTTCCGATATCATGTAAAAGACCAGCTCTCTTCGCAACCCTGACATCCAAACCAATCTCACTTGCGAGAAGTCCGGATAACTGCGCTACTTCCATGGAATGCTTCAATGCATTCTGCCCATAGCTGGTTCTAAATTTCATTCTTCCTAACAGACGAATCAGTTCTGGATGAATACCATGTACTCCAACTTCTAAAGCTGCTGCCTCTCCCTCTTCACGAATCATCAATTCCACATCTTTTTGTGCTTTCTCTACCATTTCTTCAATTCTTGCGGGATGAATTCTTCCATCTACAATCAATCTCTCGAGAGCAATTCTCGCAACTTCTCTTCTGATCGGATCAAATCCTGATAAAACGACAGCTTCCGGAGTATCATCTATAATCAATTCTACTCCTGTCATTGTCTCGAGTGTACGAATGTTTCGTCCCTCTCTACCAATAATTCTTCCCTTCATCTCATCACTTGGAAGTTGTACAACCGAAATTGTAGTCTCCGCAACATGATCTGCCGCACACTTCTGAATCGCTGTTACGACATACTCTCTTGCCTTTTTGGCAGCTTCCTCTTTTGCCTGCGTTTCCAATTCTTTGATCATCCTCGCAGTGTCATGTTTGACATCATCTTCAACAGTTTTTAACAAATAATCCTTTGCTTGTTCGGAGGTTAATCCTGAGATTCTTTCTAGTTCCTGTACTCTTTGCTGATTAAGCTCTTCTACTTTCGCTTCACGCTGCTTAATTTGCTCTTCTCTCGCCGTAAAGTTTGCTTCACGCTGCTCAATTGCTTCTGATCTTTTGTCTAAAGCTTCTTCCTTGGATAACACTCTTTTCTCATAGCGTTGTAATTCAGATCGTCTTTCCTTTGTCTCTTTTTCGAGTTCATTCTTTGTCTTGATAGACTCTTCTTTTACTTCCAAGAGCGCTTCTTTTTTCGTTGTCTCAGCAGTTTTCAATGCATCATCAATAATTTCTCTCGCCCGAGTCTCCGCACTTCCGATCTTCGAATCTGCGTCTTTTGTCAGGCTTGAAATCGTCAGGAAACGAGTGATGACCGCTGCAACAATGAATGCAACTACAGCAATAATTATAGTAATTATTGTTGGCACAGGAGCACCTCCTTATTTAATTTTCATTGTACAAATACAACACTTAAATTTTATACTCTTTTCACAATTATGTCAAGTATTCCATTCAGAAACTTGTATTACTTGACGGATGTCCTCGTAACGGAAACCTTTTCTTAGCAGATACCCGCAAATCTTCGCTTTTTCTGCTTCTGTCGCCTTCTCTGCACAAAATCTCTTTTTTTCAAGAATTTTTTGAATTGCTCCCCGTTCCTCTTCCATCTCATAACACTCTTCCATGACTTTGTCAATCGTCTCTTTTGCGACACCTTTCTGACAGAGTGATGCATAAATTTCTTTTTTGCTCTTGCTGTTCTGTCTGCTGAGCACAAATCGCCTTGCATAATTTTCGTCTTCCACATATCCAAAGGATTTTACATAAGCCATCGCCTGTTCAATAATATCATCCGGATATAATCCCTGCTTTAATTTCGTGCGAAGTTGCGATTCTGTGCGATCCATGTCTGTCAACAGATGCATTGCCCGCAGCTTGGCACGTTTTAACACAATCTCACTGAGAATCTGACTGACCAGCCTCTCGTCCACCTCTGTGTCCTGCGCGATATGATATCGGGACAGCTCTCCTTTGTATAATACAAAGGCAAACTGTCCGTCTATGAATACCTTATACTTTGTCTTTGTCACTGGCTCAATCTTCGTGACATACATTCTATTCTTCCTCTTCCTTCTCTACGGAACCGTCCAAATGATAATGCGCTCTGATCTTCTCTTCCAACTCTTCCATAATTTCCGGATGCTGTCCAAGATATATCTTCGCATTCTCTCTTCCCTGTCCAATCTTATCTCCATTATAGGCATACCATGCCCCACTCTTATTCACAAGATCAAGTTTTGTTGCAAGATCCAGAATATCTCCTTCTTTGGAAATTCCCTTTCCAAACATGATATCAAATTCTGCTTCCTTGAACGGAGGTGCAATCTTATTCTTCACAATCTTGATACGTGTACGATTTCCCACCATCTCACCATTCTGTTTTAAAGTTTCAATCCTTCTGACATCCATACGCACGGAAGCATAGAATTTTAAAGCTCGTCCACCGGTTGTCGTCTCCGGATTTCCAAACATCACACCAACTTTCTCTCGAAGCTGGTTGATAAAAATCACAACACAGTTTGATTTGCTAATAACAGGAGTCAGCTTTCTGAGTGCCTGCGACATCAAACGCGCTTGCAGACCGACATGACTGTCTCCCATGTCTCCTTCTATCTCCTGTTTCGGAACAAGTGCTGCGACCGAGTCAATTACAATAATATCCATCGCGCCGGAGCGAACCATCGTCTCGGCAATCTCAAGTGCCTGATCTCCACTATCCGGCTGTGAAATGTATAATTCATCAATATTTACACCAATATTTTTTGCATAGACAGGATCAAGCGCATGCTCTGCATCAATAAATCCCGCAATTCCGCCTCTTTTTTGTACCTCTGCAATCATATGTAACGTAACCGTCGTCTTACCACTTGACTCAGGACCATATACCTCAATTACTCTTCCCTTCGGTACACCCCCAAGACCAAGTGCAATATCAAGACTTAAAGAACCTGTCGGCACCGTCTCCACAGAGACATTCGCCCCTGCATCACCAAGCTTCATCACCGTACCTTTTCCAAAATCCTTCTCCAACTTTAAAATCGCTGCATCCAGCGCTTTTTGTTTATCTTCATTTGCCATATTACGTATCTCCTTCTTCACACCGCGAACTTATGTTCGTTTTTCTAATTAATATACTATTATACTTGTCTCAAAATGTCAATACTTTTATTCTCACCTCCTGCTTACAAATTTCCATGTGGGTAATTTCAGCGAATCTGCCAATGAATGTATATAATGAGCGAACGCTCTATTGAATGAACACTTTTAGAATATCATAATTCTCATCTTTGCACAAGAAAAGAATCCATTTTCAGGATTCTTTTCTTTCTCTATTTCCGGCTTCTAACGAATGTTTTTTGCTGATAACTACTTTTTCATCATAGCATGCAAATAACTGCTTTAACGTATCTTTCTCCATTTTGGGAGTCAGGACACTGACAATCGGGACGATGACAAGACCTGCTGCCATAGCAATTGCTCCCGCATTGATTGGTGATGAGATATATTGAAAGAACATATTAGATACTGTAATTCCAATTCCAGAAAAAAAGCTTGTCCACACCGCAGCCTTTGTGACTCCTTTCCAATACAACCCATATAAAAACGGAGCTAGAAATGCTCCAGCGAGCGCTCCCCAGGAGATGCCCATCAACTGCGCAATAAAAGTCGGTGGATCAAGTGCAAGCAGCACTGAAACGACAATAAAAAACACAATCAGAATCTGCATGGTAATAACTTGCTTTTTCTCACTCATATTTTTTATGATATTATCTTTCAGAAAGTCCAAAGTCAATGTTGAACTGGATGTTAGTACGAGTGAGGACAGTGTAGACATCGATGCCGACAGGACAAGCACGACGACAATTCCTATCAGAATATCAGGTAAAGAAGATAACATATGTGGAATAATGCTGTCAAACACAATCATTCCGGATTCATCGTATAATTCTTTTCCATCAAACAAACGTCCAAAACCTCCAAGAAAATAGCATCCTCCCGATACCACAATGGCGAAGATTGTCGAAATTACCGTTCCTGTATTAATCGATTTTTCATCTTTAATAGCATAAAATTTATGTATCATCTGGGGCAATCCCCAGGTTCCAAGAGAGGTCAGTACCACAACTCCCAAAAGGTTCATTGGATCTGGTCCGAAGAAGGATGTAAATGCACCAGGTTGTCCGGCTGTCAATGCCACATCACTTTCAATCTGTGCAAGCTTTCTAATCGCCTCTACAAATCCTCCCTGATTGTTTAACACTGCCACAATAACTGCTACAATCCCTATCAACATAATGATTCCCTGGATAAAGTCATTGATCGCAGTTGCCATATACCCTCCAAGAATTACATATATAGCGGTAAATGCTGCCATAGTCACTACACACCATGTATACGGGACATGAAATGCCATCTCAAACAAACGGGACAGACCGTTGTAAATGGATGCGGTATATGGAACCAAAAATACAAACACAATGACCGATGCCACAATCTTCAGACTCTTGCTCTGATATCTCTCACCAAAAAAATCCGGCATCGTCTTTGACCGTAAATGTTGACTCATAACCCTTGTCCTTCTCCCTAGCACAACCCAGGCCAAAAGACTTCCAAGAACTGCATTCCCAATTCCAATCCATGTGGATGCAATTCCGTATTTCCATCCAAACTGACCCGCATATCCGACAAATACAACCGCCGAAAAATAAGAAGTCCCATACGCAAATGCAGTGAGCCAGGGTCCAACGGAACGTCCACCCAGCACAAACGCGTCTACACTTTTTGTATGTCTCCGAGAATAAATCCCAACCACTGCCATCACTGCAAAAAAAATCACCAGCAGAATTACTTTTACACCCATCTTCTTCCCCCTTCTTTTAAATTAGCAGTTTAAAGTGTTACGCTTTAAACTGCTAAAGTTTCTTAATAATTAAAGAATAGCACACGCGAATATGGATGTCAACAAATAGTTTATTCTTTCATCTTTTCTACACGTTCCTGAATTGTTTTATTAAAATTTTCTACTTTTCTGCAGTATGGCTCACTCATATATTTAGAATGCAGCATAAAATCTGCCGTTGCCAGATTGTTTGCAATCGGAATATCATACACGACTGCAATTCGAAGCAAGGCTTTCACATCCGGATCATGTGGCTGTGCTTCTAATGGATCCCATAAAAAGATCATAAAATCAATCTGTCCTTCCACAATCTTTGCTCCGATCTGCTGATCTCCTCCAAGCGGTCCGCTGTTATAACCTTTTACAGGTAACCCTGTTTTTTCCGCAATCAGTCGGGATGTCGTTCCTGTTCCACATAAAAAGTGACTTTTTAAAATCTCCTTGTTCTGATCACACCACTCTACCAGCTCTTTCTTCTTTCCGTCATGAGCAACCAGTGCAATATGCTTTGCTTTTCCAATTTCAAATGTAACATAATTATCTTGTAACACAATGATCCCTTCTTTCTTTTAATCATATTGTTCCATGATGGCGAACCTTGACACTGTCAACAGTCCAATCACCACTGCCATTATCATACCATAAATTAAAATTACGAAAAAGGCAAAATTGAAATTCTGTAAGACAACTGCAACCACAGCAAGGAGCACTCCGATCCCTATAATTCCCCCTTGGACTCCCAATCGAACTAGCTGCTTTACTGTTTCTCCCAAAGAGTTTCTCAAAAACGAATCGATCAGTACCTTTGTATATAACTTAATTGCCTGAAGGAACACATAGATCAGCCAGCAGCTGACTATGTGAAACGGATGAACTTTCCATGCAATCCCAAGCGGAAGCACCAAAATCGCTCCATCAATCGCCGCTTTCACATGTTCCATCACAGTCGCGTACCACATTTTCTTTGCCGGAGAATCTGGGAGTAGAAACAGATACGGATTTTTCAATTCTTTATCCCATTTCCCAAGATATCCTCCTGTCAAAATGGCAAGATAGGCCACAATTCCCAAAAGAACTGCACTTTTTGATCCAAATTCCGAAACATCAATCACCTTTAAAAACAAAATATCCGCACCAATGCAAAACAATGTCATATATGAAAAGATAAACCATTTTTCTTTTTTATACTCCAATAACTGTCTGTAAAAAATAGCCTTTGCTCCGGACGCTTTATATTCGACTGAGGCTCTTTTGAATTTCTTCTTTTTGCCGATGGACATAACCATCTCACCATTATTTTTTCGCGCTTTCATCTCTGCATAATCATCCGCAAATTTTGCCGCATCTTCATAATATCCACCATTGCATTTCATTTTGACTGCCACTACAGCCATAACAATTACAGTCAAAAGATACAAACCACTGCATACAAGATTAAGAGTTGTAGGTCCAAGCAAAATCAGTCGAAAAACTGCAATATTCCATCCAATGATCGGCAGCATCTGCAATCCCGGAAAATCAATCAGATTGATAATACTTTCCAGCGAAAATCCTTTTGTTCGAAAATACCAAATTCCAAACAGCGTAATACCTGCAAGTAAAACATAGATCATGCGCGTAAGCATAACAGTCGTCTTTTGCGAAAATCGTTCATTGGCATATAAACCAATAATAATACTGCCTTCCAGTACCGACTCAACCCCTGCAAGAACTATAAACAGTGATACGATTTTCCAAAGCGGAAGATGAAATCCAAGAATTGCAGCAAGTACAAATGCCATACTCACAATCAAAGTCATCAAAAAATTATATCCTGCGCCATAGAGCAAGATTATTTTGGGGCGAATCGGCGCCGTAAAAATAAAATGTGCATGGCTTGGATAGAAAATGACACCTTTTCGTTTTGCATAAGTCGCAAAGTTAATAAAAAAATTGTAAAGTCCCCATACCGTCAATGCCGCCAGCAGCCAATATGGTGTTTGAAAATCTGCTTTTACTAAAGCCGTAACTGAAACTGTGATCAAAAAAATAAAATAGGCTACCAAAACAATGCTAAGTATCAGGTTCACCGGCTTTTTCTTTAGCTGCTTTAATTTGTTGATCCATTTTCTTTTTGACATATACAATAATGCTTTCATTATTTTTCACCACCCGTCAATTCAAAGAACAGAGCATCGAGTTCTTTATCTCCAACTTCTTCTTTGCTGTAAGAACCAATAATATGGCCTTTTTCCATCACAAACATCACATCCCAAATATTCTCTACCATCTCCAGCATATGAGTACTGATCAATATCGTAACTCCGTTTTCTTTCAATTCTAAAATCACTTCTTTTAATTCTTTGATCGCTTTTGGATCGAGTCCAACCATCGGCTCATCTAAAAGAATCACCTGTGGCTTGATACACAGCGCACAGCAAATACTAACTTTCTGCATCATTCCTTTTGAAAGCTCATTCCCTAATTTGTCCTGTTTATCCTCCAACTCAAATCGTGTCAGAATTGCTTCCACCTCTTGGTCTGTTATGTTGCTGTCATATGCTTTTCTTACATACTCAATATGCTCTCTTACAGTCAATGCATCGAACATTGCCGGCAATTCCGGAACATAGGCGAAAATCTTTTTCGCCTCCATGCTATGTGCTTCCATCTTCTGAATTCCGATTCCACCTTCATACCTGAGCAAACCTGCAATACTTTTGATAATCGTAGATTTTCCTGCTCCGTTTGGTCCCAGCAAAATTCCTATCTTTCCCGTCGGCACCGTGAAACTGACATGATCCACCGCCAGATAATCACCATATTTTTTACTCAGTCCTTGTATCTCAAGCATCTTCATTCCTCCTCATCAAAAATAGTCTTGTATATCTGTACTATAGATTTAATACAATGATACACAAGACTATTCCGACTGTCAATATTTATTTTTCGTATTTCTCGATTACTTCTCCACGTTTTTTATAAATGCTGCCTGCAGGTACAAATTCTCTGACCATAGACAACGGATAAATATTTGTATGACTTCCCACAACTGTTCCCGGATTCAATACACTTCCACATCCCACTTCGACTTCATCGCCAAGCATGGCACCAAATTTCTTAAGTCCGGTCTCAATCGCTCCTTTTGGTGTCTTTACCGTCACCAATGTCTTATCCGATTTCACATTAGAAGTAATCGAGCCAGCCCCCATATGAGACTTATATCCAAGCACAGAGTCCCCTACATAATTATAATGTGGAACCTGAACTTTATTAAACAGAATTACATTCTTAAGCTCTGTAGAATTTCCTACCACAGCTCCTTCCCCAACAATTGCATTACCGCGGATAAACGCACAATGTCTCACTTCTGCGTCTTTCCCAATAATTGCCGGTCCATTGATGTAAGCTGTCGGCGCTACTGTCGCCGATTTTGCAATCCATACATTCTCACCGACTTTTTCATACTCCTCTTCCGATAACGTCTCTCCTAGTTCTAAAATAAAAGAACTGATTTTCGGAAGAACCTCCCATGGATAAGTCACTCCTTCAAAAATATCTCTCGCAATTGTCTCCTTCAAATTATAAAGTGATTTTACTGTTAATTGTTCCATTTCAATTTACCCCTTCTTTGTCTGTTTTTCTTTTTTATAAAATATTGCCGCCTTATCGTAACAGCCTCTCAGCTGATACTGATTACTCAACCGCAAAACACCTTGCGTACGACTGTTAATAAAATGTTCCAGCTTCATCATATACTCATCCGATGTAATCTCGCCGTCTGCCACATAGGTGAGTCCTTTTTCCCAACTTGCAGTAAGTTCCGGGTTCAAAAGTGAGCGGATTGAATGTTCCACTACATCAAAAACCATTTCTCCAAGCAGCGTCGGTGTAATGATCTGTGTTTTTTTATTTAACATCAAATATTTAATATGAATCAGCTTTTTCAGAATCTCTGCCCTGGTTGCACTCGTTCCGATACCACTTCCTTTAATCTGGGCGCGCAAATCCTCATCTTCAATGAGCTGCCCCGCATTCTCCATCGCAAGAATAATCGACCCCGAATTGTATCTCTTCGGTGGCGAAGTCTCTCCTTCTTTGATTGTCAATTCCTTTACCGGTAACACCGTTCCTTTTTTCACTGTCTGAAGCAGTTCAAAAAAGTTCATGTCCATGTCACTTTCCGAATCCTGTTTACCCGCATTTCCGGTCCCGACCACTTTCAGATATCCT
Source organism: Faecalimonas nexilis (assembly GCF_059731825.1). Lineage (NCBI taxonomy): Bacteria > Bacillati > Bacillota > Clostridia > Lachnospirales > Lachnospiraceae > Faecalimonas > Faecalimonas nexilis. Next base: position 1,551,702 of record NZ_AP029189.1, on the reverse strand, counting down.
TCCTCTGCCAAAACCTTGAAATTGGAGAAAAAGCTTTCCTCTTTGATCTTGGTTGTAATACTGACTTTCTGATAAACAGCCGGAGGATAGAAAATACTCAAAAACCTTCTGACAATCGTGTCGTATACCTGCCTTGCAGTATGTGATACACTATTCAATGCCTGCAGCCCCTGACCGGTCGGTATGATTGCATAGTGATCTGTGATCTGCTTGTCATTGACATACCTTGTTTTTTCTAAGCCTTTATGACTTCCAAACGCAACAATATCTTTCAGATAAGGAGATGCCATATCATATTTGGACAGACCGTTCAGATTTTTGTGAATCTCTTTTGCCACTGCTGTCGAAAGCACTCTGGCATCCGTTCTCGGATACGTCACCAGTTTCTTTTCATACAGTTCCTGGACGATCCGAAGTGTCTCATCCGGACTGATCTTAAATCGTTTGGAACATTCATTCTGAAGCTCTGCCAGATTATAAAGGAGTGGCGGATTCTTTTTTTCTTTCTTTTTTTCAATTGCAGTGACTGTGCAAGTAAGCGGTTCTCCATCGCTTAAATAGGCAATCAGTTCTTCTGCCTTCACCTTCTCTTTAAAGCCATTTTCCTTATAAAGATCCAATGACTCAAAATATTTAGAACCCTTCACTGCCTTCCATTCACCATCAAAATTCTTTTCTTCCAGTGAAATGCTGCTGAGCACTCTGTAAAACGGCGTCTTTACAAATTCCCGAATTTCCCGCTCTCTTCTCACTACCATACCGAGTACGCATGTCATAACACGCCCGACAGAAAGGACTGTGTATTTGTGACCAAGATAATTTGAGATACTATTGCCGTATTTCAGCGTCAGAAGTCTAGAGAAATTAATTCCCATCAGGTAATCTTCTTTTGCCCGCAGATACGCTGATGCGGATAAGTTATCATATTCCTCCAGATCTTTCGCTTCACGGATTCCACGAAGAATCTCTTCTTCTGTCTGGGAATCAATCCACACACGTTTTCTTTTCTTTCCTTTCACCTCTGCCATCTGTTCCACCAGACGGTAAATATATTCCCCCTCACGCCCGGAGTCAGTGCACACATAAATCGTATCCACATCCTGTCGATTCAACACGCCACTCACAATTTGGAACTGCTTTTTTACGTTCGGAATCACCTCGTATTTGAACTCTTTTGGCATAAACGGCAACGTCTCAAGACTCCATCTTTTATATTTCTCATCATACACCTCCGGATAACTCATTGTCACAAGATGTCCAACACACCATGTGACAATCGCCTCATCAGATTCCAGATATCCGTCTTTTTTTCTCGTATTCAATTTTAATGCTTTTGCGAATTCCTGTGCCACGCTTGGCTTCTCCGCTATGTATACTGATTTTCCCATCCTGGTTTCCTTTCTCTGCCGTCAATGCCTCTCCCGTGGATAAAAAGAGAAACAAGGCAGGGAAGAACCTTCTTCCCCGCCAAATGTTATTTTTATTTATTTTGCTTTGATATATCCTTTTGCAGTCAGTGTCTCTGCACAGAGGATTGCACCACCTGCTGCGCCACGTACTGTGTTATGAGAAAGTCCGACAAATTTAAAATCGTATACACTGTCTTCTCTCAAACGTCCTACCGAAATTCCCATACCATTTTCAAAATTGACATCCAATTGTACCTGTGGACGATTATCTTCCTCTAAGTATTGAATAAACTGCTTCGGCGCACTTGGAAGCTCCAATTCCTGCGTCAGTCCCTTAAAGTTCACAAGCTTTTCAATCAGCTGCTCTTTCGTTGGCTTCTTTGCAAATCTCACAAATACAGCTGCTGTATGTCCGTCCAAAACCGGTACGCGGATACACTGAGTTGTAATTACCGGTCCATCCGCTTTTACAATCTCTCCATCAACTACTTTTCCCCAGATACGAAGTGGTTCTTGTTCACTTTTTTCTTCTTCACCACCGATAAACGGAATAATATTTTCTACCATCTCTGGCCAGTCTTTGAATGTCTTTCCTGCCCCTGAGATTGCCTGATATGTAGTTGCCACTACTTCTGTCGGCTCAAATTCTTTCCATGCTGTCAGAACCGGAGCATAGCTTTGAATCGAACAGTTTGGTTTTACCGCCACAAATCCTCTTTCTGTTCCAAGACGTTTTTTCTGAGCTTCTATTACTTCAAAATGTTCTGGATTAATCTCTGGAACTACCATCGGCACATCCTTTGTCCAACGGTGCGCACTATTGTTTGAAACAACCGGTGTCTCTGTCTTTGCATATGCATCTTCAATCGCTTTGATCTCTTCTTTTGTCATATCCACCGCACTGAACACAAAGTCAACATCTGCAGCCACTTTCTCTACTTCATTTACATTGGCAACAACTAATTTTTTCACTGCCTCCGGCATTGGTGTCTTCATTTTCCAACGATCCCCAACCGCTTCTTCGTAAGTCTTTCCTGCTGATCTCGGGCTCGCTGCCACTGTCACGACTTCATACCACGGATGATTTTCCAACAGAGAAATAAAACGTTGTCCAACCATACCTGTTGCTCCTAAAATTCCAACTCTCAATTTCTGTTCCATAATTATCTCCTCATTTCCAAAAGTCTTTCTCACGCAAACAAATGTGTTTACTCGAAATATACTATCGCATTTTAATTGATTATGCAAGTGTTTTTTCGCATTCCTGCAAATATTTTGCATAGATGGCAATTACCTTTTCCATCGCTTCTTTTCCAGGCGCGCCAATCGTCATACGTTTATTGACGCATGTCTCCATGCTGATTGCCTCATAGATATCCGCCTCAAAAACCGGTGAAATCGCCTTAAATTCTTCTAGTGTCATGTCATCCAACGCGATATCCTTTTCCAGGCAGTACAGCACAAGCTGTCCTACAATTCCGTGTGCATCGCGGAATGCAACACCATGATTTACCAGATAGTCCGCTGCATCTGTCGCATTGGTAAACCCATTCTTTGCACTGTTTTCCATATTCTCCTTGCGGAATTTCATCGTTCGAAGCATCCCTGTAAACAATGCAAGGCATCCTTTTGCTGTGTCAATCGCATCAAATGCCAACTCTTTATCTTCCTGCATATCTTTATTATAAGCAAGCGGAATTCCTTTCATCGTTGTCAAAATCGACATTAATGCCCCATAGACACGTCCTGTCTTTCCTCGAACCAATTCTGCGATATCCGGATTCTTTTTCTGTGGCATAATGCTGCTTCCCGTACTGTAGGCATCATCAATATCCACAAACTGATATTCGTTCGAATTCCAAATAATCACCTCTTCCGAAAAACGGCTCAAATGCATCATGATCGTAGACAATGCTGACATCAGCTCAATTACATAATCTCTGTCCGCAACAGAATCCATGCTGTTCAATGTAGGTCCGGCAAATCCCAAAAGTTCGGCAGTATACTCTCTGTCAAGAGGGTATGTCGTTCCGGCGAGTGCTCCCGAACCAAGCGGACAATAATTCATCCTTTGGTAAATATCGTATAGTTTGGAACGATCACGTCGGAACATCTCAAAATATGCCCCCATATGATGCGCAAGTGTAATCGGCTGTGCTTTTTGAAGATGTGTGAATCCCGGCATAAATGTCTCGGTGTTTTCTTCCATGATATGAAGAAGAACTTCCAGTAATTCTTTTAAAAGTCCATCCAACACCTGAATCTCATCCCTTGTGTACAGTTTCATATCCAGTGCAACCTGATCATTCCGGCTTCTTCCTGTATGCAGTTTCTTGCCCGGTTCTCCAATACGATCAATAAGTGTTGCCTCCACAAAGCTGTGAATATCCTCATATTTATCCGAAATTTCAAGTACGCCTCGTTCCACATCACTCAAAATCCCTTCGATTCCCGCAATGATCTGATCTCGCTCATCCTCGGTCAAAATCCCTTGTTTTGCGAGCATCTTCACATGCGCAATACTTCCTCTCATATCCTGTGCATAGAATTTCTGATCAAACGAAATCGATGCATTGAAATTGTAAACCAGCTGATCCGTCTCCTTTGTAAAACGACCGCCCCATAACTGTGCCATATTGTCCCCTTCTTTCGTTTATTTTTTCTTGATTCCGGTGCTTTCTTGTTTCCTGTCTCTGACAGAAAACTCGCACCCACAGTAATCTTGTCTGTAAAGTCCAAATTCATTGGAAAGCTCAATGGAACGTTTGTATCCATTCTTCTTTTTAAAATCTGACTGTAAATACTTCACGCCATATTTTTCACCTATTTTTGCGCCAATCGTATTCAGCTTTTCCGCATTTTTCATTGGACTGATTGTAAGCGTCGTCGTAAAGTAATCAAATTCCGCTTCCTTTGCCATTCTCGCTGTCTCTTCCAATCGGAGCGCATAGCACTTAAAACACCGCTCTCCGCCTTCTTTCAAGTGTTCCAAGCCTTTTGCGAGCTCATAAAACTTCTCCCTGTCATAATTGCCCGCAACAAAAGAGATTGGATGCTTTCCTTTCATCTCTCCGATCAGCATCTGCTGTTCTAAAATCCTTTTTGTATATTCACTTTCCGGAAAAATATTAGGATTATAATAGAAAACAGTAATGTCAAAATAATTGCTCAAATACTCTAAGACATAACTGCTACATGGTGCACAGCAGCTGTGCAGCAAAAGCCTCGGCACTTTTTCTTCTTTTTCAAGCTTTACAATCAGCTTTTCCAGTTCTTTTTGATAATTCATCTTTTTCACCTTTTCCACGTAACCTCACAGGCTTGATTATACTATTTTCTCTTACTTCTAGCAAGCACCCTTTTCCCCTTTTCACATAAAATAGATATATATGAAATGGAGGCGCATTATGGAACATGTTCTTGAACTGAAAAACATCAGTCATTCTTATCATAATACAGAAGGAGAAACACCTGCACTAAAAGACCTTTCTTTCTTCCTGAAAAAGGGGGAATTCATAAGCATTGTCGGTCCTTCAGGCTGTGGAAAATCCACGTTGCTGTCACTCATTGCAGGATTGCTCGTTCCGGAAAGCGGAACAATACTAATCAATGGAAAACAATTAAAAGAAAGCACTACAAATATTGGATACATGTTACAAAGAGATCATCTGTTTGAATGGCGAACGATTTATAACAATGTCATTCTAGGTTTAGAAATCCAGCATATGCTCACCGCCCGCACACGCAGAAAAGCACATCAGTTGTTGGAACAATATGGTCTGGAATCTTTCGCAAACGCAAGACCATCTGAACTGTCCGGAGGCATGAGACAGCGCGCTGCTTTAATCCGTACTCTCGTGTTGGAACCGGATCTTCTTCTATTAGATGAGCCCTTCTCAGCTCTTGATTATCAGACTCGGCTCACTGTAGGAGATGACATTGGACAGATTATCAAAAAAGAACAAAAAACAGCCATCCTCGTCACACATGATCTTTCCGAGGCAATCAGCCTGGGAGACCGGGTAATCGTTCTCTCCGAAAGACCTGCCACCGTACAACAGACAATCCCTTTGTCCTTCTCTCTCGAAGAAGACACGCCGCTCCACAGACGAAATGCACCCGAATTCAAAACCTATTTTAATCTCATTTGGAAGGAGTTGAACCGCAATGAGTGAGACTTCTGTCTCCCAACAAAATTTTCTGCAAAAAAAGAGACAGCATAAGCGCATTGTTCACAGTTCCCGTTTTCTCATTCTCATCTTGTTTTTGGGAATTTGGGAATTCACTGCCTCAAAAGGATTTATTGATTCCTTTATTTTCAGCAGTCCTTCAAAAGTGGCAGCCTGTTTTTGGTCTATGGTCTGTGATAAAAGTATTTTTCTGCACATCACAGTCACACTTTACGAGACACTTGTCAGCTTTTTTCTCGTCATTTTGTGCAGTCTTCTTGTGACAATTCTTTTATGGTTCAGTCCAAAACTCTCCGAAATATTAGAACCGTTTCTTGTCGTTTTAAACAGTCTGCCAAAATCTGCGCTTGCACCACTTTTAATTGTGTGGCTTGGTGCAACTCGCACTACAATCATTGTCGCCGGCATGTCTGTCGCAATTTTTGGAAGCATCCTGAACCTATACACAACATTTATCAACGCTGACAAAGAAAAAATCAAACTGATCTACACGCTCCACGGGAACAGATTCCATGCACTGATGAAAGTAGTACTGCCAAGCTCCATTCCCGCTATCATCAGCAATATGAAAGTCAATATCGGTCTATGTCTTGTGGGTGTCATTATCGGAGAATTTCTGGCGGCAAGAAATGGTCTCGGATACCTGATTATCTACTCCAGTCAGGTCTTTAAGCTAGACTGGCTACTCATGTCAATTGTACTTTTGTGTATTATGGCTATGGGGCTGTATGCTTTGATTAATCTGTTGGAAAAATGGTATTTAAAAAAGTTCTAACTATCAAAATAGAGTGCAAGAAGTATTTCTGCAACTTCTTGCACTCTGTTTTTTCATCTTATTTTTTAAATAATTCCATAATGTCTTAATGCCTTTTCGATCCCGTCATCTTCCAAATCTGCAGTCCGGTACGCACAATATGGAAAAATCTCTTTCATGCTATTCCCCATCGCAACACTGTTTGGTACAAACTGAAGCATCTGAAGATCGTTCGTGCTGTCTCCAAACGCATAGCAATCTTCCAGCAAAATTCCATAATAATCCATAAGCATCTGAATACCGGACGCTTTCGAAATCCCCTTTGGAACAATCTCATACATTCCAGCGCCTCTGTCTATACAATCAAATTTCTCTGAAATATAGTTGTAGAACATCTTATAGTCACTCACTGTATTCACCCATACTACAAATTTATCAAATAAAATTTCTCCATCTTCCAGCGACTTTGGAATATCAAATGCTTTCGTACCGAACCTTGCTCTTAAATCATGAAGAATTTTATGATCTGGAAGCTCTTCATCAAAGAACACACGATTTTCCTCCTCAAACACCGCTGTGATATTGCATGTTCTTAACATCTTAATAATTTCCCTACAATATTCTTTTGTAAGTGTATTTTTAAAAATCGTCTTTTCTCCAACATAAATTGCCGTTCCGCATCCACAGACATAACCATCAAAACCTATCTCTTCTAAAAAATCATCAATACTAAATCTCGTTCGTCCCGTATTGATAAACACCAAATGCCCATTTTCTCTTGCCTTGCGAATTGCATTCACCGCACTTTGTGGAAGGTAATGTGTTCCCTCTGCCACAAGTGTTCCGTCAATGTCAAAAAAAAGCATTTTTCGACTCATATTGTTTGCCTCCTTCTCCATTCATGTAAACATTTAAACAAAAAAGTACCGCACCCTCTTGGAAATACTGATTTCCCTTGAAGTTACGGTACTTCTAATCTAGTCAGCTGAAAATCGGACTTGAACCGACGACCCCTTCATTACGAGTGAAGTGCTCTACCAACTGAGCTATTTCAGCAAGTGATTAAAACAAATCACAAGCTTTATTATATCGCATTTTCAAAAATATGCAACACTTTTTTCAAAAATTTACTGTTTAGCCTCTTCTTTCGGTAAATGCACAGTCATCTGCTGATAAGGTATTTCAATACCATTTTCGTCCATTGTCAGCTTAATTCTTTCTAGCAGCCTCCATCTCGTCGGCCAATACTCCTCCGTCTTCACCCATGATCTTGTTCCAATCACTACAGAACTTGCCCCAAGACTATCTACAAACACTAACACTTCTTCCTCTTTTAATACCGCTTCCTCTTCCATTAGGATCTGCTCAATCAACTGTTTTGCCTTTCTAAGATCTGCTTCGTAGGATATGTCTATCAAAAGATCCATTCTCCGCTCATTCTTTGCAGTCACATTGGTAAGACTGTTATTTGCCAATGCACCATTCGGAATTACAATAGTCTTGTTGTCAACAGTGGAAAGTTTTGTATAAAAAATTTGGATTTCTTTTACAGTACCTTCACACTTATTCGTGTCTTCAATAATATAATCTCCCACTACAAATGGTTTCAAAATCAAAATCAAAACACCGCCTGCAAAGTTCGATAGTGCGCCTTGCAGAGCAAGACCAATTGCCACACCTCCGGATGCCAGCAATGCCGCTACCGATGTCGTGTCGATGCCAAAATTACTTCCAATTGAAAAAATCAAAATAATATACAATACAAACTTTAACATCGAATCGACAAACTGCTCTACTCCTTTGTCTACCGTTGATTTTTGTAAAGAGCGTCTGACAATCTTCCGAAGCAGCTTGATAATTTTTGTTCCAATAAAAAATACAACCAGCGCAAGAAGCACGCGCACTCCAAAACCAATCAGTTCCGGAATATTATCATTCACATATTCCGCAAACTTTCCGACTTCTTGTACTGCCTCCGATGTAGCTTCCGTCACTTCTTTTGTAACTGCCCCATCTCCTACTGTATCTGCCAGTAATATCATATATACCTCCTATTTCAATGCCAAAAATGCTGCTAAATTTCCCCTCTTTCCATTGGATGCCCGATGTGAAAACAACAGTTCATGGTTGCAGCACGTGCACAAGTTCGTCACAGCCAAATGTGTTTTCAAAATCCCAGCTTCCTCCAATATCAACTCATTTGCTTTCCAAAGATTCAGTTGATATTTGCCATTTGTTTTCCTATAAAACAGTTTCTCCCAGTACTGCTGGTGAAAATTTTGTCTAAACGCATCAATGACGTCCTCGCTTACTTCATAACACGTCTGACAGATAGACGGTCCGATTGCCGCCAAGATATCTTCTGGATGACATCCATATTCGCTTCGCATCACTTCCACTGTCTTTTTCCCTATTTTCCCGACAGTTCCTCTCCAACCGGAATGACTTAGACCGATCACTTTTTTCACCGGATCCAAGAAAAACAAAGGGACACAATCCGCATAGAATGTTGTCAGACAAAGTCCCGGTTCATCTGTCACAAGACCATCCACATCCGAATAGTCAAGCGGTGTAGTCAAGCCTTTTCCCTTGTCTTTTGACGTGACAACGCGAATATTTGTCGTGTGTGTCTGCATGGAAAACACAAAACTATCATCCTCTACACCGATTGCATTTGCCATCCTCCGATAGTTTTCCCGGACAGCCGACTCGTCATCCCCTCTTGAAAAGCTTAAATTCATCGTACTGCAAACACCTTCGCTGACGCCCCCAAGTCTTGTCGAAAATCCATGACGGACCAATCCGGTGTCTGCCAGAAGTGGGTATTCCAAATACGGAACACCATTTTCTACTTTTTCCGTAAAAATTTTTTCATCGTTTTTATATGAAAACCCTATACTCATATTCTATCTTTCACTCCACAAAATCAAATGCATTCTTTAAAAGCTGTACTTCTGTTCCCAAAATACCTACCACATCAAAACGGCACGGCATCTCATGCCACTGATTTTTATAAACGTAATACTGTGCACACTTTGAAATTCTTCGCCGCTTCGCCAGTGATACTGCTTCCATCGGGTAACCTGCTCTCGCCGTCCTTCTGTATTTCACTTCACAAAAGACAAGATACTCCTGATCTTTTGCAATGATGTCAATTTCCCCTGCATTGCATTTGAAATTATATTCTATAATCTGATATCCGTGTGCTTCCAGATATTTTCCTGCAAGCCTCTCATAGTTCGTTCCTATTTTTCGTCTATTTTCCACTATATATCTCTTCTATTATAACTTAACACTTCAGTCTCAAACAAAATTTTTAATAAAGCTCATTCTATGAATCGGTGTAGCTCCAAGCGTTTTCAACGCCGTGATATGTTCCGCAGAACCATATCCTTTGTTACTCGCAAATCCATATCCAGGCAGCACATCATCATACTGAACCATAAGACGGTCTCTTGTAACCTTTGCAATGATACTTGCCGCTGCAATAGAAACACTTTTCGCATCACCCTTGATAATTGGCACCTGATCAATCGTCACTCCCGGAATCGTCACAGCATCATTCAACAACAGATCAGGCTCTGTCTCTAATTGTTGAATCGCTATACGCATTGCCTCATAAGTCGCCTGCAGTATATTGATCTCATCAATTCGTGCCGGACTCACAATGCCAATTCCTGTCGCAATCGCTTTTTCCATAATCTCATCATACAACTCTTCTCGTCTCTTTTCCGAAAGCTTTTTCGAGTCATTCAGATAAAGAATCTCACAATCTTTCGGCAAAATCACCGCACCGGCAACCACCGGTCCCGCAAGCGGTCCTCTCCCCACTTCGTCAATGCCGCATATATATGAAAAATGTGCGTATTTTCTTTCGTAAATACGCATATTCTCAATTCGTTCTCGCTCCATACAAAGTTTTTGTTCCTGTTTTTTATATTTTTGAATCAGATTGACTACTCCTGTACGCTCATCCTTCTCATATTTTGCATACAACTCGTTCAGCATCACTTTATCTGTAGCTTCAAATTCTGCTTTGATTTCACTAATTTTTTTATTCATGAGGAATCACCCCAATACTGTCTAATGGCCAGATCCGAATCCATGCCCTTCCAATCAACTCATCTATGTGAAGAATTCCAACGCTTGGATCACGGCTGTCTGAGCTATGATTTCTGTTATCGCCAAGCACAAAATATTCATCCTCACCAAGTTCAATCGGCTCTGCCGCAATCCCGGCATCTTCCATCACTTCCAGCCCATAATTTTCATCCAGCTTCTCTCCGTCAATATAAACATATCCGTCCTTCACCTGAACTGTTTCTCCCGGAAGCCCTATGATTCTCTTGATATAATATGTATTTTCTTTATGTCTATATGGGAATACAATAATTTCAAATCGCTTCGGATCCCGGAAACGGTAAGACAGCTTATCCACAATGAGATTATCCCCATCATGTAAAGTTGCCTCCATAGAGTGCCCGCTTACTCGTGTACGCTGCCCTACAAACGTTATAATCAGCCATGTCAACCCGATAATAACCGCGATATACACAATCCAACCTAATAATTCTTTTAAGATTCCCTTTGGTTCTTCCATCTAATACTCCTCTTTTCTGACTGTCCTATTCATAATCTTCCGGAAATTCCAGTGTAATCTTTCCCAGTCTTCCGTTTCTGAAATCATCAATCAAAAGCATTGCTGCTTTATTCGTGTCCAGCTCGCTTCCCCTCAACAGGCAATGTCTGTTTTTCGCAATATCAGTCAGACATGCATACGGATCTTCGACCTCGGTAATAGCATATTTTTCTGCCAAAACACCCGCATAATGCTTTTTCATAAACTGAATCAGTTCTGCTGCCAACTCCTCGGTATTTAAAATCTCATCTTTAATAGAGCCGATAAATGCAAGTCGCAGTCCTACTGTCTGATCTTCAAATTTCGGCCACAAAATTCCAGGTGTATCCAATAATTCTACATTCTTATTCAAACGGATCCACTGTTTCCCTTTTGTAACTCCCGGTTTATTTCCAGTCTTTGCACACGCCTTCCCCGCCAACGAGTTGATAAATGTAGACTTTCCTACGTTCGGAATTCCAACAACCATGGCGCGCACCGGACGGTTCAAGATACCGCGTTTTCGGTCTCTTTCCATCTTTTCTTTACAGGCTTCCTGAATCACTCCCTGAATGGATTTGATTCCACCGCCCTTCTTAGAATTTACTTTTACAACTGCAAATCCCTTTTTCTTAAAGTATTCTGCCCATGCGTCATTCTGTTTATCTTCTGCCAGATCCGATTTATTCAGCAAAATTAATCTTGCCTTATTTTTTCCCAATTCATCAATATCTGGATTTCTGCTGCTGATCGGCACTCTTGCATCCACAAGTTCAATCACAAGATCGATCAGCTTTATATTTTCCTGCATCATACGCTTTGCTTTAGTCATATGACCCGGATACCACTGAAAATGCATATTATCCTCCTCTATTTCACAAAACCAAAGTGATCCTTTGGCGCTATTACAAACCACACTTTTCCTTCAATCTCTGTTCTTTTCACATTGCCAATATCCGCCATACGGCTATCTTCACTATTCTGTCTGTCATCTCCCAAAACAAAAAATTCATCACCGCCCAATGTAATTGGCTCTTCTACAATTCCCGGATCATCGATTTTCGTCGTCTTATAGTCTTCCTCAATCTTTTCTCCGTTAATCAGAATCTCTCCGTCCTTAATCTCTACCGTCTCCCCCGGAAGCCCAATGATTCGCTTGATATAATAATGCGAATTTTCATTTCCATTCGGTTTAAACGCAATAATGTCCCCTCGTTTCGGACTGCTTGCATTATATATAATCCGATTGATGAGTGTGATATCTCCATTTTCTAATACCGGTTTCATAGAATCTCCGATCGTACTCACTCTCTGTCCAAAATACCACACAAATACAAAGGCGATCAGACATACAACTGCAATCTGAAAAGTCCATATTCCCACTACACGAAGCAGATCAAAATTCACTCTCTTCTTTTCTTTTCCAAATTTTAAACGACCCATCTATTCTCCCTAATAACACAAAAGGGACAATATACAGTATGTACTTGTCCCTTCCTCACATTTACTATTTTACTAATTCTTTTACTTTAGCTCTCTTACCAACGCGTCCTCTTAAGTAGTTCAGTTTTGCTCTTCTTACTTTACCTTTACGAACAACTTCTACTTTTTCTACGTTTGGTGAGTGTAATGGCCAAGTCTTTTCAACACCAACTCCGTTAGAATTCTTTCTAACTGTAAATGTTGCTCTTGTGCTTCCACCTTGTTTCTTAAGCACTGTACCTTCGAAAACCTGAATTCTTTCACGGTTTCCTTCTTTGATTTTACCGTAAACTTTTACAGTATCACCAACGTTAAATTCTGGTACTTCAGCTTTTAATTGTTCAGCTTCAATTTTTTTAATAATATCGTTCATCTTGTGTGACCTCCTTATAATTTGGACGTTCTTAATACATATTCTGTATCAGAGGACCATCTCTTTCTTCTCACAACGCTCTTTATTCTACCATACTTAGTTTTCCTTGACAAGTGTTTTTACTAATTCTTTTTCTTTTTGTGTCAAATCTGCTTTTTCTAACAAATCAGGCCTTCTTTCCGCTGTACGAATCACAGATTGTTCTCTTCTCCACTTCTCAATATTTGCATGATGTCCGGAAAGCAGAATCTCCGGCACTTTCTTTCCATGCCATTCTTCTGGTCTTGTATACTGCGGATATTCCAACAGATTGTCCTGAAAGCTTTCAAATTCCGCAGATGTATCATTATGGAGCACCCCGGGAATCAATCGTGATACCGCATCGATCATTACCATCGCCGGAAGTTCCCCTCCTGTCAGCACATAGTCCCCGATTGATACATAGTCTGTTACTATTTCTTCCAGAACGCGTTCATCAATCCCCTCATAATGTCCACACAAAAAGATAAGCTCTTCTTCTTGCGCGAATTCTTCCGCCATACTCTGCGAAAATGTCTGTCCCTGTGGTGAAAGATAAATCACTCTGGGCTTACTCTTTGCCTTTTCTGCCACTGACCGATAAGCGCCGTAGACAGGTCCTGCCTGCATAAGCATTCCCGCTCCTCCACCGTATGTGTAATCGTCCACACGATTATGTTTGTTTTCTGCAAAATCTCGGATGTTCACTGCTTCAATCGTCAAAAGCTCATTTGCCATTGCTCTCCCGATAATACTCGTGCTCAATCCGTTCATCACCATATCCGGAAATAATGTTAATATATGAAAATGCATCCTCTATACCAGCCCTTCCAGTAAATGAATTACCATCTTTCTATTCTCAATATCTACATCTAAAATACACTGCTTGATTGCAGGGACAAGAACTTCTTTGCCATCTGACATCTCGATGATATAGACATCATTTGCTCCTGTTTCCATCACATCCTTCAGCGCTCCAAACAGTTCTCCATCTTCCGTGAATACGTCCATCCCAATCATATCAGCAATAAAATATTCATCTTTTTTTAATTTCACTGCATGTTCACGGTCAACCAAAAGACGCTTCCCTTTATATTTTTCAATATCATTTATATTATCAATCCCTCTGAATTTCAGGATTACAAATTGTTTAAAAAATTTAACTCCTTCAATTTCCAACGGCAATTGTTCTTTTCCTGTATCCAAAATTACTTTTTTTAACTTTTTAAATCGTTTCACATCGTCAGTTGTCGGAAATACTTTTACTTCTCCACGCACACCGTGTGTGGAGGAAATCACTCCCACCTGCAATAACTGCTCCATGAAATTCTCCTTTCCACTCTACGTTTTATGATAAAATAGACACCGCAATTACGCGATGTCTACGATTACTTTTTTATCTTCTTTAGCAGCCGCTGCCTTTACGACGGAGCGAATTGCTTTCGCGATTCTTCCTTGCTTGCCGATTACTTTTCCCATGTCAGAATCTGCCACACGCACTTCAACGATAATAGTTTTTCCTTCCACTTTTTCCGTAACGACAACGCTTTCCGGATCATCTACTAATGCTTTTGTAATTACTTCTACTAATTCCTTCATTACACCCACCTCCGTGGTACAGCCTATTTTTCAATACCAGCTGCTTTGAAAATCTTACCAACCATTTCTGTTGGCTGAGCTCCGTTGTTTAACCATTTTTTAGCTGCTTCTTCGTCTACTTTGAATACGCTTGGTTCCTGGTTTGGATCGTAAGTACCGATTTCTTCGATAAATTTACCATCTCTTGGAGATCTTGCATCTGCAACAACGATTCTGTAAAAAGGAGCTTTTTTCTGTCCCATTCTTTTTAATCTAATTTTTACTGCCATTTGTAGTCACCTCTTCTTTTAACTTTCTTTTTCTTTTTTATCTATGTGTTAAAAAGGAAGTCTGAACTTTCCTTTTTTACCACCAATGCCACCCATCATACCCGGAAGCTGTTTCATCATCTTCTTAGACTGCTCAAACTGCTTCACGAGCCGGTTCACTTCACTGATGTCCACCCCTGCGCCTTTCGCAATTCTGCGCTTTCTGGATGGATTTAAAATATCCGGATTCCGGCGTTCTTTGATCGTCATCGAGTAGATAATGGACTCAATCTGCGCCATCTTTTTCTCACTCTCTTCTGAATCAATGTCTTTCATCTTAGCTCCGCCAAGTCCCGGCATCATACTCATGATGTTCGCAAGGCCACCCATCTTCTTCATTTGCTTCATACTCTCAAGGTAATCTTCAAAATCGAACTGTGCTTTTTTCAACTTCTGCGACATCTCTTTGGCTTTCTCTTCGTCAATATCTTCTCCGACCTTCTCGATCAGACTCAAGACATCTCCCATACCCAATATACGGGAAGCCATTCTATCTGGATAAAACTGTTCCAAATCGGAAAGCTTTTCACCCATACCAACATAAAGAATCGGTTTTCCGGTAACTGCTTTGATGGAAAGTGCAGCACCACCTCTTGTATCACCATCTAGCTTTGTAACAATCACACCGTCAATTCCGATTTTCTCATTGAAACTGCTCGCCACATTGACCGCATCTTGTCCGGTCATGGCATCCACAACTAAAATCGTCTGATGCACCGTCACAGTTTCTTTAATCTCCTGCAGCTCTGCCATCATATCTTCATCAATATGAAGTCGACCCGCCGTATCTAAAATTACTATATTGTTACCATTCTTCGCCGCATGTTCCAAAGCTGCCTTGGCGATATTCGCCGGTTTGTGATTTTCTCCCATAGAGAATACTTCCACACCCTGCTTCTCACCGTTAATCTGCAGCTGCTTGATCGCAGCCGGTCTGTACACATCACACGCTACCAACAATGGCTTTTTCCCTTTTAATTTTAACTTTCCGGCAATCTTAGCAGTTGTTGTCGTCTTACCGGCACCTTGCAGACCCGCCATCATAATCACGGTTGTCGCCTGTCCAGGTTCCAGCTTAATCTCTGTCGTCTCAGAGCCCATCAGCTTGATCAACTCTTCATTTACGATCTTGATTACCATCTGCCCCGGATTCAGTCCATTCATAACGTCCTGTCCTATTGCACGTTCCTGAACATCCTTCACAAAGCCTTTCACTACTTTAAAGTTAACATCTGCTTCTAAGAGAGCCATCTTCACTTCTTTGAGCGCCGCCTTGACATCATTCTCCGTCAAACGTCCCTTGCTCCGAAGATTTTTGAATACATTCTGTAGTTTTTCTGATAAACTGTCAAATGCCATATTATAACTCCTCTATTATCTCTCCTGAAATCTTTCTGATTTCCTGTATCAATTGGTCTTCCCCGCTGTTTCTCACATCTTCCTTTTCCAAAAGCTCATTCATGCGGTGAACCTTTTCTTTGATTGACAGGAACTTTTCTACCAAATGCAGTTTTGCTTCATAACCTTCCAACGTCTTGTTGCAACGTTTAATCAGGTCATGCACACCCTGTCTGCTGATTCCTGCATCTTCCGCAATCTCACTCAGAGATAAATCCTCCAATACGAATTGCTCGTATATTTCTTTTTGGTGACTGGTAAGCAGTTCACCATAAAAATCATATAATAGTGCCTGTTCTAGAATCTCATTCATTTTCATCACCTTTGCTATCATAAACGATTTTAAATAAGGTGTCAAGCTTTTTTTCTTGACACCTTTACTTTTTAACGAAATGTAATCGTTTTATTTACACAATCCATATCTTCTATGATTGCAAGCGATTCCAAATGCAGCCCTTTGCTTCGAATCATATCCCCGCCTTTTTGCTGTCCTTTTTCAATCACAATTCCAATTCCCTCAACAGTCGCTCCTGCACTTTGTACCAGGTCAATCAACCCCTCCATTGCACACCCATTTGCAAGGAAATCATCAATGATTAAAATATGATCTTCCGGACCAATGTATTTTTTTGATACGATGACATCATATACTTTTTTATGCGTGAACGATTCAATCTTTGTAGAATACACTTCTCCGTCAATATTGATGCTCTGTGTCTTTTTTGCAAACACAACAGGAACACCAAAATGCTGTGCTACTACACAGGCAATCCCAATTCCCGAAGCCTCAATTGTCAAAATTTTGTTGATTGGTTTGTCTGCAAACAGACGTTTAAACTCTTTTCCCATCTCATTGAACAAATCAATATCCATCTGATGGTTCAAAAAGCTGTCTACTTTCAGAACATTTCCTTCCTTTATTATTCCATCCTTTTTGATTCTTTCTTCTAATAGTTTCATATCGGATACCTTCCTCGACCTGTCTTTTTATTCGCTTACTTTCTTTAAGTATTTCTATCTATCATATAAAAAAATGTTTTTACTGTCAATTTAAAACTGGAATTATTCTAAAAGTTTTTTTATATTTAGTTGCCCCCACCCCTGACGATTGTAATCTGCCCCCATATCACTGCTGCTCTCGCGAAGTTTGAGCTTGACTTCCACATTGGACATCTCCGGATATTTACTCAATAAATCCGCAATCGCACCGGATACAATTGGTGTTGCCATCGATGTGCCGCTTTTCACCACATACGGCTGTCCTCTCTGCCTCGCAAATTTCGCATTGCAGGAGCGAATATAGGAGCCTGGCGCTACAACATCCGGCTTACATACACATTCTTTTGTGGGTCCTCTCCCGGAATAGTGTTTCTTCGTGCTTCCCCTTTGGTCTATATAATACTGGTCATCAGAAGATCCAACCGTGATAATCTTTTTGCTGTCCCCCGGTGTTGTAATCGTCCCCTCCTTCGGTCCTAAGTTTCCCGCAGCAGCCACGACAACCAACCCCGCATCCCAAAGCGCCTCCACGCCATTGATTAATCTTTCTTCTTCTCTCTCGTCTGATTGCGGCAGCATTCCCACAGAAATATTTACAATACGTATATGATATCTTTTTTGATTTTCTAAGAGCCATCGAAACGCCTTCATCACTTCCGTCACATTACCATTTCCTTTTTGATCTAATACCTTTAAGACGATCAAATCACACTCCGGAGCAATTCCCCCGTATATTCCCTCAGAGGAATTTCCATTCCCAGCCAGGACTCCGCACACATGCGTCCCATGACCATTGTCATCATAGATGACTTCCTGTCCATTTACAAAATCTCGAAATGCCAGCACTTTATTCTGAAAATCCGGATGGGGAGCAATCCCTGTATCCAGCACTACTGCCACCACCCCTTTCCCAAGATATTTTCCCTTTATAACATCATCACACCAATATTGAACGATTTGCTTTACCCGTTTCATAAGGATCTGTTTCCTTTTTAATTTAAAATATGAAACAGTCCTTTTTTTGTTCGTTTTCTTTCCCCTCTAAATATTTTCTTTTTTCAGGAAACATAAATAAGCCCTGCTACATATTATGAAGTGTAAACAAATTATATGGAGGCTCAATTATGAGTGATTTAAGTGCAACAAACTGTGGATGTGGCTGTGAAAGAAACGAAAGATCTGGATTTGGAAACAATTCCTGCTTATGGATTATTTTACTTTTATTCTGCTGCGGCGGATGCGGCAACGGATTTAGCGGCAACAACAACGGCTGTGGAGACAGCTGTATCTGGATTATCCTTCTGTTATTCTGCTGTGGCGGATTTGGAAGCGGATCCAACAACGGTTGTGGCTGTGGCAATGGATTCGGAGATGGCTGCTGCTAATCCTTCCAAAAAATTCCGGCTGGTTTAAACCCGGCCGGAATTTTATTTTTTCGTCTCCCTATTTTTGTCCTTGTTTGTTTTCACAGTTTTTTTTCCTGCTTTTTTTGCTGCACATTTCAAATCCAGTTCATAAACTGCATTTCCATCTATAATGAGCTTATGTTTCATTTGCCTATACCTCCAGTTATTCTATGTTATATTATATGTTCATTTCATAATTTCGCCCTTCTCCTCATATATATTTACAACGTTAGATTTAGGAGTGACTATGGAAGATCATGATTTTGAAAAAATGACCCCTTTTGATCAACTGATTTCCACACAAAGTCTGCAAATCCTGAAGCTGCTGATTCCATATACCCCTCCGGAAAACCAACGCTTTCTAGCTGTATACACAAAATTTTTGGAACTGCAGCACACCATAGATTTTTTTCAACGCTTTCACAGCGATGTCTACTCACAGGATTTTAAAAAGAAAACATTCTCTCCTTTTCATATCATTCAGGAAATCCGACCTTATATTCCTGCACAGTTTGGAGAAACATTTGACATGCTCATGAATATGATGGATATGATGGAGGTGTTTCAAAATATGAATGAAACTGCAGATTCTGATGGGAACACAGACCCGGACTTTGATCCGATGGCCATGATGAAAAATATGCTTGCGCCAGAACAGCAGGCTATGTTTGATATGTACAACACAATGTCTTCACAAGAAACCCAAAGCGAAACTGAAACAGAACCTCAAAACGAAACCCAAAACAAAGAAGGAGAACAAGAACATGATTGATTGGTTAAATGACCCTATGCTAAAAAATATGGATCCGATAAAGGTAGAGTTGATCAAGACAGCTGCCGCCCAGACGTCCGGAAAATCCGGTCGTGCACTCGCCCCTGTTTTGATGACACTTATCACAAACGCAAATAAAAAAGGAATCCGGTTTTCCCCTGATGAAATTTCATTGATTCTAGAATTGATAAAAGAGGGGAAAACGCAGAAAGAAAAGGAACAGATTGACCGGACGATTCAAATGGTAATGTCCATGCTGAAAAAACAGAATCCCTAAGATTCCTCACAGCGCATGTTTAAATGAGGACACAAGCCAGGCTCGTGTCCTCGTTTAAAATCCTTCCATTTTTCGAATATTTCTCATCTGTCGCCTTCTTTTTCCACTCTCCCATTCTGCCTTTTCCGATTCCGTCTCCAAAATCAATCCCGGCACTTTAACCGGCTTATCATTTTCATCCAATGCCACCATACAAAAATATGCTCTGTTGATTGGACGACGGATACCTTCTGCATCCTCGACATAAGTGTCCACCCGCACTTCCATAGAAGTAGTTCCAACATACGTAAGTTTTCCTATCAAAACAATCACTTCATTTTGATAAGCCCCCTTCAGGAACCTCAAGTTATCTACAGATGCAGTTATCACATTCGTTTTGGCATGTCTTTTTGCGACAAGTCCCGCAACCTCATCAATCCACTGCATCAAAATTCCGCCAAACAGACGGTTTGCTCCATTCAAATGATTTGGTCTTACAATGTGCACTGTCTCCACTCTAGAATCTTCTACTTTTTTCTTTTCTATACTCATCCTGATTCCTTTCTTGCAAACGTCTTTTCTTCTTTCTTATTTTTTGCTATACTGAACAAAACATAGTATAACACAAGGAGAACATTATGCGAAATATAAAATTGACAATCGAATATGACGGAAGCCGTTATCAAGGCTGGCAGCGCCTTGGCAAAGACGAATCAACCAACACTATTGCGAACAAGATTACAGAAGTGATCAAAAAGATGACAAACGAAGATATCGAGCTTTTCTGTGGATCAAGAACTGAAGTTGGCGTGCATGCGTACGGTCAGGTCGCAAGTTTTAAGACTACAACAGATATGACCCTGATCGAGATTCAGCATTACTTGAACCGCTATCTTCCGATGGATATTGCGATTACTGATATTGAGGAGAAACCTGAGCGCTTTCATGCGAGCCTGAATGCAACTTCCAAAATATACATGTACCGCATCTCTGTCAGCGAAGTTCCAAGTGTATTCGAACGCAAATACGTTTATCACTCTTTCAAAAGACCTGATGTGGATCTGATGAAACAGGCAGCAATTCTGCTTGTTGGGAAACATGATTTCAAAAAATTTTCTACGGTAAAGAAAAATAAATCTACTGTCAAAGAAATTTATGACATTGACGTTTACGATGACGGAGAGGAACTTCAGATCACGCTGCACGGCAATGATTTTCTCCATAACATGGCGCGTATGATACTTGGCACACTTCTCGATATCGGTGTCGGCAATCGAAAAAAAGAAGATATTGAACTGATTTTTGATTCAAACTCAGACGTGGCAGCAAGTGCACCTGCTGACCCGAAAGGATTATACCTTCAGGAAGTACTCTATCAATAGGGACAGTCAAGAAGGACAGGACTATGTTTTTTCATAATCCCATCCTTCTTTTTATTTTTCCAAATATTCCATCAGTGCATCATACTGTCGTTCCATCAGATGATATCCATGCTCATAAAAGTTCATCAGAGAATCATAGTTCTTTTCCAACCGAGATACCGGTTTGATCTGAGGACGCAGCACAAAAATTTTTCCTCTCTTTTCCAAACTTTCCACCCAATCCATCGTCCGGTTGTACACAATCGGTCTTCTTCGAATACTTTCCACCAGTTTCGGATATTTTTTATATGCAGACTGATACAGGCGATGTTCCCCTCTTGTCATCAGTTTCTTTCGGTATTTCATATTTCTTGTAAGTATCAGCACAACCTTTTTATTGCCAAGCTTTGTTGCTCTGTTGATCGGAATGGAATCTGCAAGTCCTCCGTCCAGATACGGAACTCCATCTACATTGACGATTGGGGAGACAAGTGGCATACTGCTGGATGCACGGCAGATCTTCATCAGTCGTTCCTTATCACTTTTTTCCTTCATATATTCTGCCTTTCCAGTAATACAATTCGTCGTCACAACTTCAAACTCCATATCTGACGCAAAATACGTATCATAGTCAAATGGAAAAATCTCATTCGGATACTTATCAAAAATCATATCCATGTTCAGCAAGCTTTTTTCTTTGATAAATTTTCGGATTCCCATATAATAATCATACTCTTTTTCTTTGTGAATCATACAGTCTCTTGTTCTTCCTATCTGTTTCGAGACATAATCGACTCCATTGCAGGATCCGGCAGATACCCCAATCACATGTGACAGGTACACATTTTTCTCCATCAGATAATCCAACGCTCCTGATGTAAACACTCCTCTTGTTGCTCCGCCTTCTAAAACTAAACTAGCCTTTGTCATACTGTTTCCCTCGCTTTCCGTTCTTTATTATATACCTATTTTCCGCAAATTAACAGATTAAGATGTTCTCGTCTTGCCATTTTCCCTTTCCCGTGGTAAGATAGGCGGTGGAAAACACCGAAAACTTATTAAAATAAGAAAAGAAATCTCATGGAGGGAATGCATATATGATTAGCACAAGTAATATTACATTGCGTGTCGGCAAAAAGGCATTGTTTGAAGATGTAAATGTAAAATTTACAGAAGGCAACTGCTATGGTTTGATTGGTGCCAACGGCGCCGGTAAATCCACATTTTTAAAAATCTTATCCGGACAGTTAGAGCCGACAAAAGGAGAGGTTATCATCACTCCCGGAGAACGTCTCTCATTTTTGCAACAGGATCACTTCAAATATGACGAATACCTTGTTTTAGATACCGTTATTATGGGAAACCAGAGACTGTATGAAATCATGAAAGAAAAAGAAGCGTTATATGCAAAAGAAGATTTCACTGACGAGGACGGAATCAAAGCAAGTGAATTAGAAGGCGAATTTGCCACAATGAACGGTTGGGAGGCAGAGTCTGATGCCGCTACATTATTGAATGGTCTCGGAATTGATACCGAGCTGCATTACAAATACTTAAAAGATCTGACTGGTTCAGAAAAAGTCAAAGTACTTCTTGCACAGGCTTTATTTGGAAATCCGGATATTCTTCTTCTGGACGAGCCTACAAACCACTTGGATTTAGATGCCATCGCATGGCTGGAAGAATTTTTGATCAACTTTGATAACACAGTAATTGTCGTATCCCACGACCGTTACTTCCTGAATAAAGTATGTACACAGATTGCAGATATTGATTACGGAAAGATTCAGTTATTCGCCGGAAATTATGACTTCTGGTATGAGTCAAGCCAGCTTATCATTCGTCAAATGAAAGAAGCGAACCGCAAAAAAGAAGAAAAAATCAAAGAGCTGCAGGACTTTATTTCTCGATTCAGCGCCAACGCTTCCAAATCAAAACAGGCAACTTCTCGTAAACGTGCCCTTGAAAAAATCGAGTTAGATGATATCCGACCATCAAGCAGAAAATACCCATACATCGATTTCCGTCCAAACCGTACAATCGGAAACGAAGTGCTTTCTGTGGAAGGTTTATCTAAGACAATCGACGGTGTAAAAGTGTTAGACAACCTTTCTTTCACAATCAACCGTGAAGACAAAGTCGCTTTTGTCGGAGGCAATGAACTTGCAAAGACAACTTTATTTAAAATCTTAATGGGCGAAATGGAGCCGGACGAAGGAACATACAAATGGGGAGTGACAACTTCTCAGGCATATTTCCCGAAAGACAGTACTCGTGAATTTGACAATGACGATACAATCGTTGAATGGCTGACACAGTATTCCGAAGAGAAAGATGTCACTTATGTACGTGGTTTCCTCGGCAGAATGTTATTTGCCGGAGACGACGGTGTCAAAAAAGTAAAAGTACTCTCCGGTGGAGAAAAAGTACGTTGTCTTTTATCTAAAATGATGATCTCAGGCGCTAACGTATTGGTACTTGACGAGCCTACTGACCATCTTGATATGGAATCTATCACTGCACTGAACAACGGATTGATCAAATTCCCAGGGGTACTTTTATTCGCATCCCGTGACCATCAGGTTGTACAGACAACTGCAAACCGTATCATGGAGATTGTTCCGGGCGGAAAATTAATTGATAAGATTACAACTTACGATGAATATTTAGAGAGTGATGAGATGGCTAGAAAACGTCAGACTTACACTATGGACAATTCAGAGGAAGACAACTAAAAACAGAGCTGGTGCTCTGCGGATATTTTTTATCCGCATTGCATCAGCTCCATTATTTATTTGGGATCATCTCTATTCAATTGTCAGCAATACTTTTGAGATGCGGTTATCTTTTAGCTCTCGAATTTCAAAAGAAACATTCTCCACAACAACCTTTTCATGTTTTAAGCTTTCCGGAATATATCCCAAAATTTCAATCAAAAATCCGGAAACGGTATCATAATTCTCTGTCTTCAGATTCAAATCTAGTTTTTCATTCAAATCTTCAATCAGCATTGTTCCATCTACCATATATCTCTTCTCTTCAATCTGCACAATCTCCGGTGTCACACAGTCATGCTCTTCATTAATCTCTCCTACAATCTCTTCAACCAAATCTTCCACAGTGACAATTCCTGAAAATCCTCCATACTCATCAATCAAAACTGCCATATGATTCTGTGTTCTTTGCAATTCCCGAAACAATTCATCAGCATCCTTGCTATCTGGCACAAAAAATGGCTTTTCCAAAAACGGTCGTATATCTTCTTGATCCACAAGCTTTTTCTGCATTGCGATCATAAGATCTTTCATATGTAAAATTCCGATAATATTATCTATACTTTCTTCATAAACAGGAATTCTAGAATGTCTTGACTCTAAAACCGCCTCAATATTGTCTTCAAACGAATCAGCGATATCTATCGTAAACACTTCTCTTCTCGGTGTCATTACATCTCTTGCACTCTTATCATCAAAAGAGAATACCGAATTGATCATCTCATACTCGTGTTCCTCAAAAATCCCACGGCTGTTTCCCATCTCCAGCAAAGCTTTAATCTCTTCTTCTGAGACCGCCTCCTCTAAATCCTCCGTCTTCATACCAATTAAATGTAAAAATGCATTGGTTGATACAGAAAGTAACTTAATAAACGGCGATAATATTTTTGAAACCGTATAAATCGGCTGTACCGTAAAAAAACAGAAAGCCTCCGCTTTTTGCAGTGCGATCCGCTTCGGCACCAGTTCACCAAATACAAGATTAAAATACATTAATAAGATTGTCACTCCAAAAAAAGAAATCGTTCCGGAATACGGAATCTGAAACTGTTCCAGCCAGCGACTTAACACTTGCGATATTCCGGTTGCAGCCGATGCACTTGAGAAAAATCCCGCACATGTGATTGCCACCTGTATCGTCGACAAGAACTTTGTAGAATCCTCAAAAAGAGATTGAATGAGTAACGCCTTTTTATTTCCTTCCTCAGCCAGCACCTTGACTCTGTTCTTATTGACAGAGACAACTGCCATCTCGGCTCCGGCAAAAAAAGCATTCACCAGTGTCAGAAGCACCAGTATGAATAGTTGCATTAAAATCTGTGTCCCGTCAGGGTCTGTTTCCATAGTAAAAATAATCCTCCTTTAATCTATGCCTTTTGACATAATTTTAGGAGGATTATATCATCTTTTGCTTCTACTTACAAGATACTTTATAATTATTTTATATTTAGCGGATACGATCCGGAAATCCCACTTTTCTCTGCACCTTTCTCAAGGTCTTTGTCGCATAATAATTCGCCTTTTCTGCATTGTTCTTGATGATAGAATCAATATATGCCTTATCTTTTTCCAGTCTGGCAACTTCATCCTGCAATGGTTTCAGCACTGAGATAACTGCCTCTCCGACTGCCGTTTTAAAATCTCCATATCCTTTTCCATCGAATTCTTTGACAACATCCTGCGGTGTCACATTCATACATGCACTGTAGATATCAATCAGATTCTTCACTCCGGGTTGCTCTTCACGATATAAAATCTGTGCTTCCGAATCTGTAACTGCACGCTTGCATTTTCTCATAATCGTGTCAGGATCATCCATCAGATAAATACTTCCATTTACATTCTCATCTGATTTTGACATCTTCTTTGCAGGATCCTGAAGACTCATGATCTTCGCTCCCACTTTTCCGATATATGCTTCCGGAATTGTAAATACATCCCCATAGACACCATTAAATCGCTGTGCAATGTCACGTGTCAGTTCTAAATGCTGCATCTGGTCTATTCCTACAGGAACAACGTCTGACTGGAATAACAAAATATCTGCCGCCATCAATACCGGATAAGTAAACAATCCTGCGTTGATATTGTCCGCATGTTTTGCAGACTTGTCTTTGAACTGTGTCATACGATTCAGTTCACCCATATATGTATAGCAATTCAAAATCCATGCCAGCTCCGCATGTCCTGAGACATGAGACTGATAATAAATACAATTTTTTTCCGGATCAAGTCCTGCCGCAATATATAATGTCAATAATGCTCTTGCACGTTTTCTCAATGTGGCCGGATCCTGCCTCACTGTAATCGAGTGCATATCGACCACACTGTAAAAGCACTCATATTCATCACTCAGTGTAATCCAGTTCTTTAATGCCCCAAGATAGTTTCCAAGTGTCAAATTTCCCGTTGCCTGCATCCCACTGAATAATACTTTTTTATCATTGATCATGATTCCATTCCTCCAAGTCTAATCTTCTTTCTAGTGTATCACTTCTACATCTTTCCCGTCAAGATAACGATTTTTCTTTTCCTATTTGTTTTCCGGATACAATACAATTGCCTCTTTTAAGATCTCTGCTTTTCCATCTTTTATCTCTACAATTGAAAGCCCACAATTCTTATGAAGTCCTCCTGCCCAAAACTGATCGATCGTACTGTCCTTGATCACATTTAAGAGTGCGCACAAACAGGCACCATGTGTAGAAACAAGAATCGTGCTATCCTCATATTCTTCTTTTTTGCTCAATTCTTTCAAAAAAGATGCTGCACGTGCACGAAGCTGTTCAAAACTCTCCCCATCTGCTGCCGGTTGATATACCTCGGGCTTTTCGAAGAAATTCATAAAATGCGGATCTGGTATATTATAATTTTCTTCTGCATAACAAAGTCCCTCATAAGACCCAAAACCAATCTCAATAATCCTTTCATCTTCTATCAACTTAACCTCCTGTCCTTCAAGAAGAATCTGAGCCGTCTTTTTCGCCCTCTTAAGCGGACTTGTAAATGCTATATCAAACCTTACCCCCAAAAGTCCGTCCCGTGTCTCCTCTGCCAGCTGTATTCCATATGCATTAAGAGGAATATCCGCTCTTCCCTGCAACCTTTTTTCTTTATTCCATTCTGTCTGTCCATGTCGAATCATATATAACTTCATACCTAAAACCTCCTACATTTATTTTACCACACTTTGGCTTGTTTTTTGAAACGAAAATCAGTATAATGAATGCATAGTTTTTAGGAGGAGAAGAAAATGGAGAAAATCACTAGTTTTACAATAGACCACATCAGATTGGTTCCTGGCGTGTATGTTTCCAGAAAAGATCCGATCGGCAATGAAATCATCACAACCTTCGATCTTCGCATGACAAGCCCGAATGACGAACCAGTTATGAACACCGCAGAGATGCATGCGATTGAACATCTCGCCGCCACATTTTTACGGAATCATCCTGTATTTGGAAATAAGATCATCTACTTTGGACCAATGGGATGTCGCACCGGATTTTATTTGTTATTGGCGGGTGACTACTGCTCAGAAGATATCATCGAGCTTTTGAAAGAATTATTTACATTTATCGCAGAATTCAATGATGAGATTCCTGGTGCTTCTGCAAAAGACTGTGGCAATTATCTGGATATGAATCTTCCAATGGCAAGATACCTTGCAAAAAAATATCTAAACGATGTCCTTTTAGATATCAAAAAAAATCAACTCTATTATCCGGACTAAAAAGAAGTTCCCACGGGAACTTCTTTTATCGTTTTAAAACTTCTTTTTTTATATATGAAAAGGTTGCGTTCTCACCCTTTTCAGCCAACATATATAACAGGGTCTCCAACAGCGCCTTGGAATCTTTATGTAAAATCGTATATGGAAGCCCTCTCTGATAATACGCAAGTGGCTGACCGTCATCATACATCTCCTTCATATAGATCTTAGACGCCGCAATTCGATCAATAAACATCTCAACCACATACTTTTTTGGCATGCACATCCCAATCAGTCCTTTTTGTTCGCCCAGTCCATAGTCAATCCAATACTCATAGTGATGCTTATTGCGTCCCTTATGATGAAGCCATGCAGACGAATATCCAAGCTTTTCACGCTCGGCGTTGTTCGGACTTCTCGTCCCTTGATAGTACTTTGCCCCGACACGAAACTCTGTCCATCCATATTTCGACAAATCATGCATCAATCCCTGTCTGTACAACCCTACTCGGAAACATCCTTTCATAACAAGAATTTTATGATGTGTAATCGTACAAAAATGCTGCCACGCTTTCATTCGCTTCTCCTTTTACCTAACTCAAAATCATTTTTATTAAAAACAAGGCAAGCAGATGCACCGGATAAAATCCGTAAAAAAGCCACTTCATCTTCTTTCCCTGTGTGCCATTGTAAAGATAGATCGGAATCAATGCCAGTACCCCAAACACTTGAACTCCGCCCATCAAGGCAATATTAACAAATAAGACACTGATCGTTTTCCAAAGCATATCATCCCGGAACAGATAAAAACATAATATCATCAGAACTCCTACTCCACCATAATCTGTTCTCAGTAAATCAGCAATTAAAAACGATACCAAAGATACTGTCACCATCTCAAATTTTCCTGATGATTTCATCAAAAAATACATCATTACAAGACCGATAAACAAAGTAAAAAATATATTCTGGTGTCCGAATTCCAAAATCTTTCCACTGACAGTAAGGTCGAATGGAATCTCTGATAATAATGCTAAAATACCAATCCGGCACATATATTTTTTGATATCATGTGTGTAGAAGAAACCTTCCACCAATGTATATGCAAAAATTGGAAACGCCAGTCGCCCAATCACACGAAATAAAATCTGCTCAGGAAACAAAACTGCTCCAATATGATCTGCCAGCATCGACAGCATCGCTATCATCTTTAGTGTAAAAGAATCTATCTTTATCTTTTCTGCTATTCTTTCCATCTTCTACCTTCCTAAAAACATTATGATCGTTCTCTCATTGACAACAGTCTCTTTCTGATTTTCCACAAGCATTTCTTCTTTCAACTCTTCTTCCGTCGAAAAAACGCGATACCATCTCTTTCCTTTCGAAAGTGCAGGAAGTGCAAATTTATGCTCTGTCCAATGCATATTATATGCAATAAAGCAGTCACCTTCACTCTCGCCTTCCCCGTGATAATATACACCAAGCTGTCTGCTCGCCACATTTTGCGGGATCTGCCATGCACTCTCTCCGTGATAGGAGACATCCGGTACCCCACAGCTCATCTCATCTCTTCCAAGCAAAGGCTTTTCGGAGTGCAAAATAGGCAGACGCTTACGCAGCGCGATCAGATTCCTCACATAATCAAATAATTCTTTTTCTTTTTCAAGTTGCTTCCAGTTCAGCCATGCTGTCTCATTATCCTGACAATACACATTATTATTTCCCTTTTGAGAATTTGCGAACTCATCTCCTGCCAGCAGGCATGGTGTCCCCTGCGCCATCAGCAACAGAAAGAATGCGTTCCTCATCTGTTTCTTCCGAAGTTCCAAAACAGCTTTTCTGCGAGTCGCTCCTTCTGCACCACAGTTCCAGCTGTAATTGTAATCCGGACCGTCCTGATTATTTTCACCGTTTGCCTCATTATGTTTTCCATCATATGACACGAGATCTGCCAGAGTGAATCCATTATGGCTCGTAATATAATTACAGCTTCTTTGTTCCTTTGACTGCTGTTTCAGCCACCACATCACTCCTGGCACCATCCCTTCGTCTCCTTTCAGGAAACGTCTCATCGTAATCTGAAAATCTTCTTTGTTTTGCAAGATTTTTGTTCGCTTTAAAAGTGGATCTGCCAAAATTGCTTCCATTGGAGCAAGCACCGGATTTAAAATAAATCCGTCAATATGATATTCCAGCACATAATAACGGAGGCACTCCTCCATCATCTGCGGCATAATGTGTTCCGAAAATGGAAGATTTAAAACCACTTCTATCCCCGCACGATGGCATGCCTTCACCATATCTTTAAGTTCTTTCCCCGTATTTTCTTGAGATGCATAAAGTCTTTTTGGTGCAAAGCAATAGGCATCTCCATATCCCCAGTAATTCGTATATTTTTTATTATCCAAAAAGTCATATACCGGCATACACTGGATCTGATTCACACCCAATTCTTTGAGATACGGAATCTTTTCCATCACACCCGCAAATGTTCCTCTTTTTTTTACTTTCGAACTGCTGTGTTTTGTAAATCCTCGAACATGGAGACTGTAGGCAATCACCTCATGATAGGGAATCTCAAGCGGTGTATCTTCTTCCCAATCATATGCTTCCATGGAAATTCTTCCTCGTTCGCTGCCATCTGCTTGTAATACCAGTTCTTTCACATAAGGGTCTGTCACAACCTTACCTTCTATTTCATAGTTATACTCACAATTCTCAATCGTGCTTTTTTGTAATGCAAGAAATCGAACTTCTCCCACCGCGTCTTTCTCTAAAAACTCGATTCTTTGGCAAGGCAGCTTAGCCCCCTTCTCATATATCAACAAAAAACAGCGTTTTCCTTGCTCTACAGCTACAGAAAAATTCACATACCCATTATTTTCTGTCACTCCAAGCGGCAATGGATGCCCCTTTTTTTCTCTCATGCCTTCAATCTCCTAATCTTCTCTTTTCCTACTGCCAGCCATCTACACCATACATCTCGAGATTATCTTTATTGATCAAAAATGTCTCTTCATATGTAATTCTTGCATATTTCTCTTTGTTCAGAACACTTAACGCCACTTTTGCAGACTCTTTTCCAATCTCAATCGGAGACTGTCCTCCGGTTGCCGCTATGAGAGAGTTCTCCTTTTCCAACTCTTTTTTAATCTCCGGTGAACCATCCACGCCATAGATATAGACGTTCTGTAATTGAGCCGCATTCGCTGCGACAAGTGCGCCAAGCGCTGTCGGATCGTTGCCGCACATAATTGCTGACACATCCGGATGCTCCTTCAAAAGTGTCTCAGCCGCACTCAGCGCCGTATTTAAATCTCCTTTTGTATCACTTCGTCCGACAACCTCAAATCCTTTATCCGCAATTGCCTCCTCAAATCCCGTAATGCGCTCATTGATAGAATTCATTGTTGGACACTCCAATATCAATACTTTTCCGCCTTCCGGAAGTTTTTCAACAAGGTCTTTTCCACATAAATATCCTGCATTCTTATTATCAGATCCAATATATGCATCCACATAGTCAAATTCTTTTACCTGTGTATCCACATTGATAATCTTCACATCTGCCTCTTTCAATTCTTCCAATGCAGGTGTGATTGCCTCCCAGTCAACCGGTGTCAGAAAAATTGCATCGATTCCCTGATCGATCATATCTTCAATCTGCTCAACCTGTACATCCGGATCCTGCTTTGGATCTTCTGTAATCAATGTATGTCCATCCTTTTCAAGCGTCTCACGAATTGACGACTCAAGCGTAATAAAATATGGATTCTCCATCGTAATTCCGCTGAATCCAAATGTATATTTTTCCTGCTCTTCTTCGTCCGTTTCCTCTTTCACCTGTGGATTATCCTCCGGTGTCCCTACATTTTTTTTACATGCCGATATGCCAAATACACAGACCAGCAGCAACGCTGTTAATGCTAATACTCTTTTTTTCTTCATCTGCTTCCTCCATAATCTGTTTTCTTATGAATTCCATCCCTTTATTTTAGCCCTTTTTCTAATAATGTCAATAGTTTTCCCTCTTGCAATTCTTGCCACAGTCTGATAGAGTTAGTATATCAATAAAAAAGGAGATAAAAACTATGAGTGAACATAATCATGATTGTGGCTGCGGACATGACGACTGTAACTGCGGCGAAGAAAACCTTACTGTAACATTGACACTTGATAACGACGAGGTACTGGAATGTGCAGTTCTCACAATTTTCTCAGCTGGTGACAGACAGTATATCGCATTGCTTCCATTAGAGGATGCAGAAGACACAGAGGAAGGTGACGTATTCATCTACCGTTTTGAAGAAGATGAAAACGGCGAACCAACTTTAGACAACATCGAAGATGACGATGAGTACGAGTTGGCTGCCGATGCTTTCGACGAATGGCTGGACGAACAAGACTTTGAAGAATTAGAAGACTAATCTAACAGACCTTAAATTGGCAGTGACGTAATGTTGCTGCCTGTTTTTTATTACATAGGAAATTGAATGACCTTACCCTCTTGTCAACAGCTCCCCCACAAACCGGGATTGTGCCATCGACTTCCCATTACGTTCTTTTGTATAAGAGATAATCAATTTCTTTCGTGCTCTCGTCATAGCCACATAGAACATCCTGCGCTCTTCTTCCACTTCTTCTTTTGTCTCCGCCTTTTTATATGGGGTAATCGTCTCATTCGCCCCGATAATAAATACCAGATCAAACTCCAATCCTTTCGATCCATGCATTGTCATAAACGTGATTGCCTCCGGATCTGTCTCTTTTTGCTGCGACTGTCTCTTTAATTCCTCTGAATATTCTTCAATATGTGTAAACCACTCTTCAATCGTACGAAAGGCTTTTGCCCGCTCTTCAATCTCTCTCAGTACTTCTTTTAAATCTTCCATGTTGATTTTTCGAAATGCCGCATATTCTTTTAAAAATTCATCGTATCCGATATGTTTTCGAATATACTGGATTGCCCCGTACGGCGCCATATTTTTTAATATTCTAAAATCCACCTCAAGCTGATCGATCCGGTCGAGCATCCAGTCTTTGTCACAATAGAATTTTCGCAAACTCTCAAATGAAATCGTGGTTCCTTCCACACTGTCTCGCCCGATATAGCGGTTCGGACGATTCATAATCGCCAAAAATGATTTTCGCGAACGGTCTCCTAACGCCATCTTCAAATACGTAGTCAAATCCTGTGCAATAAAATGTTCATACAGATTCGGCATGCGTTCTTTCATCCGAAACGGCATGTTGTATTCCATAAATGTCTCCGCCAATGCACGTGCCTCCACATTTGTGCGAAACAGAACCGCAATCTCCGAAGACGGGATACCTCTTTTTTTCGCCTCCTGAATCTGACTGACCACATACTTGCTTTCTTCAATCGGATGTCTGACCTCCTGAATGTGGACGGTCTCTCCCTGCTCGTTCGTTGTGATAATCTGCTTTGGATAACGGTTTACATTGTGCCGGATCACCCGTGCCGCCCCATTTACAATCGCTTTTGTAGAGCGATAATTCACATCCAGCAAAATCTCCTTTGTATCAGGGTAATCTTTCTTAAACCCAAGCATGATATCCGGTCTTGCGCCGCGGAATCGATAAATTGACTGATCATCATCTCCAACAATGAATAAGTTGTTTTCCGGCGCCGCCAGCATTCGAATCACATCATACTGTACCTGATTGATGTCTTGAAACTCATCAATTAAAATATACCGGAATTTTCTCTGCCACATGCTCAAAATATCCGGTCTCTTTTTGAACAACTCATAGACAAGCACAAGCATATCATCAAAATCGATTTTCTTTAACCGCTTCCGTTCTTTCTCATACTGCTCGAAAATTTCCCGAAAAACCTCTTCTGAACAGTTCAAAGACTCATATTCCGCCAATGGAATCTGATTATTTTTGATATTTCCAATCTCCCCTGCAATCCCTTGCAAAAAATCTTTCTCATCATCAATATCAATCTCCATTCTGCCAATGACCTGTTTTAACAGCTGGTATTTTTGTTCCTCGGAAAGAATATTTGACGCATTCATCCTATATGCCCATTTTAAAATACCATAATAAATACCATGAAACGTTCCAAATGTGACAGGACCTGCTTTCTGTCCGCACAAACGCACAAAACGCTCTTTCATCTCAATTGATGCCGCTTTTGTAAATGTAATCACAAGAATCTCTTCCGGACTCACGTGATGCTTTCCAATCAGATATTCAATTCGTTTCGTGATTGTGAGTGTTTTCCCGGAACCGGGACCTGCGAGAACCATACATGGACCATCCTTGTGGATGACTGCCTGAACTTGAGACGGATTCAAACTCATACGTTTTCTCCTTTCCAGATAAGTGAAGGACGGGCAGATTCCCGTCCCTCTCCCACTATTTACTTAACAATTCAATTCCCTTGCGAATACGTGCTAAAGACTCTTCTTTTCCCAAAATCTCCATAATCTCCGTTGCACCGCCAGGTGTATTCTGCTTTCCGGATACAGCTGTTCTCACCGGCCACATTGCGTAACCGTTCTTGTATCCTTTTTCTTCTACATAGCCTTTCAGCACAGCATACAGCGCATCATTGCTGTAATCTTCCTGCGCCTCAAAAAGAGGAAGAATCTCTTTTAACACCTCAAGAGAAGTCTCCTCATTCGTCTTCATCTTCTTGTGTGTATACATTGCAGTATCATACTCCGGAAGTTCTTCAAAGAAATCAATATGTTCTTTGATGTCTGGGAAAATCTCGATTCTTGTCTTCACAAGCGCTGCAATTTTTTTCAGGTCATAATCTTTTGTAATCACTTCTTTGATGTATGGCTTTGCCAATTCATAGAATTTTTCAAAGTCCATTGCTTTGAGATATTCGCCGTTCATCCATTTTAATTTTACTGTGTCAAACACTGCAGGCGACTTACTCATGTGATGATAATCAAATGCTTTCACCAATTCTTCCAAAGAGAAAATCTCTCTGTTATCTGTAGGACTCCATCCAAGTAATGCCACGTAATTCACAACTGCTTCTGTCAAAAATCCCTGTTCGATGAGATCCTCATAAGAAGAATGTCCGCATCGCTTGCTCAGTTTTTTGTGTGTCTCATCTGTGATCAACGGACAGTGTACATAAGTCGGCACTTCCCATCCGAACGCTTCATACAGACGATTGTACTTCGGCGCAGATGACAAATATTCATTACCGCGAACTACATGTGTGATTCCCTGTAAATGGTCATCGATTACATTGGCAAAATTATAGGTCGGATATCCATCTGATTTGATCAAAATCATGTCATCCAACTCCGCATTCGGAACTGTGATATCTCCGTAAATCTCATCGTGGAATGTCGTTGTACCTTCTGTCGGCATATTAATACGAATAACATATGGCTTTCCTGCCGCCAGATTTGCCTCAATCTCTTCCTTGCTCAGATGCAGACAGTGCTTGTCATATACTACGATCTCTGCTCCTCCCTCTGTCACTTCAGTTTTCAAAGATTCCAGTCTTTCTTTGTCACAGAAACAGTAATAAGCATCTCCCTGCTCGATCAGCTGTTTTGCATATTTCAGATACAATCCCATCTGTTGTCTCTCGCTTTGCACATATGGACCGACTCCGCCGTCTTTGTCAGGACCTTCATCGTGAATCAGTCCTGTCTTTTCCAAAGTGCGGTATATAATCTCAAGTGCACCCTCGACAAAACGTTCCTGATCTGTATCCTCGATACGAAGAAGAAAATCGCCGTCTTCATGTTTTGCGATCAAATATGCATATAACGCTGTACGCAGATTTCCGACGTGCATTCTTCCAGTTGGACTTGGTGCAAATCTTGTTCTTACTTTACTCATATTCTAACACTCCTATTCTCTTTTGCTTTCGCTAAATTTTATTATATAACAAGTTGCAGTGTATTTACAACTCTATTTTCTCTTATTCTTCCAGTAACTTACTTGAAACCATTGTTTTGGAATTGATACCACAAATACAATTCCAAGCACGATGGCAAACGCCATCTTCAATGACTCGATTCCTTTCTGAGATGCAAGCCTCAGACTGTCTGTAACAAAATAATACGCCGTATAATAGACACCGGCTCCCGGCACAAGCGGGAATATCCCGGATACTAAAAATACCGTGATCGGACATTTCTTCCACACAGCGAAAATCCGCGACAGCAGCACAACAACAATCGTGCCCGCAAAGCATGCCATCGGCGCAGACCCAAGCGGTGCGAGCGCACAGTAACAAAGCCACCCAGCCATACCGGTCAGTCCGCAGCAAAAATAAAACCGCTTATGTACGTTGAACAGAATGGAAAATGCGACCGTTCCCCAAAACGAACACAACATATTTGCAATCATAATGCCATACCTCCTAAAATACTATTATAGGCCGACAACACTGTTC
Organism: Faecalimonas nexilis; assembly: GCF_059731825.1. Lineage (NCBI taxonomy): Bacteria > Bacillati > Bacillota > Clostridia > Lachnospirales > Lachnospiraceae > Faecalimonas > Faecalimonas nexilis. The sequence goes on along the minus strand of NZ_AP029189.1, from coordinate 1,515,869 downwards.
CTACACCGATTGCAATATATACGAACACAAGCAGCGCATCGATCATTCTGACCGTTCCGGAAATAAAATCACTGTTGGCAATATCTCTAATCGCATTGGTAAACGCAACTCCGGGTACCAAAGGCAGAATCGAGCCAATGATCACCTTATCAAGACTCACCGCAAAAGGAAAATTAATATTCGAGGCAATCAGTGCCAGTATCGTAATAAATCCTCCGCCCACGATATTAATGATAATCTTTGACATCGTGTGTTTCTGTGCAAAAATCACCAGCACATACAAAAGCGTCCCTATGACAAATGCAATTAAGCTCTCCCATATATTCGCTTTCAGCAGATAGCAAAAAGAACCGCTTCCAAGCCCAGCCGCCAAAACGAGGTACAAGCTTTTTTTTGGAGGGAGTTTCTCAATCTCTTCCAGACGCCGGAAAGCTTCATCAATCCCAACTCTTCCCGCTGAGATCTCTCTCGACAAATCGTTGACTTCCGTGACAATCCCAAGGTGTATCCCTGCCATTGGCACATGCTTCACCTTGGCAAAGTTCTCTTTTCCTTTGCTGTATGCTGTCAAAAAAATTCCATTACTCAGTACAAAGGAATCCACTGCTTCCACACCAAATCTTTTGCAAATATGTTCTATTGTCTCTTCTACACGGAAAATCTCTGCTCCGTTTCTCAACAAAATACGCCCTGCTTCTAACGCAAGTTCCAATACTCTGTGCATCTCAGGATATTCTTCCTGATCTACCTGTGTTACTTCCACTTCAGACATCTTCTCTGCCTCCCCTTTGTATCGTAATGCTATGATACTATTCCCTCTGTCCACTTGTCAATCATACTACATAAAATTTGCAAATACCGATGCGCCGACCACCGTGATCAGACCTGCAACTGCAATAGAAAGACTGCTCATCGCTCCTTGTACTTCACCAAGCTCCAAAGCTTTTGTTGTTCCTATCGCATGCGCCGACGTACCAAGCGCCAAGCCTACTGCGACAGGTTCCTGTATCCGAAATATTTTACAAATCTGCTCTCCTATCACATTTCCAAGTACTCCGGTCACGATGATCACTGCTACAGTAATGGTTGTAAACCCTCCGAGTTCCTCCGAAACTCCAATTCCGATTGCTGTTGTGATTGATTTTGGGAGTAATGTAACATATTCCTTATGGCTAAGTCCAAACAGATATGCCATTCCAAATACACTCCCAAGGCTTGAGAACACTCCTGCCACAATTCCTAAAACCACTGCTGTCAAATTCTTTTTCAACAACTCAATCTGCTGATAGAGCGGAATTGCAAGACAGACCGTTGCAGGTGTCAGCAGATAACTCAAATACTTTGCCGTCTCATCATAGACTTCATAATCTATTCCAAACACCTGCAATACAATAATCACAAAAATAATAGCAAGTAAAAGCGGATTTAAAAATCCCCACTTAAATTTTCTTTTTAAAAACAATCCAATCCCATACCCTGCAATACTGACTGTCACCCCAAAATAAAGCGAACTATTTAATAACTCTTTCATCTTTCATTTCTCCTGTCTTTTGTTTTCGTCGAATCAATGTCTGTGTCACCTTTCCGGTACATACCATCACAATCACCGTCGACAGGCAGGTGATCACGACAACCGGAATCAAAATCTCTTTCAGATCCCCCCAAACAACAATCAAACCAACCGCCGCCGGAATAAACATTGGCGGCATAATATCAATCAAAAAATCAGCGGCAATTTTCACCTGACTTAGTTTCACAACTTTTGTTCCAAGACAAATAAGCATCACTATAAGTCCATAAATACTTGCGGGAATAGGCAGTGGGAGCAGAGCATACAATAGTTCCCCCACAAAAGTAACCGCTAAAATCACACCAAACTGATACAACAATTTCATTTTTCTTTTCCTCCCGTTTTACGGCATAGAAAAGCGTGACCCAAAATCCGGTCACGCTTGTGTTACTATGCTGATTTCTCTTCTAATAATTTATCAATACTTACTAATTTTACACTAAGTACAAAAATATCTGCTGCAACTGCAAGTTCTTCCGGTGTCGGATACGATGGTGCAATACGGATGTTGCTGTCTTTTGGGTCTTTTCCATATGGGAATGTTGCCCCCGCTCCGGTCATTACAAGACCTGCCTCTTTTGCTTTCGCCACGATTGCTTTCGCACAGCCCTCCATCGCATCAAACGAGATGAAATAGCCACCTCTTGGGCGAATCCAGCTTCCGATTTCCAAACCACCCAATTCTTTTTCTAACACATTCAAAACTGTCTCAAATTTTGGTCTTAAAATATCTGCATGCTTCTTCATATGCTGAACCATTCCATGAATATCTTTATAATAGCGCGCATGACGAAGCTGATTCAGTTTATCGTGTCCGATTGTCTGTATCTGCATCTGTTCTCTAATAGCAACCAGATTCTCTGTTGATGCCGCAATAGCTGCAACTCCGGAACCCGGAAAACTTACTTTTGAAGTAGAACAGAATTTGTATACCATATCCGGATTTCCCTCTTTTTTACACTCCATGAAAATCTCCACCAGGGAATCTTGCTTATCTTCATATAAATGGTGGATTCCATAAGCATTATCCCAATAAATACGGAAGTCTTCTGCAGCCGGCTTTAATCTTGCAAACCTTCTCACCGTTTCGTCAGAGTATGTAATTCCCTGTGGGTTGGAATATTTCGGTACACACCAAATTCCCTTCACTGCCGGATCTGTGTTTACCAGCTGTTCTACCATATCCATATCCGGTCCGTCATCATGCATTGGGATATTGATCATCTCAATTCCGAAATGTTCTGTGATTGCAAAATGTCTGTCATATCCCGGTACCGGACATAAAAATTTCACCTTGTCAAGTTTGCACCAAGGAGTGCTGCCCATAACACCATGTGTCATAGAACGTGCCACAGTATCGTACATAATATTCAGACTTGAATTACCAAAAATAACAACATTGTCAATCGGTACTTCCATCATGTCTGCAAGAAGCTGTTTTGCTTCACGGATTCCATCAAGCACACCATAATTTCTGCAATCCACACCTTCTTCGCATTTCAAATCAGAATCGCTTCTCAAAACATCCATCATCCCCATCGCTAAATCAAGCTGCGCTGCGGATGGTTTCCCTCTGGACATATCTAATTTCAGTCCTTTTGATTTCACATCCTCAAAACGTGTCTCCAATTCATTTTTGATTTCTAATAATTCATCTCTGCTTAAGTCTTTGTACGCCGCCATCTGCAAAACCTCCTGTTATTTTCATCACTATCTGCTATTCTATACGATTTTTGATTTTTCTTCAATGCTTTCTTGCATTTTTTTGTGTTTTTCCTATTTTTTAGTAGTTTTTAATTGTATTTATGAATTTCACTTTTTCTTTTCATTCATTTTTATACTATATTTCAAAGAATTTTGTTTCCATCCTTTCTGAAAAAGACGAAACAACGTGTCCATAATAAAGATTGCAATCGCAATCACTCCGGCAAGTTCCAGCGTATTTGTCAGATAATAGCTGGACATCGCACGATCTCCCTGAATAATGTAATATACAATCCGATACATGCCTGCTCCCGGCACCGTCGGAAGAATACCTGCAATCAAAAACACCGTAACCGGTGCTTTAAAAATTCTTGCAAAGGTGTGGGAGATTAAGGTAATCGTCATCGCCGATATAAAGGTGGCAAGAACTGTATCCGCTCCCGCATGTTCGCTCAAAAGATACGCCAGCCAGCCAACTGCACCTACGATTCCCGCACAGCCAAGATATTTTTTTGGTGTCTCCTGCAGAACTGCAAATGTAAAAATTGCAATAAATGCCCCTAATACTCGTACAATCATAAGAAACTCCTTCCCGCAACTGCTCCAAATAACGCCATACCGATTCCCACTCCAAGGGCTATCGATGCCGCTTTTAAAAAGGCCTCCAAAACACGAGCCCCTCCTGAAAGATAATCCCCCTGCAAGGTATCACGGATCGCATTCGTAATCGCCACCCCCGGAACAAGAGGCATAATTGCACTGATGATTACAGTGTCCATGTTGATCTCTTTCATTCCATATGTTTTCATTGCAATTGCAAGTATCGCAATTCCTATCGAAGACAAAATATCGATGATAATCACATTCATCTTCACTTTCTCTCCAAGCGTGATGATCGCGGCCAAAAGAACTCCCACCACAGCAGTAGCCGCGACATCTAGAAAACTTCCCCCAAACATCATTGCAAATCCTGCTGCGACTCCTACCAGTGCGGCATTGCAAAGTGTCCGATTATACTGCATCCCGCCTATCTTTCTCAGAGCCTGGTAGGTCTCCTCCAATGTAAGTTCCCCGCCACAATATCTTCGTGAAATATCATTGACCTGAATGACATGATTCAGATTAGTCGTTCTGTTATTGACCGCCTTTATAACCGTCATGGGCTGTTCCATATCCGGACTGTTAATCGTTGCCATGATTCCTGTCATCAGTGCCAACGCCTCAATCGACTCCGCCTTTGAGGTCTTCAAAATATGATACATCGTATCTTCCACGCGATAAGTCTCCGCACCGCTGCACAGCATAATCTCTCCCGCCAGCACAGCCGTATCCAATAGTAATTTATGATTCATTTGATAACTTTCCTAAAAATTCCTTCATCCTCGTATTTTGCGAGCCAAACACCTCATCCGGTGTCCCTTGCTCCACAATATATCCATTATCCATAAAAATGATCTTGTCTGCAACATTTTTTGCAAAATTCATCTCATGAGTTACAATAACCATTGTCATATGTTCTGCCGCAAGGTTGCGAATAACCTTTAAAATCTCTCCTGTCAGCTCCGGATCAAGCGCAGAAGTCGGTTCATCAAAAAACAGAATCTCCGGATTCATAGCCAACGCTCTCGCAATGGATACTCTCTGCTGTTGCCCGCCGGATAACTGATATGGATAGGCGTCTCCTCGTCCTTCCAGCCCCATCTTCAAAAGCAGTTCATTTGCCTTGGCAAACACTTCTTCCTTTTTTCTTTTCTGTACCTTAATCGGTGCATCTGTAATATTTTTCATCACCGAATAGTGCGGGAACAGATTAAAGTTTTGAAACACCAGCCCAAAATAACTTTTGATTTTTTTCAGCTGATCGGCTTTTGCATAGACTGATTTTCCATCATTTCCTATAGAAACTGCTTTTTCCCCCATATAACTCATCTCGCCACTGTCCATCGTCTCAAGCATTGTCGCACACCGGAGAAGCGTGGATTTCCCCGAACCGGAAGGTCCTATGATTGCGACGACTTCTCCTTTTTTTACTGTCAAAGAGATATCTTTTAACACTTCCAAATCTCCAAAGCTTTTTCTGATATGATTCATCTCCAATAAATTCATCTGCTCTTCCCCCTAACGATAATAGTCCATCTTCTTTTCAATGCGCTCCATCACAAATGCCACGATAAAGTTAAACACATAGTAAAATACTGCCGCTATAATCAGCGGGGACACACTTGCCTGAGACGCCGAGATTGCCTTTGCCACCGTGAACATCTCCTGCACACTCAATACATAAGCAATGGATGTATCTTTCACTAACGTGATCACCTCATTCGTAATCGATGGCAAAATCCGTTTCATCACCTGTGGAAAAATAATTTTCACAAATGTCTGTACTTTTGTATATCCAAGAATCTCAGCCGCTTCATACTGCCCAATCGGCATAGATTCAATTCCGCCACGATAAATTTCCGCAAAATAAGCGGCATAATTTAACACAAATCCAAGGATTACTGCGGTGTTCATCCACTCCGGTGTCATCTGCATCTTCAGTACATAATATCTTCCAAAATAAATAAACATCAGTTGTAAGATCAACGGTGTCCCTCTCATGATCGATATGTACACTTTCACAATCGTGCGAATCACCACGTTTTTTGACATTCGTCCAAAGGACACAACAATTCCAAGCGGCAGCGAAAGAATCAGTGTGAATGCAAAGATCCAAAACGACTTTATCATCCCCTGCGCCATCATGCTGAGCATCATTCCTATACTCATAATCTAAAACCTCTCTTTTCTCGTATTCTATCTGCTAAAGAAGAGGACCATCATGTTTGACAGCCCTCTATCTTTTTTATTATTTTCCGATTGTCGTGATATCTTCCTGAAACCATTTTTCGGAAATCTTCTTTATTGTACCATCTTCTGCCATCTCTTCTAATGTCTTTTGTACTTTGTCTCGCAGTTCATCATTGCCCTTCAAAAATCCGACTGCATATTCCTCTGATGCCAATGCATCGTCCAAAAGTACAAAGTCTGCTTTTCTCTGTTCAATCTGGTATTTTGCGACGACAATATCCATCGCGATCGCATCAACTGCCCCTGATTCCAGATCCATAAACGCAGTGTTATAGTCTGCGACAATCTTCAGTTCCTTAAAACTCTTCTGAAGCTTTTCCTGTTGTTCCAGTGCTTTTTGAGCCGAAGAATCTGTCTGTACATCGACAACCTTCCCCGCAAGATCTGCCTGTGTTTTAATTCCGGAATCTTTCTTTACAACAAACACCTGCTCATTATTGAGATACGGCTCACTCCATGTATACTTATCTTCACGTCCGGTCATTGTAAATCCATTCCAAATACAGTCAATTCCTCCTGAGCTCAATTCCATATCTTTTGCATCCCAGGAAATCGGCTTCGGAACAAATTTCATATCGAGCCTGTCTGCAACTTCCTTTGCCAGATCCAAATCGAATCCGGTGTATTCTCCGTCATCTCCAACGAATCCCATCGGCGGAAAATCCTGATCAAACCCAACCGTAAATGTCTTCTGCGTACCACTCCCACTCTCTCTTTGCTTCTGATCGTCCTTTGCTCCACATCCTGCAAATACTGTTGTCACAGAAAGCGCAAGAGCCATTATCAGTGCTATTTTCTTTTTCATAATTTATATCCTCCCATTCACTTTATCATATTATTACTCTACCACACTAAATTACTTTGTAATGATAGCACAGAAAACAATACGTGTCAACGAGAAATTCCTGCACACAAAAAAAGACGGAAGTTAAATCTCTCAATGTCATTAAGTTAAAATGATGTAAATGGCAATCCAAAACAAAAATATACAAATCAGAGTATATCTAATTCGGATATGCTCTGATTTTGTATTACAAGAAAAATTTCGTTTGATTTTTTGATAGCACAATAGCTCCTTCGGAATCGGAGGAGTAAAAAAGATTGAATTATTTCTGATTTATGCTAATCTATAATTGAATGAAACCACACATGTACTGACAGAAACTCGCTGTCGTTTTCGGTTGGGTCTTATTGGGAGTAAGAATCGTTGAATTGTGGCTTCAATATCATAAGGAGGCTCCTTTCCTTTGTACCTGAAAAAGTTCAAACAGATTTTGGCAGCCTGCGTGAAATTGATCTGTAGTTTATACTTCAGATCTTTTTCTTTTGGTTTTACATGTTGAGCAATCAACATGCTAAAGTTGTACATAACTAATCTTGCGTATATTTCCTGTAAAATAGAATTCTCCTGTTTAGAATGAAATGCTGACAATCCAAGAATATATTTCAATTCTCTGAAGCCAGTTTCTATTCCCCATCTTTGATGATAGATTTCTTTCAAATCTTCCATTGAAAATATTTCTTCTGGAAGGCTCGTTGCAATAACTTCATATGTATTGTCATCTAAAAGGAACCTGACAAACCGTATTGTTATCTCATAATCAGGACTTTTGCTATTTTCAATATAATCAAACCGGGACTTCTTTGAAAGATACTTATATTTTTCTGTGTTAATCGCAGCTGGACCAGAGAAATGTCTGGTTAATACCACCCGTTTTGTAATATCATATTCCTCTGTTTTAGGAAGATTTAACCCAGAAACCATACAGGAATTATCAGAATCTCTGACTCTTACAACATAATCAAAAAGTCTCTCTTCAATATGAGCGAAAAGATTATAGTTCTCATAACCACGGTCTGCCATGATTATAACAGGATGTTTTTCACTGATTCGATCCACAAGTTCACATGCTGCACCTGTTTCGTTTTCATGCAATCCCTTTTGAACAATGACATCCAAAAAGCTTTTACTACAAACATCAAAAAGTGCATTCAAATGGAGGGTCGAAAAATGATTATCCCCCATAACATTATCTTCTTGAGAGTTGTAAGGTAGTGAAAAATCACTTCCATCAATTGCAAGTAAACGATAATTTTTATAAAGGACAGGTTTTTTAAATGTACATTCATTAAAGCGATAAAACAAATGTTCTAAGGCAGTGTAACTGAGTTTTTTTCTTTGTTGGACAAATGCTGACACAGTTGGAAACCCTTTCCTATATTCAAAAAATTCTCCTATCTCATGTCCAAGACTGTTGCTTCCAAAAGAAAGAATAAATTGAATCAACGTAGAAAAGTTAAATTTACTTTTACGACAAAAAGCCGGTTTTCCTGAAAGATTAAAGATGTCAGAAGAAAGCGCCATTTCATCAATAATCTTTAGTAAACAATTTTTAAGTTCATTAGCGAGTGTATTCACGACGTCACCTCCTATAAACAAGGGGCTTCGCCGCAATTTTTTGGTATTTGTCAACCATTTTTTTTAAATCACAAAAAAAGAGCAGGGTACATTTTTCTATATACCTTGCTCTATAAGAGAATACATTTTTAATATCTTAACTTAATGACATTGTTAAATCTCTCCCGTCCCAAGTCTTCTGTATTGTTCTTTCCATTCCCCCAGCATCTCTTCGCTCAATATCGGTCTTGACTGTTTTTTCAGCTCTTCTATCTCATTGCGCAGTTCCTGATCGACCAATTGATAGATTTCATTTTTTTCAAGCAGCTTTGCATACTTCTCACTGCTCATAGATTTTTTACAGCAATAAAGATATGCCCTGCGCATTGATTCTTCCTCACAAATCTGAAATGCTGCCTCATACATCTTAGCGGCCTCTTCATATAAAAATATTTTTCCATACGCAGCTCCCAGGCAGCCATATACTCTTCCGTAAAATTTTCCATCCACACTGTCATCATGAGCGCCGTGTATGATGGACTGATAGATCAGGATTGCCGGTTTCACTGCGCCGCTCTCTAAAAGATTATCTGCTTTATATTTCTTTCTCTCAATCTCTTTTTGGTTCTTCAACTGTTCTAACACATTTTGAATCCGTCGAAGTTCTGTAGTTGTATAAATGGAAGCATAAGCGAGAATTGTCACGACAAACTGCTCCACAGACCCATGCTGTTTTAAGGATTGTCTTAAATTCTGGGCAAGTTCCGTCAATGACAGTTCTTCTTCCAGCCAGTCGCAAAGCTGTTCATTCATAATCGTATAATCGATGAGATACAAATTATTACACAGATAATAACACAATTCTTCGATTGTATAAATTTTCCGATGTATCCTTGTAATCTCATATGGTTGCTTCGCTTTCTTTTTATAACAAAGAATTAAACTGCCCATCATTTCCTCCTAAATGTATCTCTTTTTCTTCATAAAAATCTGTCGCCGGGAAAAATTCTCCAAATCCGATGTCCTGGAAACTGATCTTACATGTCTTTTCATTCAGGAACACCGTCTTGACCTGAAGCCTCAATGCATAATCTTTTCTCTTTGGCAGCCCTGCCATTGATATCGTCTCCACACGCATCTGATTCCCCGTAAGTGATTCGATATGCATCTCAATATCGTCCGCATCTTCCAAAAGCACTTCAAACTGTATATCAGCCTCATACCATCTCGTCCCCCACGGAACGATCGGATACCATTCATCCTGTCCGTTGATACGCATCTTCAAACAGATCTGCTCCGTCATCTTTGTATCATCCAGATATATCGGACCTTCTTTATAATCCAAACTCTTTCTGTATGCGGTATAACATGCTCCCTTGCTATAAAGATTGTTTCCTAAAAACGCCCTTCTTCCATTGCACAGTACTTTCAAAGAGAGCGGATACCAATTGTTTTCAAATCCCTCTCCGGTCAAGAACACAGAAGAAACAAGCTTTTTATCAAACACTCCCTGCACAAACTGTTTAAATCGATTGTCTGCTGCCTTTGCCCGATCTACATTCAGAACCGGATACACCGCTGCCAGCTCTTTCATCTGTGCGCTTGCCACTTCATCCACCGTCACAAACGTATCTGCTCCTTTTCCAATCCCCATGCGGAGCTTTCGAAGCATATACGCTCTCACCTCATGGCGGTCACAGTGAAACAAAGCAGCCTCATAATGCCATAATTCCTTTGGCTGATAGAGCATATAATTACAAAAGCTTTCTTTATAGTCCTGCACATAAATACAGTCTTTTGCCACGCCGATGCGCTGTCCGATTCCTTTTAAGATCTTTCCGATATCCACGCTCATACGCGGAACCGTAAACACAATCTGCTCAATGTGTTCAAACTTGTCCAACGACAGCTCTATGAATTTTGCCAAAAGCCAGACTGCCTCATAAGTTTCCTCATCCAGCAAAACTTTTTCTTTTGCAAGCGACCTCACAAGCAGATTGGACACTGTATGTCCTTCTTTTAACACGTCGGGACGCTTGGCATCATTTCCAAAGAGCCACACATCTCCCTTCCGCCCAAGCACAAGTGGAATCTGGTAGTTATCTGCCACAAGCTCCATCGTCTGCGGTTCCTGCTGTGCTTCACTGTAAAAACTGATCTGGCAGTTCTTTTCATTTAAATCATACCCTAAAATATTTCCTGTCACGCTGTCATCCCCCATTTAATATGCCTGAAATATCTGCCCGGCAATCTCTTCTTCCTGCTGATATGCTTCCATTGCCCTTTTCTTTTCTTCCTCGTTCAAATCAAGTATAGCATTCAACTGTCCGAACTTCCCAACCGGACAAACGTCTCTTTCCAGCTTTACATTCATTTTTTCACTTACGATTTTTCTGTCTTTTCGTGTCTCTTTGAAATAGTATCTCAATGTCTCATCTTTATATAAAATGAATTCTTTTGCAAAGACAGTGTCATACATCGGAAGAAGTGATTCACTCTGATAGTCCAGTTTCTCCATCTCTCCTCGATTGATCTGATATGCAATCTTTACCTTGCTGTTCGGTGCTGCATGATATTCTACAATCACCTTATCATACAACTGCACCTCCCGAAGCCAGCTTTCCGGATACGACAGATAAAACGAAAATACCAGTCGCTTTTCGCACATCTCTCTCAAAAATTCTCGGAGTATCTCCTCATATTCCATATGATCAGGAAGTCTGTCGGCATAAAATTTCAGCACTGCCACTTTACAAATATCCGCAAGATATTCTTTTTCCTGATATTCCTTCATAATAATTGCAAGTACATTTTGTCCTGTCACTCGATCATGCACCACAAATTCTTTTGCCACATAGGCAAGATATGCCTGTTTTAAGCGGAAATACGGATTTCCTTCGTAATAATCCTGAAAAATCGCTTCCTCCGAAAACAACATCTCCGAAAACAGCATCTGAGAAATAATTCGTTCGGAAAGCGCATGTGTCTCCACCTCATATTCTTTCGCCCGTTTCCAGACTAATTTCATGTCGCGCGTTGCCCCGCAATAAAAAGTTGCAAGGTAGGTCAAAAGCGCTTTGTCATAATATCCTCGTTTCATCACCTCAAAGGTAAGATACAGAAGGAAATCATCTTCCGTCTGCCCCTCTTCACGAATTTTCTTCGTACACATCAGGAATACTTCCTGCTCGTCAAACGCCTCAATCCCATATGTCCTCAAATTTTCAAAAGTAACTGGTATGGATCTCTTTTCCTGCTCTTTCTGTGTTCTGTCCGTCATGCGTTTCTTACACATCTCCAGAAAACGGATCTCATAGAACATACGTCTCGCATCATACGGAATCGACTCTGTATAGTGTCGTCCATTCTTTGCTTCCCACACAATCCGTGCGTTCTCATCATAAAGATAAATCTTAGCTCCTTTTTTGGAATACGCAACTCGCTGTCTAATCGAACCATCCTCTTCAATGACAAGTACATATTTGACTCCGGATTTTTTTACTCTCACCCAGTATGCATGGCAAATATCATATAATGCATCTAATCGCTCCGGTGTCATCTTCTCTTCCACCAAAAAGCGATTGTAGATAATTCTCAACTCCTCGCTGATCTGTCTTTTTATAAGCTGATCCCACGCAAATGTCTCCATCTCCTCTTGATAGTGCCTGTAAATCTCACTCTGCTCATCCTCATAGGTTAAAATATTTGCATACAAAATCGCTGCTTTTTGCTCATCCAAAGTATTTCCGTGCATAAAATACAGATATACAATTCTCGGCAGTGCCTTTCGCAGCCTTCTTCCATCAATCGACATCATATAATACTCATAAAGCTGTGCGATCTTCAGTTCCTGTTTCACCGCTTTTTCATACCATTTAAAGCAGGAAATTCCCGTCTGGTTTCCTTTGATCAGCTGCATGCAGATTGCATTCAGCACCTTCTGATCTGCATAAGTTTTATAAAGCCGCTCCAAAATATAGTACAGACGTTTATCATAATCTTTCTGATGGCTAATCAGTTCCGCCGCATACTCTGCAAGCTCTCGTGTGATCAGCTTATACTTGATTGCAAAATTCAGCACCTGTATCTCAAAATCTCCCAGTTTTCTGAGGAGAATCACTTGGTTTTTCAGGCAGAGATATGCCTCTGCATAAAACAGGACATGGTTCGTTCCATTATAGAACTGTCTTTCCAGCATCCGGAACCGTTCACTGTCACTTTTGTATTTCGGATCTAAATTCACCAGCATACAGAGAAGCTGCCAGGAATACGGATATTTAATGTAGAGTCGGTTCAATTCTTCCAGCACTCGGTTCGTATGACTTGTATCCTCTCTGAGCAATGCAGTCAAGAAAAGGTAGTAAGCACTGATCTCCGGTTTCTTTCCAATTGCAAATCGATTGTAATTGAAATTCTCCAAAATCCATCTTGCTTCTTCTTTTTTCTCTCCATATAAATAAATATGAGCCTGTATCAACAGGTAGTATTCGTTCTCAGGTTCCAAATCCCGAAGCTGCTTTGCTTTCTCAATCTCCTTTTCCACCCACTCATTTCGGTCAAGTTTTCCTGAAATGTACGCAAGATATTCTTTTAATCCCTGTGCCTCCAGTAATTCTTTTTCTCTTCCCGCACCACTGTTCGAAATATGCTGGTATACCAAAACATCCACATGCAAAACTTCATATGGTGTCTCTATAAAAATACGTCCATAATTCTTTCCTGCATGTAGTTTTTTCTCTTTTATACTGTATTCAAGCCGGTAACTGTCCCCCACAAAGTCATCCGTTGTAATCTCCTCATCTCGAATCTGAATAAATGCTCCATCTGCCCAAATTCGGATTGGAACAAAGCCCCACGTGTTTTTCGTGATCTCAATCCAGTCTTTCTTTTCTTCCAAAACATCATGTAACTGGCGTTCTTCATCGGAAAGTGTAAGGAAGATCTTTTCTTTCTGCTTGATCCCGACAAGAAATTCTTCTAATGCCTCCTCATCGAGCGCCCATTTGCGCATATTGTCATAAAGATTCTTAATTCTCAATTCTTCATACTTTAATACGTCATAAAATTGTCTCGTACGGAACAGCCTTCTTGCCTCTGAAAAGTCTTTCATCGCAAGCCGCTTAAAGTCTTCCACATTCTGTATCTTTCCATAGGAAGTCATAATAAACGGCTTCTCAATCATCGCCGTGAACGTAAGATCATATTCTCCGCCGTTACACATCACAGTAAATTTCCCATGTTCTGTCTGCCCCGGCTTTAATCCGGCAGAATCGTATGTAAAATTCACTTTCACCGGATTCCCCTCAAATCCTTGTTCACTGCACTGAATACGAAAAGAAGACGGATAGACAATCCCTCGGATATCCCCCTCTTTTTGATTCTGTATCATAAAACTTCCGCTGTAAACTTCCCCTTCTCCAATCATCATGCGGATATGAGTCTCCGGGAAGACGATCTCCGGACACTCGGTTCGAAAATCTCCTTTCGAAAATTTCTTTATCTTGTTCTTCATCTAGTCACCTGCTTTATGTTTCTTTCGTTGCATTTTCTCCAAATATCATTATAATAAATTATAGCATCATTCTACTATTTCTGGCAAGCGAATATAAAGGAGGGTTTTATGAAGAAACATGCACAATTTCACGGAAGTGATCTAGAAGAAATAGAAAAAATTTACCATATACCAAAAGAAGAGATTGTCTGTTTTGGTGCTAATGTCAATCCGCTTGGATTGTCCGCACAAGTAAAAAAACAACTTTCCGAGCACCTTGATATCATCACCGCTTACCCTGACAGGAAGTACAGTTCTCTTCGTCAGGCAATCGGGCAATACTGTGACATCGATCCGAACTATATCGTAGTCGGAAATGGCTCCACCGAATTGATTTCTCTTTTGATTCAACATCGCACACCTAAAAGCGCGTTGCTGCTCGGTCCAACCTATTCGGAATACGAACGAGAGCTCTCTCTTTGCGGCGGCAAGCTTTCCTATTATACGCTCTCTGCTGCAAAGGATTTTCAATTGGATGTATCAGATTTTTGTCAAAATCTCAATCATACTATTGATCTGCTGATCATATGCAACCCCAATAACCCTACTTCTTCTGCAATCTCTGTGTCAGATTTGAAAACTATCGTTCAGACCTGTCAGAAGTTGGATATCTTTGTGATGATCGATGAAACTTATATTGAATTTGCCTCCTCCATTCCAGCGCTCAGCGCTGTCTGCCTTGTCCCTGATTACGATAACCTGATGGTATTAAGAGGTGTGTCCAAGTTCTTTGCGGCACCGGGCTTAAGACTTGGATATGGCATGACAAGCAATGAAGATTTTCGCAACATTCTGAAAGAGTATCAGAATCCGTGGTCGTTAAACAGCATCGGGGCATTCGCGGGAGAATTGTTCTTACAAGACACCGACTATATTCAAAAGACAAGACAATTAATCGAAACAGAACGGACAAGAATATATGAAACCTTGCAGACGATACCAGAACTGAAAGCATTCAAACCTTCGGCAAATTTTGTTCTGGTGCAGATTTTAAAGGAAGGCGTAACTTCATTTGATGTGTTCGACAATCTGATCCGTCAAAAATTAATGATTCGAGATTGTTCTTCTTTCCAACAGTTAGATGGCGAATTTATCCGCTTCTGTATCATGAGTCCTGAAGAGAATACACGACTGCTGCATGCACTCAAGACATTTTTTTCGGAAAACTAAGTAATACAAAAAGGCCGGATATGTGCATCTCGTTATAAAACGGCTGCGTATCCGGTCTTTTCTCCTATTTTTTTAAGATCAGTGCAACAAACACCAAATCTCTTTCCCCTGTATTTTTCAATCCATGTCCATCACCATCTTTACAGAAAAATACATCTCCTTCTTTCGCCGGAATCTCTTCTCCATTGTCTACATACACCCCGTTTCCGGAAAGGATATAATATGTCTCAGTCTCTCCATGATGCTCATGATATCCAAGTACCGCTCCTGGTTCCAGCGTCACCTCTCCGAACAATCCACAGTGTTCTCCCATCTGTTCCTTGTCAATGAGAACTTCTTTTCTGAGAATACCTTTTCCACCGCTTGCACCTTCAATTCGTTCTACAATTCTTTCCTCTTTTGTCGTCATAACTGTTCCCTCCATTTCATTTCACTACTTGCTATCATAGCACCCTCCAGCCAATTTGACAATGTCTTTGCGCAGAGAAGACGCAGCAAAACCTCTTTCATTTCACTGCGCCTTTTCACAATATTTATTTTACAATCCGGTAATATTCTTTTGCGGTAATCGCAAATACAATCGCATAAAATACTGCAAACACAATCACTGTAATAATCGTGGATGTCATAAACAATGACACATTTGTCAAATTCATCAGTGAAAGAAGTTTTGTGATTACTTTAAACGCCACCGCTATATGCACAACCGCAACTACAAGCGGAAGGAAGAATACGATCATTACCTGACTTCGGATCGACTGTTTTACCTCACGTCTGCTCATACCGACTTTCTGCATGATCGCAAATCGCTCTTTATCGTCATATCCTTCTGAAATCTGTTTGTAGTAGATAATCAGTACCATCGCCATCAGGAACAGTGCTCCTAAAAAGATGCCAAGGAATAAGAAAGATCCATAAAATGAATACATCATGTCGCGCTCTAATTCCCTGCATTCTACCGGGGATAATGCATCGATTTTTCCCAATGAATTACGAATCTCTTCCAATGCCGGAAGCTGGTCTTTCACACTCTCACGAAAATCAATATTTCGATAATAACGATTTCCCATATTGTCTGCGTAAGTTTCTGAGAGATGATCGATTATCGACTGGTTTGGTACTATCAAATAATAGATATCAATCATCATATATGTTTCTTTATCCACCTTCATATCTTTCAGGTTTTTTCTGACTTGATATGTGGTTCCATCTATCTCGATCTCGGACGGTTTGCTCTTACTTTTCGTTGAGTATAAAAGCACTTCATTTTCAGATAGCTCAACATTTTTGTGTTCCAGTTTATTATAAGTGTCCTGAGTCATCAAATACATGCTTCCATAAGACCCTTCTTTGACAGAAGTCATATCATCTTTAGACAAGATAAACTTATTTTGTACTCGGTTGACCGCAAATGGTGTCGCCTCATACTGCTCATCATTCCGGTAAGTAAGCCCATATTTTTCTACTATATCTGTGATGGTCTGATCAATGGATGCTTTTTCTTCCTCCGACAACTCCGTTCCGGAAATTGTCACATCATGCGGAAATCTTGTCTTTAATATATCCTCCATCCCAACATACAATGCCACTGTTGTGGAGACCATAACAAGCACCATCGTACTCAAAATACAAATGTTGGCAAGTCCCACCGCATTTTGTTTCATACGATATAACATTCCTGAAACAGATGTAAAATGTTTCGTATTGTAGTAAAATTTTTTATTTTTCTTTAACAGTTTCAATAAAGCAATACTTCCTGCTGTAAAAAGTGCGTATGTTCCGATGATAACAAGTATCACGGCGACAAAAAACAGACCCATTGCTGTAAGCGGTGATTCCGTTGTCTGTGCGATATAATATCCGCCTCCCAGTGCAGCCACGCCGATAATAGTCATAATGACTTTTGTTTTTGGTTCTTTCTCGCCCTGTTTTCCACCATGGAGCAATTCAATCGGATTGGCAAGTTTGATCTGGATCAAATTAAAGAGCAGATTCGCCGCAAAGATCCCACTAAACAAAAATAATGTCCCGCTAATTGCTTTTATTTCTATTGAAAACTTCAGCGCTACGTCAAAATGTAACATTTTGAGCAAAAACAAAAAAATCAGTTTGTTGAGGAGAATCCCTCCGCCAAGTCCAAGAATCAGACTGATCGCAACCACAATCAGTGTCTCACATATAAGCATTTTGGCGATGTGGCTCTTTCCAAGACCCAACACATTGTAAAGTCCGATTTCTTTTTTTCGCTGTTTCATCAAAAAACTATTCGTGTAAAACAGAAAGATCACTGCAAAGATTCCAACTACACATGTTCCATATGAAAGAATAATCATTAAGCTGTCTGACCCCGGCATCTGCCGGATTCCTTCATTATATACAAGAGAATGCATGATATAGAACATTGCAATCGTGACCACACAGGTAAATATATACGGCACATAACTTTTCCGGTTTTTCTTTAAATTTGTGACTGCCAGTTTTCCATAAATTGAACTACTCAATGCCGTCACCCCCTGTTGTCAACACCGTCAACGTATCAGAAATTTTCTGATAAAGTTCTTCATTGGAAAGGTTTCCGCGATATAACTGGTGGAACACTTCTCCATCTTTGATAAATAGTATTCTGTTTGCCGTTCTTGCCGCTTTTACACTATGTGTAACCATCAAGATCGTCTGCCCATCTGTATTGATTGTGTTAAACAATCTCAAAAGTTCTTCCGATGCCTTCGAATCTAAAGCTCCTGTCGGCTCATCTGCCAAAATCAACTGTGGTTTTGTGATCAACGCTCTTGCAACTGCTGCCCTCTGCTTCTGTCCCCCGGACACCTCATATGGATATTTGTTCAACAAATGTGTGATGCCAAGCTGCTCTGCAATCGGGCGAAGTCTGCTTTCCATCTCCGGATATTTTTTCCCTGCCAATACAAGCGGAAGGAAAATATTGTCTCTCAAAGAAAACGTATCCAATAAGTTAAAATCCTGAAATACAAAGCCCAAATTCTGTCTTCTGAATGCAGCCATCTCACGTTCTTTGATCGTAGTTAAGTCCCTTCCCTTTAAGAGAACCTTTCCTCCTGTCGGTTTATCCAACGCAGCCAAAATGTTCAAAAGAGTTGTTTTCCCAGAACCAGATTCTCCCATGATTGCCACGTACTCTCTCGGCTCCACCGAAAAATTCACATCCGCGAGCGCCTGCACCTGGTTCCCTCCAAAACGGGTCGTATATATTTTTTTTACATTTTTTACTTCTAATAATGCCATATCATTTCCACCTTTCTACTTTGTCTCTTTCTTGAATGCTCCTTTATTGTATAAGAAAAGATTTTTCCCTGCCATAATTTCAGGTGACAATTTTGCAATCCAATCTTACACTTTTGTAAGGTTCAAAATGACTGGTTTGATTTGCTTTTTTATGGCTTACATCTGCCACATGGTTCATATCCCTTTTGAATCAATTCTTCTCTGGTTCCCTCATAGGTCTCTTTATTTTTTCCCTTCATATCTTTGACGCTTGAACAGGTTGGTTTGTGGAACTTCTTATTGTTCGTGTTCAAAACGTAACTCTCTACCTGATTATCTGAAGCCTGATTTGTTTGTTCTGTATCTGTTTCATGGCTGTCTCCGGTTGCATAATCAATCTCAATCCCAGGCTGTACGTTGTACACATACACATGAAAAGAAAGTCCTTCTCCTTCATCTTCCACAGACTCTGCCTCCATTTCCACGCCGGATGCAACAAGATTATCCCCCTCATAAATCGGTGTTACACGGTAACGGACATGATGTTCTGTCTCTTTTATATAATCTGCCACCATGTTTTCAAATGGAAGCATTCCATCCACATTCATATATCTTGTCCCCGTAATGAGATTCTTTTCATTGGCATTTTCCGCAGTGAGCTGATAGCCAATCAAATGACACCGATTATACAAATACTTTCCATCTACATTATCATACTTGACCGTATGCCATCCGGATGGTTTGATCTGCCCGATTTTTCCTCTTTCCTCATTTGGCATCAACTCTTTTCCAATCATCGCTTCCGCCACGCCACATCTGCCTTTTGCATCCAGTTCACTGTAGGACTCAAACACATCTTCATCAAGTTCTGCCTCCGTAAAATCCGGTTTGTTATCATGAATCGTGACATAGGGTTCTCCCGCATATTCCGGTACTGACTCAACCTCAATATGCTTTGTCACTTCAATCTGCTTACCATCGTTTTGTACGGTTTTATTCAAGTTCTCGCAGCCTGTCACAGAAAACACCAGTACTACTGCCAGACAAGCCGCTATTTTTTTTCTTATGTTACTCATCTTACTTCTCCCTTTTACTCTAATCGAAAATCATCACGGTTCAAATTCAAAAAGATTTTTGTTCCTTTTGACACTTCCGATGATATATAAATTCTATGATTTAATTTATCGACGATGCTTTTGCAAAGATATAGGCCGATTCCCGTCGATTTCTTATCTGTTCTTCCGTTATACCCGGTAAATCCTTTTTCAAACACACGTGGAAGATCTTCCTGCCAAATACCAATTCCGGTATCTTCTATCACCAGTACATTCTCTTTCTTTGGTTCTAAATAAATAGAAATCGTTCCTTCATTCGTGTACTTCAGTGCGTTGGATAAAATCTGTTCGACAACAAGGCCAAGCCACTTTTCATCTGTCAGTATCTTATTCTCAATCGGCTCATATTTCAGTTTTATTTTCTTGAGAATAAATAACTTAGAGTATTTTTTTACTGCAGGTTTGATAATCTCATCCATCGAGTACCACTGCAGCTTTAAGTCTGATGCCATATTCCCCAAACGGATATAAGACAGTGCCATCTCCACATACTGTTCAATTTTAAATAGCTCCATCTCAAGCTCAGTGCGTTTTTCAAATGAAATCTCCTCAGCAGCCTGAAGTAAAATCCGCATTGCGGCAATCGGTGTTTTTATCTGATGCACCCAAAGACTGTAGTAATCAAGCATTTCTTTTCTAGCGATATTGTTATCAGACTCTATTTTCGCTTTCCCCTCGAACAGTGTATTAACCATCTCCTGATAATACCTCTCCACCAGATCCTCAGGTTCTCCATCCTCCGGGACACAGATATTGATATTGAGATACTGTTCCTCCATCCGCTTACATTTTCCATAATATTTCACAAAATCAACAGCAAGAAGAATCACCTCCACACTAAAACAAAGTGCAAATGCATACCACACGGTGTCTGGCGATATATCATACAACATTAAAATGACTGTAAAAATCACAGCGAAACTAAAGCTAATTCCTATCCATCTTTTATTTTTCTTCCAGTATGATCTGAATTCTTTCATGTCTCTATAATATATCCAATCCCTTTCTTTGTCTTTATAAACTCTACAGCAGCAAGTTCAGCAAGTTTCCGCCTAAGCCTTGTGACATTGACTGTCAGTGTATTGTCATCCACAAAAGCATCGCTCTCCCAAAGTGCCGTCATCAACTCTTCTCTTGTCACAATTTTTCCTGCATGCTCCATCAAAACCTGCAAAATCTTAAATTCATTTTTAGTCAATTCCGTCTTTTTTTCTTTATAGCTTACAATCCCATCATTCAGATTCAGCAACAGTCCCTGATGCTCCAGAACATTTAAATTTCCCTGAAATGAGTAGGCTCTTCGCAGCATTGCCTGCACTTTGGCTGTCACAACATTCAGATCGAATGGTTTTTCAATAAAATCATCGCCGCCCATATTCATCGCCATCACAATATTCATATTATCGGATGCCGACGACAAAAATACAATCGGTGTCTTTGCTATTTTTCGTATCTCCGTACACCAGTGAAACCCATTAAACAGTGGCAATATAATATCCATCAGCACCAGCTGCGGATCAAACTCCAAAAAATCATTCATCACATTTTTAAAATCTTTGACATAGCGCACTTCATAGTCCCATTTTTCCAAATGACTGCTCAGTGTCTTCGCAATCATCATATCATCTTCTACAATCAATATCTTATACATGGTACTCCTCCTTCTTCGCTCTCTATTGTAACACATAAAAACAGATTATTCATAGCTCCAGAAAATGCTGATTTTATGCAGTATTTCTTCATCTTTATAAGAATATTTGACACGGGATAACTGATATAATTTTCCCAAATACTCCGCGGCCTCTTTCACCATTT
Organism: Faecalimonas nexilis; assembly: GCF_059731825.1. Classification (NCBI taxonomy): domain Bacteria; kingdom Bacillati; phylum Bacillota; class Clostridia; order Lachnospirales; family Lachnospiraceae; genus Faecalimonas; species Faecalimonas nexilis. The sequence continues at coordinate 1,494,456 of NZ_AP029189.1, read as the reverse complement.
CTTCCAGCATCGGCTCTTTTGCTTCTGCATATACCGCTTCATTTGCAAATTTAAAAACGACCTGGCTTTGCTTATTTTGAATGCTCTCTTTCATCTTTGCAAGAATGGTATCTTTTTCATATGTCTCATAATACATCCCATTCAACACATAATAATTCGCATCTTTAGCCGTGCATTTTGGAAGTGCGATCACATCATCCGGCTTATGGGTCTGAAACAATTCCTCCTCCGAGATACAGAGGTAATCATAAACAATATTTGTGTCCACTTCCTCCAAATACACCGGGTCTCCCCATGTTGTATCCACATAGTAATAGTCTTCTCCACAAGAGACCAAATTCCACGCATGCGGCACCTCTTCACTTGATTCAGGACGCTTGGCTGTCCCTGTCACATAAGTGCAAAATACATTCAACCGCTCCAATAAATACTGCGTCGTTCTCGCATAGCCTGCGCAGACAGATTCCCCGTTAACCAATACACTGTAAATATTCTGATTGTCTGAGGCTCCTTCCCTGTAATCCGTATGGTTGATCACATATTCATATACATATTGAATTTTTTCATACTCTGCCCCATCCTTCGGCGCTCCATCAAGCACTTCCTGTGTTATTGCATCAATCTCTTTTTGTTTGCGCTCCCGCTCTTCTTGTCCATACTGATATTCAGGGTTTAAAACAGAATAGCTTTCTGTTCCTTTTTGGTAAATCGTTGTCTTCCCTCTTCCGTCACACCAGAAAATCTCCGGATAATCATTGAGCACAAATTGAAACAACTGATTGTTCTTTTTTGCATCTGCACTGTGCAGATAAATTTCCCCGTTTCCATCCAACACTCCTTGCAAAATTTCCTGATACACCACTTTGTCTTTTTCAGACAACGATTCATAATAATATTTTTGTGCCGGATTCGTCTCTTTCAAATTGACCTTTTGATACGGAATTTCATTTCGCTTTTCATAGCTTCTTTTCCATTTTAATCCATATGTTCCAACCATCCCCAGAACAACAACGACCGCTACACTCATTCCAATGCCCAAAATCATTCCGAGACAACCTCTCTTCTTTTTTCTCGCCATATTTCTCTCCTCTTTTATTCACAATCCCTTTTTTTCAGAATATCATAACAGTAATAGATTTCCTATGAGGTATTTTTATGAACCGTATCACTACCGCACAGATTGACAACGCTGATAAAGGAAAACTTCAGATCAATGTCACCTCCGACATAAATTCCTATCCAATCTCAGAGGCTAAAATATCCATTACTTATACCGGCGTTCCAGGATCTCCGATTGAAGAATTGACAACCGATTCCTCAGGACAGACCGAAGTGTTGGAATTAGATACACCACCACTTGAATACAGCCTAAATCCAACTATCGAATATCAGCCATATTCCGAATACACTCTGAATGTGTCTGCTCCTGGTTTCGAACCACTAAGCATTGCCGGGGCAGAAATCCTTCCGGACGTCACCGCCATCCAGAATATTACTATGCACCCGATGACCGATCCAGAACCTCCGGAAGATGTATTTGTTATTCCCGCTCACACATTATATGGAGAATATCCACCTAAAATTCCAGAAGATGAAATCAAGCCTCTGCAGGAAACCGGCGAAATTGTACTGAGCCGGGTTGTCGTACCGGAATACATTGTCGTTCACGACGGCTCTCCGCGAGACAGCACTGCAAAAAACTACTATGTCAAATATAAAGATTATATCAAAAATGTGGCGTCCAGCGAAATTTATGCCACATGGCCACAGGATACTATCCGTGCAAATGTGCTCGCGATTATGTCATTTACACTAAACCGCGTCTATACTGAATGGTACCGGAATCAAGGATATGATTTTACAATCACTTCCTCAACTGCCTTCGACCACAAATGGATCCCGGAACGTAACGTCTTTGATACAATCTCAGAAATCGTAGATGAGCAGTTTGCAAGCTATCTGTCCCGTCCAAATGTCAGGCAGCCAATTTTGACTCAATACTGTGACGGCAGGCGTGTCCAATGTCCGAACTGGATGACACAGTGGGGTTCCAAGGCACTCGGCGACCAAGGATACTCACCTATTGAAATTCTGCGCTACTACTACGGTGACAATATGTACATTAATACTGCTCAGGAAATTTCCGGCGTACCTTCCTCGTGGCCTGGCTATACCCTTTCCAATGGTTCTTCCGGGGACAAAGTTCGTCAGATGCAGGAACAACTCAATGTGATTGCCGGTGCCTATCCTGCAATTCCAAAAGTTGCTGTGGACGGCATCTATGGTCCTGCGACTGCTGCCTCTGTGCGAAAATTCCAATCCGTCTTTGGACTCCCTGAAACGGGAACAGTCGATTATCGCACATGGTATAAAATCTCCGAAATTTACGTAGGAGTCTCCAGAATTGCTGAGCTCGTGTAAGGCAACACCTTCAATTAGGGACAGGGGTATGTTCAATTGGGGACGTAGTAAAATTCAATTTTACTACGTCCCCAATTGTTAAAATAATCTCTTTATATCGTTAAACATCACGAATATCATCAGCGCAAACAACAGCATCAATCCCGCGAAATGCACCATACCTTCTTTATCCGGCGGCACTCGTTTGCCTCGTATCGCCTCAATAAACAAAAACACAAGTCTTCCGCCATCCAATGCCGGAAATGGTATCAGATTCATCACACCAAGGTTGGCTGATAATAAAATGGCAATATTCATCAATTCTATAATCACAACCGATAATCCATATGATTTACTCTGCTCATACGTATTTCCGACCATGTCAACGATACCAACGGGTCCGGATAGCTGATCAACTCCCACCTGCCCGGTGACAAGCATCTTCAAACTTTCTAAAGTGGTACAGATCCAAAATTTCACTTCATAAGCCCCATACTGCAACGCCGTGAACAAATTCGCCTCTTCGTTCTTGCCAGGAGACATCAACCCTAGTTTGTATGCTCCGTTTTCATCTTTTTGAGGCGTAATTGTCACCTCATGTTTTTCCCCATCTCGCTCATATGTGAGGTCTACCGTTTCCCCCGGATGGAATACATTAAAGTAAAGCACCTCACGCCAAACATTAATTTTCTTTCCATTCATCTTAAGAATCCGGTCTCCAGCCTGCATTCCTTCTACCTCCGCAGAATATCCTGGTGTCACACCGGAAATCACCGGTTTATCATAGCCAACCCACGCAACCAGTATTACCGCAAAAATAAATGCCAATATAAAATTAAAAATCGGTCCGGCTGCAATAACAGAAATTCTTGCCCAGACAGGCTTTGTGTTAAAACTTCCCTCGGACATATCCTCCACATCATCTTCGCCCATCATACAGGAGCCTCCGATTGGAAGCAGTTTGATCGAATACCTTGTATCTCCGGCTACTTTGCTGAACAGGCGGGGACCCATTCCGATAGAAAACTCCTCCACATGGATTCCATTCTTTTTCGCCAGCAAAAAATGTCCCAGTTCATGGATTGTCACAATCAGTCCGAACACCAATATTGCAAGTATAATTCCCATTTTACCACCACCTGCTTTCTATCTGTTCATATACTTCTTGTTCCGTCTGTAAAATCTCATCTACCGATGGATCTGCTATCGTTTTGTGTGCCTGCATACAATGCTCGATAATCTCTGGTATCTCCAGATACTTAATCTTTCGCTCCAAAAACTTACTAACTGCAAGTTCATTCGCCGCATTGAATACCGTCGGAAGTGACCCTCCCTCTTTTCCCGCTTCAAATGCAAGACGAAGTCCATAGAACGTCTCCATATCCGGTTTTTCAAATGTCAGCTTTGACAATGCTGCAAAATCCAATCTGTCTCCCGGCAGAAATCTTCTCTCCGGATAATATAATGCATACTGTATCGGCAGTTTCATATCCGGTGTTCCAAGCTGCGCAATGATCGCGCCGTCCACATATTCCACCATCGAATGAATGATACTCTGCGGATGCACAACGACCTCAATCTGATCAAGTGACACATCAAAAAGCCATTTTGCTTCAATGACTTCCAAACCTTTGTTAACCAATGTAGAAGAATCGATTGTAATCTTTCTTCCCATCTCCCAATTGGGGTGTTTCAGTGCATCTTCGACCTGAATATTGAGAAGTTCTTCTCTTGTCTTTTGGCGGAAAGGTCCGCCCGATGCCGTCAGTAGAATCTTATGAAGCGCTTTCTCCTGTCCCCCCTGAAGAGACTGAAAAATGGCGCTGTGTTCACTGTCCACTGGAAGAATCGCCACCTGATATTCTTTTGCAAGCGGCATAATGATATGTCCCGCTGTCACCAGTGTCTCTTTGTTCGCAAGTGCAATGTCTTTTCCTGCCTTGATTGCCTCAATTGTTGGGCGAATCCCAATCATTCCCACAATCGCAGTCACAAGGATCTCACTCTCTTCCATAACAGACAGTTCAATGAGTCCCTCCATGCCTGACACAATTTTGATATTCAGATCCTTCACATTCTCACGCAGCTCTTTTGCGCGTTCCTCGCTCCATACTGCCGCCATCTTCGGATGAAATTCCCGAATCTGTCTCTCCAAAAGTTTGATGTTATTCCCTGCCGCAAGTCCAAGTACCTCTATATCCTTATTTTCTCGGACAACTTCTAACGTCTGTGTTCCTATGGATCCTGTAGATCCCAGTATTGCTATTTTCTTCATGAAACATCCTTTCTTTTATCGCATCAATGCGACCGCCATATAATAAATAATCGGTGCTGTAAAGATCACACTGTCAAATCGGTCTAAAATTCCACCGTGTCCAGGAATCAGTTTTCCGTAATCTTTAATATCATGGTTACGCTTGATAGCAGATGCAGCCAAATCTCCCACCTGGGAAATCATTCCGCCAACACCGCAAATAACCGCATATTCTAACGCATTTGCGTCCGCTCCTGATGCAAACTGATTGATTGCAAGTGCATAAATTACTCCCAAAAGTGCTGCCCCGAGAATTCCCCCGATACCGCCCTCAATAGATTTTTTCGGGCTGAGCTTCGGCGCCATCTTATGCTTTCCAATCAGCATTCCGACACAGTAAGCACAAGTGTCACATCCCCATGAACAAAGGATAATGAGCCACACTAAATATGCCCCCTGTGTAAGCTCTCGCGTCTGGTAAACATAAGATAACATCACTGCCACATAAAACAGTCCGAAAAACGTAATCATAATCTGTTCTGATCGATACTTCGGATATGAAAATACATACACCGCCATAATGGCAACTAAAAATGCAATCGTAAGTAATGTCACCATATCAGCTCTTCCCATACGGATCATCCCATAATAGACGATACACGCCGCATAACCTACCACACCAAGTAATGTGTTGTGCCCTTTCAGCACTTTATATAATTCACTCATTCCAATCAGACTGATCAGCAGCACTGTTGCGAACAGGATATCACCTCCACTGATGATTGTCACCAATGCGATTAGGACAAGCAAAATTCCACTCAGTAATCTTGTCTTAAACATCTATTCTTCTCCTTCCTTCACGCCCCCAAAACGTCTGTCTCTACTATTATAATGCTCAATGGCTTTTTTCAATTCCTCTTTCGTAAAATCCGGCCACAATACATCTGTAAAATAAAATTCACTGTACGCAAGCTGCCATAACAAATAGTTCGATAACCGCTGTTCCCCACTTGTGCGGATCAGAAGATCCGGATCCGGAATATCATGTGTATCCAAATACTGTTCAAATACTGTTTCGCTGATTTCGTCTGCATGCAAGCGTCCGTCCTCACAGTCTGTACACATCCTTTTCATCGCACGGATCATCTCATCACGGCTTCCGTAATTTAATGCAATTTGAAAATTCAATCCATCATTATTCTTTGACGCTTCCTCAAGCTCATCGATTCTTTTTCGAATATCATCATCCAGGGCGGTCTTGTCGCCAATCACCCGGACTTTCATACGGTTTTTCTCTGCCGTTTTCAGGCAGGTCTTCATATAATTTCTGAGAAGTTTCATCAATGCATCCACTTCACTTTTCGGTCTGCTCCAGTTCTCCGTCGAAAACGCATAGACTGTCAGATATTTGATTCCCATCTTATATGCCTCTTTACAGATGCGCTCCACATTCTTGCTTCCCTGTGCATGCCCATAGTTTCTTGGCATCCCTTTTTTCTTTGCCCAACGACCATTTCCATCTAAAATAATCGCCACGTGCTGTGGTACGTTCATACAACGTCCTCCTTTTCTTTTGGTGCATACTGTCAAAGAAGATAAGCAAAGTCTGCATCTTAGCATTCCTCACTTATCTTCTTGCTCATCTTATCTCTTAAACAGTAAGAACTTCTTTTGATTTTGCTTCTACTGATTTATCTACTTCTTTGATGTATTTATCTGTTAATTTTTGTAATTCTTCTTCTAATCCTTTGATCTCGTCTTCAGAAACATCGCTTCCTTTTAACTTCTTAAATGCGTCATTTCCATCACGACGGATATTTCTGACTGCAACTTTTGCTGCCTCACCTTTTTTCTTAACATCTTTTACAAGTTCTTTTCTTCGTTCTTCTGTCAGTTCCGGGAACACAAGGCGAATTACTGTACCGTCATTTGTCGGATTGATTCCGATATCTGATGTCAGGATTGCTTTTTCAATCTCTTTTACCATACTCTTTTCCCATGGCTGAATCTGAATCATACGAGCCTCTGGAACAGAGATATTTGCCACCTGCTGAATCGGTGTTGCTGAACCATAATAATCTACTGTCAGCTTATCTAAAATGTGTGGGTTAGCGCGCCCTGCACGGATTGTTGCAAGCTCTGCATCCAGACTGTGTAATGTTTTCTGCATCTTTGTATCATATACCTGTAATTTTTCGTTCATAATCATATCCTCCAAAATCTCTCTTATACTGTCACTTTTGTTCCTGTGAATGTACCTTTCATTGTCTCAACAATACTGTTTTCTTCATTCAATCCGAAGACTAACATCGGCATCTTATTCTCCATACATAAAATAGACGCCGCAAGATCTACAGCCGCAAGACGTTTGTCAACCGTCTCCTGAATTGTGATCTCATCATATTTTTTCGCATCCGGGTTCAACTTCGGATCGCTGTCGTAAATACCGTCAATTGCCTTTGCAAGCAGCATTGCATCCGCCTCAATCTCAATCGCCCGAAGAACTGCTCCTGTATCTGTTGAAAAATATGGATGTCCTGTTCCTCCTGCAAAGAAAATAACCTTTCCACTGTTTAACGCCTCAACTGCTGCGTCTTTTGAAAACAGACTTGTAAATGCGCCGCATGTAAACGGTGTGAAAATCTCTGTCTTCATTCCAACATGTCTGAAAATATCAGATACGTAAATACAGTTCATAACCGTTGCAAGCATTCCAATCTGGTCTGCCTTTGTGCGGTCGATCGTCTCACTTGTTCTTCCTCTCCAGAAGTTCCCGCCGCCTGTCACGATTGCGACCTGGATCCCATCGTTTACCAGCTGCTTTACCTGATTGGCAACCCCGATACAAGTTGCCTCATCAAAACCAGTCTTTTTATCTCCTGCTAAAGCTTCCCCGCTCAGCTTTAATAACACTCTTTTCATATGTCTGCTCCTTATTCTATTTTTTCCTCTTGTGTTTCATTATTATATCATAAAGCTTTCTTCGTGCACAGTCTATTTTGCTATCCTTTTAGAAAATTTTAACTTTTATTTATATTTAAACCATATTTTTTCCCATCCAAACATGCTATGATACTTTCAGAGGTGAACAATATGAAGGAAAAATTACAACATTTTATGATGGGACGCTATGGCATCGATTCATTTTCCAAATTTTTGCTTGGAGTGACTGTTTTCTTCTGTGCCATAGATTTGTTTTTTCATAGCGTCGTTTTGAATTCCTGGACACTGCTTTTACTCATTTATACCTATTACCGTGTGTTCTCAAAGAACCATAGCAAACGGTATCAGGAAAATATGAGATTCTTACAGATAAAGAATAAGCTTTTAGCAAGATTCCAGCGTGAAAAATCACACATGCAGCAGCGGAAAACACATCATATTTATACTTGTCCGACATGTAAACAAAAGATCCGTATTCCAAAAGGAAAAGGACGTATCTGCATTACCTGTCCAAAATGTAAGACAGAATTCACACGGACAAGTTAAAAATCAGCATCGGTACACAGCTCTGTGAACCGATGCTATTTTTACTCCTGTATTTGTTCTGCACACAACGCCTCCATTTTCTCATGTACATAAGAAAAATCCCTCTCGTCATTTATCGTAACAATCACATCGCTTGCGGACAAAATAGTCCCTCCTTTTGGGATGATCTCTTTTTCGCCACGCTTAATCGCAACTAAAAGGCAGTGTTTTGGCCAGTCAATCTGCGCTACCGCTTTATGTACCAACAAAGAGCCATGCATGATAACATGCTCAGATAATATCTTCTGACCCGTTGTTTTCACCTGCTCTTCCCCCCGATTTTTCAAAAGTCTGCCCAGCAAGCTTTCATAAATCGGCTCTGATTTCATCAAACTTGCGACCACATATGCCACAATCGAGACAACTGACAGCGACAGCATCTGACTTAGCGATCCGGTCATCTCAAAAATCAAGATAATTCCGGTAATCGGCGCTCTTACTATCGCAGTAAAATACCCGGCCATAGCAAGCAGGACAAAGTTATTGATATACTCCGGGCTCATTCCGAAATATGTCGTTCCGACCATTCCAAAAATACCGCCGATAAATGCCCCTAACACCAGAAGCGGAAAAAATATTCCTCCAGGTGCACCACTGCCAAAACAAATGGCAGAGAACACAAACTTTGCGACAAGCAAAAAAACAACACTTGTAAGAGCCAACTCTCCATGGGTCAAAGCATCGATCAGATTATGCCCGCTTCCAAGAAGTTCCGGCATGATAAATCCCAAAACACCCGCTAACAAAAATGGGAGCATAACTTTTGTGATTTCGTTTAATCCTTTTGTCTTTTTATAAAGTCCTTGTACAGTTAACGTAAACCAATTATAAAAAGCTCCCATCACACCAAGGATGACACCAAGCAGCAGAATCATCCAATAATAACTCTGTGGTAATGCATGCCCAATATCAAATTGAAATACCGGATCCAGTCCAAATACCTTTGAAGAAATATAATCTGCCGTAATCGATGAGGTCATGACAGACACGAGCACAGACACTGAAAAATTCTTATGAATTTCTTCAAGTGAAAACATCACCCCTGCAAGAGGTGCATGAAATGCCGCAGATAGTCCCGCACTGGCACCACAAGTCAGCAAAAATTTTTCTTCTGTCTTTCCCCTGTCAAGCATTTTGGAAATTCCTTTTCCCGTCATTGCGCCAAGCTGAATGGACGGGCCCTCTCTTCCAAGAGAAAGTCCGGCAAACAAAGATAAAAATCCTCCTAAGAACTTTGCTGGCAGCACTCTATACCACCGCTGATTCAGTTTCCCGATCATCTCTCCTTCAAGCTGTGGAATTCCACTTCCTGAGATCATCGGCTCCCACTTCACAAGCAAGCCTACAATAACCGCAAACAGTACCAAAATAACGAACCACAAACACATCTTGACCGGAGAACCTTTTGCATAATGCAAAATCATCTGCAGCCACTCTCCTACATATGCCAGCACAAGCCGGTATAGCAGCACAATTCCCCCCGCCACTGCTCCAACTAGAAGACCTTCTCCAATCAACACCATATGAAATCGTTCCGCTCTGTTTAGAACGTACGACGTATCCTTTTTCACTTTTCTCTCACTCCTATTTTATTTCTGCATCTTCCAACGTTTTATAGCCATAAAATGCCGTTGTATAGCGCATGATTTCTTCTGTCATATTTTTTTGTTCCTGCACAAACGCCACAATACGTCTTCCATAGAGCACCAATGTCTGCATAGAATATGTCTTAAGTTCTCCCCGCAGATAAGTCTCAAAAGAAATATCATACAGTGTATCTTCCGATGTGTGGATGATTCTTGCCTGTCCGGACAGGTGCGGATATTTTTCAGCAAACTCCTCTCGCCATCCAACCTGAATCGCCACAATCTGCTCAACCATAGCCTGTTTTTCTTCTGAAATCTTCGGAAGTCCCGTGGCAATCGCTTCGTATTCTTTTGGAGCTGTAGACTCCATCATATAAGCATACTTTTCCATCACCAGATTTCTTCCCTGCGCTTTTCCCTCTTGAAGATCCTGCCAGTAACTCTCCAAAAGAGGCAGATCCCATATCAAAAACTGGCTTTTGCGCATCACATCAAACGTCTCAAAATCATCCTGACACGCAGCACGCCCGCCTGTATTTCTCACATTTTGAAACATCTCCCACTCCATTTCTACAATTTGTTCTATTATCGGATTCATCTCTTCTTTCGCCTCCAAAATTCTTTCCACATGCAATTCCAAAAACGTCTCCTCCCCATATGTCAGGTTTTGTCGTTTCAGTTCTTCTAACAGCCTTGCACAAATTTCTTCCACCACGCTCTCCCGTTCTCCTTCTGAAGAAAGTACCTGTTCAAACAGCGGTTTCAATTCACTTAAGCGTTCTAGATTTTCAAGACCTCTCCACGCCCATTTATAATACGGCATATACCTTCGATTCAAAAGATATGCTGTCCGCATTCCTTCCCGCACAAATTCGTCTAGCGCAAGATTTGCTGCTACAATATCATTTCGTTTTTTACATCTTCCATAATTATACTGCCCGGCTTGTGCTGTCAGCGCAACGGCATTTGCAAGTCTTCGTTTCCAGACAGCAAATGGCATTCCATTTTGCAGTTGTTCCCGAATTGCCGAAAATTCTCCCAATGGGTCATCAAACATCTCCCCATTCACTGCCATGGCAAGTTTTTCGTCTTCCATCTCACTCCATGCACCGTTTCCGGTAAACTCTTCATAAAATTCAGGAATACTTAGCACTCCCACACGTCCGCCTCCTCGCTTTGAAGTATTCCGTGCCGGATAACCCATAAAAGCCTTCGGGAGCGCCTCATATGCTTCCTGCATCTTTTGACCTACTTTTTCATAGTCTTTCTCCGTAAGCCAAAGACAGAATCCCGGTCCAAAATCATGATCCTTTGACCACATGTCGTCAAACCCGAGACACTCTGAGCCATGCCCAACAAGACCTGCTGCCACACGATCTGCATATTCTGGAAATTGCTCTTTTAGCATCGCTTTCCCGTAAGTCTCATAGTAGCATTTTGACAATTCGAGACCTGAAATCTCTTTTTTCGGTCTTCGTATGTTCTCATAAGTTTCTTTCGCCTCTTTTTTCAGATACTCTGCCTCTTTTGCAAATCCAGCTTTCGAAAGCACAATTGCGCAGTTTTCACAAGTCATTGCATAAGACTCATTCTTCCCAAAATGCGCCAAAATCTCCCGCAATGCTTCTGTATAGGCCGAAATTGCTTTTTCCAATTCTCCCTGCTCATAGTGCCCCTGTGCAAGAAGTGCCAACGCACCGCAATAGTGCGCATCTTTTTCTTCACATTCCTCAAATCGTTCAATCGCCCTCTGCACATATTCAATCCCTTGTGCAAATTCTTCCTTTTCATAGCAGACTGACGCCAGATTTGCATAGGTTGTCGCCTCTTCCACTTTATGATCCGGAAGGTTTCTAACAATTGCAAGCGCCTGCAAAAGACAGCTCTCTGCCGTCCCATAGTCTTCTTTTTGCTGAAATGCCATACTCATATTATTATAAAGTCCCGCCAAACGCTCATCTTGAATTCCAAGATTTTTGAAAATCTGTTCCGCTGCCCGGTACATCGCAATCGCCTTTTCGCACATACCTGCTGCTCGATATGCGGTCGCCGCATTCAAAAGTGTCGTCCCATGCGCCTCACTCTCCTGTAAACCAAGCTCTTTCACCAGTTCCAGCATCTCTTTTGAAATCTTTAGCGCCTCCTCATAGTTGCTGATACTTCTATAGTAACCAATCTGTTCATTTCCCTGAACCAATCTTTCCATTGTTCCTGGATCTATCTGTTTGTTTTCTTCCTGCATTTTGTTTCCTCATTTCCTGCCCCTTTCGGCATTCTTTTACACTATTTTTTATTATAGCCAATTTCATGCAGTAACACAACCTGCAGAAATTCTGCAATGTAATCTTAATTTATTTTAATAAATTTATCACTTTTCATTAAACACTTTTTTTGTTACGTGCGTTATAATATTTTTACTATGTACAAGAGAGGATTTTATTTATGGATTCAAGAAATTTAGATCATATAAATTACAGTTACACTGATTCAGAACGCGCTAAAAGAAACGCGCTAAAAAAACGCAGAAGAAAGCAGCTTCTCATACAAAGATGCGTCTTTTTTCTCATCGCCCTGCTTTTTCTGATACTCTTGGGAAAAACAGTATTCTCTATCAAAGAAAAATTATTTCCAAAGATAACGTCTTCCGAAGGGAACAATACTTCTGCAAATAAAGCAAAGAAAAAAATTGAATTCACACCGATCCCATCTGACACTGCTTCATTGCCTTCCGATGTCGTGACAAACTTGAATAACATGGCCGCAAGCGACAAGCGTGTCGCAGAAATTGTGAACCACTACGACCAGTATCCTGCTGATTTGCTGGAACTGCTCTCAAAAAATACCGAGGCAACTGATTTCGTTCTAAATTACCCATCTGAAAAGGACAAGCCTTGCGCCGATACAATCGGCGATGTCACAAAAGGGGTAATTCCGCACCTTCTTCAATGGGATACACGATGGGGCTACGGAATCTACGGGGATAATTTTCTAGCCATCAACGGCTGCGGACCAACTTCCCTTGCAATGGTAGTTTCCGGACTGACCGGAGACAATACGATCACCCCATATAAGATTGCACAATATGCAGCTTCCAACGGACTCTATGTTCCGGAATCCGGTTCCAGCTGGGAACTGATGCGGATAGGCGCCAAGCAATATGGAATCACCTCTCAGGAACTTGTATTAGATGAATCTGTTATGGCAAACCAACTCGCTTCTGGGCACCCGATTATCTGTAGTATGCGTCCCGGAGATTTTACTACTACCGGACACTTTATTGTGTTGAACGGATATGAGAATGGACAGTTTCATGTCTTGGACCCAAACAGCAATGCAAACAGTGAAAAGTTGTGGAGCTACGAACGACTTTCTCCACAGATTAATAATCTTTGGGCATTTTCTATTTAAAAAGAAGGAGCCAGATCAATTTGATTCTGACTCCATTCTTTATTTTACTAATTTTTGATTCAGCGGGTAATCTGAAAACAACCTTTCGATACATTCCTCATACACATGCCGTTTTTCTGCCTTTTTGATCTTCTTGGCAGCCTTCTCTGCTCCTTCAAATAAATGTATCATGAAAAACCACAATTCTTTCATCTTAAAAAGAACCGCCCGGTCTCCCGAAAGAACTTCCTGATTCTTCCTGTAAAATTCATCTTGAAATGCACGCAATACTTCTTTATCTAAGCTTTTACCCTCACAAATCAGATTCAAAAGTCCTGGATTTACCATCACCCCGCGCCCAAGCATCACACGCTCCACCTGCGGATACTCCTTTTCAAACGCTTCAAAATGCGACTTAATAAACAGGTCCCCATTATAGCAAAGCCGATTTTTGCTTTCTTTCACTGCCTGTCCAAATACTTCCATATTTGGTTTGTTCTTATAAAAATCTGCCCTCACCCTCGGATGGATAATCAGTTCTTCCATCTCGAACTTATTATAAATGTTTAAAAGCCGCTCAAATTCTTCTGGATGCTCCACCCCGATTCTTGTCTTGATGGAAATCTTTGATTCTGTCCGCTCAAAAATTTCGTATAGAAAGCGTTCCAGCTCATCCGGATATCCCAAAAAGCCGGATCCTTTTTTCTTTGCGGTAACTGTCCCAGACGGACATCCCAAATTCAAATTGATTTCTTCATATCCATACTCCCGAAACTCCTGTGCCGTCCGGATAAAATCCTCCGCATTATTAGTCAGAATCTGCGGGACCACACAAAGCCCTTGATTGTGCTGTGGCAGAATTTCTTTCAACTCTTTCGGTTTGAATCCACGATTTGGATGCGGTACGATAAACGGAGTAAAATATTTATCCATTGGATGGAAAAAATGATGGTATACATTCCGATAAACATATGTCGTCAGCCCCTCCAACGGCGCCAGATAAAATTTCATAATTGTCTTCTCCTCTTCTAACGAATTTTAAATGTCTTCGGTGCAAACCGAAACACGCAAAAATATGACAGCGGAATAAAGATGATTGTCACAGCAAGCACTCCCAATGTAAACAGCCATGAACCTGTCTGTATCTGCAGACAAAGATAGCATCCAAAATACACCAGTGCATTTACCACCGAAAAAATAGGGCTTTTCACCGTCTTTTCTTCTGTATATGGCTGCGTGATATAGTACATAAACAGATGAAACAGACAGAAAAATGCGGATAATAGCAAGGAGCCTGCCATCAACGGTATCACTTTCCAAACAGCTAGTATCTCACCACACAGAAGAGTCCAAAGAAGAATCATCCCGCAGATTATAGCCGCCGGAACTGCATCTAGCATCAATAATTTTCTAAGGCGTATCTTAAAATTTTTCAAGATTGCATCTGCTTCCCGGTAATATCCATATTTCAGCAGACTGATATCACAGTTAAAAAACATTGCCTTACAAATTCTTCCACCTGTGGACTCCAAATACATGACAAATACCATGACCGGCATCATCTGCGTCATCGCCTCAAATGTCTTTTGTTTCATCTGCTCTCCCACAAATAACAATGCCACTGCCCCAATCAGTCCAACTGCCAAGATGATGATGATTCTGCTTTTGACCGCTCTTGAAACAATTCTTTTATGGCGTTCAAAGAAAATGGCATTCAAATAGTCATACCCTTCTTTTTCCTCGTATTTTCTCGAGCGCAGTTCCTCTTTGGAAATATCCTTATCCTGAATCTGCACATCTGCAGCCCGAGCCTCTTTTACCGCATCATCCTGCTCTAAAAAATCTTTCAGGCTGACCATCTTTTTCGCAAAAATCGTATATCCCCCATACTTCCACACTTTCGAGAAACAAAACATTCCTACTAACGTGAAACTCAAAAAGACAACAACTTCTGCCATCACATATCTATCAAAAAACAACCTTGGGACTGCTGCCGCCACTCCATATCCGAGTGCTAATATGATTCCAAACATTAAAAATGTTTTTCCTAAAGATTTCCAAAATACTTTTTTCCCTTTTTTCTCGGAATGTCGATAGTGTTGTAAAATTCCGGCATGCCCAATGTATCGTGTAAAAAACAATGATACAACAAACAACGCAGATTCCGCTCCAAATCCAAACCACAATAGCGGTACTAAAAAGCAGATGGTATCTTTCACTCCTTTTAGTACCATCTTGGAGCGATAATGCTGTGCCGCCGGAATCCGCATCACATGCAGCAACACATAATCCTTTTTTGCCCCTTCCGTCAGGTTTGACACCAAAAAACTTCCCGGCAAAAAAGAGAAAATTAAAAACAAGTAGACCATTACTGCTTTTTGATCTACAAAAATCCCTTCTTTTTCCCAAAATCCCTGAATCCAATTCGCCGGCAGCTTAATCATCAGCAAAAAGTACAAAAATGTACCAACAAATGCACCTATCACGGAAAACACAACCGGTATGGCACCAATCGCCTTCTTGATATCCGTCTCTCCATACAGACGGTACGGTATTTTCTCTCCGACAAGCGGTAATTTTCTCACATAATAGAGCAGAACATTGACCTGCTGCACAAAGACAAGCATCCTTCCCTGAATGATGGTATTAATCATGCTGTTCCTCCTTCAGCGCCTCAAAAATCTTCTCTTCAAATTCAGGCGCCCCAATCATATTGTGGTCAATTGCCTCCAGTTTTCCCTGATTCAAAATGACAATCTCATCACATAGATCCTCTGCAAGTTCCAAAATATGTGTCGAAAAAATAATGATGTGATCTTGCTTCATCGCTTTTAACATCTGCTTAATCTCATGCGCCACAACGACATCAAAAGAAGTCAAAGGCTCATCCAGCAGAATCACCGGAGGCTTCGTAATCAAAAAGCAGATCATCTGCATTTTATTTTTCATTCCATGCGAGTAATCCTTAATCAGACGGTACCAGTCTTCTTCTTTGATCTTAATCATATCAAAGTACTCCGGAATTGACTTTTTATCCTTAATCTTATCTTTATTGATATCAATATAAAACTTGAGAAATTCATATCCTGTCAAAAATTCTGGTAAAATCGGATGCGCATATGTAAATCCGATTTGTGAAAAGTCCAAAATATCATCCGCTCCGTCATATAACGCAATCTCACCGTCACAGGAAATCTCTTTGCTGATACAATTGAAAAGTGTTGTCTTTCCTGCCCCGTTTCTTCCCAACAGACCATATATCTTTCCTTTTTCAAACACAAAACTTGCACCTTTCAGAACTTGTTTTTGATCAAATGCCTTCTGCACTTCTCTGAGTTCCAACCTCATATCTCCACTTCCTCTCCAAATAAAAAAGTAATATTGTATTATTATTTTAATACAATATTACTTTTTCTTCTTTTATTTGTCAATATATTCTTTTGTACCGACTCTATTGTACAACTTCCAAATAGCTGCTGATACAATATAAAGTCTGTCCATTATATTCTACTCTGGACCACCCTTCGTTCGACACGCCGGTACGCACGATGACTTCCCCATTTTTTAATTCTGCAATAACTTCTGATGGCGACTCCACACTAGGACGATTGCGAAGATTTGTCACTTCTTTTGCCGTCACATTTTCAGATACATCCGTAAACTTTGTCTTAAACTCACTTTCAGTCTCCTGCGGCGTCACATAACTCAAATCTGTTGTCAGATAATTGCTGACACAGTACACAGTCTGCCCATTGTAGATTATTCTCGACCAGCCGTTATTTCCCACTCCTGTTCGAACTGCTGTCTCTCCGTTTTTCATGCTTCCTACGATATTATCATCACTTCCTTGTTCCATCGTACTTCGAAGATTCACCTCGTCTTTTGCCGTCACCTGCTCTTCCACTTCTGTAAAATTGACTCCCACCTCTACATTAGCTTCCACTTGCTCTGCTCCGTTTTCATCTACCGCCTGCTGGGACTGACTATATCCGAAATAAGCGACATTAAAGTCAACCGCACCTTTGATTCCGTCCATTTTTCCCTGATTGGTGTACTGCCACATTACATGGTCACCTGTATAGTCAGATTTTGTTTTTTCCGGCCATGTCTGATCCGAGTACTGTGCAACCCAGATACGATAATTTAAAGAAAGATCATCTGCATTCCACAAATTATTGTCATCCAGTTCATTTTTCGCTGCATAGAACATTCCTGTGTAAGATCCTTCTTCAATAGATTTGAGAAATGCATCTGCCAGTTTTGTCCGCTCCTCAACCGAAAGCTCAAACTGTCTGCTGGACGGATTTTGAAAACCTTCACAATTGTAAGCGACCGGATATGTCACCGGATATCCTGAAAGCAGATTCTTCGTCCATTCTGCCTCCTCTTTTGCCTCTTCCTCTGTCACTGCCGTGGAAAAGAAATAAGCTCCGATTTTCAGCCCATTTTTGGATGCTTCCTGCAGATTGTATTTCGCACAGGCATCTTCTTTAATCTCCCCGTTCTTCATACCACGATATCCCACACGGATCATCGCAAAATCAATTCCGCTGTCCGCAACTGCCTTCCAGTCGATATTCCCCTGAAATTCAGAGACATCGATTCCGGTTGTGATCTCATCTGTCTCATATTGAGATGCCTTCAAGTCCGGAAGCTGCACTTTTGCTTCCTCTTTTTCTTCTTCAATCTTTGCCTGCGGATCTTCCTGCGCATTCTCCGCTTTGTTTTTTGCGTTGTTCTCTTTTTCATTCGCAAACAGAAAGTAACAAAAAACAGCCAATCCGATTACAATGATTGCCACACTGACAGAAATCGCGATGATCATCTTTTTGTTTTTACGGTCTTTGTTGAAAAAATTTTTCTGCATCTTTGTATCCTCCTCTTATCTTCTGCACGTCTTTCCGGTGTAAGACTCTGCAATTACTTTTATCACAGCCACACTATCTGCCATCTGTTCTGAGATTTCAAACTCTTTTCCGGTCTGATGCCACATCAGTTTGGAAAGAGCTAAACGCTTTTCCTCTGTATGTTCAAGAATCGTCGCTTTTCCGTTTCCCATCACGCAAGCATATTCATAACCATATGCACAAGGTGTATTTGCCTCAATCAGCGCATGTTCACAGTCCATCTCAAAACACACCTTCAAATTTTTTTGAATTGCACGCAGCTTTCTTCCTTCCTTTGCACTGTGAAAATAGAGCGCTAAAGATTCTTCTTCAAATTCATAACCAAAATTTAACGGCACCAGATACAAGCCTTCTTCGTCCTGCATGGCAAGTCTGCATACTTTACATTTCTCTATGATATCTCTGATTTCCTCTATGTCTGTGATCTCTCTGTCTTTTCTTCTCATCATATTCCTCTTTTCATTTTATCATATTTCATCTCATCAAACCATATAACTTTCTCCGGTTTTTCCACATGTTCCCCAATATATTTTTCCATCCACACCAAGTCATACCAGCGTCCAAATTTGTACCCACATCTACGAAATCTGCCCACAAATCGATATCCCATATGGTTGTGGAACTCTACACTGTTTTTGGTCAAATAAGGATCATCATCATCCACATACGCAATGCAGGCATTCAGATTCAATATATTCTGTTCCGATAAAATTTTCTCCAACGCCTCATACAGCATTCTTCCAATTCCATCTTTTCTCCCATCCTGCCGAACATAAATGGCTGTCTCCACAGACCGGTCACATGCTGCCCGCTCATTGAACACCCCCGCGTAAGCATATCCAATCAGTTCTCCGTCTCTCTCCGCTGCCAAATAAGGATGCCTCTTTAAAATATGTTCTATTCTGTCTCGAAACTCTTCCACCGTCGGAACCTCATACTCGAATGTAATCGCAGTGTGCTTCACATATGGTGCATAAATTTTCAAAAGTTCCTCTGCATCTTCGGGTTTCGCAATTCTGATAACACTCTTTGACATATCACTCCTCCTCTGATTTTGTACTGATCTCATCCAAAAATTCTCTCAGTTCCTTTACATCCTGTCTGGAAAGTTCGTCGCCATCATATAGTGATACGACAAAATTTTTTAAGGAATTACGGTATAGTTTATCTAAAATATGTTTACTCTCTCTTCTCGAAAATTCTTCGTAAGATACAATCGGTTCATAAAAATTAGATTTTCCGTTTTTTTCACAGGAGAGATATCCTTTTTCTACAAGCCTTGACAAAAACGTCAAAATCGACGTCTTTTTCCAGCCTTTTTTTTCTCCAAATACCTCCTCAAGATAGGATGCTGTAATGGAATTCTTATTTTCCGCATTCCATATTGCCATCATAATTTCCTGTTCTGACTCTGAAATCTTTTTCATCTTCACTTCTCCGTTTCTACTCTGTTTTTAAAATAAGCGGCATGAGCTGTTCTGTACAGATACGCTCTTTTACACCGCCCTCCGGACCATAAGAAATTTTCTTTTTCTTTGCGCCGACTTCCTCACCACATACCCAAAAACTTCCATCTTTTTTTCTGATATACATTCTCTCTTCCACTTCATCTATAGATACTTCCAACACATCAAAAAATAGTTTCTGATACATAGAACCCCTCACTTTCTACATATGTAGTATATTTACATACTACATATGTAGAACAAAAAGTCAATTATTTTTTCTGCTTTCAATATTTTCCCATCGCAGCAAGGCAAACAGTATATAACACTTGACAACAGCTTTTAACTGTTATATACTGTTTGCACAAAGGAGGAACACAAGTATGAAACTTATCATAAACAATTCCTCTATGGTTCCCATCTACGAGCAGCTTGTAGATCAGATCAAATTGCTCATTCGAAGTGGCGAACTGAGAGAGAATGATATCCTGCCATCCGTCCGCGCACTGTCAAAAGAATTAAAAATCAGTGCACTGACCGTCAAAAAGTCTTATGACACATTAGAGAGTGAAGGCTTTACCGTAACCGTACACGGAAAAGGAACATATGTAAAAGCAGTCAACACCGACCTTTTATTAGAAGAACAAAAGAAAGAGGTGGAGACTGATTTCGAACAGGCAATTCTAAAAGGCAGACGATACGGAATTAGTGATGAAGATTTGAAAAATTTATTTGAATTAATTATGGAGGGATAAAACAATGTTAAAAGTAGAACATTTGCAAAAACGATACAAACAGTTTTCTCTCAATTGTTCTTTGGAGATTAAATCTGGCTATGTAACCGGACTAATAGGACAAAACGGTGCCGGAAAAAGTACAACATTTAAGGCTATTTTAGGATTGATTTCTATTGATGGCGGTGCCATTACACTTCTCGGAAAAGAGATTGAGAATTTTACAGCAAAAGACAAGGAAGCTTTGGGTGTTGTCCTATCCGACTCCGGTTTCAGCGGATATCTGACAATCCGAGATATCGTTCCGGTTTTGGAACATTTGTACCATAAATTTGACAAATATTTCTTTTTGGAACAGGTCAAAAAATACAACCTTCCACTGAATAAAAAAATCAAAGAATTTTCAACCGGTATGAAAGCAAAATTAAAAGTGCTCGTGGCTATCTCCCACCATGCAAAACTGCTCATATTAGATGAACCGACTGCCGGATTGGATGTCATCGCCAGAGATGAACTGCTTGAGTTGTTAAGAGAATTTATGGAAAAAGATGAAGACCGTGCAATCTTGATCAGCTCTCACATTTCCAGTGATCTGGAGACGCTATGTGATGATCTCTATATGATCCATGACGGAAAAATTATTCTTCACGAAGATACCGATGTATTATTGGGTGATTATGCGCTGTTAAAACTAGATGATACACAATATCATGCACTGGACAAACAATATCTTCTGCGCTCCAAAAAAGAGCCTTTCGGATACAGCTGTCTCACAGACCAAAAACAGTATTATATAGAAAATTATCCCGATATCACGATTGAAAAGGGAACCATTGATGCTGTTATTACAATGATGATCAGGGGGGAATAAAGAATGAAAGGATTACTCATAAAAGATTTTAAATTAATGAAAATGCAGAAAAACTTTTTTCTCATGATGATTGCAATCGTCATAGCAATCTCGTTTTTTCAAAATGAGATATCATTTCCACTAGGATTTTTGCCATTTGTCATATCACTTTTTTCTTTGAGTACGATCAGTTATGACGAGTTTGACAATGGAAATGCATTTTTATTCAGCCTTCCAATCAGCAGAAAAGATTATGTGAAAGAAAAATATCTGCTTTCTTTCCTGCTTGGTTTTGGTGCTCTGATCTTGGGCCTTCTGATCATCTGTGTGGCTGGCTTTCTAAAAGGAGACACGATTCCTGCGGATATCATTTGGGCTGCACTGATAATCCTATCAAGCCTCATCATAATACAGGCGATTATGCTCCCGTTTCAGCTAAAATATGGTCCTGAAAAGGCAAGAATCGCACTGATGGGAACATTCGGACTGATATTTGTAGCCGGAGTGATCTTTGTCAAGCTCACTCAAGCCGCAGGCGTTGGTACCGTCATCCTTGCAAAACTTTCTGCACTCCATGTCGGGATCTTTGCTGCCGCCATCACACTGATTGCAGCTATATTTCTTTTCTTGTCTATGCAGGCTGCCATAAAAATTGTAGAGAAAAAAGAATTTTAACCATCACAAAAGACCATACACTTTTAACGCCTTATAGATGCCGTCATCATCCACGCATGCAGTCACGTAGTCTGCATGCGTTTTCACATGCTCACCGGCATTTCCCATAGCAACTCCAATGTGCGCATACCGAAGCATATCGATGTCATTGTCTCCGTCTCCAAATGCCATGATTTCCTCTTGTCCAATCTTAAAATGCTCCAATATCTGCCTGATACCGGCAGCCTTTCCTCCTCTTTTCGGAATAATGTCAAATGCCATTGGATTCCATACATTTTCTTTGCAATCTGTAAGGTTTTCCATCAGTTGCTGTACCTTGCCTTCGCTGTCATACACAATAAACTGGTACACATTTTCTCCATTGTACGAGCCTACCTTCGGCACCGCTGTTGAGATTGCCTTCTGAGCTGCCCGAACTTTTTCATCCACAAAATTAATATACATCCTGTTCAGACCAACAAGCATAACAGGAATTTTTTTCTCCTCAAACACAGTAATCATTCTCTTTGTATCTTCCGCAGCAATCGGGAAATCATACACAAGTTCTTTCTCTCCATCCAGACAAATCTGTCCGTTCAGCATCACATACCCGTCAAATGAAATTCCCTTTACCGGAAGTTCTTCCATCTCCAGTATATGCCTCCCTGTCGCAGCAAAAACTTTAATTCCCCGCTCCCGCAGCTGACAGATGGCATCTTTTGTGCTTTCCAGGACCTTCCCCTGTTTATGTGATATCACTGTGCCATCCATATCCAAAAAAACTGCTTTTATCATCTTTTTTCCTCATCCAATATTTTCTGAATCATATTTTTTACCAGTTCAAACGCAATCGGATTCATTCCACTGTTAATGACGATATCTGCCGTGCTTCTTGTCGGTTCGACATAGAGATAATGCATTGGCTTCACCGTTGTGAGATACTGCTCTACAACACCTTCGATGTCACGTCCGCGCTCTTTCACATCACGAATAAGACGTCTTAAAATTCGTTCATCCGCATCCGCCTCTACATACACTTTAATATCCATCAGATTCCGCAGTCGCTCATCCGCAAGAACAAGAATCCCTTCCAGAAGAATCACTTTTTTTGGCTCTACACGCTCGACCTGATTAGAGCGTGTATGCAATGTATAGTCATACACCGGACATTCAATCGCCTTTCCCTCTTTTAATTCCATCAACTGCTGCACTAAAAGTTCGGTCTCCATCGCATCCGGATGATCATAGTTCGTCTTTTTACGTACTTCCAATGGTATATCACTCTGATCACGATAATAATTGTCATGATACAACACCGCTACATCATCCTTAAATTCTTTCTTTAGCTTTCTAGTAAATGTTGATTTTCCTGAGCCGGTTCCTCCGGCGATTCCTATAATGATATTCTTCATTTTTCTTACCTTTCTATTTTTTCTATCGTATCCTTTCTGATTTCTTCCCTCAACACTGTCAGATAATCCGAAAATGTAACTCTGTCATTTGCATATGTCTGATTCATCTCATACTCTTTTGGAATCCATGTAGACAAATCTGAAAAATTATGCTGTATTACGGCTTCCAGACCATCAATTGCCTTGTAGATCTTTGCTTCCAAAGTCTTTCGTTCTTCCATCTCTTTATAAAGTTGCTGCATTTCTTCCGCATAGGATTTCGGAAGACTTCTCACCCAGTCATACAACAGTTCTTCTTCCTTTTTTTCATCTTCTGCTGTTTTTTCAAACGCCGGAATATCCCCCGTGAATGCTTCCCCCAAATCGTGAATGATACACATCCGAATGACCTTGTCCATATCCGCCTCCGGGAATTCATCCCTCATAAAAAACACCATCAATGTCATCATCCAGCTGTGTTCCGCAACACTTTCCCGTCTTCCTTTTGACGTGTAACAGTGCCTCGTTGTATCTTTTAGTCGTTCCGCCACTGTCAATAAATTCAATAGTTCTCGTGCCTGCATCCAGCCTTCCTCCTTATTATTTCTTCCATAGCATCAGATATTCTGCTTCCCCTGTCGCCTCATCTGTCTGCTCATCCTGTATCTCAAACTGCTCACGTGTATAAAACTTTATCGCCCGTTCATTTTTTTGATAAACATTCAACTTCAATTGTCCTTTCAGACTTTTTACGAAATCCAAAAGCTGTTTTCCAATTCCCAAAGACTGTTCTTTCTCTCTTACAAAGATTCCCGCAATATACTCGCCATCCAAGCCTACAAATCCTTTGATTTGACCCTGCTCTTCAAACACATAAATCTCTGCATCTCCAAGCATTCCCTCGACCATCTCAAAATGCTCATCCCAGTACGTTTCCGCAATAAAATCATGTGCTTTTTTATTCGTATGCAACCAGATATACGCCACTTCGTCAAGATCTGTTTTCCTTAATTTTCGAATCATAGTTTTTCCTCCGTGACTAGTTTACCACGAAAGTCACAAGAAGTGGAATATTTTCTGAATAAAAAAGTCCCATCAAGAACTTTTTGTCTATACAGACATTTCTTGATGAGACTTTTTTGTAAACTTTCTTTGTAAACTTTCTTTAAAGATTCTAAGGATCTCGTCTCGATTCAACTCTTTATATCCACCTGACATTGGAAACGTTACATCTGCAATGCTTTCCAGCATCTCTTCATTTGCTCCAAGTTCCGAAATATTCATAACCAAACCTAGTTCGTTCATCCAGTTCTCCATCGCTTTCAAACCTTCCCTGGCAACCTGCTCATCTGTCTTTCCTTCAGGTGATACATTCCACACATTCACTGCAAAACGTTTGAATTTTTCAAGACCATATGGCATGATATACCGATAATACGGAAGCGAAACCGCTGCAAGTGTCATACCATGTGTCGCATTTGTGTAGCCACCTACTGCCTGACCAAGCATGTGCACCATCCAATCAGCACTTTTTCCCATTGCCACCAACGTGTTCAATGCCCATGTTGCGGTCCACATAATATTGCTTCGCGCTTCATAATCCTGTGGATTTTTCACTGCCACACGGCTGGATTTCAGCAGCGAACGCATCAGCCCTTCACTCATATAATCGCTGGTGTTATCATCTTCTCCCGAAAAATACTGCTCACAAATATGGTTGAATATGTCGTAAATACCGGATACCATCTGATATTTTGGAAGAGTCATTGTATATCCCGGATTTAAGATTGAAAATCTCGGCATAATTTTTTCATCTGCAAATACATGTCCGATTTTCTGTTTTGTATCCTGATTGGTAATCACAGAACCAGCGTTCATCTCAGAGCCTGTTCCAACCATTGTCAGCACACAACCAACCGGAATCACTTCACAATCCGGCTCCTCAAAACGGATAAAATATTTTTCCCACGGATCTTCCTTACAATTGACAGAAACCGATACTGCCTTAGAATAGTCGCAGACAGATCCTCCACCGACAGCCAGCAACAAGTCCGCCTGATGGCTCTTAGCGATCTCAACACCCTCATACAACTTTGCAAGTGTTGGGTTTGGCATAACTCCGGCGATTTCCGCCACATTCTTTCCATTCTTTTTCAGAATTTCGATCACTTCATCATAGATTCCATTCTTCTTAATTGAACCGCCACCATAGACTAAAACAACATTTTTCCCATACTTTTGGAGCTCCTCATTCAGATAATTCAGAGAGTCCTCTCCAAAATAGAGCTTTGTAGGGTTACAATACGAAAAATTACCTAACATAACATTTATCCTCCTAACAATTCATTGACATTATTATTTTCTTGTGATACTGTCATATTAATACCTAAACTTAACTTTAGGTCAAGAGGTTTTTCAAAATTTTCAGGAGGTTTTTCACATGTATACAATCGGACAAATATCTGAAATGTTTCAACTGCCGATTTCCACACTTCGCTATTATGATAAAGAAGGACTTTTTCCGGATTTAGAGCGTTCTTCCGGCATTCGCAGGTTCAGCGAAAAAGAAATCGAGGCGCTTCGCGTGATTGAATGTCTGAAAAAATCTGGGCTGGAAATCAAAGACATAAAATTATTTATGGAATGGTGTTCTGAAGGAAGCGCTACCTACCAAAGACGCAAAGAACTATTTGAGCGCCAAAAAGAAATTGTACAAAAAGAAATCGCAAAATTGGAAAAGGTTTTGGATATGCTTCAATTCAAATGCTGGTACTATGATCAGGCAGTCAAAGACGGGAACGAAGACCGAATCCAAAGCATTCTGCCCGATCGTCTCCCAGAAGACATTCAGAAAATATACAATCGTTCTCACAATGATCAATAGAAGGGAAATGTTTCCCTTCTAAATCATCTCAAGCTGTCTTTCATTGTTTTCACATATGCTCCGACATATTCGGGCGCCTCTTTTTTATATGTCTCAAGCAGCTTAACAATCGCCGAGCCGACGATCGCACCGTCTGAAATATTCGCCATCTTCTTTGCCTGCTCTGGAGTTGATATTCCAAATCCAATTGCACAAGGAATATCTGTATTCTGTCGTACTACCTCGACAATAGATGCTAAATCTGTCTTGATCTCACTTCTCGCTCCGGTCACTCCAAGACTTGACACGATATATAAAAATCCTTCTGCTTCTTTTGCGATCATTGCAATACGGTTTGCAGAAGTCGGAGCGATTAGCGAGATCAAATCTATCCCATATTGATGGCAAACCGGCAAAAATTCTTCTTTTTCTTCAAATGGCAGATCCGGCAGAATCAATCCGTCAATCTCACACTCTTTACAGGAAGAAAGAAACCGTTCTGCACCGTAAGAAAATACAACGTTTGCATATGTCATAAATACCATCGGCACTTTCACATCTTTTCGCAGCTCTTTCACAAATGCAAATATTTTATCTGTTGTCACACCACCACTTAATGCCCTCAAGTTTGCCCCCTGAATTACATTTCCCTCCGCGGTAGGATCTGAAAATGGGATGCCAAGTTCAATCAGATCTGCCCCGTTTTCCACCGCTGCCCGAACTACAGCCCCGGTTGTCTCCAGATCCGGATCACCGCAGGTGATAAACGGAATAAATGCTTTTCCTTGTTCAAATGCTTTTCGAATATTACTCATAGATATCCTCCCCTCTATAGCGTGCAATTGCAGCACAATCTTTATCTCCTCTGCCCGATACAGTAATGACAAGAATCTGATCTGTTTTCATTTCAGGTGCAAGTTTCATGGCATAGGCAACTGCGTGTGCAGACTCAATCGCCGGAATGATTCCCTCCGTCTTTGCCAGATATTCAAATGCATCCACCGCCTCATCATCTGTCACCGGAACATATTCTGCTCTCCCAAGATCGTGCAGATGTGCATGTTCCGGCCCGATTCCCGGATAGTCAAGCCCTGCAGAGATCGAATATACCGGCGCGATCTGCCCATACTCATCCTGGCAGAAATATGATTTCATACCATGGAAGATTCCAAGTGTTCCCGTATTGACTGTCGCTGCGGTCTCGCGCGTATCAATTCCTCTTCCAGCCGCTTCACAGCCGATCAGCCGAACTTCTTTGTCGTCAATAAAGTGATAAAAACTGCCAATCGCATTTGATCCTCCTCCTACACAGGCAACTACTGCATCCGGAAGTTTCCCTTCTTTTTCCAGTATCTGCGCCTTAATCTCCTTGGAAATGACAGCCTGAAAGTCACGCACAATCGTAGGAAACGGATGCGGTCCCATCACCGAGCCGAGACAATAATGTGTGTCACTGATGCGTGAAGTCCATTCCCGCATTGCCTCAGAGACCGCATCTTTTAAAGTGGCAGTTCCTGTTCTAACCGGTATCACTTCCGCTCCAAGAAGCCGCATCCGATACACATTGAGCGCCTGCCGGATTGTGTCTTCTTCTCCCATAAACACCACACATTCCATTCCTAAAAGCGCAGCTGCCGTAGCAGTGGCAACTCCATGCTGACCGGCTCCGGTCTCTGCAATCAAACGTGTTTTTCCCATCTTCTTTGCAAGAAGCGCCTGACCAAGCACATTATTGATTTTATGTGCACCAGTATGATTCAAGTCTTCACGTTTCAGATAAATCTTCGCCCCGCCCAGATCTTTTGTCATCTTCTGTGCAAAATAAAGTCTTGACGGTCTCCCCGCATATTCGTTTAATAATTCCGTAAGTTCCCGGTTAAATTCCGGGTCGTTTTTATAATAATTATACGCTTCTTCCAATTCAATCACTGCATTCATCAAGGTTTCCGGAATGTACTGTCCACCGTGAATGCCAAAACGTCCATTTTGATTTGTCATATTTTCTCTTCCCTTCTTACTGCTGCGACAAATGCCGCCATTTTTTTCTGATCTTTTTTCCCATCTGTCTCAATGCTGGAACTGACATCCACGCCATCCGGATGCAATCTTTGTATCGCCTCGGATACATTGTGGCTTGTAATGCCTCCTGCAAGAAAATAAGGTCTTTCTATCGTTTGGATCAGCTTCCAGTCAAACACTTTTCCTGTCCCCGCTCCGGAATCCAATAAGAGCATATCCGCTTCACTTTCCTCTGCCCTCTTAACATCTTTTTCCATCTTTATGCGAAATGCCTGAATGATCGGTCTGTCAGACATCTTTCGAAGTATTTTTATATATGCGTTGTCTTCCTCACCATGAAGCTGCGCTATATCTATGACACCGCTGTTTAGAAGTCCTGCAACCTGCTTTGGCTCTTCATTTACAAACACACCGACCACCTGTATCCCTGTCTGCAAATATTTTCTAAGTTCCGCTACTTTTTCAGGACTTATATATCTCCTGCTTTTCGCTGCAAATACAAACCCAACATACTCCGGATGCAGGGCATTGGCTGCCTCAATGTCACAAACCCGCCTCAAACCGCACAGTTTTATCTTCGTCATATCACACCTCGCAGTTCTCTCAGCTTTGCCTTTTTATCTGCGGCACGCATCAGTGTCTCACCGATCAGTACAGCATCCGCCCCAATCTCACGAAGTTTTTTTACATCCTTTGCACTTTGAACACCACTTTCCGACACAAACAAGATTTCCGTTGGAATCTGTTCCCGCAGCCTGCGACTGTTGTCCGTATCCACCGAAAAATCTTTGAGATTCCGATTATTGACACCGATAATGCGTGACTTTGCGTCCACCGCCATCTGCACTTCCCGTTCATCGTGTGCCTCAACCAAAGCGGAAAGCCCGAGCATATCACAAATCTGAATGTATTCACGAATCTGTTCTTTTGAAAGAATCGAACAGATTAAAAGTACTGCGGATGCCCCAAGCACCTTCGCCTCGTAAATCATATATTCATCCACTGTAAAATCCTTGCGGATACACGGAATTTTAACCATACTTACAATCTCTTCCAGATACCTGTCACTTCCTAAAAACCATCTGGGTTCCGTCAGCACTGAGATACAGTCAGCTCCCGCCGCCTCATATTCCCTTGCAATTTTCTGATACGGGAAATCAGAAGCAATCACTCCTTTCGATGGAGATGCTTTCTTACATTCACAAATAAAAGAGAGTTCCGGCTTTTTCAGTGCTTTTTCAAATGCAAATATTCCCTTTGGCAGTTCCAGTGCTCTCCCCCTCATCTGTTCAGGCGATATTTTTCTTTTTGCCTGCCTGGTACGCTCTTTTGCATAATCTGCGAGTTCTTCTAAAACAGTCATTCTTTCACCTCCTGACGATTGCTTATTTTTATCAGTCTGCGCAGAGTCTCGAGTGCTTTTCCGGAATCAATCAGTCTGCCTGCAAGTGCAATTCCTTCCTCCATACTTTCCGCCTTACCCCCGATATACAATGATGCTCCAGCATTCATCAGAACTGCATTTCTCTTATGTCCGCGTTCTCCGTTTAAAATACTGAGCGTAATATCCGCATTCTCCTTTGGGCTTCCACCTCTTAACTCTTCTTTTGTACAACGCTCAAACCCAAACATTTCCGGAGTGATTACAGAAGACTTGAACCATCCGTCCCGAATCTCGCAAACAGTTGTCGGCGCACTCATAGAAATCTCATCTAATTTATCCTGCCCATACACAACCATTCCTCGTTTCACTCCCAAATTGATCAACACCTGAGCAAGTGGTTCCACAAGATATTCGTCATATACTCCCAAAAGCTGCATAGACGGTGTCCCCGGATTGGTAAGTGGTCCTAAAATATTAAACACTGTGCGAAAACCAAGCTCCTTACGAATCGCTCCCACATATTTCATAGATGCATGATATTTCTGTGCGAAGAAAAAGCACATTCCCACTTCCCGCAAAAGTTCCACGCATTTTTCAGGGCTTTGCTGAATGTTCACACCAAGCGCCTCCAGACAATCTGCTGTTCCACACTGGGAAGATGCTGCCCGATTTCCATGCTTTGCCACTTTCATTCCACCGGCAGCTGCGACAAGCGCCGATGTAGTCGAAATATTAAAGCTATGGGCATTGTCTCCACCTGTTCCTACAATCTCAAACAATTCCATATCTGTCTCCACCTTTGTGGCATGTGCCCGCATTGCCGCCGCACAGCCGGCAATCTCGTCTGTCGTCTCGGCCCTTGCGCTCTTCGTGGAAAGCGCCGCAAGAAACGCCGCATTCTGTGTGGCAGTTGTCTCTCCGCTCATAATCTCATTCATCACCGCATATGCCTCTTTATAAGTAAGATCCTCTTTATTTACGATTTTTACAATTGCTTCTTTGATCATCTGCTCATACCCCCCTGCAAGAAATTTTTTAACATGGTTTTTCCATCTGGCGTCATAATTGATTCTGGATGAAACTGCACCCCGTAAATCGGATAGTCTTTATGCTGTACTGCCATGACCTCTCCATCTTCCGTTTTCGCTGTCACTTTCAGACATTCCGGCATCGTTTTCATCTCAGCCGCAAGTGAATGATAGCGCGCCACTTGCATATTTTCCGGACAAGCTTGAAATAGCAAACAGTCCTTGTCAAATGTAATCTGCGACTGTTTCCCGTGCATCAGTTCTTTTGCATAGGTGACCGTTGCTCCAAACGCTGCACAGATTGCCTGATGCCCAAGGCAGACACCAAATGTTGGAATCTTTTTTCCAAGTGTCTTTGCCACTTCTATAATAACACCTGCATCCTCTGGTCTTCCCGGTCCGGGCGAGAGAATGATGCGTTTGGGATTCAACGCTCTGATTTCTTCCACTGTCATCTCATCGTTTCGAATCACCCGAATATCCTGCTCCATCTCACCGATCAGCTGATACAGGTTGTAAGAAAAACTATCATAATTATCAATCAGTAAAATCATATTTCTCCCTCCTCTGCCAATTTCAATGCATCCACAACAGCTTTTGCCTTATTGATGCACTCTGTATATTCTTTTTCCGGAACAGAATCGGCGACAATTCCCGCTCCTGACCTTACAAATACCTTTCCGTTTTTCTTATATGCAATGCGAATTGCAATACAGGTATCCATATTTCCGGTAAAATCAATGTACCCGATTGCCCCTCCGTAAATGCCACGTTTGTTATTCTCCAACTCTCCGATCAACTGACACGCCCTGATTTTCGGAGCACCTGAAAGCGTTCCGGCAGGCAGTACCGCCTCGATTGCATCAAGCGCATCTTTTCCCTTGCAAATTTCCCCACGCACAGTCGATCCGATATGCATGACATGCGAGAAGTATTCGATAGTATGAAACTTTTCTACCTTCACCGTTCCAAATCTGCTGATTTTTCCGAGATCATTTCTTCCAAGATCAACTAGCATATTATGTTCTGCAAGTTCCTTTTCATCTGCAAGCAGTTCTTGCGAAAGGGCTCTGTCTTCCTCATTTGTTTTCCCCCTCGGTCTCGTTCCTGCAAGCGGAAATGTATGCAAAATTCCATTTTCCAGTTTCACCAAAGTCTCCGGCGATGCACCGGCAACCTCAACATCCGTACCGGAAAAATAAAACATATATGGCGACGGATTAATTGTCCGAAGCATGCGGTAAGTATTCAGCAGACTTCCTTCAAACGGGGCACTCAGACGATTAGAAAGTACAATCTGGAAAATATCTCCCTCCCGGATATATTGTTTTGCCTGTTCTACCATGCCACAGAATTGCTCTTTCTCAAACAGTGGTATGACTTCTCCCATCAAACATCCTTTTGTTTCCTGCTTTTTTTCACCTTTTTTCAACAATTCTACAAGCTGTTTTAACTCCAGCACCGTCTTGTTATAACCAACTTCTATATCGTCCAGAGACATATTTACAATCAAAATGATTTTCTGACGAACATGATCAAATGCAATGACTTTATCAAACAGCATCAAATCCACATCTTTAAATGCCTCACTGTCTTCCACCCTGCATCTCACAGATGGTTCACTGTATCCCAGATAGTCATAAGAAAAATAACCGACTAGTCCTCCTGTAAAAGAAGGCAGATACGCAAATCGAGGACTTTTGTAATCTGCAAGAATCTGTCTGATATGCTCTGAAGGATTCTCCGTCTCAATTTTGACATTCCCAATTTGCATTTCCCCGTCAATACAGGTGATTTCTAACTTGGGCGCAAATCCAAGAAAGGTATAACGTCCCCACTGTTCATCTGCCACAGCCGACTCCAGCATATAACAATGTGTGGATACATTTTTCAATATTTTCATCGTCTCAATTGGTGTTGTAAAATCAGATAAAATCTCACAACTGATTGGCACAACATTGTATTGTCCGCTCTCTGCAATCTTTTTCACTTCACGAAATTCCGGTAATATTTTCATAATCACGACCTCCTCTTACACACTTTGTTCAAGTCACAATTACATTCTGTCAAAATTTTTTCAGTTCTTGAATAGCGTTTTTATACCACAAAAAAACGTCCTTGACAGAATGATAGTTTCTGTCAAGGACGAATAGTGTACATGTATAACAGGTACGACACAATCCGCGGTGCCACCTTGAATTCACGGAATCTCCGTGCTCTTAGCAGGATACAAACATACCCTCGGCAACTGACGTATGCCTACACGTTGCAGAATACTCTGTAAATATAAACTTTACATTTGACTGCACCCTCCGCGGTCCATTTGACAACTTGTTTCTCATCTGGTTCTCAGCATCCCAAACTCTCTGTAAAGGCATCATTGCCGTTATCTCCGCTTCAACGGTTTGACGTATTAAATTTTTTATTACAATAGCACATGATTTTTTTTGTGTCAAGACAATTTTGAAAATTCATGTAAATTCCTTCATGTAAAATTGCCATATATGATACCACAAAGCATGACAGTGCTGCTCCGATCAACATAATTTCGCTACTTTTATTTCCAATACTTTTCTACAGACTGCTTTGCTTCTTCCTCTGACATTGAAAAATCTTTTCTAAGTTTCGCTATTGTCTGTTCTTTGGATATCTGAAAATCCATGCAGGTCTTAATCATCCCCTCAAGCAATCCAGTTTCTCGACCAGCCTTATGTCCTTCATTCCATGCCTCTTCTTTCAAAAAGTCTCGAAATTCATTCTCATCATACTCTGTCAAAATCATTTCAATAACCTCCGCTCGGTTTTTCCGAAGTATCTCAGACAGTATTCCCTTCTTAATACAGACATCCACAGCATTTTCTACAGCATCTTCAAATATCATTCCCACCGCTATATTTTCACGAATAATCGCAATAAATTGAGCATATTCCTTCAATGCTTTGCACTTTTCCATCAACCTTCGGTTATGCCCAAGATTAATATTAAGAACTAACGCAGTACATTCTAATGCTGGTGTTGCTCCCTTCCCATTTGTGATAAACAAATCGCTCAGCTTCAGCTCCTGCCGTTCCGGTTCTTCTTTCGTCCCATTGTAAAAAACAAGATACTGTGGAAACGGAATATAAAGTGGTGAATTCGTATACAACCGCTGTTTTACCGACTCAATCTGCTCCCGATACAGAGATGAAAAATAAAACAGCCCGCGTAATGGCAGATTTGGGCTATACGAGCTTTGATGTTCATAAAGATTCAGCACATCATCAATCAGAAATGACAAATCATTCTTCATCCCCATATATACAACATCTTCAATCGTTGTAATTGTCAAATCTTCCGGATTGGTATAATCACTGTTATTTATCGCATTGTAAAGCTCCAGCAAATCTTTCTTGTCCTGAAAAATAAGGCGAAATAATCTGTCTTTATACTTCTTATTTATTTTATGTAATGTCAATCTTTGTTCCTCCTTCATTGTATCAAACATCATTTTATGAATCAATCAACAAAAAGAGAAAATACTCCCATAGGCATCACCGACTTTCTTTTGTATCTTACAAGTTGGATTTTATTTGTGACGACCGCCACAGAATTTTAGAAATGTTAAAAACTTCTTAGATGTTAAAATTTTGAAGGTAGAGAACTGCCCTCTAATTCTACCAAACAATTCTCACCTCTCTTCAATTTTATTTCCAACACTTTTCTACAAACTTCCCTGCTTCTTCCTCCGATATCGAAAAATCTTTTCGAAGCTTCTCTATTATCTGTTCTTTGGATACCTGAAAATCCATGCAGGTCTTAATCGTTCCCTCAATCAGTCCTGTTCGCATTCCACGCTCTATTCCAGCCTTGTGCCCCTCATTCCATGCTTCTTCTTTCAAAAAATCTCGAAATTCATTCTCATCACATTCTGTCAAAATCATTTCAATAACCTCCGCTCGGTTTTTCCAAAGTACCTCAGACAGTATTCCTTCGCCTACATTTTTATTTCCAATACTTTTCTACAGACTGCTCTGCTTCTTCCTCCGACATTGAAAAATCTTGTTTAAGTTTCTCCATTGTCTGTTCTTTGGATATCTGAAAATCTATGCAGGTCTTAATCGTCCCCTCAATCAATCCAGTTCGCATTCCACGCTCTATTCCGTCTTCCATTCCAGCCTTATGACCTTCATTCCATGCCTCTTCTTTCAAAAAATCTCGAAATTCATTCTCATCATACTCTGTCAAAATCATTTCAATAACCTCCGCTCGGTTTTTTCGAAGTATCTCAGACAGTATTCCCTTCTTAATACAGACATCCACAGCATTTTCTACAGCATCTTCAAATATCATTCCCACCGCTATATTTTCACGAATAATCGCAATAAATTGAGCATATTCCTTCAATGCTTTGCACTTTTCCATCAACCTTCGGTTATGCCCAAGATTAATATTAAGAACTAACGTAGTACATTCTAATGCTGGTGTTACTACCTTTCCATTTGTGATAAACAAATCACTCAGCTTCAGCTCCTGCCGTTCCGGTTCTTCTTTCGTCCCATTGTAAAAAACAAGATACTGTGGAAACGGAATATAAAGTGGTGAATTCGTATACAACCGCTGTTTTACCGACTCAATCTGCTCCCGATACAGAGATGAAAAATAAAACAGCCCGCGTAATGGCAGATTTGGGCTATACGAGCTTTGATGTTCATAAAGATTCAGCACATCATCAATCAGAAATGACAAATCATTCTTCATCCCCATATATACAACATCTTCAATCGTTGTAATTGTCAAATCTTCCGGATTGGTATAATCACTGTTATTTATCGCATTGTAAAGCTCCAGCAAATCTTTCTTGTCCTGAAAAATAAGGCGAAATAGTCTGTCTTTATACTTCTTATTTATTTTATGTAATGTCAATCTTTGGTAAGCGCAAAATATTGCTACGCTGCCCATGAATCACGCTTGCACCAAAATGATAGATGCAAGCGTTTTGCTCTATGTTTAGTTTTGACAGTTTGCTTTCGCAGTCTCGCTCCATGGGGCAAGCTGTTCCAGCTGTTCATCTGACATTTTATCGTCTGGCCGCTGTGATAAGAGGTATGTCAGATATTTGTAGGTATTCAGGTCATTCGCTTTTGCCATCTCAACCATTGTATACACAATAGCACTAGAGGCCGCTCCCTTCGGACTGGCACTGAACAGCCAGTTCCTCCGACCAACAGTGAATGGTCTGATTGCATTCTCGCTAAGATTGTTGGATAAACTGCAATGACCATCTTCCAGATAGGTCATCAGGGTGTCTTTCCGATTTTGGGCATAGTTCACCGCTTTCGCCAAACGGGTTCCCTTGTTTGGACGCTGTTGATCCAGCCAAATCCAGAATGCCTCCAGTATCGGCTTCTCCTTTTCAAGACGGAACTGTTTTCTCTGCTCCGCAGTATGATTTTTTGCTTTTGAGTACCGCTCACAATCAAACAGCTTGGAGCAAAATTGTACTCCCTGCACCGCCGGAAGGCTGTAATCATACTCTTTCCCTTTCGGTATGGCATCTGTGAAATAACGTCTCACATGTGCCCAGCAAGAGCAGCGTTTGATATCCGGCAGATTGTTATAACCCTGGTATCCGTCGGTCTCCAGATATCCACGGAACCCCTGCAGGAAAGATGCTGCATGGAACTTTGCCCTTGTCTCTGTGTAATGATAGAGCAGGATCGGCGGAAGCCCATCTTCTCCACTGCGGAAGAGCCACATCCAGGAATCTGTTTCAGGATTGCGCTCCGGCTCATTCAGTACCTGAACCCGAGTTTCATCTGCCATCAGATATTTACGCATCCGTAACTGACGGTGAAAATAATCATAAACATGGCAGAGGTAATTCTCGGTACAGTAAATGATCCAGTTAGCAAGCGTAGCCCGGCTCAATGGGACACCCAGCTGCTTCCATTCCGATTCCTGCCGGTTTAATGGCAGACCATTCTGGTACTTCTGGTGCATTGCCCATCCTACAACGGATTCCGATGCATAACTTTCCGGGATCAATGGTTCCTGAACAGGCGCTTTGACAAATGTCTGATCATCCGGGTGTTCCTCTGATATGGCACACTCCGGGCATTTATAGGTTTCACGATAGATATTTACTACTTTCCCTTTGGCAGGGGTAAACCGGAATTCATGGCGGACGAATTCTTTCCCAATACATTCCATCTGCGTTCCGCAGGTTGGACAGTTCCGCTCCTCCTCCGGAAGAGAAATGATCTCGTCGCAGGAAGGAACATTTTTAAAGAGATCCGCATGTGTCCGTCGTGCTTTTCGCTTATGTTCCGGAACAGTGATGTCATCAGGAAGTTCCTGTTTCCATGTCGGATCTGCTTCCTGCTCGGCTTCATCAAAAAGATTCAGCTGACCATCGATATCTTTCCGTTTTTCACTGGAAGTACCAAAGAGCTTCTTCGTGAGATATTCAATCTGCTGACGAAGATTTTCTTTTTCCAGACGGTCTGCTTCCAATGTTTTTTGTAAAGACTGGATCAGTTCTGTCTGTGCGGAAATCGTTTTATTCAGTTGGTTGATCATGTCCTTGTACGCAAGGATTTTTGAATCTTTTGAATTACCAGCCATATGTCTTCTGCTCCTTTTTTACTGCTCTTATTATACCATAAAAAGCAATGAAAAGGAAGCAGAAAACCCAGTATTTACAAGGGATTGCAGACATGATACAGGGTGTGGAAAGCTCTCCATTTTTGTTGGCTGGCATAGAGGTTTTACACAATCATTCCGTAGGTTTGAATGCTTTTGGTTGTTCGATTTCAAGACCGGACATGAGCCAGTCGAATTGCTGCCAGGTCAGTTGCTTTACTTCCAACTGATTTCTGGGCCAGCGGAATCTGCCCTGGACTTCCATACGTTTATACAGCAGCACTTATCTAAGAACTCGAATAAGTGTTGTTATTAGAATAGAATTATTATTCGAGATAATCTCTTGGAAAGCCCAGAAATTAAGACTTTCTAAGAAATCTTCTCGAATAATGATATCCTATTAGTGACTCTTCAAAAAATCAGGAACATTTCTTTCTTCCAAGTCTTCTTCATCAATATAAATCGAACGCGGAAAATTCATTTCGTTCCATTCACGGATATGTTTATCAACTGTTGCCTGTGGACTTTCTGTATAAATCTGTGTCGTTTGAACTGATGCATGTCCAAGGAAAGCTTTTATTACCATAATCGGAACTCCCGCTTCTAACATATGTTGTCCGGTCGTGTGTCTCATACTATGAGGTGAATAGTGTTCTTCTTTGAAAAGATTGGGCGTTTTTTCTTTAGCGAGTTTTATATATTTTTTGTATATTTCTTCCACGCATGATATTGTCATATGCTCATGCGTCTGACTCGAAAATATATGTCTGTCAGGTTCTGTTTCTATTCTGCGATGTCTAATATATTTTCTAAGCATAGATGCACAAGGGTCAGGAATACGTATGCGACGTGCTTTTGAACCTTTTCCTACTATATCAATAGTAGTACCAGTTGATCTGAAATTGACAGATTTTACAGTAAGATCACACACTTCCTGTGCACGTGTGCCTGTTGCATACATAAAGCTTAATAAAACCATGTCTCTTAAACCAGTCTCACTTTTTTGGTCAGGCAGTGCCAGAAGGATCTTTACTTCATCGGTGGTAAAACCAACACGCCGCTTTTTAGGTGCTTTTTTTGATGGAATCCTCAATACAGCACTTCTAAAAGTTGATGCTGCATCAAAGTCATAGTTTTGTGCATACTCGGAAAAAGAATACAGTGCGGCAAGTCTTTGATTTCTGGTTGTAACTGAACATTTACGTTCATTTTCAAGCCATGACATAAAATCGGAAAGCGTATTTACATCTAAACAGTCAAAAGTAATCTCATCTGCTTTCGTGTTTTTGACTGAATACATATATTTTATTAAAAGTGTAAATGTTGTTTTATAAGAGTTGATTGTGTTCTTACTTAACCCACGTGCTTCCGGCATATATGTATTTACATAGTATTCAAGATATTTCATAAAAATCGAAGGAGTCTTCTGCTTTCTCATAAATCAACCTCCGGAAACAGAGATTCTGTGAAATCAGCAAACAAGAGCATATCTTCTTCGAAGAGTTCACTGCTGAATTTCATATATTTTTCACTTTCCACAAGGGATTCATGACCACAATATACAGAAAAATATGGAGAAGCCATATCGATATGATATCCTGCAGTTTCCAGCTGTTTAAAAGCATGGAACATAAAACAATGTCTTAAACAGTGCAGGCATGGAGCACGTTTATGAGGATCTTCATTCCCTTTGATAATACCAGCTTTCCTAAGAATCTTTTTAAATTGGCGTTCAGCAGTTATTGGGGATAAATGTTCGCTTTGTCTTGGGAATAAAAATGGATTATCTATACCATAGATTTTTATCACCTTACAATAATCCTTCAGCATGTTTGTTAATGTTTCATGCATTGGAACTAATCGTTGTTTCTTTTTTTTGAATGTATAATACGGATGACTCCGTTTTCTAGATCCAGATGCTCCATCTTCAAATTTAGAGCTTCGCCTAATCTGAGTCCACAACAATACAAAAGGCGTATGAGAACCGCCATTTCCATATGTATATGCGGAATGCTGCTAAATTTGTTTGTCATTGGATATGCATCAGCAATAGCAAATATATTCGACAATTCCTCATCACTAAATATATAGGGAATATACAAATCTTTCGTTTTCTGGAAGGGCGGAAGATAAACAACTTTTCCCATATCGGCTCTATATTTCATAAAGTTTCGTATAGTCTTTATGTATCCATTAATAGATGCCTCTGGAACACCTACATCATTAAGCCACTGATTTATTATTGTTTGTGGTACAATTTCATCATTATAAGATATTTTTGTAAGATATCTGTCAAAAGAAGACAGGCGATAATTATCCAAACGATAGGTATTCCATGCGAAAGTCGCAACACGATACTCCATGAATGACTGCATGTCGTCTTTAAAACAACTTTTAAAAATCACGGTTCTCATATACGACCTCCTTTCAGGAATTGGTGAAGTGTTCCTGAAGGTGCCGGGCATGCAAGAGCACAATTCCTAAGCATCTGAATATCAAGACGTGCATAGTGCCTGATTGCATTGGGACTATCATGTCCCAGTACTTTTCTTACGGTTTCATAAGATATGCCATCGTTTACCATCGATGACGCAAGAGAAGCTCTCAGACTATGAGGTCCATGTTTTTTACCTGCAATGTTAATACCAGAGCGAATCATATGTTTTTTTACAGCAAATGAGACAACAGAATACGATATTTCTGAATAAGGGGCACATGATTTTAAAAATACATAGTCGCTTGTGGATGCAGGACGATCTGTTGACAGATAATCCATCAGTGCTGTTTTGATTTCTGGCACCATGTAAAGTTCTGAAACACTTCCCGTTTTATTTTGGATAAAGCAGATACGCTGATTTTTGAAATCAAGAGAATCTAATTTAAGCGAGGCAATATCTCCCGCACGCATTCCTAATCGCGAAGCGAGAAGCAATATCGCATAATCTCGTTTTCCGATAGAAGAAGTTCGGTCTACAGCATTTTCGATCTCGATGATTTCAGAGATATCATAAGTTTCAGGAATACGTATACCACGATTGAATTTAGGAACTAATGTTGAAAAATCTTTTTCAATGTATCCTTGTGCAAAAAGATATCTTAAAAAATCTCTTAGTTCAGGATAGAATTCTTTATTCTTAAGATTCACTGAAAACTGAATGATTTCAGAACTATTTATGTATTCAAGACTTTTACAATTGTTTTCATCCAGATAAGTAAGGAATAAATATAACAAGCGTTCTTTAGTCTTTAGAGTAATTGGACGATTTCCTATCTTGCGACAATGTTCAAGATAATCCGCCTTAATAGCGTGATATTGCTCTGGAACAGACAAATCTTTTCGTGGAACGGAATATACGAAACCTGTACCAGAACAGATATTATTTAATCTTCGAATGACTGTCCTGAAAAAACGTTTCGTCGTATAGTTGTAATCTCTTGATTCAACTTCTTTTTTGTAGTATTGATCTGCAACTGATGAAGAATAATCAGTTATGTTATTAGCTAACATGAATTTTTTGATTCGTTTTACATGTTCCTGATACAGTTGTATCGTGCTTTTTGCATACTTTTCTTCTTGAAGTATTAAAGTTAGTTGATCATACAATTCATCAATAGGTATTTGGGTATTATTCATTGGACACCTCCGTCTTATATTAGTAAGTCCAATGATACATCATTATTCGAGAAGATTTCTCTGAAAGTCTTAATTTCTGGACTTTCCAAGAGATTATCTCGAATAATAATTCTCTTCTAATAACAACACAAATCCGTCAGATTCCCAAAGCAAAGCTTTGATCCTGTCACAACGTTTTCCACAGAAA
The DNA here is from genome assembly GCF_059731825.1 of Faecalimonas nexilis. NCBI lineage: Bacteria > Bacillati > Bacillota > Clostridia > Lachnospirales > Lachnospiraceae > Faecalimonas > Faecalimonas nexilis. Next base: position 1,453,584 of record NZ_AP029189.1, on the reverse strand, counting down.
AGATACAGGGCGCTTCGCCTTGGATCCATATGGAGTTGATTCTCTACAATAGCACACAGCCCGTCAATGGATTTCCGCATATCCGTTCTGCCTGTTACGATATAGATTTCATCGGCGGCTGTGATATCCCCTAACATTCCAACTCCTTCACAATGCGAAGCGTTTGAGCCAGAAGCTGAGGATCTGTTCCATTTGGTATTGTTAGATGCAAACTTCCTACAGACAGCTTCATTGGCTCTGCTACGGAAAGGTTATTTTTTTCCGTAGCTACCGGAATCACATTTAATGGCTGTTCATATGGGAGCGGGTCAGTATCATGAAAATCCACTCTGACAACTTCCTGGCTTTCCGGTGCACGATAGCTGCGTCCGGTTGACGCTGGCAAATCCACACAACCTTTCTGACGCAGCCTTTTTACCCAGTTGTAAAAAGTTCCCGGTTTAATGTCATGTTCCACACACCATTGATGATCTGTCAACCCACTTTGACGGCATTCCATGATGAGACGGTATTGTTCTTCGGTAGGTATTCTTTTGCTTCTCATGAGCACACCTCCATAAATCGGATAGAGTAAAATGCTCGCATCTATCATTTCTAGCAAGAGAAGATGAAGTGAAATGCTTGCATTTTCTATTGATTATTATGGAATGATTTTTAGGGCAACACAATCCGTCGAATTATTTTGCGCTTACAATCTTTGTTCCTCCTTCATTGTATCAAACATCATTTTACGAATCAATCAACAAAAAGAGAAAATACTCCCATAGGCATCACCGGCTTTCTTTTGTATCTTACAGGTTGGATTTTATTTGTGACGATTGTCACACAAAATTAGAAATAATAGAAACTTCTTAGAAGTTTTGATTTGTGACATTGATCTTAACACAATGTAATGTGAACTTCAATCAAAAATTATATAATAAGCTCACAATAACAGATTCTAGCTAAATGAAATTTGTTTCTACTTCTTCTCTAACTCTCAAAAAAGTAGCAGTTTTTAATATCTGTTACGATATTTTGCGGTATTCTGCGATACCTTTTCTTTGAAGAAAAATGCCTGTAAACCTTGATTTTCAGCGAACTTTTCAATATTTCCAAACATTTTTCCATAAAATATAACACTTCTACATAAGCCGTGCGCTCAACCTCCATTCCGCTTCGCTTCATGTCGGTTGACGGGCGTCGCCCTATGAATAGAAAACGACAGTCCTCCCTTTATGCAAGCATAGGGAGTCCTGTCTTATTTCTATTCGCACGGCTTACTTCATTACAATATTTATATCTACTCGAAAATGTTGATTTTACGCTGTTTTTCGCTATCTATCTTCTGATTTACTCCATTTTTACTCCAAATTTAAGCCAATATTTTCAGTTCGGCTACTTCTTCTTTTTTCTTTTCTTCTGAAACGTGCGTGTATAAATCGGTTGTCATTGCCAATGTGGAATGACCTAAGAGTTTCTGTACTACCTGTTGGTCTACTCCATTTTCATAACACCTTGTAGCGTATGTATGCCGCAGAGTGTGACAGGTAAACAGTTCAAATATCTTCGGCTCTCTCTTTTCTTCCTTTGCCAGTTCAATCTCTATTACATTGATTTTTTCCACATAGTCTTTGATTGCACTATTGACGTTATAATAGTAAACTGGCGAACCGTCTGAACAGGTAAATACCAAATTTTGAAATTCTTTGTGCTGTTTCCATATCGAGCGTTTCCACATCTTCTGTTCTGTCTGCTTCATCTTCTGATTTTGCAAAATCTCATACACTTCATCTGTCATAGGAATTACACGATTACTGGATATGGTTTTTGCGGTTGTATAGAAAAACTTTGAACCCTCAACAGGACTAGAAGCCTTTGAATAATGGATTGTCTTATTGATTATAATTTCTCTTTTTTCAAAATCACAATCTTCCCATTTTAGACCAAGCACTTCTCCAATTCGACAACCTGTTGTCACAGCAAATTTCAGAACATTGATGTGTATATAAGAAGAAGCAAATGTAAAAAATTTCTCCTGTTCTTCTCTTGTTAATACACGTCTTTCTTTTTTCACTTCTTTTGGCATTTCCACACCGATACAGGGATTTTTTCTAATGTATTCGCTCAATACCGCCTTATCAAGCATATCACTTAACATAAATCTGATATTCGATACCGTTCCATGTGCAAGACCGCTGTCTATCAAATCATTCAAAAATTTCTGTACATGATATGTTTTAATGTCCTGCAAATACATCTTTCCGATAGAGTTCTTCACTCTTGAATTATAGTAACTGTGGTTTTTATATATCGTAGTCATTTTGACTGTTTTCTTCTTATACAACTCCGTCCACGTTACATACCACGCATTTAAAGTGATACTTTCGCCATTGCCATTCAAACCGTGTTCATCTTCATAAACCGCTTCTCGCAACTTCCGTTTTAATTCATTCAGTTTAAAATCATAAAGCGTTTTACGTTTCCCTGTTTTGCTTGTAAATCTTGCAATATAGCGTCCGTCTGCTCTCTGTGAAATTCCCTTACCGAGTTCTTTGCCTTTTAAATCTTTACCCATACCAACTTTCCTTTCTTCTACTGAAAGAAAAATGGTAAAGTAAATATTTCAATTTTCATTATATCGACACCCCATTTTCTTTTCAAGCCCTTTTGCATTGATATTCCAGCCATTCATCAAGTAATTTCTTATTTGCATACAGCCGATTACCAATGCGTACCGTAAATCTATTTTTCGGATTATTCAACAGTTCTCTTGCCTTTGTTTTTCCAATCCCCATATACTCACAAAATTCATTTATATTTAGTAGTGCTTTCTCGATACGATTACCCCCTTTCGCCTAATCTTCTTGCTTTTATGTAATCATCATACAACTGTTTCTGTGTGATATTCATTTCTCCATTTTTTACAAGATTACCGATATAATCTCTTTTCTCTATCTTCCCAACCTCTGCAAACAGCTTCAAAGACGGAGCAACATACTTTTCTAACCACTCCCACACCTTTTGTAAACTCTTCTTCTGTGGTTGCATGGTAAGTTTGACCTTGCCTATATCTTTCATCAGTTCCGCCCATGCTTGATAAGTTGGGTAAAGCCTTTTTCGTGTTGTCGTGCTGTCTGTCGGCTTTTCTAAAAATCGTATTTTGCTGTTCAACACTTCCATTGCCAGTCCTGCCACATCTCTATATCTCAATAATTCCTTTACTACACTTACTGCCATTTCCTGCCGAAATCTCAATTCATATCTGTTCCAATTTTCATCTAATTCTGTTCCATACTTTTTATTCTGTTCATATCCCTTTTCATAAAATACCAATCTCAAATTACTGGCTGAACTGCCGAGATAAAGACTGCCACCTTTACTCTGAAACACTTCCTCTTTCAGTTCTCCCGAATCGTGAAAATCTATATCCCTTAGTTTTGTGGAAAGCAATCCCTCTTTTGTCCGTATAATCAAATCGGGAATACTCAAATACGGTTTTCTATCATCTATCGCTAAATCAATCCGAGGAAAATTGATGTGATACTGACAAACTCTGTTTAAGAAATCAAACCATGTTTCCTCATTGAGTTGTAAAAAATTCTCATAGTTACGACAGCCTTTCCCACTCATTAAGATCTGAAAGCCTTGATACTGTGCATTTCCTGTCGGCTTTAGCACCTTGATATTATCGAAGATTGCCACAACCTCATGTCCTGCAATCCCTTTTTCATAGCCTGTTACCGTCATAAGTTCCAAAGGTATTCTCAACACATCTTCTATGACTGCTTCTAACGGAACTTCCTTAATGGTTATCTGACACCAATCTATCAAGGCACTTAATTCTTCTTTCTGCCGTATTACTCCCCTGTTAGTGTAGGGGAGTTCTGGAAGAAAACTTCCGCTTCTTTCTTCCAAATTTATCAAACCTCCTTATCTGCAATGGCGTTGCCATTGCCCTGCCCTCAACCTGCCGTTTGGTACGTCAGAACGAGGACAGGAACTTTGACCGCCTACATATTTTTATTTGGAACAGGGCGGATACCCTTACAGGTAATCTTCTCCACTAATACAGGAAAGTTTCCTCTCTGCACATAAGGGGCATAAACTGGTTCTCCCAGTTCCACCACAGCATAAGGCTCAATCTTCGGAAGTTCCGTTGCTTCCAAGCGAATATCCACGCTGTTCCCAAGCTTCATACTTCCAAGATGAAGTTTTAAGGCTTCCACTTCCTCTGTTTTCTTCTTACTGTCTTTATCATAGCGGTAACAGTTATCCGCACCCATAAAACGAAGTTCTCCAAAGGCTTCTTTTACCTGTTCTTTTGTCAATGTTATCTGCATACACGTTCCTTTCTCCCCGTTGAACCGATAGGTCAGTTTCTCATATTTTCATTTTCCTATTACGACGTCGTTTTTGTTCAGTTATTTCTGAACTTAATCGTATATTAGCACAGTCATATTCGTTTTGCAATAGAAAGTTTAGTTTTTTATAAACTTTTTGTTTTCATTTTTCTGAACTTGTGGTATAGTGTCCTTAGCTGATAAGATATGAGAAGTTATAACGAGATATGGAAAGAGAGGGTTTTTCAGATGAATACAATCGCAGAACGGATTAAATTTGCCATGAAAGCAAAAAACAAGAAACAGGTGGATATCGTCAAAGATACCGGTATCAGCAAAGGAGCGTTCAGTTCCTATCTTTCGGGACAGTACAACCCAAAAGCCGATAAAATGGAATTGATTGCAGACTCTTTAGATGTAGACTTGCGGTGGCTTTACGGACAAAATGTGCCTATGGAACACACAAGCCAAAGTGACAATACTCTGCAATATGTCTTTTACAACAACTCCTGTTCCGAATATCTTCTTGATAATTTAGACGATATCTATATTGCCATGATGACCCAGTACGCCGCCCTCATTCCACGCTTTTATGTTCTTGTCAATCGTGCTGGAAATGCAATGCACATACTGCCATTATTTTTGAAAGAGGATAGTTCCGAGTTCTATGAATGTCCGTCTGATTTCTTCTATTCCGACAGGCATACTATTTTTACAAGAGATTTTGAAAGCATTCACATGGTATTAACAACAGCCACAATTTACTATTATGGAATTGATACAAAAACCTATGAACCGAAAGTTACCAAACTTTCCTACTCACAGACTGACGATTGCTTCTATATCGACAATGAAGTACATGATTGTCACATAAAAGCATTTGAAAAAGAAGTGGTAAAAGAAGCACTTTACTTAAAACACAACGCCCAATAACAGACAAGAGGACTTGCAAGGCTTCTGACCTTTCAAGTCCTCTGCTGTATCATGGTTCTGTTGTCTATGTCCGTTCCGTCAAGGACTGCCCTACGGCGTATCGGCTTCGCCTTGATCCTTGACCTCACTATTTTTTCACAATATAACAATAAAGATGTATTGATTTATTTAATTGTTACTAAAATCATTATACCGAAAAATAATAGTTGACAATATGATTCTATAATAGTATAATTTGCATAATTATAAACATATTTACAAAGAAAGAGAGGTATAAAAATAAAGAAACTTCAGAAACCAGTCATTAGTTGTCTATTAGCCTTATTACTAACCGTATCCCCGTTGACTTATGGAGTAAATAGTGTCTATGCCGCTGAATATGACTCTACCGAACTCATATATGAAACCGATGTGGAGACCACCGATGCCGATATTGAACAATTAAAAAATCTCTTCAATAAAGTCGATAGTTATATAGGATTGGACGGAAGCAAATTATTTGATGAAGAACTTGCTAGAGAAAATAATGAAAGTCAAGAAATTATTGATATCGGATTAGCATACAATGAAATGTTAAGTGCAGAACAACAAGGTAACTACGATAAAGTTAACAGACACAAAAGAGCTGTCATCAACGGACTTTCTCACTACGGAAATTGGTGCGGAAAAGGAAATAACGGAAAAAAACCTATAGACATATTAGACGCTCAGTGTAAGAAACATGATAATTGTTACTCAGCAAATGGAATGTGGCATAGCAAATGTGATGTGCAATTTGTATATAATATAGCTAGAAATTTTGGGGCAATCAATAAAATTGGTTGGCGTGCACGAACTTATGCAGTTGCGGCAATGTTATTATTTGCAGGTAAGGTCGGTGGTACATCTGCTTTAAAGGCAAAATATCCTATTCTAAGACCTTTTTTACCTTAAAATATCTAATAGGAGATTTCAATGGAAAAATTTATTAAAAAATGGAAAAACTTGAATTTATTTAGTAAATGTTCATATTTGTCAGTCTGTTTATTATTTATTATGATACCATTTACAGGTTTAATTTTAGAGTCATTAAATATATCTATTATAAAATTCGAGATTATTTTGGGAATATATGTACTGAGTATTATCTTTTCTATCCTAGCAAAAAATTGGAAACTAATATTGATCGCAACCATTGGCGGATTAGTGCTATGGGCAATCACAATAGGTATCGCAGAAGTTTTATGGTATTATCTAAAGTCTTGGTTTGGGGTAGATATCTCATATCGTTAAAAAAATAATCTATACAAGAAAATATAGAAATGCTAATTATTTATTACTGATTTTCAACAAGAGAGACTATCGCTAGCGTGACAGACTCTCTTGTTTATTAAAATAAAACGAGGAAAATATTACAGCCAGTATAATCATTCCCCATATTTTTTGTAATGAAATTTAATAATTCTTTCCGATTTACTACACCATTTAGTACACCATTTTCATATCAAACTACACCATTTTATGATACAATACACCACTTTACCGTTTTTTTTAATCTTGCAGAACACCAGTAAATACAAGGGTTTGAGAAGTTACATCAATTTATGGAAAAGCATTATCAGAAATTTCATAAGTTTCTTGATTAAATAATATTACTTTCCATTTACTCATTTCCATATTCTCCTTATTGTGCCATGTTTTCTATCATGTTAAACAACATCTTATCTACTTCTAATATTTTCTAAAAACTATATCCTTTCAAGCACATGTGATATTTCTAATAATTTTCTTCTTTTAATATGTTTATATATTCCAACACCACCAATAACTAGAACAAGAATAAAAATCAATCCCCCTGTTACTCCTGTCACTTCTATATCTAGTAATGCCACTATCGAAATCATTAATGCTACCATGCCAATGTTAAAATCCAACAAATTACTATCTAAATAAGATTGACATGCTATTTTATACTCTTCCAAAATCTCTTTTTCATTATTATATTTCCTTGTTGCTAAAACAAGTTTATGTTCCAAACATCTATAAAACGAACTACTCTGATTATATTTATAGCATTTCTCTGCCTGTTTATAAATGTCCATTAACTCTGCAATTCTTTTACTTTGTATCATAATGTATCTTCTCAATCCTTTTCCTAAAAATAACGCAAATAATATCTCTACTATCTGCGTCATTCCTCTAATGTCTTCTTGAAATATTTACTCCATTTTCTTTCAATCTTTACTCCAATTTTACTCCATTTTAAAAATCTGTTACGATATTTTACGGTATTCTATGATACCTTTCCCTTGAAGAAAAATGTCTGCAAGCCTTGATTTTAAGCGAACTTTTCAATATTCCCAAGCACTTTATTCTGTTGTGAGATTTTCTCTCAAATTATTTCTGCACAATATTTATGATTCTTCCCGGAACGTAAATTTCTTTTACGATTGTTCCTGTCAGTTTATCTGCAACTGCTTCTTTACCAGCTTTAATCGCATCTTCTTTTGATACGTCTGCCGGAACTGTCACAACTGCTCTTGTTTTTCCGTTAATCTGAACAGCAACTTCGATTTCATCATCTTTCATTGCATCTTCATCGTATGTCGGCCATCCTGCATTGAATACAGTTCCTTCGTGACCTAACTGCTGCCATAATTCTTCTGCCATATGTGGTGCAAATGGTGCCAACAATACAGCAAATGTGCTCAATGTTTCTTTATCGATTCCGCCTTCTTTTTTCGCGATATCGATTAATTTATTGTTGTATTCCATGAAACCGGAAATAACCGTATTTAAGCTGAAACTTTCAAGACGCGTTGTGATATCGTATACCATTTTGTTACGAATCTTGATCATCTCTTTTGTCGCTTTTACATCTGCATCTTTGCTGTCCATAACAAGATTCCATACACGGTTCAAGAAACGGTATACACCGTCGATTCCGCGGTCATCCCATTCTGCATCTAATTCCGGTGGACCTACAAATAATTCGTACATTCTAAGTGAATCACATCCGTAATCTCTTACCAAATCATCCGGTGATACTACATTTCCTTTTGATTTACTCATCTTGATACCATTTTTACCAGTAATCATACCTTGGTTAAATAATTTCTTAAATGGCTCGTCAAAATCGACTGCTCCGATGTCGTATAAGAATTTTGTATAGAAACGAGAGTACAACAGGTGAAGAACAGCATGCTCCACACCACCGATGTACATGTCTACCGGAAGCATCTCATCTGCTTTTTCTTTGGAAACCAATGCTTCTGAGTTATGGTTATCTACATAGCGCAAGAAATACCATGAAGACCCTGCCCACTGAGGCATTGTGTTCGTCTCACGTTTTGCCGGCTTTCCACAAACCGGACAAGTTGTATTTACCCAGCTTTCGATTCCCGCAAGTGGAGATTCTCCTGTTCCTGTCGGTTCATAAGAATCTACTTCCGGCAACGTCAATGGAAGCTGATCTTCCGGTACCGGAACTGCTCCACAATCCGGACAATGTACAATCGGGATTGGCTCTCCCCAGTAACGCTGGCGCGAGAATACCCAGTCACGTAATTTGTAATTCACTGTCGCTTTACCGATTCCACGCTCTTCAATGATATGTGGAGCTTCTTTTTTCAGAACTGCAGATTCCATTCCGTTCCATTCTCCGGAATTAATCATTGTTCCGGAAGCCTCTGTGTAAGCTTCTGTCATATTTTCGATTTCTTTTCCGTCTTTTGCAATTACCTGAATAATTGGAATATTGAATTTTGTTGCAAATTCGAAATCACGATCATCGTGAGCCGGTACACACATAATAGCGCCTGTACCGTAATCAGCCAATACATAATCGGATAACCAAATTGGTGTCTTTGCTCCACTAATTGGGTTGATTGCATAAGAACCTGTGAATACACCTGTTTTTTCTTTATCCTGAAGACGATCTACATTTGATTTCATAGAAGCTTCATAAATATATTTTTCTACGGCTTCTCTTGTCTCATCTGTTGCAAGGCTTGCTGCCAAAGCGTGTTCCGGTGCAAGTACCATAAATGTTGCTCCGTGCAGTGTATCCGGTCTTGTTGTGTAAACTGTAATTTTTTCGTCTTTTCCTTCTACCTGAAAATCAACTTCTGCACCGAATGATTTTCCAATCCATTCTGCCTGCATTTTCTTAACTTTTTCCGGCCAGTCTAATTTATCAAGGTCCGCTAAAAGACGTTCCGCATATTTTGTGATACGGAGCATCCACTGACGTAAGTTTTTCTTTGTCACTTCTGTTCCGCAGCGCTCACATTTTCCGTTCACTACCTCTTCATTTGCAAGTCCTGTCTTACATGAAGGACACCAGTTGATCGGGAACTCTTTTTCGTAAGCTAATCCTTCTTTGAACATTTTTACAAAAATCCACTGTGTCCATTTGTAGAACTCAGGATCTGTTGTATTTACTTCCATATCCCAATCGTAAAGTGCTGCGATTTCGTTGATCTGACGTTTGATGTTCTTTACGTTTTCCGCTGTAGAAACTGCCGGGTGAACACCCATCTTAATTGCATAGTTCTCTGCCGGAAGTCCGAATGCATCCCATCCCATCGGATGTACGATATAGTATTTCTGCAATAATTTGTAACGGCTCCACACATCAGAGATTACATAACCTCTCCAGTGTCCTACGTGAAGACCATTTCCTGACGGATATGGAAACATATCCAGACAATAATACTTCTCTCTTTTCCCATTTTCATCTGATTTAACATTTACCGGGTTCTTTTCCCAGTTCTCACGCCATTTTTTCTCAATGGCTTTGTGGTTATAAGGTGTTGCCATTATTTTTCCCCTTTCTGCTTATAATTCTTGGTGAGGTTCTTTCGAACCTAGAATTAAACAAAGCCTTCTCATCTCAAAAGAGACGAAAAGGCTTGAATTTCCGTGGTACCACTCTCATTCATTCCGCATCCTGCGAAATGCACTCATTGCTTCTGTAACGGGAAGTCCCGCTTCTGCCTATGTTACTTGACGAGGTCTTTTCGAGTCTAGTAACAAGGTACAACTCATCGGCTTGGTGAGGTTCTTTCGAACCTAGCGATGTAGTTGTTTCTATTTCTGTTACTTGACGAAATTTTTTTCATCAGTCATTTCAGCAAAAGAACTCCGAGGCGAGTTGGGAGATTACGCTGCTGTCTTGCACCATCCGACAGCTCTCTGAAAACGATAGGCTCTTAATACTCCTCATCTATGTTTTTTGATATTATTTAATTGATTGAATTTAATCTCTTGTATTGTACCATACTAAAATATTTTGTCAAGAATTGAACCATGTTTTTCTGAAAATTGAAAATATACCAATTTGTGAACTGTTACTATAAATCATCCACCAACGCACTGCTTTTTGCATACGCGGTACTTCTCGCCTCAAAGAAATCTGTCTTAATTGCATTTGCATTTGAATACTGGCTCACCCAACGCATACTCTCCGGCTCTGTCTCATGCCCTTCATAAATTGGTGCAAACCCGAGGTTTGTGCATCGCAAATTTCCAAGATACTGCACGTAATCCGTGATCATTTCCCTATTCAGTCCTTGCACATCATCTCCGATTACGTAATGTCCCCACTTGATTTCCTGCTCGCAGCCCTCTTTGATCATACTGCGGTATTCGTCTATATATTGCTCGGTAAATAGATCCGGTTGTTCTTTCTTCAGTTCAATTAAAATATTGCGAAACAACCACAAATGAGTGTTTTCATCCCGATTGATATAGCGAATCTCCTGTACCGAACCCGGCATAAGCTGGTTTCTCCCAAGATTATAGAAGAACATAAATCCGCTGTAAAAATAGATCCCTTCTAAAATATAGTTTGCCACAATCGTCTTCACCAGCATTTCCATGCTCTTTTCTGTCTGAAATGCATTATAAAGATTTCCGATAAATTCATTTCTCGCAAGCAAATGTTCATCTTCCTTCCACTGATACAAAACCTCGTTTCGCTCCTGCGGCTCGCAGATGGTATCCAGCATGTAGCTGTAACTTTGGCTGTGCACCGCCTCCTGAAATGCCTGAATAGACAGACATAGATTGACCTCATTTGCCGTGATATACTCGCTGATCCCCGGAAGATTTGCCGTCTGGATACTATCAAGAAAAATGAGAAATGACAGAATTTTATCGTATGCCCGTTTTTCTGCTTTCGGAAGATTTCGATAATCTTTAATATCCACTCCCAGATTAATTTCCTCCGGAATCCAGAAATTATTCATCGCCTGGCGATACCAGCCGCTCACCCATGTGTATTTCATATTGTTAAAATCATTGAGATTTGTTGTGTTTCCACCAATCATTTTCCGCTTCTGAACCTGTATATCTCCGTTCGGATTAAAAAGCGGTCTTTTCTTTAATTGTTCCATTATTCCATCCCTTTCTGTTGCCATTTACTAAGAAGAGCAGACTTCACATTCCTCCACTTCCAAACTTTTTGAACGTATATAATAAATCGTTTTCACACCTTCTTCCCACGCAAGAATATAAAGATCCAACACTTTTCGGAACGTATACTCGTTCGTAATATAAAGATTCATGCTCTGTGCCTGATCGATATGACGCTGACGCACTCCACAGGCGCGCACGGACCACTTCTGATCGATGTAGTGTGCATTTTTGTAATACCAGAACGTCTCCATAGAAAGCTCCGGTGCAACACGCGGCATCAATCCATTTTTCTTTTCTTCGAGGAAATACCGATTCATGATCGGGTCAAGTCCTGCACTCGTTCCGGCGATAATGCTTGTACTGCTCGTCGGCGCTATCGCTAAAAGGTAAGCATTTCGGAGTCCCTGCTGTTTCACTTTTTCCCGAAGCTGATTCCATTTTTCTGTCTTCAAATGTCGTTTATCAAAATATTTTCCTGTCTGCCAATCGCTTCCCTCAAAATATGTGTAACTTCCCTTTTCTTTCGCAATCTCGCTGCTCGCCTCAATCGCAGCATAATGGATTTTAGAAAATACGTCCCCGACAAATTGTAAATGCTGCTCGCTCTCCCATGAAATTCCCTGTTTTGCAAGCATATGGTGATACCCACTCACACCCAGTCCGATCGGGCGATATTTCTCATTATTGATTTTCGCATATGGAACAGGAAAGAAATTCAGATCAATGACATTGTCAAGCGCCCGCACCGCACATTTTGTAATATCCGCAATCTCTTCCCCGTCTTCCACGTTCAGATGTCCCAGAGACAGGCTCGCCAGATTACATACAACAAACTCGCCCGGTTTTGTGACCGTGACAACCACTGTTTCTCCATTCACCGTTTCCACTCGCTCTTCCACTTCTTCGATTCCGCTCATATTCTGCGCAATCTCCGTACAAAGATTACTGCAATAAATCATGCCTTTATGTCCATTTGGATTCATGCGGTTGACATGATCCCGATTAAATGTAAACGGTGTTCCGGTCTCCACTGCGCTTTTGATAATCAGCCGGATAATGTCTTTAATCGGAACGACTCTCTTTTTAATCTGATCATCCTGCACACAGTCCAAATATTTTTCTTTCCACGCTTCTCCATAACAGTCTTCCAGCGCATAGCCCTTCACCGTCAAAATCTCGTGAGGACACATCAGATACCAGTCTCCCTCGATATTGTCTCTTGCCTGCTCCCAAAAATAATCCGGGTAGCAGACCGCCGGGAACACATCATGCGCCTTCATCCGGTCATCCCCATTATTTGTTCGCAAATTCAAAAACTCCGGCAGATCTCTGTGCCACACATCAAGATAAACTGCAACTGCCCCTTGGCGCACACCAAGCTGATCAACTGCGACCGCCGTGTCGTTTGCAAGACGAATCCAACGTATCACACCTCCTGCTGCCCCCTCAAATCCTCGGATAGCGCTTCCGCTTGCCCGCACTTTTCCAAAATACATTCCCATTCCTCCACCAAATTTACTTACTTTGGCAAAATTATCGATACTTCGGTAAATTCCATTTAAACTATCCGGAACAATATCGATGAAGCAGGAAGAAAGTTGGTGATACGGCTTTCTTGCATTCGATAACGTCGGTGTCGCCATCGTCACTTGAAGTTTACTGAGCATATCGTAAAAGCGTTTTACCCAAAGCGCCCTGTCTTTCTGCTCTTTCATCGCCAAATGCATGGCAATTCCAAGAAACATCTCCTGTGGGCTTTCCAGCGCCACACCTTGTCCGGTGTGGATCACATAACGGTTGAGCAGCAATTCCAATCCCGAATACGTAAATAAATCATTTCTTTCAGGAGCTAAAAATGTCTCAAATTCATCGATTTCCTCTTTCGTATAATTCTCCAAAATATACTGTCCATATAGCCCCCGCCCTGTCAGATATACAATTTTTTCATACAGTGTTGTAATCTGACATGATTCTTCCGCTTTCCTCAGTTCTCTTTCAAAAGTAAACAACAACAGCCTCGCTGCAATCATCTCCCATTTTGGGGCTTCCTGTGTAGTCAACTCCACAGCCGCCTTGATCAAAAGTTGCAGATTTTCTTCTATTGAGAGTTCTGGTTTCTGAAATGTCAGAAATTTATCTTCCAATATTCCCAGATAATATATATCTTCCGGGAAATCTTTCTGAATCGCTTCCATATAAGAGGCAATTTCTGTAAACTTTTCAAACGTCTCTATCATCTTTTTTCTATTTCCCATATTTTTACCTCATTACTATTTATAGTATTTTCTAAAACAGAATACCACAATATATAGTTGTTTTCAACCAAAAGAATACATTTCACTCTACACAATTACTATATGCAAAAAGGCACATGACTCTACATCATGTGCCCATTATCCGTTCGTTCTTAAATTTGTTCTAAAGCCTGCCCAATATCTTCTAAGATATCTTCAATATGTTCTGTTCCAATGGACAGTCTGACTGTACTATCATAAATCTGCTGCTCTTCCAATTCTTCTTTTGACAGTTGTGAATGTGTTGTTGTCGCCGGATGAATAACGAGGCTCTTTACATCCGCCACATTCGCAAGCAGTGAAAAAATCTGTAGACTGTCAATAAATTTGTGTGCTTCTTTTTCACCGCCAACAATATCAAATGTAAAGATCGAACCTGCACCATTTGGAAAATATTTTTCATATAATGCGTGATCCGGATGTTCTGATAAAGATGGGTGATTTACACGCTTTACTTTCGGGTGATTTTCCAAAAATGCTACAACTTTTTTTGTGTTCTCTATATGTCTTTCCAATCTCAGTGACAAAGTCTCCACACCTTGCAGTAAAAGGAAAGCATTAAATGGAGAAATGCACGCTCCTTTGTCTCTCAGCAAAATTGCTCTGATATATGTCACAAAAGCAGCCTCCCCGGCGGCATCCACAAAGGAAATACCGTGGTAGCTCGGATTTGCCTCTGCAATGTTCGGATATTTTCCGGATTTCTTCCAATCAAACTTTCCGGAATCTACAATAATACCTCCGAGAGATGTCCCATGACCGCCAATGAACTTTGTTGCAGAATGTACAACGATATCCGCTCCATATTGAATCGGTTGAATAAGATATGGGGTTCCAAATGTGTTGTCAATCACAAGCGGAATATTATGTCTATGTGCAATCTCGGCAATCGCTTCTATGTCCGGGATATCGCTGTTTGGGTTACCTAATGTCTCAAGATAAATCGCTTTCGTCTGTTCCTGTACCGCATCTTCTACTTCCTGAATGTCGTGTACATTGACAAATGTCGTCTGTATTCCCTGTCTTGTAAGAGTGTTCTCCAACAAATTATAGGTGCCTCCGTATATCGTCTTCTGTGCTACAATATGGTCACCTGCCTGTGCGAGTGCCTCAATCGTATACGCAATCGCTGCAGCTCCGGATGCAACTGCCAATGCCGCCACACCACCTTCTAATGCAGCGATTCTTTTTTCCAACACATCTTGTGTAGAGTTCGTCAATCTTCCATAGATGTTTCCCGCATCGCTAAGTCCAAATCTGGCTGCGGCATGTGCAGAATCGTGAAACACATACGATGTCGTCTGATAAATCGGTACTGCTCTCGCATCTGTTGCAACGTCTGCCTGTTCCTGTCCTACATGTAACTGTAATGTCTCAAATCTATATCCCATATTTTCTACCTCTCTTTTTATCAAATTGTCTGGTTCTCGATTTTCTTAACAATCACAGCACATTCGCCCATTTCTGAAATTATGTCTCAACATTAAAAACACTATTTTCATATACCCCATCTCCAATGCTTTTTTATTTCTTAGATATTACCCCTTAATTCCTACCTTGTCAATATGTTTTATGGGCTTTTTGTATCTTTTCTAGAAACAGTAACAGTATTTAATTGCTCAATTCACTTAATTTGACTTCGTCAACTAGAATCGAGCTAATATCCGTCTTCTCTAAATACTCTACAATTTCATCTCGCTTTCCTGAGATACAATAATTCTTTGCTTCCAACACATCTAATTGTTTCGCATCTTCATAACATTCTCTCAGTGCACTCTCTTTCCCTTCACCCGGAAATACATATTTACTGCTTTGTAAATCTAAAGAGTTCCATATATCCATATGGTCCAGCAAATCTTTTAAGTGAGAAAGATACGTCTCTTTCAACTGCGCCTCTGTCATCTCTGTTCGCGCTGCATCCTCTCCACCAATCAAAGAATCCCGCAACGCAAGCCCTCCTTGAAACGATGAATTTGGCTGATAGACTTCCACCCATTGCACATCCACAGCTTCTTTCCGAAGTTCTTCCACCACTTTCGGACTCTCTGCCCCGACAGAAAGATATAAAATCGAAGATTCCGGAAGTTCTTTGATTTTTTCAAGATATTTTTCTTTTTCTTCATATGGATTCTCAAATCGATTTGCCCGAAATGAAGTTACGAATCCACTGTCTCTCCAGTTCACATATTTTCCAAACTTCATATCAACCCACACATTTGGCGCACCATAAATCACCGGACTTCTCCGGTCTGTAATTTGCATAGACAACTCATATCCTGCAAATCCCTTTTTCTTTACTTTTAATGCAACGAGTTCCGCATACGGCTGTGTCGTCTCCCAATAATTTTTCAGAGTTGTCTGCATCTGACTGTGCTCTCCCTCATTTAGCTTTGCCGGGTTGATAAAAATTGCATTTAAAAATGGATTAATAATAAGCAACAGCACAAGAACCACTCCAATAATTCCGGCCAACGTACAGCATACAATCTTCTGAATCTTTTTCTTCATTCTCTGTTCAATTTTCTTCTCCAGTTCTTCCTGCTGCGGCATATCTTCCAGCATCGCTTCCAATTCCTGATCTAATTTGTTTTCATTCCATTCTTTCATGATTCTCCCTCCAATCGTTCTATTAATTTTTGTTTCGCCCTAGAACGTATTCTTACGTTTTCTCGCGTAATTCCATGCATCTTCGCAATTTCCTCATCTTTCATATGAAAATTTCTTATTCGTCTTTTATGTTTCCAGGTGTTATGTTTTTCTGTACGATCTTTTGCATCATCTCCCACACTGATTTTGATGTCGCTTCCACTTTTTCATTTCTCTTATAAATCTGTGACTTTTTTACTCCATGTTCCGCCCAACTCTTCCCACCGGATGCATCATTTAATAAAACCGGCTGAAAATTATCTAACAGATGTGCATACTTTGCATCGGCAGTCTCGTAAGCCTCAAATTCTTCCCATAATTCTCTAAAATATATCCCCTGATCTTTTGGAAGCAAGCCAAAAATACGGTCTGCCGCTTTTTCTTCCCTCTCACGCTTATCAGTTGCCCCTGCTGCATCATACGCATAAGTGTCTCCCGCATCAATCTCTACCAGATCATGAATCAGCACCATGATAATCACTTTCATTACATCTACCGGCTCCTCCACATGTTCTTTCAATAAAAACGCCATCAATGCAATATGCCAAGAATGCTCAGCATCATTTTCTTTTCTGTTTCCATCTGCCAGATACGTCTGGCGAAAAATATTTTTCACTTTATCAATCTCCACAAGAAATTGTATCTGTTGTTCTAATCTTGTCATCTCTTCTCTCTCCTTATATATTCGTCATAGTTAATTTCAGTATACGTCCACACATTTTCCCCGTCAAGAAAAGACTTTTTGGTTACTGTTACCTTGACATTTCTCTCTATTTCGCATATGATACTATATAGTTTACTTTGTTAACTATCCAAAAGGAGGCTAGTTTATGCGAGATTACACATGGCTGGATATGATGAAGATCATGCAGGAAATTCGACTTTTTTCTACACTTCACGTAAGACGTGCCAAAAAGGAAGGAATCACATCCGCTCAGGAAATAGATCTGCTTTCCAGAATCGTACTGTCAGATCACGCCCTGACTCCTCAGGATTTGACTGTCCAGATGGGACTTTACAAATCCGCAGTCAGCCGTCTGATCGACCATCTGGAAAAGAAAGGATTTCTTAAAAAACACTATTGTGAGACAGACAAACGTAGTTATGTGCTTTTGATTACAGAGACTGGAAATATGGAACTGGATTGCACCTATCGCTATTATCTGGAGCCAATCTACAAACTGAGAGAAGTACTCGGCGCAGAATCTTTCGAATCATTAACCACACAGATTCAGACAGCAAATGAATTGCTGCAAGATAAAAAAACAGGGAGGTAGTCATATGACTTTTTATCAAGAATTACAATTGGATCAGGTCGGCTCAAAATCCTATATCGCAAGCATAACTGACCCTAAAGAAAAACGAAAGCACATCGCAATCTATTTATTTAAAATTTTATTAACCGTTTCGTTTTGCGTTGCTTTTGTTACTATTTACACAAAACTTTTCGGAGCAAACAATAGCATTGTCGGTGTCGTTGTATTATTATCCGTCATGGTATTTCGTTATGCCGATATGGGTATTCACAATCCGCATGGCGCATTTAGTATTCTGATCATCTTCTGTATTCTCGCAGTTGGTCCAAGATTGACCAATATGGTCTCTCCGGGTATCGCATTCTTTGTGAACATAATCTGTATCTTTGCTCTGATGCTGCTCGGCTGCCACAATGTCATTATGTCCAATCACTCCACATTTGTGTTAGCTTATCTGTTATTGCAGGGATACGATGTCAGCGGACATGATTATACCCTCCGACTGATTGGACTTTTAGTCGGTGCAGCATCTACTGCTTTGATTTTATACCGGAACCACAAAAAAATGTCTTATAAACGAAGTTTCCGGCATCTGTTTCAGGAGTTTGATTTGTCTTCTGCTCGCACAAGATGGCAGATTCGTCTGACACTCGGTGTCTCCAGTGCGATGCTAATTGCTTCACTTCTCGGAATTCCGCGTGTGATGTGGATTGGTATTGCAGCGATGTCTGTTCTGCTTCCATTTCGTAAAGATATGGAATATCGCGTCAAATTCCGTGCACCCGGCAATATTCTCGGAGCCATCTGCTTTCTTGTACTCTATACTGTGCTTCCGGAAAGCTGCTACAGTTATATTGGAATGATCGGTGGTATCGGAGTTGGTCTTTCGGCGACCTATGGATGGCAGACAGTGTTTAACTCTTTCGGTGCATTGGCAATTGCCACTCCGATTTTCGGACTTCCTATGGCAATCTTTTTACGTATCTTCAACAATGCCTTCGGCTCTTTATATGCACTGGCATTTGACAGTGTCATCACAAAAGTCCGCACATTATTCGAAGACAAAGAATCCCGCATCTCCGCTTAGATGCAGGATTCTTTTTAATTCCAATCACCGACAATATCTTTTACATATGCATAGATTTCTTGAAAATCAACCTCGCACTCTCCATCGAAAATACCTACCGGTATTCTTGCTTCAAATCCATACATCATCGGATAATCTTCTTTTTCAAAATCGTACACGATCACTTTTTTTCTATCAGGATCTACCAGCCAATACTCTCGCACTCCGGCGGTCATATACTTGTTCAGCTTAAGCACCAAATCCTTCTTTCTGGTAGACTCTGACAATACTTCCGCGACAAAATCCGGCGCACCAAAAATACAACGATTCTGAATCTTTTCCCGATCACAAACCACAATGACATCCGGCTGTACCATCGTCTTATCATCGCAATCAAGCTGTACGTCAATCGGAGAAGCAATAAGAACACATCGTCCATGTTGCTTTCTGATATAATCTTTTAATACAAGCAATATCTCCGTCCCCAAAAGTTGATGTACCGATGTCGGTGCGGACATATCGTAAATCACACCATCGATCAGCTCTACCCTCTGTTCCTCTGGCAAAGCATAGTAATCTTCCAACGTATACGCCCCCTGCCTCTTCACGTTATAAATACTCTGAGCTTCCTGCACACAAGAAACCGTATCATTCTGAAAAATCTGTGATAATGCCGCGATCGTATCATATCTCGGAGACTCCGTCACACCCGCAAATATCTTTTGCACCGTTCCGAGCGGCACATTTGACATCTTTGAGATCTGTTCATATGTATATCCCAGTTCTCTCTTTCTTTTTTTCATCT
Source organism: Faecalimonas nexilis (assembly GCF_059731825.1). Lineage (NCBI taxonomy): Bacteria > Bacillati > Bacillota > Clostridia > Lachnospirales > Lachnospiraceae > Faecalimonas > Faecalimonas nexilis. The sequence goes on along the minus strand of NZ_AP029189.1, from coordinate 1,433,863 downwards.
CTTCAATCGTCATACCATCACCTCTTTCCTCTATTTTACCGTTTTCTTTCCACATCGTCAATTATATTTCCATATTTCATCCTTTTTTCAATTTTACGCCATTCATATTTGCAAGTTTCTCTTCGCCATACCTGTTGTAAGCGTTTCTTCAAATTGGTATAATACCAATATAAAATTTTAAGGAGATTCTTATGAAATATACTAACTATTATTCCTCACCACTCGGAAAGCTTTTGATGGCTGCTGATGACATTGGTCTGACCGGTCTTTGGTTTGAAAATCAGCTACACTACGCCTACAATCTTGATCCGGAGCATCAAGAAAAAGAGCTGCCTGTCTTCAATCAGACGAAGCAATGGCTTGACCTTTATTTTTCTGGACAAACCCCTGATTTCACTCCGCCTATTCATATGACAGGCACCCCTTTTCAAACTGCCATATGGAATATTTTAGAACAGATTCCCTATGGTCAGACAACAACTTACGGAGACATCGCAGCTCAAATCGCCAAGCAAAAAGGTATTGCACATATGTCAGCACAAGCTGTCGGACAGGCTGTTGGGCGTAATAAAATTTCCATTATCATTCCTTGTCATCGCGTAATCGGCAAAAATGGAACACTTACCGGCTACGCAGGTGGATTGGACAAAAAAACAGCTTTGTTATCCATTGAAAAAATTATTTGATATTTCTGCTCATAATTTTCTCAATTACTTCTTCCCAATTCGAGACACGAATGTGCTCCGTCTCCTCGTATTGATTTGCCTTGCTGGAAAACAAAAGTGTAGAAATTCCTTTTTCGGAAGCAGCATCACAGTAAGTTAGAGAATCATCAATCAAAACGGATATTTCTTCCTCCACACATGCCTTTGCCTTATCAAACGTACAGATCAGTTTATCATAACAGATGCCGCCATTGGCAAGTTCCTGCTCTGTCGTTTGGTAGGGATCTGTATAAAGTGCATCTGTCCTTGCTGTAATAATCACAATACGATGTCCTAACTCTCGCAGTCTTTTCACCCCCCATGCCGCATCTTGTTTAAATGGTGTACCCGGCACAATTCGGTCATAATACGCTCTGCAAAATCCAATTTCATCCTTTTTCCACTCTTTTGGCAAGTTACTGTAAGAAATATTCTGCTTTCTCAAGGTTTCCTCATCCACATCAAAATATTCTGCCACATACGGCAAAAAATAATCAAATGATTCCGTTAATGTATCATCAATATCAATCGCAATATTCATATTTTACTTTCTCCTGCTCCTTTTTCATTCTCTTAGCTAATTCCAAACTCTTTCGCATACCGAAGAACACCACAAATTTTTCCGGCAGCATCCTTCAGTTTATACGCCATAAAGTTTTCTTGTGGCACCTCAAACGGAGCCGTTATTCCAAACATATTAGCTGGCAAATACCCTGTCCTCGGATAATATGTTTCACTTCCTAATACAATTGAATATTCATAGTTCAACTCTTTTGCAATTCTATGCCCCTCTTCTATCAAAGCAGTACCGACTCCCTGTCTCTGATATTCCGGCAAGACAGATAATGGCGCTAATGCCAAAACCACTTTATCTTCCACTTTCGCTTTTGTGAACATGATATGTCCTACAATCACACCATCTATTTCTGCAACTAACGATAATTCCGGAATATATGCGTCACCATTTCTCAACGCATTGACCAAATCCTGTTCATTCCCATCCGCTTGTACAGCACTGCCAAACGCTTTCTTTACTACAGAATATATATTTTCATAATCTCTTGTCTCTTCTTGTCTGATAATCATAGCATCCTCCTCAATCAATAATCACTTCGCCATTTTCATCTATAAGGTATATCGCAAAAACATGATGGATTTGTGCCGGATAAGATTCTGCAATTTCCCCATTATAGACAACTCGTACCTCTGTTCCTTCCTCCATCTCAGGCACTTCTTGAATCGAGATGACATCTGTGGATACCGATATTCGATCCACAGATGTCAATTCTTGCTCTCCCTCAAATGGCTCTACTAATATACTGTTTTCTTTTACTTCCAACACTGTTGCTTGAAAGTAAGGATTTTTCTTTTGCTCAGTCTCTTTTCCACACCCAACCACCATTACCAGCAAAAATAAGATTAACGCAAGATAAATTTTCTTCATAAGACACCTCCTTTTTTGTTTTAATATGTCTGTACAATGGCGATTGATTGATTTCCCATTCGTGTGTGAGTGACTTTAACATCGAAACGAGTATTTTTAAAACCTTTTTGCGCTGTTTGGTGACCAGATAAAGTTGAAAATGGGCTACATATGAATTGTACTCCCATAAGTCAAAGAGGTCTGCTCCTTTTTTTGAAACATTCGCAATATATTCCGCATCATCTATTCTATCTTCTTTGATTGCGATTTCCATCAACGACATCAATGTCGCATGAATTTCATTGGTAGCAGACAATAATTTTTCTTCTGCTGCTTTCGCCGCCTCGCCCAGTTTTCCCAATTCAATCAATAAATTTACCTGAATCTGTTTTTTATCAAAAAAGTCCTGTTCTGGCAGCGAATTTAGCAATTCTTGCGCCCGCTCATACTCTTTGCGTCCCATGTATCTCGAAATCAGCATCGCTTTTGCCTGATTTTGAATCGCACTGTCTGAGCTGTCCAAGGCACGCACATATAATGTTTCAACACCCTCCTTTTCGGAAAGCTCCGACAATTCATTCAAAAATAATGCAATTTCTCTGTCTGACAAATCTTCCTGAAAAGATAACAATGTATTCAAATCTGTATCCAACAATCTGGCCAATGCCGGAAGCAATGTGATGTCCGGATATGACGTGCCTTTCTCCCATTTATTGACCGCCGGGGCTGTCACCCCAAGATAACCTGCCATTTGTTCTTGTGTAAGTTTTTTTGCAATACGCCGCTCTCTGATCATTTCATTTATTTTCATAACGACTTCCTCCTGAGTTCACTAATCACTTAAGCAAAGTATAGCAACTTTTTCACACACAAACAATTGACTGCTTCTTAAATAATGCTTTCAAAATTTAACCATTGGTATATGAAACGGTATAACACATATGAAAACTGACATACAATTTTTCTTGACAAACAATAGTTATTTTAGTATTTTAGAAATTGCTAAAATACTAAAATAACTATGGAGGTGCTTATGCATAAAATATCAAAAATTGCCCAAATTGGGAAAAATTGTGTAGCCTGCGGATGCTGTATGAAAGTTTGTCCGAAAGGCGCTATACATATAGAACTTGGTATTATTGCCAAAGTCAACAAAGATGCTTGCATCGGTTGTGGAAAATGCGCCAGAGAATGTCCCGCCGGAATTATTCTCATCGCAGAACGGGAGGTAACAAGATGAAACAACAAAAGACATGGGCGGATTATCTCTGGATCATCGAACTATTATATTTAACACTTGGACTTTTTAATATTCTGTTTGCCTGGCTGGGGCTTATATTCTTTATAACTCCACTGCTTATTTCCATCTTCGGAGGCAGCAAGGTATACTGCAACCGCTTTTGCGGAAGAGGTCAATTATTGGGGCTGTTAGGACACAAACTAAAACTATCACGTAAAGCAACACCCCCAAAATTTTTACATAGTCGCTGGTTTCGATATGGGTTTTTGACATTTTTTATGATTATGTTCGGGCTTATGCTATATAGCACTTATAAGGTTTTTAGCGGTGCACCACTGAAACAGACCGTCACACTTCTGTGGACGTTTAAATTACCATGGGAATGGGCAAAAATCGACATGGTTTCACCTTGGATTTCCCAATTTGCTTTTGGCTTTTTCAGTGTCATGCTCACCTCTACAACATTAGGTCTCCTGACCATGTTTCTGTTCAGGCCTCGTTCCTGGTGCGTATATTGTCCGATGGGAACTATGACACAAGGAATTTGCTATCTAAAACACAGGAAGGAATATAAAAATCATGGAAATGAAAGCAAGAAAAATTGCTGATCTGCTAAAACTATTGGCAAATGAACACCGTTTACTGATCTTGTGTTCCCTAATTTCAGGTCCACTCACCGTAAGCGAAATTCATACCTTCACCCCGAACATTACTGTTTCAGCACTGTCTCAGCATTTAAATCAACTGAAAACGGCTGGGATTCTTGAATCAGAAAAAATCGGCATGAATGTTGTCTACCGGATTCAAGACGAGCGGATCATTGCTTTGATCAGCGCTATCAAAGAGAATTATTGTAACTAATACTTAGCCACAAAAACGCTGTGACAAACCTAATCTGGTTTTGTCACAGCGTTTTTGATTATATATTCTCGCTTCGAATGGTCTCAATGATATTCTGCTTTTCTGCTTTTTTCACCGAATATCGCATTGTCCAAAAGATGATCAGAAATACTGCCGCAACTGCAATCAAGATTTCTTTCCACGGAAGTGTATACGGTACCTCAATGATACCGACAAACACTTTGTACATTCCATAGGATAGCGCTACTCCGACCGGAACCCCAAAAGCCAATGCCTTTGTACCATATAAAATACTTTCACAGCGAATCATCTTTCGAAATTCTTTTTCTGTCATTCCAACCGAGCGCAGTATCGCGAATTCACGGCTTCTAAGCGTCATATTCGTTGTGATTGTATTGAAGATATTGGTAATTCCAATAGCCGAAATAACTGCGATAAATCCATATAAGAAAATCGCCGCAACCAATACCATACTGTTCTGCTCTTTTGCCCTCTGCTCATAATCAATGAAATACCACTCTATACTTTCATCCAATCCCTGAATTTCTTCCTGTAATATTTTTGTATCTTCCGCTTCCGCATAAAATCCATCCAGCGTACCACCCATTCTTGTCATCATTTCATCCGAAATAACAGCAACAACAGAATAATAATCCGCCTCCACTCCAAACGGAAGCTCCTTGGTCCGCTTTGCAATCTCCATCGACTCTACTTCTTTTTGTTCTCCATCCTCCGACAACATGCGATAGGAAAGCGTGTCTCCTGCCTTGCTGTTCAGCAGTTGGAACTGTTTCCTGACTGTCTCTCCGGTATCCTGATCATAAATTGTTCTCCGCTGCGTATCGCAGATAATCGCCTTCTCTTTTGCAACCTCATAAGAAAGTCCCTGCTCTTTTACATACGCCCGATATTGGTCATCCGGAATGGAGTAAAATGTGATATATAAATCTTCCTCCCCCACTTCAATTGAATCATATACGCCATTCATATCTTCCAATGCTTCTTTTGTATAATCACCTTGTGCAATATTACAGATTTGATGCTTTACAACTGTACTTTCCTTAATTCCATCTGCCTTTTCCACTTTCCCATAAAGTTTTTCCTGCTGCTCCTGCGAAATATCCGAATCTTCAATCGAACCATAAATATTATAGTCCATCTCCTGATATACATAGCTTTGCAATAAAAATCCATATTGAATAACGGAACTGATTGAGATAAACAGCACAACACTTAAAAAAATGGAAAATACCGTTGTTCTGTATTTTTTGCGGCTTCGTTTTAAATTTTTACTTGCAATCTCACCTTCTATGCCCAATATTTTTGAAAGGAGCTTAGAAGTACGCAGTTTCTTTCCTGCAATTTTAATACCTGCCGAGTCACGAATTGCATCCATTGGAGCAATCTTGACTGCTTTTCTCGCAGGGATGACTGATGATAGATAAATTGTGATAATTGCAACTGCCACTGCAACTACAAGCGCCTGCCATGATACATATAAGTGTAATGGAATATCTGCAAGACCACTTCCTGCCAATATCTGCGTCACTGTCAAAAGTGTAACCCAGATTGCAAAAACGCCACACAGAATTCCCAATGGAATCGCAATCACTCCAAGCACAACTCCCTCAAACAACACATTTTTCCGAATCTGCTTTGAAGTAGCGCCTATGCTTGCCAACATTCCATACTGCTTGATTCGCTCCATAATCGAAATGTCAAAACTATTCTTAATGACAAAGACCGATGTAAATATAATAATCAGAATGACGATCACAGCCATCCGATATAACACCTGCATGGTCTGCTCTGATCTCGTTCCTCCCTCAAACTGCAGCAACATATCATTGGTAATGATCTGTTCTTGCGAAAATCCATGTTCCTCTTTCAAATTTTCCGCAAATGTATATGCTTCTTTTGGATCTTTTAATGACAATGCAATTTCTATCGGCTGTCCGGCTGTATCATGGTCCAGTTTTGTCACAAGTGTAGAGCCCATCATCCCGTCTTTCTGAAATTCAAAGCTGTTAATTCCCATCAAGCCTGCAATCGTATACGTCTCCTCTGAACCATTGACTTTGAGTGTCAACACATCACCCACTTCATAGCTAATACCATCCAATCCGCTCAGCTGCACCGGCATCAGGATCTCCTGCTCATTTTTGGGCATATGACCTTCTATCAGCTTAATTCCAAGCCGCTTCAAATCCTTCTCCTCAAATGCTTTCAATTTCAGCATCCCTCTATAATTTTCCTGATCTTCTTCCTCTTTAAAAAATGTCTCAGGCGCTACATCTGCAATTGTCTGCCCAATCATAGTCTGTTCGATTTTTGCATTGTTTAACAAATATTTCTGCTGTTCAACCGGCACATCCGATACAAAAATATGATAATCTCCATCATTTTCCTTTGCGTACTCTATCATAGAGCCCTGCATGCTGGAAACAAATGTCGTAATCGCCGTAACCAGCGCTACCGAAAGGATAATTCCGAAAATTGTTACAAGCGTACGCTTTTTATTCCGTTTTAAATTTTTGACCGTGAGTTCATTTAAAATGTTCATAAACTACCTCACTCTCTCGTCTTTGACAATCTTCCCGTCATCAATTGTCAGAATCCGATCCGCTTCCAGCGCAATATTCTCGTCGTGTGTAATTACGATCACCGTCTGATTGTATTTTTGATTGGACATTTTTAAAAGATCAATAATCTCTCTTGACGCCTTACTATCCAGATTCCCCGTCGGCTCGTCGGCGAGCACGATCGCCGGATAATTCACGATTGCACGCCCAATCGACACTCTTTGCTGTTGTCCGCCTGACAGTTGATTCGGAAGGTGCTCTTTTCGATTCTTGAGATTTAAGATTTCTAAAAGTTCCTCCAGACGTTCCTCTTTTACTTCCTTTCCATCTAATCTGCATGGAAGCGTAATATTTTCTACTACATTCAAAATCGGAATCAGATTATAAAACTGATAAATCAATCCGACCTGTCTTCTCCTAAAGATTGCCAGTTTATCCGCATTCAGCTCATAGATATCAGTCCCGTCGATAAATGCCTTCCCGCTTGTCGGGCGGTCAACACCGCCAATCAGATGTAAAAGTGTTGATTTACCACTTCCTGACGCCCCGATGATCGCAACAAATTCTCCCTTTTCCACGGTAAAACTCACATTATCCAAAGCAACCACTTCAGTATCCTTTTCTCCGTATCGTTTACATAAATTCTCTACTTTTAAGATTTCCATACTCTGCCTCCTTCGTTTTTCTTTATTCTACGATACAAAAGTGACTCTAAAGTGACTTTTGGAAATCATTTTTATATATTTTTACGATAAACGTCGTGCCCTCATCTTTTTTACTCTTTACTTTCACTTCCCCGTTCTGGTATGCAATCATACTTTTCGTAAATGCCATACCAAGTCCCATACTGTCTTCTCTGCTTCCTTTCATCTTGTAAAAGCGCTCAAAAATATGCGGGAGTTCTTCTTTTTCAATCCCTTCTCCATCATCTGTGATTTCAAGTTTTGTATAAAGATTATTTTCCGACCACAAAAGCGCTATGTGTGCCGCGCCATGCTCCAGTGCATTTTTCAAAATATTGTGCAGAGCTTCCAAAAGCCATTTTTTATCACACCAAAGCGTAATATCTTCTTCGCCAGATGAAGCAATTCTACACCCACTCACCTCACAGAAGATTTTGAACGAATCTATCATCTTCTCTGACAATTCTGCTGCCATCGTCTCTTCTCTTTTCAATGTAAGTGTCTTTGAATCTAATTTTGCAAGGTTCAAAATCGTTTTTACGAACCACTCAATCTTCAGCAGATCCGCCTGCATATTATCAAGAAATCGCATTCTCTTTTCGCTTGACATGTCCATATATAGGATTTCATTTGTCATACGAAGAGAGGTAATTGGTGTCTTGAGTTGGTGCGAAATGTCCGCGATCAGCCTTTCTGTCTCCTTCTTATTTTTTTCGAGCAGTTGATTCTTTTCTCTGAGAAGTACGGTGATATCATATACTTTATTTTTAAGAAGACTGAATCTTCCCTCTTCGTTATCCCGCAGATCCAGCGTTGCCGTTTCCTGAAGTACCTCCTCACAGTATTGTTCCAGTTCCTCAATCTGCTTTCTCTGCCTTTTCATGGCATATAAAAAGATACCGACACAACCTGCACAGACCAAAAATAAAATCCCAGTCACTCCGCCCACTATCATCACCTGCTGATTTCCACCGGTTCGTTTCGGTAAAAAATTGTCTTCCTCAATTCCATATTTCTTCAATACACTTTCTTTCTGAGACGCTACCCCGTCTGAAGTCATCTGACGAATCGTCTCCTCCTCCACATCCGGATATTGCCTTACAATCTCTGTCACAAGACTGTCCGTCACGTCATACAGCCATCTGTTATTCTCCCGCTCCACAGCGCCAGCAAATATCCAGGTACTGATAAGTCCAGCCAAAGCAAGGACACACACGCTGATTACAAATCTTTTTTTCTCCATAGATCAAACCCCCGCCTTATATCCCATGCCGCGCACTGTCCTGATGATCTTTGGAGCATTTGAGTCTTCTTCTATCTTCTCGCGAAGTCTTTTGATATACACTGTCAACGTATTGTTGTTGACAAAATTGCCGGACTCATCCCAGATTCCCGAAAGTATCTGCCCTCTTGTCAGGATCCGGCCTTTATTCTCAAAAAACAGAGCAAGTATCTTATACTCCAGCGCCGTCAGTTCTATGCGCTCATTGTTCTTGTAGACCGCCCCTTGCTCTAAATTCATCTTCACATGCTCAATTTGAATTTCCTGTCTGTTTTCTTCCAGTATCCCAGTATGGCGGATTACATTTCTAATTCTGGAAAGTAATTCCCGTGGACGAAACGGTTTCGTAATATATTCATCTGCCCCCAATTCAAATCCTTTTACAATCTCTTCTTCTCCATCCAACGCCGTCAGAAAGATAACCGGCAGTTCTTTTCTTGCTTTGATCTCCTCAAACAGTTCAAACCCATTTCCGTCAGGCAATGTGACATCTAAAATAACCAACTGAAAATCCTCCGACTTTAACAGTTCCATTGCCTGCCTTGCCATAGCTGCCACTTTTATCTGAAATCCTTCACCTTCCAAAAAAAATTGAATGCTCTGTGCAATATGCTCATCATCCTCAATCAACAGTATTCTTATCATTTTATTCTCACCCCTCCATAGTTGTACAAATTTTATAAATAATTTAAATAATTATACAACTTTTTGTAAAATATTAATATAAATTTGCGATATTTTATTGCTCTTTGGCAAAAGTTGTTGTATAATAAATAATATCATAGACAGAATAAAAAATACATAACAAAGGAGTGATTCCCATGGTATATTTATTAACAGGGCAAAAAGGCAGTGGCAAGACACAAAAGATGATTGAATTAGCCAATCAGAAAGCAAAAGCATGTGACGGTAATGTTGTCTTTATCAAGAACAGCCACAATGATACCTACAGTGTATCATTTGATATCAGAGCAATCTGCATGGATGATTTCCCTTCCATCCGCAACATAGATGAATACACTGGTTTCATCTATGGTATGATCAGCTGCAACAGTGATATCGAAGTTATTTTTATTGACGGAATTTTAAAGCAGACCAGTGTTTCCCTCGAAAATATCCCAAGATTTGTCGATCGTTTAAGCAATATCTCGAAAAAGCACAACGTAGATTTCTATGTAAGTGTAAGTGCTGACAGAGAAGGTCTAAAAGATGTGAAGACGGAAAAATGTGAATTTTTAAATTAGAATGTAAAAAGAGTTGCGAGACTGTCTCACAACTCTTTTTGTTTATTTTAAATTAGTTACAGTGTTCATCTTTTCTCCCACTTTGTACTCTACCGTAATCTCCTGGCCGACATCGTATTTGATGATATCGATATAGTCCACTACAGGCACATCAAAAATGTCCTCGGAGCCTTCTATCATAATGTAATAGTGTGAGTTTCCATCCACAACACCTTGCGCGATTTTTGTAATCTTACCTGTCAGGGTCTGAGTTTCCCGCGTATCTTCCTCTTCCACCTGAATTCCTTCTTTTAAGAGCAGCTCTTGATACCGTTCTTCACATTCATTTACCGTATCTCCGATTGCAACAACCTGATATTTATGGACATTCACCATCGCATATTTCTTGACAAGTCCTGCCTCGTCCTTCAGCGCAATGAAATATGTCGGTTCTCCGGAAATATTCAAAAGCAGCGGGAATGCAGCCTTATAGCCGAGATCCTGCACCTCTCCCTGCGCGGAATTCATCGCTGAACTCTCTGTCGCCCCTTCAATAGCGTAATATTTTGTCTCCATCGTACGTTGATTCATCAGCACAAACCCTACATTTGACTGGTCACCGCTTACGGATGTAACACCTGTATACACCCACACATCATCGTCAATTGCGAGATAATTATATCCTTCTGTCGTCTTCAGACAATCTTTCTGTCCAAGTACACTATTGAAAAATCCGTGTTTTAAAGTTCCATAATAGTCATATAACTGCACAAGCATATCTGCGGAATATGCACGGTCTATCCATTCCGGCACTTCATCAATCGCATAGTCCACTGTCTCACCGGTGATCGCATTACAGAGAACAACACGTCCGATTGTCTCACCACCAAACAGACCGATGTTGAATTTCTTCACCGGACATACCCAGTATGGAACCCCGTCATCGTCAATTTCAAAACTTAAATCATTAAAAATATAGGTTGGATATTTAAAACGCAAATGTCTGTAAATATTTCTGTTGAAATACTCAGATGTGGAATACTTCATCCCTTCCTCTAATTTTACAAGTTCTGTTGTCTGTGTCGCCATATCAATTCGGATATATGCCGGAATTCCCTCTGACTGATTTGTCAGCCATTTGATTGGGTTCGCATAACGAAGCGGTGATACTCTCACCGGCTTATCCCGGTAGTTAATCTGGGTGTAAATATCGTCCACTTCAAACTGAGATACCATATCTACCATACTTCCCATCTTACGGTTTCCGAGAATCGTAGCAGAGTCTTTATCCAAAAGCGGAATCTGATCAAACGATAACTCTTCAATATCTTTCGTGAATTCTCCGTCTTTCACAGTTAAAAGCTTTTGATATTTCTTTGCATTGACAATCGGGGAGGACAGTAATGTTCCCACTCCATAAATCAACACAACGCCTAGCAGAACAAACAGAATTCCCTTCACAACCTTGGACTGCTTAATCTCATCTTTTCCAAGACGCCTTTTCCATATATAATACACCAAAAGCGCCACAATCAGTAAAATGATAAAAATCCAAAATTCTGATGAATGGATATTGATTGCCGGAATGGTTACGTAATAATAAATACATGCCAGCAAAATGACAATCAATATTCCGATAAGTTTCTTACTTGATTTTTTCATAATCTTCTCTCCCTTAAAATTTTCTTCTCCACAAGTTCGATGAAAACAACATTAAAAACGGGAAAATTTCCAATCTTCCGACCAGCATATCAAAACAGAATACAATTTTTGATAACACAGAAAATTTCGCAAAATTCTCAACCGGACCAACCGCAGCAATTCCTGGTCCCACATTATTCAATGTTGTGAGCACGCCGGTAAATGTTGTTGCAAAATCAAAATTGTTGATGGATACAACAAGAACAGATGCTATCACAATAAAAATGTATGCCATAAAATACACATATACCGCATGCATCGTCTCACCACTCACTCTTTTTCCATTGACCTTTACAACACTGACTGACTTCGGATGCAGTGTTTTTTTCACTTCCTGCTTGATACTTTTTAACAAAATTAAAATTCTCGATACTTTCATACCACCACCGGTCGAACCTGCGCACGCCCCGACAATCATGACCATAAGCAGCAAACACTTCGACAGCTCCGGCCAAAGGTTATAATCTGCGGTCCCAAATCCGGTTGTTGTGATAATGGAAGCCACCTGAAATACCGCATAGCGGAATGATTTTAACGGTGTCTCATAAATGTGCATAATGTTGAACGTAATGATAATCGTCGTAGCTGCGATGATTCCCAAATAGGCCCGGACTTCTTCGTTTTTAAATACAGACTTTACATTCTTTAACAGCAACAGAAAATACATATTAAAATTGATTCCAAACAGAATCATAAATACTGTGATCACACCATCTATATATGCGCTGTCATAAAACGCAACACTGTTATTCCTGTTGTTAAACCCTCCGGTTCCAGCAGTACTGAATGCATGGATGACACTGTCATACAGATTCATTCCTCCCGCAAGCAAAAATCCAACTTCTATCAACGTCAGCGCAAGATACATTCCATATAAAATTTTTGCTGTTCCTCTCACCTTGGGAACCAGTTTGTCCGCTTCCGGTCCCGGAACCTCCGCGCGCATCAAGTGCATCGTATTCTTGTCATCTAAAGATGTCAGTACCAGCACAAAGACAAGCACTCCCATTCCGCCGATCCAATGCGTCAGACATCTCCAAAAATTCATGCCCATCGGCAAAGATGCAATATCCGTCAAAATAGTAGAACCTGTTGTTGTAAAACCGGACACAGTCTCAAACAGTGCATCGATATATTTCGGTATCGTTCCCGAAATATAAAACGGAAGTGCTCCGAATACGGACCATAGAATCCATGCCAGCGCCACAATCACAAATCCTTCCTTTGCATAGATCATCGCATTCTCCGGCTTTTTGCGCCCGAAAATCAAAAACAATACCATTAAGACAGCACTTGTGATTAAAAACGCACGCATCGTCTCTTCTCCGTATATCGCGGAAACAATCGCCGGAATCACCATCACAAGCGCCTCTACACCTAACATTCTTCCTAATATAAAACTCGTCATTCTATAGTTCATAATTGCCTCTTCCTCTAACTCAAAATATCTGTGATATCATGAATCTTTCTTTCCAAAGTTACAACTACGACACTATCCCCTACCTGAAGGCTGTCTTCACCATTCGGAATAATAATCTGTCTCTTTCTTCCAATACAGGCGATCAGATTATTCGGCTTGATCGTTATATTCTTAAGCGGTATATTCGTATAATTGTTCTCTTTTCTGATAATAAATTCTAACGCTTCCACCTGACCGTCAACCAGACGATACATCGTCTCCACGTTTGCACTGCGCAAAGAATTCTGTCTTGCACGCACATAACTTAAAATAACATCTGCTGTTGCACTTTTTGCAGATACAATACTATCGATTCCAAGACCTTCGACCATCTGCGCTCTTGTGTCCTCATTTACCTTTGCGATAATCTTATGCACGCCCTGCATCTTTGCAAACAATGCCATAATGATATTCTCCTCGTCCATACCAGTAAGTGAAATAAGTGCATCCGCCTCCCGAATACCTTCCTCGATCAAAAGATCATGATCTGCTGCATCTCCATGAATAATGGTCGCCTTAGGCAGAGACTCACATAACGCTTCGCATTTTTTCAAATCCTGCTCAATAATCTTAACCTGCATTCCCAAAGACAGAAGCTGCTTTGCGAGGTAAAATCCTACGCGTCCACCTCCGCAAATCAAAACTCTTCGGATCTTATTCTTACAATCTCCCAAAGATTTAAAGAAGAGCTCAATCTCCCGATGGGATGCTGCAATGTGAAGCTTATCGCCTTCCTGTGGAACAAACTCTCCGTCCGGAATATAAACTTTCTTTCCTCTTTGTACTGCGCAGACAAGTATCTTAATCTGATATTTCCTATAAATCTCCGCCAGACTGTGACCAATGATCGGATTCCCTGAGCGCAGCATAAATTCAACCAGTTCCACTCTTCCTTTCACAAATGTCTCAATCTTACTTGCCACCGGAAAAATCAGCACTCTTGAAATCTCATTTGCAACTGCCAGTTCCGGATTGACCGCCATACTCAACCTCAAATCTTCTTTCAAAATATCTATCTGCTGATAGTAAATTGGGTTACGCACTCTGGCAATCGTATGTCTCGCTCCCAATCTTCTCGCGATCAGACAACTCAGCATATTGAGCTCATCTGTAGATGCGCATGCAATCACTAAATCTGCATGCGGTACATCTGCTTCTTTTTGCACTTCTGCACTTACACCATCCCCGGTAATACAAATGATATCCAGCTTATTAATCGCCGCCTTTAACTTTCCCGCATTATTGTCAATCAGCACTACATCATAATTGTCTTCAGAGAGTTGCTTTGCAAGTTTATATCCTACTTTTCCATCTCCAATAATTACAATCTTCATCGATATTCCCTCAACTTTTTATTTTCATTCCTCTCGGATTCCCATACAGAATCCAAACAGCATGGCAATTATAGCACCTTTATATCAAAAGTACAATACATTCCCAAAAGGTTGTCCCACACAGATAAAAAGGTAAGGACATCTAAAAATGATGCCCTTACCCGCCTTACTTATTCTTCTGCTGCACGTTTTGCAATCTCTTTTTCCTGCACATCAGAAGGAGCCTGTTCATAGCGTACAAATTCATATTCATAAGCCCCTCTTCCACCTGTCATAGACCGCAGCACGGTGCAGTATCCAAATACTCCTGTCATCGGAATATCCGCTTCGATAATCTGCGCTCCGCCCGCAACCGGCGTCATTCCAAGCACACGTCCACGACGTTTGTTCAGGTCTCCCATCACGTCTCCGGTATACTCATCCGGCACCGTCACTTTAATCTTTGCGATTGGCTCCAATAACACAGGACTTGCTTCCATAAATCCTTTTTTGAACGCCTGCATTGTCGCTGTCTTAAATGCCATCTCAGAAGAATCCACCGGGTGATAAGATCCGTCATATAAAACTGCCTTCACACCTACAACCGGATATCCTGCCAAAGGTCCTTTCAGTACAGATTCCTGCAAACCTTTTTCTACTGCCGGGAAGTAATTCTTTGGAACTGCTCCGCCAACTACAATCTGTTCAAATACATATGGTGTCTCTAAATCTCCGGAAGGTTCAAATTTCATCTTTACATGACCGTATTGCCCATGCCCTCCAGATTGTTTTTTATATTTTGTATCTACATCTGAATTCTTTCGGATAGTCTCTCTGAAAGCAACTTTCGGTGTCTCCAAATCCACATCTACTTTGTAACGGCTTGCAAGCTTGCTCACAACAATCTCTAAATGTTGATCTCCCATACCATACAATAACGACTGACGATTCTCACTGTCATTTACCGCTCTCAACGTCACATCTTCTGCCATCATCTTTGCCAGCGCCTGAGATACCTTATCTTCATCTCCTTTTGCCTTTACAACATATTTCATATATGTATAAGGTGTGGAATATTCTGTCTTTCCGAACAGAACCGGCGTATTCTTTGTAGAAAGTGTATCGCCTGTCTTTACGCCAGAAAGTTTTGCGATCGCACCGATATCACCTGCGTGTAATTCTGAGACTTCCACCGGTTTATTTCCCTGCATCGTATATAATTTCCCAAGTTTCTGTTCCGTGTCATTCTCTGTGTCAAACAGTGTATCTTCGCCTTTTAAGACACCCGAACATACTTTTACAAATGAATATTTTCCAATAAACGGATCTACCATTGTCTTAAACACATATGCCGTCTTCGCTTTTGCGAAATCATAATTTGCTTCAAAAATATCATTTGTCTTGCGGTTGATCCCCACACAAGTTCTCTTATCCGGGCTAGGGAAGAAACGCACAATGTCAGACAACAAATTTGCCGCTCCCTGCGCCTCTATATTTGATCCCATCGCAACAGGTACGATATCCCCATCCATTACTTCCGTGCGCATCGCAGAACGAATCTCTTCAATTGAAAATTCTTCTCCTGCAAAATATCTTTCCATAAAGTCTTCACTCGTCTCGGCAACCGCCTCCATCAGTGAATCTCTTAAAAGCTGTAAGTTTGGCAAACAATATTCCGGAATCTCACACTCCTCTCTCTGCCCGATACCTGTATATCTTCTTCCGGCATTCTTGATGACGTTGATATACCCTACAAGCTTTTCATTCTCACGAATCGGCTGGAAATGCGGCGCAATCTTCTTTCCGTATCTTGCCGTCAAATCTTCCACAACCTGCCGGAAACTTGCATCATCCACATCCATCTCTGTCACATATACCATTCTCGGAAGATTATATTTGTCACATAACTCCCACGCTTTTTCCGTTCCTACTTCTACTCCTGCTTTTCCTGAAACAACAATTACGGCTGCATCCGCTGCACTTACCGCTTCTTCTACTTCTCCAACAAAATCAAAGTATCCCGGTGTATCCAAAATATTGATCTTTGCTTTTTCCCATTCAATCGGGATCAGACTTGTACTAATCGAAAACTCTCGTTTTTGTTCTTCTTTATCAAAATCACTAATCGTGTTATGGTCTGTTATCTTGCCCATTCGATTGGTTGCTCCTGATACATAAGCCATTGCTTCGACTAAACTAGTTTTTCCGCTGCCTCCGTGTCCTAAAAGTACCACATTTCTAATTTCGTCTGTTCTGTAAACTTTCATATTTTGCTGCCTCCTTATTTTTGTAGTTTCTCATGTGTATATTGTACTAAAATTTCCACAAAATTACAACTCTTTTATTAAATTTATACAATTTATTTGTCTTTTACTTTAGTGTACAATAATTGATAAGTGAAAATAAAGAAAGGACAGCAAATATTATGAACAAACCTTACAAAATCGGGTTTATCGGGCTTGGATTGATTGGCGGTTCCATCGCCCGTGCGATCCGTCAGTATTACCCTGATTCCGAGATTATCGCCTTTGACAAAAGCAGAGAGACACTCGCGCTCGCCACGCAGGAATCTGTAATCAACGTAGCCTGCACTTCCATCGATAACAACTTTTCCAACTGTCACTATATTTTCCTATGTGCACCGGTCTCATATAACACTGCGTATTTAAAGCAGATCAAACACTATGTTACCAAAGACTGTATTCTCACTGACGTAGGCAGTGTAAAGACTTCGATTCACGAGGAGATCATCGCTCTTGATATGGAAGAAAATTTTATCGGAGGACATCCAATGGCTGGTTCTGAGAAGTCCGGTTTTTTAAATTCCAAATCGATGCTGATTGAAAATGCGTACTTCATCCTGACTCCATCTTCGACCGTATCGCAAGATAAAGTGACTGCATACAGCACTTTTGTAGAATCGTTAAAAGCACTTCCGGTCATCTTGGATTACAAAGAGCACGATCTGATCACCGGAACAATCAGCCATCTGCCACATATCATTGCATCCACCTTAGTCAACTTTGTAAAGGATACGGATACAAAAGATGAGTTAATGAAACAGCTTGCTGCAGGAGGATTTAAGGATATCACAAGAATTGCCTCTTCTTCTCCGACAATGTGGCAGCATATCTGTCTGAAAAACGGAGACAATATTGTCAAAATTTTGGACGCTTACATTGACATGTTAAAAAATGCAAGAGATTCTGTCGCAGAAAGCTCCGAGCAAAAATTATATGATTTATTTGAGACATCTAAAAATTACCGGAATTCCATTCCGGAAGGTTCCTCCGGACCGATCAAAAAAGTGTTTGCGATCTACTGCGATATCATCGACGAAGCAGGGGGAATCGCAACAATTGCGACCATACTTGCATCAAACAATATCAGCATCAAAAATATCGGCATTATACATAACCGTGAATTTGAAGAAGGCGTTCTGCGTATTGAATTTTACGACGAATCTTCTTCCCATAATGCAACTGAATTGCTGCAAAAATACCGCTATATTGTATATGAACGTTAAAAAGACGGGATTCCCGTCTTTTTTTCTTGCACAATATACTAATCATAAAATTCCGTTAAACAGTTTTATCAATACCGGAACCGCTGCCGAACAGATAATTCCATTCAAAACTGCCATCATCACCACTTCTCCTGATGTATATTTCATCAGCATCGGAAGTGTCGTATCCTCACTCGTAGCTGCTGCCGGAGCAATCGCCGCATATCCGTTAAAATATTTTACTACAACCGGTATGATCATAAACGAGAAGATTTCCCGCAAAAGATTACATAGAAACGCAATCGTACCAATTTTTGCACCTGCAAGCTCCGTCACCAGAACTCCAGAAAGACTGTACCAGCCAAGCCCCGACACAATCATCAGACTGTCCCGTAAGCTTTCCCCTAAAAACAGACTGCACACAACACCTCCAAAAATGCTTCCCAAAATAACTCCTATTGGAATCAATAAGATTTTCACATGATGCTCTCTTAATTTCTGGAATACACCTTTGTTCGCTCCAACACTGATTCCGACAGAGAACATCAGCACATACAACACATGTTCTGAGTGTCCGGTCAGAAAATCAATTATATCCTTGGGAAGAATTCCATTTCCCAAAAGCACTCCCGCTGCCAGACAGCACACTGCGATCACAACCATCATATTTCCTTATCCTCCTTACTTTTCATAAATACTTTCGTAAGTCCATAGACGATCAAAGTAGATCCTGCCACCGCAGACAACATATAGAGCACACTCTTCCAGCCAAGTTCTGCCAGTTCATTAAAAAAGTTTTCTCTGCTTCCAAGCGAGACTCCCATAATAAAAATCAAAATCCCGGTTAAAACAATCTGAAGCACTCCATTTACCTTCAATGTTTTCTTCAAATTCAGTTTCATACCGATAATAACTCCAAGCATCATAATTACAAGTATTAACATATTTCCTCCAACTAGTAGTATTTTACGCACACCTGTTTTCCCATCTTCCTTGCCACCTCCTGAAGCTGTTCTACCAGATTCATTCGGATACTTAAGTCAAATGGAAGATTGGAATTTTGGTGCGCTTCATTCGTTGCCGTCCCCACAAATAAATGAATGTCCGTACATTCTTCGATTAACAGCCTTGCAAGTCTGGACGCTCCATTATCCGCATCCAACTCATCAAAAAATTCCACGTCAAAATCATCTCTCTCATATTTCTTGAGCAGTTTTAATGCTTTTCCAAGTGTCAGAACTCCCTCTGTCACCAAATCCAAACCTTCAATCGCAGCAGTCGGCGGCACTGATGAATCTTGATAATTCACCGATGTGACAATGTTTTTCTGCAAAACGCGCGCCATAATATTTGCGCTCGTCCCTCCTGACACAACCTTTGTTCCCTCTTCTGACATAAATTCCCGCACCATACGCTCATCATCATCTTTGCTTTTTGGCGGACCGGTAAAAATGTTCACGATTTTTCGATTGATCACACGCATGACTGCAATCGTCGTGTCATCACCCGGACGGTGGGCATACAATTCATTGCACAGATCACTCAAAAGAACGGTCAATCTCGAAGCAGAAAGTGTGTTTTTTGTGCATTTCAGCGTATATTCTGCCATCTCGTTCCACGTCCAGCTCAAATTCATAAGCTCTCCTTCCCCGGCGTAGATCACACCATCACTCATCAAAACAAAGCAATCATTGAGCTTTACCTGAAAACGATATTCACGTATTGTTTTCCCTTCGATTATACGTTCTTTGTACGGATAATCCACAATCTTTTTATCCCGGATAAAAATGCAGCTTGGATTGTCAAATTCGACAAGATACGCTTCTCCATTGTGAGCAATCTGAAGAATGCTAAACGTTGCATACGCCACTTCCCGCACTTTGCAGATCGGCAGGGTCTTTGCGATCGTCTCCACCGCAAGCTCAATGGAAGCCCCATCCCGAAACATTGTCTTTAGGATTTTTGAAGTGAGTGTTGCAAGTATGTTCGCTTTCACACCGCTTCCCATTCCATCAGCCAAAATCAAAACGTCTGCCTTATCCGTCTTCAGCACCTCCACCTTATCTCCGCAGAGTTCTTCCTGATATTTGTTCAGACTTTTCCACGCAACATCCACACTAACACTCATGCTACTCCTCCTCATCCATCAGGATTGAATCCCGTAATTTCGTAAGCGTAACCTTTGTCTCCGCCGTTGTTTCTCCTAAAAGTCCCGCAATTTCCTGCGCCACCATCATCTGCTTATCAATAACCTTCTGTGCAGCATCGATCGTCTCCATCTTTAAACGGTACCGCTTTTCCTTCGCCTTCTCCTCTTTCGTGATATCCTGATAAATGACAAGCACTGATGTAAGATTCGGAATATACACAATTTTTTCTTCCGCCTTCAAGTGAATCTGCGGTAAATCTACTTTTTTACTCATAATAGACTGTTTCGTTTCAAGCACCATCTCGATATCTTCCGTCTCGATAAACTCGAATATGTATCGCTCCAGCGCTTCTTCCCTGCTGACTCCCAAATACTGCTGCGCCATTCGGTTGCACTCTCGAATCCGCATCTCATCATCTATGATGAAAATCAGATTCGGTGTCACATCCAGCACAATATTCGACATCGATTCTGCCTGTGCAATCGCATACGGAAGACACATCCCAAGTTCTGCCTTCTTCTGAAATACCGCTGTCGCTTTCGCCCGACAGGTCGAATACCCGCATGCACCACAATTCAATTCATCCTCTTTTTTATACTTTCCGATTGCCTGCAGCAATTCTGTCAATTCCTCCTCTGTCGGAACTTGTTCGTGCTGACTTCGATCCAAAAATGTTTTTTGCATTGATATGCAATCATATGGAATATCCTCGGAAGCGGGCGCATGTTCCACCTGTGCTTCAATCTGCACCTTCGCTTTCACAAAAGAATTCTGCCACTGGTCCGATGCAGGTCCTTTAATACAGCCTCCGTCACATACATTTGCCTCGATAAAGCAGTGGCTGAGTTCCTCCTTCTCCATGCTTTTAAATAGTTCCATACAGGCATCCAGACCGTCCACGTAAAGTTTGTGATATGTATCCTTCATCTCTTTCTGTTCCATCACCGACTTTACAATTCCTCCTCCAACCGGATAAATGCGGTTGATCCTCGGATCCGGATTTCCAAACGGCTTCTCTTCGCATTCCGATATTGTGATTCCTTCTGCCTTCAACCATCCGCCAAGCTCCTCAAATGTCAGAATTGCATCGACAGCCCCAAACACCCTGTCATCCCCAACTGCCTCTTCTTTTTTTGCAATGCAAGGCCCTAAAAAAACAACCTTCACATCCTCACCATAAATCTTTTTGATCAGTCTCCCATGCGCGATCATCGGAGATACTACCGGGGTCATATATTTTGTCAGACTTGGGTAGTATTTTTCGATCAGATCATTCACACTTGGGCAGCAGGTTGTAATCAGGTTTTTCATCGTTCCTTCTTCCAGGAGTTTCTGATATTCACGTGTGACAAGCGCCGCTCCCTCTGCCGTCTCGCGCACTTCAAAAAAACCAAGCTTTAACAGTGCATCCACAACCTGCCCCGGATTTTTATACTCCAACACACCAAGATAAGACGGCGCAATAGAAATCACGGTTTTCATCCCCTGTCTCAGATACCCTTTGACACGCTCCATATCACTCGCAAATGTTTTCGCATTCTGCGGGCAAACTTCCAGACAATGCCCACAGTGAATGCAGGCTTCCCGAATAATATGCGCCTGTTCATTCCGGACTGAAATTGCTTTTACACTGCAATTTCGAACACATTTATAGCAATGCCTGCAATTTGCATCCTGAAAATCAATCACTTTCATTTTCAATCTTCTCCCCTTTCCCAGAGTCGCATTTTCTTCTTTTTAGTATACTCAATTTCTCCGGTTCCCGCAAGGAAAACCCCTTCATACCGCTACCGATATGAAGGGGTTCTCTCATTCTTAATTATCGTCTTTTTTTCTACGTCCCAAGATATAGCCGCTCGCTAAAATCATGGATGAGAAAATGCCAAACACGCTTGTCGGATCTCCTGTTTTTACCGGTTTCTTGTTGTCTGGTTTGTTTTTATCCGGTTCTGTTGGAGTCGTTGGCTTCGTAGGTGTTGTTGGCGTTGTAGGTGTGGTAGGTGTTGTTACTTTCTTAAGTGCTCCACACATCTCATTCAACACTTTTAACGCTTGATCGACATCGTCCTGCGTTGCATTCTCATTTTTCAATACCGCATTGGCTTCTTCAAATGCTTTCGCAAATCCTTCCCAGCTTGCCTCTGTGTAATCTTTTTCATTTAGTTTGCTGCACTCATCTACCTTTGCCTGCAGCGCTGTCTTGTCTACTTCCGGCTGAGGATCCGGTGTCTCTGCCACTTCCAGCTTACCATATGCTTCTTCCAAGCTTTGAAGCATTGCATCAACCGTTTCCTGTGTTGCTTTCTCATCTGCTAATACCGCATTTGCATCTTCCAATACGTCTACAAATGCCCCCCAGCTCTCTTGTGTATAAATATCGGAATCTAACTTACTGTACTCATCCACTTTTGCCTGCAATTTACTCTTATCTACTTCCGGAGTCTCAGGCTCTGTCGGTTTTTCTTTGAGACCTGCAATCGCGTTCTTCAAAGTCTCTGTCGCCTGATCCACAGCCTCTTGTGTCGTCGCATTCTCTTTTACATTTTTCGCATTGTCATATGCTGTTTTAAACGCATCATAAGACTCTGTTGTATACTTATCTTTATACTTATCTTTATCCTGTTCTTTTCCTGCTGCAATCACAAGTTGTTCATCCAATGCTTTATAATCGAGTTCTTCTGTAGGCTCACCTTGTACTACTACATTCACGCTCGCCTTTTTATTCTCTGCATTTGCAACTGCATTTAAACTCAGTGTTCCTTCCAACACATATGTATCTACTTTACCGGTATCTAGATTATCTGTATTCCATGTCACCGGAACAAGTACTTTGATTGTGTCAGTCATTTCTTCCACTGCAACCTGAATTCCATTTACAGCCGGAAGCTTCGCAGCATCAAATTCACTGTCTTTCTCAATCAGGATATCTGTATTTGCAGACACACTCTGTACAGAGGATTTCTCATATACATATCTGCCAAGCACTTCTGCCTCATTGATTCCAACGCCGTGTCCACCTGCCACATTGTTCAATTCCTTAAAGAACACTCTCACATAGCGTGCTGAAACCGGAGTTTCAAATGTAATCTCATCAGTCGGATTCACCGGACCGTTATGTTCTTTTGATAAAGTCTTCACCGTTGTCCAGTTCTCATTGTCATTGGATACCTGCACCTCATAATCTGTAGGATATACTTTATTGAAGTATGATACCTTCAAACCGTCAATCAGATTCATCTGCTCCCCAAGATCAATTGCAAACCATGCATCGCCAATGTCCTGTGCCTCATCACCTGTTCCACTCTTGATAAGATCACTGTCCCATTTTGTGGATGCATTTCCATCATTGATGGATTCCTTGACGCCATTGCTTGTACCAGATACCGTCACTGGTTTTTTCAATCCAATATTCTGCTTTTCTGTCACTTTCACTTGAAGTGCGTTTACTGCCTCCTGCAATTTTGTAGTCGCCTTTGTCACCTCGTCCTGTGTCGCACTTGCATTCTCTGCAACTTTCTTTGCCTCTGCAATGACTGCTTTTAAGCTTTCCTTGGAAGCTTTCGTATACTCTTTGGATTCTGCTTTTCCTTCTGCTTCTTTGATCGCCTCATTTAAAGCAGTCTTGTCTGTCACCTCATCCTTTTTCTCTTTTCCGTAAATCTCAAACTCTGTGATTCCGACACCATTTCCGGCTGCGGCTGAGTTCAATTCCTCAAAGAAAAGGCGAACATATCTGGCTGTCAGAGGAGTCTCTAAATCAATTGTTTCTACCGGATGTGCTGCTCCATTCGGATTTTTGGAAAGTTCTTTTACAGTTGTCCAGTTTTGAGCATCATCCGATGTCTGAAGTTCCCACTTTGTTGGGTAGATCAGATTATAGAAACGTACTACAATCTGATTCATAGTATATTCTTTTTCTGCTCCAAGATCGACGTAAATCCATGAGTTTTCTTTTGCGTTATTACCTTTGATGAAATCACTGTCCCATTTTGTTTCGGTATTCGCATCATTTACATTATTTTTATCTCCAGCAGTCGTTCCAGAAACTTCTACTTTTTTACCGATTGCAATATTCTGTTCAATTTCCTCACCATTGTCTACGATAATTGGATCTACATACTCTCCGATATCGTCAGATGCATTTTCTCCGGT
Organism: Faecalimonas nexilis; assembly: GCF_059731825.1. Classification (NCBI taxonomy): domain Bacteria; kingdom Bacillati; phylum Bacillota; class Clostridia; order Lachnospirales; family Lachnospiraceae; genus Faecalimonas; species Faecalimonas nexilis. Next base: position 1,409,585 of record NZ_AP029189.1, on the reverse strand, counting down.
TGTAATTGCCAGTTCATGAATTGAGGCTTCACTTTCTTTAGTCCATTTAATGCTAATCTCTGAAATTGGTCCCACATCTTTTGTATCAAATTTTGCAATGACATCTTTCACTGTTCCCAGTTTTTGCTCACCCTTTGGAGTTGTTACATACAAATCACCTTCACCGGCTGCACCCTGTAACACAGAAATCTGTGTAATGTTTGTATTTTCTGTCACACGATATTTAATATAGTCACCGGACTTTGTCTTTTTATTGAACAATGTACTGATGTCATTATCAATCACGGCTCCCACATCACCTGACATGTTGCTTGTGATCTGCGCCGCCGCTACGCCGCCTTCTGTCTTTTTATTAATCTGAATCTCATGTAGCTTCAATTTATCATTTCCGTTACCTGTAAAGTAAAGTCTTAGATATCTTGCTTTTGCACCTTTCGCATCACCGCGCACATAGCGATAAGGAACTTCCATAACAGAATTGTCATTTTCAACTGTCGCCACATCTGTCCAGTCTTTATTGTTTTCTGAAATCTGAATCTTTGCATTGTACAGACGCTGTAATCCGTCTGAGGTTACTGCCTCCACATCATACACTTCAATCGTTTTTCCCAAATCAAATGTAATATAAGAATCTTTCGCCGGATTTTCTTTTGTCAAAATATAAGTAGAAAGATTGCCATCAAATACATTTGTATACGTCCCTTCACTCAAACCATTTTTAATTGTTGACTGTAACAATTTTGCTTCTGGCTTCAGGCTCTTGATATCCATTCCAATCTTTGTTATATCCACTGTCACATCTTTTTCTGAATTGTTTCTCAATCTTAAATATTTTACTCCGGCAAGGTCTTTGACCTCTTTTGCCTCTGACCAATTCAATGCATCAAATGAATATTCAAATACAAGACCTTCCTCTGCCGATACTTCTTTTACGAATGATTTTGCCGCTTCCGGTGTCTCTAGTTTAATACCAACATAATTATTTGGTTTCAATGTAACACCTTTCAAATTGCGAACGCTAATCTCTGTTCCCTCAATTGTCAGAGGTGTCTTTTTCAATGCATCAACGTTAGTGTAGACTCTGTCATGTTCTTCCACTTTTTTGTTCACTGTAAATTCTCTTACATATGTCCAATAATCCGGTTTCCCATTATATCCTGCTGTCTTCAGATAATATCTCACATATCTCGCTTTCACATTGAGTCCATCTGCCGTAATACGGTCTCCATCCACTTTTGCATCAATCTTTTCCCATGTTTCTCCGTCTTCTGAATATTGTAATTCTGCATCATGGAAAATGTCATGGTGTCCGTCTTTTTGTGCCTGCAAAATAGATACATCTGTCACAGTGGTAACTCTTCCAAGGTCTAATCCATAATAATCGCCCGCCTGCTGTTTTACCTGCCATGAAACATAAGTTGTCTCATCTCCATCATACATCTTCTTCGAATCAGCAGTTTCGGTCACTTCTGCTCCGCCCATTTTCGCATATAATGTTGGTGAAATTGTAGTGTCTCCCGGGTTTAAAATCGGTGTTAACTGATTTTTTGCTGCATTGATTGCCTTTGCCACAAACGGCGCAAGTCTCTTGCTTCCTGCTTTTGCATATACATTCGGCAAATCTTCTGCTGTAAGATAGGTATACATTGTGTTGTAATATTTGCTTGCACTGCTTAGTTTTGTCCAGGCCGTTGTAGTATCTCCATTTTCTAAAGCAATCAAACTCTCCAATGCGCCTTTTCCTGCACTTGCCACATCATTTAATGATTTCAGCCAAGGCGTCAATTCTTTTACCAAATTTTTATTTGCACAATTTTTTTCAAAATCTTTGACTGCATTCAGGATATTATCAAATTCCGCTAAAATTGCTTTCGCATCTTCATTTTCTTTAATTGGCTTTCCTGCATTTACAAGCTTTTGCACTGCATCTAATTTTTCTTTCAAATACTCTGACTCATTAAATCCAGGAACTCTGGATGAGCCAGGTGCATTTGCTACGTTTCTCGCAATCGTAAGATAAGAATCTTTTACCTCAGGCTGCAAATAATTAAATGCGCTCTCCCAAATTTCATTTGCATGTTCAGAATATTTATTATTGTTCCATACCAATGACGCCAACTGATACAAGCCCACCTCATTTGAATATGCAAATCTGCTTGGGTTTGAGTGGAAACCTGCAAGTCCCGTTACATTGTCTCTCGCATAATATGTGATATCACCAAGATAAATTCCTGATTTCGCATGCTCATTTACCGGATAGTTCAACCAGAAGTCCGGATCATGATTTGTCTTTTCTTTCAAAAAGTTTACCGTTTCCTGTGTGATTGGTGAGTTTACATCATCACCGGTCCAGTAAATATGAATGTCATCATTCAAATTCTTTAAAGCTGTTAACTCCGCACCATTACCTGACCATGCCTTGTTATAACCCTGTGGACAGTATGTAATCGGCTGGCAACCTTTCTTTTTTAAATCTTCATTCAATCTATTCAGCACAGTCACAACCATGTCATTGTTTCCGCCACCAAAGTCATCATTCAATATATCAAATTTACGAACACCAATTTTATACAACTGTTCCAGCTTTGCCATTAATTTCTGATACTGTGTTTCGTACTTTGCATCTGATATACTTGAAAATGATTTAAAAAAGTTACCAAGGTGAATAGACCATACAAAATCTACTTTTGTCTCTTCGGCTTTCTTTACTAACTTTTCAAATTCTTTTATTGTTTCATCCGGATATAGCTGATCCCATTTGCTTGTATGATATGCATCTCCCTTCGGTGCATAGACATAGCTGTTCATCTTATAGTCTTTGGCAAATTCCATCAGATTTTCACGCTCATCAAAGTTCCATGCACCATAGAAACCTTCGATGTATCCTCTCGTCGCCACAGTTGCATAGTCTTCAATATGCGCATCCAAAAATTTCTTTCCTGAGAAAGAAGAGAACATCATCTGCAGAGTCGCAACACCATGAAAGGTTGCATCCGTATCTTTTCCTTCAATGACAATATCTTTCTTTTGTGCATCTGCATCAAGCACATAGGCATCCGGCTTTTTGTAAAATTCTGCATTTGGCTCGTTGATTTTATTTTCTTTCATATAACTATCAGCTGCACCGTTTGTTTGTTCCACGCCGAGGATGATATTTGTTTTTTCATCATCTACGTTCTCAGATTCTTTATATCCAACTTTATACTTGTCCAGTACTTTTTTTACAAAGTTTTTGGTAGCCTCATCCACTCCGTTCTCTGCAACAATCGTTACCTCTCCACTTTTCAGTTCAAATGACTGTGTTGTTTGTGGATACGTCACCTTCTGCGGAAGCGGGTAAATTGCATATGCATTCGGATTTTTAGAACACTCTGTCTGCTCTGTAGGCACTGTTGGCGTCGTTTCCTCATTCTTCTTTGCAGCAGCTGCCGGAAGAACAGAGGTTGCTGTCATCGCGCAAACTAACGCTGCACTTGCTACACGTAAGGATTTTCGTTTCTTTTTCATATTTTTGCTCCTCTCGTTTCTTTTTTCACATACAATTCATTATATCATATTTACAATTTCTTCCAAAGAGTTTTTTTATTTTTAGATATATTGTATAAATACGATTTTTTTTTTGGTACAAACAGACAAAAGACAGATTGCCGTGTAACAATCACCATTGTCTTATCACATAGCAATCTGCCTTTTATCATTACTAGATGGAATTAATCGTTCTCTTTATATAAGATGTATGTAAAATCTCATGCGCTTTTTGGCTTCCCGGTCTTCCCAGAAATTCTTCATATAATTTCTGAATCGAAGGATTCTCATGCGATTTTCGAATTGCTTTTTTGGCATCGTTGTCATACAGTACTTTCGCACGTGCCGCTCTCACATCGGTAAAGTTTCTTACATCCGCAGAAACTTGTGGCTGTCCACCGCCATTTACACAGCCTCCCGGACATCCCATAATCTCAATGAAATGATAGTCTGCTTCTCCTGCATTGACTTTGTCAAGCAGCTCTTTTGCGTTTTGCAGTCCGGATGCGACTGCTACTTTCACATCCATTCCCGCTACATTGTAAGTCGCTTCTTTAATTCCATCTGTTCCTCGTACATCTTCAAAGTCCACTTTTGCGAGTTCTTCTCCCGTAAGCGTCTCCACCGCCGTCCGAAGTGCCGCTTCCATAACACCACCGGTTGTGCCAAAGATTACCGCTGCTCCTGTTGATTCTCCGAGCGGATCATCAAAATTCTCTTCCGGAAGTCCTGTAAAATCAAGTCCTGTACGTTTGATCAGTCTTGCAAGCTCTCTTGTTGTAATAGCAATATCCACATCCGGTACCCCCGCCGCATTCTGATCCTCGCGTCCAATTTCAAATTTCTTTGCAGTGCAAGGCATCACACTCACACACACGATATCCTTTGGATCCATCCCCGTCTTTTCCGCATAATAGGTCTTTGTAATTGCTCCAAACATCTGCTGCGGTGATTTACAGCTCGACAGATTCTCTGTCATATCCGGAAAATAATGTTCACAGTATTTGATCCATCCAGGTGAGCAGGAAGTAATAAGTGGAAGTACACCACCATTTTGTACTCTGTCTATAAATTCACGCGCTTCTTCCATAATAGTGAGATCTGCACTGAAATCCGTGTCAAACACTTTGTCAAATCCGATTCTTCGAAGTGCTGCCACCATTCTGCCCTCCACGTCAGTTCCAATCGGATATCCAAACTCTTCTCCCAATGCCGCTCTTACGGAAGGCGCTGTCTGCACTACAACATGTTTTTCCGGATCGGCAATCGCCTCTAACACTTCATCTATATAATCCTTTTCTTGAAGAGCCCCAGTCGGACAGACTGCAATACACTGTCCACAAGACACACAGCTTGTATCTCCAAGCCCCATCTCAAACGCCGATCCAATACTCGTTGCAAACCCTCTGTGATTCGGTCCAATCACACCGATTCCCTGTACTTTCTCACAGACTGCCGAACATCGTCTACACAAAATACACTTATTGTTATCCCGAATCATATGTGCCGCCGTTACATCTAATTCATACCCATTTTTCTCACCATCAAAATAGTCTTCCTCTGCAACTCCAAGTTCACGGCACAACTGCTGCAATTCGCAGTTCCCACTTCTCACACAAGAGAGACATTTTCTGTCATGCGCAGACAAGATTAACTGCAGAGTCTTCCTTCTTGCCTCCAACACTTTCGGTGTATTCGTCCATATCTCCATCCCATCACCGATTGGATGTACACAGGATGCAACCAAAGTCTTTGCACCTTTTACTTCCACCACACAGATTCGACATGCCCCGATTTCATTAATCTCTTTCAAGAAACAGAGAGTAGGTATTTTGATTCCAGCCAAATGTGCTGCTTCCAAGATTGTAGACCCCACCGGCGCCGACACGGCTCTGCCATTTAATTTTATCGTTACATTTTCCATCATCTTACCTCCCCTATTACTCTTTATAAATAGCACCAAACCGGCATTTTTCCATACATGCTCCACATTTGACGCATCTAGACTGGTCAATCATATGTACTTCTTTTACCGAGCCAATAATCGCATTGTTCGGACATGTTCTTGCACAAAGTGTACAGCCTTTACATTTATCCGCATCAATTTTGTATTGCAACAACTCTTTACAGACTCCCGCAGGACATTTTTTATCTACGATATGTGCAATATATTCGTCCCGGAAATAGCGCAGAGTAGAAAGTACCGGATTTGGAGCTGTCTGTCCAAGTGCACAGAGCGAGTTATCCTTTAAGTGATAACAAAGTTCCTCCAATTTATCCAAATCTTCCATGGTTGCCTGCCCCTTTGTAATCTTATCCAAAAGTTCCAGCATACGTCTTGTGCCGATACGGCAAGGTGTACATTTCCCGCAGGACTCATCTACCGTGAATTCCAAAAAGAATTTTGCAATATCCACCATACAAGTATTCTCATCCATAACAATCAGACCACCTGATCCCATCATGGATCCAATTTCCATCAAGTTGTCGTAATCGATCGGAACATCAAGATGTTCTGCCGGAATGCATCCGCCTGACGGTCCTCCCGTCTGAGCCGCCTTGAATTTCTTTCCATTCGGAATTCCTCCGCCGATTTCTTCCACAATTTCACGAAGTGTCGTTCCCATCGGAATCTCCACAAGTCCGGTATTATGAATTTTACCACCTAACGCAAACACTTTTGTTCCTTTTGATTTTTCTGTTCCCATACCCACAAACCATTCCGGTCCCTTTAAAATAATCTGTGGAATATTTGCCCAGGTCTCCACATTATTTAAAATCGTCGGTTTTTGGAATAAACCTTTCAATGCAGGGAATGGGGGACGCGGTCTTGGCTCACCACGATTTCCTTCAATGGATGTCATCAATGCCGTCTCTTCTCCACAGACAAACGCTCCCGCTCCCAGTCTCAAATCAATATCAAAATCAAATCCGCTTCCAAAAATATCTTTGCCAAGCATTCCGTATTCTCTCGCCTGACGAATTGCGATTTCCAGACGTTCAATTGCGATCGGATATTCCGCACGCACATAGATGTACCCTTGTGACGCCCCGATTGCATACCCTGCAATTGTCATTGCCTCCAACACAACATGAGGATCCCCTTCAAGCACCGAGCGATCCATAAACGCTCCCGGATCTCCTTCATCGGCATTACAACAGACATATTTTTGTTCTGCCTGATTGCCTTTTGCAAATTTCCATTTCAACCCCGTCGGGAAACCTGCTCCTCCGCGTCCTCTCAGTCCACTGTCCAAGATAACCTGAATGACGTCATCCGGTGTCATCGTCGTCAAGACTTTTCCAAGAGCCTCGTATCCGCTCGTCCCTATGTATTCTTCAATATTTTCCGGATTGATCACGCCACAGTTGCGAAGCGCAATTCGCTTTTGTTTCTTATAAAATTCCGTCTCTTGAAGCGGCAGTATTCCATCTTCACTGACCGTCTCCTGATATAAAAGACGAGTAACAATTCTTCCGTTTAACAAATGTTCCGATACGATTTCCGGAATGTCCTCTTCTTTTACCATGGAATAAAATGCGCCCTCCGGATAAACGATCATAATCGGCCCCAACGCACACAGCCCGAAACATCCTGTTTTCACGACTCCAATCTCATTTTCCAGACTATTTTTTCGAATCTCTTCATGCAGTTTTTCAATAATTTTCTTGCTGCCGGAAGAAGTACACCCGGTACCTCCGCAGACCAACACATGCTTGCGATACGGGTTATCTTCTGTCCAGACTCCGTCTTCTGAACGAAACTCTACCTGTCCCCGCATCTTTTCTTTGATTGCTTTCAATTCTTCCAGTGACTTCATGCATATCCTCCATTTCTATTTTCATACGATCCTAATCATATTTTGCTAAAATATCATCTATGTCATCTACAGTCAAACGTCCGTAGACATCATCATTTACCATCATGACCGGCGCAAGACCGCATGCCCCGACACATCGACAGGCATCCAGTGAAAATTTACCGTCAGGTGTACATTCCCCACCCACGATTCCAAGCTTTTCCATCAGATAATTATAAATATCCCCGGAACCTTTTACATAACATGCCGTGCCAAGACAGACTGAAATGCGATATCTTCCTTTTGGATTGAGCGTAAACTGTGAATAAAACGTTGCAACTCCATATATTTTCTCCAACGGAATCTTCGTCTCATTTGAAATCATTGTCTGCACTTCTATCGGAAGATACCCATATATTTCCTGAGCCTTTTGCAAAATGGGCATCAAAGCACCTTTATCATCCTTCAATTCCGCAATCACCTGCAATAACGCCTCTTCCTGCTCTTTTGTTCCATGAAACGGAACCCCTCCTGTTTTAGAACACATCCTGAAACCTCCTTTTACTGTAGTTTTCCGTTCTGCACCTTGTGCATCTCGATATACCACTTCATATTAACACAGATTTATGCAAAAATCCATATTTAAGCACTTTTCTTTTATGTATTTTTACCATTATTTTAATTTATTTTTGATAGTTTTTGTAATTTTATACAAAATTCTGAAATTAGACAGGATTTAAAAGACAATAATAAAAAAGAAACCTTGTACAAATCTTACTAGAAGAATCTACAAAATTTCTTTTTAGATAAAAATAAATTATCATCAAACTATTCCGGATGCTATCCGCCTAAAGTTACATCTTGTTTGTCATACCACCTGATTGCTTTATCAAAATCTCTTTCTTTATAATCCGGCCAAAGATTTTCTACCACATAGAAATCTGCGTAGACTGACTGCACAGGCAGCATCCCCGACAATCTTCTCATATTTCCCCAACGAATTACCAAATCAATTCTGGAAATATCCTTCGAATGTATTTGAGTCATTACATCGTTCTCTTGCTCCATACCCTCTTTTCTTATCGCGCTCAAATCCCATTCCCAGCCGTAATTCACAAGAAAATTCACCTTGATATCAGCAATTCCGATTTCCTTTCTCTGTGTATATTTCAAAAGTTCTTCCGGAAAATGTACTGAGCTCGAATCTCCCACAACCAAGAGCGATACATTCCCTTCTTTTTGAATCAGCCGCACTGCATCTACGCACGCTTTTTTAAATGCATTTTGCTGCACTTTCGGCCGTTTACAATTGTCCACAGTAAACCCATAATACGTAATTTCCGCGACTCCATACTCCTTTGCTTTGCGCAGCACTTCAAGTCCCGGGTTCAGTCCGTGCTGATAGCCATCTTTTTTCTCCATCTGATGTTGTGTCGCCCATCTCCTATTTCCATCCGGTATAATTGCAATATGTTTTGGAATCCTCAACGCAGTCCCTCCTAAATTTTTATACAAGGACTATTCCCATAATAAACGATATTTATTCCAATCACATAGAAAAGCCCCGGAACTTCAAGTTCCGAGACTTCATTTTTCACCGTCTATTTAATAAACATCGCATCCCCCATGTAGAGGGCGTGCCTTCATTTCACTACTTATGTACCGCTACTTTGTAGCTCCTTCTTCCTATTATAATAACCGACTTTGCGCCAGTTGGCAAGTCAGTAGTTTACTTTTCTTCCGCAGGTGCAAATAACTCACTTGTTCCGTCCAGAACTCGCTTCTCCTCATCCATCTCAAAGAACCACCCAAACAATTTGAGGGCTTCATACCCTTTCAGCAGTTTATCCGCCTTTTCTTTGGCGTAGCGTCCGCTATAATCATAGGTTTCTCCTACCGTATTCATCGACCCATGCAGAAACACAAGCATTTGATGTGTGATGCTCAATCCTTGGAACGTCTCAGTTGCCTGCTTTCTCTCTTCTTCGCTGTACTTCCACTCATCGTCCTCCAGGAAAAAGCCTCTCGCAATCGAACCGTACAGACCGTAACCAATCAGCACAAGGGCTTCCCAGATTTTTTCTCTCGCTGCGTTTTCGTCCTTAAGAGCCGGGATTTTTCCAGAAATAATTCCGGAGATAAAATCTTTTCTTCTGGCAGCACTTCCTTTCAGAATTTCCTTTACCTCTTTTGACTTTCTATCCTGCTCTTTCTTCGCCAGCTCTTCTTTTGTCAGCTTCTTCTTTTCCTTCGGAGCTTTCGTAACGATTCTCAAATCTCGCCATGTCTCATACCAGTACATCTGCCCTTTCTGCTCTGGCAGTTCAATCTCATCCGGCACATCGTCTGTCAAGTTAATCTCTATCACCGTTTTCCACTTTCCATTGTACATCTGCTGGGAATACTGCTCCGGTGCTTTCTCTACCCCCATCTTTTTCAGCTTCGCTTTGAGCTTCTTTGCGTTCTCTTTCTTCTTAGCATTTGTAATCTCGTTCTGAACCCGGCTCACAATATCTCTGGAGCTGCTGGCCTTATCCAGAATCTCATTTCGCATTTCTACATCCTTGATTTTCTCCAGTTCGTACAGGTCTTTCAATGTGAGCTGAAAAGCATCGTCCTGCTGCTTCTCTTTCAATTTCTCCTGGTCCAGCTTCGCAATATTCAGCCTATGCCGGACGGTTGATTTACTGAATCCGGTCTTTTCTGCAATCTGGTCTTCCGTATCTCCCAAATCGAGCATCATCTGGAATCCCTGGGCCTGCTCCTGGATGGTAAGGTCTTCACGCTGAATATTCTCCAACAGCATGATGCCTACCTGCTCTTTCCGGGAAATCTTGCTTTTAATCTGGCATGGAACTTCTACCAGGCCTGCTAATTTTGCCGCCTCCAATCTTCTATGTCCTATCAGTACATGGAAATCACTGATTACCGAAACCTTATCAGCATCCGGCTGATCTTCCGGGTCTGCTGTCAATGCACTCGCCGGAATAACCGTCAAATTCTGCATGACTCCATGCTTCTTCATTGATTCTGCCAACTCTGTCACATCTCCGAGGTCTTTTCTCGGATTATCCGGATGCGGATATATATTCTCCACTCTGATTTTTACAACTTCACTGCTCTCCATTACTTTTCCTCCTTTTTCTTTTCAAATTTCAGACCCAGCTTTTTCCCGTCTTCCAGAATCCTCTGCATCTCTGCCTCATACTCTCCAGCACTCCGCACCGGTGCAAACGTCATTCTAGTGCCGCTCTTTGTTGGTTTTCCCATTTTCTGCAGTACCGCACCTTTTGTCTGGAGTTCATCCAGTCTGATGCTGATGACTGCAATCTGATAGAATCTCTCTTTCTCATCGAACAGCTTTTTTGTCATCCCCGGAAACATCGTCTGATATTTCATGATTGTGATCTTGTGTTCCATCATCGCCCTCCTTCACATTACTCCGCCGGGAACTCATACACGATGTTCTTCTTGTACATTGCCGGTCTTGTTGCCTGGGCCGCAGTGTCGAAGAACTCAACCGTATAACATTCATTTTCATATGCTCCACAGAAATCTTTCAGCACCTGCAAGCACCGTTCCTTTGTCTGATACTCTGCAATCTCTTCCAGACAACCATCAGATATGCAAATTGTGTGTCTGACGGTTTCCTTCTTTCCCTTGTGGTTTACCTGTTCTGAATATTCCAGGGCGTTAAAGGCTCTTCCGAACCACAACACCTTCTCTTTATTCTGGCTTACAATCAGCATCTTCCTCTTCCTCCTGCTCCCAGAACTCATTTACAACTTCCTGGACTACTGCATATTCCAGATCACCGTTATTCTCCAACATTCTATCCTCTAACTTCTCTGAAATAGAAATGAACACCTTCTCCGGAAGTTCGTCTACACTCTCTCCTGCCGCAGCACACACATCTTTTCCCCACTGTACTTTTTCAGACTTTTTTCTTTTCTCGTATTCATGTTCTGCATACGCATCCGCAAGGTCCAGAACCGCATTCAGTTTATTGTTATCCGGCTCATCCCGGAACATATCTTCCAACTCTCTCATAAGTTCTTCTCTATCCATTTTTTCGCACCCTTTCATTCCATTTTTCTCTTGCCTCTTTCTGCGCAAGCTTCTTGTGTCCGTTCCAGTCCTTCACTGATACATGAGGTCCGAGACTTCCGCACTTCGAGCAACAAACTCTATATCCGTTGTTACCCATCCTACGGATTCCCACTCTTCTATCTCTGCAACCGCAGAACGGGCATGGTTCCAGCTTTACCAAATTATTCTCCATGACTCCTCCTGTCTGCCCTTAATTTTCTCCGGCACATCTTCTTGTGCTGCCACATCCCTGCAGAACCGCTCCGAACAACTGAAATCCGTAAATGAACCCCTGCATTTCTGACTCTATCGCCACATCGTATACCGCAGACGTTATCGCCGTATCAGCTTTCGCACCCGGAACCTGTGCTTCCATAACCGCTCTCAGCCGTTCGTAGGCCTGCGTCAGTTCCGGAATTTCCCGGTTTTCGCCCTTCGGACCAGTAATAAACTGATTGAACAGTTCCCGGACGTCCTTATATCCGTTCTCCGCATCCTCCACCAGTTTCTGACCGCTTACCCGGCAACGAAGCTCTTTTTCCATCTTCTCAATGCCGGTCTTCTTTTTACCGTAGCATCTATCTCTTTTCATTCTCGTCAGATAGAGCTTGCAGGCTTTTTCAGTCAGTTCCCACATCGGGTACTCCTGGTGTCTTGCCTTGAACTGTGCCATTTTGAACTCTGTCTGCTCCATCGGTTCCAGCTCCACGATAAGCTGTGCGATTCTGCGATATGTAACCGAGTGATATTCCTGGAACATATCCGCCACCTCCCGGCTTGTCATGATGGTTTTTCCAACCTCTACCGGCTTCTCTTCCTCACATACATCCACCACTGCCATCTGTGAGATAATCTTCTTTACATCGTCCATCAATTCTACGATCTGCTCGCTTCTCTTCATAACCTGCCAGCTCCTTTCTTCAAAGCACATAACGTACAACACGCTCCGTCGAGTTTGCTATGGCAAATCACGCCTGCATCCTCCGGTCTTTTCCAGCAAAGTGCTCCACATACCGGGCAACGCACCTTTTCCCATCCTTCCTTTCCTTCCGGCACACTGGCTAACAACGGCATACACAGCCAACCGCCTCTGTCCGATTCTTTCCTCGGTTCAATCTTCATACCGCTTTTCCCCCTCTCTCATCCAATAATTTTTTCAGCTCTTTTACAACCGGATGCCAGCTTCTGGTTCCTCTCACTCTCCGGTACACATCAGCCAGAACTGCATCGCCGCCAGGAACAAAGGCTTCCATTCTGGCCTGTGTCATTCTCATATCATGGAACCCATCCGTAAATCTAAGCTCGCCTCTGTCTTCGTATAAAACTACTCTCTTTGCTCCCAGGCGGCCCCAGTCTTTGACATTTACTGTCCGTCCTTCTCTATTCATCACGCATCTTCCTCCTTCGCAAATTTGCTGTTGAGGCTTTCCATGATTGCCTCCAGTCTCTTCGCCCCGATTCCCGGTGTCTCGCTGATTGCTTTCTGCACTTCCGTAATGTCAATCCCAGGAACCGACTTTCTGCCCTCTTCATATGCTGTCATATAAAGATTCTTGCAGAACGATTCAAATTGCTGTCGATCCATTTTCTTGACTCTCTTGTAATCTTCTCTCCGGAGCAGATAACCTGCCCCGGTTGTCATGTTTTTTGTTTTGTTCATGCTCCTTCTCCTCTACTTTGCCAGCTTCTTCATAGTCTTAAAGAACTTCTTCATGCTCTTCATAAATTTCTTCATACTGCTTCGCCTCCTTTATGCAAATGGAATCCTGGCGTCAAACCAGCCGCCGTGTTTCTCAATCACTTGTTCAATCACTTCAACCGGCACATACGGGTACACTGCCTTTGTCGGTTCTGTCGGATCTTCAATATACGGCATCAACAACTCTTCTTTCTGGCTGGGATATCCGACTTCGCAAGCTGCATATTCTCCGCTTTCCAAATTCACCCGTGGCTCACAATACAATCCATCTCCAGCCTGGACACTCATTTCAAAACCGTCTTTGCAGAAGATATGAGGTCTCGGAGCCTGTGCAATCCCGCACACCAGCTTGTATGTCTCATGCAAAAAAGCCTGCACGCTATCCCGTTTCTTGAATTTCTCAACATCTACACACATGTGAGGAAAACAGTTTCCGCAATACTCCCAGATCTCTTTTCCTCTTACGGCGAATGTTGCATATGTGCCGCAGTTCTTCATTGTCTTCGGGTTGATTGCATGACTGTGCGGCTCTCCTACCTGGAAGTAATCCCTTGTCATTGTCCGTGGTGGCAGGATATCCAGGAAGTAATCTGCTACTCCCTGGTCTACCATATCTCCCGGCTTACAATATTCATCCCAACTGTTGCAGCCGCTCTTGTGCCATCCTTCGATTGTCTTTAGCTCTTCTCTTGCCATTACTCATTCTCCTTTTCAAATTCTTCCATCGTTGGTCTTTTTCCATCCAGGTCATCCCAGGTATACGGCTTATGATTTTCGCTTTCCCATTGCGCTTTGTAGCAATCTCTGCATACGCAAAATCCGGAAAGCCATCTCATTTCTCCCCAGTATTCCGGCTTTTTACAGCGTCTGCATATTACTATGCGTTTATTCTCATCCATACTTAGCATCCCTCTCTTTCTCTGATTTCTGTCGAAGCCTTATCCAGAGCTTTCAGCATTACCGGTGACGCTTTCAGTTCTTCCCAAGTCAATCCTAAGCAATCCAGCGTATCCTCAAGATCTCCGGTGTATCCGTACTCGTGATTATCCAGTTCGTACTTGAACATCTGGTAAAGAAATCCTGTTCCATCTTCATCGGCCGCCTTTGCCGCCTCCATCTCAGCGTTGTGCCGGTCCAGTACCTCATGGAAATGCTTGTGATCTTTCTTCTGGATGAATCCACCGCCCGGAATCCGATAAATCTTATCCAGGTCTTTCTCCGGGTCAAGTCCCCATTTTCCCATCATTTCATCAAACTGCTTATCTGAGAACGCAAACCCCAACGGCAGCTCATTGAACTCTTTCTGCTGTCTGTCTCTTAACTCTCTATAGCTCTCCATCTTAACTTTCCTCCTCAAACTCTGCCATCTTGCTTCTGTCAAATTTCATTGCCGGATATTCGCAGTAACCGCTTCTCCGAGTACGCCCGGTTCTCTCCGCAAATCCGTTTTCTTCCAGAAGAGCTACCGCCCAAGGGCAATTATTGGTGTCAACATACGCCTCATCTTCTGCCAACGAATGGTCGCACAGGCAGGTGGTTACTCTCGCAATAGGTCCATCCCATCTGTTATAAATTTCAACAGCAACGCTATTGTCTTCCACATACTTACCGACTCTTAACTTACAGTCCTTATACTCTGAATACTCTGTCTTAACATTCAAACTTGCCATATCAGTTCTCCTCTCTTCCCATTTCCTGGGATAACTGTTTTCTGATTTCCAACTCCGGTGCATCTTCTCTTTTTAATCTGCTCAGACACATTCCACTGTCATGTACCGTAAAATGAATATAACCTTCTGCACTCAATGTAATGCTTACCAGCTTTTCTGCCGTTCCATGCTGGCCTGCAATCTCCGTCAGCTTATCCAGTACCGGCATTACTTCCCTGCTCAGTTCCGCAAACTCTGCCTGTCTCACTTCATTTCCTCCTTTACTCTGGCGAACATATCAAAATCCTCGCACATATCGCATTCACTGCTGCTTAAAATATTCTGGCAAACCTGGCATTTCGGGTTTAACCGTCTGTAATAATCCGGATGATTCTTTTTCAAATCCTCAACCGTGAACAGTGCCACTTTCATATCCTGCATACATTATTCCTCATGCTTTCCCAGAACCTCATCTGCTTTTCTTAACAGTGCAAGACATCTATCATTCTCCTTTTTCAGCTCTTCTTTCTTCCGCTCCCTTTCTTTGTAAAACTCCTCATTTTTCAGCTCTTCTTCCCACCCATTGATGAACTGCCGTACTTCTCGGACATCATTAAATCCGCACTCATCCTCGTAATCATTTCTGGCAGTGAAGATAATGTACTTGTTGTCTCTGCGTTCATCATCAATAGCAACTCCAAAATACAACTCATCCCTCTTCTCTTCGTCAAGCGGCTCGAATCTTACATCATCATAGAGCGGACCGACCATCGGGCAGTTATTCTTGAACCATACTCTGTAGTTATCCAAGATGTAATTGCTCGTAACCCCTTTCAAGATACTCCAGATTTTCGCCAACCGGCCTGCCAGTGCTTTGTCACTGCAAAACCAGTCATACCAACCGGCCTCGATCTGGGTATTTCTGTCTTTTGCAAGGAAATCTCCCTTGCGGTATCTCTCACAAAACTCTCTCAGCGTCATGTCCGCCATCTCTATTCCTCCTCGTAATCTTCGTAATCAATATCTGCATACTCACAGATACCTTCATAGCTCGTGCCGTTCTCATACATATTTTTCAATGATACTCCAAATATTGTGCCATCCCACTGTCTGATTTTGCTTTCAATCTCTTCATTCAGCCGGGCATTGCTTCTGTCTGCCATACTCTCACTCCTCTCCTACATTTCCAGATGCTCAATTTTAATGGCTTCGTCTACTGCATCTGCTCCGTATCTTTTTTTCAGATAAGAAACTGCCACATCCCACTCATGCGGATCGTTGACCGTCTCAAATAATTTCTTAGCCTCTGTAATGCACTGTTCCACTACCAGGTCTCCTTTCGCAACTCTGATGATTCGCTTTCTCAGCTCCTCCACCTGTCTCTGTGCCTGTGCCATTGCCCGGTCAAGCGTCTCTGCATAGTTCGCAGCCTCCATCATATTCTTGATGATTGGCATTCCAAAGGACTTATACAACTCTGCTATCTGTTCCTTACCCTCTACCTCGCTGATGGACGGATGCCATGTATACACATGCTCCACGATGGAATAATCTTTCTGGCTTATCTCAGCCCCAATTCTCTTTTGAAATTCCTGTTTTGTCATACCTTCTACGCCTCCTCAACTTTCTTGTAATCTTCCAGGATGCTCAGCAGCGTCCCTTTTCCAATTCTGAACTTCTGCTTGTGTCCGCATCTGGTTCCCATATAATTGACAACCGTTCTTTCTGGAAGCTCATGCTTTATGTACTGGATTATGTAATAATGACCATCTCCATGATGAACAACGTCTATGTATTTGTGCTCATTCCGGATGTTCTGGTATGTAGCCTTTTCAGTTCTGTTTGCTCTTGATCTCTTTGCCATATTCTTCGCTCCTTTGAATTATTACTTCGATTTTGCGAACCTTACAGGTAAAAAAATAAGCCTACTTCCAACAAAGCTCTCTTACTTTGTCTGCTCGGCTACCAAATCCATACTTTTCAAGCATCTCCAAATCTGCTTTCACTGCCTCATCTTCCAGCGTGCATCCACAATCACTCAAAGAATACAGCTCATCTACGATTTCATCAGCAATGCTTTCTTCTCCAGCTTCCAGGGCTTTTTCAATGAACACCCACAGCATCTTCTGTGCTGCATCCCATTCCGGATAACCAAATTCATTTTTATCTCTTTCACTTAACAGGCTTCTGTATATTACTAATGCGTTCATCTTGACTACCTCCGTTTGTATCGTGTATTTGTTTTGTTATTTTGTAACTTTATTATACTTCGATAACTCGAACGTGTCAAGTGTTTTACTTCTATTTTTCAATTATTTTTACCAGGGCGATTTCATATCCCAACGCACTTACGATTTTCTCCAACGTGTCACAGCGAATACCGCATTTGCTTCTGGAAATAATCTGGTTCGCATACTGTCTGCTCACCCCGATTTTCTTTGCCAGGTCCACTGGTCGCAACTCCTCAACTTCCAGAACCTTTTTTATCAGCTCGTTGCAGTCAGTTCCTCTAATTTCTTCCATCCTCTACCTCTCTTTCAATCCAATCAGCAACTATCATTCCGCAGTTATCAGCTATCTGATACAGAATCTCCGTATCATCCCAGGTGTAATTGTTCAGAAAATCTGCCAGGCTCTCCCACCCCATTCTCTTCACAATCCGCTTCGCATCGTTCTTTTTAATCTCGAACCAGGTCAAGTGTTCATCCTTAAATCTGACGTCCCGGCATCTGTCTTGTACATAGGTTTCAAGAATCAGTCTTCCAAACATTTCCTACTCCTCCTCAAACAGCTTGCTTGCTTTCTGGGCCAGCATCTCATTTCTTCCGGATTTATCATCAAATATCCGGTGGCACTCCTCCAACAGCTTGTCTACTCTTTCCTGGGTTACTTCCAGGCCTGTACTCCGGATTGCTTCTTCCAGGTCTTCCAGATACCAATCTTCCCTGTGCCAGATAGCGTTTGCCCTGCGGTAAATCTCATCAATTATCTTCTGTCGATTTTCCTCGGTTGCCTCCAACAGCCACTCAAATTTCAGTTTCCCATCCTTGGTTGTCGGATTGTACTTTCCGGAACATCTGCCCTGCCGGTCCGTTACATAGGTCTGAACGCCCCACCACGTTTCCGGTTCTTTATCTATGAATCCCTTTCTCTTCCACATTGCCGGAAGTGAATGCTTTCCATGCGTGTTTTCGTTCTTTCGGAACTCTACTACAATTTCCTCTCCCAACGCATTTCTGTCTGCGAAGGTAAACCACCAAACCGGCGGTACTGTATGCTCACACTGATATATTTTTCTCATTTTCCTGCTCCTTTCGCTAATGATTCAGCAATCGCCTCCATCATACTCTGCGATAATTCCAGATACTGCTCTACGATATAGAATTTAGCACTCTGCCCGTTCTCATCCCATATTTCAAAATACCGGAATCCCCGTTCTTCCTCGGCTTTATCCTCCTGCACCTTCACATACTCTCGTGCCTTATTCTCAACGATTTCATCCAGTTTCTTCATGACCGTCTCCAGGTCAATCGACACATCCACCACTGCACACCCATTTGTAAATTCGTTCTCCCAGAACCCATGCAGGACATACACTACAATTTTCTTTTCCTCCATCCCGGCGTCCTCCTATCCGTAAATAATATCATCGAATATCGCATACTGGATAATCATGTCTGCCACTGTCGCATCTACCATGCAACAATCCAATTCATAGACTCCTTTGCTGCATCCTACAGAGTCTTCCGCATCCACCAGGATATTGTACGGCTTGTCTTCATCCTCCAGATACTGTTTTACTCCGCTGAGCAACTTTTCCTTGTTCAGTTCTCTCTTCTTGCCATCCACCGAATCATGCAATACCAGGACTCCTCCTCTGCTGATCTGCTCCGATGCAAATTCTCCGAGATACTTTCCTTTGACTTCTACTCGCCTGCACCAGTAGCAAATACCGCCCTCCAGTGCCGTTGTAACAATATCATCAATATCCTCTGTGCTGATTCGTACGCTTATCTCAGCTTTGATTTCCTCATACTCTTTTCCCATCAGTCTTCCTCCTCATATCCTACTCTCTCTACATAGTTTACGCTGTCCGGTTCGCATTCAAATTCCGGACACAAGGACCGCCATAACTCCTCCAGTTCATTTATGCCATTTGCGGTCAGCTCTGTTTCATCGCCATCATTGAAGCCGATTCTGTATACGCTCGGCCGCTTACCTTTTCTGACAATTCCTTTGCCCGCTCTTCTCAAATTCATTATTCCTTGTCCTCCACTCCGGCAAACTCCAAGATTTTCTCTCTGGCGAATCCCTCAATCACTTCCAGGTAATTTCCCGGCCACACATCCTTGTTCGGCTCGTAGGTTTCTGTGAACTCATTCGCCCAGTCCACAAATTTCTGTTTCCAGGTTATGCTGTCAATGTCTGTCAGTACCTCAAACAGATACTCACTCTCTCCCTTGAGCTGTTCCAGCATCATCGCTATTTCCATCAGATTTTCCGTCTGCTCGTTATACTCCAGCATCACGCCACCTCCTACTCTGTTCTTACCAATCCACCGTTTGCAGGTGCAATTCCGATACTTCCCAGTTCGGAACAATCCGGTGCATCCAGGTTCGCCACATACGCAAGTGAAATCCTCCCGTCCAGGTCTTCTCTATCCAGTTCCCACTCTTCTTCCTCTGCACTAACATACAACAACGCCAGGCATCTTCCAAACACCATATTGCTCAATATTGCAGCGTATACAATACCGCCACTTTCTTCTTCCCAGTCGGCAACAGCTTTCTTCTCCTCATCGTTCAAATCGTACAGAATACCTGCCGTCTCAGATTTAAGGACCGTTCCCTGCTTTCTGAATTTTGTGATTACCTGCGGCATCATTCCCAGGCGGCACATACGACCAACCGCTTCTTCTACCATTTTTGCTCTGTCCTGCTGATTCTTTGCATCCATTATTTCTTATCCTCCATTTTCTTCTCTAAATCTTCCAGTCCGAGTGTTGCATTTACGAATGCCAGCGCACATGCGGCTCCGATACATTCTCTGATTCCGGTTGAAACTCCGACAATCAAACACACCAGCATAGCCAGTGAAAACATTCTTCTGCTTTTCTTCATTTACTTTCTGCCTCCTCTGTGATAAACTTGGTAGCACGAGGAGAACTTGTCTCCCCGGCTACCGAGCTGTTTTTCAGAACATTACTTGAACCAGGTCAAAACTGCCGTAACAACTGCTATCAGCATTGTTACTATGGAAATTACGATATGTGTCCAGCATTCATAAATTTCAATTTTGGTCTTCTTCAACTGCTCTGAAAGCAGCTCTTCTTCTTTTTCTTCAATCCTGCGTTTTCTTTTTCCCAACGGGCAATTCCTCCTTTCTCATTTGTTCTGTCCTCTGCATTCCTACGGGGTTGGAACCGTCTGACAAGCATATGTACTATTCCATCAACCTTGCCGCCTGCATTACTTTGTATCGTGTATTTGTTTTGTTATTTTGTAACTTTATTATACTTCGATAACTCGAACGTGTCAAGTGTTTTACTTCTATTTTTCAATTATTTTTCGAGCTGTCGAATTAGTGTGTGTAGCATCTTTGCAACGCAAAGTGCTATTCTTTTTTATCTCTTTATCTATCTTTATCTCTATCTCTTACTCTATCTCTAATTATGGTGTAGAAATCATGTAAGAAATCTTACAAGGTTTTATATATAGGAAATGCTTTTTCGCTTCGATTTTTCGACTTATTCACATTATCAACATTCTTCCTGTGGATAACTTCAGAACTCAGATTGAACTTTGCAGAACCGCATTTTCAGCATATATGGCTATAACATCGTACACGCTTCTATACCGGCTTTTAGCTCTTAGGCATAAGTTAGTATCTAAAAACGTCTATCGTTACTCAGGCACATTTCGTCAAATTTGAAGGGGATTTTTTGTGAATTTTGTATATTGATTTATTCTACGGACTTGCTCCGCAATAAAAAAGAAGCCCCGGCAGAACACCGGGGCAATGTGACATATTTTCCTTTTTGACCAAAAGAGGTGTGCTTAATTTTCTTAGTTTCTTGCCTTAAAGGCATTATTTGATGTATACCTTGCCATCGTAATAAGCAGCCATCCAACCGCTCGGTGCTTTCATCCAGATATCGTTTCCGACATTCCGAACTTCCTGGCACGTTACGACCGTTCCTGCATCCAGGCAGCCATCATTGTCCTTATCGTGTTTCTGGCCGTCAGCCGTCAACTGCGAATGTTTCTTTGCGCTGTAGTTTGTTCCTGGACCTGTACGAACTTTCAGTTCTACCTGCAAAGTGTACTCATGTCCAGCAGTGTAAGACGGAGTGTTCTTCTTTTCCGGAACACTGGCTGCTGTCTTTCCGTTGTAAGCAGAAACCAGCTTACTCTTAGATACCGGTCCGTACTTGCCGTCCTGCTCCAAACCGTAAAATGCCTGGAACGCAAGCAGAGCTTTCTCTGTGTCTCCGCCGAAAGAACCGTCTACTCCGGAACTTCCGCAGGAGAATCCGCAACCGATCAGCATTTTCTGCATTTCTTTTACTGCGTCCCCGGAATCGCCTTTCTGGAGATAATTTCTCACATTAACCGTTCCGGATGCAGATGCTGTCACTCCGGTGTAACGGTACACATGAATCCACGGCTTATTGTAATAGCTGCGGATGCAGATTTCTCTACCGGTCTGATCTCCAGACTTTCCTCCTGTGACCGTTCCTTTCTCGTTGATACTTGCGTGCACCAGTTTACCATTTCCGCAGTAGAATGCTGTGTGTCCATTTCCGAGCAGGACATCTCCACGGATCATTCCGCTACCGGTTGCCAGATCCACGGATTTTACAACATCCTTGAATCCGATTTTTGGCAGAACCTCCGGCATGTTGCCTGTATAGGTTGCTCCGCTTGACTTTGCCGGGATTCCGGCCTCTTCCAAACATCTGATTACCAGCCCGGAACAATCGTAATTCGGTTTGCCCCAACGGTCTACCTGGTCGTAACCGTGTGAATCGTCCAGGGCGATTGCCTCTGCTCTTGCTACTGCATTTTCAATTTTGCTCACTTTGTTTTCCTCCTTCTTCTGATTCTGGTAAATCTTTAAATACTGCTCCCCGTAAGAAGCCCTTGTTTTCTTCACTGCCGAACCTACATTCGCCGGAGCCTCGAACTTGACTAAGAAGATATCGGACGCTTCCTGCACTGAGGTTGCGGTCTGCAATACCTTCCAGACACTCTTATAGCTCGTCTTCAATTCGCTCAGCATGTACTCTGTCTGCGTCTTCGCATCTCCGATGGACACTCCTCTGGACTTGACCAGATCGTAAAGGCCGGCTTTTCTTCCGGCAGATGTCCACTGACAGAACCCGTAACCGTACTGCTTGGAATCTCCCAACGGATGCAGGAACAACGCTCTCGTTATCTTTCCGGAGTCTACCGCTTCCGTGTAGGTATCGTCCGTATATTTGTACCCAAGTAATCTCTCACAAAGGTTTTCCAGATTACGTGGATTCATTTTGGATTCTGCGTAAATGTTCCCCATTGCCGCACACGCACCATATATCGTGCAACCGGCAGCCATCAAAGCGTCAAACAAAATATCTGTGTATGTATTCCGTTCTATTGCCATTTGTAAATTCTCCTTCATTCACAAAAAGGGCAGGGATTTCTCCCCACCCGGTCATAAGTATGTGTCCTCTTCTGGGTCCATCTCATCATCTTTCGGATGCAACTGTCCCATCTTGTCCATCAGCAAAAATGTCAACGGAACGAACACCGCAAACAAAATTACCAACGGCCAGAAGATTCCTGCCATCAGCAACAGCACTATCACAAGCGGATAATTCGGCTTGCTTGGCTCATAGTACATGCCATTGTCCTGGCAGTACAGCTCTTCGTCTTCATCTTCCATCCGGCACAATGTCCGAATGCCCCAGATGTAGACCGGCTGACACAGCAAAATCCCCAAAAGGTACACCAATAGGATTTTTAAGCCCATAGCTCCTCTCTCCCTTCTCCGATCAGTTCTGAGAGCCATTTACCTTTCCATCGTCCAAAAGGTCCTTAACTTCCTTGAACCACCAGTCAATAATTTTCAGCAGTACCTTTTCGGACATGATTACCTGCAACCACTTAGGCAGCAATCCTCTTGCCTGCTGTACTACCCATTTCAGTTTCTTTTCTCCCTGGCCGGACTCTTTGTAGATATGTTCAGCGTGCAGGAACAGCTTGTACACCTCTTTCCGGATGCCATCCAGTCCCTTCGCTTTCGCATACTGATATACGACCACTGCTGTCACAACGACCAGCACTGCGATCACCAGAATCAGAACCGGAATCGGCACCTGGCTTAAAAAATTCAATAATTCCATAGAATCAATCCTCCTGTTATACTTTGTAATCTCTTGATAGTTCCCTGTAGCGTTTTTAATTGTTTGAATGGGGAAATTATTGCCTAAACGCTATAAAGGCGAATATCGGGCAAATATAGCCTTCTATTTCATTCCCCTGTGATATGGTTCACTCCCTGCCTTGTCAGAAAATTCTCCAGATCATGTTTCTGCTCCAGCTCATAATTTAATGCAGCGTGCATATCTCCGTTGCACTTCGCATCCGGAATCCTCTGCACCGCCTTTGCTGTAGCTTCTGACAAACAAAGAGAACCGTCCAGAGCTTTCAGCATCATGTACTGGAGCTTTTCACGGTTCTCTTCTTTCTCATCCTGTTCTCTCTGCCTGCATGCCCGTTCGTTCTTTTCGACTTCCGCCCGTTCTTGGATTCGCTTCTCCAACAACCAGAAACAAAATGCCACGATTGTGGACGGGATACCGGCAGCTATCAATAATTCCATTGGTATCTCCTCCCTGTTATTTCGGATTTTCAGAACTAATCCGCTTCCGTGGCTGTGCTCGGATCTGCATAGGCTGTACCTCCTTTGCTCTTGAATGTTATCTCATCATCGTCACAGTCAACGTACTTCCGGCACGCATACTCAACGATGCCAAGATCTGCCTCTATTTCTTCCAGGCTCTTTGTCGGCGTTCCTTTGACCAGGAAAATCAGATCATAAATTGCCGACCAGAGCTTTGAGATAATCTGTAGCTTTGTCATTCTCTTCTCTCTTCCTTCTTCCGGAATAGGTGGTAATGTGGTTTCTCTTCTCTGAAAAATGCCCACCGGATATAATCATCCAGGAAAATTCCTAATGCCGACAGGAAAAACCATAACGCTGTGAACTGAGGGCATATCTGACCGAGAATGTTTCCCGGCATGTTGCTGTAGTCCCACATATGCAGACCGAGCAACACGTTCAGAACCAATCCGAACAGAAATTCTATCGCTGTGATTCCTGCCGCCGCAACTAACTGTTGCAGAACCAGTGGCATACACCGGTTTTTCTCATTGATCGCACCGCAAATAATGAAGCACAGGCCTCCGCAGACTACCATTGCCGGGAATGAATAACCCCGAAAAATTATCTCCAGCAAATAATAAATGCTCCCTCCGAAAAGAAAGAGCATTGGATATTTGATTATGCTTTTCATTACGAGATACCTCCGGATGCCAGAATCTTCATGTAATCTTTCAGAACCTCGTTCTGGAACTCTTCCGGGATTTCAGCTCCCCACTGGATCTGCTCCAGATCACTTGCTTTCTCTGCTGACTTAATCCACATATTGACCGCATTGCAGTAGGTCGTGTTGTAAGACACGAAAAACATTGCCCGTTCTACGATATTCTGCATGTCTGCCGCAGAGAAATACTTACAAGGATGTCCGTCCTCATGGTATTCCAGTTTTTCCTCTCCAGCTAGTAACTGCATTTTCTTCCCAAAAAGATTCAACTGATCCTTTTCTGTCAAACTGAAATGCTCCACTCCGGAAGATGTACTCACATCTACTCCGGCGTAAATTGTCTCCTCACATGCAGATGCGATTTCCCGGTATTTCGCTTTTCTGGCATCCTCAAGGCTCAGATTTTCTACACTGGATGGATCTGGTACTTCCTCCGCTTTCTTGAGCCAGTAGTCAAAATCGGCTTCGATCTCTTTCTCGGTTACTTCTCCGTTGTAGTGGAACTGCACTTCGTCGCATTCCCAGACTTTGTATTTGCTTTTCTTTCCATCCTGGATCTCTTCTCTCTCCACCAGCTCGATGCTCTGTCTCAGAATCACATCTGTACCAGAAAACACCGGATAGATCTCAATCTTCGATGGCTGCGATAAGTAAGATTCTCTTCTCATTTTCAACTTCCTTTCCGTGCTTACTTGCACTGTATGAACACATTTTGAATAATGCATCAAAATTGTATTTCTCCCGGAACTTTTGGCTATTGCTATGCTCAACCCATCCTTTATAGGCTGCAATCTTGCAAGCCCTCCACCACGGGACAAATCCTCTTTCTACAAAATCCATCCAGGCACGTAGCACCTGCCTCCGGATTCTCCGGAATACTCTGCCACGGATGATCGTGTATCTTCTGCGGACTACATAGCCCATCATGTCAACTCCTGGAGTTCTTTTCTTACTGCCTTTCTTTCTCTCTTCGTGGTTCTCCTTCTCTTCATTGAACGATGCCACTTGATAGAACTGCCAGATATCCTTGATTTTCAGTCCGAACTTATCATGCGCCCAGACTGTGGCTTTCTTCATGGCTTTTCTCAGCTTCGAGATATCGCCGTATATCGTGAAATCGTCTGCATAGCATACAACCGCATAGACAAGCCTATTCCGCTTTCCTCTGCGTATTTGTGCCTGCTCGTAGATGTATCTCAGAACATATGACATCACGTAGTTAAATAGCCATGCCGGAAGATATCCACCAATACACAAATGGTTCCCAGGATAATTGCTCATAAGAGCACCCAGGAACCATAGCAGCACTTTATTCTTGCCTATATCTCTTCGCAACATCTCCATTACGATACCCACCGTTACCGATGGATAGGCTTTTGTTACATCTCCTTTGATTGCTACAACCTTGCCGTGGAATTTCTTTCTCAAAAGTCTTTCAATCTTCCTCTTTCCAGCAACTCCGCCTTTCTTCGGGATGCTCCCATACTGGACCGGCAGAATCTTTGCCCGGAAAAGAGGTTTCAAAGCAAAGACAGCGATATACTCAAACACCTGCTGTTCCGGAGATTCCTGGCAGATGTCTCTTAGTTTCTGCGTCAGCCCATCCACCCTTTGAAATTGGCGAATTGGCTTTAATTGCAGATCACGGTCAACGATACGCTGTGTCAGCATCTTCGCAACTTCGCTCTCAGCCTCCAGGGTTCGCTTAAAATCCTGGTTCAGCCGGTCTTCTGCAATCTGACGCTTTGTGATCTTTCCGGTCTTGCATAGCAGACGTTGGAAATCGTTTCTGCCACGCTTATTCCGGAAACATTCTATAACGGCAGGTTCATTGAATTTCCAAGATTCAACATCCACATCTGCCGGTTTGCAATAGGTTTTCATCAAACCTCCTTAATATTCATCTGGTTACTTCCGTGGCTTTCCCCGTAGGTACTAGCCTCGTTGGTTTCAAGTTATTTTCGCACATAAGCGAGGATTATACGATGCAATGATTTTTTAATACTCTTTTCAAAATTGTACCAGTTGCTCCGAGAGAGCCGTTCCAGTTAGCGTTAGACACCCCATTGTTCGAGTTACGGCAAGGAACGCCAGCATTACCACCGTTGTTCAAGTTACCAAAGCACCAAGCCGCACGAACACCAGACGCCGCAGGTTCGCAATTGAAGCCAGCTCCCAGACACCGTATAACCCTAAAATTATTTTATTTGCAAATAAGACAATAAAGGGGCTTACTGCCCCTCTGCTTCGCATTCACCCCGTTTTTAACCCTCAAGACCAGGTGCTCCGAGAGAGCCGTACCAGTAAGCGTTAGACACCCCATAGTACGAGAAACGGCAAGGAACGCCAGCATTACCACCGTGGTTCAAGTAACCAAAGCACCAAGCCGCACGAACACCAGACGCCGCAGGTACGCAATAGAAGCCAGCTCCCACTCCAACGCCGCTTCCGCTTGCGTTGGTTGCCTCCGGCCATAGAACATCATCATTGATTGCATTATCAGTAATATACTTCCATGTCCAGGCAGCCGTATCTTTCGGAAATACCAATGTTGGAACATTTACTTTTTCGTAGTTCTCATTGATTGCAGAGCCTACTTTTGACTGATCGTAACATTTGTAGCAATCAAAACAATAATTCTCATTCGCATCCTGGCTCCACTGCCATAATTCATCGGAGACAATCAGATAGGAACCATTCATAAATTCTACACCCTGGATCATTCCAGGTTCTTTTCCGGAAGTCGGACTGTATCGGCTACCATCTCTACCAAGCACATTGTCATTCCATCCGGAATAGTACGGAGCAGTAGACAGCATTGTCGTACCGACTACCGTGTCAAAAGTCTTTCCACCGTTGTCCACGTACACTGCGGAATAGTCTGTGCCGTCAATGTTCACAGTCTCAATCGCTGTGATTAACTTCGCATCAAAAATGGAGTATGCACTGGCAGCGTTTCTATCGGTCGATGCATTGGTTCCCAGCATGACCGCAGAACCCACGAACAGGTTTGCCGCCTGTGCTGTGGTCAGAATTACTCGCTCCACTCCGGTCTCAGCCACGGCTACCGTGTACTGGAAACTGTAGCTTGAGCATCCTTCAATCTTTCCGGAATTTCCTTTACGTCCATATTTCAGACGCATCATAGCATCCAGGAACTTCAGAAGTGATCCAGATGCTCCGGAATACTGTGTTCCTCTGGCTCTCCATCTGGTTACTCCGGTTGAATGTGAGGTACGGTTGACCGGTGCCAGTCCAGTTCCGCAAGTGATCGCTCCGTCTGCGTCCAGACCGGCGTAATATTTCGGATGTGCCATGTACTCATGCACTTTTCCGGTTCGGTCTGTACCTTCTTTCCAACGTTTGTAGCCTGGAGCCGGTGTACATCTGGTTTTCAGATATTTGTAATCCTTGTCCTGCCATTCACGCTTGTAGGTGTTCTTCTGGATCATCCAACACAGATGTTCTCCACCTCTGACCTTTGCTGTATCGTCAATGTGTTCTACATAGAAAATCTCATGGGAACCATCTGCTTTTTTCTCTGCCGCAACCTCCAGACACCAAAACTGCGGAAGGTGTGCAAACGGATCATTACCGGCTGTAGATTCTGTGGACGGTGTACATGTCAGTCCTGTGGAATCATCCGTTAAGGTTCCGATCATGGACGTACTCTTATCATATCTTGGTGTCGTTACGCCGTGAACTCTGGAATCAACCAGAACATTTCCGAACCATCTCTCCAGCATCTCCGCTTTCGTGAAAAGCTCCGGATTATATTGAATCTTCCACCATTCAGTAAAAAGGGCATCCACCTCCGCTTTGGAAGTAGCTGCCGCAACTTTCTCTTTATATTTCAGATCCATTTCTCCAGCAATCTGATCTCTGTGAACTTTGACCAGTAACTGCATGGTCGTGTCTCTGGGGATATTGATTGTCTCACTCATTTTCTGCCTCCTATGCACTTAATATGATTGCGTCAAGCCCCTTGTCATCCGGGTTAATCTGGAACGCAATCGTGTTGACCTGGTTAATAAGTATCTCTGTAGCCTCTTTCGCCTTAGCAATGGCATCCGCAGTATTTGCCTGTCTGTCCTTCTCATTCTGAATCCGGACGTTTTCACTGGCGGTTCTTGTCTGCTCCGCAGATGCTCTCTGAGTTTCTGCCTGGGATCTCGCCTGTTCTGCTTGGACTCTGGCAGTTTCAGCCTGTGACCTGGACTGCTCCGCTTTATTGGCATTCTCAGTAGCCGCATTAGCATTCTGAGCTGCCTGGCTTGCTGCCGAAGCCGCACCGTTCGCATTACCGGCTGCTGTAGATGCCAGACCGGCCGCCTGGTTTGCATCATTCGCTGCCTGGTTTGCTGCTGATACAGATTGCTGGATTGCAGAATCAATCTGTTTTGCAGAATCAACGACTTTCTGCAAGGCTGCCTGCTGGGTCTTGCTGGCCTCTGTAGCTTTCTCGGTTGCTGTCTGCTGATTCTTACTGTCTGATGTAGCCTTTTCCGTAGCTGTCTGCTGGGTCTTTCCGGCTGCGGTAGCTTTCTCATTTGCTTCCTGCTGAGATTTGCCATTTGCAATAGCATTCGCTAGATTCTGCAATGCAGTCTGGACTTCCTCAGTTTTCGTATTGATTGAGTCTACCTGCTGTTTCATAGTAGCCGCAGACTGGTTGACCAACTCTTTGATGTCATTGTAGCTTTCATTCTCCTCATGGATTTTCTGCATACAGCTAATGAAAGCTCCTCGCACCTCTTCTCCATAGACCGCATTTCTAAGCTGATCTATTTCCTGGGAAATATCTGCCATTTACTCCACCTCCTTGATAGTAGGCTCCTCTCTTGCGACATTCTCTTCTGCAACATCCTCTTCTGACATATCCGGATTTTCTTCCGGATTTTCAAATGCCAGTATCAACCCCTCTTTCTCTTTCTCAAAGGATTCCTGCATTTCCTTAACTTCTGTCTCGTAATATGTTTTCAATTTCTCTTCATATCTGGCAGTTTCATCCGCCAGCTCATTTGAGGCATTTGTCCGGATCTCAGCCAGAACCGCACTCAAAATACCCTCTGTCATGAAAATAGGCAGCCCGTAAGCTGCCATAGTGTTTCCGACCTGTCTTGTAATCGCCTGCTTTGCATCAGCATAAATGACACTAAACGGTCTGGCCGGTTTCTTCTTTTCTTCCATCTTTTTCTACCTCCTGTTCTCTTTTGATGGTTCCTACAGCTACACTGTTTTTCGCTACCTTTTCCGGTGCGTCTCCTCTCGGAAAAATAATTTCCATCTTCTTGCCTCCTTCTTAGTTCCAGTAACCTACTATGATTCCGTTGTAAACTCTGAGATGTGAATACGTCCAACTGTTACCGTTGTTCGTGATCTCACATACAATCGGTATTGCTCCGCTAAATGCGGTATATCCTCCAGCAGAAATCGAACCTATCTTGAAGTTCTTCAGCGTGTACCAGTTTCCAATCAGATTGCAACCCATATTCACGCCATACTCATCGTAAATAGAGTTCGCACGGCTGAAACATAACATTGTCGTGTATGAGCTGGCCGATGCGCTGGCTTTCTGAGCGAACGCCATGTACTTTCCCTGTGGTTCCAAGTCGAACACCAGCCCCTTATGAGAATTGTTCTGAGCCCACTGGTTTGTGCCAATACATCCGACATAATAACCATCCCGATAGAAATGGTTTCCGCTTTCATCGAATACCGCTCGCTTCTTTGACGTAGACACGCCATAATCATAAATGGCTATCTCTCCCGCGCTAATCTGCACATACTTACTGCTGTTGTTGAATGCCGTAATTACTCTGTCATAATACTGAGTAACATATGAACCAAAATCTCCCTTGCTTACCTTGCTGATAATATTATCGGCATTGACTTTGATAGATGCCTTCAGATCTTCCTCGCCTTTTGTTGCTCTCTTGACCTCTGCCTCGATGGAATCTTTCAGCACGCTCAACTGGCTTTCTGAGTATGCGGATATATAACCAAGGATTTCAACATCCGTGATATATACAGTTGTATCCGCCACATTGTTATAAAAGTATGTGTGAAAATACGATGGTGTAGCTTCGGCTGTAAATTCAAACTGTTTCCATCCACTTCCAAGTTCTCCGGCAGTCGTAAGAAATGCTTTTCCGTCAATCGTGACTCGTATCCGTGCTTTTCCGGAATCTTCCGTATCACAAGCAGCTTTGAACCTTACAGTCACTTTCCCTTTTTTTGCCCACGGTCTCTGATACCATGAGAGGCTATAGGTCGAAGTATTATTCTCTATCTTCGCACAGCTTTTCCCAGAAAAGGTAGTCTGCGTTATTTGTGCAGCACTACTTCTATTCCATCCGGTAAACTTATCAGTGCTATCCGAAAAATTCCCATTGCTGCAATAATTGTGCAATGAGTTTTCGTATACTTCGGACACAGTTGCAGATACTTTCCCGACTTCGACATCCAGTCTTGCATCGATATCGTCCAACAGTTCCTGCATATCCCTCAAACACCGGATATCCGTTACATACAATACGCTTCCGGAATATCCGTATACCGTCACAGCTACAGACTTTACAGCTTTCGTAATCTTGACTTCTTTGCTGTATGCATGGTATTCGTCTGCGGAATATCCACTGAGATAAGCTGTGGACTTATTTTCGGCAAATCCATACTGGATATAAGACGGTCGGTACTTTGAACCTTCCGGATACGCCGCTTCGACAGCAATCTTATAATTGCCAGCCTCCAGAGTTCCCAGACTCTGTGTCAGCGTTACAGCTCCGGTTCCGGAAAATGTTAGCTTAAAGGCGTTCATGTTCAGAAACTCCGACTTCTCCACCTTGCAAATGCTGGTCGCTCCGGATATTGAGAACCTGGCCAGATCCAGTGTCTCCTGCTCTCCGCCGGTTATATAATTCTTTCTGGTAACTCTTTCCTTAACACTTCGTACAGACAGTTCAATGCGGTTCTCCATGTTGGAAATGGAATTTTCTATCTCTTCCCTTGCCACTCTTACCGTATTGTCTGCATACTCATTAGCTGCCGTTTCGCTTTCGGATATCTTCGTCTCCACGGATGTCCGATACCCGGCATCCAGGGATTCGGTCTTCACGGAATTTGCCAGTAGCATCTTACCGTTGATCTTTCCATCCATCGTCAGAGCCACACCGTCTATAGGTCCGTCATATCCCTGGCTGTAATGAGCAAAACCGCCAAGTCCCCATCTCCACAGGTTCTTGGCTTTGTTCTTATAATCCTTATCATCAGCAACAATGAACTCATTCGGAACATGCACTGCATATCCACTGGCTACCTGTTTGTTTATGAGGTCTTGTGCGCTTCTGAGAGCCTCCTGCAAGATTTCTGACTTGCTCGGCAAGGATTTTATCGTCTCTTCGATTTCTGCCGTATTCTGGCGATTTGACGAGGTGTACGACTTGACGCTTGTTTCATCGCCCAGCGTAACCGTATTATTCTTGAAGCTGGTAATGTATACCTTCTTCTTCGTCAACGGGAATTCCTTATCCAGACCGTTCGGTGTCGATACACACTGAATCTTGTTTCCAACCTCAAATTGCTGGAAGGAATCATCCGTGAGGTTCAGATCTATTGCTTTCACTTCCAAGACCATCTTCTCGAACTGAGCAGATTTCAGATATTCCTCTCCCTTTTTCTTGAGATTTTCCGGAAGAGTCACATCGTCCCAGGTTACGGTCTTGTATATCTTCCCGTACTCCTTCACGGCGTTATCATCCGTGACATAATCAACGCCACCATTTACGCTCGCAATCGTTATCCTCTGTTCAGAGATAGCCTCAAGCGCCGGGTCCTGGTCTTCTTCATCCAGCTTCGCTCCCAACGGGATCACGCAGGTAACCAAATCAGAGGCATCCATATTCTTTGAAAAGTCCAGCAGATTCTTGCCAAACCGGATGCCTTGTGTATTTCTTGTGTAATAATCTTCATCCGACAGGTAATCCAAGATTCTCAGCCCGTCTTCATGCCGGATAACCAGATGTCCTCCAAGTCTGCTCGTCAGCTTATCCTTAAATGCCGTTCTGGTATTTTCGTAATTGGAATACCGGTACAGTGAATCATTAGAATCCTTTACCGTTACCCTGCCGACAACGAACTGCTTTCTCTCCTCTACCTGTGCATTATGAATATCTATCAAATCCTGCACATACGCCTTGACCGAGATGTTGTGATAAACCTTTGGTCTCTGGATGCTGTCACACAAAAAGGCAAGTTCTCCTTCGACGAAGACTTTCTTTGTTCCAGAAAAATCTTCATCATCGTAGAGAACTCGCCCATAAAACTCCGGCTCATCATCCCGGTAAATCACAATATCTGTTGTCAGCTTCTTAACCTTGTCATAGTACGGGTGTGTCGGAAACACCTTGAAGGTTGCTGAACCGTTGATGTTATCTCCGATTTCAAAATACGGATTTCCACCAACGGTCAGTGCTTTTACCCTGGCATCGTGAATCGTGTACTCTTTGCCGTCCACATAGGCTTTAATCGTATACATCTACAGCATCCCTCCTCTGTGAATCAGCGTGACTTTGCCCCTTCCCTGGAAGTAAAGATCATTCACTCCCTTGTACAGGACAATGTCATACATGATATTCTCGCCAGTATATATCGTATAGGTCGAATTACGATACCTTACCTTCATTTCCGCATTGGAAACAATTCTGAGCGTTTCATTATGAACCCAACCGTCCAGGCTGACTTTCTGCCAACCGGAGCCAGAGCTGATCGTGATGTCTGAGGTGTTCCGGATAACGCCATTGATGAAGCTGAACGTATCCCACTTCCAAGGCTCATCCGAAGAATCCACGCTGATTTTATACGGCTCGCATTTGCAGCTTATAACAATCTCCGCCGTTACATCGTTATTCTTCTCTGTCTCTATCTCGCACCTGCCGGTATAATAATATCCCTTGTCGGTGTCGAGGATGATTCTCTTCGAGATTCCCTGCAAATCAGAAGCGATCTGACTTAACAGACCGCTCCATCTTTCATAACTACAGTTTCTTGCCCCGAATGTGAATTTCAAGGTCCGCATCTCATATTTTACGCCGCCGTTCTGAGCTTCTGAGAGATCCAGGTCCCCGTTCATGCCGGGGACGCTCACGTACTCTGTCTTTGCTTTCGGTATGCCGATAACAATCTTCTTGAGTCTTAAGCCCCAGTCCCGGAACGAATGCGTCTCATCAAACGTAATGCCTACTCCCGACATGATTAACCTCCTCTCTTCTTGTGTGTATCAATTCTCGCCATGTTTTCATCGACAATCGGTGTTGTTGCATCTCCAACTTCCCTACCGTCCAAATCTACATGAACGTGTGTCTCTCCGGTAATCTCTACCGTTGTGTCTCCACTCTCGAAGACACCCTGCTTTTCTTTCTCGACTTTGTATGTTGTGCTGACCTTCTTATCAACAGCAATCTTTCCGGTTTCCACATTAACCGCCGTCTGCATCCGCTTTCCAAGACTGGCCATCTCATCATCCATCTGCTTATACAGGTCTGGCATCTCGGCTTCAATACCTACGCCGATACCAGGTGGAATCCACTTACCAATCTCATCTGCAAAGACTTTGGACGGGGAGTGAATACCTAATGCTCCCTTAACACCGTCTACGATGCCGGAGAAGAAACTCTGCACCTGGCGTCTGAACCAACCGGCCGCATTACAGATTCCGTTCCATACACCCATCACGATGTTGTAGCCTACATTCGCCATCTGGGACGGCAAGTTCGCTACGCCATTTATGACGGCACTGCACAAATCAGATGCTGCCTGTCTTCCCTTCGCTACCATATCGGAACCCCACTGGATTACCTTCTGTAGCGTATTACTTAACCAGGTCCAGATTTTTCCTGGCAACTGGGAGAAGAAATTGACGATTGCATCTATCGTGTTAGAAGCTATCTCCTTCGCTTTCTGTAGGGTGTTGGAACCCCACGTTACCAGCTTATTAAAGGCATCAGTCAGCCAGTTCCAAATCTTGCCCGGCAATTCGGAGAAGAACTTCACAATGTTGTCTATACAGTTGCTTGCTATCTCTCCGGCTTTCTGGAGCATCTGACTTCCCCATTCAACCAGTTTGTTGTAGGTGTTTACCAGCCAGTTCCAGATTTTCCCCGGCAATTCAGAGAAAAACTTAATGATGCTATCTATCATCTGAGGAACATTCGTTGTGATCCAGTTAATCACATTTGCTCCCCATTCAATCAGCGTACCAATTACAAAGCCTATCGCATAACCGATTTTGTATGGCAGGTCCGTAAAGAACTGCACAATCGAATCAATAATCTGCGATACTACCTCAGATGCCGTTTCCAGCATCGAAGCTCCCCACTCGACAAAACTTTCTGCCAGTGAGTTAATGGCATCTATGATTTTCCCAGGCAGTTCTGAAAACCACTCAACCGCAGAGTCGATAAACTCGCCTATGCTATCCAGGACACCAGAAAACCATTCCGAAATAGCCGAACCAAGTTCACTCAGCTTCTCCGGGATGCTCTTGAAAAATTCTACAATCTGGTCCCAATGTTCCTTGATGAGAACAACCGCCGTTGCTACCGCAGCTACAATTCCAGCTACCGCCGCCGCAACCAGTGCAGGTGCCCCAAGGATAACAGCCCCGACAGACGCCAGTGCAATACCGACTACCATCAGAACCTCTTTTATGGCACTGAAACCATTTACAAACATATCTACGAAATTGGTAACCGCAAGAATCGCTCCTGCAATGATAGAACCAATTCCGGCTATTGATGAACCGAACTCTGCAAAGAATCCGATTACCTTCTGAACTGCTCCTCCGATAGAGGAGAAAATACCTGCGACCTTCGGGAACTCCAGTTCCAGAACTTCCATCAGTGTTCCGGCTCCGCCCTTCCAGAGTGCGAATCCTTCTACAACTTTTCCGATTACTCCAACCAGTCCGGAAACTCCGCCTTTCAGTGTGCCAAGCACCTTGAACAGAGATTTTACAGAGGACAGAACAGAACTTGCAACGCTCAGAGCTGCTATGGACGCCGCAATCACGCCGATTGCATATCCGACAGCCTCCAGCACATTCGGGTCTGCTCCATCAATCACACTGAACAGGTCAGAAACCACATCTACAATTCCCTGGATAATCGTACTTGCCGTATCGATGAATCCATTAAGGAACCCTTCTATCAGTGCAGATACGCCCGGAAATTCTTCACTCAGCCCCTCGCAGAATCCGGCTACGAAATCTTTTGCAGCCTGGATGATAAGCGGCAGATTTTCTTGTACCGCCTCGCCAATTTTACTCAGCATTTCACCGAAAGAACGGCCTATCTCCTCGGAATGGTCGCTTAATGCCTGCAGAAATTCCGTAAACAAATAAATACCGGCGGACCACATATCCCCGGCAACATTCAGAATCGCTTTTACAAGCTCAGCAACTACAGTTGCTCCGACCTCTGCAAATTCTTCCTGGTGGTCCATGATGGCATTTATGAACGTACCTACCAGGTCCTCTGCAACCCCTATCAATGTAGGTGCTGCCTCCATAGCCATCTGTGCCAGCTCAGCGAGTGAATTTCCAAACGACTCAATCAGACCGTCAAATCCTTTTTCCGCCATGGCTTCATTCATATCCTCTACCATGCCGGTAATGACTTTGACCGTTTCTTTCATTGGTTCCTGTACCTCTTCGTACAGGGCAATAGCTACAGATTCCAATGCACTCTTGCAGAGTGTGATTGCTCCCTGTAGGTTATCATTCATGGTGTCCGCCATTTCCTTGGCCGCACCATCCGCATCGTAAATAGAATCCGTCAACTTCTGGTAGTCTTCATCGGACGCATTCACGATAGCCAGCAATCCACTCATAGCCTCCTGGCCGCCGAGTGATGCTGCTAACTGCGCTTTCTGTGCTTCTGTCAGGCCTGCAAATCCAGAACGCAGGTCATTCATGATCTCTTTCAGAGACTTCATGGAACCATCACTGTTCGTCAGCGAGATTCCTAACTGGTCCATAGCCGCTTGTACTTCTTTGGTCGGCTTCGCCATTCTTGTAAAGATACTTCGCAGAGAAGTACCTGCCTGGCTCGCCTTAATTCCGGAGTTCGCCATCAGACCGATTGCCGTAGCACAGTCTTCAACGCTGAATCCTAAGGCTCCGGCTACGGGGGCAACGTACTTGAACGTCTCGCCCATCATTC
Organism: Faecalimonas nexilis; assembly: GCF_059731825.1. Taxonomy (NCBI): domain Bacteria; kingdom Bacillati; phylum Bacillota; class Clostridia; order Lachnospirales; family Lachnospiraceae; genus Faecalimonas; species Faecalimonas nexilis. Next base: position 1,373,016 of record NZ_AP029189.1, on the reverse strand, counting down.
CTACGTTGGTATTGGAATTGGATGCTGCCTTTGCCAGCACATCTGCAAAATGTGTAGCATTGGAAACTTCCTTCGAGTACCCGTTTTTGATGATGGTTGTTGTTCCGTCTGCCGCCAGTCCGAAGGCAGTCATCGCATCGGTAACAATGTCACTCGTCGATGCAAGGTCTTCCCCAGACGCTGCCGCCAGGTTCATAATACCTTCAATACTGTTCAGCATATCTCCGGTTTTCCATCCGGCCATCGCCATGTACTGGAAAGCCTCGGCACTTTCTGTGGCACTGAACTTCGTCTTGGCACCCATTTCCTTTGCCTTATCAGCAAGCTGTTGAATCTCCGTAGCCGAAGCACCGGAAATGGACTGGACTTTGCTCATTCCTGCCTCAAAGTCAGAACCGACCTTGATTGCAGCCGTACCAATACCGGCTACCGCTGTTGCGGCACCGGCCAGAATAGTAGTGGTAGCCTTAATCGCTCCGCTCGCCATTCCAGATAATTTGCTTAGTCCGCTCTGGAAACCGGAACTATCTATGCTGGTGTCAAATTTCAGCGTACCATCATAGCCCATGTTCTCACCTCAATTCTTCGGCTCAATCATCGGCTCATAATGGCACTACTTGATTTGTTTTCCGTCTTTGATTTTCAATTCAAAACGGGCATGACAATTTCTCCCTTTGCAGGAGACCATCACGCCCGAACACTCCGCCGTCTCTTCAAAAAACAACGGCATTTTATATTTACACTCCGGGCATTCCACCCGTATCATTTTCTTCTTTACATCTTCAATAGCCAGTCACCTCCTACAGCAGTCCCGTAAGGTCGCCGCCGTTCATAAGGGCTTCTGCTATTGCATCTACCTTCTCTTCCTCATCAGCAGGCAACGGTAAAGCATACAGTTCTTTCTTCCTGCGGTAGAAGTCTCTCTGCTCCTTCGTCATGGTCGCATCAATGTCTACGCTTCGATACTCCATAATCTTACTAAACTCCAAGTCAGATGACAGCGTTCTCAGCAAAGCCTTGAATTTCCACCAGTGCAGGTATTCAATGTCCTGTAGGTCTATGTGATACTGCGTCAGAAACGCCGAATAGATATAATCATCGTCATGCTCAAAAGAATAAATCCTTTGCACTTCTGCCGCCCCTTCTACTGCTCCGGCTCTCTTCTCACGCCATCGTTTACCACCGGCATAGAACCACAACAACCCATCCACCGCAGCATCCAGATTCTCCGGAATCTCCGGATATACCAGTTCCAGACCTTGCCTTGCTTTCTCAGCGTCCGAAAGCTCCGGGTCCTGCATCATCATTTCAAACAGAATGAAGGTACGGAAGTTTGTTTCTATCGCATACTCCGTACCTTCAATCTCTACTGTTTCCGGAAGATAGTCTACAAGCATGTTGTGGTTCATGAATTATCACGCCCACTCGCATTACCGATTGGCGTTACTACTGCTCCGTTCTTGCCATGCTTATTTTTCTTACCTTCCTGGCGTCTCTGTGCCCGGTTCATGTTATACTTGTTGGTAATCGCATTTACCTGGCCTTTCATCTTACCAGCCTCAGAAGAAACAATTCCGAAAGCATCCATGCAGATTGCTAGGTTGTTTTTACCCTTGAACAGCTTTTCAGCCGTTCCGCCTCCAAATACCTCATCGAAGAAATCCTTCACGATTCCGCACGTCTCCCGGATGCCGTCCGCATTCGACAGCTCCGTATGCTTCTTGGTTTCCTCGGCTCTTTTCACAACCTTATCCATGGATTTCTCATAGACCTCCATAGTATCTGCATCGAACAGATCTAACTCTAATTCCTGTCCACAAATTTTTAACATGCTCATATTACTTTACCTCCAAATTCTAAGCCGCAGCTTCTTCAAATGTCTTTGATTCTGTGTTGAAATATCCGTCAAGCGGATCGCCTACTGCATTGAGATTTCCACTCATGCTCTGCTTCTTTTCTCCAGATACGCCGCTCACTTCGGCAGATACCAGGAACTTTCTAGCCGCAAATGTGTTTGCAACCGGTTCAGAAGCGTTCTGCTTCTGGTCCCATAACTCTACTCTGCAATACTCAAATTCTGCATCGCTGCCGGTTAAATGGTTTCTTCCTACATGGTACAGTGCGTTGACCGCATCCTGGCTCTTGATGAGTCTTGCTTCAAACGGAAATACCGATGTGTAGGATACAACAGAGGAAGAGGAAGACGGCTCGCACACGTACTTCTCAGATTCGCTCTCTGCTCCGAAGGTTTCATCCAGTGTTGTGAAACCAACGCCCATCAGTACCCAGTTCGCCTTTTCGGATGTTCCGATATTTAGATAATCCGCAAACTGGTGTCTCTGTACCACTTCTCTTGCGCCACTTACATTACCTGCCATTTTTACTTGCCTCCTTAAAATACAATAATCGCAAGGAAATCTGATACCTTGCGTTTTTCATAGCTCCGTCAAAGATATATCCAGGGGAAAGAACCTCTATCTCCTCTGCACACATTCCTTCCGGAAGTTCCGGGAGGTTGCCTGCCATGCTGCTCTCCTCTACCCAGTTCGCAAATTCTTCATAAAACGTGCTGTTCTCGATGTTCTGTACCCGGTCCATGCTGTAAAACTCCCTGGAACCGAACTGGAACTGATACTGCCGTTCCGAACTGCCATCTACATATCTTTGGATTACCGGGTCGAATATCCCAGTCTCTATGGTGTACTCTACCGGGTCTGGCCCAAGGGCATCTACCCGGAATACACCGTCTTTCAAAAGAGGGCATTTCAGAAAATACTCTGTTATACCCTCCAGTACACTATTTACTGCCATATAACCTCCTAAATCTTATCTGCGCCTCGCAGAATATCTTCTTTTTCAGCCACCTTCATTCGTTCAAACCAATGTGCTCCTCGGTTCGCATCATACGGTCTGGTGTCTGCGGTTTGGTAATACTGTATGGCAGCATACGGGGCAATGTAATCTACCTCTCCACTGCCTACATCCGTTCCCAGTTTGCCGGATTTCTCCAGCATACCTGTTTTGAACGGGACTCTCGGACTGCACCTTCTCAGCACCTCTGAATCTACAAACATCTGCTTTCTGCTAAACTGAGCATTCCTTTTTGCTGCAAAATCCGGGCTCCAGGTCAGCTCCGCTTTCCCGTTCCCGGAATTGATGATTGAGCCTTTCGGAGTTGTGATCTTTTTCAGTGCCATCACGCACCCCCTATTCTCCAGTGCTTTGTCCTGTCGGTTCCTCTGATTGTATTGTCGGCATATTCTGTGACAGTCACAAAATCTTCATCGTGCTGTCTCAGCTTTGCCAGCTCCTCAATCGTATCTTTCAGAATGATACCCTGGCGGAAACTGAATGTGTCGAACAGCCACTGTCCGGCCACCACATACTGTCCTCGCACAATATAAGCTCCCTTCTGGATAGTCCAGTACCTCTCTGCCTCTTCATCTGACAGCTTCTTGTATTTCTCTTCGCTTATATACTGCTTTCCGGCTTCTACTGTCGCTGTGGCCGGGATTCGGATTACGCATTTTGCCTTATCCTTACGGTCTGTGTCCAATACAGTCTCTCCCTTTGTTCCGTACCACGAAACACCCAAGATTCTTGTCGCACAGAGTTTTTCCCGGCGGTCTGCTCCAATTCTCAGATTAAAGATTGTCACATCACTGTTTGTCATCATACTCTTTCACCCACCCTCTGTTCAGCAGTCCGGTGTTCGCCAGGTATGACCTCACAGCCCTGTACATCTCGTTATGCAACGCCGTATCATTCATGGCATCCGCATAGCTGATGGAATATCCATCGTTGGATTCTGACTTCACAACAGCTTCTCTCTTTTCGTTCTGCACTGCCACCGTATCAGCTACACAGCAGATTGCATCCTTAATTGAGTCTATAACCGAACTCATCCTTGCAATCCGGCCAAACGTAACCTGGTTCACGAATGCTTCCGAAATACTCTCGGCTCTCTTGAAATCATTCTCCGTTTTTATCTGCGTGCCACCGTAATCATTCTTGTAGTATGCAAAATCCACATACGGTCTTCTTACGTCCTCCTGGACCATCGAAACACCCCTTTCTGATAAATTGGTAGGCTGCAAAGAAAAATCAGCTATTCGCCGGGTTTACGCCCTCCTGCGTAGCTGAATCTTTTTTGCCGGTCTTCTTTTCTTTCGGAGAAGATGTGCCCGTTCTGACTTCCGGCTCCAGGCTTTCAAGCGAATAGCCCATGCTTTTGTAATATGCTGCCTTTCTTTCGGGAATCCGGCAGGAACTCCCGTCTTTCGTTGCTAAATACATAAGCTACCTCCTACTCAGTTTTCTTTGAGCCTTTGGCTGCTGTTTTCTTTTCAGTTTCTGCCGGGTCTGCAGCTCCTGTTGCGGACTGTGCCTGGACTGCCGCTTTCAGCTTATCATTCTCCTTCTGAAGCTCGGCAATCTTCTTGTCTGCATTCTCTGCATACAGGGTAGCCTCTTCCAGTTTGGCTTTCAGCTCGTCATTCTCCTTCTTGAGCTTTTCAGCAGTCGCCTTAATGTTCTCCGGCTCGAACAGCACATTGTCATTCTCATCCCTGATAATGTAGCCCATCTTCTTGTACTCATCGAATTTCTCATCCGGGATTCTGAGAACTCTGTTCTTTTTCTCAACTTTATACATATGGTTTCTCCCTTCAAAAATTGGCTCCATGCACACGCACAGAGCCAGTAATCAGTTTCTCTTATACACTCACATGGAAATCAATAGCGTCCATCTTGTGAGGCAGGATAAATACATCCTCGAAAGACTCCTCGAAGTAATCATACTTACCCTGGGAGCCTGCGGATGGCGGGTCGAGCTGAGCAAACTCGTAAGAAATCGGTGTGATTACCGCCGCCGGATGTACCAGAACCATGTTGATCTGCTTCGCTGTGGAATCTACCTTCCAACCCTCGGTAAAGTCATACTTCGTCTTCATCATGTCACTCGGTACGCTCTCCGGAATCTTCACATCATCAATAGAATTGATTGCTCTCTTGATTGCATCAGAACGGCTACCTACATCAACGGTTCTGTAAATCTGCTTCGCATTGTTGATGAGCGTTCTGACATCCGGTGTCACATACAGAATTCTTCCGGCTCTCGGAACTCTCTTATTATCCATGTTCTTCATCATCTCATCAAAGACGGTCAGCACATTCTCCTCTGTCAGCACTTCACTGTGGGCTGTCTTCGCTCCGTCAGTAGTCCAGTCTGCATACAGCTTGGAAATGCAGTAAGCATTCATTTCCGGGAACTTCTGCTCCTCGTTGTAAACCTTCGTGATATTTCCGATTGCCACAACACCCTTGGTCTCGGCAATGTCTCTCGGATGTACCAGCGTCTGCCACTGTCTGTGATTCTCCAGGGTCAGCGGTTTCCACTCGTTGTTGTAGTTACGCTTTCTGGTTCCAATGGTGTCTCTGTCTCCATCGGTACGGCCAGTTGTGGAGATTGTCGGCACCTCGATAACTCTGGAATTTACCCAACGGAACCTTCCATTGTTCGGTGTCGCAAATAAGTCTCCAAAATACAGGACATACGGAAACATCTGCTCCAGTGTCTGTAAATACTCGGTTGCATAATTTAATTTCGCCATTTCATTCTCCTCCTGTTAGTTTTTGTCTGGCTGTCTGATTAAGTTGAACCCAAACGGATTAAACGGTGTTTCTTTGCCTTTGACTCCTTCGCCTCCGGCTCCGCCAGTTCCTCCAACTCCTCTCGCAAAGAACGGCTTTCCTTCCTCTTCCTCATGGGAATCGTCTTCCGGATTGCTATCATCTTCGAAAACAAAAGCTCCCTTGTAGTCGTCATTTTCCATGAGAGACTTCATAAACTCATCGCCTCCCAGGAACTTTCCGTCTTCCAGGGTAAAGTTCTTCTTTTCAAACTCTGCTCTTACACCGTTTTCAGCAGGCTTGCTGGAGAACTTATAACCACCCATGAACATATCAAGTGCATGGGTGCGCTCCTGGGCCGCAAGCTGCGTAGTCAGCTTCTGTGTTTCCTGGGTGTACTTCGTCTCCCAGTCCTTTGCAGACTGCTTAATGCCGTCAATATCCATGTCCTTGTAGGACTGAATCGTTGTATTGGCATCTGACAACTGCTGCTTTACTCCGTCCAGCTCTGTAATCTTGGCATCCAGTTTTTCCTTCGACACATAGCCTCCGGCTTTCACATCTACTACCTGGATTTTCTTGTCAGCATCAATCGCCGCCTCCAGTTCCGCATAGGTCATAGCCTTAGGCTCTTCGCCGTCCTTCGGGGTTCCAAAAAGTTTCTTCAAAAATTCGTAAGCCATTTCACTTACCTTCCTTTCTTCGTTTCGCTGATTTCGTTTAGATTCCGGTTCACTCCGGCACTGCTATCGTGCATTTATATCTCCGCACGCAAGAGAAGGAGACAGTTTATATGCCATATCACAGGGCAAAAAACAACAGCCAGACGTTCCACCAACGGACCGGCTGACTGTTAATTGTTTTCGTGGTCTTAAAGGGTGTCTACGAACTTCTGAGAGTTCCCAGGACACGTTTTAAGTGCCTCAATGGTAAATTGTGAGGGTTAATAAGTTACGGCCCTATACGGGGTAAATACCATTTAACCCATGGATGGGAGATAGCAGGATCACCTCCTTCCTACTCCGCTGTGTAGTCTTCGATAACTGGAATACCGTACTCAATAGCACATGTATTCTCGATTTTGCATCCTCTGGCCTCCTGCCAGCCTTTAGTAAAGTAGGCGATGTCCGCACCGGCCAAAAGCTCCAGGGATTTTCCTAAGAACCAAAGGGGCTTTGCATCCACCGGGGCTTCCTGGAAAAAGGAATCAATGACCTCTACTGGCTCTCCAATCTTTTCCTCTGCACTCTCAATGGCTTTCTTGCGTTCTGTCAAAATATCCTCATCGGATTTTCCTTTCATCGGCTGAGAAATAAACAGTTTCTTCATAGTCTTGTTACCTCCTTATTTTGCTTTCTTATTCGCCCATACAGCTTTTCCACTGACTGAGCGGTTAAATGATACCAAGTTACCGTTGCCGTCATATACGGCTGATACCTGCGTTCTGGCGGTATCTACGCTTCGTCCGGTTTGCTTGCAGAAATCTTTCATCTGCGATTCTTTCTCTTTCAACTTCACAGATTCTTTCTGAAACTCTTCTCGGAAGTACGCTCTGTCGGCTTCTGATTGAGCCGTCTGGATATACGAATCATAGGCGGCCAGAATTCTCTTATACTCTCTGACCGCCCTTTCATATTCACGCTGCTTCTGCATACACTCATACTCCGTAAGAAAGTTCCCTGCAAACGAATATTTCGGTCTGCTGTAATCCTCCAGATCATCTTTCGTGTATGCCGGTTTGGAAATTCCCGGCCAGTACGGATAGAAGCTATGTCTGCAATTCCAACCGCACAAACCGGCTCCCGTTCCATATCCGGTTGCCTCGTAGAAGTTCTCATACCCCGGAGCTGCGCCCTCAATCTTGAACACCTTACCCTGCCAGACTGAGTGTGATGGTCTGGCTCCTGCATGAGCTGTTGTCTCGTAATACTCAGCCCCAAGCTCCGAAGCATACAACTCTGTCAGCTTTCCGGCTGTCTGATTTACTCCGGTCAGCAGAGCAGTTCTGATTGCCGTATCCAGCTTCGAGATGTACCCACTGTCATACATGACCGATGTTCCTTTTGCTGCTGCATCTCGGATAGCCTGTCTGATCGCCTCCTGGTACGAAAAAGCACCGGACGTAACCTTCATATAGGCTGCGTTCAGCGCCTGCATATACTCCTGCTGTGTGGCTATCGCCGTTGTCAGCGTAAGGTTTCCTATCTCTCCCCTACACTTCTCTGCAGCGGCCTCCATGGTCCTCTGCATCGCTCCAGAAAGAACAATATCCGAGGTTTTCAGCTTTCCGGCCTGCAATAGCGGCTTTGCATCCTGCAACATCCCGGTCAAGCCTGCATCCTGGAATAAGCGTAATATCTCCGTATCGGATTTTCCAGTCAGAACCCCGACCTCCCGGATTACATCATTCATCAATGCTCCGGACTGTTTTGCCTGCTTCAACTGCCACTCGGCTGTCGGTGTAATTCTTCCGGTCTTCGCTATCCTTCGTGCCACATCTCGGATGATCTGCTCATTCAGCACATCGCACATTCCCAGATAGCCGGAAGAAAAGCTATTCAAATATTCTGGTGTCAGCACTGCTCACACCCCCTATTCTTCTGTAGGAAATCTGGCTACCGGCTCCGGCATCATGTTCTTTGCCTCTTCCTCCGAGCATCCGAAATACCACGCAAGAAACGCTTCTGTTTTCAGCTTTCCGGCAACCACCATGGACCATCTACGCTGATACTCAGCTTCTGTGTCTTCCAGAACTCCATCGCCCCAGTTGCAGTTCAGCTCCGTTTCTCCGTCTGGAACCATATCATAAAGCAACGCCAGAACTCTCATGGCGTATATGATTTTCTCAAATCCCTTATGCCATGCGTCCTGCATCGCCGTTACCGTATGGTATGACCTCTGCTTTGATACCCGGATTTCGTATGCCGTCTTCTCAATGTCCGTTGGTTCAGACAGTGTGCCGTAGGCAAGACCAACCAGGAACTCTATTTTCATTAGCAGCTTATTCAGTCCCTGGAACAACGCTTCGTGGCGAATCTGCGGTGCATACTCTTTCAGCAGCCCCTTGTTAGTTCCATCCGCATTGTCGAAGTCAAATGTCTTGAACATCCTTTCCTGTCCTGCCGGAAGAACCGGCTTTCCATGCTTATCTGTCTGGAACAACTCAGAATCGCCCAGGATAGCAGCTTCTGTGGCTTTATACTCCCACAATACACGCCCGTACTGAATGTCAGCTTGTTCTATTATCTCTGTAGCTCTGGAGAACACTGATACCCCCAATGGCGAATCCGTATCGATATTGTTTGCCTTTGGTACTTTGATGTACGCAAAAAGTGGCTTGTCGATGTTACCGATAATTACCGGCTCTTCCGACAGGCCCGCCCATTCATCCACCTCAGACAGTGGTACTTCTTTCCGGAATCTATCCCTCACAGCATAGGTCCCATCATCGTTGTACTGGTAAATCTCCTCAGATTTGAACGCCTTGTTGATGATCGTATAGGTCATTCCCGTAAGCTCATGGTATTCAAGCCGGGTATACAGGTAATCTCCTATCTTCTTTCCTTCCACGAACACCGCCGCCGTTATTTCTCCCTTGTTATTGAACGCACAGGGGAAGAAATCCACCGCTTTCACAAAATCCAGCTCGATTGCCGTTGGCTTTCCGTTTTCGTCTATGTTCGTCACGAACGGCTTCACTGCAATAGCCCCACCTGCGCAGTACATCTCAACAAATTTGTTCAAGTCCGTAAGCTGGTCTTTCAACTGTTCATTGATGAAAGCAGCCATCGGACTGCCAGTTACCTCCATGCTGAACTCCGTTAGTATCAGCCTGGCAAATTCCTCCGAGATCGCTGCCGGCAGATTCAGAGGAATCACATTGTCTTTTCCACCTCTCCAGGGCGGTTCATTCTTGTACATGTTGTGCCACAGCTCTATGGCATTCTGCATTACTCCGGATTCGCATATATCAACGCCCAGGGCTTTTTCCACACTGTTATTCGGCACCAATCTTCTCAACACCTTTCTCAATATATTTGCAATTCTCAATCAGTTCACCCCGTCTTCTTAATGAATTTCTTTATCCTCTTCTCGAAGCTGTACTCCATCGCATCCAGGGAGTCGATGTCGCTGGTTCCATCGTCCAGACGTTCCAGTTCCATGTTCTTCGGATTCCAGACTGCCATGCTGATAGCTTCGAGAACACTTTCACAATCTGGTGTAAAGAACACACGCCCGGTTGCTGAGAGCGTGGTCATTGTAAAGATACGGTCTGTAATCTTGCACTTGGCAGCATTCGTGACATTGATATTTCCCAGTTCCGCCTCAATCATAGCTTTCTGCAAACCTCGTTTCAGCACCAGTTCCGCAGAATCGCAGTACACATTCGTAATGAATCCGTACCGGTCCAATATCTTCTCAACGAATTTCATAAACATCCGGTTCAAATCATCGGGGTCTGTTCCGTCTGCATCGTGCCATTCAGAGGACAGCACATACAGTTTCTCGTATCCCTGGGTAATTCCAGACGCAACAAAAGCGTGGCCGGAGCCGTTACCTCCGAAGTCCACGCCTATATTCAGCTCTATGAACTCTCCACGTTTCGCCATGTCAATCGTCTCTTCCAACGGCACGATGTACTCATCGTCCTCCGCCGCTATGGAAGTTGCCAGCTTAACGTATATCAGGCCTTCTGCAATACTTCTCTTACCTTCAATATCTCGGATGTACCAGATGCTGTCCTTGTCATACTGGCTGACAATCTCAGCTATTCTCTGCTTCGGGATGTTGATATTCTCGAAGATATTGAAATGCTCGTAATTGTAACCACCCAGAAGCTCTCCCTTGGCCGCTTTCTCAGCGTATTTGTCAATGTAATCAACGTATATCGCTGCCTTAGGATGGTCTGGGTTCAAGTCCCAGAAGATTTTTCTGTTCTTGGCTGCCAGTTGTCGGTTGAATGCCTCTTTGATGGTGTTGTCATGATGCAGGTTGATCTCGGTTGCAATCCACATACCGTATGAGTTGCCTCGGATTTTCTTGTAACTATCGGACGCTGCACCTCCGGCGAAGATTACAATCTTGTCTTTGTACCCCGTATCCGGGCCATTTATCAGCAGGCAGTCATTCCCTTTGTACTGAGTCCACCTGCACTGCCCACGAAATATATACTCAAGACCGAACCCATTAGCATCTCCAATGTTCAGCTTAGCATTCGCCATAGTCGAACCAGTCGCCAGGTGGATTCTATCCTTCGTCGTTTTTAATTCGTGAGCAAATGCGAAAACATTATCTACCGTCTTACCGGAACGAACAGCACCTTCCAGGATATTGTAGGTACTGTTCACACAATTTTTGATATACCGCTTGTGCTTGTCGCTGAAATTGAACCCTATACGCTTACGCCTGTTGACCTTGACATACGGGTTGGATAAGCCCTTATTCTTCGCCGCCATAAATGTCGGCTTCGATACCCTCCATGTCTTCTATCTCGTAAAGACCAATTTCCTGCTTATCTCTCCAGATGTCCGGCCTACGATTCTTTAACCAGAAACAGCACGCTCCTACGTCCGGTATGATGTCCTCTTCGGTCTCAACCGTCTCTATCTTCGCAGGCTTGGTATTACCGTCTTTGTCCATCTCAATAATTTTCCGGGTTACTTTTGTTTTCTTCTTACTTCCTTTTGCTCGCTTATACAGACTCAGTTCGACTTCTGCATCTGCATACTCTTTTCCGGCGGCCAGAGCCTCTGCAAACTCCGGGTAATCCTTTTTCCAACGGTTGATTGTTCTCGGAGATACCTCGAATGCGTCAGCTAAATCCTCATCCGTACCGCCTCTCATGCACAATACCTTGGCAATTTTTACGAATCTCTCATCATACTTCTGCTTTGCCGCCATTCAACCACCTACTTCCCTGCCAGGTAGTCAGCCGCCCAGTATTCAATCATCTGCCATTTGTTCTTACTGGTAATCGTGCCGTCCTTCTCTGCTTTTTTCAGAGCTTTCTTAATCACTTCTGCCGATTCTACCGGAATGGCAGCACTGCCAAATACTTTCGCAAGGTACGTCCAGTCCATATCCGGGTCAAAACCGGCATCGTCCATTTTCTCATTTGCAGCATCAATCATGGAGTGGACTGCCGCCCCTACATTTCGGATGTCCGTAAACTGCTGGTACTTATCCAGTGTCTCCACGAACTTCTCGCACTGCTCATAGGCAGCAACGCCGATAATCTCCGCACAGCTACCATTCAGATTCTTCATCAGTGCGTCCAGGTCTCTGATCTGGTTCGGAAGGAACGCAAACGCAATGGTCTTGAAATCAAACTGAACCGCCGGAGTATTCAGCTTATCAAACTGCTCCAACGGTTCTTCCAGAATCTCTTTTCCAATATAGCTCTCCATCATATCATCGACGTTATCCATCAGCTTCACAATCTCTCTCAGCGTACTCTCATCATCAAATCCGGAGAGTGCATTGTGAGCCAACTGCTTAGAAGCTGCCTTGCTTCGGGTCAGCCCACTCTTATCCAGGATAACGATAATTTCTTTCAGGCCTGCTTCTCTTGCACTCTTTACTCTGTGATGCCCGGAAATAATCTCCAGTTTCTCTCCCATCAATGCAATTAACGGCAAGCTCTCCAACTGCCCTCTGTTCTTGATGTTCGCTGTGAGCTGGTCCTGCATCTCATTTTTCATTATCCTGGCATTGATGTCCTGCTCCTTAAGGTCGGCTAACTGCACCTTCGCAATGTACAGCTCCGTACCCATGTCATAAATTATTTCATATTTTGCTTTCTGCTCTTCTGCCACTGTCTTTCCCTCCTTAACCATTCTTTCAATGTTTCCTGCTCTGTTCGGTCAGTCAGCTCCGCTTCGTATGTCAGCTTGAAACCGTTGTTCTTATCCTTCTGCCGGTTTACCAGCTTCATAATACCCCGGACTTCTTTATTCTCCGGATACTTCGTCAGCATGGCAGTCCGGACTTTCGTTACCTTCTCACGTTCCAGATCGTCCAGGAGCGTTTCCGTGAAGCAATGGTTCTGTGCCAGCATATACAGTAGTCTACCGAGCCGATACGTGGTGTGTGGGACCTTCATAACGTACCAGATGAAGAGTGATGTGGCTTGCATCTTTGAAATCCCAAATACGCCCGATACCATCCCGTCAATCAGAACAGCTCTATTGAACGTAGCCGATGAGCCAACAAAATTATGCGTCCATAGCTGTCTGTAATACTGTGCCTCTGCTGCCTTAATGGAGATGATCTGCACCTTGCTTTTCTCCGTTATCTCGTAATCTCTCGGCAACATACTACATGCAATCGGTGCCAACTTGCTCTCTGAAGGTCTTTTGATTTTCCTTCCCTCTGCCAATGCCGCCGCTTCTTCTCCTCTGTTCGAGGTAATGTAGCTGTTCAAATCTGCTCTTGTACCGGCTCTTGCAAATATCGGCTCTCCTACAGCCTCTCCGGTTCTTTTCTCCTGGTAGCAAACAACCAGAGCATTCGCATTCATGCACCGGTCAAACAACTCAACGTGTCCTGTTTCCGGGTCGAACAGTTTATACTCTGGTTCCTTCCAGGTCATTTTCCCCTGGGTGTCATAGAACTTCTCATAGCCGGAGAAGTAGGTCGGCGGATTGGCAATAACCAGCGTGTGGGGATCGTCAAGCACCTCGTCCAGATGGTCCCACATATCCAACGGTCGGTACGTCATACCGTACATTTCCTTCTTGATGTTCTCTAAACTCTGCCGGATATGCTCAATGTGTTCCTCTCTTCTGTCTCTCAAATCTTTCAGCAGATTAAAGAAATACTCGTTACCGGCTGTCTTCGATGTTCTCAGATACATCTGAGCATACAGAGCAACCGCCGGGTCCAACAGCTCCTCATCGGAAAAGCCCTGGGCGTGTATCTCCAGTTCGTCAAGCGGCTTGCCCGTAATGGCATAGCCCATAACCGAACTCATCATAGACACATCGCTTGTCTCGATCTGCTCCGGCTTATACCCATTCTGGATTGCCAGATTGCTCATGGCGAATGTTCCGGCACATGGCTCTACGAACCTCGTATACCCGTTCTTCGCAGCATTCTTTATCAGATTTACCAAGTATCTCTGCTCCACCGTACCCAAGCATCCCAAGAACATCTCTCCTGGGTCTCTGAAAAATGCCATTCCTTATCAACTCTCCCTTCTCTCGTTGCATAAAAAAAGGCACCGTACCCTTTCGGATGCGATGCCGTTGTTTTTGGACCGGAGCCCTGCGATGAACAGGGCCTCAACTATGGAATAGTCGTGTGCTGCCTACACCAGCTCCGGATATTATATTAAAGCGCCCATACCAAACAGACTCATTTGCTGGTAGCCATCATCTGGCTTTGCCTGCACTTCGGGCTTCTTACTTGCCGTTGATACTTTCTTTCCCTTCGGGGGATTCGGGTCTGGAAGTTCTTCAATAATCTCTCCAGTGTTCTCCACCCACCACTCAGCAAAAACAGTTCTGTGACACCAATCTTCCGGGATTCTCACATCCTCGTAGCACAGAAGGACCAAATCCTTTCCCTGGGCCGCTGCGTCACGTTCCATCTTCATAACCATGCTGATGATTCTGTCCTTGCCTATGCCGTTCAGCTTCTCGTAATAGGCTTTCTTGAAATCTTCCAGGTCCATTCTCAGCATATAACCTTTCGGTGCCAGTGAATAACACTGGTTCTCCAGTCTGTACGCCAGTTTGAATTTCGGCGTCCCGATGCTGATTCCTACGCAATAATATTTGCCATCTGCAAGCTCTTTGTTGCTATATCTGCTCGTATAAATTCCCATTGTCTGTCTGCTCCTTTTCCCTTGAAAAACCGTTGTTTTCCATACTTTAATTATACCAGATTACCTACCTAAGTACAGGGAATACAAGCTGTTTACCGTTTTTTAAGAATCCCTTCCTCCGGCTTTACGGTCCGAAGACCGCTCAGCCATCAGAGAAGGAAAAGTCGATTCACAGTGCTCCATTTTTATGGTGTGACATATGGGCTTTTGGCACTTACTACGTTACCACAGGTATTTTACCCTCGTCAATTCCATATTTTCTACTGTTTTTGAACCCAGTTTTCTCACACACCCAACAGGTACACAGCTATGATTTTGCAGGCGTTCCCGATATCCTTATAGACAGTCTTCTCACTCACACATTCCTCACTCGCAATCTGAGCAACCGTCTTTTCTTCCTCCGCTATGTAGTATTCGTACACTTCCCTGTAACACCGCATAGCTTCTGGCTTTTTCGATGTTTCGCACTCCTCCCGGTACGTCTCAATCGCACGCTCTATCCGGTTGATGTAATACATATTCTCCGCCCTGCGTTTTTCTTCTTTCTCTACTACGCTTTCCTGGCTATTGATATGTGCCGAACCCATCAAATCTCTTAGGAACGCCCACCGTTTTTCTACTTTCTCGCTTTCCGTAAATTCTTCCTTTTCCGGGATTTCCCTTTTCAGTCTACGGTAGTCTGATAACAATTTCTTGGTTCTTTTTACCTTATCAGCGTTACTCTGCTCACGTTTTTCGGTCTTTTTTCGCTCTTCTCTGCACATTTTGACCGCTTCTCTCGCAGATATTTCCGCTATCTGTGTCAGCTCTCTCCCTGTTACCTGGTAGATTCTGTTTCCCTCCAGACTCTCCGTTTCCACAGGTACGATTGCTAACAGTTCCTGCTCACTCTGCCTTTCCATATACCGCCATACCTCCTTGACTTTTCTTGCTCTGCTCCATATAATGAATCTATCTACGAACATTTGAGGAGCTGCCATGGGGATATGGCGGCTTTTCTTTTTAACTTAAAATCTGTAACCCAAGTGCCACATAACCTTCCTGTAATCCGATAAAGTCTCTGAGAACATATCTTACTACCGCTCCGATTTCTCTTCCGCTGTATTTGATGTTATCCCATTCTTTCAGAATCAGTACGTCTCCCACCTGGAAGTTTCTGTCATTCTTCCGGATTTCAAACGGTTTATTGCCCTCTATCGTCTCCTGGAAGTATTTCGGGTATGTCTTCAACTCATGCGTCATGCTCTACCTCCGATACTTCTTGCATGAAGCGAAGTGTGAAATATATCCTGCTCCATCTCCACGCTCGCCTACCAGGATTCTTCCTGTCACTACTTCTCCGTCCGACGTGACGATCTTCTCTTTCCCGGTGCTGTCCTTCTTGTAATTATGCAGTGCCATGTCTACCGGCATATTCTTTCCGGACTTCATCCGCACCCACAGGATTCTTCTGCCACACTGACGGCACGTTCCTTCGCTTGCCCTGTTGATCACAGCCGCACCTTCTTTCCCATTCCTGCCGTTCCGTATCTCAAAGCCTCATTCAGAACCGCAACCATCTCTGTAATGCTTACTGCTATTGCCTGGTTCCGATTTCTGTCATTGATACTTACCATGCCGGTCTGCAAACTTGCCTTGATTCCGACATCCGCTACTTTCTGATGCAGGATTCTCTTCTCTTTCTGAAATGCTCCTGTTCCTTTGAACTTCGTATATGTACCTTTCGTCTCAGCGTACACTCCGTCCAACGGTCCTTCCTTCGGGTCTGTAACATGCCCTATGATAAAATCACTCATATATCACTCCTCCTTTACTCCGGTAACGATGTTCCAGTTACCTGCTTTGCTCCTATGCTGCTTAATTTCTTCAACACTTCCGGGATATTCATTCTTTCAATCGTGTCTTTCGCAAGGTTTTCTTTCAAATTCTGTTCCAGTGATTTTATCAGAGATTCCTCTACCTCTCTCTTAGCATTCGCAATCAGCTTTTCAACCTTCTTTCCAAGTTCCTCTTCCAGATACCGACTCGTGAGCAGACCGGCGGCGGATAATTTCCTGTCACTGGAATAACTTGCAATGCGGCCGTCCCTGTCATATCTCTTTTCCGTAAGGAACAGCTCAAATCTCTCTCCCACGTATTCAGACAGAGGCTTGTACGTTACTTCATCGCTCCAGGTGCTTTTCTTTTCCGGGATAACAATCTTTCCAATCTTCTCCTCACACACATTCGCAATGAACTGGTCTACGGTTGCCTGTATCGTTCCTTCCGCCTCCAGAATCTTCTCTGCAATTTTATTATCCACTGCCTTTACAGCCTCATTTGTTGCCTTTTCCAGAAGGGCGTTTTCCACGCCCTTCACAATCCGTTCTCTTAATTCATCATCGATGGAATATGCCTCTTCATCCATCCAGTCAAGTTCTACTTCGATATTAAATTTTGCCATTCGACTTTTCCTCCTGTTTCTGCTTTTCTGCTTCTGCCGTCATTCTCTGGAAAATACAAAAGCCCTTGCATCTGTCCTGCGGCACTCCGCATGATTTACACGATATGAACAATGACCCATCTTCTTTTCTCGGTCTTTTATCCATGTATTATCCCTTCATTTCCTCTTCAACCTCTGCTCCACACCGGCAACAGATATTCTGAATCGGCTCGCCCAGTTCTCCTCTGAAAATCTGGATGTTATCCATGGAGATCACCGCCGTGCACATCGGGTCATAATGCTCTGCCAGGAAATGCTTGATAGGTTCCGCCGCTACCTCGAACTCCTTCATCAGCTTTTCAGCCTTTTCCTTCTCTTCCTCTTCCGGATTCAGAAGTCTCTCATAATCCGTCCAGTGGTCGTCCATGTACTTTCTTTCCAAAAGCTTCCGCCTTCCGTCTTTTGTGTTCTCGACAACAACCTGTTCTTCTTTTACAGACACAATTTTCACGGGTGTGTCCATGTATTGCTCATCGTATCCATTTGCTTTTCTCCACGGTTCTGAGCCAACGCAAAACGCTCCTATTCTAAGCGGATTCATCAAATCGTGCAAATCTACCGTCACATCCGGTCTCGCAGTTCTAATCGCCAATTTCCCTACCAAATCTCTTAAATTCATTTACTCTTCCTCCTCTGGTTCATCATATCCATACTGATCATCTTCGGTGTCGGTTTCGTCTTCCTCAAAGTCACTTGTAATCTCTGTACCGTCCCCTGCACCGTCTAAATCGGTTTCATCAGTAAATTGTGTATCTTCCGGGTTATCGCCCGTAGAATCGTCATATACGCTCTCATCTGCATCCTCGTATTCTTCCACCGGGCCAGGAAGTGCATGTTCATCTGCTACCTCTCCCGGAAGTTCCGGGTGTTCGATATACTCCGGACCAATATCCGGCTCGATTCCTGCCGGTCCCGGCTCCGTCACATCTCTGTAGTCTGCATCGAAAATGCTTCTCTGTGTAGTATCAGCAACCGGTCTCATCTCGTACTCCCCCGTCTCCTCATTCAAGAACAGCTCCATCTCAGTGTCCAAATTGCCTTTTTTCATATCCTCAACCTTCATCTGGCTTGTTACCTTGTGACTGAACTTCGGCTTCGCAATCTCTCTGCTCTCTCCAGGAATGTTCGGATTGTAGTTCGGCACGTATTCTCTCACGAGCGACACATCAAGTTTCAGCGTCAGCGTTCCCTCCTGGCATTCCTTTTCCTGCATATTACCGAGCAGTCGCTGTAAGACAAAATTCATATCTCTCTTCATGTCATTAAAGGTATCGCCATCAAAATTCAATTCCTTCACAAAATCGCTCATTCTACTTACCCGCCTTTCCGAACTGGATATTATGTTCTTTCATGTACTCCTGCAAATCCTTCAACTGCTGGAGCGTGCCAATCGCATAGAAGGTTGCCTTATATTTCTTTTCCTCCGGAAGAGCTTCTTTTTCTGCCGGCTTTTCTGCCGGTTCCTCACTCTGCACATCCGCCGTCTTATCCGGAACCGATGCGTTGTAGCCAGATTCCGAAGCTCTTTCCTCCTGGGCCTGCTGTTCTGCCAGTGCCTTTTCTCTCTCCGCACGTTCCGCAGCATTTTTTTCTGCCTCCTGGCGTCTACGTTCCTCCGCTTCTTTGGCTCTGGCTTCTGCTTCGGCTCTCCGGCGTTCCTCTTCCTCGGCTTTTCTCTTACGGTCTGCCTCCATCTGCTCTTCAAACTTAATCAGACGAGCGTTCTCAGCCATAGCCTGGGACATATCAAGCGTTCTCACGTATACGTCCTTCGCATTCAGCTTATACTTGCTATCCAGTGCGTCAATGGCCGCCAGGTCACTCTTTACTCTCTGAATCTTTTCCTGGATTTCGGTTGCTGCCTTACTTTCCTTGAAGCTCACATTCAGATACTGTGTCTCAAACACTCGTTCAAAAGGAAGTACCTCTGCCAATTCTCCGATTGTCTCAGCATATACATCCTGCAATCTGGCTTTCTTCTCCTCTTTTACGCCGTTCTCATATTCCTTTACCTGCCCGTCAATGATGCTGATCTGCTCCTTGATGAGTACCGTTACATCCTTCAAGTCATTCTCGAATACCTCATACGGCTCCATGCACTTTTTCTTAACGAGCTTTCTTCTGTCCTCGATCTCATTGAGCAATTTTCTAAGGGCGGCTCTGTCATTCTTCGCATCCGATACCGTATCTTCCGTATACACCAAGCCCTGGTATGCTTCCACGATACTTCTGACATTCGCCTCCAGCTCCGCTTTGTTCCAGTCAATCTTCTGCAAGAATCCGTCTTCCGTTGGATTCACGAGTCTTATTTCCATTTTTTCATCCACTGTGAATTTCCTCCTATTCTTCCTTCGACAAATTTATAATCGTCACTTCTACTCTCGGATTCTCCGAGTAGAACTTCCGGCACTGGCAGTCAACAATTTGCGTATCATCGTAATATGCCAGATTGTTGAGGCTGTCAGCGATAATCTTTACTACGTTATCCATATCCGGCTTCTTAGTCGGACGTATCTCTCCAGCCAGCATCGCCGCTCTTTTTTTCTTCGATGCCGACTTAGGAATCCGGTAATACGCCTTAATCCTCATATCCAGCATCGCCTCTTTCGGAAAGCTCTCTGTCCCGTAGGCTGTCTGCCATTCCAGCTTTACCAGATTTTCATAGGACACCGTATCTTTCGGGGTCATGGCGTGACCGGTCTTCGTATTGAATCTCGGTCTGCCCTTCCCTTTCGGTTCCCCGTATACCGTAAACTTTGCTTTTTCCATATCCGCCTCCTACTGACTTCCCAGGTTGCTTTCTTCAAGCATGGCCTGGATGCAGTACCAGCTACTCTTCTTTCCTTCTCTCGCAACCTTGATATGTCGGGTTGTATAACCGTTCATTACCAGGATTCCTGCAATAGTCCGCCTGTCCTCCGCACTGAAAATTCTCAGCGTGGCGTCCGGCTTAAACTGCTCATCCGCCGTCTGCATACCAAACAGCTTCGCCGGGTGGACTTCCAGGACCTCTGCAATCTTGATGAGAGAGGATGCCGGGATGTCTACTCTGCCTTTTTCATAATCCGCTACCGCCGACTGGCTCTTGCCGATTGCTTTTCCCAGTTCCTCCATCGTCATATCCTTTTCTGTCCTGCAACTCCGGATATTCGCTCCGATTTCCGCCATATCCATATGTCACTTCACCTCCATGTCACATCTTCCCCTGTAAGTTCCGCATGACCTGTTGGAACTTTGCCCTCGTTTCCTCAGACATTCCAGGTTCTGGATCTGTTTTTTCTTCCTCCTGTTTCTTAACTTCGAGCACAGGCTGCTCTTTCTTTTCCAACTCCAACGCATTGTCTCTCATGCTGGCAATCAGCAACCGTATAGATTCCGGCAGCTTTTTCTCCTCGCTGATTCTCTGCACTGTTGTCCTGTAATTCCGGATAAAATGAGACTGCTCTACTGTCTCAACCCTTTCAGAATCCATCAACGCCCACTCTTTCAGATTTGCCGCACTTCCTACGGCTCTCTGGCAAGCCTCCGGCAGTTTCTCAAATTCTTCCACTGAATGATACCCGGAATTTCTGACCGCCTTTCTTACCAAAGACCATGCCTCCAACTCACTCATGCTGCTATCCACACTCTCAACGATCTGCGTTGCCTTTTCTCTGATGTCTGCTATCGTTGGTGGAAATTTCTCTGTCAACATATACTTCTGGATTGCTACGTTGGCCTGCTGATACGGAATATCTTTCAGCAACTCAAACCATACATTGAAAGCATCCTGGTCCGGGATGAATGTCGGCTGTGCATATACAGCTTTCATTCCCTTAACAAGCGTTTTGAACTCCTCTCTTGTCATTACCAGTTGTCTACCTCACTCACTCTGTTCTGAATCCGTTCCCCGGCTGATCTCTGCGGAATCTGCGTCATTTTATCCCAGATAATGCCTTTCCAGTTATTTGACATACACTCCTCAATCAAATCGCACACCCGACCTTCTCCAAATTCTGCCACTTTCTTCTCTACCTGCCGGAGAAGGGATTTCATGCCCTGCTCTTTATAACCTTCCTTGCGTTCAATCTTGTATGTACACCATTCACGCATCTTTTCTCTGATTTCGCCGCCAAGTGCATAATCCGTAACCAGACGCTCATAGAGCTGCATCGTGTCTTCCTTCTTTACGGTTGCCTTTTTCGGCTTCGGCGGCTTTTCTGCTGGTGTTTTCTCCTGCTCCGGTTCCAACATCTCCGGAATCAATGCCTCCGGTACCTGGGAACCGCTCAGTTTCTTCTCATCCTGGATGCGGCGATAATACTTCCTCTGCCGGTCCGCCTCTGTGGAACTCTGCCCGATGAAATTCTGAATATCCATCATGTAGATTGCACCGTTATCCAGCACCTCTACCAACTTCAACTGCTCAAAAATCTTCATCGCACGTTCTACTGTCCCTACCTGATGCCTCGTAATCGTCGAAATCATCTCCAGGCTGTATGGGATATAGTCCTTGTACATCAACCGCCCTTCGTTTTTCAGACTCCGCAGGTACATCTTCATCAGTATGTCACTGTACAAGTACCCGTCTTTCATCCCCTGGAGAAGCAGCATTTCATCAGAATCGAAGAAATCCTCCTTCAATTTCAAGTAGTAGTATTTTTTGTTATCTGCCATCTGCTCACCGCCTAAATTCCGGCTACCAGGTTCGTAATTGAAATCGGTCTCTTCAAAACCTTTGTATGCCTGCAGCAATCGCACATCTCGCATCTGTCCGGTTCAGCCTCTCCATTCTTCACTCTGAGGATTCTCGGCATATTCATTTCTACCATGTGTTTCGCTTCATCGAGATAATTCTGCGTTACATGAATCACTTCGATGTTTGGTTCCTCTTCCTTTGTCCCTGCTGCAATGTAGAATGGTGGTCTCTCTCCGGTATTCTGGTACACAATTTCCTGGTATATCGCACCCTGGATATCGTACCCCCAGTACCGCACGAAATCTAAATAGCCGATGTCTTTTACCCACTCCAGCTTAGTGATCGATGCCATAACCTTAAGGTCCGTAATCGCAATCCCTCTCACAAAGCTGTCAATTTTGATTTTCCATTCTGCCCCGAACAGCTCTCCGGTCATAATGACCTGCTTTTCTCCGCTCATATACTGCATGAACATCGGGTCTCTCTCCATTCTGGCGATGATTCTCTCTGCCTGCTTATAATTTGCTTTCAACTCGCCTTTCTGAGTGAAGATTTCCGGATTCTCTTTCTTGAACTCTTCGAGCGTTCCTTCAAAGTAGGAATCCACGTAGGAACCCACCAGAAGCGGCGTGGTCTTTTTCTGCGCCCATCGTTCTTCCAGCTTCTCAACCGCCGAAAATTCACACGCCATCTTTCCGTATGTTCCTGCGAAATCCTTATACTGGGACACGCTCATGTACTCTTTGTTTGCTTCTTTGCTATAATAATTCTCTGCCGTCAAAACCATATGTCACTGCCTCCTACGCCTCTTCCAAAATCATTCCGTCAATAACCGGTTCTGCCTGCTTCTGGGCTTTTATCGCCGCAAATGCGTCTACCGGCTTATCATTCTCCGGCAACAATGCCTGTCCTGTTGTTGCTCCTGGAAGGGACTGCTGATTGAATACCACGTCTCCGCCGTCTTCGTAAGCTTTCTGCTGCTCTATATTGTCAAAGTCCAAATCAATCAACTTGCACAATCTTCTCAGCACCGTTTTCTTGTACATCTCACCAGTGCTGCTTTTCCATGCCTGGCTGTCTTTCGCTTTAGAGTATGTGTTTCTGACATTTTCGATGTCTTCCGAACTCATCGTGTCATACATCATCGAACCATCTTCAAAAACCACAATAGCGAATGCTCCAATCATCTGTTCATTGGAAAACGGCTTCGGTCTGTACTGCACGTTCTGTTTGCCTCCATCTACCTCTTCCATGAAGAAATCACCCTGCCGTACTACTTTTGCAAAAATGTCTTTAATCTTATTTTTACTGTACCGCTTGCACAATTTGATCTCGCCTTTGTAATCAGTTTGAAAAGTGAGGTTTCCGCCATACGGGATTGCGTAACACTCTCCATTAAAAAAATCCAGTCCCAGATATGCTGCTTTCGCCAAGCAAACTGGGATAGTTTCTGGGTTGATCTTTTCCAACTGCTCCTTCTTCTTATTATCTTTCATCATATCCTGGATTACCGTAATGCAATTCAGAATGAATCTCTGCTGATTAAAGCCGGCCGGTAACGCTTCTTTGTTTTCGGTCAGCTTCTTCGTCAGTCCGGTTTTTATCGTGCCGTACCACTGTTCTACGGTCATCTGTCCCATATCCTACCTCCTATGCTTCTTCCAGGCTCTCGCCCAGTAATTCAAATATTTCATCAATCGTCATGCCTTTTAGGCACTCCTCGCACACATAACTTCCGCAGCTCTCATAGAATCTGTCGCCCGGATAAATTCCTTCCAGGCATTCCGAACAGATATGAACCTCTTTCGGTTCCGGAGCATTCGGGCATCTCGGATGGCAAGGATTCTGTCCGCATATCTCACACATCATCTTCTTCCTCATCCGGCATCTCCAGAACATTGCTCACGCTCTGTATCATTTCTGGAATCCACAGTCTTGCAAGTATCGCCGCCGGAAGAATCAAATACTCTCCTCCAAAAGCTACCCTGCCTCTCTGCTCACAAGCCATCACAATACAGAAGCACTGGAAAATTCCCGTGATGCTTATGTATTCTATCCAGCCTAGGACTTCTGCCATATCCACTGCGTAGATTCTACTCAGCTTCTTCCACAGAACCCTGTGCATCCTACGTCTCATAACTCTGTTTCTCATGCTGTCTGCCTCCGTTCAGTGAAAATTCCGATGTTGATTCCCTTGCTGGACTCAAATCTTTCTATCAGTTCCTCTTTACTTTCGATTCCGTAATCTCTTTTCAGAATTTCAAGCATTTTCTGTACGTCCATACTCACACCTTCTTCAAAAACTTTTCGCCTACGATTTTCAGTTCGCTGATGGACTCCGCAACTTCATCTAAAAAAGCCAGGATCTTTTTCAGCTCCGGCTTCTCCGTTTCATCGATGATTCCATCTTCCGTAATGTCTACAAGTTCTTTTTTGATGCGGTTCAGCTCATCACAATCCAGCCTCTTCATCAGCCGAAGAGCTATCCCTTCCAGGCCTTTTGCTTCTGTTGCAACCGGAAGATAGCTGCATATCGGGCATTCATACTTGCAATAGCCGGTTTTCAGCTCCGGTGCATTATAGAGGTCCGCCATGAGAACCACCTTGTCTACCGGAACTACCTTCGTATTTCCAAGCTCATAGTCTGCGAGTGTCGAAACAGATATACCAAGCAGCTCAGCCGCACCTTCTCTGGAGTATAGCCTTTCGTTGTACATTGCCGCCTTTTTTCTGGCAACAAAATATACATTTTCATTGCTTTTCGTAGGGCCTCTTCCCATTTCTTCACACCATCTTTCCTGTTACAATTTAACTGTCCTTAGAGGAATCCTGTTTCCCTTGATATTCCTGGATTCCGAGTGCACCGCTTATCACTTTCATAACCGGTGGCGAATAGCATCTGCCACAGATAATTGCATTCAGATATTGTGTGGAGTAACCAGTCTTCTCAGCCAGCTCCCCTGTGTTCATATCCAGGTCAATCATGGCTTTTCTTGCATCCATACACCAATCTCTGGTTGCTTCTTTCATGGACGCTGATGCCTTTTCGATGTTGAGAAGGTCACTGATTGCACTTGCAATCGAATCCGAGTAAATCCGGCCATTCACAACTCCGGATACCCTGGTTCTTGACTTGCCGATTCTCTCAGCCAAATCGTTGATAGACCAGCCACGTTCAATCAGCCCCTTCTTAACTTCCTTGCCCCAGTCAGTGATATTGCCCTGCATTATGCTTTTCCTCCTTTCTGATGGATTTTTGCATATGTAGTTTACTTTCTCGAAGTAAAATGATACAATTTAACGGTACAAACGTACACTACATACGCAATCACAAACTACTTATGCGATTTAGCACTTCCCATTTGCGAATCATTTGTAGCTTGTGATTGTATTGTAGCTCGAAAACTCGAATTTGTAAAGAGTTTTTCTTCGATTTCTCGAATTATTTTACGGAGGTGCTACATGGAAGCAATCGACAGAATCGAAACAGTTCTCGAACAGAGGGAGCAAACGCCTTATGCACTGTGCAAATTTCTTGGCATTAACCAGTCTTCCTACTCTACCTGGAAGGCTAGGAACACTCTGCCGCCAGCTAAATACATTGCAGACATCGCCCGGTTTCTGCATGTCTCTACCGACTACATTCTGACCGGAAAAGAATCTGCTTACACTGACGCACAGGCTGAGACCTACACCGATGATGAAAAAGAGCTGCTGAGTATTTACAAGGCTCTGCCAACAGAAAAGCGTTATGAATTTAAAGGGGAAATGAAAGGCTACCTCAAAGCTCTTGAGGAAAGCAAGAAATACCTTGACGGTGAAAAAAGATTATCCGTTTAGATTGGTATCGTCGTTTCAGATGATACCGGACAGGAGGGCTTATGGATTCAAAGAAATACTTTTTCCTGGCCCGGACCGAAGAACAACTGAATTGCGATGCTGCGGCTCTACTGCTCTATCTCTCTTCCTTCTGTTCTTCTCTGGAAGAAGGGCCTGCATTGCTGTCTGTCGGAACCATCAACAAAATAGCGCACCTACGGAAGAAGCTCTCGCTTTCTGTTCGTGAGTTTCTGCCGTTGATCCATACCTATTCTGGCACTCTGACAGACATTGACTGCCGCCGGGCGTTGGTTTTCGCTCTTGACGGCAACATCCATGGCATAACCTCTCTCTGCGAAGGGAGGGTTCCTACATGGAGCAATTAACATCCAATAACAAATTTACTTTTCATGGGGAAGACACCGGGTTGTCGGTAGTAGATTTCTGGTCCTGGGCTTACAGTGATCTGCTCAACAATACAGACCGGGGCGTACTTGCAGAATACATAGTATACAGTGCGTTATTACCCCCCCCCGATTCGAAAATGCGAACTGATTGGCTCCCCTTTGATTTGACCAGTCCTGCCGGACAGCGAATCGAGGTTAAATCTGCTTCTTATCTCCAATCCTGGGATGAAGCATACCACGAGCATATACAGTTCAGCATAGCCCCTCACAGAGCCTGGGACCCGAAAGCCGGATATTCTCCGGACGTCAAGCGTCATTCTGACCTCTACGTTTTTTGCCTTTACAAAGCACTGACAAAAGACGTCTCGCCGCTTGCCCTGGAATACTGGGAGTTCTACGTGCTACCCACCTACGTGCTCAACGAGCAAAAGCCCAACCAGAAAAATATTTCTCTTAATTCGCTGAAAGCTCTAAAACCTTACATAACGGATTTTGCCGGATTAAGGGATGTAATATTGAATTGCCCGACTAAAAGGGCGTAGAAATGAACATGCGCCGTTCTGTAATGGGACGGCGTATTTTTGGAGGAAAAATATGATTTCAAACAGTGCTGCCACTCACGCAAAAGTGGCTATCTACATACGAGTCTCTACACTGCATCAGATCGACAGGGACTCTCTGCCTATGCAGCGTCAAGATTTGATTGCCTACGCCAAGCTGATACTGAACACTGACGATGTGACAATCTTCGAGGATGCCGGGTACTCTGGCAAAAATACCATCCGGCCAGAATTTCAGAAAATGATGTCTCAGCTTCGGACCGGCACGTACACGCATCTGCTGGTCTGGAAGATTGACCGCATCTCCAGAAACCTTCTGGACTTTGCAGAGATGTACCAGGAGCTTAAAAACCTGGGCGTTACCTTTGTCTCGAAAAACGAGCAATTCGACACCAGTACGGCTATGGGAGAAGCGATGCTCAAAATTATCCTTGTCTTTGCGGAGTTGGAGCGTAACATGACCTCGGAACGTGTCACTGCCACTATGATTTCCAGAGCCAGCAACGGGCAGTGGAACGGCGGACGTATTCCTTACGGCTACGATTATGACCCGGAGGAACAGGCTTTCAGCTTCAACTCCGACGAGTACAACATCGCCCATCTGATTCATGACAAATACGAAGAACTCCGCTCCCTGGTTTACCTGGCCCGGTATCTGAACGAACATGGCTACCGGACTCGTGCCGGTAATGACTGGTCTCCTGTCTCTCTGGATATTATTCTTCACAGCGTATTCTACTGCGGCGATTACCAGTACAACCGCCTTAAGGAAGGGGACCGGCAACGTCCTAAGGATAAATCCGAATGGATTACCGTAAAAGACCACCACCTGGCCATCGTAAGCCGGGAACAGAAAGAACGTATCCTTGCACTCCTGGAATCCAACCGCAGGCTCAAATCATTCCGCAAGAGTGGCAAAAGCAAATACACCCACATTTTCTCCGGCCTGCTTATCTGTGGAAATTGCGGTCAGCCTATGACCAGTTCCATTTCCACCGTAAAGAAAACTACCGGCAGACGCTATTCTCTCTACTTCTGCCCTACGCACAGGAAAAGCAAGCTGTGGTGTACCGGAAAATCTACCTCGGACCCAATCGTTGGCGAGTTTGTCTTCAACTACATTCTCAATATGCTCAACGCTCAAAAGGCATTCTCTCCGGAAACGAGCATACAGGAACTGGAACAGCAGCTACTCTCCGGCGATACCTTCTCCCCGGTGGTCGCCATTGCCCCGGACGGATTGCAGGATCTGTTTCATACGCTCCGCACCGGCACCGTCAAGGGAGAGGTCTTCGGAAAAGACGTCAAAATCAAAACCGACTCTGAGCCTCCGTTGCAACTATCAAAGCTCAAAAAGGAAAAGGTCCGTCTGGAAAGAGCTATCGACCGTCTGAACAAACTTTTCCTCTATTCCGAAAAAGCCATGTCTGAATCCGAATACCTTACTCAGAAGATTCAGCTTTCGGACGCTCTGGAAGAAGTCGAGGACAAGCTGGCATTCCTGGCATCAGAAGACAGCCTGCAACAGTCTATCACTGACGATGAATTTATCGCCAAGGCAAGCAACTTCATTCTCTCCCAGAAGCTCACTGACCGAAATTACGTCAGCTTTCAATCGCTGAGTGCTACCGTTTCTCCAGAGGTCCTTGATTCTTTTCTCAGCAGTATCATAGACAACATCGTTTTCAAAGACGGAGCCGTTCACTCTATCACATTCCGCAATGGATTGTCTCACACGTTCATCTACAAAGAAAAGCCAGAGGTTTAATCGCCCCTGGCTTTCTTCATATCTCCATATTCCGTTGTATCGCTATTTTGTAGTGAATTGCTCTACAAAATCATCATGGCATCCCCAAAGCTGAAGAAACGGTATTTTTCTTTCACAGCCTCCTCATAAGCCGAGAGCACCTGTTCTCTTCCTGCCAATGCAGATACCAACATGACCAATGTAGACTCCGGCAAATGAAAGTTCGTGATCAGGCAATCTAACACCTTAAATTCATACCCCGGATAAATGAAAATCTCCGTCCAGCCATTCGTCGCATGAAGTTTTCCATTTTTATCT
Organism: Faecalimonas nexilis; assembly: GCF_059731825.1. NCBI lineage: Bacteria > Bacillati > Bacillota > Clostridia > Lachnospirales > Lachnospiraceae > Faecalimonas > Faecalimonas nexilis. Next base: position 1,344,547 of record NZ_AP029189.1, on the reverse strand, counting down.
GCAGCAGATTCAATTGTTCGACAACTTGTTGTTCCGACACAAATTACGCGATGCCCGCTTTCTTTTGCACGATTAATCTTTTCAGCCGCCTCTTCGTCAATCTGATAAAATTCTGAGTGCATGTGATGTTCCAATATATTATCTACTTTTACAGGACGGAATGTTCCAAGTCCTACATGTAAGGTCACACGTGCAATCTGCACGCCTTTCTCTTCAATCTCTTTTAACAACTCCGGCGTAAAATGCAGTCCGGCTGTCGGAGCTGCAGCAGAGCCGGAATGTTTCGCATATACCGTCTGATATCTGTTTTTATCTTCCAATTGGTGTGTGATATACGGCGGCAGCGGCATCTGTCCTAATTGATCTAAAATTTCCTCAAAAATTCCTTCGTATTCAAAATGGATCAGACGATTGCCTTCTTCTACGATATCAACGACTTCACCGACTAAAAGACCGTCTCCGAAACTGATTCGAGTTCCCACTTTTGCCTTTTTCCCAGGCTTTACAAGCGTCTCCCATACATCGTTTTCTTTTCGTTTTAGCAACAATACTTCTATTTTTGCATCCGTGCCGATTTTGGAACCAATCAGCCTTGCCGGAATCACTTTTGTATCATTGATAACAAGACAGTCCCCTTCCTGCAGATAATCTATAATCTCCCGGAACACATGATGCTCCACCTTGCCAGTCTCTTTATCCAACACCAAAAGTCTTGAGCTTGAACGGTCCTCCAATGGATCCTGTGCAATCAATTCTTCCGGTAAATCAAAATAAAAATCTTCTTTTCTCATCTTTTTGAAACTTCCTTTCTTATCCAATGCCGCCATATAAAATACCCAATATATAGACAACAATCGTCAAACCAACAAAAATATATTTTGTCATTGGCTCAAACCATTTTCCAATCTTTTTCTCGCGTCCCATCTGTACCTGCTCCCTTGCAAACCTAGGAGGGCATACCCAGAAAAACATAATTGCGGCAAGCAATGCTCCCAGTGGAATAATGTAAATTGAAACCACATCCATCCATGTACTTACGACATCACCGGATTCAATGACAACTCCAACCGCCACAGCCACAACTGCCACAATTGCGACTGCAATCTTTCTCGACACTCCAAAGCGTTCCTGAATCGCCTCCACCGGTGTCTCAAACAAATTGATCAACGAAGTGACTGCCGCAAACAGAACTGCCACAAAAAAGAGAATACAGAAAAATGTTCCGGCCGGCATCTGCTGAAATACTTTCGGCATCGTAATGAACATCAATGCCGGTCCTGCATTTGGATCTAATTGAAACGCAAACACTGCGGGTAAAATTACAAACGCTGAAAGAAGCGCTGCCAATGTATCGAAAATCGCTACGTTTCTCGCACATGCAATCACATCTTCATCTTTTTTCAGGTAGCTTCCATAAACTATAGTTCCTGAACCTGCTAATGAAAGCGAAAAAAATGCCTGCCCAAGTGCATATACCCAGGTTTTTACATTTCCAAGTTCACTCCATTTTGGCTTTAGCAAAAAAGAATACCCAGATGCGGATCCTTCCAGAAAGAATACTCGCACCGCCAGTATCAGGAACAGGCAGAAAAATGCAGGCATCATAAACTTATTGACTTTTTCAATTCCTTTTGCAATCCCAAACAGCATGATTGCAAACACAATCACCAGACCAAGCAGATGCCACGGAATACTTCCAAATGAAGCAGATATCTCTCCGAAGTACTCTTCCGATTTTGTTTTCATCAGACTTCCCGTCACAGATCCGACCAAAAATTTCAAAATCCATCCCACAACAACCGAATACCCGATTGCAATTCCAAGCGAACCAAGTGTCGGCACAAGTCCGACGAACTCGCCCCATCTTCCGCCTCTCATCTTCGATGCTCCGCGAAACGCCCCGATAGAACCAGCTTTCATCGCACGTCCAAACGCCATCTCACCTGCAACACCCGCAAATCCGAGCACAAAAACAAATATAAAATACGGTATCAAAAATGCAGCACCGCCACCTTCGCCTACACGATAAGGAAACAGCCAGATATTTCCCATTCCAACAGCAGAGCCGATACATGCCAGCACAAAGCCGAACCGGTTTTGAAATGTCTCTCTTTTTTTGTTTGTCATCTTTTTCCCCTCTTCCTCATTTGCATTTTCGCATATATAATCACATTATATATGCTTTTTTCTAAAAACGCTACCCCTTTTTCAATGAAGCATCTGATTCACCAGCAGCCAGTTTGCCCGAAACGGACGCATCAAGTTCCAATACCCGACACCATGGATATCCTTTTCTGCAGCCAGCTGCAATTTTGCATAAATACTTCTCACATCTTCAAACCAGACTTCATATCTCCTTCCACCAATTTCATAATAGAAAAACGGACTTTGATAACGCTCATCGTACTGAATCTCCGCACCTCGCTCTGCCGCGATGACATTCGCCTCAACATTTCCAATCAACCTTGCTTTTGTCACCCCTCGCTCATATGGGAGCGGCCAGCTATATCCATAATTCGGGACTCCCAATACAATTTTTTCTTTCGGAATTTCCGTGAGGGCATACTCCAACACCTGTCGGACATTTGGCAGCGGCGCTACCGCAAGCGGTGGTCCGTATGTATACCCCCATTCATACGTCATCAGAAACACCGTATTTGCACTTTGCCCCAACAGATGATAATCCATTGCCTCATACAACAGCCCTTTTTGATAAGAAGAGGTCTTCGGAGCAAGCGCCACCGACACCCGATATCCATTTTCATTCATCGTCTCCCGTAAACGATTCACAAAATCTGCATACCCTACCCGATCTTCCGGCCGAATATATTCAAAGTCCACATCTACACCTACATACCCCTTTTCTCGTACTGTCTCCAAAAGATTTTCAATCAAATTGTCCTGAACCGTCTCATTTTCCGATAATATTTGAATCAACCCACTGTTAAAGGTCCCCGTCTCCGCAAACGGCGTCAGCACCAGAATCGGTTCCACCTGCTGATTCCAAGCCTCCTGAATCACCCACGTCTCGTCAATCTGAGGTGGTATCAATTCTCCTTCTGCCGTAAATCCATAAGAAAAAATAAGTATTTCATCTATATAAAGAAGTACCTCACGCAAAATATACGGCTCAATAAACGGATATGCATACCCGCTGATCCTACCTTGCATAAGCGGTTCTCCCTCATAAGAAATGACCAAACTCTGCCCCTCTAACAAATAGGTCTGATTCAACAGAAACGGATTGTTTTGATATAGATTTTTGACCGTGATACTATATTCTTCCGCGATCTGCTTCACCGTCTGTCCTTCTCTCACAATATGAACCCGGCTCGTCATCAGAATCAAAAGAGCTTGCCCCGGAACAAGATTTTGCTGCGCTGCCAGCTCATTGTCATACACAATCCGGTCAGCTGAGACGTCATATAGCTGAGCGATCGAATAGATTGTCTCTCCACTTTTTACAACATGTATCGGCATGGTTATTCTCCATTTTTATTTCTTTACTTTTAATATATTCATCTATCGATAACCCCAAAACCGAATTTGTCACTATAACAAGTATTATTGTGCTGACTCTCCCTATCCCTCAACATATTTCATATATGGAACAAACATATCTATACTATGATCATCGGAATACAACTGCTCCGGAGTCGATTCAGTGCTTAATGCTGAACCACATCCCGAAAAACTAATCATAAAAAAATACTCATACCTAAAATAGTAAATATTTTCTTCAATTCATTCACCTCCCATAACATCTATGCAAAATTCCAATTGAACAGTATCGACCTTCCCATTGCCTATGAAAACAATACCATCCTTCCGCTTGGTTGGCAAGCGGTTTTACGATTCAAATGCGCCGCCCGTGTAAAGCAGTGTTTTGATTACTACTGATTTTACATAGAGGATTTTATTATGAAAACACTTGATTTCTGTAGCTTCTGCACAGAAAATGCTGTATAATCACAGGTAAGTACAAAAAACTGCTTTTTCGTTTCCCCCATCATTGATTCTAACCTAAAGAATTTAGAAATGAGGTATTTTTATGGAATATATTAGAGTAACCAACGAGAATATAGACAAAGAGCATATATGCTGTGCCATTTCAAATAACAATGATATTCAAGTATCATCAAAAAAGGCTTGGCTACAAGAGCGATTTAACGAAGGCTTAGTTTTCCTAAAGAGCGAAGAACGAGGAAAGTGTTTTATTGAGTATATTCCTGCTGAAAATGCTTGGAATCCTATTATTGCAGATGGGTATATGTATATTAACTGTCTTTGGGTTGCTGGTTCATTCAAGGGTCATGGATACTCAACAGACTTATTAAATGCGTGTATTGAAGATAGTAAAACAAAAGGAAAACAAGGGTTATGTATTCTATCTTCCCAAAAGAAAAAAACATTTTTAGCTGACCCTAAATTCTTAAAATACAAAGGTTTCATCGTTTGCGATGAAGCAGATAATGGTATTCAATTATGGTGTTTACCATTTAATAAAAATTCCTTGTTACCTAAATTCAAGAAGTGTGCCAAGCACCCTCACATTGATGAAATGGGATATGTTTTATACTATACCAGTCAATGTCCATTTAATGCGAAATATGTGCCTATTGTAGAAGAAATCGCAAAAGAAAAGGGCGTACAGTTTAAATCTATTCATTTGCAAAGCAAAGAGCAAGCACAGAATGCACCTACGCCGATTACAACTTACGCTCTGTTCTATAATGGAGAATATTTAACAAATGAGCAGATGAATGATAAGAGATTTTTAAAGTTATTGGCAAAATAACCCCCAGCTTATAGAGCTAAGAAAACTTCCTCCTACATCCCGTTTCGTCTTACACAAAAAGTACCGCCATCTGACGGTACTTTCCTTCTTTTATTTACTGTCTTAATTCAATTCCCATTTCTTCCAATGCTTTCAAGATTTTCGTCATCGCAGAAGTCACATCTGCCTCTTCCAATGTCTTATCTTTTGCACGGAACACAATAGAATATGCAACAGATTTGAATCCTGCTTTAATCTGCGCTCCCTCATAAAGGTCGAATAATTTGTAGCTTTCTAAGTAAGCGCCGCCTTTCTTCGCAATCACTTCCTCGATCTGACCAACCAAAATTTCTTTCGGCACAACCATACTGATATCACGAGTCACTGCCGGATATTTTGCAATTCCTTCATATTTTCTGTCAAATGTAGCAAGTTCCACTACCTCCGGCATATCAATCACTGCAACATAAGCTCTTGTCCCGATTCCGTAAATATCTGCCACTTCTGGATGTACTTCTCCCAAGTATCCTACTACTTTTCCACCGTAAATGATATTTGCCTGACGTCCCGGATGCAAGAATGTCTTTCCTGCGTTTGGATCATATGTCTCTTTTTCATGCATACCGATTTTTTCAAAGAATTCTTCTACAACGCCTTTCATGCTGAAGAAATCACCTTCTCCATACATACCAAGTGTGAACTGCATACGTTCTTCCGGAAGTTCTGTGACCGGAAGCTGTTTTGGAAGATAAATATTTCCAAGTTCATACAAACGAACATCTTTATTTCTTCTGTTATAGTTTGTCGCAAGCGATGTTAACATTCCATTCAAAGAAATTGTTCTCATAATACTGTAATCTTCTCCAAGCGGATTCATAATCTCCACCGCTTCACGGAGTTTTGAGTCCGCCGGAAGCAACAGTTTATCAAATACTTTTGGACTTTCAAAAGAATATGTCATTCCCTGACTGAATCCACAGAACTCTGCAATATTTCTGGCTACTTCCTCCACACGAAGTTTGAATGACAATTTTCCTGTTGTTGCCTCTCCCCTTGGAAGTGTTGTCGGAATATTGTCATATCCGTAAAATCTTGCAACTTCTTCTGCAAGGTCTGCAAGTCTGAATAAATCATGTCTGAATGTCGGTGTGATCACTTCTTTTGCCTCTGCATCATATTCCAAGCCGATTTTTTCAAAATATCCAAGCATTTCTTCTTCTGAAATATCTGTTCCAAGCATCACATTGATTTTCTCTGCATCAAATGGAACGCGAACCGGTTCTTTTTCTTTTCCATATACATCAACGGTTCCTCCGACAACTTCACCTGCACCTAATTCTTCAATCAACTGGCAGGCTCTGTCGATTGCCGCTTTCGCATTGTTCGGGTCAAGTCCCTTTTCAAATTTTCCGGAAGCATCTGTACGAAGTCCGACTTTTTTGCTTGATTTACGGATATTTGTTCCATCAAAGCATGCCGCCTCAAACAATACGTTCTGCACATCATCTGTAATCATAGAGTTTTCTCCACCCATGATACCCGCAATACCAACTGATTTTTCTCCGTCGCAGATCATTAGGACAGATTCGTCCATCTCTCTTTCCTGTCCGTCTAATGTCACGAATTTTTCTCCTGCTTTTGCTGTCTTTACAACAATCTCATTTCCGGCAATCGTAGAAAGATCGTAAGCATGCATTGGCTGCCCATACTCTTCCATCACATAGTTTGTGATATCAACAAGATTGTTGATCGGACGGATTCCAACAGAAGCCAGTCTTCTTTGCATCCATCTCGGAGATGGTCCAATTTTTACATTTTTCACAACTCTTGCACAGTAGCGTGGGCAAAGCTCTGTGTTCTCCACAGTTACTTTAATATAATCATTGACATCTTCGTCATTTCCAGTCTCTGCCACAACCGGAGGACAGAATTCTTTTCTAAAAGTTGCCGCTGCTTCTCTCGCAATTCCCACTACACTAAAGCAGTCCACACGGTTTGATGTCACCTCGTATTCAAATACAACATCATTTCTTCCAAGTGCTTCAATCGCGCTGCTTCCAACTACTGCATCTTCCTCGAAAATATAGATTCCGTTCTCCGGAGCCTCCGGGTACATATCTGTTGTAGATCCAAGTTCTTCGATGGAACACATCATACCAAAACTTTCCACTCCACGAAGCTTTCCTTTTTTGATTTTGATTCCGCCTTCTACAACTTTCCCGTCATGACTTCCTGCTACACGTCCACCGTCTAATACAACCGGCACCTTTGCTCCTTCAAATACATTCTTCGCTCCGGTTACAATCTGAACAGTCTCTGTTCCAACATTCACCTGGCAGACAACCAGTTTATCCGCATCCGGATGTTTCTCAATTTTATCAATCTGACCAATTACAATTTTTTCAAGGTCTGCATCCAACACCTCAAATCCCTCTACTTTTGTTCCGGAAAGCGTCATCGCATCTGTGTATTCCTGCGCTGTGACATCAAGGTCCGGCACATATGCTTTTATCCATGATAATGATGTATTCATTTTCTAAATCCTCCTAAAAATTTCTACTCTTTGGCATATTCTGTCGCGCCGCTCATTTTACTCTTTGGCACATCTTCTAGAATTGCTTTAAGAATCTAATATCGTTTTCGTATAATAATCTCATATCGTCGATTTCGTATTTCAACAGTGCAATACGTTCCAATCCTACACCGAATGCGAATCCGTTGTATTCTTCCGGATCAATTCCGCACATTTCCAGTACATGTGGATGAACCATACCGCAGCCTAAAATTTCAATCCATCCGGAGCCTTTACAGAAACGGCATCCTTTTCCGCCACATTTAAAGCATGTCACATCCACTTCAGCGCTTGGCTCTGTAAATGGGAAGTGATGTGGTCTGAATTTTGTCTTTGTCTCTGGTCCGAACAATTCTTTTGCAAATACTTCCAGTGTTCCTTTCAAATCTGCAAATGAAATATTTTTGTCAATCACAAGTCCTTCAATCTGATGGAATGAAGGTGAATGTGTCGCATCCACTTCATCCGAACGGAACACTCTTCCCGGTGCTATCATACGAATTGGAAGTTTTCCCTGTTCCATCACACGTGCCTGCACCGGAGAAGTCTGTGTACGAAGTACGATGTCTTTGTTGATATAGAATGTGTCCTGCTCATCTTTTGCCGGATGATCTGCCGGAATATTCAATTTTTCAAAGTTGTATTCGTCATACTCTACTTCCGGTCCTTCCACCACTTCATAGCCCATGCCGATAAAAATTCTTTCAACTTCTTCCAGCGCAATTGTATTCGGATGACGATGCCCAACCATGTTTTTCTTAGATGGAAGTGTAACGTCAATAACCTCTTCTTTCAATTTTGCTTCACGGATCGCTTTTTCCATTGCTGTCTTTGCATTGTTAAGAGCTGTCTCAATCTCTTCGCGAGCTTCATTGACAAGCTGACCAACCTTCGGTCTGTCCTCAGCCGCTACATCTTTCATTCCTTTTAAAACAGCTGTAAGCTCTCCTTTTTTCCCAAGGAATCTTACTTTTACATCATTCAATTTTTCCGGCGCATCCGCTGCCTGAATCTGTGCCAATGCTTCTTCTTTGATGCTTTGTAATTTTTCTTTCATCGTTTTTATCTCCTTTAATTTTTTTACTTATAAAAAGAACCCCGCCCCCAAAAAAGGGACGAGGCTATATCGCGGTACCACCCTACTTCTCACAGAAATCTCCATGAGCACTCGGACTGCGTAACGTGCAGATACGTTATCTTCTACTTTTCTTTATATCGTTCAAAGATACAGCTCCCGTGCGAAATTCGATTCCCATTTGAACTAAAGGAAACTTCCAGCCGATGATTTCCTCTCTCTGTTAGAAAATAGTGCTCTACTAAACACGTTCCATGCCTTTTTGTATTCAAAATTCCTTTTCATTTTAACACATTAATTCGTAATGTCAAGATGTTCCTCGACCAAAACATTAATTTCTCCGCCCAAAAGCATGACATACATACAGAAATATAGCCACAGCATAATCAATACAATCGTCGTCAAACTTCCATACATATTGGAAAATCCTTTGAAAATATCCATGTAAACCGAGAAAATGAAAGATGCCAGCGTCCAACCAAACGCTGTAAACACAGCCCCTGGAAACTGATACTTTATCTTTCCCTTATGATTTGGGAGAAAACGATAAATACAGGTAGAAAATACAATCAGCACTAACAGCGTCGTAACCGTTCGAATTTCAATGATAAAATCCGTCACATACCGGAAAATCGGAACATGTTCGTTGACAAACATACTAATACTGTTACCAAATCCAAGCAGGACAAGAGACAACACAATCGCAATGATAAAAAGTACCGTGTAGAAAGCTGCCCGGATTCTCAAAAAAATATAGTTTCTTGTCTCAATTTCCTCATGAATGCAGTTCAGTCCGTTTGTGATTGCAAGCACCCCGCGCCCCGCAGACCACATCGTCATAAGTGCTGTCAAAGGGATCACCGCACGTGATTGGTTATACACTTCATTCACAATAGAAATCATTGTCGCACGAATTGTCTTCGGGAACACTTCATAAACCGCCGTCATCACATCCGCTTTTGTTACCGGCGTATATCGCACCAAAGTCAGCAAAAGCAAAATGATCGGAATTAAAGAAAGTACAAGAAAAAACGCAGACTGTGCTGCATATGCCCCTACATGGTCTCTTCCTACTTTTTCTAAAAACTCATTTACTTTTTTCACCAAGACTCTCATAAAACGATTCCTTCTCTTTTTTATCTTACGCAATCATATCACGAAACATTCTTTTCGTAAAGTATCTTTCACTCCACGGTCACTCCCTGATAAAACAATTGTAAGATCTCTATGTATGTTTTTCCGCATTTTGCCATCTCATTTGCTCCATTCTGGCTCATCCCGATTCCGTGTCCGTATCCGCCTCCATTTATAATATAATTTCCTTCACTTTTCTCTATTTGGAAAAACGCGCTGGGCAATAAATTTTGACTGTCCACCACTGTCCCATCTTGTTTTTCAATTTGATATCCTTTTCCTCCCAAGGCTCTTCGTATCTTATTTTCAGTATCAACAGTCACGCTTCCACCATCTCCCTGTGCCACTATCTGAAGTGCCACGCCTCCTGCTCCCCGCTTTGTGACCGATACATTTTGAAGTGTTCCGATTTCCGTTGCTGTGTTTAGCTCAATCAGATTAGACAATACCCTTTCCGGCACCACCGCCTTCCATCTATACCACGGAAGTTCTGCTTCATATGAATTTCCATCTTCCTTGCAAATCTCCACACTTTGCAGATACTGATTTTGTTCATCCGGCGTCGTCCCCCACGCCTCAATCCCAGTTGTTTTTCCGCAGGAAGTAGAATAATAATAAGCCGTCACAACCTGATTCTGATACCATAATTTTTGTCCCCGTGTCTCATCCACCGCTCGAACAGCCGACTCCTGCTCCTTAGAATTCCCATACACCTGAAAAGAAGTGCTGTCATCTACATGTGCATTATACTCCGGATAAGATAGTCCTTGTGTCTGATTATAAGCATAGCTTCTCGCACAGACCGCCTGTGCTTTGAGCGCTTCTAACTCGTAAGATGCAGGCATCTCACTTGGAACGACCGCATACAGATATTCCTCCAAAGGAAGTTCATTTACAAGTATCATTCCTTCCGCACTGGAAAACAGCTCAAAACTCCCCAGATACGACGGCGTCCCATACCCTCTATTGAGACTTGAAACCGTAATCTTATCGCCGGAAACCACAGATTCCACTTTAATCGTTCCCTTCTGAAACATCGCGTCATCAGGTGTGACAGCAAACACTTCACCTTGACCATACTCCCTCTTTTCATCTCCTGCAGTCGCAATAAGTCCCCCTTCTGCCTGAAATTTTATTTCTGCATGTGCAATTTCTTGAAATCCATTCGTTTTGATCACTACCCGAATCATTTGCTCCTCCGTCTGCGCCTTTGATTGCGTCTCCTCTTGTTGTATCTTCGGAAGCTTCGACTCAATATCAAGTTCTGTTTCTCTTTTTTTTCTTTCCGAAAACATAATTACAAGAAAAATCGCAACAACAAAAAGCATTATCCCATAATACACATATTTTTCATTTAATTTTCGTTTCACAAGCTACCTCTTGTCCACTCTTTTTTCTATAGTATATACAAAAATATCTTTTTTTATGAAACTAGAATCTTTACACTAAAATAAGCAGCTACTTTCGTAGCTGCTTTTCTCTTTTGTAGTCCCCCAAAATGCCGTTTTCCATATTTTGACTCCTAGCAAACGCTAGGTGGGCAACCGCATCTGCTTTTCTGCCTTCCTCTGCAAAAACCGGAGGCTTGACATATTACAGAGATATAAGAATCCCGTTTAAAGTACTGTAGGTTCAAAATAATGGAAGTATCGCACATCCCAGGTTCTTTCTAAACATATTATAAGACATTGTGTAGTATTTTTCAACTATATTATCACATTTCTACAAAGAAATTCCGTTCCAGTATTTCCACCAGATTTTTTTCCACCACACAACATCCACAGACACTTCTCTTTTTATCTGACAGTATAGCTTTCGGCACATCTGATATTCTTCTTTTTCAATTTTTTCATTTCCAAAATTTGCCTGATAGACAATCTTCACCACCTGGTCTACATCTTCTTCCCTGATATTCGGATATGCCTTGCAAAGTTTCTGAGTAAACTCTCCATCAACTTCTTCGCTTTTTTCTACCTTCCCGGCAAGAACAAGCAATTCAAACATCCTATGGAACAACTCTTTGACGTATTCGGTATAGCCGTGGTTTCTGCTGATTCGTCTTTTCTTCAAAATCCAAACTCGCCTTCCAAAAAACACCGTAAATGCAATCAAAAACATTCCCACGAAAATCCCTACAATCATATGCAGCGGATTATCCGATCGTTTTTCATTTTCTTCTGCCGACAATTTATCTTTTCCCTCTCCAGACTGATTGTTTTCTTCATCCGTTTCTTCCTGTTTATCCTGCAGCTCATTTTGCTGCGTCTCATCTTTCTTTGATTCACTCTTCTGCAACTGTGACTCTGTCTGTTCCTGCAAAGTGTTCATCTCATCTGGTATGACGGTCATGGTATTTCCTGAATATCCGGGAGTTGTCTCCACCGGAATCCAGCCGATGCCCTGTACATAAGCTTCCGCCCATGCATGTGCAGACGCTCCTGTTACCAGGGCTTCATACTCACCCTCTTCATTCAGCTTAAATGCACTTGGCAGCACTGCATATCCGGCAACATATCTTGCCGGAATTCCTTTCATACGAAGCATCAAAGTCGCAACTGTGGCAAAATGCTCACAATATCCTTTTTTATTTTCAAAATAAAAATATTCTGCGACATCTTCCCCTACAAGAGTCTTTCCGGGTTCCAGACTATATTCCGCCTGCCCATCCAGCACTTGTGCGATTTCATCCATCACGCTCCACACATCTGTCGCAGGTACACGTTTTTCTACTTCCTCTAAAAAACTTTTCTCAACCTTTGCCGGCACTTCTGTATCATATTTCGATACATATTTAAAATATGCATTTTCCAAGGGACTTTTCGTGTTTTCCAGCGCTGCAGAGCCAAAGGATTCAAGCGGGCAGTATTGGATATCATATTTTTTTGCATCTCCCTTCACATACGAATCGGATACAATCTCATCTTTCTCTGTATAATATCCCCCGTAAGGAATATATTTATACTTTGTATTTGCCCCTACATTTTCAATATAGAGCGTCTCTTGCGAACTGACTGTTTTTAGTTTTTCATACAAAAGATTCCGCACTTCCTCCGTCTGTGCATTTTGCTGACGAATCCAGCTTTGAAATTCTTTCCTTCTTCCCTCTTTCCATTTATTATCCTCATATATCGTTCCAATATACCCTTGCAGATAAATTTTTTCCTGTGGCTTTGTCTGCGAAGTGATGACCAATTGCTTTTCATCATCTTTTGCGAACTCTCCTGCTCCGCCAATCACTCCATCATTCACTCCTCCCTTTGCTTTTCCAAAAAAATCCAATGATTTTTCTTTCAAAAGCTCCGAGATCTGTTTTGTAACATCCTTTCTATCCCCGAACGCTTTCTGCACCTGCATTCCAGAAAACATGCTCCCAACGGCAAGTGCCGCAGCAACAAGAATCACTCCCACAAATCCTGACCGTCTCTGCACCTGAAATCCTCTTTCCGTTTTTGCCGCCACAATTCCCCCAACTGAAAGCATGCAAAGAACAACCTCTGCCATCTTTGGCACCTTTCCCACTGTAAACGGTATCAAAATGCCGACTCCGAGCAAAACAACCGGCATCCACGAGTGTTTCATACACACAATCCCATACGATAGCAGCATTCCTATCAGTATCCCCAGCACAACCATTCCGTAATCTACAGATGCATCTACATTAAAGTAGGAGCCTAGATAAATCTGAAAATACTCTTCAGCTGTTTCCAGAACGCTTCTTTTGATACACAACAATGACTCCCGCAGAGTTTCTCCCCTTAACAGATACAAAAGCAAAACACTTCCAATCGAAACACTCCACGCAAGAACCTTTCCACTCTTCTTTTCCATCAACAAAAGAAGAGTCTCTATTGCGCAAAAAAGTAATATGATAGAAAATACTTCCGCCTTTTGATATTTCAATTGGAATGTGTTTGTAATCGCAAGCAGTATTCCCGCTGTTCCCATGCAGACATAGAGCAGCATTGCACAATGATATCCCCATTTTTTCATACGCATCCTCCTCTATACCACAATTTCAACAGAGTGAAAAAAGACCTCTAATCCATCTTGAACCATATCCATTTTTTCGTTTCCATTAATCTGCAGCTTCATTCCCGTATCTATTTTCACCATTGCTGCATAGATATCGTTCTTATATGTGTAGCGATACTGCTCCTCCATATTCTGTTCGAGACAGTTTGGGGAAAATTCCAACACTTCCATAATGCATTCATATAAATCCTCTTCCGTTCGGACAAGAATCCTCATAATTCCATCCTCATTTTTCTTCTTCCAGACTACATAATGGGCACACTCCCGTTCAAGCAATGCTGCTGAAAGCGATACTACCGCTTCCATAAACAAATTTCCCACACGACTTCCCTTTGTATCCTCTTCCATCAACAATACAACCGTTGCTCCCAATGGATAACTGAATTCCTTGATATACAAAGTGTTTTCTCTGGCGCTTAATTTCCAATGCACTTTCTGCATACGATCACCTGCCTGATATTCCCGTACATCGTAGATTTCCGCGCTGTCCTCTCCGCCTCTGTCCTGCGCATAGGATTCACCATCCACCGGAAACCATTTTGTTCGATTGCTCACAATCAGGTTCACCGGATATACTTTCGGCATCACAGTCGCAAACAGTTTTTCTTTTGGTCTTTTTGTAATTCCTAAAATGCCAAGTGCATCATAGCAAACAACCTTTCTCATCTGAATTTCTATTTTCCCACAATATTTTGGAATCATTTCGCACGTCAAATTTTGTTCCTGTCTGCCATTCAAATACACCTTATATTTTCGTTTTTCTTCTTTTCCGTCTGCCACATACCGATAACAAAACTGTACTTTAACCGGAACTGGAAATGCCATTGGATTTTTCAGACGAATCTTTACGGCGCAGCTTTCTTTTTGCTCCAGCATGATCCGATCCATCTTCATATAGGCACTGATTCTTCGCCTCCCAAAAACAGCCATCATCAGACAAAACAGTAAAAAAATAATTTCTGCCGCCAACACTGAACCGCCTTCTTTCCATTCATACAGCAGATTCAGATAAATCGTGACTGTCACTATCAGTAAATAGATCCACTTTTTCATCCGACACGCTCCTTCATCGTTCCTTTGGGTTTGGAGCTTGTACACCGTTCAAAATCTCCTCTATAATCTCCTGTACCTTCACACGGTTGAGCCGTGCTTTTGCATTCAGCTGAATGCGATGCCTTGCCACATTTTCAAAAATTTCCTGCACGTCTTTCGGGACACAATAGTTTCTTCCATTCAGATACGCAATCGCCTTTGTCATCTTTGCAAGCGCCACAGTCCCACGTGGACTGATTCCAAGTTCAATCATCGGATGCTTTCTCGTCTCTGTAACTAATTCGCCAATATAGCTATAAATCACATCGTGAATATAAATATTCTCCACCTCTTTTTGCAAAAGCACAAGCTGATCCGCTCTCAAAATCGGTCGTATTGAGTCGGTTATATTTCCTCTTTGATTGCCTTTTACAATTTCAATCTCCTGCGCCATATCCGGATATCCGATTGTAATACATATAAAAAATCGGTCTAACTGCGCTTCCGGAAGCATCTGAGTTCCCGCCGATCCAATCGGATTCTCCGTTGCGATCACAATAAACGGATGCGGAACTTCCCTCGTCACTTTGTCAATTGTAACCGTTCCTTCCTCCATAACTTCCAAAAGCGCAGACTGTGTCTTCGGCGATGTCCGATTAATCTCATCAGCCAAGAGAAGATTGCACATCACCGCTCCCGGTTCATAATAGAATTCTCCGCTTTTCTTATCATACATGGAAAATCCTGTGATATCCGCCGGAAGTACATCCGGTGTGAACTGCACCCTGTTCTGTATAAGAGTCATGCTTTTGGCAAAGGCAACCGCCATCGTTGTCTTCCCTACTCCCGGTATATCTTCGATTAAAATATGTCCGCCCGCTAAAATCGCAGCCAGAATTTTTTTCACACATTCGTCTTTTCCAATCACTGCCTTTTTCACTTCTTCTATAATTTTCCGTGCTACCTCTACATATTGCGCCATTTTCCGACCTCCTTCATACAACTGTGAAACCTTATCCTTATCTTATCATGTTTCCTCCATGTATTCTATAGTAGTACACAAAAAACCGAGTGCGTATTACACACTCGGCATTTTCTATCTTATAATATTTCTTATAACTGTGGACCAGCAGAAACAAGCGCTTTACCAGCCTCGTTGCTTTCATATTTTGCGAAGTTCTTAATGAATCTTCCTGCAAGGTCTTTTGCTTTTTCTTCCCACTCTGCTGCATCTGCGTATGTATCACGTGGGTCAAGAATATTTGTATCAACTCCTGGAAGTTCTGTAGGTACTTCAATGTTGAAGTATGGAATCTTCTTTGTAGGAGCTTTCTGAATATCTCCGTTCAAGATTGCATCAATGATACCACGTGTATCTTTGATAGAGATACGTTTTCCTGTACCATTCCATCCTGTGTTTACAAGATATGCTTTTGCACCGTTTGCTTTCATCTTCTTAACAAGTTCTTCTGCATATTTTGTTGGGTGCAGTTCCAAGAATGCCTGTCCGAAGCAAGCTGAGAATGTTGGTGTAGGTTCTGTGATTCCACGTTCTGTACCTGCAAGTTTTGCTGTAAATCCAGATAAGAAGTAGTATTCTGTCTGCTCTGGTGTCAATACAGATACCGGTGGAAGTACTCCAAATGCATCTGCTGACAGGAAGATTACATTCTTTGCTGCCGGTGCTGCTGATACCGGACGTACAATTTTTTCAATATGATCGATTGGGTAAGATACACGAGTGTTCTCTGTTACACTCTTATCGTCAAAGTCAATCTTTCCGTTTTCATCTAATGTTACGTTCTCAAGAAGTGCATTTCTCTTGATTGCGTTGTAAATATCTGGCTCAGATTCTTTATCAAGGTTAATAACTTTCGCGTAGCATCCACCTTCAAAGTTGAACACACCATTGTCATCCCATCCGTGCTCATCATCACCGATCAGAAGACGTTTTGGATCTGTAGACAATGTTGTCTTACCTGTTCCTGAAAGTCCGAAGAAGATTGCTGTATTTTCTCCGTTCATATCTGTGTTAGCTGAGCAGTGCATAGAAGCAATACCTTTCAATGGGAGGTAGTAGTTCATCATAGAGAACATACCTTTTTTCATCTCTCCACCGTACCATGTGTTCAAGATAACCTGTTCACGGCTTGTGATATTGAACATAACTGCTGTCTCAGAATTCAAACCAAGTTCTTTATAGTTTTCAACTTTTGCTTTAGATGCATTATAAACAACGAAGTCTGGTTCGAAGTTCTCAAGCTCTGCTTCTGTTGGCTGGATGAACATGTTCTTAACAAAGTGTGCCTGCCATGCCACTTCCACGATAAAACGAATTGCCATACGTGTATCTGCATTTGCTCCGCAGAATGCATCTACTACAAATAATCTTTTGTTAGAAAGTTCTTTAATTGCAAGTTCTTTACATGTATCCCAAGCTTCCTGAGATGCTGGATGGTTGTCATTTTTATATTCATCTGAAGTCCACCATACAGTATCTTTTGAGTTCTCGTCCATAACGATGAATTTATCTTTAGGAGAACGTCCTGTATAGATACCTGTCATAACGTTGACTGCACCAAGTTCACTTTCCTGTCCTTTTTCAAAACCTTCAAGTTCTGCTTTTGTTTCTTCTTCAAATAACACTTCATAAGAAGGGTTGTAAACTACTTCTGTAGTTCCAGTGATACCATATTTGCTTAAATCAATTTTTGCCATCTTAATAAACCTCATTTCTTAATATAGTAGTTTGAATTTTTCCAAGTTTCACTGATTTTAATTATACATACTTCACTAATAAAGTCAATACTTTTTTGAAAGATATGACATACATCTAATTCATTTCTTCCTGTAATTTCATTAAAATTCTATAAAATAAATATTAAAAATGCAAGTTCGAAACTTGAACCCTGCATTTTTTACGCATTTTTCATATATTTTTAATTATATTCACTCATTTCACACTGAATTTTGCAATTCGCTTGTCAAAAATTTCACGTTCATATTCTTCTAAAAAAATCTTTCTTGTATTCCGGTTTTTATTCAAAAAAATCTCAGAAGTACAGCATCTGCCTGCACCTCTGAGACCTTCTTTGAATTGTTAATGCAATTTATTTTTCAGAAAAATGCAGACTTTTACACGTTCAGTATCTCTTTTACTGTCTCCTCCATCTTGTCCGCATCACATTCTCTTGTATGAACAATCTTGGCATCTCGAATTTCTTCAATTGCTTTTGGAATCTTGACACATGAAATCTTTTCCAGTTCCGCTATCAAGTCAAATTCTTCCAACGTATCATACTTTTCATCAATGGAAGTCATCACACTTCTTGCAAATTTATACGGACTTGCAGTAGATGCAATCACTGTCTTTCTCTCATCTTTGTTTTCCTCAAGATATGCTTTCCCAACCGATGCCGCAACTGCTGTATGCGTATCGATCACATATCCTGTAGATTTATAAATCTCAGAGATTGTCTTCTTCACTTGGTCTTCCGTTGCATATCCTGCCGCAAAATCATCCAAGTTCTCCTTCATCTCTTTTGAAATCTCATAAACACCCTGTGATTTTAATGCGCGCATCAAATCCTGATTCTTTACAGCATCCTGACCTGCAATGAGATAAATCAGGCGCTCTAAATTGCTTGAAATCAAAATATCCATTGATGGTGATGTTGTCAAAATGAATTCTCGATTTTTATCATACACACCTGTTTGGAAGAAATCGAACAAAACTTTGTTCTCGTTCGATGCACATACAAGTTTTGCGATTGGAACTCCCATCTGTTTTGCATAATATGCCGCCAAAATATTTCCGAAATTCCCAGTAGGAACAACTACATTAATCTGCTCTCCCTCTGCAATTTCTTCATTTTTAAGCAATTTTGCATATGCATACACATAATATACAATCTGTGGCACAAGCCGACCGATATTGATAGAATTAGCAGAAGAAAATTGATAACCCGCAGCATCCATCTCTTTTGCAAGCTCTTTATTTTCAAAAATTGCTTTCACACCACTTTGCGCATTATCAAAATTCCCATGGATTGCAACAACCGATGTATTTTCACCTTTTTGTGTCACCATCTGAAGTTCCTGCACCTTGCTCACACCGTCTTTTGGATAGAATACAATAATCCTTGTCCCTTTTACATCCGCAAATCCTGCAAGCGCTGCCTTCCCGGTATCTCCGGAAGTCGCTGTCAGAATCACGATCTCATTCTTTACATTGTTTTTCTTCGCAGAAGTCGTCAATAAATGTGGTAAAATGGACAATGCCATATCTTTAAAGGCAATGGTTGCTCCATGAAATAACTCTAAGTAATACATACCATCTGCTTTCACAAGAGGCGCAATCTCTTCAGTATCAAATTTTGAATCATATGCCTTTGTGATACAGCTTTTTAATTCTTCTTCCGTAAAATCGGTAAAAAACTGTTTCATCACCGCATATGCAGTCTCTTGATAAGACATCTCTTTCAGTGTCCCCATATCGACATTCAGCTTTGGAATCGTCACTGGAACAAAAAGCCCTCCGTCATCTGCAAGACCTTTTAAAATTGCCTCGGAAGCTGTCACTGTTTTTTCTGCGTTTCTTGTACTTTTATACAATAAATTCATCTCAACCACCCTTTTTCACATTTTTTCACTATAGATATAAATATATCACAAAACTTGCGACTTCGCAATTTCGTTTTTTACTGTGACGGACATTTGTCACTCTGCTACATACGTTTTCGTTCTTTTCGGAACAAAATAAAGCAGATTGCACTAATCGCCATCAGAATCGGATAATACAGATATGGTATAATTTCAAACGGTGTAAGTGCTGTTAACGTCGCTGCTGAAAGGAGTTGTGCCCCATAAGGGATCAGCCCCTGTCCCACGGATGTAAAAATATCCAAAAGAGAAGCTGACCGTTTCGGATCAATGTCAAATTCTTCGCAGATTTCCTTTGCGATCGGTCCCGCCATGACAATTGCAACCGTATTATTTGCCGTACATGCGTCCACTAAAAGAGACAGTCCGGCAATTCCAAGTTCTCCCCCTCTTCTGCCACTGATTCTTGATTTGATTAAGTTTAAAATAAACTGGATTCCACCGTACTCCTTCACAAGCGAAACAATACCTGCCACAACAATCGATATTACCGTAATATCATACATTCCTGTCACGCCTTCCCCAATTACACTAAACATCTCAGATGCTGCAAGTGTTCCCGTTGCCACACCTACAATCAGTGAAAGAATTGTTCCACTGATCAGCATGATAAATACATTGATTCCTATCAACGCTCCGACTAAAACCAAAACATATGGTACTACCTGCCACAAGTTGTACGTAAGCGCCTCTGTAATCTCATAGCTTCCATTTCTTGTAATCATAAAGAAAATAATAATGGTGATAACTGCCGCCGGAAGCACAATCAAAAAGTTCGCTTTAAACTTATCTTTCATCTCACAGCCCTGTGTCTTTACAGCTGCAATCGTAGTATCTGAAATCATAGATAAGTTGTCACCAAACATTGCGCCACACACAACTGCTCCAATGCAAATCGCCATCTCATATCCCGTCTTTTCACTGATTCCCACAGCAATCGGTGCGAGTGCCGCAATCGTCCCCATAGATGTTCCCATAGAAACTGAAATAAAGCAGCCGATGACAAAAAGACCTGCAACTGCAACATTAGACGGAAGCACAGAAAGGCCAAAATTAACCGTACTTTCCACTCCGCCTGCTGCCGTCACGGCTCCGGAAAATCCACCGGCGCATAGAAAAATAAGACTCATCGTAATAATATTCTCATCCCCTACGCCTTTTGAAATCACTGACAATTTCTCAGCAAATGACAACTGTTTGTTCTGCATAAACGCTACTGCCAACGCGATCAAAAAAGCTACGATTGCAGGCATCGCATAAAAATCTCCTGTTACAATACCGGAACCCAAAAAGATTACCAGAAATACTCCAATAGGGAGCAGGGCAATTGCCCTTCCTTTGTTCTCTACTTGATTCATTCTTTTCCTCCTCATTTTCGTAAAGTTGCCTTATTGTATCATATATTTCTCCTGCAATCAAATACCCCGGCACAAAAAAACTATGCCGGGGTATCTTTTCTGTTATTTTTTCTTGCTATTTGTATAATTCACCAATCCGCCTGCTGCGATTAGTTTCTGCATAAATTCCGGAAACGGTTGTCCCTGAAACTCTGTTCCCTTTGTTCGGTTATAAATCTTTCCGCTGTCAAAATCCACTTCTACTTCGTCTCCTGCTTCAATACCATTCGCTGCTTCGGGACATTCGATAATCGGGAGTCCGATATTGATTGCATTTCGATAAAAGATTCTGGCAAATGTCTCTGCAATCACACAGCTTACGCCCGCTTCTTTCAGGCAAAGCGGTGCATGTTCTCTTGAAGAACCACATCCAAAATTTTTATTTGCAACAATCATATCACCCGGTTTTACTTTTTTTGCAAATTCCGGATCGATATCTACCATCGCATGGCTTGCTAATTCTTTTCCGTCAAAAGAATTCAAGTATCTTGCCGGAATGATTACATCGGTATCTACGTTGTCTCCATATTTGAATACGTGTCCTAATGCTTTCATTACTTATCACCTACTTTCTCTGGATTGGCAATGCATCCCGCAATCGCACTTGCCGCCGCAACTTCCGGAGATGCCAGATAAATAAGTGAATCTACATGTCCCATTCTTCCCACGAAGTTACGGTTCGTTGTAGATACACATTTCTCACCTGCTGCCATAACTCCCATATGACCTCCCATACAAGGTCCGCAGCTCGGAGTATTAAATGCACAGCCCGACTCAATAAATGTTGTCACAAGCCCTTCCTCAATACATTGTAAATAAATCTTTTGTGTTGCCGGAATTACCATCACACGCACATCCGGATGTACTTTATGTCCCTTCAAAACCGCTGCCGCTCTGCGCATATCTTCCATTCTTCCGTTCGTACAAGAGCCGATCACTACCTGATCGATCTTAATCGGTTCCATCTCCTCTACTTCGTCAATTGTCTTTGCATTGCCCGGCAAATGCGGAAATGCTACTGTTGGTCTCACCTTTGACAAATCAATCTCCACCACTTCGTCATATTCGGCATCCTCATCAGCAGTATAAACCTTATACTCTTTCTCGGAATGTTCTTTCATGTAAGCTTCCGCTTTTTCATCTACGATGAAAATACCATTTTTAGCACCGGCTTCAATCGCCATATTTGCCATTGTAAAACGGTCATCCATAGAAAGATTCGCAATACCATCTCCTACAAATTCCATCGATTTGTACAGTGCTCCATCAACTCCGATTTTTCCTATAATATGTAAGATAATATCTTTTCCGCTGACATATTTCCCCGGCTTTCCGGTGAGCACAAACTTGATTGCACTTGGCACTTTAAACCACAATTCTCCTGTTGCCATACCGGTTGCAATATCCGTCGTACCTACTCCTGTAGAAAACGCTCCAAGTGCGCCATATGTGCAGGTATGAGAATCCGCACCGATGATACATTCACCTGCAACTACAATTCCTTTTTCTGGCAGAATCGCATGTTCAATCCCCATTTGCCCGATTTCAAAATAATGTGTCAGGCACTGACATTTTGAAAACTCACGGATTGATTTTGAATTTTCTGCTGATTTAATATCTTTATTCGGCGTAAAATGATCCGGTACCAGCACTACCTTATCTTTGTCAAACACTTTATCTGCCATCTGATAAAACACCGGAACCGCCATCGGTCCTGTAATATCATTTGCCATAACCACATCTAATTTGGCTTCAATCAATTGTCCTGCAGTTACAGATTCCAGTCCTGCATGCGCGGCAAGAATCTTCTGCGTCATCGTCATTCCCATTTGGATGCCCTCCTTTTCCTGTTCTGTCTGATATTCTATCATATTCAAAAAGGATGTGACAAGGTGCGATATTAACCTATTTTTGTTTTTTCCAAATGTTCTGCATGCATAAAATCACTACGATTCCCAAAGATAATAAACCTATACCATACCAAGTTTTTTGCATTGCATCTCCTGTTTCAACCGGCTTTGCTTCCTGCTTTTCCACAATCGGGATATGTTTTGGGATCACTTCGACTTCATATGACATTTCTCTGCTTTCCGCATTCCACGTCGGCAGCGCAATCAGAAACGGAGTAATCCGATCATACTCTTTTGTCTCTTCCGCCACAAATAAATATACTCCCGTCTCTAAATTCTTTAGCTCTATTTCACCGTTTTTGTCTGCCCTGACCTTTGCACTTCTTTTACCGGAGAATGCTTTTAATTTTTCAGCTGCCTCTTCTAACTGCTCAGCTGTTTCAATTTGATTCAAATCCACTTTAGATGCCTCAAACTGCTCTGTCAATTCATAACTTCCATCCTTCCAGTCTGCTACTTTTATATAGGAAAATTCTACTCCTTCTTTTTTCGTTCCCTTTTTCCCATCTGTTAAGCTGATATGAATATTTCCATATTTCCCTAACTCTTTTTTATACTCTTCTTCCGGAATGAAAGGACTTTCTCCTCTCGCTGCTTCTACATTCTTCCATGCTCCCACTGTCAAAAAACTAATCATCAGGAACAACATTACTATTTCCTTTGTCTTAAACATCTCTTCCTCCTGTTTCGTTTTTTCGGTACAAAAACAGACACAAGAAATGCGGCCGGAAGTCCGTCAAAGAACAGTTCTCGTATAGACGGAACCTTCTTTGGCAAGTTCTTCCTTTCACTCTCCCGATAAGGCACTCTTTTTCCGGTTACTACCAGACGATGTGTGTTTAACCCATATGGAGTGCACGTAATCAGAGACACTAAATCTTCTCCTTTTTCCGGTTCCAAAACCTCTGTGATTTCTGGTTCGATTACTTCTATTTTCGACACCTCATAAGCAAGTGTTCTTCCACAAACATCCAAAAAGAATAAATCTTCTTTCTTCAATTCATCCAGCCTTGTAAACAACTTTGAATTTGGAAGTCCCCTATGCCCCGTAATCACACATCTTGTATTCTCTCCTCCAACCGGAAGTGCACTACCTTCCATATGACCTGCCCCAACAGCCAGAACATCTTCCTCCGTCCCATGATAAATCGGTAACTTCACACTGATTTTTGGTATTACAATAACTCCCATCACTCCGGTCTTCGACACATTCAAAAGTGTTTCATAATGTTCCTCACGAAGTGTCTTCTCCATCATTCCAGCCACTATTTTCCCATGTATCTGCTGTAACATCTCATTATATTTTTGTGCTTCTCGCCACACGGATTCCATATCTTTCGTTTTCTCCAACCCATTTTCATAAGTGGTGATCACCTTTTGCTGCCTCTCTTGCTCAATACGATTACTCACAAGCGGATATGAGCACAATAGAAATCCGGTTATAAAGCAAAGTATGGTCATTACTTTTCGCTTCATATTTCATCTCCTGAATCTGCTACTTTTTTTGTCCTCCATATTTTCTGTGCAGGCAAACTGTAAAACCACTCAAAAGAAGACTTCCGGCTCCAACCAAAAGAAGCATAGCTGATGATCCTGTCACCGGCAATTTCTTTCCTACTGTATTAATGACATTTAAATTTGCAGATCCACTTTCACTATCCGTTACAAGTTCTATATTACGCTCTTCAAAGTCACCATTTAAAAATTCCTTCATATATACATTTGCCTCTAATTTCTGCAAAATTTTATCCGTACCTCCCTCTCCTTTGATATAGCTGTTTCTTTCTTCCGTAAAAACAGCCTTAAGCTTCAGTACAATCGGATCTAAGATCGGACGGTACCCCGTAGGCGCTGATGTCTCTTTCAGATAATATGTGCCGCTATCCAAACCAAAAATTATAAAATTACCATTTGAATCTGATTCCATCTCAACAGCCTCTTCCGGAACAGAATTTCCCGAAAAATCACGGTTAATCACGCAATACCCATCTTCTATTTTCTTTATATACACCTCATTTTTTAAGTCCTTATCTGAATATAATCGAAATTTTGCTCCTTCCAATTTTGCTCCGTGATTATTGGTTTTCAATCCATTTAATTTGTATGTAAAACAGACAACCGTATCCCACGGTGTATATCCGGTACTTCCCTCGCCATTCGAATCCGGATTGTTTGAAAATTCCAGACGCACATCATTTTCAAATCCAGGTCGCCCGGTATCTTGTGCTGCTTTTTCATTCAAAGTAGCCTCATACGTCAAAACCACTTTCTGCCCATACACATTTTCATCCACTTCATTTTTTCGATCAAATTCTCTGTCTACGATCGCTTTCAAATCATTGATTGCCACTCGAAATGTCTCATCATCTCCCAGATTTGTGGACACTTGAAATTCATCTTTTCTTAGAGTATAATACTTTGACTGTGAACCGGATGTTTCATAAATTGTAATTGCGACAGAATCCTCATGAAATGTCAATGCTTCATCCATACAGTCATGCCATGCATAGTAATAGGTGTCGTACCCATTGATGTTTGGAACCCGGGACTCGTATTTATATGGAACAGTCTGTCCGATTTCATAATCGGCAATATCATTCCAACCGTCATTTCCAATCATCTCTTTATAATCATCTTCCTGTATCTTTTTCGTCACACTTGGATAGTCTGACTTCACATTCATATCCGCATCCGGATTCGCTGTTGTCACAATACAAAGTGAAGACGATGCATGGGTTCCATCTACATTACTCACTTCATCCGTCACATAATATCCATAATCCAGACCTCCAATTACAATCGAATTGTCCTTCCTTGTCTCTGTTACCCTAACCACATCAGGCTCTGCCTGATCTTTTGCGATTTGATCTCGCAATTTTTCCACAAAATACCGATAGGAACTATAACTGCCTTCCAATGGCTGCTCTTCATTTGCCCCCTCTACCTGATTTTGATTTAGAGATTGGATATGATCAATCACCTCATACTCTGTCACCTGTTCTGCGTCTTTGCCAATTGCTTCGCCGACTACTTTCTTTACCGGCTTCTCATAGTTTGGATTGAGTGTATATTGTATGGATTCTCCGCCTGCTGCATTTTCCGCATGGAAAATCTGATATACATGAAATTTCTTTTCCTGGAGAGGCTGACCGCTGTTTCCTCGAATTGTAATACTCGCATCTCCTCTTTTAAAATCTGCTATTCCACCTGGTGTTTCGACTGGATTCAGGTTCTTGGTTTCTGTCTCCCATGCTGCCGACACTTCCGCCAATGCAGCCTGTTCAGACATCAAAAATATTGCCGCGCAAACCGATACACACACCGTTTTCATCATTCTATTTTTCATCGTCTTATTCTCCTTATCTTTTTTCTTTTCTGTTGTCTGCCTGCAATTAAGCATAAGATTCCTCCTGCTGCCAGCATTAGAAGCATCCATTTAGATCCTGTATCCGGAAGTTTCATACCCGTTTCATTGATTACCGTGACATGCGTCTCCCTGTCCGCTTTTGTTCCGCCTACCGAAAACATACCGTCCGAATCAGATGCATCATAGGCTTTTCCATTTACATAAAACAGAAACGTATCTTTTGCCGGAATACTCTCTACCCACAGTTCATACACCAGTGGATTTCCAAACAGATCAACTGGGATACGATATCCTTCCGGCGCCTTGGTCTCCTTCATATAGTATCGTTTTCCAACTTCCAAATTTCTTAACTCCAATACCCCATCAGTACCTGTCTCTCCTCTCATCACAACATTTTCACACGTCTTCTCTGCATACAGTGTAAACTCTGCTCCTTCGAGGCGTTTCCCTTTCTGATTCTCTTTGTGGATCAAAAGTCGAAACGGTGCCAGAGGATCTTCCATGGTCACAATTATATTTCCTTTATCTGTCACCTGAATCTCTGCTTTTCCCAGCGTATCATCTATCTTGGATGTGATACTGATCTGATTGTCTTGTGCAACATAGAATTCAATTACATTTCCATTTAGCAGATAGCCCTCCATTACAGATATCTCTTGAATTTTATGCGTTCCATACTGTAGTCCTTTCAGTGTCAATTCTCCATTTTGATCCGTCTCTATCGTTTCCTTCTTCCCATCTGGACTTTCATGTTCAAATTTCACTCCCGGAATCGGGACGTCTAAGCCTTCCTGTCTTTTGATCAAATCCAGTTTTAAAATGCGCTCCGGTACACCCAGTGTATTGTAAGTATCCACGGATTCTGTATTTCCTTTTGCCGTAATCTGTCTTACAAACAGTTCCGGATTGAGCAAATATCCTTCCGGCGCTTTTGTCTCCTGAATCGTAATCGTCCCAATCGGCACAGCCGGTCGACCATTCAGATCCACATATAACGCATCTCCTGATACGAGATGTTTCTTTCCATAAGAACATTGTCCGTCTTCATCCGTCTCAAATACCCATGTCCGTTTCGCTGTCTTACCTAACTTTTCCGGATCTGTATCTTCTTCCCATAGTCCGTCATAATATTTTACAGTGAATCTTGCTCCACGAAATGTGGCTGCTCCCTGCGGCTTATTTTCTCCAGTGTCCGCGTCCGTTTTTCTCAGTAATATCTCAATTGTGCAAAGTTGTGGAACATCTTCAAACATTACCTTACTTTCACGCCCGGAAGATATTGTCACTGTTTTCGTCTCCGGATTTAGCGCGTACCCTTTTGGCGCCTTGATTTCTTTCACAAAATAGGTCCCCGCCTGCAATGAAAGTACATTTGAGTCCCCTTTTGCATCTGTTTTAAGCACACCTACTCTGGATGATCCGGAAAACGAAGCCTCTTTATACACTCCAAATTCTGCTCCTTCAAGTGAATAATTTCCATTCTGAGTTGTCACAGAAGGATTCGCAGACTCTTTTTTTAATCGAACCGTGCCGAACGGCTTGTACGTGCCTCCCCACTTACTCAGCGGTTGTCCTGCACCCTCATACATTATTCCGTATGCATCCTGAAAATACTGATAATTTTTTCTGGCCCATGCCATTCCATTTGCCATATACTCACTTTTGTGTGTTGCAAGCCAGTGTCCCAAATTACACTTCACATTATTTCCGGTCTCTATCACCACGTTTCCATACCAATGATGTGCCTCATTCAACACCCACCAGACCGCGCACTGCTTAAACAGATAATCGTAGTTACTGTTAATTCCACTGCATGCATAATGATCATAGTAATAAAACATTGCCGCAATCATCTGAATCGTGGCTTTGTTATAATATTTTGCAGCATCGACCGCCGTTTTGTAGCCTGCCCGAAAGGAAACTGTCGGATTCGCGCAATATAATTCTTCCCCATTGCTTGTTCCCAATCTCCCCTCGTTCCAGTGCTCTAAAATCACCCACGGAGTGCCATCCGGCGCAGTCTGATTGTAATCCACAATATCAATTGCACCTACATTCGCCTCCAATACCTGCGCATAAATAGTGCTTTTAGCCGCAAATTCTGCTCTTGGAATTTCCTCGTATCCTTCCACGGTACCAACTCCTACTTCCCGCAAAATTTCCCGTATGTCCTCTGCCATCTGAAGTTTTTCTTCCACAGAAGGAGGATCTTTTGGCTCCTGTGCATAAACACTCAGCGTGCCAAGAACCGTCGCGCAGATTAAGACGAACGAAAAAAGCTGTTTTATTTTTTTCAAACTTTTTCCTCCAATCTTGAATTTTTCTGTTAATATAGTTTCCCTTACACGATCCTCCTTCCTAATATGCAAATTGTTCTCGTTTTGGATACTTGGGATGATCATCCCTTTTGAATAATTGAATTGCTCTTAGACGAGTGCCTTTATCATAGTCTCATTCCACTCATTTGTCAACAGAAAAAAAACAAATAATACAACAAAAGCTAGAAACGTTTCTTATTCTCTGATAAAATAAATGTATTTCAAAAAGAAAGAAGGATTTTTATTATGGCTATACAGTCTTCTGCAGCCTTGCAGACTTTATTAAATCGAATACACCGCAAAAGCTATCCAGCTTACAAAGAAACAAAAGGTATCTATCAGTTTGACCGCTATGTGCTCTCAATCGACCACGTGCAGGGAGACCCTTTTGCCTCCCCATCCAAAGTGAGCATCCGTGTTCTCGGAAAAGATGCTCGTTTTCCTTCTATACTGTATGACAGTTACGAAAAAAGGATCGCTCTTCAAGATTATCTGACCCGCAAATTTCACCAGGGGATTGACCGTTATAATTTTAAGGCAAAGGGTTCCGGAAAAAGTGGGTTATTGTCCATCAGCCAATGCAGGCAGGAAATTTTAGAGCGTACCGCCTGCACAACCCATCCCAAAAACGGAGATATTGTACTTCGAATGGAAATTGGATTTCCGGCAAACGGACGAACGATCAATGCACAGGAACTCATTCGGATCTTATTTGATTTTCTTCCTGACTGCGTGTATAACACCTTATTTTATGCAAAATTGAACCACCAGAAATTACAGCAGATCCATGATCTTGCAGAAGATCAGGCATACATTCGTCACGAGCTAAAAAGACGAAACCTCGTAGCTTTTGTCGCAAACGGATCGGTTCTTCCAAGAGAATCCGGCATTTCACCACGTCCGCTGAAAGATGCCGTGCCTTTTTCTTCTCCTGCTTCTCTTGAAGTTACGATGTCTCTTCCACATAAGGGTGAGCTTATCGGAATGGGGATTCCAAAAGGAATCACATTGATTGTAGGTGGCGGGTATCATGGAAAATCAACATTGCTCAACGCTTTAGAACTCGGTGTCTATAATCATATTGCAGATGACGGCAGAGAGTACGTTATCACAGATGACACTGCCGTAAAACTCCGCGCAGAAGACGGTCGCAGTATCAAACACACAGATATTTCCATGTTTATCAACAATCTGCCAAATGGTAAAGATACTGTCTCTTTTTATACTGAAGACGCCAGTGGAAGTACTTCCCAGGCTGCCAATGTCATCGAAGCGATGGAGACCGGTTCGTCGCTGTTTCTGATTGATGAAGACACCAGTGCGACAAACTTTATGATCCGCGATGAATTGATGCAGCGCGTTGTCAATCGAAACAAAGAGCCGATTACACCGTTTATTGAGCGTGCCCGAATGCTCTTTGAACAATATGGTATTTCATCCATCATCGTAGCCGGAAGCTCTGGATCCTATTTTCATATTGCCGATTTGATTTTACAGATGGATCAATATGTGCCATTTAACATCACGGACTTTGCCAAGCAGGAAGCAAAAGCCTTCCCATTGCCAGATTATGACCATTTGGCTGTTCCTGATATTCCGGATTATAAACGTATTCCAAAACCAAATTCTGCATTTCGGTCGCAGGGAAAATGCAAGGTTAAGACACTTGGAAAAGATGCTGTACAGATCAACCGGGAAACGATTGATCTGCGCTACGTGGAGCAGCTTGCTGACTCCGAACAGACAACCGCGCTCGGATACATCATCAAGCATTTAGAAAGTAATGCAATTGACGGAAAAAAGAACTTGCAGACATTAGTAGATACTCTGTATCAAACATTTGACCAAAACGGATTTTCCAGCATTGCACCGAACACAAACATGGCACTTCCGCGCAGACAAGAAATATTTGCGGCATTGAATCGTTATCGAAAACTAAATTTATAGATTTGTTTGTTTTTAACTAGTTTCCTTTTATTTTTCGACATTTTTTTTATTAAATGACTAGTAATTGTGAAAATTCTGTGATAAAATTATAAAAAATTTTTCCAAAAATAAGGAGGATAACTTATGAAAAAATTTAAAAATGTGATTGTAGCTTTATTGGTACTGATTATGGGAACTCTTTCCGGATGTGCTGCTTTTCAAAAATTTGACGCATCTGGATACACAAAGGCCTGTTTGGACGCAACGTACAAAGGTGAGTTTGATGAATATATAAAACTCACAAAGCAGACAAAAGAAGATGCCGAAAAGACCTATAACCAAAACTTAGAGCTTGCCACACAACAGTTAACAGCTGTTGGTGTTTCAGAAGAATTATCTGAAAAATATATGCAACTTTTCATTGACTTGTTTAAAAATACAAAATACACTGTAAAAGAGGCAAAAGAAGGCAAAGATAAAAATTACACAGTAGAAGTTGAGATTGAACCTGCTCAGGTATTTGAAGGTGTGTTAGAAGCTACACAGGCTGAAGTTGAAACACTTGTTACTGCACAGGCTGAAAGCGGTACAATTCCTTCTCAAGATGAAATTATTGAACAGACTTTCCAAATCTTATATGACAAAGTTTCTGCTAACATGAAGAATATAACTTACGGTGAAAAACAGGTTATCGAAATCAGTGTAACAAAAGATTCTAATAATGTATATTCTATTTCACAAGAAGACTATTTAAAATTAGATGCAGCAATGTATGACAAAAATAATTTATCTCTATAATATAACTTATCTCTATAACAATAACAGGGACGGGAAATTTTCCCGTCCTCATTCATTACATTCTTAAATTCTAATTGCAGATATCTTCCAAATCCTTCAACCAAATATTCGCGCATGCGTCACTTGGCATTCGAAGATCCCCACGCGGTGACAGTGCAACACTTCCTGTCTTCGGTCCATCCGGCAGGCAGGAACGTTTGAACTGCTGTGAAAAGAATCGTCGATAAAATGTATTGAGCCATTTTAAAATCGTATCCTTGTCATACATTCCTTCAAATGTCTGTCTTGCAAGACGATAAATTTTAGAAGGTACATATCC
The DNA here is from genome assembly GCF_059731825.1 of Faecalimonas nexilis. Classification (NCBI taxonomy): domain Bacteria; kingdom Bacillati; phylum Bacillota; class Clostridia; order Lachnospirales; family Lachnospiraceae; genus Faecalimonas; species Faecalimonas nexilis. The sequence goes on along the minus strand of NZ_AP029189.1, from coordinate 1,313,228 downwards.
AAATCGCATCATATAATACAGATAAAAATCATGCAGTTCATATGGTCCCACAAGATCTTCTGTCTTCTGTGCGATTTCCCCTTCTTTTGGCGGAAGGAGCTCCGGACTTACCGGCGTGTCTAAAATATCCACTAACACTTCCTGTAACTCTTTGTCTTCACAAGTATCTGCACAATATTGCACAAGGTGTCGAACCAGTGTCTTCGGCACAGAAGAATTTACCCCGTACATCGACATATGGTCTCCATTGTAAGTTGCCCATCCAAGCGCAAGTTCAGACATATCCCCTGTGCCAATCACCATTCCGCCTGTCTGATTAGCAATGTCCATCAGCACCTGTGTTCGCTCACGTGCCTGCGCATTTTCATACGTCACATCATGTTTCTCTTCAGAATGACCGATATCTCGGAAATGTACCCTCACTGCATCCTGAATATTCACTTCATGAAGTGTTGCCCCAAGCTTTTTCGTCAAGACACATGCATTTTGGTATGTTCTGTCAGTTGTTCCAAAGCAAGGCATTGTGACAGCTTCTATGCAGCTTCTGTCTATTCCCTGCAAATCAAACGCCTTTGCCGTCACAAGCAACGCCAACGTAGAATCCAATCCTCCTGAAATCCCAACGACTGCACTCTTACAATTAGTATGATTCAGACGTTTTTTTAGTCCCATCGCCTGAATCATCAAAGATTCTTCACAGCATCTATTTCTCAGACTTTCATTCTCCGGCACAAATGGCAATTTTTCAAAAGTTCTTGTAAGTTTCGTATCTTCCACCTCAATTGAAAATGGAACACGAATAAATCGATCTAAGTCTTCCTCCATCTGGAAAGTCGTATTTTTTCTTCTTTCACTGACGATTCGATCCACATCGATCTCACTGTAAATAGTCTGATTCATAAAGCGTTCTGATTCGCTTAAGATGCTTCCATTTTCAGCGATAATATTGTGTCCACCGAACACTACATCTGTGGTTGACTCTCCATCTCCTGCATTTGCATACACATATCCCGCAATAAGTCTTGCAGACTGTCCGGAAATCAGCTGCTTGCGATACGCATCTTTCCCAACTGTCTCATCGCTTGCAGAGCAGTTTACCACAATTGTTGCACCGGCAAGTGCCGCCTGAATACTCGGCGGAACCGGAGACCACACATCCTCGCAAACCTCAGCTGATACAACTAAATTCGGAAGTTCTTCACACGCAAATAAAATCTGCGGTCCAAATGGAATCTCTTCCTCCCCATACGGAATCCAATCTGCCTTTTTAGGTCCCGGCTGGAATTGCCGCATTTCATAAAATTCACTGTAGTTTGGAAGGAATGTCTTCGTTACCATCCCAATCACTTCACCATCACATACTGCTGCCGCAACATTATACAACTTATTGCACACGACATATGGGAGACCGACAAAAAATAATCCGTCTTTTCCTGTTGTGTAAGCGGCAATCTCTTCCAGTGCCTTTGCTGACTGACTCAGCAAAATGTCCTGTGAAAATAAGTCTCCACAGGTGTATCCGGTAATACAAAGCTCCGGAAACACTACAATCTTTGCTCCATTTTCAATTGTCTCGTCAATCAGACGAAAGATCTCCCACTTATTGTGTTCCACATCTGCAACTTTCGTGTTCAATGTTGCCGCAGCGACTTTTACAAATCCATCTCTCATCTCAACGGACCTCCTCTCTCATTACCTGCTTCTTTTTATAATCTCTTTCAGTTCATCTACTGTAAATTTATAATTCGTATTGCAGAAATGGCAGTTGACTTCAATCTCTTTTCCGTCATCGATCATCTCCTGAATATCTTTTTTCCCGATACTCACAATCGCTTTTTCTACTCTTTCTTTTGTACAGTTACAGTAAAATCTAGTTGGAACCGTATCTGTAAATTCTACATCCATCCCCTCAAGAACCGTCTCTAAAATCTGTTCCGGTGTGTAACCTTTATCCAGCATTGCTGTCACAGAATCAATTTTTTTAATATTTTCTTCCAATTTATCAAGCACCGCATCTTCGACAAAAGGCATGACCTGAATGATAAAACCACCTGCCTGTTTGACAGTATTATCTTTTTCCATCAGTACACCAAGTCCAACAGACGACGGAACCTGCTCTGATGTCGCAAAGTAATAAGTCAAATCCTCCGCAATCTCACTCGTCTGCAGAATTGTCTGCCCTACATATGGCTCTTTCAATCCCATATCTTTGATGACACTCAAAACTCCCAGATCAAGCGCTGCCGCCACATCAAGCTTTCCGGCTTTGCTTGGCGGAAGCATTACATCCGGATTCTCCACATAGCCTTTTACATTTCCATTTACATCGGCAGTCACAGTAAGACCTTTGATCGGTCCTTCACATTTAATCTGGATCGTCAGCAGATCCTTTTCGTTTTTCATCATGGTTCCCATCATGGCTCCCCCGGTCAACAGTCGTCCGAGTGCCGCCGTTGCAACCGGGCTTGTATTGTGGGCCTGTCTTGCAGTCTCCACAACATCTCTTGTTGTCGCAGCAAACGCTCTGATCTGGTTATTTGCCGCTGTTGCTCTTACAATATAATCTTTCATCGTTATTTCCCTCTCTCTCTTGCAATCACATAGATTCGTTCACTCACTCTTGTCGGCGCTTCTTTTGTAAACGCATCATATGCTGTAATATATTCTAATCCAGACTGTGTAATCAGCCTTTTCATTGTCTCCAGGTCATACGCCTTTTGAAAATGTGTCTCTTGGTATTTGCGATATAACTCAGAATCTCCTTCCCGAATAAACAGACTGAGTTCATATTCATTTATTCTTTCCTCTTCGTAATAATAATTATCCCAGATAAAACTGCATTCCTCACGGTTCTCTGCAATCGTCTGATCACCTAATATTTCCCTGTATTTATAAACCGTGTTGAAATCAAAGATAAACACTCCGCCAGGATCAAGATAATTATTAACGAGCCGAAATACCTCCTCCAGCTCTTCTTCCTCTAATATATAATTGACAGAATCACAGACACTGACAATTGCTTTCACTGTTCCATACAGTTCAAATTCTCGCATATCCTGCTGAAGATATAAAATATCAAGCCCAGATTTCATCCTTTTTTCTATCGCAATCTCAAGCATCTCTTCTGCATTGTCCACCCCGATCATATCGTAGCCGGATTGTGCCAGAATCTCTGTCATATTCCCGGTTCCACAGCCAAGTTCTAATACAAGTCCCTCACGCACACCGTATTCGTATAACAGACTTTTCAAATATTTTTCCCACTCTTCATATGGAATATTATCCATAAAAGTATCGTAGACAGCCGCAAAACTTGTATACGCCTCCACAGAGCATCCCTCCTATTTTTTACATAAGCTGATATATTATAGCATATTTTTAGTTTTGGAGCAAATTTTGAATAAAACTATTGACAAGTTCTGTTTCTGTGTATTAGACTAACAAAAAAGAATAAGATTCGGTAGGTGAGGCTACCACAGGGATTTGGATTTTCCTAAGATTGCTGCCGCAACAACGTGGAGACACGATTCGCTGGTTAGCAGGATATGTCGCAGATAAGGCATATCTTAATGCAATTTATATGCCCTGTGATGCTAAAGCTTGAACGATGTTGTCACGGAATGATTCCCACCATTGTTTTTGCTTTGGCGGGATTTTTTATTGCGTAGAAATTGCATCGCACTGCTGCGGACAGGTATCTTGTTCTTAAATTTTTATACGAGGAGGTGAGGGCAATGGATGCTGGTGCCAGTTTTGATCCCAAAATACGAACGAAAAATAAAATAATGAAAAGGAGAACTGACTATGAACAGAACAACTTTTATCGAACTGTTAGAGAAAAGAGATTTCAAAACGCTCAAAAACACGTTGGAGATAATGAATGCAGTAGACATTGCCCTGCTGCTTTCTAACTTAGAAGACAAGGAGAGAGCCTTTGCGTTTCGTCTGATTCCCAAGGACAAAGCTGCAGATGTATTCTCCAATATGAGTAATCCCATTCAGTCTTACCTTGTAAAAATTTTTACCGAAAAAGAACTTCGTGAACTGCTGGATAATTTATATATGGATGACACGGTAGATTTATTAGAGGAACTTCCGGCAAATCTTGTAACCAGGATTTTGCATACTGTCAGTTCCGATAAACGAGATCTGATCAATCAACTTTTGAAATTCCCTGAAAACAGCGCGGGAAGTATCATGACAACCGAATATGTATCTTTAAAGAAGACTATGACAATCAAAGAGACTATGAAACATATCAAAGAAGTCGGAATACACAAAGAGACCATTTATACGTGCTATGTGTTGGAAAACCGTCGTTTGATTGGAATTGTCTCTGCCAAAGACCTGATGACTTTAGACGACAATACATTTATCCAGGATATTATGGAGACTGAGATCATCTCTGTAGGCACACATACCGATCAGGAAGAGACAGCCAGACTGTTTTCCAAATACGATCTGCTCGCACTTCCTGTTGTAGACCTCGATAACCGAATGGTGGGAATCATCACTGTGGACGATGCTATGGACGTTATGGTGGATGAGGCAACTGAAGATATCTCTATCATGGGGGCTGTAAATCCAAGTGAAAAAACTTATTTTGAGACTTCAGTCTTTTCACATGCAAAAAACCGTTTTTTATGGCTTTTGATTTTAATGCTGTCGTCAACCATTACCGGAACAATTATAACACAATATGAAAATGCATTTGCTGCTATCCCTCTGCTTGTCTCCTTCATCCCAATGCTGATGGATACCGGCGGAAACTGTGGTTCTCAGAGCTCCACTTTAATCATACGCGGACTTGCATTGGACGAGATCCGTTTCAAAGATATTTTCAGAGTCATATTCAAAGAATTCCGTGTGGCACTGCTTGTAAGTCTTGGACTTGCACTCGCAAACGGACTGCGAATTTTTATCATGTACAAAGATTTGAAGCTTGCAGTCGTGATTGGTCTTTCCCTAATTTGCACTGTCATTTTATCAAAGATCATCGGCTGTATTCTGCCACTGTTTGCGAAAAAAATCAATTTAGATCCTGCAATCATGGCAGCTCCGCTTATCACAACACTCGTGGATACCTGCTCCATCATCATCTATTTTACGATTGCCACGCACATCTTTCAGCTTTAGAAAAAATTAGGGACATCACAACTTTCTGCGATGTCCCTTCTGTTTCTTTCCTATTTAATAACTTTAATCCAGCTTTCCGGAGCTTTGATATGTCCCATTTGAATTCCTGTCAATGTGTCATATAATTTCTTTGTAACAGGTCCCATCTCCTCCATTCCACTTGGGAAACAGATCTCTTTTCCATGATCTACCACTTTCCCAACCGGTGAGATGACTGCTGCTGTTCCGCAAAGACCACACTCTGCAAACTCCTTCACTTCTTCAAACAACACTTCTCTTTCTTCCACTTCCATACCAAGGTACTCTTTTGCAACATATACAAGTGAACGCCTTGTGATAGATGGAAGAATCGTATCAGACTTCGGTGTTACCAACTTATTGTCTTTTGTAATAAAGATAAAGTTCGCTCCACCTGTTTCTTCTACTTTTGTTCTTGTAGCAGAATCTAAGTACATATTCTCATCATATCCCTGTTGATGCGCATCTACAATTGCATGAAGACTCATCGCATAGTTCAAACCTGCTTTGATGTGTCCTGTCCCATGTGGGGCAGCGCGGTCAAAATCGCATACACGAATTGTGATTGGTTTTGCACCACCTTTGAAATACGGTCCTACCGGTGTTGCAAATACACGAAATTGATATTCATCTGCCGGTTTCACTCCGATCACCGGATTCGTTCCAAACATATATGGGCGGATATACAATGTAGCTCCTGAACCATATGGAGGCACATAATCTGCATTTGCCGCAACAACCTGCTCAACCGCTCTTATAAAACGATCTTCCGGAAACACCGGCATCTCCAGTCTTCTTGCACTGTCTGCCATTCTGCTCGCATTCAAATCCGGACGAAATGTGACAATATGTCCATCTTCAGTCCTATATGCTTTAAGCCCTTCAAAAACTGTCTGAGCATACTGAAGAACACCCGCACACTCATTTAATACCACATTCGCCTCTTCTGTAAGTCCGCCTTCATCCCATTTTCCATCTTTATAATTTGAAACATATCTTTTATCCGTCTGTACATAGCCAAATCCGATATTTGACCAATCTATCTCTTTTTTACTCATCACAATTCCTCCATTCCGTTACTGATTTCTCTTGTTTTTTATTATTATACTTTTTTATCCGCCTGTCAATAGAGCGCACTCTGTTTTTTTGTGTTTTTTCAAAAAGAGACTAAAATACTTATCGTTCTGCCATATTGATTGCTTCTATTCCAACGCTTCCGCCACGTACAACCTCAATTGCCTGAAATTCTTCATTCATCAGCTTAATCAGCGCATCATTTTTTGACGCCGTCTGCACAAATTCCAAAAGCAGGCTGTCTTTCCCGTAATCGATGATCTTTGCTTTAAAAGACTGTGCAATCTGGAACAGTTCTTCTTTATCCTCTCTCGTACATTTTTTGACTTTCACATACATTAGTTCTTTCATGCACACAGAACTGTTTGTAAAGTCAATCACTTTAATGACCTCCACAAATTTATTGAGCTGTTTTTTGATCTGTTCAAATGTCTCATCGTCACTGACTGTCTCAATCGTCATTCGCGAAATCGTCGGATCCTCCGTTGTTCCTACGGTAAGACTTTCCAAATTGTATAATTTTCCGGAAAACAACCCTGATATTTTAGGAAGTACACCTACCTGATTTTCCACATACAGAGAAATCCATCTCTTTTTCATTGTCGTATTCATAATTTTTGCTCCTCCTAACAATCCATCAACATCTCTTCTAATGTTCCGCCCGGCTTGATCATCGGATATACCAAGTCCTCCGGATCCATAATGAATTCAATCAATGTCGGGGTCTTTGTATTCTTTCTCGCCTCTTCAAATGCTTCTTTGATTTCCTCCGGTTTGAATACGCGAATTCCTTTTGCGCCATAGCTCTCTGCCAGTTTCACAAAGTCAGGTGTATACGGCGGGCACTCACATTCCGGTGTTCCGCATTTTCCCTCGCAGGATTTTCTAGCACGAAGGCAGGTCATGGAATAACGCTTTCCGTAAAATAACTTCTGCCACTGACGCACCATTCCAAGATAGTTATTGTTAAACACGCATAAAATGAGAGGAAGTTCCTGCCCGACTGCAGTCGCAAATTCCTGTATATTCATCTGCATACCACCATCTCCGGAAATCGCAATGACCGGTGTGTCTGGATTGCCAAGTTGTGCGCCGATCGCCCCCGGAAATCCATACCCCATTGTCCCCAGTCCACCGGATGTCAAAAGTTGTTTTTTCTCCGTCAGCTCCAAATATTGTGTTGTGAACATCTGATGCTGTCCCACATCTGTCACCACAATTGCCTCCTCAAACATCTCATTGATTGTCTCAATGACTTTTTGTGGTGTCAGCACTGGTTTTTCTTTCATTTTCAATGGATGTTCTTCTTTCCATCCTTCTATCTTTTCAAGCCACTGTGCCGTATCATGAAAGGCCGCATACTCCAAAATCTTTTCGGTCGCGGTTTTCGCATCTGCCACAATCGGAATATCTACATGTACGTTTCTTGAAATAGAAGCAGTGTCAATATCAATGTGTACAATCTGTGCATTCGGAGCAAATTCATGTATCTTTCCGGTAATCCGATCATTGAATCTTGTTCCAATCGAAAACAAAAGATCACATTCACTGACTGCCATATTTGCCGCATATGCTCCATGCATGCCCAAATTTCCGATAAACAGTGGGTGATTCGTAGGAATCGACCCTCTTCCCATGATCGTTGTCACTACCGGAATCTTTGTGATGTCTACAATTTTTGTAAATATCTCGACCGCGTTTGCAATCTTTACACCGCCCCCTGCTAAAAACAGCGGTTTTTTCGCTTTATTCAGCATCTTCATGGCACGTTTTAGCTGTCCGATATGAACCTCTGTATTCGGCTTATACCCTCTGATATTCACAGTCTGCGGATACTCAGGACTTCCAAGTTCTGCCATCACATCTTTTGGAAGGTCTATGACTACCGGTCCCGGTCTTCCTGTCCTTGCAATATAAAATGCTTCTTTGATAATCCGCCCCAAATCTTCTCTTTTTTGTACCGTAATTCCATATTTGCAGATACTTCTTGTAATTCCGACAATATCAACTTCCTGAAATGCATCATTTCCGATCAGATTTCTTGCGACCTGCCCTGTAAAACACACAAGCGGAACACTGTCATAGTTGGCTGTCGCAATTCCGGTAACAAGATTCGTCGCCCCGGGACCGCTTGTCACAAGACAGACACCTACCTTTCCGGTAGATCTTGCATAGGCATCCGCCGCATGCACAAGCGCCTGCTCGTGTCTTGGCAAAATCACTTTTGTATAGTCCTGCTTATAAAGCTCATCGCTGATATCAATCGTACAGGCGCCTGGATATCCGAACAGAATATCCACCCCTTCTTCTTTTAGTGCCTTCACAAACAATTTATTTCCTGTAATCTTCCTCATATATGTCCTCCTTCCAGATACAAAAAAACACCCCAAGCATACAGCTTAGGGCGAATCATTTTCTATATTGCCGACCAGTTTTTCAAAAACTGTGTACTCCTCCTTGACACTGTATTTTACAGACAATTTAGAGTTATTATAAAATTTTCTGACACTTTTGTCAACTAAAGTTTTCCTTTTTTGCAAAACTAATTGCAATGCATCCAGGACCCACATGTGTCCCGATAATGCCGCCAACCGGATAGATCTCGTATTTTTTCAGACCATATTCTGCTACCGTCTTTTCCATAAATTGTTCTACAATCTCTTTATCGGAAGTATATCCAAAATATACCGGCTCATTTTTATCAATCTCATATGAGCCAAACTCCTTCCAAAGATATTTCATGCCTCCTTTTTGTCCCCTCGCTTTTCCAAGCATGACCAACACCTTGTCCTTCAATTCAATGACCGGTTTGATTTGGAGTGCATTTCCAAGCACTGCCAACGGTGCAGGTATTCTTCCGCCCTTTTTCAAATAGGTCAGAGTGTTCAGCATTCCACATACGGTCAAACGCTTCTTTAAATCTTCAAGACATGCGACAATCTCTTCCACACCCTTCCCTTCTTTGCGCATTTTCACCGCGCGCTGAACAAGAAAACGCTGAGTGATGATTGCCTGCTCTGAATCCACAATCCAGATTTTTTCATACTCTGCCATCTGTTTTGCCAGATTCGCCGCATTGACCGTTCCACTTAATCCACTTGAAAGTGTGATCACCAGTACTTCTTCTCCTGCATCTTTCGCTTCTTCGTAAAGCTCCAAAAATTCTTCCGGAGATGGCTGACTCGTAGTCGGAAGATCTTTTTCCGCTGCAAGTTTTTCGAAAAACACAGAAAAGTCTTCTTCCGTATTCTGATGAAACTCCCCATCTGAAAATCTTATCTTTAAAGAAACGATTCGGATATTCATCTCCAATGCTTCCTGCTTTGTGATATCCGAAGCAGAATCCGTAATAATCATCATATCATTTTCCTCCTGTACCAATTGACAACATCTGTTTGATTTTTTAAAATAGATGATACGAATGTATCAACGAGAAACTATATCACAACTGTTAAAAAAAGCAATTAAAAAATTATAAAATAAAAGGAGAATGACTATTTATGATAAATCCGATGAAATTCATGCAGGTAAAAAGCATGTTAGCAACACTCAAACAAAACCATCCAAAGTTTCCTTCTTTTTTAGATGCTGTTTCAAAAAGAGCACTCTGCAAAGATACAATCATTGAAATCAAAGTTACAACACCGGACGGGGAATCTCTCGAGTCCAATCTTCGCTTAAAAGAATCCGATTTAGAGGTCTTACGGCAAATGCAGGAACTCAGAAAAGAAGGGCTGTCTTCTTAAGACACGCCCTCCTTTGTTTCTTTATAATGCTTCAAAAGCTCTTCTATGGCATACGCCACTCCATACGCTTCATTGCTTTTTGTCACATACTTTGCCACTTCTTTAATCTCAGGTTCCGCATTTTCCATTGCAACCGTCGCTTTGAAGTCCATAGAAAGCATTGAGTAATCATTCATGCTGTCTCCAAATACCATCACTTCATCCATCGTATATCCAAGCGACTCAATATACCGCTTTAACATCGGTCCTTTCTGCGCATGTACATCTGTAATCTCCAGATTCGTAATAAACGAAGATGCCACCGCAACCTTGTTGTTTTCACCTAGTACGCTCTGAATCCGTTTCAATAGCGGAATATCTTCGGTAAAAATAAAAACCTTATAGATTGGCGCTTTTCCCTCTTTTAATTCTGCAAAATCCGATATTCTTCTGGTCGCTTTACAGATACGCTCATACAATTCAGAATGTCGGATTTTCTCCGGCTCCAAATCCAGATGGAACAGATGAATCTGTTCTACAATGCTTTCCTCAATCTCCTCCTCGGTTCCGATTCGATAGTCAAAATCATCTGTAGAAAAGATGATCGACACCGGAAATTTTATCAACTGTCGATATAGTTCTTCACACACCTCAATCGGAATCGGTGTTTGCAGCACCACTTCTCTTTGCGGATTTCTCACTTCTGCGCCACTTCCCACAAGATAATCACACTCTAGATCCAATTCCTCCAGTTCCTCCATTGCACTTCGGAAATTTCTTCCTGTCGCGATCATAAAACGAATTCCCTGCTCCTGTGCCATATGAATTGCCTCCAATGTCCTCGGTGCGACCTTATGATCTAACCCAAGCAGCGTCCCGTCCATATCTGATGCAATCACTTTTATCATCTTGTCTTATCTCCTAACCAATTCTTTCGTATTTTACAAATTCATATTCCAGATTGAAATATGTCTGTTCCTCGCTGACCCCTGTAATCTTCCACTCCGGCATCTCATCTAGATTTGGAAAATATGTATCTGCCTCATACGCATGGTCAATCTTTGTAATGTGCGCAACCTTACAGTATGGGAGAAGCTGACGGTAAATGCTTTCCCCGCCGATCACGTAAATATCCTCATCGTTATACTGTCTCAGTTCCTCCAAAAGTGCTTCCACACTGTTGACTACAACAGCATCTTTGACCTTGTAATTCTTATCACTTGTCAGAACAATATTCGTTCTCTTTTTGAGTGGCTGCCCTCCCGGAAAACTCTCCAATGTCTTTCTTCCCATCACGACCACTTTTCCCATCGTCGTCTCACGGAAAAATTTCATATCTGCCGGAATACTTACCAAAAGTTTATTATGCAGACCAATTGCCCAATTCTTATCCACTGCTACAATCAAATTCATCTTTTTTCCTCCTACACTGCAATCGGAATATTTTTAATCTGTGACCCTGTCTCATAATTGTCCAGGCGCACATCATCTGGTGTAAATTCATAAAAATTCTTCACCTCGGGATTCAGCCAGAACGTAGGTGCAGGCAGCGGCTCTCTGGAAATTAGTTCTTCCACAAGCGGAATATGTCTGTCATAAATATGCGCATCTGCGATCACATGGACAAACTCGCCCACCTGCATATCACACACCTGTGCCAGCATATGCATCAACACCGCATACTGGCATACATTCCAGTTATTCGCCGCAAGCACGTCCTGAGAACGCTGGTTTAAAATTCCGTTTAAGACCAGCTTGTCACTGTCTTTCTTCTTTGTCACATTAAATGTCATGCTGTACGCACACGGATACAGGTTCATCTCGTGCAAATCCTGGTGGACATAAATATTTGTCATAATACGGCGGCTATATGGATTATTTTTCAAATCATAGATTACACGGTCCACCTGATCCATCATTCCCTCTTTATATTGATGCTTTACACTCATCTGATATCCATAAGCCTTTCCGATCGACCCATCTTCATCTGCCCAGCTGTCCCAAATATGTGGCTTTAGATCATGCACATTATTGGATTTTCTCTGCCAGATCCACAACAACTCATCCACACAACTTTTGATACCGGTACGTCGAAGTGTCAACGCCGGAAATTCCTTTGACAAATCATATCGATTCACCACACAAAACTTTTTCAGCGTATAGGCAAAGCTTCCATCCTCCCACTTTGGGCGCACCTTTTCACCTTCCGTACTGACACCGTTATCGATAATATCACGGCACATATCTATAAACACTTTATCTGCATAACTCATATCGTTAACTCCTCCTTTTCACGCTCTCCATTGTACCACGAGAAGCAATTGTTCTGCAATGCGATTTTCCACACAGACCTTCCACATAAATATTCATTGACTGCATGCACTTTTGCCATATCATACATCAAAAACTGTAGTTGTGCTTTCTTTATATTCGAATAAACCTTCCAATATCCGCACAAAACCGCCCCCTTCCCATTTTGCTTTATAAAAGCTTTTACATCCTCAGGCGGATACCCCAAGAACACACCTATCTCATGTGGAAATAGCTGTTCTTTCTGCAAATAGCATTTCAGTCTCATGCCGAGCAGGTTCAAACAGTTTTCCATATGCTCACAGTCATATCCATATGCTATTAAAAACTTACGCACCTCCGTCCTTCTCAGATAGGTTTGAAATTCTTCTTTTCGATATAAGAACACTTGAAAACCACCCTGCACTTTATAGAGCAGTTTATAACAGATATCCGTATTGTTCAATACTTCCACACATATTTTCTCGTCAAAGCACTTCGCACAAAACATACCTGCTATCTTTATCCTTTTCATTCTCCTGTGAAAGCAAATAAGAGATTACTTCTGCCGTCATCTCGCATTCTCCTTTTTGCTTTAGTATGCCACATTCTTCTTTAATTATTTTATACTTTCACTCGAAATGCGGAAAAGACTTTTGCTTTTGCGAGCACCTCAACAACCGCATACAACATGATCGACTGTATCGGCACCATGATGATCTGTTTGATCAGACGTGGCGGTAAAATTGCCATAAATGCATTTCCATACAACATCGAAAGCCAATACGTATTCAAAAATACATTGACAACGATTGCCACAACAATCTTTGACGCCAATATTCTTTTAAAGCTGATCGGCTTTTTATAGAGCATCACGCCATAGATCACTGCTCCGAGTATCGCATTGAATGTAAACCCAAAGAAAAACGGACCGGTAGGTTTGAGCAGATATTTGATAATATCGGCAACTCCTCCCATAATACCGCCGACTACCGGACCAAACAGCATGGCTGTCAGTTCATTGGCAATAAATGAAAATCCGATTTTCAAATTTTCCGTCAACTGAACACTGAAAAATCCAAGTACGACGGCAATGGCAATCAGCAGCGCTGTCACCACAATTGTCCTCAAGTTCTTCAACTCCTCAAAAGAGTCTGCAAATTGTTTCTTCATTTGCAACATAAAAAATACCTCCTTTGCAGTAGTCCTGAAGCTACGCATAGCAGATATTTTCCTTATATCTGTCATGTGCAGCAGCGGGATGCAGAGTATGTACCGCAAGCAATTTTGCTTTTCGTCCGACTGGCAACTCCCCGTCCAACTGGCACTTAACGCACATACTCTTACTCTGCTTTTCTTTTTATTTTATTTTTCCTCGACAATTGTAACACAATCTGTTTTTCACGTAAAGACTGATTTTTAATAAACACGGATCTTACTGCTGATTTCCTCCAAAATCGGCATTTGCATCAGCTCATCTAACGCCTCCTGTAAATATCCTTCTTTCACATACTCTGTCACAATTACCAGCTCCGCTTTTTCTTTTTCAACATCTTTTTGAATGATTCGTTCGATACTTACCTTATGTTTTCCAAATACATTTGCAATGCTTGCCAGCACTCCCGGCTGATTCGTGACCTGCATGCGGAGGAAAAATTTATTCTTGACATCGGCTATTGATTTGACCTGTGTTTCTCGATAACAACCGCAGCCAATTCTGCCTGTACATCCATATTCCATATTTCTCACAACGTCCAAAACATCTCCCACAATCGCGCTTGCCGTCGGAAGTTCTCCCGCGCCCCTTCCATAGAACATGGCATCGTCCACCGCATCTCCATGCACAAATACTGCATTGAATGAATCTCTTACCGACGCAAGTGGGTGCTGATTTGAAATCATCATCGGATAGACAGCTACCTCGATTCCTTTTTCTGTATTGTGGGCTGCGCCGAGCAGTTTGATCACACTGTCAAATTCCTTTGCATAAGCAATATCCTTTGCTGTAATTTTTGTGATTCCCTCTGTATAGACATCCGAAAAAACGACTCTGGAATGAAATGCAATCGATGCCATGATTGCAACCTTCCGCCCTGCATCGTATCCTTCTATATCTGCTGTAGGATCTGCTTCCGCATATCCAAGCTCGGTCGCTTTTGCAAGCGCCTCCTGAAAATCCATTCCTTCTTCGCACATCTTGGTCAAAATATAATTGGTTGTTCCATTGACAATTCCGATGACATCTGAAATCTCATTTCCCGCAAGACACTGTTTCAGCGGACGGATGATTGGAATACCACCTGCGACAGCCGCCTCGAATAAAAAGTCTTTTTGATTCCTCTCTGCTGCTTCAAACAGTTCTTTTCCGTGCTCTGCCACCAGATCTTTATTCGCTGTCACTACATTTTTTCCTGCATTTAACGCCTCCAAAATCATAGCTTTTGCCGGTTCGATTCCACCCATCACTTCTATCACAAGCTCAATCTCATCATTTTCAATGATCTCTTTCCACTGATCTGTCAAAAGACACTTCTTCACTCCCGGTCTTTCCTTTTTCAGATTATGTACCAGAATTTTTTCAATCTGAATCTTCGCACCCGTGCGTTTTTCAAATTCTTCTCCCTTTTCTTCGATCAATTTATATACACCGCTTCCGACTGTTCCCAAACCTAATAATGCTATTTTTACAACTTTTATTCCTTGATTCATCACTTATTTCTCCTCCTGTTTTTTGATTTGTATATAAGAATAACACATTTGTACGCACTTTGCACACATTTTCTTACGTTAAATGATTCACGTAGTTAAGTATTTCTTGACTTTCCCTCATTTTTATATTACACTTTAACCAAATAAAATCTAGAAAAAAGTAGCAAGTACTTGTGAAAGCCAATCAAATTTGACCACAAGTACTTTTTTTAAGAGAAAAAATCCTTTGCTGCTTTTTTCTGCCAAGCAAAGGAGGAACTTATTGTGTTTAACAATTTATTGGCAAGTCTAAATGACTTTCTCTACAGCTACATTCTAATCTTTTTACTTGTAGCTGCTGGTATCTATTTTTCCATTCGTACAAAATTTGTACAATTTCGTCTGATTGGTGATGCGATCAAAGCGCTGAAAGAAAAAGCGGAAAAGAATGACAATGGAAAATCCGTCTCTTCTTTTCAGGCTCTGATGATTTCTACTGCATCAAGAGTCGGTACCGGAAATATTGCCGGAATTGCAACTGCAATTGTAGCCGGAGGGCCGGGCGCTGTATTTTGGATGTGGGTTATGGCAATCGTCGGCGGTGCATCTGCCTTTGTCGAAAGTACACTGGCACAAGTTTACAAAGTAAAAGATGGAAAAGAATTCCGCGGAGGTCCATCTTATTATATTGAACGTGCCCTCGGCAAACGTTGGCTTGGAGTTCTCTTTTCCATTCTGCTGATTGCATGTTTTGCCTATGGTTTCAATGGTCTTCAGACTTATAATATGTCATCTGCTTTGGAATATTACATTCCAAATTACAGCGATACAATCCTTCCTGCCGTTGTCGGACTTTTGATTGCTGCTGCAACTGCATTTGTCATCTTCGGAGGGGTTCACAGAATCGGATTCATTTCTTCTGTAATTGTTCCGATTATGGCTGGAATCTACATTTTGATGGGAATCTTCATTACACTGACAAACTTAGACCGTGTTCCTGAGATGTTTTCACTCATCTTTGAAGGCGCCTTTGATTTTCGGGCAATCTTCGGTGGATTTGCCGGAAGTACTGTCTTAATCGGGATCAAACGCGGGTTATTCTCCAACGAGGCCGGTATGGGTAGCGCGCCAAATGCATCCGCAACCGCAACTGTTTCTCACCCGGTAAAACAAGGAATGGTTCAGGTTCTTTCTGTATTTATCGATACACTTATGATCTGTACGACTACCGCTTTTATCTTGTTGCTTTCCGGAGTAACGGGCATTCCTGAAAAATTGGACGGTATCCCATATGTACAGGCTGCGATCAGTGCAAATGTCGGTTCACTTGGTATCCATTTTATTACATTTTCCATTTTTGCATTTGCATTCACAAGTTTAATCGGAAATTACTATTACGCCGAATCAAACATTCTGTTCATCAAGAACAATCGCATTCTGCTGAATGTATTCCGAATCACATGTCTGATTGCGATTTTTCTCGGTGCACAGGCTGATTTTAGCACTGTATGGAATCTCGCAGACGTATTGATGGGATTCATGGCAATTGAAAATATTCTGGTCATTTTCTTGTTAGGCGGAATCGCTTTCAAAGTGCTTGACGATTACACAAAACAGAAGAAACAGGGAATCGATCCCGTATTTAAGGCAAAAAATGTCGGTTTAAATAATACTGATACTTGGAAATAATCATTTTCAAACAAAGAGAGGGCATCGCTCAATCATCTCACCCGATGATTTTGCGATGCCCTCTCTTCATTTTTAACTTATATTATATTAGCGTTTTTTTCTTCTTACAAAGAACGCTGCCACAACCGCAAGCACTGCCAAAACACCTGCAAGTGTCCATCCGATTGGTGATGTCGCATCTCCTGTCTTAGCCACTTTCTTACTGCTATCTGCTTTTTTCGCATCTTCAACTGCTACAAGTCCATCTCGACTTGCCCTTAGGGCTTTCTCAGCTGCATCTACTTCTTTTTGGTCAGCTTCCGGATCTTCCATAACTGCTTTTACTTCAAGAAGCACATTTTTGAGCGCCTGTACGCTCTCCGTTGTGTAACCGCTCAGATCCATACTTTCCACTTTGTTAATCAAATCTTCCAACGCATCTTTGTTTGGAATCAATCGTAATCCAAAAATAGCTTTTTGAAGCGTTGTATAGGCTGAATCCACTTGTTTCTGAGTTGCATTTTCATCTGCGAGAACTGATCTTGCCGCATCCAACGCTTCTTTGAAACTTTCTCCACTCGCCGGTGTATACTTGTCTAAATTCGGCTCATATTTTGTCTCAGAATCTTTCACCAGTTTTTCCAGTTTTGATTTATCTGCCAATGGTTTCTTCACCAAGCCGTCCATCGCTGTCTTGAGAGCTGCTCTCACTGCATCAATTTCCTCTTGAAGAGCATTCTCATCTGCAAGAACTGCTTCTGCTTCTTTCAGAGCCTCCGTAAATGGCTTCCAGCTCTCTGCTGTATAGAATTGTTCTTCTAATCCTTTTGCCGCGTCCACAAGCACTTTCAAAGAACTTGTATTTCCTGTAAATTCCAAGTGATGAACCATATCTAACAACTTATCATATGCTGTATCCACTGCCTCCTGAGTTGCCGCATTATCTGCACTCACTTTCTCAGCTTCCGCTAATGCCGCCTCAAATTTTTCTTTTACAACCGGCACTACATACTGATAATTTTCATTTTCCTGCTGGCTCTTTGCATACTCGATCAACGCATTTAATGCTGTTTTGTCTAACTCTACTACATATTCCGCTGCACCAATGTCTGTCTTTCCATCAGCAAGTGGTGTTCCAAAGTAATCTTTTCCACCATTGTTTTCGATATTCAGACCTGCATCAATTGCCGGTGAGTCTGCCTGAAGTTTGTAACCTTTTACAGAATCAATTCCTTTTCCACCTGTTCCAGGAGCCACAAATTTCGGGTCTTCCTGAATCAATGTTGTATCGTTTGACGGAACTTCATCAAATCCTACAAAGATATTGCTCTCGTAGTCGATTTCCTGTTCATTAAATCCTTTTCCAGGTGTCATATTTCCTTTATTTACTACGATATTATTGTAGAACTTCGCATCACTCTTTCCACCTGTATAGCCGTTTTTCAACCATTCTCTGTCAATTCCTTCACCTAGATAAATCGTGTTGTTGTAAGCCATACTTCCTTCATGACCTTCTCTCCAGTCAATTACACCGTGTTTTGCATCGTCATTCTGGCTGATGTTATAGCGATAAATTCCATTAAATCCTCTTAAGCTTGCAGTACAGCACCACATAAATACGCCACCTGCGTTATCGTGCAGATAATTGTACTGTACTAATGTATTTTGGTTCAGCGCATCAATTTCGATTCCCTGTCCATCTCCTGCTCCAAGTAATGCATCTGCCGGAGATGATTCATATACTTCATTGTATTCAAATACGACATTGTCTGAGTTCCAGTTGAAAAGTCCAACGCCATACCAGCAGTTATATACTGCACGGTATACTGTGTTATGATCTACTGTTACATCTTTACAACCATCTACAATTGTTCCATCACCGTCAATATCATGAATAATATTGTTGCTCAGTGTAAATCTTTCATATGGTTTCCATGCACCTTTTCCTGCATATCCAAATGGTGCATACTTATTCCATTTGTCACCTTCTCTTGTTGTCCAAGGTGAAACAAAGTTGATTCCAGATCTTCCCAGATCATACAGTTCACAGTTTGTAACGCTGATGTCATGCACCGCTGTTGGAACTCTTTTTGATGCATCGTTCAGGTTTGTTGTCACTGTCATAATAATTCCACCGGAAGATTTCCCTTCATTGCTGATTGGTCCTCTAAATCCGTGAATTGTCAGATTATCAAACTTAAAGTAAGAAAGATCCCCAACATCTTCTGCTGAGATATTGATACCTCTGCGGTAAACATTTGTATTTGTATTTTGTTCATACGTAGAATCATATAATTCCAAATCTCTTACTTCCCAGTATTCCTGGTTGAAGAATGTAATTACATTGTTGACTTTTGGGTTGCGAACAACTTGATTCGCAATGTTCATATGAGAAATCGTCCAGTCTTCACCTGGCATTAAAATTGGTTTCTTTCCTTCACCATAGCTTGCAATCACAATCGGTGCTCCATCCACACCAGATCCTTGTGGTTTTAATGCACCTGTCCAAGTCTCTCCTGCTTTAAACAGAATCTGGTCTCCCGGCTGGAATTTTTCCTGGTTGACTCTGTCAATTGTCTGCCATGCAGTCTCAGGACTTGTACCGTTGTTGCTGTCCTTTCCGTTTGTAGCGTCCACGTAATATTTCACGCCGCTTCCAAGTTCTACTCTGAACTCTGCTGTCTTAGCCACATCTTTATATGTTACTTTTACGGTTACATCTTTCGGATCTACAGCCCCTGAGATTTTGTCAAATGTCATAACAACATTTTTGCTGTCCTTATTATAAGTAAACTCTTTAATTGCAGCCTTCTCAAATGCTCCATCATTCACTTTATATTCTAATGTAAAGTCATCTTTTACCGGAGCTACTGTAGGCACTTTATCCAAATTCGCTGTGACACTGCCATTTTCAGCAGTAATTCCGGTAAGATTTGCTTCTACCAACTCTTCTCCGGATGCATCTACATCAAAGTCTACTACCATAGGCTGTTTGCTTGGTTTATAAGTAGCAGTGACTGTGATTGTCTGTTTCATAGGCTGTTTTGCAATCTCTGCAAAATTCATTGTCAATGTCTTGCCGTTCACAGTTTCACTTGTAATATCCAGTTTCTTTGCCACTTCAGGTTCTAAAGAGGATGTATAAGAGATATCAAAATCAGAACTCTTCATTTCGCCCTGATAGTCTGCATTATATTCTGCTTTCAGCGCTCCATTTTCCACGCTTAAGCTCTTAAGATCACTGGAAATCTGTAATGACCAGTCATCCACATATACATTTCCACTATTGCCTCTTTCCACCCAGATTGCAGCTCTTGTATTTTTTCCTGCATCTGTTCCAGTTGCCCCTGTATATGTAAATTCAATCTCATATTGTTTGTATTCTGAAGAATCGATTGCAACTTTCTTTTCGCTTCCTCCGTACCATTTCAGACACAGCCATGTTTTAAGACCAGATGGGTTCGTATTTTTTGCCCATACAGAAAGTTTGTATGTTGCTCCCTTCTGAAGATCCGGCACATCCTGCTCCAATGCATCATTTTGTTTTGCAACAGTTGCTGACCATTCTCCGTTGTGTGCATTTTCCTGTACTTTTTTTACTGTTCCCGGATTTTGTGTTGAATACGCGAACCAGTTTCCTACTTTGTTATTCTGATTACTATCAGAATGAGTGCCAAGATCCACACCTTCTTCAAATGTAGGATTTTTCAGCAGATTTTCATTTGTCACTGTAGAAGCCGCCTGTACAATTCCAGGACCAGAAGTTCCCACTGTCTGGAACGTTGTCACCGCCATTGCAATAGACAAACCAACTGCCAGTAAACGTTTTACCATTTTCCCTTTCATATTTTTTTACTTCCTTTCTTTATTATTTCTTAAAACAGAAACAGTACATCCTCTTTACTGCCCCTGATTTAATTCAAACTCCAGTGGATGCTCTTTCTCAGCCTGTTTCACCAGCTTTTCATAATAAACATCCGATATGTAAATCTTAAGGACCGTGCTTTTGTCCGCCTCAAAATCAGCAGTCTTCATTGTTTTTTTCAAAATCTCTCCACTGATTGGTTCGTCCCTCTCCGATAATGTGAACTGATCACCCTCTTCCCCATAATACAAATATTCAAACAATTCACTATCTGTCTTTTCCAATGTGGAAAGTTCATCCCAGACAACTTTTTTCGTCTCTTCACCTAAACGATATGTGATCTCATCTACTCTCTCAAATTTATCAGGGTGTGCTTCCCAATATGTTTTTGCTTCTTTCTCTAAGGATTCCTCATGATTTCTTACCATATAATCCACTGTCTGTATTTTCAGATTACTGAGTGTATATTCAAGATAACTGTCTAATGTATATTCCAATGTACCGTAAACAACTTCTCCTGCACTCTTTTTCGCCTGACGCTGCTGATTTTCTGCTTCCATATCCATCTTTAGCGATTCATAGGAGTACGGTTTGCAAAGATTATACGCTTCCCCTAATGCAAATTGAGCATACACTTCCTTTGCATATTCTTTTGTCTTTTTCTCTAGTTCTTTCTGATCTTGCTCTTTATAATCTTTTTGCACAACTTCGCTATAAAACTGATATTCTTCCTCCGACACAACTGTCACCACTTTCGACGAAGAATTTTCTTCTGCATTCTTGTTTCTGCCATTAAAGATGACGGCAATTGCTATACCTAAAATGACTAATATAACTATCCCCGCCAAAAAATATTGTTTCTTTTTCATATATCATTTCTCCCGACTAATCATTTTTATCTCTCTTTTTTATAATTATAACACCTTTTTTTTTCAATAATGCTTATATAAACTGCTCCTGTTTCCCTTGTTTTTTGTATAATTCGGAACTCCATTTCGACCTTTATCTTAGAAGTGCATTTTTTTATTATAGGATTCCAAAGGATTTTCCTATAATAAAAAAAGCCAACAGCACCTGCATATCATCAGGCAGCCATTGGCAATCCATTCTTTCCTTATCAGTCAAGACACAAAAAAAGCACGAGACGGGATTCGAACCCGCGACCCTCGCCTTGGCAAGGCGATACTCCACCACTGAGCCACTCGTGCATATTATTGTTCTTTAAATCAGAACCTTTATTCAATTGTCATTGAAAGAGCACGAGACGGGATTCGAACCCGCGACCCTCGCCTTGGCAAGGCGATACTCCACCACTGAGCCACTCGTGCATATTGTGTTCTCTGAATCAGAACAATATTCATTATACTGATGAAAAGCACTTTTGTCAACACTTTTTTTATTTTTTTATTTTGTACTATTATTTAGAATATTTACAACACCCCGGAGCATCAACTTCCCCGGGGTGCACATATCACCTTATTACACTACATGTTTTTTTCTTTACGAAATTTTGCCACTACAACTAAAATCGCTGCGAACATTAAACCAAGAAGGTTTCTCTTTCTTCTTTTTTTGTGATAGCCAAGCAAAGCTCATCTAACTGTTTCTGATCTACCCCTGAAGGTGCTTCTGTCATCAGATCCGATGCATCTTTTACTTTCGGGAATGCAATAACATCACGGATACTGTCTTCTTTTGCCATCAGCATCACAAGACGATCCAATCCATATGCAAGTCCTGCGTGAGGCGGCACTCCGTATTTGAATGCATTCAACAAGAATCCAAACTGTTCCTGCGCCTGCTCTTTTGTAAACCCAAGCACTTCAAACATCTTGCTCTGAATCTCCTGATTGAAGATTCTGACACTTCCACCACCGATTTCTGTACCGTTCAGTACAATATCATAAGCTTTTGCACGTACTTTTCCCGGATCTGTGTCGATCAGATGCAAATCTTCTTCCATCGGCATTGTAAATGGATGATGCATTGCTGTGTATCTTCCGGCCTCCTCATTCCACTCTAACAATGGGAATTCTGTGATCCACAAGAATTTATATTCATTCTTATCAAGAAGTTCCAGCTGACGTGCAATTTCAAGACGTAAGTTTCCAAGGACATCCCATACGACCTGATTTTTATCTGCTGCAAAGAGCAGTAAGTCACCATTTTCTCCATCCATTGCTTTTACAAGTGCTGCCATTTCCTCTTCACTCATGAATTTTGCAAAAGAAGACTTGATTGTGCCATCTTCCTGTATTGCCACGTATGCGAGACCTTTCGCACCAAAGTCTTTTGCCAAATCAACCAGTTTATCGATTTTCTTACGCGGCATTGCCCCCTGGCCTTTGGCATTGATTCCTCGAACGCTTCCGCCATTTTCCAATGCATTTTTAAACACTACAAATTCGCAGTCTTTCACAACTTCCGACACATCTGTCAATTCCATTCCGAACCGGATATCCGGTTTGTCTGAGCCGAAACGATCCATTGCTTCCTGCCATGTCATTCTCTGGATTGGAAGAGAAACTTCTATCCCAAGAATCTCTTTGAACATTTTAGCCAGTAATCTTTCATTAACGTCAATGACATCGTCCACATCAACAAACGATAATTCCATATCAATCTGTGTAAATTCCGGCTGACGGTCTGCACGTAAATCTTCATCACGGAAACATTTTACAATTTGGAAATAACGATCATATCCCGCACACATCAAAAGCTGTTTAAAAATCTGTGGTGACTGTGGAAGCGCATAGAAATTTCCCGGATGCACACGGCTTGGCACAAGGTAATCTCTCGCTCCCTCCGGAGTACTTTTGATCAACATCGGTGTCTCGATTTCCAAAAATCCTTCCTCTGCAAGGAATTGACGTGTCAATGTCGCCGCTTTACTTCTCATCATCAGGTTTCTCTGTAAATCTGGTCTTCTCAAATCCAACACGCGGTATTTCAGACGTAATTCCTCTTTTGTCTTGCTGTTCTCTTCAATTGGGAACGGCGGTGTCTCAGACTCAGATAAAATACGAAGTTCTTTTACACGAATCTCAATCTCTCCTGTCGCAAGATTTTCATTCACTGCACCGGAACGTGCTTCTACAGTACCCACTGCTGCAATTACAAATTCACTGCGAAGCTTTCCTGCTTTTTCAAAATCTTCTTCGCTCACGCTTCCATTTTCAAAAATAAGCTGCAGCAATCCGGAACGGTCACGTAAATCCACGAATACAATTCCACCTTTATTACGGTTCTTCTGCACCCATCCCATTACAGTTACTGTCTCTCCGATATTTACCTTACTTAACTCTGCACATCTGTGGCTTCTCTTCAAGCCCTGCATTGATTCTGCCATTGTTCTCTCTCGCTTTCTATTTTATATTATCTTTAAAAATTTCCTGAATATCTGTATATCCTTCATTCATAAGCTGTTCTTTCTGGAACTTTTTGTTTTTCTTCATATTCACAAGCATCACCTGTTTTCCGTTTGCACGCTCTTCTTTCGCAATCGCAAGGATTTTTAACATTCCTTCTGCAGACATTCCTTTTTCAATCAGCAATGCCTTCTTTTCTCTGCTGGTTGGAACTTTATATCCTCTTTCCAAAAGCAGCATTACGATACGCTCAAATCCGATTGAAAATCCACATGCCGGTGTCGGCTGCCCTGTAAATTTCCCGATCATCTCATCGTAACGTCCGCCGCCTCCTACAGAGCCGCCGAATTCATCCATGGAAATCTCAAAAATCGTTCCTGTATAATATGACATACCGCGTACTAATGTCGGGTCAAAGCTCACTTTAAATTCTGCCTCTTTTGCACTTTCTACACTGGAAATAATCATTTCTAATCCATCGGCTGTCTCTGCTTCCAAAAATCCTTCCAGTTTTTCTTTGCAGTAGCGCACACCTTCGATATCATTTGTAATCTTTTTAAAGAGTTCTAAGTATTTCTCAATAGATTCCTTTGCATATCCGTTCTCTTCCAGTTCTTTCGCCACACCGTCCAAGCCAATCTTATCCATTTTATCTAAAATAATAAATACAGTATCGTAATCTTTCTCTTCAAAACCACTGTAAGCAGCCATTGCTTTTAAGATTTTTCTGTCATTGATACGAATTGTAAAGTTTTTGAAATCTAACTTTCCAAGCAGTGTTGTTGTCGCCAAGATCAGCTCAATCTCCGCTAAGTTACTTGGTTCACCAAGAATGTCGATATCGCATTGCATAAACTGACGGAAACGTCCTCTTTGCGGTCTATCCGCTCTCCACACATTTCCCATCTGCAATGCTTTAAACGGTGACGGCAACACACTTGCATTGTTCGCATAATATCTGGACAACGGCACTGTCAGGTCATAGCGAAGACCTCCATCCACCAAATCCATCTCTTCTTTCGCTGTATCTAATTTTAATTTTTCTCCACGTTTTAAAATCTTGAAAATTAGTTTTTCATTGTCTCCACCCTGTTTGCTGCACAGATTCTCAATGTGCTCCACACATGGTGTCTCCATGGAAGAAAATCCAAATGTGCGGTATGTGTCTTTAATCATCTGAATCACATAATCGCGGATCTCCATCTCTGCCGGCAACATATCTTTCATGCCTGTGACTGGTTTTTTCTTTAATGCCATAACCATTCTCCTTTTCGCTCTATCATTTCATCAATTCGATTGATGTATTGTTCGACGTCTTTTACATTCTCCGTCCTGACAATCTGCTTCGGATTGCCTGTCTTTTCATCTATCAAGGTCTTCTCTTTTGGCAGCACGATCTTTGTCGATGCCCCTGCTCCCACAGCCACGATAGATTGTTTCTCTTCCATAATAAGTATATTGTATATTCCGGCTTTGTCAACCTTTGCATAACCAACATTTTCAAAATTTCCCGCAATATTCTTCTGCCTATACAGATAATACGGTACGAGCTGCATTTTCCCCGCATATTCTGCTGCGAGTTCGATCATCTCCGATAACATCGTGGCACTGTCTGCCTGGTCATTTCCCCGATAGCTTCCCTCTCGTTTTTCCTGTGTCAGTCTGGATGCACGCTTCATCGCAAGCGCATGCACAGTCAGACTGTCCGGGGCAAACATTTCTATCTGTCGCAGTGTATCTTTCATATCGTCTAAAGTTTCTCCCGGGAGTCCCGCAATCAAATCCATATTAATGTTCTCAAATCCCAGTTCCCTTGCCATCGCATACACTTGTCGAATATCCTCTACTGTATGTTTTCGCCCGATACAATCTAATGTCTTTTGCTGCATTGTCTGCGGATTGATTGAAATTCTGGAAATTTGATGTCTTCTCAGCACTTCCAACTTTTCTTTTGTAATACTGTCCGGACGCCCCGCTTCCACCGTAAATTCTTTCAAATCTTCAAATGAAAATGTTTTTTCAATATGTGACAAAAGTCTCTCCAACTGTTCCGGTTCCAGCGTCGTAGGCGTTCCTCCACCAATATAAACCGTATTTAGTTTCTTTTCTTTTGACACTTCTCCTACAAAAGTGATCTCTTTACACAAGGCATCTAAATATTCGTCTACCCGGTCTTTCCATTTGTGAATTGGCTGCGAGGTAAAGGAGCAGTAACTGCAGGTAGTTGGACAAAACGGAATCCCCACATAAAGACTGTAGCCATCCTTATAGTCTAATTGAGCCAGCAGCGCTTTCTCTCGTTTTGCAATCTCCATGCCGAGGTTTGCTTTTTTGTCCGTTGTCCGATAATTTTCTTTCATATAGTCAATGACATCCTGTTCGCTTTTTCCTTCTTCCAGCAAGTTCATCATAATCTTCGTCGGTCTGATTCCTGTCAACACACCCCAGGCAAGTTCCTTTTCGGTTTGTTTTGACAACCAGTCATACACTTTCAGGTTCACATACCTCTTTTTCTGCTTTCGCTCTGCGTATTCTTCCACCTCATTTTGGTTGATCAAAAGACACTCTTTTCGCTGCCCATCTATTCTCAGTTCAATCAAATTAGGGACACCACTGTCGATTGTTTGGTCAATCTCACTCCCCGGGTAAAAAGCCCTTAAAATATGGTACATATCGTATATATACATTTCCTCTTTTACGATTATTTTTATCATTTTACACCTCACTTCAACCCAATTTGGGACGTAGTAAACTTCAATTTTACTACGTCCCAAATTGAACCTTTAAATAAACGGATTATACTGTTTTTCATCCGCAATGCAAGTCAAATCGTTATGCCCCGGATAGACCATCACCTGATCCGGAAGGGAGAATAATTTTTCTTGAATCGATTTCACCAAAACTGATGCGCTTCCGGTCGGGAAGTCGCTTCGACCAACGCTTCTGCAAAACAGTGTATCTCCGCTAAACAGCACTTCCTCATCCTTCACATAGTAACAGCATCCGCCACTTGTATGCCCGGGTGTATGAATCACTTCAAACGTATATCCTGCCAGCACAAGTTTTTCCCCATCACTCAGACAGGTTACTTTCTCATAGGCATAACTTGTCCCAAACATGCTGGAAAGATTTAATGCCGGATCTCTCAATATTGCCGCTTCATCTTTATAAATATATACCGGAATATCGAATTCTTTTGTCCACCCTTCAATTCCCATCACATGATCAAAATGACCATGTGTCAGAAGAATTGCTTTCGGCTCATAGCCGATTCGTTTCACATAACTGATCATATAATCCGGACAAATCGCCGGATCAATGATAACCAGCTCTTTTGTCTCCTCATTTTCCACTAAATAACAGTTGGTCCCCAGTGAACCCAATGCATATTTTTCTATCTTCATTCTTTTACCCTGCCGTACGTTCAATATCAATCACGCCCTCTATCTGACGCAATTTTTCCACAATTCGACTCAATTCTTCTCTGCCGCGAACAACAAAACCAAGTTCAATTGTTGCAACTCCCTGTTTGCTGACACGCGTATTCATCAAATTGATATCAATTTTATTCTCTGTAAATATCTTAGAAATCTCCATAAGCAGACCTTGCCGGTTATTTGCATACATCTTGATTCCCGACATATACTGCCCACCGGCTTCATCCGACGCATTTGTCTCCCACTCCGCATCAATCAATCTGGCTCTTTCCGCCTCCGATAAATGAATGATGTTGACACAGTCCGTTCTATGAATAGACATTCCACGTCCTCGTGTCACAAAGCCGACAATCTCATCTCCCGGAACCGGATTACAGCATCTGGAAAACCGAACCGCCATGTCATCAATTCCCTTTACAACAATTCCGCTTTTCGACTTCGTCACATGCACTTTATTCTTAGATGCTTCAGATACCCGTTCAATAATCGTCTCATCTGTCACAGCTGCCTTATGATCTTTTTCGTATTCCTCCAAAAGACGATTGATAACCTGACCTTCTTTTAAGCCACCATGCCCGATTGACGCAAGCACCGCATCCCAATCACGGAAGCCATATTTGACCTGTACTACCTGCATGTATTTCGGCTTGGTCAAATCACTGAGCACAATAGATTTTGTCTTGCAATACGCCGCAAGCATCTCTTTTCCGCGAACAATATTCTCTTCCTTAAATTCTTTCTTAAACCACTGATTGATCTTGTTACGCGCCTGCGTACTTTTTACAATGTTCAGCCAGTCACGACTCGGTCCCTTGGAATTTTGCGAAGTAAGAATCTCAATTCTGTCACCATTTTGAATCTTATAATCAATGTTTACAAGTTTTCCGTTCACACGGGCTCCTACCATCTTATTTCCGACCGCGCTGTGAATTGCATAAGCAAAATCAACCGGCGTAGAACCATTCGGCAGATTCTTTACATCCCCATTCGGCGTAAAGCAGTAGACATCTTCTGCGAACAAATCCAGGTCTCCTTTCAAGAGACTTAAAAATTCGCGGTTATCTGTATCCTGCTGCCATTCCAAAATCTGTCTTAACCAGCTTAGTTTTTCCTCTTCCTGCGCGGCAACACTCTTTTTGCCATCATTGGATTCTTTATATTTCCAATGGGCAGCAATACCATACTCCGCCGTCTTATGCATCTCCTCGGTACGGATCTGAATCTCAAATGGCTGTCCCACTGAGCTCATCAATGTCGTATGCAATGACTGATACATATTCGGCTTTGGCATCGCAATATAATCTTTAAAGCGCCCCGGAATCGGCGTGTACATCTCATGAATAACACCAAGTGCAGCATAACAGTCTTTCACTGACTCCACAATGATCCGGACTGCAAACAAATCATAAATCTGATCCACTGTCTTATCCTGATTGACCATCTTTTTATAAATACTGAAGAAATGTTTCACTCTGCCTTTTACTTCTGCCTTAATCTTCGCATTTTTCATATGTTCTGACACTTCTTCGACAATCTGCTGCACAAATTCTTCACGCTCTGTCTTTCTCGCATTGATCTGCTGCACAAGATCATAAAATACTTCCGGTTGAGAATATTTCAAAGACAGATCATCAAGTTCTGTCTTAATCCTGGAAATACCAAGTCTCTGTGCAATCGGCGCATAGATGTCCATCGTCTCACGCGCTTTCTCAATCTGCTTTTCCGGACGCATGAACTGAAGTGTTCTCATATTATGCAGTCTGTCCGCAAGCTTGATCAGAATCACTCGGATATCTTTTGCCATCGCCAAAAACATCTTTCTTAAGTTCTCCGCCTGCACCTCCAGTTTGTCAGCGGAATACGACAATTGTCCAAGCTTTGTGACACCGTCCACAAGCAGTGCAACTTCCGAACCAAAAATCTCGGTAATCTCCTGCTCTGTCATCACAGTATCTTCCACAACATCATGCAAAATTCCGGCAACAATCGTCTCTTTATCCAACTCCAGATCAGCAAGAATGATTCCTACCCACAACGGGTGAATAATGTATGCCTCACCTGATTTTCGAAACTGTCCTTCATGCGCATGGTACGCGATATTGAACGCTTTTTCCACCATGGAAATATCTGTAGACGGATGGTACTTTCTAATTCGTTTGATCAATGCCTCATATAACATCTTCGGGTCCTGATAATCTTCCGGCGCCTTCACCGCATGCCCATCCACAATCTCAAGTCCCTTGTATGGATTCTCTATTACTTTATTGTCGGCCACATTAATCCCCCCTTTCTGGTTCTTATTTTCCAGGGTATGCAATAACAGTCTCTACGTCAACCCCTTCTAATCTCTTTCTGCCTTCTAATCCTTCCAGTTCCATTAAAAATACTGCTTTGACAATCACTCCGCCCATCCCTTCAATGAGCTTTGTAATCGCCTCGATCGTACCTCCGGTTGCCATCAGGTCGTCGATGATCACTACTTTTTGTCCCGGTTTGATCGAGTTTTTATGCATCTCAATCTCAGCGCTCCCATATTCCAAATCATATTGAATCGAAACAGTCTCGCATGGAAGTTTTCCTTTTTTCCGAACCGGAATAAACGGTTTATGCAGATTATATGCAATCGGTACTCCAAAAATAAATCCTCTGGATTCCGGTCCTACCACTACATCAAATTCCGTGTCTCCGATTTTTTCCTGCATCAAATCTATCGCCAGCTGAAGTCCGTCAGCATCTTCTAAAATACTTGTTACATCTCTAAAAATAATCCCTTTTTCGGGAAAATCCGGTATACTTCTTACATATTCTTCTATTGGTTTTTTCATTCTAACTCACTCCTATTTTTACAGTATATTATAGTATAGCATTTTTTTGTCATTTTTTCAATTCATTTGCACTACTCTCACAAGCCAAACGCATGAATGTGCTCCTCAACCACACCATATACTAAATTCAAAAATTATAAAGACATAATCTTCTCTAAATGCTTTTCTGGATTTGTTCCAATCACATACCGTTTCTTTTTCATGCTTAACGGACGGCTTCCTACCTCTAAAATTTTTAACATATTCAAAGCCAGTTTTCTTATAATGTTCAGATTATAGGATGCCTGCTTTTCTAATGTGTGATTCCCATCTTCTCGAAAGGTTACATCTAAATGCCAATGATAGCTTTCTATCATCCAATGACCACGCACAGCTCGCTCTGCTTCTTCTATATTGGTCGACAGGCTGCTTATGAAATATCTTTCTTCTACTGTTGTACTGCCATCTGTCCCTGCTATTGTATTACGAGTCATGATAATGCTTTTTAATCCTGCCCATTCTTTCTTCCGGCTTAACCAGCTGATGTCTTCTGTCTGCCAGTATTCCCGTTTCTCAAGGTTCCCCCTGGCCTTTTCTATCCGGTTTTTATAAGCGCATTTCTCACGAAGTTCTTTATCTGCAAAATATTCCCTCACATCTTCCAGAAGACTCCCCTGGTTTGCCTTTAATGCCAGAACATAATCCGCACGCTTTTGGCGGATTTTCTTTACAATAGCCACCTGGGTTCCCATGGCATCTGTTGTTATGATTGTCCCTTTTATATTCAGATGGTCCAACAGTTCTGGGATTGCTTTGATCTCATTTGTTTTTTCTTCTACTCGTTTCTGTCCCAGGCAAAAGCCTCTTTCATCTACAGCACTGACAATATGATTCGGTCTCTGGTTCTTATTTCCGTTCCCTCTCTGGGTTTTTCCGTCAATCGCAAGCAGGCGCTTTACTTTCTCCCCCTCATCGCTGCTTAACATTTCATTCCACTTTTGCTGAAAACTTTCCAGAAATTCAGTGGGCACCATTGCAAAAACTCTTTGGAGTGTATCATGGAAAGGGATTCCATTTGGAAGTTCCAGATAATTTTGCAAAAAATCTTCATGTTCTTTTCCAAACATCTCAATCTCTACCCAATCATCTGCATTTGCAAGCGTAGCAAAAAATACAAGCAGGATAATATCCGCCATCTTATGCAAAACTTTCTTCTCCTGTCTTATGTCCATCACCGTACCTGCATAGTCTAAAATCTCTTTCATATGAACACCCCATCCTTTTTTCTTTGATTATATCAAAAAATCCGGACAGGGTGTTCATAATTTATTCATTCATGCGTTTGTCGTGACTACTCTCACTGATAGTTCTGAATGATGATCTGAACAGTTTTCTGCCCCATATATTCATTAATTCCGGGATAATATGTAAATGCCGCCTCAACTTTGCTTCTCTGTCCCCGAAGCAGACCATCTACCGCAGGCTTTCCATACTTTTCTCTAAAAAATTCCAAAAATGCCTCCACATCACCAAAGTACATGGCATCCATCTGGGTTCCAGGCGCATCCTGCACCTGCATCTTCAACACATTTTTATTCTTCCCAAGAATTCTCGCGCTTAAAATTTCAATGTTTTTCTCCACAAATACAGGCTTTATATTTCCTTTCCCAAAAGGCTCCAGAAGCTCTAATTCATCCACAAACGCTTCATTGATATAGCCAAGCGGCATCTGCATATCAATAGAAATCTTAGGAATCAGATCTTCTTGTGTGAGTGTTGACAGATCATTTAAAGTTTCTCTGAGTCTGTCTACATTTTCCTCCTCCAAAGACAGTCCCGCCGCAAGTTTATGTCCGCCAAATTTCGTCAACAGCGATTTGCACTTATTCAATTCTTCATACATGTGGTAACTCTCAATAGAACGCCCCGATCCTTTCACGCCTTCTTCTGCCTTCGTCAAGATAAATACCGGCTTATGATAACGCTCCCTCACTCTTCCAGCTACAATTCCGGCAAGACTTTCGTGACAATCCGGAAGATAGATCACCAGCACTTTATCCTCGCCAAGTCTGGTCTCCTCCACTTGCTTCACCGCCTCTTCCACCGCTGAAGCTGTCATATCCTTCCGGTTGTCATTTAGCGCTTTCAAGTCACCCGCCAGTATGTCTGCCTCCTTTTTTGTCTTTGCACACAAAAGCTCCAATGCCCGTTTCGCCGTATCCAGTCTCCCGCTTGCGTTCAGGCACGGTCCGATCACAAATCCGATATGATATGCCGAAAGTCTCTCCACAGGCACACCGGTACATTCCATCAGCGCCCGCAATCCCAAATTATTTGTGCGTTTCAGCATCTCCAAACCTTGTTTTACAAAAATACGGTTCTCTCCGACCAGATCCATAACATCTCCGACTGTCGCAATTGCCACATTCTCCATCAGATAATCCACATCTTCGATATCTTTTCCACACGCGCCGAACAACGCCTCGATCAGTTTATATGCAACTCCTGCTCCACACAATTCTTTGAATGGATATGCACATGTCTGCTGTTTTGGATCAATCACTGCATCAGCGGGCGGCAGAATATATCGTTTTTCACTTTCTACCTCCTCATAAGGAATCTCATGATGATCTGTCACTATGATCGTCATCCCAAGACTCTTTCCATACGCAATCTCTTCTCTTGCCGCAATTCCATTATCACAGGTGATGATTGTATCAATATCATCGTCAAATGCACGATCAATCAGATTTCGGTTCAAGCCATATCCATCCTTCATGCGGTCCGGTATATCGATATCAGCTTCTCCTCCAAGATACTTGATTCCTTCCAATAAAATGTAAGTCGAATTGATTCCATCAATATCATAATCTCCGATAATTCGAATCTTTTTGTCCTCACGTATTTTCTCCAGCAAAATGTCTACCGCTTTATCCATATCTTTCATGAGCATGCCATCATACAAATCTGCGATCGTGCCGTTCAGATACAATTGAATCGCTTCATCCCCTATCACATCACGATTCCGTATCAGGCGGGCAAGAATCGGATGAATCTGAAATTTCTCTGCAATCTCCTGAAACGGAGCCCCTTTTCTCATTACAAACCATTTTTCCATACGTACTCCTCAATGCAAAAACGGGAGTAATATCATGATTACCCCCGTCCCCGTTTATTTTTTCTTTGCAAATCTTGTTTTCATAACATACCACAATGGTCCTGTGATACAGATAGAAGAGAATGTACCTCCTAACACACCAACCATAAGCGGCATTGCAAACTCTTTAATCGAACTTACTCCAAGCACATACAGTACCGCAAGCATGATAAAGGTTGTCGCATTTGTGTAAATACTTCTCGTCAAAGTATCTGTAATACATCTGTTGACCAATCCTGATAATTCTTCGTTTTTCTTTTTCGTCTTTAACTCTTCTCGGATACGGTCGAAGATAACAATCGTCGCATTGATCGAGTAACCTACAATTGTCAGGATACATGCGATAAATGTATTTCCGACAGACGTTCTCGAAATTGCATAAAATGCGATTACAAACAAAACGTCATTTAACAATGCGATAACCGCACTTGTTCCGAAACGAATATCTTTGAAGCGGAACCAAATGTAAAGCAGCATACATACCGTAGCAATCACAAGCGCAACGACTGCATCTGTCCGCATCTCGGAGCTGACTGTGGAACTGATATTCTCCGCAGTTATCGTAGATGCATCTACACCGAAGTTATCCGCCATCGCTTTGTTAAATGCCTCACGTGCTTCCAAATCCAAGCTGATTGTCTTAATAACAACCGCATTCGAATCTTTTACCTTCTGGAACTGAACGTTCTTATCTCCTGTTACTTTCTCTACAACCGGCACAATCTTAGAATCGATCTCTTCAATCGAGTAATCTTTGTCAAATGTTACCGTAGATGAAGTTCCTCCCATGAACTCAAGGCTGTACTTAAACGCACCTTTTCCGTTTGCCGAGTTCACTCCCATCATAGCAAATCCCGCTACAATGATCACAAGTGAAATCGAAAAGCTCAACACTCTTCTCTTTAAGAAATCTCTTTCTTTTCTTGGTTTCTGACTACCATATAATTTTGGACTTCTAAGTCCGACTGCATATAATGAGTAGATAATGATTCTTGTCACAACCAGTGCCGTAAACATAGACACTACAATACCAAGCGCCAATGTCTGAGCAAACCCTTTTACGCTTCCTGTTCCCTTAACCCAAAGTACAATTGCCGCAATCAAAGTTGTCATATTACCGTCCACGATCGCTGACATCGCCTTCTGGAATCCAGACTTCAGAGATGATTTTACACTTTTCCCTGCTGCCATCTCTTCTTTTACTCTGGCAAAAATAATAACGTTCGCATCTACCGCCATACCAATTGAGAGCACGATACCTGCAATACCAGGAAGGGTCAATGTAATGTTAAACGCATTCAGCAATACAATTACAATTCCTGTGTAGATAACCAACGCAATGCTCGATGCAAGTCCCGGAAGCAGATATACGATACACATAAAAATAAATACAATTGCAAGTCCGATTGCACCTGCCATCAAACTTGTGCTGATTGCCTCTTCTCCAAGCTGTGCTCCGACTACTTTTGAGCTCAATTCCTCCAGCTCCAGTTTCAGACCACCTATACGGATTGTAGATGCAAGATTGTCTGCTTCTTCATAAGACTCCATTCCATCAATATAAGCCTGT
This sequence comes from Faecalimonas nexilis, assembly GCF_059731825.1. Classification (NCBI taxonomy): domain Bacteria; kingdom Bacillati; phylum Bacillota; class Clostridia; order Lachnospirales; family Lachnospiraceae; genus Faecalimonas; species Faecalimonas nexilis. Next base: position 1,278,429 of record NZ_AP029189.1, on the reverse strand, counting down.
CCACCGGTAATCGCTTCGTTTACTTTTGGATTACTGATGATTTCATCATCGTAGACAATAGCAATCTGTTTCCCGATATTCGCCTCTGTAGCCTCAGCAAATTTAGTCTTTCCTTCATCTGTAAGATTCAACTCAACGATATACTGTTTGTTTCCCATGTTATCTTGACTCGTTTTCGCAGATGCTGTTTTGATATCTGTTCCTTCTAAAACAACATTCCCTTCCGCATCCTGAAATTCAAGCGATCCCGGTTTTCCGAGTTCTTCCAGAATTGCATTCGCATCTGAAACACCTGGAATCTCAATATTGATACGATCCGAACCTTCCTGATAAACAGTCGCTTCTGTACTGTATTGCTCTACACGCTTTTGCAGCTTGTAGATCGTATCTTTCATCTCTTCCTCTGTCGGATTCTCATCTTTTACCTGGTATGTAATGCTGACACCTCCGGCAAGGTCAAGTCCAAGCTTAATATTTTTTGCCGCTCCCGCACCTGTTGCACCAAATCCTACAACTGAGGTAAACCCTAATAAACAGATTACCACCACTGTGAGGATCAGGTTAATGACACCTCTACTCTTTTTCATCTCTTACATCCTTTCTCCGTCTGCCAATGCAGCCTTGATCATAATCGCACATTCCACACGTTTCCTTTGCATCTCACAGCCAATATCATATGCATCATGAATCGAACCATGAAACTTGTAAGAATTTGCCATACATCCCCCACTACAATAGAATTTCGCAAAACAGTTCTTACATTTTTCTTTGGAATAGACACTGCAGCCTCTGAATTCATCTGCAATTTCCGGTCTCACAATCCCTTCGTCGACATTTCCCATCAGGAAATCTTCCTCACCGACAAACTGATGACAAGGATATAAGTCCCCCCAAGGTGTGACTGCAAGATACTCTGTTCCCGAACCACATCCGGAAAGTCTCTTCGCAACGCAAGGACCTCCGTCCAAATCAATCATAAAATGGAAGAAGTTAAATCCTTTTCCCGCCTCTTCTCTCTCAATGATTGCTTTTGCCAATGTATCATATTCTTCAAAAATCTGTGGAAGATCTTCTTTCTTGATCGAATAAAAATCTGAATCCTCTCCTACTACAGGCTCAATGGAAATCTGCTCGAATCCCAAATCCGCAAAATGCAGAACATCTTTTGAGAAATCCAAATTATCTCTTGTAAAAGTTCCTCTGATATAGTATTTTTCCTGATTACGGCTTTCTGCCAGTTTCTGGAATTTCGGCACGATCAGGTCATAACTTCCTTTTCCGTCGCGGAACGGACGCATCTTGTCATTGACTTCTTTTCGTCCATCCAGACTTAATACCACATTGTCCATCTCTTTGTTGACAAATTCCTTTACCTCGTCATTCAGAAGCACACCGTTCGTTGTCAGTGTAAAACGGAAATGCTTATCATGGAGTTTTTCCTGCTCTCTTCCGTACGCCACAAGATCTTTTACTACCTGCCAGTTCATAAGCGGTTCCCCGCCAAAGAAATCTACTTCCAGATTCTTTCGGTTACCCGAATTTGCAATCAAGAAGTCCAGAGCCTTTTTCCCGACCTCATATGACATCAGAGCTCGTCTTCCATGATATTCGCCCTCTTCTGCAAAACAGTATTGGCATGCGAGGTTACAGTCATGCGCAATGTGGATGCACAATGCCTTTACAACCGTCTTTCTGCTTTTTACCTCTCCGATATATGCCTCGTATATATCTTTTGTAAAGAGCTGTCCAGCCTTTGTAAGTTCCGCAATATCTTCTAACGCCTCTTTTAATTCGTCCTCTTTATATTTTTCTCCTAATTGTTCTTTCACATACGCCGATGTCTCTTCGCTTTGCAGTGTCGCTTCTGTATGATCCGGGTTCATTGCCTCTAAACAGGCGATCGAATCATAACACAAATCATCTACCACATGCACGGAACCGCTGTTCACATCGAGCACAATATTATAACCATTGTTTCGGTACTGATGAATCACAACATGTACCCCTTTCTATTTTCTCTATTTTTTCTGTCATGCAAAAAGAATGTGCCATCGCACATTCTCTGCCTGCGTCTACTGTCAAAAGACAGCACTTGTCTTTTTGTTCAGCTTACGCAATCATTATCTTTTTTGTTCGCAAGTCTGATTTCCTACTGTACAAGATGTCTTACATGCTGACTGGCATGATGTCTGACATTCTCCACATCCACCTTTTTTCACTGTATTGTTTAATGTCTGTGTATTCAATGTTTTGATATGTTTCATTGTCATTTCCTCCTTCGCTTTGCATTACTTCTGTTATTATACCACAGGACTGTATGTTTTGAAAGCCTTTTTTCTCAGTTCGGTTAAGAATTACTTAAGAAATCATTCCTCCAAACATCCCCCCTCCGGCACACATCAGAAATGTCGTAAGAATATTGCTCCAGTTCCCGTCAATCCCCCTGTATATCCCAAGCGATATCAAAAGCAGCAATACAAAATAAGCAACCCCAAGCGTCAAGCCCCATGCAAATCGATTTACTTTTGTAAGCTTTCCTAATATAAGACCTCCCACAAAAGTAGACACCACATAAATCACCACAATCCCCGCAGTCACTTTCTGTTCGTCCAGCTCAAACTGATACAATAAAAATGTCAGCAGCACAAGCAATATACCCGTTACAAGATACGCCGCAAGCAGTGATTTCAAGATCCATATGAGCTTCGATTCTTTTTGAACCTGTTTTTCCATACTATTCCCTCCTCGCATATCACAATCTATGATTGTCCGAAGGGTTTTATGCTTCTATTGTTCCATTTGTCTTCCAAGAAAATTAGCTGCGCATGCGGCGAGTTTTTCTTCTGTCTCTCCAAATTTTTTCTTCTTTTCTAACAGAATTACCGCTCCGATGACATCTCCTCCGCACAGGATCGGATGAATGATCTCATCTTCATATTCCTGTATCCGTTCATCAATCACCGCCACATATTTCTTTTCACCTGCCGATGCATGCACTGCTTCCCGTTCCTTAAAAATACGTTCCAACTGTTTACTCACATATTTATCCTGTAATTCTTTTTTTCCCGCACCGGATACCGCAATAATCTGATCATGATCCGTCACACAGACCGTTGCTCCGCACGTTACCGCAAGACTTTCCGCATATTCTTTTGCAAATGAGGAAAGCTCACTGATCGGTGAATATTTTTTCAGGATAATCTCTCCCTCTCGGGCCGTGAATATTTCCAATGGGTCTCCCTCTCGAATCCGAAGTGTTCTCCTGATTTCTTTTGGAATGACCACTCTCCCCAGATCATCAATTCTTCTTACAATTCCTGTTGCTTTCATAATAAAAATTCCTCCATTTACTGTACTTTCCAACTTTGGAAATAGTATCTGTAAACAGAGGAAAATTATACATTTTTACTGGTTCAAATAAAATCTATTATTTTAACAGTGCGTTTTCTAAATCTTCAAGCATAAATCCGAGTGCATTTACACCGCCTTCTGCCGTATACCAAACTGCAGGATGTTCTAAGTAGACGATTTTTCCGTCCTTATAAGCATCTGTTCCCATAATCAGCTCGTTTTCCATAATATCCTTTGCAAGCTGCGCGCCATCTGTACCGATCGCCGCATCACGGTCCAATACAAAGATGTAATCCGGATTCTTCTCTACCACAAATTCAAATGACGCCTCATTCCCATGTGTAGAAGTATCGACATTTGCATCCACTCCGATATTCTCAAATCCAACCTCATTACCGATCAAAGCGCAACGTCCATCGTTTCCGAGAACATTGAATCCTCCACTTGTACACATTCCGATAATCGCACTTTTTCCTTCGGCAAACGCTTTCAGCTTTTCAATTCTCGCATCATAGCCGTCCATCAGATCTTTCACATCATCTTCCACACCAAACATAGATGCAATCGTCTTTGCATTTTTCTCCACACTTTTTACAAGTCCGATTTCTGTGTCTGTGGACAGATAGACAACCGGTGCAATTTCACTCAGTGCATCATAAGACTGTGCAAGACGTCCTCCGATAAAGATCACATCCGGCTCACACGACATCACTGCTTCCATATCTGCCTCTTTGATTGTTCCTAAATCCACAATTTCATCATTCGTAACGTACTCCTGAAGATAGTCCAATGATGTGCTGGAAGAACCCACTACACGATCTCCCAATCCGAGACTGTCTAAAATATCAAGCGCCGCCATATCCATCACAGCGATTCTTTGTGCATCATAAGGCACTTCCAAATCTGTTTCTTCATTGTTCGCATTAAAGCTTTTAATTGTAACTGTTTTTGGTTTTTCTGTTTTATTTGTATCTTCTTTTGAAGTTGTTCCTGAATTCTTATTTCCGCAAGCTGCAAGACTAAATACCATCACAAGCGCAAGCACTAAAGTTGTCAATTTTTTCATCTTGTTTTCTCCTTATCTCTTCCCAATAATCTTTTGTTGTAAAATTCTGTTTCTACGTCGTTTCAACAGACCTGATTAATAATAGATTGATAGCGGTTTCCCGGCAATCTTCATAATCTCAAAATCTACTTTATAAATTTCTGTCAATGCCTCTTTCGTCATCACCTCCTCCACGGTTCCGAATTTTGCGATCTTGCCGTCCACAAACGCACAGATATAATCGGAATAAAATGCCGCATAATTAATCTCATGCAATACTAAAACAATCGTTTTCCCAAGCTCATCACAAAGCTTTCGAACCGTTTTCATCAGATTTGTTGCATGGTAGATATCAAGGTTGTTCGTCGGCTCATCGAACAGAATGTACTCCGTATCCTGTGCAATTACCATTGCGATATACGCTCTCTGTCTTTGACCTCCTGACAGCTCATCGATAAAACGCTCTCGAAATTCGTCCAGTTCCATGTATGAGATTGCCCTGTCAATCATCTTTTTATCTTCCTCTGTAAGACGGCCTCCTGAGTAAGGGAATCTTCCAAACGCCACCAACTCTTCCACCGTCAGCTTCATCTGAATGTGGTTGCTCTGCGTTAAAATCGCAAGGCGCTTCGAGAGCTCTTTGCTCTTCCATTTTCCGATATCCTGCCCTTCAAACTCGACAAGTCCTCCATCTCTTGCAATCAGTCTGGAAATCATTCCCATAACCGTTGATTTTCCTGCTCCGTTTGGTCCGATCAAAGATGTCACTTTCCCTTTCGGGAGTGAAAAGCTGACCGAATCTACCACCGGTTTTCCATCATATGTTTTTATCAATTCTTCTACAATCATTGTCTAACTTTCCTTCCTTTCTCTCAGCAGCAGATACAGAAAATAGATTCCTCCAAACACGGTAATAAACACACTTACCGGAACGGTATAGGAATAAATCTGCTCTACCAAAAGCTGTCCTGCCACCAGAATCACCATTCCGAAAAATGCCGATCCCAAAATAAGATGACTGTGACGATATGTCTGCAAAAGCTGTCTGGAGAGATTTGCAATGATCAGTCCCAAAAAGGAAATCGGTCCAACCATCGCAGTCGCCACTGCAATAAACAGCGTCACACCCAATAACAGTCGTCTGATACATCTGTCATAATCCACTCCCAGATTAATTGCCTGTTCTTTTCCGAGTGTGATCACATCTAACAAAGCCAGTTCTTTTCTCAGGCAAAAGACCACGAGTCCCATAACAATCACAGAAAATACAATAATCTCTGAATTGACGTTACTAAAACTTGCGACTAAGGTCGCCAGCAGGCTGTCATATTCATTCGGATCCATCACCCTCGTCAAAGTGGACTGGATACTTCCGAAGAAGGAAGTCAACACAGTTCCTATAAGCAGTACATAAAGCACATTATGATTTGTCTTTTTAAACAGATAACTGTAAATAACGGTCGCGGTTCCGCCCATCAATACAAGATCCACCGCAAATGCAGCATTTGGATTGACAGCTAAAACACTTCCTGAGCCGGCGACAAACACAACCGCAGTGTGTATGACCATGTACAGAGAATTCATTCCAAGCAGACATGGTGTCACAATAGTATTGTTGATAATAGACTGGAACACAATAGATGCCCCGCCGATGGCAAACGCCGTGATCAGCATCACAATTAATTTTGGTGTACGAATTTTCATCGCATACCAGAACAATTTCTCATTGCCAAACTTTACATTCACCAACATGTAAAGCGCACATGCTAAAATCACAAGAACCATCATCACGATAAGTTTTTTCTGATTTCTTCGATTTACCGCTCGATTCACAGACTCGTTCCCCCTTCCATAATGCACGTCTTATTTTCCCCTCTACGGGTAAAATGGATCGCCTTGCGGCCATGTTTCAGCCGGTAAAGCAACAGCATAATAAAAAGCAGACTTCCGAAAATTCCCACAATCAATTCGATCGGCAATTCATACGGCGCAATTACGACTCGACCGATCAGATCACACATAAGAACAAAATTTGCCCCAAACAATGCCGTATCCACAAGCGTTCCACGAATCTTATCCCCTTTAAACATAGAGACAATATTTGGAACGATCAGACCGATATAGGAAATGGAACCCACCACGACAACTACCGATGCTGTAATCATCGCTGCAATCGTCAGCCCCATAAACAGAACAAACTTATACGGGACTCCAAGATTTTTGGAAAAATCCTTTCCCATTCCGACGATGTTAAAATGATTCGCAAACAGAAATGCCAGTATCACAAGCGGTACCACAAGATATACAATCTCATATCTGCCCTTTAACACCATTGAAAAATGCCCCACAAGCCATGAGGAAAGTGCCTGCGTCATCTCATATTTGTAGGCGAGATAACTCGTAATTCCAGACACCACATTCCCGAACATAATTCCCACAAGCGGTACCATAACCGCTTCTTTAAACTGAATTCGTTGTATGAACCACACAAAAATCCATGTTCCGAGAATCGCCGTGGTAAATGCAAATATTGCCCGCCCCCACAGCGTGGACTGCGGCATAAACAAAAGTGCCAGAAGAATTCCAAATTGCGCAGACGAAATCGTCGCTCCCGTAGTCGGAGAGACGAATTTATTCATGCAAAGCTGCTGCATAATCAATCCCGCCGTACTCATCCCGACACCGGTACAGATGATTGCAAGCAGGCGTGGCAGCCTGGAAATCAAAAAGATTTCCAATTGTTCCATATTTCCACGGAACAATTCTATAGGGGTCACATCAATCACACCCACAAATAAAGACACCGCTGACAGAACCAGAAGAAGTGCTGCAAGGATGATTGTTGACATCCGCTCTTTCATAAATTTCCTCCTTTTTAAAGTTAGCTCAAACTAACTCGTAGTTAAAATAAAATGTGCCTGATCACTGCCAAAATCATTTTCTGTGTGGTCACAGCACATTTCCACGTTAGTTTAAACTAACTCATTTGTTTTGTCAAGTATTTTCATATTACATATTTTTCATTGAATACCATACTTTATTATGCTAAAATATATACATTCAGATTGAATGGAATCGTTCATAGAATAGGAATAATCAGGAGGACATGAAAATGAGTAAAACAGATGAAGTAAGAAAAGCAATGGTCGATGCAATGAAAGCAAAAGATAAAGACACAAAAGATACACTTTCTCTTTTACTTGCTGCGTTAAAGAACAAAGCCATCGATAAAAGAGCTGATTTGACTGAAGAAGAAGAGGTTCAGGTCATCTTAAAGGAGATCAAACAGACAAAAGAATCGTTGGAGATGACGCCTTCTGACCGCACAGATATGATTGAAGAGTGCAAAAGACGACTTGCAGTGCTGGAGACATTTGCTCCGAAGATGATGGATGCCGACGAGATCAAAGCAGTTGTGGAAAGCGTTTTGAGCGAGCTTGGAATCACTGCTCCGACAGCCAAAGATAAAGGACGGATCATGAAAGAACTGATGCCGAAAGTAAAAGGAAAAGCAGACGGAAAGCTTGTCAATGAGATCGTTGGTTCTTATATGACAGAGTAGAAAAAGACGGGGATACCCGTCTTTTTCTATGCATAATGGTATTTTTTGTGCTGACTTTTAAAGTAGCCGACAGATATGAACAGCGTCACAAATTCCGCCAGCGGAACAGACAGCCAAACACCCGTCACCCCCATCACCAATGGCAGTACAAGGATACTCACCACGATGAAAATAAACGTCCTGCAAAACGAGATGATCGCAGATCTTTTCCCATCACCAAATGCAGTAAACATCGCAGATGCAAAAATATTGATTCCCGCAAATATATAATTAAAAGAAAACAAGAAAAATCCATCTGCTGCAATTTCATATGTCCTTGAATCTCTTCCACTGAAGATTCCTACTATCGGCTCTGCAAAAACAAGCGCCATCACAAGAATCACAATAGAAGATACCGTGATGAAGTACATGCAGATTTTATAAATTCGCTTCAGCTGGTCATAATTTTTGTCCCCGTAATTAAAACTGAACACCGGAGCCACTCCCATTGAAAATCCCAGATACATTGATGTGAACAAAAACTGACCGTACAGCACGATCGTAATTGCTGCCACACCGTCTTCCCCGAGGAGACGCAGCATCGTCAGGTTAAATAAAAAGGTTACAATCGCCATTGAAAGATTGCTCACCATCTCCGAAGAGCCATTTCCACAGCTTTCCAGCAATACTGTTCTGCGAAATACCGGTCGTACAAAATAAAGCCCCTTTTTGATCACGAAAAAGTACACAATTCCAACAACCGCCATGATCGTCTGTCCAATTCCGGTTGCAAGAGCCGCTCCAATCACGCCCATTCCCATAGGTCCCATAAACAGATAATCTAAAATGACATTGGTAACTCCGCCTGTAATCGTTAAAACCAATCCGAGTGTCGGCTTTCCCGCAGTCACAAAAAATACCTGAAAAAACATCTGCATCATCGTCAGCGGTCCAAACAGTAAAAGAACACCCAAATATCGTTTACAGTCTGAAAGAATCAGAGGTGTCGCTCCAAGCACATTGCAAAGCGGTTCCAAAAACAGTATCCCGACCGCTAAAATCACCACTCCTACCAGAAAGCTCACCAATGCGATCAAAGAAAAATTTTCCCTTGCCTCACTTTCTTTTTTCTCACCAATCTGACGTGCGACAATGGCGCTCCCACCTGTTGATAGCATAATCCCGCATGCAAACATCAGATTGATGACCGGATAAACGATATTGACCGCGGACAACGCATTGCTCCCGACAAGTCTGGATACAAAAATTCCGTCTACAATCGTATATAAAGACATAAATACCATCATCACCATCGTCGGGAATGCAAACTTCAGCAATGAAAACACATTAAATTTCTGCGCTATTGAATTCGTCATATTTCATCTCATCCTCCAATTGTATATTGATTTTTTCCAATCTGTACCCTATCATAAACTATAGGGTAACACGATAGTCAAGGGAGGTTTTACAAAAATTGGAGAAAAAATTAAAATCGAATCGAGATGCCTATCTGACAACCGGAGAATTTGCAAAACTTGCAGGTGTCTCCAAGCACACATTGTTTCACTATGATAAAATCGGGCTTTTATCACCGGAAATCAAACTCCCCGAAAATCAATATCGCTACTACTCCATCTCACAGCTGGAGCTTTTGGAAATCATCACCTTATTAAAGGAACTTGATATGCCGCTGTCTGAGATCAAATCATATCTGGACAACCGGACAACATCGCTTTTCATTGAGCTGCTCACCAAAGAGCAGACACTTATCCGTGAAAAAATCCAGGCGATGCAGCAGATGGAGCGTTGGATTCAAGAAGAACTTACGCTGCTTCACAATGTATCTGCATCTGCATTGGACGATATTTCTGTTATTCATTTTCCGGCAAAATATATGCTTACCACACCTGTGCATTCCCTGCACGACAAAGAAATTGCAAAAACGATCCGAGACCTCATTCTTTACGGCAATGAACATCAGATTCAAAGTCCTTACGGAGTCGGGGGAATCCGCGACCTTTCTTCGTTCGATTTAACGACAGAAGAGTATACCGATTTCTATCTGCTTTTAGACCATAGGCCAGAGAATGTTCCGCTTTGTGTCCGGGAATCCGGACACTATCTTCGTGCATTTCACTGTGGAGGCTACGAGACCATCCATACGACCTATGAAAAAATGCTGCAATATGCATCTGAAAACGCCTTAGAGCTGACTGGTATATTTTACGAAGATGTTCTGATTGACACGCTCACCGAAAAAAAGGAGGAAGATTATATCCTCCAGATCAGCTGTAAATTAAAAAAGGGATAGGAGAACTCCAAATTGTTCTCCCCTCCCTGTTTCTAGACAGCCTCTATCAAAAAACCTTTTGCTCTGAGCATTTCTTCTATCTCATCTAATATTTCTTCACTCTCCGCACTCACTGTATGGTAATGATAGTTTGAAGTAATATTTTTCAGTGGACTTGATTTTCCACTTTTGATGTCTTCTATAAATGCTGCCGCTTTTCTTCTTGAGTGTATGCCAAGCGGCGCTTCCATATGACCGTATACTCTGTGGTTTACCATCACATTTTCCACGCATCCTCCCAAATCCACAATCTCATACAACTCCTCCTCCGTCTGCTCATCAGTATGCTGCACCTTAAACACACGGCTGATTGCTTTTTGCGTATTCAGTATATATCCTCTGTTCGTTGAGATAATATCATAACCTGCTGTGCGGATCAGCGCAATATCCTGCACGATCACCTGCCGGCTCACACCATAAAGTTCCGCCAGCTTTTTTCCTGACACAGGTTCCTTACTCTCCTGTATCTGACGAACAATCTGCTCTCTTCTCTGCGAACCATTCACAAACCTTCACCTCCTGTTTTTGCATCACTGGTTCTATTATACTACATGAAGGTTCTTTAAGGAAATATCTAAAATTGGTGCAGAGTGTGTCAATGCTCCGCTGGAAATATAGTCTACCCCAAGTGACGTCAGGCGGGCAATATTTTCTTTTGTCACATTTCCGGAACATTCTGTCTCAGCTCTCCCGTCAATGATACGGATTGCCTCCGCCATCTCCTCTGTGGACATATTGTCAAGCATAATAATATCTGCTCCCGCATCCACAGCTTCTTTTACCATCTCCAGCGTTTCTACTTCCACTTCAATCTTTCGCACAAACGGCGCATATTCTTTTGCCATGCGCACTGCATTCGCCACACTTCCGGCTGCCCCGATATGATTATCTTTTAAAAGGACACCGTCTGACAGATTATAGCGATGATTGTAACCGCCTCCCGCACGCACCGCATATTTTTCAAAAATACGCATATTCGGCGTCGTCTTTCTCGTATCTAAAAGCTTTGTACCGGTTCCCTTTAAAAGCTCTGCAACGGAGCGTGTGTATGTTGCGATTCCGCTCATTCTCTGCAGATAATTCAACGCCACTCGCTCTCCTGATAAAAGTACACGGATATCGCCAACCACTTTTCCCATCAGTTCTCCATTCTTCACCTGATCCCCGTCTTTACAATATAATTCCACCTTTGTATTCGCATCCAAAAGACGGAACACCCGTTCAAACACATCTAATCCGGCAATCACTCCATCCTGCTTACAAATCAATTCTACCTCTCCTGTGACCGCTTCTTTCATCACGGCATTCGTTGTCACATCTTCGCTGGAGATATCTTCTCTCAACGCCTCCAAAATCAAATGATCCACTTGAAGATCCATCGTAATTTTATTCATCCTTCTATTTCCTTTCTTATCGGTTTGCTCCAATTTTTTTTGCTGCACGTTTCGCAAATACAAGGCTTTCCAACAGCGAGTTACTTGCCAGACGATTGGCGCCGTGCACTCCGTTACAGCTTGTCTCGCCTGCTGCATACAGATGCTCCATCGATGTCAGGCTGTCAGAATCCACCCAGATGCCACCCATAAAATAGTGCTGTGCCGGTACAACCGGAACCCACTCTTTCGTGGCGTCGTATCCTTCTTCCAGACATTGTTGATAAATATGTGGGAAATGTTTTCGTATCGTCTCCTCTGAAATATGCTCCATCGACAACCACACGAACTCTGTATGATCTTTCTCCATCTGCTCCTGAATTGCCTTAGTCACAACGTCTCTCGGAAGAAGTTCATCTACAAAACGCTTTCCTTCTTTGTTATATAACACTGCTCCTTCCCCACGCACTGACTCTGATATCAGAAATCGTCTTCCCGGTTTTTTCGAATACAGTGTTGTCGGATGAATCTGCACGTAATCCAAATGCTCCAGGCGAATTCCATGCTCTTTTGCAATTCGAAGCGCATCTCCTGTCAGATGAGCAAAATTAGTAGAATGCTTGTAAGTTCCGCCGATTCCTCCGCTTGCTAAAATCGTGTCCTTTGCATGGAGATAAATGATTCCTTCCTCATTTTCAGCAACAATTCCTGCACATCGTCCTTCTTCTTCCAAAATATCCGTCATCGTAGTATACTCAAAAATCGACACATTCTCAAGTTCTTTCACTCGCTCCAAAAGTTTGCTTGTAATCTCTTTTCCGGTCACATCCTCATGGAATAAAATACGTGGCGCAGAGTGCGCACCTTCTCTTGTATATAAAAACTCCCCATTTTCCTGTTCAAATTCCACTCCATATCCCACAAGATCTCCAATCACCTGACGGGAGTTACGAATCATAATATCGACCGACTCTTTTCGGTTCTCATAATGTCCCGCTTTCATAGTATCTTCAAAATAGCTTTCATAGTCATCCTCATCTCGCTGTACACAGATTCCCCCCTGTGCAAGAAAAGAGTCACTGCTCTCTACATCTGATTTTGTAATCATCACAATCTTTTTTTCCGCCGGCAGATTCAGCGCACTGAAAAGTCCTGCCACTCCTGTTCCGACTATGACGACATCTGTATTGATATCCATATTTCCTCCTTCACTGCAAACACGGTTATTTTGCAAGCTCCAACATCCTCTCCAATGCTTTTCCCGATTCTTCTCTTACTTTCTCTGTCACGTGCACTTCATTTTCCCCTGTCTTTAATACATGCAATACCTTTTCCAATGTGATCTTCTTCATGTCCATGCAGACAGGCTCAGTCTCTGTAAAATAAAATTGTTTATCCGGGTTTCTCATCTCTAATTCATAGCGCACTCCATTTTCCGTACAGATAATAAATTCTTTTTTGGGGCTTTGAGTGACATACGAAATGATTCCCGATGTGCTGCCGATGTAGTCGGAAATCTCGCAGATTGCTTCCGGACATTCTGGATGTGTCAATATTTCCGCCTCCGGATGCAATTCTTTTACCCGCTTCACCTCTCTAAGCTTCATGTGTTCATGCACCGGACAATATCCCTGATTGAATACAAACTCCTTTTCCGTCACTTGTTGGGCCACATATCTTGCCAGGTTTTTATCAGGAATAAAGAAAATGTGCTTGTTCGGCAATGCTTTCACGATCTGCACCGCATTCGCCGATGTCACACACACATCCGAGTGACGTTTTAATTCCGCTGTCGAATTAATATAACATACAACCGCCAAATCTTCATATGTATCACGCATTTTCTGAATGGTCTGTGCATCTGCCATATGTGCCATCGCACAATCTGCTGACTTGTCCGGCATCAGCACGGTCTTATCCGGATTAAGTATCTTCGCACTTTCTCCCATAAACGCCACCCCGCAAAACACAATGGTCTGCTCTTTTAATCCAACCGCTACTTTGCTCAGATAAAAAGAATCTCCAATGTAATCTGCTATCTGCTGTACTTCTGGATTCACATAATAATGTGCAAGAATCACTGCATTTTTTTCTTTTTTCCATTTCTTAATTTCATCAATCATATCCATGCTTTTCTTCTCCTTATGTAAACTTCCATTATTATAGCACTGTATTTTACAGGTGACAAGACACATGCTTTTACAAAAAAGAAGGATTTACACATGAATTTTTATCGATTCTGTGCAAATCCTTCCTATTTTCTCGAAAAAATATGTTTTAAAAACACATACATCACAATGGCAAACGCAATCAGATAACCAAATGCTCCCAGTGCCGGAATCCCCCAAATCTTAGGTTTCATGTTCGTTGTACAGATAATGCTGGAACTGATCAACAGCGCCATCACCCAAAGTCCCATCACAACATTTCTCACAAGTCTTCGCAGCAGTCTCTCCAACTCCATCGATGCATGCAGATCCAGATTAATCTTTGTCTGCCCCTTCAGGTATCCCTGTAAAATATCAGAGATCAGTGACGGAATATTGATTGCTTTATGAAACGATCTGTAAATTGTCTTACCGCTGTTTTTTAATTCCTGCTTCCAGTCTTTTTCCTTCAGCATCTTTCCCGCCATATGTCTGGAGGCTATCTCCACCATGTTCAATTCCGGCGCAATATCAGCAAGCACCCCTTCCATATGGGTCAGTCCCCTTGCAAGCATCGTCAGTCCATGCGGCATGATAATCTTATTTTCCTTCATCACTTCCATGAGACTCATCGTCACTTTGGCAATATCAATGCTCCCCATATCGGCAGTACCATACTGTGAGAGCAAATTGCTGATTCCTTCATACAGGCAGCTTTGATCCGGTGGCTCCTTAAAATCTCCAAGCGCCATCACCGCATCCTGAATCATTCCGATATCACTCATAGCAATTCCTTCTACCGCATTTCCAATCAGTTCTCGATCACGTTCTGTGAGACGCCCCATCATCCCCATGTCAATCCAGATAATCTTTCCGCCCCGAATCTTTACATTGCCGGGGTGTGGATCCGCATGAAAAAATCCGTCATCCATCACCTGCTTGATATAGTTGTCAATCAGCTTGATACCTACCTCTTCTAAATCATATCCGTCTCTCAGAAGATTTTCTTTATCATCGACGGCATATCCGTCAATATATTCCATCACCAGCACATAGCGGTTCGTGTACTCATGGTACATCTTGGGTGCTCCAACAAACACAATATCTTTATTTCTTCTTGCAAACTCCTCCAGGTTAGATGCCTCTGTCAGAAAATTCATCTCTTCTCTTGTAACTGCCCACAGTTCATCAAGTACCATGTCAAGATCAACCATACCCTTTAAGCTGACTGGCGGAAGTAACTTTACCGCACGATGCAAAAGTCCGATATCTCTTGCCATCTTATCGTAGATCCCTTTTCGCTGTATCTTTACAACAACTTCCTCTCCATCTCTCAAGACTGCTTTATGCACTTGTGCGATAGAGGCTGAGCCAAGTGGTAATTCTTCAATCTTTTTAAAAATCTCTTTCCATGGACAGCCGTACGCCTCCCGCAATACTTCCTCCACCTCCGAAAACGACATCGGCGCCACCTCAGAGCGAAGACGCATCAGCTCATCACAATACCGCTTTGGCAAAATATCAGAATGCATCGACATAATCTGTCCTAATTTGATAAACGTCGGTCCCAAATCTTCCAAAATCAGACGTAGCTTCTCCGGGGATACTCCTCTGGTAATATTATGCTTTCGGAGTACCCCTGTCATCTCTTTCAATCTTTCTTTGTATTCCTGCGATTCCTGTCTGCCCATCTGTCACATCTTCCTATTCTGTCTAGAGCTCTTCATCCGGTTGCTGCTCAGTCTCAGATTGTTCTCCTTCCATAGCATTCAGTCTCTCCTTCAACGCTTCGATCTGTTCCGGCGTCATCTTTTCCAATAGTTCGTCCAGTTCTTCCGGAGAAGTCGGTTTCACTGACACATTCACATTCTCTTTGACCGTCTTTTTGATATTGTGCTTCAGTTCCTCATTCAATGCTTTCCCCTGCTCTACCGTTAATTCTCCTTTTTCTACCATATCATCCAATAACTCTTTTGATTTTTCCGCAGTTGTTGCTGCCGCACCGATTCCTGCCAACAATAGTTTTTTTACGCTTTCTCCAAATCCTTCCATCATTCTGTCTCCTTTCATTTTGCCATGAAATTCTTTGTTTATATAAGTTCTAACACTTTCGGGACAAAAATCAAAAGTCCCACTCCTGCTGCCATAATTGCCGCAATCAAAACTGCCCCCGCCGCTGTATCTTTCGCAAGCTTTGCAAGCGGCCTTCTCTCTTCTGTGACAAGATCTACCACCGCTTCCATCGCCGTATTGACAAGTTCCAGTGACAGAATCATTCCAAACAGAATCAGACAGATACACCATTCAGAAACTGAAATTCGAAACACAAATCCTGCCGCAACAACACATAGCATTGTCAGACAATGAATCTTCATATTTCGTTCTTTTTTGATTCCGGTAAAAATTCCTTCAAAAGCATATCCAAAACTCTTATATAATGGATTCTTCTTTTGTCCCTTCACAAACTTCACCTTCTTGTCCTAAATTTGTTTTTATTATACTACAAAAAACTCCCCAGTGAAACCGGAGAGTTCTAAAAACATTATAATCTTTATTGATTTTTTCTTTCGACTTCATATATCGCTTTGCAATCCTTCCCAACCTCTTTCCATATAAAGTTGTTTTACAATTTCTTCCAATTTTCTCCGGCTTTTCCTATCCGGTACCTGTCTGCAAAAATCTTTCACCCACTGTTCCTGCTGATCTTCATCTGTTTCCGATGGATCATAAGGTACAATGCTGCTTGTCTCATCATACAATCGCTGCAACTGTTGAAACTGCTCCCTGAACTGTCCGGCATATTTGTTCCAAATCTCCAGCCCGTAAAGCTTTAGTCCCAAAAAATCAGTAATATAGTTCAATCTGTCAAGATCCGAAAATGTCATTTTTTCTTTTCCCTGCAAGATGCGCCTGTCCCTATTTCCACATAAAAATAAAAATGCAAACCGTTCCATATCCACTTGATGCACCATCATCACCTTCCTTTTTTGTGTTCCACTTCATCTCCCTTTTACAATCGATTGTATTCCTAATTTCATGTGAAATCAATAGAGAAAGTGCAAAAAGTGAGACAGATATGCAAGTCCCTTTTTTATATAATTTCTTCTAACAATCGTTCCCACTGTGCCACGATTTTGTCTAGTGCAAATTTTTGTCTGCTCTTTTCCGCCTGCTGTGCAAACTTTTTGCGCAAAGCATCTTTTTGAATGAGCAGTTCTATCTTTTCTTCCATCTGCTCTAAGTCAAACGGCGGAATCAAAAATCCGGTTTTCCCATCTTCGATAATCTCTGCTGGTCCGGTCTGAATGTCAAAGCTAATACTCGGCACTTTGTATCCTGCCGCCTCCAGAAGAACCATCGGAAGCCCTTCTGCTCTGGACGTCATCACATAAAAGCCAACATGATTGACTCCAAAGAATCTTTTAAATCTCCGCGAATCACATTCATCATCAACATACGAAGATTTTTTCTATCACTGACCGCCAGCGCCTCCTCAATCGGTACCATGTTGCGTTCACGCTCTTCATCTGCTTTCAGATGCGTCTTAATGCGCTCTTTACTGAAAATCACATCTTCCAAATCTACCTCCTGCCGAAAAATCGTTCGATAGACAAGCTGACTGCACGCAAAGAACAGTGGTCCTATAACCGGGCAGAGCACCATAACGGCAAGCCGCATTCTCCATGTCGTTTTGTTTTCCTTTGCTTTCCACAAAAAACACAAGATCGAGATCAAAAAATTTAATCCCCATATTACGCAAAACAACATTTCCTCTCTGTCCATCATCCCGTCACCTCCCTATTCCTCAGTTCACAGTTACATCCCTGCTCTTGGAATCTTGCGATAACCCATTTTGCATTTTCCTCGCTGGTATTTGGAAGCAGTACATATAGCCCATCTTGCAGCACGCCCAGATAATCGGTCTGGCGAAGCAGCGAACTGAAGGCATGCGCGGTGTCCTCATACGTTCGCGCTGCATCTTCTATCTTTAAAAGAGAACATTCTGTCCATCCTTTACCCTTTGCATCGAAAAACGCATTCACAAGTCTTTCAAAAGCTTCCTGCTCTAAAATATTTGTATCTGCCACATATCGGTTTTCATGCAGCGCTTCCAGATAACGACTTGCACGAACTGCGGCATTTTGCACAAGAGAACCGATAATCATCAATCGGTTCGATTCTGCCAGATTCATCCGTTCCCATGGAATCCCCCACAGCATCATAATAATCTGCATCTGTTCTTCCGCATATACCCCGACCGCCATCAAGGAATACCTGTTGTCCATTGTCCGATTGATATACACGCGGCGTTCCTTCAGTTCTCCATACAGTTCTTTCATATCTGTGTACTTAATGGAATTTCCCATCTTCTTTGCAGTATCAGATGTGAAAGAAAACAGACGCGCATAGTCTCCATTTACTACAGTATAAATTGCAGCATCGGGCGTATCCATCAAATGTGACAGCACATGCGCCGCATAGAAAAGCACCTCCTCCGGACCATATTGATCAAGTTCTGACACAATCGCATAAATTTTCCCAAGGCTGTCTTTCTGATTCACAATCTGGCGTTCAAACATATGCTTCATTCGCACATTTCTCTCATTGATATCGATCATATCTCCAAGCTGCCCGTTCAGATAACCAATTTCTTCTTTGTCCTTCTCTTTTATGTAGCGGATTTGATCCCGCATATATCCAACAACCATTCCGAGTATAAACAGCTGAGCCATCCAGACATACGTACCGTAATCCATCAGGACTTCAAATCCACTTCGGTCATACATCTGTCGGAAACAATATCCAACCACGGCAAGCAGCGCTGAAAAAATCGCCTGTTGCTGCCCATATACGATTGCAAACAAAAGCACATATAACAGATAAAAGTCTAATTTATTGTAATACGCACTGGAAACAGCCCTGTTATTCAGCATAAAAAACACTCCAAAGCAAAACAGGTTTTCCAGATACGGGATGAGCAAACGTACAATGTTTTTTATCATTTTCCACGTGCGGCTGCCAATACTTCCCCCGGCATCTTCCTTCTTCAGAAATCTCCTGCTATGTTTCTTCATGTATTTGACTGTTCTTTTTACACCTTCTTCACTTGGAACAAACACTTTGTGTGGAAATTCGCATTTATAACGCTCGGTACTTAATACCCGGCGATATCCCTCTCCCACCGTATTGTCCACCAGTTCCATTCCCGTCCCCGCATACTTTTGAATCTGTCTTGCCAGTTCCATCTGTGTAATGCTTTCTCCTGATGCAATGTTGTAAGTCGCATGTAATAGATTCTCCGCTTTGATAATCTGGTATGTAAACTCTACTGCATCACTCATATACAAAAGAGAAAATACATTTCGACTGTTCGCAGAAATCTTGCCGGTCTTTAGCGCCTCCAGCATCATCTGAAAACAAGGATTCTCTTCCTGTCGTTCTTTCTTTGGTTCCCCGTAGAGGTGGTCAAATCTCAAAACAACCGTGTTGCTCCCACTCGTCTCTCGATAACTACGGCACAATTCCTCTCCCTGCGCCACTGCCATCGTGCGGAAACTTCCTGTTGACAATTTTAGAGCGAACATAAAAAGAACTAACTCGTATTTCTGTTAGTTCATTTCTATACTTATGTATTTTTCATCGCAACACTTCCTACGATATCCGCCACATGTTCACAGGCATCCGCACATTTTTCAAGATATGTGTAAATCTCTCTCCAGGCAATCACATTTCTGACATCCTTCTCTTCCACATGCAATTTTCTCATGCTGGAAATAAACAGATCATCTTCTTTTTCTTCCAATGTATTCAATCGGATAATACTCTGTTTGAGTTCTTTAGAATGTTTGAAATTCTTAAATTCTTTCAACAGATTCTGAAGTTCTTCACAGCATTCAATGACCACATTCAGCATGCTGAAGACTTCCTCGCGCATCTCCTGTACATTGTTGATATAAACACGGATCAACACTTCCTCAATCTTATCTGTCACATCATCAATGTGATGGCTGAGCGCGATGATATCTTCCCTTTCAATCGGAGTAATAAATGCCTTCGCAAGTTTGTCTGTGATCTCGTGTCTGTGCGTATCTGCCTCACGCTCAATTTCATGAACTTCCTCCATACGCTTTGAGATTTCTGCTGGTTGAAAATCCGTCAGTATCTCTTTCAATAAATACGCTTCTTTGCATGCGTATTCCGCACATTTAATAAAATTGTCAAAGTAATAATCATCCTGTTTTTTTGACATTGCCATCTTCCTCCTTTTATCCAAACATGTACATAAATATTTTTGCCATACAAAAACTGATCAATCCACAGCCTGGAAATGTAAAGATCCAGGTTAGCATCATATCCTTTACAACCGAAAAATTAATAGCCGAAAGTCTTTTTACTGCCCCTACTCCCATAATCGCACTTGTCTTTGTGTGCGTTGTCGAAACCGGAACTCCCATCAGGCTCGAATACAGCAGACAGATTGCTCCCGCAAGGTCAGCAGAAAATCCCTGATAACGTTCCAGTTTTACCATATTCATTCCTACGGATTTGATAATCTTCTCTCCTCCTACGCTGGTTCCCACACCCATAACAATACTGCACAAAAGCATCAGTCACACCGGAATTTCCATACCATTTACAGAATTATGTCCTCCCGCAAATGCAATCCCTAAAAACAAAACACCTATGAACTTCTGTCCATCCTGTGCACCATGCATAAAACTCATAGCTGCGGCACCTGCAATCTGTGCCCCGCCAAAAAAGCGATTTGTCTTTCGGCGATCCATCGCCCTGCACAAAACAGTAAGCAATTTGCACACTGCCCATCCTGTTGCAAATCCCAAAACCAAACTCAGCACAAGTCCGTACAGCACTTTTATCCACTCATCAAAATTAATTCCGCTCACTCCATGCTGAATGGCGATTGCCGCTCCTGATAAGCCTGCAATCAGACTGTGGCTCTCACTTGTCGGTATCCCGAAAAACGAGGCGGCTGTGCTGTAAACCACAATAGACAGCAACGCCGCACACAGTGCAATCAAAGCTTCGTTTGTGTGCTCTCCAAAATCCACCATATTACTGATCGTAGATGCAACAGAACTGTTGATCTGTGTCATCACAAAAACACCGAGAAAGTTAAACACCGCACTCATCATGATTGCAGCACGCACAGGCATACATCTGGTAGCCACACAGGTGGCGATCGCATTCGGTGCATCTGTCCAGCCATTTACAAAAACAACTCCCAATGTAAGTAAAACTGTGATAAACAGCATCGGATTTCTCACGATCTCCTGCCAGAAATTTATAAATGTCATTTCCATAATCTTTCCCTCCGGCACTTAAATCTCATTTACAAAAACATCAATGTTATCGACTTTTCCGATGACCACAATGATATCCCCATGACGCAGACGGTAGTCCGGCATCACTTCGATATCTGTCTCATCACCATTTTCAATAGCAATAATATTCAGTCGGTATTTGTGGCGAATCTCTGTCTCTTCTATGCTCTTTCCAATCAAATGATTCGGAACCCGTATCTGACGGATTTCGACCTGATTGCACAGAGAAACATACTCCAAAAAATTGTTAGACAATAGCTTTTTCCCAAGTCTGAGCGCCATATCCCTCTCCGGATATACTACTTCAGCGCCAAGCTTGCCAAGCACTGCACCCTGCTCGGGGCTCAGCGCTTTTGCAATAACACGAGGCACGCCCAACTCTATCACACTCATCGTTGTCAATACGCTGACGTCGACTTTCTCTCCAATACAAATAATGACCACATCACAATTTTGAATTCCGATCTCCTTCAGAGTGTCCGAACTGAGATCATCTGTCACAAAAGCACAATCGGTATACTGACGCATCTCTTTTACTTTCTTTTCATCTCTGTCTACTGCAATCACTTCATTGCCGGATTGTGCCAGCATCATTGCCAGGGCTGCTCCAAAACGCCCCAGACCAATCACTCCATACGCTGTCTCTAATTTCTTTTTCATTTTCTAATTTCTCCCTTTTTAGCCTATTGAAACTTCCTCTTCTGAGTATCTCGCTCTTGGTTCTACACGATTCACCCACATAGAAAGTAACGTAATAATTCCAACTCTTCCTATAAACATAACAATAATAATAACAGCCTTTCCAGCTACACTGAGTTCAGGGGTAATTCCAGTGGAAAGACCTACCGTTCCAAATGCGGAAACCACTTCAAACAGAAGCTGCATAAAACTATATTCCTGTTCCAGTACACACATGAAAAATGTTGCGATACATACAACCGTTCCGGAAAGAATCGTAATCATAAACGCCTTTGTAATATTCTGCTCTGATATGTTTCGGTGAAACGCATGCACCGTTCCCTTTGTGCATGTTCCTCTTATCTTCTGGAACATAATGAAAAATGTACTCGTCTTGATACCTCCACCTGTAGATCCTGGAGAAGCACCTATAAACATCAAAATACACAATACAAACAAACCGGCGTTTGTAAACTCTCCAATCGGGTATGTGGAAAATCCGGCTGTTCTTGCTGAAACACTTTGAAAGAACGCCCCAAGCCATGTCACATTTTCTGTCAACTTCAATATAACCGTTCCCGCAACCAGCAAAACTAAACTCGTGACAATAACCACCTTAGAATGCAAGGTCAGTTTGCGAAAACGCTTTTGTTTTAGTATATCCAAAATCACAAGGAATCCCAGTCCTCCAAAAATAATCAGGATACAGGTTGTCAGATTCAAAAGAACATTGTCCTGATAAATCGTAAGGTTCCTAAGCCCCCCAAAATATCAAACCCTGAGTTGTTAAATGCCGCAATTGAATGGAATATACTGATTCCCACTGCATGAACCGTATCGTAATCCTGTCTGAAAACAAAAAAACTTAAGATAGCGCCTCCGGCTTCAAAGCACAGCGTCATTAGCAATACCGCTTTCACCAGCTTAACAATACCCTTATAACTGTCGATATTCAATGCTTCTTTTACCAACATTCGGCTCTTGATTCCGACTCTTTTTCTTGCCACAAGCATAAGCCCCACACCAAGCGAGGTCACTCCAAGCCCGCCAATCTGTATTAATGCTGCCACAATCCCCTGACCAAAGGCAGTGAAATGATCTGCTGTATCAATCGCGATCAAACCTGTTACGCACACTGCGCTGGTAGAGGTGAATAACGCGTCGATGGCAGATACTTCTGCTCCATCTTTTACAGATATCGGAAGGAGCAGCAGAATCATACCAAACAGTATGACACCTGCAAATCCTCCCACAATCATTCTGCCTGGAGGCTGATTTCTTAAAAACATACTTATCTTTTTCATTTTCCTTTTCGTCCTGTCTTTCTTTTCTGAATCCTTTCTTTATGTTCTTCCCACCATACCCATAGTGGTCCGGCTATACAAATGGAAGAATAACATCCCGAAATGAGTCCTGCTAAAAGTGGAAGTGAAAAATTCGTGATGGATTCCATTCCATACACTACGGAAACTACAAAAATAACAAATGCGCACAGAACCACAGTAAATGCTGTGTTTATAGAGCGTTGCAAGGTCTCTGTCGTACTGATATCCACCAGCTCTGCCAGTGTGCTTTTATTTTTTGCACCATTTCTGTGTTCCCTAATTCTATCATATAACACGATTGTATCGTTGATCGAATATCCGATAATCGTCAAAGTAACAGCCACAAATGCATCGTTCACAGGAATCTTGAAAATTCCAAAGATAAACAACACAATAAGTATATCGTGAAGCAGCGCAATCACCGCCGTAACTCCTGACGCCAGTCCTCCTAATGCTGAAAACCGCACTCGGATATACACTACAATAAACAGGAATGACAAAACAATCGCAATCGCTGAGTTTTTCAATGCCTTCGCACCAATATATGGTTCTATCGCCGATGTCTCCGCCGTCTCAAACTGATTTGTATTTCCCTCATTGATCGTATTCAGGATCTCTTTTTGTTGTTCCGGTGTCAGTCCTTTCTTCCCTGATAATGTAATTACCAGATTCTTTTCCCCTGTAGCCGAATTTTTTGCAGTCTGCACATTGACATTTCTGTCTACAACATCCTGAACCTCTTTTTGGATCTTTCCGGTATCAGCCTCTCCGCTATATGTATATCTTAAGATGACTCCGCCGGTGAACTGGGTATCTAATTTCATTCCATTTACCGAACTCCAAATCAATCCAGCCATAAGCAGCACAACACTTGTCAGGAAGAAATATTTTTTTGTTTCTGCAAATTTCAGAATCTTTTTTTCTTTCTTTTTGCGGAACCATTTTTCCTGATTGAAGAGCTTATATCTTATAACCGAATTCAACATATATCTGGACATCCATACACCTGCAAGCAGGTTGATGATAACTCCTGTGAGCAGTGTATATCCAAAGCTCAGCATCGTGCCGGAGCCTAGCACCATCAAAATTCCAGCTACTACAGCCGTCGTAACATTTCCATCCAAAACAGACGAAAAGGCACGCTTATATCCATTCTTCACCGCAGTTCTGACCGAATTTCCCTTTTTCAGTTCCTCACTGATTCGCTCACTGATAATAATATTGGCATCCACCGCCATGCCGGCTGATAAAATTAACCCTGCAATTCCGGGCAGTGTGATTGTATACTGCGGAACCGAAATAACTAAAACCTGTAGCGCGACCTGAAATGCCAGTGTCAGACAACTGATCACTCCCGGAAGGCGATACCACGCAATCATAAACAGGCAAGTCAATACCAATGCAATCTCAGCAGCCAGTGCCATCGCATTTAACGCCTTATTTCCAAGTGTCGGGCTGATTGTATTGTAATTAGTCGTCTCCATTGAAAACGGAAGCGCTCCTGAATTAATCTTGTCGGAAAGATTCTGCGCTTCTTCCTGTGAAGCCATCCCTGTAATTTCAGCTTTCCCGCCTGTTATTTTTGCATTGACAGTCGGATTTGAAATCAACTCTTCATCCATGTAAATCCTCATAGTCTGTCCGACAAGCTTCTCTGTCGCATCTGCAAATTTCTTTGCACCCCTTACTCGTAAATTCCAGCTCTACGACATACCGATTCTGTTGATCCACCGCCACCTGACTTTTGGAAACATCCGACCCTTTCACATACACTGTGTTATCTTCTCCTCGAAATGTCAACTCTGCCATCTCTCCAAGTTCCTGAATGGCGGTTTCCGGATCAAAATCTTTTTCATCTGATTTCCACGGAAATCTCACAATAATATCTCCCGCCTTTTCGTCCACCGTTACTTCTCTGTCTAAAATATTCTGTGCATCCAATCGGGTCTCTATTACATCTCTTGCCATTTCCAACTGTTCCTTAGTCGGCTTTGTTTTTAACCCCGCCGGTTCAAAGACCGCCTCTACACCTCCGCGAATATCGATTCCAAAACGCATATCGCGAATTCCTTTGATACTGTCTCCGCATCCAAAGATTGCCAGGCACACAAAAAAAGCGATTACTACAAGAGCAATCCAAATATGTAATTTTTTATTTTTCATTTTCTCGCTTTCCTTCTTTACTTCTCTCTAATCTTTAAAGGCAAAAGCAAATCCTCTCTTTTTTCCCATCCTTTTTGAGCAAAACACTTTGCTCCCATAGGAACCTCTCAAAGGGGAATGAATAGAATTGAATATACGACAAATAGACTCTCTCCAGACATATGCCCAAAGAGAATATAAGAATCACAAAGAATTCAATTGATAATCGCTGAACACTCTTACGCTGTTCAAACTTTTGAGCAGAAAACGCTTCTTTCCGATTTTCCGAACGCAAATAACTATCATGAAGAATTTTCGCGCCCATGTCATCTGTGTACTTTGTTTCTGTTCGTATGCTTGAAGTTGTTCTCCCCGCATACGAATCCATATCTCGAAACTGTAAAAAAGAAGGGAGAAAAAGACCGAATATTAAAATCAAAACGGTTACACCAAAAACTTTTAATTTATTTTCCATTGTCTTCTCCTTTCCTATCTTCTCAAAGTATATTGAGATTAACACTAAACCAACTATATGTCAATATAAAAATTTTTCTTAGATGCAACAACTACCTAAAAAACCCCTTACGCAATGAAAGCGTAAGGGGTTCTGTTATTGAAACTAATGAAGTTTCTACACCTGTTATCTACGGTGTATTACTTGTTATTGATAGCAGCCTGTGCAGCAGCTAATCTTGCGATTGGCACACGGAATGGTGAGCAAGAAACGTAGTCTAAGCCAATCTTGTGGCAGAATTCTACAGAACTTGGATCTCCACCGTGTTCTCCACAGATACCTACGTGAAGGTTTGGATTAACTGGTTTTCCTAATTTAATAGCTGTTTCCATTAATTTACCTACACCGATCTGGTCTAATTTAGCAAATGGATCATTTTCAAAGATTTTTGCATCATAGTAAGCATCTAAGAACTTACCAGCATCATCACGAGAGAATCCATATGTCATCTGTGTTAAATCGTTTGTACCGAAGCAGAAGAAGTCTGCCTGTTTTGCGATCTCATCAGCTGTAAGGGCAGCTCTTGGGATCTCGATCATAGTACCAACTTCGTATGCAAGCTCAACACCTGCTGCAGCGATTTCAGCATCTGCAGTCTCTACTACCATATCTTTTACATATTTTAATTCTTTTGCGTCACATGACAATGGGATCATGATCTCTGGTTTTACTGTCCAGTCGCTGTGTGCTTTCTGTACATTGATAGCAGCACGGATAACAGCTTTTGTCTGCATCTTAGCAATCTCTGGATATGTTACAGCAAGACGAAGTCCTCTGTGTCCCATCATTGGGTTGAACTCATGTAAAGAATCAATGATTGCTTTAATCTGTTCAACTGTTTTTCCTTGAGTATCTGCAAGTTTCTTAATGTCTTCCTCTGTTGTAGGAACGAACTCATGAAGCGGTGGATCTAAGAAACGGATTGTAACCGGATTTCCTTCTAATGCTTCATATAATGCTTCGAAATCTCCCTGTTGTTCTGGAAGGATTTTTTCAAGAGCAGCTTCTCTTTCTTCTAATGTCTCAGAACAGATCATTTCACGGAATGCATCGATTCTGTTTCCTTCGAAGAACATGTGCTCTGTACGGCAAAGACCGATACCTTCTGCACCAAGCTCACGAGCTTTTCTTGCATCTGCAGGAGTATCTGCATTTGTTCTAACTTTTAATGTTCTGTATTTGTCAGCCCATCCCATAATTCTTCCGAATTCTCCAGCGATTGTAGCATCTACTGTTGGGATTACTCCGTCGTAAATATTACCTGTAGATCCGTCAAGAGAAATGAAATCTCCTTCATGGTATTCTTTTCCAGCTAATTTGAATTTCTTGTTAGCTTCGTCCATTGTGATGTCACCGCAACCAGATACACAGCATGTACCCATACCACGTGCTACAACGGCAGCGTGAGATGTCATACCACCACGTACTGTCAAGATACCCTGAGCAGCTTTCATACCTTCGATATCTTCTGGAGATGTTTCAAGACGAACAAGAACAACTTTTTCTCCTCTTGCAGCCCATTCTTTTGCATCGTCAGCTGTGAATACGATTTTACCGCATGCAGCTCCTGGTGATGCTCCAAGTGCTT
Organism: Faecalimonas nexilis; assembly: GCF_059731825.1. Taxonomy (NCBI): domain Bacteria; kingdom Bacillati; phylum Bacillota; class Clostridia; order Lachnospirales; family Lachnospiraceae; genus Faecalimonas; species Faecalimonas nexilis. The sequence goes on along the minus strand of NZ_AP029189.1, from coordinate 1,251,032 downwards.
TTGCAACTGGTGCAGTAGCTTTTAATGCAGCAGCATCAAATTGTGGGTGAAGTAATGTATCTAAGTTACGAGGATCGATCATAGCAACTGCTTCTTCCTCTGTTCTCATACCTTCATCTACTAAATCACAAGCGATTTTCAAAGCAGCCTGAGCTGTTCTCTTACCGTTACGTGTCTGTAACATGTATAATTTACCGTGTTCTACTGTAAATTCCATGTCCTGCATATCTCTGTAGTGTTTTTCCAAAGTCTGGCAAACTTCTTTGAACTGTACGAATGCTTCTGGGAATTTTTGTTCCATTTCTGAAATATGCATTGGTGTACGAACACCAGCAACAACGTCTTCACCTTGTGCATTTGTAAGGAATTCTCCAAATAAACCATTATTTCCTGTAGCTGGGTCACGAGTAAATGCAACACCTGTACCACAATCATCTCCCATGTTACCAAATGCCATCATCTGTACGTTAACAGCTGTTCCCCAAGAATATGGGATATCGTTGTCACGACGGTATACGTTAGCACGTGGGTTATCCCAAGAACGGAATACAGCTTTTACTGCTCCCATTAACTGTTCTTTTGGATCTGATGGGAAATCTTCACCGATTTTTTCTTTATATTCAGCTTTGAACTGCTCTGCAAGCTCATGAAGATCTTCTGCAGTAAGCTCAACGTCCTGAGTTACTCCCCTGTCTTCTTTCATCTTGTCGATTAATTCTTCGAAGTATTTTTTACCTACTTCCATAACTACGTCAGAGTACATCTGGATAAATCTTCTGTAGCAGTCCCAAGCCCAACGAGCATTTCCTGATGCAGAAGCTAAAGTTTCTACAACTTCTTCATTTAAACCAAGGTTCAAGATTGTATCCATCATACCTGGCATAGAAGCTCTTGCTCCTGAACGAACAGATACAAGAAGTGGATTCTCTTTATCACCGAATTTCTTTCCTGTGATCTCTTCCATTTTAACGATTGCTTCCATGATCTGTTCCATGATCTCATCGTTAATCTTTCTTCCATCTTCATAGTACTGAGTACAAGCATCTGTAGTGATTGTGAAACCTTGTGGTACTGGAAGACCTAATTTTGTCATCTCAGCAAGGTTAGCACCTTTACCACCAAGAGTGTTTCTCATGGTTGCGTCACCTTCTGTGAACATATAAACCCATTTTGTCATGTCTTTGTGACCTCCTAAATAATATTTTTATTAATACACCGCACGAAAAAGACGACTTTCTACCCAAAGTCGATTTTCTATGCTTTATATTATTAACGGGTATAATACGACATTTTTCGTCGTATCTTCATTCTATACGGTTTTTCAGGGTTCGTCAAGGCTTTTTGTTCAATTGGGGACGTAGTAAAATTGAATTTTACTACGTCCCCAATTGAAAATACCCCTGTCCCTTTTTGAACAGTTTTTCTATCCTTCTTTCAGGAAAACTTTATATCCTTTGTAGGCTTCATAAATATCTGCTTTACTTACAATTTCCCATGGAGCATGCATATTCAACACTGCCACTCCACAGTCTATCACTTCCATTCCATACGCAGCCAGAATATACGCAATAGTACCTCCTCCCCCCGCATCTACCTTCCCTAATTCTGCAGTCTGAAAAACTATCTGATTCTTTTCTAATATATTTCTCAAATGTGCAATATACTCTGCATTTGCATCATTAGAACCACTTTTCCCTCTGCTCCCCGTATATTTATTAAATATGATCCCTCTTCCAAAATAAGCAGTATTTTCCTTTTCGTATACACTCTCATACATCGGATCAAATGCCGCACTCACATCACAAGATAGCATTTTTGAATTTGCCAATACTCTTCTTAATTTTAGCTCAGAATATTCTCCCATTCTATCAATAATTTCAGCAACTGTGTTTTCAAAAAATTTCGAATGCATTCCTGTAGCACCGACACTCCCTATTTCTTCTTTATCCACCAACAAGCAACAGGTTGTTCGTTTGACTCCTTCAGTATCAAGTATTGCTAGAAGCGATGTAAAGGCACATGCTCTATCATCCTGTCCGTATCCTATAATCATACTTCTATCTATTCCACAGTCTTTTGCTTTTCCAACCGGAACGATTTCTAATTCTGCAGAAATAAAGTCATCTTCCTCAATATCATACATTTTTTTCAAGAGCTCAAGTATATTTTCCTTCACTGCTTCTTTTTCAATACCTTTCATTGGTTTATTTCCGACAATTAAATCCAATTTTTCACCTTCGATTACTTTGTCGGCTTTATTTTCCATCTGTTCTGCTGATAAATGCACCAATAAATCTGTAATCACAAAAATTGGTTCTTCGTCTTTTTCACCGATTACAATTTCCTGTTTTGTACCATCTTTGCGTACCACAACACCATGTATCGCCAGCGGCAATGCCACCCACTGGTATTTTTTTATTCCTCCATAATAATGGGTATCTAAATAGGCAAATTCTCCAGCTTCATACAACGGATTTTGCTTCACATCAATACGAGGTGAATCTATATGCGCACCTAAAATATTGAGACCAGTTTCAATATTTTCTTTTCCAATCTGAAATAACACAATTGTTTTCTCCATACATACAGAATACACTTTATCTCCTACTTTCAACGGCTCTTTCCCTTTTATGATTTCCTGCAAATCTCTGTACCCTGCCTTTTGCGCTAATTGAATAGTAGCCTTTATGCATTCCCTTTCCGTTTTTCCAAAATTCAGATACTGTTTGTATGCATTGTTTACTTGTTCCAATTTCACATATTCATCTTGACTATATGATTTCCATAAATTTTTCTTAGCCATACTATCCTCCCTTTCAATTGGGGACGTAGTAAAATTCAATTTTATTACGTCCCCAATTGAATACTCTGTCTCTAAATTGCATCTATCCCTGTCTTTTTATCCTATCCAATAATTTTCAATTTCAATTCATCGTAAATCTTATTCAACATTTTATTCGATATTTTCAGCTCTTCTTTTAATCTCTTTTTATATACTTTCCTTAATTCACCCTCTTCCAAAATTTCCATAGCATTTTCCACCCCTTTTTCTTTTTGAAGCTCCCACAAGAGCAACAAAGCTTTTTCTTTTCTCTGAATATAAACTTCTTCTTTGCTATCCATAAATATATCTGGATTTTGGGGTTGATGATATTGCTGGAATTCTTTCCAATCATGAAATTTCATTTTGTAATGTTTGATTGCATTTTCATGTAGTATATCCACAATTTCATTCATATAATCTTTAATACTGCTATACTTATAATCCATTAAGCCTGACACCATACAGGCTTTCACAGGATTCATATGTATATATTTTAAACAATTCCAAAAATACCGTTCACTTTCAATACATTCACTTCCAAAGCGGTTTTGAAATACATGACCATTTCTATTATTTTTATAATTATAATATTGCGCGTATTTTGCCAAGACTTTTGACATAAACATAGATAATTCTTTTAAGTCCGATTTAATTAGCAGATGTGCATGATTTGACATGATACAGTAAGAATATATTTCAACATCATATTCTTTTAAATATTTTCTGATAATTCTTTTAAAATAATTTTTTTCTCTTGGTTGACCAAATATCTTTTCTTTATTTATTCCTCTGACATAAATATGATAAAATCTTGTGCTGCTTTCTCTTCTTGGTTTGTGCGGCACTCTTCTTCCCTCCTTACATTTAGGGACAGGGATAGATGCAATTTAGGGACACCACTTTTTTCAATTGGGGACGTAGTTAAATTCAATTTTACTACGTCCCCAATTGATTAAAATTCAAATTTTTTCTCAAAATATGTTTTCAAATCTTCAATCTTAACTCGTTCCTGTTCCATAGTATCTCTATCACGAACAGTAACCGCTCCGTCTTCTTCTGATTCAAAATCATATGTAATACAGAACGGTGTTCCGATTTCATCCTGACGACGGTAACGTTTTCCAATATTTCCACGATCATCAAATTCACAGTTATAATATTTTGACAACTGTGCAAATACTTTCTCCGCACCTTCGTTTAATTTCTTAGACAACGGAAGCACACCTATCTTGATCGGAGCAAGCGCCGGATGGAAGTGAAGTACTGTACGAACATCTCCACCTTCTAATTCTTCTTCATCATAAGCACTGCAAAGGAATGCAAGTACCATACGGTCTGCACCAAGTGACGGCTCAATAACATATGGAATATATTTTTCTTTCTTCTCATCATCAAAATAAGTCATATCCTGTTTTGATACTTCCTGATGCTGTGTTAAGTCGTAATCTGTTCTGTCTGCAATTCCCCACAGTTCTCCCCAGCCAAATGGGAATAAAAATTCTACGTCAGTCGTAGCCTTGCTGTAGAAGCAAAGTTCTTCTGCAGAATGGTCTCTCGCTTTGATTTCTTCTTCTTTAATTCCAAGTGACTTCAACCAGTCAAGGCAGAATTGTTTCCAGTATGCAAACCATTCCAAATCCGTTCCAGGTTCACAGAAAAATTCTAATTCCATCTGCTCAAATTCTCTTGTTCGGAATGTAAAGTTCCCCGGTGTGATCTCATTACGGAATGATTTACCGATCTGACCAATACCAAATGGAATTTTCTTTCTGGATGTACGCTGTACATTTTTAAAGTTTACAAAGATTCCCTGTGCAGTCTCCGGTCTTAAATATACTGTATTTTTTGCGTCTTCTGTTACCCCCTGGAAAGTCTTAAACATCAGGTTAAACTGACGAATCTCTGTAAAATTGTGTTTTCCACATGTCGGACATGGAACATTGTGCTCTGTAATCCAAGCTTCCATCTGCTCTTTTGACCACGAATCCACACTTTCTGTCAGTTCGATTCCATTTTCTTCCGCAAAACTTTCAATCAACTGGTCTGCACGAAATCTCTCTTTACATTCTTTACAATCCATAAGCGGATCACTGAATCCTCCCAAATGTCCAGAAGCCACCCATGTCTGTGGATTCATCAAGATTGCACAATCCACACCTACATTATATGGATTTTCCATGATAAATTTCTGCCACCATGCTCTTTTCACATTGTTTTTCAATTCCACACCAAGGTTTCCATAATCCCATGTATTTGCAAGCCCTCCGTAAATCTCAGATCCCGGATATACAAATCCTCTTGATTTCGCAAGTGCTACAATTTTTTCCATTGTTTTTTCCATCTTATTCATTCCTCTCATTTCGAATTTCTTAATGTGTTTCATTATACCGTTAAAGTGCTGATTTTTCAACCCTCTTTCCTAAGCCCTCAGGAAAGCAGGCACATTTCCAAAATTTCCAGTGATTTAAATCGTTTATCCACATACATTCCCGTATATTGTTTCATAATCTTTCCAAGCTGTTTCAGCACCTCATCTGACACAACAAACGTATACAGTTTCTCAATCGTAGAAGTTACTACATACTGCATCGTATAAAGAGTCGAACTATTGATCTGGATTCCATCAGACACTGTACGCCTGCACTTTTCACATACAATCCCTCTGTTTCTGCAACTGAACAAAACACCTTGCTCCCGCGTACCACACCCTGTGCAGTGAAACACATCCGGATACTCTCCGTTTACAACCAGCGTCTTCAATTCAAATATGTACCTCACCAGTTCTCTCGGAATCTTATTTGAAGATAATGCCCGCAATGTCTGATACAAAAGCCTTAACATCTGCCGCTCGTCATTGTGTTCTTTCGTATAATAATCGGCAAACTCCATAAAATAAAATCCATAGTAAGCCCCCTCTAAATCCGTTGCAAGTTCCATAAAATAATTGGAAATGTTTGCCTGCAGCAGATTATAGGAACTTCTTCCCTCATACAAAACGAATTCGCCAAAAGAAAAAGGATTCGTCGCGCCAAGAAGATGGCTGTTCTGTCTTCTTGCCCCTTTTGCAAACGCTGAAATCTTTCCTTTTTCTTTTGTCAAAATCACAATTCTTTTATCATTCTCACCGATAGGTGACGCGGACAGTATCATCCCTGTCACTGTTACTGACTGACTCAAGTGTTCTCTCTCCCACGTTTCTATTTTTCGGCTGCACACAGGAATATTCCTCTTTACCAACTCCCTTGTAAGACAAATAATCTGTCACGCAGCCTGTCTTTGTAAATGTTTCCCACCAATCTGTTTTCGTCATGAAAAATCCCTCCTTTGTGCTTCTAACATTAGGATTTCCCATTCGACCGTTTCCATACTGAGACTATCTGCCAGTTCTTTTTGTGTCGCAACCCCTTGACAAGTTTATTCTTCCTCGTTTTTATATCCAAAATTCTGAATCAAGAAGTCACTGTCTCTCCAGTCTTTCTTCACCTTCACCCACAACTGTAAGTTTACCTTGCAATCTAAAAGACGCTCAATCTCAAATCTGGCGGTACTTCCTATCTTCTTTAACATGCTTCCCTGTTTTCCGATGATGATTCCTTTATGTGAATCACGCTCACAAATGATCGTTGCATCGATGTCCATCACTTTCTTTCGCGCTTTCATACGGTCAATCGACACTGCAATTCCATGCGGAATTTCCTCATTCAGACAGTGCAGCGCCTTTTCGCGAATCAATTCCGATACAATCTGGCGCTCCGGCTGATCTGTAACCGTATCCTCATCATAGAACTGTGGACCATACGGCAGATACTGCAAAATCACTTTCACAAGCTCATCTGTATTCTCCCCGCTTCTTGCCGATACCGGAACAATCTCCGCAAAATCATATATTTTACGATATGCATCTATAAACGTCAGCACTTCTTCTCTTTTTACCATATCTACTTTATTAATTACCAGCACAACCGGCGTCTTTACTTTTTTTAACTGGTCTGCGATGTGTTTCTCCCCTGCCCCGATAAAGGTAGACGGCTCCACAAGCCAAAGTACCACATCGACCTCATTCAATGTCCGCTCCGCCACATTCACCATATATTCCCCAAGCTTATTTTTCGCCTTGTGGATTCCAGGTGTATCTACAAAGACAATCTGACCTTCCTCCGTTGTCAAAACGGTCTGGATTCGATTTCTTGTTGTCTGCGGTTTGTTCGATGTAATCGCGATCTTCTGTCCGATCAGATAATTCATCAATGTAGATTTCCCTACATTCGGTCTCCCGATCAATGTTACAAAACCTGATTTATAATCTGCTCTCATAGCTTCTCCTATCTGTATATTTTCTGCTGCTTACACAGCTAAACTCCTCACTTATAACCGAACTGTTAAAATAAACTTTTTGTCTCTTTAAACAAGCTCTTCTGCTCCTCAATTTTCTCTTCGCTTCCGATTACGCAAATCTGATTGCTTCCAAGAACTGCCTCAACCACTTCCGCCAGTGCCCGGATATCCTCTTCGTTTGCATCCAAAATCTGCGCTCTCTCTTCTTCTATCATCTGTGCAGTCACATGATTCATATAAAGATTCATAGAACGCTCTCCTTTTAATGCCGGAGTCATAGGCTGATCAATATTGCTTATCGTTCCGATAATATATTTCGTCATGTCCCGTTCTCCTACTGAGAATTGTCTCAGATATTCTGCCACACCCTCGTAAATCTCATTTGTCTTTTCCAGATTCGGATCGCGATAAGACACAAAGTAACCATCTCCGATTCTTGTGAAATTACTCATGCATCCGTATGCTCCGCCTTTTACACGGACGTTCTGCCACAGATAATCATAACTTAAAATCACTTTCAAAATCTGGAGCGCTCCAGTATAAGAAGCTCCACCGTCAATAAAGTTTCCTGCGCGAGCTACATACTGTACTTTGGACGATGTCTTAAATCCTTCATTTTTCTTTTCACAGTGAATCACACAAGGCTGCCCCTGTACAGGCTCCGTAAATAATTTCGCCTTCAATTCACTCACAAGTTTTTCCAAATCTTCCATTCCTTCTCTTGCAGCCGTGTAACTTACCATCATATTTTCCGGACGGAACAGTAATTTCGTAAGTGTCTGCAGATTCTTTATCAAAACATCCTTCTCTTCCTCAAAATGCTCTTCAATCTGTTTTACAATCTCATAGTATCCGATTCCTGATGTCAGGTCTTTCAACTTTGATAACGGAGATGCATACGACATTGCTCGCAGAGCCGCTGTTGTATGTCCGGAAGACTGAAAACGCATCTGCAGTCTTGATTTTGCCATGGAAAGAATCTCTTTCAGACGTTTTTCATCTGTCAGTTGCGACTCTGTTAAAATCTCCTGCATCATACAGAATGCAACCGGAAGTTTGCCATATAAGGCTTTTGTCTTGATCTCAAACGTTGCCTTAAACTCTTTTTCCTTCACTTTTTCTACATTCGGATACAATTCAAGCGACGTCCCGATACCACCTGTGTGTACATTGATCTCATTGAACAGCTCACCATATTCATAGTTATTTGTGTCAATAATCCCGAGTACCGCCTGCAAAATTCCTGCATACGGAAGCATCTCTTCTGATACTCCTGACAGATCGAACAATAAATCCACATATCCGATTCCATTTGTCTCAATCTCGTGATAAACAACCGGCGTGCTGTCAAAATCCAGCACTTCATTATAAATCGGCGCAATCTCACGGCTGATGTCTTCTCTTCTCAGCACTGGAATCTTTTCCAAATCTTCCGCTGCCGACGGTTCTTCCTGATACTGCTGCAATTGTTTCGTATCCCGTACCAGTTTTTCAACTTCTTCGTCACTCAATCCTTCTTTATAATTCTGAAGTTTTTCTTCCAGTTCTCTGTCCATTCTTGCAGTGCGCCCTTTTTCCGGTTTCACTACAACAATCGCTCCATGTGTGTTGTCAAGCAGATATTTCTGGATTAACTTCTCAAAATATCCGTTCTCTATATTTTCCTTCAGGAATTCAAATGTCTCAATTGCCTCCACATGAATAAATGGTTTCTCATCATCATACAGCCAGCTGTCAAAAATCTGAAGTCCATACATCAGCCCTTTTGGATAATTTCCAAAATCAGCCTCACGATAACGGAATTCATGATAATTGATACCTGCTTCCAGCGCCTTCGTATCCATTCCCTTTTTCACGATCTCTGACAATGTTCGTTCCACAATAGAAAGAAACTCTTCTTTTTGCTCCAAATTTGCATTTTTCGCAATAATCGAGAAAATTGGCTGATAAATTCCATTGTCATACGATCCCATAATATCTTTTCCGATACCGGCATCCACAAGCGCCTTCTTAAGCGGTGCGCCCGGTGCAGATAAAAGTGCATAGTCCAAAACCTGAAATGCCAGATACAATTCGCGGTCAAGACTTGTTCCGATTACTTTATTGTATGATAAATAAGTATTATCCTCCTCCGACTCGTCACTTGCAATTGAATATTCCATCTCAATCTCTTTTACAGCATCAAATGGAGCCTGCTCTCTGATTGCAGAATCAATCTGCAGTGTATCAAACTTCGACAGATACTCTCGATCCAGCCATTCCAGCTTTTCTTCCATATCCATGTCGCCATACAGATAAATATAGCTATTGGACGGATGATAATATCTGCTGTGAAATTCTAAGAACTGCTCATACGTAAGCTTTGGAATCACTTCCGGGTCTCCGCCCGACTCATTCGCGTAAGAGGTATCTGGAAAAAGTGAATTCAGGATCACACGGTCAAGTACTCCCTCCGGTGAGGAAAATGCTCCTTTCATCTCATTGTACACCACCCCATTATAAGTCAGCGCATCCTCTTTTGATTCCAGATTATAGCTCCATCCCTCCTGACGGAATATCTCATCATGCTCATAAATATTCGGATAAAACACCGCATCCATATAAACATGCATCAGATTCTGAAAGTCCTTTTCATTGCAGCTTGCCACCGGATAGACCGTTTTGTCCGGGTAAGTCATCGCATTCAAAAATGTGTTCAATGATCCTTTCACAAGCTCTACAAACGGATCTTTTACCGGAAAATTTTTCGATCCGCACAGCACCGAATGCTCCAAAATATGCGGAAGTCCTGTACTGTCCTCCGGAGGAGTGCGAAATCCAATCGTAAACACCTTATTTTCATCATCATTTTCCATCAAAAGCACTCTCGCCCCGCTTTTTTTATGGCGCAGCAGATATCCTTCCGACTTCAAATCCTTCAATTCTTTTTGCTGTATCAGCTCATAGTTTGTCATTGCATTTATGTTCATATATTTCCTCTTTTCTACTGTCATAAGCTTTTATTTTTAGTCTTCCCATATATTTCTATTGTATCACAAAAATAAGAGCATCGTAAACTTAAAGTTTACGATGCTCTTTCCCCTTATTTTTTCATACTCAACACCAGCAGTGTCCCGAGCATCAACGCAATACCAATCGGCAGCGCAATCCATGCACTCTGCACAAATCCGGCAATAATATAAGTCACAAACGATACCGCTGCAGCTGTCATCGCATACGGAAGTTGAGTAGACACATGATTTACATGGTCACACTGTGCACCTGCCGATGCCATGATCGTCGTGTCAGAAATCGGCGAACAGTGATCTCCACAGACCGCACCAGCCATACATGCTGAGATAGAGATAATCATCAGTTCATGGTTCGTATTTGCAAAAATCGCAACTACGATTGGGATTAAAATACCAAAAGTTCCCCATGATGTCCCTGTCGCAAATGCAAGGAAGCATCCAATCAAGAAAATGATCGCCGGCAGAAAGTTCATCAATCCCCCTGCGAACTGCTCTACTGTCGTTGCAACAAATTCTGCTGCTCCAAGACTGTCTGTCATCGCTTTTAATGTCCACGCAAATGTCAGGATCATGATTGCTGGCACCATCGCCTTGAATCCTTCCGGAATACATGACATACAATCCGAGAAATTCAATACTCTGCGTACCACATACAATGCAATCGTTATGATTAGTCCGAAAAAACTTCCAAGCACAAGACCTACAGATGCATCACTGTTTGAAAATGCCTCCACAAATCCTACTCCATCAAAAAATCCGCCTGTGTAGATCATTCCGATGACACAGCACACAATCAGCGAAAGAATCGGAATCACCAGATCAATTACCTTTCCATTATGATTCACAACACCTTCAGATGCATTTTCATAAGGACGTCCTTCTGTTGTATAGAGATCACCTTTCAACGCATTCATCTCATGTGTTCTCATCGGACCGTAATCTGCTTTGAGCAATACGATTCCAATCATCATCACAATTGTAAGAAGTGCATAAAAATTATATGGTATCGCCTGCATAAAGATTGAAAATCCATCTTCCCCTTCTACAAACCCGGTCACCGCTGCCGCCCACGAAGAAATCGGTGCAATGATGCAGACCGGAGCCGCTGTTGCGTCGATCAAGTAAGACAATTTCGCACGAGACACATTATGTTTGTCTGTTACCGGACGCATCACGCTTCCCACAGTCAGACAGTTAAAATAGTCATCAATAAAAATCAACACACCAAGTGCAATTGTCGCAAGCTGTGCGCCCACACGTGATTTGATATGTTGTCCTGCCCATTCTCCGAATGCTGCGGAACCTCCTGCTCTGTTCATCAAGGAGACCATTGCTCCCAATATCACAAGGAATACCAAAATTCCAACATTATACTTGTCAGAAAGCACGCTGATAATTCCGCCTTCAAAAATATGTACTACCGTTTTTTCAAATGAAAATCCCGAGTAGAGTAATGCTCCTACCAAAATACCAACAAACAGTGAACTATATACTTCTTTTGTGATCAACGCGAGAGCAATCGCCACAACGGGAGGGATCAATGCCCAAAAAGTAGCATACAGTTGCGGTTTCGGTGCTTTCTCAGCCGCAAACACCGTCATAGACAGTATCAGCGTCAACACAAAAACACTCGAACACACTGACAATACTTTCTTTTTTGAAATATGCATAAATAAGTTCCTCTCTTTCCTTCAAAGGGTATCTCCCCTGATAATAAAAACCATGAATGACCTTTGTGTAAAAGCACATTCATGGTTCCCGCATACTTATCCTGCATCTTTTCTTTCGTATTCCTAACAAACCAACGATAGCTCTCCACATAAGTGACAGTATATTGCATATTCTGCAATATCCCAGAGATATCTTTCTGGACAAAAAAACATCTCTTCGGCGACTTTCCCTTTCGTATGTGGCGGCTGTCCAACTTTGCCACACAATACTGATGAAATCCGCACCTCTATCCTTTTAGTCATTCAATTATTAATAGTATATCATAACTTTCCTCGATTGTTAATACTCAATTTAAAATTCTGTTGCCCGGTGGCATGCTGCTTTGTGTCCTTCTCCAAACTTTTGGAGAACAGGCGTCTCTTTTTTACACTGTTCTGCTGCATATGGACATCGACTGTAAAATGCACAGCCCACAAAATTTTCCGTTCGAATCGGCTGTTCTCCTTTTAATGCCACAAACGTTTTTCTGCTGACATATGGATCCAAAGCCGCTGCGAGCAACGCTTTTGTATAAGGATGCAGCGGATTTGAAAACAATTCTTCTGTCTCTGCCTCCTCTACCAATGTACCAAGATACATTACTCCCACACGATCCGATATAAACCGCACAACACCAATATCATGCGATATAAAAAGCAGACTAAGTTTTAGTTCTTTTTGCAGCTTTTTGAGCATGTTTAAAATCTGTGCCTGAATTGATACATCCAAAGCCGATACCGGTTCATCACACACGATCAGTTTGGGCTGTACAACCAGTGCACTTGCAATCCCAAGACGCTGAACCTGTCCTCCGGAAAGTTCATGCGGAAATCGAAAATAATACTCTTTTTCAAGTCCCACACGTCTCAGCACCTCGACTGCCTGATTTCTCCTTTCCTCACGGTCTTTCACACCGTGAATAAAAAGAATATCCTCCAATATACTTCCAATCCTTTGACGCGGATTCAATGCAGACAGTGTATTTTGAAACACCATCTGTATCTCCTTTCGAAACGGACGAAATTCTTTTTCACTCAGACTGCACAAATCTGTCCCTTCATAAAAAATCGAACCGCTGTCTGTTTTAGACAATCCTACAATTGCCCGTCCGCTTGTCGACTTTCCGCACCCAGACTCTCCTACCAGCCCATAGGTCTCTCCCTTTTTGATATAAAATGACATCCCGTCCACCGCATTCATACGCTCTTTTGAACCAAAAAGTTTTCCTGTATTTCTATATATCGGATATGTTTTTTTCAGATTTTTTACTTCAAGCAAATATTCGCCCATAATCACTCCTCACTTTCCGCATTTCCCTTATCTATATATTTCCAGCATTTTACAAAATGTCCCGAAGTGACTTCTATCAAAGGCGGCTGCTGTCGTTCGCACTTTTTATCAGCGTACCGGCATCTCGTGCAAAAATGGCATCCGTCCGGTATCTGCGAGATAGACGGAACCGCTCCATGTATCGTAGACAATTCCACATCTCGTTCCACTCCCAGATGCGGAATACATGACAATAATCCTTTTGTATATGGGTGAAGCGGATTAGAAAAAAGCTCCTCGGTCACGGCATCTTCTACAATTTGTCCAAGATACATCACCTTCACACTGTGACACAACTGCGATACCGCGCCCATATCATGAGTGATGAACAATACCGACATTCCCATTTTTTCATTCAACTTTCGTATCAGATGTAAAATTTGTTCCTGAATCGTCACATCCAAAGCTGTCGTCGGTTCATCCGCTATCAAAAGCTTTGGCTCACATGCCAGCGCCATCGCAATCATCACCCTCTGCTGCATTCCTCCCGACAACTCAAACGGATATTTTTTCATACAATTTTGTGGATTTGGAATCCCTGTCAATTTCAACATTTCAATCGAACGTTCCTGCGCCTCTTTTTTGGAAATGTTTTTATGAAAAAGAAGAATCTCACTCAACTGTTTCCCAACCGTATGAACTGGGCTCAATGAATTCAATGGATCTTGAAAAATAATAGAAATTTTTTCTCCTCGGATTTTTCGCATCTGAGACAGAGGACGTTTCAAAAGATCCTCTTTTTCAAAGAGAATCTCTCCTTCACACCGAACAGATGTATCATGCTCTTTCAAACGCAGAATAGACTGGGACATAACACTTTTCCCAGAACCCGATTCTCCTACAATTCCTGTGATTTCTCCCGGATAAACAGAAAAATCCACACCGTCAACTGCCGGAAACCATTTTTTATGAATTGGAAACGACACCTTCAGCCCCTTCATTTCCAACAGTACTTCCTGCTCTCTTTCATTGTTCTTCGCTTGCATTATTTACCTGCTCCTCCTTTCGTTTTAGGATCCAGAAAATCTCTAAGACCGTCTCCCAAAAGATTCAGGCTCAGCACGCATACGATAACAGCAATCCCCGGACATAACATCGTCCAAGGCGCCTTTGAAAAAACAAGTTTGCTCGCCTGAAGCATATTTCCCCAACTTGCCGCCGGCGCCGGGATTCCTGCTCCCAAAAAACTGAGAGATGCTTCCGAGATAATCGCCTGTGCAAAAATGAAAGATGCCTGCACTGTAAGCGGGGAAATAACCCCTGGTAAAACTAATTTCCATAAAATTCTAAAATTGCTAAATCCCTGTACCTTGGCAGCTTCCACATACGGCTGTTCCCGAATAACCAACGCCCTCGCCCTCACTGTTCTGGCAACACTCGGCGTGTAGACAACCGTAAGCGCAATCACTACATTCCAGCTTGATGCGCCTAATGCGGCTATCAGCGCAATCGCCAAAAGAATTCCAGGTATCGCGATCAATCCGTCACAGATCCTCATTAAAATTTGATCTAATATTTTAAAATAGCTTGCATAAATTCCGATCAGTGTTCCAATAACACAGGATAATACGGCTACGCTTCCCCCTACCCAAAGAGAAACCCTTGCCCCATACATCAGACGAATAAAAAGATCTCTCCCAAATTCATCTGTTCCAAATAAATATGCTCCTCCGGGTGCTCTGAAACGCTCGGATACCGACATTGCATTCGGATCGGCAGAACTGATAAGCGGGACAAAAACCGCAGCTGTCAAGATGACAAGAAACCCGATTGTTCCTATTATTAATGCAGGATTTCCCAAAATCCTTTCTTTTGTAAGCTCTCTTTGTTCCTTAAAAATCGTCTTACTTGCCTCCGACATACTTTTACGTGTAAAATACATTTTTCGTCACCTCCTATTTCAATCCTGGCCGAAGTCTCGGATCCACAAAACCATACAGTACATCTACTGTCAAATTCACAATCACATATAACAATGTGACAAAGAGAACCACTCCCTGAATCACAAATACATCTCTTCGATTGATCGAACTAAGCGTCAGCATACCAAGACCCGGAATGTTAAATAATGTCTCTGTCACAATCGTTCCGGTAATGAGACTTCCGAAAGACTGACCGATTGCAGTCAATATGACTGGCGCCGCATTTTTCAGACCATATCTCAAAATTACGGTTCTCTCTTTAAGACCTTTTGAGCGTGCCGTATGAATATAATTCATATGCAGTACATCAAGCAAAGAAGAACGAATCATTCTTGTAAGATATGCAGCCTGCACAATTCCAAGTGAAAGTGCCGGCACAAACAGATATTTTAAATGTTCCAGTATTCCTTCTGACAAACTTGCATAACCAGCTACCGGGAACCAATGATTGTAGACGCTAAAAATAAGCATCAAAAACATACTAAGCAAAAACCCCGGAAGCGCCACCCCCAAAAGTGAAGTTGTGACAGCTGCCACATCCACCGCAGTTCCTCTTTTACAGGCAGCAAGAATCCCCAACGGAACCGCTAACAGCAGTGCAATAATCTGTGCAAGGATTGCAAGACTCAATGTTGGCGGAAAATATTCTGCGATAGCCTCTAATACAGACTGATGTAAAAAATATGATGTCCCCCAATCGCCTTGAAGTACTTTCCCAAACCAATCCACATATTGTGTAAGAAATGGGCGATCAAATCCCAGCTCTGCATTCAAAGTATGTATCTGTTCCGGTGTTGCTTCCATTCCAAGTAATGCCGTCGCCGGTCCGCCCGGTATCATATATACAATCAAAAAAGCAACACAGGACACTACAAGCAAAACCGGTATCAGTGACAAAATACGTTTAAAAATATATGATAACATCCAAATACACTTCCTTTCTCATAAAATCAGCGGACTGCTTTTGCACTCCGCTGTTAACCTGTTTCTATTTTGAAGCTGTTGCATTCCAATAAATCGGAAATCTCAAATAATCCACACCATCTACATTTGCACTCATGGCATTCACTCCGGTGTAATGTCCAAGTACCGTAGCTGCACCATATTCATATAAGAATGTCTGCAAATCTGCCCATGCCGCAGAAGCATCTTCCGCTGTCGCCGCCGAACGAATCGCTGCGATTCCATCTGTGACTTCCTGACGGTCCAGACCTGCCCAGCCTTTATCCAATACAGAAAGCTGGATTGGAAGCATATTATAACTGTTACTTGTAATGAACATAGAGAACTGTTTCGGATCTGCTCGATGTTCCATAAAAGTACTAAAATCATAGCTTTCTACTTCTGCATTGATTCCCGCTTTCTTTAGCTGTTCCTGCACAACCAAAGTGGCATTATACATTTCTGCATAATCCGGGGTCGTTACCAAAACAATCTTTTCGTTATTGTATCCTGCTTTTTTCAATAATTCTTTTGCTTTTTCCACATCATTTTGGTTATAGTATTCTTTTCCTGCATCTGTTCCCCACTGAGTATCAGTAGGCACGCACCATCCTGCATTCACTTCATATAAATCTTTGTTACCATAACTTGCAAGAAGAATATCGTCACAGTTCAGTGCTGCAAGAATTGCCTGTCTCATATTTACATCTGCCATGATTCCTTCCGTTGTATTGAGGAACAAATTCAGTGTACCTCCTCTTTCAACGCTCATTTTTAAAGATTCATCTTTTGACAGCTCCTCATAATTATCTGCCGGAATTTCCTCCGCAATATCATACTGACCATTCTGCAGACCTGCAATACGAGTTGCCGCATCTGTAACTACATCAAAATAAAGTGTCTCTGTAGCTGCTTTCTTTTCGCCCGCAATACCTGTCGATGCGTCTTTTGAAGGCTGATAATCCTCATTTTTCTCCAATTTTACATATTGATCCTGTTTCCACTCAGACACTTTGTAAGGTCCCGTACCAATATATTCGCTGATACCGTCTGCGCCTGCTGATTCAACTACTTCTGCCGGGTAAATCGCAGCAAACTGAATCGGACTTGCAAGAATCATAATAATGTCAGATGACGCCTGATTTACTTTTAAATTCACAGTATAGTCATCTACTTTTTCAAATGTAGAGCCTCCAATCAACGTGTTCGCTTTCGGAGAAGTTTCAATCCAGCGGTTCATAGATGCAACAACATCATCTGCCGTCATCTCCTCCCCATTGTGGAATTTCACACCCTGTCGAAGCTTAATCGTGTAAGTCATTCCATCATCACTCACCTCATAAGACTCTGCTAAGACAGGTGTTGGCTCATAATTTTCATCCATTGCAAACAGCGATTCGTATACATGAATTCCAATTCCCCCGACGATATTAGAATTTACCGATTGCGGATCCAGCGATGGCGGATTCGCAGAAATGGCTATATGTATCTCATCTTTTTTACTTGATTTTTTACCATCGTCATTTTTGTCCGACTTTGTGTTTCCACAGCCTGATACCAAAAGCGCTACACACATTGTCAATGCCAAAATACACGATAATGCTTTTCTTTTCATAATTTACTAATCCTCCTTTATTTTTACCCGTCTATTCTACTTGAATCCATTCCCCCCTGTAAAATTGATTTATTTTATAAAAGAGTGGCATTTATCGAAATCATCAATAAATACCACTCTTTTATTCTACTTTAAATTGACGATAGCAAATGCACCTGTCTCTTTCCAAAACTGGCAAATCATACGTCTCATATTTTCTTCGTTCACGTTGCCCTCCAGTGTAAGTTCACAACTGAGTCTATTTCCATATTCCATTGCCGATACTCCACTTACCGCTATCCGATTCAGATACAACATATGCATATACAATCCCATTTCTTTTTTCTCACAGCAAAATTTCATGACCACTCGTTCATGTGGCTCTTTTCCTGTAAATCCTGCACTTTTCAGCGTTGTTTTCAAAACTTCTTCCTGCAGTTCTTGTAGAACTCCATATTGATATCTTCTGCTGATCTGCATCACATCTTTCAAAAACGCAGTGTATGCCTCTTGCGTTTCTCCTTGTGTGTCTTCTGATCTGTCCGCTATAATTTCCGTTTCCCGCTTTGGCACATATACCTCTTCTTTTGTCTTCGCCTTTGCTTCTGCAACCTGTCTTGAACATGCCAGCCGTTCTAAAAACAATGGCTTCATGCTGTTGTCTATCTCATCAATTTTTTTTCGGATATCATCTAACATTTATTTTCTCCTTTGACCATGTACAAAAAACTCCCGGCATAACAATATGTTTGTTATACCAGGAGTTTTATATCTTTTATTGATTCTGATTATTCAGCATCATTTCCATAAAGAGTAACAAGCTTATTCAGGTAAGCATATCTCTCTTTTGCTGCTTCTTCAGATTTTGCAAATAATTCTTCTGCTCTTTCCGGATTCATTCTTGCCAATGCATTGTAACGAACCTCTCCATTTAAGAATTCTTTGTAGTCTTCTGTTGGAGCTTTACTGTCAAGTGTAAATTTGTTCTCTGCTGCAGGATTGAAACGGAAGTTGTGCCAGTATCCTGATTTTACTGCTAATTCTTCTTCAGTCTGAGCTTTGCTCATACCCTTCTTGATACCATGGTTAATACATGGAGCGTAAGCAATGATCAATGATGGTCCCGGATAAGCTTCTGCTTCTGCAATTGCTTTTACAGTCTGGTTAAAGTCAGCTCCCATAGCGATCTGTGCTACATATACATATCCGTAGCTCATTGCGATGCTTGCCATATCTTTCTTCTTCACTTCTTTACCGCCTGCTGCAAACTGAGCGATTGCACCTGTTGGTGTAGATTTAGAAGATTGTCCACCTGTATTAGAATAAACTTCTGTATCGAATACCATAATGTTGATGTCCTGACCAGATGCCAATACATGGTCAACACCACCGAATCCGATATCGTAAGCCCAACCGTCTCCACCGAAAATCCATTGAGATTTTTTCGCTAAGAAGTCTTTGTTATTTACGATGTCTTTGCAAACTTCGCAGTCAGCACCTTCTAATGCTGCAACTAAGTTATCCGTAGCTGTTCCGTTTGTAGCTCCGCAGTTGAATGTATCTAACCATTCTTTGCAAGCTGCTTTTACTTCTTCAGAAGCTGCTTCAGAAGCTGCAACAGATTCTACTTTTGCTTTCAATCCATTTCTCAACGCTTTTTGAGCTAATAACATACCGTAACCAAACTCAGCATTGTCTTCAAATAATGAGTTAGACCATGCAGGACCTTGTCCTTTTTCGTTTACTGTATATGGTGTAGATGGTGAAGAGTTACCCCAGATTGAAGAACAACCTGTTGCGTTTGCGATGTACATTCTGTCACCAAATAACTGTGTGATTAATTTTGCGTATGGAGTCTCTCCACAACCTGCACAAGCTCCTGAGAACTCTAAAAGTGGTTGTTTGAACTGGCTTCCTTTTACTGTAGTCTCTTTGAATTTTGCAACTACTTCTGGTTTTACAGGAATCTCTCTTCCGTAATCGAAGAAATCTTGTTTTCCAGCATTTTCTTCCATGTTCTTCATAACAAGAGCTTTTTCACCCTTCTTACCTGGGCATACGTTAGCACATGAACCACATCCTGTACAGTCATAAGCAGATACTGTCATTGTAAATTTCAGCCCCGGCATACCAACCATATCGATTGTTTCTAATCCTTCTGGTGCATTTGCAACTTCTTCTTCTGTCAATGCAACCGGACGGATAACTGCGTGAGGACATACATATGCACAGCGGTTACACTGGATACAGTTTTCTGGCTGCCATACTGGAATATCTACTGCAATACCACGTTTTTCATATGCAGATGATCCTGATGGTGTTGTACCATCTACATATTCTGTAAATGCAGATACTGGTAAACTGTTACCTTCCTGAGCATTTACTTTTGCCTGAATATTTTTAACGAAATCAACAACGTCTTCTCTTCCGCCTTTTACTTGCGGTGTAAATAAACCTTCATCTTCAGCGTCTTTCCAAGACTCTGGAACTTCGATCTCAACAACCTGTTTTGCACCGGCATCGATTGCATCGTAGTTCATCTGTACAATCTTATCACCTTTTTTACCATAAGAAGCTTTTGCAGCTGCTTTCATTAATTCGATTGCATGTTCTTCCGGAATGATGTTTGCAAGTTTGAAGAAAGCTGACTGAAGAACAGTGTTGATACGTCCGCCAAGTCCGATCTCTTTACCAATCTTGATACCATCAATCACATAGAATTTAATGTTGTGATTTGCAATAAATGCCTTCACCTGTCCTGGTAAATGTTTTTCAATACCTTCCATATCCCATGGGCAGTTCAATAAGAATGTACCACCGTCAACTAATTCCTGAACCATGTTATATTTGTTAATATAAGACGGATTATGACAGGCAACAAAATTCGCCTGTTTGATCAGGTATGTTGATTTAATCGGGCTCTTACCGAAACGTAAGTGAGACATTGTCACACCGCCTGATTTCTTAGAGTCATAATCAAAGTAAGCCTGTGCATACATATCTGTATTGTCACCGATGATCTTGATAGAGTTCTTGTTAGCACCTACAGTACCGTCAGCGCCAAGTCCCCAGAATTTACAGTTGATTGTTCCTTCCGGTGTTGTAACTAGTGGAGCTCCAACTTCTAATGATAAGTTTGTCACATCATCCACAATACCGATTGTGAATTTCTGTTTTTCAGTATTGTCATATACTGCAACGATCTGAGCCGGTGTTGTATCTTTAGAACCTAATCCGTAACGTCCTGTAAATACAGGTACTGCATCAAATTTTGTTCCTTTTAATGATGCAACTACATCTAAGTATAATGGCTCGCCAAGTGCACCTGGTTCTTTTGTTCTGTCAAGAACTGTGATCTGTTTTACAGATTCTGGAATTGCATTGATCAAAGCTTCTGCACAGAATGGTCTGTAAAGACGAACTTTTACAACACCTACTTTTCTTCCTGCTGCCAATAAATAATCAACTGTCTCGTCGATTGTATCACATACAGAACCCATAGCGATAATTACATGTTCTGCATCTTCTGCGCCATGGTAGTTGAATAATTTATAGTTTGTTCCAATCTTTTCATTAACTTTATCCATGTATTCCTGAACGATTGCAGGCATTGCATCGTAGAATGGATTACATGCTTCTCTTGCCTGGAAGAAGATATCCGGGTTCTGAGCAGAACCTCTCTGACAAGGATGATTTGGATTCAACGCATGTTTTCTGAACGCATCAATCGCATCCATATCTGCCATATCTTTTAAATCTTCATAATCCCAAGTCTCGATTTTCTGAATCTCATGAGATGTACGGAATCCGTCAAAGAAGTTGATAAACGGAATCTTTCCTTTGATTGCTGATAAATGTGCAACCGGTGTCAAGTCCATAACTTCCTGTACGCTTGATTCACAAAGCATCGCACATCCTGTCTGGCGGCAGGCATATACGTCAGAATGATCACCAAAAATTGATAATGCATGGCTGGCCAAAGCACGTGCTGATACGTTGAATACACCTGGTAATTGTTCTCCTGCGATTTTATATAAATTAGGAATCATAAGCAGTAATCCCTGAGATGCTGTATATGTTGTTGTAAGAGCACCTGCTGCTAAAGATCCGTGCACTGTACCAGCTGCACCTGCTTCTGACTGCATTTCTGTAACCTGAACTGTCTGTCCAAAAATATTTGTTCTACCTTGTGTAGCCCATTCATCTGTAGCTTCCGCCATAACTGATGAAGGTGTAATAGGGTAAATAGCTGCAACATCTGTGAATGCATATGAAGCATGAGCTGCTGCATGATTACCATCCATGGTTTTCATTTTTCTTCCCATTGGTTTGTTCCTCCTTCAAATTTTCAAAATTGTATTTTGACATATATGATATTATAGTCCTTTCGAAGTTAAAAGTCTAGTTCGTTTTTGTTTCTTTTAAAATACAAAAAGGGAAAAGCAGCTCTCCACTACTTTTCCCTCACACTAATTATTTTTTTCTATTCCGTGACGCTCCAAAAAGCTATCATACCCTGCATGATATACAAACAAAATACTTTTCACAAACAGGCACGCAAACGCATATCCAAAGAGCAGACCTGTCACAAATCTTCTGCTGTTCGTGCTCTCATATGAAGTCAAAAATTGTAATAAACCATCTATGAGCAGCGGTATCATCAGCAGAACAGTCAACCCAAGATTTGGTATGTACCATGCACACAGACAGAAAAATAAAATCATGCCAACCAATTCGCCTGTACATCTCGCACAAATCGGGAACTGTATTCCTCGAAAATGAAATGATCGTTCTTTTCTGCAGTGACAACCGAAAAATATCGGCAACCACTTATAAATAAAAGCACGCATCTTTTAGTAATAGTATCCCATACTTGCCGATCCGATTCCAATCACGAAGATAATAACATAGAACAGTATACTGAGAACCACACCAACAATCGCTCCGATTCCTGCTTTTTTCGCAGTATTCGGTTTTTCTTTGTTCCAGACAAGGAATAAAATCAAGCCTACGATCGGAATACAGCATCCTAAAACACTCCATCCAAAGCTCCCACTGTCATTGTTTGCTGACGGCACCATGCCTCCCTGCCCTTGTGCTGTTCCACAGTATGTGCACACATTTGCATTGTCGTCAATCTCTTTTCCACAATTTTTACAATACATCTCTCATCCTCCTATATCAATAGTGTAAGTGATATCCCCTTCTTTTCAACAAGTATAACAAATTAATTTCAATTAGTCTACTATTTTTGTTCAATTGGCACAACTTTCTTTCTTCCAACCACTAATAAAACTGCCGATACTACAACAAGCACCGCTGCAAGAACCTGTGATACGGCAACTCCGTTGAAAAATTGCAGTTGATCTGTTCGAAGTCCTTCAATCCAGAATCTTCCGACACCATATCCAAACAGATACATCAAAAAGATTTCTCCATTAAATTTTTTATGCTTTCTCCACAATAACAGGATTATGAGCACACCGATATTCCATACCGACTCATACAAAAAGGTAGGATGCACCTGTATAAACTCAATTCCGTTGATTACCTCAATATGTTCCCGCATTTTTTCCGTGATATCCGATGCCCGAACTGCATCTATAGGAAGCTGCATGGCAAACAGATTGTTGGTATATTCTCCGAACGCCTCTCGGTTAAAAAAATTCCCCCATCTGCCGATAATCTGTCCCAATATCAGCCCAAGTCCTGCCGTATCCACAAGCAATCCAAAAGAAATCTTTCTTCTGCGCGAAAACACAAACACAGTAATCATAGCAGCGATTACTCCACCATAAATTGCAAGCCCTCCCTCGCGGAGATTCAGAATACTCAACAGATCATCTTTATACAAATCCCATGAAAACGCCACATAGTAAAGCCGGGCACCGATGATGGAAAAGATCACCGCATAGAGCGCCAGATCATAATAGGTCTCCGGGTTTTGTTTTGTCCGCTTTGCCTCTTTTACAGCCATCAAAACCCCTGCCAGAATCCCAATTCCTATAATCATTCCATAATATGCAATATCAAATCCGAATATCGATATCTTTTGTCCCACATGTTCCAAATGAATTCCCAAATTCGGGAAATTAATACTCTCTGTCATTTTCTTCCTTCTTTCTCAATCTCTACACATTGAATCGGAATAAAATAATATCTCCATCCTGCACAACATATTCTTTTCCTTCCAGTCTGACAAGTCCTTTTTCCTTTGCCGCTGTATAGGTTCCACAATCCATAAGATCATCATAGCTTACAATCTCTGCACGGATAAATCCACGTTCAAAATCAGAGTGAATCTTTCCGGCTGCCTGAGGCGCTTTTGTTCCTTTTTTAATCGTCCATGCCCTTACCTCCTGCTCACCTGCTGTCAGGTAGCTGATAAGTCCAAGCAGACTATAGCTTGCTTTGATGAGTTTTTCCAGACCAGACTCTTCCAATCCGAGATCTTCCAAAAACATCTTTTTCTCATCATCATCCAGCTCTGCAATCTCCTGTTCAATCTGTGCGCATACAACAAACACTTCACAGCCTTCTTTTTCTGCATATTCCTTGACAGCCTGCACTCCGTCATTGTCAGCTCCGTCATTTGCAAGATCATCTTCTGTCACATTTGCCGCAAAGATGACCGGCTTGTATGTCAGAAGATTATAACTTTCAAGAAGCGCCTGCTCATCTTCATCATTTACAGTAAAGCTTCTCGCCATCTTATTTTCTTCCAGATGTGCTTTGATTCGTTCAAGAAGTTCTAACTCTTTTGCTACCGCTTTATCATTGCGGGCCACTTTTACCGCTTTTGCAATACGTCTTTCCAACATCTCAATATCAGAAAAGATCAACTCTAAATTAATTGTCTCTATATCACGAATCGGGTCAATACTTCCATCTACATGCACGATATTACTGTCCTCAAAACATCTTACCACATGCACAATTGCATCTACTTCACGAATATTTGCAAGAAATTGATTTCCAAGTCCCTCTCCTTTTGACGCTCCTTTTACAAGTCCTGCAATATCAACAAACTCAATCGCCGCCGGGACAATTTTCTTTGTGTGATACATCTCTCCAAGTACGTTGAGACGCTCATCCGGCACTGTTACAACTCCCACGTTCGGGTCGATCGTACAAAATGGATAATTTGCTGATTCTGCTCCCGCCTTTGTCAAAGAATTAAATAATGTACTTTTTCCTACATTTGGTAAACCTACGATTCCTAATTTCATTTTTGTCTTTACCTGTCCAGAAACCCTATAATTTTGCGGTTTTCTGCCTTTCTCTATATTTCTTGTACGCCCTTTTTACGCCCTTTTTGTTTAACTGGCGGCGTAGCTTGTTGAAATTGACGTATTGCATTTACCAGTGACTCATCCGTAACATGAACATATCTGTCCATTGTTGTTTTTATACTTGCGTGCCCTGAAAGCTGTTGCAGCACTTTAGGTTGTACGCCACGTTCAATCGCGCGTGTAGCATAAGTATGTCGTAAGGAGTGCATATAAAAGCGTTTGATTCCTGCTTCATCACACAATGAGAATGTGCTGCCACTTCAAGAAATAAGCCATTTTTTTGCTTCTGGCAGCGTTTTGAAATATCTATTTTGACGCGTACCATTTTTAGCATAAAATCTTGCGAAATATAAACTGTCCTTTCTTTGAAAAATACCTTTTCCACACTCTTTGCCTTTTAAATTTTTTCCCCATAACAGACTCCTTTCACGTAAAAAAAAGAGTCCAACGCAAATATAAAGTATATCACAAGGACTCCGTTTTTTCAATCTTAACGGAATCTATTTTTTTATGCTTCTTACCATCTCATATCCTTTCATTTTTCCATTTTTTATAATTATATACAGCTTGAATCAATAACAAAATCACCATCGCAGTTGCGGCCAAACCTGTCCAAAGATTAGATTGAAATGTGTTATGAAAACAAATAAGAACGACAAACTCTATTGGAATCATCCATAATGTTCTAATAAATTTTCTTCTATAACTGAGTTTCCAGTAACAAAATGCAATTCCTTTATCAACTTTTTCACCCATTCCCCATCTTTTTGTCATGAATATGGATATTGTCATCGCTATAAATACAGGAAGTAAGAAAAATATAAAATCCACGATATCACCTCTTCTTAGCAATTTATGTAATGATACTATACTCCTGTAAAATTACACAACATGCATCATTAAATATTCGTAAAATCTATTTTCCGAATCTTAATCTAAAGGAACCTTCGCGTTTTTACAAATCAAAAAGTTAAAAAACCAATGCGATCTCGTTTATCATATCGCATTGACTTTCCTTTTTTCAACAGAAGCACACGGATTCTTCGTCTCTTGTCTCCATCAATATTACCAACCCTTTCGGAAAAGTAATCCTCACTTCTTCGTCCTGAATCTGATTGCTTACGCACAGGCTGTCATACGGGCAGAGCGTATGATCACAAAGTGGATATTTCGCCCCTTCAAGTGAAAAATGTTCCACAATTCCTCCCAACGGAAACACCGAAAAATAAGGTCCGAACGCATCCTCTTTTTTCAGGCATGTCTCTTTTCCAATCAGAGAAATCTTATTACAGACATCCACAATATAAGCTTCCACTCCTGCATCATACGGTATTTTTAACACTTGAATATTTGCCAGGACATGATCTATCCTTGTCCCGGTCCCTCCTAATATCCAAAGTTCTTTCACCTTCAACTCCAGTGCAAGCCGCACCGCAATCTCTGTGTCCGATGCATCTTTGACCGGATTAAATTTTCGAATAGGAACCGTTGTATGCTCTTTATAATAACTTACGATTTCAGGATTCGCACTGTCAAAATCTCCGACGATATGGCTTGGCACTATCTGATTCTGATAGAGGAATTCCAAACCTTTGTCCACTCCAATAATATAATCCGGCTGTACTTCCTTCAATGTCTGCAATGCAAACGAAGTGTTGATGGTACCACCGCTGATAATCAATCCCTTTTTATTCATATCTCTTTAAAATCTCTAGCATTTCTTTTGTATTATTTGCTGTATCCCCCTTAAAGATAGCGGATCCTGCTACAATCACATTGGCTCCTGCCTCAATGACTTCTTCCACATTATGTGTATAGATTCCACCATCAACCTGAATATCCACACATAACCCTTCTGTATCGATCATCGCTTTCAATTCACGGATTTTATCCAATGATTCCGGAATAAATGCCTGACCGCCAAACCCTGGATGTACAGACATGATCAGAATCATGTCTACTTTCTTCAGCAGATTTTTCACTGAGATCACCGGTGTATCCGGACAGATGGAAACGCCCACTTTACATCCGCATGCTCTAATCTTTTCAATTGTCGCATTGATGTCTTCACAAGCCTCCAGGTGTACCGTGATCAAATCCGCCCCTGCTTTTGCAAACGCTTCCACATAGCGAATCGGTTCTGTCACCATAAGGTGTGCATCACACACAAGCTTCGTAGTAGGACGGATAGACTCCAATACCGGAACCCCAAAAGAAATACTCGGCACAAACATTCCATCCATCACATCAAAATGCAGATATTGAGCCCCATTTTCTTCGATTGTCTGGATCTCCTTCCCCAGTTCTTTAAAATCTGCCGCCAAAATCGATGGTGCTAAAATCATCATAACTAATATCTCCTCTTCTCTTTCAACTCGTTGTACATTTCTAAATAGTTTTCATATCGAATGTGGTGTATCTTTCCCTCCTCAAGCGCTGCTTTCACCGCACAATTTGGTTCATGTACATGATCACATCCCTGAAATTTACACTTTCCCTCATACGGTTCAAATTCCGTAAAATAATATTTTAATTCTTCTTTTTCAAAATCATTTGTATAGAGAGAACTGAATCCAGGCGTATCCATAATATAAGTATCCTCCTCGATACAAATCAATTCTGAATGTCTTGTCGTATGTTTCCCTCTTTCAATCTTTTCACTGATCGTACCGGTCTCCATATTGGCATCCGGTTGAAAAATATTAATCAGTGAAGATTTTCCTACCCCGGATGGTCCCGCAATGGCTGTTGTCTTTCCACGGAGCAGTTGTTTTACGTTCTCAATATTCTCTTTTTCCAGTGCGCTTGTAAAAATCATCTGGTAGCCACAAGACTCATAGATTTCTTTCAAGTGTTGTATCTCCGGTTCTTTTGCAATATCTTTCTTATTAAAGCAAAGGACAACCGGTATTCCCTTACTTTCCATCATAATTAAAAAACGATCTAAAAGGTTGAAATGTGGTTTTGGTTTGGTCACCGCAAACACAACCAGAGCCTGATCAATATTTGCCACCGCCGGGCGAATCAACTCATTCTTCCTTTCCAAAACTTCAACGATATTCCCTTTTTTCTCTGCTTCATCTAAAATATCAATTTCTACATTATCTCCGACAAGAGGTTTTATCTTTTCTTTTCGGAAAACTCCTTTTGCCTTACATTCATAAAGACCGAATTCTACTACGTGAACGTAGTAGAATCCGGCAATTCCTTTTACTATCTTTCCCTGCATAAATAGTTCCTTATTGATTCTATTGTGTTGACGAATTTCCATTGCCTTGATCCGGTGTTGTTGGTGTCTCCGGCTCTGATGGCTTCGCACCTTTACTTACAACCAGGTTTACAACAGTGCCAGGATTTAGTTTATCTCCTTCGTTAAAACTTGCAGAAATAACTACTCCTTCAGCATCTTCATCCGAGTATTCCGATGTTACTTTTCCAACGGACAATCCCGCTGCACGAAGCAAAGATTCTGCTCTGCTTTGATATACTCCTACTACCGGAGGCATAGTAACCTTTTCTTCCGGTTTCGCTCCTTTGCTTACCACGTAAGAGACTGTTGTTCCCTTATCTACTTTTTCTCCTGAGTCAATGTCCTGACGAATAACTTTTCCTGCCTCTGTATCACTATACTCTTCTGAGGCGCTTCCGCTCAGTCCAACTGCTGACAACGCACTCTCGGCATCTTCCTGTGATTTGCCAACCAAGTTCGGCACTGTTACTTTTTCAGCACCCGTACTTACGTAGATTGTTATCTTTGTATCTTCCGTTGCTTTTGAATTTGCTTCCGGTGTCGTCGAGATAACCAATCCGGCATCCACATTGTCACTTTCCTGCTCTTCCACTGAGATATTTGCTTCTTTAAATCCCTTATCGATCAATTTCTGCTTTGCATCATCTTCAGACATTCCGCTGACATCCGGAATCGTAATCTCCTCACCCTCAAGTCCGGTGCTGACCCAAACTTGAATCTTTGTGCCTTTTTTTACCGATGTTCCCTTTCCGGTCATCTGTTTTGAGACAATTCCTTTTTCATATTTTGTAGACGTTGCCTCTTTTACAACCTCCAAAGTCAGTCCCTTTTTCTTCGCCAACGCCTTTGCTTCCTCCAGTGTCTTTCCTTCAAAATTCGGAGTTTCCACTTTTTTATTGTCTGTCGTCTCTACATTTTTCGAATTAAACTTCAAAAGTCCGGTTGCTTTTCCGACTGTAAACACAAGAATAAATACAATAATGGCTGCTACGACGGCTGTGAGAATCTTCATAAGCTTTGCCATCTTTGGATTCACTTCTGAATCTTTCTTTTTAGAACCGCGTTTCCCTTTTTCGTAGTCCTCATCGTCGTACTCATCGTACTCGTCATCCTCTTCATCGTATTCATCATCGTCATCGTAATCTTCATCGTCGTACTCATCATACTCACCGTCATCGTCATAAGCTGCCTCTTTCTGAATGCGCTCCAACTCATCTGGTGTGATTGCAACGGTATCCGCAACGCTTGCAAATGGTGCAATCGTGACAAAATCTCCCTCAGGATCCACCAAAGAACGCTTCAGATCGCTGATGAGTTCTCCCATATTCTGATAACGTCTGTCTGAGCTTTTCTGTGTACATTTCAGAATAATGCGCTCTAAGCTATATGGGATATCCGGTACCAATTCTGACGGCGCGGCAATATCTTCCTGCAAATGTTTGATTGCAATAGACACTGTCGTCTCTCCGTCAAACGGGAGTTCTCCTGTGATCATCTCAAACATTGTAATACCAAGCGAATAGATATCGCTTCTGATATCACTGAAGCCGCCTCGTGCCTGTTCCGGAGATGTGTAATGTACAGATCCCATCGCATTGGTACTGATCGTATTCGATGTCGTAGCCTTCGCAATCCCGAAATCTGTCACTTTCACTTTTCCTTCTTTTGATATCATGATATTCTGCGGCTTAATATCTCTGTGGATAATTCCATTGTTATGTGCCGCCTCAATACCTGCACACACTTGAAGTGTAATACTGATTACTTCTTTCGGTGTCAGTCTTACTTTTTTCTGGATATACTCTTTTAATGTAATTCCTTCTACCAGTTCCATGACCATAAAATACAGACCCCGGTCTTCCCCGACATCATATACATTTACAATGTTCGGATGCATCAGTCCGGCTGCTGCCTGTGCCTCTGATTGAAACTTTTTTACAAACAATTCATCTTCTCTGAATTCGCGCTTTAATACTTTGAGCGCGACATAACGATTCAGCTTATGATCTCTCCCCTTATAGACATCCGCCATCCCCCCGGTGCCGATTCTACCCATGATCTCATAGCGATCGCCAATCAAAACTCCTTCTTTAATCATATACTCACCTCACCTGCAAACGGCTCTGCGACAATAACCCCAATGTTGTCCTTTCCGCCGTTGCTATTTGCTCTTTCTATTAATTGTTCCACTGCCTCCACAACATCTCTGGAACTGCGAACAATCTGAAATATCTCTTCATCCTCCACCATATTGCTCAGTCCATCTGTGCACATCAAAATAATATCTCCTTTTTTCAGGCGATGCTCAAAGAAATCAATCTCTACATCTTCTTTTACTCCAATGGCTCTTGTGATAATGTTCTTATCCGGATGATGTTTCGCTTCCTCTGCGTTAAGTCCCCCAAGACGTACCATTTCCTGTACTAACGAATGGTCTTTTGATAATTGTCTGATCTCATCATTCAGTAAATAAAGCCTGCTGTCACCTACATTCGCAAAATATAATGTATGCTCAATCACTGTGGCAGCAACTAATGTTGTTCCCATTCCTTCTAGTCTGGCATCGGTTTTGGACTCTGCGATCAATTGATGATTTGCAGATGCAATCGCTTTTTTCATCATTGCTCTCGGACCATCTTCTCTGCTCTTGGCAAGCTCTTTTTTCAGAACTTCCACAACAAATTTGGATGCGTAATCCCCCGCATTATGTCCCCCCATACCGTCTGCAACTATTAAAAGATTCGGAATATTCCCGACCGGCTGATCTGATACAAATACGTAATCCTGATTCACCTCTCGTTTTCTTCCAATATCTGTCTTTGAAAACGTCTTCATATGCTCTCCTTTTACTTTGTCTCTACATAACGTCGTCTTAGTTGTCCACAGGCTCCGTCGATATCAGAGCCCATTTCTCTTCTAATAGTAACATTTATTCCGCTTTTTTCAAGTTTATTTTTGAAATTCATGGCATTTTTTTTGCTTGGTTTCTCGAATGTACGCTCTTTAATCGGATTTACAGGAATCAGATTCAGATGGCAATTACGATGTTTTAAAATGTGGATTAATTCCGCTGCATCTTCCTCTTTATCGTTCACTCCATGTACCAGACTGTACTCAAACGTCACTCTTCTTCCCGTCTTTTCAAAATAATAGTCGCACGCCGCAAGCACCTCAGAAAGTTCATATTTGTTTGCAACCGGCATCAATACTTTTCGCTTTTCCTGCGTAGAACCATGCAGGGAAAGCGCCAAGGTAATCTGTAATTTTTCCTCGGCAAGTCTCTTCATATTCGGAACGATTCCACAAGTCGATACCGTAATGTTCCTTTGGCTGATATGTAAACCGTGTTCATCGGTCAATATATGTATGAATTTCAGAAAGTTATCATAATTATCCATCGGTTCCCCTGTTCCCATCACAACTACGTTCGAAACACGTTCCCCCGATATTTTCTGAATCTGATAAATCTGTCCCAGCATCTCTGATGCCTTTAGATTTCTCTCCAATCCTCCGATGGTAGATGCACAGAATTTACATCCCATCCGACATCCGACCTGCGAGGAAATACAGACAGAATTTCCATGCTTATACTTCATCAGAACACTTTCCACCACATGTCCATCCTGTAGGCAAAACAGAAATTTATTTGTGCCGTCCAGTTTTGATTCCTGTCTCTCAAGCATTTTTACCGGTGCGATCTCATAAGCTGCATCCAGCTTTTCTCTGAGTGCTTTTGACAGATTCGTCATCTCTTCAAAAGAATCTGCAAGCTTTACATGCAGCCATTCATACACCTGCTTTGCCCGAAACGACTTTTCTCCGAGATGTTCCATCTCTTGTTTTAATTCTTCAAATGTATATGATCTGATATCTTTTTTCTCCATGATCTTTTATTCACATTTCACCTTTCTAAACTTTGCAATGAAAAATCCATCACTGTCATGTATCCCCGGCAGAAGTTGAATACACCCTTGTTCCACAACATCATTTTTCAACTCTTCGCACAATAACTGTGCAATCGGCACAAGTTCAAACTCTTTATTCTGTTCTAAGAACCAATGTACGTTACCCATATTTTCTTCTTCGTGAATTGTACATGTGCTGTAAACCAAAGTTCCTCCCGGCTTCACATAATCTTTGACTGTCGACAGCATCTTGCGTTGAAGAGCCACCAATTCTTTTTGTGTCTCTTCTGTCATCTTATATTTCAGATCCGTCTTTTTCCCAAGCACTCCCAGTCCGGAGCACGGAAGATCTGCCACCACAATATCTGCCTTTTCAACTGCAGTTTCATCTTTTTGAGTCGCATCCCACCTGACTGCTTCGATGTTTGTCATACCAGAGCGTAAGATGTTTTCCTCTATAAGCCCCACCTTATATTCTGTCAGATCTCTCGCCTGCACATGCCCTGTACCACAAAGTACCTCTGCCATGTGAAGTGCCTTTCCACCGGGTGCTGCACAGACATCTATGATCTCGTCTCCTTCTTTTGGTTCTGCCAAATGTGCCACAAGCATGGAGCTGATATCCTGCACCGAAAACGCTCCTTTTTGAAACGTCTCAAGCTCTCCTAAATAATTATAAGAAGATATTCGAAGTGCATATGGAAGGTATGGATGTTCCTCGACATGTACTCCTTCGCCTTCAAGTGCCTTCACAAGTTCTTCTTTTGGCATCTGCCCCAAATCACACCGGATTATCGTGTCCTTTTCTTTTAGGAAATCCTGAAGCATACACTCCACACTCTCCCTGTCATATGCTGCCAGCCACTGTCTTAATATCCATGTCGGCATCGAGTATTTCACAGACAGATATTGTTCCAAATCTTTCTCATCCGGATATGATATCTGTTCCAGATTTCGGTCGATATTTCGTAAAAGTCCGTTCACAAATCCTTTTAAATTTACAAATCCTTTTTTCACCGCAAGTTTTACCGCCTCATTACAGGCAGCGGAATTCGGAACCGAATCCATATATTTCATCTGGTAAACCGCACTTCGGATGATATTGCGGATGACTGGTTTCATCTTGTTTACCTTTACTTTTGAAAACTGATTGATAATATAATCAAGCTCAATCATGCGCTCCAGTGTTCCCTCCGTCACTCTTGTGATAAAAGCGCGCTCTTTTTTGTCTAAATACTGATATTTATTCAGAACATTGCGAAGTGCGATATGACTGTGCTCTCCATCTCGTGTCACTTCCAGCAAAATCCCAAGCACCAGTTCTCGTTCATTAATTGACTTAGTCATCTCGTCTTCTTCCTCCTGTCAGAATCAAGATACGCACAAGCTGTAAGATTGCTGCAGCCGCACTTGCCACATACGTAAGCGCAGCCGCATTCAGCACTTTTTTCGTGGCTACAATCTCTTCACCCTGCATCATCCCGGTCTCAGCAAGAATGCGTACTGCTCTTCCCGATGCATTATATTCCACCGGCAAAGTCACAAGTTGAAACAATACTGCCAGCGAAAATGCCAAGATTCCGATATTGATAAGCAGTGCTGAAGACTGGCTGTTGATAAACAGACCTAACACAATCAGTGGCCAGGCAATCATGGATCCAAAATTTGCCACCGGAACAAGCGCGCTCCGAAACTGTAGCGGTGCGTATCCTCTTGCATGCTGAATCGCATGTCCACACTCATGCGCTGCAACTCCCACTGCAGCTACTGAACACTGTCCATATGTTGCATCGGAAAGTCTGAGCACTTTATTTCTCGGATCATAGTGGTCTGTCAGATTTCCTGCTACCCGCTCAATTCGCACGTCATAAATTCCGGCCCCATGGAGTACACGTTCTGCCGCCTGCGCTCCTGTCAGCCCCATATGGTTTCTCATTCCGGAATATTTTGAAAATGTACTTTTCACCCGCATCGATGCAATGGAGCAGATAATAACTCCTATGATAATCAATATATATGTTGGATCAAAATAAAAACTTGGATAAAACATCCTGCTTCCTCCTTTTTTCTACGCTCTCGAAAGAATTTCTCCTGATTTTACCTGATACCCCCTCAAAAATGCTCCGGCATCCATTCGTTTTTTCCCCGGAATCTGAAGTTCCAGCACTTTCAACAGCCCATCTTTTGTCTGTACAGAAAACGCTTCTTTTTCTACTTTCACAATCGTTCCAGGTACGCCCTCTCCCGATGTCTCTTCCACCTCTGCACTCCAGATTTTCATTGTTTTTCCATTCCACATTGTATATGCGCTCGGCCACGGTGTCAGCCCGCGAATCAGTCTCTCAATCTCTTTCGCACTCTGATTCCAGTCAATATTCCCAAGATGCTTGTCGAGCATTCTCGCATAGGCGGTCGGTGATTCTCCCTGTTTAACCGGAGTCACTGTTTTTTCTTCCAGCGCCTTTAATGTCTCTACACAGAGCTTTGCACCTGCGGCCGCAAGCTTATCATGAAGACTTCCTCCGGTCTCCTTTTCTTCTATTACAATCTCTGTCTTTAACAGCATGTCTCCGGTATCCAGTCCTTCGTCCATCTGCATGGTCGTGACACCTGTCACCGTTTCCCCGTCAATAATGGACCACTGAATCGGCGCTGCCCCGCGATATTTTGGCAACAATGACGCATGCACATTGACACATCCATATGGCGTCATCTCCAAAATTTCTTTTGGCAAAATCTGTCCAAATGCAATGACGACCATAATATCCGCCTCATATTTTCGAAGTTCTTCGATGCATTCCGGCTCTCTGACTTTTTTCGGCTGATAAACTGGAATTCCATGCTTTA
Source organism: Faecalimonas nexilis (assembly GCF_059731825.1). Taxonomy (NCBI): domain Bacteria; kingdom Bacillati; phylum Bacillota; class Clostridia; order Lachnospirales; family Lachnospiraceae; genus Faecalimonas; species Faecalimonas nexilis. Next base: position 1,216,071 of record NZ_AP029189.1, on the reverse strand, counting down.
ACGCGCACTCTTTGACAGGCGTAAACTGCATCTCTTTTCCGCGTCCTTTTGGTTTATCCGGCTGTGTCACAGCAAGAACCACATCGTGTCCCGCCTCGATCAAAGCCTCTAAAGTGCCCACCGAAAAATCCGGAGTCCCCATAAAAATTACTTTCATCTGCTGTCTCCTCCTTAGTCTTCCTCGTCAAACTCATCATCATACTCCACACTGTGAAGTTCGCCTTCTACTTTTTCGACATACAAATGCCCGTCCAAATGGTCAATCTCGTGGCAGAACGCTCTTGCAAGCAGCCCTTCTCCTTCATAAACCACTTCTTCCATCTCTTCATTGAGCGCCTTTACTTTCACATAATTCGGTCGCGTCACAGTTCCCGATTTTCCCGGCAGACTTAAACATCCTTCCTCTCCTGTCTGCTCTCCTGCTGTCTCAAGAATCTCCGGATTCACCAAAATAATCGGACCCTCTCCAATATCAATAACTACGATTCGTTTTAAAATACCAACCTGCGGTGCCGCAAGTCCCACTCCCATAGCATCATACATTGTATCCAGCATATCCTCAATCAACACCTTTGTTCGGTCTGTCATATCGGTTACTTCTTTACATACCTTCTCTAACACATCATCACCAATTTCTCGAATCTTACGAATTGCCATTTTTTATCCTCCTCATTTAAAATACATTCATCGGATTAAAGTCGAACTGCACTCGAACTTTTCGAAATCCGGAATTAATCTCTATATATTGTTCCAATTTATTTTTCAAATCTATCATCGCCTCGTATCTGGCATGTTTTAAATAGATCACTCTGCGATACACATCGTTTACCTTTCCCACATACGGACTTGCGGGACCGATGATTCTCACTTGATTCCGGTTCATGCGCTCTGCATAACTCTTCATGTAGCTGCACGCCGTCTCAAGCAAAGACTCATCTTCACTCGTAACCAAAATCGCTGCAAGCTGTTCCACCGGCGGATATCCCATCATTGTACGGTATGCGAGTTCCTCTTGATAAAACGCTTCATAGTCCTGCTTTGCAGCTGTTTCAATACTATAATGCTCCGGACTGTATGTCTGAATGACAACCTCGCCCTTTTCACTTCCTCGCCCGGCGCGTCCCGCCGCCTGTGTAAGAAGCTGAAATGTCCGCTCTCCTGCACGATAGTCATCGGCGTACAACGACAGATCCGCCGCCAGTACTCCGACAAGTGTCACATTCGGAAAATCATGTCCTTTTACGATCATCTGCGTTCCAATCAAAATATCCGCCTCTTCATTTGCAAACGCCTCCAAAATCTTCTCGTGTCCATCTTTTTCCTTCGTCGTATCCATGTCCATGCGAAGTACACGTGCATCTGGGAATTCCTTCTTTACAAGTTCTTCAATCTGCTGTGTTCCTGCTCGGAAACCGCCGATATGTTTTGAGCCGCACGATGGGCAGACTGAAATCATAGGCTCCTCATATCCACAATAATGGCAGACCAGTTTCCCACCGCGGTGAGATGCAAGTGAGACATCGCAATGTGGACATTTTACCACATAGCCGCAGGATCTGCACGAAATAAATCCTGCAAACCCTCTCCGATTGATAAATAACATAATCTGTTGTCTCTTTCTCAATCGGTCAGCCATCAATTCATACAGCTTTCCACTGATAATCGAACGATTTCCACTTTTTAGTTCCTCTCGAAGATCGATTGTGTACACCGTCGGCATCTCCTGCATCTTTGCTCGGTTCTGAAGTCTTAAAAGTTCGTATTCTCCTTTTTGGGCACGGTAGAAAGCCTCAAGAGACGGTGTTGCTGAACCAAGCACAACACTTGCACCTTCTAAGTGTGCCCGCTCCACAGCCGTCTCTCTGGCATGATATCGGGGGATCTGTTCACTTTTATAAGTCGATTCATGCTCCTCATCGATCACAATCAATCCCAAATTGGCAAAAGGGGTAAATAACGCTGATCTTGGACCAATCATCACATCAATCGCCCCTTCTTTTGCCCGCATCATCTGGTCATACCGCTCGCCGCTTGACATCTTGGAATTCATAATGGATATCCTCTCGCCAAACCGCTTATAAAACCGCATCACAGTCTGGTAGGTCAGTGCAATCTCAGGAATCAGGACAATCGCCTGCTTCCCTTCTTTGATCACACTTGCGATCATCTCCATGTAAACTTCAGTCTTTCCGCTCCCTGTCACCCCATATATGAGATAAGTCTTGCGGATTCCTTTCAGATAGTCTTCCCGAAATGTGTCAATCGCATGCTGCTGTTCCTCAGTATAAACCACTTCTTTCCACTCTTTTTTTCGATTTTTAATCGGATTTCTCCAGACCTGCTCGGACTCTATTCTGGCAACATTCTGCTCTTCAAGTGCCCGAATGACTGTTCGTGTGACATTCAGTTTTTTTGTGATAAGCTCATACTCCAATATCTCCTCATCAAGCAGTGCTGCCAAAAGTCTCGCCCTTGCCTTCTGATTCTTCTTCAGATATTCCTCAAGCTTTGTCTTCCCTTCTTCTTCATCTAACAGCAATCGGACATAGCGCCTGATCTTTTTGTTCTCTTCCCGCTTGATTGGAAGTACTGTCTTTAGCGACTGTATCATCGTCCCGCCATAGTACTCTTTCATCCACGCCGCCAGTGCCTCAAGTCTGCCCTCGATCGCCACGCTTTTCTCCGCCAGACTCAGAATCGATTTTACTTTGTTCGGATCGTATTCACAGTATTCTGACAGCCCGATCACATACCCTTTGATCTCACGATTCCCTTTTCCAAACGGCACGACAACCTCTACGCCTGCGTGTAACCGTTCTTCTAATTCTGCCGGAATACGGTACTCAAAAATTTTATCCAGTTTTTCATGTGTAATATCTACGATAACTTTCGCATACATGCACAACTGCTCCTATACTTTTATCGAATCAAATTCTCTCTTTTACTCTCTTTTACGACTTCCGCAATGAGAACTCTCTCATCCATATCGTACTTCACGCCTTTGATCTCCTGATAGTCCTCGTGTCCTTTTCCTGCGAGCACGATTACATCGCCCACCTCAGCATGGTCAACCGCATAGCGGATTGCTTCTTTTCTATCACAGATCTCCACATATTTTCCATCTGTTTTTCCAATCCCGATCTTAATATCATCAATGATATCCTGAGGTTCTTCAAAACGCGGATTGTCCGATGTGATGATTGTAAGATCTGCTAATTTTCCGGACACCTCACCCATCTCATATCTTCTCGCCTTCGCTCTGTTTCCTCCGCATCCAAACAGACATACAAGACGCTTTGGGTGATATTCTTTCAATGTTGTCAAAAGACTCTCAAGGCTCATCGCATTGTGCGCATAATCAATCATGAGCGTAAAGTCCTCAGATACTTTCACCATCTCGATTCTGCCTTTTACCTTTGCAACTTTTAAAGCCTTCTTGATCATCTCCACCGGCACATCAAAATGTCTGCACACCGCAATCGCAGTCAACGAATTATAGACACTGAATGTTCCCGGAATGTCAATCTCCACATCAAAATCCATCAGCCCGGACACATGGTAAGATACTCCTAAGTATCCCGGTCTTGACACTAATTTTGTATCTGCTGCCCGAAGGTCTGCTTTTTGTGCAAAGCCAAATGTTTCAATCTGGCAGGTCGCGCCGCGAAATACATCTTCAAAGTACGGATCATCCACATTCGCAATCCCAATCCTGCATTGTTTGAACAGCAGACCTTTGCATCGCTTGTAATCTTCAAAATCTTTATGTTCATTCGGTCCGATATGGTCTTCCCCAAGATTTGTAAAAATTCCAATCTCAAACGGAATACCCGCAGTTCTGTGAAGCATCAACCCTTGCGATGACACTTCCATGACCACTGCATCACATCCCGCATCAACCATTTTCCGGAAATACTGGTGAATCGTAAACGACTCCGGTGTCGTATTCTTTGCCGGAATCACTTCGTCTCCGATGATCGCCTCGATTGTTCCGATCAGACCAACTTTATGTCCTACTCCCTCCAAAATGGACTTCACCATATATGTTGTCGTCGTCTTTCCTTTCGTTCCTGTGATACCTATTACTTTCAGCTGCTCTGCCGGATAACCGAAATATGCCGCAGATGCCAGCGCAAGTGCATACCTCGTATCTTCCACCTTAATCACAGTCACATGTTCTGGAGCTTTCACTTCTTTTTCCACGATCACTGCTTTCGCACCTTTTTCTAACACCTCTTTTACAAATTCATGACCATCTACAACTGCGCCGCTGATGCATACAAACACGCTGCCGGCGCAGACTCTTCTTGAATCATTCGTAAGCTCTGTAATCTCTATATCATCGTTTCCTTGTACTACTTTATACTCTAAACGTTCTAATAACTTTGTCAGCTTCATCATCTATTGCCTCCTGTTTTTTCATAGATACTATTAGGATACCACATCTCTATGAATATTCATAATAAAATTTCTATATACTATTTTTAAGAAAGCAAATATGAGGTATCACTATGCACATCTTTATCATGGATATGATGAATTCCTTCGGCTATATCGGAATTGCACTTCTCATTATGATCGAAAATCTCTTTCCTCCTATTCCCTCGGAAGTCATCCTGACATTCGGCGGCTTTATGACAACTTATACCCATTTGACAGTAGGTGGAGTTGTCTTTTTTTCCACCCTCGGTTCCACAGTTGGCGCCATCTTTCTTTACTACATTGGGAAATTACTCTCTCCGGAAAAATTAGAGCAACTTATAGATGGAAAGCTCGGAAAAATCCTCCATTTCAAAAAATCAGATGTCAGAAAATCGATCAAAAAATTCCAACAAAAAGGGAATATGACTGTTTTCATCTGCCGTTGTATCCCAATCCTTCGAAGCTTAATCTCTATTCCTGCCGGAATGTCGAACATGAAAATGGGTAATTTTTTAGTCCTTACAATTGCCGGAAGTGCACTTTGGAACACTATTCTCGTCTCAGCCGGCGCTGCTGCCGGAGCCTCCTGGGAAAAAATTTTGGAAGTGATGGATACATATTCTACCGTTGTCGTTATCATCATAGGACTTTCTATGTTTTTTGGTTGCTTCTTTTATTATCGCAATCGAAAAAATGAATCGTAAAGCACGAAAGGAACTCTTCTCCTACTTGAGTAAAGTCCCTTTTTTCACTGCATCCTCTCCGTACTTTTTACGAATCACATCCAATGCTTTATCTAATTTTTGATGTTTCTTGTTTTTCACACTCTGTTCTTCCTGCTTTGTCTGAAAGTCAAAAATGCTCATTTGAACCGGAGCCGACTCATCCTGAAGTTTTGAAGTGCGTATACCAAGCAGACGAATCGGTTCCTGATTCCACAATTCCCGGAACAATTCGCATGCTGCTTTATAAATCACCTGATCTGCATTGCTCGCCGTCTCAAGCTGTTTCTGATGGGAAACCGTCTGAAACGTGTGGTATTTAATCTCCACGCTCACCATACCGGCTCTCTGTTTTTCCTTGCGAAGTCTTCCGCCAACACTTTCTGCCAACCACAAAAGAACTTTTTTCGCTTCTTCCTCTGTGACAGCATCTTTTGCCAATGTCGTCGAATTACCGATCCCCTTATTCTCCACGTGTCCTCTTCGAACTTTCTCATGGTCTATTCCATTTGCAAATTCCCACAATGTCCTGCCATGACTTTTCAGATGTAACTCCAGCAAATTCGGGTCTGCCTTTGCAAGTTCCCCGATTGTCCGTATCTCCAGCTTGTTAAGTACCTCTACACTGGATCGTCCCGCCATATAAAGTTCCGAAATAGGCAATGGCCACATCTTTACCGGGATTTCTTTCGGGAATAAGGTGTGTACCTTATTTGGCTTTTCAAAATCAGATGCCATCTTTGCTAAAAGATGATTTACAGATATTCCAATATTCACTGTGAATCCAAACTTCTCATACACAGCGTCTTTGATCTCAAATGCAGCCTCCACAGGAGACAGATACAGATAGGATATCCCCGTAAAATCCATGAAACACTCATCCACACTCACCTGCTCGATATCCGGTGTATACGTTTGAAGAAACTCCATCAGTCTCCTGCTGTACTCCTGATACATCTTATGATTTGGCGGCGCCATCACAAGATCCGGACATTTTCGGAAAGCCTGTGCAACCGGCTCCCCTGTCCGAATCCCATATTTTTTCGCCAAAGGAGATTTTGCAAGCACAACCCCGTGTCTGGATTCCTGATTACCTCCTATAATCGCCGGGATTTTGCGTAAATCCACTTCTGCTCCATTTTTCAATTGTTCTACTGCCGTCCAGCTAAGATACGCTGAATTTACATCAATGTGAAAAATAATCTGTTCCATGCTTTTTTCCTGCAATTTATTTTATTTTCGCTGTCAGTTTGTCCCCTTCTACATCAATCAGAATGACATCTTCACTGCCAATATCTCCCTGTAAAATCAGTTTTGCAGCTAATGTCTCTACATGCTTTTGAAGATATCGTTTCAGCGGTCTTGCACCGTACATTGGCTCATAGCCACCTTCCACCACAAAATTCTTCGCAGCATCTGTAAGCTCTATCGAAAGTTCTTTATCTTCCAGCCGTTTATTGACATCTTTCAATAATAAGTCAATGATTGCATAAACGTTCTGTTTCGTCAATGGTTTGAACATAATTGTCTCATCTAGACGATTCAAAAATTCAGGTCTGAAATGTGCCCGCAGATCATTCATGACCATCGTTTCACTTTCCTTGCTGATCTCACCGTTCTCATCGATGCCATCCAAAAGGTAAGCAGATCCGATATTTGATGTCATGATCAGAATCGTATTTTTAAAATCAACAGTCCGACCTTGTGAGTCAGTGATACGTCCGTCATCCAACACCTGCAGCAACACATTAAACACATCCGGATGTGCCTTTTCAATCTCATCAAACAAAACAACGGAATATGGTTTTCTTCGAACCGCCTCTGTAAGCTGTCCGCCTTCGTCATATCCGACATATCCCGGAGGTGCTCCTATCAGACGAGACACTGAGTATTTCTCCATATATTCGCTCATATCAATACGAACCATATTGCTCTCATCATCAAACAAACTCTCCGCAAGTGCTTTTGCAAGCTCTGTCTTACCTACCCCGGTAGGTCCCAGGAACAGGAATGATCCGATTGGTTTCGTAGGATCTTTGATACCTGCTTTCGAACGGATAATCGCCTCTGTTACTTTTGTAACCCCTTCATCCTGCCCAATGACACGTTTGTGGAGTTCTTCGTCAAGATGAAGCGTCTTGCTTCTCTCACTTTCATTTAATTTTGCAACCGGAATTCCTGTCCATCTGGAAATGATTCTCGCAATCTCTTCATCTGTCACACTTTCATGCACTAATGAAAGATCCCGCTCTTTCACTTTCTTTTCCTCTTCCTCCAACTGTTTTGTCAGCTGTGGAAGTTTGCCGTACTGCAATTCTGCCGCACGTTCCAAATTGTAGGAATGCTGTGCTTTTTGAATCTCCTGATTCACCTGCTCAATCTCTTCACGGATTTTCTGTAGTCTCTCTACAGAAGTCTTCTCATTGTCCCACTGCGCTTTCTTTCCGGCAAATTCATCACGCAGTTCTCCAAGCTCTTTTTGTAGGTTCACGAGTCTGTCCTGACTTAATCTGTCATTCTCTTTTTTCAGAGCCGCCTCTTCAATCTCAAGCTGCATAATACGTCTTTGCAGTCCATCCAACTCTGTAGGCATGGAGTCTAACTCTGTCTTGATCAATGCACACGCTTCATCTACAAGGTCAATCGCCTTGTCCGGAAGGAATCGGTCGGAAATATATCGATTGGAAAGTGTTGCGGCTGCCACAAGTGCACTGTCTGTAATTTTCACACCATGAAATACTTCATAACGCTCTTTTAAGCCACGCAGAATCGAAATCGCATCTTCCACCGATGGTTCATCTACCATAACCGGCTGGAAACGTCTCTCCAATGCAGCATCTTTTTCAATATACTGTCTATATTCATCCAGTGTTGTCGCGCCAATACAGTGAAGTTCTCCACGCGCCAGCATCGGCTTTAACATATTTCCGGCATCCATCGCGCCGTCCGTCTTACCTGCTCCGACAATCGTGTGAAGTTCATCGATAAACAGAATGATATTTCCATCACTGTTTTTCACTTCTTCGAGCACTGCTTTCAGACGCTCCTCAAATTCACCACGATATTTTGCACCGGCTACCAGCGCCCCCATATCAAGCGCAAACACTTTTTTATCTTTTAACGCCTCAGGCACATCCCCGCGCACAATACGTTGTGCCAGCCCTTCTACTGCCGCCGTCTTACCGACACCAGGTTCTCCGATCAGCACCGGATTGTTCTTTGTCTTTCTAGACAGGATTCGTATGACATTACGAATCTCCGCATCACGGCCGATGACTGGATCAAGTTTTTGTTCCCTTGCCCGTTCTACCAGATCACTGCCGTATTTATTAAGCGTATCATAGGTTGCCTCCGGATTGTCACTGGTGACTCTCTGATTCCCTCTTACGGTAGAAAGTACTTGAAGGAAACGCTCTCTTGTAATATTAAACTCCTTGAAAATCGCCTTTACTTCTCTGTTTGGCTGCTTAATTAATGCTAGAAAAATATGCTCTACAGAAATGTACTCATCTCCCATTTGTGTAGCTTCATCTTCCGCATGAATCAAAGCTTTGTTCAAATCCTGTCCGATATATACCTGACCGCCTTGCACTTTCGTTCTCTTTCTAAGCGCTTCCTCCACACGGTTGATAAACAACTCTTTTTGGATTTCCATCTTTTCTAATAATTTTAAAATCAGACTGTCATTCTGTGTGACCAAAGCATAGAGTAAATGCTCCTGTTCAATCTCCTGATTGCCATATTCATAAGCAACTTTTTCACAGCCCTGCACCGCCTGCATCGAATTTTGTGTAAATTTATTTATATTCATACATCACGCCTCCTTTTGCGAGTTTGTTTTTTCTTGTTCTATTGTAGGTATAACACATATTATTAGCACTGTCAAGTGTTGAGTGCTAATTATTTGAGATTTTTTTTGCAAACCTTGATTTTACGGGGTTTGCAACACTTTTTTTCCTTATAATCATCACTTTTTCTTGATTTGACACCATTTTGACACCAATTTTTTTATTTTTGGTGTCAACTAATTGCTACGCTTTCCAGCCTTGTGATTTCACTCTCAATTCTGGACATCTCACTTACATGGTTATATACGTCCATTGTTACATCTATGTGGGCGTGTCCCATAATATATTGAAGAACTTTTACGTCTATCCTCTTTTCTGCCATTCTGGTACAAGCCGTATGTCGCATAATGTGAGCGGATACCGTTGGTAACAATTCAGCATTTCTATGTTCAGTCTTTGCAATTTGAACTTCTTTTTTGTTATATGCGTCTACAATATTATATAAGATATTGTTTATTGCACTAGGCATGAGCGGTCTGCCGGACTTTGCCATGAAAATGAATCCTTTATAACCGTCTATCTCAACATCTTTTCCTTTTTGAAGCATAAAGTTTAATTTCTTTTGTTCTTCAAATGCTCTTTGTACATCTGATGTCATAGGGATAGTTCGGATTCCAGAATCCGTCTTTGGCGTGGAAATATGGAATTTATAGCCATCTCCTAAATCTTTATAAATCAACTGATGGTCAATACTTACCGCTTTTGTTCTGACATCTACATCTTCCCAAGTCAATCCAATCAGTTCTCCGCACCTTACACCAGTTCCTAACATGATTCTGAGCATTGGATAGTAGGTGTTGTATACTTGATTATTTTTCACAAATTCCAGCATTTTTTCCTGTTGTAAAACTGTTAAGGCAATACGTTCTTCTGCCTGTCTACCATAATCACTGATAGAAAACTTTGCCGGATTCTTGCGGATAATATCATCATCAACAGCCATTTCCAGTGCCGGATAAATCATATTGTTAATAAATTTTATTGTAGAATATGCGTATCCTGCTTTAGAAAGTTTTGAGTAAAACGATTTGATGTGTGATGGTAAAATCTGAACAACCTTGATGTTTCCAATTTCGTCTTTGACACGATTCTCCCATGTTTTCAGATAATTTGCTCTAGTAGATTCTTTCAGCTCCCTAGTGGACATATATCTTTCAAACAATTTATTAAGAGTAAGTTTTTTGATTGCTCCATCAGTTAAAATGTTATCTTCCAAGTCTTTTGCAATCTGCTTTTCCTTTTCCCTTAATTCCGGTAAATCCTTTGCATATACTGTCAGACGTTTTCCACTTCTTATATCTGTATAACGGTAACTATATCTACCATCTTTACGCCAGCTTTCGCCCTCTCTTAATTTTCTTCCTTTATGGTCTTTTCTGCTATTTGCCATGAGAAACATTCCTTTCTGTAATAGCCCCCTTTTTTGTTCTCATGACGTGGTTATGTCTATAAATATTATACCATATATCACAAGAAACATAAATGAAAAAGGGTGTTATTCTTCCAGATATGAGAGGTAATTTTTGACTTTTTCTACCGAATAAAGAACCCTACGTCCAATCACAATTTTTGCTCCTGCCTGTTCTCCAATCTTTCTTGCAGTAGCATGACCACAAGATAACATTGCAGACAATTTATCTATATTTACCGTTATCGGCTGTGAGGTTGGTCTTTCTTTTGTTTTGTTCATCTGTCAGCCCTCCTTTTACCGACCTGTATTATCGTCATTTTCTGCACACCAGTAAAAGTATCACTCTCCTTTATCATATGCTTTTTACAAGCAGTCAGACGGCTTCGGCAAGCTCCGCTGGTATCTCAACCATTCCCATTCCTGTGGGCTGAACCGTGTCATACGGGTGTATCATTATCCTGTGTTGCAGGTCATAGCAGAACGACTTTTCCAACGGTCGCTCCCAGATCATTGCATGAATCGCTATCTCCCGATTGGAAAAGTCACGGCGTACAACCTCTGATGGCTCACTGCAAGCACAAACGTATCTGACTGCTTTATTCAGTTGTCAAAGAACTGTTAGGCTCTTGTCAGCCTGTATCAATTCATTTTTGCAAATGGACTGATACAGAATGATAAGAAAAAGCGGAACAGGAAAGAGGGGAGTTTGTTAAATCATGCTCCGCTCAAATATTACTTAATGTTCGTCTATTTCAAATTCACATATCATTTTCAAAAGGGCTTCTCTGATACGTCCCTTTAATTCCATATCAACCACAATGTATACGTTACCGTACTCATCGTAAAACGGGCGTAAACAGCATTTTGATATGTAGGCTTCATAGAATAACAACAGCTTTTCTATGGCGTTTTCGTTACCGTCCACGGCTGATGATATGAGAAAAAATGATGGAAGTGTGTGTTGCTTATTCTTCATTTGTTTTCTTCTCCTTTAACTGCTTTCTGATTTCTTCAAGTGAATTTCTTCTGTGTCTGTATGATGTGCTTCGGTTGATATTCAGCTTTTCGCCTATCTCCGAATCACTCATATCCAAGAAGAAAAACATCAATACAATGTTTCGGCTCTGCTCCGGCAACTGTTTCAGTGCTTCTGCAAGTTCTTCATCAAGTACACGGATTTCTGTACCGCACACATCGAACGTTGTATATTCACTTTCGTAATCGTCCCATACAATCAATTTCTCAACAACAATCTCTGGAAGCTCACAAAAGGATACTTCCTTTGCCTGTCGTCTTGCTAATTCCTTGCGGTAGTTACGGACAATGCCTTTCACAACCTTTTTGAGCTTACAGTCAAACTGACACTGTATTGTCTTTTGGAAGTCTGATGGTTTCAAAATCACACCCCCTTTCGCTATGAAGTGAAAAGTATGTATCCCTCTTTCCGCACCATATCTGTACGGCAAGGTGTGATTTGTTGCAGGATTGAAAAAATTTTTTGTAAATATGAAAACAGCCTATTTGCACCAATAACAAATAGACTGTTTTTAAAACATCTGATATATGAGTTTTTAATTCATGTTCAAGGACTGATGATGTACTAAGAAAAAGACGGAATAAATTCGGTTGTCGGTATAGACTGCCTGTTTTACTTAGAATCACAAATTGCTCCTTGACCAGAGCAAGCCTGTGAAAATAGAAAAAGGACAGCTCTGGTTATACCAAAACCGTCCCTATATTTTTGGACATTATAAAAGAGATTACCCACAGAACGGTTTTTTTTATTTACCGAACGAGGTAATATTTTTATCGAATTTATAGTGCATATAATATGAGTTTTTAACACATTCTAATCACATAACATGAAGTATAAACTCATGCTAGGTGATTAAAAATGAGAAAAAAGAAAGATACGCACAGCTTTGATTTTCGTCCTTTAGGACTGGCAATCAGAGAAGCCAGAGAGAAAGCAGGGCTTTCCAGAAATGATTTAGGAGATAAAGTCTTTTACGGAGAACGTCATATCGCAGATATTGAAAATATCGGGAAACACCCTAGCTTTCAGTTATTCCATGATTTAGTTACCATGTTCAATATATCTGTTGACGAGTATTTCTATCCAGCGAAGAATGTTGAAAAAAATACAGCCCGCCGTCAGATAGATTCGTCACTTGATTTATTGAGTGATAACGAATTAAAAATCATTCAAGGTACGATTGACGGTATCTTGAACAGCAGAGAGAATAAGAAGTGATTTGCTTCTTATTTTCTCTGTTTTTCTATACAGATTCTTCAACGCTTATTTGCTGATCTGCTCCGCAGGCAACAAATAAGAGCCGATAATATATAAGTTACAATAACTTACAAATTATCGGCTCTGCGTCTTAGCGTCTGGCTCTCTGATAATTATATTTCCATGTTTTATATTGATTAGAGTTTCCTGTTTGCACTTCGGACAGAATAACGGAAAATTTATCAATTCTGTATCGTCCCGTATTTTGATTCGTGTCTTGTTGTTACAAATAGGACATAACACCCATGATTGATTACTCATAGAAGCACCACCTTTGCGACAATAGATTTTTAAAATTTAATCTTTGTCTTTTTTGTAATCGTATAAATATATTCCTCTGGTGTGGGACGCTTATTTCTAAACAACTTTCTGAAATTCGCTTGTACCTCTGGGTCGGTGCTGGTCATTGCTTCATCAATAGTAGCTTCTATATCAGTCCGAATATCAGCAAGCGATGCTCCATCTGCTTTAGCACCAGTTTTCAACATTTTTTTAATATGTCGTTTTTTTAATCCTACCATATTTTTAATCTCTGTTATATAAAAGCGTTCCTAACCTTTATGTATTTTGTTGTCCAGATAAAAATTTCTGTTTTGATAAAGCAAGTTCTTTGTGTAAATGCACCGCCATAAAAATAGTAATCACAGCAGAAAGTACATCAGCGATTGGCTGGGCGTACATAATGCCGTTGATTCCCCAAAATACTGGAAGAATCAGAATTACAGGTATGAAACAAATTCCTTGCCGACAAGCTCCTAAAAAGAAACCAGCTAACCCTTTCCCAAGAGCGAGTAATAATGAAGAATATACAGTATAGAAGCCAAACAACATAAATGAAAAACCATTTATCCGTAAAGATTGAGTTCCTACACGAATCATATCTAAATCCATTTTTGTGAATTGTGATATGATTCCTTTTGAAAATATTGCCAATATCAATCCATAAATAACACAAAATATGGTAGACCATAAAATTGATGTTTTAATTGCTTCTTGTAAACGGTAAAATTTCTTTGCACCATAACTATATCCGGCAATCGGCTGAAAACCTTTAATAAATCCAAATACCATCAAACTTCCCATAGAAACAATTCTTGTCACAGCCCCCATACCAGCAATTACAGAATCTCCATAGACCATAGATTTTGTATTTACAAAAGAAATAGAAAGGCTTGTTAATATCTGAAAAACAAGTGTTGGTATTCCGATTTTAAATATCTCTGACATAATATCTTTTGTAAATGAAAAATTCCTAATTCTAAAATGATAGGTACTTTTTTTTCTAAGAATAAATGTTAAATAAACTAATGTAGAAACAATCTGTGAAATAGCAGTTGCGATTGCCGCTCCTGCAACACCCATATTTAATATATAAATGAATACAGGGTCTAAACCAATATTCAATATTGCACCAGTCATTAAGGCACACATAGTTGTTTTTGCCGCTCCCTCACTGGTTACAATATTATTCATCGTTACATTAAACACATTGAAAATACAAGAAATAATATAAATGCTGGCATAGGTAATAGCGTAAGGCATGATACTGTCTGTTGCTCCTAAAAATTTAAGAATAGGACGAAGAAAAATTATGGATAAAATAATCATAATTGCACCTACAGTAATACTACTATACAATGCCGTACTTGCTACTTGATTTGCTTTTTCTTTGTCACCCTTTCCTAATAATCTAGACAGATAAGATGCTGAACCATTTCCAAACAGTAAGCCTAATCCCACTACTACTTGACCAAGTGGATAAACTACTGAGATTGCTCCCATCTGACTTGTACCCAAACTACCTACAAAATAGGCATCCACCAGATTGTAGATAGCATTTACCATCATACCCAACATGGTAGGGATTCCCATAGCCATAAGGGCTTTTGGTATCGGAGCATTTCCTAATAACTCCATTTTGTTGTTACGATTGTTCATTCAAAAATCTCCTTTCTCTTGACATGAATTATAAAATATAATAGTATAAATTACAGCATATTTAGCTGTAGGAATTATACTACTATAATTTATAGTAACTGTCAATATAAATGGAGGAAAAATTTATGGCAACGATTGATTTAATAGTATTAGGGATTCTCAAAAAAGAATCCATGAGTGCATACGATATTCAAAAAATGGTGGAATATCGAAACATCTCTAAATGGGTAAAAATTAGTACTCCCTCAATCTACAAAAAAGTGATTCAGTTAGAGGGAAAAGGCTATATCACTAGCACACAGGTTAAAGATGGAAAAATGCCAGAAAAAGCAGTTTACACATTGACTGATTCCGGAAATTCTCAATTTGAAAAACTTATGCTAGATATATCCTGCAAACCAATTCATATTTTTTTAGATTTTAATGCCGTAATTGTCAACCTTGACAGTTTATCCAAAGATAATCAAAAACTATGTCTTGATAATATCGAAAATAATATTAAAATGCTTAAATCATATATAGAGGAAAATAGGAATTTTAAAAAGAATATTCCTGAAATCCCCAAAACTGGATTAGCCGTTTTAGAACAACAGGCTATTCTTGTACAAGCAATCGAAACATGGATTATGTCAATGAGAGAGCATCTTAATTTGTAATATCCCTCCCCAAAATATAAAGGGCTTGCTATGCGTAGTTTATACGAAAGCAAGCCTTTTGTCTTATTTAATAATCTTCCAGTTATCGTCCTTATGTAACACAAGTTCATACTGTGAGATTTGCGTCATTTTCGACTTATTATCCAGATATTTCACAGACACGCTGACCTTGAGGTTATCACCGTCTTCGGTAAAGACAGGGTTTACCAGTTCTGAAAATACATAGTCGCCGGATACAGGAGCAAGCACACCGTCTTTGACATAGTAGGCAAGTTCCTTTTCCGTAGCTGTTGGATAGAGCTTAAAGAATGTTTCCAAGAAAGCGGTAGCGTCCTTGACTGTATCGGAACTGACACTGACATCGGCTTCCTGTGCTTTCGGTTCATACTTTGATTTCTGCACTGCCGGAGCAAGGGTTGGATTCTGGGTAATGACCATTGCACCGTCCTTATCCACATGAACGGTCACGGTGTAGTTTTCTGTGACTGCCTGTGTCTGTTCTCCCTCTTTTACCTGCTGATCTACTTCGTAGGCAACGGTAAAATCGTTCGTTCCAGACTGCTCTACATTCCAGACCAGCACATTTGTAACGGTCGCACTGGTTGGTATGTCCGTTCTGATGGTATCGGCGTTCAAGTCCTGCAATTCTTTGGTAAGGTATTTACTGATTTCTGTTGTCCTTGCTTCAATGGCTTCCTTGCTGGTATCCCATGAGTAGTAGGCTTTCGCAAAGTTCTTGACGAAATTCTCAATACCGTTGGTATCGTTCAATCTTAGCTGAATGATTTCTTTTTCATGTACCGTGTGGGTGTCAATGGCGGTAAAGTTCTTATACACACCAAAGCTGGTGCTTGCCAGAAGCACCGCCCACAACAGCAGGACAGATTTCTTATGTGTCCCGACTTTCATGGTACGCACTTTCTTATTCTTAGGTGCTTTCTCTGTTTTTTCTTTTTTCTTAAACATATTTCAAGTCCTTTCTATTGTTTGATTCTTCCGGCACAAATGATGTGCTGTTGCCAGTAGGCAGAGGTCAAATCGGTATAGCCGATTGGATTTCCGGCATGATACATCTGATTGTTTCCCACATAGATTCCCACATGGGTAACATAGTCACTGGTATTATAAGTGGAATGGAAAAAGACCAAATCGCCAGCCTGTGCCTGTGACAATGGGATATGCTGGGTTGCGTCATACTGTGCCTGTGCAGTTCGTGGCAGGCTGATTCCGGCTTTTCCGTAGCACCACTGGGTAAGACCAGAACAGTCAAAAGAGGTGTTCGGGTTACTGCCACCGTAGACATATTTCCAGCCTTGATACTTCAACGCTTCATTCATAACCGCCTGTACCGTTTCGTTGCTGAACTGCTTCACGGTCAGATATTGGTTGACCAGCTCTACATAGAACATATTTCCGTAGTTATAACGCCAGCCACCATTTTTACTGACCGCTATCGGGTTCGTATAGGTCACTTTTGTACCGCCGGATTTATTCTTTGCGAAATTCTCTGCAAGGTTGAAGCTGTGCTTTTTCCCGTTCTTCGCAACATAGTCTGCATAGCCACCACCATAGTTATAAGATTGAATGACCACGTTAATGTCATTCATACCTTTGGCTTTACAGGAAGAAAGCAGGGACGCAAAATATTTACACCCCTGCTTAATGGATTCTTCTGTACTTAATGAGTTTGGCGGTAGTCCAAGACTTTCGCTGGACTGCATGACATCGGTAGCCGTACCGCCACTTTCCACCTGTATGATGGCAAGCAGGACGTTCACATACTCCGAGATACCGTTTTCTCTGGCGTATTTTTCTACCATTGTCTGATGTTTGAGGACATCGGCTGACAGGTTCATGCCAGAATAGACAGGCGAATAACTGTTGGAACTGTCGTCATCTTCGCCGGAAATCAGTATCCCGAAAAAGAGGACGATGGAGAAAAGGACAGGAAATATCGCACCTATGATAAGGATACGTTTTAATCTCATTTCTTCCGTCCTTTCTCTGAATGTTTCGTAACAGTTTTACGGGCAGATTTTCCATTGACCTGTGTTTTCTGTACCGTAGATTTCTTATGATTACTGCTGGATTCCGCTACGTTTGGCTGATTCGCTCTGGCAACAGCTTTGACCTGCTGTTCCTGTCTGATATTGGTTCGGACAGTTTCTTTTCCAGCCTTGACTTCTGCATTTTTTATCACAGGAGAAGTAGCAGGACGTTTCATATCCGGCGTTTTGACCGTATCGGTCTGTGCAGGTTTTGGAACAGGTGTGGCAACAGGGCGTTCATGGCTTCTGGTAGCTCCGGCTGTCGCTGATCCATTCGCATGAACTGTCTGTTTTGCTTCCTGTGCTTTCTGCAATTCCTGTTTTTTCTGTGAGATATTTTCCCTGTGCAGATTGCGTTTCTGTGTACGCTGTTCCTGTCGGTTTTCCCGTTCTTCCACAACGCCACGCTTAAAGTCTGATACATTATCCTTTGCTTTCTGTTTTGCAGAGTGGACAGCATAACCAGCCTGTGTCGGCAAGTCTTTCACATTTTCTTTCAGAGAGGAAGCACTGTCACGGACTTTATTTTTCGTATCCATCACAGCACCTACCGCAGAACCGACACGGCTTCCCATGCTGGCAGAGGTATTTTCCCGTTTCTTTGGTGGTTGGTTCGTTGCTGGCTTTCCGGCTCTGGCAACACTTGCACCAGCCACCGCACCTGCAACACTTCCAGCACCGACAGCCCTTGCAATCCTGTGTTCCATACGTCTTGCCCTGTGTCGCATGAACACCATCGGTCTACGGAATATCCGGCGACCTATCTGCTGGCTATCATTCGCATTAAGGCTGAACATACTCATTAGTTCTCCGAGCTTCATATAGATTCCGGCAAAGCAGATTATCTGCAAAAACGCCACCATGAAGAACGGATAGTCCGTGGAAATGTTGTAGAACATACTGGAAATCGAAAATACTACGGTCACAATCAGAGTGATTCCGGCTCTTGTCATAATGGCATTGAACACACGGACAACTGCCTGTTTTGCCATATTTTCATAGGTTGGTATCATGGACAGTAAGAAGCTGATAGGCAGAAACATGGCATATATGATAAAAAGTATCTGGGAAAATAACATCATGCCGGTAAGCAGGAAGATAAAGATTGTGATACCGAGATTAAAAATGAGCAGGAAGAACACCATGCCAAGACGGTTGACGACCTGTGGAATGGTAAGGTTGTCATTGTCGTTATCCTCAATCTCTGTTTTCACAACATTTTCCCTTGTTTCCCCATCTTCATCGGACGGGCTGGAAGATACCAGAGCTTCCACACGGTCAGCACCGATTTCTTCGGTATCGCTGTTCCCGAACTGCAATAACAGCCACGGTTTTTCTACCTGTATCGCAAACAGGCTGTCACGAATAAGGTCTACGCTGTCTTTCCCTTTGCTTTGTGAATCGGGGAGCATGATTTTTGTCCCCAAATCCAGAGAAGCGGTGCTGATGTCTGAACTGAAATCATTGATTTTCTGGATATAATTGGGAGCGTAGGCAATAAAGGACGCAGACACGATAAATACCACCACAAAGTTGATAACGGCGTGAAGTGCCTTGCTTGTTTCCCGTTTGAGAAGCCCTGTATAGGCGGTATAAACACCTACAATCAAAATGATAATGAGCAGGAATCCCACATAGAATCCACTGCTGGAAAATCCGTTTTCGGTCACTCCGGCAAGTGTCTGGATACTTTTCCCGATACTGTCTGCCATGTCATTGATGAAGTCCAGCTTATACGCCTGTTGCACCACATATCCTGTGGCATTGCTAAGATACAGGCTGATTGTCCAGACAAAATTTGTGATACAGTAAAGCCCGTACTGCACCGATTTTCCAATGCCGTCCAGCCAGTTCCACGGTAGCCAAGACCAGCTATTGTCCACATAGAAATCAAGCTGATAGTTGGAAAGCGGATACTTTGAATACAGGTTGTCTGCATTGACCGTATCATCGACCAGTCCAGACGCATGAGCTACCGTCCCAAGCAGGGACAGCAGTACCAGCGTAACGGTCACGGCAAGCAGTACCAGTTTCAGTACATGGAATACCTTTTCTCTTGTGATAGATTTCATCATTCCAAATCCACCTCACTTTTTATCGGCGGTCTGGTATCAAAGGCATGGAGCAGTTCTACAAAGACAGGGTGTATCTGTACCACACCGACACGTCCGTATAAATCCTGCATTAAGCATTGTCCGTTCTCCAAATCCCTCAACCGTTTCTGGTTATTTTCGTCCTCACTGTCCAGCCCGAAAAACTCTAAGGTCTGCTTGATTTCATTGGTATCTGTGGAGCGGAACGCAAACTTTAAGCCGATGTTATTTTTCAGACTTTCTTTCGATACGTCCCCAGAGCTTTGTGTCACGAAATAGACTCCGGCGTTCATGGCTCTACCAGCACGCACCAGCTTATTTGAGAGTGTTTCGCCCTGTGCCACATTTAAGAACGCCCATGCTTCGTCCAAGTCCACGATTTTAAAAATGCTTCGGTCACTGTGAATGAAATCAAGGGCAAAGGTGCTGATAACAATTAAGATGGATACCGACAACAGTTCAATGGTCGTGTATTCCTCAAAGGTAGTATCCTTATCCGGCAGAACCAAATCTGCAACCTGTATGATGTTGAGCTGGTTATCCAGACTGATTGCATTTTCCACCGAACCGTCTGAGAACAAAAGCTGTGCAAAATCATAGTCCGTAAAACTTTCGATATGGTCTGCAATGTTACGGGATACGGCGGTATCCTCTTTTCGCAGTTCCTCAATGACCTGCAACAGCCCGTGATTCTGATTCTGGGATACCGTGCGGACAGCTTTTCTAAGGACAGGGAACTTTTCGCCGTCACGACTGCTGATACCTGTAAGGAATGTCAGAATGTCGATGGCAAGGCTTTCAGCGTCCTTGACATCTTTCATAATCACATACGGGTCTAACAGCCCTTGATTGCTGGAATCACTGGTAATGTTTACAATGTTGATTTCCTCCGCAATTTCCGGCAGTGTTTCTTTCCAGTTTCCACGCTATAGCGATAGGTAACTTTTTGATGTTATCTCCAAGTTTTCCCCCGCTTCACACCGTACATGAAACTTTCGCTTCATACGGCGTTCCATCATATCCAAATAGATTTATAAGTTATTTCCCAGTTATTGTCTGGTATCCGTAATTCGTCCGTATTCTGTTCAGTTTTTTCTTCTGCTGACTATTAAGAACATAACCTTTTAACAGTGATTTTGCTTCGTCTGCTGATTCTGTTAGGATTGCCTTTGCAATGGGAATTTCCACAAATGCCAGATTAGAATATCTGTCAAGGTTATCTCCTTTGTCTGATTTGTGAATACATATCAGAGTGGACGGAGTTCCTCGACGATTCATTACATAGCAGTTGCCTTGTTGTGCGATATATGCCGAAATACGATTGTCGTTAAACTCTACGCTATCGGCAGGGTTTTCATTTTCCAACAACGCTCGGATTTCTTCTTTTGTTACAACTACAACGTCCTCATGCACCTTGTTTCTCCCTTGCTTTGTAAAATTACAAATATCTTGCGAGAAATTCATAGGATTTTTGTGTTGTACTCCTTGAATCGGCAATAGCGGATTATCCGCAATCATCACTATTTTTGTTTTTGGTCTGATTCCTTTTGTCCTGCTCTGAAATTCTGAACTTGTACTTTCAAATGGAACTGATTTTGCAATGTTCCTTAAACGGATTCGTATGGTCGGTAAGAGAGCGTAACTTACTTCTGTCAGGTTGTTATATACGTTAGTTGCTATGCAGTAGTAATTCTGCATACCGATAACTGTCAGATTATATCTGCTGATATTGAAGCCAGTCGTATGTCTGGCTATATCTTTTACCTTTAACTTTAGATTTGTTTTCGCTTTCTTTAATGCTTTTTGGTTCATATCTGTTTTGGCAACATAACCGTGTTTCGTTCTTCCTTTTGGAATGACTTTGATTTTGAACCCCAGAAAATCTGATGAATTTTTCTTCAGATTTACTACCTTTGATTTCTCTGGACTGATTTCTAATTTCAGCCTTTTATTAAGAAAATCTACGGTACTGTGGTAAAATCTTTGTGCTTCTCCATAGGTTGAACACATGATTTTAAAATCATCAGCGTAACGTACAATAAAACCGCTTTTCAGTTTGGTATATTTCTTTGCGTATTGAAGCCACCCATTTTTACTGCGGTTCTTCGGCTGGAATGTTTCCCACTGACTGCTTACCCACCAGTCTAATTCATTAAGGACTATGAGGGAGAGCAGTGGACTTAACAGACCGCCTTGTGGCGTTCCTTTTTCTGGGACACCCTCGCCGTCAATTTCGGCTTTCAGCATTTTGCTGATAATGCAAATCAATCTTTTATCCCGAATACCAAGTGTCCAGATTTGTTTTAATAGTTTTCCATGATTGACATTATCGAAAAATCCTTTAATGTCTACGTCAACACAGTAATGATATTTTGATAAATTTATCAGTGTCGTTACTCTGCTGACTGCATGGTGGGCACTTCGATTCGCACGGAATCCATAGGAATGATTATGGAACTTTGGTTCGCATATCGGCTCTAGGACTTGCAGGATACATTGTTGTACCAGCCTGTCCCAGATACACGGAATCCCCAATGGACGCATTTTATCGCTCCCAGCTTTTGGAATGAAAACACGTCTGACTGATTTGGGGCGGTAGTTGCTAAGGCTTTCCCGAACGGTAGCAACAATCTCAGCATTGCTGAGTTGTTTTATATCGTCTATCGTCATTCCATCCGTTCCAGCCGTTTTACTGCCACTGTTTGATTTCAGATTACGGTAAGCTAAACAAATATTTTGTTCCGAACCAATAATTTCAAGTAACTTATAAAAGTTATTACCGTTCTTGCTCTGTGCGTATAACTCGTCATAAATATGTTGCATATCATAATACTCGTTATAGCGGAGCTTGTTTTTCTTTAGCATGGTCTGTACCCTCCTTGTTTGCAGGAGCAAGTACATCTCTTAGTCTTACTCGAACCCATACCATTTTTCTTAGTAATTCTATTCTTCATATGACTAGTGGCTATCCCTCCACCGCTTGTTATCACGGTTTCATAGGTACTGTGCCACCACTCTCACTGACATTAACACACCTTATATCATTGCTAATCTCACAATAACTTTCTGATGTGAACACTTCACAGACAGTAAAATCTCCATGTTGTCAGCTTTCAACGTTCCAAACACACTATCTGTACATATATCCTTAGGTTTCCTCTATAAGCCTGCTACCTTGATAACGCCTTTAACGTTATATGGATTTTCATAAATGCGGAGTCTTACTCACCCACAGTAGCGACACTGTTTGTGTCACTGGACATTTCTATCCAGCCCCGATATAGACCTGTACATTCAAGGATTCGTCAGTAGACCTCTCATCTACATTCTAACCATAGATATTTTATAGACTTCCGGCATATAGGACACAACGCCCACCTCTGGGAATCTTTCGTCAGCATTATCTGTTACGGTGTCTGTCTGCCGACTTCACCGAGCTTCTGACAGAGCCTTGTTTACTCAAGTTTCTGCCAGTCGGAGTATTAAAGTAGCCTTTCAGGGCGTTACCCCGTCATTCGACTATTCGTGTGTTTAGTTCTCCAACACACATTAAATATTGATTTAATGAAGTGCTGTGCCTACTCTTTTCAAGTAGGAACGTTTCGCACCACTTTTCGGGTCTAGGATAACTGCCTGTCCACCGAACAGAACGGAATAATACACCAGCAGGTTATTACAGAATGATTTTCCACCACCAAGCGAACCTACAAAAGCAGAAGCCAACGCATTTGTGACCGTACCTTTTACCCCTTGACTGGCAAGGGACGGTTGCAGGTAGACATTTCTTCCTGTATCCACGGAATAGCCGATATAGATTCCTGTATTTTCTCCCAACATCTGGGTAGCACCGAAACCAAGTCCGGCTAAAAAATCGGATTTCACATACTGGATATAATCATTGATATAACGCTTACTGGCTGGAAGAAACTCTCCATGCAGTCCCATCATATCTCCGGCAGGTCGTACCAGCTTCACATTCAAATCATCGTAAAAGTCCTTGACTTCATCACAACGGCGTTTCAGTTCGTCAAGATCGGGTGCAGACACCCGTATGACGTAACTTAATTTATACATACTTTCCTTGCTCTGGTCTAAATCTGTTTCCAGTTCATCGACACTGTCCAAGGCTTCCACCACATTTGAACTTGTTTCGTTTCCGGCTTGATAGGCGTGATTATCCAAGTCCTTTAATTCCTTTTTCTTGTTACGGACAGTGGTTAAGGCTTTCTTATTCCCGACAATCTCAACATTCATAGACGTATCCACAGGGAATGTGAACTGCTGTTGCTGGAAATAAAAGATTTCCGATGATGGGAAGTCCAGTTCTCCGACAATGGCATTGACCGTAAAGTAGGACACATAGCTTTCACTGTCCTCATGTTCCAGACGCAAATATCGCTGGCTTTCTTCCACCACGCAACGGGTAGGACGGATAAGGTCATAATACTTAATCAGTGTTTCTCTTTTTAATTTTCTTTTTGGAAGAGGATACACATAATCTTCGTAGGCTATCCCGTCCCTGCCGTAGAGGTGTTCCATCAGATACGCAAAGTCTTTGGCTTCCAGTCGGCGGATTTTGAACCTACGGGAGATTTTGTTTTCCAGTAATTTCTCCATCTTCACATAACGGTTGATTTCATCATTGCTCATAGAAACAAAGTCGTTCATCAGCGTATGCCTTACCTCATTCAAAAACTCACGGAATGTTAGAAATACCGATTTTTTGATGTTCTTCAGATTGACTTCGTCCTCTGTGACCATGAGCTTGAATCCCAGAAAGAAACGGTAATCTACTTGATTGTCGCCTATCATGGATACAAGGGCTTCGGTCTGGTCGTCTATCTTTTGGATTGCTACCTCACGGAGCTTTCCAGTGACCAGCTTCTTTGACTGTTCCTGTATGCTTCGGATTGAATTTTCGGTTGCAATCTGTAACGCATGAATCTTTCCCTCACGGGACTGTGCGATAAGCTGACGGAAGCTGTCATGCACAAGGTATTTCTGCTCTGGGGATAAGAACGAATAATTGTAAGGTATCAGCTCATAGTAGGCGAACACCTCATTGTCCTTATTCCAGACAAGGTTATTGTCGATATATTTAATCGGGAACATAGGTCACACTCCTTACTGCCGTGATAGTTTCCTCAAATTTCTGCTTATGCAGGTTCACGGCTTTTCCGGCATAAGTCACTTTGGGACGCAGGGCATACAGAACCATCGTCTTGATGTAATTGTATGGCTTTTTCCCGTCAAAGGTTTTCTGTGACATAAACCATGTAAGGGCAACGGGAATCCCGAAATATTTCAAAAACGCACCCTCAATCATGGAAAGTGGCGGTACATCTGCAAACAGAATGATGATAAATTCCGTCAGCACAAACCATGTAATCTGGGTAAAGGTCACAGGGAATGGCAGGTTTACATCATTGATGGCATACAGTACCTTTTCCACGTTCCAGATACTTGTATAACTTCGGATTTTCTTCACTTGTAAATGCTCCTTTCTTCATTTTCCTAACAACAGGGACAGCCGGATTTTCCAGACTGCCCCCAAGAGAAAAGCTGACAGTAGCACCAGTGGCGGTGCTGATCTGCCAGCCCTTAACGCAGTACCTCACAGATACCAGCGTTTGTTGCAATAAATGTCCCCTCTATATCGAGGTCACGCCCGTAGGCTTCATAGTCGATATAGTTCTGTAAAGAGGACGGGATTTCTCCGAGTACCTGTTCTTCATCAATCAGATAGTAGGCTAAATCGGTCATCGTTTCACAGCCGGAATACAGAATGATGTCGTCTTTATGCTCCACCAGTTCTTCCAGACTTCCATAATAGGATACGAAACTGTCCAAGTCGTCCAGCAGGTAATCCGGTAATTCTTCCAACTGCTCATAGATACGGTTCAGTTCTTCGATGGAAATGTATTCGCTAATCTCCATCGGGAAGTTGTCCGTATCATGGATTGCGTATTCTTCGTACTCTGCATTTAAGCCGATACGTTCTGCAATCACTTCTTCGTCCAACGGAAAAGAGAACCAGTCCCCGACCAGCTCTCCCTCATTGTACTTGCCAAGATTGGCTATATAGACTTGCATATCATCAATCATAAGCGGTTCACTTCCTTTCGGTTGTATTCATAAAATCTGCCATATGCAATACCACCATTAGAGCTTGAACATACCGTTGTTGCAGAGGGCATAGCGTCCTTTTTCTTCCAGCTCATGGGCGTAGGCTTCCAGATTAAAGTATTTCTTTCCCTTTTCGGAGAGGGCAGAAAATTCAATGTTATGCTCCAAGCGGTAACGGGCAACGTCCATGATGTTGTGGCACTCTGGATAAAACAGAAATTCTTCTGATTTCTGTAATAAATCCTCAACACCGCCACAATAGGGAATCAACTCTTTGTATGCCTGCTGAACTTCTGGCGATAAATCCGTGTAAGCAAAGTACAGCTTGTTTAACCGTCTGACAGATGTTGTCCTTACAATGTCGCCAGCAAAGGGGAGCTTCATATCAATGATTTGATAATCATTGCTGTCAGCTTCCACGCCGAGCAGGTCACGGAACAGCTCATAATCAATGGGTAAATCAAACCAGCGAGAGGTTTTATTCTCTGCTGATTTAGTCGTTTCAATCAATACGCTACATTCTTCCATAGGCTTTACGCTCCAATAATCTTATTGAATAACTGTAACAATACGTCTTTTACGCCGGACGCATTGAATACAAGACCAACGGCTACTAAGGCAACTACCAAGAATCCGATAAGTTTGGAAAACTCACGCTTGAATCCCAAGTAGATACCGATAACAACAATCGCCATCAGCACAAGGCTCTGTGCGTTGCTTAAAAACCAGTTATAAAGGTTCTGTCCAAAATTCATACTTTCTTTTCTCCTTTCAGTTCCATCATTTTTCGGTCAGACTGTCTGCCAGCCTGTAAAATACACATGGCAATCACGCCAACTGTTCCACCTAAAGAGAAGAACAGGAAGTCAAATAATAATCGTTGCATTTTTCAATTCTCCTTTTCTAAAATCACATCTTCGGTTGATGTGGTCTGTTGTTCGATTATCTTGTAGTGCTTTTCCGTCAGTTTCGTGGATTTACGGATTTCTTTCAGATAATCAATCCCTGTTTTCGCTGTGATTGTTTCCAGCATTTTGAGTGTCGGGTCAACCTGCCGTTGAATCCAGCGTAGGGTTCTGTCCAGTGTGTAGGGTTCGGGTTTGGTCGTGAGCTTTAACGGCTCTCTGTTTTCCCCGATGAACCACGCCCAGCGGACAGATAATTTCCAGTCGCTCCGTTTCTTGTCTGCTTCCTTATCCACAAAGCGTACATAGCGGTTGATAATAGAAAATGCCGTCCGTTCAGCGTCATAGTAGGTCAGCAGGTCACGGACAGCATAATAAGCACGTTCATTTTTCAACCGTATTTCAAATCTGTTTTTTATCGGTGCTTCCTCAATGGGAATCCCCAGTTTGATGTACTGTTCATA
This sequence comes from Faecalimonas nexilis, assembly GCF_059731825.1. Classification (NCBI taxonomy): domain Bacteria; kingdom Bacillati; phylum Bacillota; class Clostridia; order Lachnospirales; family Lachnospiraceae; genus Faecalimonas; species Faecalimonas nexilis. The sequence goes on along the minus strand of NZ_AP029189.1, from coordinate 1,189,145 downwards.
GCTTTTTTCATAGACACAGAAGTACACCTCACTTTTTAGCGAGCCGATATAAAGCGTATAACCCATACCAGCCTTGTCCTGTTCCTCATGCTTGACCAGTTCGCCGGAAGCATAGGACTTAAAGGAACGGAACACCGATACACATTCCTCATTCCGGCATTTTTCGGTCAGTTCTGGAATATCCAACATTCCTGTATGGTCATTGATGGCAAGGTCAAGGCGTTTCATCACACCGCCGTCCACCAGAGCGTCCATAAGGAAGTCATACCAGCTCCGTTCCTGTGCCAGCAGATAACTTTCAAACTGGCGACAGCCTTTTCCTTTCAGTTCCAGCAGAACACCTTTTTCTTCATCGGGAGAAGTGAATACGAAAATATCTCCGATGTAGTAGTGTTCCGTGTAGCTGTAATGCCCGAAGTCCTCATGTATCATGTACTGGATATTGAGCTGTAAGATGTCCTTAATGATGTGTCCAATATCCAGTGTCGGAAACCGTATCCTCACATAATCAAACAGCATGGTAAGCGGTGCTTCTGGGTTGAATTTTTCCAGAGCTTCCAGTAGTTTCACTTTCATTTCTTCTGTGACCGCCACCTTGCCGGATTCAATACGGCTTAAATGTTCACGGCTGATTCCAGCCATGACCGCAAGTTTCGTCTGGGATACACCGTACTGCAAACGCCTGTCTGCAAAATCCTGTATCCACTCTGTATCATTCAGTGCGATACCCCCTTTACAAAAAACTGTGACATTTTTAGTCCGATGTCACAGCAATAAAAAAAGCTACCAAACGCTTGATTTCAGCCAAGAATCGGTAACTTTTGTGTATGTTTCCTTGTGATTTGTGCCCCTCTGTTAGATACCGAGGGGCTTGATATATGCTGGCGTGGCTACCGCCACACCAGCAAGGCTAGTCCGTACCTGTGGCTTTCGCTTCGCACGCCACCTGTCCGTCCTGCCTTATGTGTGTAAGTTCCCCAATCGTACCCAAGAAATCATAGCCTTTGGGTACAAGGGGAGTGTAAAATTCTGATATGACGCTTGTTCCCACATCACAGTATCCACGTCCTTTGATTCGCTTCTGGAAAAACTGTTTTTTCACATCACTTCCAAAGAGCATACCGTAGCCGAGTTCACTCATGCGACCAAGCCCCACACGGAAGTTGAAGTTATCTCTGATACCGTCCCCGAAATACTTTGCGTCTGGACGCTGGCAAGCTACAATCAGAAAATAACCAGCCTGTCTGCCGAGCATGACGATTTTCTTTAGCTGGCTTAACAGGGCGGTGCTTTCTTTTGTTGTGAGCATTTCTAGGAAAGCCACGTATTCATCAAAGATAAGGAACTGTGGAGCAAGCCCCAGATAGGCATAGTTTTCCCCTGTGCGGTAGTTCGGGTGCAGTTTCATTTCTTCCGAGCGTGTGACCATGCCCTCATAAAAGGTATTGACGCAGTCAATCATATCGTCTTTCGTGTGGTAGACATTTCCCATGACCGTTCCCAAGTCTGCAAGGTCAGCGTTCTTCGGGTCAAGAATGTATAAATCCGCATTGGTTCTTAGCAGGGCTTCAATGATAGTCAGCAGAAAATAGGTCTTTCCACCACCTGTACCACCGCAGATAAGGGCATGGGGAAGTGAATCATATTCCCACACCAGATTTTTCATTAACCGCAGACCGCCATTTTCGGCTATCACTTCATCAACCGAAATACGGTTCGCTATCATATCATAGAGCAGGGTGTATTCGATATATCCGTCATGCAGTGTCTTGTCGGTCAGTTCACAGTACAGCCCCGATTCCAATTTATCCTCTAAGGACAGGAGCTGTTCTTGATATTTTCCCATTGTGATTTCACAGCGGATATGGAGCAATCCGTTGTCCATCTGATAGTAAATTTTGGGAAACCACACGATTTTTTCTCTTGATCTGCTTTGCAGGTCAGTGAAAAAACCGCTGTCTTTGGTGTTTTCGGCTTCATACCATTTATTTTCCAGCACCATACGAGCCAGTTTTTGTCTGTGTAGCAACCGCTTGATACGGTCATATCCGTAACGGTAGTAGAGAAAAGCGACCAATGCACAAACACCAGTCGCTATCAGAACCGTAATGGAATTGTAGGCAGTCCATGTGATTCCGGCATGGAGCAGGTTAAAATCTTTCCAGTCGGTAACAAGAAGCTGTCGCAGGTTTAGTAGCAGGAATACCGCAACGAACAGGAGCAACAGCCAGCCGATACAGAAATGATAAACCAGCGATTTATCACTGGCACGAATCCTGTTACCTTTAGATTTTTTCAATACTTTCATTAAAACTCCTTTCTTTGGGGATAAGAAAAGCAGTTAATCATGTAGACTAACTGCTTAATACTTTTATTTACTTAACGCACAAATTAAATCACGAATATTTGCGGATTTGTGATTATTATCCTCTGTCGTCCAAGCAACCGTTCTATTGAATTTTTTAAGTAATTTTATTAATTCATCAATATCTTTTACATCAGCATCCGTATATAAATACAACTTTCTCAATGTCTTATCTTGTGGTTTTCCTACCGACAAATGTTTATCTCCGATTAATACTGTTTTCTTTGCTTCATCGACTACATCAAGAGAGCTGATTATTTTTCTATTTTCCCGAAGAGTCTTAATTTTAGTTTCTTGTCTTATCTCTAATGGTATATTGGAATTAAGTTCTTCAAGAAAATGTTCAAAATCAAAAGGTTTTCCACTGTGAGTTAAACAGAGTTCTTCTGTCATCTCGTTCTGAATTTTTTCTGATATATATACATCAAATGTGCCTTTTTTATGGCTACCATACATTTTTAATTTTCTCAAAACTTTTGTGTTTCGCATATAAATAAAAAGTGTATCTTTAGCCTCTTTATCCTCATCAGACAAATACATCATAAACAAAAATCTACCTTTGCCAATTTGTATGTCAAAAGCAGTTGCCTTATCATCAGAATTCAAAGTAGCAAAATATATATTTTGCAATCTGTTAAAATTAAATTTAATTGGCATATTATTCACTCCCGTACTTTACTTAGAATATTATAACATTTTGCCAAAATACCTACAATGGAAATCTATACGCTACATTTATTTTTTAGGTTGTCCTTGTGAAATATTCTGAGAAATTCCAGCATGACCGTTTTTATTTTTTAAAACAATATCGTCTGCCTTTACATACCAGTCCACATCTGCACCACGGTAATTTGCATTGGCTACCGTATCTGCAACAGGGTTGATAAGTTCCACTTCGGCGTTGTAGTCATAGTCCTTTAACGGAACAGTCGCCGGAACGGATACCTGTATCATGCGTCCCTGTGTGTTGCATTTCAAATCGTAGGTGCGTTCCTTAATTTCTTCACTGACCGTTCCATCTTCATTCTGTACATGAACCTCACGGCGTAATGCGGAGAACTTCAACACTCCGAAAGTCTTTTCTTTATCAATGACGATTCCATTTGCTAATCTCATAATCTGAATACCCCCTTATTTACTTTCCACTGGTAACATATCGTCTGCAAGTAAGATGTAATTGACAAATCCACGTTCCCCGATTTTATAGCCATCGGTAGTGATTCGTGGGTTGATAAGTTTTACTTTCTGCTCTGGCGAGAAATGCTTTTCGCCAGCTTTGGCAGGAAGTGTCACAACTACATCATCGGCTCTCTGCACATCGGAATACAGGTTGTAGCTTCTGGTAATGACAGCCATACGCCCGTTGATTCTCTGTTGTTCCGTAGTATTTTCTCCGGCAAACTCCAGGTTTCCGAATGTCTTTTCCATGTTTGGTACGACAAATCTTAATTCCATAATAATTGACCTCTTTTCTTTCTATTTGTAAGTTCTTTCCTGCTGTACTTTGTGGGGAGCTACACTCCCCACGCCCCTAGTGGACTTCACGCTCCCGTAAACCAAGTGCTTCACGGGAGCGTGAAGTTGCAAAAAGGGTGGCGACCTTGAACGTTCCACCAACCGCTACGTTACTGCCTTATAATTTCTTTCTGCGGCGTTTGAAGTAAAGCATACCGCCAAGCCCTACGCAGGAAAGACCGAGCATGGCAAGATAAGCATAGATATTGGTATTGTCGCCTGTTTTTGGACTGTCACTTGTCTTAGTAACCGTAGACGGTGTATCCGGCGTGTCGGTATCCTTTGGTATGTCTGGGACTTCCGGCACTTCCTTGATTGTCACGGTCTGTCCATCGTCCGTGATGTCTTTATGTTCCGTCACTTTCTTTGGTTCGTCTGAATTGGTCATATCGTATAATTCCTCAAATGTGACAAGGCTCTTGCCACCAAGAGAAGAACCATCAAAGGTAAAGGCAATCTCAACCGTCATTTTTTCACTGTCGGCTGTAAACTCATAATCATTGGATACTTTCTTTCCATCAATCAAAAGTTCGGCATTTTCTTCTTTTAACATCTGCCAGCCGGAAAGTTTGTATTTTGTTCCAACTTCCAGACCATCTAATGTGACTTTATCCACAATCGTTACATCTTTTCCGGCTTCGATTTCTTTCTTGCCGTCCTTATCCGTAGCGGTCGTATGGATTTTGATGATACGTTCTGTGATAAGAACGGTCTGTCCATCATCGTTGATGTCCTTATGTTCGGCAACCTTGACAGGCTCTTTCGGATTGCTCATATCGTACAATTCCTCAAAGGTAACAAGGTTCTGACCGCCAAGAGCTGAACCGTCAAAGCTGTAAGTAATTTCAACTACCATTTTTTCGCTGTCAGCAGTGAAAGTGTAATCACTGTCTACACATTTCCCGTCAATCAGAAGTTCGGCATTTTCTTCCTTTAACATCTGCCAGCCGGATAATTTATATTTTGTTCCAACTTCCAAGCCATCAAGTGTGACTTTGTCCACGATCTTGATGTCTTTTCCGGCAACAATCATTTTTTCGCCAGTTTTCTTGTCGGTAGCTGTGGTATGGATTGTGATTTCTTTTTCATATTCATCGGTCAGTGTCCCTAAATTTACGGTCACTTTATTTCTGGATACGACCACCTCAAAAGCTGGAATCAGCTTAAATCCGGCGTTGGAATCACACTTTAATTCCTCAATCACATAGGTATCATAAAGTAATGCACCTTTGCTGTCGTCTGGCTCAGATGTTCCAAACCATACACCGTCCTCACTGGATTTTCCAGCATTGGTATTGACCTTGTGGGAAGCCCAGCTTGAAGCAGTGGAGAACTGACCGTTTTTGTCAGTGACTACAATATGGGATTCTCCCGTTGTCTTGCTTGTAATTCTGAATGGAACACCTGCAAGGCGTTTGTGTGTACCTGCACCGATTTTTACACCCTCAATATCGCCACGCTTAATCTGGTTGTAGACAGAGTGGGATTTGTCAGTCAAGTCTACGATTTTTCCATCTTCTGTGATAGAAAAGTCGATTGCCTTTGCACCATCTGTCAAGTAGCCCTCTGGTGCTTTGCTTTCTTCTAATCTGTAATTTCCGTAAGGGAGCAAGTCAGCAGAAGTAGAAGCAATTCCGTCAATGCCTGTCTGAATCTTCTTTACCGTTTCATTCTTGCTGTATAATTTTCCCTCAACCAGTACAGGACTGTCATTTAAGGAAATGATGTTGAACTCTGTGTACTGTAAGGTTGCACTTCCTTGTGCTTTGGTATCCTTTGTTTCAAGGTCACGTTTCTGGATTTTCACACCGCCACGGATAACCTTGTCAGATACGGTATACTGGTTGCTTCCAGAAAGTACAGCAAGTTCGCCATCTTCGGAAATCTGTGTAAGGTATGTTCCCTTAATCTGTTCGGAACTTCCGTCAGCCTGCATATATGCACCATCTAATAAGTAGCCGTTTGGTGCTTTTGTTTCTGTGACAGTGAGTGTACCAAGTGGCAGTACATTTTTACCGTCCTGTGTATAGAAGCTGTCGCCGGATACTTTGTAGCTGTCGGCAAGTCTGGATACATAATGGATAGTTCCGTCACTGTCTTTTTCTACAACGGTTTTCGTTGTCCATGTACGGGTAGCCTTTGCAGGAAGATTATCCGCATTGTAGTACCCGTCATAATAGCTCCATGCGAACTCTGCACCCTCTAAAGAAGCATTTCCCTGTGGAGTGGATTTTCCTGTTTCCATGTCGATTTTGAATAAATCAATCAAAGTTTCTGTGACCTTTGGAGTGTCAGTAACAGTCAATGTCGCTGTTTTTCCAACTTCCACATTTAAGGCATGGACAATAGAATCCAGCTTGTAACCCTTTGGAGCAGAAAGCTCTTTGATATACACTGTTCCAGCTTTTACCTCAACTTCTTTGGTATCGCCGTTTCCATCGGCAGTAAGTGTGGCAAGCTGGCTGTTACAGCCTTTATCAGAATAGACACCAAATGTTGCACCCTCAAAGGAATAGTTGGCATTGCCATCTGTGACCGTGGGATTGGAAGAAGTCTTTTTGACCTTTGCATTTCCCACATTTAACTTCGCCCAGAACTGTCCGATGTCCTGTCCTTCGCCAGTATAAATGTAACCGCCACATTCATAGCGTCCCTTATTTGCTTTCACAAATGCTTTCGCACCAGCGTAAACTTCATTCTGTACTGCCTGTGAGATTTCATTATAGGAAGCTCTGACGTTATCGCACTGCCAGCCGAGCTGTTCACTCAACCTCTGCCAGACAACACACTGTTCCAGCAAGTATCCCTGTTTGTAATTCAAGTTCGTATGAGAAGCGGTATATTGCTTGACGTACTCTAAGGAAAGAGCAACGTCCGCAATCTGATCACTACTCATACGTGTACTTGCGTCAGACCTTGTTTTATATCCATTCTTGAAATTGGTATTGATGTCCACGCAGTAGGCAGTTTCGCCCTCAACTTTCATGTGTCCCTCATGGAATGTAGATTTGATAGAACCATCATTCATAACGTGTTCAATGTAGCCGACACGTTCTGCTGATTCTGTCCAGTATTGATTGCCGGAAGCATGAACCGCCGTCACTGGTAATGCCGTGAGAATGGTTGCAAAAGCAAGCGTTCCTGTCAGCAATCGCTTTACTAGCTTATTCATATTTTCTCTTTCTCCTTTCGATTTTGGGTATGAAAAAAGCCGTCCATTTCTGAACGACTGGAAATAGAAAAGGAACGCCAAAAGTGTACGTTCCATAGTCTATAAAATATTTAATTTTTCTCTCTGGTGTGCTATCTGACGCCAATTTTGACCCCAAATTTCTGAAAAATGACGATTTTTGATGAACAGCTACAAATTTTCAAAATCCGTGAAACCCTTGTAACTAGGGCGTTACGGGACTATATGAAACTAGACAAAACCAACGTCACAATAACAAGGGGTGAGTGCTAATTTTTTTCAAATAACAGTATGCTTTGGCTTTTATAGATAAATTGTTTCTTTTTACAAATAAGCAAAAGACAACTGCTATTGGAAAACTCTTCCCAATCAACAGCTGCCCTCTACTATTCTATATTCTATATCTATAAATGAGCAAGTTCGTGATTTTGCATAAAAGAAAGGCACCTTGAATTCGATAGTGTTGTATAATGAAAGTGACAAAACAAACATTTGCAACATTTACGAAAGAAGGTGCCTCTTGCAAATACTATACATCATTCCTCGTTCATATACAACCAGTTTAAGAAATTAAACTTATGCAAATTTTATTCAAATCGAGTGGTGAACCACCTCATGAGCATCCTGATTAGCATATTTATTTCAGGATATCATGGAAAAACCACGGATTTTGCTAAAAACAGTTCCTGCCACAGAACTACGATTGCCCATTTCCTCAATTCCGGAAAATGGGATGATTCTTTACTTTCAGATACGTTAAAATGCTCTGTCATTGAGATTATTTATTCAGAAGCAGCACGCACCGGAAAGCCTGTTCTCTGTATTGTGGACGATACGATCGCTTCAAAGACAAAGCCTTCGTCACAGGCTTTACATCCGATTGAAGATGCGTATTTTCACCAATCCCATTTAAAGGGAAAACAGGATTACGGGCATCAGGCAATTGCTGTTATGCTTTCCTGCAATGGCATTGTTCTGAACTATGCTTTTGTAATGTACAATAAGTCAATTTCCAAGATTGACATTGTACAAAGCATTGCAAAGGAGCTGCCTGTTCCACCGGTAATGTCCTATTTTCTTTGTGACTGCTGGTATGTTTCTGAAAAGATAATCAATACCTTTGCACAGAGAGGGTTCCATACCATCGGTGCTTTGAAAACAAACCGTTTGCTGTATCCATCGGGAATGAAAAAGAAACTTCGTGAACTGGCCGCCGAATTGTCTGTTACACATCGTGAATTTGACCTTGTGACAGTCAAAAAACGAAACTATTATGTGTACCGGTACGAGGGAAACCTCAACGGCATAGAAAATGCGGTAGTTCTTTTGAGTTATCCGGAAAAAGCATTTGGTAATCCCAAAGCATTGCGTGCTTTCATCAGTACAAACGTAGCCCTATCTACACAGGAGATTCTTTCCTGGTATGTGTGTCGATGGCCGATTGAAGTATTTTTCCGCCAATGTAAGGAGAAACTGGCACTGGACGGCTATCAGATACGCTCTGCACAGGGAATCAAAAGGTACTGGCTGCTTATGTCACTGGCACATTTCATGTGTGCAGTAGGTACTGGTAGATTCTGCTCGTTTGAAACTGGATATCACGAAATCTGTGATACCATTCAGCTGGAAAAGTATCGTTATCTTTTTCAATGCGCAAAGGAAAGTAATGATTTTGATTCATTTATGAAATTCGCAGTGTAGTTTTGTGCAATTTTTCAAATTTGCTCATTTATAGTTCTATATTTTATTTTTCTTTCATTTCTTCAAGCAAAATGTGCAATTTTGTAATCTGCTCCTGCAAACTTTCATTCGTTTCCTGCAAACTTTCATTCATTTCCTTCAATTCCTCAATCTCTCTTTGTTGTTCTTCCACCATATATTTTATATCACTGGCATCTGCTTCTCTTAACGCTTTTCGGTACATATCTATCAGCTCCTTTGGTTGATATCGAAACACAATGAGATCCTGGTATAACTCTCGAAACTCCGGATATTTCCCGACAACTTTCAAAATATCTTCCGGTTTATCAGAACTTAAAAAGTATAGCCAAGCCTCTAATTTACTAATTTCATTATGCGTGGTTTTCTGAAAAATATCAAGTGGAATCAAAAAATATTCCTGCAATAAATCCATTTCAAGTCCCGTATCAAAAATCTGCTTTGCATGATGCCGATACTCTGTGTGACCTCAAAAAGAACTGAAATACAATTGCCATCCTCCCACAAAATATATTATAATGGACTTTCTTAATAAACAAAACAGAAAGGGGAACATCATGGCAAAAATTACAGAAGGCTATATGCCATACCTTGGCTATCAGACATATTATAGAATAGTCGGTGAAAGAAAAAACAATGGAAAAGCACCTTTGATCTGTCTCCACGGCGGACCGGGTTCTACTCACAATTATTATGAGGTATTAGATAACGTCGCTGACGACGATGACCGTATGATCGTTATGTATGACCAAATCGGCTGTGGGAACTCATACCTCGACGGACATCCAGAACTTTGGAATCAAAAAGTTTGGTTAGACGAACTTGATGCTTTAAGAAAACATCTTGGATTAGATGAGTGTCATATTATCGGACAATCCTGGGGTGGCATGATGCAGATTGCTTATGCAATTGATTACAAACCACAGGGCATTAAAAGTTTCATCATTTCCAGCGGTCACCCAAGCAGCTCTCTTTGGGAGCGAGAAGGTCTTCGCCGCATCAAGATGATGCCACAGGATATGCAGGACGCGATCAACCATGCACTCGAAACGGGTGATTTCACAGGAGAAGCTTATGATGCGGCCGTTGCTGAATATATGGACAGATACTGCAACTATTGGCTAGGTGAGGATGCTCCTGAGTGTTGTAAAAGACCTAAAAAATCCGGTTCTGAGTCTTATGTTGAAGGATGGGGACCAAACGAGTTTGCACCTACAGGCACTCTCAAGGACTTCGAGTACATTGACAGACTTGGTGAGATCAAGATCCCTTCGCTGATCTGCAGCGGTATCTCAGATCTTTGCTCTCCTCTTGTTGCCAAAACAATGGCAGACGGAATTCCAAACTCCAAATGGATTCTTTGGGAACGTGCGAGACATACCTGCTTCGTAGACAGACATGATGACTACTGTGTAGAACTCATCAAATGGATGAACAAATACGACTAAGCAGATTTCGAAATCAGGAACTATAAAAACACCTCGCCACCAATACTAGTCCCGCGAGGTGTTTTATACATGCCTTAATCTTATGCTGTCAGATATAATATAAAGTAAAACAGCACAATCGCAGCCGCAACAAGCCCTAACGCATATAATAACTTTTTCTTCATCCTACCGCTCCTCCTTTTTATTTATCCTGAAAGACAATCTCATATTTATCCAAATCATAGACATTTCCAAAAAATCCTGTCAAAATTGTCTCTGCATTACTTCTCGCATTCTCAAACAATCCATTTGCAATGGCATCGTCCTGCGCTGTCTTTTTCAGATTCTCCAATGCTTCGTTGCTTTCATCTAAGGTAATCGGGCTGAAAATACTCTCTTCTTCATGGTACACTTTAAAGGAATCCAAGTCAATCTCGTTGCTCAAGACTTTCACCTCCGGGAGTGTCACTTCAATCTTGTCACCTTTTTCACTCCACTTGATATCTTTAAAATCATACCCTGCCTTGATCACAAAATCGTAGCTATAAATATATTTACTCTGAGTAAATGGTATTTTGATTCCGAACAGCTTTCTCCAGTCATCGGTCACATTTACTTCTGTGCAATATGCGGATTGTGTCGCCAATTCCCCAATATTTTCAAATCCTATTTTCGTAGTCTTGCTCTCCGATGTGATTACACTGCGCAGTCCAATTGCCCCAAGTGCGATTACCAAAACCACTGCAAGAACGATAACTACATTTTTTGTAAGATGCTTTCCTATAAATTTCAGCATCCTTCTCTTTTTTGTACTTTTCTCTTTTTGATTCTCCATACGCATTTCCTTTCTACTGTCTACAAATTTGCGTACAGTCATTATAGCATACCAATTAAAAATAAACATACAAAAACGGTAATTTCTAAAAAAATAAAAATTACCGTTTCTATGCATTCCCTATGCTGCATGCCCATTACTGCTTTGGCTGGCTAATTTTTCAAATTCTCTTAATTTTTGTTTTGCCTCTGCGCTTAAATTCTTTGGCACCTGAATCTGTACTGTTACATACTGATCACCGTACTGAGATGGATTTTTCATGGATACAACGCCTTTTCCCCGCAGACGGATCTTACTTCCTGACTGCGTTCCTTCTCGAATCTTGCAAATAACCTCTCCATGTATTGTTTTTACACGGGCTTCTCCTCCAAATACTGCTGTCGTGTACGGTATCTGAACCGTCGTGTAGATATCCCTTCCTTTTCTTTCATATCCCGGCTTTTCTCCTACCGTGACACGAAGTAATAAGTCTCCACTCCCTCCACCGTTGATTCCCGGATTGCCTTTTCCTCTCAAGCGGATTGTCTTTCCTGTCTCAATTCCTGCCGGAATGTGAACCTGAAGTGATTGTACATTTCCATCCTGACCTCTTAAATGAATGACTTTATCCCCTCCGAAAACAGCTTCGTCAAAACTTACAGCGACATCTGCTTCCACATCAGACCCTCTGCCGGAAAATTCTCGACCGCCAAATCCACGCTTTCCAAATCCTCCACTATTCTTTCCATGAAACATATCACCAAAAATATCTCCGAAAATATCGTCCATGTCACCACCTTCGAAATGATATTCCCGATAACCTCCATTTCCGGTATTTCCGGCATTTCTGTAATATGCGCCTTCCTGCGGACCACTTCCATCAAACGCCGCATGACCAAACTGATCATATAGTTTTCGTTTTTTGGGATCACTCAAAACCGTATATGCTTCTGTAATCTCTTTAAATCTCTGCTCTGCCTGAGCATTTCCTGCATTCGTATCCGGATGATATTTTTTTGCCAGCTTTCGATATGCCTTCTTAATAGCCCCTTCTTCTGCCTCTCGGTTGACTCCAAGAACCTCATAATAATCACGTTTTGTTTCCACAATCATCACCTCCCATATTAAGAATACCCCGGGAATTACTCCCCAGGGTTTCAATCAGTTACTTTGCTTGCACACCTATTTTATTCGCCTTCAATTGATACAAATTTTCTTTGCTCTACTTCCGGCTTTGCTTCTTTCTTTGGAACAAACAGTTTCAAAATGCCATGTTTGAATTCCGCTTTGATGTCTTCCTGTGTAATCTCGTCTCCCACATAGAAACTTCTCTGGCAAGATCCGCTGTAGCGTTCACGACGAATATATTTTCCGGATTCTTTTTCCTTCTCATCCTGATTCAACTGTTTTGCTGCGCTGATAGTCAAATATCCATCTTTTAACTCAGCCTGAATCTCATCTTTATGAAATCCCGGAAGATCAATCTCAAGCTCATATCCGTCTTTATGTTCTTTGATGTCTGTCTTCATAATGTTTTTCGCATTGTGTCCATATAATTTTCTCTCTGCCCGATCATCAAAGAATGGGAATTCAAAGAAATCATCAAATAAATTATCATTAAAAATACTAGGTCTTAACATAAGTCATGTCTCCTTTCAAAAGCATATTGTTTATTGGTTTGGAGCATTGGATTTCGGAACTTCTTTTTGTTCCTCTTCCTTTGTTCTATCTACGTTATAACACTTATAATTAGCACTGTCAAGAGGTGAGTGCTAATATTTTTGTTATTTTTTTGCAAACCCTTTAAAATCAATGGTTTGCAGTATCTTATTTCTTTTGAAATTGTGATTTTTTCTGTTTTGACACCAATTTGACACCAATTTTTCTTTTTGTGGTGTCAAGCATTTAACACCATACTATCTAGTCTTGCAATCTCATTTTCAATCCTTGTCAGCTCTCCAATATGATTGTACACTTCCATTGTTACATCTATATGAGCGTGTCCCATAATATATTGAAGAACTTTTACGTCCATACGGCACTCTGCCATTCTGGTACAAGCTGTGTGACGCATTACATGAGCTGAAAACTTTGGTAACAGTTCTGCTTTCCTATGCTCTTTTTTTGCTCTCTCTACTTCGGTTTTGTTATATGCGTCTACAATGTTATATAAAACACTATTTACGCCATTCGGCATAAGCGGTCTGCCCGATTTCGCTGTAAAGACAAACCCCGAATACCCGTCCACCTCAATGCTCTTATCCTTTGCAAGCATGAAATTGATTTTCCTTTGTTCCTCAAAGGCTTTTGCAACTTCTTGTGTCGTAGGTATAATACGAATACCCGACTCCGTTTTTGGTGTTGAGATATGGAACTTGCAACCGTCGCCTAAATTCTTATAAATGAGCTGGTGGTCTACATTAACCGTTTTTGCCTTGATGTTTATATCTTTCCATGTAAGACCAATAAGCTCCCCACACCTTAACCCCGTACCAATCATTATGGTAAACATAGGATAATATGTGTTATAGACATTGCTCTGTTTTACAAACTCCATAAACTTTTCTTGTTGAGAAACTGTTAAGGCTTCTTTTTCCTCTGCTGGTTTTCCATAATCGCTAATGGAACTTTTTGCAGGGTTCTTTCGGATAATATCATCATCAACAGCCATTTCTAATGCAGGATAAAGCAGGTTGTGAATATACTTGATTGTAGAATAAGCATATCCAGCTTTGGAAAGTTTCGCATAATACGCTTTAATATGTGAGGGTAAAAGTTGAACAACTTTAATATTTCCAATCTCGTCTTTAACTCTGTTTTCCCAAGCACGAACATAACTAACTCTTGTAGTATCAGCCAGCTCACGAGTTGCCATATAATGCTCAAACAACGTGTTAAGCGTCATTTTTTTGATTGCTCCGTCTGTCAATATATTATCTTCCATATCTTTTGCAATCTGCTTCTCTTTTTCTCGAAGCTCTGGTAAATCTTGTGCATAGACTGTCAATCTCTTGCCTGTTCTTACATCTGTATAACGATAGCTGTATCTTCCATCATTACGCCAATTTTCGCCCTCTCTTAATTTTCTTCCTTTTGGGTCTTTTCTACTAATTGCCATGAGAACCATTCCTTTCTGAAAAAGCCTCTTTTCTTGTTCTCACAGCGTGCTTTGTCCTTTCTTATTATACTACACACGCCAGAGAACATAAATAGAAAATTGCTCTATTCTTCCAAATATAACAAGTATTTCTTGACTTTTTCTATGGAATAAAGAACCCTGCGACCTATCACAATTTTTGCTCCTGCCTGCTCGCCAATCTTTCTTGCAGTAGCACGACCACAAGATAACATAGCAGACAGTCCCTCTATATCAACAGCAATCGGCTGTTCCGTTGCTCTTATCTTCGTTTTATTCATATTCCAACACCTTACCTCGCTGGAACATCACATCATTTAACACATCAGTATTTAACATAATGTAACACCCCCTTTACTGCGTGTCTATTTTATAAGTTACATAAGCAGGCAGACGGCTTTGGAAAGCTCCGTTAGTATCTCAACTATTCCCATTCTTGTGGGCAGAACCGCACCATGCGGACGTATCATTATTCTGTGAAGATAGGTCATGGCAAAACGACTTTTCCAACAGTCGCTCTCGGATCACTGCGTGGGTCGCTCGCTTTCTTTTGGAAAGGTCGTGGCGTACAGTTCCCATGGCTCGCTATCTCACAAACGTATCTGTCTGCTTTATTCAGTTGTCAAAGAACTGTGGCGAAAGCGTGTTGCTTTCATGTAAAAGCAGGGCAGAGCAGGAAAGAGGGGGATTGAACAAATCATGCTCTGCGGTTACTGCTTGTTATTCTTCTTCGATTTCTAAGGCAATATCAAACCCTAAAACCATTTTAATAAGTGCTTCTCTGATAAGTCCCTTTAACTCCATATCCACAACAATATAGACATTGCCGTATTCATCATAGAGTGGACGCAGACAGCACTTTGATATGTATGGGTCATAAAATGTCAGTATTTTTTCAATCGCTTTTTCGTCCCCGTCCATTGCCTGCGAAAGCAAGTAGTAGGACGGCTTCTTCATTGTGTGTTTCATTTGCTATCATTTCTCCTTTAGTATTTTTTTCATAAGCTCTAGTGAATTGTGTCGGTTTTGAAAAACACCACTTCTTGAAATATTTTGTCTTTTTGCAATCTCGGTATCGCTCATTTCCAAGAAATAATACATCAGCAAATTTTCTCGATTACGCTCAGACAAATGTTTCAAGGCTTCTGCCAATTCATCATCACAAATACGAATATCATTACCGCATACATTGAAAATCGTATAGTCCGTATCATAGTCGTCCCAGACAGCCAGATTTTCTACAACGATTTCTGGAAGTTCACAAAAAAGTGTTTCTTCCTTTTGTCGTCGCTTTAATTTCTTCTGATAGTCCTTAACAACATGTCGGACAACTTTCTTCAAACAACTTTCAAAACGGCATTGAACTGTTTTCTGGAAGTCAGACGGTTTCATCAATCTCACCCCCTTTCCGTTACGACGTGAAAAGTGGTTATCCCTCTTTCCGCACCATATAGGGAACGGCAGGTGTGATTTGCTAAGTTGAAACCAAAAAATTTTAAAAATTTTTTTAGGCATGAAAAAAGCCCGCACAAAACATATAGTTTTATACGAGCTATTAAAGCTGTAAGATATTCAGTTCTTAATAAAATGCTGTTAGGTAGTATATGATTGTATAGAATTTCGCTTAAAATGTTCCATAATACAAGCCCCCTCACAGCACTTGTTTTGTATTACACCTTTGTTTTTTTGGTAATCGTATAAATATATTCTTCTGGCGTAGGGCGTTTATTTCCAAAATACTTTTTGAAATTCGCCTGTACTTCTGGGTCGGTGCTGTTCATAGCTTCTTCAATCGTAGCTTCTATATCTGCCCGAACATCAGCTAATGATACACCGCCAGCTTTTGCACCAGCTTTTAATGCCTTTTTAATATCACGTTTTCTAAGCCCTAACATACTTATTCCTCATCATTATTAAACTGTTTTTCAAGTCGTTTTTGCCCTATTTTTTCAATAGAATATACAGCTCCCAAAATTAAAGTAACAAAAATGAGAGAAGAAATAAAAGTAACACCTATTACAGCAAGAAAATGTACGTCCAATATTCCAGTATATTTTTCCCCATACATAGTATAATTTCTAATTCCGTTAAAAACGGTAATCAGAACTGCTAATAGTAGAGCAAAAATTACCTTAAATTTTTTCCCAAAATATAAGTTATCCATTGAACTGTATCCGACCATTGCACCTCTGATTGAAAGATACACGATTGAAACAATCATAACAATCATTTCTGTTAAATATTCTCGTACTCCCATATCTAGCATATATGCTTTTATAAAAATAGATAGTGCTAAAATAGCAATAATTAAAATAAATGCTTCACTCTGAATTTTGTTATTTAATTGAACGATACGTTCATCTTTAATTTTATTTGTTTTCATGCTTTTATTCCTCCCAAAATAAATCGTCTAAAGTCTTATTAAGTGCTTTACAGATTGCTAAACAAAGTTTAAGTGTCGGGTTATAATTTCCAGCTTCAATCAATCCGATTGTTTGACGTGTTACACCTACTGTTTTTGCTAAATCTTCTTGACTCATATCACACTCAAGTCTAGCAATTTTTATTCTTTTATTCTTCACAATTTCACTTAATGCTCCTTTCTTTCTTCTTATACATGGATTATATATTATAAATTCCATAATGTCAAGTATATATTGCATTATGGAATTTATAGATTTCATTACACCTAACAAAATTGAAATAATAAGTAGTATGTGGGAGTATAACAACATTTATGAACTTTTTATCCTACAATCTTCCAGTTGCTATCCTTATGTAGTACAAGCTCATACTGTGATACCTGCGTAGCCTTTGTCTGATTATCAAGGAATTTCACGGCAACCTTGACTTTCACATTGTCCCCGTCCTTTGTAAAGATAGGGTTTATCAGTTCAGAATAAAGATAATCCCTGCCGATAGGTTCAATCACATTCCCAGATACATAGTAAGCAAGCTCTTTTTCTGTTGCTGTTGGATAGATCTTAAAGAATGTTTCCAGAAATGCAGTAGCGTCATTGACAGTATCAGCGTCTACACTTGCATTTGCTTCTGGTGCCTTAGGCTCATAGTCTGATTTTTCGATTGCCGGTGCAAGGGTAGGGCTCTGAATGATTACCATATCCCCGTCAGCGTCTACATGGACTTTTACAGTATAGGTCGCTTTCACATTGCTTGTCTGTTCTCCCTCTTTTATCTGCTGATCTACTTCGTAGGTAGCAGAAAAAGTGTCCGTTCCCAACTGTTCGATACTCCATACAATCACATCTGTAACTGTGGAGCTGGTCGATATATCCGTTCTGATTGTATCAACATTCAAGTCCTGCAATTCCTTTGTCAGATAACCGCTGATTGCCTGCGTCCTTGCTTCAATCGCTTCTTTGCTGTTGATATTGTCAATATTACCCATATCCAAATCTCGCCCGTAGGCTTCATAGTCAATGTAGTTCTGTAAGCTGGGTGGAATGTCGCCAAGTGCCTGCAATTCGTCTATGTAGTAGTAGGCAACGTCTGTCATGGTTTCACAGTCGGGATAATAATAAATATCGTCCTTGTGTTCCACGACTTCTTCCAGCGTCCCGTAGTGGCTGATAAATTCGTCCAGACACTCTACGATATAGTCGGGAAGTTCCTCTATCATTTCATACATCTCATTGAGTTCTTCAATGGAAACATACTCGCCAATCGCAATCGGGAAGTTGTCGGTATCATGGATTGCGTATTCCTCATACTGTTCATTCAAGCCGATTTTTTCTTTCACATCTTCTTCGTCAATGGGGAACGTGAACCAAGCACCGACTAAATAACCCTCATTGTATTTACCAAGATTAGCAATATAAACCGCCATATCATCAATCATAAGCACCACCTCATTTCCTACTCTGGCAGTTCAAAGATACCGTGTTCTGTTACTAAAAATTTCCCGTGTTCCTGCAAGTGAGAAGCGTAGGCTTCAAAGTCAAAATAGTATTCTTGACAGTCCTCGGACAGATGTTTGAACGTCGGGTCGTTCATCAGCTTTTGCCTTGCAACATCTATCATGCTTTTGCAGTCTGGATAAACGGTAATCACGTTCCTGCAAATATAAAGTGCTTCTAAATTCTCAAACACCGTAAGTAGTGATACATATTCTTCCTGCATATCACTTGAAAGCTGGCGGTACATAAAATCTAATTCGTTAAGCTGATACACGCTTGTATGTTCGTGAACTTCATCAGCATAAGGCAACACCTTTTCGATAATGCGGTAATCCCCACTTTCTGCACCGACACCTAACTTTTCTTCAAACTCGGCAACCTCTATCGGCAGGTCGAACCAGTATGATGTTGTTTCTTCGCCAGCTGTTCCTCTCGTTTCCACCAGCACCCTTGTTTCCTGCATTGTTCCTCACGTCCTTTCTGTTGTTTCATCACATCTTTTAAGGTCTGGTACGACATACCAAACACATACTTTGAAAAATCTTCTAACTGTCTTTCTTCATAGTCGGCAGGGTTCAGCTGTTTCATTTCCTGCCACACCTTACGCTTGTAAGAGGGCAGGTCAGAAATGTATTCACAACCGATTTTTTCCTGCATATCCTTAAAAATATTGTTCATTTCATCACTCCAATCTAAAATTTTAGTAAGAAAAAAGCAGTCAATCCTAAGACTAACTGCTTTGTGTGTATGGATATAAAATTGTAAAACTAGAATTTGTCGCTAACAACGAAAGAAATATCTTTTATTATACTGTAATCTCACTTTTTATCAAATCTGCAATACATTACAAAGTTTTTTACAGAAAAATGCTTGGGATTAAGATATTTAACTCCAGCATCTATCAGTTCAAATTTTTCATAATCAAACGCAAGTTTTTCATTATTCAAAAAATCGTCATCTATCCAGAAAGCAGGTAAAATATGCTCACAATAATCAGTGTATCTTCTGCATTCAATACATTCTTTATCTAAAGAATCTACGCCGACATAATGAATATCATAATCTACAGTATCGTTTATAAATTTTTCAAGGAAACTGTTCAAAACAAAGGCTACTCTATCATCACAATAAACATAACCAATTAAATTCTTATCTGTTATTTCCACACATTCATTATATCTGTCTATTGTTGAGTCATAGTATATAGCATACCAATATGCTTCTGGATTTCCCGCCTGTGAAAGAAAATAATTTCCAATAATGGCTTCCAAATGTCCACATAATGAAATCCATTGAGGGTTTGTACTACTACCTATTGAAAAAATACCACTAATATCCGTCATTTCATCACGCTCTCTATTGTATATCTTCAAGTTTGTCGCTTTCTTCATATCCATATTATACCATTCGTATATTAACACTACAATAAAATTTTATGCACCAATAATCTTATTGAACAGCTCTAACAGTACATCTTTCACACCGCCAGCGTTGAATACCAAACCGACAGCAATCAAGGCAACTACCAAGAAGCCGATAAGTTTGGAAAACTCACGCTTGAAACCTAAGTAGATACCGATAACCACGATCGCCATAAGCACTAAGCTCTGTGCATTTGATAAAAACCATTGATACAAATTTTGTCCGAAATTCATTTAATTGTCCTCACTTTCTTTTAATTGTTTCATTTCACAGTCAGCTTCTTTGCCGACATTCAAAATACACATCAAGACTACGCCGATACCCATTCCCATAGATACCAGCAGGAAGTCTTTTACTAATTCCCACATTTTTTATCACTCCTAACTTTCCACCAAATCTTTTGCAGAGGTTGTCTGCTGTTTGATTATCATTTCATGCTTTTCTGTGAGCTTTGCCTGCTGTTCGATTGTTTCCATGTAGTCTGTACCGTTTCCCTTATCAATCTTTTTCAGCATTTTCAAGGTCGGTGCTACCTGCCTTTGTACCCAACGCAATGTACGGTCTAAGGTATAAGGCTCTGGCTTTGTCGTCAGCTTCAAGCTCTGTCTGTTATCGCCGATAAACCAAGCCCAGCGGTCATTGAGTTTCCAGTCATTTTTTCGCTTGTCTGGTTCTTCATCAACAAACCGCACATACTGGTTGATGATAGAAAAGGCGGTCTGCTCTGCGTCATAATAGGTCAGCAAATCTCGTACTGCATAATAAGCACGTTCATTCCGAAGCCGTATCTCAAAACGGTTGATAATGTCGGCTTCTTCCAGAGGTGTCCCTAACTTGACGTACTGCTCATAGTCCTTTTCATAGATACAGAAATACACATCTGATTTCAGCGAACCAAGATAAAGGGTACGTCCCATATATTCTCTGTCGTCCTCTCTGTGCTTGATAAGTTCGCCAGACTGGTAAAACTTATAACTTCTGGACTTTCCGATATATTCCCGTTTCCTGCATTTTTCCGCAAGCTCTGGAATATCCAAAATGCCCGTATGGTCGTTGATAGCAAGGTCGATACGCTTCATCACGCCACCGTCTACGAGTGCGTCCATGAGAAAGTCATACCAGCTTCTTTGCTGTGCCAGCAGGTAACTTTCAAACTGTCTGCAACCACGCCCCTTTAACTCTAAAAGGACACCTTTTTCTTCGTCAGCCGACGTATAGATAAAGATGTCCCCTAAAGAGTAATGCTCCGTATAACTGTAATGTCCGTAATCTTCATGGAGCATATAATTGATATTCAGTTTTAATATATCTTTGATGATGTGCTGAATATCCAGCGTGGGAAAACGAATTTTTACATAATCAAACAGCATGGTAAGCGGTGCTTCTGGATTGAACCTTGCCAGTTCCTTATGCAGAGTTTCCAGAAGTTCCTTTGACGGCTTCATTTTTCCACTTTCTATCTTGTTGAGATATTCCCTTGTGATACCAGAAGCCACCGCCAGCCTGCCTTGTGAGATACCGTAAGCAATCCGTTTCTCCCGTAATTCTTTTATCCATTGTTCTTCATTCAGAACCATACCCCCAATCTGTAAAGTGTGAAGTTTTTTCAAGCAACTTCACAACTGATTTTTGCAAGGAAACCATGCCAGAAGCCTTATGTTTCCTATGTTTTTTGTCTATTGTCTATTTGCAAACGTACCCCTCTGTTAGATACCGAGGGGTTTCACCTGCTGGCGTGGCTAACGCCACACCAGCAACGGCTAGTCCGTGCCGTCGCCTTTCGCTTCGCACGTCGCCGTCCCGTCCTGCCTTGCTTGTGCAAGAGAGCCGATAGTCTGCAAAAAATCATGTCCTTTCGGCACTAACGGCGTGTAAAATTCACTGATGACGCTTGTTCCCACATCACAATAGCCACGCCCCTTGATACGCTTCTGGAAAAACTGCTTTTTCACATCTGAACCAAACAGCATACCGTAACCTAATTCGCTGATACGTCCAAGTCCCACACGGAAATTGAAGTTATCTCTGATACCATCTGAAAAATACTTTGCGTCTGGACGCTGGCAGGCAACAATAAGGAAATAACCTGCTTGTCGCCCTAACATAACGATTTTCTTTAACTGGCTAAGTAAGCTCACGCTTTCTTTTGTCCCCAGCATTTCAAAAAACGCCACATATTCATCAAAGATAAGAAAGCAGGGTGGCAGTCCCAGATAGGCGTAGTTTTCGCCCGTCTTATAGTTCGGGTGTTGCTTCATTTCCTCACTTCGCTGTACCATTCCCTCATAAAAAGCATTGACGCAATCAATCATTTCTTCTTTGGTGTGAAAAACGTTCGGCATGACTGTTCCTAAGTCCGCAAGGTCGGCGTTCTTTGGGTCTAAAATGTAAAGGACAGCGTTGGTATGCAGTAGAGCTTCAATGAGCGTCAGCAGAAAATAAGTTTTACCGCCACCCGTCCCACCAGCAATCAGAGCATGAGGAAGTGCGTCATATTCCCAGACAAGATTTTTCATCAGCCTAAGACAACCGTTCTCTGCCCGTACTTCATCAATGGTAATGCGGTTTGCTATCATATCATAAAGCAGGGTATATTCGATATAGCCGTCATGCAGGGTCTTGTCGGTCAGTTCGCAATACAAGCCACTTTCCAGTTTATCCTCTAACTGTAAAAGCTGGTCTTGATATTTTCCTAATGTGATTTCACAGCGGATATGAAGCAGTCCTTTTTCCATTTGATAGTAAATCTTCGGAAACCAGACGATTTTTTCCCTTGATCTGCTTTGCAGGTCAGTAAAAAAACCGCTGTCTTGTACGGTATCGGCTTCATACCACTTATTTTCCAGTATCATTCTTGCCAGCTTTTGACGGTGCAGGAGCTTCTTGAAACTGTCGTAACAGAAGCGGTAATACAGAAAAGCGACCAATGCACAAACACCAGTCGCTATCAGTATGGTTATGAAGTTGTAAGGGGAAAGCGTCAAGCCGTTTTCTAACAATCTGAAATGCTCCCAATCGGTACGCATGAGCTGTTTGATATTCAATAGCAGAAGAACCGCCACGAACACAAACAGAAGCGTCCCTATGGAAAAGTGGTAAACAAGGTGTTTATCGCTGGCTCTGATACGGTGTCCTTTGTTCAAAATCTTACGCATAAATCGTTCACTCCTTTCTGAGTATGAAAAAAGCAGTCAATCCTAAGACTAACTGCTTTATATGTGATATAAGGTTATCAGACAATTTACCAACAAAGTATATACTATCGACTCAATAACATAGGCAAAAATTTTAATAATAAATCAATTCCATACGTAAATATGAATAACCCTAATATTATCGAAACTATTGTTCCTATTTTAATTTTTTTAGCCAGAATAAATACTGCTGGGTGCTTTGGGTCAATATATATGCTATATACATTTCCTCGTGTCATACTCCTATTTAATCGTTTATGAGATATATTTTGTGCTGTTTGCTCACGATAATAAGTTCCGTTATATGTATATTCAAATATTGGAGATTGTGTAGAAATGCCATTGCCACCATAATATGTATTGTAGCCACAATACACGCCGTCCACTTTTTCTCTACAACGCAATAACGAATATAAATCATTTACCCCAACCAAAATAAATACCAAACCAAATATAATTGCTCCCAATGGATAAACCAAAATCTCACCATATGGCAAAGTTAAAGATAAGATAGAAACGATTCCACAGCCAATGAAACAAATAAACATAATCAAACAGATAAGTGGCATGACTTTATAGCGTTTCTTTTTCATAATTACAAAACATACTATACCAAATACTATTGTTAAAAAATAAATAAGAATTGTCATTCCTAATCGCTCCTTTGATTTTACCAAACCACTTAGTCAATATTATTTTTCTAACTGTTCTTGCACAAATTTAATGCTATTTTGAATATATTCTTTGTCTTTTTCTGTTGCAACTTCTTCTAATTGTTTAAACAAAGCAATACATTCATTTCGTTTACCTAATACATTAAATGCAGTTGCAATATTGAGATACCATGTCATTTCATCTTTCATATCTTTAGGTTTCGTATCTATTGCAAGAAGTTTTTCTAAAAAGAGTTCTCCATTTTTATTTTCGTGATATTCTCTTACAATATCATTGTTCATTTTTCTAAACTGACGTCCTCTCCGCATTAAAACAAAGAATACAGTAAAGAAATAAACAATAGTAATAACAGCAATACCACCAACAATAATGCCTAAAAAGCCAATTGTTGATTTTACATAGGGAATTACTATGTTCACATAAATCAATAGTAGTACCGCCCAAAATAGAAAGGCTAATCGGATAAGCCATTTATCTCTTTTTTCATATATTGCTCTTTTATTTTTTAGATTTTCGGGTTCGTAAATCATTTTATTTCACTCCTTTATTGCCACATCAATCAGAATTTGTTTCATTGTTCTGATTTTGTTTCTTCCATTCCTTATAATCTTTTTGCGTTTTTTGTTGTCTTTTAACATCTGCCATTTTTTCTAAAATTACTTCTACGTCTGGTTGACTGTGCTGTTCTGGTAGAGAATAGAAAATAAGGTTATCATCGCTTGTATATACTGAAATATTAAAAACCAAATCACTTTCTACAATTTCTTGCATGATATAGGAAAGTTCTTCTGCATATTCTTTATCAGTTTTTCCCTCATTAAGATATATACTTGTTTCTATTTCATATTCCCTTTTTTTCAGATATTCTTCTACACTTTCCTTACCATTCCATTCTGTCGTGGTTGTATGCCCTTGAACTTCAATTTGATAACCTCTTATAAAAGGCTTATCTTGAAATAAAGGAGTTGCAAGTTCTTTTATTTCATCAGAATAGTAATAAACATGGTAACTATCCTCAAAAAGTCCAGTATTTCGTGTATATATAGTAGCAGTTTGAGAAGAATTTTCTTTACTGGAAACTTCTGCCATAATCCAGTTTAATCCTATTTTTTCTTCTTTGTACTTCTTCACTTCTGTAATAATAAATTCTTCATTGTATTTGTCCTTTAATTTGGATAAGATATATTTTTGTGCTTCTTCACTAGAGTTAAAATCATGCGAATAACTGCTACAACCATTTAATAGTCCTAGACAAAGCACGCTTGCTATAACACCTAATAAAAATTTTTTATATCGCATAATCGCCACCTCTATGTGATTTGATGATTTAATACAGTTCTACAGTCGAGTAGACTAAAGCCTTGCAACTTTAGCCCCTCACAGATCCGTACGTGCGGCTTTCCCGCATACGGCTCCTCATAATAACATTCACTTTAATATAAGCAATAGTACGTCTTTGGTTTCGCAAGCGGATAACACTTTAGCATTTCCCAAAAACCACCCCATGTATAGGCTCTTCTGCAACCTCGACGATTTACCGCTTTAAACAGGAATTGTTGTACTCTGTGTAAGAATGCACATAATCTTCTATAATTCCATGTTACTCCATAATAGCGATAGTGACCTACAAGCTTTACATTCAGCTCTTTTATGATTTCTCTGACCGGACGGTTCCGATTATCATATATCCATAGTTTATATTCTTTCAGCTTACGTTCAAACTTCTTTCGAGATGTCTGCAACTTTAATGCAAATGTTCCCTTTCTTGTTTTCCCGCAATAGAAAGTAAAACCTAGAAAATCGAATGCTTCTGGCTTACCTATTCCTCTGGATAGTCTGTTGGTTTCTGCAAATCTCCCAAATTCAATCAACCTGCTTTTACTGCTTTCCAGCTCAAGATTGAATTGTTCCATCCTCTCTTTCAGGGCTGAATAATACCACTCTGCTTCTGATTTATACTGGAATCCAGCTACAAAATCATCTGCAAAATTCACCAGAAAACAGTCTCCTTTTAACGTCTTTTTCACCACAAATTTAAACCACAGCGTTAACACGTTATGCATGTATATATTTGCTAGCATCGGACTCATGACTGAACCCTGTGCTGAACCTTCCTCTGTTGATTCAAATTTTCCATCTTCCATTATTCCAGCTTTTAAATATTTCTTTATCAGCCAGAGCAGATTTGGGTCTTGAATATGCCATTCCAGAAATCTCATCATCCAGTCATGGTTAATGTGATCGAAAAATCCTTTAATATCAGCGTCCACTATGTAGCTGATTTTCCCATAACTGATTCTCTGATATACTTCTTTTACCGCTTCGTGACAACCTCTGTTTGGTCTAAATCCATACATACAGTTCAGAAATCTTGGCTCGTAAATTGCTTCTAGTACTTTCTTTACTGCCATTTGGACAATCTTATCCTCGTAAGAGGCTATTCCCAGCGGTCGCATTTTTCCATTTCCCTTTGGAATATATACCCTCAATGATGGGAGTGGTTTAAAAGATTTGTTCTTTAACCTCTGTACTAAGTCTTCGATATTTCTATCGAGGTTCTTTCCGTATTCTTCCTTTGTCACCTTATCAACACCAACTGCCTTTTTGCCATCTAATTCTTTATGGCATTGTTTCAGCAATTCTGCATTTATCAAGTGATATATGGATGTGAATACAGGTTTCTTTGTTTCTGCCGATATTTCAGCTATTCTTTCTAATTTCGTTCCCATTATTTCCTCCGTCCCTGAGTACGGATAATGTGTCCTCAGAAAGACCGTTACTATGCAGTCCCCTTCCCTCCATCGGCATTACCCGATTTCATCAGTACTATGAGACTGTCCGACTACCTGTTATCCATTTGAAGCTCTCCATTTTCAGTTGATACTTCATACTCTTATACGAGAGACAACAGGTTCTCCCCAGTTGATGTGTACCCACAATGTCAAGCATGATTGGCCCTTTGACCCCGCAGCGCCACACAATTCTCGCCATAATGACTTGTGTGCTGTTGCCTTCCGCACCAGTTAAGACGTCGGCCTACTGAAGTTAACTTTTCGAGGCTCAATAGCATTGCAACCCTGCTTTCTTGCTGTCTACGCTTGTCAGTTGCTGTTACCAACAACATCCCAAGACTCGCTATTATCTGGCTGGCTAGACCTTGGATAAATCGGATTCCCACCGACTTGGTTACACACCCTTAGCTGGGCGCACAACTGGAATTTACTGCACTACAGTCGAGTAGACTAAGACCTCTCAATCTTAGCCCCTCACAGATCCGTACGTGCGGCTTTCCCGCATACGGCTCCTCATAGTAACATTCACTTTAATATAAGCAATAGTATGTTTTAGGCTTTGCTAATGGATAATACTTGAGCATTTCCACAAATCCATTCCATGTGTATGCCCGTCTACAACCTCTCCGATTCATGGCTTTAAACAGAAACTGCTGAACCCTATGTAAAAATGTTGTTATCTTTCGGAAATTCCATGTAACACCATAGTACCGATAGTGTCCGATTAGCTTCACATTCAATTCCTTGATTATCTCTCGCATCGGTCGATTTCGATTATCATAAATCCAATTCTTATAGGCTCTGACCTTTTGCTCAAACTTCTTTCTTGAAGTCTGTACTTTTGGTGCGAAACCTCCTTTTCGGTTTTTGCTACAGTAGAAAGTAAATCCCAGAAAGTCAAATGTTTCCGGTTTATGTTCTCCTCTTGCCCTGCGATTCTGCTCTGCAAATCTTCCAAATTCAATCAGTCTGCTTTTACTACTCTCAAGTTCCAGACCAAACTTTTCCATTCGTTCTTTTAACTCTTTATAGTATCTTTCAGCTTCTGACTTATATTGAAATCCTGCAACGAAATCATCCGCAAAGTTGACAAGAAAACACTCTCCCTGCATTTCCTTCTTCACTACAAGTTTGAACCACAGCGTCAGCACATGATGCATGTATATATTCGCAAGCATCGGACTCATTACGGAGCCTTGTGCCGAACCTTCCTCTGTTGGTTCAAATTTACCTTGTTCCATTATTCCCGCTTTAAGATATTTACGTATCAGCCACAGTAAGTTCTTATCCTGTATGTTCCATTCGAGAAACTTCATCATCCACTCATGGTCGATATGGTCAAAGAACCCTTTGATGTCAGCATCTACGATATAACTGATTTTCCCATAACTTATCCGTTGATATACCTCTTTTATCGCTTCGTGACAACCTCTGTTCGGTCTGAATCCATACATACAGTTTAGGAATCTTGGCTCATAAATAGTACCCAATATTTTCTTCACTGCCATTTGTACAATCTTATCCTCATAAGAAGCTATCCCTAATGGTCTTTTCTTTCCATTTGCTTTGGGAATGTATACCCTCAGCGATGGAAGTGGCTTAAAGGATTTGTTTTTCAGCCTTTGTACTAAATCCTTGATATTTCTGTCAAGGTTCTTCCCATACTCATCTTTGGTTACCTTGTCGATTCCGACTGCTTTGCTCCCATCTAATTCCTTATGACATTGCTTTAGCATATCTTCATTTATCAAATGGTACACTGATGTAAATATAGGATGTTTTGATTTTGCCGATATCTCAGCTATTCTTACTAATTTCGTTTCCATTATTTCCTCCGTCCCTGAGTACGGATAATGTGTCCTCAGTAAGACCTTTACTATGCAATCCCCTTCCCTCCATCGGCATTACCCGATTTCTACAGTACTATGAGATTGTCCGACTACCTGCCATTCATTTGAAGTCCTCCGTTTTCAGTTGTGACTTCATACTCTTTTTCGAGAAACGGCAGGTTCTCCCCGGTTGATGTGTATTCACAATGTAAAAACATGATTGGTTCTCTGACTCCGCAGTGCCACATAATACTCGCCATATCGTATTACATGGTATTGTCTTCCGCACCAGTTAAGACGTCGACCGACTGAAGTTAACATTTCGAAGCTCAATCACTATTCAACCCTGCTTTCTTGCTGTCTACGCTTGTCAGATGCGTTACCGACATCATCCCAAGACTCGCTATTATCTGGTTGGCTAAACCTTGGATAAACCGGATTCCCACCGGCTTGACTACACACCCTTAGCTGGGCGCACAACTGGAATTTTTCTTTTTAGAATGAATTATTTATTTTCTACAATAGCACCATATTTCGTATGCGGAAGATATTGTACCTTTAAATAAGTATTTTTATCAACATACCTTGAAAATACTGTGATTTCGATTTCATCATCTTTAACTTTATCATATAGAAAAATACTTCTTCTTTCAGAAGATATATCTGCACCACCATGAGATTGTTCAGTTACATATCCTTCTGCATAACTATACTGTTTGTTTATGATGTAAGGCATATCTAAAACAAAATCTTTCAAATATAAGATTAAAAGAATAGCTACTATAACAAGAATGGTATTAGCCAATCGAAGAAATATTATATCATTTTTTCCAGTATATTCTTTTTTTATCGCTTTTTTATCAAAAAATATCGAATAGATAAGTTTTCTTTTTTTAATTAGATAGATAATGCAAGCAATTAAAGCTATAACAAATAATGAAACTCTTATAAACAATCTAAATATAGCAAAATCCATAATATCATTCCCTTAAACTTCCGATTTGTTGCTTACATTATACTCTATCAACCTAAATAATGGAAGATTTTTTCTTGTCTCCTAAAGCAAAAGCACCTGTCATTTTCAAAACGAAAATAGCAAGTGCCTTAAAGTTCCATATTCAATTTTAGGTGCAAAAAATCAGGAGACCTTTTTGGATCTCCTGCTTAGTAAAACTCTTATTTTTTTATAATTTCTATATTTTCACATCGTTCCTGAAGCATTTTTAATAGTTCTTCAGAATAGCGCACAGAAAATAATATCCTCTTGTCCGAAGATAAAACATTGATATAATTACCCAATTTTTCATAAAACGCTTCCGAGAATGACCTATTAGGACGAACATAAGGTTCTCCTATTGCTTCTTTATAAAAAATTTTTTTCCTATATCCAGAAGCTTCATGACGCAGCACATAAGTATCTTCAAATTTTACCCAATATGATTTTTCTATTGTATGTCCCAAAAAAGGTATCCCTAAAAATATAACTATCCAAAGAACACCAAGCAACACTCCTGTAAATAATGGATTATCAGTGCTTAAACTCATGACAATGAAAACAACGAAAAAAAATAACATTTGGATAGAATAGGTAATCATAAATACCTTATCTATAAATAATCCCTTTTCCCAAAACTCTTTTATAGATTGCTTTTCCCAAAATAAATAATGCTTCATATTTATTCCTCATCTCAGTTTCCATAATTATAATTCCCAGAAATATACTGTGTTCATTATACTTCATCAACCTAAAGAATGGAAGATATTTTCTTGCTCCCTAAAGCAAAAGCACCTGTCATTTTCAAAACGAAAACAGTAAGTGTCTTAGAGTTCCATATTCAATTTTGTGTGCAAAAGAAGCAGGAGACCTTTTCAGATTTCCTGCTTCTTCTAAATGATAATTATTTCGTCTAATTACTGAAAATCGGGAATTTCCTCACAAAATTCCTCGTTATAATAAGGCACGCCATCTTTGATACCCATAGTGATTTTTGAATCTAAATCCAAATAGTATCCCTCATACTGATAATCTGCCACTTCTTCTGATTCCTCTATCAATTTCTTCAGAGTTTCAGCAGCTTGCAAACTCTCAGCATTGTTCAGACCACCAATCGCCGGTCCGCTGCTTCCCTCATACACTTCCAAGTAAATTTTTTCAGAAGATTCAGGCTCAACAAACAGAATATAAGAGTAAGCATCTTCAGAATTCTGCGTTTCATAATT
This sequence comes from Faecalimonas nexilis, assembly GCF_059731825.1. Taxonomy (NCBI): domain Bacteria; kingdom Bacillati; phylum Bacillota; class Clostridia; order Lachnospirales; family Lachnospiraceae; genus Faecalimonas; species Faecalimonas nexilis. The sequence continues at coordinate 1,158,930 of NZ_AP029189.1, read as the reverse complement.
AGGTTCTCCAAATAATGCACGCAGTCTGCCATAGGCGATTACAGGTTCTAAATCTAAGTTTGTAAGATTGCTGCTGTTTTCCGGTATACTTGTCAGGCTTGTGTCTTTCTTGAAATCAGATATTGTCATAGCATTTTCTCCTTCCGATACATTGTTCCCTAATGCACAACCGCTTAAGCATAGTGAAACAAGTAACACCAATGTTAATAATTTTTTCATGATAGCTGTTACCTCTTTAAGATTCTCAAATAGTGTATCTCCATTATACTTCATCAACCTAAAGAATGGAAGATATTTTCTTGCTCCCTAAAGCAAAAGCACCTGTCATTTTCAAAGTGAAAACAGCAAGTGCCTTAGAGTTCCATATCCTGTTTTTTGCTTTTCGCCGGAATTGTCCGGCTGACTTCACGCTCTGCAATTTCTTTCTTTTTGCGGCTCAACTGATCTATAATGGAACTTTTGGCTTTCTTCTTGATTTGTTCCGTTCCGGCTTTTTTGACCTCCGGTTTCATCAGCGTAGTTTGGATTTTCTGAATGGTTGATTTCATAGCGTTTGTGATTCTGGCAATCACGCCATCCAATCGTTTCACTGCATACTCAACTTCTTTCTTTGAAGCCTTACGCTCAGGGGAGAGAACCCATGCCTTAGACTGCTCCACCAACTTAATATCCTCCTTGTGCGTTTCCAGTTTCACAGTATCAGCAACGACCTCAACCGCCTTGTCACAGGCAATATCGGCGACCTCGTCCACCAGAGCTTCCACATCCTCAATCTTCATTGTGAGTTCTTCCAACTTTTGCTCCTGTACTGCCAGTTGCTCCTTTTGCTTGAAAAGAATATAGTCCTGTTTTTCCAGATAAGCACGCCCACCATATTCCGGTTCTTCTTCCAGTTGCAAGCCATGCTTTTTCGCCACATCGAACAGCAGCACTCGGCAAGCTGAATCGAAAGTCATCTTGCGGTTATTTTTTCTTCCGACAGGCTTTTCCGGTTCCGGCAGTTCAAACCCCAGTGCTTCCAAAGCCTTTTCCTGTTGTGGGGCAATCTCCCCATATTGATTTTCACAATCGAACACATGACGCTCGTGAATATGAGGGGTGCTTTCATCCAAGTGCAGCGCCCAATTCAGGATATGGACATGAGAGCCGAAACGCTCATTTACGATTTCCATAAATTCTGTGACGATCTCAATGAGCAATTCCGGTGGAACATGATTATCAAGCGTTCCAATCTGATAGACCGTTTCCTCTGGACAGGTCTTTTTGCTTTTGAGCAAATCTCCGGTTTCCTTATTTCTTTCAGGGTGTCGGTTCTTCACATTTCTTTCGTTCTGCCTGGTCACAAAATCACGATACCGCTGACGATAAAAAAGCTGTTCCACATCTTCAAAAGTGGCAGACAGCTCATTTTCCTTTTCGGGATTTTTGAAATTGCGGAAGCCATTGTAACAGTCCCAATAGAGATTTTGTTTGGCTCGTTCTTCGTCAATGTGTTCGCTGTTGGCAATGTCAAAACTGCGGTCATTGTGCTTCGGATTATAAACGCCATTCTTTCCGGCTCGTCCATTGTGCCTTGTTAATTTCACATGAGTTCCTCCTTTTCTTTTTGATTTCCCCGACAGGGGAGAAGGGCAGCGAAGCTGATTCCATGCGGCTTTCTGCGTCAAGTAATACCCAGTACTAAGTGGCGAAACGCCACTTAACTGGGCAAGGCTGCCGCCCTTGACCTGCACAGGGATATTGCATTCCCTGTACCCATGCACAAAGGGTTGCACCCTCCGTACTCCCGCCCGAACAAACTGACTTCGCCCCGTCCCAAGCTCTGTCAGTTCCTTCGGTTTTACAAAACAGTCCACCGGACTATTTTGCAAAAAGAAAAACCGACGCATGATCGCTTTACGCTCAATACATCGGTTTCTTCATCTGACCTTGACGGTCATATTAAGTTGTGGCAGATTGCAGATAGTCTACAAATGGATAAACAAAAACGACCAACTATGTAGCTGATCGTCCTTGCGTGGTTGCCTTAAAAAGTAGTTGATAAACACCCTACTGTTGAAAAGTTTGTTGTCATTTACATCTATTATTTTTGAATAGAAAAATTCCTTTATAGATGATAAAAGGAATTGAACCGATTACTCCAGCAAGTGTATAAATCGGGAAAGTAACAAATCCAATTATAATTTTAGGTGCGATAGGAGTTAGCCATTTCTTAACTAAACCGCTATAAAAAATCAAACCTGTTGGCATTCCAGCAAAAAGCAATCCAAAAGAAAGAATACTTCTTGTAAATCCTAATGGTTCAGGAACAGACATATTTTGACTTGTCCAAAACGCAATGTACTCAGGGTCACTAAGCTGATTCATTTGATTAAGTGCTACAAAATAACCAAGTACACAACCAATAATTAAAAATAAACATATAAGCAATATTTGTTTCAACTCTTTTTTCATATTTCATCTTCCTTTACGGTCATATTCAGTTGTCTAACATCGTACTGTTATAAAATCTATGTCATTTACGATTTTTCTTATGCTGATTTGCCCAGTAAGATTTTACAGGGATTCTTCTTCTTTTTATGTCCTCCATAAATTCTTCTTTGTCAATATTACTATCAATGGTAAATAATTTTTCTCCATTTACATATACACGCATAGAACCTTTCTTTCTCTCGCAATAGGTAATATCTTCAAAGTGAAAAGTTCTCTTTCTGCCAAAAGTTGAACGCCATGTGATTTCATCTCCGTTCACTTCCAGTTTCCACATAATCATATTCAATGAGCCGATTAAAGAAACAATAAAGAAAATGCTAAAAACGAGTGGTGGAAACAAATCATCTTGTTGAATAGCACTGGCTACCGTAGCTCCCCCAAAAAGAAACACCGCCAATACAAAAAACATAGTAAGTACTTTTTCGGTTTTTATTATATAATGCGTCCTTATTATTCCCTTTTTCTGTTCTTCCTCTCGTTCTTTAGATCTCTTTTGCTGAAGATTTACAATATATGACAAAAGAAGAAGTACAACTAAATAGGGACCTATTTGTGTAATTATATTCAAACACATTCGTAAAAAACCATTCATTTTTTGCCCTCCATAGTTCCAGCTATATAAAAATGATTGTTTGAAATCGAGTATTAAAAACCTCAATTTTTCATATCTCATTATACTTCATCAACTTAAAGAATGGAAGAAAAAATTTTGTGTACAGAGTTCCTGTTCAAGCCTTGTAACGCACATTTCTGCAAAATCCATAGTCCCCGATACTTTCCTCACGGGTGATATACAGTCGGAATTCTGTCAGCTCATGAAATAAGAAAAACCGACGCATGATCGCTTTACGCTCAATACATCGGTTTCTTTATCTGACCTTGACGGTCATATTCAGTTGTGGCAGATTACAGGTAATCTACAAATTTCCCAAAACAAAATAGGATATTTATTTTTATTCTATTCAACTACATACCCATATTCTGTGTGTGGTAAATACCTTACAGTTATCTTATCTCCTAAATCGCTACCTGTTCCCCAATATTTTAATGAATGTTCTTCTCCAGTTTTCTCATCTCTAATATGTATTCTTCTTTCACTATTAGAGTTTTCTCCTGACATTGCACCTTGTGTAACTTCTCCGGTAACTTCAACTAAATTGTTAGATAGTAAATAAGGTATATCCAAGCAACAAGGAACAGTTATAAATATACCGAGAATCAATAACCCAACAACTGCCATCACATTGATTATTTTTTCCCATTTTTGATATTTTATTTTTTCTTCTTCATTGACAGCCTTTCGTTTTATAAACTTCCCATTTTTCTTTCTATGCAAAACATACATAATTAAGACTATAAATGATACTATAATCACTCCAAAAGTTCTAAACATCAATAATGCCATAAATTTGTACTCCTTTCAAAGCGACACGCTATTTATTAACAGCTTTATCAGCTAATCTTTTATCTCCCCATGGCGTTTTCAGCATAGGCTCATTATCAATAATTCCTGCTCTTAAAATTTCAAGGGGTTTTTCTAATTGTAAGATGTTTTTATTATCTATAATAATAGCAGTTTGAAATTCCTCAAAACTTTCAAAAACTCTGTCTTGAAATATAAAAGATATATTTTCTTTACATTCCTCTGCGTTAGCAGGTAAAACACAGGAACCCATCACATATTTTTTCTCATTATAGGAAAACTCAATAAGAGTAAAAGCCATATCATTATCATAATCAGACTTGATAATTTCCATTAGATCTTTTGCTTCAATAATGAGCGTTGGCTTTTCATTTTTCTTAAAACCAAACATGAATAACACCTCCAAGAATTAACTTTATCTTATTTTTCATTATACTTCATCAACTTAACGAATGGAAGAAAAAATTTGTGTGCAGAGTTCCTGTTCAAGCCTTGTAACGCGCATTTATGCAAAATCCATAGTCCCCGATACTTTCCTCACGGGTGATATACAGTCGGAATTCTGTCAGCTCATGAAATAAGAAAAACCGACGCATGATCGCTTTACGCTCAATACATCGGTTTCTTCATCTGACCTTGACGGTCATATTCAGTTGTGGCAGATTAGCCAATTTGAAAAATTACTCTGGCACATCTACTGAGTAGCTCAGACAATCGCCTCTTTTATTGCTTTTCAAATCGTTATAATACCACATATACATCGTTCTACCATATTCTTCATATTCTATAATCCCATCTGGCTTTTGACCTTCTACTTCTAATGAGTAAATTTCTTTATCATGTGCATAGCCAAAAACGAATCTGGTATCCGGATAATTTGGATTTAAGTCTTGTTGAATATCACTTATTGTTAAAGATAAATGGATAAATTTTTTGAAGTCTCCCCCATAAGTGGTATCTGGTGTAGTGGTAGCTGGTGTAGCATTTACAAACGCATATTGTGTACTTTCATTTTCTATCTTTTTTTTGCAGCGTACAATCACAAAACCTTGAACGGGATCGTTATCACTTCCTGCCCGATAGAAAACCGTATCATACTGTTTGCCATTCCATATATGCAATATTTCATCAACATGATTAAGAAAATCTTCTGGAGCTGATAAATTTTCATGTTCTGCTTTTAAGGGGGAATTCAAAATAGCTTCTTCGATAGAGTTATAATATGTAAGTTTAGAATCGTCTTTGCCATTATCTGTCAACTTAAACTCAATATACTCATTTCCTTTGTTTTCTTCTTCCGGAACATAAGTATAACGACCATTTTCAATATGGTCATCATAATCAACAAACAGTCCAATACATATCAGCGCTGCAAAAATTAAAAAAACTATTCCTATAATGATTAGCAATATTTTCAAAAATTTTTTCATACAAAAGTCCACCTTCTTGCTTCATTTCAGTAAATTATATCATACCGACATGAACAATTCAATTCACACTCTATCAAGTAGTTTTTTACTTACCCGTAACGCGCATTTATGCAAAATCCATAGTCACCGATACTTTCCTCACGGGTGATATACAGTCGGAATTCTGTCAGCTCATGTAAGAAAAACCGACGCATGATCGCTTTACGCTCAATACATCGGTTTCTTCATCTGACCTTGACGGTCATATTCAGTTGTTTAACATCGTACTGTTATAAAATCTATGTCATTTACGATTTTTCTTATGCTGATTTGCCCAGTAAGATTTTACAGGGATTCTTCTTCTCTCTATATCCTCCATAAATTCACTATCATCAACACCGCTGTCAATAGTGAATAATTTTTTGCCATTGACATATACACGAATAGAATTTCCCTTCATCTCGCAATATGTAATATCTTCAAAGCGAAAAGTTCTCTTTCTTCCAAAAGTTGAACGCCATGTGATTTCATCTCCGTTCACTTCCAGTTTCCACATAATCATGTTCAATGAGCCGATTAAAGAAACAATAAAGAAAATACTAAAACCAATTGGTGGCAATAAATCATCTTGTTGAATAGCACTGGCTACCGTAGCTCCCCCAAAAAGAAACACCGCCAATACAAAAAACATAGTAAGTACTTTTTCGGTTTTTATTATATAATGCGTCCTAATTATTCCCTTTTTCTGTTCTTCCTCTCGTTCTTTAGCTCTCTTTTGTTGAAGATTTACAAGATATTTCAAAAGAAGAAGTACAACTAAATAGGGACCTATTTGTGTAATTCAAATAAAATTATATATGTCTTTTTGACTATCTTTTTATATCTTCTTAAATGTCCGCAAAGCCTTATTTTATCGGCTCTACGGGCATTTTGCTTTTGTGGTAAACCTCACATATCTAGGTCTATCTTCCTATATTTTCTCTATCAAACGTGGTTAAAATCGTGGTAAATACTTTTATGCGATTAGACGCTGAACCTCTGATTTTGCGGTATCTATGGACGCATGAGCATACCAGTTCATTGTGATACTGATGTTTGAATGCCCCATGATATACTGTAAATCTTTTGGGTTCATGTTCTTGCTTGCCAGCCTTGTGCAGAATGTATGGCGTAGCGTATGCGGTGTGATATGTGGCAAGGGATTGTCCTTGTGGTGCTTGTTGTATTTCTTTATCATACGGACAAATAAGGCGTTGTAATCAATCGCAACTTTGGGCTTGCCTTTATGATTGACAAATAGGAAATTGCTCCGTCCGTCTATCACAAATGGTTCTGCCTTTGGGTGTTTCTTCATAACCCGTTGAAATGCCTGTATTGTTTCTCTGCTTAATGGCACTTGCCTTATTCCGCTCTTTGTTTTAGGCGTTTCAATATAATAGCCCTGTTCCTTGCTCTTTAGTAACTGGTGGTCGATAATCACAACTTCATTCTTAAAATCAATATCGGCTACTGTCAGTCCGCACAGTTCCGAGATACGAAGTCCTGTCTTTAACAGTATCAGCACATCATCATAATACTTGTGATACACATTGTCCGTCTTGATGAATGAGAGTAAGGCTTGTTCCTGTTCCTCTGTCAATGCGACTTTCTCTTTGGTATCATTTTCTAGGACTTCACTTAACTTGAAATCAAAAGGGTTTTTCCTTACACAATCGTCTTGTATGGCGATATAGAATGACGCTTTTAACGAGCGTTTATGGTTGTTAATGGTGTTATAGGAAAAGCCTTTGTCTTTCATGCGTAACGCCCATTCCTTAGCGTCAGAGGGTTTTATCGTATCAATGCTCCTAGCACCTAACTTATCCTCTTTCAATAACCGCATGAGTTGTTCCCGTTGTTTCATTGTGCTTTTCTTCACATTTGCCCTTTGTGCGTTCTGTTTGGCATAGAGTTGACAAAGTGTCATTTTCTTGCCTGTGCTGTCGATACCGTCCTCAATATCCCGTCTTATCTGCTGTTCCAGTTCACGAAGTGAGAGTTTTTCCCGTTTTCCCTTTGGTGTCGGGTCTGTGGGTGTCAATCTCCAAGCATACACATATTTTGTGTTTCCAAATGCGTCCACATATTTATATAAGTATTTTCCGTCTGTTCGTTGGCTCTCTCCAGTATGCAGGATACGTCCTTTGTTATCCCGTCTTTTTTCTTTCATGGTGTCTGCTCCTTTCCTTGTTGGAAAGAACCTTGATATGACTTGTGTTCATCATAACACATACAAGGCTCATTTGCATTAGATTGCGTCCAATTTATCAATAACCTGTTCAAACTGTCGGCGTTTAATCTGTATGCGGTTGCCATTCATAATGAGCCAGCCAGCGTCCTTGTTTTCCTCTGCCAATCGTCTTAACTTGTTTTCTCCGATACGGAAATACTTTGACGCTTCTTCAATGGTAAGGGTGTATTTTTCCCATACGGGAATATCGTTGTTATTCATCAGATACCCCCCTTTCCCATGTTTCGTGTCATACTGGATATAGGGGATAAGGTCGGTGCGGTTTATCCTCTGTAAATGGGCGGTTAATTTACTGGAAAGGGAATTGCTGTATCTTGCCTTATCAAGCATAGTTCCCACTTTTTCCAGTCCACCTAATGCGTCATGTTCTTCCAAGAAGTAAAAACTTTTGACAGCGGAAATCACGCCACCCTCTGTGAGCCATTGCTGTGTTTCCTCAAGGGAATTTTGCTGTTTTGGTACTTGCAGTTTCAAGACTTCCACAGCCCCTAAAAAGCGTTCCCAAAATCGACACGTTTTCCACCTGCTTTTATTACTTTCGTTTCTGTTTGGCACGACAAAGCGTAGGTTGTTTGCCAGTAGCCCGAAAGCCAGTTCCCCAAGTTCCAGCGGTCTGTCCTTGAATGTCATGGCAAAAGCATGAGCCTTATCATCACGCAGTTGCATTTCTGTCCGTTTCCAACTGCCGACTTCCTCAAGCGTCTTATTATGTTTTGAACAGACTTCTTTATCCTTATCATAAAAGCGGTAGGATAATCCAGATTTTCCAGCACCGATATAAACAGTCTTTGCGGTGTCGAAATCGTCAAACTTGCTTTCATCAAAGTGGTAGCCCTCACTATTGGAGATAAATTCCTCTTTTTCGCATTTCTTCTTTATCTGCTCTATGGTAAAGAATGGCTTTTCGTTTTTGTCATCAATGGCAATATCAAGTCTTGTGAAGTGGAAGTTATCCCGTCCGTATCTTCGCTCACAACGTCGGAACATATCCCCAAAGGTATAATTCCTACTGTCGAGAATACAGAAAATATCATCACAACCTCTGCCAGTCATAACAAGATAACAGCCTAACCCTTGTGGGTTGTCCTCTGTTTTTCTTGCGTCCCCCGATACATAAATATCTCCAATCTGCCAGCGTGCTTGATAGGTTTTGTATTTAATGCTTGCCGGATAGACATTGAAAATGTCAGTCGGTAAACCTAAAATGTGCATGATTACATCTTCAGCGGTTGCCGTATCAAATACAATACTGATGTAATCAATCTTAACGGATAAATTTTTGTGTGCAGTTATAGTGCATTACTCCTTTCGTACTTCCCGTTTTTTTGCGGGGTAAAAATCGTGTTTTTTCCTTTATTTATCACAGTTTCTAGGTACTATGACATGTATGCGCAGGGCGGTGTTACATATACGCCCTTTACGAACGCCTAAAGGCGTTCCCTTTCTTCCTGTGTCTGCCCCGTTCTTAACGCTCACGAGCCTTGTAAGGCTCGTGGCTAAACGGAACAGCCCCAGTCAGAAACCTTATTTTCGGTCTGATAGTCCATGCTTATTCATGCTATCAAAGTGAAAATATATATTTTATATGCTTACTCAAGCGTGTGATTGACCCTAGCGTGCTTAATCACTCTGTCTAATACGATAATAACTCCATTAGAATTACTTGTCAAGAAGTTTTTGTTGACTTTTAGATATAGATTAAGTATGATATGCTTATAAATACCAAGAAAAGCAACGAAAGGAGCGGTTATACTAAGTTATGGAGCATTATGAAAAGAAAATCAGTTTCTTAGGAGAAAACATACAGACCATAAGAAAACACAGAGGAATGAAACAACAGGAACTTGCGGACAAAATCGGTATCAATATGCAGAGCCTTTCCAAGATTGAACGTGGCGTGAATTATCCTACCTTTGATACGTTAGAGAAGATAATGGACGTGCTGGGTGTAACGCCCAATGAATTATTGTCGGGAGAATGGAAGTATATTGACCACACCGAGCCCTATATCATGGATATTATCAAACGGGAACAAGACTTCAATGTTTCCTTAGATTACCTGTCTGAAAATGAATTTTTCGATGATGAAAAAGAATGCACATTTTACAAGGCATATAAACTCATACAGTATATCCATAACTACATTACCAATGAGGTTACGGAGTTGGAAGAACTTATGGAAATCAAGCAGTTGATACAGCGTCAAAAACTGGAACGCATGATAAAAGTGCATAAGGAAATGCGAGGGTTAGACCGATACAGAGAACAGCCCAAAGAGTATAAATACCATGACCCTTATGATGATTGGATATTTCGTCAGCTTGCGGATATAGACAACAGAAACAACATTCCCGACACTTCTCCACAAGTAGACTTCAATGAAGCAGACTATGAAGATTATCTAAAGGCGAAATGGAACAGAGGTCTTTAATTTCCTCTTGCATGGAAGATACAGCAAACAAAAAGCCCAGTAAAGAGTGCAAAGCACCACCAATGGTGGCAAGGCTCTTGACAGGGCTTTTTCTTTTCTGTTGTGGGGTAATCAAGAGGAAGAAAGAAAAAGTGTGCATTTTTGTTCCATAAATGCTAAGGGTATGCTGATTTTTATTGTGGCGGATATATGGAACTGTTATAATATGGATATGAAGAAAGCGACAAATTTGAAAGTGTTAATAATTTTCAAACAGCCTCATTGCATGGAAATAAGAAACAGACTATCCTTAAAGTAGGAGGTGGCACAAATGGCAAATGAAGATAAAAAAGATTTTAATGCTATGTTGCATGATAGTAAGGATATGCCAAAATTTCAAATTATCATAGACCAGAAAAGTATTGAGAAATATGGTGGAAACAAAATGTATTTTGCTCCCCCGATTGACTATGACAAAGTAATGAAAAAAGTTCCGTATGGTAAAGTGATTACGGTTGGAAAAATACGAGAACACTTTGCAAAATTGAGTGGTGCAGATTTTACAGAGCCGATTACAGCGGGTATATTTGTTTCTATTGTAGCGTGGGCGAGTTATCAGCGTTCCGAAGATGAAACACCCTATTGGAGAACATTAAAAGCAAACGGAGAATTAAATGCTAAATATCCAAATGGTATTGAAGCACAGAAAGAAAAATTAGAAGCAGAGGGACATACCATTATTCAAAAGGGGCGTAAAAATATACGATACTATGTAAAGGACTATGAAAATTCTCTTTTTGATTTGAAATAGGCAAATTCTATTTCACAATTTCATATCTCTATACACAAAGCAGTTAGTCTTAGGATTGACTGCTTTTTTCATACCTAAATTTCAGATTGGAGTGATGAAATGGTGTTTGTTAGAGCTGTTCAATAAGATTATCGGTGCATAAAATTTTATTGTGGTGCAGATATGAAAATGATATAATGTGGATATGAAGAAACGGACAAATTAGAATTTGGAGTGAAACAGAATGATTATAATAATCGAAACCGTAATTTTATGTATCGCGTTTTTTCTAATATGTTTTTGGGGAACAGGTACAGATAACAAAAATTTAAAAAGCTATTCATCTTATCCAGATGAAGTGCAAAATCGAATAAAGAGTATTGCAGAATATCAAGGAAAATTTAAGGAAAGCAATAAAGTGGTTACATTTATATCCAATTTTCTGTTATTTCTGTTCGTACTATTTATATTAGGGTTGTTTATCAAAGAAAATGGCTTCACACATAATTTTCTTTGTTTAAGTATTATAGGACAGGGATTGAATATCTTTGACTTATTTATTGTAGACCTTTTATGGTGGCGGAATACAAAGCGTGTTCGTTTAAGAAAAATGCCAGAAAAGGAATTGTATCAAAATCCGAAAAAGCATATAGAAGCGTTTATCAGAGCCTTTATTATGTATCTGCTAATTGCTCTGATAGACGGATATATATTGACACTTTTATAGGAATAGATATAAGTAAATCCCAGTTTGACAATTTCATATCCATACACACAAAGCAGTTAGTCTTAGGATTGACTGCTTTTTAAAAAGACACCATTTAGGTGTAATGATGTCTTTTGGGTGTTATTTTATAGGTCATATCAAGGCTCATTCAATCGTGGTAAATTCGTGGTAAAATGAGTTTTTTCTATACTTCAAAATACTTGAAAGTATAGTGTTTATGCGGATAATCGAAAATTAGATATAAAATTTATATTAAAACACATTCGTAAAAAATCATTCATTTTGCCCTCCATAGTTCCAGATATATAAAAATGATTGTTTGAAATCGAGCATTAAAAACCTCAATTTTTCATATTTTATTATACTTCATCAACTTAAAGAATGGAAGAAAAAATTTTGTGTGCAGAGTTCCTGTTCAAGCCTTGTAACGCACATTTCTGCAAAATCCATAGTCCCCGATACTTTCCTCACGGGTGATATACAGTCGGAATTCTGTCAGCTCATGAAATAAGAAAAACCGACGCATGATCGCTTTACGCTCAATACATCAGTTTCTTCATCTGACCTTAACGGTCATATTCAGTTGTGGCAGATTACAGGTAATCTACAAAAATTATTTTTTCCATATAACTTCACCACAATGCGGACACTTTTTGGGAATGATTAAATTGCTATTTTCATATTGAATTAAAGATATTTTCTTATTCTTGCGGTCACAAATATCTTTAACTTCTTTATTTACAAGACTACCTCCTTCTTCTCCTAAATATCCCAAAGTAGTCTTATACCATGGAAATTTTCCTTTACATACAGGGCATTTCCATAAAAACAGGAAAATGTATTCAAAAAAGAAAGACACCAACCACATCAAAAAGGTTAAGAAAAATATGACTAAGCAAACAAGTCTAATATAATTAGGCAACACTCCTTTTATAGGCAACATTTCTTTTAGGAAAACCGCAATCCCCCCTATAGCAAGTGATGGCACACAAATATATGGCAAAATACGAAATATTTTTTTATTCACTATACTTATCTTGTTTAATGAAGAAATATTTTTATATACAAATTCTACCTTACTTTTTTCCATATATACTGCCTCCCGAAAAGCTCACTTCTAAAATTATCTTTTGTCTATTATACTTCATCAGCCTAAAGAATAGAAGAAAAAATTTTGTGTACAGAGTTCCTGTTCAAACCTTGTAACGCACATTTCCGTAAAATTTATAGTCTCCGATACTTTCCTCACAGGCGATAGGCAACGGTCAAAACATCAGGTTTGCACCTGACATTTTAACCGCATATCAGCCCTGATTATCACAGTATCCCTGCTGGCTGTTCAGCCCATGCTTTTTCGCATATTCACTGGCTTTCTGTCTGCGTTCCTCGCTGTAAGGCGGCAGGAAGCGGATAGACAGACGGGACTTTGCCAGCACATAAGAAACACCGCCTTGAACATTGGATTTTTCCAGTCGGCAAAGGTCAGGGTACTTCTTAGCAAAAGCAGCCAACCTCTTTTTCAATCCGGCGTTGTGGGTGTAGATATTTGCCTTGTCCTCGCCCTCATTAAAGAGAACGATTGTTTCTTTCTCAATCTTCGTCAGTCTCGTCATAGCAGCCCTCCCTACGGTTTTTCAACACCCTCAGCCTGCGGTAAAAGCAACGATACCACCTTTCAACACCCTCAGCACTCAGCTTGACGGAAAGCATATAAAACAGCTTCTTCGCCGCCGGATCGGGTGCAAGGGCAGCCACCATACGCAAACGCTCGACAGTTGCTTTCAGGTTCGGACAGCCAAAGGCATAAAGGGCTTCCATTTCATTCCGGTTCATCTTCATTGTGTTTTCCTCCTTAAAGTTTGATAAATGAAAAGCGACAGACACTTCATAAGGAAATACCTGTCGCTTCGTTGACGATATAAAATTGTTGGTTTTGGACTTGATAAAATCAGCAGTAAATCATTTCCTGTCTGATGATTTCTTCGGCTCGGTTACGGATAGAGTTCATGGACTGTACCCACAACATCTGATTGTCTGCTTTCATGGTTTCGGTCACACCCTCGGCTTGTTTCATCTGCTCAATGATAAGGCTGCACCTTTCCGCTGCCTGTTCGTTCAGGTCAGCAAGGTAAGTATGCAGTTCGCCGGATAAACAGAGGGCAGATAACCTTGCAGGGCGGTACTGCTCCAAATATGTCCTGTGCAGTCTGCCCCACATACCGATAGGGCGGTGTTCCTCCGGCAGCTTCAAGTCCGGCACATAGTAATCGCCCACAAGAACATAGTCCAGACCATTGCTTTCATCATGGATTCGTGGTTTCAATTCTGTCATGCTATTTTTTCTCCTTTCACTTTTTGCCGATTTGATTTGCTTGTGGCGTTCTGTTCAAAACACACATTGCTATCAGAGCTTTTTTCTTCTGGTATACGCTCATGCTCCGCAAATTCTTTTGATTTCTCACGAATCTTTTTCATATACTTACGATTGGATTCTCGTTTTCTGCGAAGTCGTTCCGCCTCTTTTTCAGCAGCAATCCTTTCTTCCTCTGTTGGTTCATGCTGCTCCACAGGTACTTGAAATTGCCCGACATAGTTAAGATATATCTCCACCTCTGTGGTGCGGTCTGCACCTTTTCCTTGTGGCTCGTGAACCAGAATTTTGTCGATAAATTCATTTATCATGGCAGGAGTAAGTTCTGTAATGTTCTCATACTTTTTGACCAGCTTTAGAAAACGCTCCACATTATTTTGACCGCCTATAATCCGTTGCATATCAGCGGTGTCAGTCTCAATAATCTTGTTCAGCTCGTTCTGCTCATTTTCATAATCAGTAAGCATACTCTGAAAAAGTCTGTCCGGCAATCTTCCAATCACATTATCTTCATAGATTTTCCTGATAAGCATATCCAGTTCGTGAACTCGCTTCTGATTTCTTTCAATGCGGTTTTTTACAGTTTCAGAAATAGCAATATCTTTCATCGCCGATTCTTCTTGCAGAGAATAGACAAACTCCTGCTCATTCAAAGAAACATAATGGCTTTCCTTTTTTATCCGAATAAGTACTGCTTCTTCTTTATCCTAATCTTCCACATTATTTATCAATCACATTACAGATATTTTTTCATCCTTTAATCTCATTAGCAAAACTTCTACATTTTCATTATATCTGTCTATTTTTATTGGTTTTTCTCCTTTTACATAAATAATTATGTACTCCTTTTCTATTATACTTTTGTGTTGCTCAACCTTTGTAATCTCTTTAAATTCAACTGTCCGCATTTTCTTTAGAAAATCTTTCTTATAAAGTTTGTCTTGTACTTCCAGTTGATCATACCAATAGACACCGCTGTAATAAAGCAACAGTAAATCTATCACTCCCAGCAACAGATACATCCAAATTTTCCCATCTCGAGTCAAAAATAATACAGTTGTAAAAAAAGTATAAATGCAGAAACCTATGATAGGCAATATTTTCCGGATAATCATTGGCTCTACGATGCAGTGCTCTTTCGTAGATGGAATCAATTCTTCTTCATCTATCCCCCTTTTTTTCAAAATAATTAGTAAATCATAAACATCTCCTTCTGCATCCATTTCATACTGGAATATCTTTTTCTCCCCCTGATAAAAGCGATATTGATTTCTTCTCTTTCCTACGCATCTTGTAATATCTTCAATTCTATATTTCCTTGTAATTCCTAATGCAGAACGGTAGATAATCTCTTGTGTGTCATATTCTATCTTCCATATGTATCCATATAATGTCAGAACAATTCCTAATACTGTAAATCCTATAGATACCAACAAACAAATCAACATAAAATAACAATTTTCTATCTGTTGTACAAATTCCCATTTGAAGATCTGACTTAAAATAAAAGCAATAGTTGTACAACCAAAAAATATTCCGCATGGTAATCCTACTTTCAAGATGCTGGGTGCTGTAATTATATATTTTTTTGTCTGCTTTCTGGATTTCTGCTTTTTTGTTACCTCAACGTCTTTCTGTTCCTTATATTTTTTCATAGCGTATTCAGCTATTCTTATGGATAAAAGAATGCTGATTACTGGTACAAGTTCTTTAATATTCATAGCTGGTCTCCTATCCCATTACTCCACAAATTTCTAACGTTTCTTCACCATCTTTATCGACCTTAATATTGTTGCTTAATATCAACATTATCCAATCATCACTGTTTTCTATTGTAAGCGCAAAATATTGCTACGCTGCCCATGAATCACGCTTGCACCAAAATGATAGATGCAAGCGTTTTGCTCTATGTTTAGTTTTGACAGTTTGCTTTCGCAGTCTCGCTCCATGGGGCAAGCTGTTCCAGCTGTTCATCTGACATTTTATCGTCTGGCCGCTGTGATAAGAGGTATGTCAGATATTTGTAGGTATTCAGGTCATTCGCTTTTGCCATCTCAACCATTGTATACACAATAGCACTAGAGGCCGCTCCCTTCGGACTGGCACTGAACAGCCAGTTCCTCCGACCAACAGTGAATGGTCTGATTGCATTCTCGCTAAGATTGTTGGATAAACTGCAATGACCATCTTCCAGATAGGTCATCAGGGTGTCTTTCCGATTTTGGGCATAGTTCACCGCTTTCGCCAAACGGGTTCCCTTGTTTGGACGCTGTTGATCCAGCCAAATCCAGAATGCCTCCAGTATCGGCTTCTCCTTTTCAAGACGGAACTGTTTTCTCTGCTCCGCAGTATGATTTTTTGCTTTTGAGTACCGCTCACAATCAAACAGCTTGGAGCAAAATTGTACTCCCTGCACCGCCGGAAGGCTGTAATCATACTCTTTCCCTTTCGGTATGGCATCTGTGAAATAACGTCTCACATGTGCCCAGCAAGAGCAGCGTTTGATATCCGGCAGATTGTTATAACCCTGGTATCCGTCGGTCTCCAGATATCCACGGAACCCCTGCAGGAAAGATGCTGCATGGAACTTTGCCCTTGTCTCTGTGTAATGATAGAGCAGGATCGGCGGAAGCCCATCTTCTCCACTGCGGAAGAGCCACATCCAGGAATCTGTTTCAGGATTGCGCTCCGGCTCATTCAGTACCTGAACCCGAGTTTCATCTGCCATCAGATATTTACGCATCCGTAACTGACGGTGAAAATAATCATAAACATGGCAGAGGTAATTCTCGGTACAGTAAATGATCCAGTTAGCAAGCGTAGCCCGGCTCAATGGGACACCCAGCTGCTTCCATTCCGATTCCTGCCGGTTTAATGGCAGACCATTCTGGTACTTCTGGTGCATTGCCCATCCTACAACGGATTCCGATGCATAACTTTCCGGGATCAATGGTTCCTGAACAGGCGCTTTGACAAATGTCTGATCATCCGGGTGTTCCTCTGATATGGCACACTCCGGGCATTTATAGGTTTCACGATAGATATTTACTACTTTCCCTTTGGCAGGGGTAAACCGGAATTCATGGCGGACGAATTCTTTCCCAATACATTCCATCTGCGTTCCGCAGGTTGGACAGTTCCGCTCCTCCTCCGGAAGAGAAATGATCTCGTCGCAGGAAGGAACATTTTTAAAGAGATCCGCATGTGTCCGTCGTGCTTTTCGCTTATGTTCCGGAACAGTGATGTCATCAGGAAGTTCCTGTTTCCATGTCGGATCTGCTTCCTGCTCGGCTTCATCAAAAAGATTCAGCTGACCATCGATATCTTTCCGTTTTTCACTGGAAGTACCAAAGAGCTTCTTCGTGAGATATTCAATCTGCTGACGAAGATTTTCTTTTTCCAGACGGTCTGCTTCCAATGTTTTTTGTAAAGACTGGATCAGTTCTGTCTGTGCGGAAATCGTTTTATTCAGTTGGTTGATCATGTCCTTGTACGCAAGGATTTTTGAATCTTTTGAATTACCAGCCATATGTCTTCTGCTCCTTTTTTACTGCTCTTATTATACCATAAAAAGCAATGAAAAGGAAGCAGAAAACCCAGTATTTACAAGGGATTGCAGACATGATACAGGGTGTGGAAAGCTCTCCATTTTTGTTGGCTGGCATAGAGGTTTTACACAATCATTCCGTAGGTTTGAATGCTTTTGGTTGTTCGATTTCAAGACCGGACATGAGCCAGTCGAATTGCTGCCAGGTCAGTTGCTTTACTTCCAACTGATTTCTGGGCCAGCGGAATCTGCCCTGGACTTCCATACGTTTATACAGAAGCAATTATTCGAGTTCTTAGATAAGTGCTGTTATTAGAAGAGAATTATTATTCGAGATAATCTCTTGGAAAGTCCAGAAATTAAGACTTTCAGAGAAATCTTCTCGAATAATGATGTATCATTGGACTTACTAATATAAGACGGAGGTGTCCAATGAATAATACCCAAATACCTATTGATGAATTGTATGATCAACTAACTTTAATACTTCAAGAAGAAAAGTATGCAAAAAGCACGATACAACTGTATCAGGAACATGTAAAACGAATCAAAAAATTCATGTTAGCTAATAACATAACTGATTATTCTTCATCAGTTGCAGATCAATACTACAAAAAAGAAGTTGAATCAAGAGATTACAACTATACGACGAAACGTTTTTTCAGGACAGTCATTCGAAGATTAAATAATATCTGTTCTGGTACAGGTTTCGTATATTCCGTTCCACGAAAAGATTTGTCTGTTCCAGAGCAATATCACGCTATTAAGGCGGATTATCTTGAACATTGTCGCAAGATAGGAAATCGTCCAATTACTCTAAAGACTAAAGAACGCTTGTTATATTTATTCCTTACTTATCTGGATGAAAACAATTGTAAAAGTCTTGAATACATAAATAGTTCTGAAATCATTCAGTTTTCAGTGAATCTTAAGAATAAAGAATTCTATCCTGAACTAAGAGATTTTTTAAGATATCTTTTTGCACAAGGATACATTGAAAAAGATTTTTCAACATTAGTTCCTAAATTCAATCGTGGTATACGTATTCCTGAAACTTATGATATCTCTGAAATCATCGAGATCGAAAATGCTGTAGACCGAACTTCTTCTATCGGAAAACGAGATTATGCGATATTGCTTCTCGCTTCGCGATTAGGAATGCGTGCGGGAGATATTGCCTCGCTTAAATTAGATTCTCTTGATTTCAAAAATCAGCGTATCTGCTTTATCCAAAATAAAACGGGAAGTGTTTCAGAACTTTACATGGTGCCAGAAATCAAAACAGCACTGATGGATTATCTGTCAACAGATCGTCCTGCATCCACAAGCGACTATGTATTTTTAAAATCATGTGCCCCTTATTCAGAAATATCGTATTCTGTTGTCTCATTTGCTGTAAAAAAACATATGATTCGCTCTGGTATTAACATTGCAGGTAAAAAACATGGACCTCATAGTCTGAGAGCTTCTCTTGCGTCATCGATGGTAAACGATGGCATATCTTATGAAACCGTAAGAAAAGTACTGGGACATGATAGTCCCAATGCAATCAGGCACTATGCACGTCTTGATATTCAGATGCTTAGGAATTGTGCTCTTGCATGCCCGGCACCTTCAGGAACACTTCACCAATTCCTGAAAGGAGGTCGTATATGAGAACCGTGATTTTTAAAAGTTGTTTTAAAGACGACATGCAGTCATTCATGGAGTATCGTGTTGCGACTTTCGCATGGAATACCTATCGTTTGGATAATTATCGCCTGTCTTCTTTTGACAGATATCTTACAAAAATATCTTATAATGATGAAATTGTACCACAAACAATAATAAATCAGTGGCTTAATGATGTAGGTGTTCCAGAGGCATCTATTAATGGATACATAAAGACTATACGAAACTTTATGAAATATAGAGCCGATATGGGAAAAGTTGTTTATCTTCCGCCCTTCCAGAAAACGAAAGATTTGTATATTCCCTATATATTTAGTGATGAGGAATTGTCGAATATATTTGCTATTGCTGATGCATATCCAATGACAAACAAATTTAGCAGCATTCCGCATATACATATGGAAATGGCGGTTCTCATACGCCTTTTGTATTGTTGTGGACTCAGATTAGGCGAAGCTCTAAATTTGAAGATGGAGCATCTGGATCTAGAAAACGGAGTCATCCGTATTATACATTCAAAAAAAAGAAACAACGATTAGTTCCAATGCATGAAACATTAACAAACATGCTGAAGGATTATTGTAAGGTGATAAAAATCTATGGTATAGATAATCCATTTTTATTCCCAAGACAAAGCGAACATTTATCCCCAATAACTGCTGAACGCCAATTTAAAAAGATTCTTAGGAAAGCTGGTATTATCAAAGGGAATGAAGATCCTCATAAACGTGCTCCATGCCTGCACTGTTTAAGACATTGTTTTATGTTCCATGCTTTTAAACAGCTGGAAACTGCAGGATATCATATCGATATGGCTTCTCCATATTTTTCTGTATATTGTGGTCATGAATCCCTTGTGGAAAGTGAAAAATATATGAAATTCAGCAGTGAACTCTTCGAAGAAGATATGCTCTTGTTTGCTGATTTCACAGAATCTCTGTTTCCGGAGGTTGATTTATGAGAAAGCAGAAGACTCCTTCGATTTTTATGAAATATCTTGAATACTATGTAAATACATATATGCCGGAAGCACGTGGGTTAAGTAAGAACACAATCAACTCTTATAAAACAACATTTACACTTTTAATAAAATATATGTATTCAGTCAAAAACACGAAAGCAGATGAGATTACTTTTGACTGTTTAGATGTAAATACGCTTTCCGATTTTATGTCATGGCTTGAAAATGAACGTAAATGTTCAGTTACAACCAGAAATCAAAGACTTGCCGCACTGTATTCTTTTTCCGAGTATGCACAAAACTATGACTTTGATGCAGCATCAACTTTTAGAAGTGCTGTATTGAGGATTCCATCAAAAAAAGCACCTAAAAAGCGGCGTGTTGGTTTTACCACCGATGAAGTAAAGATCCTTCTGGCACTGCCTGACCAAAAAAGTGAGACTGGTTTAAGAGACATGGTTTTATTAAGCTTTATGTATGCAACAGGCACACGTGCACAGGAAGTGTGTGATCTTACTGTAAAATCTGTCAATTTCAGATCAACTGGTACTACTATTGATATAGTAGGAAAAGGTTCAAAAGCACGTCGCATACGTATTCCTGACCCTTGTGCATCTATGCTTAGAAAATATATTAGACATCGCAGAATAGAAACAGAACCTGACAGACATATATTTTCGAGTCAGACGCATGAGCATATGACAATATCATGCGTGGAAGAAATATACAAAAAATATATAAAACTCGCTAAAGAAAAAACGCCCAATCTTTTCAAAGAAGAACACTATTCACCTCATAGTATGAGACACACGACCGGACAACATATGTTAGAAGCGGGAGTTCCGATTATGGTAATAAAAGCTTTCCTTGGACATGCATCAGTTCAAACGACACAGATTTATACAGAAAGTCCACAGGCAACAGTTGATAAACATATCCGTGAATGGAACGAAATGAATTTTCCGCGTTCGATTTATATTGATGAAGAAGACTTGGAAGAAAGAAATGTTCCTGATTTTTTGAAGAGTCACTAATAGGATATCATTATTCGAGAAGATTTCTTAGAAAGTCTTAATTTCTGGGCTTTCCAAGAGATTATCTCGAATAATAATTCTATTCTAATAACAACACAAATCCGTCAGATTCCCAAAGCAAAGCTTTGATCCTGTCACAACGTTTTCCACAGAAAAGATACAGGGCGCTTCGCCTTGGATCCATATGGAGTTGATTCTCTACAATAGCACACAGCCCGTCAATGGATTTCCGCATATCCGTTCTGCCTGTTACGATATAGATTTCATCGGCGGCTGTGATATCCCCTAACATTCCAACTCCTTCACAATGCGAAGCGTTTGAGCCAGAAGCTGAGGATCTGTTCCATTTGGTATTGTTAGATGCAAACTTCCTACAGACAGCTTCATTGGCTCTGCTACGGAAAGGTTATTTTTTTCCGTAGCTACCGGAATCACATTTAATGGCTGTTCATATGGGAGCGGGTCAGTATCATGAAAATCCACTCTGACAACTTCCTGGCTTTCCGGTGCACGATAGCTGCGTCCGGTTGACGCTGGCAAATCCACACAACCTTTCTGACGCAGCCTTTTTACCCAGTTGTAAAAAGTTCCCGGTTTAATGTCATGTTCCACACACCATTGATGATCTGTCAACCCACTTTGACGGCATTCCATGATGAGACGGTATTGTTCTTCGGTAGGTATTCTTTTGCTTCTCATGAGCACACCTCCATAAATCGGATAGAGTAAAATGCTCGCATCTATCATTTCTAGCAAGAGAAGATGAAGTGAAATGCTTGCATTTTCTATTGATTATTATGGAATGATTTTTAGGGCAACACAATCCGTCGAATTATTTTGCGCTTACTTTCTATTGGCAAAAAATCTTTTAACATATCTTTAATATATCCTTTTATATTTGCATGCCCTTTAATTACATATATGTCAGTTTCATATTCCAGCTGATTAGCAAGTGGTTCTTTACTATTTCCAACTATTGATGATTGAGCGTATTTTTTTAATAATTCTTTGTGTTTTAAGGCATACGAACTATCAACTCTTCGTCTGAGTCCGCTTGGAGTCTTCCCACTTGCTTTTATTTCATCTAATACTTTTTTTCTCGCATCTCTTGTCTTTGCATTTGCAGATATTTCCTGAGCAGTCGGTGTTTTTCCTGCCTTAGCATTTCGTATACTGGTAAATTTATATGCAATCCCACCAACAACACCACTAACCATCGCATCTTCTGCCACCTGTCCTATATCTATTTCCCCACTTTCCCCATACTGCTTCAACACACTGTTAATTCCTCCTCCAACTCCAGCCGATAATCCTACAGCTACTGATCCTACACCCGGAATCGCACTTACTCCTGCAACAATTCCGCCTTCAATAGCACTTCCAAAAAAAGAACCAACATTAAATTTTTTCTGTTTTCCTCTCGCAATATTTATCCCTTGCGATATTAAATTTATTCCTGCTCCTACACCTGCTCCAATAGCTGCTGTAGCTAAAATCGCTGTTATCAGAAATTTTCCATTCAGATCAATGTATGCTAACGGGTTTTCAGCACAGTATTGATACTTGTTAATAGAGTAAGGGTGTCCCGTAACTCCGCCTACGAAATCTTCACTAACAAATCTTCCGACTTCCGCCTGATACTCTCTTGCCTGCGCATAATAGGTTCCTGCTACATTGTCTCTCTGGTAGCCTGTATAGCCAAACACTTGCAAGACTCCCTGGTTCCCATACAGATCCTCTCCAAAAGCTCCGTATCCATAGGTTTCTCTGGTAAATCCGCTTTCATCTTCAATACGTAGTGGGCTTCCCAGTTCGTCCTGAAGGTAATAGTTCCTTTCCCCATTCTCTTCATACGCTGCCACATTCCCGTCCCAGAAGTATCTCTGGCTCCGGTTTTCCTCTGTCCGCTCCAGAAGGTTATAATACTGCCTGGTCAGGTCCAGGGTATAGGTGATCTGCCGGCTGTTTCCGATTTCCATGCCGATCCTGCTTTGTGGGTCCAATTTCTCCAGCTTCTCTTTTGGAAGGACACCTTCCTGCTTTCCTATCCGGTGTCCCAGTCCGTTGTACTGGTATCTTGCCTGTTTTCCTGCCGCATCCACTGCTTCTTCCAGACGGTTGATGGCACCATAGACATACTGTTTTTTCCATGCCCCATTTTCTTGGATGCCGGTTAGGTTTCCTCTCTTATCGTAGCCGTACTCTTTCCAGACTTCTCTATGCTTTTCGCTCACCATCTGGTTGAGGATATTGTACTGGTACGAAGTCCTTTCGCCATTTTCTTCTTTCCATGTACGGTTTCCAAAGGCATCATATCCATACGCTGTCTGTATCTGTCCGTCCTTTTGGATTTCTGACAGTCTGCCCAATGCATCATACCCATAGCTGATGATCCGGCCTCCCTCTTTTAGTTCGAAAAGTCGTATCTGCTCATCATAGCCATAGTGCACGGTTTTTCCATCTGTATACAATTACATTCCTTCAGGATATATGATATTTTTCCCTTCTTTTTCCATTCGTTTCATAAAGTTAGAAAAATGCTCACACATTCCATCTACAAAAAAGGCTTTTTTCTTTCCCCCTTCCACATATATTTTCATTCCTCCTCTAGTCACTTTCCCATAACTAATATCAGAAAATTTCCAATGACGTTTAAAAATAAATGCTTTCACCACAGTAATATCATCACCATCTACAATGATATCCCATACCCCTTTTATAGGAGCTACCATGAGTAAAAAACCCGGAATTATTACAACTAATATAAAAATCACCATAATTGGTAATGGGATGTCCTGATTTTCTACTTGAGCAAAAACCAAGGCACCAATGACGACCATAAATTTAGCCCCTGTCTTTTTCATGCCTCAAAAGCCTTATAAACACTGGATTTAACCATATAGACCAAAACGTATCATTCGTCTATTTTCTTTGTTTTTTGCACTTTTTGTATGTTGTGTGCATTTTGTAGCCAGTATTTTTATTTATTCATATCTATACAAAACAAGACAGAATGTACTTGCTTTTTACTGTACATTCTGCCTTGAATCATTCAAATTCAAATATTTAATTTTTCCTTTTATACTTTAGATATTTTTCTTACCCTTGCCAATTCTTCTCGCAACTCTGCATTTTCTTTTTCCAATTTTTTTATTTTTAGTTTCAATTCCTGTATAGTCGTTTTTGCATTAACTAAAGTTCTTTCCATAGCCATATCAATAATAATCTGTTTCGGATTATACGTTACGCTCTGTTGATGCATAGCTTCATTTACCACCCTGCGCATTTCTTCATTTCGATAAAAAAATCCTTTAGAAAAGCCTGTTTTTTGAATCAATGCAGCAACTGTTATTTTTTCTTTTGATTCCAACATTTCTTGAATTTCCCGTTTTGCGGTTTCTACCTTCTGTTTGCTACGTTCCAAACTACATTCGACCATTTTATCGTATTTCATAGATTATCGTCCTCTCAAAAAACTTGTACCACACCATTCTCACAATTTTTTTAGAACAGAAATTTCTTTCCTACTGACCCGTTTATTCAATTTCTCTAGTTCTTGCTGCAACAGTTCATTTTTTCTTTTCAATTCCTGATTTTGTTCTGCTAATTTCTCGTTCTCTGCTTTGGCTTTTAACAATTCAATTTTCAACTCAATTACTGAATTTTCAAGTTTTCTGTCCATTGCAACCGGATGTCTATTCTTAAAAATTGCTTCCTGTCTATGTATTGCGTCATCCATTTCTCTTCTGATAAGCTCATTTTTATAAAAAAATCCTCTAGAAAGCCCAGTTCTTTTTACCAGCTCTGCTACGGTAATTCTTTCCATATTTTTAAGCATATCAGATATTGTATTTTTTGCAATATTCATCTTCCTCTGACTCTCAGCCTGCGTAATCGCTACCATCTTATCATATTTCATAATCATCCCATCCTTCTATGATATCTAATAGGATCATGTCCATTTTTTCTCTTGCAGCTCTCGTTTCATCTGCCATCAGTTTATTGCCAATTTTTCGATAATGATGTACCGAATATATGGAGGTATGCCCCAGTAGCTTAGCTATCATCCAGTCATCCACATGCATTTCTGTCAATTTCTTTCCATAACAATGTCGGAAAATATGGGTTCCAAACTTCAGAAACTCTCCATTATCATCCCGGATATCTTCCTGGCGGATCATTGTCATAATCTGATTTTGAATCATGCTATATTGATAAGGCCTAGTTGGATCATCTTTTTTTGCAAAAATGTAAGTTGTTTCTCCATACCGTTCCTTTGTATAATCAATTGCTTTCATAATCAGTTGTGCCACTTCTTCACTGATGGCTTTTTCATAGGTGACTGACTTCACCTGATCAATCCTTATAAAATATCGATTATTCCGCATGCTTAGGCAGTCTGTCTTTAAGGTCAGCGTATCTGAAATCCTCGTTCCCAGTAATTGATGGATAATCAGTGCCCTACATATCTGCTCATCCATTTTGAAAATGTGTTCGTTTAATCTTTTGATTTCCGCATCTGAGTAAAATTTGAATACATGCCTTGGTGTACTTGGGAAATCATTACTCAGAAATAATTCGCTCATGTACTGTCGTTCATATAAATTCCCAACATCTTCTATTACCCTTCGTAGTGCATATAGGTCAGATCTATAATTTTTCCGGTCATGTGCTTCCGTCTGAAGATATATCAGATACTCTTCTATATGCATCCGTTCCAGATCCTGCAGCGATTGAATGTCCAAATATTTTCTTTTAAGAAATTTTGAGAACCGCTTTACTGCAGCTATTTCACTATGAATCGTTCCTAAAGGGGAATATTTTAAATGCATAAAAATTACTTTTTTTACTTCTTCCCGAATATCTGGCTGTACAATTTTAGTAAAGTTAATCGTTTCCGTATTCTTGATTGGATTTCTATAAATAGGAAAATCGAAGTTTTTAAGAGTCCAGATATCTTTTTCCTGCTCATCCCTGCCATCCTCTTCTTCCAGAAACTTCAAGATTTTTTTCATATGCCTTACAATGCTAGGACTTTCAATTCCTATTTTGTCATATGCAGGCCGATATTTTTTGCTTGATAAAGCATATCCTCGTTCCAGCATCCATCCTTTTAACATACGGATGATTTTTTCTTCTTCTCTGGCATCAAGGCTTTGTATTTTCCGATCAATCAGAAATTCCCGAATATTATTATAATAGGTCACTTCACTTGCCATGCTGGACGGTGCGAGCATTTTTCCTCTTTCCCATATAAATTCTTCCAACTTTTCGGCAAGTTCTTCTGATGGCAATCCTTCCAGATTAAAATACCGTTCCGGGCTGATACGCATTCTCTGAATCTGCTCTTCGGATGCTACCTTGTAGCAGTCCAGCTCATATATGTAAATTCTTTTTTTCATTTTCTTTCACCACGCTTCTTAGCTTTAATGGTAGAAGCCAAGTCATTTTCCGGTTTCTTAAAGTAAGTATCACTTGCTTTTTCAATTCTCTTTGGCATGAAGTCTACATACTGTTTTGTCATCTCTTCGGAAAAATGTCCTAAATAATCTCGGATTGTCTGTATAGAAACATCCTCATCATAAAATTGGGTGGCCAGCGTATGCCTATAGTCATGGGTTTTGAAGATATAACTGCCATCTGCAATTCCATTCTTATCACAGTATTGCTGAAACTCTTGTCGGAATGTTGTTCCCCGGTACGCTCCACCATCCTTCCCTTTAAAGATATAATCTTTCGGACGAATGTGTTCACGCTCAATATACTTACGCATGATTCTATACATCACAAGCGGTATTGGTATCATTTTATCTGCCTTCATCTTGATCTGATAGACTTTCAACCATGCATCTTCTCCATCCCAGTAATATGCATCCCCTTTTAACGTACACACTTCGCTGATTCTCAATCCAGTACACCACAAGTGTAAAAATATCAATCTTGGAACTAGCGGAAATGCATACAGCTTATGCAGGATTTCCATATAAACTTTTTCTTCCACCGTTCTGTCATGATGCTCTGGATATGTCTTTTTCAGGTAATACTCCGGTTTAAAGGGTATCTCCTTCATATATCCTCGGACATTTAAAAACTGATAAAATTTTATATAATGCACAATTCTTTTATTGAATGTATCATCTTTGGTATCCTTTTCTTCCAGTTTCCTAAAATAGTCATCCAATTGATTTTCATCTACCTGACAAATGGATTCTTCTTCCTTAAAATATTCCAGAAGTCTTTTTACCTCATATAGTTGTCCTCGGATATTTGCTATCGTCAGTCCACCAATTCCAACATGATATTTGGCATATTCCTGTAACAATTCTCGATTCTTTTTGTTAGTCACTTCTATAAAACTCAATCGCTGTACTGGATTGCTTGGGTTAAGCCGATCTTCTGACAGGTGAAAGCGTTCCATATACCACACATTGGCATGCCAATGAATTTCTGGTGCTGTTAAAAATAAGATTTTCCGACTATTGTCAATAATCTGCATAGAGTTTTTCACATTGACCACTTTCTGTTCCACGATTTTCTCAAATCGTTGGATCTGTTCTAATTCCAATCCTTCCAGATCATCAATCTCTTCCTCCACACAAAAATCATATAACCAGTGTAATGGCAATAAATAGCGAACTCTTCTCTCTTTGGGATCGTCTCGATACAAATTATCTAGAATATAATTCAATAGTAGAAAAACCTGCTTTTTTAATTTTTCAGATGCTCTTCTAAAAAAATCCCACACCAGTTCCTGTTTATCTCGGACATATTCAAAATCCTTAACCAACTCCAAATCTGGTAAGTATGGCAGGAATACAACCTGTGCTTGATATTTCCTCCGGTGTTCGATTCTTCCCGGCAGACTTTCTATTTCTTTTTGGATACTATACTGCTTGATATGATCGAAAACCTTTAAATATCTCATCACACTCGCTTCATCCCACATTTTTTTCAGTTCTGCTTCATAACGGCTTCGTACCGTATAATCAATCTCTTTGATATGATGTATTCCCTGCCGGATTAGAAACCGTTTGATGTTTCCCTTCAATGCCTCATCTGACACTTGGCTTTCTCGGATTTCTAAGAGTAGCTCTCCATATTCTGTTTCTATCCAATACTTCTGTATCTTCCGTAATGCGGATGACTGCTCTTTCACCTGCTTTTTCGTATAATTCCCACTATCCAACAAAGTTTGTTTGTATTCCCGCAAATCTTGTTCTTCTGCTAAAATCACATCATAGATTTCTCTTTGGATAAGGAATTTCTCTGCTTCTTCCCATAATTCTCTCTGCAATATTCCGCCTGACATAAACTGCCTGTGAAGATGCTGTATCTCTTCCTTGCGTTCTGCTTGCAGCAATCGAATTGCAGACACTTGATCGCCTCCTCTTTTTTATAACAAATTCTGAACACCATACATTGCTTGATGCCTGTTATAAAAAGCATCACTGACTTCTATTAGTTCATCCTCTGTTATATTCAGATATTTCATAGTCGTTTCGATATTCCGATGCCCGAGTGCTTGACTAATCATTTCTAATTTCCATCCATCTTTTCGTCTTGCATTTGCAAAATAATGCCGGAGCATATGTGGAGATGCTTTAATTCCCGTCTTTCTCTCCAATCTGCGTAACATGGCATATACTCCACTTCCCTTAAAAGGCTTTCCAACGTAATCACCTGAGACATTAATAAATAAATATTCCTGTCCTATAATCAGTTCCTTATAGTCTTCAATATAAAACATTAAAATATCAAATGTTGCGTCGCTGATTTTGGCTCTTCGAAGTTCTGCGTTTTTAGCTCTTGCCCCATTCTCATTATCATCTCGAAAGTTGACATATATTATATGTTTCTCATAGTCTATATCCTCTGCGTATCGTACACCTAAGAGTTCCCCTATTCTAAAGCCTGTTTCTGCTAATAATAAAAGCAGAACCTGATCGCGGCTGTTTGCACATTCTTGCAACAACACTACAATCTTGTCCTGCTCAATGGTTTTTCCTTGATGTCCTTTTTCTTTTAAATATCCTCGAAAACTCTTCCTATTCAATACTTTTCTGATACCGATGGAATTTCGCACAATCATTTGCGTATCTGATAATACCTTCAAGCTTTCCGAATGCTTGTTTTCCTGCTCCATAAAGGTATAAAATCTAAATACTTCTTTTAAATATGCATTGCATGTCTCATTATTAGGAAGTTTTAAATAATCTTCCCTGCTATGCATACCAGCTTTTAACCAAATCAGGAAATCTGTAAAATGTTCATGCTGTTCAATATATTTCATTTGATAAATATCATCCAAACAAAGTTGCTTTTCATCCAGAAAATTCAAATAATAAGATAATGCAAAGGCACTTCTTTGTATGGTATTCGGTGATATCTTTGACCTTTTCTTATGCATTAGATATTTAGAAGGTAAATATACAATATCTCCGCTTTCGTTTTCTCGAATAAAATAAAATTTTTCTTGTTTATCCATCTGCATTTCTACGATATATTTTGCCATATTAGTACCTTCCTTCTAAATCTCTAACGCTATACACAGTATACCCACTTCATGTTCAAATAGCTATTCAGCAATACCACCAATTCCACCGAAAACACCCCAGAAATACCACCAAACATTTCGTCGTAAACTCGCTGTTATTGTAGCAAAACCACGGGCATTTACAGGTAATATTCCACACCCTTCCGGTTTCTGATAAAACGCTGAACATCCTTGATGTCTTCTGCCATCTTACACTTCGGAAGTGCACACATCACTTCCTCATGATATCTTCCGTCTTCTCCTGCACGCTCATCTAAGATGGTCACAACACAGGTGTCTGTCTCTGTGCGGAGCGCACGTCCGAACCCCTGCCTTAGTTTTTTCTGCATATCTGGAACGACCACTGCCTGAATGTAATCTTTCAGACAATCATATTCTTTCTTCTGAGCCTCACTGATGGGATCTGGAACAGCGAACGGCAACTTTACAATAATTAACGAAGATACCATATCTCCGGGAAAGTCTACTCCTTCCCAGCAGGATCCAGCTGCGAAAAGAACCGCATTGTCTGTTTAAATCTCGTGATTTCTTCCGGGGAATGTCTCCACACCTCGATCATCGGGAAAGGGATCTCATCCCGCAACATCTGATATACATTTCCCATCAAGTGATAGGATGTGAACAGCACCAGTGTATGTCCGTAAGTCGAACAGATTAACGAATGGATATGGTCCGCTATCATCTCTGCTTCTTCCTGACTTCCCCTTCTGCACTTTTTCAGATCTTTTGGCAGATATAACAGACAGTTCCTCTGATATTCAAATGGAGAGTCTGCCACATATTCACGTACCCTCTGCACTTTCTGTAATCCTATCATCTTCCGGATATGGGCAAATCCCTGTCCGGTTTTTAATGTTCCGCTTGTCAGGATTGCTCCCATTCCTCTGCTCCACAACATCTGGTCAAGATACTGTGGAATCCGTCTGCTGGAGGCACACAATATGATCCGATGTTCCCGATCCTGTTTCAAATGTAGCACATACTTCTTATCCTGATGGAAAAAGCATTCCAGCACACTTCTGGTTTCTTCCAGCTTGTTTCTGATCCACTTCGGAATCTTCTTTTCTAATTTTTCTATGATCTTATTCATGGTCTGTATCCCTTCATATAAATACATGTCACACTCTTCTGTCATGTAAAATTCTTCTTTTACCCCGTATCTGGTTCTGTGGTTTTCTCCTATCACATCCAGCACCATCCGGATCGTCCCGGACAGTTTTCTTATCTCCAGTCCCTGATATTCTTTCCCAAGATAAAAACAGATCTCCCGGATATCATCATAACACAGGCTCTTCCCGAACATCTGCTTTGCCGCATCCGGCAGTTTGTGTGCTTCGTCTACGATCAATGCCCGGTAGTCTTTTAGTAACGGGCGGTAATCCTGCAGTCTGTGGTAGCCATCTGCCAGCAGATAATTATGATTGCAGATCTGAATGAACATTTCATCATCTCTGGAATGTTCCAGATACTGCTGATACCTGCAGGAACCTTTTTTCGGGCATTCCCTTGAACAGAACTTTGGTACGCTTACCATCCTTCTGTCAAATCCACTTAATCCGGACACTTCATCCATATCGTAGTGTTCTTTCAGAGACAGCAGTGCTTCTTTCTGCAATGCATTTTTATTTTTCTCTTTGATTGCAACGATTCGTTGCTCTAATCTCTCATCACAGACAAAATGCTCTTTCCCTTTGCGGATGACTGCTTTGATCGGCGCCTGAATTGTCCCGTTCTCCTGAAGAATCCGAGAGAGAAAAGGGATATATTCCGTAAGAATTGCTTTCTGGAGTGCAATGCTGGAAGTAGATATCACAACCGGACGCTGTTCGTATGGGGAATATCCGTCTGCAAGAAGAGAATACTTTCTCATCAGAACACAGGCCACCAGATAGGCATACGTTTTCCCGATACCGACACCTGCGTCACACAGTGCTATATTTCTTCCCAGCAGGTTATCCAGCATTTCATGGCATAACAGAATCTGTTCTTCCCTTACTGCCATCCCATGTTCCGGGAACAGCACCCGGAAGATCGTATCAATTTCCCGATGTGCTCTTTTCAAATACTCTTTTCTGTAATACATAGTTTGTTACCTGATATGTCTGCTGATACCACATCAATACGGCTGTAAAGGAATACTCCCTACAGCCGCATGTATCTGATATCAACGACACATTCTTCCTTGATTTCTTATACTTTTGATTTTTGGCATTGTATTTGTCCTCGACTCCCCCCTTTGCCTTACGGGAACATTACAGGCGGATGCTTGGCATCGCACCGCTCATGGATTTTCTAAAGGTCTTGCTGATTACAACCCAAAGTCCATCCCCTGCTCACTGGCAGTTCCTATGTATCATTATCCCCTCGTAAGTGATCCTCGCAAAAGACCGCCACGGTCTTTGTTTCAGTTAAAGATGATTCGCTCGAAACAAAAACGCCACAAAAGAACTCCATCTCTCACTTTCTGGTCTGATTTCTTCCATGCCCTTTTCATCTGTCCTCGCGTCTTCCTGCCACGCTTCTACTTACGGGAACGTACCTGTAATGCTGGTATGAGATTGTCAAAGTACACTGGCAAAATTTACCTGCCTATTAAATAGCCGACGAAAAGCGCCATAATTATTCAATTTTTGATAAATTTTTTAATTTTTTTCTCAAACGGTTTCTTTTGGTATAAATCGTCTGTTCTGCCATTCCCATAATCTTAGCAACTTCTCTTCCCGAATATCCCCACGTACTGAGTAAGAGGATTTCCAATGTCTGATGCTCCGTTTCCTTCAATAGTTCATAGATTCGCTTATCACCTATGTGATCCAGAAGCTCCTTTACATCCCTTGCAAACAGCTCGCTGTCCTTTTCTTTTATGGAATCCATATCCTGCATCGTTTCACCCAGATGTTCCCGGTATCTGCGCTCTTCCAGAAAATCTTCCCGGTCCATCTGACGCAGCTTTTGGATCTTCTCTTCTTCCATTCCCAGTTCACGCAGTTTCTTTTCTTCCTGTTCTTTCCAATAATTCCACTTTCGTTCTTCACTTGTCTTGTTATAAGTCATTTATCTTTCCTCCGATCTGATTTTTCGTATAGAAATCAAATCGGAGCATGGCGGTGACCGAATATGTGGTGTCCCACAATTCTCGAAAAATGTCGAATAAAAAAGTGCTGCAACCAGTTCGATCACAACACTTTGCTTTTTATTCCCATTTTGTTGTCTTAAGCACTTTCTTTGATGCAAATATAATTCTTCTCCTTGTTATACCTCTTCTTAAAACACCACAAAGAAAAGTATATAAAAAAAGGCTGTCAAAACCGTGTTATATACCAGTCACTTAACAGTCATTTTTCGCATTATCCGACATCTTTCGACATTTCTTCTGAGTCCGTTAATATCCAAATACTTTCTCACCTTCTTTCGTCCCTTCGGAATTATCTCACATTCTCTAAATCATCTTCAGAGCCTTCATACAGAGAACCTGCCACTGGCGGCTTTTCTTGCATACTTTGATATAAAAACTGCCAGGATTTTACCCCCGGCAGTCCACTTCTTCGATATTCAGTTATTCTGTTGGAAACATTGCTGTCTCCAGCTTGCTTCTTTCGGTTTCAGACAGCTCATACGTCCCAGAATGATTCTTTTCCACTTTTACAGTTACCATCACCAAATCTCCATAGCTTTTCTTGTCAATGCTCTTCTGCACACTTTCTGCTAAAACAGATCCGATAATCTACCTTTAGCATATTCCATTTAATATTAGCCTATATCCAAATAGTAACCTACCTTCCGTATACTCTGAATCATCTTTACAGCTTCCGGATCGGACTTTTCCAGCTTTTTTCTCAGTCTGCGTACAAAGCACCAAATCATATTGGCAGAATCTGCTCTATAAGGTCCCCTCCACAATCGTTCAAAAATAATTTCATGTTTCACTACTTGTTTTGGTGCATCTGCAAGTAAGTAAAGGAAGGCAATCTCCCGTCCATTCAAATCTTTCAGCTGATGATCTTCCCAAAAAGCAGCGTGGTAACGCCAATCGATTAAAAGCTTCCCTCTTCGGATAATATCTTTTCGTTCCTTTTCTTTTCCAATATTCCATGTAATATCAGAACGCCTGAGTAAAGAATACAAATAAATATTAATCAGACTGACAGATGGATGCGGAAATACAAGATCCGCACCCCATTCAATATATTTCTTTATTGTATGGATTCCCGGCACTACTACAATAATTGGAGCTCTGCTGTACTGTCTGACTTCCCATATCAACTTTCCTAACAATCCATTATCTTTTCTCAGAAGCATTAATACTGCGTCATAAACAGCTATTGCATGAAATTTTTCAAATACCTCAAAATCAACCATCGTACATACCCATTTGTGTTTCAACCCTTCATAAAGATGTTTCCACTTTTCCACCTCATCCGCAGCAATTAATACTTTTTCCATTTGCAGTCCTTCTCTTATGTTTCTTCACTTTTAAATCAGAAAAAGACAGTGAAATCAATCCACCGCCTTTTTCCCGCTTTCATCTAATTGATTATTTTAGTTTGACTTCTCTCACATATAGTCTAATACAATTCTAATAATTCAATATTACTCTGCTTTTGCCTTTGCCATCGCAGCAATATCCCCCACACCGTTCAAAACCATAGTTGGACGATACGCATAAGTTTTAAGTGTATCCTTCGTTGAACATCCTGAGAGAACCAGTACTGTAGACATACCACTTTCCATACCTGAAATCACATCTGTATCCATGCGATCCCCAACCATTACTGCTTCTGCTGAGTGACATCCAAGCATATTTAATCCCGTTCGCATCATTAGTGGATTCGGTTTTCCGCAGAAATATGCCTGTGTACCTGTTGCCATTTCTATAGGTGCAACCAATGCACGACAAGCAGGAGCAATGCCGTTCTCAATCGGTCCGGAAACATCTGAGTTTGCTCCGATCAGCTTTGCACCTTTCAGAACTAAATTCGTTGCTTTTGTTAATGTATCCAACGAATATGATCGTCCTTCTCCCACAACAACATAATCCGGATTTACATCATTCATTGTGATACCTACATCATAAAGTGCATTTAACAGACCGGCTTCTCCTATCACAAATGCCGAACAGCCTGCCGCCTGTTCTTTTAAAAATGCAGCTGTTGCCAATGCACTGGTATAAAAATGTTCTTCTGGCACATCAAGTCCCATCCTTGCTAGTTTCTGATTTAATTCCCGTGGTGTATATCCACTATTATTTGTCAAAAATAAATATTCTTTCTTTTCATCATGCAACCACTGGATGAATTCTGGAACACCTGGCAATATCTGATTGCCATGATAAATCACACCATCCATATCACAGATAAATCCTTTTTTCTCATTAAAATCAATTACTGATTTTCCCATATTCATATATGTCCTGCCTTTCTTTCTCTTTAGAGTATGCCTTGTTCTTTCACTTCAGAAAACTCTGTTTTCTACGACCATTTTAACATTGTATCATCCATGCACAAAATCAAATGCATAACGGCGTGAAATCAAAGTAAATTTTTCTATCTGCAGAACATTTTATGACAGCATATCCTTCACACATGTACTCCGATAGTCACTCGGCGATATTTTGTATCTTTCCTTAAATACCCGATTAAACGTTCTCTGGCTTTCAAATCCACTATCCAGACAAATATTTGTAATAGAATCGCTCGTATTTTCCAAGCGATGACATGCATAGTTCAACCTTGCATCGTTAAGATATTGATTAAAGTTTCTATGGAATGTTTTGGAAAAGAGTCTGGATAAAACATATTTGCTCACGCCCAGGTCTTTTGCCATCTCTTCCAGCGAAAACTTCTTCTTGAAATTTGCTGATATATAGGAAACTGTCTGGTAAATAAGATCGTTGCTCCCCACATTACTCTTTTCTACCAAATTTAATTTTCCTATGCAGCGTGCCAACACAATTTGAAGATATGCCTGTGCAATAGTAATATCCGACTGCTCTGTCTCTAAAATCGCATTGATAACCCTATATACCTCTGGTTCAACCTTTTCCGCTTTGATGACTGGATATTCAGGAGCCATGGATTGCATGATATCTGCAAATTTACCAATCGTAAATGGCGATGCGATCAGATAAGTCGCTTTATTTACACCAGGTGTCAGTACCTGGTAGTGATGAATAACATCTGGAAATACAAAGCCTATATCTCTTTTTTCCATATGGTATAGTTCCTGTCCGACACCAAGTTCTAATGCTCCATTTGTTACACAAACGATCTCCAGTGCATTATGAAGATGTGGTTCAATATGTTTTGATTTCCTATTTATTGCTATGATCTCCTCTTTTGTGTCAACATATTTTAACTGCATGAAATACTCCCCTTTGCAACATTTGTCTATATCTTCTTTCGATTTGGCAAGCAATCCTTTTACACCTATCTTATAATAAACTTGTAAATAAGGAAAGGAGGAATTACAAATGAGCAATCTTAAAAAATATCTGAATGACCTTTTAGTATTCTACGCTGAATATTTTGAACATCCATACCATGTATAAATACTAAAAGGACTATTTTGTGAAAACAGAACATTTTTTCTAAGACCATTTCACAAAAATGAAGTGGTCCTTTTTTATTTTCAAAAGACAGTTCTATCACTTTATATAAAGAAAAAAGCACTGTCTCATCGAACACCAACCAGACAACGCTTTTTCCTGTTGATTCTAATTCATGTCTGATGCATCTGTTACTTCATCTGCAGTAATTCCTTTTTCTGCTTTCAGTTTTTTATTTGCATCTTCTACATTCATTCTTGAAAGTACAAACATAATCAATACATCAAAGATTAACGGAAGCCACAGATACATAAACTGCATCATATCAAGTGCGGACTGTGGCTGAGTTGCATTTGTTCCAACATATCCGCTGAACTCAAGCATCCATCCAACAACAGCTGTTCCAATACCTCCACCGATCTTTACACCAAGAGATGTACAAGAATACATCGTACCGTCAATTCTCTTTCCCTGTGTAAGATAAGTGTATTCCGAGCAGGATGCAATAACTGCATTC
The DNA here is from genome assembly GCF_059731825.1 of Faecalimonas nexilis. Lineage (NCBI taxonomy): Bacteria > Bacillati > Bacillota > Clostridia > Lachnospirales > Lachnospiraceae > Faecalimonas > Faecalimonas nexilis. The sequence continues at coordinate 1,122,189 of NZ_AP029189.1, read as the reverse complement.
ATATCTCCCTGCCATGGTCCCTGTCCTAAGGCTGCAAGAGCTGTAAATGCCATCATCAGCGGAACACTGCCCATATATCCGGCAACAACAACAAGTGCTCTACCGATGACTGCTAAGACGTAACCTCTTAAGTTCAGTTTGTACATACCTTTCCACTTACCAACTAATGTCGGTGTGAAAATCAGGGCAATAATCAGTGGAATATTTACTGCCCATGCAAATTGTCCAAACAAATTCTTATTTTTCAGTACCCATGTCATGTAATAAATGCCAGCTCCAATCATGGCACCATATAACTGTTGTAAAATATATGTTCCACAAATCATCATGTAATATTTGTTTTTAACAAGAAGCTTGAATGCCTGTACCATTCCATACTTTTCATTATCATTCTTTACTTCTCCTTCATTAAGTTCTTCCTCCGGAAGTTCCTTAACAGAAAGTGCTGAAATCGTATTTACGACCAGACCAATGATTGCATAGATAATAGCAACCGTTCTCCATGCCGCAGCATCTCCACCACATTTATCTACAAATCCAACTGTAATCGCCTGAATCAGAAGACTTGTTGAAAATGCAAAAATAAAACGGTAAGATCCCATCTGTACACGCTCTTTGCTGTTCTTTGTAATCAGTGACGTGAGTGCTGAATAAGCAATATTGTTTGCTGTATAAAACACACCATTTAACAGTGTATAAGAAATAAAGAACCATGCATATTTAGCCGTTGTTCCCAAGCTGACCGGTACTGCAAAGCAGCCGACCAGCGTAATGGCACAACCAATATATCCGTATAGCATCCAGGGTTTCGCTTTTCCCATTTTACTGTGTGTTTTGTCAATCATTGATCCAAAAAATATATCCGTAAAACCATCAAATAGTTTTGATGCGGCAATCAGGGTACCCACGACACCTGCAGCAAGTCCTACTGAGTCCGTCAGATAGACCATCATAAAAGATGTCAGGAACGCATAGACTACATTACCTGCAATATCACCTGATCCGTATCCAATTTTGTTATACCATTTCAAATACTTTTTTTCTTCCATCGAATTTCTTTGCTCCTCATCTTCATCGCACTTAGAATCTCAATATGGCTAACCGTATGATATCTAATTCTGTTTTTTTCTCTGATTTTGTCTGATTGCTCTGTATATCCGGACTTTACATTACAATCAGACTCTCTTTCCTTGTTTACTGGTTACATGAAACTTTATTATCCCTTTACATACGGTATCAGTGTAAACTGGAACTGGAATAATACATCATCAAATCGGTACTGCTCCAATACAACTGGACCACAACTATTAGAACCAATGCCATTTAATGCGTAGTCAACACAGAATACTACACTATCTGATTCTATTAATTCATAATTGTGCGTTTTCTTCTCAAGTTCTTCCTGTGTATAATAAGAAGCATTGAATGAAAATGCCTTTTCTGCGGATGCCACAATTCCATATCGGCTGTTGTTAAGCTCTACATATTCACAATCATAATGGCTTCCATTTTCCTGTGGACGGATATAGTCCTCATGTAAATCCCCTACATTTGCCCGGTACAGACCGTGACTCGCTGCCTGATGCTTGTCACGATAGCTCTCCTGCGGTCCCATTCCAAAGAATCTGACATCTGCAAGTTTCTTATCCAGGAACATCCTCACCCCAAATCTCGGAAGATCCGGGAATTCATCGTCTTTTGTTACTGCAACATCTGCATCAATCTTTCCAGTAGCTTCTATTTTCCATGTAATCGTCACATCAAGAATCTTCTGTACTGTCTCTGCCACAACGGATGCATGGCTTGTAATTTTCACACCATGTTTTCCCTGCACAACCTCTGTCGTATAGGCTCTTGTGTAAGCCTTATCATAGTGAGCTTTCTTCCATTCAGACTTGATGTACATATCATTATCTGTTGGAGCTCTCCAAATATTTAATTCCATCGGATGGTTCAAGTATTCCCGCCCTGCGAATTTCATCTCTGTAAAGAGTGCAGTACGTTTGTCTACGGTATAAGCAAATTCACGCCCCTTGATATGAATCTGTGTATCATTTTCATTTACCTGTAATTCAGAGTCCACTACTGTTTTTGGTATCCATTTCTCTGCAAGTTTACATTTTGCATCCTCTTTACTTACCTCAATTTCATCAAATCCAAGAATATGGTCTTCATCCAACAGTGGCAATTCTTTTTTCAGATGGTAAATAAGTTTCAAATAACATTTCCCATTCTCTGGAACATTGATCTTCAGGTTTGTTTTTCCTTCCCCGTGTGGTGCCACAGAAAACTCCGGAAGTATGCCTTTGCTGATCACAAGACCATCCTGTGTCAGTTCATAACTAATCTTCACATAATCTTTCAAGTCATCAAAATCCATGTAGTTATGAAGCACCAGTTCTCCGCTTTCTTTATCATAGGAAATAACCCTTGCCGGGCGATAAACATTCTTGTATTCCAAAAGTCCTGTATGTACCGTTCTGTCCGGATATACTAATCCATCCATACAGAAATTGCCATCATGGATTTCTTCGCCATGGTCTCCTCCGTAAGCATAGATTGTCTTTCCATTCTCAGCAGTGCCATGAGCAATCGCATGGTCACACCACTCCCAGACAAATCCACCACACATTTTATCGTTATCCTGAATCATCTGGAAATAATCTTCAAAATCTCCAGGTCCGTTTCCCATGCTGTGACAGTACTCTACCAAAAGGAAAGGTTTGCTTCCATCTTTATCCAGATATTCCTGAATTTCGGAAAGCGCTGGGTACATCCGGCTGTACACATCCAGATTGCTGTAATCATATGTTTCATCATAATTACGGTATCTTGCACTCTCATATTGTGTGATGCGGTCTGGATCAAATTTCTTTGTCCAAGCAAGTGCTTTTTCAAAGTTGCAGCCATAAGCACTTTCATTTCCCATAGACCACATGACGATACAAAAACGGTTTTTGTCACGTTCCACCATGAGTTTTACACGATCAACGATTGCCTCTTCCCATACCGGATCATCTGCAATCTTCTCATTCCATCGTTTGAACCGATTGTAATCGGTGTCTTCTTTTCTGTAGATCATAAATGGACCATGAGCTTCAATATCTGCTTCATCTATTACCATGAATCCATACTTGTCACACATTTCATAGAAAAATGGTGCGTTCGGATAGTGGCTGGAACGGATCGCATTAAAATTATGCTGCTTCATTAACGTAAGATCAGTTGTAATCTGTTCCGGACTGATTGTAAATCCAGTAGCCGGATCGGAATCATGTCGATTGACACCACGGAATTTAATCTTCTGTCCATTTAAATAAATAACCTGGTCTTTGATCTCTATTTTTCTGAGTGCGATATGATCTACAATTACTTCATTTTCTGTTTCAAGGATCAGTTTGTACAGGTATGGATTTTCTGTATTCCAAAGCTCTGGACTTGCAATCTCTAACACCGCTGTTCCTTCTTCGGCAATACTTCCTACTGCGACAACTGCTCCATTTTTATCTTCAATCGAAATTTTTACATTTGCTGAGGAGTAGAATTTCACATCAAGTTCTACCTTTGCAAGCATATCCTCAATCTTTGTTTTTATATGATAATCGCTGATTGCCTGCTCTGGACGTTTCAAAATGTACACATCCCGGAAAATACCACTCATACGGAATTTGTCCTGATCTTCCAAATAAGAACCATCACACCACTTCATTACCAACACTGCCACCGTATTTGTTCCATCCTGAAGTACATCTGTAACATCAAACTCACTGGTCATATGGGAAACCTGGCTGTATCCTACATAAGAACCATTGATCCATACATAAAAGCAACTGTCTACTCCTTCAAAGTTCAAAAAAGCTTTTGATGCTTTCTCATCTCTACTGTACTCAAAATTATGTACATAGGCTCCACATGGAATATCCTGTGGCACATATGGTGGATCAAACGGAAACGGATACCGGATGTTTGTATACTGATGTGTGTCATAGCCTGCCATCTGCCATACACTTGGAACCTGAATCTCATCAAAGTTTTCTGTATCATAATTCTTCTCAAAGAAAGAATCCTGAATGTCATAGATGCTGTTAAAATACTGGAATTTCCAAGTTCCATTCAATAACTGCATACGGTCTGACTCTTCCCTGTGCTCCACCAGATTGTCCATTCTTTTGGATGCCGGAATATAATAGGCTCTGGCTGGCATTGTGTTTTCATGCAGTACGCTTAAATTCTCATAATAACGTGGTACAATCATAAATAACTCTCCTTCAATACATATACATTTTTTTATACTTTGTTCCCCTGCAGCAAATCTCACTTTTTACTTTTATGTTTACGTTTCTTTGTTTTGCTATATATACCTTATCCTAATCTGCAAAATATGTCTATGGATTGGATTAGACAAAATATGCACTAAATGATACAATAATAAAAAATAGGAAAAGAGGTGCTGCTCTATGTATATGAATACCGGTTATTTAAACCACTCCCATATGGATTTCAAAGACAAAAGTCGCCCACTGGTTGTAGGAAGCTGCGGCACTTACCGCCTTTCCAACCATCCAAAGTTACCAACCTATCGTCCAAAGGGACGCCTAGATTATCAGATTATCTATATCACTGCCGGTTGTGGGCATTTTCATTTTGACAATGTAGATAACGAAACGATTGTTCCCGCCGGTAATATCGTACTGTACAGACCGAAGGAACTTCAGAAATATGAATACTATGGGGAAGATAAGACAGAAGTATACTGGATTCATTTTACAGGCAGCAATGTAAAAAATATCTTGCGTCAGTATGGATTTCCGGATAAAGAACGTGTATTTCAGGTTGGTACATCTATGGAATATGAACAAATTTTCAAACGTATTATCATTGAACTCCAACGCTGTCAGGATGATTTTGAGGAAATGCTTGTCCTTTTACTACGCCATCTTCTGATTATTTTCCACCGGGAACTGAGCAGGGAACATATATTGAAAAATGAATATCTTGACCATGAGATGGAGAACGCTGTTACTTTTTTCAGTGAAAACTACAATCAGAATATCAATATCGACGATTATGCTGCCTCACGAGGAATGAGTGTCAGCTGGTTTATCCGTAATTTTAAAAAATATACTGGTTCCACACCAATGCAATTCATCGTTGGAATCCGGATCAACAATGCCCAGATGTTACTGGAAACAACAACTTATTCCATCAATGAGATTTCTAAGATTGTCGGATATGATAACCAGCTTTATTTCAGCCGGCTTTTCCACAAGCTGAAAGGATATTCACCGAGAGAATACCGAAAGCTGAGAAACAAACTCTGAAATCCACAAAGAGGATACCACCGAATTATCAAAACAATGATTTGTGATATCCTCTTCTCACTTTTGCTATTCTTATTTTACAAACTCAGCCGAATAATAATACATATACTCATTATCTGTATCTATGTATTCTCCTGTAATGTCCTGTATCGGCAACGAACTCACTCCTTGTTCGCCATAGATCAGTGCTGCCAATCCTTGCTCTGTTCCGTACTCTATCGTGCTTTTGTTCTCTATAGAGGTCGCAGATCTTCCATAATATTCTCTGTTTGCAACACCTTCCAAGATTGGCGTTTCTGTCATATATTTTGAATATTCATCTGCTGCAATAAGCTTTGCAGTAAAATTATCAAAATCCGGAGTGATGACAATCAATCCATTTTTTGCAGATTTCACGTCCTCATAGGAAAGTTCCAAAACTCGTTTATGTGAAACTCGTTTTCCAGAATGATATTCTGACAAGTAAACGTATAATGCTTGAAATGTATCTTTTGAATTGTATCGAAACATCATGGTTCCATCAATTCCGGACAACAATTCAGCCGTTTTCATTTCTACACTATCTGGATCTACTGCTTCTATATAATTTTGTGGTTGCCGCAATTTATTACATGCCATGATTCCAAGAGTAATAGCAAATGCTCCCACAGCAATAAGAAGTACAGCAATAATCTTCTTTAAATAACGCTGTTTATGACTACTATCTTTTGATATCTGTATCAGTGTATCTTCCGATTTTTTTTCTACATTAGTTACCTCAATATCTTCACCTGCCAAAAATTCATTTAGACTAATGCCTAATATTTCACATAATTCTAAATACACAGACACATCTGGTAAACAAATCCCACGTTCCCATTTGGAAACTGACTTATCACTCTTACCCAGTTTCTCAGCAAGCTGTTTTTGAGTCATACCAAGTTTTTTTCTTTTTTCTGCAATATAGCTTCCGATTTTCACAAGGTCCATAAATACTTCCCCCTTTCAGAATTATAGTATCTATTTTGTCCCAAAAAGTACACCCCTTAATGGTAGAATCGTATTATATAGGCAGAATCTCATCCAATTTCATAAAAAAATGATAAGATACTATTTCTCTGTTTTCCCATTACCCAGGTTGCATCCTATTACGCTTCCGTATCCGTTTCTACTTTCTGCACCCACTCTTTTTGCATAGCAGCAGCCAGAAAGCATTGAAGCAGTTTCATAGAAAACGCTCCACATTCACCATTTATAATCATCCTTACCGCTTCTCCATGTCTCAATTTGCGTTTATATGGTCGTTCACTGACCAACGCATCATAATCATCTACCAGACCGACCACCTGAGCACAGATTGGAATCTGATCTCCCTTTAATCCATCCGGATATCCAGATCTGTCAAATCTCTCATATCTTCTTCCATGCAGCCGTCTACCAAGTGTTCCGTAAGCTTTTCACTTGCCAAGAATTCCTGTAACTTCTGGCGATCCTGTTCATGTACATATTGTTCTGTATACTTTTTTACAAACTCACCGTAGCTAGCTGAAGCACTTACTTTATCATAGACTTCATGTACATGGGAATAAATACACTCATATGTTTGATCCTTCAAATTCAGTTTTATAACTACATAAAAACGTCCAAAATATTCATCTTTACCCGGCTGAATAATATCTGATATTTTCACATTTTCCAGACTGTTATTATAAGTGTTCTGCAGATCCAGTAACACTTTATGTACTTTACAGCAATCCGAGTAATTTCTGGAACAGTATCCGTCCTTCTCCAGGCATCTGCTGATTGCCATTGTTGACTCTGTACAGTTAATAACATCCATAAGAGAAATTTCTCCCGGTCGTTTTTCCAGCATATAGCCGCCGCATTTTTACAGTGTTCGGGTCGTCGTAGACTTGCCGATAGGCAAAAAGAAAGCGGCGGCTCTGAAAATCAAAGCCGCCGTAATTTAGAAATGACGCGTGAAGATATGATATGCTCCCTTCTAAGTAGACAAGAGAAATAATAAAATCTTGTTTATTTAGAAGGGAGCTTTCTTTATCCTTTTAATCATATTGGGCAATTCTGTTTTTTTATAGCGTTTCCCTTTGTATATATGATGTTTTTAATATATTACTCTGCATATCGTATCCGATCAATCAAACTCAATTTTCGGAAATTTGCAGATACTCCATATGTGAGCAGTACCTGTAAAAAGGCAACCACACAAATCAAAAGCACTGCTGGGACCACTGGAAAATGATACTCACTGATCTGAAACATGTGTTTGGTTTTTGCATAAAGAAATGCACCATATCCTACAAGACTTCCAATGCCCACAGAAACTGCCAATGTTCCCAAAGTATAGATGATTCCTTCCAGTTGCAGCATACGGATCAACTGTTTTTCAGACATTCCTATCGCCTGTATCATTCCAAGCTCCCGCCTTCTTGTGTAAATACTGTTCATCATAGTGTTCACAAGATTCATGATTCCAATTCCACCCAGAATAATCAGAAATGCATAACACAAAACGCTCGTCAACCGCATATTCTTTTCCCACTCCTGAAGTTGCTCTTCATAACTTCCTGTCACCAGGTATTCACTGTTGTCGGCAAGTGCCTGAAGTTCCTGATATGCACTGTTCTTTTTCTGATCATTCACTGTGATTTCCAGTATGTAGTTCAGATTATTGGGATTCATTTTTTCCAACACTGATTGGGGCAGATAAAATGAACTTCCGCCAAGGCTTGCATAGTAATCTCCGATGGCTCCTATCTCAAAAGTCTTTTCTACCTGGTCATCTCCCATATTCAAAACCATCTTCAAGGAATCTCCCACTTTCAGTTCCGGGAACCAGTATAGCATATTAGCAGACATGAGGATTTTATCTCCTTTTTCCAATTCTTCATATGTCACATGTCCTTGTATCTCTCCTTTTTCCAGCGTTTCTGCATAAGATGCATCCAGTCCAATAATATTCGCGTCCCAAATTTCACCATCCATAGATAGTTTCGGAATTTTGCCATTCATAAATGTTTTTACCTTTACCTCTTCCACACCGTCTACATCACGAACCTGATCAATAAACGCTTTCGTCAAGGGGTTATTCTGCTGAACCTGTCTCCAGTCTCTGTCCGGATTCATTTTGTCCCCACCCCATGTTTCCAATTTAATTTTATAATCAGATTCAATATCCTTTCTTGCAATTTCTTTCGGTGCCGCGCAAGATAAAATAGTTGCCACAACCATGAACAGAATACCAGTTGCTCCTAATGTAACAATCGTAATCCCAGTCCTCTTTTTATTTCTTACCATATTTGCTTTTGTCAAACGAAAAATCGTGAGATTCTGATAGCCTTTCCGTACTTTTTTCCCACGTTTTTCTAACCCCTGATAACGCATAGCCTCAATGGGCGAAACTTTGGCAGCAATTCGCATCGGTTTTGCCAAAGAAACTGCGGAAGTAAAGAGCACCGCCATAATGGTAATCGCATAAATCCACCAGTGCAACAAAGATACCTCACCATTTTTTACAAGTTCTGCTGCTACCTGCATTAGAGGGTCTTCGCCTGCCATAAAAGTAATCATCTGTTTCATAATCCATCTGGACAGGAAACTACTGATAAGCAATCCTACAGGGAGGGCAAGCGCCGTAACCAGCATTCCTTCACGGAATACCATCTGCCGAATCTGTCTTTTGGTGGAGCCTATGGCTTTTAATTTTCCATATTCCTGTACTTTTGGTATCATAGACACATAATAAATACTATAAATAGTCAGGATTCCTGCTAAAACAACCATAACGATTACCACGATCATTCCTTTTACAAATGACGGATCTGTATAATTTGCAGCCAAATACGCTCTGTTTTCTACCACATTTCCCTCAGGTACACCAAAATCCTCTCCGATTTCTTTTCCCCTCTCTTCGATTTCATCTGTTGTCATATGCTCTGCATCTGCCAGACGGAACATCACACGATATTCTCTGTCTGCTTCCGGTATCATCTGTTTCGCATATTCCATGGAATTCATCACAAAATACATTTTCTTTTCTTTATTCAAATCAGAAGATTCCATAAAGCCACAGATGCGGAAAGTGTCTTCTTTCGCATATCCCATACCGTCTTTTTCGTAAATTTGGTATGGAATCGTGATTTCATCACCCAATTTCCCCTGAATTCCCAGTTCCTCTAAAACTCCCTTGGAAACAACAATATCTTTTTCATTTTTTGGGAAAGTTCCTTCTTCTAACTCCGCTTTGTTCAACCGAATCCCATTATTATCCATAGCGGTCATAATGATTGTGGCATCATCATCTATAATCTGTCCCAAATCCATTCTCAGACCGATTTCTTCTATATCATTATGCACCTGAAGTGCTTTGGTGTTTTTCTCGGAAACTTGGCGGAACATAATATGGTAAGATGGATAATAAGCATCCACCGATGCAAGCTGTACGCGGATCATTCCATATCCCACCGTTAAAACAACAAATATCAGAAACGTAGTCAGTGCAATGGCGCATCCACATAAAAAGTTTCTTCCTTTGTTCTGTTTTACATTGGCAAGCGCTGTTTTTGTTACTGTTTTCATGCTCTCACCACCTTACCGTCTTCAATGACAATCATACGGTCAGCCATCTGCGCAATGGTCTCATCATGCGTGATCATAACCAGTGTCTGCCCATATTCTGAAACACAGGATTTCAACATAGAAATCACTTCTAACTCCGTCTTGGAATCCAAATTTCCTGTTGGTTCATCTGCTAAAATAATCGCCGGGCGAGATGCCAACGCTCTTGCAATAGCAACTCGCTGCTGTTGCCCACCAGAAAGAGTATTCGGTAAGGATTTCAATTTATCCTCCATTCCGATTCTACAGATAATATCCATAACATACTCTGTATCCACTTTCTTTCCATCCAATCCAATGGGTAGCACAATATTTTCCCAAACATTTAAGGATGGTACTAAATTATAACTTTGGAAAATAAACCCAATCTTTCTTCTGCGGAACACTGCAAGTTTTTCATCTTTCAGTTGAAAAATATCTCTTCCTTCTATCAAAACCTTTCCGGAATCAGGACGGTCCAATCCTCCCAGCATATGAAGAAGAGTACTTTTTCCCGATCCAGAACGTCCTACAATTGCTGTAAATTCACCTGGTTCGATTATTAAATCTGTATGGTCAATAGCTTTCACCAAATTATCGCCTTTTCCATAATATTTCACAAGATCTCTTGTTTCTAATATTGCTTTCATAAACTTTGAAGCCTCCTTTTTCTTTGCTAATGTCATTCTATCAATCCAGTCTTACAGCAGGCTTACAAAAAGCATAACAATTATGTAAGAAATCTTTTTTCAGAAATCTATTTCTTTGGTAATGTCACCACAAAATTATTACCGCCTTCAGATGCTACTTTTACACAAATCGTGCCTTTCTGCTCCTCCAAAATTTTTCTGGCAAGATAAAGTCCAACCCCAGAGCCCTCCTGTTTTTTTACATACTCTTGGTTTCCTCTGTAAAAACGCTGAAATACCCGATGCGCCTCTTCTGCCGGAATACCTGTTCCCTGGTCGATAAATTCCAGCATCATGCAGGTAGCAAGCTCTGTTACCCGAATTCGGATTTCTGTATGCTCCGGCGAATACTTTACTGCGTTGTCTAAAATATTTACGAACACTTCTCCTGTCCATTTCGAGTCGTGTACAATTTGCACATCCTGAAATTCATCCAGAGAAATATCTATGGATTTTTCATACGCTTTCATATACACACTGTTTACAGCCTGTACCAATGTATTTTTCAGACTGCCCATCTCTGGCTGAATCTGAATCATCCCAGATTCCAATCTGGACACATGAATCAGTGAATCCAAAAGATTTTCCAGTCTTTGAATTTCATCCCATTCCTTTTTATAAAATTCTTCCCGTTCCTCCCAGGTTAAATCGGCAGACCCCGCCAGTTCACAACTCATCTTCAATGAAGCAATCGGTGTTTTCAATTGGTGGGAAATATCTGTAATTAAAGATTTTGTATTGTTTTCTTCTCTGGAAAGTTTTTCTCTTACTTTTTCAAAATGATTCTGCAGTTCTATATATTTTTCCCGAAGTTCTTCCTGGTTATTTTCATCTTGCTGCCGGTCTCTTTTATTTCGCAAAAACAAAACCCATGAAACTCCAAGTCCTGCCACAAAAACCATCGCCATTCCTATTCCATATGCAGCAAAAGTTTTCACGCTTCTCCCATCAAAAGGAGTATACCCGTAACGCTCCTCCAGCTCTTTCCCCGCTTCCTCTTCCTGACGATTTCTTTGCTTTCCTCTGTCAAATAACTCTATATACTCCGTCTCCTGTTCCGGATGGGACAGCACTAACGCCCCTAATTTCCCCTGCTCTTCCTTGTATAAACTATTTCCTGCCAGAAACAGCAACAATATCTCTGTCACAAACAGAAAAAGCAGCCCTGCTGCCAGAGCTACTCCTGTACGCTTTCTTCGGTCCATATATATCCCATCCCCCTTACATTTTGTATATAATCATTCCCGATTTTTCCTTTCAATCGGCTGATATTTACAGGAACTGTATTATCGTCTACAAACTGCCCGTCAACATCCCAGACATACTCTAAAATCTGTTCTTTTGATAAAATCTGCCTTGCGTTTTCCATAAAGTAAATCATTATCTGAAGTTCCTTTTTACTTAATGTCAAAGGAGTCACTCCATCAGCATTTCGTTTTAACGCTCTCATTTCTCCATAATTTACTTCGATATTTCCTGATAAGATTCTGTTGTGTCCGCAGACTCCTTCCATTCTTCTCATAAATGCCTGAACTTTTGAAACCAGTACCATCAGGCTGAATGGCTTTGTAATATAATCATCCGCCCCTGCATCATAGCCGTTTACCATATCAATTTCCGAATCCATTGCCGTGAGAAACAGTACAAAGACTTTGCTCTTATTTCGAATCTTCCTGCAAAACTCCAGTCCGTTTCCGTCCGGCAGAGTAATATCACTGATTACCAGATCTATTCTATTTTCATCAAATAATTTTTCTGCCTCTGAAATCTGAAAAGCGGAAAAAACCTGATACCCTTCTTTCTGCAGTTTTAGCGCGATTCCACGGTTCAGATTCTCATCATCTTCCAATAACAAAATTGTCCTCATTTCATCTACCTTCCTAATCTCCTAACATGATAAACAATCACATTTTACCACACTCCTCCAAAACTGCATAGTATCCACCTGCTCTCCAGAAAAGAAAAAGGACCGCTGCACCTGCCCCAGCCAGCGTTTTTTTCTTTCCCCATAGTCGGGGCAGGTTCATGCGCTATGCAATTATTCTTCTTTAGCTTCTATCAAGCCGATATTTTTTGCTCTGCGTTCCACATAGCAGCATATTTTCCGCCTTTCGCAAGCAATTCCTCGTGGGTTCCAGATTCAGCAATCCTGCCATCACCCATTACAAGAATTTGATCAGCGTTTTTGACAATGGAAAGGGTATGAGCAATCATTACCACTGTCTTTTTCTCTTTTAATAGATTAGCGATGGCCTGCTTTACGGCAAGCTCATTTTCAATGTCAAGAGATGCTGTTGCTTCATCCAAGAGCAGGATGGGGCTATTTTTCAGGATAGCACGGGCGATTGAAATTCGCTGACGCTCACCGCCAGAAAGAAGGTTTCCGTTTTCGCCAGTCGGCGTATCGTAGCCCTTTTCCATCTTGCGGATGAAACCGTCACAGTTGGCCTCCCGGCAGGCGGCTTCGATTTCCTCATCCGTGGCCTCGGGGCGGGCGTGCCGGATATTCTCACGAATGGTATCATCAAAGAGAAATACATCCTGATCTACCATAGAGATTTGTTCCAGTACACGCTCGGCAGCTACATGGTTTATAGGTTTACCACCAATGGAAATTGTTCCGCCTGTTGCCTCGTAATATTTTGCAATCAAATTCAGAATGGTAGATTTGCCGGAACCGGAGTCCCCGACAATGGCTGTGAGCTTCTGGTCTGGCACTGTAAAGGTGGCGTGTTTCAGCACCGGCTCTCCAGGAACATAGGAAAAGTCCACACTGTCGAAGTTGATTTCATGGGTGGCTGTTTGAAGCGGCTCCATACTGCCTGTTTCCTCTGGTTCGTTCATCACACCCAGGATTTTGTTTTTGGAAATCATCAGGTTCTTATAACTTGTCAGGTCTACAAAAATAGAGTTTGCCAGCTTTGCACAGAACAAAGGCAGCATACAGATCAGAAGATAAGATACTGTATCCAGTGTCCCGGTAGCCCAGGGTGCATAAGCTGTCCAGATAACAAGCGGGCAGGACAGCCAGCTTAAAATGCCAAATCCAGCGCCGATAGGAAGGACTTTCGCTTCATATACAAAGCTGATCCGACAGAACTCCCGCATAGCGTTGATAACGGTTTTATTCTTCAAACCACCTACGCCATAGGCCCGGAAAGTTTGAATACCAGACACATACTCCACAATGCTGCTGACATTCTCTGCACAAATATCATTCTTTTCTTTACCATACTTCCGAACCATACGGAAGGAAAGCCACAGTCCAGGGATCAAAAGCAAGTCGGCAATCAGCAGGATAATTCCGGCAGGCACATAAATGGTCATCACAAAAATAATCAGCATGAGCGAAAGTGCAAAACTCTTTGCCATATCACCGATCTTATGGGTCAGGATTTTTTCATAGTTGTTTACATCGCTTGTGATGGTATTGATATAATCGCCGGTCTGTCCCTGGGTAAACCGGGAAAGCGGGATACGCTTCAAATGGTCGCCCATAAAGAGGCGGGTATTCTTGCTGACCTCTGCACCGCCAATCTGCGCTTTGGTATAGCCATAGCTGTAAATCAGGATACGAAGAAGAAAAACCACCGCGATCACACAGGTCAGAACCAGGACACGGTTCATGTCAAATTGTCCCGACCACAAAAACTGCATGACAGAGTAAAGCAGCATAAACAGGCTGCCGGAGAGAAGCCCTTCCAGAACAGTCCCGCCAACACCAATATAAAAATTACGGTTCTTTTTCAATACATCATGCTCACTCATGCTGCTCGCCTCCCTCCAACTGATAAGTAATATTCCGGGCTGTTTCGTAGTCCTCCCACGCCTTCCGATAGTAAGCATTGTTCTTTCGGACTTCCTCATGGGTTCCGACACAGGTAATTGTGTGATTTTCAACCACTGCTACACGCTCGCACATCTTCAACGCGCTCAAACGATGGGCTACCACAATGACAGTCTTTCCCTTACAGAGATTTTGAATGGCTTTGTCAATCTCCATCTGATTTTCCGGGTCAGAGGCGCTTGTGGCCTCGTCTAAGATCAAAATGGGGGCATTCTTCAGGATAGCGCGGGCAATGGCAATCCGCTGTTTTTCACCGCCGGAGAAACGAGAGCCGAAGCTGCCCACCTTCGTGTCATATCCATCCGGCAAAGACATGATGAAATCATCAATCTGCGCCTCTTTTGCGGCGGTCCGTACTTTTTCCAGAGTGGCGTTACTGCCCATGCGGATATTTTCTAAAACGCTGTCACGGGTCAGGAAGGTCTTTTGGAACACAATGGCGACATTTTTTAGGATAGTATCATAATTGAGTTCCTTTACATTTTTCCCGCCAATCAGCACTTCGCCCTCCTGCACATCATAGAACCGGGAGATCAGCTCAATCACGGTACTTTTACCGGCACCAGACTGTCCCACAAGGGCCATGCGTTCACCATCTTTAATTTTGAGATTAACGCCTTGCAGTACATCGGTCTTGCCATCATAGGAAAACCGAACATTCCGAAGTTCAATATCGTGATTTTGGGGAAAGTCCGCTCCACCCTCATAAATTGGAATATCCAGTATCTCTTTGGTCTTAGTAACAGCGTTCAGCACATTGGCAAAATTAGTCCCCAGTTCCTGTAGGGGGCGTATTTCCGTCAGATACATGGAACCTACATAGACGAACAGCAAAAATGCGCTGGCAGCCAGTGAGCCTTTCAGGAAAAACATTCCGCCGATTGGAACCATCATCAACATCCCACATTCGATGATAACAACAAAGGCCGCATAAGGTGGCCCCATGCGCCGGGAAGTTTCATTCCACATGGCGTTTTCTTCCTGGATAGCGTCTGAAAACTTTTGAAACGATTTGCTCCCCATGTTATAGGCTTTAATCAATTTCATGCCGCTGATGTACTCAATCATAACCGAGTTCAGTGTGGTAATGGAGTGATTGGCCCGTTCCATCAGGTCATCCGTATTGCGGAACATCATTCCCATTACAACAACAGCAAGGATCAGCGGAACCAGGGAAATCAATGCCAGAGGAATATTGACGGTCATCAGATAAATAAAGATGACTACCGGCCCCACCAGATAGCACACAAGGTCAGGAAGGTTATGGGCCAGAAACAGCTCCAACTTTTCAATATCTTCATTCAGAACCGTTTTTATGTCCCCGGTGCGCCGTTCATTCAAGGCCCCTAAAGGCGCTCTAGCCATGTGTTCTGCAACCATGCAGCGCACTTTGAAAAGAGCGCCATAGGCCCCTTTGTGGGCTGCTACGCCGGAACAGCCAAACAGGGCAAACCGCAAAGTTACCGCCACTGCAATCATTACGACCATAAATCTAGCCCCATCTCTGGAAACCGCATGGATACTGGGCGTAACCACAGCCTCCTGCATGCACCTTGGTCATTTTATCTATTAAATAAAGAAATACGGCAACCTTAATTTCCCAATCAAGCCACCGTATTGTCCATAATTTTCTATTTTATTTTTATATGTTTATTTCTTTTCTAGCTGCAATTTTAATCTTTCAATCTCTTTTAAAAGTTCTTCATTTTGTAATGTTAATTTTATATTTTCCTTCTTAAGCTTGGTAACTGCAATCTTCAATGTATTTAACTTTTCTTCCATAACTTTATCAACAATAATCTGCTTCGGATTATAACACGCACCTTGTTCCCTATATGCCTTATCTAGTGCTGTCCTAACTTCTATATTTCTGTAAAAAAGTGTTTTAGAAAATCCTGTTTTTCTTATCAGTGCAGCCATTGTCACTTTTTCTTTTCTATCCAGCATATTTTGAATTTCTTGCTTTGCAATCTCAGCTTTAACCTTACTTTTTTCTTGACTAATAGCGACTATTTTGTCGTATTTCATTTTCTCTTTTCTCCTTTCCTAAAATCCCACACACCTCTCTCAACCTTTGATTCTCCTCAAGCAACTTCCTCTTCTCTAACTCCAGCTGTAAAATTTGTTTTTGTTGTTTTATCATCTTTTCTTCTATCTCTTGTTGAGTACACATCGAAGTAAGGTTATTTTTATAACACTGATTCTGCTTTCGAATTGCTTCATACAAAATTTCACGAACAAGTTTATTTTTGTAAAAGAATGAATTTGAAAATCCAGTATATCTTTGTAATGCTGCTACCGTAACTCTTTCACCATTTTCTATCATTCTTTCAATCTCTTTTTCCACGATACGGGCATTTTGCTTACCAATTTTCTGATTCATTTCAACTACTTTATCGTATTTCATGCCGTCCATCCTCACTTATATTTCTTTCTGAAGATTCCGGTTGATTACTTGTAGTTCTTGATTTTCAACTCTCAGTTTCACCATTTCCAAATTAAGTTTTCGCAATTTTTGTTGCAAATCTTCGATTTCCATCACGCTGTCAAAGTTTATTTTTAACATACGCTGTTGCCTGTATCTAGCATCATCAAGTGACTTTCTAATGTCTTTATTCACATAAAAATTTGCTCTTGATAATTTTGTTCTCTTGGCAAGCTCGGCAACGGTAATCCATTCCCCTTCTCTCAGCATTTCCTCTATTGCCCTAAGTGCCACTTCCGTATTCTGTCTTGATCTTTCTTTACTTATCTCTACAATCTTATCGTACTTCATATCAGATACCTTTTCCTTTAATTATAATTTTTTCAGCATGGAAAGCTCTTTCTTTTTAATCCTGCTTTTTAGTTTCTCCACTTGAACCTTAAGTTCCTCTATCTGACCTCGCAATTCCTCGTTTTCCTGAGACAAACTTCGGTTTCTGACCTTATATTCCATGATTTCCATCTGCAGTGCCTCGGTGTTGTCATTCTTTGAATCTTTACTCTCACTCCAAATTCTTCGACATGATACATTGGGCGATTGCACGGCTGCATCCAACCTGCTTCTCACTTCTGGATTTTTATAAAAGAACCCTCTTGATAAGCCAGTTTTTTTCACCAGCAGAGTTACCGATGGATATTCCCCCTTTTCTATCAACTGTTCTATAGCCATCGTGGCCAGCTTAATTTTCTGCTCACTTTCGATCCGATTCACGGCTATCATCTTTTCATAATTCATATCCATCCCATCCTTTTATTATGTCCATTAATATAAGGTCCATTTTTTCTCTGGTTTTTCTCGTTTCATCAGCCATAACTTTATTCCCGATTCTCCGGTAGTGGTGGACACTCTGTAATGTTTTATGTCCAAGTAGTCTTGCTATCATCCAATCCTCGATATGAAGCTCGGTCAATTTTTTCCCATAACAGTGTCTAAAAATATGTGTCCCGAATTTCAGCAGTTCCCCATTATCATCCCGTATATCTTTCTGCCGGATCATCCTCATAACTTGTGCCTGGATCATTCCATATTGATATGGTTTCGTGGGATCATCTTTTTTTACAAAAACATATTCTGTTTCCCCGTAACGCTCTTTGGTATATTCCATGGCTTTTAAAATCAAGCGCCCCACCTCATTACTAACTGCCTTTTCATAAGTAATGGATTTCACTTGATCAATCCGGACAAAATATCTCCCTTCTTTCTCTCTAAGACAATCCATTCTTAAAGTAAGCGTATCGGAAATGCGTGTTCCCAAAAGCTGGTGAACGATCAATGCCCTGGCTATCTGCTCGTCCATATTAAAAATGTGGGAATTCAATCGCTTAATTGTAGCATCTGAATAAAATTTAAACTGATATCGTGGTGTACTTGGAAAATCATTATTTAAGAAAAGTTGCAGAAGATGCCTTCTCTCATATATATTCCCCACATCTTCAATCACACGTTTTAAGCCATACAGATCGGAACGATAGTTCTTTCTTTCGGTTGTCTCCGTCTGTAAGTATATCAAATAGTCTTCAATATCTTCTCGACTCAATTCCTGTAATGATTCCAGCTCTGGCTTTCTTACATTTAAAAAGCGGCTAAATCTCTTTACTGCAGTCATCTCTGAATGTATTGTGCCAAGTGCGGAATATTTTAAATGTAAGAATATGGTTCTTTTTACCTCTTCTCTGATATCCGGCTGTAAAATATCGGTGAAGTTAAGGGTCTTCACATTTTTTATGGGATTTCTTCTGATTGGAAATTCAAATTTCTCCAACTCCCATATATCTTTTTCCTGTTCTTCCCGTTCATCTTTCACTTCAGCAAATTTTAGAATCTGACGCAGTTTTCTTTCCAATGCTGGTGTTTCTCTGGCTGTTATATCGTAAGCAGCCCGGTATTTCATGCTGGACAAGGCCAATCCCTTTTCTAACATCCACCCCTTTAAAATTCTGACCGTCTTTTCTGGATCAGCATTCTGCAATACTGTTATATTCTTCTCTATCAAAAACTTCCGTATATTGTTATAGGTGGTTAGTTCAGTAGCAAGGCTCGATAATGCTAAAGTCTTCCCCCGTTCCCATATAAAGGCTTCTAAGATTTCTTTCACTTCCTTAGATGGTAGCCCTTCCAGATCAAAATAACGGATCTTACATATTCTCATAGAATTTCTTTGTTCTTCTGAGGCATGCTTATAGCTTTCCATTTCGTAAATATGTATCCTATCCTTTTTCATGTCTATATCTCCGCTTCTTTGGTGTGATTGTCAAAGCAATATTATTTTCTGGTTTATCAAAGTAATTGTCATTTGCTTTTTCAATCTTCTTAGGCATATAGTCCACATACTGTTTAGTCATTTCTTCTGCTACATGTCCAAGGTAATCACGAATTGTTTGTATCGGTACACCATCATCATAAAATTGGGTTGCCAGCGTATGTCTGTAATCATGTGTTTTAAATACATACTCACAATCTGCTATTTTGTGTTTTTTACATTGCGTTCGAAAACGTTTTACAAATGAACCTATTCTATATGCTCCTCCCTGTTCAGCTTGAAAAACATAATCGTTTGCATGAATATGATTTTTCTTTATGTATTGTTGCATAACCTCATACAGCATAAATGGAACAGGAATCATTTTATCTGCCTTCATTTTGATCTGATACACTTTGATCCAGGCATCCTCTCCATCCCAGTAGTATGCATCTCCTTTTAGCGTACATACTTCGCTGATCCTTAACCCTGTTGCCCATAGATGCAGGAAGATCAACCGCAATTCTTCTGGAAATAAATTCAGTTTGTGAAGTATTTCCATATAAATATCTTCATCAACGCTCCTGTCATGATGTATAGGATATACTTTCTGCTCATAGTACTCCGGGTGAAACGGAATTGCCTTAATATGTTTTTTTATCTTTAGGTACTCATAGAATTTTGTGATATCCAGTATCTGCCGGTTCACAGTTTCTGCTTGAATTTCTTGTTGCTGGATTTCCTTAAAATATGCACCTATCTGTTTTTCAGTTACATCAAGAGCACATACGTCAGGCCCTAAATACTTTAGAAATTTTTTCACATAGTTTTGCTGGCTTCGAATATTTCCAATGGTCAGACCTGTGATTCCTATCTGATATCTTGCATATTCCTGTAGCAGCTTTCTATTGTTTAAATTTTCTACTTGGTAAAAAGATAACCTATTCACCGGATTACATGGATTCACTCTTTCTGGCGCAAGGTGGAATCTTTCCATGTACCATACATTTGCATGCCAGTGGATCTGCTTTCCACTCATAAAGAGAATTTTTCGACTGTTATCCACAATCTGCATGGAGTTTTTATAGTTAACCACCTTCTGCTTTACTATCTCTTCTAATTTTTCAATCTCTTCCTGTTCTATGGTTTCTATATCTACTATCCCTTGGTTGATGCAATATTGATACATCCACTGCATAGGAAGCAGGAATCGTACTCTCCGATCCTTTGGATCCTTTACATTCTCAAGAATATGTATGAGTAGTTGAAAAATCTGCTGTTTCATCTTTTCTGAAGCCTTGACACTAAAGTCCCATACCAATTCTGTCTTATCACGTACCTTATCAAATTCCATAGCCAGTTTCTGATCTGGCAGATATGGCAGGAAAAGGATCTGCTGTTCGTATTTCAAATAAAATTTTTTTATGTTTGCAAATTGTTTCATTTCCTGTCTGATATGATATTGCTTGATTCGATCCAATGTCTTTAAATACCGAAGTACCTGTTCTGGCTTCTTTTCCTTCATAAGATACTGTTCATATTTTTCTCGGATAGAATAATCGATTTCTCGGATATGGTGTATCCCTTCCCGAATAAGAAAATTTTTGATATTACCCGTCAATGGCATTTCGATGCCTTCGCACTGCCGAATTTCTTCCAGTAGATCACCATATTCTTGTTCGATCCAGTATGCTTTTTTGTTTCTGAGAAATGATGTCATACTATTTGCTGCCCTGATCGTACAGTCCCTGTCCTCAAGCAGAAACCTTTTATAATTTCGAACATCATTTTCTTCTACTAATATCACATTATAAATTCCTAACTGCATCAGATATTCTTCTGCATATCTCCATGACTTGTCTTGTACTGGTTCTCCCTCTATAAGCTGTTCATGCAAATAGGCCAATTCCGTTTGATGCTCAGTATCTAGTAATCTGATTGCAGGCACATAACCGCCTCCTCCTATAACAGATGATCAACTCCATACAGGGATTGGTGCTGGCTGTAAAATGCATCACTTGCTTCCATCAGTTCTTCCTCTGTTATATTCAAATATTTCATAGTTGTTTCAATGTGTCGATGACCAAGTGCCTGACTGATAAGTTCTAGTTTCCACCCTGCCTTTCTCCTGGTATTTGCGAAATAATGTCGCAGCATATGTGGTGTCACTTTAATTCCGGTCTTTTTTTCAAGACGCTCCATCAAACTCCGTACACCGCTGTCCTGCATTGGTTTCCCTGCATATTTTCCAGACACATTGACCAGAAGATACTCTTGTTGAAAGATCAGGTCCTTATATTCTTCCAGATAAAACTTTAAGATTTCGAATGTCGCATCACTGACTTTTGCCTTTCGGAATTCTGCATTCTTGGCACGTGCATCATTTTCATTATCTTCTCTAAAATTTACATAGATCAGATGGTTTTCATAATCAATATCTGTTGCATAGCGATTGCCCAAAATTTCTCCGATTCGGAAACCTGTTTCTGCTAATAATAAAAGCAGGACTTGATCGCGGCAATTTGCACATGCCTTTAGTAAAATAACGATCTTGTCCTGCTCTATAGTTCTTCCTATATGTCCTGTTTCCTTTAAGTATCCGTGAAAACTTCTCCGATTCAATATCTTTCGAATTCCTACAGAATTTCTTACAATGTATTGTGCATCAGATAATACTTTTAAACTTTGCTCGCAACCTTCCTGCTGTTCAGCAAAATTGTACAATCGAAACACTTCCTTGAGATATGCATTGCAAGTTTCATTGTATGGCTTTTTCGTGTACTCATCTTTGCTATGCATCCCAGCCTTTAACCATATAAGAAAATCTGTAAAATGTTCCTGTTGCTTTTCGTATTTCATATTCCATACATCTTCCATCGTTAGTTGATTCTCAGACAGATAGTTTAAGTAATATGAAATCACAAGAGCGCTTCTCTTGATGGTGTTTGGCGAACCTTTCGCCCTCATTTTATGCATTAGATATTGGGAAGGAAGAAGAACGATTTCTTGGCTGACTTCTTCCCGTATAAAATAGTATTTCTTAGATTTTTCTGTCTGCATATCCACTATGAAATGTTCCATTTCTTCACTTCCTTTCCTCTAACGCTATACACAGTATACCCACTCTATGCTATGAAAGCTATTCACAAATACCAACAATTCCGAAAGGTTTCTCCTAAAATACTCACTACATTTTTCTCTATTTTCTTTGGAAAACTTAGCACTACCAACAATTTCTCTACAATCTGTTACATATAGTATTCGATTCGTTTTCGGTTCCGAATAAAATTTTCTACATCTGCCATTCTGTCTGTAATCCGACATACTGGAAGTGCATCAATTACCTCTTTGTGGTATTTCCCTCCTCTTCCTGCTCTGGAATCTAATATAGACACTACACAAGTATCTGTTTCCGTCCGGATTGCCCGTCCAAATCCCTGGCGCAGTTTGATCTGCATATCCGGCACTATGATTTTCTGAATATATTCCTTTAAAGTCTGATATCGTTCTCTTTCTGCTTCCCTCACAGGATCGGGTACCGCAAATGGCAAACGGACAATAATCAAAGAAGATACTACATCTCCTGGAAAGTCCACGCCTTCCCAGCAGGAACCAGCTGCAAAAAGCACACAATTTTTCTGTGCCTTAAATTCACGGATCACTGACTGGGAATCTTTCCATACCTTCAACAACGGAAATGGGAGATTCCCTCTCAATTCTCTGTATACATTCCCCATCATAGAATAAGAGGTAAACAGTACAAGAGTATGTCCAAATGTGGAACATACCAGCTTTCGGATCTGCTCAGACAAGAAACGGATTTCTCCATGATAGCTATCATACACTTTTCTCTTCCGTCTTGGCATGTATAGTAAACAATTTTCATCATAATCGAACGGTGAATCAGCCTGATATTCACGTACTCTTCCGACATCTTCGAGTCCGTTCAGTTGCTCTGACCTTTGAAAACTCTCCCCTGCTTTTAAGGTGCCAGATGTAAGAATGGCTGGAAAGCCACGCTCCCAAATATCTGCCTTTATCAAACTTTCTGTTTTTCGATGAACAGTGCAAAACACTGGCAGTCCCTTTGATGTATACTCTAAAAACAATATATTGTTCCGGTCCACATTTAAAAACTGTAACAGGACTTCCCTGCTCTCTTCCAGCCGGTTCTTTGTCCATCTGGATAAATTCCCGATCAACAGATCTTCCGCCCGCTGCAACCAGCGGATGCTGTTTCTTAATGCCTGTCTGGACTCCCTGTTGAGAACAAAGCGAAAACGTGCCTGTTCTTCTAACACTCCCTGTGGTCTTGGCAGACTTTCAAAGAGCTGTGAAAATGCTTCCCGAAGTTTTGCCGCAATATGGGTATAATGTTCCCCTTCTAAAAGACTGCAGATTTCCATAAAATCTTCCGGTCCGAAAGACTTTCCATACATCTGCCTTGCTGCTTCTGGAAATTTATGTGCTTCATCAATGATCAGTGCCTGATAATTTCTTAATAAAGGACGGAAATCATTGGCTCTGTGAAGTGTATCTGCCAGTAGATAATTATGATTACAGATCTGGATAAATACTTTTTCATCTGTAGCTTCTTTTAAATATTTTTGATAACGACAGTACGTTCTCATCTCACAAGTTTCCGGGCAGTATTTGGGGACGCATACCATCCTGCGGTCAAACCCACTCAGATGCTGTACGGAGTCCATGTCATATTGTTCTCTTAATGCATATAAAGCTTCTCTCTGCAGTGGATTTTTTGCTTTTCTTCGTACTGCATCCAACCGAAGCTCCAACCGATTGTCACATACAAAATGTTCTTTCCCTTTTCGGATGACTGCTTGGATAGGGGCAGATATGATTCCTTTCTTCAATAAAACCTGTGATAAAAAAGGTATATATTCTCTTTGGATGGCTTCCTGCAATGCAATGCTTGAGGTTGAGATCACAATAGGCTGACTCTGACCGCACATAGAAAAATATCCAGATAACAATTGACTGTATTTTCGAAAAAGAATGCACGCTACCAGGTATGCATAAGTCTTTCCTACCCCTACTGCTGCATCGCATAATGCAATCTTGTTTCCACACAGGCTGGAAAGCATTTGATGGCAAAGTGTGATCTGTTCTTCCCGAACTTTCATTCCTGCTTGTGGAAGTATTTCTCTGAATATCTCTTCCACCTCTTCGTGTGCCATTCTCCGATATTCGTTCCGATGCATCTTTCCACCCTCTTATCTTTATATTTGTGTTAATATCACATCAATACAGCCAGAGATTTGGTTACTCTGGCTGCATGTATCTGATATCAACAGCACACTTCGATTGATTTTCTTTTGTTGTTGGATATCGTATTTGTCCTCTCACTTCCCCGATATCAAATGGGCACATTATAGCTGGATGTCTGGCAAAACATCCACACAGATATTCCAAACGTCTTACTGATTACAACGTAAGGTTTATCTATCCCTGCATTCGGATCTTTTGGTGTATCATTATCATCCACCCGGACTCATGGCGTCACATTCCTGCCTGGATGCTTACAGAATAAAAGGGGCGCTCTTATATAAAACGATGATCACTGATGCCGTCCGTTGTAGTGAATAACTGAACCATCCTTTTATATCGTCATGGCGTTTCTTTCTGCTACGCTCCGCCGGATGGGAAAGTTTCTATAATGCGGATATCCAATTATCAAGGAACAGAGGAGGGGAAGGCACTAAGTACCTTCCCGAAAATGTATAGGAAAAATTCCTACTTAGGAGAGAACTTACCTCTCCTACTTACTAGCCAACTTCCACAACAAAATATGACGCTAAAAAAAACATTTTTTTAATTTTTTTCTCAAGCGTTTCATTCGTGCAGAAACTGTATTCGCTTTCATTCCAAGCAATTTCCCTATTTCCTCTGTACCATAACCAAACGTTTTTAAAAGAATAATATACAATGTTACTTGATCCAACTTCTGCAGTTCTTTTCTTAGTTTATTGTCATCTAAAGACTTTATGAAGTCTTGCACGTTAACAGGCTGTTGAATTTCCCACTTTCCGGAAGCATCTTCAGTTCTCTCTATAAAATCTGTATCAGGCATTTGATGATTTTTGTAGTTACGTTCTTGTTTAAAACAATTCCAGTCATAATCACGAAGTTCTGCAATAACCTCTTCTGAGACGCCTAGTTCACGTAATTTTTTCTCTTCTTGTTCCTTCCATACTTTCCATTTATATTCTTCTTTTGCTTTGTTATATGCCATATCATTTTTCCTCCGATTTGAATTTTCGAAAATCAAATCGGAAGTGGTGGGCTTCTATTTCTTGGATTACTCCAATAGAAAAAGATGCACTGCAGATTTTCTATCCACAGTAACGTCTTTCTTTTTTGACAATTATATTTATAAGTATATGAAATATGGTATGAGACACCATATTTAAAACCGCATTTTTTTCTATCTGCTGTTACGCTTTTTTTAACGTTTTCTTATGACTGAATCTTCTCCTATTGCCTAATATTGCACATCAATCCCTTATTATAAATTATGTGCCTCTATCCCATTTTCTTTTTTAATATTGCTTAATACACCACATCAAATATTGTTCACTACTATTTTCACTTTTCCAATGTTGCATAATACACTAGATTTCATGGAGGTGAATAGTACACATGGCGCAGATTGATAGTCGTTTAGGTGATATGATTCGTAGCTACCGTGAAAAACTTGGTTTAACGCAAGAAGAAATGGCTGAAAGACTTCAAGTTAATCTTACACATTATGGAAATATTGAGCGTGCCGCATGCAATCCAAGCTTTTCTCTTTTTCTTCGGATTGCCAAAGAATTAAATCTTTCCGTAGATGCTTATCTATATTCTACAAGAGATGATACTGCCGCTGAGATTACACGTTTACTCTCAAAATGTTCCAAGCGCGAATGTCAGATTATCTTAGAAAATATCCTTACCCTTCTTAAGAATCGGGATGAATGCACGTAAATTGATGTTACAGAGTGATTCTGTTTTTATTCCAAATTTTATCTAGCTTTTTTCTAGTTTTAACATTAGCAAAGCGGTCCATGCACATGCATGAACCGCTTGATCATTTCCATTGCTTGATTTTTTCCAACATGTTGGAGGGAACTTTCAATATTCCGCTTCCAGATAGTAAAAGCAGCATATCCACCATTCCCTGCAGATAAGCTTGTTGGTTTTCTTCTTCTGCACATTGTTCTGTCAAGCCAACATATTTCTCAATGACACATTTTTGTTCATCTGTCATTTCACAAACTGTCTGCTCATAAATCGGCTGATATGAAAATTTTTCTTTCATAGCCTTTTGATACTCTGGTAATTGTAACTGTGAAAGTCTTCCGGTATCCTCACATCGAAGTTCCTTTAAAAACTGTGCAGTTTTTTCCCATACTCGCTCATCCATGCTTCCCTCTTCCTTTCATCGTACCAAATCTTTTTTTCTTTTGTTCTATTATTCCTCTATTTCCACTCCGAAACACATAATAATTGCTTTATATTATTCTTCTTTGTATGTTGTATAAAATAATTTTTAAAACTTCATCTTTAGAAGTATATTACCATTCCATTTCGCTAGAATCAATAATGTAACTTCATCTTTAGAAACATTGAGGATATTATGAAAATATATTGGAATGGTGAACGCAAAAACGTAATAGGATCTCGCGTTAAAGAATTAAGGAAAAAACAGGATATTTCCCAAAAGATTTTGGCAGCACGTCTTTCTCTTTCTGGGATTGATTTTACGGAATTGACAATTTTAAGAATTGAAAAAGGGACACGGTTTGTTCCAGATTATGAATTAAGTGTAATTGCTGATTATTTCCATGTAACTTCTGATTATCTGTTAGGCAGAACAAATAAAGAATAGGACAGGTACTCCGTATGTAGCGGGACCTGTCCTATTTCTTCGCAAATTTATACCCTATCCCTCGCACGGTTTGGATAAAAGCGGGATTTCGGGGATCTAGTTCTATTTTCTTTCGTATATGACCTATATGTGCGGTAACATTTCCTTCATCACAGAAATATTCTTTTCCCCATACAGTTTCATATATCTGTCGATGAGTAAATACCTGCCCAGGATAACTCGCAAGGAAAAATAGGATATCAAATTCTTTTACTGTTAGATTAATTTTTCTGTTTTTGTGAAATGCTATTCTATTATTGTAATCCAAGTACAAATCTGCATGATTTAATATATTTTTTTCTTGTAGAGCAATTTTTTTTGCAATATAATTCATATTACAAAGCAAAATTTCTTTATAATTCCCCTCTTCTTCTTTTATTCGAATAAGAATTTCAACTTCTATAATGCTTCACCTGCCCTTTTAAATTTCAAGCAAACGCTCATAAATAAACTTTCTATTTTATTTCATCATTTTCTTTATAAATCTTATTCCACTCTCCATAGGTCAAACGGTTTCGGTACCATTTAGAAGTGTCATCTAAGTTCGACTTAATAACTTGATTGGATATATAGTGAAAACGGTTATTATCTAACGGCTGAATGACTAATTCACTTGTCATTGCATTATCCTGCATTGTTCTTTCCCACACCGCATTAATTATAAGTTTAATTTTCCCATCATCCATCTTTTCATATGATACTACTTCTGGATACGGTTCATACGTTGATCCATAGTCATATAATCCTCTTGGTCTGTACAAATACGTTTTTGTTTCTGCATTATAAATGGCATTAGACTCTAATACTTCACTTTCAACTGTTAAAAATGTTTGAATAACTTCCTCAAAATCTTGTTTTGGAATATAATATTCTACTCCTTCTTGACTATAATTATATGGAACATATTTTTCATATTTTAAAAGATACATAATCTCATATAGATCATAAAAATCAAGTTGTGAATAATCACTTTGATTCCAATTCGTTATAAATAACTTATTTCCAGCATAACCTACTGGCATAACATACTTTCTATTCAACTCCCGACATGCTTCATCCAATGGTTCCACACGAAATCCAATTTTCCCATGATATCCATCATATCCCTGTCGATCATATTCTTCTATGAAAAAATACCCATTTTTTGTATACTTCCATGATTGTACTTGAAATTCATTAATGTACTCAGCTTCTGGAGCGTCCTGATCCCAAGTCATATTACTACATATGGCATAAATTTCCCCATTTTGAGAGTTTAAATCATATCTCACAAATCCTCCTGATTCCATAATAGAAAAAATTGTTATACTATCATTAACCTCGTTTTGCACATTCTTGCAAAATTTTTTCACTAGTTCTCCATTTACCATATCTATTTGATTATTTATGTCAACCGCAATATAGTTTTTTCTGCCTAAATATTCAATAATGTCTTGTTGTAATTTCAATGAATTTCTATTGCTTTGATTCCATCTTTCTTTGTATATATGAAAATAATCATCTGCCAAATCTTCGGATTCTACCAGAATTTCTTCAGTTCTTTGAACTAATTGTACTTGATTTGAATTTTTTTGTATTTTATTACATCCTCCTAGTAGAAAACTAATGACACCAATAATGATCATTAATCTAACTTTCATACTCTTCCTCTCCAATTACAATATCAGTTATAAAAAAATCTATTTTCTTAATTTACTTAAAAATCTCTTCGCGGTTTATATTCTGGAATTTTATATGCTCCCTCACGTTCAATACAGTTTCCCAAATATATCCACTTGTCACCTTCTTCTCGGATTGTCACTTCATGTCTGAATGAACAATCTGTTCCTTCTTCCTGAAAAACAGCTTCTACTGTCAAAGTTAATGATCCATCCTCATTTTCTATACAATTCACTACTTCTGGGAAAGGTTGGAATTGTTGAATTCGATTCCATGGACCAATTGCTTCCCATGGATATACCCCCTTCACGTCATCGTATTGAGCATATATTTCCAAGGTTTCTATTGAAATATCAAAATAAGTTGTGACCACTTCTTCAAATTCTACTTTAGGAATGCCTGATGCATATTTTTTTTCATCAATTTTCTCCCCATACTTCATTGTGTATAAAAACTCAAACAAATCATTAAACTCTATATTTTCCAAACTGTTTTGATTCCAATCTACGAGGAACAGATTATTGCAAAAGTAACTAACCGGTGTAATACATTTATTTCCTAATTCTCTGCACTGTTCATCAAGTGGCAAAATTCTATAAAAAACATGCATATCCATTTCTTGATTTCTTGATAATGCCTTCTCCCATATAATCCACCCTTTATCAGTATAGTTCCAATCATATACCTGAATTTTTTCTATCTGCACAATATATGGACTCATATTATCATCAAATGCAGCTGTTGCTGATGTTACATATAAATCTTTGTTTTTAAATTGAAGTTTATTATATATCCAAACACCACTTGTATTAATTACAAAAAATTCAGTTTCAGTATTTTCTCCTGTTTTTGCCAAAGAAAGAGCATCATCAACTTGTTTATAATTCAACATATTATAATCATGACTGCCACAGGTAATGGCAACATTCTCTTCTGCAATACTTTCGATCATTGTATGAACTGTCTCTTCTTCAAGAACAATATTTGACGCATTACCTTTATCTGCCTGACTGTATATCCTTTTGCATTTTCCAACCATTTTCCTTAAGCGATCACTAATGTCTTTTTCTTCTTTTCTCCCCATTTCAATATTTTTTAATTCATAATCATCATTTTCATCCATCACCACATTCTCTTCTTCTGTATTATTAATTATAAGATCATTTTGAGACCCATTTTTTTCACATCCGGATAATACTAAAGAAACCAAAATAATAGCCAACATTTTCTTCATTAACATTTTCACCTTTTTTCATCTCATTCCTATCGTAAATATTGATCCAATACTCTTTTATCTTTTTGAACTACATAACCACTGCCACCAATATTTTTTACATCTTCAACCATACTAATTAGCAATATTGGATTCTCAATATTAGGATCAGTTGTAAAAACTGCCATCCACCCCAATTCTGTTCCTGTTGCATCTTCTTTTGAAAGCTTTATTTCTGCCGTTCCTGTTTTTCCAGCCAAAGTGTACTCCTCTCTATGTAAACCATATCCCGTTGCTGTTGGTTCACTAATAACTTTCTTCATTGTCTCTAAAACAGTATGAATACTTTCTTTTTGAATAACTTCCGGCATCCATATATTGGGATTATAATTTGGGTTATATAGTAACGTCGGTTCAATTATATTTCCATCATTACTAAATGCGGAATAAATAGAAGCTAGATGCAATGGATTTATTAAGATTTGACCTTGTCCATATCCACTATCTGCCAATTGAATTTCTGACTTTATTCCTTCTGTATTTGAATACTGTGATATTGACATTTTAATATCAAATGGTATTTCTTTGTTAAACCCCAATTTTTCTAAAAAGCTAGTTAAATTATTTTCCCCCAGTTTAAGTGCTACTTTTGCAAAATATATATTATCAGAATATATCATTGCATTTTCCAGTGTTGCAGGTTCAGTCTCATGTAATGTGGTCACATAATAATCCCCCCATGACGAGTCTTTTTGCCAGCTTAAACCTTCGTTTCCATAATCTTCTACAGGATCAAGAATACCTGTGTCTAACCCTATCACTGCAGTAACAGGTTTAAATGTTGATCCGGGACACCATACCTGTCTGAATCGATTGTAC
The DNA here is from genome assembly GCF_059731825.1 of Faecalimonas nexilis. NCBI lineage: Bacteria > Bacillati > Bacillota > Clostridia > Lachnospirales > Lachnospiraceae > Faecalimonas > Faecalimonas nexilis. The sequence continues at coordinate 1,091,334 of NZ_AP029189.1, read as the reverse complement.
AAAGGTTGCCTTTCATCTTCATTTAAGCTTTTCCATAATTTATCTGACATTCCCATTACAAAATCATTTGAGTTAAAAGAAGGAGTACTGACCAGTGCCAAAACTTCTCCTGTATATTGGTTCATAGCAACAGAACAACTCTTATCATCCTTAAACTGTTCATACAAGACTTTTTGCAATTCTGCATCAATTGTTAATTGAATATCCTCTCCGTTTTGAACCGGTTTATCTACAATAATATCTTTTCTGTTTCCAAATTCATCTTCGATATATATCATGCAACCATTTTGACCTTTTAATTTATCTTCATATAAACTTTCTATACCACTTCTCCCTATAACACTATTGGAATCATAACCTTTCCCTTTATTCTCTTCCAAATCTTCCGCTGTAACTTTTTGAATATATCCAACCAAATGTGACGCTGCTTCTTTTAAAGGATAGTCTCTAACTTCGATATCGTTAATCATAACACCTGGAATTGATAGTAATTCCTCTTGATTTTCCTTTAATTTTACAAGATTTTCATCCGGATTAATTTTCATTAATTCCAATTCACTAACTTTAGGAATTGTTTTTATAGGAACAAATGAATCATCTTTTACCCACTCTGCAGACAATTTGTTCTTTATCACATCAATATCCACTTCAAGCAACTCCGCAAGTTTAATTATTGTGTTTTCTTTATCCTGAATTTTACCCGGCACTAGCCCAACTGATGATGCAACCCCTTTTCCAGCTAACACTTTTCCATTCCGATCTAAAATTTGTCCTCGCTCTGCTTCTACAGTATCTATTCGTACTTTATCTGTAGACTCTAATTGCGGAAAAATAATACTATCTTTCCAAACAAGTTTATATTCAAATTTTTCTTTTATAAAGTTTACTTCATTTTGAAATTTCACTTCACCTGCAAGAGTATTAAATGATGTAAGATATGAAATCTCTTTACCATTGGATTTCTCATTTAAAATTTTAATGCTTAAATCCTTCGTTTCTAATCCTTCATATATGTTTTTATTTCTCTTTACAAATTCTTCCATAGAAATATTCGATGAATGTTCTTTAGAAATCATTTTATACATTTTTTCATATTCATGTTTATTGATATAATTCATATATTCGGTTAGCAATTGTTCAGTAGTGTTCTTATGTGTCTGTTTCGTAATAAAAAAAATCAAGCTCAATACTAAAATTAAAGAAAATATTATTAATATCAATCTACCTGTCCATTCAAATTTTTTTCTTTTCATAATTGTCTCCTGTTTCCATATCTTACGTTTGTAATATATTCTATTATCACTTTTTTGTCAATAGCCTTCTTGACGTTTCTATTTCAATGCTCTATAATTATTACGAAAGTAAGATTAAAGGAGAATAAACATGGATAAATTACCACAAATATCTGAAGCAGAATATGAAATCATGAAAATAATATGGGATGAGTCACCAATAAGCACAAATTCTATTTGTGAAAAAGTTCCATCTATACACAATTGGAGTAATAAAACAGTTCATACGTTATTATCTCGTTTAGTGTCAAAACATGTTATTTCTTATGAACAAAAAGGGCGTATGTATTACTATTTTCCCATTATCTCTAAAAATAAATATTTATCACAAGAGAACCATAATTTTTTATCTCGCTTTTATGATGGTGAAATGGCTCCGCTATTATCTTCCTTACTATCCAATGCCCAATTATCTGACAGCGATTTAAAGAATATGTATCATCTTATAGACTCTAAATTGAATGGTGGTGATGAAACCTAATGTTCTCGATTCACTTTTTATTATGTAATCTCACTATCAGTATCTTATTGGGGATAATTCTATTACTCAAAAAACTATTAAAAAATTATATTACAACTAATAGTCGGTATTATTTGTGGTACATTTTTGTATGTGCGCTTATTATTCCTTTCATACCATTCAAAAATATCGGACCACATCAATTATTAATAAAGTTACAACACTTTTTCCAACAAGATACGGGTAAAATTGTAAATACTTCTACAAAACAACTTGATGATATAAATTTATCTGTTCAATTAGGTACTTCTGATTTTGCGTCAGCTCAAGATAATTTTAATTTGTATGATCTTGATAAATACTTATTTGCAATATGGATAATCGGGTGTTTGTTTACATTAGTATATTTTATATATAATATTGTTAAAATTCATTTAATCCAAAAAAAAGCTTTTTTGATAACTTCTGAAAACGAACCAGAACTATACCAACAATACATTTCGTGTCATGAAAAATTAAAAATAAGACGACATGTCGCTTTATACGCTTCATGTAATATTTCAAGCCCTGTTTCTTACGGTCTTCTATATCCCAAGGTAATTATTCCTCAAGATATGGATATATTACTGTCTGAACAGGATGTATATTATATCTTTTTACATGAATTACAGCATTATAAACACAAGGATGCTGCATTAAATTATATAAGTTGCATTTTACAGATCATATATTGGTTTAACCCATTCATTTGGTACGGATTTCATATATTACAAAAAGATCGGGAAATTGCATGCGACAACTCAGTAATTAACATCATAGGGAAAAACAACTGTATAGATTATGGCTATACATTAATAAGATATGCTGAAAAAATGCAACACAATGCTTTTCTCTCTCCACTCTCTCGTTTAGGTGGAGAAAAAAAGGTCATTATAGATAGAATAAAAGAAATAGCAAATTATCAAAAAATTTCTAAAAAGCATAAGAGAAACAGCATTGTAATCTTAGTGTTCGCTTGTGTTCTAGTATACTGCATTAGTCCCTTATTAACTGTCTATGCATCACGAGACTCATCTAATAATTTGACTTCCCAAAATATAGATGACATAGACCTATCTTCTTATTTCAGTAAAACAAGTGGTAGCTTTGTAATATATGATATGACAAATGATAGATACAAAATTTATAATAAAGATTTAAGCACCAAACGAGTTTCTCCGGATTCCACTTATAAAATTTATAGTGGTTTATTTGCATTAGAGGAAGGTGTAATCAATTATAATTCTTCTAATCAGCACTGGGACGGAACAAACTATTATTTTGATTCATGGAACAAAGACCAAACCCTTACTACAGCTTTACGTAATTCTGTTAATTGGTATTTTCAAAATCTTGATACACAAATAGGATACCAAACACTTTATTCTTATTATAACAAAATTTCATATGGGAATTGCGATTTATCAGCTGGTATTGAAGATTATTGGTCCGAATCTTCCTTAAAGATTTCACCGGTAGAACAGGTAATCCTATTATCTGAACTTCTGGAAAATAAATGGGAGTTTGAGGAAAAAAATATTCAAGCAATAAAAGATGCCTTATTTATTTCTGATACATCCATTGGAAAATTATATGGAAAGACAGGTACTGGGTCATTGAATGGACAAAATACAAACGGTTGGTTTATTGGCTTTATTGAACACGGTGAAAATACTTATTGTTTTGCTACCAACCTTCAGAATTCCGAGAATGCCACCGGCAGTGCTGCTTCAGAAATAACTATAGAAATATTAAATTCTTTATTCTCTTAAAAATGAAAATACTTTATTCCCAAAAGCTAAGGAGGTTGATGCCTATTAACACTAGTGTTTATCAAGATAATCAAAGCTTAAAAGTATCGGCTTATATAGTTAATGTAGGTTTATGAAACATTTATAGAATAACTAATTTCTAGGATAGGCAGAAATAATATGAAAAAAAACAAGTCTTTTTATCTATTAATTATTGGAATTTTGGTTGGTATATTTGCATTTTCAGGTTGCACGAATCATAATAATTCAGACGCTAAGAATATACAACAGGATACAAAAGATCCTACTCCAGAGAAATTTTCTGTAGTAGAATCACAAGAACCCACACTAACTGAAGTAGATTGGTCTAATTATTTTGAAGGCTTAACCGGGACCGCAATAGTATACGATCCAACAGAAAAAAACTATATGATATATAATAAAGAACTGGCTCTAACGCAGAGATCTCCATGTTCTACATTTAAAATTATCTCTTCGTTAATCGGTTTAGAAAACGGAATTATTGATCCTGATAATTCTGTGCGTCCTTGGAGCGGTGAAATATTTTGGAATGAGGACTGGAATAGAGATATCAATTTTTCTGATGCATTTCGTACCTCATGTGTTTGGTATTTTCGTCAGGTCACTGATGACATTGGCAAGGTGAAAATGCAGAATGAACTTAATAAACTGAAATATGGAAATTGTGATATTTCTGATTGGGAGGGAAAGTTAAATACTAATAACAACAATAGAGCCTTAACAGGTTTCTGGATAGAATCGTCTTTGAAAATTTCTCCAAAAGAACAGGTTGAAGTGATGGAACGAATCTTCGGAACTGACTCCACCTACTCAGAAAGAACACAAAATATTTTAAAACAAGTAATGTTGATATCAGAAGAGAATAATACGGAAATATCTATTTATGGAAAAACAGGAATGGGAAAAGCAGAGGGTATTGTTGTAGATGCATGGTTCACAGGATTTGCAGAAACACTAGAAGGAAATAAATATTTTTGTGTATATCTCGGACAATCAGATGCAGGCAACACATCAAGCACTGCCGCAAAGGAAATCGCCATTCAAATTCTTAATGACAATAAATGACAATAAGATACCCTATCAAAAATCGCCTCAGACTCTCACAGGCTGGGCGATTTTTTTATAGTAATCTTTTGCCAAATCATTTTGTTCTTTTACTATGTACTCTAAACCTGATCTTAAATTAGTGACATACATAGTCTGTGCACATTTCGGATAAACGGAGCCCCTTTCCCGCGTCAGCGGTGTAAGAGGCTCGCACCAGCGGTGCGTTATCCGTTTGTTGTTACTTGTTAATAGGTTCCATATCTCTCATGTTCTTACCATTCATCTCCAAACGATAGGCTCCACTAAGCATGCGTGCAAGGCACGCCTCTGCATAAGTATGATCCTGAAACATGTCATACCAGGCAGGTACAGGGAACTGAGAGATTACAAGGATGGATTTATGAGGATCTCTGCTGTCGAATACCTCAAATAAGTTTCGGCACTTATTAACATCCATGTTCATCAATCCAAAATCGTCAACGACAAGAAGATCATAGCCAGCGAACAGATTCAGTTCTTCTTGATAAGTGTCGAGTTTTTCTGCTTTGGACAACTCATTTATCAACTGGCTAGCCTTCATGTACCGGACTGTCTTGAACTGCCGCAAGGCACAAATACAAAGTGCATTGGCAAGGTAGCTTTTACCGGAACTGGTTTTTCCTGTTATGACAAGATTTTTTCCCTGTTCAATCCATTCACATTTGGAAAGTTCCTCTATGATGCGCACATCCAGCTGTCGTTCCGGATTATAAAGCGTTTCATCCAGATCAGCAGCGGGATATTTCAAGGTTGCCTTTTTGATAAAACGATTCAGTTTCTTGGAATAGCGCAGATTCCATTCAGCATCTACGATACGCTGTATTTTTTCTCTGAATGGAAGAAGTTCTGCATTGGGATCTGCAAACACTTCCTCCAATGCTTCTGCCATACCGGAGAACCGCATACTTTTAAGCTTACTGCAGATTTCGTAGTCCTCTGTGGAAAGTTGGTTTTTATTTATCATCGATACTCCTCCTTCCCTCGTAAGTTACTATGCTCTGGAAGTGAGGATGTAGTCGGTACCGAATGATTGTCCTGCATATTTTTCAGGAGCTTTTTGAAATAAGAATACCTACAGGCATTACTTTCCACGCATGTTTTTGCGATATCTTCCAGCAAAAGTCTGGATTGATTCTTACACATATGAAGAATGCCGTTACAACTATTATAGGCTTGTTCTTCGTGCTGAGGTGTAAGAAGCACGGAATCAATAAGTTTACCCATATATGGACCGATACTCGAGGCCCATCGTCTGTAATAAGCGCCATCTTTAGAATTCACTTCTTTGTAGTATTGATGCTCTAGAGCCATGTGCTCCGGCTTGGTGATGTATTTGGGAAAGTCTTTGTAGGACCTTCTATGGGTACAAATCAGCTTGTTATTCCGGTCGCAGATTCGTACCTCTGCCATTGTAGCCTTAAGAATTGCAGGCTGATTATAATACGTGTACAATACTGAATAATAGTGGTCATCATACAACAGATGGTAATTATTCGGTACACGGGCAAAGTATTTATAATCACACAGCGAGAAGGATTCACCGGCAAGTGGCTTCATCTGTGGTTTGTCATATCGAAGGAAACTTTCCATTTTGGAAAGGGACTGGGAGGTCCTTTTCTCGTTGTTGATGTCCGCTATTTTTTGCCGTACATCACGATTGATATCTTCGATACTGTAGTAAACTTTTTCTTTCAGGTCTTCCAACAGATGTGTCTCCAGAAACTGAACGTACTTCTCCACCGTTGGTTTTCCCTTCGGCTTGCGAGGCGGTGGTGGAAGGATTACTACATCGTAGAAATTCTCTAAGTCCTGATAGACACTATTGATTACCAGTTCATCCTTGGTATGCTTGGTGATTGCAGTTTTTAAGTTGTCTGGTACGAGATATTTAGGCACTGCACCATAGGACTCCAATGCATGAACAGTACCGGCAATGAAGTTGGGCAGTTTTTCATCCTCAAAGGCTTCCGCATAAATAAGGTTGCTTACTCCAACAGTTGTAACAAAAAAATGTACCTTTTTTATTTCACCAGTTGATGAATCCACAAGAATTTCCGGTTGATCACCGACCCAGTCGATGTAAACCTTTTCTCCTGGAATCCGTTCCACGACCATGCTGACAGCTTCCGAGCCGTAATGCTTTTCAACGAAGCGTTTAAAATACAGGCAATACTGTGTATATTGATAACCGGAAGGACAGTCCTTCTTGTATTTTAGCCACAGATAAAAGAGATTTGCTTTGCTTCCTGGCATAATTAGCCGCTCATAGACGGCTTGGTAATCAGGCATAACGGAATCATCTTTTCTGCGGAGGTTTTCGGGTGGAAAGAATAGATGTTCCACTTCCTCTGCCGACATTTGTTTCAGCGTATCAAGATCTTTGCCGGATTCTTTGAAGCGGTTCATGATCAGAGTAATTGTGCTGCAGCCAACTTTGTATCGGCTACGGCAATCATCATAGGATATGCCACGTTGACGCATATCGATGATTCCAAGAATTGTAGTACAGTTTTGCATAATTGTATGCTCCTTTCTCATTTGTTTTTACCACGAGAAAACTATACCACAATAAGTCTCACACCGATATTCCGAGCAGGTACACCGGTGGAACAATGTGCTCACACCGTTTCAAACGAAATATTCACACCGGTCGGGCGAAATTTGCAGTCTGTATTTTACATATTACTTCTACATACAAGCACATTATTATTTGGTCTAATTTACCTTTATATAACATCAAATAAGAGAGTGTATCTCTTTTAACACACTATTAACTATTAACAACGTAGCCTTATCAATTCCAATTATTATAAATAAATATGAAATATAGATATTTCTGGAACAACCCCCAACCGACCAGAAACATGTGTAGTTCCGATTCCTGTATTTACGTATATTTTTGTCTTTGAATTTAATTCATACATTCCGCTGACATAATTTTTAGCGAGGTTTGTAGAAGAGATAGCTTTTTGATTAATAGCAGGAATAAACGGGATATTAACTTGCCCGCCATGACTATGTCCGCTCAACACTAAATCATAAGGGTATTCTTGAAAAGAGTCTGCTGTATCTGGCTCATGTATTAACAGAATATTGTAATTCGAATCATATATCTTTGTAGAATCCGGCATATATACATTTCCCAGCATACTATCATCTAACCCTGTAAATAATATTTTTTTATCTGAATCAGTAGTCACATACCAATTTTCATTTTTCAGCACAGTAAATCCTGATTGCTGCATAATATTTTCATACTGTCTGGCAGCTCCACCACCGCAATCGCGATTCCCCCATATTGCTATTTTATCATATGTTGCATTGATTTTTTGTAGTTCTTTTATGATATGTTCATCATCATGATACTTGGCATAATTGTCATACAAGTCCCCTGTAAACACAACAACATCTGGATTTTGCTTATTGATATAGTTTACAACCTTATCCAGGTTCTTATAATTAAAATCCGCTTTTATATGCGTGTCTGAGAATTGAACAACTTTAATAAAATCAGAAGTTTTTTCGTTTAAATATAATTGATTTGATGCAATACGATACGGTTCGATTTTAAAAGCATAAAACACACAACTTCCAATCAAAATAAGAAGTGTGAAGACTGTTCCAAAAAAAATTTTCAAAAATCTTATCATAAAGATCTATCCTTCCCATAAATTATCTTGCTCAAAATAAAAGCTGCTTGTGACATTTATGTTACAAAAAATGTGGCATAAAGAAATATATAATCTTTAAACCACAATGTTTTTTAACTTACAATCTTCCAGTTACTTGCCTTACAAATTGTCAATTTATGCTGGACATCTGTGTGGTTTTGGCCTGATTAGTAACAAACTTTACAATTGCATTAACTATTACAGCCAACCATTGCATCTTAAATCTAAAGCTATAGCAAAGAATACTAATGTCTAAAATTACATCCAGGTAACCAACCCCAGATTCTGACATTCCATATGTATACTCACTCTACACTAATTCCAGCATATGCCCATGTCTCTCCGTTATCCTTTGACTCAAAGCGAATTCCCTGGATTTCCCCAGCTCCTGTTAAAAGCTTTATAGTCAGGATATCCTCTTTCTTTTTCGGCATCTCACAGTATTTATAATTTTCTATGGTAAAGTTAAGTTCTTTTGCCAAAGGCGGTAGCTCTGTCACAGTCTCCAAAGGTAGCTGAAGTTCCGTAAAGGTTGTACCTCCATCCCTGGTGACATAAAGGCTGGAATGGGACTGGGAAGCTCCTGTCAGCCCTGCAAACCCGAAATTTTTATCAAAGAATTCCAACCCCTCTGTTACCCCAAGATTTCCGCCAAAGGGATTCTGGTTTGCCATTTCCCATGTGTCACCGCCATCCGCAGTTTTTTCCAACTGGTAAAATCTGCTTCCCGCCGCCGCATCAGCCACCACCAGACGCCATCCTATCTTATCATCTAAAAAGAAATACATACTGCCGTCTGTCTGATCTACTGTCCAGCTTTCCACATCTTTTACCTCATCCATCTGTTCTTTATCTAACACTTCCTGGCTGATATATTCTGGTTCCATCATATAGCGAACAGGAGTGATATCTTTCACAGCTGGCATGTGAAGAGAAACCTCAAATCCCACAATTTCTCCGCCATTGAAAAGTTGTGTAAAATTTTCACTTCCTTGATCAACACCATCTCCGTCTGCATCACCGGGAAGATAACGCAGCCCGTCCATCACTCCGAAAGACCGGCGCCCATAATATACAAGTTCATAGGTCTCATTTTCCAAAATTGAAGACCACATTTTCACCTGATTTTCGCTGTCTGCTTTCTCCAATATCCGGAGCATTGGCTCAAAACGCATATCGGCATTATAATCGGCATTGGCTTCTCCGTTCACCCAAACAATAATCTTCTCATTTATCTTTCTGTCATAAGTAATCAGATATGTCTTTTCTGTTCCTTTTTTATTTTTTCCGTAAAGAAAGGTATCTAAGGTCTGAACTTTCCCAGTCTCATTAAAGGACATCTTAAATCCATTTACCACATAAAGATTTTTCGGCATCTCAAGCTTTTCCTCTAAATCCGTCAGAATTCCTTCGATACCATCTTCAAAGAAGTTATCGTGGACAAAATCTACTTCCCTTTTCTTCCATAATTCATCAAGCTTCCATGACAAATGCCCGTTGTACGGAATTGCTGAATAAATGATACGCCCGCCAAAATAGATTGTACCAAGCAACGCAAGAAAAATCTCTATTCGTAAAAGAACTTTATTCTCGAGCTAAGATGTTTGCTGCATCTTTTTCCTTGCAATCATCCATAGTACAGAACTAAGCAAAATTTCAGACAGACTAATCAGCAAAATCAGCAAATGCCTTCTCAGCCCACCATACTGACATACATACCATGCCTGATATAAAAACAGCAGGTAAAAACAAAGACTGGTTTTCCCACATAATTTATAAATATTCTTCATACACCCCTCGATTCTTTCATTTTTGTCTCTTCTAACATGATGTGTCAGTCATATTTTGGCAACTTTATCATATTCCAAAGATAACATGTAACTGTAATCATTTGAGATATGTCCATCCATAAATCCAATAAATGGATTTATGAATTGGAAAAGGGATTCTTATTTGATCCCTAACATTTATTTCAATCTAATAATTACTCTAAATTGATATTAATGTGATTTTTATTTTTTATAAATGTAATAAATTGCTCCTCTGTACCAAAACTAAATTCATCGCCATTAATTACAAGCCCTTTATTACCATATCCTAACCAACAAAGATTCTTTTTGATATTACAACAGGTTATATTCTTCCATTCAATAATGGTTCTATCGTACTTTCTTATAATTTCCAGCTTATCGTCATAAAAGTTATAAGTTACTTTCTCTTTATACCTTTTATAAGAATAATTTGAATCTAATTTTAAAAATATTTTCTTAGTATAACTTATTGTCCAATAATATAAAAATATAAAAGTTATTGCAATAAGCGGAATACTATAGATCCATTTGTCTGATCCAATCAAAGTACAAACTACAATTCCAATAAATACTTCAATGATTATAAAGTGACGACTCAGATCAGCCAATTCCCTTTTTCCATTTTTATTTTCATATTTTAAATTTTGATAATAATATTCTATCACCGCCTCATCATACAATGTATGATTTTGTAAAATGACATCCATTTTAATTTCTTCCTTTCCATACCCTACTCCAATCTTCTCCAGCTAATGTGTTTAATTTAATAAATCTTTTAAAGTCTTCTATATCTCCGATAACAAAATTTTCTTTTCTTATAAAAATAAGTTGATTAATAACGCGAATCCAGCAATACTCTTTTATGGTGCCAATTTCCATAATTTCGATAAAAGACACTATTATTTTCTTACCGCTTTCCGGAACTAAAACATTAATCTCATCTTTTTTTATTGTCATAATTCTTTTTCCAGTTCCATACTGTTTTAAAGCAGTTTCCATTTGTATATAAGTCGCTAGTCTCAGATATATATTATTTATCAATATCACAGCACAAACAAATAATATCATCATAGTCATAATCATTTCTCTTCCAATTTTACTACATAGACAAAATGAAAATATAATCACTGCTCCACAAAAGAATAATAATATCCTTCTGTACTTTCTATTTTGGGTTTGATAATATAAACAAAAGAGTTCTTTGTTCCACTCATAATGTATTTGAAATAATATATCCATTATGTTTTTCTCCTCAACTTATGCACTAACTTATTCTATACCGAAATAATACTCAAAAATATTTTTTCCGCATTCTACTGCGTTCCCTGCCTCATACCCATTTACAATTCGAACTGCTACTGCTATTTCTGGATCATCAGCAGGTGCATATCCTATAAATAGACTATGATCCGGTCTATTCTTAACTTCTTGAGCTGTACCTGATTTTCCTGCAACCGATATTGGAAATCCGTCAAATATCCCCGTGCTTTGAGTATATAATTCCATACCTGCATGGACTCCTTCCCAGCTTCTTTTATTGATTTCAATCTGGCTTTCCACTTTCGGGCTTGTTTCTACCCCGTCAATTTTGTCAATTAGTGACAATTGGAAACTAGTACCTTCGTTTGCAAGTGTTGTTACATACCTTCCCAATTGGACTGTAGAAAAGTTATTTGTTCCTTGTCCGATAGCTGATGGAATAGCATAATTATCAGTTATCTTAGGTTTACTTTCGGTTAACTCAATTCCACTTTTTTCATCTAAATCAAACATTTTCGCGTACTCTTGTATATAATTTAGTGCCTGTTTATCCGAAAATTCATCATTGTCTATCATTCCTAAACGATATGACACTTCACATAAATAATCATTACATGAATTCTTCAATGCGCTATCTACACCATTAACATCCCCATGCCCTGCATGGTTCCAGCATTTTAAAGGTGGATCTACTTTATCAAACACTCCATCGCATTCAACCATGGTTGACTCATCTATTACACCTTCTTCTAATCCCGCAATAATTGTAACAGGTTTAAATGTTGAGCCTGGTGCTGATAACTGTTGTGTTGCACGATTAAATAAGGGTAATGATGCATTATTATATATTTTATAATAATATTTGTTATCCATTTGGTTTGCTAAACGATTATTATCATATCCCGGATAAGATACACATGCTAGCACTTTTCCTGTTGCGGTATCTGTAACAACTGCTGATCCCGAACATGGATCTAACGCTAAATCCGCTGGCGTAATTTCAAGTTTCTGTATTTTTTTAATTAACAAATCAAAAGTGGTAATTAGCCCTCGATTCCAGTTTTCGTAATCCTCATCTTCAGGATTTAAAAATTGCTGTTCATATAATAGCCTAACGATATCATCTGGCAATATCTCATCGTTGAGTACCAAGTATTTATTTATTAACTCATCAAACTGACTATTTTCCTGTAATTCATTTACTATAAAAGAGACCAATGATTCATAGATTTCATCTTTGTTCAAGTATTCTTCTTCTGACGCAATTATATCTGAATTTATGTTTCCAACACCAATTTGGTCATACAAATAGTCTTTCATTGATAATTCGCCTTTTTCCCATTTTTCAACTAATTCTTCATTATTGTTCTTGTTATTTATAATGTTCAAATTATCAATGATAAAACTCTGGTATTCTTGATTTTCAATTCCCAATTCATTATATTTCGTTGACAATTCTCTTAAATCTTTTTCAATACCTTGAACCACTTCACTTTTCTTTTTCAGAAAAATTTGAAAAAACTTTCTCTCTAATTCCGAAGCATCCTCTTCTCTTAATTGTTCTAAATCAATAACGCCATTGTTTAAAAGTGCAATATACACATCATATATTGGAATTTTTATTTCAGTAGTATCATCTACCCCTTTTTTATCAAAAGTTTTTGTGTTAATCAGATGTTGCACTAATATATCGGCTATCTTCCTTTCTAATGCTTCATATGTTTTTTTCTGTAATTCAACATCTATGCTTAAATATACGTCTTTTCCTGCTCTCGGTTGCTGTATTACTCCAAGATCTTGTGTAGTTCTCCCTGTATTATCTACATATACTTCCTTTTTCCCATCTCTTCCTTGAAGAACTTGATCTAAATATTGCTCCATTCCAGATTTACCCACTATGGAATTAATGGTTAATTTACTATCATCCCTTTCTTTTAACTCCTCGGATGATATAGTGCCTGTGTATCCTAATATAGAGGAACACGCTTCTCCTCCTTCATACACTCGTATTGTATCCTGTTTAATATCAACTCCTGAAATATCATATTGATTTTCCATAATGGCAGCAACAGTTTCATCTGATACATCTTTTGCCACTGTTACTGAAAGATATTTTTGATATGCCTGTAAAGATAATGCGTAGCGTATATTTAAAATATCAAGTAGATCACTTTTTTCAAACTGTTGCGGTAATCCATAATCTTTTTTTTCTTTATCTGTATACTTCTTCTCTCCTTGCGCAAAAACACAGAACTTATCTGATAAATAAGAGACTATTTCATCTGCTGTAGAATTTCGTTCCTTAGCTTCCATATCGTCGATGTTCGCTTTTCCATATACATCTGCTTTAAATCTTTGAAGCCAAAAATCATCTACAGAAAATTGGAAATTACCGTTTGGATCTATTATAATTTTTAGACTAGTTTCTATGCTATCTCCTTTACTTTTTATAATACGAATCATCTGATAAATTTTTGAATTCAAATTCAACTGTCGCTCTCGATCTGAATTATAAGTTTCTTGATCTTCGAATGTAACCGAATTAGCTAACTTATTTGTAGCAAGTGGTTTGCCATTACGATCATAAATATTTCCTCTTGCTCCAGATAGTACAATTTCTCTTTTCGATTGTAAAATAAAATTATTTTCGTATTCTTGTCCTTTCACAATCTGTAATTGAAACAACCGTACTATTAAAATCGAGAACATTATAAAAAAAACAATTAATAGGACTAAACTTCTTGGTATTTTTAATTTCTTCATAATTTATTTTCTGAATTTCCAAAGAATAATCTCTGAAGTACTCCTTTTTAATATTTCCTCCCTGCATTTGTATGATTATAAATTTAAAAAATCATTGCGATCGTAGTTGATTATATAAATAAAAAGCATCATTTACATGAAATGGTTCTGTATTATGATTTCCTTCTGCATTTACTGTTATAGCAATATATTTTCGACCATTAACAATCGCTTCTGAGGCTAAACAAAGCCCTGCCTCATCTGTATAACCTGTTTTTCCTCCCACAATTTCACCCTCATCCAACTCCCATTGATCTCGTAGTTTAAACATACTACTATAAAAAGTAAAACCACTTAAATGCTGGTCTGTCGGCGCAACAAAATAACTTTTTGACTGAAATATATCATTAAAAGTTTGATTTTTTAATGCATACTGTAAAAGAATTCCTATATCTTTCACTGTAGTATAGTGAGATTCATTATGTAATCCTGTTGCATTCATAAAATGTGTATTATTCATTCCTAAATCTTTAGCTTTCTCATTCATTAGTTCTACAAATGCTTGTTCTGAACCAGCAACATACTCCGCTAAAGCAATTGAACACTCTCCCCCTGAAGGCAAAATGTTTCCATACAATATGTCAATTATTTTTGCATTTTCACCAGGTAGAAAGCCCGCCATTGACGCATTTTGGGCATATAGTTCATCAAATATTTCTGGCTCTAATGTAATAGTTGCTTCCAAATTGTTTATATTTTCAATTGCTAGAATACATGTCATTATTTTCGTTAATGATGCTGGAAATATTTTTTCATCCTGTTGAAATTGAAATATAACTTTACTGTCATCGAGACTGATTACAATTCCAGCACTACTATGTAGCTGATCTAAATCCAGTTTCCGCTGTTGTGTCTGAATAACTAATGGTTTTACTGTTTCTTCAGATTTTTCTTCTATTTTCTCCCTCTCTTGCGGATTGAAAATTTTTAATAAGACTAACAAACTGATAAGTATTATAAAAAGCAAACTTTCTATTATCCAAACTATCTTTCTATTTTTCTTTTTTACTTTTTTTCTTCTCTTACTCATATATACCTTAATCTTCTTTCTATAACCTGATAACTAAATATTCTTTTACAAAAACCACGCGTGTAAGACTTATAGCTAATAAATCTTTTTTATTTTTACAGGTGTCATATTTAGAAGTATATATATAACACCACTAATCTTACACGCGTAAGACATTTATAATATTACATCCGTAAGATTGGAATGTCAATATATTTTTTTCTATTTCATATTCTACGTGATCATGTTATTTGACCTTTTGCAAATTACCTGCATTGATTTTAATTCATCAAATATACCTTAACTTTAAACGAAACATGTCTATAATATTTGAGGGCAGAATCGCAAAAATACGAATCTGCCCTCAAATATTATAGTGCAATGCTTAGATATATAATTTAACTTGTTGAAATTCTTTTTCAATACTCTTCGTATACTGGAATATCTAATTCAATTTTCTGTACTTTATTAGACAAATATTGACAAGTTCCATCGCCATACGGTTTAATGACAATTTCATTTTTAAAAGCACAATCAGTATTCCTATCTGGCCATATAGCATCAACATATAGCGTGAGTGTTCCATCACTATTATCCAAATAATCTACTACTTCACCAAAAGGGGATGTTCCTCGATAAAAAAAGGTTCCACTATCATAGGTATTACTTTCCATATCATATCCACAATGCTTTCGCAATTCTTCTATTGTAACAGGTAAACAAGCTATCATAACATTTTCATATATTTCTGCTGAAATTCTCCCTGAATCTTTCTTTAATTGTTCACCTGTATGTACCTGATATAAATCCTCAAACAATCTAGGTAATAATATCGTTTCTACATTACTTTCGTCCCAATTTTGAGTAAGAAAATTATAGTTCAAATAGTTAAATACAGAAACATATTGATCAGTTAATATTCGCAATGTGTCCGATAACGGTTTTACACGATAATATTCTTTTAGTGCTGCATGTGCAACAATATACTCATATGAATAGATTAGATATCCTTTTGATGTGTATTTTATTTCAGCAATATTGTTCGCTGTTCCGTTTGATATTTCAGCTTGTTCTCCTTTTTCCCAAGTAAGAGTCATTGTAAAAGTTTGCAACACTTTATTTCGATATATAAAAGTTTCAGAACAAAAAGAACCATCATTATTTACCTCATATATTGTAACATCTGTTTCTCTATCCTCTAAATAATCCAGATAAAATTCTTCCACTTTTTCATAATTTTCCATATTCATATTTTCAGCCACACATACCAAACCATTTTCGCCAAAACGCTTTTTTATCTTTTTTACTTCCTCTCTTGAAATACTCTGATATCCTGTTGTTTGATCAATAATTGGATGATAAATATCCTTACATTGAGTTACTATTTTTAATAATTGATTTCGAAGTTCTTGCTTCTCTTTTTCTGTTAAAATACATTTCGTTTCTTCTCTAATAAATGGATTTTGGATATTCTGTTCTTCTTTTTCTTCTAACTGTTGATATACTTTCCAATTGTCTTCATTACCTTTTTTTTCTTGTATCTTTTCTTTGCAACTGGTCAAAGCATATAATATAATCAATATTGTGAGAAGTATAATCATTATCTTCCACTTTTTCTGCATTTTTTCTTTCTCCTTAATATTACATTTGTAAGACAAAATATAATATTATATGTATATAACTATAAAGTCAAGATTATTAGTATAAATTCAAAATTTAGATATTCTGAATACAAAAATTTAAAGTTCTATATATTTTAAGTAAAAATCTATAGTCAATTTATACGCCTTTTAATTTCCCTGTCTACAATTTTTTAATCACTAAATTTTTCCTTATGACACAAATAATTGCGTAAAGGAAAAGATATCAGTCAAAACAATCTCCATTTAAAGATTTTTAAAAAAAATTTATAAAAACACTACTTTAACAACAGACTTGTGAAATATTATACTCCACAAGTCTGCCTGTTTCCTTTTATTATGTTTATTAAGTGCCTGTATAAAATAGCACTTCTTATTCTCTTTATTTAAATAATCCCATATCCAAGAATAGTTGCACTTCCAACAGAATATGAATGTTTCCAAACCCCTCGGACATTATTACCACCAATGTTAGTACCTGTATTTCCTTCTACTGTATAAATGATTCCACCTTCATATTTTTCCACGATTCCCACATGATCCGATATGCCATCTCCATTCCAATCAAAAAATACCAAGGAACCTGCACTCGGAATGCCGCCTGTTTCCTGCCACTTTCCATGACTTTTAAACCAATCAATTCCATTTTCGCACAAAGAAAACTTCGGCATTGCACCAGATTCTATCAACCCAGCTTGTTCCCCACACCAACTGACAAAGCAGGCACACCATTCCACATAAGAATCAAATCCATACCATCTCCAGTATTTTTCCCCATTACTACTCCCAACTTCCTGTTTTGCCACTTGCACAATCTGTCCGTTTCCAAATATTCCGCCAAGGATACCACCTCCAGAATAGTATCTCTGAACATGAGGAACATATTGAGGATCTCCATATCTTGGCCAACCAAGTTCCGCTGCCTTTTCTTGGCTAAACTGCAATGCATTTTCCAGACTATAACCGCCATGATGTTCTAAAGCCCATCCAATATAACCATTTCCGTAATTATATCCTTGCCAACTGAGTTGTAGCCTGCTGATATCTAATGGACTTTCACATCTTGCCTGTCTTACACAATCTGCATAATATTGTACCCCTACCTGTATGGAATACTCTGGATCTTGAATCGCCCCTGGACTATTTGGATAGCGGGTATTGTACGGACATTCACTTGCCTGCATAGGATCTGTTCCACGTCCTCCGGATTCCTGCATCATGATTGCTTGGATTGAAGGTACATATTCCGAAATTCCATACTGTGAAGCATACCTCTGAATGGTAGATGTATAAGCCAGTACCTCCTGACTTAGTGGCTCCGCACTAGTACTCCCGGAGCTTCCTGCAATTCCACCAATCACCCCCCAGAACAATTACCAACAGCACAACAATCCAGCCGCCTGCCACCAGAAAGGTTCCTAATGATTTTACTGCGGTAACTCCCGTTTTAACCGCTGTTTTTATTCCAGATACTGTCCGTTTAGCTGCCTTTGCAGATTGTGTTGCAGCCTTTTTCCCTTGGACAGCTAATTTTTTTCCAGAACGGTAAGCATGTTCTGCCTGTTTCTTTAATTTTGACGCTTCCTTTGAAGTTTTCGCTGTATGTGCTTGTTTGATACGATTTGCAGAATCTCTCAAAGGGGTCGCATTTTTTACCTCTGCAATGTTCTCTCTCGCTACTCCTGCTGTTCTTTTGTTTACCGCTTCTTTTGTTTTAATTCGTATATCAGTTTGACGTTCTATTTGTGAATTTCCTTGAGTTCCACTGTTTCTACTCTGTTCAGCAGTACGATCCGCATTTTTACTCCTTCGTTCTTTGATGACTCTCCAGGTCTTCTCTGCCTTTTTTTTTGCCGCTTTTTTACTGCCTTGAGAAACGATGGTTTCCCCTTTACTGGCCGACCACTTGATTCCTTCTTCCAGCCGGTCAGAAGCATACTGTTCCGGAGACTGTTTGGGAGAAAAATGGGAACCGTCATGCGTAGATAGCAGGGAACGTTCTGCAGATTTTAAAGTAATATCCTTGATCAATTCTTTGGGAAGCTGTTTGGCATGTTCCCGGACTTTCAACGTCCGGTCTACCTCTTTTGTTTTAATATCTGCCTTATTCTCCTCCTTTATCGTTCCACCTGTTTTTTCCTATCTAACAGTTTCTGCATATCTTTTTGTGCTTTCTGTACCAGTGGGTGCTTCTCATAAGCCTCCACAAGTGCAATTAAATCCCGCTCCACCCCATTTCCTTGATATAAAGGATAGTGGATATCACTGTACTCAGGCACATCTGGATCATGTAAAATAAATCCAATCCCAACCCCCATACCGGATCTTTTCTGTTCCATTTTCTGGTATATCCGAAAGGCTTCTTTTAATGTGGCGCACTCTGTCACTTCTCCCATTGTTTCAAATTCCATGCATTCAGCTGTATAAAAAGATATTTTCTTTTCCTGTACATCTTTTATCACATTTACACACCCTTTCTCTATGAATCAAAAACCGTTACACAGTCCCCCATGTAACGGCTTTCATATTTTTTGATTCAATTATGACGTACTGTAAAACACATTTGATGAACGAACCTATGCTATACAGCTTTCAAACTTTCTCCTGGTTTTGTTGTCATCAGTTGGTACAACTTTGTATTCCTTGGGAATGTATTTTCAAATGGAACCAGATTTCCAGAACAGCGTATCAAACCACTTCCAGCTTTCACATTTGTGATATATCCTAACTGGTTGTCGGAAATGTTCAAAAGTCTTGCCAATTCTTCCCGGTCCGTACTTGCCTGGTTCAGCATAACTAAAAACTCACTGTTTGCGAGCATAAGTCTTGCCGTATCGGAACGTAGAACCTCATCTACATTCTGGCTCATGGCATTCACGAACCCATTATACTTTCGGATACGCTTCCATAACTTATAAAAAAATTCCGCACTGTATGGATAGCGGAATAACAGATAAAACTCATCACAAAAGATCCAGGTCCGTTTTCCTTTTTTCCAGTTCTGGATCACACGGTTGAAAATGGCATCCAGTGTTACCAGCATGCCAAGAGGCATGAGCTGGGAACCCAGTTCCCGGATATCATAATCCATGATACGGTTCTTCGTATCCACATTTGTTTTATGCGCAAACGTGTTCAGACTTCCACTGGTAAATAATTCTGCTGATAAGGCAAGAGCTCTTGCTTCTGGCTCTTCCTGCAGCATCAGCTGTCGGTATAAGTCCTTTAAAGTCGGCACTTCCTTGGTATAA
Organism: Faecalimonas nexilis; assembly: GCF_059731825.1. NCBI lineage: Bacteria > Bacillati > Bacillota > Clostridia > Lachnospirales > Lachnospiraceae > Faecalimonas > Faecalimonas nexilis. The sequence continues at coordinate 1,071,220 of NZ_AP029189.1, read as the reverse complement.
CCGCTGCGGATATAATCACGATAAGTATCAGCTGTACAGCGGTCAATGATGGATTTATCCTTTGCGCCCAGATTGCCTGCCCCTATCAGCTGTTCAAAAACAGACAACAGAAATTCTGATTTTTCAATTAGTGGATTGGTATCATCCCCATAGCTGCTGTCCATATCCATAGCATTCAGATGCATTCCAGAAGTTGCTGATACTTTTACAACTTCTCCCCCTAATGCTACTGTCAGGTTTCCAAATTCGGATTCCGGATCTAGAATTAGGATGTCATCCTCCGTGGCAAGTGCTAATGCAACAATCTCTTCTTTGGCAGAAAAACTTTTTCCGGATCCACTGACTCCTAAGCGAAAACTGTTGCCATTCAGCAGTTTCTTCCGGTCCACAACGATCATATTTTTGCTGACCGCATTCTGCCCGTAATAAATCCCGCCTTCCTGCATAATCTCCTGGGTATGGAAAGGGATCAGCACAGCTGTGGACTCTGTGGTCAGGGTACGCAGAGCGTTGATCTTTCGTGGTCCAAAAGGCAGCGCCGTATGCAGACCGTCCATTTGCTGCCACCGCAGAGTGGACAGCTGACACAGATTTTTCCTCGCAATGGATTTCAAGGTTTCCGTATCTGAGTTCAACTCCTTATAACTGTCTGCCATATGCACAATGGTCAACACCCCGAACATCATTCTCTGGTCTCTGGTGGTCAGATCATTTAACATCTCCTTTGTTTCGGTTCTCTGCAACTCCATCTCATACGGAATGGTTGCAGAAAAGTTATTGTTTTCGTTCTGCCTTCTCTGCCAGTTGGTCACGTTCGTTTCTACACCAAGCAGTTTGTTTTGTATCTCACGGACTGCTTCATCCGTAGGGACTGGCAGGATATCAATTGACAGCATTAAGTTTCTGCTCAGATCACAGAGTTCCGATACCATGCTGTCCCGGACGTAAGTTGCATAATCCTGCATATATAAAACACGCCCATATCGCCCATCAATCTTAAAATGATCCTGCAAGAACTCCATAGAATCTGGTGCAAACCAGTCTTTAAAATCATGTCCTCTTTTTACAGCTTCCTTAAAATCAAACTCTGCTGTCGCAGAAACGTCTTCTTTAAAGAAATCACGGAAAATCTTCAGACGCTCTCCAGCATCCAGTTCTTCCCCAATGGAAGATAACTTCGCCAGATGTGTGGTGATATCCGTTCCAACACGTGCGAAATAGGTCCTTGCCTCATCAATGTTCTTCTTATGGACACTGATCGTCAGATAACGTTCCCGAAGAATACTGTTATTGGTATCACTGATCTTGGATAACAACATTTCGTTGTATTCTTTTCGGTATTCATCCAATCCGTCCTCTTTCATAGGGATCAGAATGGATTGTTCAAATTCTGCCTTATTGATGCGGCGGTTATTAATGGTAAGTTTGGCGGATGCGCCGGAGTCCAATGCATTTAAAAGCTCGGAATAATCCAGAAACATTTCTGTCTTATCCTCTTTGCTTGCAATGGAATAATTGATATCCGTAAAACGGAACGATTTTGAAAACAGCCTGCCGGACTGAAAGATGCCATCCGGCCAGATCCGCTGTATCGGGATTGCCTGCTGTACAGACTTCGGAATCATAAATTTCTCTTTTTCTAGTTTTAATGTACGATGCAGCGTTTTAATCAACCGCATCCCCCCTTCCTTTCTTTTTTCTATTTTTGCTTCTCTTTCGTTCTACCAGCTCCGTGCCATTTCTGCAGGAACGTGTTCCGATTTCTATTGTCTCTTCCAGACATTTCAGATAGAGATTCTCCGATTGAAACACCAGCTTTTTGGGGCATAAGATCTCTGATTTTAACCACACCCATACGAACTTTTCCAGTGTCATCTGGTGATAGCGGAAAAAACCACATCCCGCAAAAGGGGCTGCAGCAAAAACACTCAGCCATCCGGCAATCTCCGTTCCACAGGTATCTTTTGTCCCTAGATAAACACCTACTGCAGCAGCAATCGCCAATACAGAAAAGAAACACTGCCGCATGCTCAGTCCAAAGAAAAAGGACTCCTGAAATTCCTGGATCTCTTTGTTCATTTTTACTTCCATTTTGTCAATACAAATAACAGAAAATAAGCCAGGGGACGGCCTTTTCTGTCATAACTCCTTTCCTTTTGTATTCCCACATTTTACCGTTCCATTTGATTTCGTTTTTTCTTTTTCGGCACTTGGCTCTGTTCTTCAAGTTCTGGATGATCCTTATAAAAACGTTTCATTCCTTCTGGATCTAATTCCTCCAGCCGCTTAAGATCAAATGCCACTTTTGCATAGGTACAGAATCCAGAATGTCCTCGCTCTGGAAGAATTTTACCCAACTTATGTTCTTGAATAAATTTCAATTTTTCCTTACTCCCAAAGTCCTGGATAAAGGCCTCATGAACATCCGATCTCTCAAACGGTAAATTTACCGTCAGATCACTAAAAGATTCCCATACACCATCTTCCTTTGCCAGCATTCCAATATACAGACCTTTTCCTGTATAGTAAGTGCCTATCTCCAGTTTGATTTCTTCATGTCCCATTTCCCAATCATATCCTAAAATTGGTTGTTCTTTCATACTCCTGCCTCCTTACTTATAACCCCATGATTTCTTTTACAATCCGGTCCGCTGCCTTAATTGCCCCTACCAATACTAATAGGTTAAAGATCAGCTCTGCCACATAATTCCATACAATATTCACCGCAGATAAACTGCTGTCTGCGATTGCCGGCGGACTGGCAGCAAATACAGAAAAAATAATGCAGGCAAGTGCAATGATTGCTCCTTCCATACAAACCCCTGCATAGGAACGGACAAAGTTCTTCCCTATGTTCTGTGTAGGCTCTCCCGCAAAAGTCGCAATGGGAATGGGTGCTATGGCTGTGTACATATACAGCTTGAACATCCTTCCATACACGGTCAAGATCATAATAAATGACAAGACTGTAATAAACAGGCTGCCAAGCAGTGTAACAATCCAAAGAGGAATAGAATCTAATAATCCTACACTTTCAATCTTCTCCACCATTTCAGCCGGAAGTTCGATTACATCTGAATCCCCACCAAATCCTGAATTTTGCATGATTGTAGATACCATTCCCTGTATGACAGAAAAAAGTGCCATCATCAATTCCAGCCCATACCCTACTGCCCCTTTTGCCAGTGCAAATCGAATAAACAATTTCACCGCATGCTCTGGCTTTTTTACGTCCAGATAGCTGCTACAGGTTTTCACTACACTGATCGCAAAAAAAAGTACTAAAAGTCCATACCCGATTCCTTTTAGAGCATCATGAATGGTCAGCATCACACTCCAGATATCTCCGCCTTTAAAGGTTTCCGGGCTTTGCGTTAAAAGCTGCCAGATTTCTGACAGCTTAGAATTCCATGTTTCTAACGCATTGTTTAGATTTTGAACGATCCAGTTATCACTTTCCAAGTAGCATTTCACCTCCCTGTTGTTTCCATTTACAGACAGGGAGAACAGCACAGTGTCTGCTCTCCCGCTGTACTGCTGATATCAGATTACACCATGATCAAATCCAAAATCTCTTTTGCAAAGGTAATGATGACGCCGCCTGCTAAAGTCAAAAATCCATTTGCCCTCTGGCTTGGATCATGCGATTTTAAAGACAAGCCGATCTGCACCACACCAAATCCTAACAAGATCAAGCCAATCGCCCGGATCAAGGAAAAAATAAAATCAGACAAGTTATTCACCACTGCTAATGGATCTCCTGCAGCCAGAACAGGGGTTGTACACCACATCATGGCGAATACGATTACTGCATAGCTGACAAAAAATCGTTTTTGTACACCACTCATTCGCAAAGGCTTCGTCTTCGGATTCTTTTTCTTAAACAATTTCTGCATCATATGCACGATACACATTCCTCCCATCTAAAAAGGCTGCTCTTTGCCGAGGATGTCCTCTTCACAGAGCAGCTCATAATCATCTAAGCGTTCAATATCAATATTCAAATCATCATGTGACCTCGGAGCTTTCGCATAGTCATACGGAGGCGCACCGCCATCCTCTGTCCATTTCACATTTGGATGTTTCTTTAAATTATATTTGTCATCCAGCATGGGACGTTCCCCTCGGACAAACAGGATTGCTTTCCGGTTATCCAGTAAGCGGATCTCATCCGGTGTAAAGAGTTCCCGCCCTGTCTGCTGATAGTTCGTAGAATAACTTCCGTTTCGTCCTTTTGTCTGTCCATAAGTATTCGTATCTAAAGTTTCTTTTCCCAACAGTTCCGAAATATATTTATGTCCCTCTTTTTCGTTGCCTCCCAGATATAAAAATTCATCGCAATTACCTACCAAGCTTTCCCATGAGTCCTTAAACAGGGCTTTCATTTGCGCCATATTCTGGATGATGATACTGCAGGAAATTGCGCGTGACCGCATGGTAGCAAGGATCTTATCAAAATCATCCGGCAAGGCTACATTCGGCCACTCATCCATGATACAGTGGACGGGTACCGGCAATCTCCCTCCATATTTTCGGTCTGCTACATAATACAGTGTCTGGAACAGATTGCTATAAATCATACCTACCAGATAGTTCAAAGAAGTATCGGCATCGGGGATACAGCAGAACAACGCCACTTTCTTTTCTCCGATACTTGCCAGATCCAGCTCATCCGTACAGGTTAAGTTTGCAATCTCTTTCAGATTAAATGCAGCCAACCGGACACCAACAGAAATCAAGATAGACTTTGCTGTTTTTCCCGCTGCCTGCTTGTAAATCTGATACTGTTTCACCGCAATGCTGTCCGGCTTTCTCATTTCTAACCTTTCAAACAAAATGTCCAGAGGTGACTGATATTCCTCATCTTCTTCCTTAACCTGGGCACTACCTAACATCTCCATGATCATAGGGAAATTCTGCTCTTCCGGCGGTGCTTCATGTAACAGGTACAGCATCAGAGCCTGCAACAGCGCTGTTTCGCTCTTCTCCCAAAATGGATCCGATGCCTGTGAACCTTTTGGTGTTGTATTGCGGATCAGGTTGTTGATAAGTTTTAACACATCTTTGTCATCATGGACATAACAAAATGGATTATAACAAAAGGATGTATCCGGGTTGATCAGATCAAACACCCGTACCTCATATCCCATCCGTTCCAGCAGTCCTCCAGTCTTCCGGAGTAGCTATAGCGATAGGTAAGGCTTTGAAGTAATCTCCACCTTTTCCCCCGCTCTACACCGTACATGATGCTTTCGCATCATACGGCGTGCCATCATACTCAAGTAAATTTATAAGTTATCTTTTCTTAATTGGTAGTAATCCATAATTTTCACGCAATCGGTTGAATCTCCGTCTTTGCTTGTCGTCCATATTGAATCTCTTCATTATTCTGATAGTTTCTGAAATATCCTCTGTCATAACAGCTCGCCATATTTCCTCTGAAATAAATGCGATATTAGTATGCTTGTCTGTACCACCTTCACCTACTGGAATTTTCCTTATACATTTCATTTGATGTACATTCAGCCTATTTCCCATGACATAGCAGTTCCCCTGTTGCACGAGGTATGCAGAAATACTATTATCATTAAATTCAATGCTTTCATTAGGATTCCTATACTTCATCACATTTCGTAATTCCTGTGTTTCTACACATTGGACAGATTTATGAATCTTTTCTCTTCCTTTTGCTGTATAGCTGGTAATATCTTGTGAGAAATTTATAGGATGTTTGTGATGAACTCCTGTAAGTGGCAGTAGTGGCATTTTGCCTACTGTTATAATTTTGGTTTCTTTCTTGATTCCTACAGTTTTCTGTTGAAATTCATAGGGCGTTTCCGCAAACGGAATTGTACTTCCAATACATGATAATCTGGTTCTAAAGGTTGGTAAGAGAGCGTAATTAACATCCGTTAGATTGTTATATATGTTGGTAGCAATACAGTAATAATTCTGTATCCCTATCACTGCCATGTTATAGGCATTGATTCTACCAACAGTTGTGTGTTTCCTTATATTAATCACTTTTGCCTTTAATTCAGCAGTAATCTTTTTGATGGCTTTATCGCTCATATCAGTTTTAGCAATGTATCCATATCTGGTCTTGCCTTTTGGCAGGACTTTAATTTTGAATCCCAGAAAATCAGAAGAGTTCTTTCGGAGATTAACAACTTTGGACTTCTCCGGACTAATGTCGAGTTTTAATCTTGACTTTAAAAAGTCTATTGTCGCATGATAATATCTTTGTGCATCAGTATAACTTCTGCACATAATTTTAAAATCATCAGCGTAACGCACCACATACCCATCTTTTAGATTTGTATATTTTCGTGCATAACTCAACCAGCCCTTACTTCCTTTCATGTTGCCTTTCTTCACTCCATTTGGTGTAAAAGTCTCCCACTGGCTACTTACCCACCAATCAAGTTCATTCAGCACAATGAGCGAAAGTAGCGGACTAATCAGCCCACCTTGCGGTGTACCCTTGTCCGGTATTCCTTCTCCTTCAATTTCTGATTTTAATATTTTGCTAATGATACATAGCAATCGTTTATCTCGTATACCTAATGTCCATATCTGTTTTAGCAGCTTTCCGTGGTTTACATTATCAAAGAAGCCCTTGATGTCCACATCCACACAATAATAATGTTTATACATATTTACCATGCTGACAACTCTGCTGACCGCATGGTGGGCATCTCTATTTTGCCGGAATCCATATGAGTGATTATGAAACTTAGGTTCACAAATCGGCTCTAACACCTGTAGGATACACTGTTGTATCAATCTATCCCAGATACATGGAATCCCTAACGGACGCTTTTTATCGCTTCCGGGCTTAGGAATAAAGACCCTCCTGACTGATTGCGGATGATAATCTGCTAATTGTTTTCTGACAGTTTCAATTACTTCCCTGTCCGATAGACCTTTGATATCCTCGATTGTTTTACCATCTGTACCAGCGGTTTTACTTCCGCTATTGGTTTTTAGGTTTCGGTATGCCAGGCAAATATTCTGCTCTGAACCGATAATTTCTAATAACTTATAAAAGTTGTTACCATTTTTGCTCTGCTGATACAACTCATCGAATGCTTTCTGCATATCGTAATATTCGTTGTACCGGAGCTTAGCTTTCTTTTGTATGGTCTGTAACCTCCTATCTGGGAGTTATTACATCTCTTAGTCTTACTCGAACCCATACCATTTGTAACTTATTTACTCTAATATATGACTAGTGGCTATCCCTCCACCGCTTGTTATCACGGTTTCATCGGTACTATGCCACCGCTTTCACTGACATTATCTCCCTTATATCATCGCTAATCTCACGATGACTTTCCCGTTCGATACGTTTCATAGACAGTAAAATCTCCACGCTGTCAGCTTACGACGTTCCGAATGCGTTATCTGTTCCTATATACCCGTAGGTTCCCATCTCTGAGCCTGCTACCACATCAATGCCTGTAACATTGCACGGATTTTCATAAAGGCAGAAGTCTTACTCACCCGCAGTAGCAACACTAGTTGTGTTACTAAGCATTTATACTTAGTCCCGATATAGACCCGTACATTCGAGGGTTCGTCAGTGGATTATGTAACATCCACCATTCTAACCATAGGTATTTTATAGACTCCCGGCATATAGGATACACCATCCACCTCTGGACAGCTTTCGTCAACTACTATTGTTACGGTATCTCTCTGCCGACTTCACCGGGCTTCTGACATTTCAATGTTTACTCATTTCCATGCCAGCCGGAGTATTAGAGTAGCCTTTCAGGGCGTTACCCCTTCATTCGACTATTCACGCATTCAGTTCTCCAACTCGAACTAATTTCATTACAATAAACAATGATTCAGTTGAGATGTGCCAGTCCTTTTCAGACTGGAACGTCTCGCACCTCCTTTCGGATCCGTTACTACAATGGAACAGCCACCGCCTTTTTTCGACTCAGCCTGAGAGCATTGAAGAATATTAGGAACTGCATAGGTACGACTTTTTCCGGCTCCTGAGCCACCCGCCACCAAGACATTTAAGTTTCTCTGGTGCTTATAGACTTCCTGGCTCATGCGAAAGTTTTGTGTCAAAAGAAGATTATGGGTATACTCCTTGTCTGCATATCTCTTACAAATCTGATGGACGTCTCCCCAACGGGCGGAACCGTGTTCCACACCTCTTCTATAATTTCTTTTTTGGGATTCATAAATACCAATGCCTAAGAAATAGGCTGCTGTGAATATCAGAATACATTTGAACGTATACGGTGTATACGTGATAAAAAACGGCTGTTCGAGTTTTTCGCTCAGCGTTTCTAAGATTTGAATAAAATTCTTATCCGGTGTAATGGCACAAGCGGTAATCGCTGCCGCCCACCAGACAAATGGCAGAAAGACAAGATACAGAACCCAGTCCTGCTTTTTTGTACTTATCTCTGCAAGTCAGATTCTCTTTTCTTGCGTGGCTTTTCTTCTGGATGTCCCTGTCCTTCTTTCTTATGAAAGGAATCCACTCCCGGTATCAGTGAGAGACTTCTGCCGTTGTCCCACTTAACACCAAGCTGGCCTGCATCATCCACATACTGCACAGTTCCTTCCAGTCCCTGCGGCATACCCGCTTCTCCATCCATCGAATTCAGACAGATTCTTGTTCCTGCCGGATACTGTTCTCTAAGTCTTGCCACTTTTTCTCTTGAATAAATGACCAATCAACCACTCCTTTCTCTACCAGAACATGTGTCTGCTAGTATTCGGTTTTGCAACCTGAATAATAACTTTATCTATTCCATCACTGTATCTTCCGGCTGCAAGATATTTACTTCTGAGTCTGTTCAGTGCCTTACGGATCTGCCTTTGTTCCCCGGCTGTAATCTGCAGTCGTTTCTGAGCGAGGTCGTATTCACTTACTTTTTTCAGAAGAGCTTTCGTTTCTTCCAAACATTCATCCTGCTCACTCTGCGCCTGTAGCTCATCATTCAGTGCCACCACGAACATATTTTTCATAATGTTATCCATCTTCAAATAGTATTTTGTCATCTGGCTGACCTCCTTTTTTGTTACACCAACCATATCACAAGACCTCCGTAATAGCTACTCCAACCGTCCAACTTTTTCACTTTTATCGTTCCGGCTGGTTCTTTGCTTTTTTCTCTTTTCCAGATGCTTTTTCATCCTTGGTTTCCGGTGTTTTTACAGGGTCTCCGATTGCGAACTCATCGGTTACATACTCCTGTTCCTTTGCACCAAAATTCCGTTCGATATGGTTTCGGATACTATAGGAAGCCTGACGGACATCATTTAAAAAGTCTCTCAGTTCCTGTGGATCTTTCTTTCCACATTCATTTCTCTGTGCAATATACTCCAGATTGAATCCGGTAACATCCACACCATAACGTTTCGCAATCACATAGGCTGCACAATAAGCCTGTGCACTGACTTTCTGTCGGCTGTAGGTTCCGGTATGCTGGTCCAGTGCTGCACACGCCAGTTCTCTGTTCAGTGCATGGAATGTCGTTACTTCACTCATTCCGTTGCGGATATAAATGGTACGGTATCTCGGATTGTACTGGGCCTGCACTTTGTCTGGCAGATCATCCTCAATCTGCACACGTACCGACTGGTCTTTTAAGACAGTTCCTATCAGTTCTGTCAGACTTCGCTGAGGGCGTTCTTCCAATGGCTTTCCAGACATCTGACTGATGTCAAATCCTTTTCCAATCGTATACCCTCTCCGCATTTCTCCGTCTTTTTCGTATTCAGTGGAAATCATATAAGTAATGCCATGTTCCCCGACTTTGACCGAACGGTGTTCTTCTCTCCAGCGTTCATAAGACCTTACCACCTTAAAATCTGGATGCTGTCCGTAAATCAAAAGCAGATTCGGTGTTCTCTGGGTATTACACTCTGCCATAAAGTCCAGAAAGCCTTTCAGTTTTTCTCCATCCTGAAAAACTCCCTGTGCCTGTGAATCTACTTCAGCCCATACCTCTTCTCTTTCCTGCTGTTTTTTGGCTGCATATTCTTCTTTCGTCAATTTCTGTTCAGGAACCTGCTGTTCTTCCGTTCCCCCTGAAATCATATCTGTTAAATCCATATACATTACCTGCCTTTCGTTTTCATATTCTTACGTTTCTTCCGGCTCTCTCTGGCATTTTTCCGTCTGTCCGGCCTCTTACGTTTCTCTTCCTGTTCCTTGCGGATATCTCCGAGTTCTTTCCGCACAGATGGTTTTTCATTCTTTTCTTTCCAGCTAATTTCCCGATCGGAAGAAGTATTTCTGTTGCGCGAGAAAGGTTCGGATGGATTCTTTTCTTCCCCCTCCTGCGCCTGTGTAAAATTTCCTTCCGGGAAAGCCTCATCCCCGATCTGGAACATTTCTTCCGCATCGTCCAGTTCAAATTCTATCTTGCCTTCCGGCAGGACAACGGTCTCTGTCCGTACATTCTCCCCGGTTTCTTTTTCCATCTGGTTTTCTGCCTTTTCCGGTGCAGTCTCTTTTTCCACTGCTTCCGTAACCATAGAGCCTGATTCTGCTTTTACAAAATCCAGATTCATCCGGTCTAATACCCGATTCATCTTCGCTGCATCATCTGCAAATACCATGACCTCTGTCTGGTCCGGATTCACCTTATCTTTGATGACTACATATAAGATACCTCTCGCCTTGGCTTCTTTTGCAAATTCTTTTAAACGGTCACCCGGAACGGTAAAAAATTTCATCGGGCGCTGTTCCTTTAACATTCTGGTAAGTCTTGTTTTCCCTCTTGTCTTTTTCTGGTCCTTCAAGGCGGCAGCAATAAAGACTGCCACATGCTTTGCTACATTCCCGGTGATCTTCAGCGAATACTCCATCCCTTCCAGACTGTACCGTACCACCTGATCTGCCGGTTCTGCTCCGTAATTCATACTTATCTCACCTCCTGACTTTTCTGCATTCTTTCTTTATCTTCCACACGTTTTTCATTCTGGCTCTGTTCTTCCGCTTCCTGAAGTCTCGCTTCGATTTCCAAGGAATGTTTCTCAATCTGAACGGTCATACGAACTTCCTTACGGAGATTTTTTAATTCCTCATTGATTTCGGACAGCCGTACTTTTCCACTGTCTTCACTGTCATTCCGATAGAGCTTTCTGCGTTCCTTCATCAGTTCTGAAATCTGCTTTTGTAACGGCTCACGGTATGTGGCAAGCTGTTCTCTGGTCGTAATGTCATGCTTCATTAAAAACTCAATCTGTTCAATCCTCTGATCCAGTTTCCGGATATCCTCTCTGATGGCATACGGACTTCTTCTCGGTCTTTTTGGCAGTACTCCCATCTGATATAGATAGGAATAATATAATGCCTGTATCCCGGTCAGTTTCCTCTTTGGAGGAATCTGCACCGTCTTTTGATAGATGCGTTTTACTTTTGGCTGTAAGATCTGTCCACGGATCTCCTCTTCGGAATAGTTTTTTCCAAGAGACCGTAGCCGGATGTACCGTTCCATCCCCGGAGCCTTTAAAGCGACATATTTCCGGTTCAGTTTCCATGTGTATCCACGCTTTTCCATTTCTTTTAAGAATTGTGACCAGGAGTAGCTTTCCTGTACAGACTCCCTGATATCCAGACGGATCGCACTTCTCCATGTCGGTTTCCCTTCCTGTTCCGCTTTCCACTGTACATAAGGGATTGATTTTTTCTGGTCGGATTCAATGATAGACAGACCATATTTTCTGCACAGCTCATCGGAGATCTTCCGGATCTCCGTATAATAACTCTTTGCATTGCTGTGGTACTTACGCCCGTCTGCCATGCTCACAGAGTTCCAGACAATGTGGTTATGATAATGTCTGGTATTCAGATGCGTTGTGATAACGACTTCATACTGTCCCTTTAAGAGCCGGTCTGCCAGTTCCTGTCCGATGAGATGTGCCAGTTCCGGTGTCACCTCACCTTCTGCAAAACTCTGTACCAGATGGTATCCTTCCACACCGCCCATCTTATGGAATCTCTTTTTTGTTTCCACCATATCTGCATACGCATTTTCATTGGTACATCCGATGGTATCTTCGAAGACCGCCTGTTCCGTCTTTGTCCGGTTCATGGCATAATCAATGGCAGCCTCCAAAGAGTCTGCTTTCTGTGTGGTTTTTTCTTTGTCTTTCACATATTCGATGGAACGGTCCAGGCGGTGGACGGGGATAACACTTGTATAAGCCATCTGTCATTACCACTCTTCCTTTACCAGATGCCATGTCTCTTTGGTAAGCCGGAGCATTTCCTGCACACTTTGCTCACTTGCCATTCCCGAAGCATTCGCAACATGGGCAAGCTGGTTCGCATTATTGCACAGACCCGCTATCTTCCTAAGCAGTTCCGGGTGATGCTCACAGGGTTTTGCGTGTACCTGTGCTCCTAAGATCAGCGAACGCATAAACTCTTCCCGGCTCAGTCCGCTTTTTTCCACCTGTTCCTCCAATTCCCTGAGTTCCCTTGCATTTAACCGCACCGGGATCACATGGTTTCGTTTTCGCATTGCATCACCGTCCCTTCTCTTTTCTCTTTCATCATATCGCCAAGCTCCTGATCCGACCGTTTCGCAGTCACCATACAGCAAGTCACCACGACTCCGAAACAACCTCCACACATCAATGCGATCATAATCATGACTCCGTCTCTTAACATAGCTTATCCTTCCTTTCCATGTTCATTTTGTATTCGGGGGATTGGGGTTCTCCCCAAAGTGCGTTTGGATATCCAAACGCTATGCTTGCAAAACGAGTACCGCCAGTCTCTGTATCACCCGGCAGACCCGCCTCTGATTTATTTCGATTCTTTGATCTGTACCAGTCCATCAAGTGTCGTACAAATGATATGGAGTCTGTCTGCCATACTGATTTCCGTGTTCATCGTCCCTGTCACTTCTTTTCCGCATACAACGACCATCCGGCATCTCCGCAAAAGGATATGGGACATCCTTCCATACCCCTGCATATCTTCCGCATCCCCTTCTTCGAGGAACGGTGAAAATCCAAATCTCGGACAGATCGGTACATAACCCAGTTCATAGATTTTTCTGCAATATTTCTGCACTTTTACCCGGCTTTCTTCTGCTGAACAGCACACATAAGCCAGAGCCTGTTCCATACGCTCCATCCCCTTTCTGCATCCAGTTGGATGCCACTGCTTTTCTCTATTAAAAAACAAGATGTCCTATTGGACATCCCGGCTACTTTTCATCCTCGTTTTCTTCTGCTTCTAACGCAAACTTCACTCTGTCACTTCCCAATTTATAGTAGGCATCCGTCACTTCAATCCCTACGGCACGATACCCTGTCGTAACCGCTGCAAGGACAGTTGTTCCAGCCCCGGCAAACGGGTCCAGGATCAGACCTCCCGGCTCGCAGATCTGGATCACATCTTTCATAAGCTGCAATGGTTTCTCTGTCACATGGATGCGGTTCTGCGGATTTCCATATCGAAAAACACCCGGCAGACAGGAGACCGGGCGGTTGATCGGCATCGGTCCGTTACTGCCCCACACGATATATTCAGCCTGCTGGCGGAAGCGCCCTTTCTGCGGACGGGAGTTTCCCTTATCCCACACTGCGGTTCCTCTCCAGATCCAGCCTGCCCACTGCAGGGCATCCGTAATGGATGGATACTGTCTCCAGTCAATAAACAGACAGATAGGTGCCCCTTTCTTGCAGGCTTTCCGGACATCATACAACCACTCAGCCATCCAGTGTGTCCAGGATCTCTGATCTTTATTGTCCCCATCAAAATCCGGAAGTGCATTTGCAGCACTCATACTGCTGTATTTCTGGTTTGTAGTACGATTTCTTTCATTCTGCTTTGTTCCACCGGACGCATACGGTGGATCGGTAATGACTGCATCAAAGATTCCAGGCTGGAATGCTTTGACCAGTTTTAATGTATCTCCATGTAATATTCTCCAGTTTTCCCCTTCGGCATATTCCTCTGGGTATGTTCCCTCTTTCATAAGTTCTTCCAAACTCAGGCCATTTGTCATAGGCATCATCCTTTCTTTTCTCAGCGTTCCGGCTGATTTTTCTTCTTTGTCTTTTTATTTTCTTTTGGTGGTGGACTCAACTCGGTTTCCACATATTCACTGATAATCAAAAGTGCTTTGTAATAGTTCCCACTTTCCAATACCCTTTTACACATTTCTTTTGCTTCTGCTGTCTGTTTATTCTTTTTCAAAAGAGTTGAGGCATCGCCCATAATGGAAAAAATATTCCCATTATGTCCAAGGAGCTGTAACTTGGGACGTTGTTTCTCAGGCTTTGTCGGAATCTGCTCTGTTTTCTTCTCATACATTTTCGGCTGTTCTATATCAGGATGCCAAAAATGCACATTCAGCGTTCCTCCATCCACCTTGATATCCCTCTGCTCAAATCCTTCACCCCAACCGTCACTGTACTGTCCTGTAATGTATTCAGTGAATTCCTGTAGTTCTTCCTGACTTAAAAGTTCATTTAATTCCAGTTTGGTACATCCGTACAGGATTCCGTCTTTGTTTTCTATCGTAACAACTGCACTTTGTATCTTTCCCTGAATGGACTCACTTCCATCAAAATACTGCATGAGATCATCTTCCCCATAGCGTTTCAGTTCTTCTCGGATGACTTCTTCATAATCGGCAAGTTCTGTTCCATCCAACGGCATTCCATATTCATCACTCTCCGACCAATCTTCTTCCCATTCGGATTCTTCTGAATAAAGATTTCCAGTCAGCTCTGTCAACAGATGTATGTGTATCGTTCCTTTTTCTTCCATTCTCTATCACCTTCTTTCTAATGGTCTATCCCTGCATTTATTTGCCTGCTTTTTTTCTTTCGCAAGGTCTGCATAATCTGCCCCTTCTTTTTCCGGCAGATTGCAAATAATCTGATACGTTCCCTCGTAATGCTTTTTCATCTGTTCTTTCGCCCATCTCCCTGCAAAGTCATTATCGGTACAGATTTCAATTTCTTTGATTTCCGGATGATTCTTCAGAAATTCTTCCAGTGCGTCCGGCGGCTTTTTAAAACGTTCACTCTGTATCTGTGCGTTTTCTTTCGGAGCAGCGATTCCCCCAAGGGAAAGACGATATTTATCCCTATTTCCCTCTTCCAGTGTCATGTGTGCCAATGCATCAATACACGCTTCATATACGGCAACTCGCTTTGTTTCTCTTTCAGGTGGAATGCAAAAGCTGTACTTTTTTTCACTCCCGGTCTGCTCCATCTTGAATCCCTTCCCGTTTTTTTCATAAATTCCTCGCAGGAATGCATATCTTGCTTTTCTGGATTCATCTTTCCCAACAAAAACAGCGTTATGGTACGGGACACTTTCATAAAGGATTTCATGGGAAATACAATATGTGATCACTTCATCGCTGATTCCTCTGTGGTTTAAATAAGCCCTGATTCGTCTGCAATTACAATACCTCTCCGGCAACTTAAATGGCAGTTTTTCCCTTTCCACAGCCTGTGTCGGAATAAAAGACGGACTCTCTTCGCACAACAGTTTTACGGCATCTGTAAATTTCATTCCATCTACTTCAATCAGGAACCGCAGTGCGGACACGCCACCGATATCTCTGGATTTCCAATGCCATTTGCTGGACAGTTCATTGATTTTAAAACTGTCATGATCCGTCAACTGCCATTCATTTCTGGTCCTTGTCTTTTGCAGTCGCTGTGCTTGATGCGTTCGCAAATACTCATACGCAGTCATATTTTTTGCTGCCTGAATCTCTTCTTCCGTTACCCAAGGCATTACAGAATTGCATCCTGAAGAGCCAGTACCTTATCCGTCCGCTCCCAAGGAAACTCCTTTCTTCCAAAATGGCCAAAAACTGCCGTCTGACGGAAAATCGGACGATTCAGTCGAAGGGATTCCATGATCTGAACGGGTGTCACTCCAAACACCAGTGGGATTGCTGCCGCCAGACAATCATCCGCACACACTTTTCCTGTACCAAAGGTGTCTACCTCAATCATAACCGGCTCTGCTACTCCGATTGCATAAGCCAAAGACACCTGACACTTGCTTGCAAACTCAGCAGCTACTATATTTTTGGCGATATACCTTGCCATATAAGCTGCCGAACGGTCTACTTTCGAACAGTCTTTTCCCGAAAATGCACCGCCGCCATGCGGAACCATACTGCCATAAGTATCCACCATCAGCTTTCTTCCGGTCAGTCCGGTATCTGCATCAAATCCTCCGCACACAAATTTTCCTGACGGATTGATCAGAATCTTCGTATACTCATCCGGCGGCAGTAATCTGAGTGCTGAGCGAAGCACTTTCTCTCTGATCTCGGCATCTAACTTCTTCAGGTTCTTTTCTGCACCATGCTGGCAGGAAACAACAACACTTTCCAGTCTCACTGGTTTTCCATCTTCATATTCTACGGTTACCTGTGCTTTTCCATCCGAAAAGATATCTTTGATATATCCGCTTCTTCTGCAAGCCGAAAGTTCACGTGTGATCCGGTGTGCCAGAACAGTCGGCATTGGCATAAGCTGCGGAGTATCATCACACGCATATCCGACCATAACACCCTGATCTCCAGCTCCCCTGCTTCTATCTCTTAATTTTGCGCCGATATTATCCCGAAATTCTTTCGACACACTCACTGCTTTCGCAATATCTGGACTCTGCTGGTGTACAAACGTATCCATTTCTATCCCATCTGTACAATATCCACACTCTTCTAAAACTTTTCGGATCACTTCAAACACTGGTGGTTCATATCCGCTGGTGATTTCTCCTGCTACAAACACATTTCCTCTTGTAGCAAGGACTTCACACGCCACTCTCGAAGATGGATCGTAACGCAGACATTCATCTAAGATTGCATCTGCTATCTGATCGCATACTTTGTCTGGGTGTCCTTCTGTTACTGATTCTGCTGTATAAAAACGTCTCATCATTCTTCTCCTTATATACAGACAGGACAGAAGCTGCTTTATGCACATCTCCTGCCCTGTCAGATTGGTTTATCCTGTAATTTTTATTTTATTTTTCTTCTGTTTCTTCTTTGTTGTCTGTCATTTTTGACTTCTTTCTGCGGTATACAGTCACTCCTGTAACTGTTCCGGCAGATGCCAGTGCAAGCAGGACAAATGCCCATACTTTCTGGTTATCCCCTGTTTTTGGTGCATTGGTCTTTTCGGTTGTTTTCTCCGGTGTTCTGGCATCTTTCATTTCTACTTTCTGCACTTCCATCGTATCTTTCAATGTAAATGTAACATCTTCGGCAATCTCATACCCATCCGGTGCTGTGATCTCACGCAAGGTAAGTTCCTCATTGACCGGAAGCTTCGCAACAGAATGCGGCTTTCCGTCCGTGATCCACTCTTCCAGAACAGTTCCGTCTTTTCGGATGATCTGAAGTTTTGCCCCTTCCAGTTCTTTCCCTGTGGTAATGTCTGTTTTGGAAATTTCCACTTTGGAATATTCGTCTTTCATTTCAACCTTTGTCACACTTCCATCTTCTTTGACTTCAAAGGTCACATCGCTGGCAGACACATAGCCGTCTTCATAAGGAGCCAGTTCTTCATGCAAAGTATAAGTTCCTTCCGGCAGACCATAAATCACATGATCTTCTTTGGTACTGGTCCATTCTTCCACGACATTTCCGTCTTTGTCGATCACCTGAAGTTTTGCTCCCTCCATCTCTTTTCCGGTAGTCGCATCTGTCTTGGTGATCCGTGTCTCGGTCGGCTGGTTCTCAACTTCTTTACTCAGTACAATCTTTTCAAGATTCTGGTTTTCGTAGGATGCATCTACTTTCCATACTTCCTCGTTCGGAAGATATCCGTCTTTTCTGACTTCCTCTTTGACATAATATTTTCCATGTGGAAGGTCACTGTCAAAAGTCAGATTCCCATTCTTATCAGTTGCTTTCTTTTCCAGCAGAGTATCCTTCTCTACAAGAACTTCTCCCTGATTGGAAACAATATCTTCCCCGGCATACAGTCCGAAGATGACTCCTTCCAGTTTTTCTCCTGTAACAGAATCCTTCTTTTCTACCGATACGGACACCTTCTGTCTCTCGTTTTTGTAAGTAACTCCTTCATAAACAACTGCCTGTGTATCATCCTCGGCTGTCAGGGTAAATTCTTTCTGTTCGGTATTCAGAACAAAATTCTCTCCTGCCACAACTTCTTTCAGATAATAAGTTCCCAGTGGCAGGTTGTTGAGTACTGCCATTCCCTTTTCGTCTGTAGTCAGTTTGGCTACCAAATCATCTTTTTCGTAGCGGACAAGCGGATTCCCTTCTTCGTCCTTTGCTCCGTCCGGTGAATAGATGGTATCTTTGGCATATACTTCGAACTGGGCACCTTCTACTCCGGTTTCTTCATATTTAAAGCCTTTATAAATACCTGTTTCTTCTTTACCAGATACAGCATTTCTTACTTTAGAGACCAGTGCTTTTACTTTTGCCAGAACAGAATCTCCTGTTACTTCGGTAAGCTGTTCTCCCTTTTTCGTCAGGAGCAGGCTTCCTACCTGTTCATCGTTTTTCTGTTCTACCTCTACAATCGCTGCTCCTGTATCTGGATCAATCTGATGTGCAGTGTTTGAGGATACTGTAATTACAATACCGCTCTGTGGATTTTCTTTATATGTTCCTTTTGTAGTCTGCTCTAATGGTGAAATAATCGTTGTTCCATCATACAGGGACTCTTCGCTTCCCTGTCTTACAAATCCTTCCGGTGCTTTCACTTCTTCGATTCGATAGGTAGAGCACTTCAGTTCCTGCGGTGTGATCAGATATCCTTCCTCGTTTGTTTCGAATACACTGATCTTTTCTTTCTTCGGATACTGAACAACCTGTTCCACATATTTCTTATTTGTCACATCGTAAATCTTATAAGAAGCACCAGCCTTTAAAACCGTATTTCCAGTCTGTGCATCCTTCTTTACAATTTTCAACAAGAATTCAAACGGACGGTCATCAAATACTCTCCACTGCATTGGTTCTCTGCTGTCATTTTCCACATTTACAACAAATGGATCAATGGTTTTCAGATTCTCCGGGGTAGTGCTTTCCACTACAACATAACTTCCATACGGCAGTTCCGGGCTGACTGCATATCCTTTGGTATCAGTGATCAGTTCCGGTACTGGTACGGCGGTTCCGTTCTCATAAGTAACTGCAACCTGCTCTTTGCTGAAGTCATAATTCTTGAAATCACTTGCTGTATAGCTTTCTCCATTGGACGGTTTCAGTTTCCCATTTTTCACCTGTGTCAGGTCGCTGATCAGATATACCTTAAATCCTGCTCCTGCAACCAGGTCTGTTTCTGTCTGCTCTCCATCTTCACTGACTTTGATCAACTGGAATGCCTGTTTCTTTACCTGCTCTTTTACCGTAAGGTCTCTTGTCACTTCTGCAACATCCTGACCTTCATAAGTTACGGATACTTCATATTTTGTAGTATCCAGTGTATATCCTTCCGGTGGAGTGATTTCTTTTACATACATTTCTCCAAGGTATAATTCTGAAAACTCCAGTGTTCCATCATCTCCGATGACTCCCTGCGCGATCAGGCTGTCCTGTTTATACAGAACTCCTGTTGTTCCATCCGGATGCACGATGTCCTCTTTGGCATACAGACCATACACCGCACCACGAAGAACACTGTCCCCCTGTGCCTTAAATGCAAGTGTTTCTTTATCGATCTTTGCGATTTTTACCCTTCCGGTGACTCTCTCATCGGTTGCTGTTACAGTCAATGTCTTTCCGGCTGCAACATCTACTTTATATACTTCTGTATTCAGTTTGTACCCTGTCGGAGCAGTAACCTCTTTTACATACACAGTTTTCAGTGCGGAATCAAAATAATCACTGACTGCTTTTCCGTCTGTTCCGGTTGCAGTCATCGTCATCAGCAGATTTTCGCACTTCTTATCGGTGTAAATACCGTATACTGCTCCAGATAGTGGGTTCTGTGTATTGATATCTTTCTTCGTCAACTCAATACGTGTCATGTTCAGCCACTGTACGCTGAAGCTTACCGGAGCTGCTGTTTCGCTTTCGAATACACCGATATCCTGTTTGGAATCTCCGGTCGTCAGCACCAGCGTTCTCCATGTCTTTCCGACAGAACCGTATAAGTTGCCGGAAGCATAACTGCCTGTCAGCAACAGATCTGCCGACAGATAAAAGGTATCGCCGCCATAAATCTGGATCTTTCCATTTGTCACACTTGTTCCTTTGGTCAGGTTATGTGCGGTGACATGTTCCGGTACACTCAGTGTCACATAATTTCTGTGATCTCCAGACAGTGTGATATTCGGTGTTTTCTGGAGATTTCCATCCCGTACTGCATTCAGTTTCGTACTGGAAAGGCTCAGTTCCCCTTTTGGCGGTTCTTCCTGTCCGAACAGATAATTGATATATGCGATCACCCCTGCATTTACAAGGTCATTGTAATTACAGCCTGTAAATCCGGCTTCTCCTGCGTAAGCGTAGCTGGCTGCAATATGCGTATACACATACTTTTCATCCTCCGATTTCCCGGACAGATAACTTCCTGTCAGATCTCCTGCCCCACCATAGCCATAGTAAAGGACTTTCTGCAGATTCTTGTTACTGTCCAATACCTGTGCCACATAACTTCCACTCGGTGGGGATGCTTTCTGGGACTGGAGACAGTATGCAATCTTTCCGTTTACGGTAAACAGACACGTAAGATAATTTCCAATATAGCTTGGATAATAAATGGTTCGCCCCTTTGTCAATGTAACTGTGGAACCGCTGCTTGTAGCTCTTTCAGCCGCAGACAATACCATCACATTTCCCTCTTCGATGTCCTCTTTCAGTTCTTTGACTGCCTGTGCAGATGCATCTTCCCCGGATGCCTCGATCTCTACATCGGTATAGTTCTGCACAGGCAAGTCCGAATCATCTTCAGATTTTGTATCTGATTTTTGCTTTTCTCCACCATTGTCCTGTGCATGTGCCTGACCTTCCGTATCCGTCAGGATCACCTTTCGGCTGATGATGTAGCTGTCACTCTGATCCTTTGGTACAACCATGTAAGAGGCAATGTAAGTTCCGGCTTTGTCCGGATGGTATTCCCCACCCTTTTCATCTTGGATGCTGACAAGCGTAACATCCTCTTTTTCTGCATCATAATGGATTCCTTCCATACTGGTTTCCACTGCAAATGTTTCATCCGAAATCTCTTTCGTGATATCGTCTGCCGTAACTGCCTTCTCTTTCTGACTCGTAGCCGCCTGTTCGGATGCCTGTACCTCCTGCCCCACATCCGTCTGCTCGGCAGCAAACGCATTGGCACTGCTTAAGGTACTGACGCCCATCAGGACAGCCAGTCCAAAGGCTGCGATTCTGGTTTTTAAATTCTTCACCTTCATGTGTGTTCCCTTCCTATAATAAATATATTGTTCAGTAAAATACCGCAGAAGGCTCTCCCTCTGCGGTAACATTTATCTTGTATATTGCTTTTCTGCTTTTTTCATTTCCTGTCTGGTGCGTTTTACTGCATCCATCACTGCCTTTGTCGGCAAATCGTTTTCCAGACATCCTTCCAGAATTCCATCCAGATAAAATTTCGATGGTCTTGCCGGAACATCCTTATGAGGGGAGTTCATCGTGTATACGAATACTTCCCTTAAAGCTCCAGCCTGATCCTTTACCTGAATGGTTTCTTTCCCATAAAAATTCGGAAATCCTTCATAAAAATCCAGATTCTTTTCACAAGCTTCTGTGATCTTCCATAAGACTCCATCCACATAGCTTCCTTTTTCCGGAAGCACAGTTGCAACGCCATTTCCCGGAGCTCTGCCACGAAATGCCAGCCGGTAATCTTCCAGCCGGACATTGCCAACCACTTCCGCATCCGGACAGCGGAATCTCATCTGCCCCAGGTTCATGTTACTGCCATATGCAAAATAATATCTTTCTTCTATTTTCCTCACCTCGATCTGACGTCTTCCGTCCTTTGTTTTTTCTTCAGGCACTCATATGTGCTTTTGTCATATCTCCATGCCAGATCACCTTCCAGATTTGCCAGCAGATGTTTCCGTACATTCTTATATTCTTCTCCGATTAATCCGAGCCGCAACAAAAACGTTCGGAATGTAAACGCCGGGTTTTCTGAGATCGGTGTCTTTTTCATCTGGGTGGATCTCTGATTGATCGCCTGGGCGGAAATCGCAAGTGCCAGTGTAATGTTCGCCCTCACTTTTCCTGCATGAAGGGTACTTTCAAAACAGCGCCACTCCAATGTTCCTTTGGAAAATACAGCATGGAGGTTTAACGCATAATACCGGGTACTGTCATAATGATTATGACTTCCATCCCTGCCTCCATACCAGACATTTCTTACCCGGTCCATCGTAATGGATTTGTTTGGCATTTTTCGGATTTTTTCCAATACCTCCGGACGCACCTTCTGACAATAGCTGTACTCTCTTCTTTCCTGCACTTTCAGTGCTTTGAACAGGATATCTTCCTTTGCGTACATAATGGTCAGCGCATTTTTCAGACTCTGCGGTGTATGGTTCGCCGCATCTACATGAACATGCTGACCACAGGACTCATTGACAAAACCTCCATGCCTCCGCAGACAGCGTACAACTTCCTGTAACTTTCCCATTTCATCATAGGATAATTTCGGTGATACCATCTCTGTTGAATATTCTCTATCTGCTGACACGATTCGACCACCTGATTTTCTTTGTGTATCAATGCTTCCGTCAGACATGAACTTCCACTTTTTTCCTTCCCGATCTCTCGCTGACCATATTCCGTAATACGCACCTTCATAAACGGCTTCTGTCCCGAACAGTTCTGCTACAACTTCTGCAGCCCGTTGTCTGGTGATCCCAGTCATCTCGATTTCCGTACCAAAGTACTGATCCTGAATTCCAATCATCACCGACACTATCCTTTCTCAGACAGTTCCAGTTCTTTTCGCTCCGCATCTGCCTTTCGCAATAGTGCTCCGATTGCTTCGATCACCGTAACAGTTACCCCGTTCCCAGCCTGTTTATATAGCTGTGCATCCGATGTGCAGTCTATGATCTTATCGATCTGCCAGTCATAATATCCCTGCAGACGCAGACACTCTCTTGGAACCAGCCTGCGTATTCTTCCGTGATACAAGATGCCATGACGATCTGTTGCAGTAATTGTGAACATGGGTTCTTCCGGTTCCTTCATGCGTCTACCGTTCTGCCGGACCTTCTCTTTTGCTGGGGTTAAGACTGCTCTTGCTCCATCCTCTGCTAATACACCGGAACATTCTCCTTTATATTTGTGAACACCGCATTGTCTGGTATTCAGACTTCTGCATTCTTCCGTTACTATCGGCGGCGGTGAAAGATCGACAAAGTGCAACGTTCCCTGTTGGACACCTGTTGTCAGGGTATGTGCGATCTGGTGTCCGACTCTCCCTCTCCTGCTGTTGAGATTCGCATAGCCCAGATCGATGCTGTCCCCTTCTCTTGCAAGTTTGTAGCCGAGCTTTGTATTCTCTTTGATCGGGACACCTACATCATATAATCCTGTCTTGCCGCCCATTCCACCTGCCTGTGAGGTCAGGGTACAGCTTAGTCCTTTGGGACTGTAGACTCTTTTTCCCTGACTTCCTGCCCGGATCTGAACAAGAGCTGCTCCATTTGTTTCTGGTTCAGGTAATATTTTTCCGGCACATCTGAAATCAAGATATCCGACAATATACACCCGTTTCCTTGCTTGGGGGACTCCGAAATCCTTGCTGTTAAGCACTTTCCATTCGACATGGTACCCCAGTTGCGAAAGCGTACTGAGGATGGTGCAAAATGTCCGCCCCTTGTCATGCGAAAGCAGACCGGGAACATTTTCAAGGATAAAATAATTGGGTCTTTTAGCTTTAAGAAGCCGGGCAATCTCGAAAAAGAGGGTTCCTCTTGCATCTGCAAATCCTTCCCGCTTTCCGGCGATAGAGAATGCCTGGCAAGGAAATCCTGCACAGAGCAGATCAAAATCCGGCATTCGTTCTGGTTCAATTGTTCGTGCATCACTACAATACCACTCCCCTTCTGTGTCAAACAGCAATCGGTAGTTCTTATCCGCATAAGTATCCACCTCGCAGTGTCCGACACAGGTAAATCCCCCTGCACGTCTTAAGCCTTCACGGAATCCCCCGATTCCGCTAAAGAGATCAAAAAATTGAATGGTTGCGGTTATCAACCTCCTTTGCTGATAAAAACAGGCGGCATGATTTTTCTCATACCGCCTGTTGGTTTCTCTGTATCTGTTTGTTACCATTCTGTTGGTTCTTCTGCTTGGGTTTCTTCGTCTGGTTTGCTTTCCTCGCCCAGTTCGTTTTCTTCTTCTGGTTCAGTTTCTTCTTCCGGTTCGCATTCTTCTTCCGGTTGGTTTCCTTCGCCCGGCTCGCTCTCTTCTTCCAAGTCATTTTCCTCTTCCGGTTGAGTCTCTTCTATTTCAGATTCTCCGGTTGCAGGTTCCGCTTCTTCGGTGCTGTCTTTGTTCTGCCATTCGGCTTCTGCCTTTTCCAGTGCCTCTTCGATGATCTGAATCAAGAAGTCTTTCTGTTTCATGCCTTTTTTTGCGATGACTGTTTTTAATCTCTGGAATAATTCCTCTGATACCTGTACTGCGATTGTTCTTGCTGTTCCCATGCTCATCTCTCCTTTTCCTGCAAGTCTTTCAAAATGTTCTTCGATGACCTGCTGTATAAATTTCTGTGTGCTGCTTTCTGTCAGTTCAATCTCTTCTCTTACTTTTTCGTGTAAGTCCTTCGGGATCTTTCCGCATATGTTCTTCATCTCTGTCATAGCGTTTCTCCTTTCCGTTTCGCTACACACAACATACTCCAAAGATGCATGGAAAGCTATTCACAATACCTACCAAAGATATCGATGCTGTTTTGCTCCTGCCCCTAGCAGATCCAACAATGTATGTATCGCACAATCATAGGCCTCACCCCCTTTACATATTTTCCATCTGAGACAGGAAATCCATCATCTGGTCCGGGATATCCCCAGCCGGTGGATCTGTTCCAATTTGTTCCGCACCGCCACAAATGTTTAATTCCCGAACACTTTCTTTAATCGTCTTTTGGATGACCTCTTCCATCCACTTCCGGTCCTCTTTTTCCAGAATCGCCTGAACAAGGTACTGGTTTTTCTGTCCTTCCGGAACACTCTGGAATTTCTCCCATGCTTTCTTATGTTCCGGATTTTTCAGGTTTGGACGGAACGAATATACCGGACGTGTCATTTCGCCCACATCTGCTCTACAATCCGTTCATACCCGGCAGCG
The DNA here is from genome assembly GCF_059731825.1 of Faecalimonas nexilis. Classification (NCBI taxonomy): domain Bacteria; kingdom Bacillati; phylum Bacillota; class Clostridia; order Lachnospirales; family Lachnospiraceae; genus Faecalimonas; species Faecalimonas nexilis. Next base: position 1,045,928 of record NZ_AP029189.1, on the reverse strand, counting down.
TTCGCATGGACGTCCTCTATAAAAACAGGGCGGCAAATCGCGTCCTGTGCGGTCACGTGGCGTTTTAAAATCGCAGAACCTCCACCCATAAATACGCTCGGCACCGCCCTGAGATCAAACCCGGATTCCGTGACCGCAGACAGGATTCTTTCGATGTATTTCCGTCCGTTTTCCTGTATGACAACTCTTGCATCTTCTGCCATGCTGCAGGTTTCCCCACGAAGCACACGTTCGATCTGTGTTTCCGTTACAGACAGTCCGGTATTTCTCCGCACCTGTTCTGCCGTCTCATCAATACACCGGATCACACCCAGCTCCAGACTCCTGCAGGTTGCCGCATTCGGAACACTATTATCCAGTCTCATCAGATCAACCGTCCAGCCACCAACATCCACCAGAAGAACAGATGGTTCATTCTTCAGGTACTCTGGATGCAGAGCCAGGGCAGAGTACCCCTGTGGGAACAGTTTCACATCTTTGATCTGTATCTCATACCATTCACTTTCATATAAAAAGCGCACTGGCTGTTCTTTCCGCAACAGATACTCCCGAAATCCCTGTTTCTCCCTTCCAAAGCTGGACAAAGGCAGTCCAACAGCCAGAATGACTTCCGTCTTTCGTTCCGCTTTCCGGTTCTTGATTTCTTCTGCAATCGCAGCCAACGTCAGCAGATAATAATTATCATTGGACGTTTTATTTTTTACCAGCGTCTGTCTCCCTGTACCGCAGACATAATACTTTCCCCGATACTGCAGAACATTCTGCATCGTATACGGCTCATAATCATACTCGATAATGCCACTGGGAAAAGACACATGTTTTGTCTTGATCGCATAATACCCATGATCAATTCCTACTATCATCACAATCACATCCTTCTTTCATTTTTTCGTCTGGCATAAAGCCAAGAACTCTTTTTCTGCTGCAACGGATCGTTGCAAAAGTGCCTGTTTTGAACACTTTTCTAAGTTTTCACGCCCCAAAACCTGCGGAAACTCTGGGGTTCTCATACCGCTGCTGCTTGAGGAACACTCCCTGTTCTTTCCCAGCCGGTTAAAAAATATCCCTCTCCCGGCGGCTGTCCAGCCTGTCCGGGAGAGGGATATATCGCAATGTTCCTTTTTGAACAATGGCCTGTCTTTTTATTTTTATGAGATGTTCTTCCTGCTTTTGTAACATGGCAGAATACTCATCTTCCGTCAAAAATTTCCGGATATAAGCTCCTTTTTTCCCCAGCGTGTTATCTGTTTTTAACATCTCTATTTCTACCATGTAATGGGTATCCGGATGATATCTGGTTTCACATAAAATGCTTTCGCCTTTGATATAATCCGATTTCACCGCCTCCCTTGCCGCCGCTAAAAGTTCATGGATACTTACCTCCACCTGCATCACCTCCTTCAAAAATAGCGAAAGAAAAGCAGACCCCTTAATCGAAGTCTGCCTCTGTTGGATATGGTAATCCTCTTTTTTTATATTTTGAATCAATCATTTTTCGGAGCTTCTCTCTTTTCTCTTTCGTTGGCGCATGCTTTTGAAATTCAACCAGCCATCTTTCTAATCTTCCATCATCATCGATCCACGTATCGTTTTCATATTCCCATTCATCTAACAACTTGATCAGCGCATCCAATGGTTCTTCCACATCATCGCCAAACTCTTTCCATAGATTTATTCCATAACTTTCCAAGCCAAAGAATTCTGTTAAAAATGAAAATCTCTCCATATCCCCCAATGTCATCTTTTTTCTGCCCATCAATAACTCCTGATCCCTGCTGCCACAGTAACTCAAGAAAATCTTTTTTTCTTTCTCACTTTCGGTCATAGATTGTCCCCTTTCAGAAATAATTCTTTATTACGAAACATTATAAATTTTTAACTCATTAGAATCAATATATATGTTTCCAAATAACGAAACTTTTATTTTTTAAGGAGAACGTATTATGCAGAAAATCAGACCAGATATGGATATCGGTAAAAATATTCAATCTCTTAGATACAAAAATAATCTAACGCAAGACCAGGTCATTGCAAAATTGAATCTCATGGGTATTGTCATATCCAAAAGCACTTATGCCAAACTGGAAACAAACCGCATGAACATCAAAGTGTCTGAGTTAGTCGCTCTGGCAAAGATCTTTCATACAGATATCAATGCATTCTTTGATGGTCTGCTGTAACTCGACATTCACCTACTCCCTGTGTATATAATAATCTCTTAAAAAAGAACTAGTCTATATCGTTCTTATCGAATATAAACCAGTTCTTTTTTCTTATCAAATATACCTTTATAGGCTTGTATACTTTATCCATTTATTCCTTTAAAAAGCTGGTATGAAAGACTCCTCATTCTCTCATACCAGCTATCTATTTCTTATCTAACTGAATACACATTCTTTGTGTATCCTGTACTTATATATGGCAAAAATCAGACAACAGACACGCTATACACTCTTATGCTACATAATCCAGTTTACTGTCGCTCAATCTTAAACCTACAATATGAATACAAATTCCATAAATTAACCCTGAAAGAAAAATCTTTTCTATAAGTAAATTGGGTCTTAAATGGAATCTGATGGCAATGACACCAGTCTTGTATTTGTTTCATCCTCATGGACTCCCCGTCATCAATCTTCTTTATCAAGCATTGTCTCTTAAAATCATCCATCCCTGTCTTAAAAAATAAATAAAACAGTACATTATAATATCTAATCAACACAATCTCTTCTGCTGTTTTTTCCTTTGACCTCATACACATTTTCCACCTTTCACTGTATATTGAGTTTGATTTATACACATATTCTTACGTTATACACTTTATACTCCCCCCATAATAGGGGGTTAATATTCCTATTATCATTACTATAGTTCCCAATCCTGCAAAATCTAGTGGAGCTCGTACGACAAATTTTTTCAATGCTCCTGTTTTTTTCCTACTTTTTTTTGCTAATAAGTCCATTATTCCCGTTACAATAAATGCTACAATAAGAATTCTTAAAAAAAGCATACTCTTTCCTCCTACTATTCTAGGCATAATACAGCTTCTAGTTCCTCGTTTGTAATAGTTTTTAGCATTTTATCTAAAATTTGGTTGGTATAATTTTTTATTTCATTTGTTTCCGTTACCCATTCCTCCCCTTGATTATAAATATCATTTAATATACGTTTAAGTTCCTCTTTTATATTTATTCCTGGCATATAACTTGATTGTAAATCTGTAACTTTATCAATTACTTCCATTCCAGATACTCCTATAAATCCATTCATATATGTACTAAATCTTGGTTTAACAATCTTGTTATTTTTCCAAGCATTTCTAGCACGTGTAATTTGACTTCTATAGTACCTATCAGATTTAAAAATTTTATTTCCCCACTTAGTACCTTTTATTTTCCCAAAATTTCCCTCTATTTCTTTGATACCGTCTGTCGTTTTTTCATTTAACCATTTTTTTGCCAATTGACGCTGTAATAAGTACCTGACACCTCATCTCTTTGGTAGCCCGTATAACCAAACGGCTGTATCTTCCCCTGGTTCTGGTACAAAAATGGTATTATTTTCTATTCTTTTTTAATTGATTGACATAATAAGATTTTACTGGTATTCTTCTCCTTTTTATATCTTCCATAAATTCTGTTTTGTCTATATTGCTATCAATCGTAAATAACTTTTCTCCATTTACATACACTCGAATAGAACCTTTTTTTCTTTCACAATATGTAATGTCATCAAAATAAAATGTCATCTTTTTACCAAATGTGGAACGCCATATGATTTTATCTCCATTCACTTCAAGTTTCCACATTATCATATTCAATGATCCGATTAAAAAAACAACAAATGCAATACCAAACACAAAAAGAGGGAAGAAATCTTCCTGTTGAATAACACTTGCCACCACCAAACCACCTGTAAAGAAGATTCCTATAATAAATATAATAGTTAATATTTTTTCTGTTTTTACTACATAACAAGTTCTAATAATACCCTTTTTCTGTTCCTCTTCCCTTTCTTTAGCCTTTTTTTGTTGAGCTCGTCCAATATATCCTAAAACAGCGAACACAGCCAAATATGGCATCATTTGTATAAATATTTCAAAAAACATATATGTTCCTCCATTTTCATTTTACTTCCTATGCTTCACATCGTTCAACATTATTTATTCCTTGTGTGGTTCCTAATTGTAATATCATTACTTTTTCCTGCAATTTTTTCCCAAAATTTTCCCCTATTTCTTTGATACCGTCTGTCTTTTTTTCCTTTAACCATTTTTCTGCTAATGAATCCTGTAGTTCTTCAAGTTCAGATACCTTTTTTATTGCACGTTGATAACTTTTTCCATGTTGCCGTTTTTTGTCATATCCCGCCTTATGTAATTTCGCCTTATATACATCGTCATTTGTTTTTCTCAATTGTTCTTGAACCGTAGGTCCTTTCCCTTTAATTTTATATTTTCCAACACCATAAGTTACGGCATCAATACCTCCAGCTATCACTACTGAGTTCCAATCAACCTCATTCAATTTTTTATCGTCTGCATAAATTTGAGATGCAACACTAGTAGCTGCTCCTGTAGCACCCGTAGCAAGTATGCCACCAACTATTCCAATTCCACTTCCTGCAATTCCACCTTTTACAGCACCACTTACTGCATCTACCGCCACTTCTTTCAAGTTTACCTTTCTATCCAAAACCACTTGTGTTACTATTGATGAAATTCCAGATACTAAAAAACCAATCCCTGCTCCTGCAATTATTGTTGGAAATTCCCCATCATAATCCACATATTTAAAAGGATTATCCCAACAATATCCATATCTATTAAGTGTTTCTGGATACTCAATAAAGCCGACAATCAAATCCTGCCCTGCAAACCTTCCGTTCTCTGCGAGATATTCTCTCGCCTGGGCATAGTAGGTTCCTGCTATCTCATCTCTTTGGTATCCCGTATAGCCAAACGGCTGTATTTTCCCCTGGTTCTGATACAGGTCTTCCCCAAAGGCTCCGTATCCATAGTTCTCTTTGATTGTTCCAACGCTGTCCTCAAGCCTCAGCGGGCTTCCCAATTCGTCCTGAAGGTAATAGTTCCTTTCCCCATTCTCCTCATACGCTGCCACGTTCCCATCCCAAAAGTATCTCTGGCTTTGGCTTTCTTCTGTCCGCTCCAGAAGGTTATAGTACTGTCTGGTCAGATCCAGGGTATAAGTAATCTGACGGCTGTTTCCAATCTCCATGCCGACTCTTCTCTGCGGGTCCAGCTTCTCCAGTTTTTCTTTTGGAAGGACACCCTCCTGCTTTCCTACCCGGTGTCCCAGCCCGTTATACTGGTATCTTGCCTGTTTGCCTGCCGCATCCACCGCTTCTTCCAGACGGTTCATTGCTCCATAGACATACCGCTTCTTCCATGCCCCATTTTCAAGAATAGCGGTTAAGTTTCCTCTCTTATCATAACCGTACTCTTTGCGGATTTCCCCCTGTCTTTCGCTTACCAGCTGGTTCAGGGCATTATACTGATAAGAGGTTTGTTCCCCGCGTTCTTCTTTCCATGTACGGTTTCCAAAGGCATCATAACCATACTGTGTCTGGATTTCTCCGTCCTTTTGGATTTCTGACAGCCTGCCCAGGGCATCATACCCATAACGGTACTGTCCGCTCTCACGCTCCAGCCCTCTTCTTTCCTTGGTGATTCCGGTCTTATTTCCCAAAAGGTCATACAGATAGGTGTAGCGGTCAAGGATGCCCTCCTGGTCTTGATGCAACAGTTCTGTCAGCTGGTCTTTTTTGTCGTAAGCATAGGTGGTCTTTGTTCCATTCGGGAACTGTTTTTCACACAGTCTTCCCACCGGATCATACCCATAGGTAATGACGCTGTCTCCTTCTTTTAATTCCGAAAGCCGGAGCTGCTCATCATAGCCATAGAAGACCGTTTTTCCATCCGGATAGGTAATGCTTCTTCTCTCTCCTGCTTTTCCATAGGTATAGGATACTTCCCTTCCATCCGGGTACTGCACCTTTTGTGCCCTTCCCAGTGCATCCGGGGTGATCCTTGTGCTTCCCAGCCAGTCCTGTATCTCAATCAGCTGCCGGAGCGGATTATAGGACAGTTTCACTTCCTTTCCGTCTGCATACTGGATACCGGATAAGTCTCCCTGTTTTGTATAAGCATACTTGGTCAGATACCCTTCCTTATCCAGTTTTCCAAGAAGCTGCCCCTTTTTATCATAGGTATAGGTTTCCTTCTGTCCCAGTGCATCGACAGTTTCTGTGACCTGTCCCCGCAGGTCTCTGGTATAACGGGTGATCTGACACAACCGTTTCCTTCCATTCTGTCTCTCTGCTTCCAAAAGTTTTGCATCCATACCGGATACTTCTGTATCCTCCTTCAGGATTCCCTCTGCACCATACTGGCGGATCTCAATGAGCCGGTCACAGACATCGTACCGATATTCCGTTTCATTTCCAAGGGCATCCGTCACCTTCGCAAGCTGCCCGCTTAAGGTATAAGCATACTGTTTGAAATAATCAATATCAATCATAAGCAGAGACAATGGCTTACCTGCCAGTTTCTTTTTATTTTTTTTCATATACCCTGTCAAATACTCACGGTTATACAATCTGCTCATGTGATCGGTGTAGCTCTTTTTTCGCCATTTTATCAGCAAAAATACAATATCAGCTAATATAATAATTCCTATGACACTTATAACTGTAATGATGATTTTTCTGATTTGATGCTGTTCCGTCAAAGAATAATATTGATGAATTTTTTCCGAATATTCTATATAATCAGTACTTAACTGCTGATTTTTAAGTTCAATCACTTTCACATATTGTTCACGGGTTGCGATATATGCATCCGTATTATTTTCCTGCATATAAATATCTGCCATATCAGAATAAGCATTTTTTTCGAGTCCAAGCCCCGCATCTGCTGAACATCTGACAATCTGCTGATACAACTCTAATGCTTCATCAAATCTTCCCTGTTCCTTATACCATCTTGCATAGGAATAATCTAAATACACATCCTTATTCAAAGAATATTCCACATCATCTGTGTTCAGCAACTCCTTTGCAGTTTCCAGTTCATACTCTGCCTGTTCAAGATTGCCCTCATCTATATACAGCTGTGCTCTTAGATTTCCCCGCAGAATTTGGATATCATCTTTCTGTGCTTCTGGTAATTTAGGTATCAATTCATCTAGCTCCTCCAGCACAGAAAGCACTTTTTTATGCTGTCCCAGCTCAAGATATGCGGTTCCTTCATTGACCAAAGCAAGACTGGCATCTGCCACCAGGTGATCATCCTCTCTTTTTCGGAAAATCTCCAAAGATTGCTCATAATATTCGATTGCTGCTTGATACTGTTCCAATCCATAAGCATTATCTCCAAGCACTGCAAAAAATTTTGACATGTATTTGGAATGATTCGGAATCAGAGGAGAGGATTCCAAGAACTCAAGGCCACGCCAACAATATTGTAAAGCAGCGGAATAATCCCCTGCTATCGAATATAATTGCCCAATGTTTCCATACAGCCTAACCTTACTTTCAGCTTTCAGTCCCTTCACATTTATCACATACTCTTCTAAAAGTCTGGCACCTTGCTTGTTATCCTCCTGGTTTTCCAAAAATATGGATGCGATTCTCCAGCATAGATCAACGTTATTTCTATACTCTTTTGATTGTGCCATATAATGTAACGCTTTTCGACTGTTTTCTGCGAAATCTTCTATTTCTCCTTCATCATATTGAAGCGATTCATTCAGTAGAACGTATGTATAGATTTTGATAAAATCATCGTCTTGTTCTTGAATTTTTTCCGCCGCTGAAGTAAACTCTTTCACCGCCGTCCGATAATCCTCCTTTGCATAAGCAGTTACACCTGCCAGAAAATCATGCTGACTGTTTTTTTCTGAAGACTGGAGATATGTTTTTATCTCGCTATATTGCTTTGTTTCTATCTCCTCTCCTTCTACGATAGCCTTTGCATAAGACAAAGGGGATTCCGCTTCACTTTCACGTGGTTTACTGATAAGCAGAACAATTGCCAACAACATTACTATTCCTACTATCAAAAATCTAATTTTCTTTATCATTCGTATCTCCTGACAATTTTTTCATTCATTTTTATCTCCCTCTATCTTCGGATGGAAACGGCCATACGGTGATAGGTATGGCGGATTCCACGGATAACCTTTCCGTATTCCAAAATATTTTCAGGCAAAGCCATTCCGCCATATCCCGCATCTCCAAGATGATGCAGATCTGTTCCTGTCATTTTACACATTAACGCAATTTCTTTTATCGTATCTGGGTCCGCTCCCTCCTGAGAGGTTCCGATTGCTGTCAGTGTCATCTTTCCAAGACTGTGCGCGCACACTACTAAACTCCTCACATATTCCATCGTAATCCCCGGCACTGTTCCAGGCGCCGGAAGCAAGATAATATCAGCTCCTGCCTCTGCGAAAGCACGTACATCTGCTTCCGTTAAAATATGTTCTCCACACTCAGATAAAATTCCGGACGCATGCATTTTTCCGGCAATCAGCACCACCTGTTCTCCCAAATGCTCTCTGTAAAGCTTCAAGGTATCCGTAATCGCCGCATTTGTGACCCCAATTCCCGGATTTCCGGTTAGCACAATGAAATCCACGCCCATTTCCACTGCTGTTTTTGCATTTTCAAGTGTCGCTACACGTCCGCCGGAAAGTTTCCACATCTCATTTGTCTCAACACTGCTTTCTTTTCCTTGTTCCAATGGCTCCAAATTAATTCCGACAGGTCTTCCCGTCAATTGTTTTATTTTTCGAATAACTTCTCTATCCTCTGTCTTAGGCAATCCCTGAATCACTGGATGATTGACATCAAACATATTCAAAAGAATCATATCTGCTCCCATCGACGCCACAAATTCTGCGTTTGTCACATCCCCCAGCATCGGTTGTAATATCCCGATTGTCTCACACACAAGAACTCTTCCCTCACTTGCGGAAATTGCCTCAAGAAGTTCTTTCTTCTTCATATTCTCAAAATCTGATGCCGTACAATCTAAAAATCGTTTCATAATCTTCACCATTCCTCTCGTTTTAATTCATAGTCTATAATTATTGCATTTCACCAGCCCACTCAAATCCTTTTTTAGCTGCAATTACAGCGATGATTTCATTGATTACCGCCGCTGCCGCAATTGTTCCCTGAATAATTTTCGCACAGTCCGGTGCCAGTCCTGCTAATACAGACACTGCAATTCCAGTAAACACAAGCGATACTCCTGAATGCGGCAAAAGGGTAAGTCCAAGCTATTTTTTGACACTTTCAGGTGATTTTGTAACACTCGCTCCAAAATATGCCCCAAAATATTTACCTGCAGCACGGACAATGATATAAATCGCAGTAAACATACCTGCACCTAAAATCAAATGATAGTCCAAAGGAGCTCCAAGATTCAAAATCACAATAATCATCGCAATTCCTAAAATCGGGTTGAATCCCTGCATAATCTGCTCCAGTCTCTCCTCTGTAACCATATTGGAAAATGCCGCTGAAAAAGCCATTCCCATCAACATAAAGTTCAAAACCGGGCTTGGCATCACGAAATGGTTAAACACAAATCCAACAGCCGATGTCACTAAAATCATCCCGATTAAGGTAGCCATCGTTGCAAATGCATTCTATTCTCTTTTCAATAGCATTCCTGCAAAAAATCCTGTCACCGCTCCTATTATTAACGGAAGGATCACAACCAAGGCAATCATATACGTCGGAAGTTCACCTGACGACAAATTCCCCGCAACGATTGCAATTGTCGTAAAGAACACAATACATCCTACAATATCATCCAGCGCAGCCATCGGAATCAGTGTTCCGGTAACCGGTCCTTTTGTGTTAAACTCTCTGACGATCGATAATGCCGGCGCCGGCGCAGTCGCCAACGCGATTCCTCCAAAAATAAACGCCAGATAGACCAGAATATCCGATAAATAGCATACCACGCCGAATACCAACGAGACAACAAAAAATGTTCCCAGTGACTGCGTAAGTGTTGTGATGACAATCGATTTTCCGGAACGTTTGATTTTGTTCCAGACAAGTTCCGTTCCTATCATAAGACCGACTGCACATTCCAATACATGTACGACAATCTGATACCAGCCTGCATCCAAAGTTTCCTGATTCATCACTGCAAACGCATGCGGTCCGAAAACCATCCCCGTAATCAGCCATCCCAAAATGGACGGCAATTTTAATTTGGAAACCAGCTTTCCGATGCCCAACGCAAGAATTACCATAATCAATAAACGTAATATTTGTACTAACATTTTGTATCCACTCCTCCTGTCTCTTTTGCGATTCCATATAACATAATGTTCAGCATTTGTTCTAATTTTGATTCATGATTTTCTATAACCGATTTTATTTCATTGTCTTTATCCGATTTCTCGCGGAAATATCTGTTAAACATTTCTTGAAACATAATAAAATATTCTAGCGCAAAATCTTCTGAAATTCCTTCTCTCAGTTCCAGACGCCCGAGCAGATTTCGATACCGTTTTGCAAGATACATGTCATATCCCTTTTTCAACTGCCGGATATCCCCTTGGAGATGCTTCGGAGGCTGCAGGATACTGTCAAAGAATATATTGCAGCAATACGGATTCTCTGCGAAAAATACTTGTCTGGAATGTAATATTTCCTGCAATTCACTTTGTACGTCCGTAAAATCGTCCTCTGTCCTTTGTAAATATTCCGTCATCTGTGCATAACACTGCCCGACACATTGCAAATACAGCTGATCTTTATTCTTAAAGTTGTGATAAATCAAACCTTTTGAAATCTGATTTTCAATGCACATCGTATTGAGCGATGCCGCATCATAGCTTTTTGTTCCAAATTCTTCCATTGCAGCCGCCATAATTTTTTCTTTTGTTCGTTTTGTTTTTTCACTTTGTTTCAAAATAATCCCTCCAATAAAATAAACCATATAGTCTATTATGCAAATAATAGACTATATGGTCAATATATTGTCAACTATTTTGTCACTACTCCATCACAAAACTTCCAAGATCGTATACCTCTATCTCGCCATCTGTTTCAGACTGTAAAAATCTTACTTTCTGGTTCAATTTCTCACTGTATACTCTTGTCGTCATCACTTCCTCACCATCATTAATAAAAATCTCAATGGCAGAAGTATCTGAATACACAGTCATATTCTTAAGACTGTCCAGCTTCACTGTGCGCTGTTTTCTTCCATACCCGCTTTTTCCAAGTTCCAGCTTCAGAATGTGATCCTTGTAAGTCAAAGTCACATCGTCCCTGAGACCGAGTATCATCGCAGCATTCTCATCGTCTCTCTTTACAGACAACTCAAAACAGCAGTCTGTCGTCGTCCACTCACCAAAAGATGTAATACTTGTGACCATTTTATTTTTTCTCAGACTTTTTAATTCTTCTAATGGCTTCTGTATTAGCTTTCCATCTTGATATGTTAAAACTCTCGGCATTGTCAGTGCATGGATCCAATCATATTCCACTGTTGCATCATTGTCATAATCCGCATCAGGAATTCCCATCCAGCCAATCAGAATTCTTCTGCCGTTTTCATCAAGAAACGTCTGTGTGGCATAGATGTCAAACCCTTTATCCAATTCATGAAATTCCCCAAGTTTATATTTCTTATTTTCAAAATCCATCTCAATCGGGAAATATCCGCATTGATACACATTCTGATAATCATGTCCGCTCTTTGGAACCCCCTGCGGGCATGCAATCAAAATTTCCTGTCCATCTACTTCAAATAAATCCGGACATTCCCACATATAGCCGAATTTTTCTTCTGGCGCAATCCGGTCAAAATACTTCCATGTCATCAAATCTTCTGATTCAAACAGAAGCACACAGCCTTTTGACTCACAATCCCTTGCTCCCTGAACCATATAATATCTGCCGTTCTTCGCAAATATTTTCGGGTCTCTCACATGCTTTGACATATCTGCCGGATAGTCTGAATTCGTCATCACAAGTTGTTTTTCACCTGCATGCACGCCATCCTCACTTACCAGATGAATCGTATTCTGCTCTCTTCCTTCTAATATATAATCGTAGTCCTTGTCTTGCAATTTTACATTTCCGGTGTAAAAATAATGGATTTTGTCTCCGTCCACAAATGCCGACCCACTGTATACACCGTCTCTGTCCCAGTCACAATCCGGAAACAGGAACGGCTCGCACTCCTGAAAATGAATCCAGTCTGTTGTCGTATAATGTCCCCATAGTTTCGTTCCCCAGCCTGCCAAAAACGGGGTGTATTGGAAGTAAATATGATTGATGCCCTGAAACTCACACAAGCCATTTGGATCGTTCATCCAACCGGTCGGCGGCATCAGGTGAAAATGTAAGCGGTTCTCATCTTTCTTCACCGTCTCTCTCATATATTGATAATCCGGTATTTGCTTTACATAATCTTCTCTGTTCATCATAATATATAACCTTCTATTCCTTCTACTTTTATCTTATTTGTGACTCTTTTTCCATGCTATTTTTCCAAAACAGATTGTGCAGATCGCTCCGATCGCCAATGCGATCAAATGTGCGATAATATAGTTCAGATATCCGTGATTTGCCGGGTTTGCAATCGCAATTCCCGGAACAGCAGTTGTCCCGAATCCAAATGCCGTCAATTTTGAGAAATACACATACGCACCTGCCGCAGCACCGCCGATACATCCTCCAATCAAAGGATAACGATATCTTAAGTTTACCCCAAAGATTGCCGGCTCACTGATTCCAAATAACGTAGAAAGGAAACTTGGAATACACAATTCTCTGGCTTTTAAATTTTTCCAGTTTACTGCCAGATATCCAAGCACAGCTCCACCTTGTCCCATCAGGGCAACTGACATCAGTGGATTGATAAAGTTCGTTCCCGTACTTGCAATGAGCTGCGCTTCCACGGCGCCGATAATATGATGCAGTCCCGTAATAACTACCAGCTGCTGAATTCCTGCAAACAGTGCATAACCGAATACTCCAAGGTTGTTCGTTCCCCATACCATTGCATCTGTAATTCCATTAGAAAGAATTCTTCCCACCGGTCCGATAACTGTAAATAACAGAACGGTAGAAATAAACACCGTCAGCAATGGCGCAACTAAAAGTTTGATCACATCCGGTATCTTTTTGTTGAAAAAGACATCAAGCTTTGCAACCACATATCCCATCATAAGCGCGATAATAATTCCGCCCTGGAATCCCACCAATTCAATCTTGAATCCAAACAAACTGATGATTTCCGGCTGCGCCAATCCCTGTGCTGCCTGATATGCATTTGCCAAAGATCCATCTAACATAATCGCTCCTACAACCATACCAAGCACCGGATTTCCGCCGAATCGCTTGGTCGCTGAATAGCAGACTGCCATCGGTAAAATAGAGAAAATTCCGTTGGATGCGAGACTCACCAGTTTATTGATCGCATATAGTGTATCGTATTTTTGAACAACTTCCAGACCTCCAAGCACACCTGTCAGTCCCATAAGAAGCGCTGCCGCCAACAGCGCCGGCATAATTCCGATAAATACATCCGACAATGCCTTTACCACTGCCTGAACCGGGTTTTGTTTCTTTGCACTTTCTTCTTTTAATTCCCCAAGAGACATATTTTCTGTATGCGTATATTTTGCAAACACTTCATAGACATCGTTTACCGTTCCTGCACCGAAAATAAGCTGCAGCTGGTTTCCTGCCACAAATGCCCCTTTTACTTTATTGATATTTTCTAATTTTTCCATATCCGCTTTATCATTGTCCTTCAAGACAATTCTAAGTCTTGTTGCACAGTGTGCAGAGCCTTGGATGTTATCCATTCCTCCTACACCATTCACAATTTCTTCCGAAATTTTCAGATACTCTTCTGATTTGTTCATTTTATTACCTCCTATGTTTTGGAACCGGTTTCTTTTATACATATTATATTTTCTACATTAACAAATGTCAATAAACATATATGATAAAAAATATTTTTGGAATCGGTTCCAAAAATACACTCTTTTTTTTGTATAAAATACACAAAAAGAGTTCGAACCCGAACTCTTTTCACACAACCTATCTTGCCTGTTTTACACTTTTTCTTTCTACCAAATGATACGGTATAATCTGTACTCTGCTCACCGGTTTCCCCTGTATCATCTGAATGATCGTCTCCGCACTGACTTCTCCCCAGTTCTCCCAGTCAAATGCAACGGTAGTCAGCGGCGGCGTCAGAAGCTCACTTGTCTCATAATTGCCAAATCCCATAACCGACACTTCTTTTCCGATCGCAATATTTCTCTTTGCCAGCGCTTTGTACACTCCCTCTGCGATTCTGTCTGTCGCACAGATAACTGCATCGGGAAGTGCTCTTTCCTGTAATAATCTTTCCATATTTTTCACTGCATCCTCATAGAAAAACGTCGTCTCCACCAACTCGATCTGTGGAACCTGGCATGACTGCAGTCCATCTGTCACACCTTGTTTTCTCTGTTTTCCAACAGCAGGGTCTTCTTCTCCCACCCAGAATACAACTACATCCTGAACTCCTTTGCTTCCCAGATATTTTCCCGCATCCAGACCTGCATGATAATCATCGTATACAACTGAACTCCCATATGGAAACCGTTGCCCCAAAAACAGGATTGGAATCTCCGACTGTTCTACAATCTCCCGATGCCGGTTCGTGATACCGGTTGACAATACCATCATCCCATCTACATTCATTCTTTTGAGTCTTTCCATACACCGTACTTCTTCTTCTAAATCATTTCCTGTATGCATGATCATCGGCGTATAACCTGATTTTTTCAAATATGCCACAATCACTTCTACAAGACGCGGTGTTGTAACCGAGTTAAATCCCGGCACAACCAGTCCGATAATCTGACTGTTCTTTGCACTCAGTCTTGCAAATACATTCGGCTCATAGTGATTCTCCTCAATTACTTTCTTTATTTTCTGACCGGTCTCATACCGTACGCTTCCACCATTCAGGTAACGAGAGACCGTACTTTTTGCCACCCCAGACAGCTGCGCAATATCATTGATTGTCATTTTATTTCCCATCTCTATCCGATCCTTTTACATTTCTATTCTCCCCCTATTATACACACTTTTCCCTTGTTATTCTATATAAAATTGTCTATAATAATGACATCACTAGAAAAGGAGATGTATCACAATGAGAGCTTACGAGCGACTTTTAAAATACGTCGTAGTACGTACACCAAGTGATGAGAACAGCGAGACCGTTCCTTCATCACAATGCCAGTTCGATTTGGCAAATATTTTAGTAGAAGAGTTAAAGGCACTTGGCATCGACAATGCGTATGTCGATGAAAAATGTTTTGTCTATGGAAAATTAGCTGCTACACCGGGTTACGAGAACGCTGTCAAACTCGGATTTATCGCACATATGGATACGGTATCTGATTTCTGCGATCACGATACCACACCTGTTATCACAGAGAATTACAACGGAGAGGACCTTGTACTCGGAGCAAGCGGTCGCGTATTAAGCGTGAAAGACTTCCCTCACCTTCCTTCTTTAAAAGGGCGCACTCTGATCACAACAGACGGAACAACCGTCTTAGGAGCAGACGACAAAGCCGGTATCGCTGAGATTATGACTATGTTAGAGCGAATCATTACAGAAAATATTCCACACGGACAGATCTGTGTTGCATTCACACCGGATGAGGAGATTGGTACTGGCGCACAAAGCTTCAATGTAGAAAATTTTGATGCAGACTTTGGATTTACTTTAGACGGAGACACAGAAGGTGAGATTCAATATGAGAACTTTAATGCCTGCAAAGCAGATTTTGAAATTACAGGCTTTAACGTACATCCAGGTTCCAGCAAGAATGCCATGATCAACGCAAGCCTTGTTGCTATGGAGATCAATTCTTTGCTTCCTGGCACAGAGACTCCTCGTGACACAGAAGATTATGAAGGATTCTATCATCTGATGAGTATGACAGGAGAGGTTGCCTCTGCATCACTGCACTATATTGTGCGCGACCATGACGCTTCTCTGTTCGAGGCAAGAAAGAATACTTTGAGACATATTGAAAAGATCATGAACGAAAAATGGGGGGAAGGAACTGTGCGTCTGACACTCACAGAGCAATACCGCAATATGGCAGAAGTGGTCGCAACCTGCATGCACCTGATTGAAAATGCCCAACTTGCCGCAAAAGCTGCCGGAATCACACCACTTGTAATTCCAATTCGCGGCGGTACAGATGGATGCCAGCTAAGTTTCCGAGGACTTCCTTGTCCGAATCTTGGAACAGGCGGTCACGGATATCACGGACCATATGAACACATCACAGTTGAAGGAATGGATCTCGCAACAGATATGGTTTTAGAATTAGTAAAATTATATGCAAAATAAAAACAACGACGGGGAAGCGTGACGCTTCCCCGTTTCTATATTATCAATGCGGTTTGAATCCTTCCCCGCGCACTTCATTTGATTCCATCGTCACTAAGAATGCCGCTCTGTCCACTTCTTTTACCGCTTTTTGTACCATGTGCATCTGCTTGCTGCTGCATGCACACATCACAACTTGCTTTTCTTCTTTTGAGTAGCTTCCTACTCCTTTTAGCAGTGTAGAGCCTCTCTGTGTCAGTTCATCAATTTTATCCGCAACTTCCTGACCATGTTCTGTCACAATCAATGTCAGTTTTCCCGCATCCATACCATACATGACCTTATCGACTACTACCGACAAAATATAAGTCGAGATCAAACCATAGATAATCTTATCCACATTTCCACCGATCAGCACACCACTTGTAAGTACAATGGCAAAATCCAATACAATAATAATCTTTCCAAGTGACAGATGTGGTCTCAAAACTCGAATCGCCATAATGACGAAATCTGCACCACCTGTGGAAGAATCTCTTAGATAAATAAGTGCATATCCAAGTCCTGAAAAAATGCCCATGCAAATGCAGGAAAGCATCAAGTCTCCCTCATATACCGGAAACATCGGAGCGACAACGTCCATAAAAATCGTAGAAATCACCATCGTCTTTAAGGATTTCAGCAAAAAAGTCTTTCCCAACAGCTTATAACAGATGATAATGATAGGAATATTTAAGACTGCCGTCATAACACCAATCGGAATCCCAAAGAAATGATAAAATATAATCGCAATACCGGAAATACCTGCTACCGGAAATCCGGACGCGACCGCAAAATTATAAACCCCCACTGCAATAAAAAAACTTCCTACTATATCTGCCACTATATCCAATCCAACTTCTTTTACTTTACCCGGTCTCATATAACTCATACCGCCCCTTTCTATATCATATGTCATCTTTTAGCATTTTTTCCCAAACAAAAAGCACCTACGAATCATACAGATATAATTCGCAAATGCTCTTCTAAATATTACTATACTCTTCTATAAAAAAACTGTCAATACTATTACGCCTAAATTATGGAATTTTTAAAAGCCAAAATCATCTCATTTGTCAGACTGATATTTCTTTCTGTCACAGGAATCTCCTCCCGCTCGAACCATTCCGCCAATGCCAGCTCCTCTTGGTCCAATGTAATTTCCGAGTCTCCGTCCAAATTCGCAAAAAATCCCATCAAAAGCGTATCCGTAAAGGACCATGGCTGACTTTTGTAAAACCTGATATTTTTTACTTTCAGCCCGACTTCCTCCATCACCTCACGTTTTACCGTCTCTTCAATCGTCTCTCCAATCTCGGTAAACCCTGCAAGCAATGCATATTTTTTATAATCACGGTCCGCATATTTTGACATCAAAATCCGGTTCCCATCTGTGACTCCGACGATGACCGCCGGCGAAATCTTCGGATATTCCATCTGATGACAATTCTCACAGTATAACATCCGCTCTTTTTGATCTTTCTTCAACGGTTTTCCGCATTTGCCACAGTATTTTCTGCTTTTATACCAATTATAAAGCTGGAATCCCGTAATTCCTGCAAATGCCAGATGCCGTGGTTTTGCATGTCTGAACTGCTCCTTATGTATCATCTGAAAATTACCTGCTGCATCATAAGTGAGATGTTCTGTCAAATAAAATCTCATCTGGTCAATTGAAAACAGATACGTATACTGCTCATAAATATCTGGATTTAATTTTTCCAACTCACCAAATGTTGGAAATGCTATCTCTTTCCCTTCATATTTCACAAGCACTTCCATATCGTGACAGTAAAGCACAAAACTGTCTTTATCCGGTGCTTTTGGATCATATGCATTATTATAAACATATGGTTCTATATCTTGTATCATCTTTTCCTCAGCTCCTTTTTGTGTTCTAAAAGTCCATAACAATTGTATCACACTTCCTCCCAATCGCAAACGGAAAAATCATTTTGCATTTTCCCGATGTTTTTTCTATAATAAATAAAAACGACCAAAACAGAAGGAGGAATATTTCCATGAAAATTGTTTTTTTAGATGCGAAGACGATCGGAGACGATATCGACTTATCCGGATATGAGGAACTGGGCGAAGTGGTCAAGTATGACTTTTCTTCCTCAGAAGAAGTCCCTGCGCGCGTGATCGATGCAGACGTACTCGTCCTGAACAAAGTTCAGGTGAATGAGCATACCATCGGCACTGCCCGCAATTTAAAGCTCGTCTGTGTCACTGCAACCGGAACCAATAATCTCGACAAGGATTACCTTGCCAGACGCAATATTGCATGGCGCAATGTTGCCGGATATTCAACAGAATCCGTCGCCCAGCATACATTCGCCATGTTGTTCTATCTTTTAGAAAAGCTCAGATACTACGATGATTATGTAAAAGGGGAACGCTACGTTAACGACACCATTTTTACCCATTTTGCAGAGCGTTTCTGCCAGATTAATGGAAAGACCTGGGGAATTATCGGACTTGGCAATATTGGACGAAGGGTCGCAGATATTGCAAAGGCATTCGGTGCAGATGTAATCTATTATTCTACCTCCGGAAGCAACACACAGGACGGATATACACTGACAGATTTTGACACACTCCTTGCCACCTCCGATATCATTTCCGTGCATGCTCCACTCACTCCAAACACAGAGCGTTTAATTGATGCGAAAGCTCTTTCTAAAATGAAGCCTTCTGCCATCTTTCTGAATCTTGGCCGTGGTCCGATTGTCGTGGAAGAAGACCTTGCTGATGCTCTGGAATCCGGTCAGATTGCGGCCGCCGGTCTGGACGTGCTCTGTACCGAACCAATGTGTGCAACAAATCCGCTCCTTCGGATCAAAGACAGTAAAAAGCTACTGATCACACCGCATATTGCCTGGGCGAGCGTGGAGGCGCGCACCAGTCTCATGAACATTATATTAGGACAGATTCAAGACTGGAAGAAAGAGACAGAGGCGATGTAGCATCGCCTCTGTTTTAATCACTGTTCCGAATCCTTTCTACCAATGCCTCTTTTTTGAAGAAATAGAATACAACTCTCGACACAATAATCGGAATCACTACAAGCAGGACCGTATACACAAGAAAATACCACAGTGGGAAATGATAGTGCATATATTCCGCTTCAAAATGTCTCATAATCTCAATCATACCGATTCCGCCAAGTGTTCCTCCCACCAAGGTGAGCAGGACATTTCCGCCAGCCAGCAAAATTCCTTCACTCTGTACCATCTGATATAATTGTTTTTCCGACATTCCGATGGACTGCAGCATCGCAAATTCCTGTTTTCTTGTGACCATATTGGTGATCAGTGTATTCAAAAGATTTAAAAGACTGAATAAAATAATAAATGCAGACAACCCAAGCATCGTTCCATGCAGCATGTGGAATTGTTCTTCCACTTTGTCTCTTTCCTCCTCAATTGTCTCCATTGCAAGTAGAGGATTCTCCTCCACAAGTTCCCGGATAGCTTCCCCCACCGCTTTTTCTTTCTCTTTTTCCGTAGATACACTCAACAAATCTGTGAGATTTATGTTTCCCATAATCTCTTTCACACTTTGTTCCGGCAGAATCAGCCACTGCCACTTCGGAGATGGCTCCTCATAATCACTTGGCAGAATCCCTGCAACGGTAAATTCCTCCGTGACATTTTCTGTCCCATTAAAGAACGTAATTTCTATTTTATCCCCGACTGCAAACTCCCATCCGAATAATTCCTGCACTAGATCATTCTTGTTTATGATCAGTTCTTTCTTTTGTGCCATCTCGGCATAGTCCAAACTGGTTCCCATTGCCCGATTCATATCTTTTAATATCTTTTCAGAAAAGGTGTTTACCGAATCATCCACATTTTCTCCGTTTGCCTCCCATTTTACCTCTGCCCGCTCAAAACGATGTACTTTTTTCACCCCTTCAATTTGTTCTATCTGTTTGATAAACTCCAAGCTCAATGGATTTTTCATCTGTATTCCGGTTCTTCCATGTGCCATCGTCTCTACCGCATTAGAGGAAAAACCAATCTGATACTCTCCATAAGAAAATTCTCCGCTTCTTGCGTACTCATCCAGACTGGTTCCCTCTATAAACGTGGCTCCCAACATAAACAAAATACCGCCCACTCCGAGTGAAATCATCGTCAACATTGATTTTTTTCGGTTCCTCTCAGAATTGAGTTTTGCAAGCCGTATGGGGCTTAGCTTTCTGTAAAGTTTTTTTGTCTCCTTTTTTCCCTGTTTTTCGGTCTCCCCGGAATATTTTGCCGCCTCTATTGGAGAGATCGCAGACGCAAGCTTTGCAGGTTTCCGAATAGAAATCAGCACTGTGATCAGATCAGCAATCGTGACACCTATGGCGGTCACAATGGTGTTCTTCCAATCCCATCCATCCCTTTGTGCCAAGTACGCCGCTGCTGCCCCTAATAAAAGACCAATTGGAATTCCACGCATACTGAGCAAAATTCCTTCTCTTCGAATCATTTTCCGAATCTGCTTTCTTGTCATGCCAATCGTAGAAAGCTGACCGAATTGACGAATTCTTCCGATTACCGACAGATAAAATACACTGTAGATTACAAGAACGCTGACAAATAAAATTCCGATACCGATCACTATAACCATCACAGTCTGCTGCAAAGCATTGGAATCTCCGGAAAGTGTGTTTAAAAATGCATTGTTCTCATTCACCTGTTTTCGCTCAATTCCATACTTACTTGCGAGGTCACGAATCTCATTTAAAAATCCGGTCTGATCGTATTGTTTTGCATTGTGAATCCGTACAAGTGCTGTATATGGTACTTGCGAGAGCTGCGAACCATTCTCTGCGTACTGCTCAGATAAAACAACGGAATATACTTTTGACTTTCCTTGCTCTTTCAAAAATCCTGTGACAGTGAATGTCTCCGTCGTTCCATCTAAAAAAGTAAAAGAAAGCTTCGTTCCAAGCTTTTCAAGCTTTCCAATCCTTTTTAAGTATGATTTAGGAACCGCAATCTCATCTTCTTTCTGCGGCATCTTTCCTTCGGAAAGTTTCAGCATCTCCAGCTCTTTGCGGCTTTCTTCCATATACTGAAAGCTTAAAATATAGTCTTCCACTTCAATACTTGGTCCCGTCTTCATTTTTGCTACACAAGATACCTGCTCATCCTTTGCAAGATTTCTAAGCTGCCATCTAACCATTCACAACTCCACAATAAATGTGTATCTGTATTTCCAGATCCCAGATAATCAATTTTTCCAGTTGCCTTAGCATCCCAAAAAGAAATCGCCTCTATTTGATAATCAATTATATTTTCTTGTTTTTCGCTACTTACCAATAAATCTTTTGCACGTCTGACACTCTCCAGGGCTTCTTCTCGATATCGTTCCGGATTTGGCAATACTTCGTTTGTATCATATAAGCACAATTTATTGTCTGTATATAAATGTGGTATACAAAGTTCTTTTTGATCCTCGATATAAATTTCTGGAAATTCATAAGGATAATATTGTGGAAATTTCATGCGTAATTCATACTGGTTTCCTTCAGTTTGAATGAAAATCTTTATTTGTTTTTCTTTCTCCATATATTCGCAGGAAATTCCACTTTCCACTAAATATTCATATACATCTTTATGCAAAATGTTTATCCTCGTTCCCTAATTTTATTGGTCCTGCCGTACTCTCTGCTATATCTTTATCGGCATCTTCTCCAGTTGGAAATCTTTCACCAAAAACTTTTTGAAGAATATCTGTCGCTTCCTTCTCGTTACTCTTTTCATTTATTGCAGCATCTAATTTCTTTTTTAAATTATTAAGTCCTTTTAAGATTTCATTTTTTGAAGTCTCACTAACATCTGCAAACAAATCCTCATCAGTAGGAGTAACTGGTTTATAACAATGGAAACTATCCTCTAAAGAATCAATAATATTCGTAACAGTGTCCAATAAAGATAAATCATCCCGTTTTTCAGTCACACTAAAATTATTGCATACTAAAATTGTTATTGCCATTCCTTTAATATCAATGTTCTTATAATCTTTCCATGCTTTCAAGTATTTTACCATGCGACGGATTTCCTGCCCATTTTCATTAACATATCCCTGAAACCAAGCTGTAAATGCTTTAGGATCGCTTTCAATCCACCCTTTAGATTTATGAGCTAAATATGCTATACTATCTCCAGCACTATTCTCACCCATGATATAAATTGGTAAATCAATATGATACTTATCTTCATATACAACTCTAATACAGGTATTTTTATCGATTGGTGAATTTGAAGTATGTTTTTCTACAGCCTCTTTTACCCATGTATGTACAGTCTGAGCAGCTGGCCAATCATCCTGATCTGTTGAATATCCTCTCAGATAAACTCCATTATCTAGGTCAAACTCATCGCCATCTAAGGGCATAATAGCTGTTTTCATGGCATAAGATCCCTGTGTACAATGTTGAGGTTTTTTTCTCCCCTTTTCTTCAAACTTGTTGCCAATTTTATTTCTTAACTATAAATGAGCAAATTTGAAAAATTGCACAAAACTACACTGCGAATTTCATAAATGAATCAAAATCATTACTTTCCTTTGCGCATTGAAAAAGATAACGATACTTTTCCAGCTGAATGGTATCACAGATTTCGTGATATCCAGTTTCAAACGAGCAGAATCTACCAGTACCTACTGCACACATGAAATGTGCCAGTGACATAAGCAGCCAGTACCTTTTGATTCCCTGTGCAGAGCGTATCTGATAGCCGTCCAGTGCCAGTTTCTCCTTACATTGGCGGAAAAATACTTCAATCGGCCATCGACACACATACCAGGAAAGAATCTCCTGTGTAGATAGGGCTACGTTTGTACTGATGAAAGCACGCAATGCTTTGGGATTACCAAATGCTTTTTCCGGATAACTCAAAAGAACTACCGCATTTTCTATGCCGTTGAGGTTTCCCTCGTACCGGTACACAAATCTCTCCAAAACCGCCCCAAAAACTGTACTAAACTTTTCCCCTAAAAGCGTCTGGAAAATAAGCACAAGCAACAAGGCTGGAAAGAGAATTTTGCCTATTACAAATAATACTCTACACCTTTCCGGCTGCGGATGAAATCCTGTACCTCTTTCAACTCTTCTGCTATCCGGCAGGACGGAAGCGCACACATCACATCTTCGTGATACTTGCCGCCTTTTACCGCCCGAATATCTAAAATAGACACCACACAAGTATCAGTTTCTGTACGAATGGCTCTCCCAAATCCCTGGCGCAGTTTCTTCTGCATATCCGGCACAATGATGGACTGAATATAGGTTTCCAGGGAATCATAGGTTTCCTTCTCTGCTTCACTGATGGGATCCGGCACTGCAAAGGGCAGTTTCACAATGATAAGGGAATACACCATATCTCCCGGAAAGTCTACTCCTTCCCAACAAGAGCCTGCTGCAAACAGTACCCCATTCTCCATGGTCTTAAAGCGCAGGATTTCTTCCTGGGAGTGTCTCCATACTTCCACCATGGGAAATGGCAGGCTATCTCTTAAAATCTGATACACACTTCCCATCAGTGTATAAGAAGTAAACAGTACCAGCGTATGCCCATAAGTGGAACAGATCAGAGAATGGATATGGTTTGCCACCATCACCGCCTCTTCCCGGCTTCCTCTCCTGCAATGATCCAACGTCTTTGGCAGGTATAGCAGACAATTCTTTTCGTAGGAAAAAGGGGACTCTGCCACATATTCCTGCACTCCTGCCCTTCCCTCCAGCCCGGTGATCTGCCTGGTGCGTAAAAAGCCTGTTCCTGCCTTTAGTGTCCCACTGGTCAAGATGGCGGACATTCCTTCTTCCCAGTTCCATAACATCTTCCGGAGCAGTCCTGGGATTTCCCGGCTAGCTGCACACAAAACGGGAAGCTGCTCTGTATCCAAATGCAGATAACGAACATATTTCTCATCGCTGCTACAAAAACACTCCAGCACATCCTTTGCTTCTTCCAGCCGGTTCCATATCCACTTTGGAACACTTCGCTCCAGCTTTTCTAAAAGAAATTCCAGCATCTCTACGCCTTCCCACAGAGAAACCACACTATTTGTTGTATTACGGAACGTTTCCCGGATTCCTTTTCCAATTCGGTGTTCTGCACCAACAACATGCAATGCGTCATGCATGACTGTCCGCAGGATTTTTGCCTCTTCTTTCTGATGCTCCCGTTCCAGATAATATGCTATTTCCCGGATATCATCCATACACAGGTTTTTTCCAAACATCTGCCTTGCCGCTTCCGGTAACTTATGAGCTTCATCTACAATCAACGTCCGATAATCAGACAATAAAGGCTTGTATCCTTCTGCTCTGTGATATGCATCTGCCAGTAAATAATTATGATTACAGATTTGAATGAACACATCCTGTTTCCTGGATTCTTCCAGATATCTCTGATAGCGGCACATCTGCCTGCCCGGACATTCTCTTGGACAGAATTTCGGCACACAGACCAGCCTTCTGTCAAACCCGCTCAGATTCTTTACGCTATCCATATCGTAATGCTTTCGCAAGGACAGTAATGCTGCTTTTTGAACAGCATTCTTCTGTTTATGGCGGATTGCTTCGATTCGTTGTTCCAGCCTATTGTCACAGACAAAGTGTTCTTTCCCTTTTCGCACCACTGCCCGAAGCGGGGACTGAATGATTCCTTGCTCCAGCAGCACCCTGGACAAAAAGGGAATATATTCTGTTAAAATGGCTTTCTGCAATGCAATGCTGGAGGTGGACACCACCACCGGGCGCTGTTCCAATGGATTTCCTCGCCCTGTCAGCATGGAATACTTCCGCAATAATACACAGGCTACCAGATAGGCATAGGTCTTCCCAATTCCTACCCCTGCATCACACAAGGCAATCTGTTCTCCCAGCAGAGTATCCAGCATTTCATGGCATAGACGGATCTGCTCTTCCCTGACTGCCAGTCCCTGTTCCGGAAATAGCACCCGGAAGATCTTCTCCACTTCCTGATGCGCTCTTTTTTGATTTCTTATCGTTTCTTCTTTTCTTTGGTACCGTATTTGTCCTCGACTCCCCGGCTGCCACACCACATCTATGGTAGGGAACATTACAGGCGGATGCTTCGCTTGGCACCGCTCGCAGATTTTCTGAAAGTCTTGCTGATTACAACTTAGAGTCCATCCTCTTCCTTATGGGAAGAAATTCGTATCATTATCCCCCTCCGATGCTCCTGGCGAAAGACCTGCGAAAGTCCATTCACAGCTATAAGGAGTCGCTCAGAATGAGAACAGGCACTGACAGTTTTCTCACGAAATGATCCGCCATAGTCTTTGGACAGACCTTTCCATAACAATCCAGCAGTGCTTGTCCCCATCCGTCCTGGCGCTTATGCTGTCACGCTTCTATCTTTGGGAACGTACCTGTAATGCTGGTATGTGGTTATCAAGGAACGAGGGGCAATTACCCCTTTCATATATAGAGCCGATGAGATACCCCATTTTTCTTCACTTCTTCAAAACTTTTTTAATTTTTTTCTTTAATCGCTCAATCCGTGTATAAATGGTCTTTTCCGGCAGTCCCATCTGGCCTGCAATTTCATGAACTGAAAATCCCCACATCTTCAGAAGTAAAATCTGCAGTGTTTTCTTATCCGACTCCAAAAGAACCTGTAACAGTTGCTCATTTTCCACACTGTCAAGTAACTGTTGAATATTAAGCACCACTGAAGATGGTTCTTCCAATTCCCTGGTGTATAATTCTTCTTGATTAGAAGAAAAATGTTCCCAGAATCTCCGCTCCGCATTAAAGTCCTGCCAGTCTAATTCACGAAGTCTTTGGATTACCTCTTCACTGACACCGGATTTTCGCAAAATCCGTTCCTCCTGCTCCTTCCACTGTTTCCATTTAGATTCTTCTTTTGCTTTATGAAATGTCACCTTTCTTTTCCTCCGATCTGAATTTTTTTGAAATCAAATCGGAGTGGCGGTGACCTTGCCTTCTCACAGGCAAAAGACTGTATGAACCGGAGTTTTCTCCACAAAAAGAAAGATGCCGCAATCCTGTTTTGAATTGCGACACCACCAAACGCTGCATATGAAGTTAGGTTTTTCTCTTTTGTAGCTCTTTCCGGCACATACACTGCTCCTTTATGTCATGGAACGAAGCCCATTTTTTACATAAAGAAGTAGTATACAAAACGAATCTGTCATCAGACTGTCAGTTGTCTGTCAAATAACTGTCAGTTTTCCTGTCATTTCTTTTCTATTACAGTTACAACCAAATCTCGCCATATAAAAAGCAGGCTCCATTTTCAGAAACCCGCCTTCTATGATTCCTTATATACTTTTAAACAATATCCAACCTCTTTTACACTGCTGATTATATGCTCTGCATTTACATCTACTTTTTTCAATTTCTGTTTCAGTCGATGTACCATGCAGTAAATAATATTTGTAATATCCCCATGTGGGTACTCCTGCCATACCAGTTGATAGATCTGACTGTATGTATATACTCTTCCCGGCGTAGTTGCTAACAGATACAGAAAATCAAACTCCCTTTTTACAACAGGGATTCTTTTATGCTCCCATTCTACTGTTCTTTGAAGTGGAAGGATTTTCAGTTTTCCCACCATAACAGGGATTTCTTCTTTTCTTTCCGATTTCCATTCTGTATAGCGGCGAATCAATGCATACGACTGCAGACTGACTTCTTCCGCTGTATACGGTTGTGTCAATACCACATCTGCCCCCCCCCAAGTAAATGATTTTATTTCGCATTTCAGAATGATCCGGTAATAAAACAATCATAGGTGTTATCACCAGCTTTCGGATTGCTTCTACAAGTTGGCATACTATTTCCAGTTCTCGTTTTACTGCAATTAAAATCAAATGATAAGAGAAAACTGTCAGGTTGGAAAGGGCATCCTGGATACTTTTCATTTGATAAAACTCTGCTCGTTGTTCCAACAAAATCAAACTTTCCCATGTCATTTCTCCTTCATCAGCAATTACTATAATTCTGTTTTTCTTCACACCCCCATCTCTCTGTTTCTCATATTACAATTCCTCCACATGACTTTCTGTATAATGATAAAAATAGTTTTCATTTTTTAATAACGCCAGAAAAAATATTTGCTGCACTTCACATGAATTATTGCTTCATCCGGTATAAAATGAGTTTCATCAAAGACCTATCCTCATTTACTTACAAGTCCCGCAATTGATGTTCCATAAGCCAATAAACATTTCCATATCGAAAAAGTCTTTGATATATATACGAATAGTTAAATCTTTCCTTGTCTGCATTTGAATTTAACACCTATATATGTATTCTTCATATTCTCCCAGAACTATTTTTAAAGCGGTATTGTAATATCTACATTTTACATCATAAACCGATTTCCCCACGGACACAAAAAATCTTTTTCCTGCTCCAGAATTGAGTGACCTATAGTTTTTTTGCTTTATCATCCCATTTTTACAGTGCCTTTATCACAATTTCAGAAGAATGCACACCCATTTTTCGGATACAGCATAATTTTTCAACAGAATTATATTTTTGTTCTAAATTCTGGATAAAACAAAACTTTTGTCTTTTAAGACAATTATAAGTACTTGTTGGAAGCATCAAATACTCTATTGGTGCCCAATTCCCGTTTCCGATTAAAAACTTCAAATTATTCCAAAAAGATTTGTACAATTCGTAACACCGTGGATTTTTTTAAGTTTTTATATATCCCCTTGTAAAACTACTTTTTTCATTTTTTCCAAGTTATAAGCTGCTTAGAATATAATGGGCATTCTACCAAACTTAACGTTTTAACGTATGTACTGCAAAAAAGGTCTATATATTCTTCCAAGGTTATAATCGAATTTTCGTAGTATAAACTCATTGAACTCATTTCCACTTACTACACATTCGTTCCTAAATTTTAATTCTTCCACATGATTTTCTGCATAATGATAAAAAATAGTTTCCGTCTCTTTACAAGACCTAAAGAAATATTTATTGCCTTTTAAAAAGAAGTAATTAAAATCCTTTTTAACCATTAATCTGATAAATTTATACTTGTATCCGCAATAGATGCCATTTCTAAATCATGCGTTATGATAATACAAATTTTATCTGCAAAAATCAAATGAATCGACTCTTTCAGTAACCCACTAGTGTACTGTATTGTTGACATTTAACTAAATATTTATAGCTATTATAGCCGCTTCATGTTAAAATAAAAGAAAACAGCGGTGATTTATATGGCAAGACCAAGAAAATATGTCATTAAACTTACAGATGATGAATTGAAGACATTAAAATCTATAATTCGCAAAAGTAATACATCTAAAACTATTCGAAGCAGATGCCAGATTATTATTGATTTGGATGAGGCTCATGGGAAAGTATTAACCCATGAGCAATCCGCAAGATCAAATGGTGTTTGCCTGACAACTGTAACGAATACAGTGACCAAATATTTTTCCGGTGGCATTGAAGCGGTTACCGAGTTCAAAAGAAATATCAATTCCGACAATGCAAGGCGTATCCTTGATGGACGTGCAGAAGCACGTATTATTGAACTTGCCTGCGGTCCTGTTCCAGAAGGTCATTCCAGATGGACTTTGCGTCTGCTGGAAAAAGAAGCCAAAGTAGTGCTTGATACACCGGTTAGCAAAGATGCTATCCGTAGAGCCTTAAAAAAAACAAACTTCGACCTCACAAAAATGAATACTGGTGCATTCCCTCAAGAGAGGACGCAGAATTTATAGCTTGTATGGAGGATGTTCTCGATGTATACGAACTTCCATATAACCCACAACGCCCCGTTGTTTGTATGGACGAAAAACCATATCAGTTACTTGGCGAGGCAAGATCCCCACTTCCTATGCGCCCCGGCAATGACCAGAAAGTAGATTCTGAGTATGTCAGAAATGGTACATGCAGCATTTTTGCATTCGTAGAACCGCTTGGTGGAGCTCATCATGTAAGTGTTCGGGAACATCGGACTGCAATTGACTGGGCAGAAGAAATCAAATATCTTGCCGATGTCATGTATCCAGATGTAGAAAAAATAATTCTTGTAATGGATAATCTTAATACACATAAACCAGCATCATTGTACAAACGTTACCCTTGTAGTGCTATAATACCTGCTGATGAAGCCAGAAGAATCATGAAACGGTTGGAGATTCACTACACACCAAAACATGGCAGCTGGCTTGATATTGCAGAAATCGAACTTAACGTCATGACCAGACAATGTTTGAACAGAAGGATTGATAATATTTCAAATCTTCGTAAGGAATTATCAGCATGGGAAGTTGAACGAAATACCGTAGCCGCAAAGGTAAACTGGCAATTTCGAACGGAGGATGCAAGAATTAAATTGAATTCCTTGTATCCGACATTTACTACTGCATCTGAATAAGATGCAGTAGTAATGTTAAATATCAACGATACAGCACACTAGATTACTAGGACAGATTTAAATTTGGCACTAAAGTTTCTTCTTTGTCTGGACATAATTATGAATCCTCTCTTTCATACTGATTTTAGTATATCAGATTCATTAAAAAATTTCCGAAAAAGTGTCTTAATTTATGAGACCATTATAATACTATTTATTTTGATAATTGATTCGTTCTCCTTGAATTACCGGATAACAAATCAATTTGTTATTATCCAGATTTTCCACATGCATATCTACTGCACTGATCTGATGATTTTCATAAGTATTATAATAATAGATACCTTTTGCCACATTACAACAAGACGTATACAAAGTGATTTCACATTTTCCATCAGCCACCTCACAACATCCACGTTGCTGATCCAC
The DNA here is from genome assembly GCF_059731825.1 of Faecalimonas nexilis. NCBI lineage: Bacteria > Bacillati > Bacillota > Clostridia > Lachnospirales > Lachnospiraceae > Faecalimonas > Faecalimonas nexilis. The sequence goes on along the minus strand of NZ_AP029189.1, from coordinate 1,015,664 downwards.
AGATCCAAGAATATGGAAGAACTGACTAACACTTTCTGCCTCTGATTCACCTGAAATTGCATTTACTTTTGTAAAAGCTACACGCACAAAACGAGAGGAAGATGAAAGATCTCCCGGAAGACCTAATCCACCCATACCTCTACTATATGCATCAAGAGCCAAATTTTCGCAAAAAGTGTTTTCTGGTTGCTTTGGGGATAAATACATATAATTGTTTAATTGAAACATCTGTTGTGGAAATGGCGGATTATTCGTAAGCACTCCTACCGGATTATCATAAATATGCAGACCATCTGACATAGATTCTACAGTAATTGATTCATTTTCATCAGAGATAATCCAATGCAATTGTGCTAATGGCAGTTGTTCACTGAAAGGAGTATTAACAATATTAATTCGATCAAGAAGCTCACGAACTTCTACTAAAGAAGCACACTGACTTAAAATCCACGAAATAAATTCAAACTGTGCAATATTTTCCACATTAGACTGAACCTCAGAATAAGCAGCATTTCCGACAAAATTCAATCCTGCCATTGCTACTCCTTTTTCATTCATCGCATCATAGTACAAAGGATAATCCTCTGCTACATGGGCCATTCCAATAATTGCATAATGATGTTCCATATCACCAACATGACGAAAGTGAAACGAATAATTACGTGGTGTAATTACTATCTGATCACCATAAGAGAATTCATAATCGAGTGTTCTTCCAAAATAAAAATCTTTTGTTTTATAAGTTGCTGCTGTACACATAAACGTTTATCCTCCTAAATAATTCGAAATATGTCAATAAGATTTTTGCTGAACAATAGTATAGCACACTTCTTTTGTTTTGTTTCAAATTCACACATAATCATCCATCATGAAATTTCATCAATCTTAATCATGATCTTAGTTATATAATCCTCTTCGTCAGAGATTACAAAATCATTTAATCCTGCTCAAGAGAAATAAAACTTCCCATTCCCATCCGGATCTGTTCAATTCCCCATGTATCTTTTCAGTGATAAATGGCTTTTGATATATCATCTTCTGAAAAATTATATGGATAAAGTAATAGTTTTTCTGCTTTGCATACTTCAACCCTGATTTCCTGATCTTATAAAGTTTCACAAAGAACAATTTTCTCTTTCTTTTCTTGCATTACGGTTTTAATATTTTTTAACTTTTGAATTTGCCGATCAATTTCTTTTTCTTTGGCATCATCGATTGCTAAAAACTTGCAGGTGATGGAGCTTTTCGATATGTTTCTATTTCAGTGATGTTCATATTTAATTCCTTTAACACACAAATATACTCTATAGTGGTTTAGTTGTCAAGACAAAAATCTAAGATTCTTATAATGAACTGATATGGTTTATAGTTACTAAGGAACCAGGGAGAATGGTATCACATTTGCCTGACCCATATATGCATTAAGCTACATAAGGCAGAATCATTAGTTGTAAGTGTGGATATAGCGTCCGATGTCCGCTCTAGTATAACATAAATTAAGTTGTTGATAGTTTCGATATCTGGTATAATGGACTTAATGAATACAATTACGGAGGTCAATTATGCCAGCATTATCTTATAGTATAACAATATCAGATGAGGAATCTGCCTATCTGAAATCACTGATTAAAACCAGAACTATCCAAGCACAGGTTGTTGACCGTGCACGCATCCTGCTATGGAAGTCTGAAGCCAAAACAGACAAAGCCATTGCAGATGGCCTGGGCATTAGTGTAAATACTGTCCGGCGTTGTATTGACCGTTATCTCAACGGTGGAATTAATTTGGCCATATTTGATAACGACCGTTCCGGTCGCCCGGTTGAGATTACCGACGATGCAAAATCATGGATTATCAGTATAGCCTGCCAAAAGCCCTGCGATCTTGGTTATGCCGCGGAATTATGGACACTGGCGGCACTGCACAAACACATACAGGCACATGCGGAAGAAGCTGGCTATCCACGCTTAAAGACAGTTACCAAACCATGGCTTCAAAAATATCTCAAAAAGATGGATATAAAACCATTCAAAATCAAGTATTATCTTGAGCGGAAAGACCCTGATTTTGAGAATAAGATGCATGACGTTCTCCTAGTTTACAAACAGGTTGAGATGCAGTTTGGCGATGATGGAACGATCACCATACCAGAAAATGGGCATTTGACACATACTATTTCCTATGATGAAAAACCCGGCATTCAGGCTGTTGCCAACAAATATCCCGATCATAATCCGACAGAGGAAAAGGGGTATATCCGCCGGGATTATGAGTATGTGCGGCTTGGAACGCTGTCTTTGCTTGCAGGAATTGATCTTCTGACGGGGAATGCAATTCCGTTGGTCAGCCAGACACACAAAAGTTCTGATTTTATCGAGTTTCTAAAGATTATCGATGCAAAATACCCAAAAAGTGACACAATACGGTTGATACTGGACAATCATTCAGCGCATACATCAAAGGAAACACGCCGGTATCTTGCAGGGTTACCGGAAGACAGATTTGTGTTTGTATTTACACCGACACACACCTCATGGCTGAACATGATCGAAAGCTTCTTCAGCAAGATGACAAAACAGATGTTAAAGGGCATTCGTGTTAATTCAAAGGATGAATTGGCAGAGCGAATATACCGCTACTTCGATGAAATCAATGCTGAGCCAATCGTCTATCATTGGACATATAAAATGGATGAAATTGATCCTGATGAAGCAGCAACTATTTAAACTATCAACAACTTAATTTATGTTAAATATCAACGATACAGCACACTAGCTATACTCGAACTGCTTCCTTTATTTTCAGAATTTTCGAACCGTTAAACAAAGACTTTATACCCTCTTATAGATAATCGGAACGTCATATCCAAATGTTCTTTTTCCATTCACTTCCATACTTTCGAATACTTCCAAACACGTATCCGAAAACTTTTCCCATAGTTTAAATATCATAACGGGTGAGAACTGACTAGTACTGCCTCCCTCCCAGACACCGTTTCTCTCATAATATAGTGCAGGAGTAAATTTTTTGGATTTTTTTAATTCAATATATTCCACCTCTTTCATAAATTCATATGAAAACGTGTTCTTATCTTCCCCATTTGGAATTTCATAGGATGAAAGTAAAATTCTATCTTCTTTCTCTGTAATCAAGAAAAGATGCGGTGACGCATGACGCTTTCCTTCATTTTCATAATAACTTTCTTCTACAATAAACATGCCCTTAAAATCAGCAGGAAGATTTTTAATTTTATCATTGCAAACCGTATTTACGTGCTGTGCATAAGGGTATGTCTTTCCTGCCTTTTTCATTGCATCAAATTGCTCCTTATTATCAAATCGTCCTGTTATCAGTTTTACAAATTCTTCTATTTTCGTCATAGCTTACCTCCAAAATATATCACAATCTCTTGGAATCTTCGGCCCGGCAAAATCGAGGCCTGCTAATTCAATTTCTAGTTACACCCACAATTCAATGGTGGTTTATTATCAGCTCTCCTAAGGTTACTGTTACTGCTCGTCCTAAAAGACGGATATCACAAGCACATAGGATCCTTTTTTTATTGCCCCCACACACCTCTGCTTATTCCATTCTCCCCAACATAGCTAGGGGATTAGGCTTTTCATTAACGAAAGACTATCGATATTATATCCTACAAAAATAACAATATTTTGATAATCTAATCCATTTTTCTTAAAACTGGGGGATACATCCCTACCCACAGATTTCTCCAAAATTTATACGTAAAAATTGACAATCCTTAATTATAAGATAAATTATTTCTGGTCAAGTACGGACTGGATCTGTTTCATCAGCTGATCGTAGTTTGACTGATCATCGATTCCGCCCATGAATGGCTCGCCAATGATATTTCCGTCTTTATCTACGAGAACGGTTGTAGGGAATGCCATGATGTTTCCAGCATATTTTCCAACTGTTGAATTAGAATCGAAAGTCAGGTTCTTGTAGGAAGCGCCCTGAGCTTTCAGAATTTCTTTTGCTTCTTTGATTCCCGCTTCATTGTTGTCTAAAGTATCCGTGTTGATACCAACAACTTCGCCACCCATTTCTTTGAGTTTCTCATTTAATTCATTCAGCTTAGAGAGCTCTCCGACACATGGCTTGCATCCACTGAACCAGAAGTTTACAACTGTAACTTTGTTTTTAGCGAAAAGACTGTCATCTACATCGTTTCCATCCAGATCTTTTCCTTTGAAAGCTTTGAATACAGCTGTGGATTCGTCTGATTTGGAGGAAGAACTGTCAGAGGAATCGGATGCAGCAATCTCTTTCTCAAGCTTGGCAATTTCTTCTTCAATTCCGCGGATTGTCTCGATGTCTTTGCACAGAGTTTCATATTCTTCTTCAGAGAAAGAGTCTTTGTTAGATTCCACTGTGCTTGCGAGGGAATCAGCATAGTTTTCGCTCATGGCATCACCGGCAGCGTTCTTGTTCATAAGACCAAAGGCTTTGTCCCATGCATCTTTGTGATCAGCAAAAAGCTGGTTTTCCTGCTGGTAAAGGTCGTTCAGTTTTTCGTTCAGCTCGTCTGCGCTGCCAGTTTCTGTTGTGGAAGAAGATTCCTGTTTTGTGTTTGTATTGTTTGTTGAGGAAGAGCTTCCGCAGCCTGTAAACGCAAAAAGTACAGAAATGGCAAGGGATGCAGCAATTACCTTTTTTAATTTCATTGAGTTTGTTCTAAGTGTTTTGTTTTTCATGAGTTTAAATCTCCTTTTCAATTTTATTTTGTTCGTTTTAGTTTATTTATTGTCAGCCTTTTTTTTGTTTGAAAATCCGTAATGATAGCAGATTGCATCAGTCGGACAGGCTTTCATACATTCTCCGCATCGGATACACTCCGGATGGTTTGGTGTGTCTACTACATTGACATCCATCTTACAGACACGACTACATTTCTGGCAGCCAACACATTTCTCATGATCAACCTGAATCTTAAGAAAAGATACCTTGTTAAACAGTGAATAAATAGCACCCAGCGGGCAGATCCATTTACAAAATGGACGGTAAAACAAGATGCTCAGGATGATGAAAAGCGCAAGGATTGTGAACTTAAATGTAAATAAATGTCCGAGTGCGGCACGGATTCCTGAGTTGGCAAGTGCCAGCGGAATTGCGCCTTCAAGTACGCCCTGTGGGCAAATGTATTTGCAGAAGAAAGGATCTCCCATACCAAGTGAATTGGTTACAAATGCCGGAAGTAGTATAACAAAGACGACCAGAATCACATATTTCAGATACCGCAGAGGCTTCAGTTTTGCGGTGGAAAATTTCTTGCCCGGAATCTTATGCAGCAGATCCTGGAACCATCCAAACGGACAGAGGAATCCACAGATAAACCGTCCTAACAGAACACCTAACAGGATGAAAAATCCGGTGATGTAGTAGGTAAATTTGAATTTTGAAGAACCGACCACGGCTTGAAAAGCTCCAATCGGACAGGCACCTGTGGCGGCAGGACAAGAGTAACAGTTTAGTCCCGGGACGCACATCGTTTTTACATTTCCCTGATAAATTTTCCCTTTAAACAGATTCGGGATGTGAATGTTGGTCAGTAGTGTAGCAGCTGCCTGAATCCATCCGCGGAAGCGGACCAGAGGGTTTTTGTTTGATTTCATTTTCTTATCCAATTCCGACACACTCCATACATAATTTTATTGCTTTGCTGAGTACTACAGCGGCTTCGCCGCGGAAAATTCCGCCAAAGAAAAGAACCAGACCGGCTGTAAGTAAAAGAATCTGTGATGCTTTTTCAGATTTCATAAAATACTCCTTTCAATGTTCAAAGTCAGTTTATTGACTTTTCGATGTTGGCATTATACAATAGGAGGTGTAAAATTTCTGTTAAGAAGATGGAGAAAAATAAAGTGAGATTATTAGTCGTTGAAGATGAGAAGAAATTATGTGACATGATCGCGAAAAGTCTGCACCAGAGCGGCTATGAGGTGGATGTATGCAATGACGGAGAAGAAGCATTGGATATGATTTATGCTGAAATGTATGATCTGATCGTGCTTGATCTTAATCTTCCTGGGGTGGATGGGATGGAGATTCTTCGGGAACTTCGTAAAGAAGATGAAGAGACAAAGGTATTGATCTTGTCTGCGAGAAGTCAGATTGCAGATAAAATTGAAGGGTTGGATGCAGGTGCGAATGATTATATGGAAAAACCATTTCATTTGCAGGAACTCGAGGCACGCGTGAGAAGTCTGACGAGACGAAAATTCATACAGAAAAATGTCTGCCTGGAATGCAACGGCATTCGGTTTGATATAAGAGAACGAGTGGCGTATGCAGAAGAGAATCCGGTTGCGTTGACGAGAAAAGAAAATGGGATTCTAGAGTATCTTCTTCTGAATCAGGGCCGGCCGGTCAGCCAGGAAGAGTTGATTGAGCATGTTTGGGATTCTTCTGTGAATAGTTTTAGCGGCTCTATTCGTGTGCATATGTCTTCTCTGAGGAGAAAACTCAAGGCGGGACTTGGCTATGATCCGATTGTAAATAGGATTGGCGAGGGTTATAAGATAGGAGGAGATAGCAAAGCATGAGAAAATTATCACTCCAGTGGAGACTGACAATCCTTACTACAGTGTTGATCACAGTATTGTGCGGATGCCTTACATTTTTCTTATATAAGAATGGAGTCTATTATATCGATACACTTCAGGAAACAGTTACAGATCAGGGAAAAACACCGGAAGCACTATACATTGAGATTCCGGATAATGAGTGGGACAATTTTGCATCACAATTTGCTACGGAGGTGTATAATTCGAAATCCGATTATAGAAACAGAAGTCTACTGATCACAGGTGTTGTAGCGTTACTTGGTGGAGCGGTGACATATTTTATTAGTGGCCGTGCATTAAAACCGCTCAGAGAGTTTTCTGAGACAGTTGAAAAAGTACAGGCACAGAACCTGACGGATTATACGATCGAAGAGAATAAGATTGCAGAGCTGGACATACTTCGTACGTCTTATAATAAGATGCTTTTGCGACTGTCGGAATCGTTCGAGACACAGCGCCAGTTTACCGGGAATGCAGCACATGAGCTGCGGACTCCTTTGGCATTAATTCAAGCACAACTGGACCTCTATCATGCGTCAGAAAATCCGGAGAATGGGGAAGCGGCGCAAGAGACGATCCAGATGGTGACAGAGCAGAACGAGCGTCTCAGCAAGTTGGTCAGAACACTTCTGGATATGAGTGAGTTACAGACAGTAGCGCGCAATGACAAGATCGAACTTTGTGGACTAATCGAGGAAGTGCTGGCAGATCTGGAACCGTTGGCACAGGAAAAAGGTGTTACACTGATACAGAAATCGCAGAGTACAGTAGATGAAAAAGAAGAGAATGCAGGCGAGGGTCTGATGCTGACAGGAAGTGATATACTGATCTATCGGATGCTTTATAACCTTGTTGAAAATGCGATTAAATACAACCATACAGATGGAAAAGTTACGGTATCGGCAGAACGAAAGAGGAAAGAAGTTGTTCTGACGATTGCAGATACAGGAAATGGAATCGATGAGACATTCCGAGAGCGGATCTTTGAACCATTCTTCCGGGTGGATAAGTCAAGAAGCCGAAAAATTGGCGGTGTAGGTCTTGGACTTGCAATGGTACGCGAGATCGTGCAGGTGCATGACGGGGAGATTGAGGTTCATGGAAATGAGCAGGGCGGAACGACATTTGAAGTGAAAATGAGTATAGAAAGACTAACTATTAAAAGTCAAGTCTAAAATGAAAGTTTTTTGAATGAATTGCAGAAATGCATTTCAGATATATTTGAACCTTGAAAACTGTATGACAACAAGAGCATCTTTATAGGTGCTCTAAAAGGAGATATTTACAGAAAAAAATTAAGCAGTTGGCAGATATGCTTTTCCTGATTTCTCCATTGCAAAAATCAATCGCACAAGCTTCTTAGCGGCATGGGATATGGGAACATTATAATGCTTGCCTTCCGATCGTTTCTTTTCAAGATATGCACCAAAAGATTTATCCCAGTGACAGACATATTTTGTGGCATTGTAAAGGGCATACCGGAAGTATCTGGAACCTCGTTTCTCCATATGGGAATAACAGTTGTCTAACTGTCCGGATTGATAAGTGGAGGGAGACATTCCTGCATATGCGAATATCTTATCTGCGGAATAAAACGAGAGAAATCCCCAATCTCAGCGATGATCATTGCGCCCATCCGGTAACTGATACCGGGAATGGTAAAGATTGGCGATTGGATTTCTTCATCCATGATTCGTTTGATGGCTGCTTCAATCTCGTCAATCTCAATCGCTAATTCCCGAATAAGTTTTATGGTGTGCTTTAGTTTCAAAGACTTGGCAGGCATATGAGAACCGATAGAACTTCTTGCAGCGTCACGAAACATGACAGCAGTATCTTTTCCATATCTGCCTTTCGAACTATCAAAGAGTAGGTTGGAAAGCCTTGTGAGATGTGCATTTGCAACAGCATCTGCACTTGGAAATCCACAAAGCAAAGCATAGACGGATGCCATATGAAGCGTAGGAACAAGTCTTTCCAGCTCCGGGAAAAGAATACAGACAAGTCTTGAAACAGAACTTTTCAATTTTGCCCGTTCTTTGACCTTATCAAAACGATAACGGGTTAGTGACTTTAATTCCTCATTGTGGTAAGATGTATCTGAGTAGAGCCGATTATCCCATAAGTATTCAATCAAATCTGCCCTTGTACAGATGACTCCGTCATGCTCAAAAAGATAATACATGATCCGCAATTCATTTTTTGTAAGCTCTGCCTGTTTTCCACCTGCCTCTATAGTTCCTGTCTCCAACCACAGAGATATTCCCTCATGAGTAAGGTATCTACTCTGTTTCTTTTCCAATCTGTTCTATCGTAAAGGAAGCAAAAATATTCTCAAAATGCTTTATTTCTATATTTATATCCAGCAACAAGTCAACAAGAGTTTTTATCGCAAGAAACTCCTATACTTTTACATTTAACTTTTTTGATCTTTGTGAGAAAATATTTTCAAATTCAGTGGCCATATTCTCTTGTATTCTTGAATATATATATTTATTGCTTTCATATTTTCTCATCCCCTGCACACCATTCAAATTTATTTACAAATCAATCTTTCTTCTGATCTATCAAATCATAACTCAGATCCAAAAAATCCAATATCTTTGCTTCGCTCACCCTTCCATCCAACAACATTGTAATCCAGTACTTTTTATTCATATGATATCCCGAAAGAAAACCATAAGTCTGTGTGTTCTATGTCCAAAAGCACTTATGCCAAGCTGGAAACCAACCGTATGAACATCAAGGTATCGGAACTTGTTGCCCTTGCTAAAATCTTCCACACCGATATCAACGTATTCTTTTCCGAGCTTCTCTAAACCGGAAAAGTAGCCACTTCTTAAATTTCTCTTGTTATATCGCTCTTTCTTATTCTCTCCGTTTTTCTCCAACCAACCCAATCATTCTATCTTGGTATATTTTTTGTCTCACTTTTACAACCGATCGTATTCCTAATCCCGTGTAAAATCAACAGAAAAAGTGCAAAAAGTGAGACGAACCTGTCAACACTATTTGCAGAAGGGATTAGAGATATGCCAAAACCGAAAACATCCACCGGGGAGAAAAATCTGATCAGCCAAAGGCTCATTGAACTCCGCCGCCAGCATAATATGTCACAGCGCCTCTTAGCCTACCAGCTTCAGCTGAATGGGTATGATATGGATAAAAATGTGATTACTAGAATTGAGACCAATAAGCGTTATGTCACAGATGTAGAATTAAAAGCGCTTACTGAGATCTTTCATGTTTCCTATGAGTATCTCATCGAGGGAAAAGAAGAAAAGTCATAGCTTCCATTGTATGAGGCTGTGGCTTTTCTTTAATTTGCTTTTTAACTTTTGAAATTATTCCATGGTTCTTTCACTTTCTTAACGTTCTAAAGTAATCCTTGAGGTTTCTCCCTTCCTGTCTAATTCGGTTGCCTTTATTCAGACCAATGCTTCTTCATCTCATACACCAAATCCAATACTTCTTTGATTCGTTCCCGCTCTGTTTCTCCATGCGTATATTGCATTTCGCTAGCATATCTGCAAAGCCCCTGGAGTGTAATCTCCTCAAAAAGTTCCGGATAACCTGCTACAGGTTCTTCCAGTCCCCAATACTCTCCTATTTCGTTTGCAATCTTTTCCAGCTTTAATCGTTCATCCTCATCATGGATTTTCCGTTGTCCTGCATAAATCAATAGTCCATACTGTGTTGCCTGCATAAGCTTCTGTTCTGTTGTAAGTTCTTTACTCATTTTACATTTCTCCTTTCCTTTTCGACTACAACACTACCCTATCCTCCAACAAAAAGCTATTCACACATACCAACAAAATATTACTTGTAAACCTGTCTATTATTGACAATAAAAAACCTGCTACAAGGATGTCTTTCCTCATACCAGATATCAATACTTTCTTCCTACTGCATACACATTTTTTCTCATTACTTGTGTATCATGTACCTATATTGTCATGTAATCCTACTGTATATACGCTATGTACAGTAAGCACATGGGGTTCAGTTTACGTCGGCAAGAATAATCGCAGGTTTAGTCGCAAGGGCTCTTGCAATCGCAACTCTTTGCTGCTGTCCACCCGACAGATTATTCGGCATGCTGGTCAACTTTTTCTCCAGCCCCAACAATGTAATAATGTTGTCAATATATCCTTTATCCGGTCTGTTCCCGTCAAGTTCAATTGGCAGAATGATATTTTCATACACATTCAAGATCGGCACCAAATTATAATTCTGAAATACAAATCCAATCCTTCTTCTTCTGAAAATCGTAAGCTCATCCGGTTTCATCTTAGAAATATCCTTTCCGCCCACAATCACTCTTCCGTATGTTGGTGTATCCAGTCCTCCGAGCATATGTAAAAGTGTAGATTTTCCGCTTCCAGAAGTTCCGACAATCGCAGTGAATTTCCCCTCTTCTATCTCTAAACAGATGCCATCCAATGCCTTGATCTGATTCTCTCCTTCCCCATAATATTTTTTTAAATCTATCGTCTGTAAAACAGCCATCATCATCTCTCCTTTTCTTGATTCTGTCTTTATCTTAGCATCTGATTATTTCAATAATATCTCAAACGCCCGATGAATCATTTCAATTTTGAGACAATTCTTCCTGCTCATTTGGCAGATAGATGAAAAATGTACTCCCTGCATCTTCCTTTGACACTACTTTCATATAGCCGCCCTGCTTTGTTATAATCTCTCTTGCCAAATACAAACCGATTCCGACACCTTTTTCATTGTGTACCTTTTCCTCTCTGAAAAACCGCTGAAACACATCATTCATATGTTCCGGGGCAATTCCGATTCCGGTGTCACTCACTGAAAGACGTACAAACATTCCAAGTACCTCTGCCTCAACCCGAATCTTTCCATATTCCGGTGTATACTTGACTGCATTGTCCATTACATTGAATAATGCCTCCGCTGTCCACTTCCGATCATAGCATATCCGTAAGTTTTTCGGACAGTCAATCTGAAGGTCCAGTTTCTTCTTTTCCATCGGAATCGACAGATTCTCCACAACCTCCACAACCATATCAAAGAGACTGTTCTCCTCTTTTTTCAGCTTGATCATGCTGTTCTCCAAACGAGACATTTTCATCAGTGAGCGCACAAGAAAATCCAGCTTTTCCACTTGCTTTTGCATTATTTTCAGAAACCGGTACTGTTGTTTTGCTGGAAGGTCATGATTCAAAATCGTGTCATTGTACATCGTGATATTGGCAATCGGCGTCTTCAACTGATGGGAGATATCTGATACCATTTTTTGTATCTCCTCTTTCTGCTTCACATTCTTTTCCTCTGCAGACTTTGTCACCTCGGATAACTGCTCAAGCTTCAACTGGATTTTCGAAAATAAGGTATCCTTATTCAGTTCTTCTGTTTTGAGTTCTCTCCCATCGATAATCGCATCAATGGCATCTTCCACTTTTTCCGCCATTCTGACAAACCGCTGCCGGAAATAAAACCATAGACCGGCAGATATGATAACAACTACAACAATTGCTGTCACAATAGTCACCCATTCACTTCTACTCATGGCTTTCTCCTATCCATTTATATCCAACCCCGTAAATGGTCTTAATATATGCATATTCTTCATCTGCAATTTTGGCACGAAGCCTGCTGATATTGATCGTCAATGTATGTTCATCCACAAAATTACCATCCTGATCCCACAGCTTTTCTAACAAAATCTGCCTTGTCAACACCTGTCCCGGATTCAGGCAGAAACGGTGCAGCAATTTAAACTCTGTGGGCGTCAATGTCAGAAGCTTTCCGTGCTTTTTTACCGTGTGGCTCTCAAAATCAACTGCCAGATTTCCACACTGCAACACTTTCTCCACCGTGTCATCGCCCTCACACCTTCTCAAGATTGCTTTAATCCGCTGTATGACAATTTTGATATTAAATGGTTTTGTAATGTAATCATCCGCCCCGTTTTCAAAGCCCTCAATCATATCTTCATCCATATCCCGCGCTGTCAGAAACACAATTGGCACTTTACTTTCTTTTCGAATTTCTCTGCTGACTGCAAATCCGTCTCCGTCCGGAAGATTGCCATCAAGCAAAATCAAGTCAAATGATTTTTCTTTCCATAATTTTTTTGCCGTCTTTGCTCCAAATGCCGGAGCCGCCTCAAAACCTTCCATCTGAAGATTATAGCAAAGTCCCGCATTCAGCATTTCGTCATCTTCTATCACTAATATTCGTTTCATATACAAGCCTCCGTCTCTGAATTCCATTGCTTTATGGACAACATTATACTCTATTTACTTCACTTTACTCAACGCCAACATAAACAATTTTCTATCGCATCTGCAGCATTTAGTTTCTTCTTTCTTTCATTCCCCTTATTTTTGTATCATTTTTACAACCGATCGTATTTCTAATCCCATGTAAAATTCAATAGAAAAAAGTGCAAAAAATGAGATATTTTTACGCACACTATTTGTAGGAGGGATTAGAAATATGCCAAAACCAAAAGCATCTACCGGGGAGAAAAATCTGATCAGCCAAAGGCTCATCGAACTGCGCCGCCAGCACAATATGTCACAGCGGCTCTTAGCCTACCAACTTCAACTGAATGGATATGATATGGATAAAAATGTGATTACCAGAATTGAGACCAATAAACGTCACGTCACAGATGTGGAATTAAAAGCATTCACTGAGATTTTCCATGTTTCCTATGAATATCTCATCGACGGAAAAGAAAAGTCATAGTACTCCAATGTGGGAGGCTATGACTTTTTTCAGAAGGACTTTTTTCAGAATTTTCAATATTTTCTTGACATTTCAAAAATTGCATGGTATGATAAACGAGTAATTTAGATGTTTTATTTGATCACATATTTTTGTAAGCAATTAACTCGTTTGATTTCTTACCAAAATATGTGTTTTTTTATTTCTATTTAATTTACAAATATTATAATTTAGGAGGTACCTCACATGAATACAGGTACAGTAAAATGGTTTGACTCACAAAAAGGATTTGGATTTATCACCAATGAACAAAGCGGAAAGGATATCTTTGTACACTTCTCCGGAATTGCTCTCAATGGATTTAAGACTTTGGAAGAGGGACAGCAAGTCTCCTTTGACACTACTCAAGGACCAAGAGGGGAACAGGCAGTTAATGTAAACTATATAATGTAATCAGAAAAGCTTTGGAGCCTCTCCAAAGCTTTTCTAGTTTACTCACAATTATCCATTTTACTTTTAGAAAATAGTTAAAAATACATACACATTAGTTGTGAATTTGATTGACTTTTCTGACAAAACATAGGACAATATAATCATACTATTTAAGTAAGGGTGGGATTATTATGGAGAAAAAATTGCAAACATTAAAAAACATATTAGATTCCAGCAGATATACAGTTGCCCTGTGTGGTTCTGGAATCTTAAAAGAATGTGGATATCCGGGCATACTCTCTCTTGACGTCGCCTACGATATCGAGAACAGATACGGCGACTCACCGGAATATATCTATTCCAGCGCTTATTTCAGCACCAGACCGGAAAAGTTTTTTAAGTTTTACAAGTCTGAGATATTAGACAAAGATCTTGAACCAAGCGAAACGTTCTACGCACTTGCCGAACTTGAAAAACAGGAAAAATTGCAGACCATTATTTCTAAAAATAGTTTTTCTCTTTCTGAAAGAGCCGGTTGTAAACATGTATATAATATTTATGGGACCATTCACAAAAACATATGCACACATTGTGGGAAAGAATATCCTGTCGAATTTGTAAAAACATCTCCGTCTGTTCCACTCTGCGAAGAATGCGGGCATATCATCCGTCCAAACGTAAAACTATTCGGAGAAATGCTTGACCATGAGATCATCGCTAAAATTGCTGACGAAATTGCGAAAGCTGATGTGCTGCTGCTTCTTGGAACCTCATTGGAATCCTATACATATAAAAACTATATCAAATACTTCCGTGGGAACTCCATTGTAGTGGTTCACCAGAATCCTCATTATTCAGACGTAAGAACGAATCTTGTTTTCCTAGATACTCCGAAAAATGTTCTTCCAAAGATTTTAGAGCGCTAAACCCACACAAAGACCCGCGATTTCCCGCGGGTCTCATCTTTTTTCTTATCTTTCTTATCGCTTTTTTGAAAAAATCTCAGATATCACAACTAAAATACTGCCAAGAAAGATAAACATATCTCCCAAGTTAAACGTGATCTTTTCGAATTTTTTCCACTCCGTGCAAAATCCGAAATAGTCCACTACATATTTTCGCACAAATCTATCGTAAGTATTGCTCACTCCTCCTGCAATGGCAAGTGCAATTCCCTTTTTGCGCATCCATCCGCCTTTCTTCCGAAACAGAAAAACATAATACAACACGAGCAACGCAGTCACAATCCCCGATAGCATTCGCACTCTTTTTGGATGTTCTTCTCCCTTATTCAGCGCCATCCCTTTGTTATGCACTTTTCGAACTGAGATTGTGTCACCGAGAATCTTCTTTTCTTCCCCCTCTTTGTAATGAGTCTCAATGTATGACTTCAAATATAAATCAATCCCACATAAGGTTCCTATCAAAAGCGTCAAAATTACAGCAAGCATCTATACTTCCTCTTCTGAAACCGTCTCTGTCTCCTCTACTGTCTGCATGGCTGAGTCATCTACCCCCTCATCTGCTGTCGTCTCTTCTGCTTCTTCTGTGTCAAAGTGTATCTCTTCTTCTACTTTTGTTCCACATTTTGGACAGTATGCCATATCAGATTCCAATTCGCCTTTGCAGTTCTTGCAAAGTTCCATTCCCTTCAATTGCGCAAGTTCTTTTAAATAGGACTGAACTGCGTCTTCATGTTGTGCAACAGCCTCGCACAGCTCCACAAATACTGTATCAATCACTTCCCCTTTCTGGAAACGGTCATAAACCAGCTTTCCAAGATGCTGCAGATCTCTTTCTTTATTTCGTTCTTCCACTCTGATCTGGCTTTTTATTTTCTGTGTCTCAACAACTTCTTCTGTCTTTTTCGTCACTGCTCCTGCTGTTTCTGTAATTCGTTTTCCTAAATCTTCAAAAAAGTCTCCCATGTTTCATTTCTCCCTTCATGTGTCAAATACGCCTGATTGCATCAAATGCATCATATAGATTCAAAGCTCCGTATCCCCACTCTCGGTTGGGATATGTCTCGCCGGGCTTGCAATCTGTTCCCAGAACTAAAAGATTGCGAATCTGTATGGAATCAATCCTGCTCTCCCCGAGCTGGTACACAATCCACTCCAGCATAAGTGCAACTGCTCCTGCCGTAATCCCGACAGCAACACTGGAACCTGTACGCTCTGTAAATTGATTCCGCATTGCTGCTCCCGTTACATTTACTCCGGGAGCCACAAAATCAGGTTTGATTTTTTCACTTCTAGTATATCCTCTTCCCGATCGAATAGCAATACTATTATCATCTCCATTATAATATCCAACTGTCATCCCGGAAACCGTACTTCCAGGCTCCGTGATCGTATAATCCGGATTTGACTGCAGAAAATAAACTTCTCCTTCCAAAAGTTCTGTGATCGGAAGCCACATATGGAACACGCCATCTGCCAACTCCACAGGCTCTATAAAAATCGTCCATATTCCGGGGGCCGGATCTTTTACTCTAAAAAATATCAATTCCGAATTTGATTTTTCCACAAGTAATTTGTAATTGATAAAAATAGTCGTTCCCTCAAACACAAAACGATATACCTCCATCACTCCCCGACGGATTGGCACCCGTGGAATTCTTTCTCCCGAAGGCGATATAATGGAGACTGCCACAATATTGGGGATGTCCGTCCACAGTTCCATCGTAAATCCTTTCATTCCGCCGTCCACACGGACTTCTGCCTTTTTGATATCGTTTACATTCTCGGCTTTTCCATAAAAATGGTGCCGTTGATTCGCTTCGTTTCCTCCCCCGATCACAACTGCCCGATTTGCTATATTGGCATACATCTCTAAAAGTCCTGTGATTGGAAGTGTCGCATTATGTCCTCCCATATTCGAGCCAAGTGCAATACAGATGACTAGCGGCATATCATATCGATTCGCCAGTTCATTCAGATACCTCATTCCAAGCATGATATCATTTTCCTGATAACACTCTTTTTCTTCTGTGATCAGGTAAAACTCTTTCAGATATTTTTTTGCCGGTTTTAACTTTACAATCGCAAGCTTCGACTCCGGCGCTGCTCCCAAAAACTGATTTTCCACATCAGCTCCGCCTGCTGCAACACTTGCAAGAAAAGTCCCATGCCCGCTTTCATCCTGAGTTGGAACAAGCGCTTTTGGATTATCACTACTAAGAGCCGCATCAATCATCTCCTTCGTGTATTCTGTTCCATACAAAAAGTTTTGCGGCGGCTGTCCATCCTGAATACTCTGATCCCAGATTCCCAAAATTCTGGTACTTCCGTCAATATTTCGAAAAACAGGATTTTCATAATCAATTCCGGTATCTATAAATCCGACCAGCACTCCATTTCCTTTCAGTCCCAATGTGGGATAATTCTGTATCTGTAAGATTCCAGACTGGCTTAACGCCTCTGTATCAATCAGGGTAAAGCACTTCGGCACCGAATTGTACGTATATTTTTCAAAATTAATGGGATCTGCCATCGTTCCATCTACATAGATTGTTTTATATAAGTATTCCATACTCTGTTCGCAAAGTTCTTCTGAAGAAATAGAGTCAAATATATTTCCTCTGAGCTGGTTCACAATAAAATCCCGATAATTTTCGGATATGATTCGATTTCTGCAAATCTCTTCCTGCGGCATAATCGCTCCATCATTTTTTATCTAATATATGAAACACTTTGTGATTCATGCAAAAAGCCGACATATTTCTATGCCGGCTTCCAACCTATTTTCGTTCTTCTCCACGGGATTTCATCACCTGTTCCAACTCTTTTGCCAGACTTTCTGACTCCGTAATCGTCTCACTTACCGGAATCGGAGGTGCCTTTTTAAATACAATTTTCAGCAACACCGGTGTGATAATGGTCGTAAAAATTACAACGATGACAACCGGTCCAAGGAAATTGCCCCCGAGAAGTCCAAGCGCCGTTCCCTTACTTGCAACGATCAGCGCCACTTCACCACGGGAAATCATACCAACTCCGATTCTTTTTGCCTGATAATTCTGGTAACCACATACCTTTGCTCCAATTCCACAGCCGATTACTTTTGTAACGATTGCCACAATGACAAGCACCACTGAGAACCAGATAATCGCCGGTGTCATCTCTGGCAGCACTACTTTCAATCCAATACTTGCAAAGAATACCGGCGACAACAACATATAAGAAATCGTATCAAACTTAATTCGCACAAACATCGATTTGTTTGTATTCGAGATAATCAATCCTGCAATAAATGCACCTGTAATATCAGCTACTCCAAATACAACTTCCGCAATATATGCCATCAGCAAACAGAACACAAACGCAATAATCGCATGTCTTTGCAATCCCTTCTCGGAAGATTCTGTCCATCGTTTGTATACTTTGTAAAAAATCACTCCGATAATTCCCGAAAATACGAAGAAACCTAAAATCTTTAACAGCACTACCGTAACATTTACAGAAGAATCTGCCATGCTTGTCACGATTGTCAGCGCAATGATTCCAAGAATATCATCTATGATGGCAGCTCCTAAAATTGCATTTCCCGAACGTGTCTTTAACTTTCCAAGCTCTTTTAATGTCTCAACCGTAATACTTACCGATGTTGCCGTTAAAATGATACCGATAAAAATATTCTGTAAAAAGATTGAGCAGGATGCATCTGATGCGATCAAGTCAGGTCTATTGAAGAACCAAGCTGCCGCGAATCCCCCAATAAGCGGAACAACCACACCAAATAATGCAATTATAAAAGAAGCTTTCCCACTTTCTTTTAACTCCTTGATATCTGTCTCCATACCGGCGCAGAACATCAATACAATAACACCTATCTCTGCTACCTCATGAATAAAGTTGGTCTCTGTGATCCATCCCAATGCCGCCGGTCCTAACAGCAATCCTGCCAATAGTGCTCCCACGACCTGTGGCATCTGTACTTTACGTGTAGCAAGTCCTAGCACTTTCGTCGAAAGCAAAATAATTGCCAGATCTAACAAATAACTGTAACCTTCCATAAACTCCACACTCCTTTTCTCTTTCTGTCTTTCTTTTTTGCCAAATCTAAACTACACTTTACACCTGTTTTGAACATTTTACAACCACTTTTTTCACTTTTTTTGTGCACTTTTTTCTTTTTCAGGCAACCGTAAATCAGGGGCAGAAAATTTATTTTTCCACCCCTGAATCTTAGCCGGTAATCAGCTCCTGTCCTCTCATCGCAATAAGTGGACCGCCCGTTCCTTCTATATATTCTTTTGTGATAGTAACCTGACCAATATTGTCATCTTTCGGAATCTCATACATAATATCGAGCATAAATTCCTCAATGATTGAGCGAAGCGCTCTCGCTCCGGTATCTTTCTTCATCGCCTTTCTTGCAATCGCATGCAATGCTTCCTCATCAAAGTTCAATTTTACTTCATCAAGTTCCAAAAGCTTCTGATACTGTTTTAAAATTGCATTCTTTGGCTCTTTTAAAATCTTGACAAGCATGTCTTCATCCAATCCCTGAAGGGTAAAGATAATCGGAAGTCGCCCGATAAATTCCGGAATCATTCCGAAATTGCGAATATCCTCCACTGTTACTTTCGACAAAATATCTTTATCATTGTTGTATTTATCCTTCAAATCTGCAATAAATCCCATCGATGCCTGTTTATTCAATCTCTCTTTGATGATCTGTTCCAAATCCGGGAACGCTCCCCCACAGATAAACAGAATATTTTTCGTGTTGACCGTCGTGAGCGGCACCATTGCGTTCTTGCTGTTCGCGCCTACCGGCACCTCCACGTCACTTCCTTCCAACAATTTTAACATTCCCTGCTGTACGGATTCTCCGCTGACATCTCTCTGGTTCGTATTTTTCTTCTTTGCAATCTTGTCAATCTCATCAATAAAGATAATTCCACGCTCTGCTTTTTCCACATCATTGTCCGCTGCCGCTAACAATTTGGAAACCACGCTTTCAATATCATCACCAATATATCCTGCCTCTGTCAATGATGTCGCATCTGTGATCGCAAGCGGTACATCTAAAAGTCTCGCGAGTGTCTTTACAAGATATGTCTTACCGCTTCCGGTTGGTCCGATCATCAACATATTGGATTTTTCAATCTCAATCTCATCCATCGTATTTGTCGCAACTCGCTTGTAGTGGTTATAAACAGCCACTGAGATTGCCTTTTTTGCATATTCCTGTCCAATCACATAATCGTCTAACTGTGCTTTAATCTTATGCGGTGCCGGAATGTCACGGATATTAAACACAGGTTCCGCCTTCTTTTCTTCCGGCTTTTTCTTCTTCACCTGCTGCCTTTTTGGTATCATATTCTCCATGTCCGACAAATTTAAAAACTGTACGCCCGGCATATTCATCAGCTGACTTAAATCAAACTTATTATTGTTCATCATATCAAAACTTTTCTGCATACAGTCTGAACAAACGCAAATATCATTCGGGAGATCGATCATCTTTCCTGCAACACTCTCCGGTCTGTGGCACATAAAACAGAATTTCTCATACTCTTCATTCTCTTTTTTCTCTTCCTTCACTACTTCCGGAACTTCTTTTTTCTCGCTGTCTATATCTATATCCATCTCATTTATATTATCTTTTTCTGCCATAGTTATCCCTTCTTTCCTACATATGATTTTATTATATATGAGATATTCTTATCACACAAGTGAACTTTTTATAAACTAAAAACGGTGAGAGCTATTCTCCCACCGCAATGTATTCCTCAATATACTTCGATGCCACCGCACCGTCCGCCACCGCCGTCACAATCTGCCGGAGCGGTTTCTTTCTCAAATCTCCAACCGCATACACTCCCGGAATATTGGTCCGTGTCGTCTCGTCTGCGAGCACATACCCTCCTTCATCGAGGTCAATCTGTCCTTTGACAAGCTCTGTGTTTGGCACATTTCCAATTGCAACAAACACTCCGTCACAATCAATTTCAGACACTTCGCAATTTTCCTTATTTTTCACTTTCACTCCGGTGACAAGATCATCTGCAAGCACTTCCACCACTTCTGAATTCCAGATAAATTCCAGATTTTCTGCCTCGTTCAGGGAATCCATATATGTCTTGGATGCTCTCAACTCATCTCTTCTGTGCACCAGATATACTTTTTTACAGATTTTAGATAAAAACAAAGCATCTGCAACCGCAGTATTTCCACCACCTACGATCACAACTGTCTTTCCTCTGTAAAACATTCCATCACAGGTTGCGCAGTAAGATACGCCGCGACCTCTCAGTTCTCTTTCATTTGGAAGTCCAAGCTCTCTCGGATAAGCTCCCATTGCAAGAATAACCGTCTTCGCCTCGTATGTTCCATCTGATGTAACGATAACTTTCGGCTGTTTTTCTAAATCCACACTCTGCACTTCCGCGATCTTTGTCTCCACGCCGAACCGCTCTGCGCCCTGCTTCATCTGCATTCCAAGTTCAAATCCATTGATTCCTTCTGTAAAGCCCGGATAATTTTCTACGATCTCTGTCGTCCCCATCTGTCCGCCCGGAGCGAATTTTTCTACTACAAGCGTGGTTAAGTTTGCCCTTGATGTGTAAAGCGCAGCCCCGTATCCTCCGGGACCGCCTCCGATGACAATCACATCATAAAAATTTTTATTTTCCATCTCACATCTCCTACAGTTGTACACCGTGTCCGAGCAGCCAGCTCTCAAGCTCTGCTTTTGACATCGCTCCTACATTGGTTCCTTTCACTTCTTTTGCATCCACAAGCTTCAATGTCGGAATGCTCATCACACGATACTCCTGAGCCAGTTCCGGATCATCATCGATGTTGATTTTTACGACCTTTACTTTTCCTTCATGTGCTGCTGCCACCTCATCTACAATTGGCGCAAACATCTTGCAAGGCATGCACCAGTCTGCGAAAAAGTCAATTAATACCGGGACATTTGATTCCAAAACCTCTTGTGTATAGTTGCTGTTTGTTACTTTCATTACTGACATATCTATTTCCTCCTACAATATAATTTTCTGTTTCTTGATGACTCTATCATACAAGATATGACATTCTCTTTCTGTGACATTGTCACACTTTATCTTCTACTGTCTTTCGCAAGTTCATACAGACGATCTTCATCTATGATTTCAATGCTCCCGCGCGACAGGCTGACAAGCTGTTCTTTCTGAAAATACTTCAGCATTCTGGTAATCACCTCTCTTGCCGTTCCCAGATGGTGAGCGATCTCTTCATGTGTCATTTTCAGCATGCTCTCTCCTGTAATCTCCATCTCTTCCACAAGCAGTGCGGCAAGTCTCACATCCACACTTTTATTTAAAATCTGTTCCATCACCCACATCACATCTGAAAATCTCGACGCCATGAGGTCGTTTGTAAAATTTGCAACCGGAAGAGAGGTATGTATCAAATTCTGATAAACAGAGGTCGGTATTGTCAGAACCTTAGAATCTTCTCTCGCCTCTATAATCACCTCGAACTGAATATTATTCATAATACAGGATGCCGCAAAAAGACAGGCATCTCTTTGAAACATTCTGTATAATGTGATCTCTTTCCCGTCTTCCGACAGCGTATATGCGCGAAGTTGTCCTTCTTCCACAATGATCAACCCTGTACAGTCCTCCGAACCATTGTGTATAATGGTTCCTTTTTTCACATTCTGTACCAGTATCCTGTTTTTCAGTTCCTCTTGTTCTTCTTTTGTAAGTTTCGCCCAAAATGGAACGAGTTCTTCTATCTGCATTCTTTATTCACCTTCCAGCATTTTTAAAAATGTCTCTTCTGAGATAATCGGAACCCCCAGCTCTCTCGCTTTTTTATTTTTTGAAGAAGTTGACTCTATATCATTATTAATCAGATAGTTTGTCTTAGAAGTGACAGAGCCCGTCACCTTTCCTCCTTTACTTTCAATTACAGCCTTTACTTCATTTCGATTTGCAAAATGTTCCACACTTCCTGTAATTACAAAGTTCATATTTTCAAAAATCTGAGCCTCTTTGCTCTCTTCTTCCTTTGGTATCTCCAATTCTGTTAAAAGTCTTCGGAATTCTTCCACATGCTGCTCTTTTGCAAAATAGGAAACAAACGCTTTCGCAATCACAGGACCGATTCCCGATATTTCACTCAATTCTTCCTCTGTAACACGAAGCATTTTCTCTATATCAAAGTTCAGTTCTTTACAGATTACCTTTGCGTTGGCAAGTCCGATATTCGCTATTCCAAGACTGTAAATGAGTTTTGGCAGTGTTGTCACACGTGCTTTTTCAATACTTTTTTGTAGATTTACATAAGATTTTTCACCAAATCCTTCCATGGATTTAATTTCATCTTCATACTGCTCCAAATGAAAAATATCTGAATAATGATTGATAAATCCCTTTGCGATAAATTTCTCTAATGTCGCCTCTGAAAGTCCATCAATATTAAGCGCATCTCTGCTCACAAACAGCGCAAATGATTTCAGATGCTTTGCCCCGCACTCTTCGTTCGTACAGTAGAGCGCCTTTGCATCACTGACTTTTCGGATCTCTGTCTTACCATGACAGACCGGACATTCCTCAGGAATATCTTTCACACCGCTTCGCGTCAGGTTTTCTGCAATCTGCGGAATGATCATGTTTGCTTTATAGACTGCGATCGTATCGCCAATGCCAAGCTCTAATTCTTCCATAATGCTGATATTGTGAACACTCGCACGGCTCACCGTCGTCCCTTCCAGTTCCACCGGTTCAAAAATTGCAACCGGATTAATAAGCCCTGTTCTTGACGGACTCCACTCAATCTCTAAAAGAGTTGTCTCCCTGATTTCATCTGCCCATTTGAACGCAAAGGAATCTCTCGGGAACTTGGAGGTTGTACCAAGCGACTGCCCATATGCAATGTCATCATATACAAGCACCAGACCATCTGACGGAAAATCATTGTCTGCAATCTTCTCCGAAAAAAATTTCACACGCTCTTCAATCGTGCCAGCTGTGACCTCATATCCTTCCACCACTTCAAATCCTTGTTCTTTTAACCATTCCATCTGATAAATTCTGGAATTCTTAAAGTCTACGTCATCTGCTTTTACAAGTGAAAATGCGAAGAACTTCACATTTCTTTTTGCAGTAATCTCATTATTCAGCTGGCGTACTGAACCGCTGCACAGATTTCTTGGATTTTTATACTTTGCATCTACATCTTCAATCTCTTCATTGATTTTTTCAAAATCACGATAGCCGATGATGGCCTCTCCACGCAGAATCAATTCTCCCTGATAAGAGATATGAAGCGGCAGGTTCTTAAATACCTTCGCATTGTTAGTGATAACCTCTCCGACCTCTCCATTTCCCCTTGTTACTGCTTTTTGTAAAGTTCCATTCTGATATGTCAGCACTATGGTCAACCCATCTAATTTCCAGGAAATCCTTGCTTTCTGGCTTCCCAGAAATTCTTTTAATTTCGACACTTCCTTCGTTTTATCTAAAGAAAGCATCGGTTTTTCATGCCGTTCTTTCGGAAGCTCACTTAGCACCTCATATCCTACATTGACTGTAGGACTTGATGCCAATGTAATTCCCAGTTCTTTTTCCAACGCAAGTAACTCATCGTAAAGTTTGTCATATTCATAGTTGCTCATAATCTCCGCAGTTCCCTGATAATATGCCTTTCCTGCCTCATTCAGCAATTGTACCAGTTCCTGCATACGCTGTTTTTTTTGTTCCATGCTTTCTACCTCATTGTTCTTGTTTCTTTGGGATCACCGTCTCATTGGAAGAATCCTTAATCAATTCATATAATTTTTGAATTTCTGCTTCCGTCACCTTCCGGTATTCCCCCGGCTTTAACTCTCCAAGTGTGATGTTCATTACCCTGATACGTTCCAGTCTTGTCACTTTATAGCCAAGATATTCACACATCCGGCGAATCTGCCTGTTGAGTCCCTGTGTCAAAATAATCCGGAATTTATATTTTCCGAGCATCTCCACCTTACATTTTCTCGTGACCGTATCAAGAATCGGCACACCTTCTGCCATCTTCTCAATAAATTCTTTTGTCACCGGCTTATTGACTGTAACTTTATATTCCTTTTCATGCTGATTTCCTGCGCGCATCATCTTATTGATAATGTCTCCATTATTTGTCATCAAAAGCAGCCCTTCTGAATCTTTATCAAGCCTTCCGATATATGTGATCCTTGTCGGATAATTCAAAAACCGAATAATATTGTTTTTTTCTTTTTTTTCTTCTGTGCAGACGATTCCAACCGGCTTGTTGACCGCAAGCAGCACCATCTCATTTTTCTGCCGCACTTCTTTCTTGCCTACACACACTCTCTGGGAAGGACTGACACGCATTCCCATCTCTGCACGCTTTCCATCCACGGTCACTTTCCCGTTTTCAATCAGACGGTCTGCCTCTCTTCTGGAACAGACGCCTGCCTCACTCAAAAACTTATTCAATCTTACTGTTGTCTCTGTAGTTTGATTTTCTCTCATCTTTTCTCCTATAAACTAAAATATGCCTTGATAAATCTGGTCAGACTCTCCTGATCTTTTGCTCCCATCAGTTCTCTGCTGGAATGCATTGCAAGCAACGGCACACCCAAATCTACCGTTCTCACCGGAAGCATCGCCGATGCGATTGAACCGAGTGTTCCGCCCCCCGTCACATCCGAACGATTTACAAATTTTTGATACGGAATCTGTTCTTTTTCACAAATCTGCTGCACGATTCCGACCGCTTCACTGTCTGTTGCATAGCTTTGTGAGCATGCTTCTTTAATGCAGAACCCTTGATTCAACATATTCTTATTTGTCGGGTCATATTTTCCCCCATAGCTTGGATGAAATCCATGACTGACATCCACAGACATTAAAAGCCCCTCCGCAAGTGCATTCTTGTACATCTGTTCAGACCCTCCAAGTGAAAGATAAATTTTCTCCAGCAAATACGGAAGCATCATAGATCCGGCTCCCTGCTTTGTCCTGCTGCCGACCTCCTCATGATCAAATATCGCGATCACATTCAGCCCTTCTTTTCGTTCACCTTCTAAAATTCCATCGACAAGCGCCTGAACAGACGTGAGATTATCCAGTCTCGGCGCCGAGAGGAATTCTTCGTGCAATCCTATCTTCTCTGCCCTGTCTGCATTATACAGATTCAATTCATAATCCAAAATCTCATCCACCTGCACTTGAAGCTTTTCCGCAAGCGCACTCAAAAAGCAGTTTTTATCCACCTCTTCTTCCAAGATTCCCACAATCGGAAGCATCTGTGTCTGCTTATTCAATTCTACGCCCTTATTCATCTCTCGTTCCAGATGAATCGCAATATTCGGAATCGTAAATAATGTTTTCTCGAGATCAACGAGACTAACTTTTGGACGAAATACATCATCAGATTTTAAGACGACACGTCCTGCGGCAGACAGTCCACGATCCAGCCAACTTGACAAATTCACCCCGCCATAACTCTCCACATTAAGTTGTACATATTTTTCTGTAGTCACCTCCGGATTTGGTTTGATACGAAATCCCGGAAAATCCCCATGTGCTGCCGCAATTCGGAAACTCTCTTTTTCTTGAAAACGACTCCCGATCGTAAATGCAAAAATACTGGAGCCATGATGAATCACCATATATTTCCCGCCTTTTTGCAAATTCCAGTTGTTTTTCCAACACAGTTCCTCATATCCCTGCTTTGCTAACTGATCTTTCACTGCTTCCACTGTATGAAACTGTGAGGTTGCCTTCCTGATAAGCGAAAGTAAGTTATCTATATAGTTTGTCTGTTGCATGCTTTTTACTCCTTTTATTGCTGTTTAACTTTCATGATACTGTTTTGGTTTCCAAAAGTCAACGTATCTGCTATAATACCATTATTGGATTTTATTTAAAGGAGATTTTTTATGCTGACAAACACACTTACAACCGAGCCAGTACGAAAATTATTCTTTCGTTACCTCATTCCTTCTATCTGCGGAACGATGGTAACGTCTATTTATGTACTTGCTGACACAATTATTATCGGGAAAGGAATTGGCATTGATGCTATGGCTGCATTAAATATCATCCTCCCGCTGTTTAATATTTTCTTTGGCACCGGACTTTTATTTGGTGTCGGCGGTTCTGTCTTAATGTCAATCGCCCGCGGAAAAGGCGATACTCAGACCGGAAACTGTTATTTTTCTGTCGCAGTACTTTTGAATGCCATCACCTGTATTTTATACATGATTCTATTTTTAAATTTCATGGAACCGATCGCACGTTTTCTTGGCGCAACAGATGTAACAATGCCTTATGTACTCAATTACGCGCCGTACGTGATCTTGGGACTTGGCTTTTTTGCATTCTCCACTTTTCTACAAACCTTTGTAAGAAATGATGGTGCACCAAAGCTTTCCATGATTGCCGTTGTATCCGGCGGTGTCCTGAATGTTGTTTTAGATATTGTTTTTGTATTTCCTTGTAAAATGGGCATGGCAGGAGCAGCAATTGCAAGTGTGCTTGGATCCGTACTTACAACTGTTATTTTGCTGTTCCATTTTCGCTCTAAGTCAAACGGACTGCATTTTAGCTTAAAGAAATTTTCACCTGTATTCATCACAAGTATCTACAAAAATGGATTTACAAGCTTTCTTGTGGAAGTCTCGTCCGGAATTGTTATGTTTGTTTTCAACTTACAGATTTTAAAATATATTGGCGATATCGGTGTGAGCATGTATGGTGTCATTACAAATACCGCTATTGTAGTCATCTGCCTGTGTAACGGAATCAACCAGGCTTCTCAGCCGATCATCTCAACCAATCATGGTGCAGGGCTTATTGATCGTATTGAGACTGTAAAAAAACTGGGACTGAAAACTGCATTTATCATCTGCTCCGTTCCGGCTATTTTAGGATTGATCGTACCAAATTTGTTTACTTATATTTTTATGAATCCAAATGAACAAATACTTGCGCTTTCATCCACTGCAATTCGTATTTATTTTGTTGGATTCTTTGTAATCGGATTGAATATGTTTATCATTGGCTATTTTCAATCTACAGTAAAACCACAGCTTTCATTGTTCCTCTGTCTTTCCAGAGGGTGTGTACTTGCAATTATCTTTGTATTTGTGCTGCCTCCGCTTATCGGAGTCATTGGAATCTGGGTATCTGTACCGCTTGCTGAATTCATTACACTGATTGCCGGAATATATTTCTTGAAAAAGAATGAAAAGGAGAGGTTCTCATGATTGCATTAAAATTACCGGAAGTAAAAGAATGTATGTCCAAGCTGTTATTATCGGACACCTTCGACTCATTTTTATTCATAGAAGGAGAAATTGTCACCTATAATACATTTTCCATTAATGGATTTCTCAAAAAAGATTTTTTTGAGAAAGACCTGGCTCCTTCCCGAGATTATTCTTTGTGGAAAGATATTAGAGAGTACGCATTTTCTTTGATCAAGGGTAAAAAAACTCCCCTCAGTTTTCGCTTTGTATTCGGACTGTCAGAGGCGAATATTGAAAGATTACTGAAACAGCAGGAACTGAATTTCCAGCCACAAGATGTGCAGGGATTGTATCTCAATCTGAAATATGATGGTCAGAATCTTACCTGCGTCACCGGAACTTCCATGAGACTCTTCACTTTGGATAAGTCTTTGGAAGAAGCATGGGATCAGATGGTTCAAAGATTCTTTTTGAAAAAAGAGATTAGCGCAGAAGTCTTATAAGATGAAAAAGTAATAGAGGTCACGGTATCTCTATTACTTTTTATTTTCATTCATTCGTGGTAAAATGAGTGTTTTCGCACCTTATCGTTCTTCCTCATCAACACGTCCTATTAAACGAATTAAGTCCTTATATCCGGATTTTTCAAGTAACTGCTTAAACCCAAAAAGCACTTCTTCTTTCGTGTAATCATTTCTTCTCAAAAAATCATCGTCTTTTTGACTTAGATGTTGATAAAAAAATGCCGCCGCCATGACTTCTTCTTTATTTGTATAATCGAGATCTTCCAGCAAAAGATTCTCAGCTTCGTTTATATCTCCCTGGTCAATCATATCGAAAAAATATTTCAGCGTATTCCCTGAGACTTCATATTTATTTTCGTCTTCTAATTCGACAGAAACATATTTCTTCCCAAATACCAAAGAAAACAATACTTGTACCATTTCTTTTATCATTCGCATAATATAATCTTTCTCGTCTACAACTCCCATAGTCCATCCCTCCACGTTTTCAATATTCTAAAATCACTTTTTTCTATCTTCCTAGACAAATCACTATTTCATTCTTTGCGTACTCAGTTGCAACTGTTCAACCTTGAGCGTCCTTGCATTATCGTCCTCGTCTTTAGAATTCTCTATTTCTGAATTTCGAATACTCAAAATGATTTCATCCTGAACCTGTAAATCCTCAAATGATATACTTACAACTTGTCCTGTATCATAATCACAGTAAATCATAGGAATGGATGAACAATCAATAAGACAGTTTTTACCTAAAATGCCTTCTTCTGCACCGTCTTTTACAGTTATCGTGCTGTTTCCCTCATCAATTTCTGTAATTACTGCATTCACGCCTAAATGAACTGGGTTATTTTTTGATGAACTGCACGCTGTCATAGAAATCATAAAAAGAAATATGCACAGCACCATTCCAATTTTTTTCATACACTACCACCTTCCCCAGACTCAAGTTTTGGTATTCCCCATCTCCGTCGCCTCTAATGAAATGGCTGAAATGCCTTTGCCTTTAATATCTTTAATCAACATATCTAATGTTTTATAAGCAATGCCATTCCTTCTGTATTCAGGCTTTGTATACATATTCATTATATATGCCTTAGTTCCGCTTGGGTTGTTATAGGTCGGCATTACTTGAAAAAAGCTAACACCACCCGCACCAACAACACAGTTTTCGTCAAAAACCAAATATGCAATATGCGAGCCATTACAAAGAGCTTTTTGATAATAATCATAGGATTGTCTTTCCACTTCGCTCCTACGATAACCTATTCTATTTCACAGCCACAAGTTTTGCTTCCTCTTCCTCGAAATAGTCAGCCGTATTACTGCTTAGTCCACTTGCTTTCCACGCCTGTCCAAACGTAATATCCTCTAGGTTACTTAGGAAAACAAATGTACGATCTTTAGCTGCTCCATTCATTCTTCCTGTTATCTCCAGTCTATATTTATATGTATGCGTGTCTGTCCTCCATGTACCATCACTCATTTCATAATATTTAACTTTCGTTACCAGCTTATTCTGTTCAGAATACTCTTCAACGAATTCCGGATCAGTCACATCATAAGTACTAATTACGGTTGCTTCGTCTTCTCTGACTTTCTGTTCTTCCAAAAAATCAGTTTCCACATGCTTCTTAACCTCTGACGGTTCTTTCTGCGAACATCCAAACAGACTAAGTAACATGAATGTTACCAAGGTGATTCTAAATAGTTTCCTCATAGATTTACACCTCCTGTTTCCCAACGTATTGCTTTCTTTATACTCTCATTTTACTCTATTTTCTCCATCTTGCCTATCTAAAAATGATTTTTCCATCACATAGTTTTTCAGCTTCACACCTTCCAGCTCCACCTGCTGCTCTTTTTCCAACACATATCCTCGTCCTTCAAAAAACGGTTTTGCCGTAATGGAAGCATGTACGCTGATCTTTTGAAGCCCAAATTTCTTGGCATGCTGTTCCAACTCATCGCAGATTGCCGTTGCCACACCTTGATTTTGAAAATCTTTATGCACAAACAGATGGTCCAAATATCCTGTTCTGTCTATGTTTCCATATCCTATAATCTTCTCTCCCTCTACGGCAACGACTGTATAAAGTTTTTCAAAAAATGTTTTATTTTTTCTAAGATTCTCACATCGGTTTGACCACACTTCCACCTGTTCCTGCGAATAATCTTTTCGATTCACAGTTTGAATTGTCTCATAAAAGAGCTGCACAATTTCTTCCAAATCTTCTGCCTGATACTTTCTAATCTCCATCACAATCCTCCAATTCTTCTAAATTTATTCCATAGCCACAAAATGCGCAAACCCACCTGTGGATTTGCGCATCTTTTATTTCTCTTATTATTTTGCCAATAACATCATAATCTCGTTGCTTCTGTTGATAAACGCTGTCATTTCTTCCGGATTCAACGGTTTGTTACTCAACATTGCAAGGTCAAATAACTGTTTACAGAACATTGGTACATGTTCTCCATCTTTATTTTTGAGTACATACTGTACCAATGGATGATTTGCATTCAATACAAGTGTCACATCTGTTCCGAACATAGATGGATCCATTCCGTACATATTGTACATCTTCATCATTTCCTGCATACGGCGTGACTGCTCTGACAATGTTACCATAGATGCCACATTTTCATTTTTCAGCTTCTCTACTTTAACTTCCAGCTTGTCATTTTCCAATGCTTTGCGGAATACATCAGTCAATGTCTCTGTATCTGCCTTGAATGCTTCTTCTTCCTCTTTTGCAACTTCTTCTTTGAATGTGTCTGTCAAATCTGCATCGATACGCTGGAATTGTACATTCTCATTGCGCTGCTCAAGCTGTGTCACAAACGGAGAATCAATATTATGTGTCAGCAGCACTGCATCCAAACCTTCCTGTTTGAACATATTAATGTACTGGCTCTGCTGTTGTTCGTCTGTCACATAGTAAATTGTTACTTTCTTCTCTTCTGTATTTTCGCCCTCTGATGCCTCTGTCTTTTCTTCTTCAGCCTTCGTCTCTTCTGCACCGCCATTTTTTGCAATGCAGTCTTTGAGTGTCAAATATTCATGGTCAATATTTTTGAATAAAATGTAATCACTCATCTTGTCACAGAATTTTTCATCTTTCAAGCAGCCGAATTTGATAAATGGGCTGATATCATCCCAGTATTTTTCATAAGATTCTCTGTCGGTCTTACACATTCCTGTAAGCTTATCTGCCACTTTCTTTGAAATGTAATCTGAGATTTTATTTACAAATCCGTCGTTCTGCAATGCACTACGTGATACATTCAGCGGAAGATCCGGACAGTCAATCACACCTTTTAACAGCATCAGGAATTCCGGAATGACTTCTTTGATATTATCTGCGATAAATACCTGATTATTGTATAATTTAATCTTTCCTTCCACGGAATCATACTCTGTGTTGATTTTCGGGAAATACAAAATACCTTTCAAATTGAATGGATAATCCATATTCAGATGGATCCAGAACAATGGCTCTTTGTAATCCATAAACACTTTGCGGTAAAATTCGATATAATCCTCTTTTGTACAGTCATTTGGATGTTTTGTCCAAAGTGGAGTTGTATCACTCAGAGAAACCGGACGTTTGTTGATTTTCACTTTATCTACTGCCGGTGAAACTTCCACCATCTCTTTCTCGCCGTTCTCATTTTCTTTTTCTTCCATCTTTGCTTCTTCATGAATACGTTCCACGATGACATCATCATCTTTCAATTCCTCTTCCAAAATTGTCTCGTATTCTTGTTCTGCATTTTCTTTTGACAGGAAAATCTCTACCGGCATGAAAGAACAGTATTTTTCAATCACTTCTCTCACACGATATTCATTCGAAAACTGCACACTTTCTTCATTCAGGAACAACGTGATCTCTGTTCCAACTGTGTTTTTGCTGCCTTCTTCCATATCATATTCTGTGCCGCCGTCACATGTCCAGTGTACCGGAGCCGCACCTTCTTTGTAAGACAATGTATCAATGTGAACTTCCTCTGCTACCATAAATGCCGAATAAAATCCAAGACCAAAGTGTCCGATCATATCGTCTTCTGTTGTCTTGTCTTTATATTTTTCAAGAAATTCTGTTGCACCGGAAAATGCAATCTGTGTAATATATTCTTCTACTTCATCCGCAGTCATACCAATACCGGTATCAATAAATTTCAATGTTTTTTCTTCCGGATTTACCACTACCTTGATGCTTGCTTTATAGTCATCCGGCAGTTGATATTCTCCCATCATATCTAACTTTTTCAATTTTGTGATCGCATCACAACCATTTGAAATCAACTCACGCACAAAAATGTCGTGATCTGAATACATCCATTTTTTTATAATTGGAAAAATATTTTCACTGTTAATTGAAAGGTTACCGTGTTTTGCACCCATTTCTAACAACTCCTTTTTATCTTTAATTATCAATTCTCGGCGTTTTGCCTCATCTATTTGATATATTAATACTCTGATTTTTAAATGTCAATAGAAAATTAGCACTCTTTTAAAGTGAGTGCTAATAATCTTATGAACTTTATTAAATTCTCATAAACTATTCTACACTTTTCAGTGATTCAACCATATCTATACGCTTTAATTTGAAATACATTACCCAATTCACAAACAATGAAAATCCAACCGTGAATAAAAAGCTGTACAAAAAGCTTGGAAAATCAATATTTCTTCCAAACATAATTCCTTCCACTTCCACGGTAACAATCACAAATTGATGCAAAATCTTTCCGATTCCCATTCCAACCAGCGATCCAATAATTGTCAGCAAAATATTTTCCCGAAATACATACGATGCAACCTCTTTATCATAGAACCCAAGCACTTTTAAGGTTGCAAGTTCTCGTTTTCGTTCTGTAATATTAATGTTATTCAAATTGTAAAGCACAACAAACGCCAGCATTCCCGCCGAGATAATAAGTACCACAATAACCAGATTCAGACTGCCGAGCATATCTGCAATCCGCTCTTCCATATTATTTGTATATGTCACGTTCAAAACTGCATCCTGCTCAATCAGTTTTTCCCCGATTCCCATCAAACCTTCTTCATCATATTTCTTCATCTTGAACATAATACTATTTTCTTCCGGCTCTTTTCCATAAAGTTCTTCATATAATCCGGTTGTCATATACATATAGTTTCCAATATAGTTTTCACATACCGACACAACTTTCACCTTTACGTCACCGGTATCTTCTTGTATGGTAATCATATCTCCTGATTTCACATCTAATTCGGTGGCTACCTTCTCTGTTAATATCACACCTTCATTTGTCAATTCATATTCTTCTTTTGTAACACGATTTCGAAATGTCATAAATGGCTCCAAACCATGCTCCTTTACCGGAACACTCAGGTAGATTTCCTCTTCTCCTGCCGCGCTCTTCACTGTCTTATTTTTCATCATGACTTCCGAATACGTATCAATCTGATGTTCGCCTTCAAGCGTTTCCCTTAAACTCATCTTTTCCTGTTCTGATAAGTCCGAAGACAAATATGCCATCCCGTCATACTCCTGCAATTCTCCATATTGGAGCGTTGCGATATTGGTAATGGAATCTTTGAGTCCGAATCCCACTAACATCAATCCCATACAACCGCCAATTCCAATGATCGTCATAAAAAACCGTTTTTTATATCGGAAAAGGTTACGAATAGAGGATTTCCAAATGAAACTTAAATGTTTCCAAATAAACGTAATACGCTCTAAAAAAATTCTTTTGCCTTGTTTTGGTGATGGTGGGCGCATTAATACCGCCGGCAATGCCATCAGTTCTTTATAGCAGGCTGCCAGTGTTGCCACGAATGTACATAATACTGCGGCTGCTGTAGCCATGACCGCATATGACACATGATACGGCACAATGATATGCGGAAGATGCTGATACATAATCTTATAGGCATACACAATAATAAACGGGAATAGTTTCTCTCCAATCAGCACCCCGAAAACACTTCCTCCAAACGTTGCCAAAAGCGCATAATTCAAATATTTTTTCGCAATATCAATCTTGCTGTATCCGAGTGCCTGAAGTGTTCCGATCTCCACTCTCTGCTCTTCAACCATTCGTGTCATTGTCGTGAGGCTGATCAGTGCCGCCACAAGGAAAAACAACGCCGGAAACACCTTCCCGATTGCCCGCATGCGATCCGCATTTTCTCCATATTCTGAATATTCCGGCAAAGTGCTTCTGTCATATACATACCATGTCGGAGTTTCTATCTTTGCAATCTCCTTCTCGGCATCTTTGATCTTTTGTTCCCCTTCCTCAATCTTTGCCTGCGCCTCCGTCTTTGCAGTCTCATACTCTTCCCTACTTTTAATCAGCGTCTGTTCTTGTTCCTGCAAAGTATTTTCTCCACTCTCAAGTGTCTCTTCTTTTTCATGCAGCTCTTCCCACGCTGTATCAATCTGAACCTGCCCGTTCTGGATTGTCTGCAGTGCACAAGAGAGCGATTCTTCTCCGGCGCTCAGCTGCTCTTTTGCCTGTTCAATCGCAATTTTCCCTTCTGACAACTGATTTTTCATCGCAGTAAGCTTTTCTATGTTCGCCTTAAGTTCTGCCTCCCCTGCATTCAACTGTTTCAATAACTCTGCTGCGATTGCCTGATCTTTTGGGTCTTCGCTGTCTTTGATGGTATTGTACTGCTGCCATCCCGCGTCTAACTTGGCTCTGGCATCTGCAATCTGCTTCTCGGCAGCCTCAATCTGTGGCGCTGCCGCCTCAGCCTGCTGCTGATATTCTTTTTCTTTTTTCTCTAATTCTTCTTTTTGGCTATCCAGTGTTTCTTTTCCGGTGCGATACTCTTCTAGTCCGGCATCCAGTTCTTTCTGCTTTTGATATAAGGTCTGTTTCGCATTTTCAATCTGCTCTTTTCCAGATGCAATTTCTGCTTTCGCATTCTGGATCTGTATTTCTCCATCTTTCAGCTTTTGTTCTGCATCCGAAAGTTCCTGCTGCGCGCTCGCTTTTCCGTCTTCCAACTCCTGTCTCGCCTTGTCAATCTCTTTGTTCGCCTCAGCTGCCAGAGACTGTTTCCGCGCCTCACATCTAGCATCTGTAATTTTCTCAATCTCATCAATCACATGATCCACTTTCTTTTGATACCCCTCTGTAAACGCAGTTTCCTCTTTTGCCCCTGCTGCTTTTACATAAATTTCTGTATAGGTATCCGGAGAAAAATTTTCATCTGTCACAGCGAGGAACCCACTGACCGTTCCTGTTCCAATCAGACTGCTTCCCCTTCCAAACGAGATGTAGGACGGGCTGCTTCCTGTTCCCACGATTTTAAACTCTTTGACCTCCAATATCCCGGAATTTTCTCCCGTCAGCGTAATCGTATCACCAATCCGATAAGAAGTACCTTCTAAAAAATCT
Organism: Faecalimonas nexilis; assembly: GCF_059731825.1. Lineage (NCBI taxonomy): Bacteria > Bacillati > Bacillota > Clostridia > Lachnospirales > Lachnospiraceae > Faecalimonas > Faecalimonas nexilis. The sequence continues at coordinate 979,804 of NZ_AP029189.1, read as the reverse complement.
ATATCTACAAGACACTCTCCTTCTTTTTCAGGCATTCTTCCTTCACTTACCGTCAACTCATTCATGGACTCCGGAATAGACATCACATGAAGAACCTTTTGATTATCATCTATATTAAGCAGCATGTCCTGACTAAAACCGCCCTCTGCTTTAGCTACATCTGAAAGTCCTTCAATCGCATGCAGATCATCTTTTGTCAGTCCCATCGTGCTGATCACCTTGATATCCATCAGATTTTTTTCATCAAAATAGGCATCTCCGGAAATTCTCATATCCGGTTCCGATGCTCGAATTCCGGAAAAAAATGATACGCCCAATGCTACTATAAAAAATATCGACAAAAAACGTCCCAGGCTTTTTCGTATCTCCATATAAAAATCTTTTCTCAACGCTCGTTTTTTCATACTTATCTACCACTCAATCGTCTCAACCGAAATCGGATTCTCATTCAATGTCACTTTAGAAACCTTTCCGTTCTTTATTTTAATCACACGGTCTGCCATCGGTGCAATCGCCGAATTGTGCGTAATCAAAATGACCGTCATCCCCTTCTTACGACACGTATCCTGCAACAGTTTTAATATTGCTTTTCCTGTATTGTAATCCAGCGCTCCCGTTGGCTCATCGCAAAGTAACAATTTCGGATTTTTTGCCAGCGCCCTTGCGATAGAAACTCTCTGCTGCTCTCCGCCGGAAAGCTGCGCCGGAAAATTCGCCGCTCGTTCTCCCAGTCCGACATCCTCAAGCACCGCCATCGCATCCAGAGGATCTTTACAAATCTGAAGTGCCAGTTCTACATTTTCCAGCGCAGTCAGATTCGGAACCAGATTGTAAAACTGAAACACAAATCCGATGTCATCTCTTCTGTATGCCGTCAATTGCTTTGTATTATAGGTTGTGATATCATTTCCATCTACAATCACCTCTCCGCTCGTCGCCGTATCCATTCCTCCTAAAATGTTCAAAACAGTAGTCTTTCCCGCTCCACTTGCTCCGACAACAACTGCAAATTCTCCCTTTCCAACAGAAAAATCAATTCCATCCGCAGCCGCAATCTCCACTTCTCCCATCTTATATATCTTTTTTACTTCTCTCAGTCTCACATAATCTTCCATTCAAATGCCTCCCAACAAACTATAAGTTATTGTTCAGTAACAACTTTAACTATTTTCATTATAGCATAAATTGTTACCATTGACATACGACTCTTTCTTCCTTTACAATAAAACTTAATCACGTGTTACTGTGAACAGCAACACTCAAGCAAAGGAGGATTACTATCTTGGATGGTTTAAGAATTATTCCCGTCACAAATGAAGAGCTTATTTTTTCTGTTTCCGCACTTGCAGATGAAATCTGGCATGAACACTTCTCATCGATTCTTTCAACAGAACAGATTGATTATATGCTCGAAAAATTTCTTTCACCGGAGGCTTTGGCAGACCAGATCAATCATGATTATGAATATTTTTTATTTTCATACGAGTACACATTTGCTGGATTTGCCGGCATTCACGAAGAAAATGGCAGCCTGTTTTTAAGCAAGCTCTATGTACATAAAGATTTTCGCGGCAAAAAAATCGCATCTTATATGTTCCGGAAATTTATCGAGATCTGCAAGATGAGAAATCTGAATAAGATTTGGCTTACCTGCAATCGTTTTAACGAGAGCACACTTGCAGTCTACGAACATCTCGGATTTCAAAAAGTGAGAACCGAAGTAACCGATATCGGACAAGGTTATGTGATGGACGACTATATCTTAGAATATAAAGTAGAATAGTATCAGGGCAGAGTGTAATCACTCTGCCCTGATACTATTCTACATACTGATCTGCATAATATGCCCCATAATCTTCCGATTCAATTTTCTCACTCGGTGTGAGAATGATAATTCCTTCTTCCACCGTCACGGTCGTTCCTTCCGGCAGCACCACATTGTGGTAAATTTCCTCCGGTTCTCCAAGCAGAACACTTCCTGTGCTTATTTCATACTCTTCAATATCCTCTTCGCGAATGGTACCCGGCACAATGTATTTCATATATCCCATTCCATACTCCTCTTCATCAGGACGCCGAAACGTGACATCATAAACTCCCGCCGGAAAATCTTTCCCCGCAACCGCATCCTCTTTGATCTCAACGCTTTCTGTCAAAGGATTTTCCATTCCTGATTTCATTCCTTGCACCTGTGCATTCTCAGAGATGAATTTTACTTCCAACTGTGAATCTATATCTACTTTCGCCCCTGCAAACAAACGGAAATCTTCTATCTCTCTTTCGACACCTTCCTCTTGTGCATCTGCCAAAAATTCAGAATAGTACACATGGTTTTCACTGTCTTCCAAATCAACGCTTCCACTTCCCGATAACAATTCTACCCGGTACTGCCCCTCCGGAATATGCAGCCCGACAATATATTCTCCTCCCGTGTAGGTCTCCTCAAAGTGCTCTCCTGTCTCAGGCAGTGTCTTCTCCAAATACTTATATGGATCATATTCCTCCACAGATTCTTCTTTCCAACTGCTCATTTGTATCTTTTGAGCAATCTGGGCAAATCCAGTGATTACAAATATCAGAATCCCTATGACAACGAAAATCTTAACCGTATGTTTGCCCTTCTGAAATTGTTTTGCCGGCACCTTCTTCACAGTATGGGCTTTCGAAACTTTCTCCGCCTCATGATGTACATGCGTCAAAGGCTCATGAGTGCATTTGCTTTCATTCACTCTGTAAGATGTATCACTTTTTGAATTGTCCAGACCACACTCCACGCATTTATTGTTTACCAGTTTTCCGCCGCATAAGCTACATCTTCGTCTTCTCATCAGGCTCCTCCTTTATCGGACATTCCTCTTAACGTTTACCAAAATTGCTTTCACCCAACGGTCGGCAAGCTCCGGCCAAATAGACACTTCCTCATTCGGTTCATCTTTCGGTCGAACCTTTGTGACTTCTTCATAAACTTTTTCTTCTGCCTCTTTCGGCAATGTAATCGTTCCATTTTCGATACTTTTTACTAAAAGCTGCATCTGCTCTTTTGTATATGCGCCTCCGCATTCTCTGCTCGCCCACTGTTCATTGGCAAGTGACAAGCCATGCTTTCCATGTGAAAATATGTGGAACGCATACAAAACGCCCTGATCTTTACAGGCTCTTGCAAACAAGTGGCTGTTCTCCACCGGCACGGTCTGATCATCTACCGTGTGCCACACAAAGCAAGGCGGCATTTTCTCTGTCACATGTTTTTCCAGCGACATATATTCCATCTCTTTTTCAGAAGGCTCTTTTCCGTATAACGCTTCAAACGAACCTCTATGCGCATATACTCCGGAAGTAATAACCGGATAGGATAAAATTACCGCGTCCGGTCTGCACGAGAAATGTTTATACACTCTGTGCTCATCCTGAATATCTTCATAGTGTACACACACGCTTGCGCAAAGATGACCACCTGCCGAAAATCCACACAAAATAACTTTTTCCGGATCTATCTGATATCGTTCCGCTCCCTGCCTGATCTTGCGGATGGCACGCGCCAAATCTTTCATCGGCTGCTCCTTTAACGGTTCTGTCATCGTCAAATCAGTCGTATACGTCAGCACAAACGTGTTATATCCCTTATCATAAAACGTTCTTGCCACAATCTCACCTTCCCGCTGCGAGACAAATCGATACCCACCGCCCGGAACGATGATCATGCAAGGTCTGATTTTTTCATCTTCATGAATATAACTCACCAGATTCGGTACAAATCCACATGCAAGCGGATACGAATATTCTCCGTTTTCCCATAGTCTGATCACTTCTCCAAACATCTTTTCCCCTCTCTTTTTACAATGCTTTTACAGCCTCTAAAACAGCATCTCGCTCCGCTGTATTCTCAGGTCCATACGCAATACCGATCAGCACCGCATATCCATCTACCATACGGACATACGACTCACTGCATCGCTTTGTGTCATCCGATGTAAAATCAAGTTTCAGACATTCGTATGTCTCACCTGCAATTTTTTTTGAAAATATCTCTCCGTCATTTGTAAATTTTACTTTCGTCTCATATTGCTGCATAACCGTCTTTTTACTGGACTCCACATATTGTTCTGCCGACATATCGTCACCTTCCATGTTCCATGTAATCACACTGACAGATGTTCCTTTTTCCGATATCGCTGCCATCTCCATGCGTCTTCCACTTGTACTTTTCATTACATTAGCAAAAGAAACACTTGATTTCAATTGCTCATCAATCTGATCCTGAGAAGACATCTCAAATCCTTCCGGCGCGTCAAAAGAAATACCCAGCATCTCACTTTCGTAATGAGTACCCGTAATCTTTCCTGGTTTGTAAGAATCTTTTTCCATAATCATCTCCACGATTACCAATCCCATAATCGCAAAAACAACCAACAACAATAAAGGCAACGCCGTACGGACATACCCCGGCTTTGTTTTTACACTTTGAAAGTTTCTTTTTTCTACTTTTTTCATGCGCGTTCTCTCTTTCTTTTCTATATTCTCTTTTCTTATAGTAAATATAGTAACTTTTTTTCCGAATTTAAGCAATAGTATTCTACTAAAATAAGCACTAAAGATTTCCTGCGCAACAAAAAATAAGCTTTCAGATAAAATAACATAATCTCTGCCATCTCATCTCAAAGCTTATCGCCAAACAATATTCCAATAAAAAATCGGAGTGACGTGATTCGAACACGCGACCTCTACGTCCCGAACGTAGCGCTCTACCAAGCTGAGCCACACTCCGTTTTTTGTAACTACGGAAAAGGGATTCGAACCCCTACTAACAGAGTCAGAGTCTGCTGTGCTACCATTACACCATTCCGCAATGTTCTGTGTTCTCTTGCGAACAAATATTATTATACATATATTTCAAAAAATTGCAAGCACTTTTTTAAATTTTTTTTATTTTTTTGTTTTTTCTTACAATTCGCACTAGAAATCCCTTGACCTTGGCACTATACTAAGGTTTACTATTTGATTATCAAATCTAGGAGGTATTTCATAATGAAAACGATTTGGGAACGGTTCACAGACGGATTTACTCTTAAAAAGATCACATGGATCGTACTTGGCGCTGCCATTTGTTCTTTTGGAATTTACAATATTCATCAACAGACAGGAATTACCGAAGGCGGCGTGCTTGGCATGATGCTGCTTATCAATCACTGGTTTGGCATCTCTCCTTCTGTTATCACTCCGATACTGGATATTTCCTGCTATCTGCTTGCCTTCAAATATTTGGGCGGTAGATTTATCAAGATTTCCATTATCTCTACGCTCAGCGTCTCTTTGTTTTTTGAAATTTGGGAATTATTCCCTCCGGTCATTCCGGATCTGACACCTTATCCACTTGCCTGCGCTTTGCTTGGAGGTATTTTTGTCGGAATCGGAGTTGGTCTGATCGTTCGGCAAGGCGGTTCAAGTGGTGGTGATGACGCGCTGGCACTCACAATTTCAAAAGTGACGCGTTGGCGCCTTTCCAGATCCTATCTGTTTACGGATTTTCTGGTACTTGGATTGTCTTTGTCTTACATTCCTTTTGAACGAATCATTTTTTCTGTAATAACTGTTATGGTATCGTCACTATTGATTGATTTTGTCCAAAATTTCAATTTAGACGAAACTTCTGTACCTGCCAGCGAATAAATAGGAGATATGCATTATGAAAAAATATTTTAAAATTGGGGAAATCGCAAAACTTTATCACATTGGAACAGATTCTTTGCGTTATTATGAAAAACTTGGGATTTTGACTCCCAAGCGCAGCGAAAATGACTACCGGCTATATAGCCTTCATGATATTTGGCGTCTGAATGTCATTCGTGACCTGCGAAATCTGGATTTTTCAATGGAACAGATTAAAGACTATCTGAATAACCGCAGCATCACCTCTACCGAATCTCTGTTTGAACAGGAATTGTCTGCAATTGATAACAAACTGGAAGAATTATATGCGCTGAGAGAAAATGTTCAAAATCGTCTTCAGACTTTAAAAGACGTCAGGCGCCATCCTCTTGGCATCATAGAGCAGACTTATCACCATACGAGACATTGCCATATGATACAGTCCGGTTACCAGACAGATGAGGAGATGGACGTTCTGATCAAGCAGCTGTTAAATAAAGATGAACACAATCTTTATATCATCGGAAATAATCGTATTGGCTCTCTTCTTGCTTTAAACGATGTGCGCAAACAACATTTTCAGGATTATCAGGCTGTATTTATCATTGATGAGCACGGAAACGACACACTTCCCGCCGGTAATTATCTTTCACTTTGCTATCAGGGAAGCTGCAACCAAAACGCCACATATATACCAAAAATGCTTGACTATGCATCCAAAAACGGATTGACACCTGTCGATCCTGTTCTTGAAATTCTTTGGGTTGACATCCATCAGTCAGAAGATGCAAATGAACATATCATAGAATTACAGATACGATGTATCTAATTTTTAATCTGTTTTTTTTATTTTTTTATACAAAATCACTTTTTTTGAAATCTTTACCAAAAATAAATTGTACAAATTCCAATTTTGTGATAAAAAATAAAGGTAAGGTTTTTATTCTAGCCCTTAATTCAAACACAGAAAGGATATTTTAAGATGAAAAAGATTTATGAAGGAAAAACAAAAGACGTATTTAGCCTTGACAACGGAAATGTATTATTAAAATTTAAAGATGACTGTACTGGAAAAGACGGAGTATTTGATCCAGGCGAAAACGCTGTTGGTTTAACAATCGAAGGAATCGGAAAAGCAAACTTAGAGACTTCTGTTCATTATTTTGAATTATTAAAAGAAGCCGGAATCAAAACACACTATGTAAGTGCGAATGTAGAAGAAGCTACTATGGAAGTACTTCCAGCAACTGTATTCGGACACGGACTTGAAGTAATCTGCCGCCTTGTTGCAACAGGAAGCTTTATCCGCAGATACGGAGAGTACATGGAAGACGGAACTGTATTAGACGGTGGATATGTAGAATGTACTTTCAAAAATGACGCTCTTGGCGATCCACTTGTTACAAGTGAAGGTCTTGCAGCTCTGGGAATCATGACACCTGAGATGTTCGAAAGCATGAAAGAACAGACATTAAAGATCACAAAGATCGTTGCTGATGATTTAAAATCAATCGGTCTTGATTTATGGGATATCAAATTCGAATTTGGTTACAACAACGACGAAGTAATCTTAATTGATGAGATCGCTTCTGGTAACATGCGTGTATACAAAGACGGAAAAATTGTAGAGCCAGTTGAATTGACAAAATTAATTTTAAATAGATAATTATTTTTTAAGGAACGTGAGAATTTTTCCCACGTTCCTTTGTTTTATTACAATTTTTGAATCCGCTCGATCGCTGCAACTGTATTTTCATATGTTCCAAACGCTGTCAGTCGGAAATACCCTTCTCCGCTCGGACCAAATCCGGATCCAGGTGTTCCAACAATTCCTGCATTCTCTAACAGATAATCAAAAAACTCCCACGAAGTCATCTGATCAGGTGTTTTCAGCCAGATATATGGCGCATTGACTCCACCTGATACAGTGTATCCCGCTTCCTTCAGGCCATTCGAAATCGTCTTTGCATTTTTCATATAGTACGCTACCTGCTCTTTCAGCTGCACCTTTCCAGCCTCTGAATACACGGCCTCTCCTGCTCGCTGAACAATATACGGCGCCCCATTGTATTTTGTACCATGACGTCTCGCCCACAGTGAATGCAGTGTCACATCTCCACATTTCAACTCTTTTGGAATGACTGTAAATCCAAGACGGACACCTGTGAATCCGGCATTTTTTGAAAAACTGCGAAGTTCGATTGCGCAAGTTCTCGCCCCATCACATTCATAGATACTGTGCGGCACATCTTCTTCTGAAATGTATGCTTCATACGCCGCATCATATATGATGACAGCTCCGACTTTATTCGCATAATCAACCCACACCTGCAGTTGTTCTTTTGTAATCGTCGAACCTGTAGGGTTATTCGGGAAACAAAGATAGATGATATCCGGTGTCTCCTTTGGCAATTCCGGTGCAAATCCATTTTCAGCAGTACATGGCATATAGATCACATCGCTCCACATCTCTGTCTTTGCATCATACACTCCGGTGCGCCCTGCCATGACATTCGTATCCACATACACAGGGTAAACCGGATCACATACTGCAATTTTATTGTCTTTACTGAAAATCTCCTGAATATTTCCGGAATCGCATTTTGCACCATCTGAAATAAAAATCTCGTCCGCTGAGATGTCGCAGCCTCTTTGGACATAGTCATTTTTTGCGATTGCACTTCTTAAAAATTCATATCCCAAATCCGGCGCATAGCCATGAAATGTCTCCGACACTCCCATCTCGTCTACCGCCGTATGAAGTGCATCAATAATCGCAGGAGCAAGCGGTTGTGTTACATCGCCGATTCCAAGCCGGATGATAGACTGTTCCGGATTTGCCTGTGTGTAGGCAGCCACTTTCTTTGCAATTGTCGAAAACAGATAGCTTCCCGGCAGTTTCAAATAGTTGTCATTTATTTTAAACATATTCTTTTTCCTCCGTTTATAGGTTTATTTCTCCGTCAAATGAAACTTCCGCCGGACCGGTCATATATATCTTGTCCGCCTCTTTATCCCATTCGATTTGTAAATCCCCTCCAAGTAATTTTACTGTCACTTTATCTTCTGTAAATCCATTTAGAATACATGCGACTGCGACTGCACACGCTCCCGTTCCGCAGGCCATCGTCTCTCCCGATCCACGTTCCCACACACGCATCTCAACTGTATTTCGATCAAGCACTTTCACAAATTCTGTATTCACACGATTCGGAAAACGCTCATGATTCTCAAATGCCGGACCGATTGTCTCAATATCAAGTCCTTTCACATCTTCTACATAGACGACCGCATGAGGATTTCCCATTGAGACTCCGGTCATACGATACTCAGTTCCATTCACGTTGATAGGCTCATCAATCACACGGTTCCCATCCGCCACAATCGGAATATTTTCCGGCACAAGCTCCGGACTTCCCATATCTACTTTTACAAGTTTCACTTTTCCATCTTCCACCGTCAAATCTAAATATTTGATTCCGGCAAGTGTCTCAACAGAGATGTGCTCTTTCTCTGTCAGACCGTAATCATACACATACTTTCCAACACAGCGGATTCCGTTCCCGCACATCTCACTTCTCGAACCATCCGCGTTGTACATCTCCATCTCAAAATCAGCCACATCAGACGGATTAATCATGATCAATCCGTCTGAACCGATTCCAAAATTCCGGTTGCTTACCTTTTTCGCCATCTCTGGCGGATTTTCAATAGTCTCTTTAAAACAATTCACATATACGTAATCGTTTCCCAAACCTTGCATTTTCGTAAATTTCATTTCATTTCTCCTAACTCTCTTATCCTGACATAACACTTAGTACCATCTGTGCCGTCTCTACCATATTTGTTCCACTGTCCATACTACATTTTTGCAAATAATGATGAGCCTCGTCCTCAGTCATGTTGTTACGGTTCATCAGTAATACTTTCGCTTCTCTCAGTAACGCCTGTTCTTTCTCGCTGCGGGCTTTCGGCTTCGCATTCCTCTTCTTTCTCCGCCTTTCTATCGCCTGCAGCATCATGTTCAGCGTGCTGAGCAAATCATGCACCTTCAGCGGCATCGTAAGTCCTACCACGCCGTTTACAATCCCATCTCCCCATTTATCCGGAGATGCGATCACGAGCATCTCAAATGTATCCGGCAGATATTCCCGCAATTCCGTATACATCATATCCAGCATCTTATAACCGCAAATCACAATTCCTTCATCCAACGTCTCCGCACTTTGTATTGCCTGGGCTCCTGTCGTCCCGATTCCTGTAACTGCCAGACCATTTCGCACTAAGATATTACGAATATTCGTTGCTGTATCCTTTTTGGGAAACACAACAATAATTTTACTCATACTTACCTCCTTCGGCTCAACGGGTTATTCATTACAGAAAGACTCAAATCTTGTGCAAATATTTTTCCAGTTCCCAGCCTGTCACATACTCTCGGAACTGCTGGTATTCATTTTTCTTTGCCATAACATATTTGGCTGATAAATCTTCTCCCAAAACATTCTGAACAAATGTATCCTCTTCAAAAGCTCTGACTGCTTCCAGGAGACTTCCCGGAAGTAACTCATTATATTTTTCCATGTGTTCCGGCGGAAGGATCTTCTTTTCAATTCCTTCTAATCCAGCCGCAAGGCACACTGCAAATGCGAGATATGGATTGGCAGATGGATCTGGACTTCGAAACTCAACTCTCGTTTTCTCCCCGCGCTCTGCCGGAATCCGAAATACCGGTTTTCTTCTTGTCACGAGTCTTTTATAAGAATTTACAATCGGATTGGTGATCAGTGTAATCGCCTGAATATGCGCCATAATTCCTCCGATGAAATAACTTGCTTCCTGACTCAGTCCATTCTCACCATTCTCATCGGCGAACAGATTCACTCCGTCTTTTGTCAAGGACATATTCAGATGCATACCCGAACCATTTTCTCCTGATTTTGGTTTCGGCATAAATGTTGCATGCAGTCCGTGCCGTTTTGCAATCGTTTTTACCACAAGTTTAAATGTCATCATCTTATCGGCGGCAGCCAATGTCTCATCATATCGGAAATCAATCTCATGTTGTGCCGCAGCCGCTTCATGATGAGAAGTCTCGATCTCAAACCCCATATCCTCCAATGTCAGGACCATGTCACGTCTTGCATTCTCCCCGAAATCCAAAGGTCCCAAATCAAAATATCCTGCATTTTCATGGGATACGGTTGTCGGGAGTCCATGATCATCTGTATGGAACAAAAAGAACTCACACTTCGGGCTTACTTGTAGTTGATATCCCATAGCTTTTGCTTTCTCAACCGTCTTTTTTAGAATATGCCGCGGATCATTCTCAAAAGGGGTTCCGTCCTGACGATACACATCACAAATGAGTCTCGCAACCTTTCCCTGCTGTGGTCTCCACGGAAAAATCTCAAATGTATTCAAATCCGGATACAGATACATATCCGAGTCCTCATCCTTTGCAAATCCCTCGATGGAAGAACCGTCAAACACACATCGGTTATCCAGCGCTTTTTCCAGCTGGTTTGTCGTGATTGCTATATTTTTCATCATTCCATATATATCTGTAAATTGAAGCCGGATAAAGCCCACATCCTCTTCTTCTACAAGTCTGTATATGTCTCTTTTTGTATAGTTTCTCACTGATATCCCTCCAAATCCTGAAATAAAAATGGACGTTCTCACTCCACGGAAAACGCCCTTGTTTCTTATAATTATATCGACCTGCTTTACGTTTGTCAATTACTTCTAAAATGATTTTATCAGTCTTAATTTCTCATTTATTTTTTATCTGTCTTCCGGTCACATCCAAATGATAATTTTCTTTATAAATTAGTTCTGACACCGGAACCAATTCATATCCTTGTTCTCGAAGCCCCAAAATCACAGATTCCAAAGCATCTTTTGTATATTTTGCTCCACTATGCATCAAAATAATCGCCCCACTTTTTAATTCTTTATTTTTTAAAATAGTTTTTACAATGCTTTCCTTCCCATAATCCTTCCAATCCTGAGAATCAATCGACCACTGTATCACTTCGTATCCACAAGCTTTTGCTGTCCTGATCACTTGATCATCATAATCTCCATAAGGAACTCGAAACAATTTCATCTCTATCCCCGTCAAAGCTTTTACTTTTTCGTGTACAGATACAATCTCTTCTTTGCAAGCTTCCTTTGAGAGCTGGCTCATCGCTTTGTGATTCTCACTATGATTTCCGATATCGTGCCTTGCAAGCTGAATCTGTTTTACATCTTCCGGATATTTCCCTACCCAGTTTCCTGTAAGAAAAAACGTTGCCTTCACATCATATTTATCCAGCACATCCAAAATCTGCTTCATATATTCATTTCCCCATGTTGCATCAAAGGAAAGCGCCACCTGCTTTGCTTCTGTCTCCACAGAATAAATCGGCAATTCTCTGCCGTTGACTGTGTTGCTTACAGATATTTCTCTCACCGCACCCATACACGTTCCTAAAATAAACAAGCAAACCAATACAGACATCAGAATTTTTCTCTTCATCCAAACACCCACTCTCTCTTTTTATTAATATATGCACAAACTTTTCAGACATAACATCTATGCAAATTGCACAAAATAGGAAAGATTACTATTTTTATCTAGACATTTATCAAAAATTCTGCTAGAATAAATTTTGTCAAAAAGATTATGATAGTAACTGATCTATCATGTTATTTATAAGGAGGTATTACTATGAAGAAATATATTTGCGAACCATGTGGCTATGAATACGATCCAGAAGTTGGTGATCCAGATAACGGAATCGCTCCTGGAACAGCTTTTGAAGATATCCCGGAAGATTGGGTATGTCCAATCTGCGGAATGGGTAAAGAAGTATTTGTAGAAGCATAATTACTTTTGACTTTATTTTCAAAAATCCGAAGAGAATCCTCTAACACGTGAATTCTCCTCGGATTTTTTGTATATTCCAACAAATTTATTAAAAATATTTCTTTTTTAATGAAACTTTTTCCTTTGATTTTGTGTATAGGTAAGTGAAAGGGGGGATTTCAATAAGATGAAAAAACTGGTATTGGATGAAAAAACATTGGAAAACCTTATGAAACAATATACCGGATATGTTTATACGATTGTAAAAGGGATTTCCTGTGACTGTTTAGAAAAGGAAGATATGGAAGAAATTGTTTCTGACGTATTTTTTTCCTTATGGAAATCACAGCAGTCATTTGAAAATCACAATACTTTGAAACCATATTTAGCACAGATTGCCAGAAATCAAACACGAAACCGCTTACGAGAAAAACATAAACAGATTGTTCTTGAAGAAGAGAGTGTATTGGATTTTATCTGTGTGGATGAATATTTCGGTGAAAAAGAACAAATCGAAAAAATTCGGGAACTGCTAAATGAGCTTAATGCCGTTGAACAACATCTGATGTTGGCATATTATTTTTACGGATTTAAACTGAATGAAATCGCCAATACAATGCAGTTACCCATATCTACTGTGAAATCCAAATTATACCGAGGGCGCGATAAACTAATCACAAAATTCAAAGAAGGAGGAGTGACTCATGAAAAAAGTAAATCTGTATGAATTATTTGGACATTTGGATTCAAAAGATGTATTGCTTACAGACATAAAGTCTGATTCTGTCAACTGTGACGAAGAGAAAATTCGAAATATGACACTCAAAAAAGTTCACCAGAATATGAAGCAGCAAAAGCAGGTTCGATTTTTACGGACTATGAAACGACTGGCGGCTGGTTTCGTCTTGGCAGCAATATTGGGTGGCGGTGCATATGCGGTGGCATCTGAGGAACTTGGATGGTCTATAAAAAAAATGTTTGGTCTAAACGAAAAAGAAGTCCTTACTTCAGACCAAAAAATTTCGACAGATGATTATTCTCTCTCCCTTGTAGACATGGCATATGATGGTAATATCGGACGTATACTGATAAAACTGGAAGCACTGACAAAAGAAGCAGAAAAAGAACTGAAGCAGCTGCCAGGTCCGGTTGCCTCAAAAGCGGCAAGCATGTGTTATTATACTGATCTGTCAAATGAAAAAGAAGCTTATTACTGGCTGGACATAAACGGGGAACAGGAGAATATCCGTATCAACATTCCAAAATCCACACAATATCTCACCGTTTCACTAAAAAAGACGATAGAACCAAAATCTATAGCTTTAGGAAAATCTGAAATGTATACAAAATTAGAATACTCTCCACTTGGAATCACAATATGGGCAGAAGGAGATACAGATACCAATTTTCCTGAAGATCCCGGGGCCGTCCAGATTACTTTCCGCTATAAGAATGGTAAAGAAGACGTTTTGACAGGAAAATCATCAACAGAAAAGAAAGTTGGAATAAATCATTCCAGTCGTGAGGCAGTTCAAGATGATTCCTTTGAAGGATTCCGTTGGATTTATGGCTTCTCGAACCGCTGCGATTGGACGCAGATAGATGCAATTGGAATCGATGGAGTTTGGTATCCACTATAGATCTCAGACTTCCTCCTGCTAGTCTGAAGATTTATCCTGTTCAAACAAAATCTCCATTCTTGTTCCTTCTCCAACTTTACTGTTCACTGTAATCTCTGCATTGTGCAAAATCGCACCGTGCTTCACAATCGAAAGTCCGAGACCGGTTCCTCCGGTCTCTTTTGAATGACTTTTATCCACACGGTAAAAGCGCTCGAAAATACGTTCTTTCTGGTCTTCCGGTATTCCAATCCCGGTATCCTGAACAATCACTTTCGGTCCTTTGAGTGTATTGCCCACCCAGATTTTCACTTCACCGCCTGACACATTATACTTGATCGCATTTTCACAGACGTTGTAGATCATCTCATCCAAAATTCTTTTTACACCATGATAAATCACAGTTTCTCCAATCACTTCCAGATGCACTTTCTTCTTCTCTGCCTGCGGTGCCAGTCTGCTGCAAATTTCCCGCGCCAATCCGAATAAATCCACATCCTCCTGCTCAATTTCAACATTTCCCTCATCCAACTTAGACAACTTAATAATATCTTCAATCAAGGTAATCAGACGACTTGCCTCATTATAAATCCGCTCAGAAAATCCAATCATATCATCCGGTTTCACAAGTCCGCTCTTCATAATCTCAGCATATCCGGAAATAGAAGTAAGCGGTGTCTTCAATTCATGAGAAACATTTGCGGAAAATTCCTTTCGCATGTTTGCCACAGCCTCTTTTTCTTTGTTCTGTTTGTCAATGCTTAACAACAAGGGTTTCAATTCTTCATATACATTGTTCTCAAGCGGTTCTTCCAAATTCAGATTATTAATCGGGCGTATCAATCTCGACGTCTGCCATTTTGCAAGAAAATAGGCAAAGCAAAACATTCCAACCGCAATCACCGCCATATAAGGCAGCATATCCATAATTGCCGGCTGCACATTATCTACTGTTTTTGCAACTCTCAGGATATTTCCATCATTCAAGGTTAGTGCATAGTAATATGTCTGCTCTCCTAAGGTATTCGACTTTCTCAAATCTTCCCCCCAACCGTTCGCAAATGCATCCTTGACTTCTTTTCGCTCTTTGTGATTTTCAAATGTAAAATCATCTTCTTTTGAATCATATAAAACAGTACCATTCTCATCAATCACTGTCAGCCTCGTCTTCACCTGTGCCGCATCCATATCTTCCAGATACTTTGTCCCGGATATATTGATTGCCGTCTGAATATATACGGCCTCCTGCTTTAGCTCTGCTTTCATATTATTCAGAGACTGAAAATATGTAGCCGCAATCAAAAGCGAAAAGGTTGTAAGAAGTGTAATGCAAAGTACCAAAAGCATACTTTTTTGTATTTTAACTCTCATTGATCTCTCCTAACCTGTAGCCTACTCCCCGCACAGTCTGAATCATATCACCGGCGCTTCCTAGTTTCTGTCTGAGTGTCCGCACATGAACATCCACTGTACGTGTCTCTCCGTCAAAATCATATCCCCATACTTCCTCTAATAAACGATCTCTTGTCAACACAATATTGTGGTTCTGCACAAGGCGACCGAGCAATTCAAATTCTTTCAACGTAAGAGTCACCTGTTTTCCATCGACAAACACTACATGCTTTTTCAAATCCATGGAAAGATTGCCGACCGAATACTGTCCCTCTTCCTTCTCTTTTTTGGTTCTTCGAAGTACTGCCTTGATCCGCGATACCAACTCCATCATTCCAAACGGTTTTGTCACATAGTCATCCGCTCCGCCATCAAGCCCTACTACTTTGTCGTACTCTGCCCCTTTTGCTGTCACCATAATGACCGGTATTTCCTTTGTCTTTGCCGAATTCTTAAGTTTCTTTAACAATGATAGTCCATCTTCACCCGGAAGCATGATATCAAGCAAAATAAGCTCTGGCGTCTCAAACGCCAAAGCTTCCATAAAGGATTTTCCATCTTCAAACCCACGGGCTTCCATCCCCGTCGTGTTCAATGTGTATACTACCAGTTCCCGAATATTTCCATCGTCTTCTACACAATATATCATCCCTTGATTCTCCTTTATCTTTTCCTATACAGTTGTCATTCCTTTGTGTACACCTGTGATAGAAAATTCTACCCATTCCGCAATATTTGTCGCATGGTCTCCGATACGCTCCAAATATTTTGTGATCATAATCAGATCGATTGCCTTTTCTCCCTGATTTCCATGATCCTCAGCAATTAATTTTACCAGCTTTTGCTTTGTCTGGTCAAACAATTTATCTACCTCATCATCTGCAAGCATTACTTTTCTCGCAAGTTCCAAATCTTTATTCACATATGCAAGGACACTGTCATTCACCATCTTACTTGTAGCTTCCGCCATCTTTCCGATAACAGGAATCTCCCTTGCCTCAGACATGCCTGCTCCGATAATAATATCTGCAATATCAGAAGTCTGGTCCCCGATACGCTCCATATCCGTGATCATCTTTAAGGCTGCGGAAATCTGACGCAGATCACGGGCTACAGGCTGCTGCTGCAGCAAAAGCTTCAAACACAATCTTTCAATGTCTTTTTCCATCTGATCAATTTCTTCGTCTTCTTTCATTACAAGTTTCGCAAGCTCTAAGTCTCCTTTTTGAATTGCTTTTGCCACATTTGCAATCGCTTTTTCGCAGAGACTTCCCATATTAATTAACTGGGCACTTAAATTTTCTAACTGCATGTCAAACTTATTTCTCATACTATCCGAACCTCCCTGTAATATAATCTTCTGTCCGTTTATCCGACGGAATTGAGAACAACTTCTCTGTCTCATTATATTCAATCACTTCTCCCAAAAGGAAAAAGGCAGTATTATCAGACACACGAACAGCCTGCTGCATATTATGTGTAACCATAACAATAGTATAATCTTTTTTCAATTCCATCGCAAGGTCTTCTATCTTCGAGGTAGAAATCGGGTCAAGAGCCGACGTAGGCTCGTCCATCAAAAGCACTTCCGGTTGTACCGCCAGCGCACGCGCAATACACAATCTCTGCTGCTGTCCACCAGACATACCAAGAGCGCTCTTTTTCAATCTATCCTTTGTCTCCTCCCAGATTGCCGCATCTCGCAATGATTTTTCTACAATATCATCCAGTTTTGCTTTGGAGCGAATTCCATGTGTTCTCGGCCCAAATGCAATGTTGTCATAAATACTCATCGGAAACGGATTTGGTTTCTGAAATACCATTCCAACACGTTTTCTCAAAAGATTTACGTCCATACTTTTATAAATATTTTGATTGTCCAGTAAGATTTCCCCTTCAATCTTACATCCTTCCACAAGGTCGTTCATGCGGTTCAACGATTTTAAGAGTGTTGATTTTCCACATCCGCTCGGCCCGATAAACGCCGTAATTTTATTTGCCTCTATATCTAAATTCACATTTTTCAGTGCTTTAAAATCACTGTAATAAAGATCCAGATTTTTGATACTAATTTTCGCCATTTCCGTTTCCTTTCGTTATCTTTTTCGCTATAAATCCTGACAGCCAGTTAATTCCGATCACAAGTACAAGCAGTACTACTGCTGTTGCATACGCCTGATCCATATGAAGCCCTTCTCTTGACATACTGTACATATGAACCGCCAGCGTTCTTCCTGATCCCATCACTCCATCCGGGATATCTGCAACTGTTCCGGCTGTATAAATCAATGCTGCCGTCTCACCGACAATTCTTCCAACCGCAAGAATAACACCTGCTAAAATTCCAGGCACTGCCGATGGAAGCACAATTCGAAACACTGTTCGAAGTTTACCCGCTCCAAGTCCAAAACTTCCTTCCCGATAACTGTCGGGAACTGCTTTTAATGCCTCTTCTGTAGTACGCATGATGAGCGGAAGAATCATGATCGACAATGTAAACGCTCCCGCCAGCAAAGAGTACCCCCATTTTAATGTTGTAACAAAAAACAACATTCCAAAAAGTCCATATACAATCGATGGAATTCCAGACAATGTCTCCGTCGTAATACGGATAACATTGATAAATTTATTTCCTCGTTTGGCATATTCCACAAGAAAAATTGCAGAGAAAATTCCAAACGGAACTGCAATGATCAAAGACAACGCCGTCATAATAATCGTATTGATCAAAGCAGGGAACAGCGATCCATTTTCACTTGTGTATTTCAACGCAAACAATTCCGGCTTAATATGCGGGATTCCGTTGATCAAAATATATGCAATTAAAAATAATAACACTGCAAATGTTATGATTGCAGAGAGCATCACGAGGAGCATCAAAATAAATGATCCCGGTGTTCTTTTATAAGAACGCAGTTTTTCTCCTATACTTCTAGTCACGGTGTCCCCTCCTATTTAACAATGATACAGAAAGATTAATAATCAGGATAAATACAAACAGTACAACTGCTGTCGCAATCAATGCCTCTCTGTGCAGTCCGGTTGCGTACCCCATCTCAATGACAATGTTCGCAGTCATTGTACGCACACCCTTCATAATACTTACCGGCATTCTCGCCTGATTTCCTGCAACCATGATGACAGCCATTGTCTCTCCGATCGCACGCCCGATTCCAAGTACGATTCCGGCTACCACGCCTGATTTTGCCGCCGGAAGAACGACCGCAAAAATACTTCTTTCATGCGTTGCTCCAAGTGCAAGCGCTCCTTCATAATACTGATTCGGAACACTTCTGATTGCAGATTCTGTCACACCGATGATGGTTGGCAAAATCATCATTCCAAGCAAGATAGATGCTGTCAGCATACTGTTTCCATCTCCTGCTGTTTTTACGATTCCCGCACGCTTCAATGTCATACCAAGTTCTCGAATCATCGGAACCATCACAACCAGTCCGAAAAATCCATATACTACAGATGGAATTCCCGCTAAAAGCTCTGTCGCACCTTTTAATACCGGATAAATTTTCTTCGGGCAATATTTTGCCATGAATATCGATGTCAAAATTCCAATCGGCACTCCAAAAAGAATTGCTCCAGCAGTCACATAAATGCTTCCCACAATCATCGGGAAGATTCCATAGATATCATTGGAAGGTCTCCAACGCTCACCACTTAAAAATTGTAAAAATCCGATTTCTTTCATCGCAGGAATCCCATTTGCAAATAAAAATACACAAATGAGAGCTACCGCCAGCACCGAAGCACAGGCGGCAATGAAGAACACTCCCTGCATGAATTTTTCGTTCCATGCTTTTTTCATCGTCTTTCGTTTCCTCTACTTATTTTATAATTTCATCCCATGAAAGTGCATCACCAACATAGATTGATTTTACCTGATCACTTGTAATGTCATCCAATGTGTTTGCTTTGTTGACAATCACTGCGATACCATCTGTTGCGATTACAGTTGCTTTCAAGCCTTTTGCAAGCTCTTCCTCTTTCACTTCTCTGGATGCCATTCCGATGTCGCAGATACCGTCTGCTACAGATGTCATACCTGTTGTAGAATCACTTTCCTGAATTTCAATCTCTGCTGATGGATTTACTTTTAAATATGCTTCTTTTAATTTTTCCATAACCGGCGTGATAGAAGATGAACCTGCGATGGATACTTTACCTGCCGATTTGCTTCCTGCATATGCCTGAACGTTATCCAAAGCAATATATCCGCTTTCTGACACAACTGCCTGACCTTCCGTGCTCAAGATAAAATTGATAAAGTCCTGAGCCACCTCGCTTACATCACCTTTTGTTGCGATATTAAACGGTCTTGCCACTTTGTATTCGCCAGATTTGATGTTTTCTTCTGTCGGCTCTGCCCCATCTACTTTCAATGCTTTTACAGTGTCATTTAAAGAACCAAGTGAAACATATCCGATTGCATACTCATTGTCCGCCACTGTTGATAACATAACGGATGTACTATTTGTAATGTTAGCCTCCTCTGTTGTGTTATCTACTTTTTCTCCTGAAGCGTCTTTTTCTTCAATTCCGAACAACTCGATAAAAGCACCTCTTGTTCCCGAACCATCTTCTCTTGAAACAACTGAGATATCATTTGCCGCATCAAATTCTGTCTCTGCTTTTCCATCTGTTTTATCT
Source organism: Faecalimonas nexilis (assembly GCF_059731825.1). Lineage (NCBI taxonomy): Bacteria > Bacillati > Bacillota > Clostridia > Lachnospirales > Lachnospiraceae > Faecalimonas > Faecalimonas nexilis. The sequence goes on along the minus strand of NZ_AP029189.1, from coordinate 959,626 downwards.
GAATTACCTGAGTTTCCACATCCAACTGCCATTGAGGCTACCATTGCTACTGTTGCTGTTAACACTAAAAACTTTTTCATTTTCATTTTTACATTTCTCCTTTTTCAGTAAAAGATTTTTTATTCCTTAACTTCTTCACAGGTCATATCATATCGAACCTCTGTTAAATCTAAAACGCAAGTAATGTTAAATCTATGTAAAATAATTTTACAAAAACAGGTTGGAAAATCAAACGATTTTCCAACCTATCAAACATTTTACCATATATGCATTACATGCTGCATTCCAAGACTTACGATTGTAATTCCAAGCCAACATGACATTCCAAGAAGAATCGGGCGTCCTCCGCTTTTTATTAACTTTACAATGTCTGTGTTGAATCCAATTGCCGCCATCGCCATAATAATAAAGAATTTAGACAAATCTTTAAGCGGCACAAATACTTCTGCCGGTACTCCCACTGCTGTAGCGATTGTCGTAATCACACTCGCTCCGATAAAGAATAAAATAAAGTACGGAAATACCTGTTTCAGGGACACTTTATCTCCTTCTTTCTCCTCTGCTTTTCTCGCCCTTATAAATGCAAGTACAAGTGTAATCGGAATAATTGCTAAAGTTCTCGTCAGCTTTACAGTCACTGCCTTATCAAGTGTCTGGCTTCCCAAATTATAAAGGCTGTCCCATGTAGATGCTGCTGCTGTAACAGAAGATGTATCATTTACCGCCGTTCCCGCAAATACACCGAACGCTTCTCCGGATGTGGTAGAAAAACCAAGTGCACCTCCAAGTGCTGGGAAAATTAATGCCGCCAAGATATTAAAGAGAAAGATAACGGAAATCGCCTGCGCCACTTCTTCTTCATCTGCATCAATGACAGGTGCCGTGGCTGCAATCGCAGAACCTCCACAGATGGAAGAGCCAACTCCAACCAATGTTGAAATCTTCGCTGGTATGCGAAGTACACGGTGAAGTACATATGCAATCACCAATGATACCGTAATCGTACAGATAATAATCGGCAAAGACTGTTTTCCGGTCTCCATCACAACTTTTAGATTCATTCCAAATCCTAACAGCACAACTGCATACTGCAAAATCTTTTTCGATGTATACTTAACTCCTGGTGCAAAGGATTCTTTCTTTTTTACAAACGGAGCAAAAGTCATCCCTCCAAGAATCGCAAATACAGGACCTCCTATAATCGGAAATTGTTTTCCAAGCAGACTTGCTGGTACTGCCAATAACAGGCACAATAAAAGTCCTTTCCAGTTTTGTCTAATTAAATTCATACTAACCTCCCTCTACATTGATGCCCGAATTGCTGCTATCGTTCCATCTGAAACTGCTGTTGCCACCTGACGCACCTGTTTTTCACAAATATCTCCTGCTGCATATACCCCATCTATCTTTGTTTCCTGATTCTCATTGACTGGAATAAATCCGTTATGCAACTGTAGTTCAGTATACAATTCTGTATTTGGTATCGTTCCTGCATAGACAAATATTCCGCATCCCGGATCAGAAATTGTCTCAATGCTCCCAGTTTTCTCATCTGAAATTTCCAGAGATTCTACTTGCTCTACCCCGTATACTGCATGCAGCCTCGATCCAAGACGCAACTCAATATTTGAAGTATTTGAAACTTTTTCCTTGAATTCCGCAATACATCCTAATGTCTCTTCAAAATGAATAATTGTGACCTGTTCTGCATACTTTGCCAGATACAATGCTTCTTTTACAGCTCCATCTGCCCCTCCAACTACATAAATATGCTTTCCTTCATAGCTTTTCCCATCTTTTGCCGCATTGAGGCCCACCCCTTTTCCTGATAATTCTAATTCTCCTCGGATTCCAAGTTTTCTAGGTGTCATTCCATTAGCTATAATTACTTTTTTTGTCCTATAAACTGCATCTCCCGTATAAATTTTTTTAATGTTATTGCTCAATTCTACTTGCTTTACCGTCTCATATATAATTTCCACCCCTGCATTTTCTGCCTGCTGTTTCATACGTTCTGCTAATGTTACTCCTGTCTCACCTTCTATAACTCCTGCATAATGTGTAACCGTTGATACTTTACCAATCAATCCACCCACTACATTTTTTTCAATCAATAATGTCTTTTTGCCTCTGCTCACCGCATAGATTCCAGCACTAATTCCTGCTGGTCCCGCTCCGATAATAATAATGTCATACATAGCTACTCCTCCTTATTCCCTGTCTTTCTCTATGTTTTACAACTACACTATATACAATTATCACCATTTTGTAAAATTATATATATTGATATAACCATAAATATTTGTTATGATTATAAAAACTATTACCACATTAAAAGGAGAAGCCATGCTTGATTTTCGAATGGAAACATTTTTAAAGGTCTGTGAATACATGAATTTTACGCATGCCGCTCATGATTTGAATCTGACTCAGCCTGCTGTTTCACAACACATCAAATATCTGGAAAAAGAATATGATGCACCATTGTTCGCGCGTGATAAGAAAAAACTAACACTGACTCCTGCGGGTGAAATTCTTCGCTCTGCTTTGGAGACGATGCGAAATGATGAGAACACTATGAAGATACGCATGAAAGAAAGTCTCTGTGAAAAAAAGATCCTGACTTTTGGTGTCACAATGACAATTGGCGAATATGCCATAGTACCTTCCCTTTCTGCATTCATTAAAAAGCACCCCGACACCGATATTCACGTTCGTTACGCCAATACGCAGACGCTGCTCTCTTTTTTATACGAGGGAAGCATTGATTTCGCCATTGTGGAAGGGTATTTTAAATCCGATAATTACGAGACCCGTATTTTTAAGACAGAAGAATATATTGCTGTGGCTTCCAAAAACCATGTGTTTCAAAAACCTGTTCACTGTCTGAAAGACTTAACCTCTGAATGTCTTTTGATTCGGGAGCACGGCTCCGGCACAAGAGCAATCCTGACGAAAACACTTGCGCTCAAAAATATGTCGATTCAGAATTTCCCTCATATTGTGGAAATTGAAAATATCCACGCTATCGTGAGCCTGCTTTGTCAGGACTGCGGCATCTCATTCCTGTACAAATCAGCTGTTGAACAGGAAATAAACGATGGTCGCCTGAGACAAATTCCACTCTCTGACTTTATGGTCATGCATGATTTTACATTTCTTTGGAATAAAGACAGTGTGTTTTCACAGGAATATGAAGTAATCTTTAATGAATTACAATCTTCTATCCTTCCATAATATCAAAAAAGGACTGCTTTTTGCAGCCCTTTCTTCTATAATCCAAATTGAATCTGATTCTCCTCAAGCTCTTCCTGTCTTTCCTCTTCTCGCCCGTTCTTCTGCTGCCTGAGGCATTCTAAAATAGCTTCGTTCAAAGACAGCATCTTTTCATCCAACGCAGATACCATCTCCGCACATTCTCTTAAGTCTCTGCTGATGTAAGCCGGTGCTTTTCCCTCAAACTTATAGTAAATCTTATGCTCTAAACTAGCCCAAAAATCCATTGCAATCGTACGTATCTGAATCTCAACTTTCGTATTCACAACACTATCTGACAGAAAAATCGGAACTGCCACAAGCATATGATAACTTTTATATCCGCTTTCCTTTGGATTTTTAATATAGTCCTTAATAGAAAGCACTTTCAAATCACTTTGATTCCCGATCATCTCCGCAAGTCTGTAAATATCAGAAGTAAACGAACAGATCAATCTCACTCCTGCAATATCATTCACATATTTTACCATGTTCTCAATCGTTGCCTCATATCCGTATCTTTTCAGCTTTTTGACGATACTCTCCGCCGTTTTGATTCTTGTCTTTATATGCTCGATTGGATTATACTGATGCACATGCTGAAATTCATCATTCAAAATCTCTAATTTGGTGCCCACTTCTTTCAATGCCGAATTATACAAAAACATAACTGTTTTCCAACTGTCGACATCTTCATAACTTTTAATTGCATCTAACATCAAGTTCTTCTCCCCTATCTTACTCGAAGAGTAATTATTACTACAATAGTATACCATAATCCAAAGAGACTGTCATAAACTTCATGCTTTTTTTAGAAAGTTTCTCCTCATCGGCCCTTATAATTCTAATTTCATATCGCCATACTGAATCCATTTTTTCTTTCTCATAAATTCTGAAATGAGCAGTGTCACAATCGCCGGAAGGGCAATCTGTATCACGATAATTTTTATAAGTACGATCATCGGCGGCTCCACTGCCGTCATCGTCTGCCATGTCATAATCTGTCCGACAAGTCCTGCTGTTCCCATTCCAGAGCCGGTCGCATTGCTTGTCATGTGCAGAATCATCGTTCCGACAGGTCCTAAGATAGCACTTGATAAAATTGCAGGAACCCAGATAATTGGCTTTCTCACAATATTTGGCACCTGAAGCATCGATGTTCCGATTCCTTGTGCTAATAGTCCCCCGATTTTATTTTCTCGATAGCTTGCAACTGCAAATCCAACCATATTACAGCAGCATCCAATTGTTGCAGCTCCTGCCGCAAGACCGGAAAGATTCAAAATAACCCCAAGTGCCGCGGAACTAATCGGAAGTGTCAGAATCATTCCCATCAAAACCGAGACAATAATTCCCATCAAAAACGGCTGCTGCTCTGTTCCCCAATTAATCAATGCTCCAAGCGCTGTCATAAATTCAGAAATCGGAGGTCCAACTAAAAGACCTACTGCCGATCCGGCTGTAATCGTTACAATCGGAGTAACCAAAATATCCACCTTTGTTTTTCCTGAGACAAGATGTCCGAATTCAATCCCTACGTAAGCCGCAAGAAATGCTCCCAACGGTTCTCCCGGTCCTGCAAATACCATGGCACCATCTACAAGAACACTTCCCGCGAGCAGTTTTGCCGCAAATGCGCCCACCATTCCGGCAGTCGCTGCTGACAGCACAACAAGCGGACTTTCCTTAAATCGATAGGCAACACCTACACCAATTCCTGCCCCCGTAAATGTGGCTGCCATCTTTCCAAGTACAAAAATCATATCCCCGACATTCCCGCCAATCAAACTTCCAATCTGCTGAATAATTGTGCCGACGATCAATGTTGCAAAAAGTCCCTGCGCCATTCCTGTTAATCCATCAATAAAAATACGATCTAATAATTTCTTTAATTTTTCCATTCTACGCTCCCATTACATTTTATTTTACATGTGTCTTGTCACTAGCAGAGTCTACCATATCTGCCTATAAAAAGTCAAGCATGTCTATATTGAAAATCAATTGCAAAGTATTGTATAATGATGCATACGAACAAATATAGAAAGGATGACAACCATGTTTCGTTTATGGGGAAAAATATTTAAAGATAATCGAATGTTAAAAGATACTGTCATTTGTGATGATACAGACGATACAAGAACACATAAAATTTTCCACGCGCTGGATGAGGTTTGTTACCAGTTTGATTTAAGCAAACCGATTTGGCTGGATTCTACGATTGCCGAATTCAAAAAACATGACAAAGCACGCTTTTATCAGGACAATTTCGTAGACTCTATTGATTTTGACTATCTGGAAATTCATATCATTGAAGAGTAACAAATGAGGGATGTGAGCTTCTCAAAAGCCACATCCCCAATTATCATTTTTCAAATTGCTATTCATTTCGAATTGCTGCAAGCGGACTTAATTTCATTGCTCGTCGTGCCGGGAAGTATCCTGCCGCCATTCCCACAAGAATCGCAAATGCAAGTGAAATCAGCACAAGCCAAGGTGGAATATAAGAAATTACATCTGTCATGCCCATCTCGGCTCCCATGCTTCCAACCACTTTATTGACCACGAATGACATCATAAGACTTAAGATATTTCCGATCACGCCCCCGATCAGTCCGATAAATCCGGCTTCCAGCAGAAACATCTGCCGAATATTTTTCAGACTGCAGCCTAACACTTTAATGACACCGATTTCTTTCGTTCTCTCATAAATCGACATCATCATCGTGTTTGCAATACCAATCGCTGCAACAAGAAGCGATACCGCACCGATTCCTCCCAGAACCGCCTGTATCATTGCAAACTGTTTCTGCATACTTTCCAGATACTCTGCATTGCTGTATGTCTGAAATCCCAGTGTCCTGATTTCATTTGAAACAGATTCTACATTGTCAAGATTATCCACTTTCACCTGCGCTGAGCTATACGTAAAATAACTGTAAGGTTTTCCGCTGCTTGTGGACGGTTGACCAGGAATCACTCTTCCCCGAAATTCTTTTTTCAAAATGGTCTTCAGTGTCTCGATGTCGCAAAAGGTTGAATACGAATATGCATTGTATTCATCAACAGTTCCTTCCACGACACCGGACGCTTTTACAACATATTTTTTTGCTGTCTTTGGTGTCTTTGTTGCTGTCTCTCCTCCATTTTCCACGTTACCAAAACCACTTCCCGACTGGCTCTGGTAATAGGCATCTGTATCCAGGATCAAAAACAGAGAATCCTTTGCGAAATCAATATCCGGAAGTTCTCCGGTATCCCAATAACCACTGCCTCCTGATTTATTGCTGAAATTCGTGATTACCATGTTCCCCATCACCAGATCTAATGAGCTTCCATTTTCAGCCGGCAATTTTCCGCCCTCTTTCAATGGAATATTCATTTTTTCCAGTGCCTCATGGGACATTCCCTGCACCGTCAAAAATCCTTCATAATTGCCTTTTAACGCAATTGCCGATACCTCTAAAACAGGACTTACAAATTCTACATTTTCTAATTTTTTCAATTTTTCAATCACATCATCTGTGATATATTCTTTCGATTCCTCTCCGGAATCTACCATCATGCCACCCTGCCTGTCTTTTCCTGTCACCTGAATGGTCGTCAAACCACCAGATTTTTCTATTTCTTTATAGGTAGACTGCTGAAGACCAAGTCCGAGAGAAATCATAACAACAATGGAAGCTGTCCCAATCACAACCCCTAGAACGGTTAAAAAGGTTCGAAGCTTTCTGCGTTTCAGATTTCCACTACTCATTCTCAGTAAGTCTATTAAGCTCATCCTCTAAAATTTCCTCCTCTTCTGCTCTTCTTTTTTTCTCTTTTTTCTTCTTCACAATTACAACGACAACAATCACTCCGATGATAATTACTCCGACAATCACCGGAATAATCGGGAACGCTTTTTCTTGCTCAACCATTTCACTTTCATTCATCATGTCATCTGTCATCGGTGCTGTCACTAAAAGTGTCAGTTCTTTTTCAGTTGTAAATACTGCTCCCGACTCATCTTCATAAGTAACAATCATCTTAACTTTACCATCACCTGTTGTCTCTGACTCTCCGGTTATCATACCATCAATTGAAGCTGTCGCTCCGGATTCTACATTTCCGACAAAAATCTCTTTAGATTTGATTCCTTCACCCTCAAATTTTGCTTTTACGTTATACAATTTAATTCTTCCCATGTTATACAGACTGCACATGACATTAACTTCGCTTCCAACTTCCACAGTCTCTCCACTCAGCTCAAATTCACTGAATTCAAATCTCGCATCCTGTTTAACCGGAACTGAGATACTTGATGTACTTTCAAATTGTGTTCCACTTCCGTCTTCATACTTCATAGACATCTCGACACTATATGGTTTCTGTACCAGATCTGATTTTGCATTCATATCAATCGAAATGTCTTTTGTCCCATTTGCTCCGATTCCATCCAGATATACAGTGCTAGAGCCGGACGCCGGAAGGAACGCCGGAGATGCAGTGTTTGCATCCTGTCCTTCTGTCGGTGCGTTAAAGTCAAACAGCATATTTTTTACCGCTGTTGTCTTGGATGTATTTTTCAAATGTACAATCAGTTTAAAATTGCTTCCCGCCTTTACTTCTGCCGGATCTGTTGAAAATCCTGTGACAATTACTCTCGGAACAGATGTCGATGTCGTTGCTGATCCGCCACCTGCACTATCTCCTCCAGTATACATCATCGGTTCACTGTTGTAGACACCTGTATCCCCCGAAGGTTGCTGCGGTTGTGGATCTTTCTGTGTGTTTTCTTCTGGATTTTCCTGTGGCCTCTCTTCCGGCTTAGCTGTCATTTTTACAAATACACTCTGCTCAAATGCATTTTCCAATCCATCGTAACTAACATCGAATTTCACATTATAATATTTTGATGCCACATCTTCCCTTGCTTTCACATCATATGTGAGCTCATAAGATTTTCCCGCTTCGATCTTATCCACTTTCTGCTCATAGGATACATTTTCAATTTCAAACGGCCACTTCTCAATATTTGCCTTCACCTGCGGAGTTACTACTACATTTTCAATTGCTGTATCTGTACCGTTTGTAATCGTAAGCTTTAACTCTTTCTCCTGTCCATACTGATAAGCCGGTGTCGCAGTTCCACTCGCCTTTACGGTCACTTTTCCCGCTGCGTGCAGTGGCATCACCATCCCTGCCACCAGAATCATACTCATGGCAACCATCATTATTTTCTTAATCTTTCTCATCTTCTTTCTCCTCTCCCTTTGTACGGTTGTCTTCTATCTTTACAATCTCTCCATCAATAATATGGAAAATCCGATCGGCATACGAAGCCAGATGATTGTCATGTGTAACCATAACAAGCGTCTTTTTCTGCTCCCTTACCACCTTCTGCATCAATTCCATCACCTCTTTGGATGTATGCGAATCCAGATTTCCTGTCGGCTCATCCGCAAATATAATCTTCGGATCAACAACCAGCGCTCTTGCAACCCCTACTCGCTGCTGCTGCCCTCCCGACATCTGATTCGGCAAATGCTTTTTATGCTTTTTTAAATTGACCAGATCCAGCATCTTATCTGCTTTTTTTAGTCGGCTTTCTTTTTTCTCTCCGCGAAAGCTCAAGGGCAATGCCACATTTTCCACCGCATTCATCGTCCCAATCAGATGAAAAGACTGAAAAATAAATCCAACATGATCACGTCTAAAGCTGACAAGCTGATCTTCCTTCAACTTCTCCATGTGCTCGCCGTTAATGATCACTTCTCCTTTTGTCGGTTTTTCCAGTCCGGCAAGCATATTTAACAACGTTGATTTCCCTGATCCCGAAGTCCCTACAATCGCACAGAACTCTCCTTCGTTGATTGAAAAATTCACTCCATTCAAAGCATGCACAACACTGTCCCCGACACGATAGAGCTTAAACAAATTCTTCACTTCTATAATTTTCCCCACAGATACTCTCCTTCCTGTTTTTTTCTTAATTTTACTATACCAAAGGATTTTCTGAATATTATATAGGAAATCTTAAGTTTTCCTTAACCTATAAAATAAGTGCTTTTAAGCAAGAAAAAAGAGCCTCTAAAAGCTCTTTTCTCTTGACTTTATTTTTCTTCTCTTCGTTTCCAAACGTTCACACTTACCAACGCACTTCCTGCCGCAGCAGTCAACAGCCACATCAATGGAGTAGCATCTCCTGTTTTTGGTGAAGGACCTGTTGGAGTCGTTTTCTCTTCCGATACCGATTCTTTCTCTGGTTGTGGTACCGCTGCCTGTATTTTTTCCAAGCCTTGTAATGCACTGTCAAGCTGTTTTGTCGCTGCATCAATCTCATCTTGAACTGCAAATTCATCTGCTAATACCGTCTTTGCGTTTTCCAGTTCTTGTTCTAATGTCGCATAACTGGCTTCTGTATACATATCTTTCTGAACAGCTTCCGCTTTGGCAATCAACGCCTCCAACGCTTCTGTTGAAACTTCATCCATCACACGTGCAACTGTGTAATTTGGCATTATATTCTCTGTCAATACAGATGGTACAAACATTTCTGTTGATCCACTTTCTTTGAACGCTTTTAATTCTGTCAAAATACTTTTTGCACTGTTAAATGCATCCTGTGCAATTACTTTTCCAATCTCTGTTGCTTTTTCCTGTGCAAGTTCCGGTGATTTTTCATATAACTTCTGCATATCCACATCAACTTGTTTTTGCTGTTCAATCAATTCTGCCTGATACGCATCCCAGTATTTTCGAATATTTGTCCCATACAATTCTCGATTGTCATCTGCCAGATCATTCAAGTCATTGAACACCCAAAACATAGAATCTTCTACAGATGTCAGCTCATCATTGTGGTATCCATCCCATGTCTCTGTCAGCATTGCTCCATAATACGGAAGATATAAAGAAAACTCTGCTCTTGACATCGCAAGCCATTCTACTCCTGACATTCCCTGATACATCCCGTCACGCATCTCCAAAATATGGCATTCTGCCTGATTCTTATTGCCGATTGCATAGATTGACTCATTTACATTGGAATCCATCTTTGTTCCTTCTCCTCTGTATGCCAGAAACTTCATGATATCCTGTGTAGAAAATTTTTTATCTGGCGTAAACAACAAATCATACGGACCATAAACTCCATCCTCTGAAGGCTCAATACTTAAACCCTCTCCTTTTTCATGGTTCAAGTAATATGTCCCTTGCCACAAACGTGTCAGCTGACCTTTTCCCGGGTTTTCTGCACCATATGTCTGTGTGACATGAATCATTCCATCTTCCGTCTTTAAAAATCCATTTTCTTCCGCTAATGATACCAATCCTTCAGATGCAATCACATTTTCTGTATCTGTCACATCAACCGTTCCAAGAAGCATCATATTCGGAATTGCCGCAACCTGATCTTCCGGCAGCTTAATGGCTGCATATTGATGACCGGAAACAATTTCCATGTACCACGCTTCATTTGGATCACTGATCATAATCGTGTTACATTCCCCCGAACCGCATTTTTCCACAATCTCTCCTAACAATTCCACTCCGTCTCTTGCTGTTTTGGCCTGCCCAAGTAGAATCGATCCCATCGATAATTCACAGATACCGGTATCTACCAATGGATCTGCCGCTTTTGCCTTATCATTATAATAGGTAGATACAGTGGCTGTCATAGCAACCTCATTTTCATTGATTCCTACCTCTGCATAAGGCTCTTCTCCTTCTCCAAACAGTGGTGAATCTTTTGCAAGTGTATATTGATATGTGTGTTCTGGATATGGCATTGAAAATCCATATTCATCTTCAAAAATTGCTCCTGGTTCATGGTCTTCTGCCGGATGCACCGTAAATATTTTTGTATGTCCCGCTCCGATATCCTCTGATCTTCCAATATAGGATGAGCCATTCTCTGAAACTTCTTTCCCTACATATACTCCCATACAGGCAAATGCCTGCATAGAACTTCCCATGGCCATTGTGCCTGCCAAAACCAGTGCTGCTATTTGTTTCTTCTTTATCATTTTCCCCATTCCCTTCATTTCCTTTTTTGTATAACTATACATTTTATTCTTATATTATACATCCTATTTTTTATTTTTCAAGCACTTTTTTGTATTTTATACACTTTGAATGTTTTTTTATTCACATCATATTCTGTTTTATGCACTTTTTATGTGCTCAAACTTCTTTACTTTTCCTAAAAAGTATGTTATTTTGAAGAAACAACTTTTCTCGCTGCATTTCATCTTTTTCGCAGCAAAATCTCTTAAGCCTAAAGGCTTCTTTATTTCCAGCTTCCACTCAGAAGCATTGATCCAACAACACACATGAGATAATCAAGGAGGTTTATCTATGACAAACAGATTAAAACAATATTTTCCCATGCTCCGTACACGTACAGAAATTATGGAAATCATTATCAAAGATGAAACATTAAAAACTTTATTTGACAGTTGGGAAACCGAATTTCAAGAAGAATTTCTGAATATCTGTACAGGTATATCCGGAGTCAAAGTATTATACGATTTTATGATTAAAGAAATACTGAATCCAGAGGCAGTGCCGGAACGAATTGGAGAACTACTGTCTTTACTGCTAAACCAGAAAGTAAAAGTACTAACCGTACTGCCAAATGATACTACCCGCATCGCTGATGAAACATCTCTTATTATCACCGATATCGTTGTAGAACTAGAAGACGGCAGTATCGCAAACATTGAAATACAAAAAATCGGGTATCAGTTCCCCGGTGAACGATGTGCCTGCTATTCCTCAGACTTGCTTCTACTTCAATATAAAAGAATAAAAGGAATGAAGAAAAGAAAATTTACATATAAAAGTATCAAAAACGTCTACACCATTGTCTTCTTTGAAAAAAGTCCAAAAACATTTCATAAATTTCCTCAAAATTATCTTCATTTTTTTGAACAAAAATCTAATACTGGATTGCAGATGGAATTGTTACAAAAATATATTTTTATTCCTCTTGACATCTTTAAAGAAAATCAGCAAAATAAAGATATCAAAAGCAAATTAGATGCATGGCTTGTATTTTTAAGTATGGATAATCCCGAAATGATTGTAAAACTTATCGAAACATATCCTGAATTCAAGCCAATGTACGAACAAATCTACGATATCTGTAGAAATATTGAGGAGGTCATGGAGATGTTTTCTAAAGAATTACGAGAATTAGACAGAAATACTGTCTTATATATGATTGATGAAATGCAAGATGAGCTAGACCAAAAGAAAATACAATTGCAAGATACAGAATCCAAATTAAATGATGCACACACTCAACTAAACAGTACGCAGGATAAACTGCACTCCACACAGGATGCACTGCACTCCGCACAGGATGAACTACAATCCACACAGGATGAACTACAATCCACACAGGATGAACTACAATCCACACAGGATGAACTGCAAAAAGCTCTTTTAAAAATTGCAGAATTAGAGCACCAACATACTTAAAAAAAGTGTGCTGAGCACACTCTCAGCTCCCCTGCCCCTCATTCTTGAGGGGGAGGGTTTTCCTTTGTTTCTATTTGTTGTAAAATATTTACATGAGTAATATTTTACAAACGATCTTTCTTGATCATTATGAACACTTAATTTACGAACTTCATCCAAGGACTTCCGTCATTGAAAATGTCAACAAAATGATTCATTGTGGTGACCCTTCTTTTGGTGGCGCTTTTTTTGCTTGTCCAGACTGTGGGGAATTGAAGTTTGTTCCTTTTCGATGTAAATCTAGATTCTGCCCTACTTGCGGTAACAAATATAATCTGCAACGCTCTTTTCATATGTCCTGTAAGCTCATTCGCTGTGTCCATCGTCACTGTGTGTTTACTATTCCTAAAGAACTTCGCACTTTCTTTCTCAATGACCGTTCTCTCCTCAATTGTCTCTTTCATTCCGTTCGAGATGTTGTTCTTCGCACGTTTTATAAGCAAAACAAATCTGAAAACTTTACTCCTGGTTTCATTTGTGTTCTTCATACCTTCGGCAGGGACTTAAAATGGAATCCTCACATTCATGCTCTTATTTCTGAAGGTGGCGCTGGAAACTCTATCGTTTGGCGCCCTATGAAGCATTTCGATTATACCTTCCTGAGAAACGCATTCCGCAAAGTTCTTCTTGAACGGCTTACTAATTCCATTGGTAAGTCTTTCATTCCTGTTAAAAATAAAATTTATAAAGACCATGCCGATGGCTTTTATGTCAGAGCCAAACCGAATCTCTGCACTCCTGATGTTACAATCAAATATATCAGCAGATATCTCGGAAGACCTGTCATAGCAACTTCTCGCATTGATCACTATGATGGTGAGTCTGTTACTTTCCATTACACAAGACATGAAGATAACAAAACTGTTTCCGAATGTATTCCTGCTTTAGACTTTATAAAAAGACTCATTGTTCATATCCCGGAAAAACATTTTAAAATGCTTCGTTATTACGGCATCTATGCCAAACATCACAAGCAAGAACAGAAACTTTATAAATGTATCTCTTCCGAGAAAAAACGTTTTATCTTACGACATATGAACTGGCAAAATCTTATTTTTTTAACCTTTGGATACGACCCTCTCAAGTGTCCAAAGTGTGGTTCTTCTATGTTGGTGTTGGAAGTTTATCACAAAAAAACTGTACTATTTGAACAATATCGAAAGGCTATGGGATATGGATGAATCCATAAATCTCATTCTTTCTAAAATCGTCAGATAGTGCAGTCACACCAAAAACAAAAAACTTCATAATCAACGTTGTGGCGAATACAACCTTTCGCTCTTTTGTTATGCTATTTTTTATTTCTTATACATTATACACTATTTCTGACAAAATGAGAAGTTTACTATAAGGTAAAAAAGCAGGTAGCCCCTACCTGCTTTTCTACTCTTATCCCATCTGTTCCAATACTTCTTCTGCAATATTTCTTGCATGATCTGAAATACGCTCCAGGCAAATAATCGTATCTAAGAATACAACTCCCGCCTCTGTATTGCACAGATTGTTTGTCAAACGTTTGATATGTTTTGAGCGAAGCTTAATCTCCAGATCATCTGCCTTCGTCTCTTTCTCAATTACCTTTAACGCCTTATCTCGACTTCCTTCCACAAATGCTTCCAATGCATAGCGGTAGCTGTCCGCACAAACTTCTATCATCTCTTTGATTTCTTCTTTTCCTGTCTCAGAGAACGACAATTTCTTTTCTTTTAACGTCTCTGCAAATTCTGAGATATTTTCACAGTAATCACTGACACGTTCAATATCAGAAACAATTTGGAGTAAGTGTGCCACTTGCTGATGTTCCTTTTCCCCAACTTGAAGTCCGGTAATCTTGATTGCATAATCTGTGATTCCCGCAGTCAGTTTATCCACTTTGGATTCATCTTCTTTCAATGTATGAATATCTTCTTCACTCAGTGTAAAAAGAACACGTTTTGCCGCATCTAAAGTATCATTCACGATTTCTCCCATGCGTGCCACTTCACCGACTGTAGCTTGAAGTGCAAGAGAAGGTGTCTGTAACATTCTATCATCAAGTGAAACAACACTGTCATCTCTTTCATCATCTTTCACACCACTGATTTTCTTAGCAAGTTTGATAATCAGATTAGATACCGGGAACAGCATTACGGTTGTTGCAATATTAAAAATCGTGTGTACTGTACTGATCTCTGTCTGTGTAATCTGACCGTGTCCCCAAACCGGATTGACCACTTTGAAAAACACAATTGCCACCACACTAAAAATAATCGTTCCGATGATATTAAACAATAAATGCATAAGTGCTGCTGTCTTAGCATTCTTTTTCGCACCCATACTTGACAGCATTGCAGTTACACATGTACCAATGTTCTGTCCCATAATAATATAAATTGCCGCATTAAACGGAACTAAGCCCGCTGCTGCAAGACTCTGCAAAATACCAACAGATGCTGATGAACTCTGGATAATCGCTGTAACAAGTGCTCCCGCTATAATTCCCAATAAAGGATTCTTTCCTAATGTCACGAAAAGATTTACAAATCCTTCTGACTCTTTTAACGGATCAACTGCTCCTGACATTGTAGAAATACCGACAAACAAAAGACCAAATCCTACGATAATACTCGCAATATCCTTTGTGGATCTTCTTTTTCCGGTCAACATAATCACAACACCAATCATAATCGCAATCGGCGCCAGTGTTGTCGGGCTCAAAAATTTTGCCCATTCCACGCTGGAAACAAGCCATCCTGTTACCGTTGTCCCGATATTCGCACCCATGATAACACCCATTGCCTGTGTCAGGTTCATAATTCCTGCATTCACAAAACCTACCACCATGACAGTCGTCGCCGACGAACTTTGAATCACAGCAGTAATAAATGCTCCCAATAGTACTCCTAATAACTTATTTTTTGTCAATGCTTCAAGAAGCGATTTCATCTTATTCCCAGCCGCATTCTCCAAGCCTTGAGCCATAATCTGCATTCCATAGATAAACATCCCAAGCCCACCAAGGAAAGGGATAATAATGCTAGTGTAATTCATAGGTTTCCTCCTTCAAATCCTCTCAATAAACTCACTATTTTTACCATAACATTATCTACGGAAGAAAACAACAAAATTTTACATTTTTTTGACATTCTTTTAACTATTTCTTCATTTTCGGGTCGAAAATGAGCGAAGCGAGGTAACCAAAAATAAGTGCCGCAGAAATTCCAACTGCACTTGCCGTAAATCCTCCCATAAATATACCGATAAATCCTTCTTTCCCGATTGCCTCTTTCACACCTTTAAATAACAAATTGCCAAATCCAAGCAACGGAACACTCGCACCTGCCCCTGCAAATTTTAAAAACGGCTCATAAATATTTAAGAATCCCAATACAGCACCGCCGCACACAAGCAGCACCATCACTCGTCCAGGCATCATTTTTGTCCGATCCAGGAGAATCTGAATCAAGGCACAGATAAGCCCTCCTATCCAAAATGCATTTACATACTCCATATCCTTCTCCTTTTTAACAATGTTCTAACACAATCCCATGCGCGATTCCAGGAACGCTCTCTCCCTCATTAAAACTAACTGTAGACATCAAGGCCCCGGTTGGTACAAATAACACTCTCTTCCATTCCCCGCTTGCAAGCTTTGGAAGAATATACGCAGAAAGCGTAACCGCCGCACAGCCGCACCCACTTCCTCCTGCATGTGTGTCCTGTGTCTTCTGATCAAAAATCATCATCCCACAGTCTGCATGATTGTATTTGATATCTTTCCCCTGCTTTCTTATCAGATCAAAAAGAATGCTTTGTCCCACATATCCAAGGTCTCCTGTAATAATGCGGTCATAGTCACTCTCCTGTCTTCCAAAATCCTGAAGGTTCTGTATAATCGTATCACAGGCTGCAGGCGCCATACATGCACCCATATTCTGAGAATCCTTCAATCCAAAGTCTACAATCTTACCAACTGTCACACCAGCTACCCTCACATGACTTTTCTGCCTTCCAATTAGAAATGCCCCACTCCCTGTCACTGTCCAGTGTGCTGACAACGGTCTTTGACTTGCATACCCAAGCGGAAAACGAAATTCTTTTTCTGCACTTCCAAAATGACTTGATGTCACAGCCAGCATATACTCGCCATATCCCGCTGCCACGCTCATCGCTCCCAATGCGATTGCCTCTCCTGATGTAGAACAGGCTCCATAAAGTCCGAACATCGGAATCTGAAGCGCCTCCACTCCCATGGATGTAGCAATTCCCTGACGCAGTAAATCTCCTCCAAAGAGATATCTGACTTTCTCCAACGCAATATCTGCTTTTCCAACCGCCAAAAGACAGGCCTCTTTCTGCATCGTACTCTCTGCTGCCTCCCAGGTATCTTCTCCAAACAGATTTTCCATCTCCACCATATCAAACAATTTCCCTAAAGGGCCTTCCCCTTCTTTCTTTCCCACAACAGAACCACTGCTGATAATATATGGTGCTTCCTGAAATGCTATACTTTGGCTTCCTTTCGTCATCATAGTACAATCCCCACTTTCATTAAGAAATAGTAAATCAATCCAAGTACCCAGGAAGTCAGTATCCCATATAAGATAACAGGACCTGCTATCGTAAAAATCTTACATCCGATTCCAAATACCTGTCCTTCTTTCTTATATTCAATCGCCGGTGCTGCCACAGAATTGGCAAATCCCGTGATTGGGACAAGCGCTCCTGCACCACCCCACTTTGCAATACTTGGATAGATATTAAAGCCGGTCAGCAATACACTGATGAGCACCAATACTAACGATGTCCATGAACCTGCTATTTCTTCTTTCATTCCTGTATTTTTACAATAATTCAGAATCACCTGCCCAAGCAGACAGATAGTCCCTCCCGTCACAAACGCCTTCGCCATATTGACATAAACATTGTGTACCGGTGTTTTTTCTTTCACATAGGCTGCATACGCCTGTTTACTCATTTTTTTCATTTTTTGTCCTTTCCTACCATCCTTTCAGGAAAAACAGCAATGCTCCGATTCCCTTCCCGATGGCCATGCTTAAAATGATATACGGCACTCCTCTCAACAATTTAACGCGCCGGATAAAAATAGGAAAAATATTTAAAATTTCTGCCAGTGCCATGGACCAGCACCCTACAAAAATGCCGGCACAAAATCCAACCGGACCAATCAGAAACTGTACACCTGGAATACAAATTTGGTAAACATACATAATATTTCCTAATATTCCTCCAAGCGCAATCATTTCTTCGTATAAAATAACATTTGCACCTGTGTGCGTCCTGTCTGCAAAATCAGACACCACTCCCAGACCAATGATAAACGAAAATAGTCCTCCTGCCACCGCAATTCCAGAGCTAAGTCCGATGACTGCGAGAATGACTTGTCTTGCCCACATCCATCTCCTGCTCCTTTCTGGAATAATTTTCAATCAACGTTGTCTGGATATCATTCTCGTACAATCGCATTTCCACCTCCATCGGAGTCGGATCGACCGTAAATTTCTTCCCTCCGAAATGATTGAAAAATGCTAAAATTCCGACAATCAGCCCCACACAATACGTCAATTCCAACACGCTGAACCCTTCTTTTGGCTTTCCCATAAAAAACTCATAAATCTGCGCAAACAGTCGTGAAACATCCACATCGTTATTGAACGCCATAATGGAAAATCCGGCGCCGATAAATGTGACCGCCACAACCCCAACAATCTTTAAGAAATGCCCAATTGGATTTGTCACCTTCTGTTCCTCATACGTAACGATAATATCGGGTACTCCCAAATTTTGAATATCCAGATTTGGATATTCTCTGTGAATACACTCTATAATCTTCAGGATAGATACTACATATCGGTGCTTTCCGGTATCTGGAATTTTTAACAGCAGAATCGTTTTGATTCTAGCAGCAATCTTTTCATTCGTACATTCCAAGGATAAAATGTCCCCGAGTCTCACTTCTCTTTTTTTTACTTCTACATTCTGTTCACTCTTGATATAAACGGTATCCTTCGTCACTGCCATAATTTTTTTATCCCCATCTCAACATTTGAAATCAAAGTTCCTGTATTTGCCGTTCCATTTCCTTTTATTTCATAATAATAATAGAACAGTCCGATTCCAATCGCCGCAAGAACAATACATGTCAAACAGATGCGAATTCTCTTTCTTGCCTTTTCCATTATTTTCACCTTCCCTTCATATGCACTTTATTATGTCATTTTTTCTCAAAACTATGCAAAAAACCGAGTTCGCACTTTTTCTATTACGAACTCGGTCGATTTAAACCTTCTGCCTCAAATTTTTCAAAATCTTTTTTTCCAGTCTCGACACCTGAACCTGAGAAATTCCAAGTGTCTTTCCCACCTGCGACTGTGTCTGATTTGCAAAATAGCGCAAATAGATCAACTGGCGCTCTTCTTTTTCAAGCCCCTCCAAAAGCTGCGCAAGCAGCATCTGATTAAGCACCTTTTCTTCCTGTGCCCCTGTCTCCTCTAATTTATCCATCAGTTGAATTTCATTTCCATCTTTCTGGTAAATCGGTTTATGGAGTGATTCCACTTCACCACTCGACTCCATCGCCATGACAAGCTCTTCTTTTTCTACTTCCATAGTTTCTGCCAGTTCTTCCAAAGTTGGATCTCTTCCAAGCTTTTCCTGTAGCTTTTCTTTTGCAAAATATGCTTTGTATGAAAGTTCTTTCAAAGATCTGCTCACCTTGATCATTCCGTCATCCCGCAAAAAGCGCTTAATCTCTCCGGATATCATCGGCACCGCATAGGTTGAAAACTTGACATCATACGTCATATCAAATTTATCAATTGCTTTCAGAAGACCAATACTTCCAATTTGGAACAAGTCCTCCGGCTCTGCACCTCTTCCATAAAATCGTTTTACAATACACCAGATCAGACCGATATTTTCCTCCACTAATTGTTCTCTCGCTTTTTCATCCCCATCGTGTGATTGTCTGATCAAAGCGATTGTGTGGTCCATAATTTCCTTCCTTTTCCGATTGTTTTTTGCATTTTTACCGTAGTTCCTTCTCCTTGCACCGATTCCACACAAATATGATCCATAAAAGCTTCCATAAACGAAAATCCCATTCCCGACCGATCCATTTCAGGCTTTGTTGTAAATAGCGGCTCCATCGCTTTTTTTACATCCTCAATTCCTTTTCCGTGATCCTCCACTTCTATATAAATGGTCTCCTCTTTGATATTGCATCGTATAAAAATCTTATGTATCTCATTTTCGTATCCGTGAATCACTGCATTTGTAACCGCCTCAGAAATTGCGGTCTTCACATCAGCCACTTCTTCCACCGTCGGATTTAACTGAGTCATAAATGCTGCAACTGCAACTCTTGCAAATCCCTCATTCGCAGACAGACTGTCAAAAATCAGCTCCATTTCATTTGTATTTCTCATATCGTCTCCTCCTCATACATCTGAATTATTTTTGTCACGCCGGACATCGTTAAAATCTTTTTCATTCTTTCATTTGCATGGACTGCCCATACTTCTCCCCCCAGCAGATACACTAGTTTGTATCTTCCCATAATCACTCCTATTCCTGAACTGTCCATGAAATTTGTCTCCTGAAAATCAAAAATGACACACTTAATGTGATTTTCTTCGATCAGTTTATCCGATCCCTTTCGAATCTCTTCTGCATTATGATGATCCAACTCACCCGGCAGAAAAATTGTAAGACAATTTTCTTCCACCTGATACTTCATATTTCTTTCCCTCCTGTTTTAAAAGTCACATCTGTCCTTTTTTTACACAAAAAGGATATGTAACCAAATTTGTTACATATCCTTTCTCTTTTGTATCTCTATTGCTGGCTATTGTTATCACCATCATCATTCGTTCCGTTCAATGCTTCTGTCGCCTTTTGTGCAACGTTGCTGTCCGGGAATAATTCAATCACACGGTTATATTTCTCTGTCGCTTTTTCCGTATCTCCATTTCCCGCATAGGAATCTGCAAGCAGCAAGAGCGCCTTTCCGTCTTCATAGGATTCATTCATCTTCATAACTTTTTCCAGCGATTCAATCGCTGTTCCATAATTTTCCACTCGATAACTCTGTCTTGCGGAACGGTAAAGTTTATCACATTGTTTCGGGAATATTTCACTTGTCATCTCATCATACTGTGCTTTTCCGACTTCTCCTAACGAATCCGTGGAAAGTGCAAGCAGCTCATCGATCAAATTTGTCGTACTGTAATTATTCTGATTATAATGATCGATCACATCGATCAATGCCTCGTAACTGCTCTGTGTATTGGCCGCTTTCTGTTTTTCGGCTTCCAGTTCTTTTTCTTTTGCCTGATAATCTTCCACCTGTTTTTGTAGTGCACTGATCTCACTTTCTTTAGCTGCAATCTGATCACTGTATGCAACCACATCTTTATTCGTCTTCGTCGATTTGCTGTGATTGATTGCGGGAACAATCAGAAACCATACAATCGCCGCTCCCATCAAAATTCCAATCACAATATTCATAATCGTAATTGTAGCTGCATTATCTTTTAAAGATGCCGACACCGGCTGTATAATCGTTTCATTTCCTAGATTGTATGTGACTGTCTGATCTTTTTCCTCTTTCGCCTTCGCCGTTTTCTTATTGTGCAGCTTTGTAAGCTCATGCATATACCGGATTGTAATCTCGTTTGTAGCATCTAATTTATGTGCTCTTCTCAGAACTTGTCTTGCTTTTGCGTACTGTTCTGTCTTCAGATACAAAAGCGCAAGAAGCTGGTACGCTTTTAAAAATGTCGGATGCGATGCAACTACCTTTTTCAGTTGAATCACCGCAAGATCCTCTCCATCCTGCTGACAATATGTAAGACACTGGTTATACTTCTTGATCGCCTGGTTCATTACTTCTAACTCACTCGGTGTCTCCTGAACCTTTTTGATATAATAGTCCGCGATATTCTCATGAGATTTAATATTCTTGCTGATAATCCATTCTACAAGTGCTTCGGCAACTTCTCCCTGCCCAAAATACACAAGTCCCAAAAGATTTCGTGCTGCAATATTATCTCTGTTAAATTGCAAACTTTTCTTCAAAGATGTAACCGCTCCGGATAAATCTCTTATATTTGCCCTGCGAAGTCCATCATTATACCACTGATTTGATTGATATAGAAACTTTTTTGTATACTCCACTGAATTTCACCCTTATCCTCTACTTATTCTGTTTCATCATTTCACGTAAAATATCTGTCATATCTGTCATATCTTCCTGATAGACTGCCTCCTCGATATCTTCCACTTCCAGACTTGGTTTGAATTTTTTTAGTTCTTCTTCAAAATTAAGCATGCTTTTTTCCTCCCACTATTAATTCTTTGAGCATCCCGACCAGATACAATGACCCAAGGCAATACACCCTGTCATTCTCCCCTTTTTCTTTCAGCGCCATGCAAAACGCCTTTTCGAGATTCTCCTCTTCTATAATCTTTTTATCTGTATATTTCCGAAAAACACCGGCAAGCTCCTCTGTGCTCACCCCGCGTTCATTCTCAATCTGAGTCAAAATATACTCTTTGGCATCTATTGTTTCACAAAGCATTCGTATCATCGTTTCATATTCTTTTTCTTTTACCGCTGAGAACAAAATAATTTTTTCAAAATTATTTTCCTGTTGTGCGTTCACACTCTCCACAAATACTTCGACTGCACCAGGGTTATGCGCTCCATCTAAGATGACCCCAGGCAGGATCTCCTCCATCCTCCCCTCCCAGTGAGTCTTGTAAAGAGCCTCTTTCCACCGGTTCAAATGCTTTTCTTCTTTTACAAGATACCGCATTGCTTCCAATGCGAGCATTGCATTTTCCACCTGATAAAGTGCTTTTGTACCAAGTTTCCAAATACTATTCTCATAATACGCATTTGTAATTGAAAATGCAATATCTTTACTCGTGATTTCCTGAATTTCGTACGCATTTTTCGAGATTTCTCTACAAGGCGCTCCGACCTTTTCTGCAAACTCTCGAATCACTTTTGCACTCTTTTCTTCTTTTCCTATATAAATTATCGGAACATCGCGCTTTAAAATCCCGGCCTTCTCTGCCGCGATCTCCTCGATCGTCTCTCCCAATATTTCTGTATGGTCCAAACTGATCGATGTGATGATCGTCAAAAACGGAACATCAATTGCATTTGTCGCATCCAGCCTTCCGCCGAGTCCTGTTTCCAGTATAATGTACTCCACCCCACTGTCTGCAAATGCAGTCATCGCCATCGCGAATAAAAACTCGAAAAAAGTCGGATGTGGTTTTCCATCGGCTTTCATTTTCTGCACAGCTGCAAACACAATATCAAATGTACTTAAAAACATCTCATCGCTGATTTCTTCTCCATCGATACGAATCCGCTCATTCATCTTCACAAGATGCGGAGATGTAAAAAATCCGACAGTCTTTTTTTCAGTCAAAAGAAGCGACTGCATATATGCACATACCGATCCTTTTCCATTTGTCCCAGCAACATGAATGATCTTTTTCCCTTTCTCCGGGTTACCAAGAATCCTCAAAAAATCTTTTGTGTGTTCCAAACTGTTTTTCTTTGTAAATTTCGGTATCTCTAAAATATACGCAATCGCTTCTCTATAATCCACTTATCTCACCATCATTTTCTTGTGTATTTTCTATCTATTGTTCTGTATTCTCTGTTGTTGTACCCTCCGTCTGATCAACGGTCGTATCCGGTGCCTCCACCAGTTTTCCACCTTGATAAATATACTGTTTCGATGTCCTGAAAATTCGATTGCTCGAGCCGACCTGACTGACTTCAATCGTATCGCCCTCTTTTATCTCAGTATCCAAAATATCGATTCTCGTATTATTTAAAAATGTCGTCTTTTGTTTTTCACCATTGACATAAACTTTACTTGACTTCGTAAAGTTCTCTCCGTACAGGCTGTAACTTCCATCCATCTGTGCAATCAGTTCGCTCAACGTCACATCAAGCACACCCATCTGCATATGTCCTTCTTTTATCGGATTGTTTTCTTTTCCGCCATATACGTACTGCTCTCCATATAAAATATCATACTGCAGCAATTCCAGGTCTGACAAATAGTGTTTTGTCTGACGTCTTGTCTGATGATAGTTAAAAATCGTTCCCGCATGAATATCCAATCTGTCAAATACATCTGCCATAATCTGATAAGACGGAATATTGCGGTCTTCTTTTTGCAGTCCGGTATTGTCCCAGATTACATAGTTGGTATTGTACAGATAACGGCTCTTCAGATCTTTTGCTTCCAATCCCATTGTAGGAAGGTGATCCCCGTACAGTACAAGCACTGTCGGCTCTCCTCTTTCTTTTAATTTCTGTAAAAGTTCCCCAATAAACTGGTCAGTCTCATACAGCTGATTCACATAGTATTCCCACGCATTTGTACGACCTTCATCCTCAATTCCACTGACTGTGATTCTCGGGTTCTCCAGCACTTTTTCTTCCGGATAATCACCGTGTCCCTGCACTGTGATGCCAAACACAAAATCCTGCTGCTCTGTGGAATCCATCGCATTTAAAATATGCTGTGTCAAAATATCATCTTTTGCCCATCCATTTTCTGTCACCTGTAAAATATTCATGAACTCTTTACTTGTGTACGTGTCAAATCCAATATTGTTAAACACATCTGCACGGCTATAAAAATTTCCACCATTGTTGTGTAATGCGTGTGTGCCGTATCCAAAATTTTCAAGCGCGGTTGCCGCACTCTCTGCCGTCTGATATTTCAAGACCGTTTTATATGGATATTCTCCAGGTCCGAAATAACGAAGGTTCATTCCGGTCAGCACTTCAAACTCTGTATTGGCGGTTCCCGCACCGACAGAAGGCACTTTGAAATACCCTGTGGAATAATTTTGCATCAACTTTCTGAAATTCGGAATTGGGTCTTCTGATGTTGTGAAAAACTCCACTTCACTTGGGTCAAAGAAAGATTCCAGCTGAATAAAAATAATATTCGGCATCTCTTTTCTGCCTGTTGTTGCCTCTGTAATCTTCCCGTCATTACTGATCTGTTCAATTGTCTCTTTACTGTAATTATTCGGCTGAGAAATTCCTGTATTAAACACACTTGCACTAAAGCAATACGGAAATCCATAATCCTCATACGCAAATGCGATATTCCCAAAATAATTTGAGACTACACGCTTATTGATTGCCAGATTTGTGATCAATCCGGTAATTCCAAAGCAGAACACAATTCCGATCAGCGCAATAATACGATGCATCTTTCCCTGGTATTGTCCGCCTCTTCTCCACATGGATATGAGCCACACAACAACTGCAATGATTCCTACAGCCAGCATCATGCCCTCAAATCCGGAAAAATATTTATCAAACAATGTCACCGCATCGCCTGCAACCTTTAAATCCTGTGCATTGAATGGTGTTACCCTCACCATCAGCATATAGCCATTTGTAATACCAAGTATCATCCAGAAAGCGGTAATCAATATACGCACAAAAACACGTCTTCTCACCAAATATACGAGTAAAAATGTAATAAATATCAAGTACGTATTAAACAAAAATGTCCAAGGCGAACCGACCATATAATCCCATGCGGCAAAAAATGAGTGTCTTGAAATTGATTCAATCACAAGGTTGATCAGACACGCGTACAACACATGCAGCAAAAGTGAAAATCGGTTCATGATTTTGTAGACAGGCTGCATTTTTTTTGCAAAAGCACTGTTTCTTCTCTTTTCCAAAATTGCTTCTCTTCGAAGTTTCTTTTTATGCCAATATTCTTTGATATCTTCCTTTTTTAAATGTCTTAGTTTTTGAAATTTCCCCTTTATATCTGGTTTCCTGATGTGGATTCGTTTCATACTCTAACCTCACCTATATTTCCTGACTTTCGCAGGACTTATTTTTGAAGTCCTGCAAGTCTTTCTTTTACCTGTTCCATCATTTGTGTATATTTTTCTAATTTTGCCTTTTCTTCATTAATCTTAGCTTCCGGCGCTTTGCTGATGAATTTTTCATTGCCAAGCATTCCGTTTACACGAGCAAGTTCTTTCTCTAATTTTGCTTCTTCCTTTTTCAGACGTTCAATTTCCTGTTCAAAATCTACCAGTTCTGCCAACGGAAGATATACAACTGCATCTGTCACAACAACGGAAACTGCATCTTCAGCAACGCCTTCCTTGTCTGACTGAATCACAATCTCACTTGCATTCATTAAAGGAGCAGAAGAGATTTTGATTTCTTCCAAACCATTTCTCAATGTCTCATTCTCGCATACAATAAATGCTTTTGCTTTACGGCTAGGTGCAACATTCATCTCTGCGCGCACGTTACGCACACCACGAATTACTTCTTTCATGTGTTCTACCACATTCTCTTCTGCCGCAAAATTCCACTCTTCTTTATATTGTGGCCATGTTGACATCATCAAAGACTCTTCTTCCGGCACTAATGCACTGTAGATTTCCTCAGACACAAACGGCATAAACGGATGTAACAATTTCAAGCCGTTTGCCAATACTGTTTTCAAGGTCCATAATGTCGCATTTGCAGCTTTTGCATCTTCATCTGCATGATACATACGATATTTTGCAAGCTCAATATACCAGTCACAGAACTCATCCCAGATAAAGTCATATACTTTCTGAAGTGCGATTCCAAGCTCAAACTTATCCATATTCTCTGTCACGTCTTTTGCAAGTGTATTCACTTTTGAAAGAATCCACTTATCTGTCGGTGTCAACTCACCCAGATCCGGTGTTGTAATTGTCTTATCTTCCATGTTCATCAAGATAAAACGAGATGCATTCCATACTTTGTTCGCAAAGTTTCTGTTTGCCTCAACTCGCTCATCATAGAAACGCATATCATTTCCCGGCGCATTTCCTGTCACAAGCGTCATACGAAGCGCATCTGCACCGTATTGTTCGATCACTTCCAACGGATCAATTCCGTTTCCAAGTGATTTACTCATCTTACGTCCCTGTGAATCACGCACAAGTCCGTGAATGAATACTGTGTGGAACGGTGATTTTCCTGTGTGTGCAAACGCTGAGAATACCATACGGATTACCCAGAAGAAAATGATATCATATCCTGTCACAAGCACATCTGTCGGATAGAAGTAATCCAATTCCTCTGTGCTGTCCGGCCAGCCAAGTGTTGAGAACGGCCAGAGCGCTGAACTGAACCATGTATCAAGTGTATCTTCATCCTGTGTAAAATGTGTACATCCACAGTGCGGACATACTTCCGGCATCTCTCTTGCCACTACAAATTCCCCGCACTCGTCACAATAGTAAGCAGGAATTCTGTGTCCCCACCAAATCTGTCTTGAAATACACCAGTCACGGATATTTTCCAGCCAGTGCAGATAAATCTTGTCAAAACGTTCAGGAACAAATTTTAATTCTCCAGTCTTTAACGCATTGATCGCCGGTTTTGCAAGTTCTTCCATCTTCACAAACCATTGTTGTTTAATCAACGGTTCCACTGTTGTGTGACATCTGTCATGTGTTCCTACATTGTGTGTGTGGTCTTCGATTTTCACAAGGTATCCCTGCTCTTCCAAATCTGCCACGATTGCTTTTCTTGCCTCATAGCGATCCATGCCCGCATATTTTCCACCATGTTCATTGATTGTCGCATCATCGTTCATGATATTGATCTCCGGCAAGTTGTGACGTTTTCCAACTTCAAAGTCATTCGGGTCATGCGCTGGTGTAATCTTCACCGCACCTGTTCCAAATTCTTTGTCTACATAGTAGTCTGCCACAATCGGAATCTCTTTATTTACCAATGGAAGTAATACGTTCTTTCCAACAATATCTTTATATCTGTCATCATCCGGGTGAACTGCGATTGCAGTATCTCCAAGCATTGTCTCCGGACGTGTTGTCGCAATCTCAAGGAAACGGTCTGTTCCTACGATTGGGTATTTGATATGCCAGAAATGTCCTGCCTGTTCCTCATGCTCTACTTCCGCATCAGAAAGGGAAGTTTTACATACCGGACACCAGTTGATAATTCTGGAACCTTTGTAAATATATCCTTCTTCATACAACTTGATGAACACTTCTTCTACTGCTTTGGAGCATCCCTCATCCATTGTGAAACGCTCTCTGTCCCAATCACAAGATGTTCCCAGTTTCTTAAGCTGCTGTGTGATTGTTCCGCCGTACTCTTCTTTCCATTCCCAGGTTCTCTTTAAAAATCCTTCACGTCCCAGCTCTTTTTTGTCAATTCCTTCTTCTTTTAACTGGTTTGTAACCTTTACTTCTGTTGAGATTGCCGCATGGTCTGTTCCCGGAATCCAAAGTGCATTGTACCCCTGCATTCTCTTATAACGAATTAAAATATCCTGTAATGTATTGTCAAGTGCGTGTCCCATATGCAGCTTACCCGTAATATTCGGTGGCGGCATAACAATTGTAAATGGTTTCTTGCTTCTATCTACTTCTGCGTGAAAATATTTATTCTCACACCATCTTTCATAAAGTTTCGTCTCAATCTCCTTTGGATTATATGTTTTCTCTAAATTTTTACTCATTACTTCCTCCTTGTAAATCCCTCTCATGATTCGTATTATTCGTAATAAAAAGCCCTTTACATCATGAAAATGTAAAGGGCGAATAATCGCGGTACCACCTTTGTTATATACGAAATCTTTCATATATATCTCGTCGGTTCTTTAACGTGAACCACCCCGTGACTTCCTACTTTGACCTTATTATATAATTATACACAGTTCAGAAATCCGGTTCGAAAGCTACCTTCTACATTTCTATCTTGAAACCACCTTTCAGCCTAAGAGCGGTTCTCTCTTTCAAGCGACTTATGTGTACTCCTCTTTCTCATTACCTTTTGCTTTAGAAACTACTGAATATATTATCCTCGAAACAACCATTTGTCAAGCTGTTCCAAAATTCTTCATACATTTTTAAGATTACAGTTCTTCCCTCAACTCACTCACCGTCTCCACAATGCAATCTGCACCATACCGTTCAAATTCTTCTCTGCTTCCATATCCGTAAAGTACACCGATGCAGGAAAGTCCATGCTCTTTCGCTCCGATAATATCATGCTCCCGATCTCCGATCATGACAGCCTGTGAATATTCTTTTATATTCATCTTCTCTAATGCATATGCGATCACATCGCCTTTTTTCACTCTTCGTCCATCCAGCTCACTTCCTGCCACATAAGAAAAGTAAGAATCCAAATGAAAATGCTCCAATATTTTCTGTGCATAGACTCCCGGCTTTGAGGTCGCAAGAACAATCTCTTTTCCACTTGTTTTCAGTTCCTTTAACAGATTTTCCACCCCGTCATACACTTTGTTTTGAAACATTCCACACGGTTCAAAATATTCCCTGTATTTTTCCACCGCAAGGTGTGCATCATCCTCACTCAGTCCATAATATTGCATAAAAGAATCCTTGAGCGGTGGTCCAATGAACTTGCATAATGTGTCCAAATCTTCCACATCGATCCCAAAATGTTTCAATGCATATGCAACCGACTTCGTGATTCCTTCTTTCGGATCTGTCAATGTTCCGTCCAAATCAAACAAAATATATTTGTAATCTCTCATCTTGTCCTCCTGTTACGCTAAATGCCCCGCATCTTCTGTTTCACATTCCACTGTCCAATCACTTCATTTACTGTTGAGACAGTGACAAATGCATTCTCATCAACCGAATGTAGATAATTCAATACTTCCGCATATTCATTTCTTGTAAGAATCGTCACCAACTCTATCTTTTCTTCATTATTATATCCACCAATTGCCGGATACAATGTCACACCACGGTGTAATTCGTGGACAATAAAATTTTGTAATTCTTTATACTGTTCTGTAAGAATACAGATTCGTTTTCTTCTGTTAAATCCATCAATAAAATGGTCCAGAACAATTCCATTTGCATAAGTTCCCAAAATACTCAGCACCAATGTCTTCGTATCATACACGAAAATAGAACTGATCGCCGTACACATTCCCGCAAGCGTCATCGCTTTTCCAATCTCAATATGCAGATATTTGTTCAAAAGTTTCGCCACGATGTCCAATCCTCCGGAAGATGCATTCGCATTGAACAAAAGAGCAAGTCCAACGCTCACGACAAGAATATAACAGATCGTGTCAAGCACCACATCATTTGTCAGCGACTTGTTGTTCGGAAAAATCAACTCAAACACATACAAAAATATCGGCATTAAAAGCGATGTGTATACGGTCTTTGCTCCGAATTCCTTTCCGATAAACAGAAAGCCTACTACAAGAAGAACCGCATTTAAAATAAATGTCATAACCGAAATTTTAAGTGGTATAAACGTCGCCAGTACCATCACAAGTCCCGACAAGCTTCCCACAACTACATTACTTGGCAGCAGGAAAAAATAAACTGCCATCGAGACAATCAATGTTCCCAACGTAATAATTACATATTCCTTTATCTTCTTTGTCCGTTCCATAAATTTTTCGAATCCCCTCTATTTTTTTGTAAAAAGAATGTCATGGTTCACCATCGTATAAAATCTGTTCTTAAACTCTTTATACTTCATCTTCGGAAGCCCCATCAGCCACATCAATTTAGTAATCGTCGCCTCCAAAGTCATATCATATGCTTCAAGCAAATTAAAGTCCTGTTTTACTTTTTTCCCAACTTCGTAGACTGTCATATTACTTCCCTCATTTGCCACCTGTGTTGTCATAACCACGATCTTCCCTCGTTCAATCCAACTGCTCATCTCTTTGTAGAACGTCTCCACAATTGTCTCAGGAAGACCTCCTACGCCAAAGCTCTCAATTACAATCGCATCATAATTTTCAAAAATGTACGTCAAAATATCTGCTTTCATTCCCGGAATCAATTTCAATACATAAATGCTTTCCTTCATATCATAATAAAACATTACGTCTTTCTCATGCGGAATAGAAGGAATATAGCGGATCACGCGCTGATCCTGAATCACAGCAGGATACGGAAAATTAATGCTTGAAAACGCATTGTAACTTTTCGCCCGCTCCTTTTTTGCTCTTGTTCCCACAATTACTTTTCCGTCAAATACAATTGTCACATCCTGTGAATCTTCATCTGCCGCATAAATAAAACTGTCAAGCAGGTTCGTCTTTGCATCTGTCACATCCATATTAATCGGCTTTTGCGCCCCGGTAATGACAATCGGTTTTGAAGAATTTTGAATCATATAGGATAATGCCGCCGCTGTATATGCCAGTGTGTCTGTTCCATGGCAAATAACAAATCCGTCATACTGCGCATAATTCTTTTCGATCGTCTCTGCAAGAAGTCTCCAATGCATTGGAGTAACATTTGTACTGTCAATATTACACACCTGCAATGTATCCACATCACAGACACTTTCAACCTGCGGAATATAGGATAAAATATCCTCCGACGACAGTCCCGGTGCAAGCCCGTGTTCCGTTTGTTTTGAAGCGATTGTTCCACCTGTACCAATCATAAGAATCTTTTTTTTCATTTTCACATCAACCTCACCGTCTCATTTTAACATGTCTTTCCACGGAATACAACCACAGGATATTCTTTCTTTAAATTAAATTTTCTTCCTACTATTGTCTCTGTATTGTGGACATATGACTTTTTATGATTGCCCGGATGCTGGCATTTAAATATGGTTTTAATTCCTCATAGCTTACGGGATCATTGTCCAATATCGTGCTGTACGAGGCAGAACTTGCCAATTCAATAATGAGAAACAACATCGTATCCGGCGCTTCAATATGCACATCCGGACATTCCGCCAACAACTCCTCCAACAGGTTTTTTACTCCTGTCGCTTCTTCCTTTTGTTCAATAGCTGCCCTGAAAACTCCCCAACTCAGATTCTTCGAGACAAACCGTAGAACTGCCTTATTCTTTTTCATCTGCTCTAATACATAATCCACAATAAAAATAATTTTATCTTCAAATTTCGGAACATTCACTTTTTTCAGTTCTGTATTTGCTGCCTTAAAAAGTTTCTCTGCAGTCCTTGCAATCAGTCTGTCTCGAATTTCAAACTTGTCCTTAAAATAAAGATAAAACGTACCTTTGGCAACTCCTGCATCCTGAACAATATCATGTATCGACGTCTTGGAAATTCCTTTTGACATAAACAAATTATACGCGCTTCTAAAAAGCGCATCTTCTTTCTGCTGTTTGTTTTCATCTACTTTTCCCATGTATTTTTCCTCGCTTTGTCCATTTTCTTTCCCTATTATAATTTCCAAATGACCAAAAGTCAACTTTTCACTTCCAAATTATTGACTTGTAGTCATTTTTAGGTTATACTCTTAGATAGTTAAAAATGACTGTTAGTCATATTTGAAAAGGAGGAATTTTTATGGTGAAAGTAGGAAAAAAGATTGCAAAGCACCGAATTGCCATTCTAATTATCGGTTTTTTGCTTTTAATCCCTTCTGCTTTCGGATACTTCAACACCAGAGTCAACTACGATATCCTGTATTATCTTCCGGATAATATTGATACCATGAAAGGTCAGGAGATTCTGATGGATGATTTTGGGAAAGGCGCCTTCGCAATGGAAGTAGTCGAAGGTATGACAACCAAAGAAGTGACCGATGTAAAAAAGAAAATTGAAGCTGTAGACGGTGTTGCCGATGTCATCTGGTACGATTCGATCTCTGACCTGTCCGTTCCGATTGATTCTCTTCCAGACAAAATCAAAGACATTTTTCAAAAAGATTATTCCACACTGATGGCTATCTTCTTCGACGACACAACTTCTGCTGATAACACAATGGATGCCATCACAGAGATTCGAAGCATCACAAATAAGCAATGTTATCTTAGCAGTATGTCAGCAGTCGTAACGGATATCAAGGCACTCTCCGAAAAAGAGACTTCTATGTACGTGCTGATCGCCGTGGTACTTACATCCATTGTTCTTGCCCTCTGTACAAATTGCTGGATTCTTCCGGTATTCTTTATGCTCAGTATCGGAATGGCGATCGTATATAATATGGGAACCAATTATTTTCTTGGAGAAATTTCCTATATTACAAAAGCGCTAAGTGCTGTCCTTCAACTCGGAGTTACAATGGACTACTCGATTTTTCTGTGGCACAGTTATCAGGAAAATCAGGAACGTTTTCCAAACGACAAAGACCGTGCGATGGCACATGCCATCTCCAACACTTTTTCTTCCGTTTTGGGAAGCTCTGTCACTACTGTAGCAGGATTTATCGCACTTTGCTTCATGAGCTTCACGCTTGGAATGGATCTTGGCATCGTCATGGCAAAAGGTGTTGTCTTCGGTGTCCTCAGCTGTGTGACTATTCTTCCTTCTTTTATTTTGGTTTTTGATAAATGGATTGAAAAAACTTCACACCGCTCCCTCATTCCTAAGATGGAAAAACTGACACACTTTGTCACGGATCATTACAAAGTATTTGCCGTTGTCTTCCTGTTAGTATTAGGTCCTGCAGTCTGGGGATACACGAAAGCCGATGTGTATTATAACTTAGATGCTACCCTTCCAAAATACCTGGACAGCATAAAGGCAAACGAAAAGCTGAGCAATACCTTTGACATGAATGCGACACATATGGTTTTGGCAGACGCTGATCTGTCTTCCAAAGAGGCAAAGGAAATGCTTCAGGAGATGTCTGATGTAAAAGGTGTCAAATTTGCGCTTGGACTTGATAGTCTTCTCGGTTCTTCCATCCCGCGCGATATGATTCCGGGCGAATTGACAGAGACATTAAAACAAGGAGACTGGCAATTGATTTTAGTACAGTCTGAATATAAAGCTGCAACTGACGAAGTAAACAAGCAATGTACCGAATTAAATAAAATCATAAAAAGCCATGACAAATCCGCAATGTTAATCGGCGAAGCACCGTGTACAAAAGATCTGATTACAATCACCGACAAAGACTTTAAAGTAGTCAGTGCCATTTCGATCATTGCAATTTTCATTATCATTGCATTTGTATTCAAATCCGGCTCACTGCCACTGATTCTTGTATCTGTCATTGAATTTGCAATCTTTATCAACTTGGGAATTCCATACTATACTGGAGTGAAGATGCCGTTTATTGCATCTATCGTAATCGGTACGATTCAGCTCGGTGCAACTGTCGATTACGCAATCTTGATGACAACACGGTATAAAAAAGAGCGCTGCAAAGGAAAACCAAAAAAAGAGGCTGTTTATATCGCGCTTTCAACTTCCATCAGCTCCGTTATCGTATCTGCACTTGGATTTTTTGCCGCGACATTTGGAGTCGGACTATATTCTGACATTGATATGATTTCCGCTCTCTGCAGCCTGATGGCACGTGGTGCAATTATCAGTATGTTCACCGTAATCTTTATTCTTCCGTCCGCACTGATGATTTTCGATAAACCAATCTGTGCAACGACAAAAGGAATGCGTTCAATCAATCAGGAGGTAACTAATTATGAAAAACAGAGATTATAAAAAACTTGTAACAATTGCAACAGCTGTCGCTTTAATTGTTGGATCTTTGGGTGCCGTATCGTCTCCGACACTTGCAAAAGATACCAAAACTACCGCTCAGACAACGACAGCACAAAAGAAAACCACAAAAGAAAAAGAGGTCTCTTCTGATTCAAAACCATATAAATCTGAGACAGTATATGCAAAGACAGACGAAGACGGAAACGTCACATCTGTCATTGTGTCTGACCAGCTAAAAAATATTAACAGTACCGGAAAATTCAGTGATACCTCCACTTTAAGTGATATCGAAAATGTAAAGGGCAACGAAAAATTTTCTAAGCAAAAAAATAAGTTAATTTGGAACACAGCAAAAAAAGATATCTGCTATCAGGGTACAACCACCCAATCACTTCCTGTCGGAGTCAAGGTAACTTATACTTTGGACGGCAAAAAAATCAGCGCCAACGATCTAAAGGGGGAAAGCGGTCATCTTGTTGCGCGCTACCAATATGAAAATACAACGATTTCCAAAGAAGATTACGTTCCGTTCTTAATGGTGACTGGACTGATTTTCGACACAGATAAGATGACAAACCTGCAGGTGACAAATGGTAAAATTTTCTCCGACGGCGACAGGGACATTATAATCGGAATGGGACTTCCTTCTTTAAAAGAAAAATTGGACGTCAAAAATCTGGATCTGGACATTCCTGACTATTTCGAGCTGGAAGCTGATGTCACAGATTATGAACTCTCTGAAGGAATGACGATTGCTACAAACGATATTTTCAATCAATTGGATACAGAAGGATTTGACAGTTTGTCTGAACTAGAAGATTCTATGCAGACACTTCAGGATTCTTCCAACAAATTGGTAAGTGGTTCAGGAGAATTACGAAATGGACTGGACACCCTGCTGTCTTCTTCCGGTACATTGACAGACGGGATTGATCAATTGATCGCCGGCGGCAATACGCTAAAAGACGGTACTTCTTCCCTTGCATCCGGAAGTAAATCTCTGGCAGATGGAAGCGCTGCCCTCACAGATGGAACCTCACAATTAAAAGACGGCACAAACACACTCAATGCCGGTGCTTCCAAGGTAAGTCTGGGGCTTACTTCCGCCTCTAAGCAGGTTTTTTCCGTACTTCTTCCTGGCGCAGTTCAGTTAGATGAAGGCGTTGCGAAAATGCAGGAGCAGCTAGCTCCTGGAATCTCTTCGCTTGCAGGCGCTCTGCAGCAATTAGACGCCGGACTTAACAATCCGCTTACCGCAGAACAGCCTGGACTAAAAGCCAGTATTTCTGCGGTAAATGATGTGATGAATACAGGCACTTCACAGACTGGTAACCAAAGCCTGAAAGATATTGCAAAAAATACTGCTACTGCTGCACAGACACTTGCCCAGATGTTTCCACCTTCTTCAACAAATGATGAAGCAAACAGCGCAATCGCTTCCTTATCTGCATTATTAGAGCGTGACGATCTCCCAGAAGATGTAAAAGCATCTATTCAGGAAAGCATCAATACGTTGCAAGAACAAGCCAGCACACAGGAACGTGCAAAATCAGATATTCAGGAATTGTTAAAGAACGTAGTTATTGGAACACAGACAACCAGCGCTGTTGTAGATCAAGTTGCGCAGAATACGATTGCAATCAACGCTGGAACCGATAAACTTTCCTCCGGCGCCAGTGAACTTAACAACGCCGTAACCGGTCAAAATGGTCTCATCGACCAAGTGAATGCTGGTGTCTCCACTTTAAAAAACGGAACCTCGCAACTTTGCGAAGGAATCGGCGGACAGAACGGTCTTGCCAACGGCTTGAATCAACTCGCAAGTGGCTCCTCTCAAGTAAGCAGTGGGGCTGCCACTTTGAACAAAAAAATGACTGAGGCATATAACGGTGCCAAAAGCGTTTCAGATGGTGCAGCACAATTAAACTCCGGTGCCGCACAATTGGATTCCGGTGCTGGAACACTTGTAAATGGTCTCCAGACGTTAAACAGCGGTTCCGCCGCACTGATCGAAGGCGTGAAAAAACTAGATGACGGCGCCATCGCACTGAATGATGGTATGATTCAATTCAATGAAGAGGGAATCCAAAAATTGGTCGAAGTATTTGACGGTGACATTGATGGACTGCTCAATAAAGTCAATACAATATTAGACAGCTCCAAATCTTATAAGAACTTCTCCGGTATCTCTGACGGTATGGACGGAGATGTAAAATTCATCTTTGTGACAGAATAACTCTCTGTTGAATACACTAAACAATCGTGTTATACTCAACCACCCACAAGGGATTAACCTATAAAGAATGAACATAGAAATACCACCGCTCAACTCCAAGTGGTGGTTTTCTATGTTTTAAATCACCAGTGACAAATCAGGTAAATGATATCATTTCATTACATGTGTTACCCAAAATTCTTTTCCACCAACTCGCAATATTCCAAGTACACTGGATTTTCTTTCATCGCTTCCCTCAGTGAATCTCTGACACCTTTGTAATACCAGCCGATGATTTCCTTATCTTTCATGCGAAATCTCTGCCACAATTCTTCTCCACATTCCGGATAATCACGGTCAATGTCGCGCATATTCGACAGCTTATCTGCAAGACTGATCATCTGCACTTCCCTGCACGCTGTCTTCAAATGTTCAATCGTCGCCCCTTTGCGCTCCATCCATGTCTTAGACTTATCTTCACTTTCCTTCGCCACAAACTCTGCTACTCTTTTTGTAAACTCCCGACAGATCACTTCTTCCGTAATTTCTTCGCAGTCTTCAATTGTATCATGCAAAATTGCCGCACTGATGATCTCCTCGTCCTCTGTCATAGACGCTACAATTCTGCCCACCTCTAATGGATGTACAATATACGGTCTGTCCGTACCTTTTCGAACCTGTCCCTCATGTGCCTGTGTCGCAAACATAATCGCTTTTTCTATCACTTCGATACCGTCCTTTCTATCTTTTTCTGCCATTGGAAATTAAATACTTTCTTGTCTTTACTTCAAGAATGCCTGTGTCGCAAGCTATATATAATACAAATTTTAACACTCATCTTCTAAAGCCACAACCTCTTCTCAGTAATTTGTGATTTTATTAAATTTATATATCGCTAAATATAGATATTTTATCATTAGCAATAGGCAGGAATATTCCTGCCTAAGAGATTTAAAGTTCACTACGGATAAATTCTGCAAGTTCTTGAATGTTTTTTTCGTTCCTCCTGTAATACGTCCATTTACCGAACCTTCTAGATTCCAAAAGCCCTGCACGTTGTAACATATCTAAATAGTGCGATATAGTTGATTGTGAGATATTTGTCTTCTCACAAATAGAACCAACACATACACTGTTTGAAAAATCATCTCCATCCGGAATATGTAGTCCTTGTGGCGGAAAATATTTTTCAGGTTCTTTCAACCATTTCAAAATGCTTAATCTCGTTTCATTGCTTAATGCTTTAAATATATCTAATTTGCTCATGTTTGCATTATATATCTATTTTTACAGATATGTCAATATTAAGCTCTGTAAAAATAAAACAACTTAAAATCGAAACAGATTAAGGCCGATCTGTTCATCATAATATCTGTCTACCGCTCCATCAATGACTGTAATCACCATCTCACAAGTTGCACTTACAACAGCCTGATTCAAGTGCCCGCCAAAGACTTCGCCCTTGTCGTTACCTGCGCTCATATGCAGATGACAGTAAAACTCATCATTCATTGTATTGACTGTTCCTGTCAGGGACACAATTTCAAAACTTCCGCAAAATTCATTTGCCAAATATTCTTTTTCATCTGTTTTAAACACACCGACTGTAAACTTATTCATCGCCCCCAACGCCTGTACGCTTGCCAGTTTTATCTCTTCTTTTAGGGTAATTTCTTTTACCTGTGCAAGAATTTCTTCTCCTCTGTCCAGTCGCGCAACGATGGTATCTTTAAATCTTCTATACTCCATAACAATCCCTCCAATTATAAACTTTCTCGTTCTTCCGGATAAGACAGTCCCCACGCCTTTCTGATTTCAGTCATAACGTTCATCACATCCACCGTATAATCAAAATGCATCTCATCTGCAGCACCTGACACTGCCTCTTCCATATCATTCACCTCATACCAGAGTGCATCCTTCGTACTTCCACACTCTATGACTTCCTGCGAGGCATCTTCTGTATAAGTGATTACAGCTTTTTCTGCCCGTGGATAGTCATAAATCTCAACATAGCCATTCTCAAATGCAAGCATTCCCCTCTTCGGCTGTTTTGCATGCAGAGTAAGCGCTATCGTAGCCATCTCTCCTGCCGGATTCATAAGCAGGATTCCCGCCTGCTAAATTCGGATTAAAGAAACGGTTCTGCATATCGTATTCCTTATAACTTCCAAAATTCATCTGAGCCATGCAAAGTTTCCCCAACTTTCCGCTTCGAATCACTTCCTGCAATTTTTTATACAAAGGCATATGATAAATCGTCATTGCCTCCGCCAAAACGACACCATTTTCTTCTGCAAGCTGTTTTGCTTCTTCCAGTTCCTTTGCATTCAGCGTAATAGATTTTTCACAAAGCACATGTTTTCCATGCTTCAATGCCTCTCTCAAATATTGTATATGTGTATTGTGCGGTGTGGAAATATAGACAATATCCACATCATCATCCTCAAAAAGATCCTGTATGTTCTTATAAACTTTTTCAACTTCATACTTTTTGGCAAACGCAACTGCATTCTCATATGTTCTATTTGCAACACCGTAGAGTGTTCGTCCGTCTTTTTGCATTGCCTGTGCCAATTCATTGGCAATCACACCACATCCTAAAGTAGCCCAACGATAAGTTTTCATTTCCCGGTCCTCCTAATCGAATCTAAGTCAAGAGCAGCACGAATTTGAATAATATGCTCCTGCATTTTTCTATATGCCATATCCATATTCTGATTTTCAATAGCTGTTACAATCTCTCTGTGCATCTTTTGAGATTCTGCAAAATGCTGCCTGTCAACTGTATACTGTTCCGCAAAAAAATCTTTTTCAATGGTCACATGGCGTATTGCCTCAATAATCTGTAACATAAAATTGTTATGTGCAGATGCCGCTATCCCTAGATGGATTGCGCCATCATATTCCATCATGACCTCAGCTGATATTTCCCCCTTATGATAAAGAACTAACGCTTTTTCATGATTCACTAATGCTTCCTGCAAACATTTCAAATCCTCTGATGTTCTATTTTGAGCAGCCAGCCTTGCTGCATCTGCCTCAAACAGAATTCTGGCCTCAAAGACTTCATCTACTATAGAACGATCAAATATCCCATATTTTTTTATTACACTTGAAAAAATTTGAGCATTCTTTTCACTGACATATGTCCCATTTCCTTGATGCGCCTCTAAAATTCCAAGTGTTGACAATGTGCAGATTGCTTCTCTGAGCGGAACTCTGCTGATTCCTAACAAATCAGCAAGCTGTCTCTCATTCAATATTTTATCACCGGACTTTAAATTTCCACTTCTTATCTCCTGTAAAAAATATTGAATGGCAGTCTCTCTGGCACTTTGTTTTTCCTCCATATCCCGCCTCCTGTTCCAAATGGTATAACCAATTATATTCCTTCTTGTTTTCATTGTCAAATACTACTTTACACATTGTCTTTGATTATTTTTCCAAGCACCTCTCCAATATCTTGATCAATACAGATGGATCTTTCTGAAATCTCCTTCGGTGCATAGGCTTGTCCCCAATTTATACAGGCATAGACCGCCTTTGGATTCTCCGCCGTCATCCGCCAGAAAGGATACTTGATGATCGCCGGAGTATTTTCTCCAACCCCTAATTCCAGAAAAAGAATAAAAAGATTTTCGTGTCTCTTTAAAAACTCATAGTATCGATTCGATGCCGCATACCATCCCTCATCTTGTATAAATGTTCCATCAGCACGCAGATTCATACTCATCGGTTTCCCACATTTTGGGCAGTGCGGGACCAACTCTGATGGAATCTTCCTTTCAGGTTGTCTGCTTTCCGGAACAACTAACCGCCCATTACCATCGACACGATACCCTTGCGCCTCAACCATTTTTCTAATGACCGCTTCGTTATTGTAAGTGTTCTGATGACACGGTTCACTGCACTGGAACAGACCATAGTCCCCTTGCGTGTAAAATAACCGATGTTTATCAAATCCGGCTTTTTGAAAGCAATGATCTACATTTGTGGTCAATACAAAATAGTCTTTTTCTTTAACCCGTGAATACAAATTATTATAAACCGGATTCGGTGCATCCATATATCGATTGATGTAAATATATCTGCTCCAATATGCCCAATGTTCTTCCAATGTCTCATATGGATAAAAGCCACCGGAATACATATCTATAAAATGATATCTATTTGCAAAATCTCCAAAGTACTCTTTAAAACGTTCTCCCGCATAATGAAATCCGGCAGAAGTTGATAAACCGGCCCCCGCTCCAATAATAATCGCGTCTGCCTGTTGGATTTGTTTTTCCAGTTTCTCAATCTCTTTCCAACAATCGGTTGTAGATTTCCCAATCTTTTTCTTTAAAAACATTAAATACCACCTCCATCTGTGAACCTGTTTCTCGGAAATATTTTTTGACTGTATCCACAGCAATCTGACCTGCAATCTCATTCGGAAAGTGAAACTCTCCTGTGGAAATACAACAGAATGCAATGGATTTCAATTCATATGCATCCGCCAACTCCAGACAAGAACGATAGCAGGCTGCAAGCAGCGTACGGTCTTTTTCTGTCAATTGCCCACGGACAATCGGACCAACAGTATGCAGAACATATTTCGCCGGAAGATTGTAGCCCTTTGTGATTTTTGCTTTTCCCGTCGGCTCCGGTTTCCCTTGCCTTTCCATTATTTTTTGACATTCCAACCGCAACTGAATCCCCGCATTAGAATGTATTGCGTTATCAATACAACCATGACAAGGAATAAAACATCCTAGCAGCGCACTGTTTCCGGCATTTACAATTGCATCAACTTTTAATTTTGTGATATCACCTTTCCAAAGATACATATTATCCTTACGTGATGTCAAAAAATTCAGTTCGGTAATCTCCTGCTGTGTCAATTCATTTTTCAAATACTCATCCTGTATACGAAGAAATTCTCTGCTGATCGGAACAGCCGGACGAACGTTCATCAATGACCGCAACAGCCGTTTTTTCTCTTCTATTTCAGTTGGAATAGAAATCTCCTCATATTCCGGTTGTTCCTTTATGAGACAGGTAATCAAATATTCCAAACGTTCTGTTTGTGTCATGTCATCCTTCCTCCTTTTATTGTAATACCTATCATTACAACTTTAATATGAACCATTTTTATCGTAATGTCAATAGTTACAACATTTTTATGATGACAAAAAATGCTCGATATTAGAAAAAAGACTTCACCCAGAAAATTTCTAAGTAAAGTCTCTCTATCTATTCTCTTTCTTTCGCAATATAATATTGTGTATCTTTCATCACATCTTCTAATGTAATTTTACCAAGCTCATTCTCCAAGGCATCTTGTATCTGTATAAGTTTTCCGTCCAAAACATTGTGAATATTTCTTCCAACCGGACACTTCTGATTCGGATTTTCATGAAAATGAAAAAGTTCTCCATGCTCTACACATTCTACCGCCTGATAGATATCAAAAAATGTAATCTCATCAAGTGGTTTTGCAATCGAAGCACCTCCACTTCCTCTCTGCACTTTCACAAGTCCTGCTGCCTTTAATTGAGACAATATCTTTCGAATAATCACCGGATTGACATTGATACTGGCAGCCAAAAACTCACTGGTAAGTTTAAATTCCTCTTTAAATGTATCGATACAGGCAAATATATGAACTGCAATTGTAAAACGGCTTGAAATCTGCATGGTAGTTCCTCCCTTTCGTGCTTTTCTCTACCACAGATTATAATGCCATCTCATTGTAGTGTCAACATTACATCCCATAGTGATGACAATGTCTACCGGTGGTATTTCAGACAACAGTTTTGAATATTGTGTTTCTTCCATATCAATCTGATACTGCTCTTTCATCAAACGGACAGCATCTTGATTGATCTGTGGTTTCGTCTCCGTACCTGCTGAATAGCTTTCAAAAATCTCAGAAACCAAGCTTTTCCCAAGCACTTCCGCAATCTGACTTCTGCAAGAATTATGGACACATACAAATGCCACTTTCTCTTTCATTTTCATCTCCTCCTGCTCATCTACATTAAAAATACATGAAATGCATTAAACACATATCCAACTATTATAATTCCGGTCGCACAAATTGTAATAAATACACCTAGCAACTTTGGTTTTACGGCCTTTTTCAACATAATCATGGACGGCAGACTCAGTGTTGTAACCGCCATCATAAAAGAAAGAATCGTTCCAAGTTGCGCCCCTTTTACAAGCAGTGCTTCCGCAATCGGAATTGTCCCGAAAATATCCGCATACATCGGAATTCCAACCAAGGTTGCAAGGACTACGCCAAACGGATTGTTGCTTCCCAAAATGGATTCAATCCACGTCTGAGGAATCCAATTGTGAATAATCGCTCCAATTCCCACACCCACTAAAATATACGGAAATACTTTACGAAATGTCCATTGCACTTGTTCTTTTGCATTCATAACCCGTTCTCGCTTTGTGATAGTCGGGGAGTCACTCTCCACATGACTGGCGTTTCTGATAAATTCTTCCACATACGTTTCCATATGCATTTTTTCTATAAGCGTACCTCCTATTACCGCAATCGCAAGTCCTAAGATAACATAGACAAATGCAATTTCCGCGCCAAAGATGCTCATCAACAATACCAAACTTCCCAAATCGACCATCGGTGAAGATATCAA
This sequence comes from Faecalimonas nexilis, assembly GCF_059731825.1. Lineage (NCBI taxonomy): Bacteria > Bacillati > Bacillota > Clostridia > Lachnospirales > Lachnospiraceae > Faecalimonas > Faecalimonas nexilis. The sequence continues at coordinate 916,527 of NZ_AP029189.1, read as the reverse complement.
AAACGAAAATGTTACTCCAAGCGGCAATCCTGCACTTGTAAATCCCATAAAAATTGGAATACTTGAACACGAGCAAAACGGAGTCACGGTTCCAAGCAACGCCGAAATTATATTTGCCCATATTCCATGAAATCTTCCTAATATCTTTTTACTTCTCTCCGGTGGAAAATAGCTTTGAATATAGGATATGATAAAAATAAGCAAGCATAATAAAATCGTAATCTTAATCACATCATATAGGAAAAACTGAATGCTTCCTCCTACTCTTCCTTGAATATCTACCCCCAACACTGACAAACCTTTTCCGATAATTTCATTCATCCATTTCATTCCAAGTATCTGTTCCTGCAAAAATTGAAACATTAATTTTAACTTCTCCATTCAACACCTCCATATTGTTTTTTCATATCAAATATTTTTGATGTGTTAGGCTTTTATAAAAGCCATCTAATGATGACTTTTTATTTCCGATTCCTCTTCATCTGCTAGGATGTAAGTTCCGTCAATCTCTTGATTGCATATTCTCTCCCACTTTTACTGATGGTGTAGTGCGTCCATTTACCTTCCTGTCTGCTTGTTACTATTCCCGACTCACACAAAATCTTCATGTGATAAGATAACGCAGACTGAGCGATATTCAATTCTTCCATCAGGACACACGCACACTTTTCACCGCCTTTGAGCAATTCCAGTATCGAAAGTCTCTTTTCATCACAGAGTGCTTTAAATATGATCGTATCGTTTTTATACCCATTCATTCTACGGACACCTCACATCAAATATTTTTGATGTATTCATTGTAATCTAATTCATGACGAATGTCAACTAAAACCACCTTGTGATTGCCTCCCCTCCCCAATTACGCTATAATGATGTCATCAACGAAGGAAATGAGGAATTTTTATGCACAAAAAAACGGTATTAGTCACTGGTGCTTCCCGTGGGATCGGACGTGCCATTGCAATGACATTTGCACAAAATAATTACCACGTATTCTTAAATTGTCGTCACTCCATCTCAGAACTGGAATCCGTAAAATCTGCAATCGAAGCAATTCCTTACGGCTCCTGCGATATTTTTATCGGCGATGTAGGAAATCCACATTCTGTCAAAGAGCTGTACGAGATGATTTACACAAAATACGACTGTCTGGATGTACTTGTCAACAATGCGGGAATTGCTCACATTGGTCTGCTAAGCGATATGAGCGATGAAGAATGGTGCAATCTTCTGGACACGAATCTTTCCTCTGTATTTTACTGCTCCCGTGAAGCAATTCCAAAAATGGTGTCAAAAAAATCCGGTAAGATTATCAACATATCCTCGATGTGGGGAACAGTCGGCGCCTCCTGCGAAGCTGCCTATTCCGCAACAAAATCCGGTATCCACGGGCTTACGCGGGCGCTTGCCAAAGAGCTTGCTCCAAGTAATATTCAGGTAAATGCTATCGCATGTGGGGCGATTGAGACGAGCATGAATGCCCAACTGAGCGCAGAAGAAAAATCTGCCTTTGAAGAAGAAATTCCTGCGGGGCGTTTCGGCACACCGCAGGAAGTCGCTGATTTGGTATGGAATCTTGTCAACAGTCCTTCCTATCTAACCGGTCAAATCATCGGTCTGGATGGCGGTTATATTTAAAACCGCCATCTAAAGCACTATTTCTGATTCTTTTCATATATGAGTTTTAGACCTTTCAACAATAAATTTTCATCTAAAAACATATTCCGACCGCAATGGGGAACGATATACTTCGCAGCCTCCCCGGTCGCAACAATAGCTGCCGCTTTTTCTTTCAATTCTCTCTCAATGCTGGCAATGGAGCCATCTATACAGGCAGCAGTCCCATAAATGATTCCACTTTTCATACATTCCACCGTATTACTTCCAATAACCTTTTTCGGCCGTTCCAAACTGATTTTCGGAAGCTGCGCCGTTCCTTGCGTCAGAGATTCCGAAGAAATCCGGACTCCCGGAATAATCATTCCTCCGATATAATGTTTTTTTGCATCAATCACAGAAAGGGTCGTCGCTGTTCCCATGTTGACTACAATGAGCGGAAGTGGGTACTCTGCTATCCCTGCTACTGCATTTGCCACCAGGTCACTCCCCACCTGTCCCGGCTGATCCATCATAATATTCAATCCGGTCTTCACTCCCGGTCCGATAATCAACACCTCATTTTCGGAAATCCTCTTTGCCGCCTCTTTTACAACATTTGTCACCGGGGGCACCACAGATGCGATAATCGTTCCCTCTATCTGATTCATATTCAAGCCATGTAATTCAAATATATTTTTAAAACTAATTGCATACTCCAGCCCTGTTCTTGTCAGGCTCGTGGAAATGCTCTCCACAAAGACTATATTTTCACCTTCAAAACATCCGACCACGGTGTTCGTATTCTCGATATTAATTGCCAGAATCATATTTTTCCTCCTGCTATCCTGTCACGAGACGCGATTTCAACAGCGTTCTTCCGACAACTGCCACAATCACTGCCGCAACAATCGCCTCAGGTATTCCATTCATCGCAATGATGGATAAAATAAAGCCATACACCGCATTTGCCGCAACTCCATTTGCCGCTGCATAGGCATCTCTAAAAAACACAAAAATCAAATTCATTACTAACAATGTGTTGACAAAAGATCCCGCAAGCCCTGCAATTCCTAAAGCTACCAGCATGCCTGATCCTTTGGACTTCATTTCCTTATACAATACTTTAAATACAAAATACGGAATAATCCCAACTAAAATACGTGGGACAAAACAGATAATAATACTTCCGATCCCCCCCTGCATCTCACCGAGTGAATAAAACGGTGTAAACACAAACGATGTCACTGTCGGATTCATCGTATTATTAATAAAACTCGTCAGTCCAAAAATGCCTCCTAAAACAGCGCCTTTCTTTGGACCAAGTAAAATAGAACCGATAATAACCGGTACATGGATAATCGTCGCCCTTGTAAATCCAAGCGGGATATATCCTAAGAATGGGGTAAATGCCATGATAATAATCAGTGCCGCGAACAGTGCAACCTGTACCATGCCAAGTGTCTGTGACCTTCCGTCACTCTTTGCTTTGTTATTCATTTTTTCCTCCTTGTTATCATTCTCTTACGAGATACAATACATATCGCTCCAGTTCACACATACACATACGTCTGAGAACGCTCATGCTCGCATGGAAACGTCTGATGTCGTGTGTTGATGAAAGGAATTGAATTCCGTGAACTGCAACGGAGTTACTTTCTCAGTATACCATCCTCCTTCACACGAAAACAACCATGTTTTCAAAAATAAACACAAAATTTGCGTACACTTTTTCTAAATATGTGCTAGAATAATTTACAAACCATTCAGAAAGCAGAGGATTTCAAATTATGTTAAAGGGAAAAACTGTTATTTTAGGTGTTACGGGAAGTATTGCCGCCTACAAAATCGCCAATCTTGCCAGCATGCTTGTAAAGCTTCATTGTAATGTCCATGTTATCATGACAAAGAACGCAACAAATTTTATCCATCCGATTACATTCGAAACATTGACAAACAATCGTTGTCTTGTTGATACATTTGATCGAAATTTTCAATATAATGTAGAGCATGTGGCGCTCTCCAAACAGGCAGATGTCGTTTTAATCGCTCCTGCAACTGCCAATGTTATCGCCAAACTGGCAAATGGACTTGCTGATGACATGCTTACAACTACAACACTCGCATGTACCTGTAAAAAAATCATTTCGCCGGCAATGAACACACAGATGTATCAGAACCAGATTACACAGGACAATCTGCTGAAATTAAAAGATTACGGATTTGAGGTGATTGATCCGGCAACCGGAATGCTTGCCTGCCGTGACGTAGGAGAAGGAAAACTCCCTGATCCAGAGACTTTACTAGACTATATCTTAAAAGAAATCGCATATGAAAAAGATATGAAAGGATTAAATGTCCTTGTCACCGCCGGACCAACCACAGAAGCGATCGACCCTGTTCGCTATATTACCAATCATTCTACCGGAAAAATGGGGTATGCCATTGCAAACTGCGCAATGCTCCGCGGTGCCAATGTAACTTTAGTCACTGGACCTACTTCACTTCCGAAACCACCATTTGTCAATACGATTTCTATTAAAAGTGCTGAAGAAATGTTTGATGCCGTAACTTCTTGTTCCGATACTCAGGACATTATCATCAAAGCTGCCGCTGTGGCAGATTATCGTCCTGCCTCTGTCAGTGATGAAAAGATGAAAAAGTCAGACGACTCTCTCTGTATTCCATTAGAGCGCACGAAAGATATTTTGAAGCACTTAGGAGAACACAAAAAAAATCACCAATTTTTATGTGGCTTTTCTATGGAAACAGAAAATATGTTAGAGAATTCCCGTGCGAAACTGGAAAAGAAACATCTCGATATGATTATTGCAAACAATTTAAAAGTGTCCGGTGCCGGATTCGGAACCGATACGAATGTCATTACGATGATTACAAAAGAAGAAGAACTCGCATTAGACATTATGACAAAAGCCGAAGCGGCAAAACAAATTTTAGATAAGATTCTTGAAAAGCTAACATTGATATGATCCTTTTGATTTCAAAGACCTGATGGCTTTTGGAATGTTCATTTTGGCATTACTAACATTCGTTTTTACGTTTATCAGATAATGTTTTAGAGCATAGAAAACCACTCCAAAACTTTGGCGAGCGATGGAGTGGTATTTCTATAACCATATATCTACCTATTTTTCTAATTCTATACCTACATTCTGTGCATAGCTTTCGAACACAGTCTCAATCTGCGAATTGCATGCTTCCATGTTCTTTTCTTTTCCGATATAATATCTCTTTTCAGAATCTGTCGTATACGGCAATTCCACAGAAGCCGTAATCGGTGCAGCAAAACCATCTTCATCTTTTGCATCTTTATTATAAGCAAAGAAATATGGTTCCTGAATCAATGCATAGCCATCTTCTGTTGTTTTTGCTGCTGTCAGATTTGTAAGATGTCTGTCAATCAATCCTGTATACATTTTCGCAATTGGAGAGTTTTCTTCACAAATAGAAGTTGTCTGTGTGTATCCCCACTTATCAACAGTTATTCCTCCGTCAATCTGAGGATCATACATGTACACACGAACATTGTTTTTCACTGCATACTGATTGATTTGTCCAATAATGGCACGTGTTTTTTCATTTCCAGAACCACCTATGAGCACAAGCGAATTTCCCTTTTCATCAAGCAACCATTCCAGTTGACGGTATGTAATCGGGTAAATATTTATCTGCTCGTCAGAGCCAAAAACTTCTGTTCCGTAACTGTTAAATGTATCTCGAATATATGTTTCTTTTGTATACTTTGAAAATTGAATGTTATTTGTTTTAATAAATTCAAACATTTGTTTTAGACGTGCTGTATACTCATCCGTCACATACTTTCTTACCTGATTTCCTTCTTTATCAAGAACCGGATTTCCTTCGTCGTCCGTTTCCTTCACATAAAGACCTTTGGAGTCACGGTCAACCATCTCCTCAAAAGCATACATGATTGGACATTTTCCGCTTGTATTTCCTTTCCCGCTGTAGTCTGTCTGATTATCTTTGTTATAAAGAAAGATAATAGGCTGTTGCAATCTTCCGACTGTCACCTCTTTCCCTTCTGCATTGGTATAAGAAAGTGCAGTATCGTGATCTGACGGATATGCAATCCAGTCATCCAAGTTTGTAAGATATCTTGACACAAACTCTCCATACATATAATTGTATTTTGTTCCAAGAGTTGTCTTTTCGTTCGACATACGGACAAACATAGAACCGTCATCACCATTATCTACATTAAAATCATAAGAATAAATAGTATCAATTCCGTATTCCTTTGCATATGCATTTACATAAGGACTCATTGCACGGCTGTTATGACACCATGAACCGCTCAACTGAATCAGGTAATTTCCTTCCTGTCCCAAAAGCTGAATGAGCTGGTCATAGCTGATGTCCTGAAATACAATATCTTTATCCTCAAACGTATCAATTCCATCCTGTCGTTCTGCATCTGCTTTGGAGTGTGCATTAAAGTCACCGTAAGCATATTCTTTTTCAAACTCATAGTCCGGGGAAGAAAGTTGTGCATTCGAGACTTTGAGTTCTTCTTTTTCTAAAGTTTTAACATTATTTTTGATGCTGCTGTTTTTTCCTGAGCAACCCGTAATCATTCCTGCCGCCATCACTGTAACAAGAACAGCAGAGATTAGTTTTCTTTTCATGATCAATCTCCTCCTATCTTTTCCTAACACATTGGAATAGATACTTCTTCCGAAGAACCACCGGAACTTCCTGTTGAAGTATATTCAGATTCCAACTCTATCAGGTCTGCATAATTTTCGATAAGAGTATATTGATCAGCTGTCAGATAGCTGTCAATCACTTCTCTTGCTTCTGTTACATATTTTTTCACATCATCAAAGGAATAGCCTTCTACAGTCTTTCTTGCATCTGCAACACTTGCCGCTTTAATTGCCAGACGTGCATATTCTATTTTTGCCGCATTAAATACATTCATATTTTTAATCTTCTTTTTGAGATCAAAATTCGGATCTAATGCATTATAATATTTTACTGCACGATCGATTTTTGCTTTTGATTCCTCTGTATAAGTTACTTCTCCGATATTTTGAATGGCATCATTTGTTCTTACCACTGAGGCTTTTACAGAAAATACAGAAAGTCCCAGACATACAAAAGCCGCCACAATCAGTGCAATTGTTGATTTTTTCATTATGCCCGTCCTCCCTTTTTCTCTAATTTTTCATCCTCTGTCTGAAAAATTTCGTCATCCAAAAGTTCTGTTTTTCTTGCAACAACAGCAGCTGTCACATTTGCTCCTACGACATTCGTCAATGTTCGTGCCATATCTGTAATGTTATTGATCGGAGTCAGAAGTACCACTGCTGCAATCGGAAGATTTACTGCACTGAACAGTGATACTGCTGTCACAACTCCGATTCCCGGCATTCCGGCGCTTCCCATCGAAAGTACAAGGCACATAAAGCACATGATGAGGTATTGACTGATATTCCAACTCTGCCCCGTTGCATTTAGATAGAACATAGCTAACAAAATCGGCCAAATACACGTACAGCCCGCCATTCCAATTGTTGTTCCAAGTGGCGCTGTAAAGTTCGCTACCTCCTCATCTACACCAACCTTATGTATCAGACGGTCAATTGTAATCGGAAGCGAGCCGACACTACTCTGTGTCGTAAATGCTGTCGCCTGTGCATCAAATGTCTTTTTAAAGAATTTGAGCGGACTTATTTTTCCTGCAAATTTCAGAATGAACGCATTTACAACATAAGCCTGTACGAAGCATACCACATAGACAACCGCAACAAGCAGAATCAATTGTACCAAAGCGTCTTTATCACTCAACAGCTGGCTTGCAGACACTGCTGTCAAACATAGCACTGCATATGGAGTCAAATCAATGACGTAGGAAAGAATTCGGAAAATGATCTTCTTCACCGCCTCAATGATACTCTTAAACGGTTTCACTTTATCTTCACCTTCGTCTGATGCTACACTTACATATGCAACCGCAATTGCAACTGCAATAATGATAATAGCCACAACATTGTCTGCTGCCAGATCCCCAAACACATTTGTCGGGAACAAGTTCAAAATGATCTTATCAAAAGATGTCCCCATTTCCTTATATGCGTCAAGTGTTGTACTGGAGACTCCTGCAATGTCGGCAAACACTGCTTGCGCTCCCTTTCCAACCTGTGTTGCCATGCCAAAGACAATTGTAACTACAATCGCAATTGCCGATGAAACCAAAAGCCAGAATACAGACTTTGTTCCAATTCGTTTCATTTTTTCTTTATCGTTTAACTGAATCAATCCTGAAATGACAGAAACAAGAATCACCGGTGCGACAAGTGCCGTAATCAAATTCACATAAATATCGCCGATCAATGCAAGCCATGTCATATAAGAATTGTTCTCGGACGCAAATACGATTCCAAGCACCGCTCCCATTACCATACTGATCAAAATGACAAATGTCCAATTAATTTTATATGCCAGTTTGTTCAACACTTTAAATAAAAGCAAGGCAATGATAAGTACAAGCAAGGCAATCCAATTTACGCTTAAAAGTGCATCCATTTTTAAAACCTCCTCTTTCTTTTCTCAACATTCCTATTATAGTATTGTAAAAAGTCAGAAACAAATTGGTTTTTTTGATATATATATTTGATTTTTCTATAATTTAAAAAATCCTCGCTTTATAAACCTAAAATGATTTATAAAACAAGGATTCTATCGTCCACTCTATTTAATCAATCTCTGTATCTTTTTACTCTTTTCCGTCCCCGCTTCTTTTAGCAGTTCAAAAAGCACTGACTCGTATGTCGTAATAATTGCGCCTTCCTCTTTCATCCGCTGCAATGCAATCTTTTTGTCATTTTCTTTTCTGCTGGAAACACAATTCTCCACAATGACCGGAATAAATCCTGCTGCTTTCAGATCAATCACCGTCTGAAGTACACAAATATGTGTCTCAATCCCGCAGATGATAATATATTTTTTGTCTCTTATCTTTTCTTTTACACCTTCATATGCACTAAACGAAATCTTTTCCACATACTCTTCTGTTCCCGCAGCCGTTGTAATCTCATTAACAGTCTCTCCAAGTCCTTTTGTGTACTGCTGTGTAAGAAACATCGGAACCCCAAGCACATTTAACCCTCGGAGCAAAATGCCAGATTGGCAGATCAAATTTTCCTTTTCGTGCATGACAGGCACTAATTTTTCCTGATAGTCAATGACAAGTGCCGCTGTATGTTCCGCCTCTATTCTCATCTTATATCTCCTCCTTATTTTAGATCCAGTTCAATCGGGCAGTGGTCCGATCCCATCACATCAGTTAAAATTTTTGCGTCTGCAAGCCTGTCTTTCAAACTCTCTGACACACAGAAATAGTCGATTCTCCAGCCGGCGTTCTTTGCTCTTGCACTGAATCGATATGACCACCAAGAGTAAATTCCTTCCATCTCCGGATAAAAATAGCGGAATGTGTCGATAAAACCGGCTTTTAAAACTTCACCGAATTTTGCACGTTCCTCGTCTGTAAAACCGGCATTTTTCCGATTGGTTTTTGGATTTTTCAAATCTATCTCCGCATACGCCACATTCAGATCCCCCGCAAAGATAACCGGTTTCTTCTGTTCCAATCCTTTTAGATATGCAAGAAAATCCGTCTCCCACTGTATGCGGTATGAAAGTCTTGCAAGTTCACTCTGTGAATTTGGCGTGTACACGGTCACAAAATAAAACTCCTCAAATTCCAGTGTAATAACACGCCCCTCTTTGTCATGCTCCTCTATCCCGATGCCATATTGTACCGACAATGGTTCCTTTTTTGTAAACACAGCCGTCCCGGAATATCCTTTTTTCTCTGCATAATTCCAATATTGATGGTATCCTTCCAATTCCAAATCTAGCTGTCCTGCCTGCATCTTACTCTCCTGAATACAGAAAATATCTGCATCCGCCTCCTGGAAAAATTCTAAAAATCCTTTCTGCACACACGCACGAATTCCATTTACGTTCCACGATATCAGTTTCATCTTTCTTCTCCTTCCTGATAATATACTTTTTCTAAAAACAGTCCTCTCGCCGGCGCTAAAAAGCCGGTCAGTTCTCGTTCTTTCTGTTCAAGAGCCATCTTTATATCTTCAATACTCTTTTCTGCGCATCCTACTTCCAAAAGTGTTCCTGTCAGAATTCTCACCATATGATACAAAAAGCCGGTTCCATAAAATTCAAACTCCAGCCTTGTCCATTTTTTTACAATCTTAATCTCATAGATTGTCCTCACTTTTGATTTCTCATCTTTATTATCCGTAAATGCTGAAAAATCATGTGTTCCTTTCAGATACTCTGCCGCTTTCTTCATATCATCCAGATGTAGTTCCTTCGTAAAATGATATGTATATCTTCTTGTAAAAACACACGGCTTCTTTCGTGTATCGATACAATACTTATACTTTTTCGCCTTTGCACTGTAGCGGCTGTGAAAACTTCCAGGAACAAGCTCCATTTCTTTCACACAGATATCCTCCGGCAAAAGACAGTTCAGTTCTCCCACAAAACTCTCATCTAAAAGCCCCGACACTTTCATGTTTGCCACCTGGCCATTTGCATGAACACCCGCATCCGTTCTTCCGGAGCCATCGATTTCGACCGGATAACCAACGATCTGCTCCACCGTACGTTCTAAAATTGTCTGAATCGTCAGATTGGTCAAATTTTGTCTCTGCCATCCTTTGTATCTTGAACCATCATATACAATTATCATTTTATAATTTCTCATCTATACTGCTCCCTTTACTCAAAATAGAGAGTTCCGTTTCCAGAACTCTCGTATCAAGTGTGTTTATTTATCCAGAATTTTCTTCAATTCTGCCACAAATGTATTCACGTCCTTGAACTCTCTATACACCGACGCAAACCGCACATAGGCAACCGGATCTAAATTCTTAAGCTTTTCCATCACAATCTCTCCAATCAGATTGCTGGAAATCTCTTTTTCTTCCCGCTTAAAAATCTCCGTCTCAATAGCTTCGATCGTCCTTTGAATCGCCTCTGCAGACACCGGTCTTTTATAGCACGCCCGCAAAATGCCGGCCTCAATTTTTGCCCGATCATACTGCTCTCTATTATTATCTTTTTTTATGATAATCAAAGGAATCGTCTCAACCTTCTCATATGTAGTAAATCTTTTCCCGCACTCATCACAGGCTCTTCTTCTTCGAATCGAATTCCCGTCTTCTGCCGGTCTGGAATCAATTACTTTCGTATCTGGATTACTGCAATATGGACACTTCATATTCTGTTCCTCCTCAGGATTTTCTCATATCGTCATTTTAGCAGATAATGGTTAGTCTTTGCAAGTTTTCAGACATTTTTCTTCACATATTTCTACCATGATAATATCCGGACCTACTTTTTTGATACATTCAAATGGAATCACATATTCCGAATCGCATCCAAACAGCCCATGCATCTTCGCCTGCCCCGGTACAACGATCGCCTCAACACATCCTTTGCATAGATCAAATACCAGATCCACCACACACCCAAGCCGCCTGCAGTCACAAAGATTAATCACTTCTTTCTGTCTCAATTCACACAACCGCATCTTTTTTCCCTGACTCATTTATTATTCAGTATATGCCGCTTTCCTCTATGCTGCCATCACTTTTTCACTTTCAAATGCTTTTACAATAATACCCACAAGCAGGAAACCGATTGCAAATGTCATCGCCACCGTCACCCCATACTGTGCCATTGTCACCTCATGACTTAAGATTCCTTTTAAAACCAAAGAAATATTATAAACCGGAATATAGTACATCTTTCCATCTGTGTTTCCTGTAGTGAACATCGTCATCAAACCTACAACAAGCACTACCATATAGAGCGGCATTACATAGGTAGTCGCCTCTTTGATTGTCTTTGCAAACACCGAAGTAAGTGCAATCATCGTAGAATATAAAAACGCAACTCCAATAAGCAGGACTGCAAGCATTGCAATCTGGTTTGCATTCAAACTGATATTCAAATTCTCACCTGATGTTCCAAGCATCGACTTGGACATCAATGGCATAAATGCCACCATCGCTCCCACGTAAATTACTGAAGAAATTCCAGACAACGCCATCAGTGCAAACACTTTTCCGAGCACGATCGAACTTCTCTTGATCGGCGCCACAAGAAGGCTTGCCATTGTTCCTCGTTCTTTTTCACCCGCAATCATATCCGTTCCGATTCCCATTGCCCCTGCAAATAAAAGAATTGTGATAAAATACGGGAGCATCATTCCAAGCGCCTTTCCACTCGCCTTTTGCTCGTCCTGAATGACCATCTTATCGTTGTCAGAATTCACTGTAAACACTGCAATCTGCTCTAAATCTCCCACACGCTCTGTCAGCAGCGTCTGACGGTACGCCTCAAGTACTTCCAAAGAGATCTCTTTATATGCCGCATTAGAATATTCTTCCGACGGATTGTAATAGGTCTTGATCTGTGGAGCCGGATCTCCCTCCTTGTAATCTTGAATCATCTCATCCATATTCTTTGGAAACTCAATCAAAAGATCGGCTTCTCCATCCCGAATCTTCGTCTCCACATCTGCCCTCTCACTTTCGGAAATCGCATGTATCTTATAATCCGCATGGATACTCTCTAAAAATTTTTCAAAACTTTCCTGTTCATTTTGAACATAGACAATCGGCTTGTGTTTTGTGATGTCATCCTCCATCCCTGTAATCATCTGACTCATCAGATACATAATTCCAATCATGATAATAACCGGCAGAAAAAATACCGAAAAGACCATTTTTTTATCCTTGAAAACACGTACCATCTCTTTATTGAAGATTTCTTTGATGCTCTTCATCTACGCCTCCCCCTTTCTGCTTCTGTACAACTCGAAAAATGCATCCTCCAAATCTTTCGTCCCTGTACTATCCAGTATTTCCTGCAATGTACCTTCACTTACCTTCTGACCATCAATGATCACTCCAATCCGGTCACAAAGCTTTTCTGCCTCCGACATAATGTGCGTGGAGACAATAACAAGCTTTCCCTCTTCACGCAATTTTTTCAGGTAATCTGTCACACCTCTTGCAGTCACGATATCAAGACCATTTGTCGGTTCATCAAAAATCACGATTTCCGGATCATGTACAAGACTTACCGCAATTGCCGCCTTTTGTTTCATTCCGGTCGACAGTTCTTTGATCTGTTTATGCGCAAAATCCTTAATACCAAAATACTCAAATAATTGTTCTTTTCGTTCTTTTAAAACCTCTTTTGACACACCGTGAAGCCTTCCAAAAAATTCAAACATATAGTCGGGTGTAAACTGTGGATCAAGCTTAATGTCACTTGTCAGGAAACCGATGCTTTTACGCACCTGCTCCGCCTCTGTCACCACATCATGCCCTGCAACCTTAACCTCACCTTCTGTTGGCTTAATAATCGTTGCAATGCAGCGAAGTGTCGTCGTCTTCCCTGCACCGTTCGGACCCAATAGACCATATATTTCCCCTTTGTGCGCATTTAGGCTCAAATGATCTACCGCTACCTTTCGATTGCTCTTTGTTTTGGATTCTTTCATCTGCTTTTTGTTCAGTTTATACACTTTTGTCAGATTTTTTATCTCTATCATATTCCCCCACCTTTCTTAATTTCCTTAGTATGCAATAAAAAAATCACCACTTTCCTTCTAATTTATCTAAAAAGTGGTGATTTGTAAACCTGATATTTCTTTTATTTCATTTTTTTCTCATATCTGCTGTGCAATACTAATGCTACTACAGTGAACAGCACCGGTCCTACGATACTCCAAACAGTTGTCGCAACATCTCCCGCCATCGCCGGCTGGATGATTGTAAAGAAGTTTGCAAACCCAACAGTCACTGTTACCAGTACTGTAAAGACGATTGCTACCGTATCATTTTTGAAGATCACAAACGGTTTATGAATATTTTTATTTTTCTTAAATCTGATAAACGCTGCTGAAATAAACATATATGGAAGTGTCATCGCAACGTTTGTCATTGATACAAGAATGTTGAAAAATTGTGTCATCGTATCTCCACCCATAGCGATTAACAGAATAAATACCACAACTACAACCGCCTGAATCTTCAACGCAAATTTCGGCATTCCATCTTCCATTTTACAGAATCTTTCCGGCAGTAATCCTTTCGGACTTCCTTCAATCAGCTGTTTCAAAGGAGAATAGCTTAACGTAAATACTGCGCCTGACAAAGACAGCAGCATTGAAATCCCCATAATTCTTGCAGCCCAGTTGCCCATCTGTACACAGACTCCCTGACTTGCTCCAAATACAGCTCCAATCTGGTATCCAAGATTGTTCATAATCACATAAGATGCATTTCCCTTATGCACAGTTGCTGCGGAAAGTGTATCGCTCCAGTTTGTAAAGATTCCCACACAAAAAATTCCGATTGAATATCCCACTGCAACAATAATAGCTGCTATTGTAAGACCTTTTCCAAAGTTCTTTTCCGGATTTTCAGTCTCATCTACAAGACCTCCGACAGCCTCTGTTCCACCATATGCAAACAACGCATATACAAGGAACGCCAGCATGGCAATACTTCCCGCATACTCTGGATTCGGAGAATCCACAAATGATGCCACCGATGTAATCGGCTGTGCCAGTTCACCTTTATTTCCAATCAATACCAAAAGTGCACCTCCAATCAGCATCACATTTAAAAACATACATGCAATTCCGCCGATTGATGCTACTTTCTGGATATTTTTCAATCCTTTGCTTCCAAAAAATGTAACTGCAATGATAAAGACTACACCGAGAATCCCAAGTGTCTGTGTTGATTTCAATCCAAACAATGTCCAATCTGCTGTCGTATCTTTCCCAAAAATCGCATTGGAAAGCGGCACCATGATACCTGATGCAATATTAACGAGCCAGATTACATAAGATGTATACCACATGAATGTTGCCACGAACGCATATTTTTTTCCGACACAGATTTGCATCCATGAAAAAATACCACCCTTTTCATCTTTAAAAGCCGAGCCATACTCTGCAACCATAAACGCAAATGGGACAAAGAAAACTACTGCTGATAACAGGAAAAACGGAATCGCTCCATATCCCATCAGATAAAATGATCTAGGCATATTGTTAAACCCATACACCGATGTAAAGATCATTAGAATCAATGCTCCCATTGTTAGTTTTTTGTTTTTTCTGCCATTCTTTCTCCTCCTGTACTCTATGCGTTCGCCAAAAACGCACGATATCCCTTTACGGCTTCGTAGATATCTGCTTTGCTACTCACCTCATAAGGTGCATGCATACAAAGAAGCGCAATTCCGCTGTCAATCACTTCCATTCCGTAATTTGCCATGATATAAGCAATTGTACCGCCGCCTCCGGCATCCACCTTTCCAAGCTCATCGAACTGATATGCCACATTTGCATCGTCAAAGATTTTTCTTAAAACTGCAATATATTCTGCATTCGCATCATTAGAACCGCTTTTTCCTCTGACACCAGTAAACTTATTCATAGAAATTCCTCTGCCAAAGAATCCGGAATTTCGTTTTTCATAATGCTCTGCATACAGAGGATCATACGCTGCGCTTACATCTGAGGAAAGCATTCTGGAACGCGCAAGCGCTCGTCTTACTTTCAATTCAGATTCCCCTTCTGTCAGCGCAATTAACTCAGCAACTGTATTTTCAAAGAAATGTGACTGCATTCCTGTCGCACCTACACTGCCGATTTCTTCCTTGTCCACAAGAAGACACACTCCTGTCTTTTTCAGATTTTCTGCCTCCAGCATCGCAAAAAGGGATGTAAATGCACAGATTCTGTCATCCTGTCCATACCCTAAAATCATACTGCGGTCAAAACCAAGGTCTCTTGCTTTGCCGGCTGGCACAATTTCAAGTTCTGCTGACTGAAAATCATCCTCTTCAATCCCATACTCCTGTTTTAAAATAGAAAGAATATTCGCTTTCACCAGCTCTTTTTCCTCTTCTTTCAAATCTTTACAGTCTCTCAAAGGCATATTTCCGATCAAAAGGTCCATATTTTCACCTTCAATAACCTTTGCCGCAGTCTTTTCCATTTTTTCGCCCGCAAGATGGATCAAAATATCCGTAATCGTAAATACCGGATCTCCTTCTTTTTCCCCAACGCAGATCGGAACGGTCTTTCCGCTTTTCAGTACAGCTACACCATGTAGAGCAAGCGGCTGTGCAACCCACTGGTATTTTTTGATTCCACCGTAATAGTGTGTGTCCAGATAGGCAAATCCATCCGCTTCATACAGCGGATTCTGTTTTACATCCAAACGTGGTGAGTCAATATGTGCTCCAAGAATATTCATTCCATTGGAAATCGGCTCTTCCCCGATTTGAAATAATGCGACCATCTTATGCATCCAGACCGCATACACTTTATCACCTGTTTTCAGCTGTTTATCCTCGGCAATATAGGCATTCAAATCTTTGTATCCGGCCTCCTTGGCCATCTCAACCGCCAATGCCACACATTCACGCTCTGTCTTTCCTGCATCCAGACATGTTTTATATCGCTCACAAACCGCATTAACTTCCTTAAGCTCCTTCTGATCATACGACTTCCATACACTCTGTTTTCCCATTGTGAACCCTCCAGTCATTTTTACAATTTTTTATTTTTTTTATTTTATTTACACACTGTTTATAACGCAAACATTCTATATTTTCTTGACAGGAAAATTTTTGCGTAGTATTATACTATGAATAAAATTTTCGCACAAAATGTGGAAAATAAAATTTTTATTTTTTTTAAAAATTGATTTTTTATCAAAAAATTGATTTATAAGAAAAGAAGGAGTATACACATGACAATCAATGAACGTGTCGGAAATAACATCCGCAAATACAGAATCGCACACCATTATACGTTAAAAGACTTATCCGCACTTGTACACAAGAGTTATTCTACTCTTTCAAAATATGAAAAAGGAATTCTTCCTGTCAGTGTTGAGACGCTGGAAGAATTCGGGGAGGTTTTTCATATTCCCACTTCGCATCTCTTGTCTGCGCCGTCCGAGGGGAAACCGGACGTCTCTCGCAAAAGTCTCCTCAAAAAATACTACATGTACAATTATGATGGCAGAAGAAAACGAATTATGAAAAGTATTATTGAAGAATACGCCACAGATCAGCCGGATACCTATTCGATTCAGCTTTTCTATGACGTAGATGATCTGGAACACTTTGGAAAATGCGAGGTAATCTATTCCGGTGAAAGCACAACCTTTGGGCCATGGCAAAATTATAGTTTAAAAAATACTGCAAATACACTGGAGGAAATTTGGATGTGCACCGTAAATACCTTTTCTCAAACGGATCTGAAAAGTGGTATCTTGTCCGGTATCTCACAACTTACCATGCGCCCCTGCAGCCGAAAGATCCTGATCACGTCTCAGATACAAAAAGAAAATCATTTCATAGATGACCTGCTGCTCTCCAAAGAGGATATCCAGCAGATTAAAAAATACAACTTATTTACACTCGGGGAATAGCCGTTTTTACGTATTTTTCATACAATTGCTCTATGATTTCAATATGCAGCCGTTCATCTAAAATAATTCGCTCCAGATTTGCGACAACATACTCGTCCTGAATCCATTCTGCCTGTCTTTTATAGGTTGCAATCGCAAGCTTTTCCCCTTCATATGCATGTTTCAGCATCATATCTATCCGCCTTGGGTATCGGTTGCACCCAGGGCTCCAATATGTAAATCTTCTCCGCTCAACACTCCAAAGCCTTGGGTCTGCCCCAAGTTTCTGCGCCAGCTGCCCATAAATATTCATGTGGTGCATTTCCACCATACTGATCTTGTGAAATGTCTTTCCGATTTCTTCATACTTGCCATTTGCGATCAAACTGTTGTAAAAATACAGACTGACTGCAGACATCTCTGAGTTGCAGGCTCCGATATTGCTTAACATCGCCATTGCATACCTCGGATTTTTTTCACATACTTTCACAGGAGGATATTCTGCAGAATCTCTTACCTGAATCTCTTCTTCACACATAAAAAAGTCTCCTTTATTTCTCTATACTTTACACTTTATGGTAAAGTCAGAAAAAGGAGACCTCTTTTTTTCTTTTCTCTATAAATTCTATTCTTCGATGTCAATCACTGAGACAGGACAGCCATCTCTTGCTTCTTTTGCTTCCTTTTCGTTCTCTTCAGTCACGTCTGCATGTACCTGTGCAATCTCATCACCCATGCAAAACACTTCCGGGCAGATACTTACACACATCCCGCATGCAATGCATCCATCTTCTACAACTGCTTTCATCTTGTAATTCCTCCTGGTTCTTTTTTTACAGTATGTCCGCTTTTTTGTGTTTTATACTATGCAAACTGACTTTGATATAATTTTGCATAGAAACCGTTTCTTGCAAGTAACTCCTCGTGGTTGCCCTGTTCTACAATATTGCCATCCTTCATCACTAAAATGATATCTGCCTCTTTTATTGTTGACAGACGATGTGCCACAATAAAACTCGTTCTCCCCTCCATCATTTTCTGAAATGCTTCCTGAATCTTAATCTCAGTTCTCGTATCAATTGACGATGTCGCCTCATCCAGTATCAAGATCGGTGGAAGTTTCAGCATCACTCTGGCAATACACAGAAACTGTTTCTGTCCCTGTGACAGATTCCCTCCATCTTCCGAGATAACTGTATCGTACCCATCGGACATGCGCTTGATAAATCCATGTGCATGCGCTGCCTTTGCAGCCTCAATAATCTCTGCTCTCGTAGCTTCGGGTTTTCCATATGCAATATTTTCAGCGATTGTTCCTGATTTCAGCCAGGTGTCCTGCAATACCATTCCAAAATTTGCACGCAGGCTGTCTTTTGTAATCTCTTTCACATCATGTCCACTCACATAGATTTTCCCCGCATCGATATCATAGAACCGCATCAACAAATTGATCAAGGTTGTTTTTCCACATCCTGTCGGACCTACAATCGCAACCTTTTGTCCCTGTTTTACATGTAGATTCAGATCTTTCAACAACGGTGTATCCTTTCGGTAAGAAAACGAAATATGCTGCAATTCCATACTTCCATCTGTCTGCTGCAAAATCAGTGCGCCTTCTTTGTCTTTCGTTTCTACCTCTTCATCTATAAAATCAAACACTCTTTTCGCACACGCAAATGCATTCTGGATCTCTGTGAGCACACTCGATATCTCATTGAATGGTTTTGTATATTGATTGGCATAGGTGAGAAAACAAGACAACTGTCCAACCGTGATCACGCCCTGCATCGCCAAAACGGCTCCAAAAATTCCCACACCCGAATATACAAGCCCATTCACAAACCTTGTGCTTGGATTCGTGATGGAAGAAAAGAAAATGGCGCGGATACTGCATGTTTTTAGTTCCTCGTTAATTGTATCAAACCGTTCTAATGAACGTTTTCCATACCCAAATGCCTGCACAACTTTTTGATTTCCCACCATCTCATCCACGAGAGATGTCATCTGTGCCCGCGTTTCAGACTGTATTTTAAACATGTTATACGTCTTTTTTGCAACAAAACTTGCGACAAACAATGACAATGGTGTGATGAAAATAACAATGAGCGAAATCTTGACATTGATAGAAAGCATAAATGCCAATGTCCCGGCAATTGTCACAACACCTGTAAACAGCTGTGAAAATCCCATCAAAAGTCCATCTGAAAATTGCTCTACATCTGTGATGATTCTGCTGATCGTCTCTCCGTATGGGTGACTGTCTACATATTTCAAAGGAAGTTTTTGCAGATGTTCAAATGCATTCATACGCACATCCTTTACCACCCGGTACGTAATCTGATTATTGCACAGATTCATCAGCCATTGTGCCACGCTTGTCACTCCAATGATAACTGCAAGTTTCACAAGTATTTGCAGAATTTTCCCAAAATCGACCTGCCCCTTTCCTACAATAAAATCTACCGCATCCCCAATTAAAATCGGTGCATACAGAGTAAAGCCCACTGTGATCACAGCAAAAACCAACGATAATATCAGATAATGCAGATACGGCAGCAAAAGCTTTCCGACTCTCTTAATCGTTCCATGATGTTTACGCATGATGTCCCACCTCCTCTTTTGAGAATTGCGAACTGCAAATTTCCTGATAAACTTCACAGGTCCGAAGCAATTCCTGATGTGTTCCGATTCCTGCCATTTTGCCGTCATCCAATACAATGATTTTATCCGCCTGCATGATCGATGAGGCTCTCTGTGACACGATAAATACCGTCATCTGATCTGTATTTTCTGCAATCGCTTTACGCAGCCTCGCATCTGTCGCAAAATCAAGTGCAGATGCGCTGTCATCCAAAATCAATATCTCTGGATTTTTCACAAGTGCTCTTGCAATGGTAAGCCTCTGTTTTTGTCCTCCTGACAGATTCTTTCCGTTCTGGCTGATTTTCGCATCCAGTCCTTCTTTCTTTTTCTCTACCACCTCCATAGCCTGCGCCGTTTCCAATGCTCTGTAAATCATCTCGTCTGTTGCATTTTCATTTCCCATTTTCATATTGTCGCGAATGGTTCCACGAAACAATACTGCTTTTTGCGGAACAACACCTATTTTCTTTCGAAGCGTCTCAATCTTATAGTTTTTCACATTTTCTCCATTTACCAATATCTGTCCTTTCGTGACATCATAAAATCGAGGGATCAGATTGACCAACGTCGATTTCCCGGATCCGGTTCCTCCGATCACACCGACTGTCTCTCCCCTTTTTACAACGAAACTGATATTTGATATCGCTTCTTCTGCACCGGAATAAGACATACTGACCTCATCAAAGATCACCATATTCTCTTTATTTGATTCCTCTCTATCATATTCTCCATCGACAATATCTGACGTCAGTTCAAAGACTTCATTAATACGAGATGCTGATGCAAGCGCTTTTGTGAAAGATACGATCAAATTAGCCAATGCAATAAGCGCTAGAAGAATCTGAGACATATAATTGACAAGCGCAATCACTTCTCCCTGTGAAATATTTCCAACATACACCTGCTTTCCACCAAACCAGACAATTGCAATTGTTGCCACATTTACAATAATGTAAGTCGCTGGATTTAAAAGTGCCGAAAGTTTTCCTACCAGCATCTGAACATCGAGCAAACTGCTGTTTTCCTCTGCAAATGTTTCGATTTCCCGTTTCTGTGTACAGAACGCCCTTACAACACGTATCCCGGAAAGGTTCTCTCGCGTAGATAAAAGTATTCCATCCAGCCCGCGCTGCACTTTTTTATATAACGGAATCGTGATCATCATAATTCCATAGATCACAATTGCAAGAAGCGGTACTGCCACCACAAAAATCAGGGCAGCTTTCACACTGATTGTAAAAGCCATGATCATTGCTCCCACCACAATAAACGGAGATCGTAAAAACAGACGCAATACCAGATTCACACCGGACTGTACCTGATTGATATCGCTGGTCATCCTCGTCACAAGCGTCGCGCTTCCCGCCTGATCAATCTCTGCATAGGATAACGAATTGATATGCGCAAACAGATCATGGCGTAATTCTGTTCCAAACCCGACTGCTGCCTTTGCCGCAAAGTACTGTGCCGTCAAAGAGCAGGCAAGTCCAAGTACTCCAAAAAGAACAAGCACTGCTCCCATTTTCCAGATATAAGGCATATCCTGATTTTTAATCCCAATATCAATAATATTCGCCATAACAAGCGGCACAATCAATTCAAAGCACGCTTCCAGCAGTTTAAACAATGGTCCGATAATACTTTCTTTTTTATAATGTTTCAAATAACGAAGTAATTTTCTCATGCTTTTTATCGTTCCCTTTCTTTTTTACTTTTGATACCGCTCATTATAAAGCTTTCCTTTTTTCTCTGCAAGGTTCCTGCATCATTTTTCGGCAATCTCAAAACTAAAAAAGCAACTCATAAATGCTAAAACTGCTTTTATGGTTGCTTTTATACTCTTTCTAAAATCACATGGTCCATTTAAGAAGGTGTTTCTTCAACAATTCAAATGCCTGCATAACTATCACAAGTATAATTACCATGAATACAAATCCTACCCATGTATTAGCAAAAATACCAAGTTCCGCATATTTCTTTACGAAATATCCCATTCCTTCTCCAGCTCCATACATTTCCGCATAAACCAGCATCACAAAAGAACTTCGAAGAGAATTTACAAATCCTGCCAATATGGAAGGACTCGCTGCCGGAAGAATCACCTTTGTAATCCGCTTCATTCCTTTTAATTCCAAAGTTGCCGCTTTGTCAAGATAACGCTTGTCAATCGTCATAATTCCGGTAATTGTTGCAAACAGCGTTGCCCATACAATATTATATACTATCAAAAATACGGAAGCAGAAAATAATGTTGGTGCAAGTAATAGTACAAACGGAGACAAAAGAATAGAAGGCACTACGCTGAACGCATAGATAACCGGATGTAAAATTTCCCGAACTCTCTGGTTCAACCCCATAATCGTCCCTAAAAAAAGTGCAATGAGCAAAGAAAGCAAAATAGATGGAATCAGCAATTTAAATGAAGCAACTGCATTTCCAAACATCATATCTTTGCTGTCGATAAATGCTGCTTTAATCTTATCTGTTGACGGGAACAAATATGGATTTACCAATCCATTGCTTGTCAAAAAAATATATAATGCCACTAACCCAATGAATATACAACATGTAATCCAGTATTTTTTTAGAAATGCTTTTACTGTATTCATGATCTATCTCCTGTAAAATTGCTTATTTGTCATGCTCCTGGAAAAACGCAGCCATCTCTTCGTAAAATTCAGGCGCCTCTTCCCCATACTTTTCTGTAGCCTCTTTTAACGCTTCTTCATATAATTCAGTGTTAATGTGGTCTTCAATCTTCACATTATTATCTTCTCCAAGATAACCAGTCTTGTCCAAAATATCCCACGCTCTTACTACCCCATCTTTTAATGGATCCACACTTACAAAATAATGTTCATCATCTAACATATAAGCGCCCACATATTCTTCTGTCGCTTCAATAGCCGCCGCATGTAGTTTCACCGCTTCTTCTTTATTGGCTTCATACCATGACTGTGCACGGAGTAACGCACGGATAATTGCTTTTACTGTATTTGGATTATCATTAATCCAGTCTGTCTGTGCAACCATACGACAGCAAGAATAATTTTCCATAATTTCACTCTGATAACTTACAATATCAATTTCTCCATTTGCTGCCATATCCTGAACTGCTAAATTCTGTCCCGTTCCCATCAATGCATAGGTAACATCCCCGCGGACAACTGCAGCAAGTGCATCATTATAGTCTGAGTATATTTCCCAATCTACAACTTCCAAAGGATTCTCATATCCAAGATCCATAACTGCACCTGTAAACGCAAAATAGCTTGGGTTTACAGCTACTTTTTTCCCTATGAACGATTCTATTCCCTTCCATTCCGTTCCTTTTTTGGCTACAACCGGCATACATCCCTCAATCATATGTCCGCCAAATACTGAGATATCTACACCGGAAGCAATCTGCTGTAGTGGATTAGACGTACCCGCATTTGATACAACATCTACCTTTCCTGTTGCCAAAAGTGTCATAGCATCTGCATTTGCATTGGCTTCTACCGGATCAATCTGAATCCCTTCATCCTCAAAATATCCCTTTTCTTCTGCAATTGTCACAAGAACATTTCCACTTGTCCCATAGTTCCATTTTACGACTTCCTGCTCTAAAACTCCTTCCTTACCTTCTTTTGTGTCTTTGGGATTGGACTTTTCACCAGAGCATGCCCCGAGACTGCATACCATAGCAAATACTAACATCCCTGCTAAGATTTTCTTTTTCATTTTCCATTTCCTCCATAAAATATTTATATCAAATGGATTCTTCCATTGATATTCCTAAGAAATATGCGTCACAACATCTTTATTAATCTGACGAATCAGTTCATTACGAAGCTTCATTGTTTCCAAATTGTCAAATTGTGTTTCTCTAGTCGGGCGTTGTTCATCTGACAGTTTGCATTCATAAATAATATTGCTTGGTGATTGTCCCAGTACTACAATCCGATTTGCCAGCAATAGAGCCTCGTCTACATCATGTGTGACAAAAAATACAGTCTTTTGAGAAGCCTGTCCAGACCACAAATCAAAGAGCATATCCTGAAGTCTGGCACGGGTGACCGCATCAAGTGCTCCAAATGGCTCATCCATTAGAAGGATTGGCGGATCAACGCTGAGTGCCTGTGCAATCGCACATCTTTGTTTCATACCACCAGACAACTCTTTCGGAAATTTGTTATAGACCGATGCACTAAGTCCTACTGCTTCCAGCATCTCTACTGCTGTCTGTTTTAACTCCTTTTTATCTTTTTTCGGAAAACGCTGCCTCAATGCAAGCAGAATATTTTCTCCCGCTTTCATCCAAGGAAATAGTCCATAGTCCTGAAATACAACTCCTTTGTCAAGACTTGCACCTTCAGCCGAAACA
This sequence comes from Faecalimonas nexilis, assembly GCF_059731825.1. Lineage (NCBI taxonomy): Bacteria > Bacillati > Bacillota > Clostridia > Lachnospirales > Lachnospiraceae > Faecalimonas > Faecalimonas nexilis. Next base: position 892,392 of record NZ_AP029189.1, on the reverse strand, counting down.
CCTTGCATAAGGATTTCTCCTGTTGTCGGTTGTTCCAAGCCTGCCAGCAGTCGCAAAAGTGTACTTTTCCCACAACCTGACTGTCCTAGAATACATACAAATTCTCCCGCCTCTATCTCCATATTAATATCTTTTAAAATAAGTCTTTCGTCTCCACCATACGAAAAAGAAAGATTTTTGACTGTTATATCACCCATTTCATTGATCCTTCCTCTACATATACACAAAAATTTTTGTTTCTCTTGGTTTTTTTTGTGATTTTTGTCATGTAGATACAATTTATCATATTTGATTCTCTTATTCCAATTGTTATTTTCAATAAGTAAATGATTTATTGCTTTTGTCTATAAACGAAAAAAAGGCAAATGTCAAATGCATTTACCTTTTTTCACGCTATTTTCTATTTTTCATCTTTAATAAGAGCCTTAATAAGTTGATCTGCAGCCATCTCTATATTCTCCCATTTAGTTGCAAGATTCACACGTATAAAAGTACTGTACTCTTTTCCACCAAACCATTCTCCGTAGTCTACCGCCAAATGACATTGATTCTGAAGCACTTCTTCTATCCTTTTCGGACTTATATATGCTCCTAAATCAATCCACATCAGATATGTCCCTTCCAAATTCGGAATCCATACTTTTGGAAGCTTTTCTTCCAACATCGCTTTCATGCGTTTAAAATTATCTTCAATAATCGTCAACGCTTCCTCAAGCCACTCTCTTCCACCTTCATATGCGCTCTGAACTGCAATATAACCAAATGCATTGCCACTGCTGATACGAATTTTTTCCAAATACCCATCGTACATATCCCTAATTTTCTCATTTGGAATTATGACAATGGAATTTTGACATCCTGCCAGATTAAATGTCTTAGTTGCCGCCGTAAGCGTGACTAGAATATCATCGTAGTCCCCGGTTGTCGCCGCCGTGATTTGCCTGTATTCACTCATAACGATATCCTGATGAATTTCATCTGCAAGTACATAGACATGGTGCCTTTTACAGATATCCAACACTTTTTTAATCTCTTTTGCCGTCCAGACTCTTCCGACCGGATTATGAGGTGAGCAGAATATGAACAGCTTTACATCATTCTTTTGTATTTTCTGTTCAAAGTCTGCATAGTCTATCTCGTATCCCTCCTTTGTTCTGATAAGAGGACTCTCCACCAGCATACGCTCGTTGTTTATAATTGCATCTCGAAATGGGTAGTACACCGGACTCATAATAATGACACCGTCTTTTTCTTTCGTCAATATCTGTATCAGCCAGTTAAATGCCGGCACCACGCCGGGTGCAAATCGAATCCACTGATCTTCAACCTTGTAATCATGGTATTTTTCTTCCCAGTTCTCAAATGCCTCAAAGTATGCCTTTGGCGGCTGGTAATATCCATACACGCCAAAATCCACATAGTTTTTCAAAGCCTCTTTTACACATACCGGCGCTTCAAAATCCATATCCGCAACCCAAAGCGGGAGCAGTTCTTCCATTCCGAATTTCTCCTTGCACCCATCCCATTTCACACAATCTGTTTGTTTTCTTTCTTTATAAATTACCTGCTTCATAACACTTCATTTCTCTTTTCTTTCTTCCTGTTTTTCTTCCGTCAATTACAAAATTTAATATAATACCATGTACATAAACTTGTCAATTCTAGCTTGTTATTTGTTTCACTTTCCATTATACTTAGCCATAGAAAGAACTCTATACAAGAAAGGAATTATTTTTATGAGTGAAATACATATCAGCGAAAAACATTTTACTTCTGCCCCGACAGACGGAAATCGTCTGCCAAAAGAGATGGCAGTATATGAGCTATTAGATAAACTGAAAATCCCATATGAAGGAGTAGACCACGATGTTGCCGGCACAATGGAAGAATGTGCTGCTGTTGACGAAGCCCTCGGGGTTACAATGTGCAAGAATCTATTCCTGCGCAATCAGCAAAAAACAACCTTTTTCCTGTTATTGATACCGGGAGACAAAAAATTCATGACGAAAGATCTTTCGAAGCAGCTTGGCATCTCAAGACTTTCTTTTGCCGAGCCGGAATATATGGAAAAATTTCTGAATATCACTCCTGGATCAGTAAGTGTTCTCGGACTGATGAACGACAAAGACTGGTACGTAGATCTTTTGATCGACAAGGACTTAATGGATGATGAATATATCGGATGCCACCCATGTATCAATACTTCCAGTCTCAAGATCAAAATGGATGATATTATCAAAAAATTTCTAAAATATACCGGACACCGTCCAAGATACGTAAAATTGTAACAGCTTTCTAGGAGGAAACACAATGATTCAGGTTGACAATCTAAGTAAGTCATATGGTAAGAAAATGGCACTTGATCATATAACCGCTTCCATTCACGATGAACACATTTTCGGTCTGCTTGGGACAAATGGCGCGGGCAAAAGTACCTTTTTAAAAATATTAAGCGGTATTCTAAAGCCTGATTCCGGAACTGTCATCATCGATGACCATCCTGTATTTGAAAACGAACTTACAAAAGCAGATATTTGTTTTTTATCCGATAATCCATATTTTTTCCCAAATGCGACTCCTCATACTATGGCGCATTACTACAGCCTTGCTTACTCGCAATTTGATACGATCCGCTTTGAAGAGCTTGCCAGACAATTCCATATAGATATTCAGGAAAAAATCAGCGATTTTTCAAAAGGAATGAAAAAACAAGTCTCTATTTTGCTCGGCATCTGTGCAAACACAAAATATCTTTTCTGTGACGAGACGTTCGACGGTTTAGACCCTGTTGTTCGCCAGTCTGTAAAAGGTATTTTTGCAGCTGAACTTTTAAATAGAAATTTCACGCCGGTCATCTCCTCACACAATCTGAGAGAATTGGAAGATATCTGTGATCATATCGGACTTTTACACAAAGGCGGAATACTTTTATCTCAAGATTTAGAAGACTTGAAATTCCATGTCCACCGCCTGCAGTGTGTGATTGAAGATCCTGTCGCAGAAGAAGAACTTCTCAGACAGTTAGAAATTCTGCACCGCGAAAAACGTGGTTCACTGACTACCATCGTTGCACGCGGAACTCGTGAGGAAATTTTAGAAAGGGTCAATACAAAATCGCCTCTTTTTGCTGAGGTATTACCCCTTTCATTAGAAGAAATCTTTATTAGCGAAACGGAGGCTGCCGGATATGACATCAAAAATTTCATGTATTAAATTTATAAAAGAAGATTTGCGCCAAAGGACTTGGCTGATTGCAATTCTTTCCACCGTAACATTTTTATTTCAGCCTCTGATGCTTATTATCGGGATCAATGAAAAGAAAAATTGGATAAACACTGTTTCTCCGGGCTTTACCATGAAAGATTTTAAATTTTGGTTATTTAATTTCATGGGATTTAATAATAACGCTGTTGTCTTTTGTGTGATTTTATTTGCAATCCTTTGTGGGGTGTCTGGTTTCTATTATCTGCATTCCAAAGAAAAACTAAATCTTATACACAGTTTGCCAATCCGACGTGAGAGACTATTTTTTATCCAATTTGTAAGTGGATTTCTTATTTTTCTGATTCCATTTACGCTAAATCTGTTAGTCAGCATGCTAAGTATTTCCTTTCAGGGATACATGTCCTTAGAATTATTAAAAGTAAGTTTTGCTGCATTTGGAATACATGTTTTGTTTTTCTTATTCTTATATACACTTACCGTTTTTTCCATGATTATGACAGGGAAATTATTGATTGGACTCATTGTCACACTTAGCCTTTTTTCATACGGAACTCTTATTATTGCACTTTTCCGATTATTGGCGATACGCTTTTTCTCTACATATTTTTTGAAAGTTGACGCTTATTAGTTTAGTTGGTTCAAATCACTTTATATAACAACTGATGGAAGCGACGGGCTTTCTTCTCCTTTGTTAGCTTATATTTCCACGTTAAACCAAATGTCTAACCAGACAGTTCCGTACAAGTTAATTCTTTTTTCAGTGATTGGAACAGTCGTATTTTTACTGCTTGGGATTTTTTTGTATCGATTGCGCCCTACAGAAACTGCCGGGAAACCTATCGCGTTTCCAAAAGCAGAATCTGTACTGAAAATATTATTGAGCATTCCGCTTGGAATCTGCGCTGCATTTTATCTTGATAGTTTAGCGAATCAAGCTTCCAACAATATTGTAATTTTTATACTTGCTATATTATGCACATTTATTTTTGCAATTGTAATTGAATTTATTTATACAATGGACTTAAAACATTTATTTGCCAAAAAGGGGGCTTTATTGCTTTCTGTCAGTCTTGCATTCGGAATTACTGCAATCTACAAATTTGATTTGTTCAAATATGATAACTACATTCCGAAAAAAAATGAGATCGAGAGCATCGCAATTTACATGGAAGATTTTAATACTCGTTTTAACTATCCAATTCCTACCAATGTCCAGTCAATCAAAGACTTTTTAGATTCTTCTGCACTAAAAGACTTTGATCCAGTTTATCAGCTCGCTCAAAAAGGGGCAGCCACATTTGATATGACGGACGAAACTGCTCAATATGTAAATTTGAAATACAACTTAAAAAATGGGCGAAGTGTTTACAGAATGTATCTGATTAACAAAACTGATGCGCAAAACTGTGCCAAATACCTTCTAAACAATCAACAATATAAAGAAGCATTGTTTCAGACTAATTTGTATTCTTCTTTAGACTTTCAATATGCGGAGGTAACTGATATTTACCAATCCACGAGTAAACTGAATATTTCAGCTGCTCAAATGAAGACGTTGTTGGATATTTATCAAAAAGATCTGGTCAATGCCAGCTATTTTGATTTGACCAATCAATTTCCAAGCGGAACTATTAATTTTGCTCCGAAGAATTCGTCTGATACATACATGCGACCACTTTTTTGCAGTTTTACAAACACATATGACTATTTAAAAGAACTTGGCTATGACCTTCCAACAAAAATAGCGTTAGATAATGTGCAACGCATTGAAGCAACGAATCAAGACAATCAAAAAAATATTGTTTTCAATACTCCGGAATACATTGCAAAGATTCTTCCAAAACTCACATGGGTTCCCTACTATTTCTATAAAAAACCGATTGAATTTATTGTAACATTTAAAAGCAACATTTATAGTTCTTCCAATCTATTTTATCTGAACTCCGAACAAATTCCAGATTGTCTCAAAGATCTTCTTAATTAAGAGAAAAGTCTCTTACGCATCAGCCCTGATGTAAGAGAGACTTTTCTTATATCGGAATACTGTCTCTTACGCACAGTGCTCCATATCCCACCTGCGGATTCGGATACTCTGTGAATCCAGGCAGCGGTCTCGCTCCCCTTTGCATATATGCCTTTACCTTTTCTCCATATAAATACGGATCATTTTCCTTAATGATTCCCCACTCCATCATAAGCGCCGCTCCTCCGGTTACAAACGGTGTGGCAAATGATGTCCCACTGAAGCTTGCATATGTGCCACTAGTCGTCGGTGCTGTAACATTCACACCTGGCGCAACAATATCCGGTTTTGATAATCTCCCTGCCCCCCTTTGTCCGCGTCCTGAGAAATCCGCATAGGAAAAAGTAAGTGCATCGTATGCCCCCACACCAATTGTACGCGAAGCTGTAGATGGTATCGTGAGTGTTCCGGTCTCCGTCGGGAATAAAAATGCTGTTCCCGGATTCAATACATTTTCACTCGGGAGCCACATCGCATAATTTCCTGATATAATCTTTCTCGGTGTCAACACAATCTCCCAAATGCCACTGTTGATATATACCTCTTTCGGTAGAAAATCAACATAAATTTCCTGTGCAGTACTGTATGGACTTGGTTCTCCATAATAGAGCAAAAGTTCTGTATTTCCCACAGAAAACCGCTGTGTTCCAAGCACTTCCTGAATCGGTCCTATTCTTTCCCCAGACGGTGATACAAAAGAAATATCCATGATGTCATAGTAAGCTTTCCAAATTTGAAGATTTAGCGCGGGTTCCTGTTCCTGCACTGCAAGCTGGATAACCGTTTCTTCATTTTCCCTGACAATTCCAGCTTTGTGCCCTGCACTTCTTCCTTCATTTCCCGTTCCAATACAAATCACACTCTTCCATATATTCGCAATATCCTCTATAAATCGTTCTAGTAAGCTCGTTCCGTCATGTGTTCATTATAACTAGGGGAAAGTTACTGTAAAAAAATTTGCAGTCTTTACACTGCCTGTTTTTCTACAGGATAAGGCGACTGATACTTAAATACAATATCAATGCTCTTATCTCCATTCACAACAATTTTTTCAATCAATTCTGTCACAATTTCTCTTGTCACTTCGGATAATGTTCCATACTTGATAAATTTCTCTATCCAGTTTTCATAAGATTCTTCTGCCTCTCCAAAGCTGTCTTTCTCTTGTTCTGCCAACTGAATCTTCGCCCTGATCTCTTTATCCTGCTTTTCATATTCTGCCTTATAGGAGAGATATTCTTCTTTATCCAGAACACCATCTACATAATTTTCGTAAGTTTTCTTTTTATAGTTCTGGACAGCCGCAAGTTCTTTTTGTAACCGTTCAATCTGTTGGTCTGCTTCTGCACATCGTCTCTGCACCTCCTTCTTCCTATCTGCTACTTTTAATATTTCATCCTTATCACTTTCTTTCAATGCCAGTTCCGCTTGTCTTTGGATTTCATTTTTTACAATAGAATCCAATACTTCTTTTTTAATGAAATGAGAATAACAAACTGTGTTTCCTTTTTTGTGATAGGTACCGCACTCATAACCATCCCGACAAGTAACCCTCTGGAAATTATATCCGCAATCTCCACAAACAATAATTCCTGCATATGGATTTACCTTTCTCACTTCGCTATTAAAGCCCGGTGTCCGTGTTCTTTTCTTCATAAGTTCCTGTACCTGCTCAAAAGTATCTTTGCTGATAATTGCTTCGTGCATTCCTTCCACAATATACTGCTGTTCCTCTGGAATATAATGATATTTTTCTACTTTGTAGGAAACCTTTTCAGATTTATGCTGCACCATAGCTCCTGTATAAACCCTGTTTCGCAAAATCACATTGATTGTAGGATATGCCCATCCCTTTGCACCAGCTTTTTCTAATGCATTGGCATATTTCAATCCCTGCACCTTTCTCTTATACTCTGACGGTGTCAGAATTCCTTCCTGATTCAGCTTCCTTGCAATACTATCTCTGGAATACCCCTCCAGACTCATATAAAAGATTCTCCGTACCACTTTGGCTGCTTCTTCATCTATAAGAAAATGATGCTTATCTGCCGGATCTTTTACATATCCATATGGGGCAAACCCAGACATAAACTGTCCCCGTTTCTTCTGGGCGGTCAATGCACCTCTGATTTTCTTGGATATATCACGACTATACATATCATTAAACAACGTCTTAAACTGTGCCAGTTCTTCATTGCTGTGATAAACCGAATCCACACCATCTAAAATTGCAATGTAACGTACGCCTAAAGAAGGAAAAACACGTTCTATATAATTACTGGTTTCAATATGTTCACGTCCAAGCCGGGAAATATCTTTCGTAATAACTCCCTTGATTTTTCCTTTGTAAATATCCTCCATCATCCGCTGAAATTCCGGTCTATTTGCAAAATAAAGCCCAGAATAACCATCATCAATATAAATATCTGCGATTTCCAGATCATCTGATTTACTCACATACTCCCGAATCAGTTTCATCTGATTTTCAATACTCTCACTGACTTTATTCTCTCCATCATCCTTCGACAGACGACAATATACACCCATCTGATACATCATATCACCCTATCTTTCTCAAGTATTCTATCTGCTGAATTTTCCATTGAAGCAAACTTAAAATATATATCCAGTTTCTGATCGGGATAAACATAAATTTTATCAATCAACTCTACAAGCACTTCTCTAGTAAGCTGCTTTACCGTTATTTTCCTGCGATTAAAATGCCCTAACCACATCTTTGTCTCATTTACAGCTGATTGTTGACTTTGCGCCTCATGGTTTAGTTTGTATAATTCTTTTTGATATTTCTGATTCTCTGTTTCATACATCTGTTTTAATTCCAGATATTCATCTTTGGAAAGCACTTCATCCATAAACTGCTCATATGCTCGTTTTCTATATTCCAGATTCCTTTCTATTTTTGCCTGCAATTTTACAATTTTACCATCCAGTTCCGGCTGTTTCTGTCTGATCTGAGTTTCCAGATTCTTCATATCCATCTTCATCTGTTTCAATTGCTGGTTGATTGCAAATACAACCAGTTCATCCAGCTTTTCAAATGTAATATGATTCAGCTCACAGTAATTCTGCCCCTGCTTCTGGTGAAAACCACACATATATCCGTCATAGTCTTTATGAGATGCCAGATAACGTTTTCGCATGGCTGTTTTACATTTCCCACAAAAGAGCAGTCCCACATATTTATGTGGTTCATTGTTTTTATCAAAATAGGAAACTCTACGCCCCTTTCTTATTTGCTGAACCTTATCAAACTCTTCTTTAGAAATGATTGCCTCATGTGCATCCGGCACCAGCTCCATTTCTTCCAGGGGAATTGCCTTTTTGTATTTCAGCTTATAAGACGGTCTTTCATGTTTCCGAATCACAACCGCCCCAGTATAGACCGGATTCTTTAAAATTCCACTTACAGTAGACGATGTCCACAGACCTTTTCCCGAATCCCATACATAATTGGTTTTTAAAACTTCCTTTTTATATTTTGCGGGACAAGGGATTTCATCTTCATTCAAAGTCCTGCAAATAACCGTACAGCCAAATCCATTTTGATACATTCTGTAAATTCTTCGAACAACCTCGGCTGCATAAGGATCAACTTCCAGATAATTATGAATTGTTTTACTTTTCACATATCCAAAGGGGGGCTGTTTCGGAGTATATTCGCCCATACTTCTTTTGGTCTGAATCGTTGTCTTAATCTTTCTGGATGTATCTCTCAAATACATATCATTCAGCAAAGTTTTTATTTCTAACATTTCATCATAAGTTCCAATAACAGAATCATAATTGTCCAGAATTGAAACAACCCGAATCTGTTTCTCCAGGAAATATTTGCCCAGATAATAGTTAGTATCAATATGTTCTCTTCCAAGTCGTGATACATCCTTAAAAATCACCATATTGATAACACCAAGCTCAATATCTGCCAGCATCCTCCGAAATTCAGCTCTTTCAAAATTACTTCCGGAAGCCCCGTCGTCTACATAAACTTTTTTCTCTGCAATATCCTTCTTCTCTGCAATATAATCTCTTGCCATCTGAATCTGAGAGTGAATACTATTGCTGTATTCACCCTCTTTGTTTTGCTCTTCAATGGAAATTCGGCAATAAATTCCTGCCTGATACATTTTATCCCTCTTTTCATTGGTCTTGTATGGTCATTGTCTTTAATTGTCTTTATCTTACAACAAGAACTATAAAAAATCAACCTGCAATTTTTCGTTCCGTTAGATTCTGAATACACTGAGTCAATGTCTTTTCTCCATTAAAATGCACTCGAATCTGATATCCTGCATGTTCATAGCTTACATCCTCTTTCTGAATTTCTTTTTTTGTATCCAGAACTTCTGCAGAATCAAATAACGTATTCATGCTATATGCCTCCTTCAGCATACAGTTCTCTCTACATCCTATGCCGGCAGGATTGTACAAAAGTTCTGTATGAATTGAATTCGGCTTTCGAAAGCCTGATTACATTCTAAAATTATTCTGCACCAATCACATTGAATTGAAATTGACCGCAGATTGAGTTTTTAAGATTCATTTTCTTCCTATACAGTATCAATTCCTATTGTCCAGAACATTTGTTCGTGTTATAATAAAAAGACTTTAAGAATATAAAACACGAAAACCAAAGGAGGGATTTCTGTTGGAACGATGTGATTTTTCTTCTATTAGCACATGCCTAAAAAATCAAATCAGTGAAAGCAATCAGATGAACCAACCTGATTTTTTATACGAATTATTTGAAGATTTTATGAATGATCCGATAAATGAAGATTTTTCTATGGATAATGGTCTGATTTGCCGCTGGATAACCGGACAAGCAAAAATCAGTCCCAAAATAACCTCATATTATGCAAAACCCAGCAATCAGAAAAAACTGGCAACAACCATTCAGCGGAACTTACTTCCCTTAATGGCAGACTGCAACATGGTTATACAGGACATTTACACGTTATTCATACAGGACGATACTATTTCGGATACAAAAAAGCAGGAACTTGTATCTCTATATAAACCTTCTGATTCAAGGCTGTTGTTTTTAGCAAAAGTACTTTCTTTTGGTATGGAACGGCAATTTATTAAACGTGATACAAGAAATCAAAAACTGATTGCAGGAGGTGTTCTATCTCCGATTGTTCTGGATTACATTATGGACAGCGAAGTCCCGAAACCATGCCGTCATTTTCTAGGAAGAGAAGAAGAACTGGATGAACTCCATACTTTGTTTGAAGAGAACCGACATATATTTCTTTATGGAATTGCCGGAATTGGAAAAAGCGAGCTTGCTAAAGCCTATGCAAAGCAATACAGAAAACAGTACACCAATATTCTCTATATGGAATACACCGGTAATCTATATCAAGATATTGTAGACATGGATTTTATTGATGATCTACCAGAAATCAGTGAGCAGGAACGTTTTCAAAGACATAACCGTTTCTTACGCTCTTTGAAATCTGATACACTGCTGATCATAGACAATTTTAATGTCACATCCACACAGGACAGTTGCCTGTCAGTCGTATTAAAATACCGTTGTCGGGTTTTATTTACAACCAGAAGCCAACTGTCTGAATACTGTAGTTTTCAATTAAAAGAACTGAAAGATATACCCACTCTTTTTCAACTGACATCTGTATTTTATTCAGAAGCAGAGGAAAACCGGGTAATCGTAGAAAAAATCATAGAAACTGTACACTACCATACTTTTGCTGTCGAACTGGCAGCCAAACTTCTGGAAAATGGAATTTTAACTCCAGAGCAATTATTGATAAAACTTCAAGAGGAAAAGGCTTCTCTTCATAATGAAGATAAGATTAAAGTAATGAAAGATGGTCAGAGCAAAAAAGCCACCTATTACAACCATATCCATACCCTGTTTTCGTTATACTCCTTATCACGGAAACAACAGGATATTATGTGCAATATGTGTTTTATGCCTTCATCTGGTATTTCTGCCCGTATATTTTCCAAATGGCTGGAGCTGCCTACTTTAAATGACGTGAATGATCTGATTGAGACAGGTTTTGTACAGTCAAGTCTCCGGCATACTATTTCTCTGCATCCAATGATTCAGGAAATCGCTTTTTCTGAAACCAGCCCTTCCGTTACAAACTGTCACACCTTATTGAGTTCTCTTCAAAAAATATGTTTGATGCACGGTGTTGAGATCAGTTATTACAAAAAATTGTTTCAAACAATAGAAAACATCATGCAGCTAATTGAAAAAGATGATATTCTCCAATACCTGTTATTTTTAGAAAACGTCTTTCCGTATATGGAAAAATATCACTATCAAAAAGGCATGACAGAGATCATTCAAGAATTAAAGTTCCTTGTAAAAACAAATAATCACGGAACTGCTTCTGACCGGGCGCTATTACTGGATTATCAGGCAACTCTGGAAACCAAACCACAGAAAGCCATCCAGTTAGAAAAAGAAGCGCTTACTCAAATAAAAGAAACCTCAAAAGATAATGCCCACCTTGTTTCTAACCTTCATGCAAATCTGGGAGGACTTTATCGGATGCAAGGTCAAATAGAACTGGCAAGAGAACACATGGAAACGGGCATCTCACTATTAGAACAATATGGACTTCTTTATACTAATGACAGCATTCCTCAGATTAGCAATTACGCTGCCTTATTAACAGAAATGCAGGAACCAGAACGTGCCATGTCCTCTCTCCAGAAACTTGCACGGATTATCAAAGAATACAATTCAGACCACTGTCTGGATTATGCTCAGGTACAGGAATCCCTGGGAAATATATGCCTGATCACAGCAAATACCTCACAGGCAAAAATACATTTTAAAAAAGCCTTGAAAATTTATGCGGAAATCTGGGCAGACGAACCGGAATTGATTGAAGAAAAATATCGAGAAATTCACGAACTGTATCCGCAGGTCGGGATTGCTCTGGCAAGAAGCCTCTTACACACAAATAATAAACAAGTATAATTTAAACACATCTTTCCCAAAAGAGTGAAGCTCATTTTACATAAATGTCTTCACTCTTATTTTTATCCTCTCTTTTCTTCAATTTCAACTCAATTTCAACTCAATGCCTTTTCTCTTCATTTTTCGTATGCTTATATCACAGCAAGCAGTACCACACTGGTACAGCCTACTGAAAAAATCAATACGAAAATGGAGGTATTTTTTATGAGAGAAATCAAAAACACCAAAATCATTGCTGTAGATCATGGATACGGCAATATCAAGACTGCCAACACAGTCACACCAACAGGTATCAAAGCCTATGAAACAGAACCTATCTTCACCGGAAACATTTTAGAATATAACGATATATTCTACCGGATTGGAGAAGGTCACAAAGAATTTATCCCAGACAAAGCTATGGATGAAGAGTATTATCTCCTAACCCTCATGGCTGTTGCAAGAGAATTGAATATCTACTCCGTTCGTGAAGCAGATGTTCATCTGACGGCTGGACTTCCTCTGACATGGATACGGAATCAGCGTGAAAAATTCCGCTCCTACCTGCTTCAGAATCCCGAAGTTCACTATCGCTTCAACAATAAAGAGTATCACATTCACTTTGTTGGATGCAGTCTTTATCCACAGGGGTATCCGGCTATTATAAATCAACTGGGTAATTTCAAAGGGACAAATCTTCTTGCGGATATCGGTAATGGCACTATGAACATTCTGTATATCAACAATAAGAAAGCACAGGAAAACCGATGCTGGACAGAAAAACTCGGTGTAAACCAATGCATGATTGCTGCAAAAAATGCCATCTTGGATAAATTCGGAGTCAAAATCGAGGAAGCTACTGTAGAACAGATTCTTCGATTCGGTACAGCAGATATTGCAGCTCCATATCTGGATTGTATCACATCGGTAGCCAAGCAATATGTGGCAGATATATTCTCCACGCTTCGTAAATATGAATACAATCCCGATTTAATGCGTTTGTATGTAGTCGGCGGTGGGGGATGTCTCGTCCGTAACTTTGGAATCTATGATAATTCTCGTGTCACAATCCTTGATGATATCTGTGCCACAGCCAAAGGATATGAAAATCTGGCTTATATGAGCCTGAAAAGGGGGAAATAAGCCATGTCAAATCAAATCAGAAATACGAACCTACGCTTCAATCTGGAAAAAGACCTGCAACGCAAAGCATGGGAATATTTACAATCTATGAACCGGCAGGAATTCAAATCCTACAGTCATGTAATTTCCCTCGCTTTGGTGGATTACTTTGACCGATATTATCGTATCGCCGAAGACCCTTATTTGGAAACAAGGGAACGAGAAGAACGATTTATCAATCAAATTGTAGAGGGCGTTCAACAAAATCTGAAACAATCACTTCCACTTTTTCTCTCCGGTCTGACCGTAGGTATGGTACAAATTGGAACTCCAAAACAAGCTTCCTTGACAGATTCAAAAAACTGTAATTCCGATACAGAAGATGTGGACTGGGATTTTCTCGGTGAATAACCGAATTTAGGAGGTGGACACATGACAGAATTTCTGACAGCCGATACAAGCCTGCCGCCCTATATGGTATTTCCCCGTTTTCTTCTGGATACGGAGCTAAATGAAACAACTAAGCTACTTTATGTAATTCTTTTGGATCGTGCAAGGCTCTCTCTTAAAAATGAAGGTTGGACAGACACATCCGGTCATGTGTTCATCTATTTTACCATTGAAGCAATGGCAAAAGTTATGCACAAGAGTCAGATGACCATCAAAACATCTTTAACATCATTGGAGAAAAGTGAGTTGATTCTACGGAAACGGCAGGGTGTTGGACAGCCTAATCGAATTTATGTGAAATTTCCGTTAGGAACTTTCCACCATACAGACAAAATACTTTCTTTGACACAGACAGAAAACTGTCCTTCTAACAGACAGAATTCTATCACTGAGACAGACAAAAAACTGTCCACTAATAAAAAAGAAAGAGAAAAAAATAATTTATCGAAAAATGAGAGAGCAAAGAACCTCTCGCCATATGGAAAATTTCAAAATGTATTTCTTTCCGATCAGGAACTGGAAGAAATCAAACATTCCGTTAGTGACTGGAAGGAATATATTGAACGTTTATCCGGCTACATGGCTTCCACCGGAAAACAATACCGGAATCATGCAGCTACTATCATCAACTGGGCAAGGCAGGACAATCCCCTTTCCCAACAAAGAATTTATGAAAGCGAGGAATATGAAACATTATGACAAAATTTATAGAAGAACCAAACATCTTGAAACCAAACAGACAACTTCAATCTGATGAATATTTTAATGAAAAAGATCAGCTGATTTACTGTTCCAAATGCCATACTCCCAGACAGAGCAGGCACATGTTACAAGGTAAAATCTTCCTTCCCTCTATTCTTTGTAAATGCCAAAGAGAAATTTATGAGCAGGAAGAAGCGCAAAGAACACTCCGAGAAAAACAGTTTGAAATCGAACATCTGAAAGCCATCGGTCTACAGGATAAAGCATTATATGACTATACCTTTGATAAGGATAACGGAATGAACACAGAAATGAAACTGGCACACAATTATGTAGACAACTGGGAAAAAATGAAATCCAACTCCTCAGGTCTTCTTCTTTGGGGAGATGTTGGTACCGGAAAATCTTTCTTTGCCGGATGCATCGCCAATGCTCTTCTTGAAAAAGGAGTGCCAGTTCTTATGACGAATTTTTCCCGGATTCTGAACACACTTACCGGGATGCACTTTGAAGACAGAAATCAGTTCATTGACAGCTTAAATCGATATAGTCTGCTGATTATTGATGATCTTGGGATTGAACGTAATTCAGAATTTGCACTGGAACAGGTATTCAACGTAATCGACAGCCGTTATCGAAGTAAAAAACCACTCATTGTAACAACGAATCTTACCTTGCAAGAACTGAACACTCCTTCCGATTTACCACACAAAAGAATTTATGACCGTATTTTAGAAAGATGTGTTCCTGTTCGTATCAATAACCGTAACATTCGTCAGGAAAATGCTTCTGCAAATCTACAGGAAGCTAAAAAAATCCTGTTGTGATACCTGTTCGTGCCAAAAGCAGACAAAACACCGTTGCACAACTATCACAATCAACCGACAGTAGTGCTATTCTCTCGAACTATTTTTCAAGTGAAATGTACTACTGTCAATCCATCAAAACATTAGTACCAGATAGAAAAAAATCAAAACTAAAAACGCCCGGATACGGGCATAAAAGGAGGTGCCAGATATGGCAGATAACAAAACAATGACAACTGAAGAAAAAGCACTTTTACAGGCAAGACACCGTCAGGAAGAAGCCGAAGCAAGAAATCGAAAAAAAGAGCGTAATGCCAGAACACGCAGATTGATTCAAGAAGGAGCAATTCTGGAAAACGTTGCTCCCCATATCAAAGAAATGGATTTAGATACTCTAAAACAGGAACTGATAATCCGACTAAGAGGATTGTAAACCAAGAATTTATACTCCCGAAGGGCGCACTTACTCACCACCCGATAAATCGGGCGGTGGTATCCTTCCCGTTGGTCAGGCTCGTGCGCTCTGCCGAGGGCTATCCGCTGTTGCAAGCAACATCGAAAGGAGGTGCCAGATATGGCAATTTATCATATGCAAGCTAAAGTCGTCAGTCGTGGTTCCGGGCGGTCTGCTGTCGCAGCCTCTGCTTATATGAGCTGCAGTCGGATGTATAATGATTATGATGGCATCCAGCATGACTATACCCGAAAACATGGACTGATTTATCAGGAAGTAATGCTTCCACCGATGGCTCCGGCTGAATGGAAAGACCGAGAACAGCTTTGGAATGCTGTAGAAGCTGCTGAAAAAACAAAGGACAGCAGACTGGCAAGAGAATTTGTTGTAGCACTTCCTGTCGAATTAAACAAGGACAGTCATATTTCTCTTCTTCAGAACTTTATTCAAGAAAACTTTGTAGATATGGGCATGTGTGCCGATTTCGCCATTCATGATACCGACGGACACAATCCACACGCTCATATTCTACTTACTGTCCGTCCATTAAATGAAAACGGAACATGGCAATATAAAACTGAAAAAGAATATCTTTGTGTAAAAAACGGAGAAGAAAAAGGATTTACTGCTTCTGAATATAAAGAAGCACAGAAAGACGGATGGGAAAAGCAGTACCGCTATAAAGCAGGAAAGAAAAAAATCTATCTTACTCCATCCGCCGCTCAGGAGCAAGGCTATGAACGTATTGATAAACATCCAAAAAGTACCCGGTATGGCAGACAAAATCCCATTTCTGAACAATGGAATAGCGATGAACAACTCTGTGTCTGGAGAGCAAATTGGGCGGATTTTACAAACAAGATGCTTGCTCAAAATCAAATCAAAGCCTCTATTGATCACCGCAGCTTTTCCGCACAGGGAATCACAGAGCAGCCTACTATTCATGAAGATTATATTGCTCAGGATATGGAAAAGAAAGGCATGGTTGCAGAACGTTGCGAAATCAATCGTCAGATTCGTGCAGACAATAAATTACTCAGAGAATTAAAAGCCCAAGTTGCTAAACTGGCTCAAGCCATTGAAAAATCTATTCCTGCAATCGCCGAGACATTGGAAGCAATCCGAAACCATATGATTTTTACACAATATCATTTGCTTCATAATGAAATGCAAAAAGAGGTAATTCACGACTGGATGTACAATCTCAAACCGATTTTAAGCAAATACAACACCGTAAAGAAAAAACTGAAAGACAAAGCTGCTGAGAAAAAAACATTGAATTTACAGAAAGATAAAACCAGTTTCTTAAATCCAATCCAGCATATAAAATTAAATCAGCAGATTACAACTGTAACAGAAGAAATCGAGGAACTGAAATCCGCTAAAGAGCAACTATTATTTCAGGCAGAGTGTTCCACCGATAAAGATATGGTTAAACTCTCTGACAGATACAATCAGATGATGAAAAATCTGGAAACTCTGGATTCTCAGGATGCCACCCTCAAAGAACAGCTTGAAAAAGATGCCTCAGCTTTCCGAGAAGAACGATTTTGTCCTAAATCAGACCAATATACAGAATTACTGGATGCCAGGATCCAGATTCGACCTGATTTTCGGGATAAATTGATTAAACAACTCAAAGGTGCCTTTGGTAAATATTATGACTATCACCGCCGTGATTTTGCATCCAACAAAGTAGATTATCTGAACGCAGAAGACCCAAACCTCTTTTCCCGCCGCTCATGGGAACTTGAGTATCAGAAAAAGCAGGAAATGCGAAGAAAACAACCTGTTCGCTCCAAGAAAAAATCACGTGATATGGAATTGTAGTTATCTTTAAAAGGCGTATGGGAGCCAATCAAACCCATACGCCCTTTATATTTCCATTTTCAATTCTATAAACAACAATTTACTTAGTTCTCTATTAATGACTAAACTTTGATCAAAACACCATATTCATTAAGCATAATTGTAGATAATCTATTGTGGTTGTACTAAAATAATATTTTCTGCTTGTAAATCCTCTCGAACAAATAACTCAGGTGTTGTTTCTTCTGGAATTCCCTCCAGCATTAAAGCTGCCTTTGCTTGATTAAAAGCTGATTTCAAATTTTTCCCAAAACCTATTGAGGAATAAAACTGCGAAGCAAATACAAGTGCAGCTTCATCACCTATAGATGTGTTCATTCCAATTGCGGCATCAACATGTTCTACAATATGTTTTGCTTGAATTGCAGAGAAACACGCATTGAAGAAAATCAATCGCACCTTATCTGAAAGCGTCATGATTATCTGTGCCATTGCCTCTTTAGTAACTAATTTACTCTGTCCATTCACGTTTTCAAAAGCTAAATCCCCATTAGAAGCACCATGCCCACTAAAATGAATAATATCAGGGTTCACTTCGTTAATTGCCTGTAAAAGATCCGATGTTCGCACTGCCCATCTTGTTTCGAATCTGATAGTGTCTCTATAATCTGATTTTCTAATCATTTCTTGTATTGCCCGAGATTCCGCATCTAATCTTAATGATTGGGTATCTATAGGATTTGATGCCAAGAATAGGACAGTTATAATTTCTGGGATTTTTTGTAAATTCTCAATCTGGCTCTGCATTTCACTTTGTCTCTGCTCATGAACTTGAACCGTCCTATTTAATTCTGAAATCTGACGTTGAGTTTTTTTCTGCATTTCTGCTTCCTCTTTCATTCGTTGCTCATGCGCCTTCTCTTCTTCTCGTTCAACCTTCTTCTGTTCATCCGATAATTCTTTTTCCAATTTTGAACTCTTTTTTTCTATATATGCAATTTTCTTTTCTGCTGCTGTTATCTCTTTTTCTGCTCTGTTTATATCATTCATTTTTGACTTAATTGTAGTTACATTCTTCGTTCTTGTTATTGCAGCATTTGCATTATCAATCTTAATTCTTGCTTTTGCAATTTTATCCTTTTCCTTAGCTTTATCAGAAACTAACTTAACAATCTCTTCTCTCTTCCTTATGATATTTTTTCTATATGTATCTATAAGAGCCATATATACCTCCATATATTGAAGTCTCACCAACTCGTAAAACCTAATTTTTTCTCTCTAATGTAATTATACATCACTTTTCCACATAGTAAAGAAAAAGCAAGTCATTTTTCAGACTTGCTTTCCACTACGCTACATATTTCTATTCTTTCCGAATCCTTTCAACAACGCTTTCCCGACTCATCTTTTCAAACTGATATTTTGGTATCACATATGCAATCCCAACCAAAATCGGAATCATAAGAATACATGGCACGATTGTAAGGTGCATTCGGAAGAAAAATGCCGTACCGAGTGTATTTGCTAAAATCTTCTCTGCTCCAAACACAACTAATAATACTGCAATTACAAATGCGCCTCCTAAATATAAGAATCCCTCAGACACCAGCATTTTCGATACCTGTTTTTTCGTCATCCCAACAACTTCCAAAAGCGCCAGTTCCTTTTTTCTGCTGATTACAGAAGTTGCTGTTGTATTAAAGAAATTCATAATACCGATAAAAGCTAAAATAACGACAAGGAAACCACCGATCATATAATATTTGCTGACAAACCGCTGAAAGCTCGCTTCCATATCCAATACAGAAAACACATTGATCATATCATTTTCTTTCAAAATATTTTCATCAATATACGCTTTTACCTGCTTATCCGCTCCTTTCTTTGCATCAATAGCAGCATACATGGCCGATTCATTTCCTGTCTGGGTGATATACTCCTTTTCCGGAACTAATACCGTAATATAGATAAGATCTGCATACGGATAATCCAATGCATATGGCATCAGCGCTTCTCCCATGACTTCATATTCTTTCTGGTTTCCATTCTTATATTCCATCTGAAAAACATCCCCGGTCTGATAATAAGAAACCGGATGTTCTGCATATTTGTCACCATAATCTACAAGTACATAATCTCCGCTTTTAAAGGTATCCCAAGAACATTTTTCCCCTCTCCATTCTAACTTGTCAAACACCGACTCGCTGATTCCGAGAAAATGAACACTTACTGTATTGGAAGCCTTTGCCTCTTCCCAAACCTGTTCTTCATACTCGGTCCAGTTTTCTTCATATTTATCTGCGAATGTTTCCCATGTTTTCAGAAGTTCCGGTTCCATCCTATGTGTCTCTTCTGAATAATACACATATCCTGTTTGATCACTGTCAGGACATTCATTCAGAATCTCTTTGATTTCAGGTGTAATACCGTTAAAATTCGTATTTAACAAACTATTTGTCATCTGATCCAGTTGAAAATCGGATGCTAAAAATACTTTCCTGTAAGACTCAAAATCATATCCCTGCACCAGCATCACGATACAGTTGACCACTACCATAGAAAGAGCGATAGAAAGCATAACAATCAATCCCTTTTTCCAATTTCGGAACACGTTTTGAACTGCCATCCCCCACCAGGTTACAGAAGTATTCTTTTTTATTTTCCGTTGTGACTGTCCCCCTTCTGCCAAGCGCAGAGCTTCCACCGGAGATACCTTTTCCACCATTTTACAAGCCTGCAGACTGGAGAGATACACCGTCAAAAGTGTCAAAAGTGCTGCGACAAGAAAAATCAAAGGATTGGCTGACACCACTGTCTGGGCAGTCTTTCCTGCCTGTGCGCTGATTTCAGCATCTGCGGTCAGTGACGGAGCCATACAAAGTCCTGCAAGATAACCGCAAAGTAATCCAATTGGAATCCCCACTGCTGACAATCGCCATGCTTGCATACGCACAATTTTCTTCAACTGCTTTCCTGTTGTCCCCACATTCTTCAACAGTCCATAAGCCCGAATATCCGTTTTCACAGAAATGCTAAAAATATTATAGATAATCAGATATCCAGCCAGTATCACAAACAGGATCATTATGATAAGAGAAGTAAAGGAAAAAGAGTCTTCTTCCAACAGATTATATGCTGGATTGACTTCCATTCCTGTTCCAGCTTTCGTAAAGCCTGCTGCTTTAGATATATTTTCCGTTTTCTTTTCCAGATTCCAAAGGTTCTTGTACCAGACAGAATACTCTTTGCCTCCATTATAGATGCCATTTTCTAATTCTTCCTGTGTAACAGGATAACGATTCTCCTCTGCATAGGCTTCGGATACCCAGACCATCTGTCCTAAAACAGCTTTATCCCCTTGCCAAAAACCACATATCTGAAATGTATCAGTCTTATATTGTTTCAACATTGGATTTACTTCCCAGGTCAGCGTTACTTCTTCCCCTATCTTTGGTGTAACACCTAGCGTTTCCAATATCATGCTACTGAGTGCTACTTCATTTTCTTTTTCTGGCAGTCTTCCTGTGGTTGGCAGACAATTAAAACTTTCTGCCATATTTTCATCTGCATATCTGACCTCTACGGAAAATCCAAACCGCTCATCCATTCCGGCTCCCAAAAAAATACCGGAACCGTATCGTTCCACCTCTTCGCTCTGTTCGATTGTCTGTTGCAATCGCTCTGCATCTTCTTCTGACAGATTCTGTGCACTGGCATGGGCGGAATCCATAAATTGTTTGATTTCCGTTGCTCTTTTGGAAAGAATCATGGATACACTCCCCACAAAGAGACTTGTAAATAAAAGGGAAGTCAGCATGATGGCAATGACAGCAATCACATTTCTGGCACGATTCATTTTCATAAAACGCTTCGTCAATAATCGTAACGTCTCTTTATTCTCTACTTTTACCATATGACCGCCCCCTGCTATACCAATCCACTATCTGAAACAATTTTTCCGTCTTCAATCTGCAAAATCCGGTCTGCCATCTGGGCAATCTCCTCATTATGGGTAATCATTACAATGGTCTGATGAAAACGCTTACTGGTTACTTTTAGAAGTCCTAATACATCCTGGCTTGTTCTGGAGTCCAAATTTCCGGTCGGTTCATCTGCCAGCAAAATAGCAGGTTTTGCCGCTAAAGCCCTTGCAATTGCCACTCTCTGCTGCTGTCCCCCGGATAAAGCACTTGGCAGATTTTCCAATTTTGTCCGAATACCAAGTGTATCAATGATTTCATCTACATATTTCTTTTCAATCTTTTTGCCATCCAGTTTCACGGGAAGAATAATATTCTCCCATACATTCAGCATCGGAACTAAATTATACTGTTGAAATACAAAACCAATATTTCTGCGCCTGAAAATGGTAAGCTCTTCATCTGTCATATGGCTTAAGTCCTGTCCATCCACAATTACCTGCCCGGATGTTGGATTATCCAATCCACCAATGATATGGAGCATCGTAGACTTTCCACTCCCAGAAGTCCCAACAATCGCTACAAACTCCCCTTTTTCCACTTCCAAATTTACACCATCAAGGGCTCGAACTTCCGTTTCTCCCTGTCCATATATTTTTTGTAAATCTACTGCTTTTAATATATTCATGTCTTCCTCCCTGTCTTATATTGTAAAAAAGCCTGTATTGATCTTTACAATACAGACTTTATCATAACAATGTCTCCATCCGGTTTCTGAAATATCACAGTTTTGATACTATTCGCACCTTATACGGGAAGAAACACAGAAAATGTGGAACCTTTCCCAATCTCTGATTTCACTTTCACATATCCTTTTTGCGCCTGAATAATCTCTCTTGCAAGAAATAAACCAACTCCTACCCCTGGTTGATCCGCTACTGACAGGCTTCGGTAAAACCTTCCAAATATCTTTGGTATTTCTTCCTTTTTGATTCCAATACCATCGTCGATTACATCAACCTTCACAAAGGAAGAATACTTCTCCACTTTCATCTGGACTGTTCCTCCGCCCAGCGTGTATTTAATCGCATTGTCTACGATATTTCCAAGTGCCTCTGCCGTCCATTTCAAATCACAGATAACATACAAATCTGTATCGCACACACTCAAGGTAATATTCTTCTCCCTTGCTTTTGCAGCAAACTGCTGCCGAATATCCTCCAGCAACTGCCTGATACCAACCTTTTCTGGGTGTACTGCGATAATCCCACTCTCCATCCGAGATAATTTGGCCAGTGATTGTATCAGAAAATCTAGTTTCTCCGTCTGTTCCAAAATGGTATCTATCTCTTCCTGATTTTCATGATTCGATTCAGAGAGTATTTCCCCATAAATTTTCAAATTTGAAATAGGAGTCAATGTCTGATGTGCAATGTCGGAAATAAGTTTCTGTATCACTTCTTTCTGCTCCTGCTGGTTCTTTCTTGCCAGAAAATTACTGTCTAAATACTGTTTCATGCTGTTTTCAAGGGTAGAATACTTTTCTTCAGATATTTCTGTCCGTTCCAATTCTCCATCTATCGCACAATCCAGCATTTGCTGCAGCCGGTTCAAAAGCCTTTTTTCTTTCTGATAAAAAATACAGTACCAAAATACTCCGCTCAGGAGAAATATTCCTGCAACCCATATAATTTTTTCTGTCATTCTTTCACCGCCCATGTATAACCAATTCCGTAAACCGTCTTGATATATTTAGGCTTCTGTACATCATCTTCCAATTTATCTCTGAGACGTTTGATTGCAACAGTCAGGGCATGGGCATCCACAAACTCTGTATCCCCCTGCCATACCTCGTCGATCAAGTATTCTCGTTTCAATACTTTACCTTTATTTTCACACAACACTCGCAATAACTTTTGTTCAGTCTTACTAAGTTCAATCGGTTCTCTGTTTTTAAAAAATTCCATTTTATCGAAATAGAACTCAAGTCCATCGAACTCCATAGAATCCTTTGCTGTTGCCTCTTTATTTCTAAGCTGCACAGATACCCTTGCACGCAGAACCATCAAACTAAATGGTTTCGTAATATAATCATTTGCCCCAGCTTCCAATCCTGTTACGATATCTACTTCCATGTTATTTACAGTAAGCAGAATAATCGGTACTTGACTGTTTTTCCTGATTTCTCTTACAAAATCAATTCCATTTCCATCTGGCAAGTTTACATCTAATAAAACCAATGTTATATCTTCCCTGTTTAGGATATCTCTCGCTTCCTGCAAAGTTCTGCACTGATAAAAGAAATAGGAATCATTCTTCAAGGCAAGGCGTATTCCATCATTTAATTTTTTGTCATCTTCAACAATCAGTAACTTTTCGCTCATCATTCGCTCTACTTTCTTTTAAAATCAATGATAATTATATCATTTCCAGTTTTGTAAAGTAAATAGTTGCATTGAAATGTAACAAACAAATAAAACCATGATACTGTTTTGAAAAGCAGTAGCATGGTTTTATATTTCATTATAGATTTTCTCTATCTATCATATTTTCTATTGTTTCTGAGAAACAACACTCTTTCAAATCAATACATTTATCCAGTTTCATAAGATTTGTATATTTCTCGTCTGTATAATGTTTTGATATGACAGCAAACACTTTATATGTAGGCTGTGCTGTTACATCTCTAATATCCTTTTTCAGCAATGTATTCGGCACATTTAATTTCGTATTTTTATCTTTGACAAAACCAATACAACCACAGATATTTCCGGCAGCTTTTTCAGTAAACAATTTCGGTCCTCGGTCTGTAAATTCTCCTATCATTGTTACATTTTTCTTAATAAGCATCATCCGTTCCAATATATCTAACTTCTGTCCCGTAGAGCCATCTTTTGCAAAAGAAAAATCATTTTCCGTTAATCGCTTATCCAGACATTTCTGGTAAAAATGAATTGCAGAAGATGTATCTTTTTTATTCAATCGAACTCCTGTCAGATGTAAAAAATTGTATCTATGGAAGGCGACCTCATATCCTTGTACAGATGACAAAATCTTATTCCTTTCCTGTAATTGCTTGTTCACTTCTTTTGGTAAGCCATATAGGAACAAAACTTTCTGATCCTCAAGTTGTTCTTTATATAATTGTGCCGCTTTTGTCATAATCTGAATTGCACGTCTTTTGTCCATAACTTAATCCTTATCCTATAAAATTTAGAGAAGGGAATGTTCATGCCGCAGCACTAAACATTCCCTTCTCATGGTTGATTTTTCCGTTGTCTGCCAACCTCCAGCACCTTCGTCTGGAAAATATCAGGTTTTTCCGTTGCCTGCCAACCTCCGACACCTTCGTTCGGAAAACGTATCAGATTTTAGGTGTCAACCCACCGCTGATGCACAGCTTTTCTAATTACATTCTACACGAACTATGTGGAAAATGCAATTACAATTTTATCTTATGAGACCCTGCTATATTTTATACCTTATTCAGACCACATTTCACTATTGATAAATTATCTCTTTATCTACAATCTCCCTCGCACACGCTTGTATATTATTCATTCTTCCTACCCATTCCAAGACATTTTCCACCTTTAGCTGTTCTGTAATGCCTTGTGCCTGTTTCATCTGTTCTACAAGTCTTTCAAAGCGTTCCTGTGCCTGTTCTTCTATATCAGCCAAATAACCATTCAGCCTGCCGCTTGTAAGCATATTCAGATATAGCAATCTGCGGTATTCCTTCAAATACCGCAAATGTCTTTGTCCCCATACACCGACAACCCTTTGTTCTTCTTCAGTCGGTCATTTTTTGCGGACAGTTCAATACATGCCTGTCTGTTTCGCTCCCTGCTCCTGCGTTTCGTTTCCGTTCCTTGAACCTTTCTTATCCTTTTCCTGCACTCTGGGCAATACTTTGATATTGCAGAGCGGGGAACATATTCAATGCCGCACACCGTACAATTCTTAGGCTTTAACGCTGTCCACCGCTTTGTGGGTGTGATATGTAATTCACCGACAAAGCCGATGAATTTATAATAAATCTTAATTTCCTGTCTTACTGTCCCGTCCGCAAGTTTCTCACGCTCCGAAACAAGTATCTTGTCTATGAGTGCATTTATGATGGTTGCGTCCAGTTCCTTAATACCTTGATAGTTGCGGATTAGGGAGAGGAAGTCACGGACACCCTGCGATTTCTCATAGCTGTCGTTGAGCGTTTCCGTTACCTCTTTCAGCCTTGCTTCAATTTCAAGCTGCTCTTTCTGGTATTTCCCCGACATCATCTCAAAATTCCGCTCCGTAATACGCTCCATCACCTTATCTTCATAGAGTGAGGAAAACAGCCTGTCCAGTTCTGCAAGGCGTTTGTTTAGCTTTCTCTGCTCCTTTTCCAGTGCCCTTGCCCTGCTCTGGTCTGTTTCCGTGAGCCGCTTTTCAATCGCCCTTACCGCCTTTTCATCATTGACCGCCATATCCGCAAATCGGTTGATGTCGGCAAGGACAGCGTTGAATAAATCCCTCGCTTCAATGCTGTGTGCGGTACACATAACATTGCCATATCTGCCATAATTATTGCAGGTATATTGTACGCAGTCGATGATGTCGGGGCGTTTCCTCCTGTTGGCACTCGCCGCCCGCATTGCATAGCCGCAGTCCGCACATTTGATAACGCCCGAAAAGATATTCTCAAATCCCCCTGCGTTCTGCTCCCGCCTGCGGCTCGTCATAAGCTGCTGTACGGTATCAAATTCTTCCTGCGTGACTATCCCCTCATGGGTATCGGGTATCACTTCCCATTCTTCGGGCAGCTTAGAGGGGCGTTTCTTGCTTTTCATGTTGGCGGCAATCCGCTTGTAGCCTGCAAGGTTTCCCGCATATATCGGGCTTCTTAAAATTCCCCTTATGCTGTTCTCGCTCCAAATATAACGGTTCTCCTCGTTATCTTCAAAGTGCCGCTCATAGCCTATCGCCCCCTGTGTGACCGCATAAGCGGCAGGGCGTAGGATATGCTGTTTGTTGATGTGCTTACGGATTTTGGCGATTCCGTTGCCCGCTAACGCAAGGTCGAATATCTCCCTTACCACATGGGCAACCTTGTCATCTATCAACAGATGGTTGTGGTCGGCAGGGTCTTTGACATAGCCATAAGGGGCTGTTGTTCCCATGAATTTCCCCTGCTGAAACCTCGCACGGTACGCCGATTTTATCTTGACCGACACATCGGCAGAATACATTTCGTTTAGGATGTTGCGGAAAGGCGTGATGTCCATCGCCGATTTATTGAGCGTGTCCACGCCGTCATTGACCGCTATATACCTCACGTTATGCTCTGGGAAAAACACTTCCAGATACAGTCCGCAGTCAAGGTAATTCCTCCCCAGACGTGATAAATCTTTTGTAATCACGCAGTTTATCAGTCCGTTTTCAATGTCTTTTATCATGTTCTGGAAACTAGGTCTTTGAAAATTCGTACCAGAATAACCATCGTCCACATACGTTTTTGCTATGTGCCATCCCTGCTTTTTCACATAATCCGCGAGGATGGATTTCTGTGTCGCAATGCTCGCACTCTCGTTATCCGTACCATCGTCTTTAGATAAGCGACAATAAATGCCGACTAAATAGATTTTCTTTTCTTCTTTGATTCCTGCCATACTGTAAAACCTCCGTATCTGTCCTATCTGTTTTCATGTCCCATTGCGTACATTCTAAGCGGACAGCCCCTCATTGTCGAAGGTGTCGCCCTCGGCAATCTTCTTCCGAATATCCTCGGAGATAATCGGGATAAACGCTTCTGTGACTGTCTGTGTGCCGACATATTCACGGCTGATTATCATCTGCACTGGTGCTTTCGGCACGATACGCTTTCTCTTTTTATCTGTTTTCTTATCCTCGCCCATACTTAAATCTTCCTTTCCAGACAGGGCAGGAGAACGTCTGGAAACGCCCCACCCTGTCAATCAGATACCATCAATCCCCGCTGTTCAATTCTTTCTGTAATGCTTCAAGGAGTGCCGCCGTTTCATCAGCGTTCAACGTGATACCTTTCCCGCACTTCTCACGGTTCGGGGAAAAGCTGCGGATGTCATATTTCGGCTCTCTCCCGTTCCATGAGATAAGATTGATTTCCTTTGTGTATCCGCTATCACTCGCAGACAATACGGCGATTTCCTTTACAATCTCATACTGGATTTCTCTCATTCCTTACCTCATTTTCCTTAAAATTCTGTATTTCTCCTGTTCCAAATTCCTGTATTTACCTCCCGAAAAGAGAAGATTAGCGGCTGTCACGGTTACGTTTCCTCTGCAAATCACGTTCCAGAAGTCGGATGATGGTTTCCTCCATCTGCTTCGGCGTTGTGTTCTTCGGAAAGTATTTTTTCAGTTTGCTTGTATTGATTTTTAAGGTTTCTTTCTGGTTGCCCTTTTCCTCCGTCATAATCGAAAATATCGTATCCATGTCAAGCCGCCCACTCTGGCTTAGACTTTTCATCCGCTGTGCCTGTGAGAGTGAGGGCGTTGCTTCTTCACTCTCCATTGTGGCAGACAAATTCTCCTGCTCGTCTTTCTTCAAAAAGGACAGTTCCACCGCAGGCGTGAGGGCGATTCTCCCCTCATCCACCATCTGCAAAATCGGCGGTATCAGTTCCGTCAGGCGGATAAAACGCTGCACGGTCATCCTGCCCACGCCGAAGCCCTGTGCCACCATGTCGTCCGTCCGCAACTTCGTCACAACTTGTGACGAGGTTAAGTCTGTGCGGAAACCCTGCCGCTTCATGGCTTCGGATTTCATCTTGTAGGCAAACGCCCGCTCCGATGGCAGGATATTTTCACGCTGTAAATTACTGTCTACAAGGGTGATGATGGCTCGGTCACGGTCTAAGGGCAGAACAAAAGCGGGGATTGTGTTTATTCCTGCAAGTTCAGACGCACGGACACGCCGCTGTCCCGCAATCAATTCATAACCATTTCCGTCCTCTTTCGGGCGTGTGATTATCGGCGTAACAATGCCAAATTCCTTAATGCTTTCTGCTAACTCTGACAGCGTTTCATCCTCTGCCACATGAAACGGATTGTCGGGAAACGGGTACAAGTCTTTGGTCTTTAACACCTTAAAATCCTGTTTTTTCATTCACTTTTTACCTTTCTCTTGATTTGTTTCTGCCTGTTCTCTGTAATTCTTCCAACACTTCGGGCGGTATTTTTGAGAGTAGCCGCCCCATCTGCTCGTTGGTTCTCTGCAATTCAAATATCTTCTGATTCGCTTTCTGCACCTTTAATTCCTGCTCGTACTTTTCATCACGCATACGCCCCGCATAGTCTGATTCCTGCCCGATTCTCTCTTTCAAACTGTCGATATACGCCTGCTGTTTCCCGATTTCTTTAGAGAATTTCTCCACGTCTGGGAGCCATGCCGCTATCAGTTCCAGAGCCTTGTCACGCTTCTTCCCTGCGTTAAAGGCGTTGATGTCGGACAGGGCAGACACGATTTCCCCATACTGTTTATCAAGCCTGCCGCCCAATTTATAGAGCCATGTGGGGACATGTTTCCGCTTCGTTTCCATTGAGGACTGCCCCCGTTCAAGCTGATTCCACCGTGAGGACATCCGCTCATGGTAGGCGGTCTGCCACTCGGATAATGATTTCTGGTTGCCTAAAATAGACTTTGCTGACAGCTTGTTGTCTGGCGTAATCGGCACAAAGCAGAGGTGCATATGCGGCGTTCTCTCGTCCATGTGTACGACTGCGGAGAGGATATTTTTCTCCCCGACACGCTCCGAAATGAAGTCCAGAGCCATTGTAAAATACGCTTTCTGTTCCTCTGGCGGCAGGCTGTTCATAAATTCTGGCGAAGCCGTGATAAGTGTTTCCACCATCATCACGCTGTCTTTCCTCGTCCTGCACCCTGCTTCGGCTACCATGCGGTTAATCTCTTTCTTGTAGGTGTAGCGTGGCGGTTTTACAAGGTGGTAGTTATTTTTAGAGCGTTCCATATCTATATCTGGGTTGCTTTTATAGGCTTCTTTCTTCCGCTCGTTGTGGCGTTCACAAGCCGCAACGCCGCTCGCCTTGCGTTTCTGGAAACGCAGGATTGCGTATGGCATAATCCATCATCTTCCTTTCTTCGGCGGGTAACTGCCCTTTGGGTGACAGCGGTGACGGCAGTGACAGCAGTTTTGGGATACCCCCTTATTGCCGTCACCGTCACCCCGATATTCTTTTATCCGAAGCCGCAAAGCGCAGGATAGCAGGGCGTAAGACCTGCCATAAGGGAGTCCAGAGGGAACGTCTGGCACACGACTTTGCAGGGCAAAGTGTAGTGTGTTACACCCTGTAAACGCAGTCAGAAAAATCGGAAGGATTTTTCTGACCGCAGGGGTGGATTCCACACGCCGAAAAGGGTGGGTGAATCCCACGCCTGCACTTTGCGTTTACGGGGTGTTCTCCCGTAGGGATGACAGCGGCAGGGTATCCTAAAATCACTGTCACCACTGTCACCGCTGTCACCCGCAGGGCAGAGCCGCCAACTTTACACGGCTTTAAGCGTCAATGACAGTAACAGGGGGTATCCCAATATCGCTGTCACCACCGTCACCGCTGTCACCCTCCCACCTTGCAAGGGCAATCTGCCTGCCGTCTTTCCTGCGGCTGTACTGGTAGCAGATACGGTTCTCACTTAAAAATGTGGTGCGGTATTCATTCAGCCATTTCGTAATCACCGTGGGTACGGTTTCCGTTTCCCCCATAGCGGCTAACAGTTCCGTTGCCGTGCCTGCCCATTCTTCCTTATCCCTCATAAAATCCACTAACCGAAAAAGAATATCTGGTATCGTTTCTTTTGCAAGCTGCTCCTGTGTTTTCCTCTCCACCAGTTCCCAACTGCAATCACGGAAACGGAGCGTGTATTCCTGATAGGGCGTGTCCCTGCCCGTCACATACAGCTTGGCGGTGTCAGACGCACGTTTCTCCTTTTCCAGAACAAAAGTAGCGTCCGCACTCCCCGTTAAGCCTGTCGTCCCAGACACCTTGTTGAACACGTCGCTGTCATTCTGCTTTCGGATGTGGTGTACGACAATGACCGCCAGAGAGTGCCTGTCGGCAAAGTCTTTGATGAGGGAGATGTCCCCATAGTCGCTTGCATAGGCATTGTCTTTTGAAGCTGTACGGACTTTCTGCAAAGTGTCAATGACAATGAGCCTGCTGTCTGGATGGTCTTTCAGATAATCCTCCAACTGCACGATAAGACCGTCTGACAGCTTGCAGCTTGCCACGGCAAAGTGGAGCCGCCCGCTCGCTTCGTCCGTCAAGCGGAACAGCCTGCTTTGTATGCGGCAGAACGTGTCCTCAAGGCAGAGGTAAAGCACATCGCCCTCCATTGTCGGCATATCCCATAAAGGGATTCCCTGCGACACGCATAAGCATAGCTTCAGCATGAGCCAGCTTTTGCCTATCTTCTGTGAGCCGCAGAACAACGATAAGCCTGTCGGGATAAGGCTGTCCACCACAAAGGACGGTTTCTCAAGCGGTTCATAAAGGAGCGTTTCGGCGTTGACTGTCTGTAACTTCTGCATGGCTTTCCTCCTTTCGGGCGGTGTCTTTGTTTTCGTTGCACATAGGCGTTGACCTCCTTACAAATAGATTTACTCCCACGAAAAAAAGTGAGAGTATGTAATGCCGCCAATCCCACACAAATAAAAAACAGATTTCTTTTTTGGGCGGTATCAGTCACGGTTGGAGATATTTCTTCATTTCCGCCTTTACTTTCTCCTTTGCAATCGCAACAGATTTCTGTATTGCTGAAGCAGTGCAATGCTCCATCGCAGCGATTTGATAAAAATTGAAATCATGCTCATAGTAGAGCAGGAAACGCCGCCTTTGTATCTCTGGCAGGCTCTCAATCGCCTTACAGAGCGTTTCATTCCGTTCTTCCTCAATCATGCGTTCATCAAGGCTCTTAGGCACACGCAACGCCCGTCTGTAAAGGGTTTCGTCCCATACCTCGTTAAACTCCCTGTGCCGCTCGTCCCATTGGAGAAGATTCCTGTTCCTGCGTTCCATCTGCCGAAACTCCATAAAGAACTGTTCCGACACTTCCAACTCGTGGGATTTGCCCTGCCCGTCCTTAAAGCTGATAAAATACCTTGTGCCGCTTTCCGTGGATTCCTCCCGAAGCGTGTATGCCTTAACCCTGTATGCCATCCCTCTGTCCTCCTGCCAAAAAATAAGCGGGGAGATTCCACTCCCCACCCAGTAGCCCGCAGGATAATGGGATGTATTAGACGTTTATAAAATTTTCCGCAGCTTCTTCCGCAGATGGTCTAACCTCGCATAGATGGCACCAGTCGTCAAATGCAAGAGCGGGGCAATCTCCTTTGTGGAATACCCCTGCATTTTCAGCAGGACGATTTTCAAGGTACGCCCGTCCACCTTGACTAATACTTGATAGAGATTTTCGCTCTCAATCTCGTCCAGTAACTCCGCAACCGTACCCACTTCCGCCTGCCGCTCCCTGTCTGCCATGTCCTCAAGGTATTCCGCAACGTCATTCGTCCATCGGTAAAACCGCCTGTTGGAATTGAAGTCTGCCCTGTCCGCTATTCGTATCTGCTCAATGGTCGCTTCATCAACGCCGCACTCACGCAGCAGCTTTTCCTCCGCTTCTTTCCAGATACGCCATTTCCTGTCCTCCCGTCCGTGGTTGTATGCCATTCTTACTTCCTCCAATCAGAATTGATTGAGAGGGCAGAGAAAAACCCCCTCATCTTCCCAAAGGAAAAAACAAGGGGGCTGAACGCCTTAAATTTTAATTTTCTATTATCTTTCTTAGTTTTATTAGGATTCTGGCTTTCCGTTTGTTCACAACGCTCTGGGTTATGCCTAACCTTGCCCCGACTTCACGCTCGGAAAGTCCGTCAAAGAAGATGGCATGAATCAATGCCTGTTCACTATCCGACAGCAAAGGCAGGGCGGCTTTCAGCCTGTCCACCATGACCGCATTGACAACGATTTCCGCAACGTCCATCGCTTCATCAGCGATAAAGTCCAGAGGATTTCCCTCGCTGTCTGTAAACCCGTCCAGAGATATCAGGCTGTTCTTTGTATCTAATCTTTGCAGATAACGCCACCGTTCCTTATCTCGGTAGAAGTCTGTGTATTGCTCCCTCACAACTTCAAGCAGACATCCTTGAATGGGGATAAACAGCTTGTCCATATAGGTCTGGTCGGCTTGCCTGCGGCGGCAGAAGTCCGTGTAAGATAATTCCACATAGCCACCGCTTTCTCTGATATATACTTTTTTTGGTGCATACTTCACCGTAAGTACCTCCCATCTGAATTTTTGAAATCTAAAATCCAGATGGAGAGGCGGCGAACGACACCTAATATAAGAAACAGCCCTGCGGCACTTTCCAACAAAAATCGACAAAAGAAAAACCGCAAAGGCTCTGTGACCTTTACGGTTATAAGAAATACAAATTCTGTTGTATGGAGATTGTACTTCTACTTTCAAGGTGAGAAGTACCGCTGCACTGGCAGAAATTTTTTTAACTGGTTTCCTGCCATTCTCTGATATGCTATGTATTGATAAATTTTACTTCGTATGAGCAGATGAATAACCGCCCGAAAAAAGAACATAAAAAAATCCCTCCAAATTTAAAAACAAATTCAGAGGGTAATTTAGGGTATAACAAAATAACCCACCCGAATATCGTTTTTTTTATTTGGTGAGTTTGTTCTTTCAAATACGAAACAAAAAGAGCCGATGATTCGTGAATTGTTCCACAATTTCATCGGCTCTGCGTCTTAAGCGTCTGGCTCTTTGATGACAGTTATCTTCAAGTTGTCAACTTTAATCAAGCTTTCTTGTCTGCATTTTGGACAATAAAGGGGATAATTCTCCAAAACAGTGTCCTTCCTAATTTTATTACGGGTTTTGCTCCCACAAACAGGACACAATATCCATTCGCATTTCATCATAATTAGTCTCTAATCCTTTCAAATCTCATTTTATATGACTTTTGCAAGCTGTTAAGCTAACTTGTGGAACATATGCCGAACCTTATCTATACGGCTATTCGGGCGGCGGGGTTGGCAAATAAATTTACCAATAGCTGGCTGGTATCCTTTTAACTCTGTCAAGCAGACTCCCTGCCCATTTGTGAAATAAGTTAAATCGTTCCTGTATTCTTGAATACATCTGGCAGGGATTTCTCCTTTCAGAATGACCTCGTCATTCTTTATCTGAGTACTTACAATATCTGCACAATACCTTGGAGCATCATGATACGCCCGTGAGAGATATTCCTGCGGTGCATAAATTTCAAAGTGGAGATATGGCTCTAATAGTTCTGTCCCTGCTTTTTTTAAAGCCTGCTCCAATACGATAGGGGAAAGCAGCCGAAAGTCTGCGGGGGTACTTACAGGACTATAATACAATCCATATTCAAAACAGATTTTACAGTCTGTCACTTTCCATCCATACAGCCCCTGCTCGCAGCCATAAAGAACCCCCTCCATAACCGCATTTTGGAACGATTGGTTTAAATATCCAAGTGAAACTCTGCTTTCATACTGCACTCCGCTTCCAATAGGGAGCGGCTCTATGGACAACCCGACAGAAGCCCAGAAAGGATTTGGCGGGACTTCTATGTGGATGGTATATTCTGCTTTTCTAAGCGGTCTTTCCATATATATAACAGTAGGCTCTTTTATTTCTGCCTCCACATGATATTTTTCCTCAAGAATGGCACAAATGACTTCCATCTGCACATTCCCCAAAAAAGAAAGTATAATCTCATGCGTTGTAGTATCCACATAATATTTTAAAAGAGGGTCGCCATCTGAAATTTCTGTAAGTGCCCCAAGCAATATTTCCCGCTGTTCAGATTTCTTTACTGCAATCGTTGTTTGGAGCATAGGGAGAGGATTTTCAATAAATTTTCTCTGCGGCAACAGCATTTCGTTCCCCAAAATACTGTTTAGCTGCAAAACATCATTTGGTAAAATTACAATATCACCAGAGCAGGCTGTATCGGATGAATATAATTCACCGTTTGTCGGAACACACATCTCTGTGATTTTTATTTTCTCTTTTTCAGATATTCTAATAACATCCCTCAAATGCAATGTTCCGCTATATATACGCACATAAACAAAACGCCGCCTTTTCTCTGAATATTCAATCTTAAAAACCTGCCCGCATAATTCAGATTGACCTTCAGGCGTTGATGAATAAAATTTACTGGCAATCACTTCTATAAGCTGCCGAATCCCCAGATTGTTTTTAGCGCTTCCGTGATAAACGGGAAATAACGTTCCGTTTTGGAATCTCCTGTTTTCTTCCTGTTCCAGTTCTGACATTTTAAACGGTTTCCCTGACATATATTTCTCTAATAGTTCATCGTTTCCCATAATTACCGCATCCCACTGTTCCATATTGTCATTGTCCGTTACATTTATATGGGGATGCTGCCCAACCTTTTGCTTCACTATAATTTCCGAAGAAAGCTTTGCTTTCATTTCCCGATATACCATTGGCAAATCAATCCCCTCCTGGTCAATTTTATTGATGAAAAAGATTGTCGGAATCTTCATTGTCTGTAGTGCATGAAACAGTATACGGGTCTGTGCCTGTATGCCATCCTTTGCAGAAACTAATAATACTGCTCCGTCTAAAACGGATAAAGAACGGTATACTTCCGCCAAAAAATCCATATGGCCTGGCGTATCTATAATGTTGACTTTTACATCCTCCCACTGAAAAGATGTCACTGCTGTCTGGATAGTGATTCCCCTTTGACGCTCCAAATTCATTGTATCTGTCCTTGTTGTGCCTTCATCTACGCTCCCTAGTTCTGCAATTGCACCACTGGTATATAATAAACTTTCCGTTAATGTTGTCTTTCCTGCGTCAACGTGAGCCAGAATGCCTAAGTTAATTATTTTCATGTGATTTTCCTCCTATCAACACCCAAAAAAGGGCATAAAAATACCCAGTGATAAATACTCCTATCACTGGGTAAATAACTCCAATAGCCCCAAAACACTTATATGTTTTCGGGCATATAAAATTACATGATAAAAGTATTCTTAAACTGGGTACAAAAAACTAAGCCCCATATTAAAAGTGAAACGGGACTGCTACTTTTTGTTCCCACTATCAAATTGACAGTTTATTTAAGAATACCTTGCCGCATATTTATTAACTCCTTGTATAATACTGAATCTAATTATATTCCTTAACCCTTTATTTGTCAAGCTGACAAACTAAAGCAGAAAAAGCGGCAGGATTTCCCCCTGCCACTAATCATCTGTTTATGCAAAAATAATTTCCTTTTCCACAATCTCCCTCGCACAAGCCCTTATGTTATTGAGGTATCCTGTCCATTCTAAGGCGTTTTCTGCCTTTAGCTGTTCCGTTATGCCCTGTGCCTGTTTCATACCCTCTATGAGCCTTTCAAAGCGTTCCTGTGCCTGTCTGTTGATGTCGGCAAGGTAGGCGTTTAGCCTGCCGCTTGTAAGAAGATTGGTGTATGTAACTTTACAGTGATGCTTCAGATAATCCAAATGCCGCTGTCCCCAGATGCCTATCGGCTGTTCTTCTTCGGCGGGTACAGTTAAGCACGGTATTAAATAATCGCCTTGCCTTTCGTATTTGCCGCCCATTTCCTCAAAAATTGTCTTTGCCATTGTCTGTTACCTCCACATTCTTTTTTATTTTGAATGTCCGCAAAATCCGCCCTACATCCTTCGGTAAGGTAAGAGCAGGGATAAGATAATCCCCATGTCTGATATAAGTACCGCCCATCTCTTCAAAAATTGTTTTCTTCATTGTCTGTTCTACCTTTCTTATCGTTCTCTATTCATAGATTTTCTTTACGACCGTTCCAATTTTACAGTAACAATAATTATTCAATTTTCAGTTCACATTGCCCCTCTCGAAGAAGTATGATAGAATAATTCTATTAAATTGAATCGGAGGTGCCACATGGCTATCAGTTCCAACAATATTCAGGTCTATACTACTTTGTCCAAAGAACTGGTTGCTGAGATTGATAAGGATGCGAAAGCGAACTATCGTACACGTTCCCAGCAGATTAACATGATCCTGACCGAGTATTATAAGACCCAAATGACAACCAAACATGAATCCGAGTAAAGCACTGAATCGCCTGAAAACACAGGAAATATCAGTGTTTTCTTATGTTTTCCCTTAATTATAAGGTTCATGAGAACCATATGTATTTCCAAAGCAACCCCATTGCAACGGCTCTTAAGGATTTGGAAAACCGGAATGAGCGAGCCTTATACGCAAACTGGAAACCTCTGCAAATCATCAATAACAGGATGGCTCTTTTATTCCGGCACAATGCCAGTGAATCTGAACACACTCTTTTATATGTCCATCATTTTATTTTCCATCCTTTACACCGTCTTACAGAATCAGAACAATATCATTTACTCTATTCTTCCATTGAAGATGTTCCTACCATTGCTGAAAAATTACGCTATGCAAGACACATGAAAGGTTTACGACAAAAAGATATTGCAGAATATTTAAACATACACTTGTCCTTGTATAACAACTATGAAAATCCTGATTATGAACAATTCCCTGTTAGAGATTTAGAAAAACTTGCTGATTTTTATCACTTGAAAATGTCCGAACTATTAGATACATATCATCTCTTTTTATATCAGCATCAAATTTCCTCTCTGAAATCTTTTCGCAAAGATAATTCACTGACTCAGCGACAACTTGCAGACATTTTAGGCGTATCGAGAACCGCTTTGCAATGTTGGGAAAACGGCTATCGAAATCTCCCAAAAGATATTTATAAAAAACTTCTTGAATCCGGCATGAAAATCGTTTGATTTCCTATTTATTTAATTATTTTTAACACAACGGACAAATGTTTCTTATCGTCCTCTCCTGCCCTTTTTCTTTTTAAGCGAAGCCGGGTTAGGGGAACAATTTCTTTTATCTTATTTGTCAAATAAAGACTTCTGAAAGATGAATCCGCTTCTCTTGCAACAAAAGACTGGCAGTATGTGATACCGCCAGCCTTCTACTCGTCTCTAAGTCAGCATTTCATCAATGCTTTTTATAATCATCTTCTTTTGTTCCTGTGAACACTGAAGTCTTTCTATATAGGAATATATGTATTCACTATGAGTTTCTGCCACTGCTTTTCTCAAAGCACTGATTCCCTGCCTATCTTCCGGATAATGCACGACAATCTCCATATAAACCTACCTCTTCCAACTATTTATCATATTGTATTCTATTTTTCTTCCAATATGTCTGATACCTGATTACTTAACATGTCCTTTTGAACTTCCTTGTACGTTCTTTTAAGTTCATCTGTCATAGAGTTAAACTGATTCCATCTGTCGCACTCCATGAATCCCATAACTTCTAAAGCTGTTCTTAACCAAATCAAATTTTTCATATTGTAAGAAATATCCTCTAGCAATTCCTCATTTGAAATAATATCGTTCTGTAATTCTTCTATTTTCATATCTGAAAATCTCCTTTCTCCGATAAAGTCCACTAATTTAAGTACGTTTCTTCGTTTTTACTCTTTACTGCTTACTATTTTCTTCTTTTGTTATACTGTTTATGATAAATTACATTCAGTTCTGTTCCATCTCCTGAATCATAAATACCATAAGCATTCTCGAAACATGGTTCTAATCCTTTCACACGTTCTAATGCCTGTTTATAAGTTTCTTTGTAAAGAGGTGGGGTTTTAATGCCCTTAGAGCGAGAGTATAAGCGATAATTATTTGCATAGTATGGAATTCTTTCTACTTTCTTAGATCCTGATTTTTCTTTGTTTCTATCCGAAAATAATCCCATAAAATATGCTGCAATATTATCATTATCTAAAATACGGTTTACGCAAACATATCCTTTTCTCCACATATAACTTAGTCTGCCCTTTGGTATGAATAACCTTTTTCCTCTTCTGTCTTTAATCAAAACATGCACATGCCAAACCCCTTTTTCAGTAGGTTCATAAATTACTATATATTCACATGTAGGATAAGCATATTTCAGTCTTTTCCAAAAGGCTTTAAAATCAGCAGACACATTCTCACGACTTTGCATATCCTCTCCATAAGTTAATGTGACATGTAATTCTGATTCATTTCCAGTAAAATTGTAATTGATAAGCCTTCTTAAAGTTGTATAAGCCTTATTCATATTCTTCCTCTGATTTTTCACTGAGTGACGAAATTCACATACCTCACCAGTTCTCAGATTCACATAATGGTCTTTATCCAATCTTTTAATTGCACACTTCCGTCGAATCGGTTTTTCCATCACGGTCATTTCAACAATATGATTTGTAACACATGTCGTTGAAACAGAATCATCCAGAGGAATCCTGCCGTTCACCTCCTCCCTTGAAATATAAATATTTTTGCTATGGTTTGTTCGTTGAGTCATAGCAAGACCTCCTTTTAATGTATTTCCGAGTTTTGCTTATAGCCCGGATAATACGAACTCGTTATGAGCAGAGTTCCGCATCCTCAACTTAGAATTGTTCACAATTTGTTTACATTTAAAGTGTCTACCTTTATCTTTTTATGAATGTACTCGTTTTTAGTCTTTCAAAACGTCCTCAAAATCACCTTTTTTCCTGTTGTTTTCTTAATAATCAAGTCTTACTTCTATAAAAGAAAAGAGAGACTCCATTTCTGAAATCTCTCTCGCTTCATCTTTATAAAATTGTCGAACTCGTATTTGTCCTTTTAAGAACAAATCACCGTTTTAGTCAAGCGGGCTACCAAAAAACTCCTAAAAAGTCTGTAAATGTCACTAAACGCCCTTCACGATACTTATTTAACTTCTCAACCTTTAGCAATCAATAATATGAAATTTCATTGTAAACTAAATTCACACCGTCCGGACTGCTTACTGTACAATCCAAATATCTTGCTCCTCCTGTTCCCGTCACGCTTGGACCTTCAAAAGTAATCGTATATAATTGATTTGTTGCCGATGGTCCATTCTCTAACACATCATCGTTTGATATTCTCTTTTCTAAAATCATATATGTACCATTCACATCGCCAAAATAATCTGAAAGAGAAATTGAATTTTTAATTGCACTTTCTACCAGTCCTTGATATTCATTCACATGCGATCCAAAATCTCCCCATGTTCCCTCGTAAAATATCAAATTATCAAACATTTCAAGAATTTCATTTTGTTGTGTTTCCGAACTTTCATTGATGCCCGTTTCCGTATCGTTTATTTCTGGATTATTTACTTCTGCATTTTCTTCACTACTTATTTCCAAATCCTCTTCACTGTTTTCAATCGGATTCTCTTTACTTGGTAAATCAGGATTATTTACCCATGCTTCTTCGTAATGTTCTTTCGTACAAGCACTCATCTTAAACAAAGCAGCTTCTTCCGAATCATTATAATACATTAATTCAAATACCGTTCCATCTTTGTACATATGACCATATCCGCCTGCTTCTTTCATTTTAAGATACAACTCTTGAAATTCATCTGTATCTTCACCGAATGAATCGCAAATTAATTTCCCGAACCTATCTCCTACGTTTCGATAATTCATCGGAAACTGAGCTGCAATTCCCACAATCTGTTTCGTGTCTTTTAATGCTAAAATCTGAACTCCAATATTGTCTGGAATAAAAGAATACTGATTGGTATAAGTATATCTCAAGTAATTTTCTCCATTTGGAAACTCATCCGCATCTTCACTTTCTAATAAAGTCGTTCCAAGTATCATTTGAGGCGTCATAGTTTGAACCATCAATTCTTCCACCTCTGAATCGTAGACAGCCGCTTCTTGTAGTGAGTCTAAAGTTCCCTCATACACTTCCATACGAAAAATCTCCTCATCACCACTACACCATGATTCATTCGCCATTTCATTAAATCTATCACAGTACTCTTGTACTGTCATCTTATATGCTTTTCCATCTTCTGTTAAAGCCGACTCTCCCCTTTTTGCACTTGTCTCTTTTCCTGCTTCTTTATACCCCTTTTTGAAATCGGAAAAGAATCCTGTCACACTGCCAATAATACAAAGAGTCAACAAAAGAACGCCCATTCCTATTAAAAATATCTTTTTCTTACTTTTATTTTCCTTTGATCGTTCTTTCACTTCAACATTTTCACAATGGCATTTCGTTCCGCACTCCGGACAAAACATTGCATTATCTTCTAATTCTGTTCCGCACTGTTCACAGTATTTTCTCATCATTCTGCCCTCCCCTAATATCATTTTCATCTGTATTGTATTCCATATTTCGGAAGGAGTCTCTTATATTTTTTCTCGCCTTATCTGCAATTAACGAAACCTGTCTCAGTCCTGAACTAAGTAAAATTAAAACAACTGTAATCGCAATAACACACAATAATATCTGTATCAAATATATAGAACTTCCGAACGTAATTGGCATATCCCAAATGGCATGCATAACAATTACAAGTATTAAAAATTTCAAAAACTGGGGCTTATAATAATCATTATTATCAAACTCATTCTCTCCTTTCGCCAAAACAAGTCCTACTGCCGCTATCGCTGTCCACACTGTATGTGCTCCTATCGAGAGAACTGCACGCAGGAACAGTATATCAATCATATAGGAAATATCCTGAGAAGACAGCAGACCATTAAAAGCGTACCCCGCAGTCTCAAATACTGCAAATCCTGCCCCGACACAGGCTCCCAACAATAATCCATTCAAGATATATTTTGTGTTTTGCTTTTTGATATAATGTCCAACAACTATGATTTTTCCTATCTCTTCCACTATTCCAACCAGAATTGCACCAATATAATCTAATTCGCCAACACCTACTACCTCATACAACAATAGTGTTGAAATCAATGATAAAACACCACCCACAAAAAATGTAGATACAACATCAAAAATACTGATGTTTCTTGGCACATTCGTTTCCCAAAAGAAAACAACAAGCGAAAACGGTACTGCCAACGCACCAACAAACATAGCTCCCGGAATACCATTCATATTTCCAAATTCCATTATTACGATAAGAAGACCTATAAATACAATTGAAAAGAGCAGAAAAACTCTTGAAAACAACCAAGGTTTCGGCCAGTCAGCAACCATTTCACTTTCTTTCGGAGTTGTTTTTTTCGTTCCACAAATGAAAAGTTCTTCTCGTTCCGCCAGGGAGTGTTTCTTTAATACTCCACTAACTAATTCCTTTAAACGAATTTCAACATTTCCCTCCTGACCTGTCATCTCATTAATTGTATTAACGAATCCTCCTACACCTTTTTTTACTTTCCTCAGCACATCCTCTTTTTGCATTTCCATCTGGTCTTGATTGCTATTATTAAGTATCAAACTATTTCCGCATATAGAGCAAAATTTCGCATTCATGCTTATTCTGTTCCCACAATACGAGCAAAATTTACTCTCCTCTTGACATGCAGACTCTTCCTCCTGCTCTTCTGCTTTTAAATCTTCATACTGACTACCACACTTGCTGCAAAATTTTGCATTATCATTTAATTCATTGCCGCACTTTAAACATATTTTCCCCATACTTACTTCTCCTTAGTTACTTCTATCTATTGTTGTATCTGTGTTCCGCAATTCCCACAAAATTTTGCATTCGTCAAAATTTCATTCCCACAATTACTACAAAATTTTACTGACGCATTATCATTTAATTCTACCGTTTGCTTTTGTTTTACTTCTAAAGCATATTGCATAATCAATTTTTTCCATATATCTTTTTCTTTACCTTTTACGACAAATTTATATATTTCCCCACTATTACATTCAATTTTTATCATGTTTGGAGTCGGTGTTAAAATGTGAAAACCATTTTGTGCATATTTAATCTCACTCAATGGAATATAATATTCTTTTTGACCTATATTCAAAGCATGTGCTATAAAAATCAGCCTTTGGTTTGTCAAAGTCAGATGTCCTCCCTTGTTATATCCCAATACACTTGCTGGACCTTTTTGATACTGCATATTTGCAGCACCCTTGAAAATTTCTCTTTCTTCTTTCATTAAATTATCCATAAAACATTTCTCCTTCGTATACTTATCATTTTTATTATATTTTAGGTCAATCGCACCCTAATAGTCAATAGGTCATCGTGACATAATTTAATTATATTTCAAC
The DNA here is from genome assembly GCF_059731825.1 of Faecalimonas nexilis. Classification (NCBI taxonomy): domain Bacteria; kingdom Bacillati; phylum Bacillota; class Clostridia; order Lachnospirales; family Lachnospiraceae; genus Faecalimonas; species Faecalimonas nexilis. The sequence continues at coordinate 849,758 of NZ_AP029189.1, read as the reverse complement.
ACTCCACAAAAAGGAGGTGCAATACCTATTGTCACGCTTAAAAGACTTACGCAAAGAACGTGGCTACACGCAAATCAAGATGCAGCATTTAACTGGTATAGACCAAAGCGATTACTCCAAGATAGAAAATGGCAAACGTTACTATACCTTTGAACAATGCCGGAAGATAGCCCTCGCCCTTGACACAAGCATGGACTATCTTTCCGGACTGACGGATGAAAAGAAACCTTACCCCCGTTCCCATTCATCCAACTAGCAGAAAAACTGCCTATCATCATTATAATGACAGGCAGTTCTTTTGTACTATGCACGCAGCTTAGTAACGAAGTTTATTTAGTTTTTCTTTCACTTCCATTACATCCCTATAACGTTTACTTGGATTTACCATGATACATTTTTCTATGATATTTCCGATTTTTCCGGTTGCCATCTCATTCACAGGGTGTTTTCCGGTCAGCATGACGTTCATCATAATTCCCAATCCATAGATATCCGTTCTCTCATCGGATTGAGCCTCTCCGTATTGCTCCGGTGCAGCATAACCGATTGTCCCCACCGTTCTCGTATCTTTTTCCGAATACATTTTATAGATTTTAGCGGCATCAAAATCAATAATTTTCACTTCTCGATTTTTCATAACCATTACATTTTCCGGTTTGATATCTCTATGAATAATCTGATTCAAGTGCAATGCATATAATCCGTCACACACCTGACTTATGATTTCCCTCACATAACCTTCTGATAGTGTTTCCTGTTCCAATCGTTCTGCAATCGTAATCCCCGGTATAAATTCTTCCAAAATAATCGTTTCTTCTTCATTACGACATACTTCATAAATTAAGGGAAGGTGTTCTTGTTTCACCCCAAGCAGTCTTTCATACGCAGGATAAATCCCTTTTAATTTCTTGACTACCACATAGTTTCCCACCTGATTATGTTTATATAAAAGCACTTCACCGCAGTCTTTTTTCTTTAATACTTTTACAAAAGTATAATACTCTTTCAAGTTCTCAACTAACCACTGATACATAACTTTCTCCCATTGCCAACCTGATTTCCCCATGGTATACTCTCTACGAGGTGATAAAGATGATTAAAAAACCAACTGATGAACTGATGGACGCACTAAATCAATGTTCGTCTGTCAAAGAATACATAAGCAACGAACAGGATTATTTGATCGATTCTGCTCTTTCCAACTATTTGAACCAGCTGTTAGAAGAGAAATCTCTGAAAAAATCAACGGTCATTAAAAATTCGGAACTCAATGAAATTTATGGATATCAAATTTTTTCAGGAAAGCGTATTCCTTCACGTGACAAACTGATTTCCATTTCCTTTGGACTGGAACTTTCACTTGAGGAAACACAAACTCTTTTAAAATATGCAGGATTTGCTCCTTTATACCCAAAACAAAAACGTGACAGTCTGCTTATATGGGGAAAAAATCATCAGTTTTCCATTTATCAGATAAATGAATTACTTTATACGGAAAATGAAGACACCCTATAATTATTGCACATAATAATATTCCAACTGTTCCACCATACCATCGTCAGAAAAATTGATATTCAATCCTAGACCAAACTCTCTGTCAAAACGATAGCAGAGTTCTTTTTCATACTCCTGATCCGGTGTTCCCAATATTGTTTTCACTGCATCAGCATCAGATATCCCAGCAATCCCATAGATACCATATTCTTTTTTATTTTCTCCTACTGTATAATCAATCAAAATATCTTGTATAACCTCTTCTTGATTTACTGCAACAGTTATCATCCCGAATGTATAGATATCCATTCCATTTTCACGATACATTTCATCCGTTTCTTCGCCTAATGTTGCTTTAATGTCAACAACCCCACTTCCAAGCACATCCCTTAAATCATTTTCCACTTCGGAATCATAGATAATATTCTCACCTGTCCTAAAATTTTCGTTAATGACATTTGGAATATCCAACTCCTCTGTGTAATTGCTGTTCATGTTGTCTTGTATTCTACGCCTTACAAATGGCATACAAATGAACACACCAATCACCAATACACTCCCAATTAACAATAATGGAATATGCTTCCTATGCCTGTCTTTTATTTGTATTTCCTGTTTCTCATATTGAAACATACACCTCGGGCAATAATGTGCTTCATCCGGCAATTCCATACTACAATTTGGACATTCTTTCATCTTACTACCTCTTTGCCATCACGAAAACAACTTTGTATATTCTGTCTGTGTATCTGCAATATGGTACACATAAATTGTTTTTTCTATCTGCCGATATATAGAAACATACCTTTCAGATATGACCATTCGATACCCTTGCTTATTCAACCATTTATCCGGTGTCAGAGAACCGGAGTCTGGAAAGTTCTCTAATCGCTCAATACTGTCCAAAACCTGCTCTGTAACTTTCATAGCGGATTCCACACCAAATTGAAGTAGATAATAATCTTCAATCTTTTTCAAATCTTCCCATGCCGTAGGAAGAATCTCTACTTTATATTGTTCCTGCACGTTCTCTCAATTCCTTTCTTGCTTCGGAGATACTTCTTGTCTTTGCTCCGCTTAACCGTTCCTCTTCTGCCTGCATAATTTTTGCACGAAGTTCTAATGCCTGCTCTCTTTTCTCAAAGGCATCGATACTCATAAATACTCCGTCACCCTCCCCATTTTTTGTTATATAAATCGGTTCACTTGTTTTTCTCGCAAGATTAGAAATAGAAGCATAATCGTTCCGAAGTGTTGCTGAAGCCTTAATAATCATTTTCTTCATCCTTTCCCATTGCCTTATTAATATATCTTTTTATTGATATAATTATATCTTGTTTTTTATATATTATCAATGTCTTTCATAAAATTCTTTTTGCAATTCCCAACTTCTGCATTTATAATTAGTTTGAAAAATAAAATAATTATGGGGTGCAGATATGACAGGGAAAGATACAAGAAAATATGCAATTTATTCAAGAAAATCTAAGTTTACTGGAAAAGGTGAAAGTATCGATAATCAGATTACCAGATGCAAAGAATACTTGAAATTTCATTATGATATAGATGATGAAGATTCTATTATTATTTTTGAAGATGAAGGATACTCCGGCAAAAATACCAATCGTCCTCAGTTTCAAATTATGTTAGATGCCTGCAAACGCAAAGAAATAAAAGTCATTATCTGCTATCAGTTAGACCGTATTTCCCGAAGTGTTAAAGATTTCTCCATATTATCTGACCAACTTGCTGAATGGGGCATCAGTTTCGTGTCAGTCAAAGAATCTTTCGATACCTCGACACCTATGGGAAAAGCCATGATGATGATTACTTCCGTATTTGCACAAATGGAACGAGAGAATCTTGCCGAACGACTAAAAGACAACTTCCAGACTCTGGCAAGGAGCGGACATTGGCTCGGCGGTACAACTCCTACCGGATATAAAAGCACTGTCACTACCGGAAGTATTGCTTCAAACGGCAAAACCAGGAAAGCATATATGCTTGAACCCATTCCCGAAGAATCTCGAACGATTCAGAAAATTTTCTCTGCCTATCTGGAAACAAATTCTCTCACTATGGTAGAAAAATTATTACAGGAAGAACATATCTACACCCGCAATAATATACCTTTTAAATGTTTTGCTATTAAAAATATTTTAAAAAATCCTGTCTATGCCAGTGCCGATAAAACTGTATGGGAGTATTTTCACGAATTAAATGCTAATCTCTGCTTTGAGAAATCAGAATGTAGCAGTAAATACGGAATTATGGCATTTAATAAGAGTAATCAGACTAGTGGTATCCCTCACGACATGAAAGAATACGAGGCATGGATTATCGCAATCGGAAAACATACTCCTCTTGTCTCTGGAAAAGACTGGGTAAAAGTACAGAATATGCTTACGCTAAATGCTTCTAAAACATTCCGCAAACCAAGAAGCAATCAGGCTCTTTTGTCTGGTCTGATTTTCTGTGGGCATTGCGGAAATAAAATGCGTCCAAAAATGGGACATTCTACCAAACCGGATGGCTCACGCTCTTTTAATTATCTATGTGAAACGAAAGAAAAAAGCAGACAGAAGAATTGTGCTATGAAAAATGCTCCCGGTAATCTTCTTGATGAGATGGTCTGTAATGAAATCAAAAAATTAGCAGAAGATGATTCTGTCTTTATGAGACAATGGAAAGAAACAAAAAAGGCTTTACTCGCCAAAGGGGATACGCATAAGGCAGAATTAAAATCTTTAAAGAACAGTCTTTCAGAAAAAGAAAAGCAAATCAATAATCTGCTTATATCTCTTGCTGAAAGTGCTGATTCTCCTGCTCATACTTATATACAAAAACGAATTAATTCGATTCACTCAGAAAAAATACAACTTGAGAAAGACATCAAAGAATTATCAGAAGTCTCAGAAAATCAGTCTGTCATGCTGGACGCGGAATTAGAATTTGTTCCGAAAATGCTTGCTTCTTTCAGCCATTCTTTTGATTCTATGAGTGTAGAAGAAAAGCGTTCTGCTCTGAGACTATTTATAGATAAAGTAGTATGGAATGGAAAAACTGTAGATTTATATTTAATGGGCACTTCTGATACTTCCTTGTCCAAAGTATCAGAGCCGTTACAGAGGGGTAGCCAAAGCTGATATTAATTGCCACCGGCTGTTTATAAAAAAGTGCTTTTCGTACTACGTAATCTATCGCCTGCATTAGTTCTGTTGTGCGAGGGAATCCTTCTTCCCTCGGATTTCCAAGTTTCACCACAAGAAGTTCACTCTGTGTCGCAACTCCCCGATAAATTCTCCCTCTGCTTCCTCTTCCATTTCCAGCTGCAATTCCTGCTACTGATGTCCCATGACCTGATACATCCACGCTCGGCACAATTTGCATACGCATCGGCACTGTCGGCTGCTTTATTGCTTCATCAATCTGTTCTCTCGTAAATTCTGTCCCTATCAAATATCCTTCCGGTGGATTTCCCATGATTGTCTGATCCCAAAGATTACGTATTCTTGTCGTTCCGTCGTCATTGCGAAAATCCGGATTTGTATAATCGATTCCTGAGTCGATAATTGCAACAAGAACCCCTGAACCAAACAATGAAAATGGAGGGTTCTGCACTGGTGGCACACAGGATACTCTTCTCCCGTTTGCTGCCTGAAAAAATAATCGTTTCGGCTTTTCGACATATTCAATCTGTGGAAAATCAGCCAAACGTTCTACCAAGCTCTCTGGTACTGTTAAAATTGCAAATTCATTGCTCAATTCAACCACCTGAATTCCTATTTCCCGCAGTTCATTCAATGTCCCCGAATATTTCACTATCAGTTCCCATTCCTTGTCATCTCTGCTATATCCAACATCTAATTCCAGCGATTTTTCCCGTTCTCGTCTTGTAGCATTCAATGCCAGATTTAACAGATTCTCTATTTTTTGGTCTGCCATATTTTCACCTCCCATACTAACATATTCATTCCGATAATTTATTTGTAAATTTTTTTTCCATATGCTAATATTACATCAGTATTATGATAAAAGAGGAGTATCCATTATGAATAAAAAAGAAGTATTAGAACTTAGAAAGCAGTTCAAACCCGAAGACTGCTCTATCACCCGAATCTGCGGCTGCTATGTAGATGGGGAAAAAGAAATTAAATCACAGACGAAAGATGCCTTTTTGTCCCTTCCGGAAGAAGAAATTTTCAAGTATCTCAATATCTTTAAACAGACACTCTCCGGAACAATCGGAAAAAATCTGCTGAACATGGAATTTCCACTGGAACAAGAACTCTCCGGTGGAACACAGGAATTTCTTTTGCAGCTTCGCGACAGTAAACTGCAAGATGATATGCTCATCGAAGAATTTTATCAAAAGATTATTGAAAATTACAATTATGGAGAGAATTACTACATTATTCTCATCCACGTTGCCTATGACATTCCAGGAAAATCTACTGATGGAACTGAGATGTTCGATGCTTCAGATGAAGTTTTTGAATATGTGCTTTGCAGTATCTGTCCGGTTCACCTTTCCAAAGAAGGACTTTGCTACAATCCTGAGACGAACCATGTCGAAAACCGGATTCGTGACTGGATTGTCGAACCACCGGTAAAAGGATTCTTATTCCCTGTATTCAATGACAGAAGCACTGATATTCATGGGGTATTGTACTACTCAAAAAAGCCAGAAGATTTACAACCTGAATTTATCGAAAACGCCCTCGGGTGTACCTTCCCAATGTCAGCAGGCAGTCAAAAAGATACCTTCCATGCCGTTGTGATGAATACACTTGGCGAAGAGTGCGATTATACGGTTGTTAAAAATATTCATGATAACTTAAATGAGATGATCGAAGAGACCAAAGATGCTCCGGAAGTGCCTGTACTTACGAAACCCGAAGTAAAACGCCTCCTTGCAAAAAGCGGTGTTGCAGATGAAAAAATTGAAATATTTGATAATAATTTTGACACCATAGCAGGCGAAAAAGCATCTTTTCTGGCAACGAATATTGCTGAGACCAGAAAATTCAGTATTGAAACACCTGATGTTTCCATCAAAGTCAATCCAGACCGCACCGATCTTGTGGAGACAAAAATGATCGATGGAAAACAATGCCTCGTCATTGAAATCAACGATCAGGTAGAAGTCAACGGTGTTCCTGTCCGCACTTTGCCAATTGGCACAGTAGAATAAGTATTCTCCCGATAAGCCTTAACGCTTATCGGGATACTGTCATTATTCACATTCCATCAGATATGGTGCAAGGCTTACAGGAATAAAGTAACCTCTTTCATGTCTGCATACGGGACATACTCCCGGTACTTTCAATCCACTATGAATATGCCCACAATTTAAGCACATCCATTTTTCACCTTCTTGACACTCAAAATATGCTCCTGTCTTTAACAGTTCCGCCAGTTTTCCGAATCTGTCTCCATGAATCTTCTCTATTTTCGCAATCTGATAAAAAGCGGATGCAACTTCCATAAATCCTTCTTCTTTTGCCACGTCACCAAAAGACTGATACACATCATCCGCCTCTTCATATTCATTGTGCTGTGCCGCATAAAGTAGTTCTTCAGTCGAATCCTGCTTATCAACCGGATATCCACCACAGATTTCAATCGTTTCTCCTGCCATCTCTTTTAACAATTCATAAAATCGCTCTGCATGAGCCCGCTCCTGTTCTGCCGTAAATAAAAATATTTGACTCACCGCATACAAGCCCTCTTTTCTTGCTTCCTCTGCCGCAAAAGTATAACGATTTCTTGCCTGACTTTCTCCTGCAAATGCCTTCATCAAGTTTTCTTTTGTTTTACTGTTCTTTAACTGAGACGCCATCCTTTCCACTTCCTTTCCTTGAAAAGTATATCCAAAATTGCTTCACTTATCCGAGAATCAATTAAAACCTATAATCTGATTTGCAACTGTATATGCCATAGAGGATATCTTTCTTCCTGATTTTCCCGGCAAGTTAATAGTCTCTCCCAAAATGCCATGTCTTATCTTCCAATATACTCGATGGTCTTTCTTTTTCAGATATTCCCACAGTTCTTTCTTTTTATCAAGATTTTCCTGGCTCTTAGATCGAATACATATAATAGAGGAAACCGTCATCATAATCGCCAAATAATTTGTCATATAATTCCGAAGCTTTTTATTTGGAATTTTTCTTAGAGAATACATATCAATCATTGTTTTGGTAACAAATATCTGCTGGTCAATGCGCTTGATCATGTTTTTCTCATTTACCGACTGATCCTCCCGCCCAATGAAATAACGATAAAAATTCACATCCAGATAATAGAATGTTTTCACATGCGGCAACGGATAATAAACATAAATATTATCTACATAAAAAGTGTGTTTTGGCAGCTCCAGCTTACACATCTTCAAAAGCTCCGTCCGATAAATGACTGAATGCATCAAAATATATTGAGCGAGACGGAAATGTCCCATCTCTTTCCATGTGATAATTCGATCTTGCGGCATCACATTCCGGTAATGAATCACCTTCTTATGTTTTGCTCCTACTTTTTCATACACATAATTGGAGACAAGCATATCAATTAACGTCTGCTTTTCAACCAGTTCGTGTAATACACTTAAAATCTTTTCCAATGCCCCTTCATCTACCCAGTCATCGCTGTCCACTACTTTAAAATAAAGTCCGGTAGCATGCTTCAATCCTGTATTTACCGCATCTCCATGTCCTCCGTTTTCTTTATCGATTGCTTTTACAATCGTCGGATACTTTCTTTCATACTGTTTTGCAATCTCTGATGTCCCGTCCATCGATCCATCATTTACAATAATAATCTCTACATCTTCGCCGCCTTTTAAAATCGACTCTATTGCATGTTCCATATAGCTTTCTGAATTATAGCAGGGAATCGCAAATGATATATACTTCATGATTCAATCCTCCCAATCTTTTACGTTCTTAATAGTATAATTCATTTTGGGCAATTTTCCAACACATATATTGTAAATTCCACGAATTTCCGTTATAGTAAATATAGATTACATAAATGGAGGAATTACAAATGAAAAATATGATCGTCGGTCAGTCTGGAGGACCTACTGCAGTGATAAATGGAAGTCTGTATGGTGTTGTATCCGAAGGCTTCAAACATCCGGAATCGATAGAACATGTATATGGTATGATAAATGGAATCGAAGGTTTTCTAAGCAATCAGATTATGGACATGCACCCATTACTGAAAAACGGAGATTTAGAACTCATCCGAACTACCCCTGGTTCTTACCTTGGGTCTTGCCGCTACAAGCTGCCGGAAGATTTAAATAATCCAGTATATCCTGAACTATTTCAAAAATTTGAAGACTACAATATCGGTTATTTCTTTTATATTGGCGGAAATGACTCTATGGATACTGTCAGTAAGCTTTCTCGCTACGCAGCCAAGATTCAAAGTCCGATTCGTGTAATCGGTGTTCCTAAAACAATTGACAATGATTTGGTTGAGACTGATCACACACCTGGATTTGGCAGCGCCGCAAAATTTGTCGCGACTACAGTACGAGAAATCGCTATTGATGCCTCTGTATACGATAATAAAAAATCTGTAACAATTGTAGAAATCATGGGACGTCATGCCGGATGGCTGACTGCTGCAAGTGCTCTTGCAAGAAAATTTGAGGGAGATAATCCGGTGCTTATCTATCTTCCAGAAGTTGCATTTAATCAGGAAGATTTTCTCGAAAAAGTGAAAAAAGCTTTAGAGACAACCCCTAACCTTGTTGTATGTGTTTCCGAGGGAATCAATGATGGAAATGGTACTTTTATCTGTGAATTTGCAAGCGACGTGGGTGTTGATACCTTTGGCCATAAGATGCTTACAGGTTCCGGAAAATACCTGGAGAATCTCATAAAAGAAAAACTTGGTGTAAAAGTGCGTTCCGTAGAGCTGAATGTGAGTCAGCGCTGCTCTTCTTCCTGCCTTTCTAAGACAGATTTAGATGAAGCGGATCACTCCGGTGCTTTTGCCGTAAATGCAGCATTGAATGGGGAGACAGGAAAGATGATCTCTTTTGTGAGGACGAACACTTCCCCTTATGAACTTTCTTTTTCTACTGCGGATGTCAATATTATCTGTAATCAGGAAAAAGCTGTTCCTCTCTCTTGGATCACCAAAGATGGTTCCGATGTAACCGATGAGTTTATTCGTTATGCAGCCCCATTAATTCAAGGCTCTGTAGATGTTCCAACCGAAAATGGACTTCCGCTCTTTGCATTCCGTAAATAGTAGAAAGATGTTTCGTTCATAATTTGTTCATTTATCTTTCAAAATTACTTTACTTATTTAACATTATTTCTTCACTTTTCTAGAATATACTAACAGTATCAAAAGAAAAGAACTTAACAATTATCTAAAGTATTAACATACTATTTGAATAAACTTTTTCATAATACGTGCCGGGAATTGCGAAAGCAGTTACCCGGCATCCTCCCTGTTTTGGGAGGTTTTTTTATATCTGATTCCAATCACCGCAATTCCTGTTATAACAAGAATCCACATCAGTGCCTCATAACTGTTTTGTCTCTTCTCTGTTTTTCTCTCCTTTAATATTTCCTTTTTAGGTTGTATCAAATTTTGAAAAAATGACTTTTCTCCTTCTATCTCAAATGCGACTTTTTTTTCTGACTGATTCCCTGCCAGATCTCTGGCAAATACCAAGACTTCATAACTTCCACTTTTCTCAAATATATGCGAAAACTTTCTCTCATTCTCTCCTATTTGTTGTTTCTTTTCATTAATAAAGACCGCATCTAAAAAATCATGTTCCTCTCCCAGGACAATATCCAGTTTCTTCTCCTCTTTTGAGCAATCGATTTGAATTTCCGGAGGTGTATGATCTATGAAAAATCTTACTTCCATGCTCGATGTATTTCCCGCCAAATCTTCCGCAATCAATTCCAGTGAATGCTTTCCTTCCTGTGTATATTTCTTGTTTTGCTCACAAATTCTTCCATCCATGTTAATACGATAAGTATATGTGGTAAAATCCTCCACAATTTCAGAAATGTCATATTTCCATTCAAAAAATGGCACATATTTTCCCTCTAATTCTTCTATTTTATGTATCAGCGGATTCTCTTTATCCATAATAATCTGCATCTCTTTTTCACTTCTGTTCCCCGCCTGATCAACAGCTTCCAAATAAACTTTATACTTTCCACTCTCCGTCAGATTCTCTTTCGCAAAATATTGTGCTCCGTCCTTTTCCCAACTTTCTATTCTTTTTTCTATCCTATTCCCATTGGCATCATTCCAGATAATCGTACCACCCACAGATACTATTCTTTGATTATCAATCGCTTTACATGTAAGGGTTTTATCATTGGCTGCTATACAATAATCTTCTGCTCCCTCTAAAATCAGCTGCGGATTCTCATTATCAAATAAAATCTTTTCCCGTTTCTTTGTGTAATTCCCCGCCCAATCGCTTACCTCTACCACAATTTCAGACAATTTATCAACAGAGATTGTTACATTCTCTGTCTCTTTTTCTCCACGCTCATACTCTCTATTTTGCACAACCTTATTATTTACCGAACAAATTACCTGTTTGATGCCTGATGCAACTCCATGTTCACTTATGTCAATCTGAATCAGACATGGTTTGCTATACCATTTTCCTAACCCTTCTGACGCTCTGATTAAAATTTCCGGTATTTCATCTTCACAAATAATTTTTGAGGACTTGGTTACTTCTCCCTTGTTTCCAGCTCCGTCTATCGCATATGCTGAAAGATTCCCTTCAAATCCAACCGGAATCACAACACTTACGCAATTTCCTTCTAAAAACTGATACTCTTCCTCATTTATTTGATAATAAATTCCCTGAATCCCTGAAGTATCATCCGAAGCAGTCATTTCCACTGTTATCTCCTCATTTGAAATAATCTGTTCTTCACCATTATGTTTCGAATATTGAAAAGAAATCGGGTCTGCCGGTGCCTCCTTATCTATCTTGATTTCCCGCTTCTGCTCGGTGCCCTCCACCATTTTTCCCTCTTTGTTTTCCATCCATACAATCAGATGATAGTTTCCCTTCTCAAATAAATTCTCCTCCAGCACAATTTTTTCTTTCGCCTTCTCCAATTCCCCAGTCAACTCTTTCCCATCCGGGAAATTCAGCTGAAACTTTGTAATGCATTCCTGATCTAAATGTTCAATTTCTACTTTGACTGATTTTGTGTAATATCCTTTTTCCCCATTTGGCTCTTCACAATAAATCTGATATATCTGCACCTTTTCTTCAGCCCGCGAGCCAAGCACATTTAATAAAAATATCATACCTAAAACAATTAAAATTTTCCCTATTTTTCTACCCATATAACCTCTCCTTCAATCGTTATTCCACATTCTTCCTGCAGTTTTCGAAACGTTTCCTCCTCAGCTAATTCCGGACATTCCTCCAATATTTTTCTTATACTTTCCTCACACATCTCTTTTGTTGTCACGTTATCCTTACACTGTATCTGTATCAATTGAATACGAAGCTCTTTTGATTTGGGATTTGCCGCTATCCCCTCTTCACACAGCCGCAACGCCTCTTGTTCATCAATATTTTGTGCAATTCTTACCATAGAACGGTAGAGTTCTTCTGTTTGATTCCATTGACTTACCTTCCTATACTGTTCTAACGCCAACTCTTCCTTTCCTGTTTTTTCATATGCTTCCGCCAATACGGTTCGAACTTCATTTTCTATCCTCTGATCCACATCATTTTCTTTCCATTTTTCATGTGTCGATAATATCTTTTCCCCCAATCTGATTCTCGCTTCCAGTGAGGCCGTACCTTCTATCTTTGCCCACACACGAAAAATCATTCTATTTTCTACCAACTCGCCTTTCTGACTTTCTTCTATCTCTGATAATATCGACTCCATCTCCTCCTCACTTTTTCGACTCTCTCCAAGCATATATGCCGACAGTTCCTTATAGTTTTCTGCAGCCTCTATCTCATCTTCTGCACATTCAAACATTTGCATACTCTTCCTATAGTCCTCCATCTCTAAAAAATAAGTTCTGCCAATCTCCAAGAAATCTACCTTTTTCTGGTCAATAATCGCTTCTGGTCTCTTTTCCTCCATTTCATCACTTAGAAACATACTCACACCGCCACCCAAAAGCACAATTGTTCCAACTATAATCCATTTTATTTTTTTGTTTTTATTTGTTTTTTTATATTTTAATTGTGGAAAATCAAAAAGAATTTCAGAAATTTTTTGATATTGTTGTTTTACGTTGTCTGACAGACATTTTGAAATGATTTTTTTCAACTTACTCTCTTCATACTTTGTAAGCTTTGGCTCTATGATTGCTTTTGCCAAAATAAACTGCATCGTTTTTCCAATTGAATACATTGCCTCATAGGAATTTCCCTTTTTTAAAAATCCATCCCGAATTTCTCCTCTTCCCATTTGATTCACGATATGCTGATTTCCTTTTGCATTGAGATCCAACAACATCAACTCCCCATTTTTCTTAATAATCATGCAAAACGGAGTGATATAGCGATACGGCTTTGCATCTCTGACATCTTGTAAATATCCAAGCTGTTTGATCATCTGACATAAGTAGGAGAATAGCTGCTCTTTTGCTATCATTCCATGCTCCTCCAGATATTCAGGTAACATTGTTCCTAAAACACAGTCCGTAATAATATGGCAAGAAGCATTCTGCTGAATCAAACGGATCACCTCGTATTCTCTTTCCAAATGCACTCCTCCTCTTCTATTCAATTTTTATTCATGGAACTCGGAGCCTCGACTAAACTCCTTTGAAATCTATAGAACTTTTAGAATATGCATCTATACTAGCCCACTTTCTGTCAAAAAGCAAGCATTTTTTGAAAATAAAAGCAGAACAGAAATACCCCACCTTCTGTTCTGCCCTTCTTACTTAAAATGGTCTATACAAATGCCTTGGAATACCATCTACCATAACAGGAGATACATCCCCTTGAATCAACGGTTTTACATAAGTAATAAACTCTTCTGTAACATATGTTCCCTCTTGATTTACCCAATTTCTTGGAACTAATTTCTCTCCATTCGCTATTTTATGTACATCTTTTACTTCCGTTCCACTTTGATATGGATCATCTGAAAATCGCTCAATGACAACCATTTTCCCTGAATCGCCTTCATCGGCTGCTTTTACAGCTGCTCCACCTACCTGATATGCTTCCAAAATATCCACACGGGATGCAAGGTGAGATGCTGCTCTTTGCAATGTACTCAACTCAATCGCACGTGTCTTACAACCCACCTCGCCCGCAACAAAGTTTGCCAAATAGCTTGCTGTTCCTGTCAGTTGTTTATGCCCAAATGCATCTACAAAATCAACACCTGTTCCAAGCTCACATACATAACGCCCATCCTCAAGCTTGATTCCCTCAGAAACCGCTACTACAACAGACATCTTCTTTTCCATCAGTTTTTTTATTTTTGTACTAAATTTTTCAAGATCAAATGCTAACTCTGGAAGATAGATTAAATCAGGTCCCGGACAATCCTCTCCCTTTGCAAGTGCCGCTGCCCCTGTAAGCCATCCCGCATTTCTTCCCATAATCTCAACTATGGTAACAACACCTTTTTCATATTCTAAGCAAAATCCGTCTCTTATGATTTCTTTTACTGAAGTTCCAATATATTTTGCCGCACTCCCATATCCAGGTGTATGATCCGTCAAAGCAAGATCATTATCAATTGTCTTTGGACATCCGACAAATCTCGTTGGCTGCCCAGTTACAATTGCGTAATCCGACAATTTTTTAATAGTGTCCATTGAATCATTTCCTCCAATATAGATAAACGCTTCAATTTCCAATTTGTTGAGTATTTCAAAAATTTTCTCATAAACATCTCTGTTTTCATGAATTTCTGGAAGCTTATAACGACACGACCCCAGATATGCAGCCGGCGTCCGTTTGAGCAGCTCCACATCCAGCTCATTTGTGATATGCTCTGATAAATCAATGTACCGCTCCTTTAAAAGTCCCTGAATCCCATGAAGCATTCCATATACTTTTTTTGCACCACGATCTTTTGCAGTTCGATACACTCCCGCTAAACTTGAATTGATTGCTGCGGTAGGTCCACCCGATTGTCCTACAATTACATTTCCCTTCATATTCCTTTACCTCCATATTGAGATTACCATGTTATCTTTATTTTAGGATGTTTTGAACTATTTGTAAAGAAATATAATTACATTTTTGTGTATTTTAAACAATTACATCAACCAAACATCTTGGTTTGTAGTAGAAACAGATATTGCTCCTGCAGATAATGCCGCCATAACATCTTCCTTGTCCATCACCAAACCGCCGGCGATAACCGGAATATTCCCCATCTTACATATTTTCTTTATGATTTTAGGCATGACCCCCGGCAAAATCTCTATAAAATCAGCTTTTACCAGATGGCATTGTTTGCTTATATTTTCAAATGCCATAGAATCAATGATAAAAAAGCGTAATATGGTATATAACCCCAATTCCTTTGCCCTCTTAACCAACAATGGCTTTGTAGAAATAATTCCATTTGCCTCTGTATGCTTTTTTATAAAATCCACTGCAATCTCTTTCGAGCCAAGTCCACTGATCAAATCAATATGAACCATCGCTATTTTCCCTTTTTCCCTCACTTTTCTCACAATCTCATCAATATTGCATACATCTCCAAAGAGAATAAAAACAACTCTGATCTCCTCAATCCTACAGCATTTTTCTAATCCTTCAAAATCTTTCACTGCCGCAATAACAGGGCTTTCCTCCATCGCATCATAAAATTGCTGATTCATAAATCCATCCTCCAAGTCTACTCTAATATTTTTTCTGCTTCTTCTGATGTCAGATATTTATATTTTATCATCTTTTCTAATACTTGTCTCTGCCTTTGTGCTGCGAGATCCGGATTAGCCGTCAGCGCATACACTGACGGCGCATTCGGGATTCCGGCAAGCAAGGTGCTCTCATATTCTGTCATCTTTCCCGGCTCTTTCCCAAAATATCCCATACTTGCATCTTTTACACAATAATAATTATTCCCAAAATAAATAGAATTCACATATAATTCCAGTATGTCCTTTTTACTATATTCTTTTTCCAATTCAACTGCCATGAAAACTTCCGCAACTTTTCTTTCTACTTTCTTTTCCTGGGTAAAATAAAGATTTTTAGCAAGCTGCTGTGTAATCGTACTTCCACCCTCCACAAATGACATTGCTCTAATATCATTATACGCGGCTCTCAAAGTAGCTAATACATCCACTCCCCAATGCTCATAAAATCGATGATCCTCCACTGAAATAATAGCCTCAAGATATATCTCGGGTAATTCTTCTATTTTTGTATAATTCTCTTTCGCTCTTATTTCATTCACCTTATCCTCGATACTCATTTCCTCTACCGCATTTTTGTACATGTTGTAGCCTTTGTAAATAAAAATGCCACTTACACATACAATCATTAGAAAAGCTACAACAAGCAGTCCTTTTATAATTTTTCCTATTACTTTCATCTTTCGTCCTCCTCGTATGTTACTACTATAACATACAAATGAAAATATAGTTTTGCGATATTCTTAAATTCTTCTTATTATGTATTGTCTGCTATATTTCAGAAATTTTTCCAAATACAAAAATAGTGCAAACCCTCTAAATTAAAGGATTTGCACTTTCTCAAGGCTTAACGCCGAAGCGTGGGTGAGAAGATTCGAACTCCCGACCTTTTGGTCCGTAGCCAAACGCTCTATCCAGCTGAGCTACACCCACACAATGCCGCAAACCGGAATCGAACCGGTACGGGAGTATAAGTCCCGCAGGATTTTAAGTCCTGTGCGTCTGCCTGTTCCGCCACTGCGGCATTCTACCTAATGGAAATTAGGCAATGGGACCAACAGGGCTCGAACCTGTGACCCCCTGCTTGTAAGGCAGGTGCTCTCCCAGCTGAGCTATGATCCCATGGGATATTAAATTGTATGTATCGCTTCGATACAAGCGACCCGGAAGGGACTCGAACCCTCGACCTCCGCCGTGACAGGGCGGCGCTCTAACCAACTGAGCCACCGGGCCAAAATATATTTTTTTAAAGTGGACCTTCAGGGACTCGAACCCAGGACCGATCGGTTATGAGCCGATTGCTCTAACCAACTGAGCTAAAGGTCCAAATCTTTTTTGTCTTATAACCTAAAGACCGCTTATTTTGCATAAGCAAAAGCCGATGATCGGACTCGAACCGATAACCTGCTGATTACAAATCAGCTGCTCTGCCAATTGAGCCACATCGGCATGTGGTAATAAGTGACTCCTACGGGAATCGAACCCGTGTTACCGCCGTGAAAGGGCGATGTCTTAACCGCTTGACCAAGGAGCCAAAAACTCCCCCTGTTGGACTCGAACCAACGACAACTCGGTTAACAGCCGAGTGCTCTACCGACTGAGCTAAGGAGGATTATTTTCAGGTACTTTCATGTGCCTTCAAAATCACATACAATCCACTCGATAAGTCTCTCTTCATCCTTCTTGTTCCTATCACCTTTTGGTTATGCCCTCGACCGATTAGTAACAGTCAGCTGCATACATTACTGCACTTCCACCTCTGTCCTATCTACCTTGTCGTCTTCAAGGGGTCTTACTAACTTGACGTTATGGGATATCTCATCTTGAGGGGGGCTTCACGCTTAGATGCCTTCAGCGTTTATCCCTTCCCGGCTTGGCTACTCTGCCATGCTCTTGGTAGAACAACAGATTCACCAGCGGCCAGTCCAACCCGGTCCTCTCGTACTAAGGTCAGCTCCTCTCAAATATCCTACGCCCACGCCGGATAGGGACCGAACTGTCTCACGACGTTCTGAACCCAGCTCGCGTACCGCTTTAATGGGCGAACAGCCCAACCCTTGGGACCTACTCCAGCCCCAGGATGCGATGAGCCGACATCGAGGTGCCAAACCACTCCGTCGATGTGAACTCTTGGGAGTGATAAGCCTGTTATCCCCAGGGTAGCTTTTATCCGTTGAGCGATGGCAATCCCACTTTATACCACCGGATCACTAAGTCCTACTTTCGTACCTGCTCCACCCGTCGGTGTCGCAGTCAAGCTCCCTTCTGCCTTTGCACTCTTCGAATGGTTTCCAACCATTCTGAGGGAACCTTTGAGCGCCTCCGATACCCTTTCGGAGGCGACCGCCCCAGTCAAACTCCCCACCTGACATTGTCCCCCAGCCGGTTCACGGCTGCTGGTTAGAAATCCAATACTGCAAGGGTGGTATCCCAACAGCGACTCTGCGGCAACTGGCGTCACCGCTTCCTAGTCTCCCACCTATCCTGTACATGCAATATCGAATCCCAGTATCAAGCTGGAGTAAAGCTCCATGGGGTCTTTCCGTCCTGGCGCAGGTAACCAGCATCTTCACTGGTATTTCAATTTCACCGGGTGCATTGTCGAGACAGTGCCCAAATCATTACGCCTTTCGTGCGGGTCGGAACTTACCCGACAAGGAATTTCGCTACCTTAGGACCGTTATAGTTACGGCCGCCGTTTACTGGGGCTTAAGTTCAAAGCTTCGCATTACTGCTAACCTCTCCCCTTAACCTTCCAGCACCGGGCAGGCGTCAGCCCATATACTTCACCTTTCGGTTTTGCATAGACCTGTGTTTTTGCTAAACAGTTGCTTGGGCCAATTCTCTGCGGCCAGCTCTCACTGGCACTCCTTCTCCCGAAGTTACGGAGTCATTTTGCCGAGTTCCTTAACAATGCTTCTCCCGTCGGCCTTAGGATTCTCTCCTCATCCACCTGTGTCGGTTTACGGTACGGGTACGATATGAACAATAGCGGCTTTTCTTGACGCATGGCTCACGGACTTCCTTACTTATATTTCAGTACGCATCACATCTTCAGATTGACTGGCGGATTTGCCAACCAGTCTCCTACCTTGCTTGCACCGGTCTTTCCATTCCCGGCTTCCGCTTTCCACACGTGTCCCCACAGTTCTGTCATATCATAGTACAGGAATTTCAACCTGTTATCCATCGACTACGTCTTTCGACCTCGCCTTAGGCCCCGACTTACCCAGAGCAGATCAGCTTTACTCTGGAAACCTTAGATATTCGGCCGGAAGGATTCTCACCTTCCTCTCGCTACTCATTCCGGCATTCTCTCTTCTTAAAAATCCACTGCTCCTTCCGGTACAGCTTCTTCTCTTTAAGAATGCTCCTCTACCAATCATCTTGCGATGATTCCACGGCTTCGGTAGTGTGTTTCAGCCCCGGACATTTTCGGCGCAGGACCTCTCGACCAGTGAGCTATTACGCACTCTTTTAATGTATGGCTGCTTCTAAGCCAACATCCTGGTTGTCTTCGAAATCCCACATCCTTTTCCACTTAACACACATTTTGGGACCTTAGCCGGTGGTCTGGGCTCTTTCCCTTTCGACTATCCAACTTATCTCGTATAGTCTGACTCCCATACATCATCTACGCGGCATTCGGAGTTTGATATTCTTCGGTAAGCTTTGACGCCCCCTAGGAAATTCAGTGCTCTACCTCCGCAAGACTCGTATGAGGCTAGCCCTAAAGCTATTTCGAGGAGAACCAGCTATCTCCGGGTTCGATTGGAATTTCTCCCCTACCCACACCTCATCGCCACCCTTTTCAACGGATGTGCGTTCGGTCCTCCATTGCCTTTTACGGCAACTTCAACCTGGACATGGGTAGATCACCCGGTTTCGGGTCTGCTCCGACTGACTATATTCGCCCTATTCAGACTTGGTTTCCCTTCGGCTCCGGACCTTCAGTCCTTAACCTCGCCAGCCAGCGCAACTCGCCGGACCGTTCTACAAAAAGTACGCGGTTGAGCATGTAAAGCTCTTCCACAGCTTGTAAACATATGGTTTCAGGTTCTCTTTCACTCCCCTCCCGGGGTCCTTTTCACCTTTCCTTCACAGTACTATGCGCTATCGGTCACTAAGGAGTATTTAGCCTTACGGGGTGGTCCCCGCTCATTCCCACAAGGTTTCTCGTGTCTCGTGGTACTCTGGATACTGCCATGCTCACTCGTCTTTCATGTACGGGGCTTTCACCCTCTCTGGCAGGCTTTCCCAAAACCTTTCCATTAGACTCGCTCGTCAATTTTGCAGTCCGAACCCCGACCTGCACGCAGGTCGGTTTGGGCTCTTCCGCTTTCGCTCGCCGCTACTCACAGAATCGATGTTTCTTTCTCTTCCTCCGGCTACTTAGATGTTTCAGTTCACCGGGTTCCCTTCTTAACGTTATGGATTCGCGTTAAGATGACGGAGGGTTGCTCCGCCGGGTTTCCCCATTCAGATATCTCCGGATCGTAGGATATTTGCTCCTCCCCGAAGCTTTTCGCAGCTTATCACGTCTTTCATCGGCTCTTAGTGCCAAGGCATCCACCATACGCTCTTTCTAGCATAACCAACTGCTTCCATCCACGGGAATGGATGTCTGCTACACACACCTAGCGTGATGTGCGTTGGTAATAGGTCATTTTTTTAATTCGTTGTGTTCGAATGAGTTAATTATTAGTTTTAACAATTACCTCGGATGTCTTGATATTTTTCTTATCATTTCGTTTCTTGTATGCGATTTTCAAGGTACATTTGATAATCGTCCACAACAATTCTTCTGTGTTTCCAATTATCGAATGGAGATAACGAGATTCGAACTCGTGACCTCCTGCTTGCAAGGCAGGCGCTCTCCCAACTGAGCTATACCCCCAAATGGTATGTTTCAATATTTACTTTATCGATGGGCTTAAGTGGACCTTACTTCCTCAGCCTCATACTTAAAGACCTGGGCTTAAGTGGACTCGAACCACCGACCTCACGCTTATCAGGCGTGCGCTCTAACCGGCTGAGCTATAAGCCCTTCTTTGTAGATTCGGCAGCCACCTACTCTCCCACACCGTCTCCAGTGCAGTACCATCGGCCTCCCAGGTCTTAACCATCGTGTTCGGGATGGGTACGGGTGTTTCCCCTGGGCGTATCGCCACCGAAAAGTTGGTTCTTAGCGAGGTTTCTCACGAGCTTAGAACAAAACTTTGTTCTTCGTTCTTGGCGAGGTCCTTTCGAGCCTTAGTTCGAAGAACTTCCTCTTTTCAGAACACTCATAACTAAACAACAGATTTCTTTCAATCCCTTACTTCTTCCCTAGAAAGGAGGTGATCCAGCCGCACCTTCCGATACGGCTACCTTGTTACGACTTCACCCCAGTTATCGGTCCCACCTTCGGCAGCTCCCTCCTTACGGTTGGGTCACTGACTTCGGGCGTTACTGACTCCCATGGTGTGACGGGCGGTGTGTACAAGACCCGGGAACGTATTCACCGCGACATGCTGATTCGCGATTACTAGCGATTCCAGCTTCATGTAGTCGAGTTGCAGACTACAATCCGAACTGAGACGTTATTTTTGAGATTTGCTTCCCCTCACAGGTTCGCTTCCCTTTGTTTACGCCATTGTAGCACGTGTGTAGCCCTGGTCATAAGGGGCATGATGATTTGACGTCATCCCCACCTTCCTCCAGGTTATCCCTGGCAGTCTCTCCAGAGTGCCCACCTTAAATGCTGGCTACTGAAGATAGGGGTTGCGCTCGTTGCGGGACTTAACCCAACATCTCACGACACGAGCTGACGACAACCATGCACCACCTGTCACCGGTGTCCCGAAGGAAAGGCAACATTACTTGCCGGTCACCGGGATGTCAAGACCAGGTAAGGTTCTTCGCGTTGCTTCGAATTAAACCACATGCTCCACCGCTTGTGCGGGTCCCCGTCAATTCCTTTGAGTTTCATTCTTGCGAACGTACTCCCCAGGTGGACTACTTATTGCGTTTGCTGCGGCACCGAAGAGCTTTGCTCCCCGACACCTAGTAGTCATCGTTTACGGCGTGGACTACCAGGGTATCTAATCCTGTTTGCTCCCCACGCTTTCGAGCCTCAACGTCAGTGATCGTCCAGTAAGCCGCCTTCGCCACTGGTGTTCCTCCTAATATCTACGCATTTCACCGCTACACTAGGAATTCCGCTTACCTCTCCGACACTCTAGTTACATAGTTTCCAATGCAGTCCCGGGGTTGAGCCCCGGGCTTTCACATCAGACTTACACAACCGTCTACGCTCCCTTTACACCCAGTAAATCCGGATAACGCTTGCACCATACGTATTACCGCGGCTGCTGGCACGTATTTAGCCGGTGCTTCTTAGTCAGGTACCGTCATTTTCTTCCCTGCTGATAGAGCTTTACATACCGAAATACTTCTTCGCTCACGCGGCGTCGCTGCATCAGGGTTTCCCCCATTGTGCAATATTCCCCACTGCTGCCTCCCGTAGGAGTTTGGGCCGTGTCTCAGTCCCAATGTGGCCGTTCACCCTCTCAGGCCGGCTACTGATCGTCGCCTTGGTAGGCCGTTACCCCACCAACTAGCTAATCAGACGCGGGTCCATCTCATACCACCGGAGTTTTTCACACTGTGCCACGCAGCACTGTGCGCTTATGCGGTATTAGCAGTCATTTCTAACTGTTATCCCCCTGTATGAGGCAGGTTACCCACGCGTTACTCACCCGTCCGCCACTCAGTCACAAAAACTTCAATCCGAAGAAATCCATTTAAGCGCTTCGTTCGACTTGCATGTGTTAAGCACGCCGCCAGCGTTCATCCTGAGCCAGGATCAAACTCTCGTTAAAAGTGTTTGTTCCGGTTTAGATAACTGCTAGCTATCTTTCCCTTTACTGTTTTAGGTTGACATTTTCATGTCTGTTCTGAATTTTTCTCTTTTAAGAATCTTTCAGGGTTATCTTGTCATCTGTTGTTTAATTATCAATGTTCTTTGTTTTTGTTGTCTTGCGACAGCTATATTAGATTACCACATCTCTTTTCGCTTGTCAACAACTTTTTTCACTTTTTTGAACTTTTATTTTTTCTGTTTTTATCGCTCAATCAAGTGCTCAGATATAATACCATGTTTTCTTTTTGTTTGTCAACACCTTTTTTCGACTTTTTTCAAGTTTTTATATCAGCATTTCACATTTCCAGAAAACAAACGGAGAAGGAGGGATTTGAACCCTCGCACCGCTATTAACGATCTACTCCCTTTCCAGGGGAGCCCCTTCAGCCACTTGGGTACTTCTCCCAGCCAACTTCGGCATAAGAAAACCACCGAATCATTTTGGTTGGTGGTTTTTCTCAAACGCAGAGGGTGGGATTCGAACCCACGCGCCCTCTCGGACAAACGGTTTTCAAGACCGCCTCGTTATGACCACTTCGATACCTCTGCATATATTTTATTGTTTTTGTTTGTCGTACTCGCTAACGACAAGATGTATTCTAGCATAGTAAGCGAGTACTGTCAACACTTTTTTAAAACTTTTTTATTTTTTTTGTATTTTCGCAAAAACTCCAGCAATATCAAGGTCTTCCGGTGTTGTAATTTTAATATTTTCATAAGAGCCGCGCACTAATTTCACTTTTTTACCAAGTATTTTTTCTACTACCATGGCATCATCTGTCACTGAATATTCTTCTTTCTCAACCAATATTTTATACGCATTTTTTATCAAGTTGTTCTCAAATGCCTGAGGAGTCTGTACAAGCCATACTCTGCTTCTGTCTGGTGTCTCTTCCGCAAATTCTGATGTATCTACAATTTTAATCGTATCTTTTACTGGCATACCTGCTACACATGCTTTATGTTGCACAACTTCTTCATATACACGCCTGATCATCTCCTGATCAATAAATGGTCTGGCTCCATCATGTATAAATACGTACCCATCTTTGTATACTTCTTTCAGCCCGTTCCATACGGAGTGATAACGCTCTTCTCCTCCGGTTACAATTTTCTTCACCTTTTGAATCTGATATTTCTCAACAATTTCCTTTTTGCAGTATGTTTCTTGCCCTTTTCCTACCACCAAAATAATCTCATCTATAATCTCTGATTCTTGAAAAACTTCCAAAGAATAGCATAGCACCGGTTTGCCGATAATTTCTAAATATTGTTTTTGTGTTTTTGTTCCCATACGACGTCCCTGCCCTGCCGCCAGAACTATTGCCGTACATTTTTTCTTTTGCATACTAACGCTCTCCTAATTTTAAATTTGGAACTGCATTCAAATCCCAGCCATGTCTTGTTCCATTTAAATATTCATAATACGCAGCCACACCTATCATCGCCGCATTATCCGTGCAAAATATCGGAGAAGGATAGTAAAATTCTACATTTCGCTCTTCGCATGCTTTTTTCATGGCCGCTCGTAGTGTACTGTTAGAGGCAACTCCCCCCGCAATTGCAAACTTAGAGGTACCATATTCTTTCACTGCCCGCATTGCATTTTCCACCAATACATCTGTCACTGCTTTTTGGAAAGATGCCGCAATATCCGCCCGATTATAGTCCTCACCTTTCATCTTGCATCCATTGATATAGTTCAGTACCGCTGACTTGACTCCGCTGAAACTAAAATCGTATGGCGCATCATTGATGTGAGCCTTTGGAAATACAATTGCGTCTGGATTCCCTTCTTTGGACAACTTATCAATCTTGGGTCCCCCAGGATAACCAAGTCCAATGGCACGTGCCACTTTATCAAACGCCTCTCCTGCCGCATCATCTCTCGTACGTCCAATAATTTCATATTTTCCATAGTCTTTTACACATACAAGGTGTGTATGCCCGCCCGACACAACAAGACAGACAAACGGTGGCTCTAACTCTTTATTTTCAATGAAGTTTGCTGAAATATGTCCTTCTATATGGTGCACACCCACAAGTGGAAGATTTTTTGCGTAGGCAATCGCCTTCGCTTCTGCCACACCGACAAGAAGCGCCCCCACAAGCCCTGGTCCATAGGTCACTCCAATCGCATCTATATCATCCAAAGTCACCTTTGCTTCTGATAATGCTTCCTCGATCACCTGGTTAATTTTTTCAATATGCTTACGCGATGCAATTTCCGGGACAACTCCCCCGTATAATTTGTGCAGTTCAATTTGTGAAGAGATTACATTCGAAAGGACTTCTCTTCCATTTTTTACAACAGATGCCGCCGTCTCATCACATGAACTTTCAATTGCTAATATCATAACATCTTTTTGTTCTACCATATTTTCATCCTCTTTACCTATCTTTGCCAACTATTCTTCCTCAAACGCCAATTCCACAGACATTCTATCCTTTCCTGCTTTTGCATTTGGGAAGATTGCTCTCACATCTTCCATGTATTCTTCCGGTTTCGTCAAAGACGGGCTGTAATGTGTCAGCCACATCTCCTCCACCTCCGCTTCTTTTGCAAGTGTTGCCGCCTCATAAAAAGTCATATGTTTATATTCTATAGCTTTTGCCGCTTTTTCTTTTTCTCCATACATTCCTTCACAGATAAACAGATCCGATCCTTTCGCATTCTCTCGAATAGAATTTGTCGGTCTTGTATCGGTACAATAAGTCAATTTCAAGCCTTTTCTAGGTGCTCCAAGCACCATCTCAGGCGTATATGTTTTTCCATCTGACTCGATTGTCTCTCCTTTTTGCAAATGTTTCCAATATTGTTTTGGAATCTCCTGCGAAAGCGCTCTCTCCAAATCAAATTTTCCAGCTCTGTCAATCTCTATCGTATACCCATAACACACCACATTATGATTCACCCGAAATGCTTTTAGCCGGTAGCCATTCAATTCGAATGTCTGCTCCGGCTGTGTAATCTCTATAAATTTAATCTCAAAAGGAAGCTCTGGCGCGATGACACGCAGCGCTGTCACAACCCGTTCCAATCCTTTCGGCCCGATAAGGGTCAACGGCTCTTTCCGGTCTGCATTTCCCATTGTAAGCAAAAGCCCCGGAAGCCCGCTGATATGATCGCCGTGATAATGTGTAAAACAAATCACATCGATTGGTTTAAAACTCCATCCCTTTTCTTTTATGGCAATCTGAGTGCCCTCCCCACAGTCAATCAAAAGACTGCTTCCATTAAATCTTGTCATCAATGACGTAAGCCACCGATATGGAAGCGGCATCATCCCACCGCTTCCCAATAAACAAACATCTAACATCTGATTCTCCTATCTCTACTCTATTTCTATCGGAATTCGAAAATTCGAAATCAGTTCGTCATAGCACGCCTCACACAAATCAAACGCATGCACTTCATTGTCCTTTTCCGAAAAATACCCCCACCGTTTCTGCACAGAAAGCGTATCTTCTTTTGCCATTCCGTTTTCTACAGCAATTTCTTTCCCACATTTATTACAAATAATTTTTGTTACTTCTTTTGTCTCCTGAATGTTATACTGACGCATACAAATTCCTCCTGTGAACGAATCTCATTTCATCTGTCTGCTACGTCTTTATTATAGCGATTGCAAATCGTAATTCCTAGTGGGAACTGCTGCCTGAACTGTCAATCTCTATCCAATTTGTCTACTCATCAAAATGGCATCTTCTTCTGGTTTTTCATAGAAGTTTTTTCGGACACCATCTTTGGTGAATCCATAGTGTTCATAAAATTTCCGCGCCGGCATATTACTTTCCCGCACATCTAACATCAAACGCCCAATTTTTTTCTCTCGACAGGTCTCACAAGTGTAGTCCAGCAATTGCCACCCTACCCCTCTGCGCTGTTCTTTTGGGTGCACTGCAATTCGCGCAATTTCCCCTTCATCCATCACAAAATAGATAATACAGTACCCTATGATGTCTCCATCTTCTTCTGCGACTGTGATAAAGGACTGTCTTTGTTCATACGTCTCTAAAAGACTTTGCCTGCTCCATGCATCTGAAAAATTCAATGTTTCCAGTAATGCAACCGCCTCTGCATCCTGCTTTTTCATATTACGAAAGCTTTGCATTTTTTTCTGCCCGCTCCCTTTCTGCCTGAGACAGGCGCAGATAATCCGGCTGGTGCTCCATTGCGGTCTCCGTCTTTCCTTCTTTTAAGTATTGCATTGCGAGCGCTCCTACTGCTGCCGCACTTTGACGGTTTTTATGTGCCGGTGCAAAATGATATTCCGTTTGAAGTCCTTCTTTTAATTGTGTTTGATAAACCGGAACACCATCCCCCAGAAATGTCACTTTTTCTCCATATGCATTTAATTTTCCTATTAATTCTTCCAGCGAAATTGCCATCTGTTCTTCTACAATTTCAAACTGTTCCCCTTCAAAACGATATAATCCTGTATATACCTGATTTCGCCTTGCGTCCATAATCGGACAGAGCAGTCCGGAATTTCCATATAAATTGTACGCCAATCCGTCCACTGTCGGAATATGGATCAATGGTTTGTTCAATGCCAGACCAAGTCCTTTTGCAGTTGCGGAACCAATACGAAGTCCGGTAAATGATCCAGGTCCTCCTGCCACCGCAATCGCATCCAATGTGTTCAGGTCAAACTCTGTCATTTTGACAATCTCATCCAACATCGGAAGTAACGTCTGTGAATGTGTCTTTTTATAATTCACTGTATACTCCGCCAAAATCTGTTCTTCTTCCACGATTGCGACAGTTGCAACCAAACCAGAACTATCCAATGCCAATATCCGCATATCTACGCCGTCCTCTCTTCTATTGTAATTTTTCTATAATCGAATCCCTGTTCCAAATCTTTTTCAATCTGAATCTCGATCCGTTCTTTCGGTAGAATCTCTTCAATTAAATTTGCCCACTCAATCAATGAGACGCCTTCTCCATAAATATAGTCTTCATAACCGATCTCATCCATCTCTGTGATATCACCAATTCGATACACATCGAAATGATAAAACGGCATTCTGCCATCATCATATACCTGCACAATGGTAAATGTCGGACTGCTGATTGGTTCTTTTATCCCAAGTCCATGAGCCATCCCCTGCGTAAATACAGTTTTTCCCACTCCAAGGTCTCCTACCATTGTATAAACTTGGCCCTTTTTTGCTTCTTTTCCGATCTTGAGTCCAAGTTCATAAGTCTCTTGTGCACTTCTTGTCTCTATTATCATTTCAAAATCCTCTCTTTATCCTGCAATATGTCTGATTTTTACATTCTTAGGCGGCATATGTGTAGAAATCATCTTCACCGCCGCCTCATACTGCTCTTCCATAGACTCTCTCGGGAAAATCAGCGCCCGCATCCTTGTCACATATAAAATCACCGCACGGTTCGTGCTGACCGCCTTGGAAAAATCCTCCCATTTGTTGGTCACTTCCAGTTCCCCTTGTCTTACCGTTACGCCTTCTTCTGACAATTCATATTCTAATGGCTTTTGAAACATCTTCGTTCTTTGTACCTGTGTCTTTGCCTTTCCTTTCAGGGAAACCGGCGTCACCACCAAGAACAGTGCCGCTAATATAAATGCCGGCATCGCCGCCATAGAATCTCCCGACAGCATATAATTGATTCCCATCCCAAGGGCAAGCACTCCAATCATTGCTCCCAGCAAACCACTCATATGTGTATACGTATGATACAGCAGAAAATCATACATGATCTTATCCGTCATCTTCACTTCAAATTTTACAGACATGTGTTTCCTCCATCTAAATTGATATTTCACACGAATAATGCTGTGCTATAAAATTATAGCACAGCATTTTCATGGTTACAACTTACTTGTTCATTTTAAAAATCGGACTGATTTTCTTATAAATTAGGAACACAATGAAAGATACAAGTACCCCTTTCAGCAAATTAAACGGAGCTACTGCAAAAATCACAAACGTAGAAAGACTTGTAATTGAGTGGTTCACAGCTGTTCCCATCGCGACCAACGCATCGATTGGCATCTCGAATGCTTTTGCGTATACCGGAAGCAGCACATATGCATTCAGAATACACCCGATCACCGTCATAAATACGGTTCCTACTGCCATTCCCGCAAGTGCACTCTTTCTCGTATGATATTTTTTATAAATCATCCCTGCCGGCACACACATTGCACATCCTATTAAGAAGTTCGCTATATCACCAACTCCCCCTGTTGTAGTACCGCTGATCACCACATTGAGAATTACTTTAATCAGTTCCACGATCGCTCCTGCCAATGGTCCCATTACAAAACAGCCAATCAGCACCGGAATTTCACTGAAATCGATTTTGTAAAACGGAGGCGCAAATGGAAGCGGTACTTCAAACTGCATCAAAATAATCGCAATTGCAGACAGCATACCGATCTGCACGACACCGCGCACTCCAATTCTTTCCTTTGATTTTTCTCTTGTTTCTGTCATTGTTGTTGTACTCATTTTTTTCTCTCCTTTTCTTTACAAAAGGAATTCTTCTTTCGCGCATGCAAAAATGCCCTGAATCAAAAAATTCAGGGCATCTATTATCGTTGTGATATATTGCACACACCTTCTTCTCACATCCAGACTTTACTGTCGGTACTGGAATTCCACCAGTTCAGCCATTTTCATGGGTCGCGGACTGTAACCGCCGGTAGGGAATTACACCCTGCCCCGAAGAATCCTTATTTACTTCTCGTATATTATATGCCAATATAAGCCGTTATTCAAGTATTTTTTACGGAAGCATTATCATTTTTCCCGAATCACTCCTGTTTGATCTATCTCTACATTCGGAGACAAATTTTCTAAAAATCCAAATAATTCCATCTGTTCTTCTTCTGCATCAAGATACTGCGTTGTATATCCTGTCTGAAGCGCCGGTACAAAAGACATTTCCCGCAATCCGTCTATGTCTATCTGAAGCTTTAATAATCCGGTATATTTTGTCTCACCATTAAACCAAAAATCTCCAAGACTATATACAATCGGTTTTCCATCTACATATTCCATTCCTTGCAGGACATGTGGATGACCGCCCACAACAATATCTGCTCCGGAATTCAGGAATTCTCTCCCCATCTGCTGCTGCACGTCATTAAAATCATTTGTATCTTCTGTCCCCCAATGAATATATGCAATCAGATAATCACATTGTTTTGCTGCATCTGAAATCACCTGATTGTACGCTGTCGTATCATATGCAAGCAGAATTCCGGAACTGTCTTCTCCCGCCTGTGGTGTATAGCGAATTTTTTCCGCATTCGACGCTCCGACAAACCCGATCTTAATTCCATTCCAATAAAATATACCGGCTTTTTTGCTTCTTCCAGGTTTGATCCTCCGCCAACATATGGAATATCTGCCTGTTTTAAAAGCTTCATCGTATCCTGAAATGCATCTTCACCATAATCGTATACATGATTGTTAGAAAGCGCAACAAGATCAGTCCCCATCTCTTTCAACAATTCCATACGTTTTGGATGTGCCCGAAATGTATAATATTTCCCTGCAAGCGACGCACCACGGTCACTGATCGCATATTCATGGTTCACATAAAAAATATCACTTGCATTTGTAATCTCCAACAATTTTGGGGAAATACATTGTGCCAAATCATTGACTTCATCATAATGATCCAGCACAAATCCATCTTCTGCAAAACACAGATCTCCGGCAATCGTCACTTCTGCCTGTTCTTCTTTTTTCCCATCCCGCTCATAAATTCCATATTGTTTTGCGGTCTCCGCATCATTCAAATAACCTTTATAACGATCATAGGCAACATGCATGCTCTCCCCTGCAGCATGATAAACGGATTCTTTTGTTAATTTTCCGTCCGATGCAAGTTCCAGCACTTCCTTTTTTGCTTTTTCCGGATAAGTTTCAAAAAACCAGTCCGAAAAGGACTGCATTTCTTCTACTGCCGCCGGCACTGCCTCTTCTCTTTCTGCCAAATAGGATTGATAAAGTTCTTCCACTTCCTGTTTGCCATTTTCTAGCTGTTCTTGTTTTAATGTTTCCTGTTTTTTAGCATCTTCAAGTCTCAGTAACTTTTCATTTTGTCTCTTCTGAAAAAATATGATTGCAAAAACAGCCAGCAAAATGAAAGGCACTAAAACTGCTGCAAAAAACAGCTTTCGGATCTTTTGTTTCCTTTTTTCTGCCCTTCGTTTTCGGATACCTCTTGTTTTATGCCTCTCCATCTTCATCCCTCTTTTGTACTGTTTTTCTGCTTATATTTTATCAGAGCCCTATAGAGACAGCAAGAAAAAAGATGGGTAAATTCCCCATCTTTTTTCTTGCTTACAGTATTTCTCCATTGCTTTGGATTACCTGTTTATACCATTCAAAGGATTTCTTCTTTCTTCTCTCTAATGTACCGTTTCCTTCATTGTCTTTGTCAACATAGATGAATCCATATCGTTTTTTCATCTCTCCTGTCGTGAAAGAAACACAGTCAATGCAGCCCCAAGGGGTGTATCCCATCAATTCCACACCATCAAGTGACACTGCTTTTCCCATCTCCTCAATGTGCGCTTTCAGATATGCAATTCGATAATCATCCTGAATCGTGCCATCCTCTTCTATTTTATCAATTGCTCCAAATCCATTTTCCACGATAAACAATGGTTTCTGATAGCGTTCGTATAGTAAATTCAGTGCATATCGAAGCCCGATTGGATCAATCTGCCATCCCCAGTCCGACATTTTTACATATGGATTCGGAACACTTCCAGGGAAACCGTCAACTCCATTGCCTTCCGCAACATGATCTGCCTTCACCGCATTTGTCATATAATAGCTCAAACCAATATAATCCACAGTACCCTGACGTAAAATTTCCAAATCTCCCTCTTCCATCTTGATTCGGAATCCTTTTCTCTCCCATTCTTTCAAAGCGTAAGACGGATATGCCCCGCGCACATGCACGTCTCCAAACAGGTATCGGTCATGCATTGCTTCCACAGAGTACATCATGTCTTTTGGATTGCAGGAATACGGATAAATTGGAACGCATGCAAGCATACATCCAATTTGAAAATTTGGATTGATCTCATGTCCTTTTTTCACTACCAACGCACTTGCCACCAGTTCATGATGCACCACCTGATACATGCACTCTTCCGGATTTTCCTCCTGCTCGAAAATCACACCGGAACAAGTATACCCAAACAGCGGATACTTATAATTTTTCTGGTTGTTAATCTCATTGAATGTCATCCAGTATTTTACCTTGTCCCGGTAACGTTTCATTACAGTCTCTGCATATTTGACAAAGAAATCAATTACTTTCCGGTTTTTCCAACCACCGTATGCTTTTACAAGATGATACGGCATCTCAAAATGAGACAGTGTCACGACCGGTTCAATATTATATTTGAGCAATTCATCGAACAAGTCATCGTAAAATCGAAGTCCTTCTTCATTGGCACACTCATCGTCCCCATTTGGGAAAATACGTGTCCATGCAATCGAAGTACGGAAACATTTGAATCCCATCTCTGCAAATAATTTGATATCTTCTTTATAATGTCCGTAAAAATCAACCGCTTCATGGTTCGGATAGTAATGCCCTTCCAACACTCCGTCTGTAATTTTACGATCCACTCCATGCGCTCCCGCTGTCAGCACATCTGCGATGCTGACTCCTTTTCCGCCTTTATTCCAGCCACCTTCTACCTGATGGGCAGCAACTGCGCCGCCCCAAAGAAAATCTTCTGATAATTTTTGCATTTGTCTCCTCCTAACATGTCACTTCCATCACAGACTCCAACGCTTTTACTGTTTTCTCGTCCTCTATCTTCATGTCTTTGACCTGATCCATATTCACAACAATAAAAATTACTGTAGTATCAAAACCTTCTTTTTCCAACAATTCTTTGTCAAATTCCACTAATAAATCACCTTTTTTCACTGATGCATCTGTCTTTGTGTGGACTTTGAACCCTTTTCCATCTAATTTTACAGTGTCAATCCCTATATGAATCAATGTTTCCAGACCATTTTCACCTGTTAACCCAACTGCATGATTTGTGTCAAATAAAGCGGATATTGTTCCATCAAACGGTGCATAAACTTTTCCATCATTTGGAATGATTCCAACACCCTTTCCCATCATTTCCGATGCAAATGCCTCATCGTTAACTTTTGAGACAGGAATTACTTTTCCACTCACCGGGCTTGCCACTTCCACTGTTCCTTCTGTCAGCTTTGTCTCTGGCTCATTCTCGTTTAACTCTGTAATCTCTTCTTTAAATCCAACAAGATATGTCAGCAGTGCCCCCAGTACAAATGACACTAAGATAGAAATCACCAATCCGATAAATTGTGTCATATGTCCTGCTTTAAAATATGCCGGCAGTGTTGCGATTCCCGGCATGTTATAGCTCCAGGATACCGCCTGAAATGCTCCGCCGATTCCTCCGCCGATCGCACCTGCGATACATCCACAGATCATCGGTTTTTTCAGTCTTAAATTGACACCGTAAATCGCAGGTTCTGTGATACCAAAAAGTCCTGTGATCGCCGCTGAGAGGGAAACTCCTTTCATCTCTTTGTCTTTCGTTTTTAAGAATACTCCAAGTGCTGCGCCAGCCTGTGAAAATACTGCCGATGCCTGAAGTCCTGTGAAAGTATCATATCCTAGATTTGCATAATTTCCTACCGTAACCGGAGTGATTCCCCAATGCACACCAAAGATTACAAGCACTTCCCAAAGTCCTCCGACTACCACACCGGCAACAATCGGGCTCAAGCCATAAAGTGTATTGTAGATATCTCCGATTGCTCCGCCGATTGTATTTCCAACCGGACCGAACACCAACAGAGTAAGAGGAACCATAATCGCAATGGTAAACATTGGTGTAAACAAATTTCGCACCACAATCGGAAGTACTTTATCAAAAAATTTCTGAACATAAGATGCAATCCAGATTGCCAGAATAATCGGAATCACCGAAGATGTATAGCTGAGAAGCTGTACCGGTATACCCAAAAACTTAACTGGATCCCCTGCATTTACCATTGCAATATAATCCGGTGACACAAGTGCACATGCAATTACAACCGCAATAAATACATTCACATTAAATTTTTTCGAAGCCGTCACTGCAATCAATACAGGTAAAAACGTAAATGCCGTCCATGAAACAAAATTCAAAATCTGATACGTTCCACCTGTTGTGTCAATCCAATTCAGAGCTACTAATACACCAAGAATCCCCTGCAAGATACCACATGCCGCCAATGTATATAAAAATGGGGCAAAAATGCTGGAAATGACATCGATGATCCGGCTCACAACTCCTGCTTTCTTTCCTGTATCCTGAATCTCTCCGGATTCTACGTGCACCAATTTCATCACAAAAGCATATGCATCCGACACATGATTGCCAATGACAATCTGATATTGACCTCCTGCCTGTACAGTCGTAATGACACCCGGAATTTTTGCTACTTTTGCTCCGTCTACAACCGATTCGTCTTTTAAAATAAAACGAAGTCTTGTTGCACAGTGTGTGACGTTTACAATATTCTCGTCACCGCCAAGTTCTTTTACAATTTCTTTTGCCGTAATGGAATAATCAATTGCCATAGCCTTCTCTCTCCTTTTTTATTTTCTGCATTTAGTATAACAGACAGCCAAAAGGCTGTCTGCTCTTTCCCCTTGTTTGGGTACATGTATGCTGTTTTGAAATTTGTTACAAATCCGGCACATCTTGTGCCATCTTGATATACTAGTGTTCTGTCTCATTCACTTTCAGCATAATGACACAGAATGAATTTTCAGTCTGCAAGGCGGCGGAGTGAGGCGATGCGGTGGCATCGTCGATTGACGACAACGCAGTAGAGTGGAATTCAGGCAAGTCATTATGCGAAATATGAATGATACAGCACACTAGAGTCTTCTCGCAATCGTTTCCATCAGAAACAGTACCGGAACCTGTGATGTCACATTGTACCGCCCTTCCACAAATCTCTCTGTCACAAAATAAGACAGATTCATGTCCGAAATTTTAGACAATGTGGAAGAATCCTTGTTTGTGATACTTAAAATCTTACACTGATGACGTTTGAAACTTTCTGTCATCTCGATTGTCTGTCTGGTCTCACCCGACTCTGATAGCGCAATCACAACCGTGTCAATATACGTGTCTCTGGAAATTGGATAGTACGGATCATCAATATACTGACTGAATTTTCCCACATTTGAAAAATACCTGGCGCCATATCTGGCAAGTGTTCCTGATGAACCAACTCCGATGAGAATTACCTGCTGCGCTCCTCTGACCATATCAACCGCTCTGGAAATCTGCTCCTCAAATGCACTCGTATGAACACCCTGAAAATAATGCAGCAGCTCACTCAAATCATTCTGTGGCTGAATTTCCTTTCTGCTCTCCAAGTACAATTTAAATTTCACCCGAAATTCCGCATATCCATCACATCCTGCTTTCTTGCAGAATCGCATAATCGATGAAGTGCTGACGTGAACCGCGTCTGCTAATTCCCGAATTGTCATGTACTGTACCTGACTACTGTTTTTCATAATGTAATTGTAAATGACCAGCTCTAAGTCATTAAAAAGCTGAATGGTTTCATACGAGAACATTTTTATATTCCTTTCATCGTCAACTGAATTCGTTTTTTCTTCACATCCACACTCATCACTTTTACATCTACAATATCTCCGACACTTACCACTTCCAATGGATGCTTGATAAATTTTTTGTCTGTAATCTGCGAGATGTGTACAAGACCATCCTGATGCACTCCGATGTCCACAAATACTCCAAAGTCGATGACATTTCGGACGGTTCCTTTTAAAATCATGCCTTCTGTCAGATCTTTCATCTCCAGGACATCAGTTCTTAAAATCGGTTTTGGCATCTCATCACGCGGGTCACGTCCCGGTTTTTCCAATTCTTTTACAATGTCGCGCAGCGTAATTTCTCCGATGCCGAGTTCTTCTGCAAGTTTTTTATAATCTTTAATTGATTTGGAAAGTCCCTGCAAATTTCCTCCTGTGATATCTTTTGTTGTAAACCCTTGTTTTTCTAGCAGTTTTTCTGCCGCCTCGTAACTTTCCGGATGCACACTTGTCGCGTCAAGCGGATTTTTTCCACCCTGAATTCTCATAAATCCGGCACACTGCTCAAACGCTTTCGGCCCCAATTTTGCCACCTTTAAAAGCTGCTTTCTGCTCGTAAAGCTTCCATTTTCTTCTCTGTATGTGACAATATTTTTTGCGATCGCATTGGAAATGCCGGAAATATAAGCTAAAAGCGGTGCAGATGCAGTATTTAGATCCACTCCGACTTTATTTACACAGTCTTCCACAACACCGGACAGCGCTTCGCTTAATTTTTTCTGATTCATATCATGCTGATACTGTCCGACACCGATAGATTTCGGATCAATCTTCACAAGTTCTGCAAGCGGATCCTGGAGACGTCTCGCAATTGACGCCGCACTTCTTTGTCCTACATCAAAGTTCGGGAATTCTTCTGTTGCAAGTTTGCTTGCGGAATATACGGAAGCCCCCGCCTCGTTTGTGATAATATATTGCACTTTCTCCGGAATCTCTTTGAATAATTCTACAATAATCTGCTCTGATTCTCTGGAGGCCGTTCCATTTCCAACTGAAAATAACGTAATTCCGTATTTTCGAATCAGTTTCTTCAGTGTCTCTTTTGCTGCCTGAATCTTCTGAGGAGTAGTCGGTGCAGTCGGGTAAATAACAGTCGTATCCAGCACTTTTCCGGTTGCATCTACTACTGCAAGCTTACATCCGGTACGAAATGCAGGATCCCACCCAAGCACAACCTGTCCAACAATCGGCGGCTGCATCAAAAGTTGTTCCAAGTTCTTTCCAAAAACCTCAATCGCGCCGTCCTCTGCTTTTTCTGTTAGATCACTTCGGATCTCACGCTCAATCGCCGGCGCTATCAAGCGCTTATAGCTGTCTTCAATTACTTCCTGTAAAATCGGTGTTGTATACACATTATCTGAAGAAATGACTTTCTTTTCCAGATATTGCAAAATTCGTTCTTCCGGAGCCTCCACCTTCACAGTCAATATCTTTTCCTTTTCTCCACGATTCAATGCAAGAATACGGTGTCCGGCAAGTTTTGTAATCGGCTCTTCGAATTCATAGTACATCTCGTACACGGATTCTGTCTGTGCATCCTTCGCTATTGAAGTAATTTTTCCTTGTTTCGCAGTCAGATCTCGGATATAGATGCGGTAATCCGCCTCATCGGAAATATATTCTGCAATGATATCTTTCGCTCCATTGATTGCTTCCTCCGCCGTCTTTACCTCTTTTTCTTCCGAAATATAAGATTTTGCTGCTTCTTCTATCGGGACTTTTGTCTTTTGCAGCGTGATCAGCGCTGCCAGAGGTTCAAGCCCTTTTTCTTTTGCGATTGTCGCCCTCGTTCTTCGTTTTGGTCTATATGGGCGGTATAAATCTTCCACAACCACCAGTGTCTCTGCTGCAAGAATCTGCAACTTCAATTCTTCTGTCAGTTTCCCCTGCTCTTCAATTGTCGCAAGCACCTGCTCTTTTTTCTCTTCCAAATTTCGAAGATACATCAGTCTTTCGTATAATTTTCGAAGCTGCTCATCATTTAACGAACCAGTTGCCTCTTTACGGTATCTGGAAATAAACGGAATCGTATTTCCCTCATCGATTAACTTTACAGCCGCTTCCACCTGCCATTCTTTCACGCCAAGCTCTTCTGTTATTTTTTGATTTATATCCATTTCTAAAATCCTCTCTGTTCTACGCATGATACATTATTGTTCACACTCTCTATGCTGCTTTTGCGATCGACTGATATGTGAACTGTAACTATTATATCCAAAAATCCAGTCATTGACAAATCATTTTCCAATGTTATAATAGGGGATATAGAAACAGAAAACACGTTGATGAGACGAGTAAGATGTGAAAGGATACAGAGAGAGAGGTCGCAGGCTGGAAGCCTCTTATTGCGGAAACATCTGAAAACTACCTCGGAGTGGCTGCAAAACAGTCCGGTGATTCCGTTATAATCAGTTGAGTGGTTCTGGTATTTGCCAGTACAATTTGGGTGGAACCGCGAGTAAAGAGAACTCGTCCCTTGTAATGAAATTCATTACAAGGGATTTTTTTCGTTTCATTTTACGTTTAGGGACAGGGCATTTGTCAATTAGGGACGTAGTAAAATTCAATTTTCCTACGTCCCCAAATTAAAAAAGGAGAGATGATTATTATGAAAATTACATTAAAAGATGGTTCCGTAAAGGAATATGCAGAGAGCAAATCAGTATATGAAATTGCACTTGATATCAGCGAGGGGCTTGCGAGAGCAGCTTGCGCCGGAGAGGTAAATGGAGAAGTTGTAGATTTAAGAACAGTTGTATCAGAAGACTGTGAACTGAACATTTTGACTGCAAACGACGAGAAAGGGCTTGCCGCACTTCGTCACACGGCATCTCATGTTCTTGCAGAGGCAGTAAAGAGATTATATCCGGAGGCAAAACTTGCAATCGGACCTTCCATCGATACTGGATACTATTATGATTTTGAACATGCACCATTTTCAAACGAAGATTTAGAGACAATTGAAAAAGAGATGAAAAAGATCATCAAAGAAGGTGCTAAAATTGAACGTTTCGAACTTCCTCGTGCTGAAGCGATCGCACTTATGGAAGAAAAAGGGGAACCTTATAAAGTGGAATTGATCAACGATCTTCCTGAAGATTCTGTGATTTCATTCTACAGACAAGGTGAATTTGTTGATCTTTGCGCCGGACCTCACTTGATGAGCACAAAAGGTGTCAAAGCATTCAAACTGATTTCTTCTTCCGGTGCTTACTGGAGAGGAAATGAAAACAATAAAATGCTGACTCGTATTTACGGAACTGCGTATTCGAAAAAAGATGAATTAAAAGCACATATGGAACATTTGGAAGACATCAAAAAGCGCGACCACAACAAACTTGGCCGTGAGATGGAACTGTTCACAACTGTTGATGTCATCGGACAGGGACTTCCTCTTTTGATGCCAAAAGGTGCTGCTATGGTCCAGACAATGCAAAGATGGATTGAAGATGAAGAAGAACGCCGCGGTTATATGAGAACAAAGACACCGCTTATGGCAAAAAAAGATTTATATGTCATTTCCGATCACTGGGGACATTATAAAGAAGGAATGTTCGTTCTTGGAGATGAAGAAAAAGAAGGCGAAGAAGTATTCGCACTTCGTCCGATGACATGCCCTTTCCAGTATTATGTATATAAACAAAGCCAGAAGAGCTACCGAGATCTGCCATGCCGTTACGGTGAGACTTCTACTTTATTCAGAAATGAAGATTCCGGAGAAATGCACGGATTGACTCGTGTAAGACAGTTTACAATTTCTGAAGGACATCTTGTGATCCGCCCTGATCAGGTAGAAGATGAATTCAAAGGCTGTGTCGATCTTGCAAAATACTGTCTGACAACACTCGGTGTGGAAGAAGATGTAACATATCGTCTCTCTCTTGCAGATCCTGACAATATGGATAAATATCTTGGAACAAGAGAAATGTGGGATGAAGTAGAAGATGTTATGCGTAAAATGTTAGACCATCTTGAAATCAACTACACAGAAGAGACAGGTGAGGCTGCATTCTACGGACCAAAACTTGACATTCAGGCAAAAAATGTTTACGGCAAAGAAGATACTATGATTACAATTCAGTTGGATATGTTCCTTGCAGAACGTTTTGACATGACATTTGTAGACAAAGACGGCGAAAAGAAACGTCCATACATCATCCATCGTACTGCAATGGGATGCTACGAGAGAACACTTGCATGGCTGATTGAAAAATATGCCGGCTTATTCCCGACATGGCTTTGTCCAGAACAGGTTCGTGTACTTCCTATTTCAGAGAAATATCACGATTATGCAAACAAAGTTGCTAACGAATTACGTGGCAACGGCGTAAAATGCACAGTTGACGAACGTGCTGAAAAAATTGGTTACAAAATTCGTGAGACACGTCTCGATCGCGTTCCTTACATGCTTGTTGTCGGAGCAAAAGAGGAAGAAGAAGGCGTTGTATCTGTACGAAGCAGATATTTAGGCGATGAAGGCCAAAAACCTTTGGATACATTTATCAATGATATTTGTAAAGAAATCCGCACAAAAGAGATTCGTAAAATCGAAGTGCAGGAAGATCAGAAATAAATTAATTTTTATCAACAAGGAGCCGAGCAGAAACAGAGTATGCTCGGTTTTCTTGTTTTTTATAAGAAGTTATGGTATACTTCATACAAATCTGTCATTGAATGAAGGAGGGAAAACATGAAAGAACCTGTAGAATTGTCAAAACAACAGAGAAAATCAAAAGAGACAAAAGAGCGTATCTTCCAGGCTGCAAAACGTATTTTACAAAAAAGCGGCTACGAAGAACTTTCCATAAAAAATATTTGCGAGGAAGCGGGCGTTTCCAACGGAAGCTTTTATCATCACTTTAAAACAAAAGATGATCTGCTTTCCTATTATATTGAAGACCAGCCAAGCATCGATCCGGATCGTTTAGAACTGCCTAAAAATAAAGAGGATGCAAAAGAAACGATCATTCATGTCTACTTAAATTATGTGAAATATTGTAAGGAACTTGGCGTGGAATTTATGGCGGGATATTACACTCCGCACAATCAGGCGTTAAACCCTACGATTCGTACCGAGCGTCCATACCCAATCGTCACTGTTCAGCATTATTTAGAACGAGCTTTAGAAGCCAATGCGATTCAATTGAATTTGAAAATCGAGGAAATCACCACAGATATCCGTATGATTGTCATCGGAAATGTATTTGAATGGGCGATGAGAAATGGAGATGCTGATTTTGAAGGAAATATGAGACGTTCCCTGTCTCACTATTTGGATAGTATTTTTGTCGTATAAAAGAGCCTGCCCTAACAACTCAAACGCGTTAGGGCAGGCTTTTATTTTTTTACATATTTCTGGATTTTTCCGCGCACACTTCCATCGCTTCCATCAAAGCACTCCTGAATCCTGCTGCCTCCAGCACTTTCACTGCCTCAATCGTTGTCCCCGCAGGAGAGCATACCATATCTTTCAATTCTCCCGGATGTTTCCCTGTCTCAAGAACCATCTTCGCGCTTCCCATCACTGCTTTCGCCGCAAATTTATATGCCTGCTTTCTTGGCATTCCTTCTGCGACTGCTGCGTCTGCCATCGCCTCAATCATCATAAACACATATGCCGGAGAACTTCCGCTTACCGTTACGACTGCATCAATCAATCTCTCCGGAATAATTTCTACTTCTCCAAATCCGCGTAAAATATCGCATACATGCTCCATCTCGCTCTCTGTCACATATGTATTTTTGCAGACACCTGTCATTCCTTCCTGAACCATTGCCGGTGTGTTTGGCATTGTTCTCACGAGTTTCACCGGTTTACCGAATTTTTCTTCCAGCCACGCAAGCGTTTTTCCAGGTGCGATCGTCACTACAATCTGATTATCTTTCATAACATCTTTAATCTCACAGATAACCTCTTCATAAAACTGTGGTTTCACAGAAAGTACAATCACATCTGCTTTTTCTGCTGCTTCTTTGTTATCCTCTGTCATATAAATTCCAAACTCTTTGTTCACACGTACTCTGCTTGCCTCTGATTTTGCCGTCCCGATAATCTCCTCTGCCTTGCAGATTCCATTTCCAATAATCCCGGCTATCATGGCATTTGCCATATTGCCACATCCTATAAACCCTAATTTCATCTTGTCTCCTCCTATGTTCTACATCTCTTCTGTATACTTTTTAATTTCTGACGTATTCGTCAATTTTTTTATTCCATCTTTTCCAAGCACAATCAACGTCGGAGCTTGACGGACTCCATATTTTTCTACAAGATCCATCGATTCTTCTGCATCGATTTTTTCATATTCCACATGTGCCTGATCCAGCATAAATCCTGCTACCTTGCAATTCGGACAAGTCTTCGTTGTAAACAGCAACGTTTTTGTCTCTTCCACCGATACATTTTCTTCTGCAATAATCTCCTTTGCCGCCTCTGTTCTCACTTTCAGATGTGATTTCGTAATATCGTATACTTTTCTTTCTTTGAATTCCTGAAGCTTTCCGTCATTCCAGTTCTGCACCGGACGGTAATATCCCGTGATACGGCTGTACACTTCTGTCGTCTTTCCGCAAATCGGACAAGTATATTGTTCCCCTGTCAGATAACCGTGTTCCCTACAGATAGAATAGGTCGGTGATATGGTATAATACGGCAGTTTGTAATTTTCGGAAATCTTGCGCACAAGCGCCGCCGCTGATCTCCAGTTTGGAAGTTTCTCTCCTAAAAATGCATGAAAAACAGTTCCTGAAGTATACAATGTCTGCATCTCATCCTGTATATCAAGCGCCTCAAAAATATCTTCTGTGTATCCAACCGGGAGGTGGGAACTATTCGTATAATAAGGCGTTCCACAGTCTTCCGCCGCTGTGATGATATCCGGGAATTGATCTCTGTCATGTTTTGCAAGACGATACGTTGTGGATTCTGCCGGTGTCGCCTCCAAATTGTAGAGATCCCCGTATTCTTCCTGATAATCCGAAAGTCGTTCTCTCATGTGATTCAACACATTTTTGGCAAACTCCTGTGTTTTTTCATGTGTCATATCTGCCCGCAGCCACTTTGCATTCAGGCCTGCTTCATTCATTCCGATCAGACCGATCGTTGAAAAATGATTGTCAAACGTACCAAGATATTTTTTCGTATATGGATACAATCCTTCATTCAAAAGCTTTGTAATAATGGTACGTTTTATACTTAAAGAACGTGCCGCAATATCCATCAGATGATCCAGTCTTCTGTAAAATTCCGCTTCATCATTCGACAAATAGGCGATTCTTGGGAGATTGATCGTCACAACTCCGACTGACCCTGTACTCTCCCCGCTTCCGAAATACCCCCCTGATTTTTTCCGAAGTTCCCGAAGATCCAGACGCAAACGGCAGCACATACTTCTGACATCACTTGGCTCCATGTCACTGTTTACATAATTGGAAAAATAAGGTGTTCCGTATTTTGATGTCATTTCAAACAGTAATTGATTGTTCTCCGTGTCTGACCAGTCAAAATCTTTCGTGATAGAATAGGTAGGTATTGGATACTGGAATCCTCTTCCGTCAGCATCTCCCTCAATCATAATCTCAATAAATGCCTTATTCACCATATCCATTTCTTTTTTACAGTCTTTATATTTAAAATCCATCTCTTTTCCACCAACAATCGCCGGAAGCTCTGCCAGATCATTTGGCACCGTCCAGTCCAGCGTGATGTTTGTAAACGGAGACTGTGTTCCCCATCTGCTCGGTGTATTTACACCATATATAAATGACTCAATACATTTTTTCACCTGCTTATAATTCAGCTGATCCGCTTTGACAAACGGTGCCAGATAGGTATCAAACGAAGAAAATGCCTGCGCTCCTGCCCACTCATTCTGCATGATTCCAAGGAAATTTACCATCTGATTGCAAAGCGTGGAAAGATGTTTCGCCGGAGCCGATGTGATCTTTCCTCCCACGCCTCCGAGACCTTCCTGAATCAGCTGTTTTAAAGACCAGCCTGCACAATACCCTGTCAGCATCGACAGATCATGGATGTGAATGTCTGCATTTCTATGTGCATTTCCTATTTCTTCGTCATAAATCTCTGAGAGCCAGTAATTTGCTGTAATGGCTCCTGAGTTGCTTAAGATCAATCCACCCACAGAATAGGTCACTGTCGAGTTCTCTTTTACACGCCAATCATTGATATTTACATAGTTATCCACAATTTCTTTGTAATCAAGCACAGTTGATTTCATATTCCGAATTTTTTCACGTTGTTTGCGGTACAAAATATACCCTTTTGCTACATCTCCGTAACCCGATTGAATCAGCACAGACTCCACACTGTCCTGTATATCTTCTACTCGAATGAGATTCTCCTGAATCTTCGGCTCAAAATCTGCCGTCACTTTTAAGGCAAGCATGTCGATAATATCCGGATGGATCGCTTTTTCCTGTGCTTCAAATGCTTTCGTGATCGCAGCTACAATTTTTTTCAAATGAAAATCAGTTATTTTCCCGTCTCTTTTTGTCACCTGATACATCTATCTCAACCTCCATCATTTACAAATCATGAACCCATTGTAGCACTGTGTGAAACGTGCGTCAATAGCACCAGAAAACCATATATTGTGTATTTTTAGTTTTACATTCCTATATATTGTTATATACCACGCAGTTCTACGTTTGAAACATAGGGTCTTATAACCTCCGCAAACGCCTGCATTTCTGCCTTTTCGCATCCGTTTATCTCATCACCGATCAACTCTCCTGAGTCCACAAAAGACTGCAAAAAATATTTTTCAGCCCCCCGTATCCACCGTCCAATTTCTTCAAACGATTCCCTCGTATGATATTCTTGAATTACCGTTGTTCGAAACTCATATGCAACCGGGTGTCCCAATAAAAATGCCACGCTTTCCTGTATCCGTTCCATCAGTTCCCTGCTTTCTTCGATTCCGGCTGTCTTACAGTATTGTCTTTTACTATTCTTAATGTCCATCGCAACGTAGTCTGCCAGTCCATTTTGAACAAGACTTTTCAACTTCTTTGGAAAACTCCCATTCGTATCCAGTTTTACCAAAAATCCAAGTTCTTTGACTTGTTCAAGAAATCGCTCAATATCATTTTGGAGCAATGGTTCTCCTCCGCTTACACAGACACCGTCCAAAATTCCCTGCCGCTTTTTCAAAAATGTAAAAATCTCTTCTTCCGGATACTTTTCTGTCTGTCCTGTCCCAAGAACGAGCGGCGCATTATGGCAGAACGGACATCTAAAATTGCAACCCGAAGTAAAGATTGTGCACGCCACCTTTCCCGGATAGTCTAAAAGTGTCAGCTTTTGCAGTCCTTGTATATTCATAGTATCACTCTTTTCTTTTTTCTAGCATTCCTAACTACCATAGCACTATCAGATGATATTTTCAATGTTTGGAATGTTTCTTAAAAACCAAATCGAGCATTGTACCTTTCTTGCGTATATGCTATACTTTTCATAACATACGTACTAATTACAAAGGGCAGATTTTTCTTTCTGATACCTGAGTAAAAAGGCGGACCGAATAAAAGACCGATCAGACTTATCAAGATAAGTCTGCCCTTTTTGAACCTTCGCCATAGGCGTAGGTTCTTTTTTAGGAGGGAGTTGTTTATGGAAACAAGAATTGCACTCATTGGCATCATTGTCACAAGTCATGAATCCATTCAGGAATTGAATACATTGTTAAGCGAATACGGCTCTTACATTGTCGGGCGCATGGGCATCCCTTATCGAGAGAAAAATGTCTCAATCATCAGCATTGCCATCGATGCACCAAATGATGTAATCAGTTCACTGTCCGGGAAAATCGGAATGCTTCCGGGGCTCAGCACAAAGACCGTTTATTCCAAACTACCGTTTTAATAAGGAAGGATGATTCAAAAGCTTATGAAAGAATTGATTCAAAAATTAAAAGAAACTCAAAACTTGTCAAAAG
The DNA here is from genome assembly GCF_059731825.1 of Faecalimonas nexilis. NCBI lineage: Bacteria > Bacillati > Bacillota > Clostridia > Lachnospirales > Lachnospiraceae > Faecalimonas > Faecalimonas nexilis. Next base: position 804,847 of record NZ_AP029189.1, on the reverse strand, counting down.
AAGAATGGATTTCACTGATTGAAAACCGCTCTGTAGAGCTTTCGGACTACCTTTTCGCGCAGGCGAGAGAGGTTCGACATCAATATTATGGAAAAGAGATTTATGTACGCGGATTGATTGAATTTACAAATTACTGTAAAAATGATTGCTTTTACTGCGGTATCCGAAAAAGCAATGCGAATACTACCCGGTATCGACTTACAAAAGAAGATATTTTGACCTGCTGCAAAAGCGGATATACACTTGGCTTTCGCACATTTGTCTTACAGGGTGGCGAAGACGGCTATTTTACCGACTCTCGTCTTTGTGATATCGTCTCTTCGATCAAGAGTTCTTATCCTGACTGCGCCATCACACTTTCCGTTGGTGAAAAATCTTACGAGAGCTATCAGGCATTATTTGAAGCTGGTGCAGACCGTTATCTTTTGCGCCATGAGACATTTGACTCCGTGCATTACCAAAAACTGCATCCGTCTTCTCTGACTGCCGAAAATCGTCAGCAATGCCTTTGGCATTTAAAAGAAATCGGATATCAGGTCGGTACAGGATTTATGGTCGGTTCCCCTTATCAAACTTCAGAAAATCTTGCCGACGATCTGTTATTTATTAAAAGCTTAAATCCCCAAATGATCGGAATCGGCCCCTTTATCTCACACCATGATACTCCGTTTAAAGACCAGACATCCGGAAGCTTAGAATTAACACTTTTTATGCTTGGTCTTTTGAGATTAATGCTGCCGAAAGTATTACTTCCAGCCACGACGGCACTTGGAACTATCAGCCCTAACGGACGGGAACTCGGTATTCTGGCAGGTGCCAATGTCATTATGCCGAACTTATCCCCAATCAACATCCGGAAAAATTATCTTTTATACGATAATAAAATCTCTACAGGAGACGAAGCGGCAGAATCTTTAAATAGTTTAAAAAGAAGCATGGCAGATATCGGATATCAAATCGTGGTATCCCGCGGGGATTCCCTAAACTAGCACTACGTAAACCTGCCCTCACCTGCTCAATTAGGGACAGGGCTATTGTCAATTGGGGACGTAGTAAAAGTCACTTTTACTACGTCCCCAAACTAAGAAAGGAGACAAACCTATGTATAACCCAGCATCAAAAAAAGCGGAAGAATTTATCAACCATGAAGAAATTTTAGCGACATTAAACTACGCAGAAGAAAACAAGCACAACGAAGTGCTGATCACAGAATTAATCGAAAAAGCCAAACTTCGCAAAGGGCTCTCACACCGTGAGGCATCTGTCTTACTGGCGTGTGACATCGAAGAAAAAAATCAAGAAATCTATGCTTTAGCCGAACAGATCAAGAAAGATTTCTACGGTAATCGAATTGTCATGTTTGCCCCACTATATCTTTCCAATTACTGTATCAATGGCTGTACCTATTGCCCATACCACATGAAAAATAAGCACATAGCAAGAAAAAAACTGACGCAAGAAGAAATCCGAAAGGAAGTCATCGCACTTCAGGATATGGGACACAAGCGTCTTGCCCTCGAAGCCGGTGAGGATCCTGTAAACAACCCAATCGAGTACATTTTAGAATGCATCAACACCATTTACAGTATCAAGCATAAAAATGGCGCTATCCGCCGTGTCAATGTCAATATCGCTGCAACAACTGTCGAAAACTACCGCAAGCTTAAAGAAGCCGGAATCGGAACTTACATTCTCTTCCAAGAGACGTACCACAAAGAAAGTTACCTTGAGCTTCACCCGACCGGACCTAAACATGATTATGATTATCACACCGAGGCGATGGACCGTGCAATGGAAGGCGGCATCGATGATGTGGGAATCGGCGTCCTTTTCGGTCTTGATAAATACCGCTATGAGTTTGCCGGACTTTTGATGCATGCAGAACACCTCGAGGCAGTCTGGGGAGTCGGCCCGCACACGATCAGTGTTCCTCGTCTGAGACACGCAGATGATATTGACGCAGACGCATTTGACAACGGAATTGACGACGATATATTTGCAAAACTGGTTGCCTGTATTCGTATCGCCGTACCTTACACCGGCATGATTATTTCTACCAGAGAAAGTCAGAAATGTCGTGAACGCGTTCTCCATCTTGGCGTCTCCCAGATCAGCGGTGGTTCCAAGACAAGTGTCGGCGGCTATGCTGAACCGGAACCGGAAGAAGACAAATCCGAACAGTTCGACGTAAGCGACACAAGAACCTTGGATGAGATCGTCAAGTGGCTGATGGAACTTGGCTATTTCCCAAGCTTTTGTACCGCCTGTTATCGGGAAGGACGCACCGGAGACCGTTTTATGTCTCTTTGTAAAAGCGGACAGATTCAAAACTGCTGCCAGCCGAACGCACTGATGACCTTAAAAGAATACCTGATGGATTATGCTTCCCCTGAGACAAAAAAAATCGGAGAAAAATTAATTTCAGAGGAAATCAACCACATTCCAAATGAAAAAGTAAGAAAAATTGTCATTGATAACCTGAAGGCAATCGAAGAAGATAACCGCCGTGATTTCCGGTTCTAGGAGGAAAATTATGAGTCTCAATAACACACCATCTTCCGAACGTATTCATATCGGAATCTTCGGGAAGCGAAATGCCGGAAAATCCAGCGTCATAAACGCCATCACCGGTCAGGATCTCGCCATCGTATCTGATATCAAGGGCACGACGACCGATCCTGTCCTAAAATCCATGGAACTGCTGCCTCTCGGTCCAGTTGTCCTGATTGACACACCGGGACTTGACGATGAAGGCAAGCTCGGTACACTTCGCATCAAAAAAGCATATCAAATGCTAAACAAAACCGATATTGCTGTCCTTGTCGTGGATGGCAGCATCGGCATGACAGAAGAAGACGACCGGATTCTTACTCGAATCAAAGAAAAAAACATACCATATGTCATTGTCTTCAACAAAATGGACTTAATAACAGATGCTTCTGTGAATACCAGACAAGAAAGTCATTCCCTACAAGTCAGTGCCAAAAACGGCTATCATATACAGGCATTAAAAGAATTGATTGCAAGTCAACTTCCAAAAGAACTGACTAAGAAAAAAATTGTAGGAGATTTGATTGCACCACTTGATTTTGTTGTGCTTGTCGTTCCCATTGACAGTGCTGCTCCAAAAGGCAGACTCATCTTGCCACAGCAGCAGACAATCCGTGATATTTTAGATGCAGGTGCAGTCTCCATTGTTGTAAAAGATACGGAATTAAAAGATACATTGGACAAACTTGCTGTCAAACCAAAACTTGTCATCACCGACAGTCAGGCATTTGGAAAAGTCTCCAAAGAGGTTCCTCGTGATATTCCGTTAACTTCTTTTTCCATCTTATTTGCCAGATATAAGGGAAATCTAGACACATTGATTACCGGAGCCCGGACACTTGACACCTTAGAAGACGGAGATACTGTACTCATCAGCGAAGGCTGCACACATCATCGTCAATGTGACGATATCGGTTCCGTGAAACTTCCGCAGTGGATTTTAGCGCATACCAAAAAAGAACTCCACTTTTCATTTACAAGTGGAACCGAATTTCCAAATGATCTTTCTGATTATCAACTCATTGTTCACTGCGGTGGATGTATGCTGAACGAACGTGAAGTGAAATATCGAATGAAATGTGCGCTTGATCAAAATGTTCCTATAACAAATTACGGCATCGCAATCGCACATATGAAAGGCATCTTAACCCGTAGCCTGGAACCATTTTTATAGACAGTACATCGTGAATCGGAGAATCCTTTATGTCCGGATTCTCCGTAATTCTTTAATCTAAAAACTCTTCTTCCGGCATTCTGACACCCACTGTACTTGTTACCGGAAGTGAAAACACAATCGCCTTTTCTTTACTTTCAAGCCCTGCCTGCTCCATAATCGCTTTCATAATCTCATTTTTCTGCGATGTCTTCGCCACGATCAAAATAATCTCTTTTTCCTCTGCAAGAGATACTCCTAGAAATTTTTCTGCTTTTTCCATTCCGGTTCCTTTTGCATGAATAACCGTTCCTCCACCTGCATTCGCACTCCGTGCTGCATCCATAACATTATCAATACTTCCCTGATTTGCAATTGCAACAAGCAATTCGTACTTTGTATCTTTCAATACTGTTTCCTCCTCTTTTTCAAACTCTTGCCCACCAATCAAATACTGCAGCACTTTTTTTCCACCGATACTGCTCACTGGCACGATAAATGCAATTCCGGTTCCCGGCACATCAATCTGCATCTTAATAATCAATTCCCGCCGAAGTTGTTTCCACATACTCTCCGTTACGATTGAAAAATACACCGCTTTTTCGCTTGCCTCCAATCCGAAATAATCCAAAACGGTACTGTCTGCAGTTCCTCTTCCCAATGCTCCAAAAACAGGAGCCATCTCATTTTTTTCAAATAAGTCTTGGAATTGATTGCGTAATTGCCGGTTTGTAATTGTAACCATCATATATACTTTGCTCATAAAATTCTCGTCTCCTACAATTCAATAATATCTGTATCTCCAAATGCTTCCAACGGTAATACCAAAACAGGTTCTTTGGTTTCTTCTGCCACATGTTTTGAACGTAGTTTGTAGATTGCTCCAAGCACCTGAATCGTAATCAACGGGGTCATCGCTACCATAGCAACTACACCGAATGCATCCGTTACAATATTACCGCCTACTGCCTGGCACGCTCCCATTGCAAACGGCAATAAAAAGGTTGCTGTCATTGGACCGGATGCCACTCCGCCCGAGTCAAATGCAATTGCAGTAAAAATCTTTGGCACAAAAAAGGATAAAACAATCGCAATCGCATATCCCGGAATGATGAACCAAAAGATAGAAATTCCTGTCAGAACCCGAACCATCGCAAGTCCAAGTGATACAGATACACCAATTGACAGGCTGAGCCCCATCGCATTTCTGGAAATGGCACCGGACGTAATTTCTTCTACTTGTTCCGTCAATACATATACCGCCGGTTCTGCCTTAACAATAAAATATCCCATAATCATGCCAATCTGGATAATAATCCAACGATAAGGAAGCGCCGCAATTAGTTGTCCCAGATAATTTCCAGCCGGCATAAATCCGATATTTACTCCTGTGAGAAATAGCACCAGTCCTATATAAGTGTATACAATTCCAACAAGAATTTTCACTAACGTTCGTTTTTTCAACTTCAGTGAAATACACTGAAAAACTGCAAAAAACAAAACAATCGGCAACAATGAAATCAGTATCTCTTTCATATATGTTGGGATCCCATCTGCAAATAGTTTCCACAATTCCACAGAATCACTCGCATCCGGAATAACAGTTCTAGTATAAGTACTTCCCTGCGGATTATAGATAAGCCCTAAAATCAGGACTGCCAAAATCGGTCCAATTGAGCAAAGAGCAACTAGACCAAAGCTGTCATTTTCCGCATGTTTATCACTACGCACCGCCGAAAAACCAATTCCAAAAGCCATAATAAACGGCACTGTCATCGGACCGGTGGTCACCCCTCCCGAGTCAAATGCAACTGCTAAAAAGTCCGCCGGCACAAAAAATGCAAGCAGGAATACAATTGGGTACAACACAACAAGCATATGCGGCAATGCAATTCCAAACAGCATTCGAAGCACCGCTGCCACAAGGAATATCCCTACTCCGACCGCGACTGCTATGATTAATGTATAATTGGGAATAGATGGCACCTGCTCTGCCAGCACCTGTAAATCCGGTTCTGAAATTGTAATGATAAACCCTAGTACAAAGCAGAGAACCACAACCGCTCCAAGCTTTTTTGTCTGCGTCATCTTTGTCCCAAGCCGTTCTCCCATCGGTGTCATCGCCATTTCTGCTCCCAATGTAAAAAACATCATTCCAACAATAAGCATCAATGCTCCAATAATAAAAGCCATCAGAATGCTAGTCGGTACCGGTGCGATTGTAAAACACAAAAATAATACAATCCCAATAATTGGTAAGACTGCTCCCAATGACTCCTTTAGTTTTTCCAGTAATTTTGTACGATATAATTTCAAATGTTTCCGCGCCTTTCTGCCTTCTTTGGCTGAATCTAAGTTTACAAGTTTCTTATCCGTTTTTTTCTCTTCTATTCTATCATGAAATTCATTCTCAAAAAAGAAAATTTTCTATAAACTTTTCTCGTGCTAAACCCTGTAACTTCTTTTCATTTCCTGCTATACTAAATGAAGATACAACAGGAGGACAACGATTATGAATTTTTTAAGTATTTTTGATGTGATCGGACCGAATATGATCGGACCTTCCAGCTCACACACAGCCGGAGCAGTATCCATCGCATTAATGGCACGCAAGATGTTCCCGGAAGATATAAAAAAAGTGACATTCACACTATACGGCTCTTTTGCGAAAACCTATCACGGACATGGCACAGATCGGGCGCTTCTTGGTGGGATCCTTGGATTCTCTACAGATGACGAGCGAATCCGGGATGCCTTTCAGATTGCCAAAGATAGAAATATCACCTATGAATATATCATCGATGAGAAAACTGCTACCGAACATCCAAATACAGCAGATATCGATCTTATTGGCGTGACCGGACATACACTCTCTATCCGCGGTGAATCTATCGGCGGTGGAAAGATGAAGATTGTCCGCATCAACAACATCGATGTAGAGTTTACCGGAGAGTACAGTACCTTGATCGTGCAGCAAAAGGACACTCCGGGAGTGGTTGCTCACATCACACAGGCACTCAGTGAACAGGAAGTAAACATTGCATTCATGAGATTATTCCGCGAAGACAAAGGTGCCAACGCATATACCGTCGTGGAATCTGACGAACCGATTCCAGAGGCTGTATTAGATAAAATCAAAACGAATCCGCATGTATCTGATCTTATGCTGATTCAAATGTAGGAGGGATTAGTATGGATTTTTTTACCGGACAAGAATTGATAGGAGCATGCAAAGAAAAAGCACTTCCTATTTCTGAGATAATGAAACTTCGCGAGATGACGGCAGGATCTCTTTCATCTGAAGAAATTGATTCGAAGTTAGAGACAGTGCTCTCTATTATGAAAAATGCCGCAACCAGACCTCTCTTACATCCTGGAAAATCTATCGGCGGATTGATTGGCGGTGAAGCAAAAAAAGTAAACGATCATGGGAAAACCACTTCCTGTGTCTGTGGCAGTATGCTTTCGAAGGCAATCTCCTATAGCATGGCTGTTTTAGAAGTCAACGCATCGATGGGACTGATTGTCGCTGCCCCGACTGCAGGTTCGTCCGGCGTCGTTCCGGGTGTACTGCTTGCAATGCAGGATGAACACGGATTATCCGATGAGAAACTCTACCAAGGGCTTTTAAACGCAAGCGCCATCGGATATCTCCTCATGCGAAATGCCTCTGTCTCCGGTGCGGAAGCCGGATGTCAGGCGGAGGTTGGCGCCGCAAGTGCCATGTCGGCAAGCGCCATTGTCGAGATGATGGGCGGAACTCCCCATATGTGTCTGACCGCTGCAAGCCTTGCGCTTTCCAATCTGCTTGGGCTTGTCTGTGACCCAATCGCAGGGCTTGTAGAATCCCCGTGCCAAAGCAGAAATGCGATTGGAGTAGCCAATGCGATTACATCCGCCGAACTTGCTTTGAGTGGAATTTCACATCCGATACCATTTGACGAGATGGCGGAAGCTATGTTCCGTGTCGGAAAAAGTCTTCCATTTGAACTGCGGGAAACTGCGATGGGCGGCTGTGCCGGGACACCGACCGGCTGTAAACTAGGCTGTGAGATCTGTAAATAGCATTACCAAAAAGGTGTGATTATTGAAAGCCAGCGCTTCAACAATCACACCTTTTTAGTTCATAATACTTGCAGTGCCTCATTGATCGTCTTGACACCGATAATCTTAATCCCTTTAATATTCTTTACAACCTCTCTTGACACTTCAGGCATAATACAGGTTGTAAATCCAAGTTTTTTTGCTTCGGCGACTCTTTGCTCCGGCATGTTGACTGCACGCACCTCACCGCTTAGACCAACCTCCCCAAACACAATCGTCTTCTCATCAATCGGCTGATTTTTATAACTTGATACAATCGCCATCACAATCCCAAGATCCACCGCCGGCTCATTCATCTTAATTCCCCCTGCGATATTGACATATGCGTCGTAATTAGACAGATGTATTCCTACTCGTTTTTCCAAAACTGCCATCAGCAAATTCACTCGATTATAATCCGTACCTGCCGCAGTGCGCCTTGGCATCCCAAAATTACTGCTGCATACAAGCGCCTGAATCTCAATTAAAATCGGTCTTGTCCCCTCCATGGAACACGCCACAACAGACCCGGATGCATTCTCCGGTTTTCCGTTCAGCATAAATTCTGATGGATTTTCCACTTCCACAAGTCCATTCTGTCTCATCTCAAACACACCGATTTCATTGGTGGATCCAAAACGATTCTTCACACCTCGCAAAATTCGGTAGGATGCATGCCTGTCTCCCTCAAAATAGAGAACGGTATCCACCATATGTTCCAACACTCTAGGTCCTGCAACCGTTCCCTCTTTTGTCACATGTCCTACAATAAAAATGGATATTCCAAGCCCCTTTGCCAACTGCATAAATACATTGGTCGATTCCCGAACCTGTGACACACTGCCCGGTGCAGATGCCACCTCCTCACTGTACATCGTCTGGATCGAGTCAATGATGACAACTTCCGGCTTTCTTTTTTGGATCACATTTTTCACAATCTCTAAATTTGTCTCACATAGGAGCAGTAAATCTTCCGTGAATTCTCCCATCCGGTTTGCCCTGAGTTTGATCTGTTTGAGCGACTCCTCCCCGGATATATAAAGCACTTGGTGCTTATCTTCACACAGTCTCTGACACACCTGCAAAAGAAGGGTAGATTTCCCAATCCCAGGATCTCCTCCCACCAGCAAAAGAGACCCTGGAACAATTCCTCCGCCAAGTACTCTATCGAGTTCCTCTATCTTTGTTTTAATTCGTTCCTCCTGATCAGTCTCCACATGTTTTAGAGCCACCACTTCCGCATCTTTTATCAGCTTCGCAGAAGCAGACTTTGAAAAAGAAACCGGCTCTTCCACAAACGTATTCCATTCTTTGCACATTGGGCACTGCCCAAGCCATTTGTTCTCTTCATGTCCGCAGTTTTGACAGAAAAAAACACTCTTCTTTCCTTTTGCCATATGACTTCCTTTCTTAATAACAAAATTTATATATTATAAAATAGGCTGCGCCTCGGCGCAACCTATTTCACCCAACTATTATCTTCTTACAATTTTTACTTCCACACTGCTGTTCTCATTCAGCTCAGCACTGATACTTAGTTTTCCGCTTAAATTTGTAGTCATCTTATCAACACTCACATCATCCATGTAGACTTCGTATTTACTGTCCGCCTCCAGTTCAACTGTAAACTGTGCATCCTCTGCTCCGGATACCTCAAATGAAAGCACATCTTCTGTCATCTTAAAATGTTCTACAGCAGTTCCTGGTACTGATTCATATACAAACATTCCATTTTTTTCTAATTTTGTAATCTCTTTGAACGTCTTTACTTTATATAAATCTCCCTGGAATTCAAATCCGTCTAATTTTGTCTTTGAAGCAAGTGTGTAATCCCCAAAACTGAGTGTCCCATCTGCCTCTGCTCTCAATAAGTCCTTTACTGCTGCCATCTTATTTTTCCTCCTAAATGGTATAAAATTTCTACTTCTATTATATAATAAATCAGACTATTTTGCTAGTTTTTTGTGTCTTTTGTGAAAAATTTTAGTTCTTTTTTAGATACTCCCACTTCCACATCCATTCCTTCGCAAATCTCTCCGTCTAATATTGCCTCGGCAAGCTTATCTTCCAGTTCCGTCTGCATTGCACGCCGCAACGGTCTTGCACCATATTTCTGGTCATTGCCCTTTTCCACAATATATTTTTTTGCAGAATCTCGAATCGTCAATGTGATATTCATCTGGTTCTTCACACGTCTGATCAATTCTTTGCACATCAACCCAACAATCTTTTTCATGTGATCGATTGTCAATGAATGGAATACAATAATCTCATCAATTCGGTTCAAAAATTCCGGACGGAACAGTAATTTCACCTCGTCCATCACATTCGCCTTCATCTTTTTATAATCGCCGGCGGCATCTTCTTTTGTTACAAATCCCAATTTCTTCGGATCGACAATTGCTTTTGCCCCTGCATTGGAAGTCATAATAATGACTGTATTTCTAAAATCTACTTTTCTTCCCTGCGAATCTGTGATATGCCCGTCATCCAGCACCTGCAATAAAATGTTAAATACATCCGGATGTGCCTTTTCAATCTCATCAAACAGTACCACTGAGTACGGATTTCGGCGAACTTTCTCACTCAATTGTCCGCCATCGTCGTGACCTACATACCCCGGTGGTGAGCCAATCATCTTCGATACACTGTGTTTTTCCATATATTCTGACATATCTACGCGAATCATCGCATTTTCATCGCCGAACAAAGCTTCTGCCAGTGCCTTGGAAAGTTCTGTCTTTCCGACTCCTGTCGGACCTAAAAACAAGAACGAACCTATCGGGCGCTTTGGATCTTTTAGTCCGACACGTCCACGTTTCACCGCTCTTGCAACCGCACTCACCGCTTCCTCCTGTCCGATTACTCTTTTATGCAGCGTCTGCTCCAGCTTTTTCAATCTTGCGCTTTCTGTCTCCGCCAGCTTCTGCACTGGAATTTTCGTCCAGGAAGATACAACAGATTCGATATCCGCCTCAGTGACAACCAGGTTCCGCTTTGCATTGTTCGAATGAAAACGTCTTTTCACACTCTCTAATTTTTTTCCCACACTCTCCTGCTCTTTGTGCAGCAATGATGCTTCTGCAAAATCTCCATTTTTAATCTTTTCTTCTTTTTCCAGTGAGATTTCCTGCAATGTCTGTTCCAGTCTTGTCAGGCTGTCCGGTACTTTAAATCCTGCAAGACTTACCTTCGAACACGCCTCGTCAAGCACATCAATCGCCTTATCCGGAAGATGACGGTCATTGATATAACGGCTTGACAAAGTCACCGCCGCTTTTAACGCGCCTTCCTCAATTGTCACATGATGATGACTCTCGTATTTTCCCTTGATTCCCTCTAAAATACGTTCACACTGCTCATTCGTCGGTTCTTCCACTGTGATCGGCTGAAAGCGTCTCTCCAAAGCAGCATCTTTCTCAATGTATTTCCGATATTCCACAATTGTCGTCGCCCCGATCAGCTGCAGTTCTCCTCTTGCAAGAGATGGCTTCAGAATATTTGATGCATCAATCGCACCTTCGGCGCCTCCTGCGCCAATCATCGTGTGCACCTCATCTAAAAATAAAATAATATTTCCGGCAGATCTCACTTCCCGGATCAATCGTTTCATCCGTTCCTCAAACTCTCCACGGTATTTGGATCCCGCTATCATTCCTGATAAATCCAGCGTCACAATCCGTTTATCTTTCATGCCATCCGGCACAATCCCCGTTGCAATCTGGTTCGCCAGCCCTTCGATAATTGCTGTCTTTCCAACACCAGGTTCTCCCACTAGACACGGATTATTTTTTGTCCGTCTGCTTAAAATCTGCATCAGTCTTTCTATCTCAGACTCTCTTCCAATCACCGGATCTAATTTTCCTTCTTCTGCCTGCGCCGTCAAATCTGTACTGTACTGTGCAAGTACACTGTTACGACCATTTTTGTCCTCTCTGGTGTCCTCCATATATTCTCTCGGATTCACTCCGATGACTTCCAATATTCCCTCCTGCACTTTGCCAAGATTCACATTCAATGTCACCAATGTTCTTGTTGCCACGCAGTCTACATCTTTTAACATGGCAAGCAGCATATGTTCTGTTCCTATCTTCTCAGAAGATAATCGCACTGCTTCCAAAAGCGCATTATCCAAAAGATATACCAGTCTCGGGCTGAACTCCAATGTTCTCTTCGTCTGCATCTCAGTTCCCGGAGAAATCAGTTCCTCGATCACTTTTGTAATCTTTTCTTCTTCCACTTTGTTAGCCGCAAGAATCTGGCCTGCAACACCTGTAAATTCTCTTCTCAAAGCAAGCAGCAGATGCTCTGTCCCCACATATGGATGGTTCCATTTTTTTGCAAGCGCCCTTGCTGTCTCTAATACTTTCGCAGCCTGTTTTGTAAAATCTTTCTGCATCTATCTCCTCCTGCTACCTATTTATAATCTTCATAAATCTCATCTACCAGCTCGTAGATGTCTTCCTTTGTAATATTATGACAATGCGCCTTGGCAAGTGCCACGCGCAGATATCTTCTCATATCTTCCATCGCCCGTATCTTATCAATGTCAAGCGCAATTACGGCTCCTCTTCTTCGGTCAAGCTGCAGGAAACCTTCCTCTCGCAGCACACTGTACGCCTTATTCACTGTATGCATATTAATCCCGATATTTTCCGCCAATTGTCTCACGGAAGGAAGTGTATCTCCTTCCTGTATCTGAGACGTAGCAATCCCCATAATAATCTGATTGCGCAATTGAATATAAATTGCCTCATCACTGTTAAAATCAATTTCTATAAGCATCTTTTTCACCTTTTTTCTTCTGATTGTTATATAGATATTATAGCATTCGCCTACTTCTGTCAACTTTCTATTTTATTTTGACTCTCAGACAATATCATCTCCGGAAAAAGCAAGGACGAAGTTTTATAAAAACTTCGTCCCCATCAAAGAGTTACGCTTCATCTATCGCTTTTCCGATATCATTTCTCTTATATTTGTTTGCAAACTGCACCCACTCTGTCGCTTTGTAAGCGTTTTCGCGTGCTTCTTTCAAATCTTTTCCTTTTGCAGTCACCCCGAGAACACGTCCGCCGTTTGTCACGATCTTATCGCCTTCAAACTTTGTTCCCGCATGGAAGCAATAATATCCGTCGTGTTTTTCAAATTCTTCCAGCCCACTGATTGGAAGTCCTTTGTCATACTTCACCGGATATCCTTCTGATGCAAGCACAACACACACAGCCGCATTGTCTTCAAACTGAAGATCAATCTGATCTAATGTTCCGTCAATACATGCCTCCACAACTTCGATGATATCATTTTTCATACGAGGAAGTACAACCTGTGCCTCCGGATCTCCGAATCTTGCATTGTATTCCAATACTTTCGGTCCATCCTCTGTCAGCATCAATCCAAAGAAAATAATTCCCTTAAATTCTCTTCCTTCTGCTTTCATAGCATCTACTGTTGCCTGATAAATATATTTATTACAGAACTCTTCTACTTCTTTTGTGTAGAACGGGCTTGGAGAAAATGTTCCCATTCCTCCTGTGTTCAAACCTTTGTCTCCATCCATTGCACGTTTGTGATCCTGCGCGGATGTCATCGTCTTGATTGTGTTTCCATCCACAAAAGAAAGTACCGACACTTCACGGCCAGTCATAAATTCTTCGATGACCATCGTGTTTCCTGCTGTTCCAAACTGCTTATCCAGCATAATGGATTGTACTCCATCTTTTGCTTCTTCCAATGTGTTGCAGATCAGTACACCTTTTCCAAGTGCAAGTCCGTCCGCCTTTAACACGATTGGGAACTTCGCTGTCTCAAGATACGCAAGCGCTTTCTTTGCGTCATCAAAGTTTTCATATCCCGCTGTGGGGATATTATATTTTTTCATCAAATCTTTTGAAAATGCTTTGGAGCCTTCCAAAATAGCCGCATTTTTACGAGGACCGAACACTCTTAATCCTTCGCTTTCAAACACATCTACAATTCCACCTACAAGCGGATCATCCATTCCGACAATTGTAAGGTCTACTTCATGTTCTTTTGCAAAAGCTGCCAGTTTTTCAAACTCCATCGCACCGATTGCAACACATTCTGCATACTGTGCAATCCCTGCATTCCCAGGTGCACAATAAATTTTCTCTACTTTATCACTTTTTGCCACACTCCATGCAATCGCATGTTCTCTTCCGCCGCTTCCAACAATTAATACTTTCATTGCGACCTCCTATGCTTCTTCCTCTATCATTACCTTGCCATCTACAACCTTCACTTTTCCATTTGCGATCAGGTCAATTGCCTGTGGGAGAATTTTCCACTCTGCCTGCTCCATCACTCTTCTTTGCAAAATTTCAGGAGTATCTCCCTGTTTTACTTCCACAGCCTTCTGAAGAATGATCGCACCGGTATCGGTTCCTTCATCCACAAAGTGCACAGTAGCTCCAACGACTTTTACGCCCTTTTCAAGTGCCGCCTCATGCACTTTCAAACCATAATACCCAGTTCCGCAAAATGCCGGAATCAGGGATGGATGGATATTGATAATACGGTTTCTGTAAGCTTCGATCATCATTTCCGGAATGACAACCAAAAATCCTGCAAGTACCAGTAAATCTGCCTGAAACTGATCCACGGTATCTAACAATGCCTGATTAAACTCTGCTCTCGACGCAAACGCTTTCGGAGAGACACAGACATTCGGAATTCCCTTTTCTTCTGCTCTCTGTAAAGCATATGCATTCTTATTGTTGCTGATCACGCCCACAATCTCTGTGTTCGTGATCGCACCGCTGTCTACCGCATCCAAAATCGCCTGCAGATTCGTTCCGCCTCCGGAAACCAGCACAACTACTTTTAGCATAAAGTAACTCCTTTATCTCCGGCTTCAATATGACCAACTACATATCCGTCCTCGCCGGCTGCTTTGATTGCCTCTAATGTCTTATCTACATTTTCTTTATCAACTGCAAGAATCATTCCAAGTCCCATGTTGAATGTGTTGTACATCATAGTCTCTTCAATATCGCCATCCACTGCTAACATTTTAAAGATTGGCGGAATCGGATAGCTGTCTTTTTTTACAACCGCGTGCATCCCATCACAGAGCATACGTGGAATGTTTTCATAGAAACCACCACCTGTGATATGACTGCAGGCTTTGATCTTCACACCAGATTCTTTGATTGTGCGAAGTGCTTTCACATAAATTTTTGTTGGAGCAAGCAATGCCTCGCCCAGCGAGCATCCAAGTGAATCACATTCTCTCTTCAATGCCTCTTCTTTCATGTCGAACACTTTTCTTACCAGAGAAAATCCATTGCTGTGAACACCTGAAGATGCCATACCGATCAGCACATCTCCGTCTTTTAATTCTTTTCCTGTGATCAGATCTTTTTCATCTACCACACCAACTGCAAATCCTGCAAGATCGTATTCATCTACTGGATAGAAACCTGGCATTTCTGCAGTCTCTCCACCGATCAACGCTGCGCCTGACTGTTTACATCCTTCTGCGACACCGCTTACGATTGTAGCGATTTTCTCCGGTTCATTTTTTCCGCAGGCAATATAGTCTAAGAAAAATAATGGTTCTCCTCCTGCACAGGCAATATCATTCACACACATTGCCACACAGTCGATACCAATTGTATCATGTTTATCTAAAATAAAAGCAAGTTTTAACTTTGTTCCGACACCATCAGTTCCGGATACAAGAGTTGGTTTTTCCATATCTTTGAATTTCTCCATAGAAAAAGCTCCTGAAAATCCTCCGATATTTGTCAGCACTTCCGGTCTCATTGTCTGCTGAATATGTTTTTTCATCAATTCTACTGATTTGTAACCAGCTTCAATATCTACGCCTGCGTTCTTATAATCCATCTTACTTCCTCCAATATGTGTTCTACATTTGTTTCAAATATTCTTTGTGTCCAAGCTCGTCTAATTTTGCTGCTTTTGCCTGTACCGTTTCTTTCATTTCTTTTGTGTAGGCTTTCAATCTCTCCAACAGCTCAGGATCAGATGTTGCAAGAATCTTTGCTGCTAAAATCGCTGCGTTGGCACCTCCATCGATTGCCACAGTTGCTACCGGAATTCCAGGCGGCATCTGAACAATTGAATACAGTGCATCTACCCCTTCCAAATTCTTGCCTGACATTGGGATTCCAATTACCGGCATCGGGAAAATCGCCGCACACATTCCCGGAAGATGCGCCGCCATCCCTGCTCCCGCAATGATGACTTTAAAATCTTTCTCTTCTGCTGATTTCGCATAGTCATAAAAAACATCCGGCTCACGGTGTGCTGAGATAATTGTCATCTCATATTCCACTCCAAATTTTTCTAACATGTCAGCTGCTTTGCTCATTACTTTCATGTCAGAATCGCTACCCATTACAATTCCTACCTTTGGCATAATTGTTCTCCTTCCTTCGTCTCATTTATAAGTAATCAAAATAAATATTCCACTATTTATAAGTTATTTTACTAATACATTTCAAGGATGTCAACATCTCCACTTGTTAAGAATAATTATAAATGCTTATCACAAATATGGTTCTATCATCTTTTCTACACGCCAGCTTCCTTCAGTGGCTCGTTCAGAATCTCTGTTCCAGACAGCACAAAATGGCCGTCTTTCAGTAACATAATGCGCTCTCCTTTTTCGGTCACAACCGCAATCTCTTCTAACTCTTCATACGGAATTGTGATATCAGTATGACATTGGAAATACGCTTTTGACACATCTTCTTTCCGAAGTATTGAAACCGAATTATCTTTCGCAACAATTTCCTTTCCATCCGGATTATACAATTTATTCTCCTCGCTCCAGCTATAGCATGTATCTCCCACAGCAAAATGCGGTCCCATCTTTTCTGCGATCAGAATCGGCATCTTGTCCTCAATCTGATATTTCTTTGCCACAACATACGCAGTTGTATTCGTTCCGATGGCAAATTCTCCAAGAGGCAGCGTATCATGGTTATGAAGAATATTGCTTTTGATATACTTTTTCGATTGCTCCTCGTCCTCGAAATTGCTGCATGTATACTCTGTAATCTTTCCATTTTCAAATGTAATCTTCAGATCACGGTACTGCAATTCATTGAGATATACTTTACTTACATTCAGCACTCCGTTTGTCCCCTCCAGTACCGGCGAAGTAAATACTTCTCCGACCGGAATATTGACATCCGCCACGCAGTTTTCGAAAATAGTCTCTTTCGCCGGGTCTGACAAACGATAAAGCTGTACTTTTAAGTCAGTCTCATTTTTATCTTTCCCAAGAATATGCACATACTCACCTTTATCCAGCGCATCAATCAAAGCCTGTTGTACGTTTTTATAGACGTTCGCATCTAACGTGTTGATGCGAATGACTTCATCAAAAATCTCTTTATACTGTGCTCCAATCTCCGGTACCGGATAAGCGACAATCGTAAAACTGCGCTCATCCCCTTTGATATACTGATTCGTAAGCTGTCCGGATTTGCTGTCAAACAGCACCGATAATTTTTCCTGCTTTTCTGTGAGCACAACTGACTCCGGCTTTTGCACCGGCGCAAACGGTTCTTCACCGAATATCTCCATAACAGCCGGTCCCGCATGTTCTCCTGCAAGCTCTCTGTACTTCTCGTAGGCATTTTTCATGACATCGAGCTTTCTCTCCATGAACTTCTTATCCAAAAACAGCCCCTGATCCTGTCTGTGATCATACTCATACTGCTTATTTGCAATTGCTCCGTAATATCCTACTTTATAGTGCTGTCGCTTTGTCAATACACTGACTGCTGCCCGATAGATTGTCGGTCTTAGTCCCATCTTTTCAAAATTTTCAATTGCTTTTTTGATTACCCGCTCAAATCCAAGTGTATAACGAATATTTACAACCGATTTTTTCGACAGATCAATCCCCGCATTAACGAATCCAATTCGATATCCTTCCGTGTATACATCCGCCATCTGATCAATTGTCTTCTGTGGAAGTGTATTCAAATGTTCCGCTGTCTTCCACTCATTCTCAGACACATATTCGCCATACTGATACAGATAACGCAAATCGTTTAAATTACTTTTTGTCACGATATCTGCGGCAAACGAACATTCCGGATTCAACTGTTCTTCGATTCTGTCAGCGACAAATACATCACAGTAATCACTCGCATACCAGTAAACAATCTCTTTGAGTTCCTTGTAATCCGGTGTCAATGTCCCCTCAAAACAATTATATATCTCTATAAATAATTCGTTGCAGATTGCAAGATATTCCACCTGCTGCTCATACACATAAGCGATCTCCCCGCGAAGCTCTGTGTATAAAAAACTCAAAAGCTGTCCGATTTCTTCTCCAAACAAAGAAACCGCATATGCCGGATTCGCATAACTTGTATCGTACTGGTCTCCCACAACATCTGCATAGATACTTTCATTCTCTCTTTTTAATTCGTCGAGCGTACACTGTTCAAATGGCTTGTCCTGCATACGTTCCCGAATCTCATTGATCTTCAAAATAAATTCGGATACTTTCCGAAAATAGTCTCTATATAAAACTTCTGTCGTCTCTTCTTCTGTGATTCTGCGGATTCTTTCTATTGAAAGCATATACCGCTCTATAATCTGTTCATTGATTTCTTTCATTTAAAATAGCCCCCTGCAAAAAATAGCAATAAATGCAATGATAAAGAATATGTTGCAACCAATTCCTATCTTACATGTAAGATAGTTTTTCTCTCGTTCTTTCAGCCCTCTCACTGCAAGCACGCACCCAGTCACTGTAAGAATAAGAGTGACAAGTGCCAGTCCTCCGATGTAAGGCGCCGCAGTCCCTGCACTAATGTATGCAATCACAATCATTGCAGCCAATGCCACCAATACAATTCCCGCGATCACACAGGACTGTATCCCTTTTTTAGAGTGTTTCAGCTTTGCCTGTCCATATTTGCGATTGGCTCTTTTTTTTCTTTCTTTTGCCTTATTTTTTCCCTTTTCTTTTCGCATTGTATCTTCTCCTTATCGTATTGCATATCATGAATGTGATATAGCCTAATATTCCCCCCAACGTGTTTAACACCAGATCATCCACATCGAAACATCCCACTTTCGTAAGCAGTTGAAATGTCTCGACCAGAAGACTCAAAGCCAGACTGTTCACTGCAGTTGCCCAAAAACTTCTGTATTTGCTCGCCATCGGCATAAAAAATCCAAATGGCAGGAAAATGACAATATTTCCAAATAAATTTGTAAATGTTGCAAACGCTCCAAGCTGTCCTCTGTAATTCCAAAACCGCTTGATCTCCTTGAACAAAACCAAATTATAATGGTACTCCTGCATTTCACCAGTGCGTCCATACCAGTCAGAAAAGATCAAAAAATAGAACACAAATAAAATGTATAATACAAATAAAATTTTCCCTAATATACGTAATCGTCTTTTCTTTCTTGCGTCCAAAACAATTCCCTTTCCGGTTAAAATGTCAATTCCTGCTTATTCCGCAGTAGACGGGCGCCTCCGATAATCGTTAAAATTCCTGCTGTCACACCTACAACAGCCATGATAATCCCTAGTGCGATATTTCCGGCACCTACTGTTTTCATTGATCGATATGCTTTTTCTACCATGCAATCTCGCCTCCTTATTTCGCTCCGTACTGTTCATAATATGCGTCAATTGCCGCTTTTAATGTATCGTCAATAATAACTTCTCCATTGATTTCTTTGTTATACAGATATTTAACTACTTCTGCCATTGTCACAATCGCATTTGTCTCAAATCCATACAGATCTTTTACTTCCTCCAATGCACATTTTACGCCGCCTTTTCCTACTTCCATGCGGTCTAAAGACACCATCAATCCAACAATTTTCACATCAGCGGCACCTTTTACTTTCGGCACAGTCTCTTCCATAGATTTTCCAGATGTTGTCACATCCTCGATCATCACAACTCTGTCACCGTCTTTTAAACTGCTGCCAAGAAAACTTCCTTTATCAGCGCCGTGATCTTTCTCTTCTTTTCTGTCTGAGCAATAGCGAATTTCTTTTCCGTATAACTCACTGTATGCAATTGCAGTCACAACACTAAGCGGAATTCCTTTGTAAGCAGGTCCGAACAGCACGTCAAAATCATCTCCATATTTATCATGGATTGCTTTTGCATAGTACTCTCCGAGTCTTTTCAGCTGAGAACCTGTTACATATCCACCCGCATTCATAAAAAACGGAGACTTTCTTCCACTCTTTAAAGTAAACTCTCCGAACTTCAACACTTTGCTCTCTACCATAAAATCTATAAATTCTTTCTTATAACTTTCCATCTTTTCAACCTCCAAAAAATACCTTTTAAATCCTCTCAATCTTACCACAAATTGGGGGCGATTTCAATTGAGGAACTTTTTCTAATTGAAAATACTCATATAACTCCTGAACATAACGAAAAACGTAATCAGGATTCTCTTTTTCTAAGCTAATTGTACTTGCATGTCTCTTCCATGCCGCAGAAATACACATCACTCCTAGTTCTCTGCAAACCTTTATATCTTCAACAGTGTCACCTATGTAACAAAATTCATCTTTAGATATAGAATATTTGCACAGAAGATATTCCATATTTTCCTTTTTATTCGCAGCTCTTTCTGAACCGCATAGTATTTCATCAAATATGTTTGATATTCCTAATTTTCTCAACGTAATTGCACAACATTTTTCACCCTTCCCTGTAATCAACGCTACTACAATTTTTTGCTTTTTCAAAAACATTAATAGTCTTAACATATCCGGAAACATTTCTGTAACTTTATCATGCAGCTGCTCGTATTGGTCGTAAAAGTCCTTTATTGCAGATTCCCAATCTTGGGTAACAACAGATTTGACCATACCTATTTCATTAAGACCGAATGTTTTCATAATTTCCTTTTCGCCAAGTTCATGGTCTACATACGGCGATATACTGTTTTGAAACGCTTGTATACACATTGGAATTGTGTCTGCTATTGTTCCATCCATATCAAAAGCAACGATCTTAAACATTATATACTTTCTCCGTTAATCTTACGAATTACCCTGCACGGATTACCTACTGCCAGCGAATTTTCCGGTATATCCTTTGTAACAACACTTCCAGCACCTATAACAGAGCCATCGCCTATCGTTACCCCCGGAAGAACAATAACGCCACCACCTAGCCAGCAACCATTCCCAATTTTTATAGGTAATGCATAGGTACACCGGATTAATTGTTCTGTTTCTAAGTTTGCAACATATCTTTCTGCCAACTCGACAGGATGTGTTGCTGTATAAAGCTGCACATTTGATGCAATCAGCACATTATCACCAATGGTAATTTTATTGCAGTCTACAAAAGTACAGTTCATATTGACAGATACATTATTTCCCACATGAATATTCCGCCCATAATCGCAGAGAAACGGTAATGCAACTGATACCTTTGTACCGATTTCTCCAAATAGCTCCTTTAAAATATTTTCTTTTTCTTCTTTCTGTTCATATTCAAGTGCATTATATTTTTTCAATAATTTTGTTGCACGACTTTTAAAATCCAGAAAAATTTTGTCATGACAATTATAGCACTCCCCTGCCATACATTTTTCTAATTCAGTCAATCGTATCACCTCCTGACTTCAGAATAGAAAAAAAGCTGTTACAAAGCAAGTAACAGCCTGTTTCTTATATTCTCTTTGCCAAAGCTTCAACGATGAAAATAACCGGAATCTGTGTAGTTCCGTTATATCTCCCATTGATACGTTTGGTGCTCAAATGATACGAAAAATTCCAATCAGACATTTTTGCCAACGTTGATGCAGACGAATTCGTAATACTTAATATCGTGCATTGCTTTTGCTTGAACTGGTGAATAGCTTCAATCAACCGATCTATTTCGCCACTTTCAGAAAGAGCAATTACAACTGTATTTTTCCATTGAAATGTTGTAATCGGATAAAGCGTATCTTCTAATCCTACTGCAAAATGTCCCATATTTGCAAAATATCTTGCTCCATATTTTGCGAGTGTGCCGGATGATCCCATACCCACAAAAATTGTCAAATCTGCATTTCGAATAGCATCGACTGCAAACAACAATTTCTTTTCAAACGCACTCGAATTTGCTCTGGCAAAAAAATCAGAAAGTTCCTGCAATTCTTCCATTGGAGGATATGTATTTTGTAAGACAATTTCCTTTTTCAAGGCTTCTTTAAAATCAGAGTATCCCTCAAAATTATTTTTATTACAAAAACGTAATATCGTTGAAGTAGAGATATGTATTGCTTTTGCCAGTTCCCGAATAGTCATATATTGAACCTTATCAATATTGGAAACAATATACTTATAAATACAAATATCTGTTTCGTTGTATTTTTGTATCTCCTCATATGAAAACATAATACGATTCCCTCTCTTCCTTTATATATTTAAGCCTTCTGTGTGAGTCTAATTGTAGCATATTCCCCAGACTGACGGTACAGAACGCGCTACATCGGCGTTCCAACCTCAATCAAATTGCCATCCAAATCATAAAAACGAATTACTTTCTGTCCCCAACTGTGCACCATGAGACGATTAACATATTGAATCGAAGGATATAATGTTTCCAGTTTTTCAATAAACGCTTCCATATTTTGTTCCTCAAAATACAACTCACAAGAATTGTTTTTCGGGATAATATCTTTTCCAAGAAATTTTTTCCATATTTTTTCATCCTGTAACACAAGACCTTCCGTCAGAATCATATTTCCGTTATTGTCAAGTACCATATCAAGCCCAAACAAATCATGATAAAAGCGTTTTGATTTTTCAATATCTTTTACAACAATCAAAATATTCTTTAATTTCATTGCCCCGTTCTCCTTTATCTCCATATTTTTATAAAAAGTATGTCTTAATACATGCGTTTTGTTATACTTCTTGACTTCTCCTTTAAACGGAGTTTTACGCCTTCTTCCGTGTCAGGAAAATTCCAGCAACTGCTCCACCAAAGACTATCGGCGCTAACCTGAAAAACAACCATTCAAATGCATGAAAACCAACTCCCAAAACAGCTGTTTCCGGGTCATTATAATTCCAATTTAGATAGGGGCTGTTTAATTCAATTAAGACCGCTGAAATTATTACGATAACTGCACACAATATAATAAGTAATCCTTGAATAATTTTTCGTCTTGCAATCTTCTTTTGTGCGAGTTGTAAATTTATAATCTCCAATTTTTCTGAAATTACTTCTAAATCACTGATCTTAGTTTCAACAATAGTTTCTCCAAGCAAAATACTAACAGGGGTTTCTAGAACCTCTGATATGGAAATGAGCATATCGGAATCAGGAACCGACATTCCGGTATCACATAGTTAAAGATATTGGTATCATTCAATCAATTTTGCCGATAAAGCGGTAGAAGATTTCTACCTCCTGTTCCCGGCTTCCGTCCTCACCTTTGACCGCTTCATGGACAACGATTTTTTCAATCAGCGTATTCAAAAGTTCGGCGGTCAGTTCCGTTGGATTGACGCACTCTTTCATCAAGGCAATCCATTTTTCTGCGTCTGCGGCGTTCTGGCTTTCAGTGGCGATAGCGGATTGAAGCTGTTCAATCTTTTCGTCCAGTTCAGCCTGTTCGCTTTGGTACTTCCCGGACAGCATAGAGAAGTTGTATTCCGTGATACGCCCCGCCGCCCAGTCCTCATACATCCGGGCAAACAGGGTATCGACTTCGGCTTTCCGCTTCTCTGCCTTTTTCAGTTCTGCGGTCTGCTTCTTTCTTGCGGCGGCCTGTCCCTTATCAGTGGCATTTAACAGCCGCTTCAAAAGCCGTTCTTCATCATGCTGTACCAGCCCCGACCAGTATTGCAGACGGGAGAGGACATAGGCGTAAAGCACATCATAGCGGATATAGTGCATGGAGCATTGGCGTGTGCCCTGTCCGTACTTGCTACAATGATAATGGCCGTAAGGCTTGCTGTTCTGCCTGTTTTCCCCATAGGACAACGACCACCCGCAATCCGCACATTTTACCAATCCGGAAAAAATCTGCGTTGTACCATCCTTGCACTTCCTACGGCGGTTTGCTATCTGCTCCTGTACCTGCCGGAAAACCTGTTCGCTGATAATCGGCTCCTGCGTGTTCTCCACCCGCACCCATTCACTTTGGGGCTTGCGTACCCCCCGTTTGTTCTTAAAGGAAATGTTCGTTTCCCGGTAGTGGATGGTATGGCCGATATAGGTTTCATCTTTCATAATGCTCTTGACCTGGGCTATCGTCCATGCGTAGCTTTTTTCCTCCGGCGCACCCGCATAGATGTTTGCGAAAGTCCCGTCACGCTGAAAGTTGATAAATCCCGGAGTGGGAACCTTTTCCGCAATCAGTATGCTTGTGATACTGGCCGCCCCTCTGCCATGAAAGGCAAGGTCAAAAATCTTCTCCACTATCCAGCGGGTTTCCTCGTCGATTATCAGCTTGTTTTTGATTTCCGGGTGTTTCCTGTACCCGATGGGAGCATAGGCGCCGATACGCTGTCCTGTGGCAAACTTTGCTTTGAAAGCGGCCTTTACCTTGCGGCTCGTATCTTTCGCAAACCATTCATTGAACAGGTTTTTGAACGGGACAAAATCGGAAAGCCCTTTTTCTGTGTCCTCATTCTCCGCAACGGCGATATAGCGCACCCGTTTTTCCGGGAACAGAAATTCCAGATAGTAGTCCATCATCACATGTTCCCGCCCGAAACGGGAAAGGTCTTTCGTGACAATGCAGTTTACTTTTCCGGCTTCCACATCGTCCATCATGCGCTGAAAATCCGGGCGTTCAAAGTTCGTCCCCGACCAGCCATCGTCCACATACTCACCGACTACATGAAGCCCCTGTTCCTTTGCGTACTGTTGCAGGATTGTCCGCTGTGTTTCAATGCTTACGCTGTCACCATAGTTTTCATCGTCCCGGCTCAATCTCATATAAAGCGCCGTGTTGTAAATCGTAGTATTGTAAGGTTGTTTCACCGTTAAAAATCCTCCTTCTAAAGAAACAACCCACGCTTACAATACTTTTGCTCTATGGCAATTATATCATAAGCGTGGGCGCGTTATCAATGATGGGCTATCAGGTTGAAGCGGCTTTTTCTGCGGTATGCCGCACCACATCTACAATCAGATCACCGAGGGGCTTCCCGCCTGCGGCGAAGTGTTCGGAGATTTTTATACGGTTGTTCCCACATACAAAATACTGCGTGCCGTTCTCTGCTTGTATGACCTGCCCTGTCCGGGGTGTAAAAATATCGCTTTCGCTTTTTGCCATCCAGTGTCCTCCATATTCAGTTTTCAAGGTACAATGCCGCACAGGGGCGGCGAAAATTTCTGCTTATATCTATCACCTTTCCTTTACCGTGTGCCGTTGCTGCCGTTTCAGTTCCGCCAGTATATCCGGCGGGATACGGTCAACCAGCCGCTGTAAATTGTCCAGTTCGCTTTTCAGCTTTGCCCGTTCCATCGTATCTTTCATCTTGCCTTTTTCGCTGGCCTTTGCCCTTGCTTCCAACTGCTCATTCTCCGCCAACAGGTCATTGATTGTGACCTTGTACTTTTTCAACTGCCCGGAGAAGTTCTCCATCTGCGGGAACCACTTTTTCAGCATGGAGAGGGCTTCCTCTTTTTTCTTTCCGGCGTTCAGTGGGTTAATGCCGTCAAGGGCGGCTTCAATGGCTCTGGCCTGTTTGGAGAGGGAAACCGCCTGTTTGAAAAGTCGGGTGGGAATATGCTTCCGGCCTGTCTTGCTGGCACTCTCCCCACGCTCCAAGTCAGGATATTTCTCCACCATATAGGCGTGAAAATCGTCCTGCCACTTCGTCAGGTTTGCCCGGTTGCCGATAATCTCCTTTGCACACAGGCGGTTGTCCTTTGTCAGCGGAACAAAGGTCAAATGCAGGTGGGGCGTTTTCTCGTCCATGTGTACCACCGCCGACACGATATTTTCCCGTCCTACCCGGTGGGTGAGGAACTCCGCCGCCCGCTGAAAGAACGCCTGTATCTCCTTTGGAGATTTCCCCTTGAAAAACTCCGGACTGGCGGTTATCAGCGTATCGACAAACCGTGTGCTGTCTTTCCTCGTCCGGCATCCTGCCTGCTCGATACGGCTCTGAATGAAGTGGTAATAGCGTCCCTCCGGCTTGACGATATGGAAATTGTATTTGCTCCGGCTTGTGTCAATGTCGGGGTTGCTGGCGTATTGTTCTTTCTGTCTTTCGTGATGGGCTTCCAGCGGCCTTGCCGGGTTGCCCTTGTGTTTCTCAAACCGTAAAATTGCGTGTTGTGCCATTCTGCTCCTTTCCCCATTCCTTTCCTATCCGGGGGTTTCCACAGGGAAAATCCCGCCAGAATTATCTCTGATACGATAGGAATGGAATGGATATAAATAAATCATTTTAATCTTTGTATTTCTATATACCGTCCGGTTTTCGTACTTCAAGGGGGCGGTTTCCGTACTTCATGGGTACGGTTTTCAGTCCTCCGGCGTACCAGAACGGGATTTCTTGAAGTCGGTGTTTGGAACCGCTTCATAGGATTTTGGAAAAATGCGGTTGGGTTTTCCACAGCCCTGCTTCTGGATTTCCACCAGTCCGGCGTATTGCAGTTCCCGCAGGGTGTTCACCGCTTTCTGCCGCCCACAGTGGAGCAGGTCAACCACCTCACAGATAGGGTAATACAGGAAAATCCGTCCGCAGTCATCCGCCCACCCATTCTTGCGGGATAACTCTGTCCGGCGCAGGATAAAGGCGTACAGAACCTTTGCCTCGTTAGACAGGGGCTTGAATGTGGGGGCTTCAAAGAGAAAATTCGGGAGCCGGGTGAAGCTGAACGCCTTTTCCAGCTGATGGATATAGATGGTATTTGTCATAGTGCGTTTTGTGGACGGTTAGAAGCCCGTTTTCCGTTCACTTTCTGTTTTCTGCCGCCTGTGAACTCTGGCGGCACAGCCGGGGCAGTATTTTGCCCGGTTGGATTTGGGGACGAACACACCGCCGCAGACCTCGCAGCGTTTCAAGTCCTTATCCCGAAAAATCTCCGCTTCCAGCGTCCCGTCCAGCGGCAAGACCGCCCAGCGGAACCACTTACAGCAGACCGAGAAAGAAACCGTCTGCGGGCAGGTGCAGGTGTCCCCATCGTCAAGGACAATGCAGTTGCCGTCCTCACAGCAACAGCACTCCCGGCGTATCAGGCTGGCCGCCTGTTTCCTCTGCGCCGGTGTCATGCGGTAAAGGGAACCGTCCGGCCTGCGTTCCAGCGGCGGCAAGTCTTTATAGGGGTTATCTCTCATGCGTTCCCTCCATTTTGCTTTCCGTTGCCGTTCTCCCCGAAAAGGTTTCCTGCCCCATTCCTGCGGCGTGTTCCAGCGTTGGCACGCTCCCCGTAGCTTCGGGACATTTTGTCCCGAAGTCCGGCTCCTTGCGGTGCTTCCCCAGCCGGGGTATCCCTTTTCGGACGGTCATTCTGTTTTCAAGGTGCTGTCCATCGATGAACTACCCTAAGTCTACACGAAAAAAATGCAATCCCCGGAATTTTGCGAGAATTGCATTTTGATGAAGTTTACACTTTGGAAATTGCATTTTTGCAATCATTCTGTATAATGGAAGTATGCGGAAGAGGTGCGTGTTTATGGCTTTACCCGGAACACCGGACAGCGGATTTCCGATTTATGCAATGGGAACCACATCACACAAAAGGAACTTGCGGAGAAGATAGGCGTTTCCGCTTCCCAGTTGAGCCGCATTGTCAGCGGCGAAACAAGAACGGTAAGCAGTGATATTCTCATAGGTGTGGCAAAGGAATTTAAGGTATCGACAGACTACATACTGGGCTTGTCTACCGTGAGCGTCCGTAAAAGCTACGATATTTCTGAATTAGGCTTGTCCGAGGGAGCCGTGAGGGGGCTTGTGACGGGTGCTGTTGATGTGCAAATCCTCAACCGCCTGTTGGAACACAGGAATTTTCCCAAGCTGATAGATTTGATACGGATTTATTTTCAGGACACGGCGGCAAAGGGGATAACAGCAAGAAACCAGCTTATCGAGATAGCAACGGCTTCCCTGTCCGACCTGATGAAAGAACACCCGGAACACCGGGCGGAAGCAAAGCAGGATTTACAGCTTTTGAACGCCCAAAAGATGGGGGAACATGAAGCAGAGATTGAAAAAATCAAAAATGTGTTCCTGGCTATCCTGCGGGATATTAAGAAAGATATTGACAACGGGGAACAGCCAGGGGAAGCTGTGACCGCCGCTATGTTCCAAGCCATGCGGGACGCACTGGCGGAGCAGAAACAAAAGCCGCTTTCCATTGACGATGTAACGGCGATGATAGCCGGACAGATCGGACAGCTTGCACCGATGGATGAAGAAACTGCCGACTTGTTCCAAAAGTTGTTAAAGAAAGTGATGAACCAAAAAAATGACTGATATTTTATCAGAGAAAATCGCAGTAGCAAGGGAGGATAACCATGAAAGAACAATGGCTGGAATGGGCAATAGAATTACAGAGTCTTGCACAAGCAGGATTGACCTATGGAAAAGACATTTTTGATAGAGAACGCTATGAAAGGATACGGGAAATTTCTGCTGAGATAATGGCATATAAGACAGATATACCCGTTCAAAAAGCGAAAGACCTTTTCTGTAATGAAACAGGATACCAGACGCCAAAACTTGATACCAGAGCCGCTATTTTTCAAAATGGAAAAATTCTTCTTGTTAAAGAGAATAGCGGAAAATGGTCACTTCCCGGAGGTTGGGTTGATGTAAATGTGTCTGTCAAAGAAAATACTATTAAGGAGGTCAAAGAAGAAGCGGGCTTAGATGTAACTGCTGATAAAGTGATTGCAATTCAAGACCGCTCTAAACATAACTTGCCAGTATATGCTTATGGCGTATGTAAAATATTTGTACTTTGCACCATTATCGGAGGTGCCTTCAAAGAAAATATAGAAACTACGGGCTTTGCATATTTTTCAGAAAATGAACTGCCGGAACTGGCCACGGAAAAGAATAATGAAGAGCAAGTAAAAATGTGTTTTGAAGCATATCGAACCAAAAACTGGTCAACTCTTTTTGATTAGACCGAGGGAAAAGGAGGAACAGTCCTATGGGTTATAAGCAGATTGTTTTTGATGTAGACGGAACTCTGATTGATACAGAATATGCCGTCATTCATTCTTTGCAAGATACTATAAGAGCAATAAACGGAAAGATAATCTCCGATAAAGAATTAACATTTGCTTTAGGAATTACCGGCGAAAATGCTTTGCGGCGTTTAGGAGTGAGTGATATAGCGTCAGCACTATCCATGTGGGACAAAAACATGGAAAAATACAGGGACACGATTACTGTATTTCACGGGATAAAAGAATTGCTTGAGACTATTTCGGAATTAAAATTAGGCATAGGCATTGTTACCTCTAAAACCCATGAAGAATTTAGAAGCGATTTTCAGAAATTTGATATATCATCTTACTTTGAAACCGTAGTCTGTGCTGATGATACGCTACAACACAAACCAGAATCAGACCCGCTTTTGAAATATATGGAATGGACAAAATGTCAAGCAAATGAGTTACTGTACATTGGCGATAGTATCTACGACATGCAGTGCGCTAAACATGCAAATGTAAACTTTGGATTAGCAAAATGGGGTGCTGGAAATAGAGTGAATGCCCAAAAAGCATTCTGTACTCCTTTTGATTTAGCCAAAAGTCTTGCTTTAACAAAAAGCTAATACTTGATACAAGCAAGTAGCAAAGCCAGCCGAGCCAGTCAACGGTCAAGATGAACGGCGCATTTCATGCGCCGCCGTTGACAGTCACGCCCGTCTTTGCTAAAGGGTAATCAAGGCGGGAAAGCCCTAAAATGGCTTCCCGCCCATTTCAATTTTTAGAAAAGGAACGCTCCAAAATCAGAAAGAGAGCGGCCAAGCACTTTGAGGGATTGGCCGCCTTGTCCACCCATTCAGCGGGGCGGCGGGCGGCGGTCAAGACCGGGTGCAAACCCGTTCATTTCAGTCTTGACGGTTGCCCGCTGTCCTGCTATTTTTCCGGGAGTGTGGCCACAACTTCGGGACACTTTATCCACAAGTCAGAGCGTAGGACGAAGAACGGGGGCGTTCATATACGCCCTGTCTGCTGTCGAAAACAGACCTGCGCTTGCGGCTCCACGCCACACAAGCACAGCCCTGTTTTCCTGCCGCTTCAAATGCCCTTGCCCTCCCCGGCGGCAACGGCATTTTCACGGCAACGCCGACAGAGCGTATAACACACTACACTTTGCTTCGCAAAGTCGTGTGCCAAATGGGGGCGTTGCCCCCTTTGGAAACCCCCACAAAAAAGGCGGTACGCTACCCCTCCACGGGGCGCATACCGCCTTTTCTTGTTATCCAGCCCTCCGGCTGTATCGGTTGAGCAAAAGTCAGCGTGGGATTGGTGTGGTATCTTTATCTAAGTGATACCCCGGTTTCCCATTTCGATACTGTTTGCCGTACCACATTCAATTTAATAGCAAGTTCTTGTTGTGAAAGCCCTTTTGATTTTCTGATTGCTTTGATGTTTTCATTTAACATTATAAATGTCCTCCTTTTTTATTTTCTAAAAATATTGTATGAGGAATTCCCCGTTGCTGCAAGCAACGCATATTAACATTTAAGTTACCGGCAAGTAACAATTGCAAATTTATTATTTTCTTTATAAGCAATTATACACGAAAAATCAAGTTTTCCTCAATCTTAATCATAATCTTTGTAATATAATCGTCTGGATTAGAAATCACAAAATCATTAAGTCCGACTTCATAAGCATATCCTGTGAGTTTTAAGTCGTGTTTCTTAGAATAATCAAGTATTTTTTGATACATTTCCGGCAATTTATCCCATGTACCTTTTTGATAACCACATAAATACCTTCCCTTGGGCTTTATAAAACTATTTGAAACAGATTTATTGTTTAATGCAATCGTATAAATTCCGTCATATTTGGTAAAATTCATGTTATATACATTATCAAGTGATATAAAGCTACCTATTCCCATACGAATTTGTTCAATTCCCCATGTGGATTTTAACGGGCTAAAAATCTGATATATATCATCCTCGGAAAAGTCATAAGGAAACGTTAAAATCCTTTCTGATTTACATTCTTCAACTCTAATTTCTTGTTCTTGTAAACTTTCACAAAAAACAATCTGCTCTTTCTTTGCTTGTAATATCCTTTTAATATTCTTCAGCTTTCGAATTTCCTTGTCGAGTTCTTGCTCCTTTGTGTCTGCAATTTTTAAAAAGTTGTCAGGTGTAGGCTGTTTTCGATACATTTCAATTTCTTTAATACTCATATTCAGTTCCTTTAGCATACGGATATACTCAAAATCTATGCTCTGTGAAATATCATAATATCGATACCCGTTTTCTTCTTTTGTAAGAGGACAAAAAAGACCTATATCATCATAGTAATGAAGTGTTCGTTTATTTACTTCATGCAATTTTGCAAATTGTGCTGTTGTTAACCTTTTCATTTCTTTCTTCATTTTATTTTATCTCCCCATTGACATTACAGTAACTGTATACTTTATCATACAAAATATAAAACATAAAAACAAGGAGAATATCAATGCAAATAGAATTAAGAGAATATCAAAAACAAGACTTTAAGACCGTAGAAACTATTATCAGAGAAACTTGGCATTATGATGAATTTAGCAGTCAGAAAACAGCGGTTAAATTAGCAAGAGCATTTTTAAGCAGTTGTCTGACAAATTATACGTTTTCAAGAGTAGCCGTACTTGACGGGAAAGTTGCAGGCATTATTTTGATAAACGATATCCAAAACCACAAATGTTCATTTTCAAATAGATTATTACAAGTAAAGTCTATATTGTCATTGTATCGTTCCAAAGAGGGCCGGAACGTATCAAAAATTTTTGAAAAAGTAAATGAGATAGATAAGCAATTATTGAGTGAAAGCAACAAATCCTATCCAGCAGAGCTTGCATTATTTGCCGTAAGTTCTTCGTTCCGTGGAAAAGGAATCGGAAAAATGCTTTTTCAATCATCTCTTGAGCATATGGAGAAAACCGGGTTAAAAGAATTTTATTTATTTACAGATACAACCTGTAACTATGGATTTTATGAGCACCAGGGAATGATACGCCGTTTGGAAAAGGAACACACATTTCATATCAAAGGACAGCAAAAAATAATAAATTTCTTTATTTATGATTCTTCAACACAGAAAAAAATGTCCGAATAGCCTCGTCAAACAAGGCTATTCGAACATTTCAACTATGAGCAGATAGACTTTTTTCTCTATGCTCTTCTTTTTTTCATTGTCACAACACAACCGCCTGCGATCACGCACAATGTCATCCAAGTAAATGGTGATGCTACATCTCCTGTCTGTGGTGCAGTTGGTTTCGAAATGTTTTCTGTAACTGTTTTCTTTTCTAACTGTGCAATCGCATCTTCAATCGCCTTTGCGTAAGCATCTACCTGAGCCTGCTTTGTGATATCTAAATCACGTACAACCGCGTTCACTGCTTTTGTCACAGCGTCAAAATTCTTATAATCTTTTGCATTCAATTTTTCAGCTTTCTGAATTGCTTCGTCTACTTTTGTATAGTCTGCTTTTCTAAGCTCTAATTTAGCAACTGCGTTTTCGATTGCCGCTGCATAACCATCTACAGTTGCCTGTTCTGTCTCTTTCAAGTTTCTTACAACTGCTGCTGTTGCATCATTGACTGCCTTCACTGTCTCTTCTGTGTAGATAGACAAATCAGCCGGTACTTTTGCAAGCGCTGCATCTACTTTTGAGTAATCTGCAGGTCTCACTAAAATATCTCTGTGTTTCTCAGAAAAAGCATCCATTAATGTTAATACACGATCCATATCATGCTCTTTTGACGGATTATCACACCAAATAGCCTGCATACTTCCAATCGTGTCCACTGTGCTGCCACCTGCTAATTCATTATATGGTTTTGCCTCGATATTTTTCAGTGTATTTTCATAAGCATAAATTCCATCCTCAGAAGTGATGTTTCCTAACACCCAGTACCATGCATCATTTGTATTTAGAATCTTGTGTCCTTTTTCTGCGAAATAGCTTGGTTTTGCTACATCAAATCCCCACCATCCTGCTGTCCAGTAAGAGATAATGATATCTTTGTCAAATGTTCCAAATTTGTCATCGCTGTTGTAGTAAATACCATCGTTGAAGCACATTGGAAGCATATTTGCCTCTTTGATCAGCGCAGCCATATCATTCGTGTAATCGATAAATTTATCATAGATATTTAACTTTTGTAATTCGCCCCATCCCGGAACTCCAAATACATCATTTGCATATTCATCTGCCCCAAAATTGAAGATTTCACAAACTCCTGATGCACTAAAGTAATCGATATATTTCTTTACCAAAACTTGTGTAAATTCAATTGCTTCTGGATTTTCAATGTTTACTGTACGTTCTGATTCTCTTCCATCTTTCGTGTAACGTACATTCTCTAATCCTAACTGTTCCATCGCAACTAAAATGGAGTCCATATGTCCAGGGCTGTTAATTCCCGGAATAATGTCCAAACCTCTTTCTTTTGCATAAGCCACAATGCGATCCATCTCATCTTCTGTCAATACATCGCCATTTGGATCTGCATAATAAGAATTGTTTCCTGCTGTGATTGCTTTTTTTACATCTTCACTTGCATAACTTTTTCCATTCACCTGCATGCTCATATCATCGAGCACAAAACGTAAACCATCATTTCCTAACAGAATCTGCACAGATGTATATCCGTTTTTGTACGCTTTGTCAATGATTTGTTTCAATTGATCTTCTGAGAAATACTTTCTTCCTGCATCAATTGATAACACACTTTTTTTCGTAGTTACTGTTTCTTTCGCATCTACATTTCCAACATTTACAATGAAGAATGCCATCAGCGCCACTAAAAATGTGATACAAAGTTTTTTCCATAATTTCATACTTTTTCTCCTCTATGTGTTTTTTTAGTGCGCTTCATTATAACAAATCGACTATAATTTTAAAAGCTTTTTTTATTCATTTGTACATTTTAATACTTTTTTTGTACAATTCAATATTTTTTCTGACATTCCTTCCTTGCCTTCTTCTATATTTAGAGGTATCATAAAACAAGCAGGAGGAACCTTAAATGACACAAAATGAAATCAAACAAATTCTTGACCGACAACGTGCATTTTTTCATACAGGAGCAACACTCGATGTCTCTTATAGATTAGATTCACTTCGCCGTCTGCGAGACTGCATCACTCGCCATGAGGCAGATATCAACAAAGCTCTCAAAAAAGATCTTGGGAAAAGCGCCTTTGAAACCTACATGTGTGAAACCGGACTTGTACTGAGTGAGATCAGCTACATGCTGAAACACACACGCTCTTTTGCAAAAGAAAAACGCGTCCATACGCCACTCGCCCAGTTTCATTCGAGAAGCTATCGAAAACCTTCACCTTATGGTGTATGTCTGATCATGAGTCCCTGGAATTACCCATTCCTCTTGACGATTGATCCTCTGATTGACGCAATTGCCGCAGGGAACACAGCCGTTATTAAGCCAAGTGCCTACTCTTCTTACACAAGCGCACTTATACAGAAGATGATACATGAATGTTTTGCACCGGAGTATGTCTCGGTCGTGACCGGCGGTCGCACAGAAAATACGTGTCTTCTAAATGAACGTTTTGACTACATCTTCTTTACAGGAAGCCAGTCTGTCGGAAAGGAAGTGATGCGGCAGGCAGCCACTCATCTGACACCGGTCACATTGGAACTCGGCGGGAAAAGTCCCTGTATTGTAGAAAAGACTGCCAATCTGAAACTGGCAGCCAAACGTATCATATTTGGGAAATTTTTAAATTGCGGTCAGACATGCGTCGCACCGGATTACATTTATTGCGACAAGGAGATCAAAGACTCGCTCATTCAAGAATTAAAGAAACAGATTGTCAGACAATTTGGAAGCACACCGCTTGCCAATGCAGATTACGGGAAAATCATCAACGCAAAGCATTTTTCACGTATTTTGACCCTCATAGACACAGAAAAAACAGTGTGGGGCGGAAAATTCGATTCTGATACGTTACAGATTGAGCCGACATTACTTGACCGTGTCACATTCAAAGATGCTGTCATGCAAGAAGAGATTTTCGGACCAGTTCTCCCAATTGTGGCTTACGATTCTCTTGACCATGCAATCGCAAAGATTAATTCCATGCCGCATCCGCTTGCACTTTATCTATTTACATCTGACCAAAAGATTGCCAAAAAAGTCACTGCGCGGTGCAGTTTTGGCGGCGGATGCATCAATGATGTTGTCATTCACCTTGCCACAAGTGAAATGGGATTCGGCGGATTCGGAGAAAGTGGCATGGGCGCTTATCACGGAAAGAACGGTTTTGACACGTTCTCCCACTATAAAAGCATTGTAGATAAGAGGACTTGGCTCGATCTTCCGATGCGCTATCAACCCTATAAGAAAACCAATGAAACTTTGCTTCGTTTCTTCTTAAAATAAGAGAGAAAAAGGCTGCACTTGGAATCAATGATTCTCTAAGTCAGCCTTTTTTCTTATCTACAATATTTTTTTACTCTCTTAAACTCATAACTCCTTTAATCAATATCTTCACATCATCTAATATATAATCAAATGCCCCTGCTTTATACATATTAATCGCAATCATCCCAACCGGGACTGCAAAAATCATGCCAAGCAGACTTCCCACTTTATATCCTACAAAAAGTAACACAAGCGCTACCAAAGGCTGCATCCCAAGTCCATCTCCTACAAGCTTCGGCTGGATCAGCTGCCTTACAAGCTGAGTTACTCCATACAGTACAAGCAACATGATTGTCATCTTATAATCACCGCTTAACACTTTGTACACTGCCCAAGGCCAAATTGCCGTTCCTGTTCCAAACACTGGAAGGAAATCAAGAAATGCAATCAAAATCGCCAAAAGTGCTGAATAATTGACTTGCATAATCTCAAATCCAATAAACAGAATCACGCCCACTACGATCATAATCTTAAACTGTGCTTTAAAATAGCCTCCCACTGCATATTTTAAATTGTCGATAACCAAAGTCATCCTCTGCTGAATCGGCTTTGGAGTGATCTTTTTGAACCACACAATCACCTCGTCACGCTCTGCAATAAAAAAGTATGCTGCCACGATAGTCACAATGGTTGATACTAAAATTGACGGAATGCTCTTTGCCAGATTTCCCGCCGCTTCCACCGTCGGCTCACTGATCTTTCCTATCAAGTTTCCCATCGTATTGTCTAAATTCGCAACCACTGCATTCCACCCAGTCTGTATTCCTTCTGGCAACAGGCGAAAAACACCTTGAAAACTCTCCCCGATATCTTTCATTCCTTTTTCCAATTCACTGTACATCTGTGGGAAATTTGTAATGAGACTTCCCACCTCATCTGCAAGCTTACTGATTCCAAAGTACAGTGCACTGACTACTCCTGCCAAAACTGCAATGATAATAATTGCCGACCCTAGCTTTTTTACAATCTTTAACCGCTTTTCCAGCCAACACACAAGCGGGTTCGCAATAAATGCAATAAACCACCCGATGACAAATGGCATAAAAAACCACAACAATTTTATTCCTATGACGATAAATAAAATGGTTCCTATCAGGCTGAAAGCCAGACTTACGATTACTTTCCAATATGGACGCGTATCTTCCATTTATCCCACCTCGGTTTCATTCAGAAAATTCTTTTCCACCAATTCCCAAATTTCTTCTCTTCCCTGTTTTGACACAGACGAGAATGGTATGATCTGTGTTCCTGGAACAAGGTCAAGTCCCTGCTTGATCATCTTTACATGTTTTGCGACTTGACTTCTTTTTAGTTTGTCCAGTTTTGTCGCAATGATGATCGGATTGTACCCCTGCGACACAATCCACTCATACATCATCTTATCATTTGCAGATGGATCATGTCGGATATCGATCAGCAAAAATACTGCTTTCAACTGTTTCGAGCTGTGCAAATAGCGTTCAATCAGTTTTCCCCACTGTATTTTTTCTTTCTCAGAAACTTTTGCATATCCATATCCAGGCAAATCTACTAAATACATTATATCATTAATATTATAGAAATTGATAGTCTGAGTTTTTCCCGGCGTCGCTGATGTACGCGCAAAAGACTTTCGATTCATCAACGCATTGATCAATGAAGATTTCCCTACATTTGATTTTCCGGCAAATGCAATCTCTACTTTGTCTGTCTCCGGAAGCTTACTCGTAATTCCACATACAATTTCCAAATCAATACTCTTAATTTTCATTTTCGTTTTCCTCATATATTAATGCAGTTTTCAAAACTTCATCCATATAGCTTACCGGAATAATTTCCAGTCCTCTTGTAATCTCGGATGAAATCTCTTCCACATCGCGCATATTTTTTTCTGGTACCAATACAGTCTTTACTCCTGCACTTTTTGCTGCCAAAAGCTTTTCTTTTAATCCTCCGATTGGAAGCACTCTTCCACGCAGTGTAATCTCTCCGGTCATCGCCACATCCGCTCTGACCTTCGTGTTTGTGATTGCGGAAATCATAGCCGTCGCCATTGTGATACCTGCAGACGGACCGTCTTTTGGAACAGCACCTTCAGGAATATGAATATGGATATCGTGCTTTTTAAAGAAATCTTCCGGAATCTTATATTTTTCTCCCACAGAACGGATATAGCTGATCCCTGTCCGTGCAGACTCTTTCATCACATCTCCAAGTTGTCCGGTCAATAGAATCTCGCCCTCTCCCGGCATAATATTGACCTCTGTCTGAAGCGTATCTCCACCGACACTTGTCCATGCAAGACCTCTTACAATCCCTATCTCGTCTGTCTCATTTATCATCTGATAAGAATATTTCTCTTTTCCCAGATATTTCTCCAAATTTCGTTCTGTTACACGAATACTACTTTTTCCT
This sequence comes from Faecalimonas nexilis, assembly GCF_059731825.1. NCBI lineage: Bacteria > Bacillati > Bacillota > Clostridia > Lachnospirales > Lachnospiraceae > Faecalimonas > Faecalimonas nexilis. The sequence goes on along the minus strand of NZ_AP029189.1, from coordinate 767,064 downwards.
GTCTCCAAAATCTCTCGTGCTGATTTTCTGCAGATATCTCCAATTTTACGCTCCAGCTGTCTGACTCCTGCTTCTTTTGTATAGTTTCTCGCAATTTTCCAAATAGCACCTTTGCTGATTTTTAACTGCTCCGGTGTCAATCCATGTTTTTGGAGCTGCTTTGGAAGCAGATGCTGCGTTGCAATATGCATCTTCTCATTTTCCGTGTAACTGCTGATCTCAATGACTTCCATACGGTCTAATAATGGTCTTGGAATTGTCTGAAGAGAATTTGCTGTCGTCACAAACAATACCTCAGACAGATCAATCGGTACTTCCAGATAATGATCTCTAAATTTTACATTCTGCTCACTGTCCAGCACTTCCAACAGCGCAGAAAAAGTATCTCCCTTATAATCATTGCTCACTTTGTCGATCTCGTCAAGTAAAATCAACGGATTTTTTACACCAGACATCTTAAGTGCATTTGCAATTCTTCCCGGCATTGCTCCCACATATGTTTTCCGGTGTCCTCTAATCTCTGCTTCATCCCTCACACCGCCAAGTGAAATCCGTGTATACGGTTTTTTTAATGCTTCGGAAAGCGAACGTGCAATTGAGGTCTTTCCTGTTCCCGGCGGACCAACAAGACAAAGAATCGGACTTTCTCCTTTCTTTGTCAGAGAACGGACAGCGAGAAATTCCAAAATCCTTTCTTTCACGGCTTCCAGTCCATAGTGTTCGTCCTCCAATACCTGTTTTGCATATGCAATATCGGTATTATCTTTTCCCATCTTGTCCCACGGCATCTCCAACATCGTCTCAATGTAAGTGCGGATAACCCCATTTTCTGCCGAACTGTTCATCGCACTTTTAAAACGATGAATTTCTTTCATCAGCTTCTCCTTAATTTCCTTGGAGGCCTTTAATTTTTTTGTAGCAGTCTCAAACTCCTCCGCATCCGAAAGCATATTGTCCTCTCCAAGCTCTTCCCGAATCACTTTCAACTGCTCTCTCAATATAAATTCTTTCTGATGTCTGTCAATACGTTCTTTGACTTTTCCCTGAATCTCTTCTTTGAGATGCATCACTTCCATCTCATTGGCAATCTTAAATGCCAACACTTCGTAGCGTCTGTTCAAATCTGTCTCTTCCAAAATATCCTGCAAATTCAAATAATCAAGCGGGACATTCGCAGCAATCTGATTCACTAATCCTAAAAATGTCTTTTCATCCGCAACCTGTGTAATGACATCTTTCGGAATTTTCCCATTTTTCATCGCATATTCTAAAAATAATTCCTGAATATTCTTCGCTCTTGGATTATCTACGACTTCCTCCTCAGCCTGCGGCTCTTCAATGACTTCCACCTGAGCATTCAAATACCCTTCTTCCTTCTCCAAAGAAATAAGTCTTGCCCGCTCTTCCCCAGTCACTAACACTCTAAGCATATTCTTCGACAATTTAATGACCTGCTTGATTGTCGCGATCGTCCCAATCTCAAATACATCCTTTAAGTCTGGATCTTCTATATTCAGCTCTCTTTGCGCAACAAGAAATACCTGTTGTTCTTCGCCTTGCATAACCTGCTGGATTGCCTGGATGGAATAGGCACGGCTCACATCAAAATGTACCACCATCTCCGGCATGATTGTCATTCCCCTTAAGGCAACCATAGGTATATTCCGTATCTGTTTTTCCATATTTCCTCCTTATTCAGGGACGGGGGTAATGTCACATTACCCCCGTCCCCAATTTACATTATGCACTTTCTGACGTGAGAGCCTCAGAATTGTAAACCGGCTCTCCTGTCCCTTCTACGGCTTCTTTTGTAATTCGGCAAGTTTTTATGCGATCATTTGACGGTACATGATACATTGTGTCCATCATGACATTCTCCATAATCGCACGTAATCCTCTCGCTCCTGTCTTTCTCGCCAATGACGTGTCTGCAATCTTTTCCAATGCTTCTTTATCAAACTCCAATTCGACGCCATCAAGTTCCAGTAATTTCTGATATTGTTTCACAATAGCACTCTTTGGCTCTGTTAAAATACGAATCAACGCATCTCTGTCAAGCATCTCTAATGTGACGTTGACCGGAACACGTCCAACCAGTTCTGGAATCAGACCAAATTTCACCAAATCCTGCGGCAGTACCTGACTTAAAAGTCTGTCCACATTATCTTCATGGTGATTTCCCACTTCTGCATTAAATCCCATTGATTTTCGATCCATACGCGTCTCAATAATCTTATCCAGACCTTCAAACGCTCCACCACAGATAAACAAAATATTTGTCGTATCAATCTGTATCAATTCCTGATGCGGATGCTTTCTTCCACCTTGTGGCGGTACCGATGCCACTGTTCCTTCTATAATTTTAAGAAGTGCCTGCTGAACTCCTTCTCCTGATACATCTCTTGTAATAGACGGATTCTCTGACTTTCTTGTAATTTTGTCAATCTCATCAAGATATATGATACCGTGCTCTGCACGTTCAATATCTCCGTCTGCCGCCTGAATAATCTTCAGAAGAATATTCTCCACATCTTCTCCTACATATCCTGCCTCTGTGAGTGCTGTTGCATCTGCGATCGCGAATGGCACATTTAAAATCTTAGCCAGTGTCTGAGCAAGCAACGTCTTTCCACAGCCTGTCGGTCCAAGCATCAAAATATTACTTTTCTGTAACTCAACTCCAAGATCCTTTTCCGCCATAATTCGTTTATAGTGATTGTACACTGCCACTGACAACACTTTTTTTGCCTCGTCCTGTCCGATTACATACTCATCTAAAAAGGCTTTGATCTCCTCTGGTTTTAAAAGATTGATATCCTGAAAATCAGATGGATTCTCATATGCAAGTTCTTCTTCAATAATTTCGGCACATACGTCCACACACTCATCACAAATGTAGGCTCCATTAGGTCCTGCAATCATTTTGCGTACCTGCGCCTGCGTCTTATTGCAAAATGAACATCTTACAATTTCTTCTCCTATCTTTCCTGCCATACTCTCACCTCGTCTCTCCACTTTCATACGATGGAAAGGGGGTGCCCAAATTAAGCATCCCCTTTTCCAGTTACATTAATGGCTGGCAATCACTTCGTCTACCAGTCCGTATTCTTTTGCTTCTTGTGCTGACATAAAGTTATCACGTTCTGTGTCTGCCTGAATCTTCTCAAGACTCTGTCCTGTATTTTCTGCCAAAATCGTGTTCAACTTCTGTCTTGTCTTTAAAATATGTTCTGCTGCAATCTGAATCTCTGTCGCTTGTCCCTGTGCTCCGCCTAATGGCTGGTGAATCATAATCTCTGCATTCGGAAGGGCATATCTTTTCCCTTTCTTTCCGCCTGACAATAAGAATGATCCCATACTTGCAGCCATACCAATACAAATTGTGGATACGTCACATTTGATATACTGCATTGTATCATAAATAGCCAAACCTGCTGATACGGAACCGCCTGGGCTGTTGATATAAAGATGAATATCTTTCTCCGGATCTTCACCTTCTAAAAATAGCAGCTGGGCAATAATTACACTTGCTGATGCATCAGTTACCTCTTCCCCCAAAAAGATAATTCTTTCCTTCAGTAATCTTGAATAAATGTCATATGAACGCTCGCCGCGGCTTGTCTGCTCAATGACATAAGGTATTACGCTCATGTATATGCCTCCTTAAAAATATAATGTTTTTATTCTTCTACAGCATTATCTACTAAGAATGTCACAGCATCTTGAACAGCTAAATCCATCTTCATCTGTTCTTTTTCATTTTCTCCCATGAATTCTTTTAATTTTTCTACTTCCATCTTGTAAGCTTCTGCCATCTTCGCTAATTCTTCATCGATTCTTTCATCTGTAATCTCGATATTTTCAGCTTTTGCAATTGCTTCAAGCACAAGTCTTGTCTCAATACGTTTTACAGCCTGTGGTCTTAATTCTTCCATCATGCTCTCAGCTGTCATTCCTGTGAACTGGAAGTACCGTTCCATAGAAAGTCCCTGCTGCTGAATTCTCTGTGCGAAATCCTGAGCCATCTGATTTACCTGTGTATCGATCATTGCCTCTGGAATCTCCATTGTTGCGTTTGCAACAGCTTTTTCTACTGCCTGGTCTTCTTTCTTTCTATTACCGTCTGCAATCTTCTGTTCTTTGATTTTTGCTTTGATATCTGCTTTGTAAGCATCTAATGTATCAAATTCAGATACTTCTGCTGCAAATTCATCATCTAATTCAGGAAGTTCTTTTGCTTTGATCTCATGTACTGTACATTTGAACACTGCAGCTTTTCCTGCTAAATCTTCTGAATGATATTCTTCTGGGAATGTCACATTCACTTCTACTTCTTTTTCTGCTTCAGCGCCGATTAATTGTTCTTCAAATCCCGGAATGAAAGATCCTGAACCGATTGTCAATGGATAGTTCTCACCTTTTCCACCTTCAAATGCAACACCGTCAACAAATCCTTCGAAGTCTAATACTACTTCATCTCCGTCCTGTACTGCACGGTCTTCCACTACAACTGTTCTTGCATTCTTCTTCTGTTCTTCTTCTAATTTCGCGTCGATCTCTTTTGCTGTTACTCTGTTAGAAACTTTATCTACAGAAAGTCCTTTGTATTCTCCTAAAGTTACTTCTGGTTTTACAGCAACTTCTGCTGTGAAGATAAATGGTTTTCCTTTTTCTAACTGTACTACTTCTACTTTTGGCTGTGAAACGATATCTAATTCACATTCGTCATATGCTTTTCCGTATGCTGTTGGAATTAACGCATTCGCTGCATCTTCATAAAAGATTCCTACACCGTACATTTTTTCGATCATCTGACGTGGTACTTTCCCTTTACGGAATCCAGGCACGCTGATTTTATTTCTCTGTTTTAAGTACGCACCCTGAATTGCTTTTTCTAATTCTTCAGCGGAAACTTCGATTGTAAGTTTCGCCATATTTTTTTCCATGTTTTCTACTTGTAAACTCATTACTATTTCCTCCTTATATATGTGAGAAGTCCCCAGACTTATCTACACTAACGCTCATTCCAAGATTATATCACAATACTTTCTAAATTACTAGCCTTGAATTTCATCTAAACGCAGTATTTTCGTAATAAATGAGGAAATCTCATCCTCCTTCATTGAAAACACATTTTTGTCATTGCTTTTGACTTTAAACACAATTGTCTCTGTCTCACCGTACTGCATATTTTGATATGCAGTTTCTAAAAGTTCATAAGAACGGTTCAGAAATTCGCTTTGCATCTGGGCATTAATCTCTTCTTTTGTCCCCTGATATTCCCCGTTCTCCGCCTTTTGTTTCAGATTTTCCGACTCTGTCTGAATTGATGTGATAAACTGTAAAAATACATCCGACGGCTGAAATTCCACACTGACATCATATTCCTTGCGGCTGATCTTCTCCGCTTCATTTACCTGATATTTCATAGCGCCGAAAATCTCTTTGCACAGATCTACAAACTTCTTCTCAAGTTCCGAATCTATCTCCACACCATTTGTGATGTAATCCGAAACAAAACTTTCAATGCCTTCATCATACTGTTTCAGCAATTCCTTCTTTGACGTATCCTCCAGAATCTCTTCCGCCTCGGTGACATCTCCCAAAAACCTCTGGTTCAGAATCGCGCGGACATATCCCTGTGCATCAAAATCTCTGAGCAGTCCTATGCATACAATTCCTACCAGTACAATGATCACTGCAATCGCAGCTACTGTCCCTTTTTTTGATTTCATAGTTCCTCCTATTTACATTGATAGATGACAGAGTCTTTGATCTCCTCCGCCTTTTCCTTGTTCAAAAGAAGCCCGATCAGCGCAAGTGAAAAATCAATCGCTGTCCCCAGACCTCTGCTTGTAATGATAAAATCAGACACAACAACAGAATCTTTCACTACCTCTGCTCCGAAAAGCTCCGCCTCTTTGCTCGGATAAGAAGTCGCCTTTCTTTCTTTTAAAAAGCCCATCTTTCCGAAAATACTCGGCGCCGCACAGATTGCCGCAATATATTTTTTCTCTTCATAGTATTTTTCCAATACATTTTTCACGCCTTCGTGTTCTTCCAAATGAATCGTTCCAGGCATTCCGCCCGGCAGCACAACCATGTCCTGCTCCTCATAATCCATTTCTTCAAATAATTTATCTGCCTGAACACAAATATCATGTGAACCGCGAATCTGCAATTTACCTGTAATCGATACTGTTGTCACAAAAATTCCTGCTCTTCTTAGCAGATCCACAACAGTCAGTCCTTCAATCTCTTCAAACCCATCTGCCAAAAATACACAAACCTTTTTTTCCATAGTTTCCCTCCTTTTCCAAATTTCACTTGCATTTTAACAAACTTATGAAAAAAAAGCAAATCCGTTTACATTTCCCTTGACCTGTATTACTATAAAAGCATCTGGAGGTATCTATTATGGAAATTGAACGCAAATATTTAATCAGCTCCCTGCCGGAGCATCTCGAAAAATATCCCCATCGTCAGCTCGAACAGGGATATTTATCCACATCTCCTGTCGTGCGTGTGCGAAAAGACGATGACAAGTATGAGTTAACCTACAAATCTAAAGGACTTATGGTTCGTGAAGAACACAATCTTCCACTCACAAAGGAATCCTATGAACATCTGCGCACTAAAATCGACGGCAGACTGATCACCAAAAAGCGCTACTGCATCCCCTATGGCATATACACCATTGAATTAGACATTTTTGAGGGCGATCTTGCACCGCTTGTTCTCGCCGAGGTAGAATTTCCTACCGAGCAGGAAGCGAATGCATTCACCCCACCGGACTGGTTCATCGAAGATGTCACTTTCTCACCTCTTTACCACAACAGTTTTTTAAGTCAACTTCAGCACAAATAAAGGACGGAAATTCTTCCGCCCTTTGCTTTACATATTTTATTCTGCAAGATCAAATTTCTCGTGAATCGCACGCACCGCTTTGTCAATCTCTGACTCCTCTACCAACACTGTGATTCGAATCTCAGATGTGGAAATCATATTAATATTGATTCCGTAATTAAACAATGCCTCAAACAATTTGGATGCAACTCCCGGATTTGTCATCATTCCAGCACCCACGATTGAAACTTTTGCCACACCTTCATTGTGTGTAATATTCTTAATCGTCAAAGGTTCTTTGTTCTCTTCCAGTATAGTAAGTGCATCTTTCAGGTCATCCTGCGAAACTGTAAATGAAATATCCTTTGTTCCGTCACGTCCTACGGACTGAAGGATAATATCTACATTAATATTATTTTTCGCAAGTTTGTTGAATATTTTAAACGCAATACCCGGTCTGTCTTCCACTCCAATCACTGAAATTCTGGCTGTATTCTTATCCGCAGCCACACCGGTAATTAACATTTTCTCCATTTTTACTACCTCCTTGACAATCGTTCCTTCTGATTCATTCAAACTTGAACGCACAACCATCGGAACACTGTATTTTTTCGCCATCTCCACGGAACGATTGTGCAGAACTTTTGCACCTGCCGTTGCAAGTTCCAGCATCTCATCATATGTGATCTCTGGGAGTTTTCTTGCATTCGGAACAATTCTAGGATCTGCCGTATAGACACCATCTACATCTGTATAAATCTCGCACAAATCTGCGTGCAATACTGCCGCAAGTGCTACCGCTGTCGTATCAGAACCACCTCGTCCAAGTGTGGCGTAATCATCGTATTTCGTAATTCCCTGAAAGCCTGTCACAATTACGATCTTTCTGGAATCCAGTTCATGATTGATACGGTCTGTGTCAATTCTCTTAAATCTGGCATTTCCGTATCTGGAGGTACAGTTCATCCCCACCTGAAATGCATTCAATGACACTGCCGGCACATCCATCGCATGCATAGCCATTGCCATGAGCGAAACTGACACTTGCTCTCCTGTTGTCAAAAGCATATCCAGTTCTCTCTTGTTTGCATTTGGATTGATATCATTTGCAAGTGCAAGCAAATCATCTGTCGTATCTCCCATTGCCGAAAGAACAACTACAACACTGTGTCCTTTTTTATAATCTTCAATGCAGCGTCTTGCAACATTGTAAATTCTCTCTTTATTTGCGACGGATGTTCCGCCGAATTTCTTTACAATTAACATGGTTACCTCCTATATCTCTAACAGGCAGTCAATCAGACGATAGCCTTCTTTCCAGACAATTCCGCTTTCTTTTGCGGTCTTTTCGCTATATTCTTCCTGACTTCCCAATTCTTTTCTGCTGTCATAAAGCAGATATGGAACCGGATCTTTTGTATGTGTCCGAACTCGGATCGGTGTTGGATGATCCGGAAGAACCAATATTCGATAATCTTCGCCCACTTTTTCTAAGGCTTCTACAATAAGCCGTGTCACCCGCTTATCAAGATACTCGATTGATTCTATTTTCTCATTCAACAATCCTTGATGTCCCATCTCATCCGGTGCCTCCACATGCACATAAGCAAAATCATATCCATGATTCAAAAGTGCATCCGCAGCTGCATTTGCCTTTCCTTCATAGTTCGTATGAAGTCCTCCATTGGCTCCTTCCACCAAAATCTTATCCATCTCAGACCCAACTGCAAGCCCTTTCAGCAGGTCCACCGCCGAGATCATAACACCTTTCTTTCCTGTCTTTTCTTCAAAAGACATCAGATTCGGCCTTGTGCCTGCTCCCCAGAACCATGCAGAATTCGCCGGATTGAGCCCCTGCTCTTTTCTTTTCTGATTCAGAGGATGTGCAGACAATATCTCATAACTTTTCTTCATCATATCACAGAACACTTCATTTTCCGGCAGATACTCTCCGATTTTCTTCGTCAAAATGTCATGCGGCGGGGTCAGCTCTATCACTTTTCCTTCCTTCCACACAAGCAAGTGGCGGTAACTCGTTCCCACATAGAACTCATATCCTTCTCTTTTCAGCCCTTCCTTCAGTGCTTCCATCAAAACTGCCGCGTCCTCAGTACTGATCTCGCTGGAGCTGTGATCCACCATTCTCTTTTCTTCATAACAGCTTTCTTCTTCCGAAAGCGTTACCAGATTACACCGAAATGACACATCTGTCTTTTTCATATCCACTCCGATGCTGAGCGCCTCGAGCGGCGAGCGGCCTGTATAATAAATCTTTGGATCATATCCAAGTACTGACAGATTTGCTGTATCACTTCCCGGACTCATTCCTTCCGGAACCATATAGGCAAGTCCTACCTCACCTTTTTTTGCAAGTCTGTCCATCGTCGGTTTATCTGCTGCTTCAAGCGGTGTCTTCCCCGACAATTTTTCAATCGGTTCATCCGCCATCCCATCTCCTAAGACTATGATATATTTCATTCCACTGCGCCTCCTTACCCTTTTGACTTTATTCTTTCACCCGGAGCATTTTTCGAATCTGAGGATATTTTTCTGCACCTCTTTCAAAATCGCCCTCTTTCATAACTGATGTCACGAAACCAAATTCACCTTCCACACCTTCAGGCTTTATAACTGTAATCTCGCCAAAAGTCTGTTCCAATTCTTCTTTTAACGTCTCTGTCCCCTTTATGCGTACAAAGAAACGATTTTCTCGCTCACTTTTGTCTTCTAAAACCATTTTTTCCTCTGACCAGACTGTCATCATACTCTGTCTCGGATATTTTGCCGCTTCAATAACATCAGCCACAACTGCGCTTGCCGTAGGGAGTTTTCCTGCTCCGCTTCCATAGAACATTGCATCTCCAAGCATATTCCCTTTTATAAAAATCGCATTAAATACATCTTCTACATTGTAGAGCGGATGCTTTTTCCCTAAAAGACAAGGTGCCACGACTGCTCCTAATCTTTCGCCGTTCTTTCTGCAGGTTGCAAGCAGCTTGATCTTCATTCCCATCGCCTTTGCATACTGCATATCCTGCAAAGTAATATCGGTGATTCCCTCCGTATAAATGTCCTCAAACTCCACTTGTTTCCCACAAATCAAAGAAGATAAAATTGCAATCTTTCTGCATGCATCGTGACCATCCACATCTGCGCTCGGGTCACGCTCTGCATATCCCATCATCTGAGCTTCTTTCAACACTGCATCATAATCTGCATCTTCGTGATACATCTTACTAAGCATATAGTTGGTCGTACCGTTCAAAATTCCGGTAATCTCCTCAATATCATCCGCCGAAAGTGACGTATTCAAAGGACGGATAATCGGAATACCGCCGCCAACACTCGCCTCAAATAAGAAATTCAAATTCTTTTCTTTTGCAATAGCAAGCAGCTCTGCACCATGCTTTGCCACAAGCGCTTTGTTGGAGGTCGCCACATTTTTCCCCGCCAAAAGACTTCTCTTTACAAAGGTATATGCCGGTTCAACTCCGCCCATCACTTCTACCACGACTTTGATCTCTTCATCATTTACAATCTCTTCAAAATCATGTACAATCAATTTTTCTATAGGACTTCCCGGAAATTCTTTCAAATCCAAAATATATTTAATTTCTAAAGAATCCCCTGTTTTTTGATTGATTAAATCCCGGTTTGTCTGAATTACTTCCACAACTCCGGATCCAACTGTTCCATATCCTAATACTGCTATTTTTGTCATATCGTACTTACTCCCTGCCTACAATTTTCAAATAGTGAACACCTTGATTTTCCTCTATCTCCGCAACCATATCGGATATATTTCCGGTTGTAGATAAAATCTCTACACTCAAAGTCAAAGTCGCCACTCCGTTCAGTGGAATACTCTGATGTATAGTCAGTATATTCGCACCGTATTCTGCGACATCTCTCAAAATTTCAGCAAGAAGCCCCGGTGTGTCATCCATCTGCACCACCAAGGTAATCGTCTGCCCTTTTTCATTTTCATGAAACGGGAAAATATCGTCTTTGTATTTATAAAAAGAACTCCTGCTAATTCCAATCTGATCTGTTGCTTCCTGTATCGTCAATCCTCTCTCAGACGCCAGCAGTCTCTTTGCTTCCACCACTTTGATAAGGACTTCCGGCAACGCTTTTTTCTTGACTACAAAGTATTTTGTCTTATCCATGATTACTCCTCCATGCTCTGTGCTTTTAAGTATGCGTTCATAAACAGATCAATGTTTCCGTCCAGCACACTCGACACATTTCCGCTTTCTACATTCGTCCGATGATCTTTCACCAATGTATATGGCTGCATGACATAAGAGCGGATCTGATTGCCAAATCCAATTTCTTTTATCTCTCCACGAATGTCTGACACCTTTTCTGCCTGTTCCTGTTCTTTCAGCAGATACAGCTTTGCCTTCAGCATCTGCATTGCCTTCTCTTTATTATTATGCTGCGAGCGCTCATTCTGGCACTGCACTACAATTCCAGTAGGAATATGTGTAATACGGATTGCCGAAGATGTCTTGTTGACATGCTGACCTCCCGCACCACTTGCCCTGTATGTATCAATTTTCAGATCATCGTCATTGAGTTCAATGTCAATATCGTCCTCAATATCCGGAACAACATCACAAGATGCAAACGATGTCTGTCGTTTTCCAGCCGCATTAAACGGCGAAATGCGCACAAGACGGTGTACCCCTTTTTCCGACTTGAGATACCCGTAGGCATTCTCTCCATTCACCTGAAAAGTAACTGCCTTTAAGCCGGCTACATCTCCGTCCAAAAAGTCCAGCACTTCCACGGAAAATCCTTTTCGCTCCGCCCATCTTGTATACATACGGTATAACATATTCGCCCAGTCACAGGACTCTGTTCCGCCTGCTCCTGCATGCAGTGTCACAATTGCATTGTCTTTATCATATTCCCCGGAAAGCAAGGTCTGAATACGAATCTCCTCATATCCTTGTTGAAATGCAGTCAGTTCACTTTCAATCTCCGGCACAAGACTTTCATCATTCTCATCATATGCCATCTCAATCAAAACACCGATATCCTCATAACTTGTTGTAAGCTGTGATACTTTCTCCAAAAAATCTTTCAGACTCTTCAGTTCTTTCATGACCACCTGAGAATTTTCCGTATTCTCCCAAAATCCCGGTTCTTCTATCTTTCGTTCTAACTCTTCTACCTGTTTTTCTTTTCCAGACAGGTCAAAGTGAATCCCTCATTTCCTTCAATGGTTCTTCATATGAGTTTAATATACTTTTAAACTGATCTAATTCGACCACGTTCTCACCTCTTATTCTTTATTTTCTTCCACAGCACTGTTTGTATTTTTTACCGCTTCCACATGGGCAAGGATCATTTGGATAAACTTTCTTTTCCTGACGTTTCTTCGGTTCATGCGCTGCCGTATCATCTTTGTTTGTGCCGGTTACTTTTGCAACCTGTTCTCTTTCCACCTTCTGTTCAAGCTGAACATGGAACAACATACGAACTGTATCTGCTGCAATTGCAGATGTCATCGCTCCAAACATATCATATCCAACCATCTTGTACTCTACAAGCGGATCTCTCTGTCCATATGCCTGAAGACCGATTCCCTGACGAAGCTGATCCATATCATCAATGTGATCCATCCATTTTGCGTCGATTACCTTCAAAAGGACAACACGTTCAATCTCACGCAGCTGTTCTGGTTCTGGGAACTCAGCCTCTTTTGCCTCATATCCTTTCACTGCATGTTCTTTTAACATCTGTTTCAATTCTTTCTGAGACATCTCTTTTACTTCTTCAAACGCTACTGGTTTTAAAAGCAATGATGCATACAGATCACGGTTCAATGCATCTAAATCCCACTCATCAGATTCTGTGTCCGGAGATGCACACGCATCCACTGTGTTCTCCACATACTCTGTAATCATATGATAGATTGAATCTCTCATGCTCTCCCCATCAAGCACTCGACGTCTTTCCTCGTAGATGATCTCTCTTTGTTCATTCATAACCTGATCGTATTCCAACAGGTTTTTACGGATTCCAAAGTTATTTCCTTCCAGCTTCTTCTGTGCTTTTTCAATTGCGCTGGACAACATCTTATGTTCAATCTGTTCTCCATCTTCCACACCTAATGTATTAAATACGCTCATCAGTTTTTCAGATCCGAACAGTCTCAGCAGATCATCTTCCAGAGAAATGTAAAATCTGGATTCTCCCGGGTCTCCCTGTCTACCGGAACGACCACGGAGCTGATTGTCAATACGTCTTGACTCATGACGCTCTGTACCAATAATCTTCAATCCTCCGATTGCCTTTGCCTCATCGTCCAGCTTGATATCGGTACCACGACCTGCCATGTTCGTCGCGATTGTAACCGCGCCATGCACACCTGCCTGTGCTACAATCTCAGCTTCCATCTCATGGAATTTTGCATTAAGGACATTGTGCTGAATTCCTCTTTTCTTCAGCATATTGCTCAGAAGTTCTGATGTCTCAATTGTAATAGTACCTACAAGTACAGGCTGTCCTGTCTCATGTGCTCTTACGATTTCCTCGATTACCGCTTTGAATTTTTCATCTTTTGTCTTATATACAGCATCATCCAAATCTTTACGAAGAACCGGAAGATTCGTTGGAATCTCCACTACGTCCATTCCGTAAATATCACGGAATTCTTTTTCTTCTGTAAGAGCAGTACCTGTCATACCACTCTTCTTTTCATATTTGTTAAACAGATTCTGGAATGTGATTGTCGCAAGTGTCTTGCTCTCTCGTTTTACTTTTACATGCTCTTTCGCTTCAATTGCCTGATGAAGTCCGTCAGAATAACGGCGTCCCGGCATAATACGTCCGGTAAATTCATCTACGATCATAACCTGATCATCCGCCACAACATAATCCTGATCTCTGAACATCAAATTATGTGCACGAAGCGCCAAAATAATATTGTGCTGGATCTCTAAATGTTCCGGATCCGCAAGATTCTCGATGTGGAAGAATTTTTCTACCTTCTTCACACCTTCTTCTGTCAGGTTGATATTCTTCTCTTTCTCATTGACGATAAAATCACCTGTCTCTTCGATGTCCTCGCCCATGATCGCATTCATCTTAGAAAACTCGCCGCTTGCCTCACCACGTTCAAGCTGTCTTGCAAGAATATCGCAAGCCTCGTATAACTTCGTAGACTTTCCACTCTGACCGGAAATAATAAGTGGTGTTCTCGCCTCATCGATCAATACAGAGTCGACCTCATCGATTACCGCATAGGAAAGTCCTCTCTGTACTAACTGCTCTTTGTAGATTACCATATTATCTCTCAGGTAATCGAATCCAAGTTCATTGTTTGTCACATATGTGATGTCACAGTTATATGCCTCACGACGTTCGTCGTTGTCCATCTCATTTAAAACAACGCCTACTGTAAGTCCTAAAAATCTGTGAACTTGTCCCATCCATTCCGCATCACGCTTTGCAAGATAATCATTGACTGTTACGATATGTACTCCTTTTCCCGCCAACGCATTCAGATACGCCGGAAGTGTCGATACCAAAGTCTTTCCTTCACCTGTTCTCATCTCCGCAATACGTCCCTGATGCAGTACAATACCACCGATCAGCTGCACACGGTAATGTTTCATATGAAGTGATCTCGATGCCGCTTCTCTTACTGTCGCAAATGCTTCCGGAAGGATATCATCCAATGTCTCCCCGTTTGCCAGTCTTTCTTTAAACTCTTTTGTTTTATCTCTCAACTCTTCATCCGTCAATTTCTGCATATCCTCGTCCATCGCCTCAATGCGGTCAACAATCGGATAGATTCTCTTTAACTCATGATCACTGTGTGTCCCAAAAATTTTTTCTAATAAGCTCATACTTTACTCCTTATTTACGAATTTACTCTAATCTCCATTTTATCACTATATACATTGCAGTTCAACAAATTTATAAACTGTTCACAAACTCTTTCGCAAATGGTCACATTTTTTTACGTTCTCGTATGGAATCTGCCCACCAAACAAATCTAGTGCACTTCCAATTGTAAAATTTAACTTCTCTTTTCCCGCACACCGAAATGCTTCCAAATCTTCCAGACTTCCTATTCCGCCTGCATAAGTAATCGGTATACCATCCCACTTTGCAAGCAGTTCCACAAGCGGCAGTTCTACTCCTGATGATTTTCCCTCCACATCTACCCCATGTATCAGAAATTCATCACAGTAATCTGAAAGCTGGTCCAATAATGATATCGTCACCTTCACATTGGTGAATGTCTGCCATCGGTTTGTCACAATATAGTAAAAATCCTCTTTTTTTCTGCAGCTTAAATCAAGCACGATTCGCTCTTTTCCGACTGTCTCCTTGAGTTTTTGCAAATTCTCCCACTTTACTTCTCCATCTCGAAAAACATATGATGTGACAATGACGTGACTTGCTCCTGCATCCAGATATTCCTTCGCATTCTCTGCGGTAACTCCTCCACCGATCTGCATTCCTTGCGGATATGCACGCAGTGCCTCCAACGCCTGCTTTTTTGTGGCATCAAAATATTCTGATGTACTTGGATTCAGCAATATAATATGTCCTCCTCGAATACCATCTTTTCGATAGAGATTTGCATAAAACCGCGCATCATATTCCGAAGTAAAATTTGTGATTGCCTGATCACCTTCATCTTTCAGTGACCCTCCGACAATCTGCCTGACAGCTCCATTATGTATGTCAATACAAGGTCTGAATTGCATATTTCTTCCCTCACTTTTGCAATTTTCGTTTAGTATAGCATTTTTTGCCAAAAAAAGGAACGCTTTTTCACGTTCCCTTCCATAAATAATTATTTTGTTGCGTCATTTACGTTTTTGTCAGTCGTCTTATCCGGTGTCTGGTCTGTCGCATCATCCGTCATATCCCTGACACCATCTCTTACATTGTCAACACCTTTTTCTACATCGTCGACACCATCTTTCACGGCATTGCCCAGATCATCGATCACACCATCTCCATTGTTGTCTTTTGTCGGATCGGTTGTCGTATTTTTGTCGGTTGTTGTATTGTTTGCCGCATCATCTTTTGTATTGCTTCCACAGCCTGTTGTTGAGCAAAGTACTCCAACGCACAGCATACACAAGATTACTTTTTTCAATTTTTTCATTTTTTTACTCCCTTTCTTTCATGTAGTACCATTAAGAATTACTTCTTATCATGTAATATCTGCATTTTTCTCAAATATATACTTCACTTTTCATTGGGAGTTTTTTCCTTTTTTTGACTATTTTTAAAATTGGATCACGTCGCTCATATCGTAAAGACCGGCTCCTTTTCCTTTCAGGAACTTTCCTGCCTCCACTGCACCTTTTGCGAACACCGCTTTCGAATATGCAGTATGTTTGAATTCAATGACTTCATCTTCTCCTGCGAAAATCACCTCATGCTCTCCTACAATTGTGCCGCCTCTCACTGCTGAAATTCCAATCTCCTTTTTCTCACGTTTTTCACGCACCTGGCTTCTGTCATAAGTATAACGGTATTCATTGTCCAGTGCTTCATTGATCGAATCCGCCATTGCAAGTGCAGTTCCGCTCGGCGCATCCACTTTCTGATTATGATGTTTTTCGACAATCTCAATGTCAAACCCCGCTGGTGCAAGCACTTTTGCCGCATCCTGAAGCAGTTTTAATAACATATTGACTCCCAATGACATATTCGCAGATTTTAAAACCGCAACTTTCTTGCTTGTCTCTTCTACTTTCTTTAGCTGCTCCTCTGATAACCCTGTAGTGCACAGTACAACCGGAACCTGTTTTTCCACACAGTAGTCAAGCAGCCCGTCCACTGCTGCCGCGTTCGAAAAATCAATGATTGCATCTGCCTTGATATCACACTTTTCAATACTTTCAAATACGGGATAATCATTCGCAATTCCAGTATAGGCATCTATTCCTGCTGCCATCTCGACATTCGGGTCTTCTTTTACTATCTTACTGATAACTTGTCCCATTTTTCCATTGCAGCCATGCATAATCAATTTTGTCATATTCGTTTCCTCCCTGTTCACAGTTATTTATATTATAAAATAACACAAAAAAAGAGAGTTTGCAAAAACAAACTCTCCTACCTCTACATTCTTTTGCATAAAATCACTGTTCACAGCGATCTATAAAATCCCAAAATCTTTCATCGCTTTCTTTAACGTTTCCGTATGTGCCTCTGTAAGCTCCGTCAACGGCATACGAAGTCCTCCAACTTCCATTCCCATCAGGTTCATCGCTTTTTTCACAGGAATTGGATTCACTTCACAGAATAACTGCTCAATCAAAGGCAATGCATTTAACTGTAATTCCATACTTCCTTTTACATCACCTTCAAAGAATTTTGCACAGATATCGTGCGTCTCTTTTGGGGCGATATTAGACAATACAGAAATCACACCTTTTCCGCCAAGGGACATAATCGGCACAATCTGATCATCATTTCCTGAATACAAGTCGACCTTTCCATCTGTCAGGTTCATAATCTTCGCAACCTGAGAAATATTCCCCGAAGCTTCCTTGATTCCGACAATGTTATCCACATTCTTCACAAGATGCGCAACTGTCGCCGGCTCAATATTGCAGCCTGTTCTGCTTGCCACACTGTACATGATAATTGGCGCTTTAGCTTCATTCGCAACCGCTGTATAATGTTGAATCAATCCGGCCTGTGTTGCTTTATTATAATATGGGGTGACAACCAGTAATCCATCTGCCCCGTACTCTGCTGCCGCTTTTGACAATTCAATTGCTGTTCTTGTACAGTTTGATCCCGTTCCCGCGATAACCGGAACTCTTCCTTTTGTGAAATCAATTGTCTTTTTAATACAGTCCAGATGTTCTTCTTCTGTCATCGTCGCAGACTCACCTGTCGTGCCACAAATCACAATACTGTCTGTCCCGTTATTGCAATGATAATCAATCAATTCTTCTAATTTTTCATAATTAATACTTCCATCCGCATGAAATGGTGTGATAATCGCCACTCCTGCCCCTGTAAAAATAGCCATTCTAGTCCTCCTTACATACCGAGTTCTCAGTTCTCTCTTACAGGATTTTAGCACCATTCACAGGCAATGTCAATGCACGTGAACTCATTCTTCTACACATTCCAGTTTGCTTACAGAAACTTCATATGCAATCCGTTTCTGCGTCTCTGTCTCTGTCAGTTTTTTTATATATTCCCGGCTCTGAATCCGCCCTAATATCTGCACATGTTCTCCGACTTCAAAGCCAGATGCAAATCTTGCATTTCTTCCCCAGCAGATGCATGGTATGTAATCCGATTTCCCATATGGTCTGTTTACAGCCAGCAGAAGATCTGCAATCTCTCTTCCAAGCGGTGTCTTTCTGTAAATCGGTGTTTTGCAGATATAGCCATCTAAAAAGATACTGTTTGTCTTTGCCCCATCAAGCTCTTCTTCCACAAATGTTACCTCTCTTACAAATACAGAAAGTACAAGTCTGTTTTTTTGTTCATCATGATGATTATAGGAGCGGAATTGCCCTGTTACCATAATATATTCCCCTGTGTAATCCTGATGCACATCAATCAGCCTCTCTGAAATCATCAGCGGAATACGATCGTCTGAATTGCTCAAACGCTTCACAAGCACTTCCACCATATAAAAGCCTTCCCCGAATACCTCGTGGCTGAATGTAAACTGAGACGCCACCTCTCCCATAATCGTTACCTGGTTGTTTTCAATAATCTTATCTGACATGAATTGTAGTTCTCCCTTCCTCTTCGCAGTATTTTTTAGTCACTACTAAGTCTATTTCTATTTTACACACTTTAGAACTTTTTGCCTTAAAAACCGTGCGCCAATTCTCGACAGCCTTTCTCGACATTTTCTATATTTCTCACTTAAACTCTTGTATTCTGTTAATAATATGATAAACTATATGAGTTATATTTTAAAACCTTTGCTTTTATGGATATAAAAGCTTTTTGATAACAGAAAGAAGGTATTTTACAATGAAGAAACAAAGAGAAGATATTAGAAATATTGCCATCATCGCTCACGTTGACCACGGAAAGACAACACTGGTAGACGAGCTTTTAAAGCAAAGCGGTGTATTCCGCGCCAATCAGGAAGTGGCTGAGCGTGTCATGGATTCCAACGATATCGAGCGTGAACGTGGAATCACTATTTTGGCAAAAAATACAGCCGTATACTATAAAGATACGAAGATCAACATCATCGACACACCTGGACATGCCGATTTCGGCGGTGAGGTAGAGCGTGTCTTAAAGATGGTAAACGGTGTTATCCTTGTCGTAGATGCATTTGAAGGTGCGATGCCTCAGACAAAATTCGTATTGAAAAAAGCGTTGGAGTTACAGCTTCCGGTCATCGTCTGCATCAATAAAATTGACCGTCCGGAGGCAAGACCGGAAGAGGTCATCGACGAGATTTTAGAATTGTTCATGGATCTTGACGCATCTGACGAACAGTTGGACTGCCCATTTGTATATGCATCTGCCAAAGCCGGACATGCCATCTTAGATTTGACAGATGAACCGGAAAATATGATTCCATTATTCGAGACAATTTTAGATTATATCCCTGCTCCGGAAGGTGATCCTGACACCGATACACAGGTTCTTATCAGCACGATCGACTACAATGAATATGTCGGACGTATTGGTATCGGAAAAGTAGACAACGGTACGATCGCCGTAAATCAGGACATGGTTGTCGTAAACGCCCACGAACCTGACAAACAGAAAAAAGTAAAAATCAGCAAATTATATGAATTTGACGGACTCAACAAAGTAGAAGTAAAAGAGGCAACAATCGGATCGATCGTTGCAATTTCAGGAATTTCAGATATTTCTATCGGTGACACACTCTGTTCTCCTGAAAATCCGGTTGCAATCCCATTCCAAAAGATTTCAGAACCAACGATTGCAATGCAGTTTATCGTCAATGACAGCCCATTTGCCGGACAGGAAGGAAAATTTGTAACGTCCCGCCACCTGCGTGACCGTCTGCTGCGTGAATTGAATACAGATGTCAGTCTCCGTGTCGAAGAGTCAGAAAACGCAGACAGTTTCCGTGTATCCGGACGTGGTGAACTTCACTTGTCCGTTCTTATCGAAAACATGAGACGTGAAGGTTATGAATTTGCAGTAAGCAAGGCGGAAGTTCTCTATAAAAAAGATGAGAACGGCAAACTCTTAGAGCCAATCGAGACTGCATACATCGACGTACCGGATGAATTTACCGGAACAGTCATCGACAAGTTAAGTCAGCGAAAAGGAGAACTCCAGAATATGAGCGCCTCCAACGGGACAACTACAAGACTGGAATTTTCAATCCCTGCAAGAGGTCTGATCGGATACCGTGGGGAATTCATGACAGACACAAAAGGAAATGGAATTTTAAATACTGCATTTGACGGCTACGCACCATATAAAGGAGACATTCAGTATCGCAAACAAGGTTCTCTGATTGCTTTTGAAACTGGCGAATCTGTTACTTACGGATTGTACAGCGCTCAAGAGCGAGGTACTCTCTTTATCGGGGCCGGAGAAAAGGTATATTCCGGAATGGTCATCGGACAGAACGGAAAAGCTGAAGATATTGAACTCAACGTATGTAAAACAAAACATTTAACAAACACCCGCTCTTCCGGTGCCGATGATGCGCTCAAGCTTACAACTCCACGTATTTTGAGCTTGGAAGAAGCGCTTGATTTTATCGATACCGACGAGCTGTTAGAAGTAACACCACAGTCACTTCGTATCCGTAAAAAAATTCTGGATTCCAAGATGAGAAAAAGAGGAAAACTATAGTTTTCGAGTTTTTTCTTATTTTAGCTTTATTTGTCAGTTTTTTTATATTATTTTTAGAATTTTCTCGTTATTTTTATTGCATGTCCCATCATTTGGTTGTATAATAAGACCATAAAATATATCGCAAAGGGGTTGGAGACATGAACTATATTATTAGCGGCAAAAATATCGATGTAACACCTGGTTTAAAATCAACCATCGAGCAAAAATTAGGAAAACTGGAAAGGTATTTCACTCCTGATACTGAAATTATCGTGACACTCAGTGTTGAAAAAGAGCGTCAGAAAATTGAGGTAACTATCCCTGTCAAAGGTCACATTATTCGTTCCGAACAAGTGAGTGACGATATGTATGTATCCATTGACTTAGTGGAAGAAGTAATTGAACGTCAGCTTCGCAAGTATAAGAACAAATTAATTGCAAGACAGCAGGAAGGCGGGAACTTCCAATCAGAATTCTTCGAGGCAGAGCAGGATACTTCTAACAACGATGAGATTAAGATTATTCGTACAAAACGTTTTGGAATCAAGCCTATGTTCCCAGAAGACGCATGTGTTCAGATGGAACTTCTTGGACATAACTTCTTCGTATTCAGCAATGCTGAGACAGATGAAGTGAACGTTGTCTACAAACGTAAGAACAACACATACGGTCTGATTGAACCGGAATTCCAATAGAAGATAAGAAAGAGGTGCTCACGCACCTCTTTTTCAATCTTTAAAAGTCTTCATTTCCCCATCTATCTCCGCGAAGTAGCACTCCTCTTCTATCTCCATGACAGCTTTTCCATTCGTGCCTTCTGTAATCTCATTTCGCACTGTTTTGAGTTCCTCCGCCGGAATTAACGCAGTCAGCTCCACCTGATCAGTGTACACAGAATCAAGTACCGACAGTCCTCTCTGCCCCAAAATATACTGTATTTTTCCAAGTCCTGTATAATCTGTCTGTATCCGAAGTTTATACCCGTGCAATTTGGTAATAATCTTACTAGCGGAAAGTCCCGCCTGTACCGAACCGGAATAAGCTCTCACAAGTCCACCTGTTCCAAGAAGCGTTCCTCCAAAATACCTTGTCACAACAACTGCTGTGTCATGAATCTCCTCGCCAAGCAGGACATCTAGCATTGGTTTCCCAGCTGTACCACTTGGCTCTCCATCATCACTGCATCTTTGGATTTGAAACTGCTCACCGATTACATAGGCAGAGCAATTGTGCGTTGCATTCCAATACTTTTTCTTCATGCTTTCGATAAACGCAATCGCCTCTTCTTCTGTCTTTACCGGAATGACCGTCGCAATGAATCTTGACTTTTTTTCAACGGTCTCCCCTTCGCCGCCTTGATATACTGTTTTATATTTTTCTAACATGACATCACCTTTTCATTTTTCTTTCTGTATAACACTATATCAGGAAAGCAGGTATTTCCACAATATTTTCTTAAGTTTTTCCTAGCGAAATGTGAACTTTTCAAATTTCGCTTTATTTAAAACTATATCTTTGCTATAATGAACTTCGAATAAAGGAGGCAATATTCATGAATTATGGAAAAAAGAAAGCTTCAAAACGGCAGAAGAATGTTACTTCAAAAGCCGCTATGAAGAAAAAACGAGCTGGTGTCCGCCTTTTCAAGGCCATGCTGCTTACCTGTCTTGTCGCGATTGTACTATGTGTCGCCGGCGGCGGACTTTTCATCAAAAAGATGATTGATGATGCTCCAGATATCACCCCGGAAGATGTAAAACCTTCTAAGTTTACCACACAGGCACTTGCCGATGATGAGACAACCGTTCTTGATACTTTCGTAGATGCCGGTGCCAACCGTGTCTATAAATCAATTGACGAGATTCCAAAAGATCTGCAGAATGCGTTTGTTGCAATCGAAGACTCTCGTTTCTACGAACATAACGGTATTGATTTGAAAGGTATCGTAAGAGCCGGATTAAAAGGTATTATATCCGGACATTTTTCGGAAGGTGCGAGTACACTGACCCAACAGCTTATAAAGAACAATGTTTTTCCTAATTTCGTAAATGAAGATACGTTTTTTGACCGTGTAGAACGTAAGCTTCAAGAGCAATATCTGGCTCTGGAAATTGAAAAACAGATGACCAAAAGTAAAATTCTTGAAAATTATCTGAATACAATTAACCTTGGACAAAATACCCTCGGTGTACAGGCCGCTTCGAAGCGTTATTTTGGAAAAGATGTCAGTGAACTGACTTTATCAGAATGTGCGACGATTGCTGCAATCACACAGAACCCTGGAAAATATAACCCTGTCACTAACCCTGACAAGAATGCGGAGCGCCGCGAAAAGGTTCTCAATGATATGAAAGAACAGGGATATATCAATCAGACACAGTATGATGAGGCGCTTGCCGATCCTGTATATGAACGGATTCAGGCTACCAATGCCCAATACGAGGACAGTACTTCTGTCAGCTCCTATTTTATAGATGCTGTGGCAGATGAAGTTATCGAAGATCTCGTGAACGAGATGGGATATACAGAAACACAGGCCTACAATGCCGTGTATAGTGGCGGACTTAGCATCATCACCACACAGAATGTTGAGATGCAGAAGATTTGTGAGGAAGAACTCAGTGACGACAGCAATTACCCTTCGAATATCGAATGGGGCATCAGTTGTGCAATCACTGTGACTCATCCGGACGGAACACAGGACAATTATGATCACAATACGATGCGTAATTATCTGTATGAGAAAACCGGTGATAAATATTGTTTGACACAGTCGACGCAGGAAGAGGCGAATGCAAAAGTAGAGGAATACATCGCAGCGATCACCTCAGAAGGCGATACCGTAGACAAACGTGTAAAACTTTCCCCTCAGCCACAGGCTTCTATTGTCGTTATGGATCAATATACCGGACATGTCAAAGCAATGGTCGGAGGACGCGGAGAAAAGACCGAGAGCCGAAGCCTGAACCGTGCTACGCAATCCTATAAACAGCCTGGTTCCTGCTTTAAGATTTTATCCACATACGCACCTGCATTGGATGTGCATGGCGATACACTTGCAACTGTAATTGAGGATTCTCCATTTTCTTACTCAAATGGTCGTGAAGTAAAAAACTGGTGGGGAAGCAATTATAAAGGCAATATGACTATTCGAGAATGTATTGAACAGTCAGCTAACGTATGTACGGTGAAGAAATTTACAGAGATCACACCTACACTTGGATTCAAATATCTGACTGAAAACTTTAACCTGACTACTTTAGATTCCAAGAGCGATATCGTACAGGCTGCCTGCCTTGGTGGTATCTCAAAAGGTGTTTATAATATCGAGATGACTGCTGCCTACGCAGCAATTGCAAACGGCGGTGTTTACACAGAGCCAGTTCTGTACACAAAGATTTATGACCATGACGGAAATCTGTTATTTGAAAAAACACCAAAGACACATACAGCTATTAAAGAGACAACTGCTGCATTACTCACAAATGCTATGGAAGGTGTTATCACAAACGGTACTGGTACTGCTGCCAGAATGTCTAACATGCCGGTTGCCGGAAAAACAGGTACTACAACAGACAGCGTTGACCTTTGGTTATCTGCCTACACTCCATACTTAACAGCTTCTGTATGGACGGGTTATGATGATAACAAACCGATGGAAGGTCTTAGCCAAAGTTTCCATATGAAGATTTGGAAAAATGTTATGGAACGTATTCATGAAGGATATGAGTATAAAGATTTCGAGATGCCATCTTCCATTGAGAAAAAGACGATTTGTGCAAAAACCGGAAAACTTGCAAGCAGTGAAGCCTGCAGTGCCTATACGGAATATTTTGCACCGGGAACTGCTCCTACTCAGAGTTGTCCTGGACACGTAGTTGAAAAGCCTGATACAGATGCGAATTCTTCTGACACCTCAGGTGAAACTGACGATACAACAGACAACAATAGCGGAACAACCACTCCGCCATCTGATAACAGCAGTGACAGCAGCGGAAATACAAGCGGTGGCGACAGTAGCAGCAACAGTGGCAGTAACAGCGACAGCGAAACTCCACCTACTCCGCCAACCCCTTAAAAAATAAGACATTGCATTCTGCAATGTCTTATTTTTATAGTTCCTATTTTAATACCATCTTTGCCGCTCCGAAGATTCCTGCATCATTTCCAAGCTGTGCCAATGCAAATCTTACTTTTTTATTTGCAAAGAACACTCTTTCTTTATATGCCTTTTCTACATAATCCAATAAAATCTCTCCAGCTTTCGATACGCCGCCTCCGATTACGATTGCCTCCGGATCTACCAATGCTGCAATGTTTGCCAGTGCATATCCCAGATAACGTCCGAATTCTTCCGCAATTTCCATTGCGACCTGATCTCCTGCCTTCACCGCATCAAACACATCTTTTGCTGTCAAATTCTCTGCATTTAATACTGTATCTGCTGTACCTGCTTCCAGTTTTTTCTTTGCAAGACGCACAATTCCTGTCGCAGATGCATATTGTTCCAAACATCCACGGTTGCCACATCCACATTGATCTGTCTCTTCATAGTTCACACAGATATGACCAATCTCTCCGCCGGCGCCATTTGCACCTGTCAAAATCTGGCCATCAATGATAATTCCACCGCCGACACCTGTCCCAAGTGTCACCATCACAATATTTTTCTGTCCAAGACCGCCGCCTTTCCACATCTCACCGAGTGCTGCCACGTTCGCATCATTTCCAACTTTTACTTTGATTCCTGTCAATTCCTCAAGCTCATGCTTTACTTCTTTATATTCCCATCCAAGGTTTGCTGTGCCATTGACGATTCCATCTTCTGATACCGGTGCCGGTACTCCGACACCAATTCCTAAAACTGCTTCTTTCGGAATTGCATGCTCTTTTAATTTCTCCGCAACAGAATATGCTACATCAGGAAGAATTGCCGATCCCTTATTCTCTGTTCTCGTTTTGATCTCCCACTTGTCCACAGTTTCTCCATCAAATTTAAAAATTCCCATTTTTACAGTTGTTCCACCAATATCTACTCCAAAACAATAATTCATCTTTCTTTTTCTCCTACTTTCTTGTCAAACTTTCCTGTACACGTCTGTATAATTCCTGTGCTGCATTGTATCCCATCTGTTTTTGTCTATGGTTAACAGAAGCAGATTCTACGATAATCGCAAGGTTACGTCCCGGACGGATCGGAATCGAATGGCACACAACTTTATTTCCTAAAAATTCTGTGTATTCTTCTTCCAGTCCAAGTCTGTCATATTCTTTTTCTTTGTTCCAATCTTCCAGTGTAATCACAAGATCGATTGTCTGTGTCTCCCTTACACTCTGTACACCGAACAGTGTCTTTACATCCACAATACCAATACCACGAAGTTCAATCAAATGCTTCGTAATATCCGGTGCAGATCCAACGAGCGTATCATCACTGACTCTTCTGATCTCGACTACGTCATCTGTAACAAGACGATGTCCTCTTTTTATTAATTCCAGCGCTGCTTCACTCTTGCCGATACCGCTTTCCCCCATAATAAGAACGCCAACACCATACACATCCACCAAAACACCGTGGATAGAAATACAAGGCGCCAATTCCACATTCAGCCAGCGAATCAACTCAGCCTGAAACGGTGATGTCTTCTGCTCTGTGGAGAATACAGGGGTATCAGTCTCATTTGCCTGCTTTAACAACTCCTCATCCGGGAAAATCTCTGTTGTAAACACAAGACAAGGAATTTTATAAGATAAAAGCTGTTTGTATATCTTCTTTTTCTGTTCCATCGGCAGTGTCTGTAAATAAGTATATTCGACATATCCGATTACCTGCACACGCTCTGAATCAAAGTGATCAAAGTATCCAGTCAACTGCAAAGCCGGACGGTTGATATCCGGTACTGTAAGACATTTTTCTGTCATATCAATATCTGGTGTCAGATTTTTCAAATTCATCTTTTCCACCATCTTACTCATTTTTACTCCTGACATGTTTCTCTTCCTTTCCTACTTTTTATTACTCTTTTTCTAGTATAACATTAATGAAAAAAGTTGTATACGTCCTTTGCAGACTTTTCATTCATAGAAGGTAAATTTTTTAATTCCTCTACACTTGCGTTCTTGATTGCATCAAGATTCATAAAATGCTTCATCAACGCTTTTCTCCTTGCCTGCCCGATTCCAGGAATATCATCCAAAATCGAATGCACCTGTCCCTGACTTCTAAGCTTCCTGTGAAACTCAATCGCAAATCTGTGCGCCTCATCCTGTATTCTCGTGATCAGCTTAAACCCTTCTGAATTCCGGTCAATTGGGATTTCAATATTATTATAGTAAAGTCCTCTCGTGCGGTGGTTATCATCTTTCACCATGCCGCACACCGGAATCTGCAGATGTAATTTGTCAAGCACTGCAAGTGCGACATTTACCTGACCTTTTCCCCCATCCATCATGATCAAGTCTGGGAACACATGGAAACTTCCAAGCTCTTTCCCATCTTGGCGTTCTTTCAGACCATGCTCAAAACGCCTTGTCAGAACTTCCTCCATACTGGCATAGTCATCTGCCCCCTGAACGCCTTTGATTTTAAATTTTCGGTAATCATTTCTCTTTGGCTTTCCTTTTTCGTATACAACCATAGAGCCTACCGATGCAAATCCATTTGTATTCGATATATCAAATGCCTCCATACGCACAATACCACTCAAATCTAAAAGCTTTTCAATCTCTTTGACTGCCCCGATTGTTCGTCCTTCTTCCCTTTTCAGTCTTTCCTTATCCGTGTTTAAAACTAACGCAGCATTCTTTCTCGCAAGCTCCACCAACTTTTCCTTTTCTCCTTTTTTCGGTACACGGATATGCACACGGTGCTCACGCTTCTTTGAGAGCCACTCTTCTAATATCTCGCGTTCTTCAAGTTCTTCCTGAATCATCAATTCCGCCGGAATAAACGGTGTGCCGGCATAGAACTGTTTGATAAAGCTCTCAAGAATCTGCCCCTTCGATTCTTCCGAAGAATTACGCAAAAAGAAATGGTCTCGCCCAATCAGCCTTCCTCCCCGTATAAAAAAGACCTGTACAACCGCATCTTCTGCATCCTTTGCCACTGCAAGAATATCCCGATCCTCCCCACTGCTGTCTGTAATCTTTTGTTTCTGTGCGATCTTCTTTACACTGCCAAGTAATTCCCGATATTCGATCGCTTTTTCAAACTCCATCTTCTCAGAAGCTTCTAACATTTTTTCTTCCAAATCTTTTAAAATCACATCATAATGCCCATTTAAAAACCGAATCACCTCATGGATGGATTCCCGATATTGCTCTTCTGAAATATATCCCTGACAAGGCGCTTTGCACTGCTTGATATGATAGTTCAGACAAGGTCGGTCTTTTCCAATATCTTTTGGCAGATTTCGATTGCAGCTTCTGATATGATAAAGCTTCCGAATCAGCTCAATTGTATCTTTCACTGCCCCGGCGCTTGTATAAGGTCCAAAATATTTTGCTTTGTCCTTTTTCATCGTCCTCGCCATCATAATACGCGGAAATGGTTCGTTCACCGTCACCTTGATAAAGGGATACCCTTTGTCATCCATCAACATCGTGTTATACTTTGGACGGTGCTCTTTGATCAAATTACATTCCAGTACAAGCGCTTCCAATTCCGAATCTGTCACAATATACTCAAAACGACGTATATGTGTCACCATCTGTTCAATCTTTGCCCCTTTGTTTCTGCTTGTCTGAAAATACTGACGTACCCGATTCTTCAAACTGATTGCTTTTCCCACGTAGATAATGTGATCTTTTTCATCATGCATCAGATATACCCCCGGTTTTGCCGGAAGCTTTTTCAACTCTTCTTCTATGTCAAACATCTTTTTACTCCATCTTTTTTCGTTTTTTCCATTATAGCATAGATTAAGGGTACAGGAAACGCTGCATTTCCTGTACCCTCAATAAAACTTGCTTTCTTTTAGACTAACCTATCACAATCTCAAATTCCGAGCCTACTTCTTTTGTACTTACCTTTTTCCCATGATCTTTGGCAAATTTCTCTACATTCGTTCTCTGGTGCGGCTCACTCACCAAAACTTTTATCTGCCCTTTCTGTTTCTTTAATGCCTCCGCCGTCATCATCAATGGCTCCGGACAAGATAATCCCCTTGCATCTACTTCATACATATTTCATTTCCTTCTTTCTCTTTTTCAAGATATCTACGCTGTTTTTCTTTTATTTCCCACAAATGCAATGATAAATAATACGACAATACAGATGATACATGCCACTTTTCCTGCTGGTGCTGCTGCTCCGGCTGTGATAACTCCTTCTGCATCTGCTGCTGTTCCGCTTGAAGCAAGTCCCAAATTGTGGCAAAGGGCTGCTCCTACAAACATTCCGATCACAGTCATTCCTGCATCAGATGATCCCTGCCCTGCAAGAACAAGCTGACGAAGTGGACAACCACCCGCTAAAGTTGCCGCAAATCCTACCGTATACATACCTAGAATGTTCCATAAATGATCTGAGTGCGCAATAATTCCAGGTGTGTCAAAACCTAAAATAAAATTTCCTGTTGCGATATTGTAAATCAACATTACAACAAATAAGCCACCGATCACCGATAACAGATCAAAATTTTTCATAAGAATGACGTCTCGAATACTTCCTGCAAAACACATTCTTGACTTTTGGGCAAATGCGCCAAATAACAATCCGCCAATCAATGCGATTACAATCGGCGCATGTTTACTTCCCGGTCCCTCTGTGCTGGACGCCAGAAGCGTTGTTCCGACTGCAAGAATCAAAATTCCCACCATAAGTACCGGCAGCACTGCTCCGCTCATCTTGTTCGTTTCATGTGCCCTTCCAAGGCTGAAACCTTTTTTCAATGCAACAATCCCAGTTGCAATTCCAAGAATAAATCCAATCAATGCCACATACGCATTCAAATCCCCTGCCGACATACGAAGTACCATTCGAAGCGGACATCCTAAAAATA
Organism: Faecalimonas nexilis; assembly: GCF_059731825.1. Taxonomy (NCBI): domain Bacteria; kingdom Bacillati; phylum Bacillota; class Clostridia; order Lachnospirales; family Lachnospiraceae; genus Faecalimonas; species Faecalimonas nexilis. The sequence continues at coordinate 737,413 of NZ_AP029189.1, read as the reverse complement.
CCAATGACCCAATCATGATAGCAATTCCGAGGACAAAACGTGTCATCGGAGATGATCCTGCTGTAGAACGATATTCTTTTGTAGCCGCTGAAATCACAAATGCACCTACCACAATCCCGATAATCTCAGGTCTTGCATACTGTACAACCGCTGCCTGATGCATCTTCAATGCACCTGCTGTGTCTCGAATAAAACAGGCAACACAGATTGCCATATTTGCCGGATTACCAAAATAGGCTAGCACCGCTGCAATCACACCGCATAACGCACCGGCCAATGCTAATTTTTTCTTTGAATCTGAAAAGTTCATTTTCAAATCCCCCTTTCTTTGTTCTCATATAAAAATTGTAGCATATCGGTAATTTACGGTCTAATTGCTTTATCTTATAATCCTCATAGGAAATTTCTATAAATATGTAACAGAAAATGAGGTGGAAATCCACCTCATTTTCTACTCTTCATTATCATGATGCTCTTGTGCTGCTTCTGCAAATTCACTTTCTTCTACAACTGCTATCGCTTCTTTCTTTTCCTCTTGTACCGTCTCTTCTTTTAAAACGTCCTCTTTTGAAGTCTCTTCCTCTTCCATTTCAATGCCTTGTACTTCATGGAAAATCTTCATGAATTCTTTTCCTGTGATTGTCTCTTTCTCAATCAAAAATGCAGCAATCTTATCTAGCGCTTCTCTGTTCTCCGTCAAAAGACGTTTTGCTTCTTCATAAGCTGCTTTTAACATCTTCATAACTTCCTGATCGATCTCTGCTGCAGTTGCCTCACCGCAATTCAATACTGCACGACCGTCCAGATATCTGTTCTGGATAGATTCCAATCCCATCAATCCGAACCGCTCTGACATACCATATTGAGTGATCATCGCTCTTGCTACCTTTGTAGCCTGTTCAATATCATTCGATGCACCTGTTGTCACTGTGTCGAAAACAATCTCTTCTGCCGCACGACCTCCAAGCATACCGACAATCATCGCTTCCAGTTCTTTCTTTGTATTCAGGAACTTTTCTTCTTCCGGTGTATGCATAACATAACCAAGAGCTCCCATTGTCCTTGGCACAATGGTAATCTTCTGCACTGGCTCAGAATCTTTTTGCAGAGCACTCACAAGCGCATGTCCTACCTCGTGGTAAGAGACGATTCTTCTTTCTTCTGCATTCATAATGCGATCCTTTTTCTCCTTACCGACAAGAACTACTTCCACCGCTTCAAATAAATCTGCCTGCAATACAACATTTCGGCCATTCTTGACTGCATTGATGGCAGCCTCATTGATCATATTTGCTAAATCTGAACCAACTGCTCCTGAAGTTGCTAGCGCAATTGCCTCCAAATCTACTGTCTCATCCATCTTTACATCTTTTGCATGTACTTTTAATACATCAATACGCCCCTTTAAATCCGGCTTATCCACAATAATTCTTCTGTCAAAACGTCCCGGTCTCAAAAGTGCCGGATCCAAAATCTCTGGTCTGTTTGTTGCTGCCAGCAAAAGCAATCCCTTATCCGTATCAAATCCATCCATCTCAGCTAACAGCTGATTCAGCGTCTGTTCACGCTCGTCATTGCTTCCCATACTGTTATCACGGCTTTTTCCTATTGCATCAATCTCATCAATAAAAATGATACATGGAGCCATCGACTGTGCCTGCTTGAACAAATCTCGCACTCTCGATGCACCGACCCCGACGTACATCTCTACAAATGCCGAACCAGACAATGAGAAAAATGGTACTTTTGCTTCTCCCGCTACCGCTTTTGCAAGCAATGTCTTACCTGTTCCCGGAGGTCCTACTAATAGTGCACCTTTTGGAAGCTTGGCTCCAATTCCTGTATATTTTCCCGGATTATGCAGGAAATCCACAACTTCCTGAAGAGATTCTTTCGCTTCATCCTGCCCGGCAACATCTTTAAATGTAACCCCTGTCTGCTTCTCCACATACATCTTGGCATTGCTCTTTCCAACTCCCATCATTCCGCCGCCTTTTGCCATCTTCTTCATGAGATAATTCAAAACGACAAAAATCAATACAAACGGAAGGATCAATGTCACAAATATGTTCAGTAAAACGGCACTTGTAGAGTCCGGAATTTTTTCACCGAATCTCACATCCGCCTTTTCTAAACGGTCAACCAGCTTACTGTCCTCCATACTTCCGGTGTAACCGGTGTAATATGTCACCTTTACCTGCGGCAGACCATTTTTCTTTTCTGTCTTCGGTGTGATGATCAGCTGATTCGTATCAAATACAACTTCTTCAATTTTCTTGTCATCTAGCATCTTCAGGAACTCACTGTAACTAATCTCCTTCGATGTCGTCTTCTGCATAAATGAGTATAGTCCTAATACCAAAAATACAGTTACCAGAGTCGTAATGATAATAATACTCCAATTCTGTTTATTGTTCTTAGGATTTTTATTATTGTTCTGGTTATTATCCATCTTTATCCTCCTAATCTCTATCTTCTTTATTATAAGTACTGCTTTTCTATAAATCAATAAAAACATTATGAAATACGCAAATACTTTTCTAAAACTTTTGTAAAATAATCTATTTTGTAGTATACTATCCTAGTGCATTTATTATGCCATTGAACAATGTAGGAAAAACTTTTAATAGAGGGATGGATTACTTATGAAAATTGGATTTGATAACGAAAAGTATTTAAAAATGCAGTCGGAACATATTCGAGAACGGATTAATCACTTTGATAACAAACTTTATTTGGAGTTTGGCGGAAAATTATTTGACGATTATCATGCTGCCCGCGTATTACCTGGATTTGCTCCCGACAGCAAACTCCGATTATTGATGCAGCTGTCAGATCAGGCGGAGATCGTAATTGTAATCAGTGCCGGAGACATTGAAAAGAATAAAGTCCGCGGAGACCTTGGAATCACATACGATTCAGATGTCTTGAGACTGATGGACTCTTTTAAAGAAAAAGGATTGTTTGTCGGAAGTGTCGTAATCACACAATATTCCGGTCAGGGAAGTGCAAATTTATTCAAAGCTCGTTTGGAAAAACTTGGAATCAAAGTGTATACACACTACTCCATCGAAGGATATCCATCTAATATTCCGTTGATCGTAAGTGATGAAGGTTATGGAAAGAATGATTATATTGAGACATCCAGACCACTTGTCATCATCACTGCACCTGGTCCTGGAAGCGGTAAGATGGCAACTTGCCTTTCACAGTTGTATCACGAACATAAGAGAGGGATCCGCGCCGGATATGCAAAATTTGAGACGTTCCCAATTTGGAATATTCCGCTAAAGCATCCTGTGAACCTTGCTTATGAGGCTGCAACAGCTGACTTAAATGATGTGAACATGATCGACCCGTTCCACTTGGATGCCTACGGAGTCACAACAGTCAACTATAATCGTGACGTTGAGATTTTCCCAGTTCTAGATGCTATTTTCGAACGAATTTACGGAGAAAATCCTTATAAGTCTCCAACAGATATGGGCGTTAACATGGCTGGAAATTGCATCTGTGATGATGACGCTTGCCGCGAAGCTTCCAATCAGGAGATTATCCGCCGTTATTACGCTGCATTAAATGGATTGGCGGAAGGAACTGCACAGGAGGAAGAAGCATTCAAGATTGAACTTCTGATGAAACAGGCTCATATCACAGTGGAAGACAGAAAAGTGGTGGATGCCGCGCTCAAACGTGCCGAAGAAACGAATGGTCCTGCTGCTGCTATGGAACTTCCAAACGGACAGATTATCACTGGAAAGACTTCCTGTCTTCTCGGTGCATCCTCAGCACTGCTTTTGAATGCCCTAAAAAATCTTGCCGGATTGAATGACGAATTACACTTGATTTCACCAAGTGTAATTGAACCGATTCAAAAGTTAAAGACAGAATACCTTGGAAGTATCAATCCAAGACTTCACACAGATGAAATTCTGATTGCGCTTTCTATCTGTGCTGCTACAGATGACAACGCAAAACTTGCTTTGGAACAGATTCCTAAGTTAAGTGGATGTCAGGCTCACACTTCTGTAATGCTTTCTTCTGTGGACATCAAGCAATTTAAACGTTTGAACGTTCAACTCACTTCAGAAGCAAAGTATGAAAACAAACGAATTTATCACTAATTTTATAAAAAGTAAGACGAGAGAAATCTTCCATTTCCCTCGTCTTCTTTTTTATTTATGCACTCGTTTTTTCAAACTGTGAATTATAAAGTTCTGCATAAAATCCATTTTGTTTCAGCAATTCCTCGTGATTTCCCTGCTCGATAATATCACCGTCTTTCATCACAAGAATCAGATCCGCATCACGAATCGTAGACAATCTGTGCGCAATGATAAAACTTGTTCTTCCTCGCATGAGGTTATCCATTGCTTTTTGAATCCGCACTTCAGTTCGCGTATCTACCGAACTTGTCGCCTCATCCAAAATCAAAATCTTCGGATCTGCAAGAATCGCTCTCGCAATCGTCAAAAGCTGCTTCTGTCCCTGAGAAACATTGCTTGCCTCCTCATTCAGTTCCATATCATAGCCGTTCGGAAGAGTCTGCACAAATCGATGTACATGAGCCGCTTTTGCTGCCTCAATAACTTCCTCGTCTGTCGCATCCAATTTTCCATACCGGATATTTTCCTTGATACTTCCATGGAATAACCATGTGTCCTGAAGAACCATTCCAAACATCTGACGAAGTTCACCTCGATTGAAATCTTTCAGGTTATGTCCGTCAATCAGAATCGCACCGCTGTTTACGTCATAGAAACGCATCAGCAATTTGATCATCGTCGTCTTTCCTGCTCCGGTCGGTCCAACAATCGCAATTTTCTGTCCCTGTTTTACCTTCGCTGAAAAATCATTGATAATAATCTTATCCGCATTATATCCGAAATGAACATGATCAAACTCCACATTTCCTTCCAGTCCCTCTACTGACACTGGATTTTGCGCAAATTGATCTTCCTCCTCTTCTTCCAGGAATTCAAACACTCTTTCCGAAGCGGCTGCTGTCGACTGCAGCATATTGGCAACCTGAGCTACCTGCGTAATTGGTTGTGTAAAGTTTCTTACATACTGGATAAAAGACTGGATATCTCCGACTTCAATCGTTTTCTTAATTGCAAGGTATCCTCCTAAGATTGCAACTGCAACATATCCAAGATTTCCCACAAACTGCATGATCGGCATCATCATTCCTGAGAAAAACTGTGATTTCCATGCTGACTGATACAGGATCTCATTTGTCTCATCAAACTCTTTGATGACATCTGCTTCCTTATTAAATGCCTTTACAATATTATGCCCGCCATAAACTTCTTCTACCTGACCATTCACATGTCCCAGATATTCCTGCTGGTTTTTAAAGTGTCTCTGTGATCGCTTTACGATTGTCGAAATCAATCCAAGCGAAATCGGAAGGATCAAAAGTGCCACAAGGGTCATCAGAGGACTGATGCTCAGCATCATGATCAAAACACCGATAATTGTTGTAAAAGAAGTAATGATCTGAGTTGCACTTTGGTTCAAACTCTGGCTTAGTGTATCAATATCGTTTGTCACACGTGACAATACTTCTCCATGTGTCCTTGTATCAAAATAGTTCATCGGCATACGATTGATTTTCTCTGAAATCTCTTTTCGAAGGCGATACGTCAGCTTCTGTGACACACCCGTCATAATATATCCCTGAATGAATGAAAATATTGCACTTGTTACATACAGGCACATCAGGAAAATCAAAATATGTGCGATTTTTTCAAAATCAATTCCGGAGCTTCCGGATACTTTTCCCACAAGTCCTGTAAAAATCTCTGTTGTCGCTTTTCCCAAAATTTTCGGTCCCGCGATATTAAAAATCGTACTTCCGATTGCAAAAAGGAGAACAAAAATCAATCCAATTTTATATTCGGAAAGATATTTCATCAATTTCTTGATTGTTCCTTTGAAATCTTTTGCCTTTTCTCCGGCTCCCATTCCTCCGTGTGGACCTCCGCCCATAGGGCCTCCCTGTCTTTTACTCATGACTCTTCTCCTCCTTTCCGAGTTTTCCTGCAAGTTCTTCTTCTGATAGCTGAGACATTGCGATCTGCTGATATACTTCACAAGTTTTCAGAAGTTCTTCATGCGTTCCTCTTCCTACTACTTTTCCTTCATCTAATACAATAATCTGCTCTGCATGCAAAATTGTACTGATTCGCTGTGCTACAATCAGGACGACACTGTCTGTTGTATGCTCCTTCAGAGCCTTTCGAAGTGCCACATCTGTCTTATAATCCAATGCTGAAAAGCTGTCATCGAAAATAAACACATCCGGCTGTTTTGCAATGGCACGCGCGATTGACAGACGCTGTTTCTGTCCACCTGATACATTTGCACCACCCTGTGCGATTCTGCTTTCATATTTTTTGTTCTTTTCTTCGATGAAATCACTTGCCTGTGCAATTGCTGCAGCCTCTTTCATCTCAGTTTCAGAACCATCCGGATTCCCATATAAAATATTGGATTCAATCGTTCCGGAGAACAGCACACCTTTTTGCGGCACGTATCCAAGACGATCACGCAATTCATGCTGTGTAATGTTTCTGATATCCTCTCCATCGATTGTGATACTTCCTTCTGTCACATCATAAAATCTCGGAATCAGATTTACCAACGTTGATTTTCCACTTCCGGTACTTCCGATGAATGCTGTAGTCTCTCCCGGTTGTGCCACAAAATTAATATCGTGCAGCACATCTTCTTCTGCCCCCGGATATCGGAATGACACATGATCAAATTTCACAACACCTTTTCCATCTTCTGGAAGCTGTTTTGGTTCTTTTGGATCATGAATCAAAGTCTCGCTTGTAAGGATCTCATCCACACGTGTTGCGGAAACAGCTGCTCTTGGGAGCATGATTGAAATCATACAAATCATTAGGAATGCCATGATAATCTGCATTGTGTACTGGATAAATGCCATCATATCTCCTACCTGCATCTGTCCGTCATTAATTCCATGTGCTCCACTCCACACGATCAGCACTGAAATTCCATTCATAATGAGCATCATAGTTGGCATCATAAATGTCATCGCTCTGTTTACAAATAGATTCGTTCTTGTCAAATCTTTGTTCGCCTTATCAAATCGTTCTTCTTCATGTTTTTCTGTGCTAAATGCACGGATAACAGAAAGTCCTGTCAATATTTCTCTTGTTACCAGATTTAATTTGTCGACCAGATTCTGCAACATCTTGAATTTCGGCATTGCCACAACAAACAATACAATCACAACACATAAGATCAGAGCTACTGCAAGTGCGATGATCCATGACATCGATACATTTGTGTGGAATACTTTAAACACACCACCCAGTCCAAGAATCGGTGCATAGATCACCAATCTCAGCATCATTACCGTCAGCATCTGAATCTGTTGAATATCATTCGTGCTTCTAGTGATCAAAGACGCAGTTGAGAATTTATCAAACTCCCCATTGGAGAACCCAACTACCTTCTTAAACACACCACTTCTCAAATCTCGTCCGGTAGCGGCCGCCACCTTTGATGCCATAAGACCTACAAGCACACTTGCCGCCATTCCTAAAAACGCAAGTGCGATCATCTTTGCACCAGTTGCAAACATATAATCTGTCTGCACTTTATCCATATCAATTCCCAGATTTTCATACGCAGACTTGATGTATATTGTGGCTGCCTGTTCCACCATCGTCTCCGGCATCTCTTCCATCTTTTCATCTAACTGCTTCGTCATCTGCAGCCTCTGTTCCTCTGGCATCATAGAAAGTACATCGTATATCGTTGTATCCTCCGTAAGCATCTCCTGAGGCACATTCGCAAATATTGCCTGTTTCATCTGTTTGCTCGTCTCAGAATCTGAATCAAATCCAGATACCAACAGCATTGGTTTTCCAAGGATATCAATTAATTTTTCTTCCTTATCTTCATCTTTCAACATATCGTCTTTAAGAACATAAGCATCTTTTTTATATGTCTTAGAATCTAACGTATAGGCATCCATCACAATTTTCTGATCATCCTTAGACACAAACAGCAATAACTTTTCCATGTCGTCTTTTGCAATCTGTTCCGGAATTGCCGAATCAATTCCTCCCTGTTGGATTCCAACATTTACAATATCAGAAGTGTATCCCGGCAGCGACAGATCACAATATGCCTGAATGATCAGCACTGCAACAATTGCAAGCACCGCACCTACACGTGGCTTCAAAAATTTAAATAATTTTCCCATCGTTTTGTCTTCCCCTTTCTAGTCTTTCTCGCCTTTTATAAGGTTCTCTTTCATTTGCAATAGCAATCTGTGAAGCAGCATAATCTCCTGCTCGCTCATATTTGCAAATGCCTCTTTCTCAAGCTGATGCAAAGCATCATCCATATTCTCTGCGATTTTTCTTCCCTTTTCTGTAATATAAATACGGGTAATTCTTTGATCCTTCTCATCCTGATGCTTTTCAATCAGATCTTCCGCTTCCATCTTTCGGATCATCACCGTAATAGACGGTGGCGTAATCCCCATTTTAGATGCAAGTTCCTTTTGTGAAAGTCCGTCATTTTGGCTTAATCCCCACAACATGCCGCATTGCCCAGGATGTATTTTCAAGTCCCGCAGTAAGTGCATACTTCTTTGAATATACAGATGCAGTACTTGGTTTACCAGCAACTGTGTATTATTCTCCATCCCTTTCTTCTCCTTTCCAAATTAGTTAGATGTCTAACCGTTATATTATTAGTATTCACTAAAAATGTCAATGAAAATCCTTCTATTTAACATTTTTTTTATATTTTTTGTCAAAATTTAATTAAATATCTAATTAACAAAAGCAGGAGTGACTACTTCTCACTCCTGCTGATAATGCGCATTTATTCTTCTTTTATAAACTATCTCTTATTTTTACCGAAACATTTTGGTTTCAAATTTCCCGGCAATGATAACACTACCAAATATACAATCAAAATAGAACCGATTTTATCAAGTAAATTATTGAATAACTTCGGTATAAATGATGCCGCAAAAATACCTGCTCCACTCTGTTTTAAGAACATTACCGCCACATCAGATATCGTACCTGTCAGTCCTCCATAAACTGCAATCCCAATCGGTGTCCCCACAACCGGCGCTGCAATTCCTGTAATGATTCCAACAACCAACGCCGTTACAAAATTAAATTTCACTTTACGGAATACAAAGCCGACAATCAACGCTACCACAATACTCACTAACATAAATGGCATTCCGGTAAACGAACCGCTAAAAAGGCTTGTCAAAATATTAGTCAACGCTCCAACAACTGCTCCATACCACGGTCCAAAATAAATTGCAATGAATATCGTCCCCATCACATCCAGATAAAATGGGAATTTCAACGCTGCCGTCACGATTCCAAGCACTATATTCAGTGCAATTGCGAGACCACACAACACAAGTCTTGTTGTCCCTGAAATTTCTTTGTTCATCTCTCTTTTCTCCTCCTTTAAATACATCTAAGACTATTTTATCAACACATCAACTTTTTGAAAAATTGAATATTTTTATATGTATATTATATTTTTCTATAACCTTTTCTTAAAAAAAATGATACAATATCTATAATATAAAGCGGAGGATTTATTTTATGAGACAAAAAATTTTATTTGTCAGCCATTGTTTTTTGAACGATGCGGCAAAATTAAAACATCAAAATTTAGAAGCTCAACAATCTGAACGAATTTCCAAAAGAGCCTTCTTAAAACAAATATTAGACAGTGACATTGAACTCATCCAACTCCCATGCCCTGAATTTCTCTTATATGGCAGTAATCGCTGGGGGCATGCTGTCTCTCAGTTCGACACTCCTTTTTTCCGTAAAGAGACAGAACGTATGCTGGAACCAGTTCTCATGCAGATTGAAGAATATCTTTCTTCCCCAGAACGTTTTGAACTCTTAGGAATCGTTGGAATCGACGGAAGTCCGAGCTGCGGTGTTCATTCGACCTACGACGGCGATTGGGGTGGAGAATTAACTGGCATTCCTGATTTAACTGAATCTATCCAGACGCTCAGAAAAGTAAAACACTCTGGCATTTTCATGGAAGTGTTTCAAAAGCTGTTAGAAGAGCGCTGCTTAAACGTTCCTTTTTTCTCTATTGAAACATTTTCATTTCCACCAAATTCAAAAATTGTGGAGAGATAATTACATATCCCTCCACAATCACACATTTCGTACTTTCTTTGTATATGCTAATCCCACACATAATATCACCGGAAATACAATTGCCGCCAAAGTTCCCATCTGCAAATTATCTGCAAAATGACCGGAAACCATTCCTACGACGGTCGGACCTCCTGCGCATCCAAGATCTCCTGCAAGCGCCATCAGCGCAAACATCGCTGTTCCACCTCTCTTTATGGACACTGATGCCATACTAAACGTTCCCGGCCACATAATTCCTACAGATAATCCGGCAATTCCACAAGAAATAAGCCCCAACGCCGGTATCGTAAAAAATACGATTCCAAGATAAGAAACCACACATAGCATGCTGCTTCCAATCATAAAACGCTGCAAATTTATTTTTTCTCCAAATTTTCCATAATATGCTCTGGAAAGTCCCATACAGATTGCAAAGAACATCGGTCCTGCCAGATCTCCGATTGTTTTGCTTACACCCAAACCTTTTTCCGCAAATGTAGATGCCCATTGACTAACAGCTTGTTCACTCGCTCCGGCACATATCATCATTAAAAGAAATAGCCAAAATAGTTTCTTTGAGCATAACTCTTTTATCGTAAGTCCCTTCTCTCCTTCTCCTATCAATGGTGCAATTGGGACTTTTGCAAACAAAATTGTATTCGCCAATGGAATACATGCCCATATTATCGCCATGATTTTCCAGTTGTCAATTCCAAAAACAGCAAAAAAGACAGTGGAAAGAAATACAACTCCAACATGTCCCCAACAATAAAATGAATGTAAAAGGCTCATTGCTGCCTCCTTATTGTCTGTTGGGCACGACTCTATTATTGGACTTACCAAAACTTCCAAGAGACCTCCTCCTGTCGCGTAGATTATCACTGCAATCAAAAGACCTACAAATGGCTCTGAACACCTATCCGGCAATACTGTTAACAGCAATACTCCACCTGCTGAAAAAATATGTGCTATTAAAATCGACACCCGGTATCCAATGCGATCCACGAATCCAATTGCCAGTAAATCCACCAATAGCTGTACTGCAAAATTAATCGTCACAAGGAGTGTAATCCTGGACAATGGTATTTGATAGGTTTCCTCAAAAGTTAAAAATAACAGCGGAACAAAATTATTGACAATCGCTTGTACAATATACCCCAAAAAGCATGCATAGATTGTTTTATGATATTGATTTTTCATCAACTATTCTCCTCCGGAAATAAATATTTTTAATTGCATAGAAGGCAATTTATTATAAAACTAAAAAACATCTGGAAATAATCTCCAGATGCTTCACTTTATATACCTGCAAAATCACATACAATCCACTCGATAAGTCTCTCTTCATCCTTCTTGTTCCTATCACCTTTTGGTTATGCCCTCGACCGATTAGTAACAGTCAGCTGCATACATTACTGCACTTCCACCTCTGTCCTATCTACCTTGTCGTCTTCAAGGGGTCTTACTAACTTGACGTTATGGGATATCTCATCTTGAGGGGGGCTTCACGCTTAGATGCCTTCAGCGTTTATCCCTTCCCGGCTTGGCTACTCTGCCATGCTCTTGGTAGAACAACAGATTCACCAGCGGCCAGTCCAACCCGGTCCTCTCGTACTAAGGTCAGCTCCTCTCAAATATCCTACGCCCACGCCGGATAGGGACCGAACTGTCTCACGACGTTCTGAACCCAGCTCGCGTACCGCTTTAATGGGCGAACAGCCCAACCCTTGGGACCTACTCCAGCCCCAGGATGCGATGAGCCGACATCGAGGTGCCAAACCACTCCGTCGATGTGAACTCTTGGGAGTGATAAGCCTGTTATCCCCAGGGTAGCTTTTATCCGTTGAGCGATGGCAATCCCACTTTATACCACCGGATCACTAAGTCCTACTTTCGTACCTGCTCCACCCGTCGGTGTCGCAGTCAAGCTCCCTTCTGCCTTTGCACTCTTCGAATGGTTTCCAACCATTCTGAGGGAACCTTTGAGCGCCTCCGATACCCTTTCGGAGGCGACCGCCCCAGTCAAACTCCCCACCTGACATTGTCCCCCAGCCGGTTCACGGCTGCTGGTTAGAAATCCAATACTGCAAGGGTGGTATCCCAACAGCGACTCTGCGGCAACTGGCGTCACCGCTTCCTAGTCTCCCACCTATCCTGTACATGCAATATCGAATCCCAGTATCAAGCTGGAGTAAAGCTCCATGGGGTCTTTCCGTCCTGGCGCAGGTAACCAGCATCTTCACTGGTATTTCAATTTCACCGGGTGCATTGTCGAGACAGTGCCCAAATCATTACGCCTTTCGTGCGGGTCGGAACTTACCCGACAAGGAATTTCGCTACCTTAGGACCGTTATAGTTACGGCCGCCGTTTACTGGGGCTTAAGTTCAAAGCTTCGCGTTACCGCTAACCTCTCCCCTTAACCTTCCAGCACCGGGCAGGCGTCAGCCCATATACTTCACCTTTCGGTTTTGCATAGACCTGTGTTTTTGCTAAACAGTTGCTTGGGCCAATTCTCTGCGGCCAGCTCTCACTGGCACTCCTTCTCCCGAAGTTACGGAGTCATTTTGCCGAGTTCCTTAACAATGCTTCTCCCGTCGGCCTTAGGATTCTCTCCTCATCCACCTGTGTCGGTTTACGGTACGGGTACGATATGAACAATAGCGGCTTTTCTTGACGCATGGCTCACGGACTTCCTTACTTATATTTCAGTACGCATCACATCTTCAGATTGACTGGCGGATTTGCCAACCAGTCTCCTACCTTGCTTGCACCGGTCTTTCCATTCCCGGCTTCCGCTTTCCACACGTGTCCCCACAGTTCTGTCATATCATAGTACAGGAATTTCAACCTGTTATCCATCGACTACGTCTTTCGACCTCGCCTTAGGCCCCGACTTACCCAGAGCAGATCAGCTTTACTCTGGAAACCTTAGATATTCGGCCGGAAGGATTCTCACCTTCCTCTCGCTACTCATTCCGGCATTCTCTCTTCTTAAAAATCCACTGCTCCTTCCGGTACAGCTTCTTCTCTTTAAGAATGCTCCTCTACCAATCATCTTGCGATGATTCCACGGCTTCGGTAGTGTGTTTCAGCCCCGGACATTTTCGGCGCAGGACCTCTCGACCAGTGAGCTATTACGCACTCTTTTAATGTATGGCTGCTTCTAAGCCAACATCCTGGTTGTCTTCGAAATCCCACATCCTTTTCCACTTAACACACATTTTGGGACCTTAGCCGGTGGTCTGGGCTCTTTCCCTTTCGACTATCCAACTTATCTCGTATAGTCTGACTCCCATACATCATCTACGCGGCATTCGGAGTTTGATATTCTTCGGTAAGCTTTGACGCCCCCTAGGAAATTCAGTGCTCTACCTCCGCAAGACTCGTATGAGGCTAGCCCTAAAGCTATTTCGAGGAGAACCAGCTATCTCCGGGTTCGATTGGAATTTCTCCCCTACCCACACCTCATCGCCACCCTTTTCAACGGATGTGCGTTCGGTCCTCCATTGCCTTTTACGGCAACTTCAACCTGGACATGGGTAGATCACCCGGTTTCGGGTCTGCTCCGACTGACTATATTCGCCCTATTCAGACTTGGTTTCCCTTCGGCTCCGGACCTTCAGTCCTTAACCTCGCCAGCCAGCGCAACTCGCCGGACCGTTCTACAAAAAGTACGCGGTTGAGCATGTAAAGCTCTTCCACAGCTTGTAAACATATGGTTTCAGGTTCTCTTTCACTCCCCTCCCGGGGTCCTTTTCACCTTTCCTTCACAGTACTATGCGCTATCGGTCACTAAGGAGTATTTAGCCTTACGGGGTGGTCCCCGCTCATTCCCACAAGGTTTCTCGTGTCTCGTGGTACTCTGGATACTGCCATGCTCACTCGTCTTTCATGTACGGGGCTTTCACCCTCTCTGGCAGGCTTTCCCAAAACCTTTCCATTAGACTCGCTCGTCAATTTTGCAGTCCGAACCCCGACCTGCACGCAGGTCGGTTTGGGCTCTTCCGCTTTCGCTCGCCGCTACTCACAGAATCGATGTTTCTTTCTCTTCCTCCGGCTACTTAGATGTTTCAGTTCACCGGGTTCCCTTCTTAACGTTATGGATTCGCGTTAAGATGACGGAGGGTTGCTCCGCCGGGTTTCCCCATTCAGATATCTCCGGATCGTAGGATATTTGCTCCTCCCCGAAGCTTTTCGCAGCTTATCACGTCTTTCATCGGCTCTTAGTGCCAAGGCATCCACCATACGCTCTTTCTAGCATAACCAACTGCTTCCATCCACGGGAATGGATGTCTGCTACACACACCTAGCGTGATGTGCGTTGGTAATAGGTCATTTTTTTAATTCGTTGTGTTCGAATGAGTTAATTATTAGTTTTAACAATTACCTCGGATGTCTTGATATTTTTCTTATCATTTCGTTTCTTGTATGCGATTTTCAAGGTACATTCTTTTTTGACTGTTTTATCAGTCATCAGAAATCAAAATCTCTTTTCATCTCTGATCACTGGTAAACCCAGTTCTTTTCTTTTGTAGATTCGGCAGCCACCTACTCTCCCACACCGTCTCCAGTGCAGTACCATCGGCCTCCCAGGTCTTAACCATCGTGTTCGGGATGGGTACGGGTGTTTCCCCTGGGCGTATCGCCACCGAAAAGTTGGTTCTTAGCGAGGTTTCTCACGAGCTTAGAATAAAACTTTGTTCTTCGTTCTTGGCGAGGTCCTTTCGAGCCTTAGTTCGAAGAACTTCCTCTTTTCAGAACACTCATAACTAAACAACAGATTTCTTTCAATCCCTTACTTCTTCCCTAGAAAGGAGGTGATCCAGCCGCACCTTCCGATACGGCTACCTTGTTACGACTTCACCCCAGTTATCGGTCCCACCTTCGGCAGCTCCCTCCTTACGGTTGGGTCACTGACTTCGGGCGTTACTGACTCCCATGGTGTGACGGGCGGTGTGTACAAGACCCGGGAACGTATTCACCGCGACATGCTGATTCGCGATTACTAGCGATTCCAGCTTCATGTAGTCGAGTTGCAGACTACAATCCGAACTGAGACGTTATTTTTGAGATTTGCTTCCCCTCACAGGTTCGCTTCCCTTTGTTTACGCCATTGTAGCACGTGTGTAGCCCTGGTCATAAGGGGCATGATGATTTGACGTCATCCCCACCTTCCTCCAGGTTATCCCTGGCAGTCTCTCCAGAGTGCCCACCTTAAATGCTGGCTACTGAAGATAGGGGTTGCGCTCGTTGCGGGACTTAACCCAACATCTCACGACACGAGCTGACGACAACCATGCACCACCTGTCACCGGTGTCCCGAAGGAAAGGCAACATTACTTGCCGGTCACCGGGATGTCAAGACCAGGTAAGGTTCTTCGCGTTGCTTCGAATTAAACCACATGCTCCACCGCTTGTGCGGGTCCCCGTCAATTCCTTTGAGTTTCATTCTTGCGAACGTACTCCCCAGGTGGACTACTTATTGCGTTTGCTGCGGCACCGAAGAGCTTTGCTCCCCGACACCTAGTAGTCATCGTTTACGGCGTGGACTACCAGGGTATCTAATCCTGTTTGCTCCCCACGCTTTCGAGCCTCAACGTCAGTGATCGTCCAGTAAGCCGCCTTCGCCACTGGTGTTCCTCCTAATATCTACGCATTTCACCGCTACACTAGGAATTCCGCTTACCTCTCCGACACTCTAGTTACATAGTTTCCAATGCAGTCCCGGGGTTGAGCCCCGGGCTTTCACATCAGACTTACACAACCGTCTACGCTCCCTTTACACCCAGTAAATCCGGATAACGCTTGCACCATACGTATTACCGCGGCTGCTGGCACGTATTTAGCCGGTGCTTCTTAGTCAGGTACCGTCATTTTCTTCCCTGCTGATAGAGCTTTACATACCGAAATACTTCTTCGCTCACGCGGCGTCGCTGCATCAGGGTTTCCCCCATTGTGCAATATTCCCCACTGCTGCCTCCCGTAGGAGTTTGGGCCGTGTCTCAGTCCCAATGTGGCCGTTCACCCTCTCAGGCCGGCTACTGATCGTCGCCTTGGTAGGCCGTTACCCCACCAACTAGCTAATCAGACGCGGGTCCATCTCATACCACCGGAGTTTTTCACACTGTGCCATGCAGCACTGTGCGCTTATGCGGTATTAGCAGTCATTTCTAACTGTTATCCCCCTGTATGAGGCAGGTTACCCACGCGTTACTCACCCGTCCGCCACTCAGTCACAAAAACTTCAATCCGAAGAAATCCATTTAAGCGCTTCGTTCGACTTGCATGTGTTAAGCACGCCGCCAGCGTTCATCCTGAGCCAGGATCAAACTCTCGTTAAAAGTGTTTGTTCCGGTTTAGATAACTGCTAGCTATCTTTCCCTTTACTGTTTTAGGTTGACATTTTCATGTCTGTTCTGAATTTTTCTCTTTTAAGAATCTTTCAGGGTTATCTTGTCATCTGTTGTTTAATTATCAATGTTCTTTGTTTTTGTTGTCTTGCGACAGCTATATTAGATTACCACATCTCTTTTCGCTTGTCAACAACTTTTTTTATTTTTTTGAGATTCTTTTTTCTGTCATTCATTTCTGTCTGTTTAAACCTCTGTTGTGTTCGCCGCATCTCTCAGCGACGAATGTTATTCTATCATGCCTCTTTCTAATTGTCAATACTTTTTATATTTTTTATTTTATTTGTACAATTGGCACAATTTGTCTTCCCATAGCTATCATTTCTTATCTACTTTCCTTAATGGATTGACCTGAAATAAAATCTTTGCTCTCATCAGACATTCCTGTTCATTCTATCCCATCTGCTATTGTAAAGGCTATGTAAATACCTTTAAAACCATTGACAAGCAGCCCCCATTTGTATTATTATACATTATATAAAATATAAACAATATTCCACATAGGGGATTGGTCAAATGGTATGATAGGAGTCTCCAAAACTTTTGGTGGGAGTTCGATTCTCTCATCCCCTGTACCTAAAAACACTGCTCAACCGTAAATAGTTGAGCAGTGTTTTTATAATGCTTCTAAAACTTCCCTGGCTTTTTTTATTCTTTCCGCGCTTGTTCTCCAAATTTCATATTCACTCATAGATGCAATTCCCATACTTACATCTTCTTTTCGATACTTCATTTCGCTGTTCAAAGTCACTTTCCCGGACATATGATACGTATGACTTCCCGTCTCTTGATAAAGTTTTGGAATGACGTTTCCATCAACGCCGCCCGCGATTAATATATCTAATTTCCCTTCCGCCTGTTCTACCAGCTTTTTAAGCAGTTCTATTCCCTCTACACAATTATTTTTCTGTCCTGAGGTCAAAATGGTATGAATTCCAAGCCGTTTTGCCTGTTCCAACGTCGCAAATGGATCTTTGCACATATCAAACGCCCTATGAAGTGTAATCGACATATCGCCTGCCTCTTCAATCAACTCCTTCATCTGCTCTGTATGAAGTGAACCATCTGGTCTCAATGTGCCGATGACAACTCCATCTGCTCCAAGTTCCCGAAACATTCTAACTTCTTTTTTTAATAGTTCATGTTCATAATTTGTATAACAAAAGTCTCCAAACCTTGATCTCAGCAACGTATGAATGCGGATATCTACGTTTTCACGAACCGCTTCAAACAATGCTTTTGACGGAGACAGTCCTCCAATTACAAGTCCACTGCACAGCTCGATACGATTTGCGCCACCCTTTTTCGCCTCAATTGCAGATTCTACTGAATCTACACAGCATTCTAAAATATAATCTCTCATAGTTTCGCTCTTCTATTCGACAATTGCCTCTGCGAAAAATACCGGAAGATGAAAATTCGGTGTTTCGCTGCCTATTGGGGCATATGCTCCATAGTGTTCAATTTCCGGGTCCTCTGAAATCTTATAAAAATTACAATAAAAGATTTTTCCAGATTTAATAGCTTCTAAATCGCAGATTTTTTTCAAGAAAGATTCTGGAATCACAAATTCCACAGTCCAATAGTCTTCTTTTATGTCTGCTTGAATTTCTGTTTCCGATACTACATCCTCTGCAATGAACTGTCGATTCTTACGTCCCTTGCCATATTTTGCAAAAAGCGCTCCATTTGAATTTATCTCAAAATTGATATACATGGAATCGTTTGTTAATGTCTCTCCCTCTTCTACAAATGACATAAATACTTCCACCGCACTATCATCACAAACTCGCTCTCTATGCTCTGTTTTAGTCCTTTTCGGATTTTGTTCTTCACATACTATCTTCACAAAAAAACCTTTATTCTCCAAATATCCAAGCCATCCATATGTTTTTGGCTCTTGTGTACTGTTCCACATGTATTTATCAATAACAAAATTTTCGCATTTTTTTATATCTGATTTTTCACAAATTTTCTTTACTGTATATTTCATAATTCCTCCTGTTTAGAAATAAGGAGATGCATGATATGCATCTCCTTATTATTTTTATGTAGTTATCTACACATTAACTATTTACATAATTTTTTGAATTCGTCTGCTACATGCTGTACCTGTGTACCAATGATAACCTGTACGCTTGTTTTTCCTGGACGAATTACACCTGCTACACCTGCAGATTTGATTTTCTTCTCATCTACTTTTGTATAGTCTTTGATTTCAAGACGAAGTCTTGTAATACAGTTGTCGATAGAAGTAACGTTTTCTTTTCCGCCGATACCTTCTAATACGATTCTTGCAACTTCTGTGAAGTTATCGTTTGCTAAAACAACTTTTGTTTCATCATCATCGTCTTCTCTACCCGGTGTTTTCAGGTTAAATTTCACGATTACGATTCTAAATACAACATAGTAAATAACAGCTACGATAAGACCAATTCCTAATAAGTAGATCGGATTCAATGCCATAGGAGCTTTGAAGCTCAAGAACCAGTCAACGAAACCGGCACTAAAGTTAAATCCTGCTCTAACTGGAAGAGCTGCAACAACTGCTACTGTAATACCTGTTAACAATGCGTGTACTACGTAAAGTCCTGGTGCAAGGAACATGAAAGCAAATTCCAATGGTTCTGTAACACCTGTAAAGAAAGCAGATAATGCTGCTGCACCCAAAAGACCTGCTGCAACTTTTTTCTTGTTTTCTTTTGCTGTGTGGTACATAGCCAAAGCACCTGCTGGAAGACCAAACATCATAACTGGGAAGAATCCAGCCTGGTACATACCTGTTACACCTTTTACTCCACCTTCAATCTGTCCCCAGAATTTACCGATATCATCGATACCAGCAATGTCAAACCAGAATACAGAGTTCAATGCGTGGTGTAATCCGAATGGGATTAATAATCTGTTGAAGAATCCGTAGATACCTGCACCGATTGCACCTGCACCCATGATCATCTCACCAAATGATACTAATGCGCCGAAGATTGCTGGCCATGCGAAGAACAGGATAAGTGCTGCCACGATTGACATTCCTGCTGTAACGATAGCAACAGATCTCTTTCCACTGAAGAAAGCAAGCGCTGAAGGAAGCTTTGTTCCTTTAAATTTGTTGTAGCAAGTTGAACCGATCAAACCTGCTAAGATACCTGTAAACTGTGTTGCGATTTTTCCGAATGCCGGAGCTACTTCTTCTACCGGAATACCTTTTAACATACCAACTACTGCTGGTGATAATAATGTTGTGATCATCAACCATGATACAAGTGCTGCAAGACCACCTGTTCCGTCATTATCCTCTGACATACCAACACCAACACCGATAGCAAATAAGATACCCATGTTGTCAATGATAGATCCGCCTGCTTTGATTAAGAAAGCAGCAATTGCGCTGTTAGCTCCCCAACCTGTAGGGTCAATCCAATAACCGATTCCCATTAAAATACTACATACTGGCAATACAGCAACTGGAAGCATTAGGGATTTCCCTAATTTTTGAAGATATTTCATCATAATTTTTCTCCTCCTTTTCTCTCAATCTTTTATGAGTTATCTTCACTTATATAAAAGTCCGCTCTGCAGACTTAAATACCTATTTTACTAATGTCATGACTTCATCTAAAACTTTTACATGTTTTCCAGCTTCTACTTTCACCTCTTTGTAATCCGGTGTATTGCAGACTACAACTGGAGAAATTATTTCAAGACCGGCTGCTTTGATTGCTTCGATATCAAATTCAAGCATCAAATCACCTGCTTTTACCTCCTGTCCTGCTGAAACATGTGCTGTAAACGGCTCTCCTTTTAAATTCACAGTGTCAAGCCCTATATGAATCAAAAGTTCTGCTCCTCCTGCTGTCTTCATAGAAATTGCATGCTTCGTATCGAAAATCATCTCAATTCTTCCATCAACAGGGGCTACCACTTTACCCACTGTTGGAATGACAGCCATTCCTTTTCCAAGAATTTCCTGACCAAATGTCGGATCACTTACTTCAGAAATTGCAACTGCTTTCCCTTCGATCGGCGATCCAATCACTTCTCCTTCTTTTTTTCCAAATCCTAATTTCCCTTTTAATGCGTTTAACATCTCTTCTCCTTTCTATTGCTTGCTTTCTTCCAATTTATGAAGTTCTATATAAATTCTTCTAATATGGACTGCAAGATACGTCATCTCATCTTGAGAGATCGTGTAATTCTGATATTTATTTTTTATATAGTCTACAACCTTTTTACTGCATTCATACTCATGCGGATACATTTTCTGAATCATTAAAGAGAGCTCAGTCTCTCCATCATCCAGCATCTGATTCGAAAAAATTCTTTGTACCAAAAACTTCAGATGTGTTACCAAACGTGAATAATGAAGGCTTTCCTCATCTAGCTTCATTCCAAAAAAATTCTCAATAATACTTAATACCTCACGAATAGTTGTAGTTATTCTCATTGTATTACTCATATCGGAATCATATTCTGCATTCACAATATGAAGTGCAATTGAAGCCGCCTCATCTGTCTTAAATTCGATTCCTAAATCCTTGCGAATCAAAGCGATTGCATATTCTCCAATCAGATATTCACTTGGATAAAAACTCTTCACTTCCCACAAAAGTGGATTAGGAAATTCCATTCCATCCTTTACTCTTGTAATTGCAAAATTGATATGATCAGTTAATGTAATATAAATGTTCTGGTTGATTCGCCTCTTCAAAACACTCTTGGCATAATCTATGATTTCCACAGAAGTCTGTATATGCTCTAATGGCATCGCTTCTAAGAGCTCCTTGAACTTTCCAATCTCACTTTCATCATTCAATCGAAAAATCTTCTCAATTCTCTCTTCTGGTATCTTCTGACCTGCCTTTGTATGGAAACCAAGTCCTTTTCCCATTACTACAATTTCTTTATTCTCATCATCTAATGCACTTACGATATTGTTATTAATTATTTTGACAATCTCCATAAAAAGACTCCTAAAAAATAAAAAACCAAATCAAAGCAGATCAATCATCATAATCTACCAGACTTGGTTTTGCCTGCCGAGCAGTAACAATCCATTAATATTTTTTGTCTAAATCTATGATAACAATATTGTACATGAATGTCAAATACTATTTTATAGATTCTTTATTTTTAATTAAGATTTTGCTAAGATTACACTCTTACTCTTCCTGTCACTTACAAATGTCTGTGTTCCAACTCTCTCAACAGTTTTCTCCTTGCCTGATAATCCGGTAAAACCTTCTCAACATGATTCCAAAATCTTTCTGAATGGTTCATCTCCTTCCGATGTGCCAGTTCATGTACAACCACATAATCTAACACCTCTTCTGGCATAAGTACAAGTTTCCAGTTAAAATTCAAATTGCCCTTGCTACTGCAGCTTCCCCATCTTGTTTTCTGTTCTCGTATCGTAATTCTCCCATAAGTAACATTCATCATCTCTGCAAAATACTCTACACGTTCCGGAATCACACACAAAGCTTTTTGAACTCCCTTCAGCCTTTCCTCTTCTGAAAGAATCTTATTGCTCATCTGCCTTTCTGAAATCTCTTTCAAATGTTTTTCTATCCACTGTTTCTTCTCCTCGATAAACATCTGCACTTGATATTTGGAAATGCCATATGGTGTCCGCACAATTACTTTTCCATCTGTCTTAATCTGAATGCTCATTGTTTTTCTATTCGAACGAATCCAATCATATTTTATCATAACCTAATATCCTTTAAAATCTAGTGTACTGTCTCATTCACTTTCAGCATAATGACACAGAATGAATTTTCAGTCTGCAAGGCGGCGGAGTGAGGCGATGCGGTGGCATCGTCGATTGACGACAACGCAGTAGAGTGGAATTCAGGCAAGTCATTATGCGAAATATGAATGATACAGCACACTAGTATACAATACGGTACAAAAAAACCGCGTAAACACGCGGTTTTTTTGTAACAGGGGATGAGAGAATCGAACTCCCACCAAAAGTTTTGGAGACTCCTATCATACCATTTGACCAATCCCCTATATACTATTGATATATTCGGAAAAGCATCTGGCAATAACCAAATGCTCTATATTATGTACCTTCAAAACCACATACAATCCACTTTGATAAGTTTTCTCTTCATCCTTCTTGTTCCTATCACCTTTTGGTTATGCCCTCGACCGATTAGTAACAGTCAGCTACATACATTACTGCACTTCCACCTCTGTCCTATCTACCTTGTCGTCTTCAAGGGGTCTTACTAACTTGACGTTATGGGATATCTCATCTTGAGGGGGGCTTCACGCTTAGATGCCTTCAGCGTTTATCCCTTCCCGGCTTGGCTACTCTGCCATGCTCTTGGTAGAACAACAGATTCACCAGCGGCCAGTCCAACCCGGTCCTCTCGTACTAAGGTCAGCTCCTCTCAAATATCCTACGCCCACGCCGGATAGGGACCGAACTGTCTCACGACGTTCTGAACCCAGCTCGCGTACCGCTTTAATGGGCGAACAGCCCAACCCTTGGGACCTACTCCAGCCCCAGGATGCGATGAGCCGACATCGAGGTGCCAAACCACTCCGTCGATGTGAACTCTTGGGAGTGATAAGCCTGTTATCCCCAGGGTAGCTTTTATCCGTTGAGCGATGGCAATCCCACTTTATACCACCGGATCACTAAGTCCTACTTTCGTACCTGCTCCACCCGTCGGTGTCGCAGTCAAGCTCCCTTCTGCCTTTGCACTCTTCGAATGGTTTCCAACCATTCTGAGGGAACCTTTGAGCGCCTCCGATACCCTTTCGGAGGCGACCGCCCCAGTCAAACTCCCCACCTGACATTGTCCCCCAGCCGGTTCACGGCTGCTGGTTAGAAATCCAATACTGCAAGGGTGGTATCCCAACAGCGACTCTGCGGCAACTGGCGTCACCGCTTCCTAGTCTCCCACCTATCCTGTACATGCAATATCGAATCCCAGTATCAAGCTGGAGTAAAGCTCCATGGGGTCTTTCCGTCCTGGCGCAGGTAACCAGCATCTTCACTGGTATTTCAATTTCACCGGGTGCATTGTCGAGACAGTGCCCAAATCATTACGCCTTTCGTGCGGGTCGGAACTTACCCGACAAGGAATTTCGCTACCTTAGGACCGTTATAGTTACGGCCGCCGTTTACTGGGGCTTAAGTTCAAAGCTTCGCGTTACCGCTAACCTCTCCCCTTAACCTTCCAGCACCGGGCAGGCGTCAGCCCATATACTTCACCTTTCGGTTTTGCATAGACCTGTGTTTTTGCTAAACAGTTGCTTGGGCCAATTCTCTGCGGCCAGCTCTCACTGGCACTCCTTCTCCCGAAGTTACGGAGTCATTTTGCCGAGTTCCTTAACAATGCTTCTCCCGTCGGCCTTAGGATTCTCTCCTCATCCACCTGTGTCGGTTTACGGTACGGGTACGATATGAACAATAGCGGCTTTTCTTGACGCATGGCTCACGGACTTCCTTACTTATATTTCAGTACGCATCACATCTTCAGATTGACTGGCGGATTTGCCAACCAGTCTCCTACCTTGCTTGCACCGGTCTTTCCATTCCCGGCTTCCGCTTTCCACACGTGTCCCCACAGTTCTGTCATATCATAGTACAGGAATTTCAACCTGTTATCCATCGACTACGTCTTTCGACCTCGCCTTAGGCCCCGACTTACCCAGAGCAGATCAGCTTTACTCTGGAAACCTTAGATATTCGGCCGGAAGGATTCTCACCTTCCTCTCGCTACTCATTCCGGCATTCTCTCTTCTTAAAAATCCACTGCTCCTTCCGGTACAGCTTCTTCTCTTTAAGAATGCTCCTCTACCAATCATCTTGCGATGATTCCACGGCTTCGGTAGTGTGTTTCAGCCCCGGACATTTTCGGCGCAGGACCTCTCGACCAGTGAGCTATTACGCACTCTTTTAATGTATGGCTGCTTCTAAGCCAACATCCTGGTTGTCTTCGAAATCCCACATCCTTTTCCACTTAACACACATTTTGGGACCTTAGCCGGTGGTCTGGGCTCTTTCCCTTTCGACTATCCAACTTATCTCGTATAGTCTGACTCCCATACATCATCTACGCGGCATTCGGAGTTTGATATTCTTCGGTAAGCTTTGACGCCCCCTAGGAAATTCAGTGCTCTACCTCCGCAAGACTCGTATGAGGCTAGCCCTAAAGCTATTTCGAGGAGAACCAGCTATCTCCGGGTTCGATTGGAATTTCTCCCCTACCCACACCTCATCGCCACCCTTTTCAACGGATGTGCGTTCGGTCCTCCATTGCCTTTTACGGCAACTTCAACCTGGACATGGGTAGATCACCCGGTTTCGGGTCTGCTCCGACTGACTATATTCGCCCTATTCAGACTTGGTTTCCCTTCGGCTCCGGACCTTCAGTCCTTAACCTCGCCAGCCAGCGCAACTCGCCGGACCGTTCTACAAAAAGTACGCGGTTGAGCATGTAAAGCTCTTCCACAGCTTGTAAACATATGGTTTCAGGTTCTCTTTCACTCCCCTCCCGGGGTCCTTTTCACCTTTCCTTCACAGTACTATGCGCTATCGGTCACTAAGGAGTATTTAGCCTTACGGGGTGGTCCCCGCTCATTCCCACAAGGTTTCTCGTGTCTCGTGGTACTCTGGATACTGCCATGCTCACTCGTCTTTCATGTACGGGGCTTTCACCCTCTCTGGCAGGCTTTCCCAAAACCTTTCCATTAGACTCGCTCGTCAATTTTGCAGTCCGAACCCCGACCTGCACGCAGGTCGGTTTGGGCTCTTCCGCTTTCGCTCGCCGCTACTCACAGAATCGATGTTTCTTTCTCTTCCTCCGGCTACTTAGATGTTTCAGTTCACCGGGTTCCCTTCTTAACGTTATGGATTCGCGTTAAGATGACGGAGGGTTGCTCCGCCGGGTTTCCCCATTCAGATATCTCCGGATCGTAGGATATTTGCTCCTCCCCGAAGCTTTTCGCAGCTTATCACGTCTTTCATCGGCTCTTAGTGCCAAGGCATCCACCATACGCTCTTTCTAGCATAACCAACTGCTTCCATCCACGGGAATGGATGTCTGCTACACACACCTAGCGTGATGTGCGTTGGTAATAGGTCATTTTTTTAATTCGTTGTGTTCGAATGAGTTAATTATTAGTTTTAACAATTACCTCGGATGTCTTGATATTTTTCTTATCATTTCGTTTCTTGTATGCGATTTTCAAGGTACATTCTTTTTGACTGTTTTATCAGTCATCAGAAATCAAAATCTCTTTTCATCTCTGATCACTGGTAAACCCAGTTCTTTTCTTTTGTAGATTCGGCAGCCACCTACTCTCCCACACCGTCTCCAGTGCAGTACCATCGGCCTCCCAGGTCTTAACCATCGTGTTCGGGATGGGTACGGGTGTTTCCCCTGGGCGTATCGCCACCGAAAAGTTGGTTCTTAGCGAGGTTTCTCACGAGCTTAGAACAAAACTTTGTTCTTCGTTCTTGGCGAGGTCCTTTCGAGCCTTAGTTCGAAGAACTTCCTCTTTTCAGAACACTCATAACTAAACAACAGATTTCTTTCAATCCCTTACTTCTTCCCTAGAAAGGAGGTGATCCAGCCGCACCTTCCGATACGGCTACCTTGTTACGACTTCACCCCAGTTATCGGTCCCACCTTCGGCAGCTCCCTCCTTACGGTTGGGTCACTGACTTCGGGCGTTACTGACTCCCATGGTGTGACGGGCGGTGTGTACAAGACCCGGGAACGTATTCACCGCGACATGCTGATTCGCGATTACTAGCGATTCCAGCTTCATGTAGTCGAGTTGCAGACTACAATCCGAACTGAGACGTTATTTTTGAGATTTGCTTCCCCTCACAGGTTCGCTTCCCTTTGTTTACGCCATTGTAGCACGTGTGTAGCCCTGGTCATAAGGGGCATGATGATTTGACGTCATCCCCACCTTCCTCCAGGTTATCCCTGGCAGTCTCTCCAGAGTGCCCACCTTAAATGCTGGCTACTGAAGATAGGGGTTGCGCTCGTTGCGGGACTTAACCCAACATCTCACGACACGAGCTGACGACAACCATGCACCACCTGTCACCGGTGTCCCGAAGGAAAGGCAACATTACTTGCCGGTCACCGGGATGTCAAGACCAGGTAAGGTTCTTCGCGTTGCTTCGAATTAAACCACATGCTCCACCGCTTGTGCGGGTCCCCGTCAATTCCTTTGAGTTTCATTCTTGCGAACGTACTCCCCAGGTGGACTACTTATTGCGTTTGCTGCGGCACCGAAGAGCTTTGCTCCCCGACACCTAGTAGTCATCGTTTACGGCGTGGACTACCAGGGTATCTAATCCTGTTTGCTCCCCACGCTTTCGAGCCTCAACGTCAGTGATCGTCCAGTAAGCCGCCTTCGCCACTGGTGTTCCTCCTAATATCTACGCATTTCACCGCTACACTAGGAATTCCGCTTACCTCTCCGACACTCTAGTTACATAGTTTCCAATGCAGTCCCGGGGTTGAGCCCCGGGCTTTCACATCAGACTTACACAACCGTCTACGCTCCCTTTACACCCAGTAAATCCGGATAACGCTTGCACCATACGTATTACCGCGGCTGCTGGCACGTATTTAGCCGGTGCTTCTTAGTCAGGTACCGTCATTTTCTTCCCTGCTGATAGAGCTTTACATACCGAAATACTTCTTCACTCACGCGGCGTCGCTGCATCAGGGTTTCCCCCATTGTGCAATATTCCCCACTGCTGCCTCCCGTAGGAGTTTGGGCCGTGTCTCAGTCCCAATGTGGCCGTTCACCCTCTCAGGCCGGCTACTGATCGTCGCCTTGGTAGGCCGTTACCCCACCAACTAGCTAATCAGACGCGGGTCCATCTCATACCACCGGAGTTTTTCACACTGTGCCATGCAGCACTGTGCGCTTATGCGGTATTAGCAGTCATTTCTAACTGTTATCCCCCTGTACGAGGCAGGTTACCCACGCGTTACTCACCCGTCCGCCACTCAGTCGCAAAAACTTCAATCCGAAGAAATCCGTTTAAGCGCTTCGTTCGACTTGCATGTGTTAAGCACGCCGCCAGCGTTCATCCTGAGCCAGGATCAAACTCTCGTTAAAAGTGTTTGTTCCGGTTCAGATAACTGCTAGCTATCTTTCCCTTTACTGTTTTAGGTTGACATTTTCATGTCTGTTCTGAATTTTTCTCTTTTAAGAATCTTTCAGGGTTATCTTGTCATCTGTTGTTTAATTATCAATGTTCTTTGTTTTTGTTGTCTTGCGACAGCTATATTAGATTACCACATCTCTTTTCGCTTGTCAACAACTTTTTTATTTTTTTGAGATTCTTTTTTCTGTCATTCATTTCTGTCTGTTCGAACCTCTGTTGTGTTCGCCGCATCTCTCAGCGACGAATGTTATTCTATCATGCCTCTTTCTAATTGTCAATACTTTTTATATTTTTTATTTTATTTGTACAATTGGCACAATTTGTCTTCCCATAGCTATCATTTCTTATCTACTTTCCTTAATGGATTGACCTTCAATCTCTCTCTTCCAATAAATCCGAAACTGTTTTGCATCAATTGACTCAATAAAGCGTTTTTTATACATCAAAAACTCTTCTAGATCCATCATAATATGATATAGTTTTGCCTCATTTTCAAACTCTTCAAAATTTCTCGGAAGAGCATGCTCTTTCATTTGCTCTAGCACCCTTTCCAGTTGTTTCATCTGTAATTTCGGATCGTTCATCTCAGTGACATGCTTTTTTACTTCTTTGATATAATCAGATATAATGTCTGCTTGTCTGGGAAGATTTCGAATTTTCTGCATCTCCGCATGCAGACTCTGCAGCACCCCACATTGTTTTAAGCGCATCTCAAAATAGTAAATATAATAACTCGGATGTGAATGAAATGTATTATTCTGATACTCAACCGCCTGTTCTACAAATTCTTCCAAATCTTTTTCCAGTGCACTGATATCTCTCCACACATGTTCTCCAATTACCTGTTGTTTTAAATATCCTGCCAATTCTTCTAATATTTCCTGCATCTGGCGTTCTACATGACGCATACTTTGTATGATATCTTGTTCATGACTTCCATTGATATGAAAGAGATTCAAAATAATCGCAATGGTAATTCCTATTGCGACAAGCAAAAACTCATCAAATATAAATGCAGCCGAAAAGTCTTGTGTAGCCAAAAAATGTGTTCCGATTACTGCGTTGACAGAAATCGTATTTCTGCACCCTAATTTATCACAAATCAATATCAGGAAAAACAGAAAAATCCCAAATTCAATCCATTTGCCAGACATCAAGTGAAAAATTCCCCAGCAAAGTGCAACTGACATCAAAAAAGTAAGGACTCTGAGGAGGGACAGCTTTAATGTCCCCCATTTTGTCGATACGAGCGAAAGCATGGCAATAATCCCTGCCGAAGGCGCAAACTGCAATCCTATCTTTTCCGCAATATAAATTGCTGCACTTCCTCCGATCGCAGTTTTTAATGCCAGAAGTAACAACTTTTGCCTTTTTAATTTTACATGCTCACTCATATGTTTCTCCTAAGTCCTTTCTTCTATTTTTCTGTCACTACTCCTCTATGATAATTCCAGTTTTCCTGTATACAACTGATAATAGGTTCCTTTCATCTGAATCAGATCTTCATGATCCCCACGCTCAATGATCTTTCCATGTTCCAGTACGATAATCGCATCACTATTGCGGATAGTCGATAATCTATGTGCAATTACAAACACGGTACGACCTTTCATAAGATTATCCATACCTTTTTGCACGATACTCTCTGTTCGGGTATCGATACTTGATGTCGCTTCATCCAAAATCAGTACCGGTGGATTCGCAACTGCTGCTCGCGCAATCGAAAGAAGCTGTCTTTGTCCCTGGGAGAGTTCCTCTCCATCACCACTTAATACTGTATCGTATCCATTTGGGAGCATTCTGATAAACTGATCTGCATGAGACAGTCTTGCTGCTTCATACACCTCTTCATCTGTCGCATCCAGCTTTCCATATCGAATATTTTCCATAATTGTTCCTGTGAACAAATGTGTATCCTGCAGTACAATGCCAAGCGAACGTCTGAGATCATCTTTTTTAATCTTTGTAATATTAATTCCATCATAACGGATCTTTCCGCCCTGAATATCATAGAAACGATTAATTAAATTCGTAATTGTCGTCTTTCCGGCTCCTGTGGAACCAACAAACGCAAGTTTCTGTCCTGGCTTTGCAAACAGACTGATATCCTGAAGAATAACTTTGTCACTGTTATATCCAAATGTGACATCCTCAAAGCGGACATCTCCTTTTAGCTCTGTGTAAGTAACTGTTCCGTCTGCTTCATGCGGATGTTTCCATGCCCACATACCAGTTCTCTCTTTGCACTCTACAATATTTCCCTGTGCATCTTTCTTTGCATTGACAAGCTCTACATATCCTTCATCCATTTCCGGTTCTTCATCAATCAAGTTAAAAATACGTTCCGCACCTGCCAGTGCCATTACAATCGAGTTGAACTGCTGCGCTACCTGCATGAACGGCTGTGTGAAACTCTTTGTAAACTGCAGGTAAGACGCCATCACTCCAAGCGTAATTCCTCCAACTCCCTGAACAGATAAAAATCCACCGAGTACGGCTGTCAATACAAACTGAAGATTTCCGATATTTCCAATAACCGGTCCCATCATGTTTGCAAACGCATTTGCATTTGCCGCGCTTTCGAACAGCTGCTCATTCAGCTTGTCAAATTCTTCTTTTGATTTATTTTCATGATTAAACACTTTTACGACACGCTGTCCATTCATACGTTCTTCTACGTATCCTGTCACATCAGCAAGTGCAATCTGCTGGCGAACAAAGAATTTCCCACTGTTTCCACCGATTTTCTTTGTCACTAACAGCAACACACCAATCATCACAACCGCAAGTACAGTTAGTAACGGACTTAAAATAAGCATAGAAATAAATGTTACTATGATTGTAAAAAATGACATCAATGCCTGCGGAATTGACTGATTGATCATCTGTCTCAATGTATCTGTATCATTTGTGTAAAGACTCATAATAGAACCATTTGTATTCTGGTCAAAGTAGCGAATCGGAAGCGTCTGCATATGCTCAAACATGTCATCTCTGACTTGCTTTAACACACCCTGACCAATCGTTACCATCATTCTTGTATACACAAAAGTAGAAACAACTCCCACTAGAAAAATACATCCCAGCACCGCCATAGCCTGATATAATTCCGCAAAGTTTGGCTGCTTTTGTCCGATCAACGGAATGATAAAATCATCCAATAAAAATTTCAAGGACAACGATACTGATATAGATGCCACAGAACTTAATAAAATACAGACAAACACAATAACAAACTGCACTTTATACATTCCTGTTACATATTTTAGGAGACGTTTTGCTGTCTTTGCCGTGTTTTTAGACACTCCGGATTTTTGATTCTTACTCATCGTCTCCACCTCCTTTTACTTGTGACTCGTATACTTCTCTGTAAATTTCATTTGTTTCAAGCAATTCTTTTGAAGTTCCGATTCCGCTAATGCGGCCTTCATCTAATACAATAATCTGATCTGCATCTTCTATAGAAGAAACCCTCTGTGCAATGATAATTTTCGTTGTATTCGGAATTTCTTCCCTAAATGCTTTTCGAATCAATGCATCGGTCTTTGTATCAACCGCACTTGTCGAATCATCCAAAATTAAAATCTTTGGTTTTTTCAGCAATGCCCTTGCAATACAGAGACGCTGTTTTTGTCCACCGGACACATTGTTACCGCCTTGCACGATCATCGTATTATATTTATTCGGAAACTCCTGTACGAAACCGTCTGCCTGAGCCAATTTACAAACTCTTTGTACCTCTTCGTCGGTTGCATGTTCGTTTCCCCAACGGATATTTTCATAAATTGTCCCTGAGAAAAGAACATTTTTCTGTAATACCATGGAAACCTGATCTCGCAGCGCCTCCAAATTATATTCTCGGACATCAATTCCGCCTACTTTTACACTTCCACCTGTCACATCGTAAAGTCTTGGAATCATCTGAACAAATGTTGATTTTGCACTTCCGGTTCCACCGATAATACCGATTGTCTGACCTGATTTAATGTGTATGTTAATATTTTTCAAAGACAGGTTGCCACCTTCTCCTGCATAACTAAAGTCTACATTTTCAAAAGATATGGAACCGTCCGGAACTTCTTTTACTGCGTCTTCTTTATCCTGCATCTCCGGAACTTCTTTTAACACTTCTTCAATACGATCTGTAGATGCCTCTGCAATCATAATCAAGACAAACACAAAAGTCACCATCATCAGTGACATCAAAATCTGCATTGCATACACCATAATACTTGTCAGTTCGCCGGTCTCCATCGTCTGGAATACAATATTGCGTCCCCCCAGATACACAATCAGCAATACTACGATATACATCGTAAATTGCATCACCGGAGAATTCCATGCTACAATTTTCTCCGCTTTTGTAAACAGGTTATACACAATTTTTGAAATTCCATGAAATTTTTCAATCTCATGATCTTCTCGTACATATGCTTTCACAACACGGGAAGCATTGACATTTTCCTGCACAGAATTATTCAAAATATCATATTCGTCAAACACCTTTATGAAATGCGGATGCGCTTTCTTCGCAATAAAAATGAGCGCGCCTCCTAAAAGCGGAATCACTACCAAAAACAACAGCGCAATCTCTACATTGATCGTGAGTGTCATAATCCATGACAGAATCACCATAATCGGCGCCCTCGCCAAAAGACGGATACTCATCATATATGCCATCTGCACATTTGTAATGTCGGTTGTCATTCGGGTCACCAAACTCGGTGTGGAGAAATGATCAATATTTTTAAATGAAAAATCCTGTATTTTATAAAAAATATCATGTCGCAGATTTTTCGCATATCCCGCTCCTGCTATTGCAGCAAATTTTCCTGCCAGCACACCAAACCAAAGCGCAAGCATTGCCATCACCACGAGAATCACACCCATTTTTACAATGTATCCTAAATCTCCTTTGGCAATTCCCACATCGATAATTTTTGCCATCTGCAATGGAATCAAAACTTCCATAAACACTTCCAGGATTACGAAAAGCGGTGCCAGTACAGATTGCTTTTTATATTCTCGAATCGATTTTAGTAATGTTCTATTCATTGTTTTCGTTTTCCTCCTTTTTTTCTGATTGTTTTGTCTCCGTCTGTGCAAGATTGTCAAACATCTTCCACAATACATACATGCACATCGAAAATTCTTCTTCTGAAATTCCTTTCGTCAGCCGCTTTTCCATAACGCGTATATTTTCCAGAATCTCTGCTCGAAGCGCCTCCGCCTTTTTGGTCGGTACAATCGTCTTAAGTCGGGCATCTTTCTCGGAAGATTCTCTGTAAATAAAGCCGTTCTTTTCCATCAGCTGAAGAATACCGGTTGCCGTTGATTTTCGTATCTGAAATTCTTCTTCTACATCTTTTTGGTAAATCTCTCTGTGCAACGTCTCCAATAGAATGAATTTCAATACATGCTTTTGCATCGTTGTAAGTCCGTCATCTCCACAAGGTATAATATTCTGACGTTTTAAGCGATGTGATAACATATGAATCAACTTTCCTGCATGAACCTTTTGTCTTTGTCCGTCTGTTTCCTGCACATCTTCACTTCCTTTCATTAGTTAGTTTCCTAACCTTTAACAAGTATAATGAAAGAAAATTTTATTGTCAAGAGAAAAGATATTCATATTTTCTTTTTTGTTCTCTTTATACTTTCCCTTACTCTTTCTCCATCATTGTGATTGACACCTTTTTATAGGAATCTCCCTCTAAATTCTTCCATGTAAATGTCTCATCTTCCATAATCATATAACTATGCTCCGAATCCTCTTTTGGGATAGATACAGAGCCCGGGTTCATATAAATAATATTGCCAACGGTTCGATATGCTGGCACATGAAAATGTCCGTTTAACAAAATATCACCCGCTTTCAGCATCGGAAGGTGTTCTGCGTTAAATGTATGTCCGTGTGTGGCAAATATCATGCGGTCTTTTACATATAAAATACAGTACTCTGCCAAAACCGGAAATTCCAATACCATCTGATCCACCTCTGTATCACAGTTTCCACGGACGCAAAGAATGTCTTCTTTGATATCATTCAACATCTGAATCACTTTCTTTGGATTGTATTCTTTTGGCAGATCATTTCGCGGTCCGTGATATAAGATGTCCCCCAGAAGCAGCAACTTATCTGCTTTCTCTCTCCGATAGGCCTCAATCATTTTCTCACAATAAAATGCAGAACCGTGTATATCTGATGCAATCATAATCTTCATATTCTCTTCTCCTTTTATACAAACTTAGGCGATACTATATTAGCATCGCCTCATTTCTTATTTTCTTTATTCTCGTTCATGATAGTTCCGGAAAAACTCTGATAACCCATTTAGTGTCTTCAATAATACCGGGATCTCTTCTTCTGTCAGTTTATCCACAACCGCCTGTGTCATCTGCGTATGGAAATCTTCGTGATGTCGATACGCCTTCTCCCCCTTCTTTGTCAGTCTGATATAGACAACACGCCTGTCCTCCTCACTGCGAATTCGGACTGCATATTTTTTATTCACCAGACTGTTCATAGAAGTTGTCAGAGAGCCAACTGTAATATTGAGCTTTTTTGCAATCGCAGACATGTTGTTACCTTTGCCTAATCCGATTGCTTCTATAATGTGCATATCATTATTACTGATGTCTTTATATTCCTCCGTAATAATTGCTTTTTCTTCCAGTTCCCAGATCTCATTGAACAAGTGAACCAATATATCATTGATCGTCTCATAAGCATTCACGTTATTCTCTCTCCTTCAACCAGAATATCTTTCCTTTTCTATTATACACATTCTTGCATCAAATTCGCAATGACTTCTTTTACAGTTTCTATTTTCTCTGCTCGATAAGCATTTGCACCACAGAACAGCAACCCCTCTTCTGTATTTCCTTTCGCCGCTTCTATGAGCGCTTTTGTGATACAATATGGGATTTTTCCAGGATCACATTTTGCAAGACAATGATAGCATCTTCTTGGAGGTATGTTCTCACCTCGCAGCACACTCTCAAGCATTGTATTTTTGATCGCTCTCCCCGGCATACCAACCGGACTTTTCACAATTACAATATCTTCTTTACAAGCTTTGATATACGCTTGTTTATACCGGATATCTGCGTCGCATTCTTCTGTCGTGACAAACCTTGTTCCCACTTGTACTGCCTGAACTCCCAAATTCAATACATGTTTCACTTTTTGCGGTGTGTCAATCCCTCCTGCCACCGCAATCGGAATCTTTGTGTCATACTTTTTCGCATAACTATCGACTGTCTTTTGAATGTTTCCGATCTCATGGGCATATTTTTCATCTGTATAATACGAAAGTTCTTCTTCTGAAAAACCAAGATGTCCGCCGGCTTTTGGTCCTTCAATGATCACCATATCTGCCGTTCGTCCATATTTTCTATCCCAATATTTTAAAATGACATTTGCTGATTTACAGGTAGATACAATCGGAGCAACCTTTGTATTACTTCCTTTTACATAGGCAGGCAGATCTACCGGAAGTCCTGCGCCGGATACAATAAGATCGGCTCCTGCCTCCACTGCTGCACGGACATATTTCTCATAATCTCTCATCGCAGTCATAATATTGAATCCTACTATTCCATCTTGCGCAATACTTCTTGCTTTCCGTAATTGCTTCTCTATTGCCCGCAAATTCGCTTCCAACGGATTTCCTTCAAAATCCGGCTCCGAAAAACCAATCTGTGCCGCAGAAATCAGACCAATCCCGCCTTCTCTTGCTACCGTTCCAGCCAGATTTCCCAGACTGATTCCAATCCCCATACCGCCCTGTATCACCGGAACTTTTATTTCTTTTTCTCCTAGTTTAAACGAACCCATCCTTTTCCCTTCTTATACGTTAGTATTTTCGAAAACGCGCATATCGATGTTCCATCAATTCTCCCTCTGTCATATTGGAATAGACACCAAAAAACTGTCCCATATAAATAGAAAGCCTTTCACAGACCCTTCCCATCCGATCCGCTGTCAAATCTGACTCTTCAAAAATCACGCGCTCCACAACACCCATCTGTTTTAAATCTTCTGCTGTAAGGCGCATGACCTCCGCAGCCTCCTTCGCCTTCTTGCTGTCTTTCCATAAAATAGAAGCAAATCCTTCCGGTGAAAGGATGGAGTATACGGAGTTTTCCAACATCCACACTTCATCTGCCACTGCCACGGCAAGCGCTCCACCACTTCCACCTTCTCCAATTACAATCGAGAGCACAGGAACTTTCAACCCAGACATTTCAAATAGATTTCTCGCAATTGCTTCTCCCTGACCTCTCTCTTCTGCCTCCAGACCGCAAAATGCTCCCGGCGTATCTACCAGACAGATGATTGGGCGACCAAACTTCTCAGCCTGTTTCATTAGACGAAGTGCTTTTCGGTATCCTTCCGGAGAAGGCATTCCAAAATTACACTCAATATTTTCTTTCGTTGTCCTTCCTTTTTCCTGCGCAATCACTGTAACCGGAATTCCCTGGAACTTTGCAATTCCACCGATAATCGCCTTGTCATCTTTATAATAGCGGTCTCCGTGAAGCTCTATAAAATCCGTAAACAGACGTTTGATATAGTCACTTCCGGTCGGTCGATCTTTTCTGCGAGACAGTTGAACACGCTCCCACGCAGACATCATCTTCCTTTCTGCCTCTCCTTCATTTTCCTCCTGCTGCCTTTCTGCAATCGGAATGTCTCTTTTTTGATGCATGGAAAGAATTTTTGAAAGTACAGCCTTCAATTCTTTTCGCTCTACAATCCGGTCAATAAATCCATGTTCCAGTAAAAATTCAGAGCGCTGAAATCCTTGCGGGAGTTTTTGTCCGATTGTCTGCTCAATGACTCTTGGACCCGCAAACCCGATCAATGCCCCAGGTTCTGCCAGAATCACATCCCCAAGCATTGCAAAACTTGCTGTCACTCCTCCGGTTGTGGGATTTGTCAACACCGAAATATAAAGGAGCCCTGCATCACTGTGCCGTTTCAATGCTGCCGACGTCTTTGCCATCTGCATCAGCGACACGATTCCTTCCTGCATTCTCGCTCCACCTGAGCATGCAAATAGAATTACTGGAAGTTTTTCCTCTGTCGCGCGCTCAACCATACGCGTGATTTTTTCTCCCACAACTTCTCCCATACTTGCCATAATAAACCGGCTGTCGCACACACCGATTGCTGCTTTGATTCCATGAACCAAAGCGCTTCCAGTCAAGACAGCTTCATCAAGTCCTGTCTTTTCCTGCAGCATTTTAATTTTCTCTTCATAGCCTTTATAATGCAGAGAATTCCTTGTCCCCAGATCGGTATTCCATTCTTCAAAACTTCCTTCATCCGCAACCATCTCAATTCTATGACGTGCATGAATCCGAAAATAATTGTGACATTTCGGACAGATATAGTCTGCATCTTTTACGTCCTGCGCAAAAATTGCCGATTTGCAGGCATTACATTTTTTCAACAGTCCTTCCGGCACTTCCGGCTTTTTGGAGCTGTTTTCTGTAAGCGAAATATAAGTATTCTTTTTAAACATGTTTTTTAGTCTCAACTGTATCACCTGCCTTTTTTCTATCCTTTATCAACACATCTTTTCGGAAATGAATTCAATATCCACATTTCCTGCCTGATAATCCGGATGATTCATAATTTCATACTGATAGTCCACATTCGTATCGACCCCCTCGATAATCACTTCTCCGAGCGCGCTTCTCATCTTGGAAATCGCCTCTTTTCTGGTCTTTGCATACACAATCAGTTTTGCGAGCATGGAATCATAATACGCCGGCACTTCATAGCCATTATAGACAGCTGTATCAATCCGAACTCCTTTTCCGCCCGGAAAATACACATCTGTGATCAGCCCCGGCGATGGACGGAACTGCTCTTTTGGATTCTCCGCATTGATCCTACACTCAATCGCATGTCCCCCAATCCTTACATCCTGCTGGCGATAGGAGAGTTTTTTCCCTGCCGCGATACGAATCTGCTCCTTGATCAGATCAATCCCTGTCACACATTCTGTGACCGGATGCTCCACCTGAATTCTTGTATTCATCTCCATAAAATAAAACTGCTCATTTGATTCCAGCAAAAACTCAATCGTTCCCGCATTGACATAATGTGCTGCCTTTGCTGCCTTTATTGCTGCCTGCCCCATCTTCTCACGAAGTGTATCTGAAATTGCTGCCGACGGAGATTCCTCTATCATTTTCTGATGATTTCTTTGAATGGAACAGTCTCGCTCCCCAAGATGAATCACGTTTCCATAGCTGTCTGCCAGAATCTGAAATTCAATATGGCGGGGATGCTGTACAAAATGTTCAATGTACATGGTGCCATCTGCAAATGCCATCTCAGCTTCTTTTTGTGCCGTCTGAAAACTTGTCTCAAATTCATCTGCATTGTGGGCGACACGCATTCCTTTTCCCCCTCCGCCAAGTGCGGCTTTTACGATGACAGGATAACCTATTTCCTCTGCAATCTTTGCTCCCGTCTTCGCATCATATATCGGCTCCTTACTTCCGGGAATGACCGGCACCCCTGCTTGGATCATCGTGTTTCTCGCCTCAGCCTTGTGCCCCATTTTGCGGATGACATCCGAATTCGGTCCGATAAAAGTAATATGACATTGCTCACAAAGCTCCACAAACTTGCTGTTTTCCGACAAAAACCCAAATCCGGGATGAATCGCATCTGCGCCTGATACAATCGTCGCACTGATGATCTGTTCCATATTCAGATAACTGTCTTTTGACGGTGCCGGACCGATACAGACCGCCTCATCTGCAAGCTGTGCATGCAGCGCTTCCGCATCCGCCTCTGAATAAACGGCAACGGTCTCAATTCCCATCTCGCGGCATGCCCTTATAATGCGCACTGCAATTTCTCCTCTGTTGGCAATTAACACCTTTTTTATCATTTTCTCACCTATCCAATCATAAATGTCAATTCTGCGCTGACTACTATTTTCCCATCTACACTTGCTACCGCTTCACCGACTCCGACCGGTCCTTTTTGCCGAATAATCTTCGTCTCCAGCTTCACCTTATCTCCGGGTACAATCTTTCCTTTAAATTTGCACTTCTGAATTCCTCCGAAATATGCAATTTTTCCACGATTCTCTTCTTTTGCAAGAATTGCAACTGCGCCAACCTGCGCCAACGCCTCCACTGTCAGCACACCCGGCATAACCGGTTCCTGCGGAAAATGTCCGGCAAAAAAATCTTCTCTGTATGTGACACATTTATATCCTGAAGCAAACACACCCGGCTCATAATCCTCAATGTAATCCACCAAAAGAAACGGATGTCTGTGCGGAATGATTTCCTGAATCTGCTTTGTACTCAAATACCTCATACGTGATCTCCTCTTCTCAACTCTATCCAATGCGGAACAATGGTTGTCCATATTCCACCATCTGCCCATTTTCCACCAAAACTTCCTTGATTTCTCCTGTGTATTCACTCTCAATCTCATTCATCAGTTTCATCGCCTCCACAATTGCAAGTGTCTGACCGCTTTTCACCTGATCACCAACCTGTACAAATGGATCCGCATCTTCTGAAGGGGCGGTATAAAAAGTTCCAACTAACGGAGACTTTACCACATACCCCTCTTGTTTTTCTGCCCTTACAGGTGCTTCCGGTATCGGAAGTTCTTCCTCCTGATAAACAGTTACCGCTTTTGCGAAACTTTCTTTTTGCAAAGATAGCTTTACGCCCTTTTCTTCATATTTAAAACTATTCAATGCGGACTTTGACACCACATCAATCAATTTCACAAGCTGTTCAAATTCCATATTTTCACACCTATCCTTCATATTTCTTGACAAGCAGCGTCGCATTATGTCCGCCAAATCCCAAAGAATTACTCATCGCATAACGAATCTCTTTCTCAATCGGCGCTCCGACTGCATAATTCAAGTCACAATCTGCCTCCGGTTCTTTTGTTCCCATTGTCTGATGAATAAAACCTTCCTGTATCGCTTTTACACAGACGATCAATTCCACCCCGCCTGCTGCTCCAAGCAAATGTCCAATCATTGATTTTGTAGAATTAACGATGACATCTTTTGCCGCCTCACCAAATGCACTTTTAATTGCATACGTCTCGAACAGATCATTGTGATGTGTGCTCGTGCCATGTGCATTGATGTAGGCAACTTCTTTTGGCTGTATCCCCGCTTCTTCCATCGCAAGCAGCATCGCTTTTGCCGCACCGCTTCCATCTTCTGCCGGAGATGTAATATGGTAAGCATCCCCTGTTGCACCATAGCCGACAAGTTCTGCATAAATATTTGCTCCTCTTGCCTTTGCATGCTCCAGCTCTTCCAGTACAACGATTCCAGAACCCTCCCCAATCACAAATCCGCTTCGGTCTTTGTCAAACGGAATTGACGCCCGCAACGGATTTTCCTCTGTCGTAAGCGCAGTCAATCCGGTGAACCCTGCCACTCCAGTCGGGCAGATTGCACTCTCAGTTCCTCCTGCAACCATCACATCTGCATCGCCATATTGAATGGCACGAAACGCATCTCCGATGGAGTTTGTCCCTGATGCACATGCGGTTACAACATTCGTACACTTTCCTCGTGCTCCTAATTGTATGGAAACATTCCCTGCTGCCATGTTAGAAATCATCAGCGGAACCATTAATGGATTGACTCTCGAAGGACCCTTTTCCATAATCTTTGTATACTCTCGCTCCACGACCTGCAGACTTCCGATTCCGGATCCAACCATCACTCCCACACGGAACGGATCTTCTTTTTCCATGTCAATTCCCGCATCCGCAAACGCTTCTTTTGCCGCAGCTACCGCGTATTGAGAAAACGGTTCCATACGTTTTGCCGCTTTAAAATCCATATGATCCTTTGCCTGAAAATCCTTTACTTCCGCAGCGATCTTTACTTTATACTCTGAAGTATCAAATTTTGTGATCGGTCCGATTCCTACTCTTCCCGCTCTGATACTGTCCCAAAATTCCGTCACACTGTTTCCGACTGGGGTGATCGCCCCCATTCCTGTTATTACAACTCTCTTTTTCATGCGCTCCTGCTCCTCCTTTTAAATTACCATTCCACCGTCTACATGAAGCACCTGCCCTGTAATATAGCCGGCCTCCTCCGACGCAAGAAATGCTGCCGCATTTGCCACATCTTTTGGACTTCCAAATGTTCCAAGAGGAATTTTCGCCTTTGTCTCTTCCTTCACCGCATCTGAAAGAATCTCGGTCATCTCAGTCTGAATAAATCCCGGAGCAATCGCATTTACCGTAATATTTCTGGATGCAAGCTCTTTTGCAGCAGACTTCGTCAGTCCGATCAGCCCGGCTTTGGACGCTGCATAGTTTGCCTGTCCCACATTCCCTGCAACGCCTACAACCGAAGACATATTGATAATTCTTCCCTGACGCTGTTTCATCATATATCTTGATGCGAACCGGATACAGTGAAACGCTCCCTTCAGATTCGTCGCAATCACATCATCAAACGCCTCCTCTGACATTCTCATCAGCAGACCATCTTTTGTGATTCCCGCATTATTCACAAGGACATCAATTCTTCCATATTTATCCACAATCTGTTTGATAAATGTCTCGCATGCCGCAAAATCAGCCACATTACACTGCATAATTTCTGCATTTCCTCCATGCTCCAAGATTTCACGCTTCACTTCTTGTGCATGTTCTTTTGAACCGTTATAGTTAATGATCACAAACGCACCTTCTGATGCAAATCTTTCCGCAATCGCTTTGCCGATTCCTCTTG
The DNA here is from genome assembly GCF_059731825.1 of Faecalimonas nexilis. Classification (NCBI taxonomy): domain Bacteria; kingdom Bacillati; phylum Bacillota; class Clostridia; order Lachnospirales; family Lachnospiraceae; genus Faecalimonas; species Faecalimonas nexilis. The sequence goes on along the minus strand of NZ_AP029189.1, from coordinate 695,885 downwards.
ATGCCCCTGTGATGACCGCTATTTTCCCCTGTAACATATATTTTCTCCTATCTTTTCCACATCTTCCCACTCACTGACATGGAAAACCTTCACTTCTTTATTGATTTTACGTATAAATCCTGCAAGCGTCTTGCCCGGACCAATTTCCACAAACATATCCACACCGTCCGCAATCATTTGTTCCACACTTTGCTGCCATCTCACAGAAGAATATACCTGCTTCTCCAAAAGAGGTTTCGTATCCTCAATATCTGTGACATACTGCGCAGTCACATTTGTAACATATGGTCTTTCCAGCTCTTTGAACGAAATTCCCTCTAAAACTTTTCCTAATTTTTCTCCTGCTTCTTTCAAAAACGGCGAATGAAATGGTCCGCTTACATTCAGTAAAATCGCTCTTTTAGCGCCACTGGACAACAGCGCCTCATTTGCTTTCCGAACCGCTTCCGCCTTTCCGGTAATCACAATCTGTCCCGGACAATTGTAATTTGCAACAAATACATCTGGTATCTCCTCTAAGACAGCCTCTACCGCCTCTCCTGACATTCCAAGAATCGCTGCCATTGCCCCGACTCCCAAAGGTACTGCCTCCTGCATCAAAATTCCTCTCTGCCTTACCGCCATAATAGCATCTTGGTCATTAATTCCTCCTGCCATCGCCACGGCACAGTACTCACCAAGACTTAATCCCGCGGTCACATCCGGTCTGATTCCTTTGCTTTCCAACACCCTCGCCATCGCAAGACAGGTAGCTACAAGCGCTGCCTGTGTATATTCTGTCCTGTCAAGCTTCGCATTTTCTTCAAAACAAAGTTTCCTCATATCAAGCTGCAATGCTTCCGTTGCCATATCGTAAATGTATCTTGCCACTTCACTATTTTCATAAAAATCTTTTCCCATGCCAGCTTTCTGTACGCCCTGCCCCGGGAAAATAAATGCTGTCTTACTCATAAAAGCCGGTTCCTTTCATCAATGAATCTGTCTCCCTCACCAGTTTTTCGATCAGTTCCTTGCAGGTCATCTCTTCTTTGACCATTCCTGCAATCTGACCTGCCATCACACTCCCGTGCACAACATCGCCTTCTACCACTGCCTTTCGCAGACCTCCAAGCGTAAGCAGCTCCAATTCTTCAAAAGAGGCTCCTTCTTTTTCCAGACGAAGATACTCTTTTGTCATCTGGTTGCGAAGTGCACGCACCGGATGACCGGTTGTTCTGCCTGTCACTCTCGAATCAATGTCCTTTGCCTTTAAAATACATTTTTTATAATTTTCATGCACCTGAGACTCTTTTGTCACTACAAAATGTGTTCCCATCTGAACTGCTCTTGCCCCCAGCAGAAACGCTGCGGCAATTCCTCTTCCATCCGCGATTCCTCCGGCTGCGATGACCGGAATCGAAACCGCATCTACAATCTGAGGCACCAGAACCATCGTCGTATTCTCTCCGATATGACCTCCGGCTTCTGTCCCTTCTGCCACAATCGCGTCTGCCCCACAGCGCTCCATCCGCTTTGCCATTGCTACCGATGCGACAACCGGAATCACTTTCACCCCCGCAGATTTCCATATCTGCATATATTTTTCAGGATTTCCGGCCCCCGTCGTCACAACAGGGACTCCTTCCTCGACAATAATCTTTGCCACCTCGTCCGCATTCGGACTCATAAGCATAATATTCACACCAAATGGTTTGTCTGTGAGTTTCTTCACTTCTCTGATCTGCTCGCGCACCCATTCTGGCAGCGCACTTGCTGCTCCAATCAGTCCCAGACCTCCGGCTTCTGATACGGCGGCGGCAAGATGATATTCTGCAACCCAGGCCATACCACCTTGAATAATCGGATATTCAATTCCTAATAATTTTGTGATTTCTGTCTTCATCATCTTGTTCCTTTTCTATTTTTCCAAATATGCTACCACCGCTCCAATGGTTGTTAATTGTTCTAAATCTTCTGATGGAATCTCTTTTTCAAACTCTTCCTCAAACGCCATTACCATCTCGAACAAATCTAACGAATCTGCTCCCAAATCTTCTTTGAAAGAAGTCGCCTCTGTAAGCGTCTCCACATCTGCTCCCAATGAATCTGCTACAATTTCTTTTACTTTCTCTAACATCTTTTTTTCTCCTTTTATCTCACTTATTTTTGATTCTGTTTTTATGTAATCCCAAAGGGAAATTACCACTCTAACAAGCTTGCTCCCCACGAGAGTCCTGCTCCAAATCCTGCCAGGACAAGCTTTTGCCCTTTCTTTAGTCTGCCTTCCCGATTCATCTCGTCTAACAATAACGGAATACTGGCAGAAGATGTATTTCCATACTCCTGCAGATTCATCGGAAATTTTGTCAGCTCTACCTTCATCCTTTTGGCAACCGCCTCCACAATCCGCCGGTTTGCCTGATGTAATATAAAATAGTCAATATCTTCTGCCATTAAGTGATTGTGTTCCATCACTTCTGCGATGCAAGCAGGAACCTGTCTTACTGCAAATTTAAAGACCTCCTGCCCATCCATTTTCATAAACGAGCCTGTGTCGCACGTCAGCGCTTCTCCCTTGCTCCCATCGGAATGTGTCACCATATGGTATGACTCTCCCTCTTCTGCCCTGAGTACCACTGCCCCCGCTCCATCTCCAAACAAGATACAGGTACTTCTGTCTTTCCAGTCCACAAGGTTCGATAAACTCTCCGCCCCGATCACCAGTACATTTTTATACATGCCGCTTGCGATATAGGCCTGCGCCGTATTATATGCAAACAAAAATCCCGTACAGGCTGCATTCAGATCAAAACAGGTCGCATGTACTGCATGAATCTGCTTTTGCACTTCACACGCCGTGCAGGGCAGAATCACATTCGAAGAAATCGTAGACACAATCAACAAATCGATTTCTTCCGGCAGCATCTTTGCCGATTCCAACGCTTTTTCTGCAGCTTGCGCCGCCATCGAAACCGTCGTGTCTGCCTCCACAATATGTCTCCTGATTATTCCTGTTCGCTCTTGAATCCACTCATCTGAGGTATCCACTATCTGCGACAGATTATGATTATCCAGATACCTTGACGGTACATAAGAACCCGTTCCACTTATTTTTCCTATCATTATTTTTCTCCAAACTATATTGTTTTTGTTTTCTTATATTTTTATTCTAAAGTATTTTGATATTCAAAGTATATCATCAAAAAAATATTTGTCAAGAGAAAGCTTGACATTGTGTGAAATATCAACACGTTTCATTCAAGTTTTTTTGTATATTATCATATTTTCTATTGCCATACACACATTTTTGTGGTAATATATTTTTTGTTAGCGGAAATGTCGGAATGGCAGACGAGCTAGATTCAGGTTCTAGTGTGGGTTACCACGTGTGGGTTCAAGTCCCATTTTCCGCATATAACTAAGATGCAGAAGCCTTTGATATACAAGGGTTTCTGTATTTTTTTATTTTCAGAAATCGTAAAAAGGAGTATCAATTATCTTCTAATCAATACTCCTTCTTACTTCGATTCTTCAATCATTCTTTTACCCTTTCTTCATTTTCCCATCTTTTCATTTCTCTTTCTAACATCTGCTTCCACAATCCTTAATAAGAATTGACATTCTCACTAACCAACCGTGTCTTGCAAATCCGAATTCCGAAACTATAATGGTTTTTCTTATGAGTGAAGTCCTCATTCTCTTACTATTCTGGTGGTCCGTACCTCCTGTTATAGATTTGCCTCTCCGATTCCGATATCTTCAAAGCTCTTACCAACAATAAATAAATTTAATAAAAAGATATTTTTATCTGTTATTAACTTTATTTATTTTGTTTATACCGTCATTATATCATCATTTTTATATTTGTCAATACATTTTTAATTTTTTTTTAAAATTTACAGATTTTTACACTTATCTTTTTAATCTCTGCTCATATATCCAAAAAACAGCAATCGCCATTCTGCATGCAAGCATGCCAATGTCAATTGCTGTTTTTATCAGACCGTGAACTACCCACACTTTCCAGTTAGATCATTTCACTGTTCTTTCTCATATTTTTATATTCCGCAACAGATCTGTCAAATGTTTTGATATGTCCAAACAACCAGTCTACCACTCTTTTATTCACCTGTGCAACAAACGCATCCGATGGTCCTTCCTCTTCCTCTAACATCTCATGAAGATCATCAATTGCTTCCACAAATTCTTTGTGTTTTTCCTTGTGTTCTTTTATTCCCGGATATTCAATCTCTTCCTGAAGCTTTTCCTCTTCCTTGAAGTGATAATCCGTATATGTTGCCAGATAATTGAGCATCTTTACCGCGGTTGCTTTTTCACTTCCTTTTTCACAACTTCTAAGCAAATCCTGAATTTTCCCAATCAGTTCTTTGTGTTGTTCATCAATCATCTCATTCCCTGTTACTAAGCTTTCATCAAATTCTACATTATACATTGTGTTTACTCCCTTTCATTATTATATTTACACTACATTCCCGATTCAATCTCGCTGATCAGGCTGATATTGTTTTCCTCTACCATGCTCAATTCTACTGTATCCAATAGCTCACTGATCGAAAGTGTAGGTGTATACCATGATTTACTTTGGAAATATGCATCCAGATCATCCACTCCGAAGATGGCACCATGTCTTGCATAAATCTCATTTCTAGCAATACGTAATTCCTCTTTTGTATGCCCTTGAACCTCTTCTCTTGTCAGTTCTGTTGTCCCACTATTCGGGAAAATATAATCTGTCTCTGTCGGCTCACTTACCGGTTCGTCTACTGTTCCATTCGTCTGTTCTTCCGGGTTCTTCGTATCCGTATCTTCCTGTTTTTGCTCCTCTTTTTGGGAACTTTTCTGTTCTTCCGTCACTTTCGGCTTTTCTGATGACGGCTTTTTCTTTTCCGGTCGATTCGCCACCACGGCAATCACTACTGCGACAATCGCAAACACTACTGCTGCTCCTGCCAGACAGACAGCAATCTTTTTATCCAGTCTTTTCTTTTTCTCATGCGCAATGATCTCTTCCTGTATCGGATTCCAATCATCTGCTTTATAATAGACAACCGTCTTTTTCACACCTGCAAATTCTTTTCCGCTCAGAGAAATAGAATGTCCGTGCAGCTCAAGTGCCTTGCAGATATTATAATATATATTTTGCGCACTTGTTATACCAAGGCAATGTTCAACTCCCCATTTGCGAAGTGCTAGACAAACCGCCTCCACAGAAAATGTATCGCAGCCTTCCGTGCTCTCACCACGCTCTTCCCATGCATTCTCTATCGCTTTTTTGAAATATTTTCTTGTATAATTCAATCGGTTAATGATCACGCCCACACTACAGTCCATCAGGTCCGCAATCTCATCCATTTTCAAATAATCAAAATAAAATGCAAACAGAGTTGCCTGATACAAATCCGGAAGCTGCTCCAAACTTTTGCTGATAACATCTAGATTCTCATTCAGATGCTGCTTTTGCTTCGGATTCAGCTCCTCCTCTTCCATCTCCACAAAAGCCGCTTCTCTTTCTTTTCTCTTTTTAAAATGCTCGCATCCAAGCCGATACACATGCTTTCCGAGCCATTCATACAAATTATCCAGCTGTATCTCATCTGCGGACCGATACAAATCCACATACACCGTCTGCATAAACAGCTTGATATCTTCCTCATTTTTCAAAATACTTTTCGCACGTAGATAGATAAAGTTATACGTCTGGGAGTAAATATAATTCAATCCGCCCTCTTCTTTTTGTTTCATCTGCCAAACGGCATTTTCCATTCCGTTCTTCATATCTGCTCTCTCCTGTTAGTTATGTCCTAGAGTATATTACTACTCTTAGTTTAACATGTTGCAGATAGGTAGGCAATATCTACTTCATTTTTATATTTTTCATGTAGACCGACACTGAGAACAGATAGCATATAAGGAAGAAAATTCCTATGATCACTACACTTAAAATGTTAATTTCAAGTAGTTCTGTGCGCATCATATTTCCTAATGCTTTCACAGAAAAATAAGAGGATATCGCCATCACAAGGAACGGTGACAAATAGGCAAACCGAAGTTCACACGCAATTTCTTTTTTTACAGTTCTGCTGCCCACGCCGATTTTGTTCAAGATAACATATCGTTCCCGTTCTTCAAATGCATCATTATAAATCTTCACAAAAATAATACTTCCACTCGCAAGTATGAATACCATAAACATGAAAATACACACCGAATAAATAATCTGAATCCAGCTTGCTTCCTGATCATCAGGATCAATTTTAATCAATCCTGCACAATCTGCGCTCCCTTGCAGCGCCGCCACAGAAGCCTCAAAATTTTTTACATCTTTAATTCTATAATTATACACATAAACTTCTTCGCCAATATTTTTCAGACGTTCATATTCATGATTATTGACAAGATAAAATTCTGTCATTTCCTGCAAATATCCAAGATACGGCTCCGTGGTCACATCTGCACATTCATAGGTCTTATCATGAATCTCTATAGCGTCCTCTTTCCTATCCGTAATCAATGACAGCAGTACCAACTTATCTACATTGATATATTCGTCATCCTTCGGCTCCTTCAGATTAAATTTTAGATTTGCTTCTTTTGCCGCCTCTTTCACTTTGGAATACGGTAAAACTGCATACCCAGTGGATTTCCACCTTGCCTTGATTTCGGATTGTTCCAATTGAATCATAGACACCTCTGTTCCATATGCAATATCGTTATCCTTTTGAATTAATTTTTCAAACTCTTTGTATTTCCCCGCACTTGTACTTAGCACCTGATATGTGTAAGTATTTCTGAAGTGTATCATCCCGTCATATCGCTCTTTCATCGCAAATCCTGCTGCCAGTGCGGTAACTGAACACAACATTAAAACAGATACAATTGCATATGTCCGATAATTTCTCTTCATGCGGAATACGATATTATTCACCCAAAGCGTTCTCTGTTTTTTATAAAGAAATGATTTTCTCTTTGTAATACCCTGAAAAATAATCGGAATCAAACCACCAAACACAAGGTACACTCCAATCGTAACAAACACAACTGCGGATAATGTATTTCTAAATACTTCCATTCCACCTTTGACAATCGCCAGGTAATATCCTGTTGAAAGCGCGGCAACTCCGAGAACTGTTTTTACAAGCAGAATTACCGGATGCTGTCTGACATACTCATTTTTTCTGCTGGCAGAAATCATCTCCAACACACTGCTTCTCACGATATTGGCATAGCCTTTGACCGCAAAAATCACATATATGGCCACGTAACAGGCAGAAACTGTCAAGATTGATTTGAGCGAAATACTGTTAAAAACCTCCACCGTAATGTCAGATAACTTCATCATAATCATTTGGAAAAGACGCGCTGTCAATGTGCCGACTCCAAGTCCAAGCGCCAGTGATAAAAGTCCTGTCATCGAAGTCTCTATCATATATAACTTCCCGATTTTTTGATTCGTCAATCCTATAAATGCATAAATTCCAATTTCCTTTTTCTTTTTTGTAAGAAATACACTCGTGGAATACCATATAAAAAATAGCATAAAACAAATTAATACAAACGTGACTGCCTGAATGACGAACTCTGCATTTTCTCGATTTGTTTTTCCAAGTCCATCCAGAATCCCCGAATCAATCACATTTTGAAAATTCAGAAAAATCAGAACCGTGAACGCCAATGATACCATGAGTGAAAGATAGTTTTTCAGACTTTCTTTGAAATTTTTGAACGCCAGTTTCCACATACTCATGAAAAATCCCCTCCCATAGACACCTGCATGTCAATGATACGGTCGTAGAATTCTTTCCTGTCTTTTCCCCGGTTAATCTTACATTTAATGACACCATCGCTTAGAATATAAACTTCCTTCGCATAAGAGGCTGTAAACGCATCGTGTGTAACCATCAAAATAGCCGCCTTTTCCTTCTCGTTCACAGTACGCAGACATTCTAGCAGCTCTTTACTCGATCTCGAATCCAACGCCCCTGTCGGTTCGTCTGCAAAAAGGATTTTGGGATTTGTAATCAACGCCCGGCACGCTGCCCCTCTTTGTTTTTCCCCTCCTGACAATTGATACGGATATTTCTCCAAATGCTCTTTCAATCCAAACATCGCCCCCATCTGCCTTGTCCGTTGAATACATTCTGATGCAGGAACTCCATTCAATGACAATGGCAGTGCAATGTTATCCTGAAGACTCATCGTGTCTAACAGATTATAATCTTGAAAAATAAATCCCACCTTATCCCGCCGTATCTTAGATAACTCTTTATTGTGAATTTTTGTAATGTCCTTCCCATCTAAGATCACCGAACCATGCGTTGGCTTATCAATGGTCGACAGCATATTCAAAAGCGTTGTTTTTCCGGAGCCACTCGGTCCCATAATCGCAATAAAATCACGCTCACATATGCTGAGACTGATTCCCTTCAACACCTTTGTCTGAAAACCTTTCGAGCCATATGTCTTTGTCAGATTGTTTACTTCTAATACTTTACCTTCCATATTTCGACCTCCTTTACAAGCAATATTATACGAAAAGTTCTGCTCTTTTGTCCTTACATCCACATTACAAAAACAGCCCTAACATTACAAAAATTGTAATGTCAGAGCTGAAAATAGTCTCTGTTATCCCGAAACCCCAGTATCACTCTCGTGAAACAGCCAAATTCACTCTCCACCGTAATCGTATGTCCAAGTTTTTTCATAATCAAATGCGCCAAATATAAACCCATTCCGGTAGATTTATATTTTCCGTTATGATGGTTACTTCCGGTAAAGCCCTTCTCAAATACATTTTTCAAATCACTATCCTTGATTCCTTCACCATTGTCTTCTATATAAAGCCGTGTCACATCCTCCTCTGACTCTCCCCAGATAGAAAGTCTCGGACATTCGGATGTATACTTGATTGCATTACCGATAATCTGATCCAGGACATAAATCAACCACTCTTTATCTGTGTACACTGTAAGTTCAGGCACCGACACTTCCATCTCAAACCGATTCTGAATCAGGAAAAACTGATTGTTTTTAACAGAGGCACGCACACATTGACTCAAACTTGTCTTTCCGATCTGCAAATCGTACATCGTACTTTGTACACGACTTCCAATCAGCGCTCCGTTCAACAGCTGACGGATTCGCTCCAATTGCTCCTTCATCGCCTTTTTCTGTACACTATCCTCAATTTTTTCATTCATCAAAAGCAGGGCAGCAAGAGGTAGCTTCACCTCATGACACCATTTTGTAATGTAATCCTGCAGATTGCAATTCATTTCAAACTGCTCATCCAGCTGTCCTTTCAGAACCTCCACATCATGAATCACAATTTCTCTGTTTTCAAACTCCGAAAGCTCCGAATAAATAACATCCTCCACCTCAAGCAGTTCCTTAACTTGTCGCCTTTTTTGCGCCTGCTGCCTATAATCTACGACCACAAAACTCATCAAGGCAATCCCAATTAACATATCCAGATAAAAAAGATTCTCTCTATCTACATCTGCAAAAAGCAGACCAAAATATAAGTTGTATGCAAGAATGACAGCCAAGAGCAGAAGGAACATCTTTCGATTCTTCTTCAAATACCACATCATTCGATAAAATACCCCACTCCCTTTTTTGTGTGTATCACATCATCATTACAATTGGCTTTGAGTTTCGCACGAAGACGGCTTACAATGGTCGTCAAAGTTCCATCAGACACATACTCATCCGTATTCCACAGCTCCATCATCAGTTCTTCTCTGGTCACAACCTTGCTTTTTTCCTCCAGCAATTTTACAAGAATCCTGTTCTCCATCTTCGTCAATTCTATTTTTTCAGATTGAAACAATAACGTCTGGCTGTCCACATCATAGTAAAGATCCTTCAAAACACAAATTTTATCTTTTACTTTATATTCATACGCCCGCCGTAATACTGCATCAACTTTTGCCCTCAAAAGCTCCAAATGAAATGGTTTTTCGATATAATCGTCGCCCCCTTGTGCAATTCCCATGATTTTGTCTGCATCATTGCTTCTGCTGCTCACGAACACAATTGGAACCTCTGATTGTTCCCGAATTTTCCTGCACCAATAAAACCCATCATAATAAGGAAGATTCACATCCAGCAATACAATATGCGGTCTGCAATCCTGAAATTCTTCGCTGATCCTCTCAAACTCTTTTGCCACAACCGCATCATAATTCCATCGCATCAGATAACTTTTCAGTTCTTTTGCCAATGCTTCATCATCTTCCACTATAAAGACTGTTATCTTTCCCTCCATCTGTTTCACCTCATTCCCATTATAAAGGCTTCCACATGGAAAAAAAAGAAAAATTATCTAATCTTACAATAATGTCAGAAACCGCACGTTATCGTCTTATAATTATAACGCCTGTTCATGAATAAATTGTCATTTTTTTAACTTCGTTAACAAAGATGTCATTTTTTAAACACACTTTTATCACATTTTCATAGTATTATAGTATATGAATAAAGGATAAAACCTTTAAGTTTCTTTTTTCATAACGCCGGTCGAAAGACCGGCCCTTTCCTTTTTATAGGGAATGTTCTGTAACAAATATACAAATTTCTCATTCGCATTTCCTCCAAGGGTCTCTTTATCTGTTCCCACTATCCCCAAAAAATATCTATCTTAAAATATAATTCCACACACGAAAAAAGCCGCAACCCTTGATTTCTCAAGAATCACGACTTCTATACTGCGGATGACAGGAATCGAACCTGCACAGTCTCCCACTAGATCCTAAGTCTTAGAAATAGCCTTTTCCCCTCTATTTTCCGCTCTTTTTTAATGTTTTTACTACATCAACCGCCCATTATTTTCTTTTATTTCCACCTATTTTTCAGACGTTGCTGTAGTCGTTGATGTAGTTGCTGCAATCAATTTACAATCAAATTAGCAAGCAATCTCTTGGCATTATAATGTATTCTGCGATTCTATTTTGGAATTTGGAAATCGCCCATCCTTTTTCTATACTTCGAAACAGGTTTGTTCTGCTAATTTCTCTAATTATTTCTTTACCCTTTTAAAGACAGCTATTTTTTCTTATATAACTTCCTGCCTATAATTACGACAACTACCATCCACGTTATTACACTAATATTTTCTATAGTAATATATGGAATGTCCCCTCTTACAAAGTACATGATTTTTCGAATAATAACAAATGTTTCACATATGGCAGGTAGTCCAAATATTATCGAAAAAAACAAGCCACTGAGAGCTAACCCATTCTGCAGTCTTTCCTTTTCATTTTGAACTTTCTTTTCTATCAAGTTATTTATTGCTACTTGTTTTTCCTGCATTAAATCAGGCATTAAATAATATTGCATATGTTTTTGGAAAAATTCTATTTGCTCAGATACCGAACCATAGCATCCTTCTTGCAATCCACTTATAAAAATTTTATTCCAATTATAATTATTTCTTATCTCATAAAGATCCCGTAGATATGACTCTTTTTGGTAAAAATCTGCACTTGCATTAATTTTTTTCAGCATAACCACAATTAATGCCAGTTCTGAATTGATTTGTAACTCTCTAACTATGCTATTGCATACGTAATAGTAATCCCATTCATCTTGTACCTCATATCCTGTTTTCTTCAAAAATGCTAATTTATATTCATTTATACAACCACAATCTATAAAAGAAAGGCATCCTCCTGTTGTTTTTACAATATATCTTATATCTTGCTTTCCAAATGAATTAGCTTCTATATATTCCTTTGCCTCTTTGAGACAAGAAATATTTTTTCTCTCAGGAACAGGTGCACATATAATGCGATAAAGTTCTTCTTGCAATTGATTTGATAAGTTATTCATATATTTAGGCATACCTTCAAAATCAGCCAACACTATATGTCTAAAATCTAAATTATACTTTATTACATCACTTTTCGTTTCTTCACCGATTGTTTTTAAATACATCTCTGGTATTTCTGATATTCTTTTACAAGAAGTTGATGCCCCATCTAACCAGTTATTTTCTATTTTAGTTACAAATAAATCAATTTGATTTTTTAAAAATGGAGTAATGTCAACATTTAATAGCGGCAATTCTATTTTTAAAATGATCATTTTATTTGCAAACAAATATAAAATAACCTGAGCCCAAACCACCATTTCATTACAAAGTGTAATTTTAAATGGTAACAGCACAATCCTCTTATGTTCCTCTAAAAATTTTCTACCATAAATATTTTGGAAAATATTATTTTCTTTCTCCAAAAAACTTGTTCTTTGTTTTAATGCTTCTAGCTCTCTATGTTTTAATTCCATCAGAATACCTGATTTATGGGGATTATTTACCTCAGATAAATTTATATATGTATCTTTGCTTTCTATTTTATACGAAGATTCTTTGGTATTTTGTAGTTCCGTAACTTTTATATTCAATTCTTGCTCTTGACTTAATCGCTCTACTTTATTGCATATATCATTCAATGCATTCCCCAAAGCATTTTCTATTTCTTCAATATTATCCTTTTTTAACGCGATTAGACTATCTCCTATTTTCTGTTGTATTTCTTCATAAGACATAGTCGTATTTAACGTAAACGGAAAAAAAAATTGTATTTCTCCATATTTTATCTTTCCAATACCGTCATTATATTTCATGCACATTCCTCATCTTTTTCTTATCGTTTTCACACTATTACTTTTCGTATTTATACGGTACAGAATAATTTTCTGTAACACACATTTTATTATAATTGGCTTAGTATATGCATTGTCCTTCACTCCTCAAATGCCAGTGCTGTCTCTGCAATTTTATTGTCTCTTACAAGTTTCTCTAAATAAAGATATACAAAGTTTTCATTTACAATCTCTTTTAGCTACGTTGCATCCAAAGAAAATCCAAGCGGATATGGTTTTTGGGGAAACATCGTTCAAGACTATGCAAACCAATTTCAAATCAGTTGTTTTCTTTCTTCTCAGGAAGAAGATCAGAACATTTGGCACTTCTGCATTTCTTCACGTTTTTTCTCAAGCAATAAATATTTCTCTTTGGGACTTGCAAATCAAATTGCCCAAATTTTCAAAGATCATTTTCAAATCATGTACGCCTATGATGGTAAAAAAACAAATCACCCACATATACATTTTGCTGTAAATGCGTACAGCTATTATCCAACTGTACCTGCCTTGACGAAAGCACGCTTTACTTCCTATCTCGAAAAAGTAAAGCTGCTTCTAAGGAACGAATACCCGAATACAGAAGTGCAAATTCTATTTAAGGAGGATTCTCAAAATGTTTGAAGGTTATGATGATATTTTAACGATTGAAGAAGTTGCCGAAGCATTGCGTATCGGTTCTTCACAAGCATATCGCATTGTGCGTTCCAATCAATTAAAAGCCTACAAAGAAGGACGGGATTGGAAGATTCCAAAAACTACTCTCATTCAATACATTCAAAAAAGGATCTCATAAACTTATAATGCTGGACTGACACCCTCAGTCCGGCACATATTTTCTCTTTTATTTAAAATTCATAACTCTCTAGCATATAAATTGGCACCGTCTCAATGTTCTTATCAATTCCGCCTTTTGTGTCTCCCTTGAGGTACAGCAACTTATTCGCTTTCCCACTCTGTAATGCTTTTGTTGCTGTAACCGCAGTTCCCTTTCCTGCTTTTACTTCCACCAAATATCTAAGATCATTTTTCAAACATTGTACGACAAAATCAATCTCACCACCTTTGTATGTTGCAAAAGCTGGCGTTTCAAATGCAATTTCAGGTGGAAAATCTTGACGTTTCTTTAAATTAATATATACATAATTCTCATTCAAAGTCCCCATCAATACTCTTGAATCAGTTCCTGTTAATTTTAAATAGTAATTAGCCACTCCCAAATCCATAAAATAGCATCTGCTTGCTGGTTTGAATTCCAAAATATCCATTTCAGAAATTTTAGCACAGAACCCAATGATTCCTGAAAAATATAACCAGCTAATAGCACGATTACAAGTTGCTTTTGAAATATTACTAGAGTAGTCTCTTGTCACAATTTTCTGCAGTTCTTCGCTAATGCTATCTTCTGCCAATCCTTTTTTCTCTCGGTTCAATATTCTGCACACAGATAGAAAAATTTCTGTAAATACCCTGCTGTCTAAAATATCTGTAAAATATCGGATAGATTCGTTGATGAATGTATCTATAATCTTCACCAATTCTCCCTGTGCTAATTGTATATTTTTTGTCTTCAAATAAGTTTCTACTACTTTGGGATATCCTCCGATCTGACAGTATACATCGTAAATCTGTTTCAATGAAGCATAAATATCTTTCTCGCATTTTCCTATCGCCAATTCACAATATTGTTCATAGAGACTCTCATCAAACGCTCTTAAAAATTCTTCATAAGAAAGTGTATAAATTGTCAGTTTTGTAACATCTCCACTGGAAAACCGAAACTCTGAATCATACACTCTTCCTAAATAACTTCCTGTCACAATAAATCGACACTTAAACTGTCTTGTAAATTCACGAATTCGATTATAAATCTCTGCTGATTCCTGTATCTCATCAATAATGATTACTGTGTCTTCTGTATCTTGAAATGATGGCTCATATAATAAAAATGCATCATGCAAGGGATGCTCCGGTCTTTTTGTTCCCGGTTTCCACGCTATTGCCTGTTCGTAGCACTCCAAAAATTGCTTTCCACTCAGTTCAAAAAGATTGATATAAATCTTTTGCTTAAAATATTCATCCGCAAATTTATTTATTAGATACGTCTTTCCTACCTGTCTTGCTCCATTTACCTCTAAGGTACTATGATCAACACTGTTTTTCCATTCTATTAGACGTTTATATACATTTCTTTTCAGATACATATCTAATCTCCTTCCACTTTCTTCTCCTATTATAGCAAACTCCATTTCAATAATCTACACTTTAAAATCTATTCCATAATTCGGGCATAAAACGTCAGGCTGATTTTTTCAGCCTGACATCTTCTAATCTTATCGTTTTTTCTTATGATACGTCCAATTTGTTCTCTTAATTTCTGCAATTGCACCCATCTCGAAACCATTTTGAAATTCATAAAATCTTTCTTCCGCCCATTCTTTTGCATCTTCAAAGTTACTGAATTTCTTAATGTTCGCCTTTTTTACATATGTTTTAGACAACAATGCTTCGTCATAATTGTTGTAAACTCCATATGCGTTGCATCCTGCCAGTGCATAATATTCTCTTTGTCTTTTTCTTCTACTCATAATCTTGCTCCTTTTCTACTGTTTTAATTCATTTACTGAAACTACGATATCTTTGTTCCCACGGTTCTTTCCAAAATTTCAATCGACCGTTTTTTCGTTTCCTTCGTCACATGCGAATATATATCCATTGTTGTTGTAATTGTTGAGTGCCCTAGTAGTTCTTGGATTACCTTCATCGACTCCCCTTCATTTATCAAAATGGATGCAAAGGTGTGGCGTAAATCATGGAATCTGCACTTTCTTACTCCTGCTTTCTTCAAAATTTTGTGAAAACGTCTTAAGACTTCTCGTGGATCTTCAAAACTTCCATCTGCCTTTGCAAATACAACACCATTGTCTTGATAAATGTCCCGATAAAGCATTTTTTGTTCATTCTGTTTTCTTTTGTGCATTTTCAATACTTTTACCACTTCTTCACTTAACGGAATTTCACGAATACTTTTCTTCGTTTTCGGTTCTAACAAAATCAGCTTTGTCTTTCTGCCGTCCTCTTCGTCATTGTTCTCAACTCGGCATAAATTTTTCCGTACCCATAATACCTTCTTTTCCAAGTCAACATTTTCCCATTGAAGACCAAGAATTTCACCTTTTCTCATTCCATTAAAAACTTCTAAAAGTATGAGCGAATACAAATCTGTTTCTTTCGCCACTCTCAGAACTTTCTCTAAATCTTCTATTGTCAACGGCTCAATTTCTTTTTCCTCTTTTTTCGGTAAAACAGTAAATTCATTGACATTCTTTGCGATCATCTCGTTTTTATATGCCTGCTCCAGTGCACTCCCAATAATTGTGTGAAGATATTCCACAGTTCGTCTTGAAAGTTGCTTTCTTTGTGCCGTTCCTTTCAATTTCATATTGTAAAACTTCTGCAATGCACTTGTACTAAGCTTTTCTAATGGGATATCGGCAATGTCACTCCCCTGCACATGCGTCCGAATATATCCCAAATAATTTTCATAAGTGGTTATCTTCAACACATTTTTCTTATACTGCTCCATCCACTCAAGCATCCGTCCCACCAACGTCGTTGTCTGTGCTTTCGGCTCTTCGTAGTTTTCTAATTCCTTCAATTTTTCTTTTACACTCTTCTGTGTCTTGCCATACACGTATTTTCTTTTAAATTTACCATTTCCACAAGGTACATAACGGCTGGCACACCATATACCATCTTTTCTTTTGTAAATTGTTCCTTCACCATTACTTCGCTTTGCCATAAGTTTTTCCTCCATAAAAAAAGACGCTCATATTTGAACGCCTTTTATATAGGTTATTCAGTTACATCAAACATTTCTTCCAGCCTTTTGATTGGAACTAAAATTCTGTTTCCCATTCGAATGATCGGGAGTTCTCCTTTTTTAGCCATCTCATAGGCAAGACTTTTGCTGATTCCTAGTACCTCAGCTACTTCTTTCATGTTGTACGCTAATTTTTCCATTTCTTTTACTCCTTTCCATAGTAATTCAAACAATTCGTTTGATTACCTTTAAGTTGGAAACATTGTAAATTTTTATTTTTAGTTGTTTATCTTATGAAATGTAAAGGTTGATTGACTACTTTTTTCAAGGATATACGGTAAATCCGATGCCTCCATAACCCTATTGAATTTTTCTTTTGTAAGAGTCTTCGCCCTATCATTGAAACTTTTAATATCATTCCTTCTGTTTGCTTCATCTTTGATATATTTCGTTGCTAAAAAAACTAGTGATTTTCCTAGTTGTTCTTTCAACTTTTTGTTATCATCCACTGTTAATTCTTTATCCAAATTATCCATTAGCACTTCTTCTATCAGCCTTTTATGATTATTTTCTCGCTCCTCTTCCGTTTCTCTAACAATCTTTTGTATATCATCCATACTTTTTCCTAGCCATTGAGCCTGTAAAATTAGAAATGCATTTTCATCATTCTCCAAAGTCTCCATAATCTCTCTCTAAAACTTCTTCAAATTCCTGCATCTTTGAATTGAAAACCAATTAACTGCAAATGTTCCCCAAACCAAATAACACACACGTCTGATATTACTATACACTCTTTTATTTTTCATAATATCTTCCAGGATTCTATTTTGGAAAAATATATTGTAATTTGTTTAAATTATATATGTGTTTTTGACTATCTTTTTATATCTTCTTAAATGTCCGCAAAGCCTTATTTTATCGGCTCTACGGGCATTTTGCTTTTGTGGTAAACCTCACATATCTAGGTCTATCTTCTTATATTTTCTCTATCAAACGTGGTTAAAATCGTGGTAAATACTTCTATGCAATTAGACGCTGAACCTCTGATTTTGCGGTATCTATGGACGCATGAGCGTACCAATTCATTGTGATACTAATGTTTGAATGCCCCATGATATACTGTAAATCTTTTGGGTTCATGTTCTTGCTTGCCAGCCTTGTGCAGAACGTATGGCGTAGCGTATGCGGTGTGATATGTGGCAAGGGATTGTCTTTGTGGTGCTTGTTGTATTTCTTTACCATACGGACAAATAAGGCGTTGTAATCAATCGCAACTTTTGGCTTGTCCTTATGATTGACAAATAGGAAATTGCCCCGTCCGTCTATCACAAATGGTTCTGCCTTTGGGCGTTTCTTCATAACCCGTTGAAATGCCTGTATCGTTTCTCTGCTTAATGGTACTTGCCTTATTCCGCTTTTCGTCTTAGGCGTTTCAATATAATAGCCTTGTTCCTTGCTCTTTAGTAACTGGTGGTCGATAATCACAACTTCATTCTTGAAATCAATATCGGCTACTGTCAGTCCGCACAGTTCCGAGATACGAAGTCCTGTTTTTAACAGTATCAGCACATCATCATAATACTTGTGATACACATTGTCCGTCTTGATGAATGAGAGTAAGGCTTGTTCCTGTTCCTCTGTCAATGCAACTTTCTCTTTGGTATCATTTTCTAGGACTTCACTTAACTTGAAATCAAAGGGATTTTTCCTTACGCAATCGTCTTGTATGGCGATATAGAATGACGCTTTTAACGAGCGTTTATGGTTGTTAATGGTATTGTAGGAAAAGCCTTTGTCTTTCATGCGTACCGCCCATTCTTTAGCGTCAGAGGGCTTGATTGTATCAATGCTCCTAGCACCCAACTTGTCCTCTTTCAATAACCGCATGAGTTGTTCCCGTTGTTTCATTGTGCTTTTCTTCACATTTGCCCTCTGTGCGTTCTGTTTGGCATAGAGTTGGCAAAGCGTCATTTTCTTGCCTGTGCTGTCGATACCGTCCTCAATATCCCGTCTTATCTGCTGTTCCAGTTCTCGAAGTGAGGGTTTTTCCCGTTTTCCCTTTGGTGTCGGGTCTGTGGGTGTCAATCTCCAAGCATACACATATTTTGTGTTTCCAAATGCGTCTACATATTTATATAAGTATTTTCCGTCTGTTCGTTGGCTCTCTCCAGTATGCAGGATACGACCTTTGCTATCCCGTCTTTTTTCTTTCATGGTGTCTGCTCCTTTCCTTGTTGGAAAGAGCCTTGATATGACTTGTGTTCATCATAACACATACAAGGCTCATTTGCATTAGATTGCGTCCAATTTGTCAATGACCTGTTCAAACTGTCGGCGTTTAATCTGTATGCGGTTGCCATTCATAATGAGCCAGCCAGCGTCCTTGTTTTCCTCTGCCAATCGTCTTAACTTGTTTTCTCCAATGCGGAAATACTTTGACGCTTCTTCAATGGTAAGGGTGTATTTTTCCCATACGGGAATATCGTTGTTATTCATCAGATACCCCCTTTCCCATGTTTTGTGTCATACTGGATATAGGGGATAAGGTCGGTGCGGTTTATCCTCTGTAAATGGGCGGTTAATTTACTGGAAAGGGAATTGCTGTATCTTGCCTTATCAAGCATAGTTCCTACTTTTTCCAGTCCACCTAATGCGTCATGTTCTTCCAAGAAATAAAAACTTTTGACAGCGGAAATGACGCCACCCTCTGTGAGCCATTGCTGTGTTTCTTCAAGGGAATTATGCTGCTTTGGTACTTGCAGTTTCAAGACTTCCACAGCCCCTAAAAAGCGTTCCCAAAATCGACACGTTTTCCACCTGCTTTTATTACTTTCGTTTCTGTTTGGCACGACAAAGCGTAGGTTGTTTGCCAGTAGCCCGAAAGCCAGTTCCCCAAGTTCCAGCGGTCTGTCCTTAAATGTCATGGCAAAAACATGAGCCTTATCATCACGCAGTTGCATTTCTGTTCGTTTCCAACTGCCGACTTCCTCAAGCGTCTTATTATGTTTTGAACAGACTTCCTTATCCTTATCATAAAAGCGGTAGGATAATCCAGATTTTCCAGCACCGATATAAACAGTCTTTGCGGTGTCGAAATCGTCAAACTTGCTTTCATCAAAGTGGTAGCCCTCACTATTGGAGATAAATTCCTCTTTTTCGCATTTCTTCTTTATCTGCTCTATGGTAAAGAATGGCTTTTCGTTCTTATCATCAATGGCAATATCAAGTCTTGTGAAATGAAAATTATCCAGTCCGTATCTTCGCTCACAGCGTCGGAACATATCCCCAAAGGTATAATTCCTACTGTCGAGAATACGGAAAATATCATCACAACCTCTGCCAGTCATAACAAGATAACAGCCTAGCCCCTGTGGGTTGTCCTCTGTCTTTCTTGCGTCCCCCGATACATAAATATCTCCAATCTGCCAGCGTGCTTGATAGGTTTTGTATTTAATGCTTGCCGGATAGACATTGAAAATATCAGTCGGTAAACCTAAAATGTGCATGATTACATCTTCAGCGGTTGCCGTTTCAAATACAATGCTGATGTAATCAATCTTAACGGATAAATTTTTGTGTGTAGTTATAGTGCATTACTCCTTTCGTATGCCCCGTTTTTTTGCGGGGTAAAAATAGCGTTTTGTCCTTTATTTATCACAGTTTCTAGGTACTATGACATGTATGCGCAGGGCGGTGTTACATATACGCCCTTTACGAGCGCCTAAAGGCGTTCCCTTTCTTCCTGTGTCTGTTCCGTTCTTAACGCTCACGAGCCTTGAGAGGCTCGTGGCTAAACGAAACAGCCCCAGTCAGAAACCCTATTTTTAGTCTGATAGTCCATGCTCATTCATGCTATCAAAGTGAAAACATCTCTTATATATGCTTACTCAAGTGTGTGATTGACCCTAGCGTGCTTAATCACTCTGTCTGATAAGATAATAACGCCACTAGAATTACTTGTCAAGAAGTTTCGATTGACTTTTCGATATATATTAAGTATGATATGCTTATAAATGACAATAAAAGCAACGAAAGGAGCGGTTATACTAAGTTATGGAGTATTATGAAAAGAAAATCAGTTTCTTAGGAGAAAACATACAAATCATAAGAAAACACAGGGGAATGAAACAACAGGAACTTGCCAATAAAATCGGTATCAATATGCAGAGCCTTTCCAAGATTGAACGAGGTGTGAATTATCCTACCTTTGATACATTGGAAAAGATAATGGACGTGCTGGGAGTAACACCGAATGAATTATTGTCGGGGGAATGGAAATATATTGACCACACCGAGCCATATATCATGGACGTTATCAAACGAGAACAGGATTTTAATGTTTCCTTAGATTATTTGTCTGAAAATGAATTTTTCAATGACGAAAAAGAATGTAGATTTTACATGGAAACTACATTGATTAGATACATTAGCAATTATCTTTCTAGTGAGGTAGTAGAGTTGGAAGAACTTATGGAAATCAAGCAGTTGATACAGCGTCAGAAATTGGAACGCATGATGAAAGTACATAAGGAAATGCGAGGGTTAGACCGATACAGAGAACAGCCCAAAGAGTATAAATATCACGACCCTTATGATGATTGGATATTCCGTCAGCTTGCAGATATAGACAACAGAAACAACATTCCCAACACTTCGCCACAATTAGATTTTAATGAAACGGACTATGAAGATTATCTAAAAGAGAAATGGAATAGAGGACTTTAATTTTCCTCTTGCATGAAAGATACAGCAAACAAAAAGCCCAATCAAGAGTGCAAAGCACCACCAATGGTGGTAAGGCTCTTTACAGGGTTCTTTCTTTTCTGTGGTGGGTAATCAAGCGAAAAATGAAGAAGTGTTTTGTCATGCTTTATATTTTTATCCCGACTTTGATAATTCAGATTGTGAAAATGATTAAATACAGAAAAGCTAAATAACACGATTTATATTAGCATCACTTTAATGATAAATTAGTTAGAGTGGTGCCTTATTTTTTTCTCTGTACAATCACTTAAATAGGTGCTATAGTAATGGGTAGATAGTATTCGAACAGAAACTATACCACATATTTTTTATTTTTAAACCATGAGGATTATATCAGTTTGAACGAGACCTCATCCATGCAGATTTTCATGATTGTCACTTCCCAGAAAGGAGTGATCGATATGAGAGCAGGATTTATCGGAGCGGGGAAAGTAGGATTTTCCCTTGGAAAATACCTGAAGGAAAACGGCGTAGAGATTACGGGTTACTTCAGCAAATCACCGGAATCAGCTAAATCAGCAGCAGATTTTACTAACACAAAACTATATAAGAGTATAGAGGATATCTTAAGTGACAGTGATACCCTGTTTATTACTGTGCCTGATGGACAGATAAGCAAAGTATGGGATTATATGAAGAATCTGGATATTAAAAATAAAAATATTTGTCATTGCAGCGGTTCGATTTCATCAACCGTTTTTTTTGATGGTGAAAACCTCGGTGCAAATATCTATTCGGTACATCCCCTATATGCAATAAGTGATAAGTGCGAATCATGGAAACACTTGAATAAGGCTTATTTTACTGTGGAGGGTTCGGCAGAGAATCTAGATGAGATTAAGAGTATCTTTGAGCGAGCAGGAAATAAGGTAATCGCAATGGGAGCGGAAAATAAATCTCTTTACCACTGCGGTGCAGTAGTTGTAAGCAATCTCGTAAACGGACTTTTTCAAGTGGGGGCTGAAATGCTTGTAAAATGCGGCTTTGATAAAAAAGATGCAAAGAAAGCCTTAGTGCCTTTGTTTACTGGAAATGCCGACACATTGGCAGAAAAAGGAGTTGCGGCTGCCCTCACAGGTCCTGTTGAGCGAAATGATTTGTCGACTATCACAAAACACATTGAAGCTATTAAGGCAGCATGGATAAACGAGTCTGAGGAAAAGGTGGGATATGAGATGATATATCTTTTGCTTTCAGAAAAGCTTCTCAGTATTGCACAGGAAAAACATTTAGACAGTGACTATTTGAAGATGACGGAGGTAATTAAAAATGAAAAACACAGTATCCACTTTTAAAGAACAGAAGGTTAAGGGCGATAAGATTACAATGCTGACAGCCTATGACTATTCGACAGCTAAATTGATGGATCAGTCAGGTATTAACGGTATTCTCGTTGGAGATTCTCTTGGCATGGTTATGCTCGGATACGAAAATACTTTGCCGGTAACAATGGAAGATATGATTCACCATACAAGAGCAGTTACAAGAGGTGCCAAAGATGCCTTAGTAGTTGGAGATATGCCGTTTATGTCATATCAAGTTTCAGTTGAAGAGGCCATGTATAACGCAGGAAGACTTATGAAAGAAGGAAGATGTCAAGCAGTAAAGCTAGAAGGTGGAGCCTCTGTTTGTCCACAGATTAAAGCTATTACAGCTGCTTCAATTCCTGTTATGGCACATATTGGACTTACACCTCAGTCAGTGAACGTTTTTGGAGGCTTTAAAGTTCAGGGAAAAAGTGAAGAGGGAGCAAAGAAACTCATTGAAGAGGCAAAAGCTGTTGAAGAAGCAGGAGCATTTGCGATTGTTTTGGAATGCGTACCTGCAAAATTAGCGGAAATTATTTCTGAAAGCATTAATATTCCTACAATAGGAATAGGTGCAGGATCTGGCTGCGATGGACAGATTCTCGTTTATCAGGACATGCTTGGAATGGTCTCTGACTTTACACCTAAATTCGTAAAACAATTCGCAAAGGTAGGAGATGTAATGAAAGAAGCCTTTGCTGCATATATAGAAGAAACTAAACAGGGAAGCTTTCCAGCACCTGAACACACATTTAAAATTTCAGAAGATGTAATTAACAAGTTATATTAGGAGATAGAACGATGAAAATAGTAAAAACCGTAGATGAAGTGAGAGTTATAGTCAAAGAATGGAAGAAAGAAGGTCTTACAGTAGGTCTTGTTCCTACTATGGGATTTTTGCACGAAGGACATAAGAGTTTAATTACAAGGGCTGTTTCAGAAAACGATAGAGTTGTTGTCAGTGATTTTGTAAATCCGACTCAATTTGGAGTAGGGGAAGATTTGGAAAGCTATCCGAGGGATTTGGAAAGGGATACTATGCTATGTGAGGAGGCAGGTGCTAATTTAATATTTAATCCTGAGCCGGAAAATATGTATTTTGACGATTTTTCAACATATGTAAACATAGAAAGTCTTTCAGAGGAACTTTGTGGAAAATCACGACCAATACATTTCAGGGGTGTAGGCACAGTAGTATCTAAACTTTTTAATATTGTAAATCCCGACAGAGCTTACTTTGGTCAAAAGGATGCACAGCAGCTTGCGATTATAAAAAGAATGGTTAGAGATTTGAACTTTGATATCGAAATTGTGGGCTGCCCTATAGTTAGAGAAGAGGATGGTCTTGCAAAGAGTTCAAGAAATACATATCTAAGCAAAGATGAGAGAAAGGCGGCACTAATTTTAAGCAAAGCAGTTAAGCTCGGAGAAGATATGGCAAAAGCAGGAGAAAAAGATACAGATAAAATTGTATCAGAAATGATTAAGCTTATTGAAACTGAGCCTATGGCGAAAATAGATTATGTTCAGGCTGTAGACGCTGTTTCAGTTAAACCGGTCAAGGAGATGACAGCACCAGTACTAGTTGCCATGGCAGTTTATATCGGCAAAACCAGATTGATTGACAACTTTATTTACGAAGGTTAAACGGGGGTTAAATATGACATTTGAAATGTTAAAGGGGAAGATACACAGAGCTACAGTAGTTCAAGCAGAACTTGATTATGTAGGAAGCATCACTGTAGACGAAGACTTACTTGACAGTGCTGGAATTTTGGAGTATGAAAAGGTAAGTATCGTAGATATAAATAATGGGAACAGATTTGAGACATACACAATTGCAGGAGAAAGAGGCAGCGGAATGATATGTCTCAATGGAGCTGCTGCAAGATGTGTTCAGACAGGTGATAAGATAATCATAATGTGCTATGCACAGATGACTCCAGAAGAGGTAAAGAAAAATCCACCTAAAGTAGTATTTGTAGATGAGGATAACAAAATATCAAGAGTCGCAAGATACGAAAAACATGGTAAGCTATAAGACATGTAATTTGCAAATAAAAAAGGGAATTTCGGTAATTAAAAAATGTAAAAGGTGAAGAATATGTCATCTGCCCTCGTTGTGAGCAAGAAGTTTATAAAGAAGTAATAATTTATCCATTTTGTAACTTTGGCATAATGGCATGGCTTGAAGGAGAAAATGATGAAAATAGCAAACCAGTGAAAGATAAATCTAAGTAAAATCTCAGCTTAACAATTTAATATCTATATTTACAAAGCAGTTGGTCTTATGATTGACTGCTTTTAAAAAAGACACCGTTTAGGTGTGAGGTCTTTTTAGTGTTATTTATAGTCATATCAAGGCTCGTTTAATTATGGTAAATTCGTGGTAAAATGAGTGCTTTTCTATACTTCAAAATATTTGAAAGTATAGTGTTTATACGGATAATCAAAAATTAGATATAAAATTTATTACAATTATTGTAATACAAAAAGTTACTCATATAATTATATGGATTTTCACATACTCCCCAGATTCTTGCTAGGTCTTTTTCATATTGCTCATATATTTTTAATATCTCTTTTGCAGCAACAAAGCGTTTTCTAAAATGCTCTCTGTCCCTTCTACACACATACAAATTAATAGTTTTTCCATCCGTCCTCTTACGTCCAAGCATTTGGATAAATTCTTCCTTTGTATCTGCAAAAATCACCATATTCCTCAATGCAGTATCATGAAAAGAAACACCGTTGTCCATTACTGCAGTTGCAATCACAATCCGTTTATCAATGTATTTACTCTCCGATACTTGTGTTACACTTCAAAATGCCTCTTCATCCTTATCGTAATCAGCATCAATAAAAACTACATCCTCTGCACAAACAGAACATTCTCCTTTTAAAAGTTCAGAACGAAACTTTTTTCCTCTCTCTATACTGTCTGTAAAAATCAGCCACTTTTCATCTGTATCTTGATATTTTTCTTGAATAATTTGTTCTATTTCTTCCCCACTATCAAATGCAAATAAGTTAATATAATCATATGCAATCTCCATGCTATACAAATAAGGAGCCCTTCGATGTTGTTTTATCACATCCATCCATTCTGCTTGATATTTCATTCCTTTACCACAGGGAAATTCAAATTTTGTTCTTAAAAATGGTTCTATATTTTCCATTGTTGCAGAAATAAAAATTTGAATCTTGGTAAAAAAATATCTCTTAAGCAATCAAAAGAGAGTTGTGTGTTTGTATTAAAATTAGAATCTGAATAAAAATAATGGCATTCATCATAAACTACATACGAATACGTTTTCAATTCTTCAATATTATATCTCAATGCATAATTATTTTTTTCATTCAAATTTTTCTCTATACTTTGATAAGTTCTAACCGTAACATAATTTTCAATTATAAGACGATAACCAAATTCTTCATAAATCTCATTTGATATATCGCTATATAATTCCTCTTCAAGCTGTTTTTTAAGAACACTGCGATTTACAAGATATAAGATTTTCCGATTCTGACTTATCGCCCACTTTAGTAATACATGTAAAATAAAATAACTTTTTCCGCTTCCTGTAGAGGCTTGGATTAAAATCTCATCCCCCTCTATCCAATTTCTGTATTCATCCCCTATTTTCTCTGTAACGTACATCCGTTATTTCTCCTTCCATATTTTGGGAAATTGGATTTTTTAATTATATCACTTTTCCATTTTCCAAAATTCTTCTCATCTTTTTTGTGTTGGATCCCTCTTTATATCTCCCACTTATATAACTTTTTTCTCCCCGTTGATGTAGTCGTTGATGTAGTTTCCCATTTTCTTCCGCTTTTTTCTCTTTTCCAACTACTTTCTTTACACACGAAAAAAGCCGCAACCCTTGATTTCTCAAGAATCACGACTTCTATACTGCGGATGACAGGAATCGAACCTGCACGGTCTCCCACTAGATCCTAAGTCTAGCGCGTCTGCCAGTTCCGCCACATCCGCATATCTGATTTATCGGAATATCTCCCGAAGAATAAATATGAACAAGCTTACGCTTGTCCATTTAGTGAAGCATCGGGGATTCGAACCCCGGACAACTTGATTAAAAGTCAAGTGCTCTACCGACTGAGCTAATGCTCCATAATAATTACTGGGCTAGTTGGATTCGAACCAACGAATGCAGGAGTCAAAGTCCTGTGCCTTACCGCTTGGCGATAGCCCACTATAGAAGGGTGGATAGTGGGACTCGAACCCACGATATCCAGAACCACAATCTGGCGCGCTAACCAACTGCACCATACCCACCACAAAGCGTGCTTGAAGGGATTCGAACCCCTGACCCACGGCTTAGAAGGCCGTTGCTCTATCCAACTGAGCTACAAACACACATTTGATTTCCTGTTCCCAAATCCTCTAAAAGGCTTTAGGAAAGCGGGTGATGGGAATCGAACCCACGTATCTAGCTTGGAAGGCTAGTGTTCTACCATTGAACTACACCCGCAAAGTCGGGGTGACAGGATTCGAACCTGCGACCTCCTGGTCCCAAACCAGGCGCTCTAGCCAAGCTGAGCCACACCCCGTTATTTTGTTTTCTTGTTGTCATCTCCGTGACACAATAGCTATTATATATGCACATCACGGAAATGTCAACAACTTTTTTTAATTTTTTTATTTTTTAAAAATGTCAACATTAAATTCGACATTTTTTCATGTTTTTATTGTTTTGCCGTTTTGCACAATACGTAGCCTGTTTTATTGTATATTTTCACTTTTAGGCAGCGCAATAGTAAGGCTGCCACTGCTGCCAGCCTCTCACGCTCCCTATTTCCGTTCTTATGCAAGCTGCTTTACCTCTTCCTCGAATAGTTCCCCTGCTGAATGATAGCCATGTATTTTGCGTGGGTATCCGTTTATCCAGTTCTCTATACTCTCTACCTCTTCCTCTGTCCTGTCGTCAAAATTTGTGCCTTTCGGTATCTTCCGGCGTATCATCTTATTTGTTACCTCATTTGTGCCACGCTCCCAACTGCTGTACGGGTGGCAGTAATATACCTTTGTCCGCTTTTCTCCCTCATTGATAATAGAACGCTGTAAGCCCTCTGCATCTGCAAACTCGCTGCCGTTGTCTACTGTGATTGTCTTAAATACCCGCTTAAACATATCAGCGCCCCATTTTCTTTCTAATCTATCCAGTGCCGCTACTACTGCTTCGTCTGTATGGTCTGGCAGTTTAAATATAATCTCGTTTCTGGTTTTCCGCTCTGTCAGTACCAGCAACGTATTTTTTGACTTTCCCCGCTTACCTAAAACGCTGTCCATTTCCCAGTTGCCGAACTCTTCCCGTGTATCTATCTCTTTCGGGCGTTTGTCTATACTTTCTCCTGCTGCCGCCCTTTTCTGCTGCTTCTGTACTTTCTTATAATTTCTCTTCTTATTCTTCTTTACTGGCAAATTCTTATTAGACAGTTTAAGGAAAATACCCTTGTCAATGTAGCTGTATAAAGTCGTTACGCATACTGTTACGGAAAAGTCCCCCTCTTTCCCCTGTGCTTTCAATTCTCCCAGTACCGCAGCTGGGCTGTAATCTTCATTTACTATTTTATCTTCTATATAATTTGCGTATGCAATATCGTTGCCTATTTTAAGCTGTGTACCCCTTGCCTTTAAGTTTTCCTCTGCTTTCATTTGTGCCTTGTTTGGGCTATAACTTAATGTTTCTGTATAGTCGCTATTTCTGTGCATATATTCCCCTCGCTTAAGCTCATTGTATATAGTGCTACGGTGTACGCCCAGCTGTTCTGCTATCTCTATCACGCTATGCCCTGCTTTTTTCAATGCCTCAATACTTATACGGTCTGTCCATGTCAGCTGTCGGCTGCCTTTCTTATTTGCCATTTCTGCTACCTCTCTTTCGTTCCTGTTCTTTCCCCATATACGACGAAAAGCCGCAAACTCTTTTACAAGTCTGCGGCTTATGCCTTTACCTATTTACAACACTTTTTACAAGCGGTGTATTTCTTCTTTGCTTGGCTTAGCGGTATGCTCTTTGGGTTTTTCATTCCCGAACAGTTAGGCTTACTATGGTATTTTTTGTTGCTACGGTCTACATATACTGTAGTTTCTCTCGTATGCTGGCTTACGCTGGGCGTTGCGTCCTCGATTACGTCAAGCTCTATATTGCACCCGAACGTCTGTACCCCCCCCCCAGAAATTTCCAGTATTTCTGCGGTGTAGCGGGCTTTCGGGTACTTTCTCGCTAAGTCCCCCGCCAGCTCTGCCGATAGATTGCCTATTACCTTATCGCCCCACTTTACGTATGCGGCAGGCTCTCCGTTGTATGTGTACTTTTCTACTGTAATATCTTCACTGCCGGACATTCTGCTTAAAATATCCTGCCTGTTTTCTCCGTCCTCATTATTGAACGTCACGCCTACTACTTTCGTTCTGATTGTATCTAAAACCCTGCTACCAGTTGCGGCGGCAGGTGCTGACGTTCTGTTTTCGTTCTCTTTTCCTGCGCTTTTCTTTTTCAGTCCAAAATAGGCGCATACTGCCGCAACCACAATGCAGCCCACCCCACCTGTTATATTTCCAGACGGCAGCGCCGTTAAACCGCTTACTGCAAATAATGCAGCCGCTGCCACTAAAATTACCTTTTTCTTTGTCATAGTAAGCCCTCGCTTTCGTATCTACTTCAATTCTAAAATTTCATCAGCAGAGGCGTTAAGCTCTCTGCATATTTTCGCAAACATTTCTATTGTCGGTGCGTGCGCCCCATTCTCCCACCTGCTTATATCTTTCTGGTGGACTTGCAGGCGTTCCGCAAGTTCTGACTGTGAAACGCCCGCCGCTTTTCGTGCTTTCCTTATGTTCTCGCCTAAGTTCATGCCTTACCTCTCTTTTCCTTTGCTCTCAAAACGAAAGCAATAAGCAGCTTTACCAGTCCTACTACTACTAAAAATACTCCTAATTTCAAAAGCATACTCTTTACTCGGCTGTGGGTTTGTGTTATATTTTTTATAGGCGGCGGGCTTATCGCCCGCCTGTCGGTTAGGGCTTTCGCCCTAACCTATGTACTTACCGATTATGATAAGTATTATGCCTATGATTAAGTCTATCAATGCGTTGATTGTCAGGTCTCGCCATTCGATAGGCTTTTTCTTTTGTTTCTTTTTCTTACCCATTGTGCCGTTTCTCCTTTCCAGTGGCTTTGCCTCTTATTTGTTCTTATCTCCTTTCCATGATTTTATTATATACCAACTTTGGTATATTGTCAACGCTTTTATGCAGAAAATCCTATAAAATTGCAAAAAAATAGAGGGCAGACAGCGAACCGCCCACCCTCGAAAACTTAAGCTAATCTTGTGGCATAATCTAAGCTAATCCAGCCTGCGCCACTCTTCAAGCGTCCCCAGCCAACGCTTGCACCCTGTCCGGCTTTCACTTCCACAATGGTAAATACTCCCTTTCCTGTGGTTTCTCCCGTCTTTGCATAGTTCGTGCCTGCTCCTGTTCTGATATTAAGGTCTAAAATATCTACCTGTACGCTAAACGGAACTCCTGCGCTTGCCTGCTGCCCTGCTGCGGTATATACCGCCTTGCCGTTATCATCATATACAGTATAGCCCGCCTTGCAAGCGCTCTTTGCATTTTCCAGCGACGTAAACGCCCCCAGCTGGCTTGCTGCGTCCGTCCAGCTCTTGCGCACTCTGTAATACTTTGTACCGTTTCCTGCTGCATACTTTTTATAGTATCCCTCGCCGTACTCTGCACGCTTTTTCTTTACTGTTTCGCTCTGGTCTGCTGGCTTTTCATATCCAGTAAGAACGGCATCAGATGCAGCACGCACGCTGCCCGCCTTTTTCAGTGCGTCCATTACTGCTGTGTATCCCTGCAATTCTTCCCATAAAAAGCCCAGCTGCATATTAAGGTCTGCAATGGATACGCCCGCCTGTTTTGCATGATTAAGCAACGCCTGCTTTCTGCTCCAATACGTCCACTGCGCCAGCCCATAGCCTGCACTGTCGTTTACAAAATTGCCATAGCTGCCATTATCCACCGCTGCTGTATATTCTGCGTCCGTCTTACCCAGCTTATTGTTATAGGTGTTCTGTAAGTTGTTCGGCATAAGCCCGCTTTCAGCATACAGATTACCCATAATACCAGCCACGGCATAAGCATTTAAGCCCTTTCCTGTAAGAAAATTCCAGATTGTTTTTTCATTGCCGCCCTGCGGTGTTTCTGCCTGTCCGCTGATTTTACGCTTAAACTCGTCCCATGTGTGGGCGCTGGTGTTATATACATACGGGTTAGGGCAAATCTTGCCCGTTACGTCGTAATGTCTGATTACATGAGATGCAGGCACGCCGTATTTATTCATAAGGTAACGGGTAAGCTCTGCCGCTGCCTCTACTGTTGCGTCCTCAAAATACCAGTCTTTATCTGTTGCGCCCATGCTCTTTGTGTTTTTCTTCCTTACGCACATTTCAATACCGATACTATTAGCGTTTCGGCACTCTGCGTGCTTATAGCTCGACGCTCCGCAATGCCACGCTATATTAGCGTCCTCTACGCACTGCCATACCTCGCCGTTAAATCCTACAAAGTAATGTGCCGACGCATTTCTATTGCCGCCGCCATAATATCGGCAGTTGTCCTCTGCGCCGCCCAGTGCGCCTACATAATGGATAACAATATACTTAATTCTGGAAACGCTGCCCTTATTGAAATTGTACTTACTTATCTTTCTGTTAATGTTCATATTTCCTGCCTTTCCGCATACAAAATAAGCGCCTGCGGTGTCCCGCAAGCGCTCTTTGCTGCTATGTCCTTATTATTCTTATCTTTCCTGTGTCCTGTGTTCCTCTACGTTGCCTGTGGTGCTGTCCCCGTCCAGTTCGTCTGTGTCCGGCAGTTCGTCCGTATACTTCGCCAGAAACTCCCGCACCTTTTCCCATACCTTTTTTACGGGCAGCCCGCATAATGCCATATTTTTAAAAATGCTCACTACCTCATAGGCAATGTAAAGCAATGCGAAAAATTCAGCCACGCCCACGGTATCAAGCCCTAAATATGTACGTGCCTGCTCCGGTATAAATCCGATTAAGTTAATCTTAATCAGTACGTCGATTGCCAGCATGAATACCAGAGAAATAAGCATACCTACTTTTCTGATAGCCCCGTCAATGCCTGCGCAGCTGTTAAATTTCTTCTCTTTGATTGCACGCAGCACGCCAAAAACCGTGTCGCACACAATCGCCAATACTACCAGCTGGATAATTTTGTTATGTGCCGCCGCCTCAATAAATTCTGTAATAGTCATGTTCATAAATCCTGCCTTTCTCTTAATTGCAAATCTTTTGCCCGCTCTTTCAGCTCTGCGCCGTCGTAGCCTGCTGTCTGCTCCCAGCTTTCCAGAGTGGCTATTAAATCAGCAATAAGCCTGCTTTGCTTTTCTATGGTTTCCTGTTGTTCTTGTACTACCCTTAATAAATTGCTACTCATGTACTCGCTCCTGCATTTTGCCGCTTAAGCAGCCTTTTCTATGGCTGCCTCTGCCAGCGTTTCTATTTTCTTTCGTAGGTTATAGCTGTCGGCATGTCCTGCGTGTCCCGTCCAGCTCTGTATACTCTTTTGTAACTGCTCTTTTGTGATTTTCCCGCTCTCGCACTTCTTGATAGTACGCTTTATGCGCTTTATGCTGTCCTTTCGTACTTTCCTGTGCGTTGCCCTGTGTTTGTAGCCTACAAAGTCTATACCGTTCTTTGCTGCCAGTATGGTAGTTTTCGGGTTAAACTCTAACTTAAGCTCTTCCCGTAAGAATTGCTCTATCCGTGCAAGCCAGCTGCGCAGCTGTTCCTTGTCTGGGCTTAATATTACAAAGTCGTCCATATATCGTATGTACGCCTCTACGCCCAGCTCATGCTTAATAAACTGGTCTAATGCGTCCAGATAGATATTTGCAAATAACTGACTGGTAAGGTTTCCTACTGGTATCCCTACGCCGTCCGGCATATTGCCGTTGTGGTCTATTATCCTGTCCAGCAATGCCAGTACCCCAGCGTCTTTTATAACCTTACGTATTTCAGTTTTTAATACCGCATGGTCTATGCTCTGGAAATAGTGGTGTATATCTGCCTTGATAGCATAAAGCGGCTGGTCTGGGTGGTATTTGTTCCACTCATACAGCCACTCTTTTAGCGTATCAGACGCAGCGTGCATACCTTTACCTTTCCGGCAGGCGTAAGACTGCGATATAAACCTCTTATCAAATATAGGCTCTAACACGTTGTTTATGGCGTGCTGTACCACCCTGTCATAGAACGGCAGCGCCATTATCTGCCGCTCTTTCGGTTCGTACACCTTAAAGTAATGGTATTCGCTCGGCTCATAGGCAAGGTTTAGAATATCTTCCCGCACCTTGTCTAAGTTTTCCTCTTTGTCTTTCGTAAAAATCAGTACGTCTTTTCTGTGGCGTTTACACTTTCTGGCTTTGTTATAGGCTTTCTGTACGTTTCCATAGTCGCCCATAGCCTCTAAAAGCGTAATGCGCCGCCCGTCCTTATCGGTAATGTATCCTACTCTCTTCAAGTATTAAGCTCCTGCCTTTCGCCGTAGCTACTAACCAGCAGCCGTATTTTTTCTCTTTGCCTCACGGCGGGACAGCCGCTCTGACTATAGGATATTAAACACTCGGTCTTATCCCTTTCTAAGTCCTTGCCAGTATTCCGTAGAACTCTGTGCCTGTAATGTTCTCACTAAGTCACACGCCCCACGAGCGCCAATGTTCGTATTGACATTCCACGGGTAATTGTTGCAATTCACGGCACGAGCGCCGCAATTCGCCCCATTGTTCCAGTTGCCGCCCGCCGTCTACAGAGAGTCACACGCCCCACGAGCGCCAACGTTCGTATTGACAGACCACGGGTAAATGCCGCAATTCACGGCACGAGCGCCGCAACTCGCCCCACTGCCCCAGTTGCCGCCCGCTAACAGCGCCGCCAGAGAATATGCGTAATACTGGTAAATGTTACCAACGTCGTAAGACTTCTCGCCTGTGTTCAATGGGCTTTTCTTGTCCCAGCCCCACGCTACGCTTGCGTGGTAGTCTGCATTTGTGGCGTGTTCCGCTCTTGTAATAAGCTCGTCCAGCCACTCCCAGACACGCCCCACGGCATCTACAACGCCCACGGAAGAAACGGCATTTACCACACTGCCTGTTACGCCCCTACCTGTGTTGCTGGTGGCGCTCCATGCGTTTGTATTTGCGTTATCCAGTCCGGCAGGGCTGCCAAAAGCATAAGCGCAAAATTCTGCATAGTTCGGCAGGCGTTTACCGCTCTTTGCCAGACGTTCTACAAAGTTATACCAGTTCATGCTTTCTGTACCCGTCATAGGTGCGCAGCCGTACTCTGATTTCAAGCCCTTTGCTCCGTCGTCAGAATTAAGGTAAATATCTACCCATGTGCCACCGCCTAAATATACCATACCCTCTGGGCTGCATTTCGGGCGGTGTCCCAGTGTCCATACAGAACGTGGTACAATGCCGTTGCTTACTGCACTTTCCCAGCCTGTTCCAAAAATAACACTGCTGCCATTAAGCGGCTGTAAATTGCTGTCCACCTTGCGGCAGCGTCCATAATGAAAGCCGCCGATTTTACGGCTGTTTGTAGCGTTCCAGCCTGTCGGGTATGTAGAGTTAAGGGAAATTACGTATTTCTCGTCTGCGCTGTCAATTCTGCTGTCGCAGATATATACGTAATAGTCTTTACCTACCGCAAAAGCGCTGCCTGCGTCCAGATTAGCAGCCGTAAGAATGGTATTTGCTGTCTTGAAAATTCCAGCACCACCCACGGCAATTACGCAGCCCTCTACTACGGTCAGTTCATTTGCTCCGCTGGCGTAAATGTACTCATTGCTCGGTGCTACAATATCGCTGATTGTAGCCATTTTATTTACGTTCAAAAGCGCCCTTGCGTCGGTCTTTGTAACGTCGTCCACTAATAATCTACTCATACTGCTTTAATACTCCTTTCAGTGCTGCAATGTCGTCTGTTGTCATTCCTGCCACGGTGTCTGTGCGTTCCAGCGCAATTACCTTGCAGCCCGCTTTTACCGCTTTGGAAAGTGTAAGGGCTGTTCTGTCGTTTCCTGCCTCTCCTGCTGCCGCTGCCTCGTCGGTCTGGATATGTGTTACTCCCTGCACCGTGCCGGATACGTCGCCCGCTACAAATTTCATACCTACCGCTGCCTCGTCGCAGTAATATACCGTAACCGCCTTTTTCTCTTCCTCTACAGCTGCTACGCCACACTCAATATAACGCTGGTTCTCTGCGCTCTCGATTTTCGCCAGCAAATCTGCTGCCGCCAGTTCTCCGCTTGCTACCATAGCAAGGCAGTTGTAATAATCCTCTTTTGTCTTTAATACTTTAGGAAATCCTTTCATGGTCTGCCGCCTTTCTAAAATGTATTTGCAAGATAGGAATTACCCACGTAGGTAGCCCCTAACACTGCCGTTTCTACTGTTCTTTCGTAATGCTGGCTCATGTATGCTGCACCCATGTAACACAATCCCAGTACAGCATCATGCTTATAGTCAATGCCCCAGCCGCTTTCTACTCTCTTAAGTCGCTCGTCCAGCGCTGCTATTGCCTCTTTTGTTTCTTTCGTGCCTGCCTCTGCCTGCTTTTTCACTTCCTGCATGGCTGCTGCCAGCTCTTCAATTTGCAGTTGCAGGCTGCCTGCTATGTCCTCGCCCAGCTTGTCCTTGATACTCTCAAACCATGTGTTAAATTCGTTTTCAGCGTCCGACTGGAATAACTTAATTTTTGCCATAAATTCTGTATAGGCGCTTAAAAGTTCCTTGTCCCAGTTGTCAAGCGTGCTTTCAAAACTGCTGTATCTTTCGTTAAACTGGCTCTCATACTGTGCAAATAAGCCCTCTGTCTTGCTTACGTAGCTGTCATATACGCCCGCAATCTCTGTAAGGTAC
Organism: Faecalimonas nexilis; assembly: GCF_059731825.1. Taxonomy (NCBI): domain Bacteria; kingdom Bacillati; phylum Bacillota; class Clostridia; order Lachnospirales; family Lachnospiraceae; genus Faecalimonas; species Faecalimonas nexilis. The sequence goes on along the minus strand of NZ_AP029189.1, from coordinate 660,360 downwards.
TTTTCCATACTCTGCTTATATGCGCTGAACTCGTCCAGCACGGCTGCGCTGTAGGTGTTGAAAAAGTCCGTAAACTGCTTTGTAAGCACGCTTGCGTCTATCTCTTCCACCGTTCCTGTTACAATGCCGCAGACTGCGCTATTAAACCGCTGGTCTGTGATGTTCTGCGTCTGTATCCTTGTTACGCCCTTGCCTACGTAAATATCTGCAAGCGCAAGCTCCCATATTTCCGTAGTGCGTGTTACTGCCGTTGCTGTCGGCTTTGCAGACGGTGTGCCTTTCAGCACCGCAATATACATATCTCTTTGCGGCAAATCCCAGCGAACTACTACCCTGTCCACCCTGTTAAGCGCTCCCTCTGCCGTATCCAGTGTTACGCTAAGCGTTGCAGGATTTCTAAAGGCGTAGCCGTTTATAAAGGCATAGCCTGCATTTACTCTTATTTCCATGCCGCTGTAAGCTACCACCTGTAGCCCGTCGCTTGGCTTTGGAAAAATGCCGTTTGCAATGAAAGTAGCAAAGTACCACGCCCAATCCTCGGCTTTATATACCCTGTCGTACTCTCCGTCTACTGCCACGGCATTAAACGGTAAGCTGTTTGCCATTTCTGCTACCTCACTTTCCTAATCTGGTCTACCAGTGTCGGCAGGCTGTCGCCAAAAGTCGCCTCTATGGTTTCCTCGCCTTTCTGGTATGTTTCTGCTACTTCTGTAATGCGTGCATCTATCTGTATGCCCCACTTGGTTTCTTTGCAAGTAATACGGTCGCCTAAATCAAAATCAGCCTTAAATTTTAAGTTTGAATTTGTATTTATGGTACTTACAAAATTTATGTTCTTGCCGTAGTTTTCCAGTTCTGCGCTGCCTCTCGTTTTCAGCATTGCAATATAGGTATTCAGCGGTATTGTTACCTCTGTTTCCCCCTGCTGGTACTTTCTGGCAATGTCCGTAGCGTCGCAGAATACCTCTACTAAATCCAGCCCCGTTGCGCCCTCGCCGTCCACTGTGGTTACTGGCTGGCTGCCGTCGTCGTCAGCTGCTCCCTGCACATAAATAAAGTTGCCGCAGTTCTCTATACTGGCTGTATATTCCTGCTCGTTGACATTATCAAAATCTCTTGAAAATATGCAGGGTGTGTTACCCTCGGTATTTGTGGCTGTAAGGTCATTGCCCTTATACAGATAAAAGCCAAACAGTCTCTCTCTTTCGTTAAGCAGAATGTCATAGCCCAGCTTTCCAGCCTGCGCCCTTGCCTTTACTTCCTGCCCCAGTTGCGCGTATACCTCGTTTGCATATTCAACCGCCACGCCGTCTATGGTTTCCTGCGCCAGAAATGTAAGCAACGGAAAACGCCGCTTTGTTCCTGCTGCGCTGCCGCAGTTGTTCTTTACCATAAGGTTTATAAGATACTGGTTTGTACCTGTCGCCACAATCTGCGGATAAATGCAGCGCTTATTAAGCCACCAGCTAAGCATATAGCCTTGTGCCTCTAACTGCTCTAAGCCGTTCTCGTCTTTGGTAATGTGTACGTAGGTTATCTGCGCTGCCCTGCGCCATACGCCGCCGTCAGCGGTCTTTACTTCCTTTTTTCCGTCGTGCTTGGTTATTAAGTTACCCTCTACCAGCAAACGGCTGTTATTGTCCGTAATCGGCGCAAGCAGGCTAAAAGTTCCTACGTCAAAATACTTTGTATGCCATAGCAGGCTTGCCAGCTCGTCTATAGCTCCCAGCGGCTGTACTGTCTTGTCGAATACTCTAAGCTCCATACCGTCACACTCCTAAAAATTCCTTGCTGTAGAATATGGATACTTCCAGAGAATTTACGCCGCTGGCTGCATCATACCTAAACATATTGTCGCCTATGGCAAGCTGCATAAATGTACTGTCTACATCAATGTAGCGGAAATAGTCGGTTTCTACGCCGTCCCTTATCAGCTTAGCGCCCTTGCTGCCGTACTTCGTGTTAATCTCTATCACGTCGCCCGTTTTCATAGTGGCGTTAATCTGTATAAATTCCTCGGTATCCACATTAAGCAGTATCGGGTTTGAAACTGTCCCCAGTGCTGTAAACCTTATCCTCATTCCTGTTGATACGTCGCCCTCGTTGTAGCAGTCCACTATTACGCTTTCCGCTCGGTATCCGTATATCATGCTCTTTGTGCCGTCCTTTTCGATAACGCAAGGGAAATGCCACGCAGCCACCCAGCTTGCTATATCCTCTTTTGTTTCTTCCTCTTCCCGCCAGAACGGGTTAAGGCACTCTATTTGTAAATCAAACTCATAAAGTACCTCTTTCTTTAGTATCTTAGGCTCTCCATACGCCCTGCAATCAATCACACGCTTAAAGCCGCCGTACTCATACACCAGCGTAGCGCTAAGCTCTGGGTTAAATATCTTAAGCATACGGCGGCGCAGTTCCAATGCCTGCGCCTTGTCCCGTGTGTTGATATGTCCCACTACGTCTATGTCCCTCGCCTCGATACGCTGCCCTACGTAGGTGTCGCCGTGCTGTCCCATACTATTTGTGCTGTAAATGACGCTCGTAACGCCGGAAATGCCCTCTACGTCTTTACTTATATTGCAATGGTATACGCTGTCTACTCCCAGCTCTAACCGCTCGCCCCTTGAATTTATGTAAGTCAGTTTTTCATTTTCCATGTGTTACACCGTCCTTGCTATCATTCTGAACTGTCGGGCTGCCTCTTTCTGCTGTTTTGCATAGTCCGTGGTATTCGCATAAATATACTGATTGACAACTACGCCGCCTGCTGCACTGCCGCCTCTCGGCTTTGGCTTTTTGTCGTCGTTATCATACTTAAATTCATTGCCTACATTTACCTTTGCGTCTACGTCAAACTCCTGCGGTACGCTGTCCTCAATCATTTTCTTAACGCCGCCGATTTCATTAGAAAAGCCAACACCGATACCCTGCGCCAGATATACGCCGATTTCGTCACGCATCAGCTTAGACGGGCTGGCAATTCCAAATAAATCCTTAAGGAAGTCGGTAACATTGCCTACCCAGCCGCTTATTTTGTCCTTTATCCACTGCGTAGCTCCGTTTATGCCGTTCCAGATGCCCTCTACCATGTTTTTACCGAACCCGGCAAACGTACTGCCAATATTCTTAAATACGTCTGTTATTCCAGTAATTACATTTTTCATTCCCTCTACGGCTTTGTTCTTTACTTCTGTACCCCATGTAGCCACTTTGGTAATTGCACCAGAAATGCTGTTATAAATCTTTTGCGGTATTTCCTTAACAATCGTAACAATGCCCGTTACCATGGCATTCATTACCTCTTTGGCTTTCGTAAGCATATTGTTACCCCACGTAGCCACTTTGGTAACTGCCCCTACTATGCTGTTCCAGATTTTCTGCGGCAGTTCCTTAACAATCGTAATAACGCCTGTTACCATGGCATTCATTACCTCTTTGGCTTTCGTAAGCATATTGTTACCCCACGTAGCCACTCTGGTTACTGCCCCTACTATGCTGTTCCAGATTTTCTGCGGCAGTTCCTTAACAATCGTAATAACGCCTGTTACCATGGCATTCATTACCTCTTTGGCTTTCGCAAGCATATTGTTACCCCACGTAGCCACTCTGGTTACTGCGCTTACTATACTGTTCCAGATTTTAGCAGGCGTTTCTTTCACAATCGTTACAATGTTCGTAAGCATTGTGTTCATTACTTCTTTGGCTTTGGTCTGCATATTTGCGCCCCACGTAGCCACTCTGGTTACTGCGCTTACTATACTGTTCCAGATTTTCTGCGGCAGCTCCTTAACAATATCTATAACTTTCGTTACAAAATTTGTTATAACTGTGCCGCCTTTTTCCTGCATATTTGCGCCCCACTCTGCTATTTTCTCAATGCCCGCAGCGATTGCCTGCGGTATCAGAGTAGGTAGCTCTTTTATTTTATTTATGATTGTCGTTACCAGCTTGCCTGCCGCCGTCAAAATCTTAGGCAGCCCCGTAATCAGTCCTGTTACAATGGCTGCTATAATCTGCGGTATGGCTGCGATTAAAAGCGGTATTGCATCTATGATGCCGTCAATCAATGCAACTATAATATCGCCCGCACTTTCGATAATAAGCGGTATGCCCTCAACCAGTGCATTTATGATAGCCGTTATGATTTCCGGCAGTGCCTCAATCAGTACGGGCAGCGCTGCTACCAGCCCCTGTGCCAGCCCCGTAAGCAGCTGTAATGCTGCTGTAATCAGCAACGGTATATTTTCTATCAGCATGGTTACAATGTTCGTAACCACCGTTACGATTGTTGGCAGCAATGTAGGTAACGCTTGTGCGATACCTTGCGCCAATTCCGTAATAATCTGTACGCCTGCCTCTAAAAGCTGCGGTAATATAGTAAGCAGCGTATCTATGATTGTCGGTATAATCTGCCCGATTATGCTTATCATTTCCGGCAGCATTCCAACCAGCGTATTAAGCAAGTCCTGTACGCCGCTCATTAAAGGCGGTAATAACTCCTGTATAACCTGTGGTATATACGTTGCAAGCTGCTCTACGATTTCTCCCAGTCCGCTTACCAGCCTCGGCACTGTTTCTATTACCCTCGGTGCTATATTCCCTACCACTGTTACAATACTGTCTACCAGATTGCTTGTAAGCTGTGAGAAATTCGCCTCGCTGTCTGCCATTCCAGCTACCCAGTTGTCCCACGCTGAACTCATAGAACTAACCGAACCCTCTATTGTTGTACTTGCCTCTTTTGCCGTTGTCCCTGTTATGCCCATTTCCGTCTGTACGACGTGAATAGCGTCTACAACGTCTGAATATGATGAAATATCATACTTAATGCCGGATAGCTTGCTTGCATCATCAAGCAGTCGCTGCATTTCCTCTTTTGTACCGCCATATCCCAGTTTTAAGTTATCCAGCATGGTATAATTCTGCTTTGCAAAACCGTTATAGGCGTTCTGTATAAGCGATATATCAGTACCCATTTTATTTGCATTGTCTGACATATCCGTAATTGCCACGTTTGCCTTTTCTGCTGCCGCTGCCGTGTCATTATTCATACTGGCAAGCAGCGACGCTGAAAAGCTGGTAACTGTTTCCATGTACTCATTTGCAGACATTCCGGCTGTTTTATATGCGTCGTTTGCATAACCAACAACCGTATCAGACGACGTTTTGAAAAGAGTTTCTACACCGCCTACAAGCTGTTCCTGTGCTGCGTATCCCTCTATCGCTTTTGTGGTAAGCGCTCCTATGGCTGTTGCCGCTCCCGCAACTGCTGCCGCCGTCGCCGCTGCTGCTGCTTTAAGCGCTGTACCCATTCCGCTTAGCACGCTTGTAAATCCAGAAAATTTTCCCTTTGCGTCGTCTGCCTGTTCCCCGCTGTCTTTTATTTCCTTTCCCATTTCGTCAGCGGCTTTTTCTACTTTTTCCATTTCGTCAGTCGTTTTGCCTAATTCCTGCTCTGTCTTTACAAGCGCTGCTTTCTGGTAATTTAACTGGGTTTCAAGTTTTTTACTTTCTTCGCTATTGTCTCCTGTTGCCTTGCGACATTTTTCTAAAGCCGTCTCGGTTTCTTTTACCTTTTTTGCCTGCTCGTCGTATGTTTTCTGTAGTACCGCCTGCTTTGCTTTCAGCGCATCTACGCTGCTTGCATTGTCCTTATATTCAGCCGTTACAAGTTTCATTTCAGAATTAAGCACTTTAAGGGTGCTGTTAATTTCCTTGCAGGCTGCTTTATACTCTGCCTCTCCGTCAAAACTTAACCTTGTTTTGACGTTCTGCGTCTTATCTGCCATAATTAAAAGCCCCCTAACGCTATGTCTATATCGTCCATGTTTTCTGTAGCTGCTGGTGTTCCCGCCTGTTCCTGTCGGAAAATGTGCGGGTTATATTCCTTGTGATATTTAAACAGTGTCGTTATCTGGTATGGTGTTTTTCTCCATGCCTCACGTTCCCTGTATCTCAAAAGCACTACTGCAATATACAAAAGCCGTGCAGTATCTAATTTTCCTGCACGGCTGCCCTGTTTCCCTCTTCTGTTGTTTCTTCTCCGTCGTTTTCGTTCTCTGTGTCGCTGTTGTCTCCCGCAGTTCCTCTGTAGAACGATTTAAAAATAGCGTTCTGTACTTCCTGCAAATTTCCTGCGTGTATCAGTCTGCCTACCCTCTTCTCTTCAAGCAGCTGGGCGTTTTCGTCCTCTGCTAAAAGTGCCTCGTTAATAAGCAGCGTAAGTAACCACCTTGTATCTTTAAAAAGGTTTGGGTTATCTTTATTGAATACCTCACTTAATTTGTCGTAGCCCCCAAACTTTTCCTGTACTTCGTCTAATGCGTTCAGTGAAAAAAGTAAACCATATTCTTTGCCGTTCAGCTCTACGGGAAAAGCCCCGCTCTTTAATGCTCCCATGATATAAAATTAAGGCGCAGCCCATGCTACGCCTCTCTCCTTTCCTGTTTTATACACTTTCCATTGCTGCTGCCTTTTCCGGCACTGCTGTAAACCACGTTTTAGCCGCTGCGCTTTCCTCTGTTCCCACAAAGTCTGCTTTCCACAAGTTATCTTTCTTTCTTGTTGTAAAAGATGCCTCAATGTCCGGCGTGTTAAACTTGATACTCTCGCCCTTTGTTTCGTACTTTTCAGACGGTACTTTAAATTTTGCTTTAAGCAGCCATACGTAACGGTATTTACCACCCGTTTTCTTAGCTCTGAACCCTACAGCAACATACGGCGGCTCGTCCTCTTTTCCCGCCCATACTACGCTGTTCTTATCTACTGCCTGCCCCAGCAGCTCTGCCAGCACTTCCGGCGTAAGGTCTTTAATTCCCAGCTTAAGCGTTCCGCTTGCAAACTCCGTGACGCTCTCGCTTAATGTGTCGTCTGCATACAAGCTGCCGTCTGCTGTCTTTACGGATAAATCGGCGCTCATTGCCTCTGCCATTTTCTTAGGTGTCCCGTAGCTCTCTGCTCCGTCTGCCTCTGTGCATACGGCATAATATAAATCTTTCAGTCCCAGTGTCATTGTTTAATCACTCCTCTTTCAAAATCTCGACTGTGATAGGCACTAACCAGTACCCCGTTTCTGTTTCGTAGCTTTCTGCGTCTATGCTGTTGATATAAACGCCTGCTGCTTTCAATACCTCTTTTGTCTTATCAAGCTGCGCCTCAAAATCGCCCTTATGGAAAAGCGTAACTCTATACATTTCCCTGCGCTCTTTCTCTTCGTCGTCTGCATTTACCGCAGGCGTACCCAGCAGCCGCAGAAACGTATAATATGCGTCTGGCTTATCCCGTCCAGTGTAAACGCCTCTCTGGGCTGGCAACCCTGCGCTTTCTAAAATCTCCTGTATACTCATTCGCCTGTTTCACTCTCCCATATACTGCGCTGTGCCTCTACTACCTTTTCGTGCGCCTTTTCGTTTGCCACTGTCATATAAGGGCGTGCAGCGTGGCTACTTGTGCCGTACTCTGCCACAAAGCCGATTGTTGCATAGCGCACCTTGCTTTTATCTCCTTTTCTGTCGTTTCCATGCTTTGCCCGTCCCTGTGGGTATATCTCTACGTATTTCTCCGTATCGTCGCCCTTTACGTCCGTGGCTTTTATGGAATTGATAAAACCGCCCGTTTCATTCAGTCCCATTGCCTGTGCCTCTGCTCTCTGTGCCTCTATCAGCACATCAGCACCAGCTTTAAGCATTTTGGGTACTGCCTCAACTGTAGCCGCCTCTCTCCGGCTGAAAGCGTCTATAATATCTTCCAGCCCGACTGTGTTAAACTCTCCCATGCTTACACCTCGTTTCTGTGGCGTAAATCTGTAAGCGTAAGCTCTATGGTGTCTGTTCCTGTATCGTAGGTCTTAAGTACAAAATAGCGCCGCCCGTTTACTTCTACTACGTCCTCGCCGCCATAATCTGCCTTATGTACCTCGTACTTTGCCTCTACCAGCTTTCCTGTCTGCTGGCTCTTGAAATACTCGCTATACCCCACTGATTTTTTATTACAAAATACAGTACGGGTGCTTTCTTTCGGCTTTGTCGCAAATCCGTTTTTGTTTACCCTGTCTTTTTCGCTTGCCTCGCTTATCAGCGTTATTTCGTCTATCCAGTCCATACCTTACCTCTCTTTTAGGTGTCCGTTTCGGACACATAGCCCAAATAAACGCTACCGCAATAGCAGTTACCCAGATATGCAGCATCTGTTTTATGCTCTAAGGCATCTATGCGCCCGTCCAATGTTTCCATGTTTTCGTAAACTTCTGAAAACGTATTATTTACAGCCTGCATATTGCTGCTTTCTCTGGCTTTCATTTCCTGTACCAATGCCTTTAAGCTGGTAAAGCTAAACCACCTCATGCCAGCACCTCACTTATGCAAACAAGGCTTTTATTTCCTGCTGCGTAATTTCTGTAAGGTCTGCTGCTGTCAGTGCCGTTATTCCTTTTGTAGCTGTAAATTTGCCTGTTTTGTTATCATACGCAAGCCCTGTAATCACATTGCCTGCGCCCGTAACTGTTACGCTTAAATCGTCCAGCTGGATAAGTCCCGCTACTGCCTCGTTGATTGCTTTTGTTACGTCTGCGGTCTTTGCGTATGTTGTCAGTGCATTTGCAATGGCTGCCGTTACTTCCGTAGTCTTTGCATAACTACTTAAGTCTACTTTCCAGTCTCCCACCTTTTCCAGTTTACCGTTAATTACCATGTATTCGCTGTAAAGGTTTCCTGCCTCTCCACTGGCATTTTTTACCATGTAAATTTTCTTTTCTGCGTCGTCCGCTACTGTATCAATGTCTCCCGTGCTGTCTACCATTACACGGCTTAAGTGGTCTGTCCCTGCAATCGCTGTGGAAATAGCGGCGGCTACCTCTGTTGCGGTCATTCCGTCTTTAATTCCATAGCCTGCAAGCGTTGTAGCTGCGTCTGCTTTCCCGTTTATAAGGCTTTTCAAATCCTCTGTAAGATTTTCTACAGCTACCTTATCAAGCCCCCCCAGCGCCCCTATGTCGCCTTTTTCTGCATAGCGTTCTTTAATTTCCGCTACCAGAAATTTAAGGGTATCGTATGTAACTCTCTTAATTGCCATTGCTCTTATTTCTCCTATCCAAACAAATCCTTAATATCCTGCTCTCCTACTTCGTCGTCCGCAGTATCTGGCGTAACGCCGCCTGTGTATTCACTGGATAGGCTTAAGTGCATTTTAAGACACTCGTAAGATTTCCAGAATTGCTCTGATTTATCAGAGTATCCAAATTCTGCCTTGCAGTATAGCGTAATGGCTCTAATAATCAGTGCGTCTGTTTCTTCCAGTTTCTTTACGCCTACGTCCTGCAAATCCATTTTGCAGGCGGCTATGCAGTCGTTTATTTCTTCCGTGATTTTTTCGCTTGTGCTGCTGATACGCAGCGCCGCCCGCATCTTTTCGGTTAATGTTGTGGCAGTTGCTGCCATAGCCTGCACCCTCTTTCTTACTCTGTTTCTTCCGCTACTCCTGCATTTACCAGAACTGCTGCACGTTCTCTGGTTACTGTGTAAGTATCTCCTGTATCCTTAATCTGGTTCAATTCCTTATCAAGAAAACGGTTCTTTGCTCTCACTTTTACCAGCCCTGCTGTTTTCTTTTCTTCCTCGGCTTTTGCTGCTGCCTTTCTCTCTTCCTCGGCTTTTGCTGCTGCCTCTGCCGCCTTTCTCTCTTCTTCGGCTTTTGCTGCTGCCTCTGCCGCCTTTCTCTCTTCTTCGGCTTTCGCTGCTGCCTCTGCTGCTGCCTCTGCTGCTACTTTTTTATCCTCTTCCGTAAGCTCGCTGTCGTCTGGTATATCTACCTCGACGGCTGCGCAGCGTGCAGCAATTTCTTTCTTTGTTCCTTCTGCATCTACGCCCAGCTGCTTTGCCAGTTCCTGCAAATCCTCTTTCTTATAGCTTTCCAGCTCTTTTGCGTCTAAGTATCCTTTCATGCTCTACCTCGCTTTCTTACACTGCTTTTACGCCCTTTTTAACTAAGATAATACCCGCAGCGTCAGCTACTTTGCCGTCCACTACCATTAAGCACTTATTCTTAATCTTGTTGTTGTCGTGGTCTGTCCACTTCACTACCTGCATTTCCATGTTGGTATTGATAACGTAATCAGAGAAATTCATAAATACTGCGATTACGTCGCCCTCGTTTGCGTCGTCCCAGCTCGGTAAAACGTCGTCCTCTACAGTTTCCACATTCTTACCCATGAAACGGTATGTTTCCTCTCCATTCACGCCGTAGTTTGTGCGTCCGATAGGCTGCCCGTTCTTATCTTCCATACCGTCAATGCCAGTATCAAAAGTGGACTGGTTCATAACAAAGCTGCCGTTTCTGTACGCCTTTTTCATTTTACCTTTTACCTTGTGCCAGCCGTTCCAGCTTGCGTACTCTTCCGGGGTCAGAGTAATTACAGTTGTTACCCTGTTGTCTTTAAGAACACCCAGCGGCTGCCCCTCACCTGTACCGTTGAAAATGGCAATTTCAATAGCCTTTACCATTGCCTCTGTTGCCATAGGTACAAACAAATCAGTAAACATTTTCAGCGTTACTACATTCGCTAAAATGCTCTGGGAAATTTTGCACTCCAAACCGTAATAATTGAATGTTACGGAATTTTTAGCAGATGCTTTCTGGTCGTCGCTGCTCTTTTCCTCTGCAATCCAGTGCGCAGTAGGCTTTAAGTCTGCAATCGGAATGGAAACGCCGCCCTGTACGTTAATCTTGCGCACCTTTGCATAAATGCTGCCGTAGCTTTCCAGTTTCTGAATGATTTCATTCATAATAGTTGTCGGAATTACAGCGCCACTGTCTGCTGTAGTGGTGGTTTCAGCCGCTCTGTACTCTGCCGGAATAGCAACGCCTCTGCATACATAATTCATAAACGCTTTTCTGTATGCCATAGTGTCGTATTTGTCCTCTGTTTCTCCTGCTCCTGCGCCGCCTGCTCCCTTGAAATTTCTAAGCAGCGTGGTATCTGCTCCCGCTCCACCTGTCGGCTCTCCTGCTGCAATTCTTTCAAGCAGCTTTTTACGTTTCTCTGCCGCTGTCAGTAAAGCTGTACGCTCTTCCTGTAAGTCTGTTACCTCTGTTTCCAGTTTTGTAATTTCCTCGTCCGTAAGCTCTGCCGCTCTGGTGTTAAGCTCTTCTTTGATTTCGGCTAATCTTGCCTCAATTTCCTTTAATCTCATAGTCTGTGTTCTCCTTTTTTGTTTTGATTTTTATAAGCTCGCCTTAATCTTTAGTATTGCTGCCCGCCTCTTAAGCAACTCCTGCCGCTCCCGCTCATAACTCCTACTCGCAAAAGCACGGGCGCTTATTTCAGTATCGTTATTTGCCGGAATACTCACGGCTGATACGTCATAAACCTTTTTGATTTTCAAAATTGTTCTTGTATGTGTTTCTCTGTCGTAACTTTCCTCTGCCACTGTAAACGCCCATGACATTTTAGTAATCATTCCTGCGTTTATGTCCTGATACAGTCCGCGAGCTAAGTCTGTCCGGCTTAAGTCTGCTGCCACAAAAAGCCCCTTTGCGTCCGGCTCTAAAATCAGCGTATTATTTGACTGTCTGGCAAATACTCTACCCTCATGGTCGTACTGCATAATAACGTCGCTCATGTCTGCGCTGTCTAATGCGTGTGCGTCTATTCTTTCGTAAATCTTTGTGCCGTCCTCAAACTCATATAAAAGGTATGGCGCATTAAATGTAGTGGCGTAGCCCTCTACGTAGCACTCCGACTGTATACGCTTTTCGCCGGAACTCTGCGCTACCAGAGGTGCTACCAGCGTTCTATATTCCCGTTCTTTCTTAACTGGCATTATTTACACCCTCTTTCTCTTTCTGTCCGTTCTGCGGCTCTTCTCCTGCTGCTGGTTCTGTCTGCTGTTGTACTTGCTGTATGATAACTGGCTGCTCACTTCCTTTGTTCAGCTCGCTTACCTCTGTATATTCCTTTCGGATATAATACTTTTCCCCGTCCTCAACGTGTGCCATGTTCCATATATCCATCACGCCGTTTCTGTTCAGTAACGCACGGTCAAAAAGCTGTGTGCTTACGCTTAACTTTGTGGCGTTGCTGGCGTATTGCAGGCGATTTGCAGAAAAGAAAATAGCATTGCCGCAGGCTCTTTCTCTCTCTGTAAAGCTCATATTTGTCATAACAAGCGATAGTTGTATTGCAAACGGTTCTATTTTTCCCTCGTAGTAGGCGTTCCACGTATTTTCATCAAATTTATTTTGCAGAATGTCCATATTTGTACCAAAATGCGTACATACATTTTCTTGTATGTGCTGCATCTGCAATGCGTTTGGTGTGTACGGTTTACTTTCTACCTGTTTCAGCTCACTAAACTTGTTATCATAAATAATCATGCCGCTATCGTTGTCTGCGCTTAAGTTGTCCTCTGTAAAGCGTTTCCGTTCTTTCTTTATATCATCTGGTTTCAGCATATTTGCCACCTTTGCCAGAAAACGGATATTTGCCGAATTTTTTACAGCGTTTATAATTCCCTCATTCTGCGTATGTATCAGCTGCATAGTTGGTGCAAGCGTGCTGTTGTCCTCTCCAAAAAGGTCGTCTTTATATTCAAAGTCTGTCATAATGCCTACACGCTCAAACTCAATAGCTCCATAGCTGCCATTTGCAAACAGATACCGTAAATATAACTGCCCCTCACTCTCTACCACCTCGCAGCGTTCAGCCCGCAGTGGATACCAGCCACACAAGCGCCCGTATTCGTCCTCGATAGGTATAATAAAAGCGGTGTGTTCCACCGCTACATACGTTGCCAGACGCTTTATAAATTTTGTTGTATCCATGAAGTAGTTGGGCTTATGCTGTAGTGTCTTTTCCAGTGACTTAAGAGCGCTGCCCTCTATCTCCGGCTTTAGCTTGCTGCAATGTGTAGCAAAATTATTTATAGCCGTTCTGGTTAAATCCATTTCATACACGCCGCCGCTAAAGCTGGTAAACGTCGGGCTGTATCCGTTCAGCATTTTGAAATAATTACCTATGGCTTTTAATTCTTTGCCATGAAAAAGATAGTCTAAAAATTTCATGCCGTTTACACTCCTTTCTATGCGGCATTTTTAAGCAGCTCGCCGCACTCTTCCCAGTATTTCTGCCGCACGGTCATTGCATCTATGACAGATACAAAGCCGTCGATATGCGCCCGCTGCTCGATTTTTATAGGTCTGAATTTTCTTGTCTCCATGTTGTGCTTAAGCGCAACATTTAAGAAATGCGTCTTTAGTAAATTGTTGTCGGCAATCTTAAAATCGCCGTCTTTTATGATGCCCTCAAACTCCCGTATAACTGGTGTAAGGTTCTCGCCTTGGTAAACGTCGTCCATGTGAAAACCATAATTTGCCATATCGGTAATAAGGTACTGGGCGCTGTATCTGTCGTAGCCGATTTTCAACGGTCGTATGCCGTAATCTTCCAGCAGCATAGTAAACCAGCCGTAAACGTCGTGGTAATCTACGTAATTCTCGCCGCTTAAGGTTATCAGCCCCTTTTTAACGAATATGTCATACGGCACGCCGTCCGTAGCCTGTAAGTATTCCAGTCTGCCCCGTGGCATAAAGAACTGTGTAAACGCATACAGTGTACCGTCTTTCTGAATAACCACACTGGCTGCTGTTAAGTCCGTTGTCTGGCTTAAGTCGATACCGCCCACTGCGTAGCAGTCCCTAAAGTCCTCTAAGGTCTTTTCTACTCCGGCGTTCTCTACTGTCTGATATTCCAGCCATGCAATAGAGCTGTTCTGCTTGATATTGCAATACTTTGTAAGGAACTCTGCTTTTTTACTTAAGCTGCCCTCTGCTACTGCTATCTCGTCCATAAAGAAACTTTCTTTTACGGATACGCCCATGTTAGGGTTAGCCTTTTTCAGTTCGTCTATGTCGTTCCACTTCTCCACATCATCAATCATGTAAAGGAATGGTAATAGCCTGCGCTCTTTGCTGTTTCCTTTCAAGAAACTTGTGCTACGTTTCATTAGTTCATCATAAATACTGTCGTTGATATATCCGGCAGTGCTTATGCTCAATATCATAGGTTGAGTACGTGCGCCTAAAGCGGATTTCATAACCTCATACTGCTTTAGTCCAGCGTCCCCGCTCCATGCTGCCATTTCATCACATACCACAAGCTGCGGGTTAAATCCGTCTGACTTCTTGGCATTAAAAGCAATCGGTTTTATTACCGTGTTGCTCTCCGCAATATAAATATCGCTGCGCCGTTTCTTTGCCAGCTCCGCTAACTCGTCCTCTGCCTGTACCATTTGATAAAATCCGTCATACACCAGCGCCGCTTGGTCTAATTTCGGCGCTAAGCAGTATATTTCTTGTCCATACTCTGGCTCTAAGTACGCCATATATGCAATAATCGCAGATGCAAATAAACTTTTTCCGTTTTTTCTGCCAATTACAATAAAAATTTCACGGAAAATACGTATTTTTTCTGCGTCCTGTATGCCAAAAATAACAGAAACTATGGCTTTCTGCCATAGCTCCAACTTGATTAAATCATTACGTCCCTTGCTGTGGTGGCAAAAGTTCTCTATGAACCGTATAGCCTTATTCGCAGCCTTTGCATTAAAAAAATACTCCTGCTTTTGCAGCCCGTTTATAATGATTTCGTATATTTTCTTTATCCATTTTCCCGCTATGATTTCGCCGCTTGTAATCTTTGCGTGGTACTCATAGATATAATTTCGATAAGGCGGCAATATTGCTTACTCTTCCCGCAAAGCCGCCAGCCTGCTTGTCTTTCGTTTCGCAGCTGGTACTAATTCCGTAAGCTGCTTAATCACTGCTGCATAGTTCTTACTAAGCGCTATGTAGGTTTCTGCCTCTGGGCTTTTCTTTGTTCCCCACTGGTTCTGCCCGTTCTGGTACTCACTCGTCCATCCGTCTTTTTCAAGTTTCGCCTGCAAGTCGTCCAGCTCAATGCTCATAAATGCAGCCTTTTCTATCAGCGGCGTTACTAATTTTCTTTTGTTTTCGTCTAAGTCCTTGAAAATTCCCTTAAGTCTGGTCTTTTCGGTCTTTATCCTCTGTTCTTTGGTTTTCTCTTTCTTTGTTGCCATTCCTTTACCCCGCTTTCCATTCCTGCGCCGCACCACACCCCCTACACCACCCGTGCGCACGCCCGTAGGGTAATTTTAGGGTATCCCCCTCGGTATTCGCCCCCTTTAATTATTTTTCTGATATGGGGGGAGTATGCCGCCGTTCTCGTCGAACTGATACCGCTTATGCCTCTCCTGTTTGTGGTGTTCCTTGTTGTGGCAGTCTTGGCACAACGCCTCTAAGTTATCCCAGCACAACGTAACGCTTATGTCGTTTATGTTCTCTCTGTTAAGCCAGCGCTTATGATGCACTATCTTTGCGGGCTGCCCGCAGCGTTCACAAATATAATCTTGTGACATTAAATAAGCGGCTCTGGTTTTTTCCCATGCCGCTGATAAATAAAAACTCTTAGCCCATGCTTTCATACTGTCCCCTCTCTTTCTTCATTCCCCAGCGCCCTAAGTTTCATGCGCTGGGTGGAGGCTAAAGAATGAATAGAAAAAGAGTAGGCAACTGCTGCCGCACATGGCTTAAGCTATCGCCTACTCATTTCATGCTACCATTGTATCTCTTTTGTTTTCCCATGTAAACACCACGTTTTTACCACGATATTACCCGCTGCTGCTCTGTTATCATTTCTCTTACTGGCACGCCTGCTGCTCTTAGCTGCTCGTATATACTCCTTATCTCGTGCCTAAACCAGCCTGCATACTGCATGGGTACTGGCTGATATTGCCGCCCCATAAATGGGTTATCCGCATACGCTGCCACCTGTGAAAACTCATATAGCAGCAGCGGCTTACTCTGGTCTAATAATAGCCGCAATATATATGCTGTCGTTCTTCCGTGTAGCCGTCCCTCTGGCGGCTGCCATATCCCAGTTATTATATATAACCTCTGCCACTCGTAAAGCTCAAATCCTAACGCCTGCTCTATATGCTTTATCAACCTGTCTGCCGCCTGCTGTTCTCTCGCTGTTTCCCGCTTTCTTTTTATCCATGCTTTTATTTTTTCAAACACTTACTTTACCCTCTCTTCGTCAATCCCCCACAATAATACTGACAGTTCGTTTATGATGCCCGTAACCCAGCGCCTCGGTGTGTTCTTTCCTGTATCCAGTTCCTCTGCGATTTCCGCATAGTCCATGCCCTGCATGAAATACATTTCAAAAGCCTTGTACTCTACACCTCTGCCTGCTGCCTCTCTGCGGCGCTCTATCTCTTCTACCGCTTTGTCTATATGCGCTGTCATTATCAATGTCTTAAAGCGTGTGCGTCTGATACTCTCTAAGTATGTACGCTGCTGCTCGTCCGTCATGCCTTTAAGTTCTAACTGCTGCCCGTCACTTATTGCGTTCTCGATATGGAAAGCCATATCACGGTAGCATTTCATAAGCGTAAAAGTGTTGTGGTATTTCTCTTTCTTCCTCTCCTGCTTTTCCTGTCGTTTCAGTTCCGTTATTGCAGCCTTTGCCTGTTTCTGCATCAGCTCTGTTAATTCGCTTTCATGCAGTTGTACCCAGCTTTCAGCCTCTGGCGGCATTTCTACCCCTGCCGCCGCTGTTGTCTTTGTTTCTTCCTGCTCCATGTTCTGTACCTCGCTTTCTGTTAATTAAACGGCAGCTCTTCGTCTGCTCCCTCTGGGATATTCATAAACCCGTCACTCTCCGGCAGCTGCTGCCCTCTCGCCTCTGCCTCTGCTTTGCTCTCTCCAAATCCTACGCTATTTGCCACAACCTCTGTGTAATATACCTTGCTGCCCGTGCGCTGGCTCTCGTAGCTGCCTGTTTTAATCTTACCAGTAACCTCTGCCCTGCTGCCTTTGCTTAACCATTTCTGCGCCCATTCCGCAGTACGTCCGAAACGCTTAATATTTATAAAATCTGTATCTTTCCCGTCGTCTACCGCAAGCGTAAAGCGGGTAATAGCTGTGCTATTGTCCTGCCCGCCATATCTAAGCTCTGGCTCTCTTGTAAGCCGCCCTGTAAGTGATACGTTATTCATTCTCTCTGCCCCTCTCTTCCAGTTTGTCCAGCTTTGAAAATATAGCCAGCAATTCCAGTGCTATAATTCCCAGTAAAATATTAGTCATTTTCTACCGCCTCGCTTTCTTCATTCCCCAGCGCCCTAAGTTTCATGCGCTGGGTGGAGGCTAAAGAATGAATAGAAAAAGAGTAGGCAACTGCTGCCGCACATGGCTTAAGCTATCGCCTACTCATTTCATGCTACCATTGTATCTCTTTTGTTTTCCCATGTAAACACCACGTTTTTACCACGATATTACCCGCTGCTGCTCTGTTATCATTTCTCTTACTGGCACGCCTGCTGCTCTTAGCTGCTCGTATATACTCCTTATCTCGTGCCTAAACCAGCCTGCATACTGCATGGGTACTGGCTGATATTGCCGCCCCATAAATGGGTTATCCGCATACGCTGCCACCTGTGAAAACTCATATAGCAGCAGCGGCTTACTCTGGTCTAATAATAGCCGCAATATATATGCTGTCGTTCTTCCGTGTAGCCGTCCCTCTGGCGGCTGCCATATCCCAGTTATTATATATAACCTCTGCCACTCGTAAAGCTCAAATCCTAACGCCTGCTCTATATGCTTTATCAACCTGTCTGCCGCCTGCTGTTCTCTCGCTGTTTCCCGCTTTCTTTTTATCCATGCTTTTATTTTTTCAAACACTTACTTTACCCTCTCTTCGTCAATCCCCCACAATAATACTGACAGTTCGTTTATGATGCCCGTAACCCAGCGCCTCGGTGTGTTCTTTCCTGTATCCAGTTCCTCTGCGATTTCCGCATAGTCCATGCCCTGCATGAAATACATTTCAAAAGCCTTGTACTCTACACCTCTGCCTGCTGCCTCTCTGCGGCGCTCTATCTCTTCTACCGCTTTGTCTATATGCGCTGTCATTATCAATGTCTTAAAGCGTGTGCGTCTGATACTCTCTAAGTATGTACGCTGCTGCTCGTCCGTCATGCCTTTAAGTTCTAACTGCTGCCCGTCACTTATTGCGTTCTCGATATGGAAAGCCATATCACGGTAGCATTTCATAAGCGTAAAAGTGTTGTGGTATTTCTCTTTCTTCCTCTCCTGCTTTTCCTGTCGTTTCAGTTCCGTTATTGCAGCCTTTGCCTGTTTCTGCATCAGCTCTGTTAATTCGCTTTCATGCAGTTGTACCCAGCTTTCAGCCTCTGGCGGCATTTCTACCCCTGCCGCCGCTGTTGTCTTTGTTTCTTCCTGCTCCATGTTCTGTACCTCGCTTTCTGTTAATTAAACGGCAGCTCTTCGTCTGCTCCCTCTGGGATATTCATAAACCCGTCACTCTCCGGCAGCTGCTGCCCTCTCGCCTCTGCCTCTGCTTTGCTCTCTCCAAATCCTACGCTATTTGCCACAACCTCTGTGTAATATACCTTGCTGCCCGTGCGCTGGCTCTCGTAGCTGCCTGTTTTAATCTTACCAGTAACCTCTGCCCTGCTGCCTTTGCTTAACCATTTCTGCGCCCATTCCGCAGTACGTCCGAAACGCTTAATATTTATAAAATCTGTATCTTTCCCGTCGTCTACCGCAAGCGTAAAGCGGGTAATAGCTGTGCTATTGTCCTGCCCGCCATATCTAAGCTCTGGCTCTCTTGTAAGCCGCCCTGTAAGTGATACGTTATTCATTCTCTCTGCCCCTCTCTTCCAGTTTGTCCAGCTTTGAAAATATAGCCAGCAATTCCAGTGCTATAATTCCCAGTAAAATATTAGTCATTTTCTACCGCCTCGCTTTCTTCTCTCAATCCTGCTGCCATATTGCTAAACGCCGCTGCTACGTTCTCACATAATGCCGCCAGTGCTGGCTTTATACTCTGCGCCCAGCGGTTAATAGCTGCCGCCAATGTTTCTGCTGCTGTTGGCAAGGTTTTATTTATCTGTCTTGCCATTTTTCTTGCAAGCCTGCGCTGTTTTCGCTTGTCCAGCTCTAACGGCGGGTTTACTCCATGCTTTTTCTTATAGTTCTTTTTCCACTGTCTGTATTTCACTGCTTACGCCCCTTTCTCCATATCACATACGGCAATATCCATACTGGCGCTGTTATTATCAACACCGCTTTTGCTGTGCATATCGTCACAAATACTGCTACGTCTACTGCTGCCTGTCCAATTTCTTCCACTGCATCTACTATGCCGTCCATATACTCAAACATTTACTACCCCGTTTTCCTGCTTAATCTCAATATTTCTGCCGCCTCGCTGTTTTATGATTGCCTCTACGTGCAAGTATGCAGGCAGCATAACCACGCTGCCTGTTCGTAACTGATATTCTACGCTTTTCCGCATCTTCTCGTATTGCTCTGCCTTGCAAAACGCCGTACAGCCCAGAATAATTGTAAATACCTGTGCTTTCTTCTTTTTCCGCTGCCGTCTATTCATGTTCTGCCCCGCTTTCCGTGTCCGTTTCGGACACCTTACCTGTATAGTCTGTTACTCTGATACCCAGAATACAGTAACCCTCTGTAAGCCCTGTATAATCTTCCAGCATATAAATAATATCTGCATCAATCGTGCGCCCTGTGTGCTTACCGTCCTTAAATTCCAGCATTTTAAGGCTGTCGCCCTGTTTGTATCCTCTGTCATTCTTCCGCAGCTCAAAGCTCTTTTTCCCGCTTATTACGTCCTTGTAATCAGATGCCACTATCTTTAATTCATGTTGCTTATGCTCTATATTCCCCTCGCTTGGCAGATGCTCCATTTTTTCTGTGTCTTCCCGCTCCTGCAATTTTTTCTTTGTCTGGCGGTCTATAGCGTCCTGCTCTTCGCTGTATCGCTGTTCGTCTGTCTTTTCAGCCTCTGCCTTATTTATGTACTGGTCGCATTTCTGGCACGTTCCCGTTTTTACGTTGCAGTCCTTGTATTTCTGGCAGGAATAGCACAAAGACGTTATGCTTTCTGGGTGCGGTGTTTCGTAATCGTCCCCTGCCTTTTTCTCTGCTACCTTTTCCGCTATTTCCTTTGCCCTCACATTTTTGCCCGCTGCTGCTTTTTCCGCTATTTCTTTCTGCTCGTCCTCGTCCAGCTTGGCTGCCTCGTATGCAGCGGTAATACCTAAATTGCCCTCTTTCAGCTGCTCTTTAATCTCCGGCGTTGCGTTGTTGTTGATTGCGTCCATTCTGGCTACGTTTGTGCTGCTTTCGTTTATCATAGCCGCCACTAAATCACGCATTTTGCCTTGTATCTCTAAGCCGTCCTCTTCCTTGGCTCTGATAAGCGCCGCTTTTGTACGCTCTACTAATCTGGTTTTTTCATAGGCTGTAAGCTCCTGCGTAAATCCGTTGCCAGCCAATAAGCGCAGCTCATACATTGCCTCGCTCATATCCATAAAGCGGTAAAGCACTTTCTCATACTCCTTATGTCCCCGCTCTAAGTTCAAAATATTTGCCGCATTACGTCTGTGTCCGTCGATTATACGGTATTCCCCGTTTACTCTCGCCAATACTGTAGGCTGTTCCTGTCCTACGTGTAAAAAGCTGTCTGCCAGCTCTTCTATGTTCTCTAATTTCTGGTGCGTATTCTCCTGTGCTGCCTTTACTTCATACGGGCTTAAATAAATCTCTTTGTATCCGCCCGTCTGTGCCTGCTGCCCTGCCGCTTTCGTCTTTGCGTTCAGAATGTCGTTAATGCCAAACTTTGCCATATTCTCTACCTCGCTTTCTTCTCTGTTCCCGTTCCCAGTCTTAAGCAGCCGCCGTTTTTATATGCCATGCACTTACTGCCGCTGCATCTTACAAACAAATTACGCACATTCCTTGCACCGTTCCTGTAATCTACCTGCATACTGCTTTTGAACGGGCAAAACCGTTTTTCTTTATCCATGCCCGCTACCTCTCTTTCCCTGTATACGCTGTTACAAATTTCTTGTATCCCTGCGCCGCTCCGCAGCATGGGCTATACTCATAAATCGGCTTACGCATGAAAGTATTTTCTGCTACTTTCTTGGAATACCGAATAATACCCAAAATATTAAAATCTGTCTTTTGTTCCAGCCACTCTACGCCTGCTGCCTCGCCGTCTGTGTTCTGGTATGACGTAATCAGCACGCCTGCCAGCTTTAATGCTGGGTTAAATGCCTTTGCGTCCTCTATCTGCTCTGTCACAATGTCCAGCCCCTCTAAAGCGTCCTCGTCCACCTTTACGGGTACTATTACCTCGTCCGTGATTGCCAGCGCATTTACAACATTAAGCCCAATATCCGGCGGGTTATCAATGATGCAGTAATCATACTTGCCGTATATGGTGCAATCTCCGTAATACTGCATCTTTGCATATACCAGTGCTTTATATCTCTCTATCTGGTTTTCGCTGTCCTCTTTGGTTAAATTCCATGTAGCCCCAAATAATGACATATTCGCCGTTACAATGTCGATACCCTCATACTCTGTATGCTGTATCAGCTCGTCTGCGTTTTCCCAGTCCCCAGCCAGTAGCCTTGTAACTGGTGCTACGTTCTCTGCATCATATCTGCTGTACGCCTTGCTTAAGTTTCCCTGCTTATCGTTGTCAATCAGCAGCACCTTATAACCTCGCCTGTAAAGCTCATACGCCATGTTTGCCGCTGTAAAGGTCTTGGCTACGCCGCCCTTTAAATTCAAAATGCTTATTGTTTTCATTCTTTGCCTCTCTTTCCTGCGTCGCCCCTAACGCATGGTTACTGTTTCCTGTTCTTTTGTAAGCTCGTCTGAATGTAATAAATACTGCTCTATCAGCTGCGCTGCTGGCTGCCAGCCGTAGCAGACGGCGGTATAATAGCCCTGCTGCCGCAGATACTCTAACCACTCTTTCTGTTTCTTGGTCGTCGTGTTCTCGCCTGCCTTAAGCTCTATGTGAAGCCCATGATACCCAGCCCTTGCGGCTGGTAGCATAATGTCTGGCACGCCAGCCTTTACGCCCTGCCTCTTAAGCACCGCTGCTGTTGCTTTATCACGTTTGCCGCCGTTTGGCACATGATACATATATTGCAGTTCCGGCATAATCTCTGTTCTGTATGCAGCCCAGCTAAATAATGCCTCTTGATGCCCGCTTTCGTCGTCCAGTCTAAAGTTTCTCATTTTCTCGCCTCGCTCTCTGCTTAAATTCTACATACTGGCAAATTCTAAAAAGTAGCCCGTCCTTATGCGGCTTGCTGTTCTCTATCGCCAAAAGCGTTATTGTTTCCTCGCTTTGTAGTCCTGCATTTCCCAGTACGTCCCAGCGGCATATATCGTAGTATCTGCACCGCAGGCAGCAGCGCTTACAGTCCTTGCCTTTCTGGAATAACCAGTATTTAATTTTTTCTATCATGTTTTCTGCCCTTTCTGCTGCCGCTGTCTTTCCAGCTCTCTTGCTGTTCAAAAATAGCCGCCGCAATTCTAAACGCCAGATATGCTGCCACAATCAGCGCCAGCAGTCCGGCTATTATCAACACTGCTGCAATGGCAATGCCCTTGATTATCTGCATTTCAGCCCCCCCTATCTGTTATTTTTACTAAGGTGTATCTTAAATACCCATAGCCGTAATACTCTGGGCTGTGTACCCCCATGCTTACGCTGTTCTTGTCCACGTAATAGCCCTTTATTGCCTTTGGCTCTTTCTTGAAATACTCACGGTCTGAAATTATGTGATACTCTGGCTCTGGTCTTACTAAATTCTTGCTGCAATTCCAGCGCTTACCCTGTAATGCTCCGTCAGTACCCTTTTTGTGCGTTCCTGTGTACTTGATTAAATAGCTTGCCAGTTCTGCATAGTTGCCGCTGTCGTCCAGAGGGAATACCTTTACTCTGTTATGCCCCTCGTATGCCTTATACCAGCAGCGCTGTAAAATCTCTGTGTCAATTTTATTTACTACAAGGTGGTGATGCCTCGCACCTTTCTTGCCTATCTCCATAACGTGTATGTATTTGAACTCTAACCCTGCTTTTCTGTACTCCTTTCTGCACTCCCTCAAAAATACGTCTATGTCCTGCCGCATCTGCTCCGGCGTTCTGTCCGACTCTCCTTTCCTGCGGATATAGTCAAGCACTAAATGGTAGTCCCCATAGCCATAGTTTGCATTTATGAGTATCCTTAACTTTCTCTCTGCCTGTCTGGTGTTTACTTTCTCCTGCTCTTCTTTTGTTGGCTTTACCTTATCCCCTCTGCTGATACCTTTCTTTTTGTATCTGCTGGTAAAGTACCTCTCTATCTCTATCGTATTTCCCGCTTTTGTTACCCTCTCTACGTACGGCATATATCTACCTCTCTGTCGGTTCGTTAATACTTTTATCAAGTGTTAAAACGGGCTGCCTGCCCGTTAAATTTCTTGACTTTGCGCCATACATAGCTTATAATTTTTATAGTATTTCAAAGCTGTATAGCTTAGCGCCTATGGTGTTTCCCCACCGTAGGCGCTTTTATTTTTCATGTTTCCTGCCACTCTCTTATGCGGCTTAAGGCATACTCATAAGCCCGTTTATATGCAGCTGTGCAAGCGCTGGCGGTACAGCAGTTCTCATGCCCCATAAGGCTACATAATCTACGCTCGTAACAATGCTTGCACTTATGCAGCTTTGCGTAGTCGCTCGCTACCCGCTCCTGTCGCTTTTCCTCATATTCCAGATGCCGTTTAATCTGGTTTGCATCTATAACCGCAATTCCCAGCATATTTGCTGTATGTATTTCTCTGTCCATTCCCTCTGTTATGCCGTATTTCACACCAGCAATAACAAAATCGCAGCCTTTCAGCAGCGCAAGCCCCGCAGCCATGCCCCTTGCCCGCTCTTCCGGCTTTTTATCGTCCATGCACTGCGTCATATATAAATGTGGCGTAATGGGTGCTAAGCCCGCCTCTAACGCCTGCCGTGTCAGCTGCTGCGCATAATCTATGTTTCTGTCCAGCTCTGCGCCGTCTTTCGCCCTGTATGGGCTGCATATATAAACCTTTCTCATGCCTTTTTACCCGCTTTCTGTTGTGCCTCTGCCCGTGCCTGTTCATTTCCTGCCAGATATGCTGCTAAGCACATCAGCTCGTCTGCTCCCTTTTGGTCTATAAAATTACAATCAACGCAGCATTTACAATACCCCGTAATCTGTAAATATCTGTCGTATACTTCCTGTGGTGTCTGGCACTGCTTTAAGCTGTCCACCATGCCTGCAAGCTGCTGTATTGCCTTTATGCCTGCCTCGCCGCCCTTTCCGTGTATCCCTACTGTAATCTGCCGCATTTTTGTTGCGCCGTCTGCTCCTAAAATTGTTTTACTCTTCATTCTGTGCCTCGCTTTCTTCCTTAAACCCAGCCAAAAGCATAGTCATTGCATCTATCGCTGTATCAAAATGTTTTCCCAGCTCTGCTGCATCAATAAGCCCCTGCTTTGTGTTTCTTCCGTTCCCTTTTATTGCTTGCGTTTGCAAAATAGGTTTTAACTGGCTAAGCCCAGCTATGCTGTTCTCTAACTCTTCCTCACTCACGCAGATTTTTACATATCCCTTGCCGATATGTTCAACACTCATTTTCTTTCTCTTCCTTTCTTCTAATCAGCCGTACCGATACCTCATAAGCTGTGCGCTGTTCTCTTTCTCCTGTGGCTGCATCAAGCACCTTTTCATACTGGCGGCTCTGATACCGTCCCAGCAGCTCTACAGTGTCGCCCTGCTGCCACTGCGCCGTCTCGTCTGCCTGTTCCTGCCAGCAGATGCACGGTAAAAAGCAGCTGCCGCCTGTAAGCTCATTTCTTACCTTTACCGTAATATCAGTAATGCGCTTGCCTCTCGGTGTTTCTCTGTATGTTGGCTTATTCGCTATAACGCCTCTTACTGCTGCCTCGTCCTGCTCTACTGCCTTTTCCGATACCGTCACAAAATCTGCCAGAATATATACCAGCAGTCTACCGCTCTGGAAGTCCTTAAGCGTCTGCACCTTGCCTGTCAGTAAAAGCCTGCTGCCCTCTACAAATTCCTGCATAACGTCAAATTCTATGCCGTTGCAAGCCCTGTATGGTACGTCCTCTGCAAATACTACCGTTACCTCGTCCGGCACGCCGCTTGGTCTTACCGTTTCCAGCTTTGCCATATAACCACAAAACGGCAGCCCGCATAGCTGCTTAATTTCCTTAATCTGTGTAAGCGTTCCTACCAGTCCCGCTGCATTTCCCTTGATACCGCCACCTGTAAGCTCGTCCATGATTGCAGTATCTAAATCCCGTAAAAAATCTGGCTTTTTCTTTGTCATACTTCCTGCCCTTTCCTTTCTTATATGTAAATGGTGTAGTAAAGCGACATCTGCAAATCACTAAACTTATACTGTGCTGTCTGGTCTGGCTCTAATGGTTTCATAAGCCCCAGCTCTTTCCAGCGTCTGTGCGTTATCTCCGGCACTGCTCTAAACTTCTTTACCTCATGCTCGCTGTATTTTCGGTATTCCTCGCTTATCTCATGGTCTGCAAACGGTTTGAACGCTGCCAGATACCCTACGTAAACCTCTGCTTTTCCCTCGATAATGCGCAGGCGGTCTGAACTCTCCAGCGTGCCTATAAATTCCTTTACTGTCACTGTCTGCCTCTCCTACTTCTCTGGCATTTCGTACAGCCTCGGTATTACTGCTGCAAACGGCTGTACGTCCATGCCGCCCCTTATTACGGCTGCACCGCCAGCCGTAAACAGATAGCTTACGCACGCTTTCTGTATCTCGTCCAGCACCTCTAAGCAGCGCTCTTTTGTGGCATACTCTCCAATTTCCTCTAAACACCCGTCACTTATGCAAATTACGTGGCGCTTTTTGTCTGCCTCTGCGCCGCCTCTCTTTTTCTTTATGTCCTCGTACTCTCCATACTCTACGCAGGCGTAATTACCGCCCAGTCTATACAGCTTTTCTTTATTCTGGCTGCGTATATATACCTCGCTCATTGCCTTTATCTCCTTGCCTCTAAGTTTTCCATTTCAGAAATGCAGTTTGACGGTATCAGCTCATAAGCTGCCGCCTCTATTTCTGTAAGCGCCTCTTTGTACTCAATGTATCCCCACGCCTGCCGTGCTATCTCTGGTACGTTCTGCCGTTCCTCAAAATTTTCTATATGTAAAATCTCGTTTCCCTGCGGCTTTGGAAATGTTCCCAGCGATAACGGGCGTAAAGGGCTGTAATATCTGTGGCTCATTCTCCCGCCCCGCTTTCCTCTTTATGTTCTTGGTAGCCCTCTAAATAGCCTAATGCCTCTACGTCAATTTCCTTGCCGTCCTTACCGTCGCTGTTTATCCGAATTTTGCCGTAGTAGGAATAAATACAGCAGCCGTCATAGTCGTATACTCTTATACTGCCCTCTGTGGCTGCCTCTGGTGTTTCAATAACCAGCGGCTCTGCCTGCTGCATCTGCGCTGCTACCTGTTCGTCTGTTACTGGCTCGCTGTTCTTTCCTCTGTACCAGATAGCCAGCATAAACAAAATGATTGCCAGCACGCCTGCCGCTATAATGGCTACGCACTGTATCAGTTTCTTAACTGCCTGTCGTTTCATTATCCTTTTTACCTTTCTGCTTTTCCTGCTCTTCCTCTGCACACCGTATAAACGCCTCAATGTTGGCAATTTTCTTGTTATGTGCGTTAATAGCTTTTTTGGCTTTTTCATACAGCCAATACCATTGCGCAATTTCCTTATTTTCTTTCTCTTTCTGCAAATCCCTTTCCGCTTTTTCTATTGCATCTTCCAGATTTCCAGAATATGTAAAATGCCGCATATTTTTTGTTTCTCTGATTTTATAGCTTGCCTTTCCCACTTACTCGCCCCCTTTTTCTACCTCAAAACGTAATTTCATTTGTGCCGGGTACAAATCTACCTTTGGTGCGCTGCGCCCGTTCCAGCGTTTCCCGCCGCACTCCCCTACACATTTCCAGCCAGCCGCTTTAAGACTGCTGCCTGTTTCGGATACTAAAATATAAGTAATCAGTTTTTTGTATCCTAAATTTCTTGCTGCTCTCCATGCTGCCGAATACAAAAAACTGCACGCATTTCTTGTACCGTCTGTGCAAAGTCTATTTACTTCCAGCGTTAGCCCGTTATCCAAATATCTGCTTACTGGTCTACCCACAATAGCCACGCCTACTATTTTCTCTCCGTCGCTTGCCGCAATGCTGAATTTATGCCCCACTACTGGCTTATGGTGTCTATGGTATCTCTCAACAAAAGCATTAGCCTCTTTTAACGTAATTGGTACTAATTCAAGCATTTACTGCCGCCTCTCTTCCGTAGCAAAATAGTAGTTATCTACTATCAGCATTTTTTTACTGAAAAGACACATAAGCCCCAGCGGTACGGTAATAACCGCTATTGTTATGTCGCCCTCTGCCGCCCATACTGCCAGCACGGTAACTACCAGCATTGCAAGCCCATAGGCTTTCTGCTTAATGAAATACCAGCGGCGGGCTTTCTTTTCCTGCTCCCGCTGTCGCCTCTGCTCTTTTTTCTTTCGCATATCTGCCATTGCATCTGCGTAGCCTTTCTGGTATGCGTCCTCTACTATCAATGCCTCTGCTGCCATTCTCTGCCTCTCTTCCTTTCGGCGGCGCTCTCTGTCTTTCCATGTGTGCCGCTCTCCTGTTCTGGCGTTTGGTTTTACCGTGCGGGCTGCTTTTCGCATTAAAAAGCAACTGAAAACCTGTTGACTGTCCACATACTTTCTGGCTGGTATGACCGCCGCTATTTTTCCACGGTATACAGATTGCAGCTATTAGCCTGCTGCCCTCTGCCGCAGGCTCGCCATGCCTGCTACACAATGTGCCGTGTGGGATTTGAACCCACGACTTGCCGCTTATGAGGCGGCTGCTCTAACCGCTGAACTAACGGCACTCGTGGCGGCTGCTGCCGCCTACTCATTAAATAAAAAGCCTTTTTCTATTAAAAATCTTATCCAATCGCAGCCCGTTACGTCGTCCCGCTCAATGAATTTGTAAAAGCTCTCTGCGTCCTCTATTCCGTATTTCTTCAAAATGTTTCTTGCGTTCTTTGCTGCTGGCGTAGTAAAAACATTCTCTGCGTAAAATGTAGCCTCTATAGTCCCGTAGCTGTTCTTTCCTGCTGGTGTTCTCATTTCCACTACGACTACATTCTTTTTGCTTTTTCTTCCTACGCCCTTTCTTATTACTACTGCCTCACTGAATAACCAGCCATTCCAGCCGCTACGCATAGGTGCAAACTGTGTGCGTGGCACTTCTACTAAGTCGCCTGCCTGCAATTTATTAAAATCTACTTTTTTCATGTGTCTTACCTCTCTTTTGTTATTCTTGTTTATAACGCCTGCTGCCCTGCTGCCGCCGTGTAGGTTTTCAGTGTGGCGTTGCAGCGTTTGAACTCCCTATAAATTGTGTCCCTATGCGTTCCCAGTGCCTCTGCAATATCACTTACACTGCTGCCCTGCTTACTCATAGCCTCTATGGTCTGCCTGTCCTCGTAATGCAGACGCTTGTACTTTCGTTTCGCCATGTTCTATGCTCCTTTCCGTCCTCATTTGCTTTTATGGTAAAAAAATAAGCGTGTCAGAGTTTTTACGCTCTGCACGCTCTTCTTTTCTGCTGTTTCCTATAAAAAAAGAAAATCGGCAGAGGCTTTATAACCTCTTGTCGATTTTCATTCTAAAACTTATCAATTTTTTTATTTTTTTCAAAATCGGTTATTTTACACATATTCCAGCTCAAAATGAGCCTCTCCATTTTTATCAATCTCCATCATCACATAAGTCGCTCTCCGCCCCTCCTGCCGTGGATATGAGAGGCTTCCCGGGTTAATGACGATGATATCTTCATCAAATTCCAAATCCGGCTTATGTGTATGCCCGTACATGACGATATCCGCTTTTCTCAATCTTGCCTCTTCTTTTAACCGAGCAGTTCCCATAGATACATAGTAATTATGTCCATGGGTGATGAATATATTATACTTTCCAAGTGTGAACTCTCTTTCTTTCGGCAAAAATGAAAAGAAATCATTATTCCCTGCAACCATATAAGTCTCGCAGTCCGCCACCGCTTCAATGTAATGTTCACCGTTCTCCACATCTCCCATATGGATGAGTGCATCAATTTTTCCGACGCGTTCTAACACCGCATCTAAATTTCTGTGACTTCCATGTGTATCACTTACAATTAATACTCTCATAGTTTTTTCTCCATAATTTCACGCATTGCACGAAGTGCTTTCCCTCGGTGGCTCAGTTCATTCTTCTTCTCCGGATCAAGTTCTGCTGTCGTGCATCCGTATTCCGGGAGATAAAAGATCGGATCATAGCCAAAACCATGCTCTCCGGCGATTTCGTAGCCGATACGCCCTTCAATTGTCCCTCTGACTACTTCTGTCGTTCCGTCTGGAAATGCCGCAGCCACTGCACAGACAAATCTCGCTGTACGTTTTTCATCCGGTACTCCTTTCAGACGGTCAAGCAGCATATTATTTTTGATATCATACGATGTATCCACCCCCGCATAGCGTGCAGAATAAATTCCCGGCTCCTTGTTCAGGTAATCAATCTCCAAACCAGAATCATCTGCAAGCACAATACAGTTGCCGGCAATTTTTGCAATCTCCGTCGCCTTGATCAATGCATTTTCTTCAAACGTGCTTCCATCTTCCACAACATCCACATCAATACCAGCTTCTTTCATCGACTGGATTGGCATTCCAAGGTCAGAAAGGATCATGCGGATCTCTTTCATTTTATTCTCATTACCTGTTGCAAATATAATCTTTGGTTCCATATTCGGTTTCCTCCTTTATTTCTTCTGTTTTGGTGGTTTCGGTCCCAGAAATTGATAAAAATACGTCTTCAACATTCCATTGTAAATCTTTCGGTTCTTGTCCGCTTTTCTGCCAAAATACTTTTCTGTATCCTCATAGCTTGTAATCATATATGCCGACCAGCTGTCCAAGTTGCGGAAGCTGTCACCAAACTCTCTATATAGCCCGGGAAGGTTCTCTTTTTCTTCCAAACGCTCTCCGTACGGCGGGTTTGTGATAATGAATCCATATTTTTTTGGATGGCGCAGATCTTTCACAGCACGCTCCTGAAAATGAATCAAATGATCCACCCCTGCCTCTTTTGCGTTTTCACGAGCTGCTCTGACTACATCTCCATCGATATCATATCCCTGGATGTCCACTTCAATGTCATCATTAATCAAACTGTTTGCTTCATCAATCGCATCGTACCACGCTTTTTTCGGAATCAGGTTACTCCATTCTTCTGCGGTAAACGATCGGTTCATTCCGGGTGCAATATTCGCCGCAATCATCGCTGCCTCAATCGGAAATGTTCCACTTCCGCAAAATGGGTCGACAAGTATTCTATCTTTTCTCCAAGGTGTCAGCATGATCAGCGCTGCCGCAAGAGTCTCAGTAATCGGGGCCTTGCTTGACAGCTGTCTGTATCCTCTCTTATGTAAAGAAACACCGGATGTGTCAATTCCGACCGTCACGATATCTTTCATCAGAAAAACGCGTATCGGATAGGAGGCTCCACTTTCTTCAAACCAATCCACATGATAGTGTTCTCTCATGCGGTTTACCATCGCTTTTTTCATAATAGACTGGATATCGGATGGACTAAACAGTTTGCTTTTTACCGATGCCGCCTTTGTCACCCAAAACTTTCCATCTTTCGGAACGTATTTCTCCCAAGGAATTTTTTTTGTATGTTCAAACAGCTCTTCAAATGTAACTGCCTTAAAACTTCCCACTTTCAGAAGTACTCTCTCTGCGGTCCGCAAAAATATATTTGCCCTGCAGATTGCCTCTGCATTTCCATAAAATGATACCCTTCCATCTTCTACATTTGAAATCTCATATCCGAGATCCTGTATTTCTCTTTTTAACACAGCCTCAAGTCCAAAATGACATGGCGCTATTAATTCCATTCTTTCCATTCTCTTCCTCCTGTTTCTATATACTTTATATTACGTGTAAGGCGTCCCACTGTCAAGAGATGCCACATATTAATAGAGATGGGAAATGATCACATTCCCCATCCCTTGCTGTCCGCTTAATAGTTGTTGCTTTCGTTTCTGCTTGCATCAGATGCGCTTGCTTTATTCTTAGATGCATTTGAGTTTGTATTTTTGCTTGTTGTCTTGTTAGATGTCTTATTCTTGCTCTGTGCATTGCCATAAGAAGAAGTTGCGTTGTTGTTCATTGAATTGTTGTTTGTTGCATTATTATTTTTTGCCATTGTTTCATTCCTCCTGAGATTTTAATTGGTACAAACCTTATTATCTCTCATCCGAAATGTTTTATACATTCAACTTTTTTCACAAATTACTTCTTAACAGTCTCTGAACCTG
The DNA here is from genome assembly GCF_059731825.1 of Faecalimonas nexilis. Taxonomy (NCBI): domain Bacteria; kingdom Bacillati; phylum Bacillota; class Clostridia; order Lachnospirales; family Lachnospiraceae; genus Faecalimonas; species Faecalimonas nexilis. Next base: position 628,978 of record NZ_AP029189.1, on the reverse strand, counting down.
CTTAAGAAATTTTTAATTTTTAACTTGCTTTTTTTTCCAATCTATATTATACTAACTCTTGTAGAAAGCGATTTTCTACAACCCCTTATTAATTATTTATACTCCCCTCAAAAAGACCAATGGCTCCCCCATTGGTCTTTTTATTTTCGGCGGAGCATGTTGAAAATCGTCACAACCAATATCAAAGGAATTGCAATCGGCAACACAATCGAGAGAATCCCCAATATCAAAGAAATAATAAGAATAATAATAGCAATCACGCCCAAAATAACCGCGGCCTTCTTCCACCAGGTGTCCAGTCCAAACACATGAATCTTTTGGCTTTGCTGTTTCTGTTCCTGATCGCTCCACACTTCCTCTGAGTTGATGCTCTCCTGTGGCCCACTCATCTTTTCTTCCAATAGGATTGTCTTGGCAATCGCCCATGGATCTCCAAGCATGTCCATCACTTCCTGCTCCGATTTTCCACTTTTCATTTCCTCTTTGATATAGTTTTTATAATATTCTACATTATCCTGAACCTGAGCTGCGCTCAATTCATTCTCCAATGCTTTTTTTAATTGTAATAAAAAATCACTGCTTCTCATACATTCACCTCCGTGTTATTCTTTATATGCAGAATAACACAAAGGCTTCTATATGAAAAGCAGTTTTTTATACTTCGAACAACAGATCCCCGTAAGACGGCATCGGCCACATCTCTTTATTTACAATCATTTCCAGTGCGTCTACCGGCTCACGCAACGCCTGCATTCCGGTTACAACTCTATCTTTGAAAAATTCCGCCTGTGCCGGACCTTCCTGCATCTTGCATGCCTCATCTGTCACCACAATCAGATCTTTCAAAGCTTTTCTAGTCTGAGCCAGCAATTCGGAAGATTCTTTCAAAAGCTCTTCCTGCACACTTACTCCAACATCTCCACACGCCTCACGCACCTGATTAATAGAATTTGCAAGAGAGGTAATATATTTGATTACAGCTGGAATAATATGTTTGCTCGCAATGTCGATCATCGCTCTCGCTTCTATATTGATCGCCTTCGCGTAAGTCTCGTATTTAATCTCTGCACGTGATTCCAATTCCGCCCTTGTGAACACGCCAAACTTTTCAAACAACTCGACCGTTTTCTCCGTTGTCAGATATTCAATCGATTCCACAGTTGTTCTAATATTCGGAAGCCCTCTTCTCTTTGCCTCCTCTACCCATTCGTCAGAATATCCGTTTCCGTTAAATACGATTCTTTGATGCTCAGAAGCAAACTGCTTGATCAAATCATGTACTTTCATGTCAAAGTCTTCTGCTTTCTCCAACTCATCGCAGACTTCCTGAAATACTTCTGCCACAATCGTATTCAGCACGACATTCGGCGCTGCCACAGAATCTCTGGAGCCCACCATACGGAACTCGAACTTATTTCCGGTAAATGCAAACGGTGAGGTACGATTTCTATCTGTCGCATCTTTCGCGAAATCAGGCAGGGTGCGGACACCCGTCTGTAATTTTCCACCTTTCAGACTGTGAGTTGCCTCTCCTGTACTGATCAATTGTGAAAGTACATCTTCTAACTGTTCACCTAAATATACCGAAATAATCGCCGGAGGCGCCTCATTCGCCCCAAGTCTGTGGTCATTTCCCACATCTGCTGCAGATTCTCTCAACAATTCGGCATGTCTGTCTACCGCACGTAAAATACATGTCAAAACAAGCAAAAACTGAATATTCTCATGTGGTGTTTTTCCCGGATCTAAAAGATTAATTCCATCATCAGTCGTCAGAGACCAGTTGTTATGCTTTCCTGAACCGTTCACCCCCGCAAATGGTTTTTCATGCAATAAGCAGTGCAGCCCATGACGGTATGCAACCTGCTTTAATGTCTCCATCACAAGCTGATTGTGGTCAACTGCCACATTACACTGTGCATAAATTGGCGCCAGCTCGTGCTGCGCCGGTGCAACCTCATTATGTTGTGTCTTTGCGGACACTCCTAATTTCCAAAGCTCCTCATTGACATCCTTCATAAAGAGTGCAATACGCTCACGAATTGCCCCGAAATAATGATCGTCCAGTTCCTGTCCCTTTGGCGGCATTGCGCCAAATAACGTTCTTCCCGTAAAAATAAGATCTTTCCGTTTCAGATATTTTTCCCGGTCAACCAAAAAGTATTCCTGCTCCGCTCCTACTGACGGTGTCACTCTCTGAGAAGTTGTGTTGCCAAACAGGCGAAGAAGTCTTAATGCCTGTTTGTTAATTGCCTCCATAGATCGAAGTAATGGTGTCTTTTGGTCCAAGGCTTCTCCTGTATACGAGCAAAATGCTGTCGGTATGTAAAGAATCGCTCCCGTTCCGGTTGCATCCTTTTTGATAAATGCCGGAGATGTACAATCCCATGCCGTATATCCTCTCGCCTCGAATGTGGCTCTAAGTCCTCCTGACGGAAATGACGACGCATCAGGTTCTCCCTTGACAAGCTCTTTCCCTGAGAACTCCATCAACACCTTTCCATCTGACTTTGGCGCTGAAATAAAGGAATCATGTTTTTCCGCAGTTGCCCCGGTAAGAGGCTGAAACCAATGTGAATAATGCGTCGCACCTTTTTCAATCGCCCATTCTTTCATCTCATGTGCCACTACATCCGCAATCGACTGCTCTAATTCTTTTCCTTCTTGAATTGTTCTCTTTAATTCTTTATATACTTTTTTCGGCAGGCGCTCCTGCATAACAGAATCATTGAAAACATTTTCGCCAAATATCTCTGCTACATTTATTATCTCACTCATTGTTTCACCCTTCCCAGTTCATTCGTTTCTTGCAAAATATTCTCTTCTAAGATACTCTAATTTTTTTTAAAATGCAAGGAAAAATAAAGAAGGTGACGGAAATAACTTCCATCACCCTCGATTAAGAACTTGTCCTTATTAAGCTTTATTAACAGAACCAAATAATTCCATTTTTTCTTTTACAGTTGCTTTGATTGCATCTGCACCTGGAGCTAATAATTTACGTGGGTCGAATCCTTTTCCCTGTAAATCTTTACCAGCTTCAATGTATTCACGAGTTGCTGCAGCAAATGATAACTGGCACTCTGTATTTACATTGATCTTAGCAACACCTAAGTCAATTGCTTTTTTAATCATGTCTTCCGGAATACCTGTTCCTCCGTGAAGTACTAATGGCATCTCTCCTGTAAGCTGCTGAATAGCATCTAAAGTCTCGAAGCTTAATCCTTCCCAGTTTTCTGGATATTTTCCGTGGATGTTACCAATACCTGCTGCTAACATAGATACTCCAAGATCAGCGATTGCTTTACATTCCTTAGGATCTGCGCATTCACCTTTTCCTACAACACCATCTTCTTCTCCACCGATTGAACCAACTTCAGCTTCAAGAGACATTCCTTTTTCGTTACAGATTGCAACTAATTCTTTTGTTTTTGCTACGTTTTCTTCGATTGGATAGTGTGAACCATCAAACATTACTGAAGAAAATCCAGCTTCGATACATTTCAAACATCCTTCATAGCTTCCGTGGTCTAAGTGAAGTGCTACTGGAACTGTGATATTCAGTTCTTCTAACATTCCATTTACCATTCCTACAATTGTCTTGTATCCCGCCATATATTTTCCAGCACCTTCAGATACACCAAGAATTACTGGTGAATTGCATTCCTGAGCTGTAAGTAAAATTGATTTTGTCCATTCTAAGTTGTTAATGTTGAATTGACCTACTGCGTAGTGTCCTGCTTTTGCTTTTTCAAGCATTTCTTTTGCTGATACTAACATTATTCTTTCCCTCCGATTCTTTACTATAAGTTTTGACGTTTCTTATTATAAACCATATTTTGCAAAAAAGAAACCCTTAAAACAAAGTATTTCATGACAAAAAAATATCCGCAGAATCTTCTGCGGACACTTATCAAGAAATGACTCCAAGGGGAATCGAACCCCTGATTCCAGCGTGAGAGGCTAGCGTCTTAACCGCTTGACCATGGAGCCGTATCACTCGTACTTGTATATTATAACGCATTGCCGAAAAATATACAAGTACTTTTTTAATTTTTTTAATTTTTAACTAAGACTTCCCATACCCCAAATGGGACTTGTTCCTTGAAAATTCAATATTTCAGCTAACAAAATAGCGATTTATGCCACAGTAGCCAGTGGATGGAGTGCATTACGCAGATATTCCGGCAGTCTGGACTCAAAATCAGCAGTAAATCTAGCCAACTGTTCGTCACTAAGCTTCAGAAGTTCCTGAAGGCTTGCCATGAAAGCATCCATCAGGATGCTAAGTGAACGGTAGAAAGTGATATCTGCCATTTCATCTACCAGAAAAAAGAACAGTTCCCCTAGGGTTCGTTGATCTTCATTCTGTCTCTGCTCCATTGCAAGTAACATGTATCTGGTAAACACGATTGCTACGTGAGCAGTCAGTGCATCATAAGATAAGCTATGACATTCACCAATCAGATTCAGCATAGACTTGCAGGTCTTGAAAAAGACCTCGATTTTCCAGCGTTTGCCATAGATGCGGATGATTTCTTCTTCGGAGAGCGATGTATCTGTGCATATGAAAGCAAGCCAATCCTTACGATTGGCCTTGTTTCTTACGCAAACGATTTTTGCTGGAATGGGATTCTCTTTCCCTACCATCACATCAACAGAAAGAAGATACCTGGAACGGCCACGACGTTTCTTGTTCCTGGAATATATTTCCTTGATATTAAGCTGGTCCTCACCATAAGTGTACTTGATGCGGCTGCTTTTCTTGATCATGGCAATGACATCCATTCCTCTAGACTTAAGCGCAGTTATCTGTGCAGGATTGGAAAACCAGGAATCAAAAAGCATATATTCTGCAGAAAGCCCCGCAGATACAGCGGTATCAAGGAGTGTAAGCATTGCCTCCGGAGCTTTTGTCTGTGCAAGCTTACGACGCTTTCCGGCAAGAGTTCTCTTATCAAATGCCTTCACAGGGCCGATGATGTTCGACTCTTTGGATGAAGCCAGGAGACAGCTGTTTACAGGAATCAGCGTATTCCCATCGCTCCAGCTTACGGTCAGCATACGGAAGCCTTTCTTGTAGTTCATTCCCGTATGATCAAAGACTTTAGATCCCAGTTCTGTCTTTTTGCAGCTTGTACGATGGAACAGACTGTCGTCGATGATAAACACGTTCTTACGGGAGTCATCAGTAAGGTGCTTTAGATCATTCTTCACGATGTCAGCAGCAAGAAGTGATGTAAAACGGAGCCAGTTGGTTTTCGTAGAATTCAGAAAACGATAGAAGGTGTTCTTGGAAAACGCTTCTTTGAAGGAACCTGTTTTCTGTTGCATATACATACTTCTTCCAGTGAAAATGTTCCCCATCTTATACTTAAGCAGAGAAACAGCGGAAACGCCTTTCTCTTTGGTGCCGTTGCATTGCTTCAACAACCTGCCAACGTGATGCTTGATAAAAAACTTCTGGACACAATCAAGTAATGCTACCTCATTGCTATTGTTCTGTGATATACTGGACATGGCATAAATCCCCTTTTCTATTTTGGTTTTTCGACAATTCTATTATACCAAAGGAACGTATTTATGCCTTTTTAATTGGCTGAAATATTGAATTTTCAAGGTTAATCACACCTTATTGGTGTGGGAAGTTTGAGTAATATACTATACTTCTGCCTTGAACGGAGATTTCCTGGTGAAAGGAGTCAATCTCTGTTTCAATGTATGCATTATCTCAAGGGAATACTTTCTTTGAATAACTATGTTTCGTAATTAATGTTAAAGTTAAGTTTTTGAGTTAATTTCTTTTATTTTAATCTTGACTACAGGAAAACAGGCAGAACAATCACAAGATTGCACTGCCTGTTTTCCCGACATTAAATTTATTTGAATATTTTTAGTATTCTACTTTCCACATGTATCTACGTGTTGTGTAATCAATTCCTGTTGCTTTTGATAATGCTTTCATATATACATTATTTAAAATTGGCGTGAAAAGAAGGTGATTGAAGTATTCTGCAACAGAATCTTTTAGGTTATTTAATCCTAATTCTTTTGCATCTAATATGTATACTTTATCTCCAGCATATTTGTTCATAAATGTAATTGCTCTCTCATCTGCTTTTCTTGTTCTTCCATCAGCCACAAGGAGGAAAAACGGCTTATTTTTGTCTGTAATCTCAAAAGGACCATGGAAGAAATCACAGCTGTTAAATGTTGGAGACTGAATCTGAAGCATTTCAAGGATATTGCATGTTGAGAAAATATGTCCAGATCCATATGCCGGGCCACTTGCAAGTACAGTGATGCATTTTTCATCTTTCATCTGTTCTGCCCATTTTTCAGCCAATGGTCTGCAGTATTCACGAGCTTTCACATATGCTGGCTGCACTTTTGTAAATGCATCCATAGCATCTGCATAATTGTCATATCCTTCTACAATATCTACAATTGCCATCGCCATGCGAAGTGCATTTCCTGCATTGGTTTTGCTCTGATCTTTATCATCTTCCCAGATGCTTCCATACTGAACATTGTAATCACACACTTCTGTAAGTTCAGACTCATCCACATACTGGCTAATTGTAACTGCTCCAAGCTGTTTTGCAATTTTTGCAGCTTCGATTGTTTCTTTTGTACCTCTCATAGAAGTAAGAACAACAATTGTATTTTTACCTACACATTTTGGTGCTGCATATACAAATTCACTGCTTGTAATCTGCTGAGAATGTACAGCTGTAGATTCGCGATCCATAAAGTACTGTGCTGCATAATGTCCATCATGAGATCCTCCAGCTGCAACCCATACAACACTCTTAAGACCTCCGTCTGATTCCATATCTTTAATTACTTTTTCAATAAGTTCTCTGATTTCCATTTCATCCTTCTCCTTTTCTAATTGTTCTAACTCTTTGATTGCTACTGCAACCGCATCATGATTGTTATCTGTCACAATCCAATCTGCCACATTTTTTATTTTCTCTAACGCATTCTCTACAGCAATTCCTACATCTGCAACTTTTATCATTTCATAATCATTATTATGATCTCCGATACAGCAAATGGTTTTTTCGCTATGATCTAAAAGTTCTCGATAGCGTATCACAGCATCACCTTTTGATACATCTGCGCCTACAATCTCTCTCGAATACGTTCCTGTTGCCAGACATCGAACATTTTTTGGCACTGTCAAAGTAAGAAATTTATCAAATTGTTTCTGATCAACAAGATCTGTTGTCATCTCAGCCTTAATCCAACCGTCTGGCATTTCATCGATTGATTTTACTTCTGTATAATTTATGGATTCTCTTTTCAAATACGCCTTAAATACAGGTGTTGGGTGATACGAATAAATCCCTGTTTCTGTCATGACCTGCATTCCAAGTTTGGGAAACTCATCTACCAGTTTTTGAATATAAATTTTGATTTCTTGCGGTAACCAACGAACCCATACTATTTTTTCTTTCTGATAATCATATATACAGCTTCCGTTATATAGAATTACGGGGGCCTGGATATTCAGCATATCCTGATAAGGACGAAAACCTATGATAGATCTTCCTGTTGCAACAGTGAAGAGTCCACCTTTTTTCTGATAATCAACAATTGCTTCTCTGTTTTTAGCAGATATCTGTTTATCATCATCAAACAGAGTTTCATCCATATCAGAGATAAAAATCGTCTTTCCTAAATCCATTCTTACATCACACCCCTAAGATTCCGAAGAAAGCACAAATAATTGAAACTACGATAATACCAAGCAAGATCCATGTAGTCTTTACGTTTTTACCAAGAAGCCAGTAAATCAATGCTGTCACACATACCGGAAGTAAGCATGGCATAATAGAATCCAGAATTCCCTGAAGTTCTGTCACTCCATCGCCTGATCCAAACGTAAGTGGAACTTTTACACTAACCATTGTAGCTATCATGGAACCAATTGTCATAAGACCTACAATTCCAGTCATATTCGTTACTTTATCCATCATTCCAGATTTCTGTATCTTTTCAAGAAGTGTTGTTCCCAGTTCATATCCTTTCATCATGCCAATATAACGCACAGCAAATGCAGGGATATTGTATAAAAGAAGGAAGAGAATTGCACCGAATGGATTCCCATTCATACACAGTGAAGCTCCTATACCAGCTGCAATAATTCGAAGTGTTCCAAGGAAAATGGAATCACCAATTCCCGAAAGAGGTCCCATCAAACTAGCTTTTACATTGTTAATAGATGATGTATCAAAGTTAGGATCTTTCGCTCTTCTTTCTTCCATTGCAGTTACGATTCCTAATACGAGAGTGGAAAAATATACTGTAATGTTGAAAAATTCCATGTGTCTTTCCAGTGCTTCTTTTCTGTTTTCTTTTGTTTTGTATAATTTCTCAATAACTGGAGTCATAGAATAGGCAAATCCCATATGATCCTGTCTAACGTAGTTCCATGAGATCTCAAATGGAAGAGATTTCCAGAACACTTTTCTCAAGTCTTTTTTTGTAATCCCTGAATTAGTTTCATTATTAGAAGTCGTCATCTTCATCTACCTCCATTCCTCCAGCTGCAACTGGTTTTGCATCACCAACTCCACCGAATACCATAAGTGCTACAATACTTACAGCCATGATTGCTACTCCCAATACCGGAAGGCTTAAATATGCTGTCATTACAAATCCAATAGCTAAAAATGCTGCAATTTTCTTATTTAAAATCATTCTTAACAGAATTGCAAATCCAAGTGCCGGAAGAATTCCCGCAGAAATTGTAAGTCCATCCTGCACAAACTGTGGAATAGCATCCAGAATGTTCTCCATAACACCACTTCCTAGATAATATGCTACAGCTACAAGAATCGCCATTGGAAGGTACATTCCAAAGATTCCACCATACCAATGCATTCTTGATACTCCTTTGATATCACCTTTCTCAGCATACTGATCTGCTCTATTTGCAAAAAGTGGTACAATCGCAATAAAAAGGAAGTTTCTTAATAACATTACCAGCATCGCAATTGGAAGACCTAATGCCACTGCCATTCCTGCATCTTTATGTCCTGCAATTGCAAAAGCTGTTCCAAGAATTCCACCTGATACAACTTCTGGTGGGAGTGCAGCTCCTACTCCAACAGCTCCCATAAGTGCGAGCTCCATAGTAGCTCCGATCACACATCCTGTCTGTAAATCTCCCATTGCCAGTCCTACTAGAGGTCCTAAAACCAATGGACGTGTCTGAAGTGATTTTCCAGTAAAATAATCACTATATCCGAAACATGCAATCAAAAATATCAATAATACTTTGATCATTGTCTTATCCTCTTTTCTTCATATTACAATGCATTTACTGCATTAATTTTTTTGTCATTTGGAACCTGTCTGATTTCTACTTCAATTCCTTCATCTGCCATCTCACGAATCAACGCTTCTTCTTTTGGAAGAACATTGATAGATTTTGAAATATTACGTGTTCCTTCTTTTGCTTTCACAAGTCCAAGATTTACTTTGTCCACTGCTGGAACTGCAAGTGCAAGTTTTGCAGCATCTTCAATAGATTCAACAACAATAAAAAGTTTATATTTGTCTGTCACGCCACTTTTAAGAGCCGTAATTGAATCCTCAATATTCTTGATTACAAGCTTTGCTCCTGCTGGTTTTGCGAGTTTCATTGTCGTTTTTCTCAAATCATCTGTAGCCACTGAATCATTTGCAATTAATATGCAGTCTGCTCCAAGTCCTGATGTCCATGAAACCGCTGTCTGTCCATGTAACAATCTACAATCCACTCTTGTCATTAGTACCATGCTCATATCCTCCTTTATAAATTAAAAATCATCTTCATCAACAACATCTTCCTGTTTTAAAAGATCATTACAGTAAATCATCATACCCTTTGATTCTTCCATACAGTCTTTGATCATTGATTCCAGATCTGCATCTTCATCTTTATTCACAACCAGGTTCATAACCAACGCAAGATTCATTCCAGAAATCAAATAAATCTTTTTATCTGTATTAGTAAGTAACGATGTAAATTCGTTATTTACACTTCCTCCAAACAGATCCGTAATTACGATCAACTCATCCTCCGGCTGAAGTGCTGTAAGTTTCTTTTCAATCTCCACTTTGATGTCATATTGTTCATCCGTATATGCACACAATACATCCACACACTCCTGTTCACCCAGGATTAATTCCAATGATGACTTCATTCCCTTGGCCAGATACGCATGGGATGCTAACAAAAACTTTCTCATTCTTTTTTCTCCTTCCTATTCCGTTGACACCTCAACTTATATTATGACGTCTGCATACATCTTGTTTCTGAATAAATCATACCATTGATTTTGTACTCTTGTAAACCCGTATTTTTCATTTTGTGAATACATTACAATACAACATAGTTCGTTTTATGCATTTTTTATCAAAATATACGTTTTTTCAAAATACATCTACATACATCTTGATTTACAATTTTTATTTGCTATAATATACATATAAACTTATCATTTATAAGTCGGAGGTATGTTTATTATGGAACAACTCAACACATCTATTAGCAAAACTTTATACGATCAGTTGGCCGATCAGATACGTTATGATATATATGAAGGAAAATTCAAACAAGGGGAGAAAATCCCTTCCGAATTCGAATTGAGCGATATGTACAAAGTAAGTCGAAGTACTGTAAGAAAAGCTATTTCTATACTTGTCCAGGAAAGTCTGCTCGAAAAAGCACATGGAAAGGGAACTTTTGTATCCTCAGCAACAACCAGACAGAACAATTCTTCTTTCTTAAGTTTTACCGATAACGTTCGATTGATGGGGCAAACACTCACCACAAAGACCATACTTGTGTCACATGAAATGCCAACAAAAGGACAACAACATTTTTTTAATTTAAGCGGGAATGAATCTCTCTTAAAAATCGAAAGATTAAGATACGTAGACAATATCGCAATTTGTATGGAAACCACCTGGTTCACTACTGCTTTTAATTCTCTTCAGACAAAAAATCTGAATGGTTCACTTTATGCGATTTTACAAAATGAATATAACATCCGCCCATTAACAGGTAGCAAAACCATCGAGCTGTGCTATGCTTCTTCAGAAGAAGCAGAACTTTTAGATGTTCCAAGAGGTTCTGCTTTGATGTTAATTGAAGACATGGTATATGACAGCAATGGAACCCCATTACATATTTCAAAACAAGTGGTAAGAGGCGATAAATTCAAATATGCCTTGAAATAATCTAAACACTATTCCAACATTTTGTCATAAATTTCAATCAAAAAGGGGGTGTCGCTCAATCAATGTCAATAAGTTAAGGATTGTCCCAACAACTTCATTATGAATGATCAAATAGCTAAGAGCAGATATTTCTGCTTTTGGCTATTTTTGCGCATAGCAAATAAAACAGTCCCATGGGCTGTAAGATTATATATATTTTTTTATTCTTTCTATGCTATTCTATATAAGAAGCTCACTGCTGAGTTAGGACGGATTTTCCGAGGAGCCTTACGCCCTTCTCTTACAGGCAGGATATTCTTTTGAATAAGTGCTTCTAAATTTGGTGGAGGAACCCTGCCCGAAAAAAATTTCCGGCATATCAGCACCGCAACAGTGAAGTTGGCCTGATAAATATACTTCCTGTTTTTCTGTTGGATTACGATCTTTGTGATAATCCTTTCACAAAAGTTGTAGATGATCAGTCGGGCAAAAATTTCCTGCAAGATATACTCCACCTTTTTTGCATGGAAATTCGTTAATCCAATCGTATATTTCAATTCTCGAAAAGAACGCTCAATTCCCCATCTCCATTCATACAGTTTTTTGATTTCTTTCATTGGAAAATCTTCTTCCTCTAGATTCGTAATGATACATTCCATCGTACTTTCTGTAATCGGAAACCGTAAGACACGAAAATGAAGTGTATAAAAAGGATTTTCGATTGGATCCAGAAAATCACATACAGTTTTGTTTGTGAGGAAGCGATATTTATGGGGCTGGCTTTTTATTTCTTTTGTTTGCTTCCTGGTAAGGATTAAGGACAAAGTACAATCAAAAGTTCCATCTTCCGGTATCGGTAAATGTGTAAGAATACCGCGGCTTCCCAGATCTTTTGCACGGATCAGAAATTTCCACCCTTTTTCCTGTGCGTTAGCCATGATGTTATAACTTTCATATCCTCTGTCTGCAATCAGCAGAACCGGCTCCTGCACCTTAGAGTGTTTCAACATTTCAATAAGCGCCTGTGCCTCGTTTGGATGACGGCCGGGTTGTATGACAGCATCTATATAAATGCGGTTTTTCAGATCATACAGTGCATTTAAATGAAGTTGGTTATACCCCTTTTCACCTCGCTCGATAGAATTATGCCGTCTATTGGTCTCTTTGTCTTTCGGATTGCAGGCGATAGCAAGGTCGGAACCGTCACAGGCAATTAAACGAAATCCCCGGTAAGTACTCAGAGTTGAGAAGGAATCCGTAAAAGTATGGAATAGAAAATCCATTGCTTCAGGGAGCAACTTTTGTCGTTGCTGTAAAAAGGCAGAAACAGAGGGCATATCAGGATAAAAATCCCAATAATCCATCCATTCTTTTGGAACCGTGTTTCCATTCATAGACAAAAGAAAACGGATTGTGTCTGCAAAAGAAATCTTCCGTTTCCTAGAAAAGTCTTTTTCGGGCTGCTTTACAAACAGTTGAGATACTTCCTGCATATTTGAGATTGTGCGAAGCAGATTCTGTTTTAACATAGTAGGTGAGTCATAAAACATACGGGAACCTCCTTAAATAAAAAATATATTCAAGTGGCTTCGCCGCAAATTTTTGAAGATTTGTCAAGCGTTTTTTCTATTTTATTACAAAAAAAGAGTGAGCATACATTTTTGTATTACCCACTCTTTCAAGATTATCTTAACTTATTGACATTGATTTCCCGACAGCCCCTTTTACCCTGTCCCTAAACAGGCAACTCTACAATATTATTTTTTTCTTTTTGCCCGCACTGCCATTCCAGCTCCGAACATCGCCAGAATTAACAGCACACCCCAGGAAACAACATTAGCCGTATCTCCGGTTTTCACCGTACCATTTCCACTTCCGCCATCTCCCTGGCTATTACCGCTGCCGCCTTGATTACCTCCATTATTTTGACCATCTCCAGCATCCGGTACTACAACCGTTAGTTTTGCACAAGCCTCTCCGCCGTCGCTATAAACAAATGCAACCGTATAAACACCTTCCGCGAGGCTGTCTAAATACTCCGGTCGAACTAGGATTGTCATATTTTCTGCATCAAAGGTATATTGAGATGGGTCAACTACGACACCGCTTATCTCTAAATGATCAAACTTACCTTTACTGATTTTAAATGTAAGACCTTCTTTCGAGCCTCGTGTCCACTTGCTGTCGCTTCCTTCCAGCACCTTATAACCTTCATTCTCCTTTAATTTCAGATTCTCCAGTGCATCTTCCAGCATTTTTACGGCTTTTGCAATCTCGCACTCTGTTGCCTCCTGATCATCATAGACTTTCTGTGCTTCAGAGAATGCTTCCTGCATCTTTTCTACTGTTTCTTCTGTATACTTAGAAACATCTACCTTAGACGCCCGCTCAATTACTTTTGCCAGCTTGCTCTTATCTGGCGCCGTTGCTTTCTTTTCTGTAAACTGCCATTCATCGATGCTCATCAGATTATCTTCCTTGGAATCTCCGTTAAACACAAAGAAAACATTATGTGTTCCTGTCAGGCCTTTTACTTCGCAGCTTAACTCCTTCCAGGATCCATCTCCTGCTGGAATGTCAAGTGTTCCCACCACTTCTCCATCCGGTGAATCAACTCTAAGCTCTATCGTTCCTCCTGCCTCAGATGCAACTTTCGCTGTGAAGGATGCTGCCCCCTCCATTCCAAAATCTGCACCGGCCACTGCTGCCCAGTCTCCAGGGTTAATACCGGTTACTTTTCTATTGTTTACCGCTGAAAGTCCATTTCCTTTTTCTTCACAGTCTTCCACCTGTATTCCAGACTGCCATGCAATGGTTTCTCCTGCAGTCTTGGCATATGGATCTATTGTGTGAAGCTGGCTGATTCCTTCGCGATCGGCAACAATCTCCTTAATGCTTCCGTCTGCATAATAGAATACCTCATTAATATGTGTGGATCGATATCCTTTCTCAATACCCATTGCCTGACCCAGCGTCTGTGCATGATAGGTGATATAGGATTTTCCGTCAAAGTTAAAAATAGCATGATGATTGTTGCCGCCTACATCAAAGTATGTATGCGGATTCTGCAGAATTTCTCCCTTGTACTCATATGGTCCCATCGGATTATCACTTACCATATAGCAAATGTTTCCATATCCCGGATATCCTGCTATCGCTGAATGATCACCCGAAAAATTAGAACAATAGGTATAATAATACTGGTCATTAACCTTGTGAATGCCACCATCCTCAAACATACACGGTGCATCGATCATCACAGCTTCGCCTTCAACGCTGGTCATATCATCTCCCAGCTTCATCACTCTTGCCGTCTTTGGATTCAGGCAGCTTGCATTATCCTGGTCGTTTGGAATTCCTCCGCCGAACACTAAATATCCAGTTCCATCATCATCCACCATAACAGCCGGATCAAAAATCCAGGTAACTCCCTGTGCTCCTGGTGTGCTGGCATCTACAAGTGCTTTTCCATTTGGATCTCTAAATGGTCCCACCGGAGAGTCTCCCTCGAGCACTCCGATGCCGCCTCCGCCATTACAGAAATACAGGAAGAATTTATCTTCTCCATTAATTTTCTTATAAGCTGCTGCCGGAGCCCAGGAATGATTTGCCCATTTAGCCGCTCCATTTTCTCCCGCCACCTGAACAAATCCATGATCTGTCCAGTTCACCATATCTGCGGAAGAAACCACATGCAACTTATTAATCTTACTGTATGTATTATCAATCAAATTTCCTTCGGCATCATACTCGAACTGGTCGGCTGTCATATATAAGTAAACCCGGCCATCATAAGTAAGCGCAAATGGATCCGCTCCAAAATCATAATCAATAACTGGATTTGAGTAGCCTGGGATTTTTGCCAATGCACTCGTTTTCAGCTTGGTCATAGAGATATTGGACACTGCCTGGTCTACATTGTAGCTTACATTTCCTCCTGCCACTTTTACATAGTCTGTACGCACTGTTACCGTCTTATCTTCGGTAAGATAATCCGCTAATCGCAATGTTACCGTTGCAAATTCCTGTCCTTCTGTATTGTTGTAATCAACTTTATCCCCTGTAACTGAAAGAACCAGTCGTCCATTCAAGTAAGAATAAGAAGTATTTCCTGATACATTTTTGTCCTGGAAAGCAACATCTGCCACTCGGAATTCTTCTGGAATATTCATAGACATCTCAATTCCGGAATACTCTCCATCCGGAAGTGCGTCCATTTGAATCGGGAGCTTCACCTCTGCATTTGCAATTCCTGATACCCCTTCGATATCCTCTAACGATACATTCAATCCTGTCGGCGCACTTTCTGCTCCCATATCTCCCACGTGGAAATAATCAAAATCTGCATATCCACCGGCTTCTATAGTCGCATAATTAAATAATCCGAAGCGATATCCCATGAAATGCGGAAGCGTATATGCCATCTGCAGAGTATCGCCAATCTGAGACCACTCTTTTCCGTCCAGGCTATAAAAGAATACCGCTTTATCCGTCTTCTGTTTAAAGTCCATATCTGCACGCAGATAAACTCTCTCTACAGAAGGATCAAGTTCTACCCGTTCGATCTCATTTCCATTTGGGTTATCATCACTTTCCGTCTTCACCATAACCAAATATTTGGTTCCGCCTTCCATCTTGACTCCGACGTATCCATAATGCTTTTGGAATGCAGCAAGACCTGCTACATCGCCATTTTTCATGCCTGAAACCTCCAAAGCCACATCGCCGGAACAAGCTGGTCCATATGTTCGCTGTGTCAAAGTATTTCGAGCTTCAAGAATATTCGTCACAACATTTCCCGTTGTCAGACGCAGATAACCATTTTTCTCTGTCAATGACCAGTTATTATTATTTGGATTGTGATTCCACTGCCATTCCAGCTTCAAATTTGATCCATTATAATCGTTCTCGCCATTTTCAATCTGCTCATCTTTTGGTTCTTCGACAATTGAGACATCATCTACATAGAAATCCATTAAATCCTTCTGCTTATCCTGTTCTACTGTCCATGTCGTCTCAAGAAATGCATAGACATCTGACATATCTGCATCTGCCGGAATCTTGTAGCTTCCTTCTATCAGTGTCCATTCATTTTTCTTTACCGTTGCAATTTTGGCATTTTTAAACGTTCCATCTCCGTAACGGAAGGTAAATGCAAAATCTCTGCTGTCTGGTCCTGATGTATATTTTACTTTCGCAGCAACCTTATACTTTCTGCCTGCATTCACCTTACCTGTCAAGTTCTGCATCGGACCATTTCCTGTTGCCACTCTGTCTTTTGCCAATACACTGTATGTTCCTGATGCTGCATCTGCATCTGTAACTTCTAATTTCCCTTTGCCATCCTGCATCTGCCATGGGGCTAAACCAGATTCAAATCCACCGTTTTCAATAATACCGTAATTCGCTTCATAACTGCAGGATACGTCATCCACATAAAAATCCATCAGATCCTTGTCCTTGGAAGGCTCTGGTACCCATCCTGTCTCAACAAAAAGTCCACTATAAGACATATCTGCATTGGCCGGAATCGTATAGCTTCCCTGAATTGTCGTCCACTCTCCTTTTTTCACTTCGGCTGTGGCCGCAGTTTCAATTCCATCCCATACATTTCCATCTTTATTATTCTGAATGCAAATATTAAAAGTCCTAACGTCTGGCCCTTCATCATACTTTACTTTGGCGCTGACATTGACTTTCTGTCCAGCCTTTATTTTGCCGGTAATCACCTGCTTTGGACCTGATGCGGTCAACGTTCTATCCGTCACTTTTACAGCCTTTTCTCCACTTACAATCACATCTGTCACTTCCGTAAGTGTTCCCGGCTGCTGTGTTGTCCAGCCTTTCGTTCCTTCTTCAAATCCGCTGTTTTCCAGCACTTCGATTATTTCTTTCTCTGCCTTATTTTCTTTATTCTTCACTGCCTTTTTTGGCTCTTCAGAAGATTGAACAACCGCATCTTTATCCGAATAAACTTTTCTGGTTTCTCCATTATAGAATTCATCGGATACTACAATATTCTTCTCCTCACTTGAGACTCCCGGAATCTTCATAACTGATTCTGCTTTGCCATTCTCATCACCAAACACCGGCCAGCCATCTTTCCATTCCACCGGAACCAGCACCGGAACTCTTCCGACTGATCCATGATCCTGGAATAAATATGAATACCACTTTCCGTCTTTCGTCTCTACAACTCCGCCCTGGGCAACTCCGGCTTCATCCATCTTGCCATCGAACTCCAAGCCTGAATCAAAGATCTTTCTGCTCTCCCAGCCTTTTGAATCAAGCGTTTTCGATCTCCAGCAGATCTCCTGGCGGCGTCCGCCGCTTGGCCATTGAATCATAAACAGATAGTAATACTCTCCGATCTGATATGCGTGAATTCCTTCTGAAACATAATTTACTGCACCGTTCACCGGATTCCCATCCTTGTCAAGTGCTGTATGTTTAATTAATGTAGATTCTTCTCCAAAAGAAATATCTCCATTTTCATCTTCTGACAATTCCCGGCAAAGAGCGGTACCGCTTCCATACACTACATACATCTTGTCTTTTGTTGTAAGAAGAGAAATGTCATGAAGATATCCCTTAAACTCTGACTTATGCCATGGTCCATTTTCAATATCCGCTGTAGAGTAGATATACGTCTTTCCCGTACTTAAGCTTGCAAAAGTCACATAGTATTTTTCTTTAAAATACCGAAGACTTGCTGCCCATGAACCATTTCCGTAATCGCTTTCTCCATTTCTCAATGCCAGCTTGTCTTCATCTCCCAAGGTATCATAGACATAATTGACAATTTCCCAATTAACCATGTCCGTAGATTTCATAACTGGGCATCCTGGAGACAAATGCATGGTTGTGCTTACCATATAATAAGCGTCTCCCACACGGATTACATCCAAATCCGGAACATCTGCATAAATAACCGGATTTGTAAACGTTCCATCTCCATTATCCGAAGACGAAGACGCTTCCAAATAATTTACGGGGAGTAAACTACATATCATGGCTAGAATAAGCAGAATACTCGCCACCCCCCCCAGTATTTTCTCTTTCTTTTCATCCTTTTTCCTCCTTTTTATTTGAAAATTTCATTCTATATCTACAATAGCACCGGGCTATTTTATTTTAAATAGATTTTTTTTGGAAGTTTTTTCATTTTTTTGTGATTCAAAGAATTTAAAATTTCCGTTAGATTTAGTTACTCAAACTTCCCACACCAATAAGGTGTGATTAACCTTGAAAATTCAATATTTCAGCCAATTAAAAAGGCATAAATACGTTCCTTTGGTATAATAGAATTGTCGAAAAACCAAAATAGAAAAGGGGATTTATGCCATGTCCAGTATATCACAGAACAATAGCAATGAGGTAGCATTACTTGATTGTGTCCAGAAGTTTTTTATCAAGCATCACGTTGGCAGGTTGTTGAAGCAATGCAACGGCACCAAAGAGAAAGGCGTTTCCGCTGTTTCTCTGCTTAAGTATAAGATGGGGAACATTTTCACTGGAAGAAGTATGTATATGCAACAGAAAACAGGTTCCTTCAAAGAAGCGTTTTCCAAGAACACCTTCTATCGTTTTCTGAATTCTACGAAAACCAACTGGCTCCGTTTTACATCACTTCTTGCTGCTGACATCGTGAAGAATGATCTAAAGCACCTTACTGATGACTCCCGTAAGAACGTGTTTATCATCGACGACAGTCTGTTCCATCGTACAAGCTGCAAAAAGACAGAACTGGGATCTAAAGTCTTTGATCATACGGGAATGAACTACAAGAAAGGCTTCCGTATGCTGACCGTAAGCTGGAGCGATGGGAATACGCTGATTCCTGTAAACAGCTGTCTCCTGGCTTCATCCAAAGAGTCGAACATCATCGGCCCTGTGAAGGCATTTGATAAGAGAACTCTTGCCGGAAAGCGTCGTAAGCTTGCACAGACAAAAGCTCCGGAGGCAATGCTTACACTCCTTGATACCGCTGTATCTGCGGGGCTTTCTGCAGAATATATGCTTTTTGATTCCTGGTTTTCCAATCCTGCACAGATAACTGCGCTTAAGTCTAGAGGAATGGATGTCATTGCCATGATCAAGAAAAGCAGCCGCATCAAGTACACTTATGGTGAGGACCAGCTTAATATCAAGGAAATATATTCCAGGAACAAGAAACGTCGTGGCCGTTCCAGGTATCTTCTTTCTGTTGATGTGATGGTAGGGAAAGAGAATCCCATTCCAGCAAAAATCGTTTGCGTAAGAAACAAGGCCAATCGTAAGGATTGGCTTGCTTTCATATGCACAGATACATCGCTCTCCGAAGAAGAAATCATCCGCATCTATGGCAAACGCTGGAAAATCGAGGTCTTTTTCAAGACCTGCAAGTCTATGCTGAATCTGATTGGTGAATGTCATAGCTTATCTTATGATGCACTGACTGCTCACGTAGCAATCGTGTTTACCAGATACATGTTACTTGCAATGGAGCAGAGACAGAATGAAGATCAACGAACCCTAGGGGAACTGTTCTTTTTTCTGGTAGATGAAATGGCAGATATCACTTTCTACCGTTCACTTAGCATCCTGATGGATGCTTTCATGGCAAGCCTTCAGGAACTTCTGAAGCTTAGTGACGAACAGTTGGCTAGATTTACTGCTGATTTTGAGTCCAGACTGCCGGAATATCTGCGTAATGCACTCCATCCACTGGCTACTGTGGCATAAATCGCTATTTTGTTAGCTGAAATATTGAATTTTCAAGGAACAAGTCCCATTTGGGGTATGGGAAGTCTTAGTTTTTAATTGTTACAGTTCACACATCAGTCTGCAGTAGCTCTTAAGCTCCTACTTTATCATCGCCACATATCCTTGCACAAAGATAAACAGTACTACCAATGGCAAAATATAGGTAAGATAGAACTTAAATGCCTTTCCTCCCGGGAATTTCATGCCTTCTCCGGTATTCGCTTCTTTCAGGAAATTGTCCCATCCCCATCCGTATCTTGTCACACAGAACAGCAGATACACAAGCGAACCAAGCGGAAGCAGGTTATTACTTACAAGGAAATCTTCCAGATCCATGATATTCTTTCCGCCAATCTGAAAGCCTGCCCAGTCTGTCATTCCCAGCACACATGGAAGTCCTAAAACGATAAGCAAAATTCCGTTTAACAATGTCGCTTTTTTCAGCGACCATCCCCAAAGATCTCTGGTACATGTAATAATGTTCTGGAAAACGGCAATGACAGTAGACAATGCCGCAAATGTCATAAAGAGGAAGAACAAAGTTCCCCAAATACGTCCGCCTGCCATCTCATTGAATACGTTCGGCAGTGTAATAAACACAAGTCCCGGTCCTTCCCCCGGATTGATTCCGAATGCAAAACACGCCGGGAAAATAATCAGCCCCGCCATAATCGCAACGGATGTATCCAAAAGTGTTACGCTGATCGCCTCGCCTGTCAGCGCTCTCTCTTTTCCAATATAGCTTCCAAATATTGCCAATGCGCCGATTCCGATACTCAACGTAAAAAATGATTGTCCCATCGCCGCAAACACAGTCGTTCCAATTCCGGCTTCTTTGATCTTGGACAAGTCAGGTTTCAGATAGAACTCCAATCCTTCCATTGCATTTGGCAATGTCAATGCTCTCACCACCAGCACAAGCATAATGAAAAACAAACTTACCATCATTGCTTTTGTGATTTTTTCGACGCCTTTTTCCAAGCCAAGGGAGCAAACCGCAAGCCCCAGCAATGAGATAATGATCATCCAGAAAATCATCTCATTTCGGTTCGATGTAAGCGTTCCAAAAATATTAGTAATCTTCTCTGAGTCTGCTCCAACAAACTCACCTTTTAACATCTTGAAGAAATACGCAAGCATCCATCCACCTACTGTTGTGTAGAACATCATGAGGAGGAAATTTCCTGCGATTGCAAAATATTTGTGAATATGCCATTTACTTCCTTTTGGTTCCAGTACTTCATACGACAAGGCAACACTCTTCTGACTGGCACGTCCGACCGCAAATTCCATAATAACGATTGGCAATCCAAGGACGAATAAGAAAAACAAATAAATTAGTACAAATGCTCCCCCGCCATACTGTCCCGTAATGTAAGGGAATCTCCACACATTCCCAAGTCCAATTGCACAGCCCGCCGAAATCAGGATAAACCCAAGTCTCGACGAAAACTTTTCTCTCTTTTCCATAGTAACTTTTCCCTTTCTACTCTTCTGTCTTTTCTTCTGCCGCCTCCAAACTCAGTTTCTCCGGATATTCCATCAGAGACGAAATATGCTCAGGCGATACCATAATCTGAAGCGCCTGTTTTTCGTTGTGAATCTGTACAAAATCATGCTGACCGCCAAATTCCCCATCCAGTGTCCACGGAATTTCTTCTAATGATTCAAATGTAATATGATTTGTCTTGAATGTATACATATGTTTTGTATCAATCTGCTCAATCAAAAGCGCCGCTATAATTTCCTGAAGTTCCAACGCATTCTTTGGGCTTTTGATCAAGGTCACTTCAAATTCTCCGTCGTCAAACACTACATGTTTTCCGATGATATTGCGGAAACCACCGACAGATCTTGAGTTTGTCACCATGCCATACACAAAATTTTCCTCAATCACCTGATCATCATATGTCACCTTCACATGATAGGACGGAATGTTATACAGCCGTTTCACACCTTCAAGCACATACGCAAGATGACCGAGCACATTCTTTACATTCTGTTTTGTCTGATAAGATACATCAGTAAACAGCCCAAAGGCAGCTATGTACACAAATACATCATCATTAAATCGTCCAATATCACACGCAAACGGCGCCCCATTCACAGATGTATGTGCTGCCATCAAAATATCCTTCGGAATATGCAGACTGTTTGCAAAATCATTCGTCGTTCCAGTCGGGATATAACCAATTGGAATCTCATGCTCCCTCTGCATCATCCCCGTCACAACCTCATCGATTGTTCCGTCTCCACCACTGCACACGACAAGCTGATATCCTTCTTCCAGCTCACAAACTTTTTTATATGCATCTCTGTAGCTCTGCGTCGGATAAATTGTAACCTCATATCCGGCTTTTACAAAAATATCAACAATATCAGATACTTTCGGTCTAAGCAGCCCCTTTCCGGCATTTGGATTATATACAAATAGCATTTTCTTCATGATCTGTACCTCCCACTACTGTAATGATGTTAAAAAAGAGCATTCACATGCTCTTTTCTCATCTTATTGTTTACTTAAGTACTCCTCAATCGCACTTGCTGCCTCTTGTTCATCTTCCCCGTCCGTCACAACAGTAACCGCTTCACCATCTGAAATATTCAAAGACATCATGCCCATAATACTTTTTGCATTGATCTTTTTCTGATCCAGAATTTCAATGTATACATTGCTTTCAAACTGGCTTGCTTTTTGTACGAGCATCGCAATCGGGCGTGCATCCAGTCCACCTACACAATTAACAGTTACTTCTCTCCTAATCATAATTCTCCTCCTTGTTTTCCCTAAGCTTTTCAGCCATGTTGCTCAGCTTTCTAAGCCTGTGGTTCACACCTGATTTTCCTAACGGTACCGTCAGTAAATCTCCAAGCTCCTTTAACGTTGCCTCCGGATATTGCAGCCTGATTTTTGCGATTTCTTCTAGTCCCTCCGGCAACTCGTCTAAGCCTACTGTATTTTTTATGTATGTAATATCTTCCACCTGTTTGACCGCGGCAGATACGGTTTTATGAATATTGGCAGTCTCACAATTCACCTTTCGATTCACTGTATTTCTCATATCCTTTAGAATACGCACATTTTCAAATTCCATCAATGCAACCGGTGCTTCCATAACATTCAAAAGATCGACAATCTGAGCCCCCTCTTTCAAATATACAACATGTGATTTTTTTCGAATCACCACTTTTGCTTCAATCTCAAATGCATGCATTACCGATTGCAGTTGTTCCGCTTTCTTTCCTGACATGCATACGATCTCCAAATGGTATCCTTTCGCCGGATTGCTCATGGAGCCTGCTCCTAAAAAAGCTCCTCTGATAAACGCTCTCTTGCAGCAGCTCTGCTGTAACAGCAAATTTCTGGAAACCGAAAATTCCTCTGATATCTCTCCTGCTCCATCCATCAATTTAGTCGCCTGAAGTACTTTGATTGCGTTCTCGTGTTTTTTTATAATGACTGTATAGTAAATACTTCCATTTGATTTATTTCTCGCGACAGAATTTTCAGTATCTATATTAAATGTTTTTTTCAATAATGTAAAGTACTTTCTAGCAACAGATACATTTTCTGTGCGCACTTTAATCGAATAATTTTCTCTGCTGTCAATCGAAACCTTTCCACACATGCTGATAATCGCAGCAAGTTCCGCTATTTGACAATGTCTCGCCTCGGACCACTGCCTGGCAAGTTCTTCTTTTATTTTTCCGGAAAAAGACATTTCCTGTTTTCCATTACTATTTTCTTTTTGCATCTTTTTCAATATCCCGATGTTCTATTTTTATTCCATAATTTTCATCTTCACAAAGTTTTTCATACAACTCATTTGCCAATGTCACAGATCTGTGTTTTCCCCCTGTACATCCTATGGCAATGACCAGTTGATGTTTTCCTTCTATAATATAATTCGGAATCAAAAAGCGAATCATATCCTCAAGTTTCTCCAAAAATTGAGTTGATTTTTCATTGTTCATCACAAATTCGCGGACTTCTCTGTCATTGCCGGTCTTCGGACGCATCTCTTCTATGTAATACGGATTCGGCAAGAAGCGAACATCAAATACCAAATCTGCATCACTTGGGATTCCATACTTAAACCCGAAAGAAAGCACTGTAACATAAAGATTCTTAAACTCTTTATTTTCCACGAAAATCTTATTCAGTTCGACCTTCAATTCCCTTGTGAGCAATCTGCTTGTGTCCAATATGTAATCTGCTTTCTGTCTCAATTGTTCTACATAGGCACGCTCTTTTTGGATACCCTTATCAACTCTCCCATCTCCCGCCAGCGGATGATTCCTCCTCGTCTCCTTATATCGTTTGATCAATACGTCGTCACTCGCATCCAAAAACAGAATCTCATAATCCATTCCGCTTTCCTTAAATCCTTCTAAAATACATTCCAATTCAGGAAACTTCTGCCCACTTCTGATGTCGATTCCAAGTGCAATCTTATTAATCTCAGAATTCGGAACACGCAACAGTTCTGCCAGCTTCGGGACAAGCGGTACCGGCAAATTATCCACACAAAAATATCCCACATCTTCAAGCATCTTTAACGCTGTACTTTTTCCTGCCCCTGACATTCCCGTCACAATTATAAATCTCATGTTTTAAAATTCTCCCAACTTCTTTACTTCCGGCTCTAATTCGACGCCGAATTCCTTCTGTACTCTTTCTATAACCTGCCTCATCAACTCTATAATATCAGCTGCTGTAGCATTGTCCTTATTGATCACAAATCCACAGTGTTTTTCGGAAACCTGTGCTCCTCCGACCTGAAATCCGCGAAGCCCTGCATCTGCAATCAGTTTCCCCGCAAAATATCCTTCCGGTCGCTTAAATGTACTTCCTGCACTCGGGTACTCAAGCGGCTGCTTTGTTGTTCTTTGCACTTTCAGTTCGTTCATCCTTTCTCGGATCTTGGTTTGGTCACCCTTCTTCAGTTCTACTTTCGCTGACAGTACAACATATCCTTTTTTCGCCACAATACTTGTCCGATACCCAAGCTCCAGCTCCTCTTTTTTCAGAACCCGTACCTCGTTATTTTCATCTAAAACAGTCACTTCTGTCAAAATGTCTTTCATCTCTCCGCCATAGGCTCCTGCATTCATAAACACAGCGCCGCCCATCGTTCCTGGGATGCCGGATGCAAACTCAAATCCTGCAAGTCCCGCCTCCAGCGCCACATTGCCAACCCTCGAAAGCAATGCACCTGCCTGCACATTCAAAAAATTATCTTCCACACTGATCTCATTCATCTCCTTACAAATCTGAATGATCACTCCATGGTACCCTTTATCACCTACTAAAAGGTTACTTCCATTCCCAAGAATGTAATATGGCATTCCTTCTTCTTTACACAGGCCGACAATCCTTTCCACCTCTTTTTCCGTCTTTGGAACTACAAAATAGTCTGCATTGCCCCCCACACGGAATGTCGTATGCTTCTTCATCGGTTCCTCTCGATAAATACGTTCTGCTTCTATATAGTCTGTAAGTTTATTATAAAAATTCAAATTCATTACTCATTCTCCATACACTTCTATGTATTCATTTATATACATGTTTCATCATACAACAAACCTCCTGCAAATTCAACGGGCACTTGCAAAATGCAATAAAATGCGGTATATTAATTCCAATATGTAATTTTTAAAAGGAGTGAATTTATCATTGGACTTGAGTGCCGTCATACAAATTATTATTTTAATTATTCTCTTAGGGTTATCTGCATTTTTTTCTTCGGCAGAGACCTCTCTGACCACCATAAACAAGATTCGCCTTCGTTCTCTTGCAGAAGAAGGTAATAGACACGCAAAAATGGCATTAAAGGTGACTGACAATTCCGGAAAAATGTTGAGCTCAATTTTAATCGGCAACAATATTGTGAATCTGTCTGCTTCAGCCCTGACTACAAGTATCGCCTATAATTTTGGTGGCTCAGCCGTTGCAGTTGCAACAGGTCTCATCACTGTGCTGATTCTTATTTTTGGAGAGATCACACCAAAGACTGTTGCAACAATCCACTCTGAGACGCTCGCTTTAGTATATGCTTATCCGATTCATTTTATTATGACGATTGTGACTCCAATCAGTTTCATCGTAAATATGTTGTCTCGCGGTATTCTTCTTCTTCTCCGCGTCAACCCGAACGGAAAAGTAAATACAATGACTGAGACAGAGCTTCGGACAATCGTAGATGTCAGTCATGAGGACGGAGTTATTGAATCCGAGGAAAAAGAGATGATTTACAATGTATTTGACCTTGGGGATGCCAAGGCGAAAGACGTCATGGTTCCTCGTGTACATGTCACATTTGCTGATGTGGAAAGTACTTACGACGAACTGCTCGACATTTTCCGCGAGGACAAGTTCACTCGTCTTCCGGTCTATGAAGAGACAACTGACAATGTCATCGGTACAATTAATATGAAGGATCTTCTTTTATTCGATAACACAAAAGAATTTCATGTCCGTGATATTTTACGCGAAGCATATTTTACGTACGAGTATAAAAGTATCTCTGAACTGCTTGTCGAGATGCGAGAGGCATCTCTCAACATTGCCATCGTCTTGGATGAGTACGGCGAGACAGCAGGTCTTATCACACTGGAAGACATTTTAGAAGAGATTGTCGGAGAGATTCGAGATGAATACGACGAGAACGAAGAAGAGTTTTTAAAAGAGATTACTCGCGAAGAGTTTGTTGTAGAGGGTTCTATGAATCTGGATGACCTCAATGATCGGTTAGATTTGGATCTTTCGTCTGAAGACTATGATTCTCTTGGCGGTTTCATTATCGAACAACTTGATCGTCTTCCGGAAAAAGGTGATGAGATTACGACCGAAAACGGAATACGCATGGTTGTAGATTCCCTTGATAAGAATCGAGTTGAAAAAGTTCATATTTATCTGCCGAAAGATTTCTATGACAAAAAAGATTCGGAGGATAACAACGAAGAGTAATCTGTGTCGATTCTTAAGCGGGTCTTCTTTCGAAGACCCGCTCTCTTAATATCTATTCCTCTTCTTCTGTCTCTTCTCCTGTCAACCGCAAAATATCTTCTACCTCTTCTTCTGACATTCCCATGTACACTGCAAGCTCCTCGATCGTCACCTTACGCCCAAGTTCCTCTGTTAATGCTTGAATACTTTCATCCAGTGTATTCACCTTTTCTACCATCTTCTTGTCTCTGTTTTTTAATTCCGTCTGTTCTTCGATCAACATTTGAATAGCCTGTCTGATCTCTCTGCGAATCACGTCATGCGCCTTGTCCAAATCGTCTATCATATCTACACCGAGAATCAGTCCGACATTTCCCTCCTGAACGAGATCTCCCAAAAATACTTCTGGGTGATACAGCTGTTTTGCAATTTCCACAACTTCCGGCAGATATATCTCCACCAGCCTGCTTTTTGCGAGTGCATCTCCTTCCAATACCTTTTCAAACAACGCTTCTCGTTCTTCTTCATCAGCCTCTCTGATTCCGCCAATATCTTTCATATACTCTTTAAGATATCGTTGTTCTTCCTCAGTAAATGCGGCCTTGTTTTCCTCACTGCTCGTCACACTTCCTCCAGTCTTCTCATAGCCTTTTACGACTATCTTTTGCGCTAAAAGATAGTCGAAGACTAATTCTATCTGTTCCTTTGACAAATGTTCCTCTTCAAAATAACATTCTACCTCGTCTATTGTAATCTGGCATCCATTCTCTTCTGCCATCTTCAAAATACCGCTTAGTTTTTCACGAAATTCTATTCTTCCTCCCATATATACCTCCATATTGTTCTTGTGTATCTCTATTATGTCACGATAACTGTCTGATATCCAGCTCTTTTTAATCTTTGTTCCATCGCAGTCGCCTCGTCCAGTGTCCCATAATTTCCAACCATCACACGGAAGAATCCGTTAGACTGTTCCACACGTGCCGGGAAATCCATCTCTGTCAGTTCATTTTTCAGGTTGTTTGCATACACCTCATTCCGAAACGCCCCTGTCTGTACTTTATATCTATTTGTACTCGGTGCATTTTCAACCTCCAGTGTATCTAAAATCCCCTCTGCGATTGCCTGTGCAATATCATAAAAATGGCTGTCAAACAATTCATTGTCCACATCCGAGTTGATAAATCCCACTTCCACCAACACCGCCGGCATCTTTGTCCTCCGAAGCACGATAAGATTCGGTCTCGCCTTCACACCAAGATTCACAAACCCGACCGTCTCTAACTGTGCATTGATGTTTTTTGCCATTTCATATTTGATTCCCGACAAATCATACACCAAAGATTCCACTCCTGACACAACATTGTCAGTCGGAAACGAATTGCGGTGAATCGATACGAAAAAATCCACTCCCGCGGCATTTGCTTCCTGCGCTTTTTGAAGCGGCGACTCGTAGATGTCCGTCGTTCTCGTATATTCTACATCAATCCCGTTATTTTGTAAAATTTCCCCGATTGCCAGCGTCAGGCGGAGCGTATCATCCTTTTCCTGCCGTCCCTGATAGACTGCACCGGGATCACGTCCGCCGTGTCCGGCATCGAGCATAATTGAATATGGCATAAAATCTCTCCTATGTTTTCTTTATATACCATTATATGTGCACCGCATATTTATGTGTCACTTTTAATCAATCACAAAATACTGTCCGCATTTCCA
This sequence comes from Faecalimonas nexilis, assembly GCF_059731825.1. Lineage (NCBI taxonomy): Bacteria > Bacillati > Bacillota > Clostridia > Lachnospirales > Lachnospiraceae > Faecalimonas > Faecalimonas nexilis. Next base: position 600,351 of record NZ_AP029189.1, on the reverse strand, counting down.
ATTTAATTAAAAACTTCTCAGCTTATCTTCCTCATCCGGATCCGCTATTTTGATTGACTTCACAACTACATAGTATCCTGCATTAGCGTTGATCGGAATCCACACTTTGTCCCCTACCTTGTGGCCGAGCAATGCTTTTCCAATCGGAGACTCTGTACTTACAAGTCCCTGAAGAGAATTTCCACGCACAGTCGTCACAATTTTATATGTCTCTACATCATCTTCGTCTTCAAAATACAACTCCACAATCTTGTTCAGTCCGATTTCATCGTCTTTTGATTCATCACTGATCACTTCCGCTGTCTTTATCATTCTTTCCAAATACCGTATTCTGCTTTCGTTCCTGTTTTTTTCTTTCTTCGCAGCATGGTATTCAAAATTTTCACTCAGATCACCATGGGCTCTCGCCTCTTTCACATCTTCCAACAGTTCTTTTCGCACCACGACTTTTCGATGTTCTATCTCCGCTTTCATTGCATCAATATCTTTTTGTGTCAATTGATTATACACACTCACCACTCCTAGCTGGATTTTTCTATTTTCAAAAGAAACAACCGCCCGCAAGAAATTATCCTGAAATTTTGCAGACATAGAAAATTCCACCCTAACCGCAAAGGTATAAGGGTGGTTCTATGTTGGAAATCCGCAACGATAACTCAAGTAAATGATTGTTCTCTTATTGATATCTTATCACGTTTATGTAATGCTGGCAACTGCCGGCAGGATTGTAACTTCTCTTCACAATTATTTTTTCACTTTTTCGTATGTAAATGTATGAAGAAATCTCTGTGCCCGCTCTGTTTTTGGGTGTTCTAAAAACTCTTCTGCTTTTCCTTCCTCCACAATGATTCCTTTATCTAAAAAGATTACACGATCTGCTATTGCCTTTGCAAAAGACATTTCATGCGTCACGATGACCATCGTACGCCCCTGTTTTGCGAGATCCAAAAGTACCTCAAGCACCTCCCGCACCATCTCCGGATCCAGTGCCGCTGTCACCTCATCAAATAAAAGCACTTCCGGATGCATGCAAAGAGCCCGCACAATTGCAACACGCTGTTTCTGTCCTCCGGAAAGTTGACGTGGATAGCTGTCTTTCTTCTCTTCCAGCCCGACCCGTTTTAAAAGTTCCAATGCTTCTGCCTCTGTCTCCTGCTTATTACGACTCTGCACCAATTTTGGCGCCAATGTGATATTTTGAAGGATTGTCTTATGCGGGAAAAGCTCATAGCTTTGGAACACCATCCCCACTTTCTGACGAATCTCCATAATATTTTTAGATCTGCCATCTACGGTTTCTCCACAATAACTGATTGTTCCCTTTTCGATAGGCTCCAGCCCATTCATACACCGAAGAAGGGTGCTTTTCCCGCATCCGGAAGGACCAACAATCACTACAACCTCTCCTCTTCGAATAGATAATGACAAATTCTCGAAAATAACATTTTCATTGTATTTCTTTGTAACCTGCTCTATTTTTATTAATTCTTCCGCCATATTATACCCATTTCCTTTCCAAGTATTTTGAAAACATACTGATCGGCCAGCATGCAATAAAGTATAAGACAAACACCGCTGCAAAAACACCAAATGCCGCATTTGGAGACGAAGTACGGTTCGCCTCAATAATCTGCTGACCAACTTTTAAGACTTCGACCACCCCGATCATCATAATCAAGCTAGTTGTCTTGATCATTCTTGTGATGAGATTCATGGACAGTGGAATTAATCTTCGCAATGTCTGCGGCATTACAATATGTAAATAGATTTGCAGCTCACTCATCCCCAATGCTTTTGCACTCTCATATTGGTGTTTTGGAATGCTGATCAATGCACCGCGTACAAGATCCGCCATTTCCGCTGTTCCCCAAAAACTAAATACAATAATAGATGCTTTTTCTGCCTCAATATCGATTCCAAACACTCTGGTCGCTCCAAAGAAAACAATAAAAAGTAATACCAGCTGAGGCATAATTCTTACAATTTCTAAATAAACACGGGTGAACACCTTGAGAATTATATTTTTCCTTGTCATTAAAACTCCCACTATCAAGCCGAGAAAAATACTAATCACAACTGCTATCAAGCTGATTCGCAAAGAGGTCCAAAGCCCTATTAGAAGACGCTGCATGTTAGATCCTTTTAGCAAAACATCAAACCCCAAATCCTGCATAACGCACCTTCCTTTCTACAATGCTCCCAATAAGGGATACCGGCAATAAAATAATGAGATAAAAAATCACAAGCAGCACAAGGCATTCCGTTGTTTTATAATACAAGCCTATCAAGTCTTTTGCTGTAAACATCAAGTCCATCAAACTGATTGCTGAAAACACACTCGTCTCCTTCAGCAAAAATATGATATTTGCGACAAATGCCGGTACACTGATTGAAATCGCCTGCGGGAGAATAATATGCCTCACCGCCTGCTGCCTGCTCATTCCCAGCGAAAGCGCGCTTTCCATCTGGATTTGTTCTACGGACTCTAAACCGCTTCGAAAAGCTTCCGCCATATATGCGCCGCCCAAAAGCGCCAATCCTAACACTCCGCAAAATTCTGCTCCAATGGATATTCCCAATTTCGGCAAACCAAAATACAGAAAAAACAGCTGTACCAGCAATGGAGTATTCCGGAAAAATTCGATATATCCCCCTGCGATCGTGCTAAGAACCGGCACTTTATAATGCCGAATCAAAGCACAGAACAAACCAATTACAATCGCAAACAAAATACCAATCCAACCAATCTTTAAAGTTAATATACAAGCCTTCTCATATAGCGGAAGGTATGATTTCATTGCTTCCCAATTCATTCTTTGATTTTATCTCCTTCCGTTAGTTGCTCTCCACAACACCACTTTCTACTACCAGCGTATCTTCGTAATCAAATCCATAAGCATCCGCAAGCGTTTCCTCATAATCTTTATGGAAAAATTTCTCTTTTCCCAATGTCTCTATTTCTTCGTTCAGCCAGTCTAACAGAGAGGTGTTTCCTTTTGTAACAGCCGGTGCAATCGTATCCGAACTTCCAAGTGAGTCAATTCCAATGGTATACCCTTCATTTTCTTTCGCAAATGCTATAACTTCTGTGTTGTCATTCGCCCATGCAACTCCGGTTCCATTCTCAAATGCACTTTTTGCTGCTGCATATGTATCAAATTTCTGTAATTTAATATCCGGATAATTCTTCGTCAGATAAGTCTCTGCTGTAGTTCCCGAAATTACAATCACCTGTTCATCCGCACCAACCTGACTCAGGTCAGTTATCACATGCTCCTTATGCGACACCACACCAAGAGAAACATTCATGTATGGCAAAGCAAAATCAACTTCTTCTGCTCTTTCATCTGTCACTGTAAAGTTTGCAAGAATCACATCAACCTTCCCAGTCTGCAGATACTCAATACGGTTCGCCGCCTCGGTAGATACATAGTTAATCTTTACCCCGAGATCCTTTCCAAGTCTTTCGGCAAAATAAATATCGTATCCTTGATACTCTCCATTTTCATCTACATACCCAAATGGAGCTTTATCTGAAAATACGCCTATATTGATGGTACCGCTTTTCTTAATCTCATCCACTGTTCTATAGATTGTTTTTGATGATTTTGACGACTGGTCTGTCTTTCCGCATCCTGCTAATAATCCGACTGCCGCCACCGCTGCAAGACCTACTGTACTGATTTTTTTCAAAAACTTCTTTCTCATAATAAATATCCTCTCTTTCTCTTATTGTGCTTTTACATTTTCCGAAATTGAGCGAAAAAAAACGGGAGTCTTTCAACTCCCGGACAAAATGGCATATGTAACATTTAATCTAAATGTTCTTTACAGGCGCACAGCAATGTATGTCGAAACACCTGGCCATATAAAAATGCCCGGGAAAAAATCATTCGACAGAAACACATCATATTATTTACAGTAATGTTATAAATTTTCACTGCACTCGCCTCCTTAATCATAGTCTACTCAAATTCGTTGTTGTAATATTACACCCATTCACCTACTATGTCAATAGGTTATTTGTTTTTTCTTTAAAAATGATACACCTAGTGATATAATAGGTAAAAGAAAGGAGGTTTCTTTATGATCTCAACCAAAGGGCGCTATGCCCTACGCGTACTGATTGATTTGGCTGAACAAGATACAACCACATATGTTCCCTTGAAAGAAATTGCAAAAAGACAGGGAATATCAGAAAAATATCTTCAGCAGATTGTAAAAATACTTGTCGGGAAAGGATTGTTAACCGGAATCAGCGGAAAAGGCGGTGGTTACCGACTAACTGCCAGCCCTGAAGAATATAATGTAGGAGAAATTTTAGAATTGATGGAAGGCAGCCTTACACCGGTAGCCTGCCTGGCTCCCGATACGAAAACTTGTTCCAGAAGCTCCCACTGTAAAACGTTGCCTATGTGGAAAAAATTCGACAATCTTGTACATGATTATTTCTTTCATATAACAATTGCCGATCTGGTTAATGGAACTGTTTAGAATATTGCAACAGAAAAAGGAACAATTGCCAAACACAATTGTTCCTTTTTCTGACATACTTGCTCGTCTCTGTTTTGTGCTGGAATGTACGCCAGGTGATATAATAAAATATAATTTTTGATTTTACTATAATACTATCTTGCATACCGATTTCCGAATCCGCGACGATGGTTCTGATCTTTCTCTCTTTCGTTTACCAGCTGTACTTTCGTATAAAGTTTTTCCAGAACACGTTCTCTTTGTGCTCTGCTACAATCTCATATGCCTTATTATAGTTCTTCTGAATTTGTATGATCGTAGAATTGTTAGTTATAAAATCAGTTGCCATAATGACAATGTATAATGCACTTGTGATGTCTACTATTGATTACTATGATAACCGACGTCTGCAACGCAAGTTACATATCATGCCCCTATGGCATTTCATAAACTTGCATTACAGGTGGCATGAAAATACCGCCAGCCAGTTACTGGCTGACGGAAGAAAAATTTGTTATTTTTCATTGTCCTCTTGACGGATAGCACACCAACCGTTCAAAGTATCAGGGTGGTTTTTGTGTGCTCTGATAACCTTGAAATTAACGTTTTGGTAACTGGGAACGCTTGATTTTACTGGGTTCTTGGAATGTGGTGTTGCAAACACGTTACAAACACAGGACTTCTCGTTACTCCTCACCACCCTCATAAATTTCAACTAAGAAATCTGACAGCAAGTTCCTGAATAGCAAGTATCGGACCTTGTGCATATGTTTCTTGGGGATACATTCTTTCCAGACGTTCTGTTTCTTTCATCAAAAACGGAATCATTTCTACATCTCCTCGAAACCCAATTACTAAGCACAACATAGATTTTAAATATTCATTCCGAATATTGGCATATTCTTTCTTTTCTTCTTAACCTTCTTCTGTTTCCGCCCGATAAAGGCTTTCGCATCAATTTCAACAGTTCTTCTGTTGTTTCTGCTTGTTCAATCATTCTTTTTGAATGCAAATCCTCTTCAGACTCACCTAATATTTTTTCTGAAATCGCATTGGCATATTCAACCGCTTCAGGCTCAAGGTATAAACTATATTCAAATTTAGCTGCTGAGAAAGGTATATCCGGATGCTTATCTAAAAATTTATGTACTTCTTTTTTGCTAATGGTTGTCATAATGTTTCGAAACCTCCTCCAACAATGACAAATCACAACATCTTTCCTTTATTCGCCTATCATTGCCATTCAATTGTTCATTTTTCTTAAAAAGGGTATCCCTTAATCTTTTTGCCGTCAACTGAATTTGTTCTCGGTCAGCTTTAATACACTTGTATTGATTTTGAAGCAAACGCTGATATTTTGAATCTTCCATTGCATCAATATCAATAAGAAGCAATGCCGAATCCACAACCGGTATCATATTATTAAAATTAATTGCACCATATATTCCCTGATTAATTTTCCTAAAATCTTTTGTGTTCTTCATTTTACGATGCTTTTCTTTGGGCAATGTAAATGGAGTATAATATTTTATCCCCTCAATCTCAAGCACTACACCTACATACGGCCGCTTTCCCTTTTTATTATCTGCAACTTTTGCATCATATTTTTTCAAATAATTGATGTATTCATCTTTGATATTATAAAATTTCATTTTTCCTCATTTGTCAAAAAAAGAGACGACATCACTCGCCTCTTTTTCAGGTTCTCTCTTTATGGTGGAGACTCACCTACTTTTTTAGGTTTCCACTTTATGGTAGAAACTCACCTAAGACAATCCTTTGTCTATAATAAGTATATGCAATTTCTCCTAAAAAATCAATATAATTCTACAATTTTATCAAAATATAAACCTCCCAAGGAATTCTCCCTGAGAGGTTTAAAATTCTTTTCTGAAATTGTACGTTCCAAAAACGTATGATTAACGTTTTGAGAACTGTGGTGCTCTACGAGCTGCTTTAAGTCCGTATTTCTTACGTTCTTTCATACGTGGATCACGTGTTAAGTATCCTGCTTTCTTAAGAACTGGTCTGTAATCAGCATCAGCTTGAAGTAAAGCTCTTGCGATACCGTGACGGATAGCTCCAGCCTGTCCTGTGTATCCTCCACCGTGTACGTTTACTAATACGTCGAATTTGTCAACTGTCTCTGTAGCAACGAGTGGCTGACGAACTACAACTTTTAATGTCTCTAATCCAAGATATTCATCAATATCTCTTTTGTTTATTGTAATTTTACCTGTTCCAGGTACTAAATATACTCTTGCGATTGATTTTTTTCTTCTTCCTGTTCCGTAGAATTTTGCATTAGCCATTATAACTTCCTCCTTTCAACCTTTCCTTAAAATGTTAATACTTCTGGTTTCTGAGCTTGTTGTTCGTGCTCTGGTCCAGCGTATACGTGTAATTTTTTGATCATACTTCTTCCCAAAGGTCCTTTTGGAAGCATTCCTTTAACTGCAAGTTCAATTACTTTTTCAGGTTTCTTAGCCATCATTTCTCTTAATGTAGTCTCTTTCATTCCTCCTACATAGTCTGAGTGATGATAGTAGATTTTCTGATCTAATTTTTTACCTGTTACTTTAATTTTTTCAGCGTTGATTACAACTACGTAATCACCTGTATCGATGTGTGGTGTATATTCCGGTTTATTTTTTCCTCTTAAAACTTTAGCGATCTCAGAAGTTAAGCGTCCTAATGTGCATCCTTCTGCATCAACTACATACCATTTTCTTTCAATCTTGTCTGGATTAGCCATGTAAGTTTTCATTGGGTGACCTCCTAATAATTTTTATCAAGTTAATATCTTCTTTCTATTAGAATCAGTCCACTCCGGGGCTTTGGTGTAAACTGTTTCCTCTGTTTTCATACTGATTTATTATATTATTATTATGGGCTTATGTCAAGTACCATTTTCTCTTTCTATTCCGATTGTAAATGTCAACACTCAACGCTCACCAAACTTATCAAAAAATGCATTTCTACATTTTGCACAAATGCATCCGCTTGTTTTTGTTTGTTTTGACACTTTGTTGTCGCTTTGCTCAAAAAAATCTCACTAAATATATTTATACTATTTTTTATTTTCGTACTCTTACCCGAGCTATATCATAAAACATAGCTCGGGTAAAAATACACTCTTCATTTCTTCCGCTATAACGCAAGCCTGTTTAACTCATCTTGAAACAGCATATCAGAAGACCTTCCGCCAAAAAGTGCCCTCGGGTACTCATTTATCCATTTTTCAATTTCTTTTACATCCCTTTTACTGATTGTATCCAAGTCCGTTCCTTTGGGGACGTGTCTGCGGATTAGTCGATTTTGATTTTCATTACTTCCTCGCTCGTAACTGCTGTAGGGATGGCAATAGAACACCTCTGTTCTCGTTTTCTTCCCCCTCCGTGCTCTTTTTAATCCTTCCGCATCTGAAAATTCACTTCCATTATCAACCGTAATACTTTTAAATACTTGTTTAAATGCTGCTCCCCACTTCCGTTCAATCTTATCTAAAATACGCACCACTTCTTTCGCTGTATGCTCCTTTAGGATTTCTATAATCTCTTTTCTTGTTTTTCGCTCTGTAAGAACCAAAAACGATTTTTTAGAAATTCCCTGTTTCCCGACAACCGTATCCATTTCCCAGTGACCAAACTCTTCTCTTGTCTCAATCTCCTTTGGTCTCTCTTCTATACTCATTCCCGCACTTGCTCTCTTGCGTCTTCTATGGCTTTTCCTTTTTTGTTTGACTTGTCCGCCTAATGGCAGCTCTTTTTCTGTTAAGTTTAAGAAAATGCCTTTTTTAATATAATTATAAATCGTTGCTCTGCAAATGCTTATACTAAACTTTTTCCCATCCTGTTTCATTTTTTGGATTACTGCGTAGGGAGAGTATTTCTTCTTTATGATATTTTCTTCCAAATACTCAGCAAGTTCATAATCTTTCCCAAGCTTTATATCTCTTCCTTTTTGTCTTAATTGTTTCTGATTCTTTTCTTCTGCAAGATCCGGACTGTATCTGATCTCTTCTGTCCAATCGGAATTCCTATGCACATATGCCCCTCTCTTTAATTCTCTCGCTATAGATGTACGGTGCTTGCCAAGTAACTCTGCTATCCTTGTTGTATTATGTCCAGCTTTTACAAGAACTTCTATTTTCAGCCTATCTTCCCAGTGTATTCTTTTGTATCCCATTTTCACTCCCTTTGTCTTATCAAATCTCCTATTCCAATACCACCGGAGCCATCACTACACAGTATGTCAATAATGCCTGAAAAAGCACTATATTTATTCCACACTTTTTTTGATGAACTCTAGCTTGTTCCTCCGCCACTTCTAACAGTAGCTGTTCCCTCTTTTCATCCAAATATATCTGTTCCATTTCATCTTTTTGAATATAATTCGGGTCTGTCATTTTTCTGATCAGTAGCTGTGGTTTTACAGTACGATCGTACTCTAAGTAATAGTCTATCATCCGTCTATGAAATGTAGTACGTGGAATATCCATTTTTTGAATCAATGCGTTTTCCAGTTCCAAAGTTGCTTTGGTAACTCTAAATGATGTTTTTTTCATTACTTTCCCTCATTTTTAATTTTTTTACAAAACAGCGTTAGTTTTTATCAAGTAAAGTGTATTTATTAGTAGAGGAGAAATTATTCATGAGGTCGGAGCGCTGGCACTTAAGACCACGCTCTGCTGTCCTCTACCTCATCTTAAATTTTCTACCATAACACTCTTTCAAGCTGATTTAAGGCATTCAGATATTTTTTATATTCTTTGCTGCCGAGTTCGACTTCCTGTGAACATCGTTCCAAAATCTTTTTTAAATCACACTCTACCTGTTTTTTCGAAATAATTTTCTTTTTTTCAATCTCCTCTATTCTTTTTTCGACTTCCTTAACTTCAATCTTTTCTCCTGTTGTTTCTTCCAGTAATTTATTTTGTTCTTCCTTTGGCATCTCCAACATTTTTTCTGCCGCAGCAAATGACACCTCATTGTTCAGCAATTTATCCATCAGTTCATCACTTGCATTTTTTTCCACTTTATTAATCTGCTGTACTTTACCTTCTGAAATTCCAACATGTGCAGATACTAAAGTTTTCATTTTCTGACCCACAAGACGTTCTGGTTCATATTCTCCATTTTCCCCATATCTCGCTGTTCCAGCCAAAAGAGCCAATTGTTCCGGAATATACTCCTCGCCATTATCCTTAAGTTCTTGAAAAATACGTGTCCAGTTTTTTACTTCCATTAATTGATCTGCTTCTTTTTTATGACGATATTGGTTTGTAACCATTATGGAAAATAATTCTTTTGTATCATTGGACAACGGTAATTCAATATCTTTTGGGTCTCGGAAAATACACGGTACAGTATTCTTATACTTCACTGGGTATCTCCCCTGTTCCTTTAATAACTTCGCCGCTCTCCATCTTCTTTCACCAGTCGTTAGTATATACATCCCCTGCTCATTTCTCTCAGGCAATAAAATCAATGGCTGTAAAATCCCATCTGACATTACAATAAGTTCCGCCAGCTCATCCAATTCATCTATTGAAAAGTCATTCTTTTCATTCGGAGCAATTAAGTCCATATCTATATTTACAACTTCATAACTAGATACATCTGCTGTTTTTGAAACTGGACTTAATAGTCCAGCTCCGACTTGCAATTCCTCTTCTCCTTTTCGCTTAAATTTACTCATATTACTTTCACCTCATCCGTGTTTTTATATTCTATGATTTCTTTTCAGATTCTATAATAATGTATTATAACATACACTTTCTACTCTCTGCAAATAATAATAATTATTTTCTGAATTTTCTAATTATTCAATATATATTCTGCTAACTTTTTGTATTGTTGCGTAGCTTTTCCGTATGCATCTAATACAAGTAACGGTTTCTGTTTCAAGCCTGTCTGTTCCATTTTTGTGCATATTGGAATTGAACAATCTTTTAAAAATATATCTCCAAGGGCTTCCTCACAATCTTTTTCTGCATCTTTGCAGATATTTTTTCTCATGTCATATTGTGTGAGAAAGACGCCTTTCAACTCAAGCCTTTGAGTATACTCCTGTACTGTTTTCATCAAGCGAATAATATTTGCAACACCTACTCTTGAATCCTTATCACATCGAGATGGAATATAAATTCCATCACAGGCTGCCAATGCATTTACATTTAACAGTGATACACTCGGTCCACAATCAATCATGCACAAATCAAATTCGTCTTTTACTTTATCCAATTGTTTTTTTAAACGGAATTGCTGTGGCATTGTAACATTTCCGAGCAATTGATTTTCTACGCTTGATAAAGTGATATAGGATGGTACTATAAACAAATTCTCATATTCTGTCTCGTAAATACAATCCCTAATATCCTTTTCTGAATCAAGAAGAATATCTTCCACCGTGTTCTCTACTGGATACACTCCCCCATTGAGAAGTTCTGTCAACGAATATTCCTGTTCATCCCCACTAAAACCAAAAAGCTGACTTGTATTCGCCTGTGGGTCGATATCTACAACTAATACTTTTCTTTTATATTCAGTTGCAATCATATGTGCCAATGTTGTTATACTTCCTGTTTTACCTACTCCACCTTTGTTATTTAAAAATCCTACTACTTTCATTCTAATTTCCTCCTTTGAATGTCTCTCTTTTCTATATTTATATTATATTATAACTTTCATTCTTTTTCAATAAATTGTAATATACAATGCACATTCATTTTTCTTTTTTGAGGAAATTCTTTAGGGGACAAATTTGTCCCCTAATAAAATCATAGACTGATTTCATCCAACACATATTCCTGCTCCAAATTGTACTCACGTATGTTTTTCATGCTCTGTATCATTTCTGTCCGGAAAGATTTATTTAGTTGCATCAATGCTTTATCTAGTTCCCCCAATGGGCTTCCCATCCGTCGCTTTGTCCTCTCAGTAGAAAGATCCAGCATCATATTTTCCGCTAATTGATTTCCCTGTGCTGCCGCCTGCGAAAAATAATTGTACGATGAAAATATATTCCTTTCCACATTTTCCCCCTTCAAATACTCAAAACCAAGTTTCAGCTGCGCATATTCATTTCCTGATTCTGCTAGCTCTGTCATATACTGCAGCCCAAGTTCGGGACTATATTCTGAACTTATTTTATCTAAATAAATTTTACCAACAAAATACTTTGCCCTATCATTCCCTTGCTCTTTCGCTCTTTCTAAATATTGGACTCCTTTTGCTTCATTGTAGTATGGAGATTCTTTTCTCACATACTCTTTTCCAAGATAATAGCAAGCATATTCATTTCCCGCTTCCACTAATTCTCTCAGATATCTTACGCCTTGTTCCACATCATATATTCCACTATCTAAATCAAGATACACTTTCCCCAAAAGAATTTTTGCGTATGTATTTCCTTTTTCTTCTGCAGCTTTTAAATATCCTACTCCTTTATTGATATCTTTTAATTTTTCATCCGATATGAAAAGTTTTCCCAATGCATACTGGGCGATTTCATTATCTCCTTTCTCTGCCAGTTCTGTCAGATACCCAAGTGCAATTGGCAACTTTTCTCTTATGTCGTATTTAATATAAATCTGACTCAGCAACAACTGTGCCGGAACATTTTTTCCTTCTGCTGATTTTTCTAAATATGAAATTGCTTTTTCTGTGTTTTGTTCACATCCCTTTCCAGTATACAACATCTTTCCAATCTGATATTGTGATAGCGGATCTCCTTCCAATTTTCTATCCATAGATAGGAATCCATCAAAAGCATTTTTATAACTATTTTCCGCTGCTCCTAAGTTTATTTCTGTTCCCTGTCCACATTCATACATTACTGCTTTCTTCTGTTCTGCAAATGGTGAATTTGAAATCCCCTGAAATATCTGAAATGCTTTTTCGTAATCTTGTTCCACATCATCTCCACGATAGTAAATATTTCCTAATGCATATCTTGCATAATCTGTGTCTGAATTTTCAAACCACTGGATTGCCTCTTGAACATCTTTTTCTGTTCCCCATCCTCTCTTATACTGTTTCCCGATTCGGTACTGTACATAGCTCTTCAGATCAAATGAATTGGTTTCACTTCCCTTAATATAAGGCTCTGCCTGTTCAAACATCTGTAAAGATTTTTGAAAACATTCTTGGGATTTCTCTAAATCAATTTCTGTTCCTCTGCCATACATTGTTATCTCTCCAATGAAGTACATCACAAATGGATTATCCTGATATTTTTTTTCAAGCATATCTGCCGAATTTTTTTCTTTTGCAAAATCAATCTGTTCTTGAAGATCTTTCCACTCCTTGAAATAGTCCATATATGACCCTGCTGATTTATTTTGCTGAGAACTTTTTTCAAATAAGTTCCCAGCCTTTTCAAATATTTGTTCTGTCTGTTGAACTTCTAAGGTTTCTATATTCGATTCTTCTTGTTGTAGCAAATCCGGCTCCTTTAAAATCATATCTTCTTTCAAGTTTTCTGTAATCTTTACTTTTTCTTCTCTGTATCCGCTACCCAAATATGTTTTTTCAAGTTCAAATGAAGTTTCTTTTTTTGAAATGCCAACCTCATATGCCCTCATTTCACGCAACACGAAATTTCCCATGCGCCTATATAGATCTTCTTTTTTCGTCTGTTCAAAATCCTCCCAATTCCCTCCGCCATATGCCTCCGCATATAATTTACTTTGCCTTTGCAAAATTTCTGTAAACTTTTTATATTCCTCTTTACAATACTTTTGTATATAAGCCTCACTAATGCCATCTATTTGTTCCCGAAGTGGTTTTATTGCATAGCTATTATAATTTTGTTTATGCTTAGGAACTCCCTGTAAATTTTCAAATAGTTTCAAAAACTGTTCCCGGATAACCGGATTCTCTCGAAAATTTCTACTTTCTGCTGAAGCAATAATATCTTTCCGGATAATGTTATTGATTTGTAGATTAATATCTTTCGTTCTCATAATTTCATTTACAACGGCACTTTTACAATTATTGATATTCTGAAGCTTAAATTTTCCTCGTACCTCTTTTTTCCCATTGTACATCATTTTTTCCCGCATCGGGTACGGCTCTACTGTCGCAATATGCACATGCAAATTGTCTGTATTGTAATGGATACCGGCACTCCATACAGCATGTTCTAAGCCTTCACTTTTTAATAATCGGTTCACTGCAAGACGGGTTACTTCTTTTAATTTTTGTTCATCCAAAATTTGCTTTTGAGAATCATATATCCCATTTTGTTCCAACCACCGATTGTCAAAAGATATAACCGTCTGCCACATAACACTCTCATTATCCTGAGCTGTTTGAAAAATATCTTTTAATGCTCTTTTTTCAGAATGAGTTAAGTTATCTTTTTCGTTGGTAAACAGTCCTGTTGATTTTTCTGGATTTCCCATATAATCATTAAACAGATTAAAGGTTTGTATTGCATCATTTCTTTGTGCCTCCTCCCGAGCCAAATAATCTATATACCCCGAAAAAATCTCACTTTTAGGTCTACAAAAATCTTGCATAAAAGTAACTCCTGCCTTTATATCTCCCAACCTTATACCTCCTTTTCCGGAAACATTTTTGTCTTTCTCTGTTTAGGGGACATTTTTGTCCCCCTCTTTTTCTTCCCTGCTTAGGAGACAATTTTGTCCCCCTCCAGTTCTTCTCTTCTTAGGGGACAATTTTGTCCCCCTCTGGTTCTTCTCTATCTAGGGGACAACTTTGTCCCCCTTCAGTTCTTCTCTTCTTAGGGGACATTTTTGTCCCCTCCAGTTCTTCTCTTCTTAGGGGACATTTTTGTCCCCCTCTGTTCTTCTCTTCTTAGGGGACATTTTTGTCCCCCTCCAGTTCTTCTCTTCTTAGGGGACATTTTTGTCCCCTCCAGTTCTTCTCTTCTTAGGGGACATTTTTGTCCCCCTCTGTTCTTCTCTGCTTAGGGGACATTTTTGTCCCCCTCCAGTTCTTCTCTTCTTAGGGGACATTTTTGTCCCCTCCAGTTCTTCTCTTCTTAGGGGACATTTTTGTCCCCTCTGGTTTTTCTCTGCTTAGGGGACAAAGTTGTCCCCCTCCGGCTCTTCTCTATCTAGGGGACATTTTTGTCCCCCTCCAGTTCTTCTCTTCTTAGGGGACAATTTTGTCCCCTCTGGTTTTTCTCTGCTTAGGGGACAATTTTGTCCCCCTTCAGTTCTTCTCTTCTTAGGGGACAATTTTGTCCCCCTCTGTCTCTCCCCTGCTTAGGGGACAATTTTGTCCCCCTCCAGTTCTTCTCTTCTTAGGGGACAATTTTGTCCCCCTCTGTTCTTCTCTGCTTAGGGGACATTTTTGTCCCCCCTCAGTTCTTCTCTTCTTAGGGGACATTTTTGTCCCCCTCTGTTTCTTCCCTGCTTAGGGGACAATTTTGTCCCCCTCCAGTTCTTCTCTATCTAGGGGACATTTTTGTCCCCCTCTGGCTCTTCTCTATCTAGGGGACAATTTTGTCCCCCTCCGGCTCTTCTCTATCTAGGGGACATTTTTGTCCCCTCTGGTTTTTCTCTGCTTAGGGGACAATTTTGTCCCCCTCCGGCTCTTCTCTATCTAGGGGACAACTTTGTCCCCCCTCAGTTCTTCTCTTCTTAGGGGACATTTTTGTCCCCCTCTGTTCTTCTCTTCTTAGGGGACATTTTTGTCCCCCTCCAGTTCTTCTCTTCTTAGGGGACATTTTTGTCCCCCTCTGTTTCTTCCCTGCTTAGGGGACAATTTTGTCCCCCTCCAGTTCTTCTCTATCTAGGGGACAATTTTGTCCCCCTCTGTTTCTTCCCTGCTTAGGGGACAATTTTGTCCCCCTCCGGCTCTTCTCTATCTAGGGGACATTTTTGTCCCCCTCTGTTCTTCTCTGCTTAGGGGACATTTTTGTCCCCCTCTGACTCTTCTCTATCTAGGGGACATTTTTGTCCCCCTCCGGCTCTTCTCTGCTTAGGGGACATTTTTGTCCCCCCTCAGTTCTTCTCTTCTTAGGGGACATTTTTGTCCCCCTCTGTTTCTTCCCTGCTTAGGGGACAATTTTGTCCCCCTCCAGTTCTTCTCTTCTTAGGGGACATTTTTGTCCCCCTCTGGCTCTTCTCTATCTAGGGGACAATTTTGTCCCCCTCCAGCTCTTCTCTATCTAGGGAACAACTTTGTCCCCCTCTGTTCTTCTCTTCTTAGGGGACATTTTTGTCCCCCTCTGTTCTTCTCTGCTTAGGGGACATTTTTGTCCCCTTCTCTTAAACCCCTTTCTTTTTATTTTTGTAATCTTTTTTCTGCTTCAAATTAGCTAACTTTTTCTTTCTATGATCTTTTAATTTAATAAGAACTTCTGATTCCTCCTCGCTTACTGGATAACACACATCAAATCTACTATCTATTAAAATTGTATTTAAAATATCCAATGTCAGTTCTTGCATTTCTTCCATTTTCCGAAACACTTCCATTGATATTCCATTAACAGTTTTTTCATTTTTACTATATTGCCGTAAAATATACCGCAATGCTGCCGCCTCACTTTTTAGTCCTTGTTCTTCTTGCACTTTCTGAATTATTTTCTCATCTTCCTCTTCCAATCTAAAAGGTTTAACTTTCATTAGCTCTTCTCCATTCTTCTTCTAAATATTTCTCCATCAAAATCTCCTGTTTCAACATCTCTAATGTCTCAGAGTTATGCTGTATAACTTCCATGTTCGTTTTGATTAAATTCACATAGCGTTCCTCGACCTCTTTTATTTCTCCAGCTATCACATGATTCTTTAAAATACCGATTAAATATTTATTACGACTCATCCCATGTTCTTTTGCCATCCTATCAATCGCAAGCACAACTTCACTTTCTAATTTATATATTTTTATATCCTGCTTCATATTAACTTCCACCTCTTAATCATTATTTTAATATTTATATATTAATATATTAATATATAAAACTCAACTTATCAAGACCGATATCGCTTGTATTCTCCAAAAAAGAAAAATCACCCCACGAAAACCCTAGGCTTTGCCTAGCCCCAAAGCCATTTTGGGGTGGGTTTTCCCTTATGCTCTTTACCTAGCTGTCGCCAAAGCTTCTACGTGGCAGCCACTGATCATTGAATTACAAAAAAACAGCACGAAGAACTTTTGTTCTTAATGCTGTTTTTTTTATCCCTTTTAGCACAATTCCTCTAGTATCCTACTACAAGCCAATGCAAAATCATCGTAAAGGCTGTGATGAATGGTAACGTGTATAATAAAATTTCCTGTAAGATATCTTTTATTTTGTTCATTGCTCTACCTCCTGATCATGCAATCTTTTTCAGTGCTTCCGACGGCTCAAACCGGAAGATAAAGCCATGTTTGAATTTTGAGTAATAACCGCCTAAATCTTTTACGGCTTTGTTGATCCTTATATATTCATCTTTTGTCAATGTCTCTTCGATTCTTACAACCCAAAGTTCCGACCCATCACGTGTATCCTCTCCATGTGTAATTTTGAAAGTATATGTGTTCTTTTCCTCGATTGCGGTGCTGTCTGTTTTTTCCGGCTGTTGCCTTTGCCTGTCCTGTTTTACCGGTGCTGTGCTGCGATTTTTAATTCTTGCTGTCTTCGGTACAATTTTTATATTTTTGCCATTGTCCTGACAACATCCAAAATAATAGAAGTCAACATGGAAATAGTCCATCATCCCATCACAATCATGGTAATTATAAGATTTCACAAAATTGTCTACATCCTGAATAACCGCCCTCGTAGCTTCATTCAAGACATTTTTATATGCATTCGTTGAATCTCTAATGATTTTTTCTTTTTCTTCTCTTGATGCATTTAGAAAATTCATTCTTTCATCAACAACCCAATTCCATGGAAATAAACTTTTTCCAATTTTTTCAAAATCATCATTTGTCAATTCTTCAAACGTTTTATAGATTGGAATCGGGCTTTCTTTTAATGTTACATGCAATTCCTTACACATGGAAGCATAGGACGTTCGCACGCTAAACTTGTAAGTCGGATATTTTTCTTTTACGTATGTTCTGACAATCTGAGCAACTTCTTTTAATGTTCTGTTCCAACTGTGATTGCTCCCCTCCCAGCCAAATTCTGTGTAGAACTGACTTCTAACACTGTCCGCCGTTTCCTTTACTGTTTCATACACTTCCGTTTCTTTTCTGTTTTTCCAAATAGGAAAAAGGGAATCAAATTGTACATTGATTTCTTTCATAGCCTCAACATCTCCACCGTTGTCCGGATGATGTTTCTTTAGCAGTTCTTTGTATTGTTTTTTTAACTCTTCAAAACTCTTTACATTTTTAAAATATTTTGTCATAATATAAATATCTCCTTTCTTGGGGTGCCGGTTTCGTTTCATTGCTAGTGTTGGCGATTCCGGCTTTATTATTTGCTTTTTTTCTATATTTATATTATACTATATTTGTATTTTTATTTCCTTTGTTTTTAGGATTTAACACACTTAATTTTTCTTTTTTGAAGAAAAAACTTGTTGCCAAAATGGCAACAAAAAAAGAGCCTTTCAGCTCTGTACACCTTCAAGTTTTCTTTATTCTGTTACTAAATTATTTAGGGGACAAAATTGTCCCCTATCTTTTTAGTCCCAATTTATAGAATCATGTGATACTGTTCCGTGCTGAGCAATGCTTTCATTTGCCCGTTCAATTGCCTCTATTTCATCCGGCAATGCTTTATCTTCCGGAACAAACCGAACCAACACTCTAAATATTGTTTCTGTGTCACTCTCATCAATTAAATCTATTAATCCTTTTAACATTTCTTTACTCATTCTCAACGCCTCCTATAATCGCTTGTATACCTGCCCTCTTGGTAAAACATCCTTTATGATTATTGTATCATTTATTACCGAAAAAATAACTCGCAAATCTCCAACTCGTAATCGGTAATCATCTTTAATTCCTTGTAACTTTTTTACATCACCCGCCGGAAGTTTCTCAATTGCTATCTTCAACCTCTGTTTTGTTGGTCTATCCATTTTACCAATGTGCTTCGCAGCCTCTTTTTCATACTCGATCCGCAACTTGACACCTCCTTTATTTTCCTATCAATACTTTAACATTTTTTTTCTTTAAAGTCTATTCTCTTTACAGACTTCCATTTATTTTTTGGAACTGTCCGCTATCAGCAGACAGCTCCTGACACATAAGAGATGCTTTTACAAGAATATTTTTCCCTCTTCTATCGAATAATAATATGCATGGTCTGAAAGCCTTTCTTCCTTGCTTACTTGTGTTTCATTCACTTCTTGTATCATAATGTCCATCATTTCTCTATCTATATCTGCATAAGACGGAACAATAAGCACTTCATCAATGCTACTTGGAATAATATAAAAATTTTGTTTTAATTTTTTGCCAATCTCTTCTAAAATTTCTATTCTCAAAATTGCTGTAGCCCCCCAAAACTTTTCTTTGTTTGTAAGAACATACATAATTTCCTCTTCACACGATTTTATCAATCTTCTCTTTTCTTCTTCATCTATTGGCATCTCTTCAAATATCTCTATCATGTTATAAAACTTATATTCGAATTTGATTTCCATGTTTTTTAATGCCAACTCATATAATTTTTCCTCTCTTAAAGGTATCATTTTCAAAATATCATTTGTGATTAAAATTGTCATTCTTTCACTTTTATCTTTTAGCTCTCCGCCATCTAAATAATATATAACAGACAAGTCTAAAAAAGTCTTATGCGGTACTCTTTGCAACAATTGCACGTTACTGTCCGTATGTATTAATTTACAAATTACATTTTCCTCTCTTCCCACTTTCTCTAAAATCTTTTTGCCACTGAAAGGAACGTCCCTGTGCTCGTTATACACTTTTATTATTTCCTTTGCGATTGTTTCAATCGAGCAAATTTTTTGTTGATACTTATAAAAAAATTCTTCCAAATATATTATTGGCAAAATCTCTTTTTCCCCCATAATAATTCCGACTCGCACAACACCATTATTTTTTGTGGTTTCGCATAATCTTACATCCTCTCCTGTTCTTCTTTTTACCTCTTCCAATACACTTTTTTGAAATTCTTTGTAATTCATTTTCCATTCTCCTTTTCTTATTGTTTTGTTTACAATATAATTATATTATATTAATTCCTAAAGTGCATCTTTTCAGAGATAATTAGAACGAAACTTTTTCTTTTTTGGGGAAAACTATTTGCTTTTATTATGCCAATATAGTATTATATAAATAACCTTTTAAGGTTGTTTTTGTTTACAAAATAAAAGCCTTTGGAACAGTTCTCCATTGGCTTTTATTCTACTATCAGCTCCACTATGCTCTTTTCTATATTCTATTGCACTTCCCTTTTCCCCAAAAAAGAAAAATTTTTATTCGATATAATCCACTCCCTGCTTTTTTGCTTCTTTTATTCTTCGGAATAAGGTTGATCGACTTACACCTAATTCTTCCGCTACTTCTTTCGCAGTCGTTGCATCAATCCATTTTTCAACCTCTTTAATTGAAATTTTCCGTTTCAACTTAATTGACTTTGCCCCAGCCTTTCTGCTTTTTATTTTTCTTATAGTCTCTTTGTCATAACGAATTTTCAAGAAGTTCTCTCCAGACTGTTCTTTTTCAAAAGAAGCATCCGCTCCCACATTTTTTAATATATCGTTCAAAATTTCCAGTCTTTTTATCTCTTCACAAGAATTTGTTATCTTTATTTCAAATAAAATTTTGTCCATAGCTTTCTTATTTTATCGTTTCACAATTAATATTGAGACTGTTTATAGACAAAATAAAAAGCGTCTCATTATTAATTATGAATCTCAATCTTTTTCCCCTCTTTCTTTACAACCTTATACCACTTCCCGCATTTTGTGCACCTGTATCTATAAATACGTCCAACAACACGCTGAAAATAGATATTGCCACATCTACAACTTTGACGTTTTCCGCAGTCATCTCTTAACATTACCTTATCCATAATTCTCCTTCTTTTACATAGGGGACAAATTTGTCCCCTAGCTTCAAATCCTGTCCTTTACTTTTTAATTCCATCTAATATCTCTTTTACTTCTTCGCTTGTCAGGGTTCCTTTCCTCTGCAAGTTTTCAGATATAGTTTCAACCATTGTTCTATTTTCTGAAAGAATCTTCTTTGATTCATTCCAAAATTTTTTTGATAGTAATATCGTTTTTTCTTCTAACTCTCTATCTAGCAAAGTTTTACTTATGCTTGAATCTGTCATAACAATATATGCTTTGATCCATTCTGTGGCTTGAGGAAAATCACTGTCTTCACCTATAAAACTTCCTATATGCATTTTATCAAGCAGTATTTCTTCTGCAATAGCTCCCGCATACTTTATTAAAATTCCTTTCTTCACTGCATTTGCATCCTGTAACTTTTGCACCATTACAACTCTAGGCTGTATATCAGATAGGATCACTTGAAAACTTTCTATTTCCATTAAATATGCCATTACTGCATGTCCAGCTTCGTGGACGGAAGATACTTTCCTATTATATTCAGTAAGCGTATCATTTTTGTTTTCACTTCTGATAACTCGTTTTGCATACCCTAATGACGTTCCAGTGATAACGTTATAATCATCATCCGAAAACATTCTTTTTGTTATTTGATACACGCAAAGCAAGGATATCAAAGAATAGCAGATTACTAAGACGTTTCGTTGAATCAGTTCTTTTGTAACAGGGACTTCTTCGTTGAAAAAATAGAATAGTAATACTATTCCGCATGACATCAAAAAACATTTCATAATATTACAAAAAAATCCAAATAATTTTCTCATTAAAATTTCTCCTTTTCCGCTCCAGCAAAATTATAATCATATGAATGGAAAAAATCTCTTGTATACTATTCTTGCTTTATATTGAGGGAACAAATTTGTCCCCCATCTTGCGGCACCTTTACTCTAGTCCTCACTGCCAAACAATTCCGCATGTGCATTGTTATATACAGCATACTCCGGATATCGCAATTGGATTGCCTGCCAAAAGAATGGTGCATATTCACAAGCGAAAAGCTCCTCTACACTGTAGCGACTGCATTCCTCAAGCTTTCCCTTTGCATCCTTTTTTTGATTCACTGTAGGAGTTCCATTACAGAACAAGTTAAATGCCATACGTACCACTTTCAAGCTGCCACTTGTCTGCCAGCCCTCCTGCAGACATTCCAATCTAACGCAATGAATTTCTTCATCAAAAATATTTTCAAAATGAAATCGCGTATCTGCATTTACTCCAAGGCAATAGTATAGTGCTTGATGATATACATCTTTAAATTTTGCATTTTGCATTTTTTCCATATAAAACGCCTTATGTTTTTCACTGATAAATTTTATATTTTTTTCTGCCATAATCCTCTTCTCCTTTTCTTATCGCTGCATCACGTCCATTTTGGCCGGATGCAGCTTCATCTATCGTATGTTACCTATCGCTCACTTTATGAGAATGGAAGTTCTTCATCAATTCCATCCGGAACATTCATAAATCCATCCCCTGCAGGACCTTCTTCGTTCATGCCATATCCCTGACTTTTTTTACTCTCAGCAAATTCCTGTTCTTCTACAACAACATCTGTTGTGTAAACTTTCACACCGTCTTTATTCGTATAACTTCCTGTTTGGATACGTCCAGTCACAGCAATCTTTACGCCCTGATGTAAATACTTCTCTGCAAATTCTGCCAGCTTACCAAAGCATACACAACTGATAAAATCCGCCGTTGCATCTCCCTCTCTCTTAAACCGACGGTCAACTGCCAATGTATATCTGGCAACCGCACTTGCATTCTCTCCTTGTGAATATCTCACTTCCGGCTCTCTTGTTAAACGTCCTATCAAAATTACTTTATTCATGTTTCGTACCTCCGCTTTCTTTTCGTCTTTGTTTTATCTTTAATATAATTATAATATATTTATACTTTAAATTCATCAAAAACACTATTGATTGCACATATAATTTTTCTTTTTTGGGGAATATTTAATTCTATTTTTTATATACGTTTCTTTTTTGGCAATATCTTTTCATCTCCACAACTTGCTTGAAAAGCTCCTTTATTGTTTCGGAGCAAGTAATGTCAATTATGGATTTTATATAAATTAAGATTTTATATAAATATAGATTTACTCTGTCTTAAAAAGTGTCTACAGCCCTCTATTTTCAAGGGTTTTCCTATTTTACACATGAAGTAAAATTGTAAATATTTCCCACTTTTCCTCTTTATATCTTGAAAAAACTTCTCAACGGATTCCTGAAATTTGAAATTCCTCTAAAAATCTACCGTGATATTTGAAAAATTTTTCTACAATGACTCAAAAAAAACAGCCTCCTTCCCGATGCTGCATTGTTTTCCAAAATTTTTCTCTTTATTTTCTCTTTTATTTTCATTTCTGTATCATTTCTTTTACGCAAACTAGACCTAAACTCAACTGTTCTTTTTCTCCAGTAAGTATAGGTTCTTTTGCTTTATGCAACTCCAAGCTCTTCTCTTAATAGCTTGTGGAATAAAGACGCTTTCAGTCTCCGTATCCATTTTTTTGGATTTAATACCCTATCATTAATGATCAGGAGCATTTTAGGGAAAATGTCCAACGGGTTTATAAAGCTCTCCCACAGACGTTTCCGATAATTCAAAAGCAATTGCAAGATGTCTTTATACTCCTTTTGATCCGGTTGCTTGATTTTATTTCTTCTACATGCAACTTTCATCAAATACTCGTATGTCTGTTTATGTTCCGACTGTACTACCTTCTCTGAAAATTGTTTTCTCAATGTGATCAGATACATTCCATCCTTAATTCCAACATAAAAGTACAGCTTCAGCATCTTCAGATACGTCTGAAGTGTTCTTGCGTTGATATTAAGAAGTCCTCTCTCCATACTTCCATCTTCAGCTACTGTATTTGCATATTTTTTGATAAAATTCTCACGCTTAATTCTGTGCGTGCGAAATTTCCCTGCTTCATTGATATTGAGCAAATCCATGATCAATAGTTTTTGAGCCGGTTTTAATTTTTTCCAATTTACATCATAAAAAAGTTTTTGATTTGTCCGGATATATGGTACGTTTCCTGTCTTATAATCTCGATCTGTATAAGAAGTAAAATCATTTCCACACAAAACAATATCATAGTCCTTCTGTCCTTTTGTCACTTGGATGATACCCTTTTGTGCAAGGCTTTTTTTACAGTCATAGAATGCCTGCACAGAAATATCCATTTTCTCGCACATTTCTTTGTAATGCACCCCAAAGGCTTCCCCACGCCCATTCTGCAGGTGGGTAAGTGCTATAATAAAATCAATTTCATTCCCGGTAAGCTCTTTCTCAAATAGGCTGTGAAATACGTCTAATTTTATCCTTTGCATGATTTTCTTCTCCTTTCTTTTGACAATTGGTATTTTTTATGATATAAATATATTAAATATAGATGTATCAGATTTCACAGTCATACCTTTTCTGATACTTATCTATATGGAACATTTATAAAAACGGAGTAGGCTTGCTGGCTTGGGCTCCGTTTTTTGTTTTCTATAATTCCATTCCCATCATGGGAGTTGTTGCTGCTACTTGCTGGTTTTTACTTATTTCCTGTTGCTGTAGCTGGTTGAGATAATTTTCCGTCCGGACTGCCTTTTGTTCCTGACTTTCTTCACACAGTTTCAATTGTAATATGGGAAGTGTTTCATCCAATTCATAATGATTTTCCTTCAGAAACAAATTCATCTGTTCTATCTGTTCATTTGATAGCAAATGCTTTTCATATGTATCATCAAATGTCATTCCTGTACAAATGTAAACTTTATCTCTTTCTTTCCACACTGCTTCTTCCAGTTTTTCTCCTCTATATTCAATTTTTACCATTAGAGTATTTTGATCTTCCCTAAATCCTTCTACAAGGAGTTGTTCTGTTGCTTTTTCAGCTTGTTCCACCGGCGCATGCTCAGCCTGCTCCTGCTTTACTTTATCTACTTCCTGCTTTATTTCTTCTGATACCTGTTTTTGTTTTTCTGCAGGTTCTTCCGAACGTAACGCTCCTGACCTCACAAGAGCTTGGCGCTCCAGCAATTCCTCATACGGAAGTTTCTTGTACATATTAGGAATCCGTTTTTCTACTTCCTGTGGGGCAAAAAACATTGTGTTTTGCTTTGTAAGTGAAACTGGTATTAAGTTTCCCTCTGTATCCAGTTCTACAAGACGATATTGATGTTTTCCATTCCGCACACGGAATCCCTGCTCTTCTATTTGTTTCGTGCTCTGAATTGCGCAATAATGGATTTCCGGAAGTCCTTCTTTCTCTAAAAAAGAAAGTTCTTCCACTGGTTTGAATTTCTTGGCATAATTCATTAATGCTTCATTCCAATCCTTTGCGTTTTCCGGTACATGACAATGAATCTGTTCTGCAGACATCCCTTCCCTTTTTAGGAGTTCTTGTATATGCTGCATGCTTTCTACTCCACTCAAATCATGGTCTTCCGCCAAATGAACTTCTTGTTTTGGATATTCTTTTAGAAGATTTAATATTGGTTCGTATTTTCCTGTTCCTCCTAATGGCAGATAGTCATATGCTTTCCAGTCTTTTCCCTGCGCTTGTAAAATAGTCATTACGCTCATCGCATCGATGACGCTTTCTGTTACGATCAATTTTTCAGACTGATTGTTAATGCAAAAACCTTTTTTATAGTCACATCCCTCCAGATCTCCGAGAAAACGTACATCCGAAAGAGTGCCTCGAAGAGAAGCAAAATTGGGTTTGCCTCCTGAATCATAGGCAACAAATACACAATTCCCATTCACATCCTGATACAGCATTTTCCGGTCTACAAAATCCTGTACAATCTCCGGTGCAATATACCGGCTTTTTGTCAGATAAGCGTACACCCTTCTCATGTTTTTTCCTCTCTCCGGTAAGATTAACTCTTGTTTTACCAATTGTTTTTCTTTGAGCTGTCCTTTCGGCTGCGGTGTGTAGTGTTCGGGAATATAAATCCGTTCTTTCAATTCTTTTAATGCTTCGTGCAGATCTCCATTATGTACAAATTCTGCCGCAAATCCTATAATAGAATCCCCTTTTCCGACCCCCGATTTTCCCGGTATGGAATTTCTCCAGTAGTAGTTTTTTGTTGTATCAATACGTACACTGTCATGTTGTGCAAGGGTATAATACCTTCCTTTCCGAATCAAGGTAAATCCATGCTCTCTTGCATACTCTGTGATTTGTACCTGATTCTTAATTTCGCTTATCAACTCTTCATTGCTAATCCTTGGTTTTCTCTCCTTCTGTTCTGCAGGTCTATTGCCAGCAACAGACGCCTCTTTTTGCGGACTTTCCAAATATACTTCCAGTGTCTCTTGCACTTCCGGTATTTTTTTTCGACACAGTTTATAAGTCTGATTTAAAACGGCAAACAAAGACTGTTCCGGATTCATCTCCTTAATCTCTTTCCAAGAAGATGCAAGAAAATCTTTTCTCGTTTGTGTACTTACAATTCCTAAATGATTTTCCAACATCATTCCAAAGGCAACTTCCTGAAATTTTGTTTCCGGATTTTCTTGTAAATATTCCAGTTCGGAAATTCCGTGGCTGATTTGATAAATCAATTCTGAAACTGCCTTTTCGCCTGTTTCCTGTAATGGTGCCGGCTCTTCTTTCTGCATCGCAGAAAGCTGTTCTGCATAGGAAAGCAATCCCTTTACCATTCCTGGATACATCTGTTCTGAATATCCTATTTGATAAAAATTCTTTCGAGCAAGCACTGGGCAGGTTGTCTGAACAATATCAAATACCGCTTTCACTCCGTCATGCTTTTGCTGAGTGACACTTTCTATCTCTCCTGCCTGATATCTAATTTTTTCTTCCTGAGATGCCTGTTCAAGCGGTACGAGATTCCCATCTATTTTGAGCAGTGTTGCTTGATATGGTACGTACACCTTAATCCCTTTTGCTCCCCTTTTTACTTGATACCCTGCATCATTCCAAGCAGAAAAACTTTGACAGTAAACTGCTTGCGGATTTTCTCGATAGATAAGTAAATTGTTCTTCAGGCTGTATCGATAGAACCGACTCCCAAATTCCAAAAAATCAGCGATTCGTTCCGGTTCTTTTTCCAATGCATCCAGCATCTCTACAATGTTTCGATCCATTTGTTTTTGCTGCATCTTCTCATCCCCTGTCTTTTCTAATTTGCATATATTTTTAAAATCTCTTTCTGCTCTGTTTCTTCTAATTGATTCAATGGTTTTAATAAATCACTTTCTGCAAGTGTTCCAATCGGAAGCTCATTTTCTTCGCAATTCACAAAATAAAAACTTCCATTTTCATCTTTTACAATGGCTTTTCCCTGATAATATCCGATAGAAAGATATAACTTATGAAGTACCTCAAAATTTTTCGGTTCTTTTTTATATTCCATTTTCATCTCTCCTTTTCTTATGCTGCATCTGGTCCATCTTGGCCGGATGCAGTTCTTACCCTCTAATTAACTTTTGTCCCTCTGTTAAAACACCACCAAGAACTTGAATCAGCTCTTGTCGAATCTCCGGATAAATCAAAGCAATCAATCCAATTGCTGCAAGAACAAATAACATGATCAATGCTGTAATTCTGATACATCTTCCCATTGTTCTTACAAGGAACTTTCCCATATTATTTCGTTCTACAATTCGGACATTTTCGTTTTGTATTCCATATTTTTCCTGTAATTTTTTCTGCTTCTGATTTTCTTCTTGTTCTATCCGGATTTTTTTTACTAATGATTCCTTATACTTTGCCATCTTTTTCCCCCACCTAGACTTTTTTCCAGCGAGAAAATAAACTTCTTTTTTCTTTCTGCGGCTTTTCTTTTTCTTTCACCGGAAACAATTTTTCAAAAGCCGGGTTATGAACATATTCAAATTGATCCGGGGAATACACTGTAAAAAATGTCCGTTCTGCTTTATTTTCCATAAACTCCAGTACGTCCTTTTTCTCACGTTCGGAAACAAAATTAAAAACGTACATTATGTCTGAATAATATTCATTTCTTAATATCGTTTCTGTTTCATCCATCTCTGATGCTGTCGTTCCACTCACAAAAATCCGGACATCTTTTTCTAAAAATGAGGTTTTATTAAAATCTGCGTTCATGTACGTACCGAAATCATAAATGTAATAGTCATATTCCTGTTTTAATACTTCCGGAAGATTTTCCGGCTTATAAAACATGTCCACATTTTCAAATCTAACCTTTCCAATATTTGCATCATGTTCTTCCGCATAGAAGCGTGCTTCATGTTTCTGTACAAATCCAGTATCATTTACTTCCAGATAGCAAGCCCGGTATCCTTTGAGCTGCAAATATTTTACAAGCTGGATTGCAAACGTAGTTGTTCCCATTCGTCTGCATATCCCGGCAATCCCAATTTTGATTCCCTGTTTCAATTCCTCTTGTGCTTCTGCTTCTTCCTGATACGGGTGTGACTCCGGCTCTTTATAATACCCATACAGACACCGTTCTAACTCCTCTCTCGCCTCCGTTTGACTTACAGCGAATATATAATATAAGATTCCTTGATTTTGAAGCTCCTGAATGATTTTGCTTTGTCTGTCATATCCTGGAGCATAAATGATCACTTGACAATTTTTTGCCCCCTCTATCCGCTTGATTTCTACCGCTACTTCTTCTGCTGAATCAACATACTGCTCAATATCAAAAATCAGATACTCGCATTGTCGACTTAAAATATCATTTAGATGATTCTTGATCGTAAGGCTTCCTTGCAAATATTCCAGTCCCATCTTTTTGATTGCTGCTGTTTCCTGTACAAAAAATCCTCGCTCCTGCGAGCCTGCAAAAAGTATCATTTTTATCGCACCTTCCTTTCCCCCAAAAAGAAAAATTATTATTTTAACTCGGTAATTTGTTGCTGAATATTTTTTGTTCTCTGCACTATGGTTTCTATTTCTTTTTCTATTTCTGCAACCTGATTTTGATTGACTGCGATCTGATTTTGCGCTTTCAAAATCGTATCTTCTGCCTTTTGCGTTTCTTCCTCTGATGGATAGGTTGCTTCCTTTAAAGATGTAATCCGCTTTTCCAGTTTCTCATTTTCTACTTCATAGGCTTTTATTTTCTTCTCTTTTTCCGCTATTTGCACATCATCATATGTAATCTGTGCCTGAAGGCGTTCTTTTTTACAGTCATTTTCAGTAACCTTAACCGGAACTTTTCCGCGCTCTATCTCATTTACATTTGTATAAAATCTTGCAGCTTTACTTTCTTTACCAACTCGGAAAGAAATCTCTTTCCAAGCCTTTGGTACTTCTTCGATGTGCAAAAGTACAAATTCTGAATCTTGATACATCACTTTTATTTTTAATGTTCCACCGTTTCGTTCAACCGCCTCAAAATCTAGTTTTTGATCTAATACTTCCTTATTTTCCAACTCGATAATGACCTGCATTCGGTTTGCCTTTTCATCATATCTCCACTGCGTCAAATAAATATCGTATGTTTCATATACCAGCTTCTGATAATACGGCGTTGTGCTTTTAAGCGTTGCGCTATCCGGAAGCCATAATTTTGAAGTAAAGAAAACAAAGTATCCCACAACAATCACCGCAAGAAATCCTACTAATGGAGCACTTTTCTTTCCGATCCGTTCTTCCCTTACTTCTCTTACCTTTCTTGTTTTCAAGTAATTATCCCTCCTTCAGCACACGCTCCATGGCGCCCACCGGAATAAAATTTTCAGTCACAACGATTGTTTTGATCTGCATTTGATTTGCATATTCTAAACATCTTGTTATAAATTCATCCTCAGTTTCTGTCGGCTGAATGATTACGATCATGTCTGTATCTTTTCCAATTTCATCCTGTATACAAATATATTCTTTATAGATATCCTTCGCCTTTTCTTGAAAAAACTCTTCTTTTCCTTCTTCACAGCATATGTAAAGATTTTTAATTTCCGCCATTGTCATTCCCTCCCTGTTCCGTATTGTATTTCAAATCCAAACCGCATCTGATCACTTTCCTGGTACGTATCACAGACTGCTTTTATCGTAAGTGTGTCAGATGTATCTGTTCGATAATCAATATCAAAATATAAGTTTCTTTCATATTCATTTATAATCTGTATCGTGTCCGGATGCAGATTCACTGTTGTAACTGTTTCAAACCCTTTTACATAGAGATACTGTTTTACTTCTTCTTGGAAACGCTTCCAGTCTTCTCCTTGTAACCATGCAAATTTTTCCGGATACTCTTCATATCCTTTAAATTGCACTTCCACTTTTCTTTCTTCCTTTTCTTCTGAAGGAAGATTGTCTTCTGGTTTATCCTGCATATTGGAAATCCGGTTTTCGTTCCATTCATGGATTTCTGCTTCAGAAATAGGTTCTTCCGAAACATGAAACTCACCTTTTTGTGATTTGTTTGAAGAGTTTGAAGAATTTCGGTTTCCGCAAAAGTTTAATAAAATCGCAACCCCTACAAGTAATAAAAGCAAACTGATTTTTGTCCTATTCTCTTTCATTTCCCTCTCCTTTTAAATATTTGTCCGGATTTACCGGAACTCCATTTTCTTCTACCTGAAAATGCAGATGATTTCCCGTAGACTGTCCAGTAGATCCGACCTCGCCGATCTGTTGTCCTTTTTTTACCATATCCCCTGTTTTCACAAGCAACCGGGAATGATGCATGTATTTTGTTGTCAAGCCGTTTCCATGATCGATCACCACCCAGTTTCCGGCACTGTTTGACCAGCCGGCAATCGTAACTGTTCCATCTGCGGCAGCAAGAGTAGGCGTTCCTGCAGGAGCCGCATAGTCATTTCCTTTATGTCCTCCAGTTTCAAATTCCCGGATTTCCCCAAAATAGCTGGACTGATATGTCATTCCCGGACAAGGATGGGTAAACATTCCCGTTCCAATTTCTCCCAAACCGTTTTCTAAGTCTGCCGAAGTCATATAATTGAACCGATAAAGATTTCTGCTTTTCATCACTGCGATTACCTTACTGACATATGCCGGGTCAGTTGCATATCCTGACTTCCACAATGCTGTAATAAAACTGTCTGCATCATAATGTCCGGTCACAGGGTCTCTTTTACAGGCGGTCACATTATCTACATAAGGCTGCCTTGTAAACTTATTCCCCCAAGCAAGCATACAGTCTACATAGTTTGCAAATGTAGAAAATTCCGCTGTGACTGTGCCCCATGCCTCTTCTGTCCGCATCACGACTGTTCCGTTTTCTTTATAGCAATGTGCCTTTTGACCAAGACAGTTATAATATGGCGGATTAGCAAGTTCCGAACCATCTGCCCCAGCCTCTAATATCATCTGACCTAACACCACAGATGCCGGATATCCAGTCTCATTCATCATATCGATGGCAGCTTGTACCATCTCTACAGTAATCCATGCCGGAAGTCCTTCTAAATCCGATTGTGTAATCTGTTTGTTTGCTTCCTCACCTGCAATTGCCCTCACAACTTCTTCAATTAAAACGGAAACAAATATGATTCCCAAAGTACCAATCGCAAAGGATATGCACGAAATCAACAAGTATTTTTTTACTTTTTTCTTAAGCATTGTTTTTATACACCGCCTTTGAACAGACGTTTATCTGCTTCTGATAAGTACACCTTAAATTCAATGTTCTGATCTCCCGAAATGCAAAGAATGACTTCTCCACGCTGCAGCCTTGGAATCTTTTCTTTTTGCGAGTATGTAAGCACATTATTAAACACCCGGTCAATAATCGGAAGCACATTACTGTCCTGATGGAAGATGAACTTATACTGTGCCAGTTCAAAAATGGTTTTTAATTGCTTTTCTCCTTCTTTGGTACTTCCATCCGGAACATAATCCCGGATAGATTGTGTAGCAAGCCACAACCCAGTAAAATATTTCGGACCTTCTCTTAGATAAATTCCCAAAAGCTCTAATGCAAACAGTTTTTGAGCATTTACCCATCGATGGCTCTCATCTACAAGCAGCAACGTATGTGTGACATCTTCCAACGCAATTTTTTCGCTCTCCCATAATGTTTTCATAATACTTCCATTTGTAATAGATTCATCCCATGAGATGCACAGGATATTGAATAGCTGCAGATCAAATATGGACGAATCCATATCTTTTAATGCCGTCACATTATACGATACTACTTTGACATCCATCAGATTATTAATGGATGTATAGCCATCAAATAGATAGCCATAAGTATCTACCAAAATCCGAAGCTGGTCTTTTACCCTGTCTAAGTTGATTAATTTTCGGTCAATCAAAACTTTTTCTTGTTCTGTGTATGTTTTTGACAATATCTCAGAAATCATCTCATTTACTAACTCTAATAAATCCCGGTATCTCGGATAACTTTTTGCCGGAAGCCCTGTGATCTGCTTCTGCCGTTTTGCATCCCTTGCATAAGGAATCAGGTCGTATCTGCCATATAGCGCTTCCACGGCTTCAATATACACATTTACTTCATCCGATTCCGCCTCCGGTTTTAAAAATCGATAAGACTTTCTCAATTTTGATAAGTGTCTCGTATAACTGATATTCTCGTTGTCTCCTGCCTTAAAAATCTCAAGTAGATTAATGATCCCATCACTTCCATCCATGTTTAAAACTCTTCCGCCAAGTTCCGTTGCCAATGCAGAATATTCTCCGGTAACATCAATTACCCTGACGAAATCCCCCCTTAAGGATCTGTCTTTCATCTGATTTTTTAAAAGTGTAGATTTCCCAAATCGCATATTTCCCATTGCTACTGCAGATGCATTTACACGGATTGCATTTGTCGTAAACGCATCAAATGTTACGTTTCCTCCACATGCAGTTTCTCCGAGAAATGATCCAAATGGGTCTTCCAAGCTGCTAAAATGGAACGGATTTCCCGCCGCAATAAGCTGTGACTTCATCGCAAATCCTGGAAGTGTATGAGTTTCTTTCATCTGCTCCTCTGCACTTTGATAAACACTCTTCCATTCTTTTCTCGTTTCATTTAAAAATACAGTAGCCCGATAATTATCCCCCTCTAATGACTTGATTACCTTTGCTACAGAGTTCTCCAGCTTTTGCTTTGTCGATTCCGCTGCAAAAATACGAATAGCAACAGCTTTAATTACTTCTCCCATCGAATTGATTTCATCATAAAGTGCTTTCATTTCACTTTCCCTTGCAGCTGCATCGTAAAAATCTTTATATTCTTTTGCAAACTTTTTTCTTGATCCCTGCTCTTCAATAGAACGATTCAGATTCTTTTTTACTTCATTCTGATCCTCATTGTGAATACTGATCGTTACAATCGTATTTTCCTGATTGCACGGATTCGTCAGCCAATAATCATCCAGTACTTCCGGATAATCATAAATGTGTACACAAGCTTCATAGCCTGTTCCTGTTCTTGAGTAAGATTCATAGTGCAACAGGTCTCCTGCCGGGGATATTTCCTGTAACAATTGTTCATCCTCAACAATCTCTATTTTCTCTTTCTCTCTTTTTCGCCATTTCTTCCACATGATTTTCTCTCCTACTAGGGGACAATTTTGTCCCCTTCTCAAAATATCCGTGAGTTTTTATTGCCCAATTTATATAAAATCTGTCTTTTTTTCTTTTCGGGGATTTCTTTCAGTATTTCCATTCCGGTTCTTCTTTCCTCTTCCGGAACAATTCCCAAAATACTGTCAATCAGTCTTATAGATTCTTTTCTTTCATTGTCATCTGCAAAGAAAACCTGAATAAAAAATTGCTTTGTAACTGCATGTTTTTCCCGATACTCTAATTCCGCAAGTTTTCTCTTTATCATTTCATGGTACAGGGGATTGGTGTTATTCCGCATTCGTTTTTTCCAATACTCCTGTTGTGTATGCGTATTACAGGGAAACATCATGGATATGATTTCAATATCCAACCCATAGATCTTAAGGAATTTCGCCCATTTAAAACAATCCATTTCAATCTCATCCACATCTGAATTTACCAAATCCCTTGGAATGATCTGATAAAGATTGCTGTAGCTTCCATTCTCCCGCTGAAAACATTTCTTTTGTTTATCATATCTTCGAATTGGAATATCTTCCCTGATATCCAAAACTTCTTGTTTCTCTTTCTTCTTCATGTTTTATCTCCTTTTTCCGAAAACCAATTACTTTTTTGGGTTTTAATAGGTATAATGCAATCGCCTGATATATCCGGCGTTTCGGATTCCCAACTGCCGGAATCATCAAACATATGCCAATCATTCCGGAAAAAATCAAATATGGTATCTGCAGATACTCATGTACATTTTCTTTCAGGTTCAAACAGAGAAATATCCAAACGGATAAAAACACAAAATCCTGAAGATATAATTTCCAAATCACTTGTGTTTCCGATTTAATCTCTTTTGTAACCAAATACCTCATTTATCGTTTCTTTCTCCTTTCTGTTTCCGGAAAATCAGACTTTCCTCTTTCTTTTCTTTTTGGGGAGTTTTCTGCATATTTCCTCTGTTCCTGCATTGGTGTTCTCTCTCTCATTGCAGACGTACTTGCTCTATTTACATCTGCATGATTTGAAACCTTCCTACTGTCCGTTTTATTTTCCCATTTCTCAAACATATTTTTCGGCTCTTCATAAGTGAATGGCTGCTTCCTGTTCGTCTGTTGTGATTCAAATCCATTTGTCTGCTTCTGATCCGCCGCATGCATATCATTCACATTATTCTTCTCCGACTTTTCTTCCTGATCAGAAAAAGGTTCTTTCGATGTCACTTCTCCTGCAGATGTTAAATTCTCTGTTGTCCCTTGCTCTTCCATTCTGGAAACTTGCTCTGTCCCATGCTCTTCTTGCTCCATGTTCTGATGTGACATTTCATCAAAAGAATTTCCTTGCCGGTTCTCCATTCCATCTGCTCCCTTTACATTTTCTTCCATCTGCTGAGTACTGTTTGAATTTTGGTTATGAGCACCATTCTGTTCCATTGACTGCTCCATGTTCTGATGCAATATTTCATCAGTGCTATCGTCCTGCATTCGGAAGTCTTCATTCATATTGTTCATTTGTTCTGATTGCATCTCATTTTCAATGCTTTGTGACATCTCATCAAAAGAATCTCCTTGCCGGTTCTCCATTCCATCTGCTCCCTTTACATTTTCTTCCATCTGCTGAGTACTGTTTGAATTTTGGTTATGATCACCGTTCTGTTCCATTGACTGCTCCATGTTTTTAAAGCTGTTTCCTGCAGTCTTGCCAGTTCCACCGCCTTGGCTTGTTGCCTGCATATTTCTCATCGCATCTCTTTGCTCTTTCATCATGTGGAACTGTCTCGCCTGCTGGACAGTTTGTCCTGCCCCTCGCATCATATGATATGCAGCAATCAATTTGCCTGTCATGCTGCTTAAGCCAGCATCTACACCTGTTAATTTTTCTATGATATTCGCTCCATCAATGACACACCAAGCAATAAATAAAATGATGATTCCCCTTGCCAATCCGTTAATTTCTGTCTTGGAATTGACGTATTCCACAAAAAGAAAATAGGATTTCAAACTAATTGCCGTAAAACAGAGCGCAAAATAACTATCTCGAATACTCTCCAATATTTTTACCACTTTTCTTGAAGAAGAAAGGTTCGCAGCATATAAACCAACTAGAATACGACTTACAAAAATTTCATAAATCACTCTTGTATTCTTATATGCAAGACAGATATAGATCAAAATTGCTGCAGCTGCAGTTAAATAATATGTACCATAGTGAAACGTGTACCGGTAATAATAGGTATTTCCGAAGTCTGTCCATGCAACTCCGTCTTTGGCATCTATCAAACCATATTCCCCATTTCCTATAGGCATCAACCGTTTCTTTAAAATGCTTTCTGCATTTTTAGACAATCCATCTGTTCCCGGATCGAGTATTTCACCAATATTGATGTAATCTACGTCCGTTTCACTGAAAGACGTACTCTGTGGGATTTTTCCTTTACTATTCAAATTTTCCAGTCCAATCTTGGAATCAATATAGTAAAGATCATACAAATTGGTACGGATTAATTCTGTTCCGTTAACCGTACTTCCCCCGGATAATGCTGCATCTTTAAAAGCAATGGAAAATCGGTTCAGTTCTGTAAAAATGGTTGTCGACGCCGACATTACTACCATCAAAATCGAAACACTGTGGATTACATTATGCTTTTTGTTCTTCCCAAACATATACATGAATCCAAGAATGACAAGAGAAGCCATCATAATTGCCTGTATCAGTGGTTTGTAATCACTCAGGTAATTTTCTAAAACAGACCATCTTGTAATATCAATCAGACCAAACGTCCAATCGTACAGCGTAATGCAACAATCAAGTAACAGTGACAATCCCTTTACCAACAGCCATCCTACTGTCCTTACTGCGGTAAGGATGATATCATTCGTACTGAAAAAATCAGAATTTAATTTTAAAAATTCTATAATCTGTGCTTCTGACATAACGCCTCCTATCCTGCTTTTTGGAGCGTTTCCAAAAAGAGTGTTTTCTGTATCTCCGGAAGTTCTATCCGGTTTAAACAATCTGTAAATTCTGCAATTGTCATCTCTCTTCCAATTCCATATTTTTCCTCCATATCTTTTCCAAATGCGTTATAAAGCAATGGTTCTAATTCTTCATAAGCCGGAAAGTCAGACAGCCTTTGCACTTTGTTTCTGTCTGCCTCCTGAAACATCTGAAAACTTTTTGCAATATCCCATACCCTTTCATCTAGTCGGATCCCCACCCGGCTTTCTTTGCAGATATCCATAAAATTCACATCATTTGGATGCGGATATGTTTCTTTTGGAAAATATTCATATGCATACCAAAAATACCTTCCATTTTCTACAGAGTTAAAAATAGGTCTTGGTTTAATCTTGTTTCCTTTTAAATCTCTTCTCTTTGAACGCCGGAAGATAACAATCTCACCTTCCTGAAGTTCCATGAGTTCGTTGTGATTTAACAATGGTCGTTCGTCAATGGATTCCGTATAATATTTATGAAACGACAACTTGCTTCCTGCTCTCTGCACGTTTACAATTGATTTGCTACCGAGCATATTCGAGAAACTTTTTGAGGTTTCCTCTGAGTTTGTCTGCAGATAAAAGTGATTTCCACAATTTCCTTTGATCGTTTCTGCAATCTGTTTTCCATAAATCTCTTCTAGCTGTTCATAATTCTGTAAATACAAGTCAAACGAAATATTTTGTCCAAGTCCCATTGTCGTCATTATTTTCATCAACTCAATATTCGGCATATTTCCTGCCTCGTCCAAGATGACTTTTACCTGCCGAGCACATTTTCCTTTTCCATCATCACACATCTTTCCAAGTATATAATACATCTGCCGGATAAAAATGGTTGGCAATTTATAAAGCGAGCTATCATAGGATGGTGTTGCAAGAAATACTGCAATTGGACGTTCCCCGAATCCAATCTCTTCCATATCTATACTGCTCTCTGCCGTCATCATTGCGACATTCCGAAGGGTAAAGATATCTAATTCTCTCAGCATTTCTGAAAAAACTCCTGCTTTCGTTTTTCCCGGAGCAACTTTCACGCCTAAAAACTTCATTCTTGCCCGATCATCCACTGGACGCTGCTCAAAGTAAACATCCAAAAGTGTACGAGTTCCAGTTTTATTAACAGGCTTTTCTACTAATTTTCCAAAATTTATTAAAATGCTGTAAAAATTAATGGTCTTTTCATTATCGTTCCGATAATGAAAGGGATGTTCTTTCTTTGCTTCTTCGGTCAGATAAGACCATATTTCATATCGTTTCTGATTTTCTTCTTCATCTGCCCGGAATGCATCTATAATACTTGCAAGTATCATCGCGCTACATAATGCGGCAGCTGCACTGACAAAGTACACCATATCGCCTTTTGCTCCATCCACATCAAAAAAAGAATGTGTCAAAGAATTTACAACCTGTTCTGCCATATCATAATCTTTCTGCTTATAGAACTTCACTGCAACACTAAGTAAATTAAATCCCATGGAATACTTGGGATTAGATGCATTTAGCAGATATACTTTATATCCTCTTTTTTCCAACGCTGAAGCAAATACTTTATAATGCTCCAGCTTGTTATCATTTATAATCACGCTTGGTCGAAATTCAGCTCTTGAATAACTCTCTATACTGGACTTTACAAGTGTCTCTCCTTTTCCGGAACGTGTGATTCCAAGAATCAGGTTATTCACAACCGAATCATCTATATAAAATGTCTCACCGATTCTAGAAATTAAGATGCCCGGATTTCCCGGATAAGGAGTTTCAAGCGGCTCAATCGCCTTATATTGCTGCTTAATCTCATCTTCGTTTGTAAATCGAGAGACACCTTTTTGTCCTACATTAAAATGTGTTTCAGACCAGGATAACTTGATTCGGATGACCAAAACAGTATCCAGTATTACCAAGCCGATCAACACTATTCCTACTTCCTGCATGGTTACTTCCGTTAAATTCGGAATCATATGTACAAGCGAAAATATTCCTTCTAAAGTACCATGTCCAAGCAAAATGGATGGAAGCTGTTTCAATAGATGGATTAGATATGTCCCGCCTAATATTACAAATAGATCTAACACGATCATCAATACGGTAAGTACATAATTATTTGACAAGAAGTATTCCAATTTCATTGTCCGCCCCTTATCTTTTAAGGGATTGACCAGTTCATTTTTCCATTTATTTTTTCTCATATTTTTTCCTGTTTTTTGTAAGGGGGACAAATTTGTCCCCTTGTTTTTTCTAAAATCCAAAGCTTGCTGCAATATCCGTCGCCCAGCTTGATCCTGTATAAATCAAAGCTGCACCGATAATCAGCCAGAGCACATGCTCTTTTGCCCATTCCTTTGCTTTATGTCCCGGCGCAAGAAAGGCAAATCCCATAATTACAATCACGACAAATATAGCTGTTACTCCCAAAGGAATCACATTTTTATTTACAAATCCCTCTATCATTGTCTTAAGTTGCTGCATGTTCCTGTTTCTCCTTTCTCTTCTTCGCAAGTATCATTAAAATTATTATGATTAAAGCCACACCAACCAAAATTCCTACTCCTGCAAGTATGTAAGATAATTGGTTGTCAACTTTTTGATAAACTGCCGTAGCTTCTATCGTGTAATTAATATCTGTTTCGCTGTCCACTTCCTGCTCTCCTTGGTACAACGCAGTTTTCACTATGTGTGGTGTAGTAATCTCACCTTGATATTCGGCACGATATACCGGAACAAGTTTTTGAATATTTGCACGTGCATCTCGACATACCACACCATCTGCATTCGTGTAAATATCCGATGTATAGTATGTGTTTTTTACCTTGCCATCTGTCCCAAGCCCTACGGATGCCAGCAGTTGTTCTTCATATCCCTGCAAAGGAGCGTTTGCTCCTCTGTCGTTTGGAAATACCAATCCCTGCCATTCAATTGCATTCCGGTCGTATCCTTGGAATGTAATATCAATATCAGAATCAATCCAAACATGGTCTATAAGACGTACTGCAGAAAGGCTACATGTTACCGTTTCCATTCCCCCCGTTTTTTCATTTTTCACAGAAACCTCTTTCGTCTGTGGCGCAGACGAATGTGAAATCTCGTATTGATACTCATTGTAAGCTGATACACTTTGTTTATAAGGTTCACTTTCCTGTTCTGTAATTTCCTTCAATTTATAAACGATTCCATCTACTGTTTTTTCTTCCGGAAATTGATATTCGCTTCCTTTCACAATCGGATCAGATTTTTCGGTATACTCTACTACTTTCTTCTCCTTTTCCGGTTCTGACGTAAGACTTTCATATGTCACATTCTTTAGCACATATTTATTTCCATCAAATGTTTCTGTTTCCGGAAAGGATTTTTCTTCCTCTTTGTCTTTGGTCTGATATGTAATTGTCTTTTCTCTGATGTCAGTATCTTTTGCCTGTGTTGGAAAAGATACTGTACCAATCAATAAAAGTCCCAGCATACCTGCCAGCCATTTATTTCTCTTCATAATTTTTCTTCCTTTTCTGATAAAAAAATGCCAGCATAGTTCCTATAAGAGTAGCTCCTACAATTACTCCTGCCATGCAAAGAGCAATATTAACGTTATCACCAGTTTTTACATGATCTCGTTCACTATCCGGTGTGTCTGTGATGATTTTCCCTGGTTGAACCGGAGTGTGCTTTGGAATCACTTTTACATCATAGAGCATGTCTCCTTCTTGCTCTCCCCACGTAGGGATTGCAATCAAAAGCGGTGTGATATCATCGTATCTTTTGTGTTCTGAAGCATATAAAAGATACACTCCAACATCTAAA
Organism: Faecalimonas nexilis; assembly: GCF_059731825.1. NCBI lineage: Bacteria > Bacillati > Bacillota > Clostridia > Lachnospirales > Lachnospiraceae > Faecalimonas > Faecalimonas nexilis. Next base: position 560,579 of record NZ_AP029189.1, on the reverse strand, counting down.
TCTTTTATGATCGCTTTTCCATCCGCATCTGTCGTGCAGCTTCCGTCTGAAGTTTTGTAAGCGCTTAACTCTAAAGCTGCCTCTTCTAATTGCTCCGCTGTCTCAATTGCGTTTAAGTCTATCCCGCTTCCTTGATAAGCCTCCAGCAGCTCATACTCTCCGTCTACAACGTCCGCTACCTTTGCATATTCAAAAACGACATCCTCTTTTGTTGTTCCAACTCCGCCGTCTGTCAATTCTATTTCAATGCTTCCCTCTTCCTCTGTTTGGACTGTCTGCAGTTCATTCAGTAATGCTATATTTTCATTTGCAGCCGATACCGGAAATGTACAAATTATCACCGAAAAAACCAAAGGAAGTAATTTTTTAATCTTTTTGTGTTTCATTGCTGCTACGTTTCCCCCTTTTCTTTCTTATCATGCTTCCAATTCCTACAACCAGATATAAAAATGGAAGTGCTGTAAAGACCAATTCCCGAAAAGACATACTTCCCGGTACAATTTCTTGTTCTTGTTTCTCTGTATAAGGAATCCGTTCGCCTGTGACTACCAGCCGCTTGGTATTCAATCCGTATGGCGTACATGTGATTAGGGATACCAAATCTTTTTCCACCTGTATCCTCAATCCTTCCACATCCTCCGGATGAACGATTTCAATTTTCGTTACCTCATATGCCAACTTTTCGCCACAAACTGTTAAGAAAAATATATCACCTTGTTCCATTTCATCCAGTCTTGTGAAGAGCCTGGCGTTTGGAAGTCCCCGGTGTCCGGTTAGAATACAGTGTGTATTTTCTCCCCCAACCGGAAGGCTGCTTTCTTGAAGATGCCCTACCCCATTTGCAAGAATTTCTTCTTCTGTACCGTGATAGATTGGAAGGTCGACGTTAATCTTAGGGATAGAAAGCGTCCCCATCACGCTTGTTCCCGATAAATTCAATTGACTTTGATAGCTCTCCTCTTCTAAAATCCCCTGCTCAATATCTCCAATCAGTACGCCGTTAGTCTGCCACAGCATTTCATTATACCGCTCTGCCTCTCCAAGCATTTCCTGAAGCTTCTCTTCGCTGTTTGCCTCTATATTTCCCTGATACGTCTGAATCACATTCTGCTGATGCTTTCTGTCTATCAGACTAGCAAATGCAGGATATATGCAAAGAAGCAGACCTGTTACAAAAAGAACACCCGTAAGCATCTTTTTTCTCTTTTTAGTTCTCGTCGTTTGATTTTTTCTGTCGTTTTCCATACACAAATGCTCCTGTCACAAGTGCTGTTCCTGCTGTGAGCATCAGAAGCATCATAGAAGAACCAGTTACCGGAAGTTTCTTTCCAACCTTGTTAATGACTGTCAAGTTTGAAGAACCTTCACTGGTATCTGTTGTCAAATCTACATCTGATTCTTTGTATGCTCCGTCAAAAAATTCCTTGATATGCGCAGTCGTTTCTAATTTTTGTAATGTCTTATCGGTTGCTCCATCGCCTTTTACATAATCGTTTCGTTCATCTGTGAACGTCGCTTTCAGATTCAGCACGATTGGATCAAGCAGAGGGCGGTATCCGGTCGGTGCCTCGGTCTCCTTCAGATAATAAATACCTGTATCCAATCCATAGATTTTAATTTCTCCCTTTGCGTTGGATACCATCTCTACTGAATCCTGAGGTGTCGTTCCGCCAATGTGGTCACTTCCTCCGACTGTATCACGATTAATGACAATATACCCCTCATCCTCAGCTTTCTTCACATATACTTCATTCTTCAACTCTTTGTCCGAATATAGGCGGAATTTTGCTCCTTCCAATTTCAAATCATGGTCATTCGTTTTCAGAATATTGAGTTTATACGTGAAGCAGACAACCGTATCCCACGGAGTATATCCTGTTGTTCCATCCCCATCATGGTCTGGATTATTTGAAAATTCGAGACGTACATCATTTTCAAATCCCGGACGTCCAGTGTCTTCTGCAGCCTTATCATTTAAAGTTGCATTGTATCTTAAAATTACTTTCTGTCCATACACGTTTTCGTTCAAATCGTTCTTTTGATCAAATTCTCGATCTACGATTGCTTTGATGTCCTGAATCTCTACTTTGAACGTCTCACCATTTCCCGGATTCGTAATCACTTGAAATTCATCTTTTGCAAGCTCATAATTTTTATCCTCTGTTCGAATGTGAATTGCAACTGAATCCGGATCAAATGTCAGTGCTTCGTCCATCACGTCATGCCATGCATAATAATATGTATCATATCCATTGATGTTTGGAATATTGGATTCAAATTTATATGGCACCGTCTGTCCAATCTCGAAATCTCCGATGTCGTTCCACCCGTCATTTCCGATATTCTCTTTGTTGTCATCTTCTTGTATTTTTTTGATCACTGTCGGATAATCTGACTTAATATTCACATCTGCTTTTGGATTGGCTGTATTTACGATACACATAGATGCTGCGGAATGTGTACCCTCTACATCACTTACTTCATCCACTACGTAATAGCCATACTCCAAACCTCCAATCACGATCGAGTTATCTTCCTTTACGCCTGTTACATTCACCACATCTGCCGCTGCTTTATCTTTTACAATCTGATCTCTAAGCTCTTCGACAAAATATCGGAACTCACTGTAAGAACCTTCTATATTCTGTTCTGTCTGTGCTCCCTCTACCTGATTATTGTTTAAAGACTGAATGTAATCGATCACTTCATACTCTGTTACTTTAGAGGCTTCTTTTCCAATCTTTTTTCCTACCACTGTTTTTAATGATTTCTCATATAGTTCATTAAATGTATAATTGATTGATTCCCCGCCATCTGAGTTTTCCGCATTGAACAGCTTATATACTTGGAATTTCTTTCCCTTCAAAGTTTGTCCTTCATTTCCCTGAACAATGATACTTGCATCACCTCGTCTAAAATCCGCAATACCGTTTTGTGTGTTGAGCATTGTACGGGCTTGTGCTGCAGCCACCTGCATGGTTCCAATTGTTCCTGCTCCTCCACTGACTGCAACAGCTGTAGAAAGTGCCAATGCATACAGCATTTTTAATGTTTTCTTTTTCATAGATCCTCCCCTGTCTCGTTTCCATCTAATCATAGTGATTACGCCCAGAATCAGCGCTCCCATCATTAACAGCATCGTTGTATTCGAACCTGTATTTGGAAGTTTCATCCCAATGTTATTCACAATCGTCATGTTTGTTATCCGGTCTGCTTTTGTGCCAGTCACTGTAAACATGCCATCTGAATCGGTTGTAAATGCCTTTCCGTTTACATAAAAGATAAACTCATCCTTTACCGGAGTGCTCTCTGTACGTATCTCATAAGTTACCGGATTTCCAGAGGCATCCAATGGAAGCCGATAGCCTTTTGGTGCCTTGGTTTCCTGTAAATAGTATTGTTTCCCTATTTTCAATCCTTCCATGTTCAGAAGTCCTTGACTGTCTGTAGTACCCTTTGCCACTTCCTGTGTACAGTCCGAATCACTATATACGGTAAACTCTGCACCAGAAAGCATCTTTCCTTTATTATTTTCTTTATGGATCCGGAGAGTGAATGGAGAAAGAGGGTCTTCTACAATCACAGAAATATGTCCTTCATCTGTAACATCAAAGACTACATTTCCAAGAGTAATATCAATCTTTGACGTGAGTGTAACCTTATTATCTTGTGCAACATGAAATTCAATCAGATTGCCATTGATCTCATAACCGTCCATGACTTCAATTTCTGTAATGCGGTGTGTCCCATACTGCACTCCTGTTAATGTCAGTTTTCCTGCTTCATCCGTTGTCAGTATCTCTTTTGTTCCATCTGGCTTCGTATGTTCAAACTTCGCACCCGGAATTGGGATGTCTGTTTTCTCCTGCCGCTTCACCAAATCTAACTTCATCACTTTTTCTGGCACAGTTGGTCTGTTATAGGTGTTCACATATTGGTCATTCCCTTCAGCCGTAATTTGCATAACAAACATTTCATTATTAATCAAGTACCCTTCCGGTGCTTTTGTTTCTTGTATTGTCACAGTTCCTAGCGGTAATGATGGATTTCCTGTAGGTGAAAGATACAATTCACTCCCCGATACTAAATAATCTTTTGCATAAGATGTAAATCCATCCTCATCGGTCTGAAACACCCATGTACGAACTGGCGTCTGTCCAAGTATCGCCGGGTCTACGTTGGGTGCCCACAAGCCAGCATAATACTTCACTGTAAACTGTGCGCCCTGTAGTGTTGCACTCCCCTGTGGTTTATTCTGGTTCGTCTCTGCATCTACTTTCCCGAGCAAGATTCCAACCGGATCCATCTGCGGAAGATCTTTAAACGTCACCACAGCCTTTTGATCAGCCGTCACGGTTACCTCTTTCACACTTGGGTCAAGTGCAAATCCTTTCGGTGCAGTCAGCTCTTTTACATAATACGTTTTTGCATCTAATTGGAGCGTATCAGAATTTCCATTCGCATCGGTTGTAAGCGTTCCCACCCTGGATGCGCCGGACAGTGATGAGCTGCTGTACACGCCGAAAACTGCTCCCTCCAATGAATAACAGCTGTTTCCATTTGTCAATCCCGGATTTGCAGATTCCTTTTTTAAAGTCAGCGTGCCTTTACTTGGCGCATATCCTAAAAATGCCACATCCTGATAGCTGTCCGGGGTAATGTTGACTTTGTATGCATGGAATCCTAACGTAATCGGGTCTGCTTTTCCTTCCAGCGATGCAATATAGCTTTTTGCCCTGCCGTTATTGTTACAGCTTCCATTCTGATATCCCACTGCAAAGGTCGCATTGTCCATGTCATATCCTAGATTATTTCCGGCATACCCTGGTCCTCCCGGAGAGTAATATAAGATTTTTCTTGCAACAGCATCATCCCATTCTGTAATCTCGCCATATTTTGTACCATAATTACTCCAAAAGTTCTTTTTGTTTTCTGCGCAGTATCCGTAACTGTTTGCACCATCAATTGAAAAATAACCATTTCCTGCACCACTTACTCTTGGCATCTGAGTAACTCCTACTGTCTGCCCCGGTGTAAATGCACGTTCGCTCATCCTATTTAACTTTATTTGGCTTCTTGCAAGAGTTGCCTTCATTTGGCTTTTTGCAAGGACTGCCTGCATCTCCTCTTCTGTTGCCATTTCTATCAGAATGTCCAGCGCTGGATCTTTGATTGCTCCATCCTTTCCAATCTCCTGCTCATTCCGATAATCAACTGACAGAAAAGCTCTTTCGTCCAAAAAAGCTTCCAATCCCAGCTGCTCTGCCGCCTGCTTTCGTGCTGTTACGACTTCCTCCGACATCTTATCGCCTTTTCGGTAGGCTTCCAACACCTTTTCGTATATCTCGTCTTTATTTGTATCAAGTGTCTCCCCCTGTGCGTGAACTGTTGTTGAAAACAGGATACAGATCAGCATCAGTGATAAGATTTTTTTTAATATTTTCAAATGCTTTCCTCCCATCTCACTTAAAATGGTAATAAAAAATAGAGTACCTGAAGATACTCTACTTTCACGTCGATATTTGATTTTCTATTTACTTGCTCCGCAGCTACATGTATAACCAGTTATCACCGTTTCATCCCATGCGGCGCTGTCTTGCACCCATCTTGTTTCATACTCTGCTGGATGTGCTATAGTTTCTGTCCCTGTCTGCTTTTGGATATATTCTGTACGCCATGAACCGCCTTCTCCCGCAAGCATGTGTTGTTTAATATGTTTCGAAGGGTTATCTGTAATATCAGCACCACATGTATTACACACTTCAATTGCTACTGTTTCATAAATTGGCTTATATTCCGTCCAAGCCTCTTTTATCAGCACCTGCTCATTATGTCCGGATGCCGGATGATGTACAACTGTCGTCTGAGCATTCCAACTGTGTGTATGGGACGGCTTAGAAGGTTTTTCTCCTGTTTCATTGTTTGGTCTTGCATCAGAGGATGGCTTTTGTGAAGTTGTATTCTTGCCGTCTATTGCAGATGCTTTTTCTGTATCTGTCTGATCCACTGTTTTATCCTGTGTTTCTGTTTCCTGATCCTTACTGTCCGCTTCTTTCTCTTTGTCCGCATCCGATGTATTCGGTTTCTGATCTGTCTCTTTCTGAGCAAATATCGAATCTTCTTTTTCCTGATCAGATGCATCATCATTCACAGCTGCCACCTTCTCTGAGTTTTCCGCTCCTGATGCAGTTGCTGTTCCCTGGTAGAATACTGTCGTCCCTGTCAGACCAAGCAACAATACAAAGGCTGCTCCTGCTCTTGCTATGTTCTTCTTCCTCATACCTTTTCCTCCTCCTTAAATCTTACACTTTACAAAACCACTTTTATTATAGCTTACTTCTTTCCTGTTTACAATCTGTTTGCGGGTTATAAATACTAATTTTTCATCTCTTTATATCAACGTGAAAATACCATGTTTGTTTCCGTCTACATTCCAAAATCAATGCTGCAAAAAGCACTCGCTTATATGATTCCTTTAACCACTTTGTATATGAGAAGAGCAAAATAATTATCAGTATGATAACCGCTATTGCCAATATTCCTGCTATACTGAAACCAATCTTCAAAAGCACTTCTGGATTCTCTTGATAGCTTGCCACTGTCCTTACCTGATTGATAAAATCAGTACAACTCTTACAGATTTGTAAAATCAACAATACCGACAATACAATACTTAATATCCATATATTTTTTTGATGCCGATAGTTTACTTTTACATTGATGTATTCAAACATCAACTCCTGTTCAGACATACTTTTTAAACGCTCATACTTTTTACAATTGCTTAAATACTTTTTTTCATTTTGTCTATCAACTAACCGTTTAAGCCATGCAAAATGATCATTCATAACTGTTCCTCCTTGATTTTAGTGTAACGAAAATAAACAAAAGCCGCATAAAAAGTCTCTCATAAACTTTTCTTTTTCAAAAGCTTCCTGTTATTCTCAAAAAAGAAAAATTTACATGGATTTGTTAGATCCACTACATTTTTTTCATCACCGTACCTGCAACGGCGTAAGAACTATTTTCTTAAAGCATATTCAGTTGTTCATTTGTTTACTTGGATATGAACCGGATTTGATTTCACTAAGATACCTTGCTACAGTTGCTCTGCTACATCCGATTTTTCCAGCCATGTCTTTCACAGTCATATCTGGATTTTCTCTAAACAAAACATAAACCTTTTTGCGAGTAGTCTCACCTCTCGCAAGTTGCTTTGCAATATTCTTCTGTTTCAAGTTAGCCTTTGCTCTTTTTTGTGCTTCTTTTGCGTTGTAAGGCTGCCCGTCTGCAGTATTATGCAATACCTCACGATAAATCGTTGTCCTGTTCCTCCCAATTATTCTTGCAATCTTCTCCGTTTCTGCCATAGTCATACCTTTTTTGTACAATTTTTGAATAACTAGTCGTTCTTGAAATGACAATCGACTATAGCACTTCCCCATTACCGTTATCCATCCTCCTTCCTAAATTCATTGATTTTTCAATGTTTTTGAGACTTTTCAATACAAAAAAAACGCCCCAGAGACTAATTAAATTTAGTCTCTGTGCGTTCAATTATAGACGTTGCTTCTTTCTATTCCGATTTTTCAGGGAATTTTCTAAGTATCCTGCCTGTTCTTCTCATCAGATTCATTCCTTTTAAAATCCATTTTCGCATTGCAAGCGAAAAACACCATATAGCCACATATATATGATACAAACGATTTTTCTCACAATCCACATATCTTTCCCCGCGATAGAATCCTTTCAGCACACCCAGCACCTGCTCATCGTTAATTCCCCACTCGAGCACCCACTGGTTGTCTCCGCATAACACATATCCATCCGGCTTCGTTTTAATTACTCTGTGAAGAATATAATTTCCATTTTTTCTTTTATAAAGAATAACATCGTGTTTTTTTACGCCTTGGTTTGGAGTGACAAGATGAATCATATCTCGTTTTGGACGAATACACGGGAGCATACTGATACCGGAGGCAGTTGTAAAAAGTTCTCCAGTCTCCACAAGAATCTGTTCCATTTTTTTAATCATTGCACACTCCCTGCCTTACGCCTCTAAGATTCCAGCCTCAATGAGCTGACTGGTAAATGTCTCCACGTCTTTTTCAGCTTGTCCTTCCGTCATCTCATAATGCTCCAACATTGCGCAAACAAGCGTTTCTTTCGTCTGTTTTTTCTCAAGTAATTTCCAGAGAAATGCTCCCGTTTTATTGGTTTGCAGCATTCCTTTAAAATCATTTGCTCCCACTCCTACCGGAACCGCCACGAATTTTCCAGCTACTTCTCTCATCATAAACCCAGTTTTAATCTTCATCTTGATCTCCTTTCATTTTCTCATATGCCGTCACTACCGCTTCCTTTGAAATCGTACATTTCATTCGGTAAACCGGCACTTCACTCAACAGTGTATCTAAAATCGCTAATAATTCCCCTGCCATCTTTTCGCTTCTAGGCACAATCGTCTGGCGCATCAAAAGCGGAATCGCTTCCCAAACTCCGATTCTCTCGATCGCATTCTCGTTTCCACGCTCCAACATACAGATCCCTTGAAGAATAGCTTTGCGATTGAGGTTCTCATCTGTCTTTCCACTAAACGGTGTCCCATATGCAGCCCATCCGTTTTTGTCTTTTCGAATCGCCGGTTTATCATCATTGATGATCAATGCTCTTTCTTTTCCGAAATAGTTCTGCCACTGCTTTGTATGTGTCAACTTTCCTGTTCCACTGTCCGCCGAGAACAGATATGCTTTTCCATCCACTTCAACCGCTGAGGCGTGCACCATAATGCCACCTTCCGAAATAAATTTTTTGTAAAACTCAGAGCCTGCAAAAATATACTCACATTGTGCTTCCGTGAGATGTGGCTGCTCCTTTTGCTTTTCTTCGCAAAATTGTTTCGTTAATGTCAATCTGATATCTGGCTCTCCTTCTCCCGCAGTTCGATATGGCTCCATCTTTCGGCGCAGCATCTCATAATGCGGCTCATATTCCGTCACGCATTCAGCAATCTTATAACGCATAATTCCTCCTTATTCTTTGGCAAAAAGGACTTGGCAATCATTTTCCCAAGTCCTTTTCTGATTAGTCAATTGTAAATTCTTTTTCTACTTTTAACAACTGTCCATCTTTTTCTATATACATACTCATTTTATATGTTCCCGTCTTAAATGCTCCGTTCATTGTAGTCATGCGAAGCTTCTTTTGCTCACCGTCCAAAAATTCAGTCGACCATAGTACTTTTCCCGGAGAACTTCCCTCAATCACTTGAATTTGAATCAACTTTTGATTTGGTAGCCAATCAATTCCAGTTGTAAATGTGACGTCAAGACAAGTGGTCCAACTATCTGATAAGTCTTTATTATAGACAATAGATTCAATTGCAGGTTTGGACTCATCTGGTTTTACCGGTGGTACATATGCCGGAATCTCTTTATGTTCTGTATACCCTGCATAATTTCCTTTTTCATCTACGTAAAATGCAAATATATCTTCATCTGTTCCGTTATATGTAAACTCTACAGTATTTTGTCCCGCATGCATCTGCACTTTTGTGGACGCAACTGCTCCACTGAGAATCTCTTTTCCAGTCGGTGTATTATTCCATGATGCATTACTTTCATCATTCCACGTATACGTTCCATAATAGAGCACACCATCTTCATCCGAAGTAAAACTATAGCGTACTTCTGTCTCAGAAATACGTTCTACTTTCTGATTTGTAATACGCGGCGGTGTATATTCCACTGTAAAGGTCTTCTTTGCCACTGTTCCATCTTGGAATGTCACTTTCGCTGTATACTGATTGTCCTTGTGTCCATAATCATCCGGAATTACAATTGTATACGTTGTCTTGTCTTCACTTACCTTCAACTGTGCTTTGTCGATTGTAATCTCAGAATCTGTCGGGCAAATGAACGAGAAATTATCCAGTGTCAATTCCTCCTCAGGTGCTTTATTTAGCACGATTGTAATTGTATTTTTCGGCTTTTCACCGACAGAAACTATGGAATATTCTTTGGAAATATTCGGATCTTCCTGCACGCTTCCACTGATCGCAATCGGTCCTAACACTTCAGAACTTCTTCCGTCATGCGCTTCTAACACATAGTATAGCTGATAAGAAATCCCCGATTCCAGTCCTCTAATCATTACTTTGTTAAAACCAGTCTTAATTTGCTGCTTGTATCCTTTTTTCACCGTTTCCACAGATGGAATGTCTACCGCTTTGCTCACCTGTGTGTGTCCCGGAATATATACGTATACATACCCGCCTTCATCCACGTCGAACAAGTCAAATTCTGCTCTTGTTGCCTCGCTTCTCAACACTGTTGCGTTACTCACTGTTGGGCAGTCTACTTTGTAGCTGAACTCTTCCTGAATAATCTTTCCTGATTCCAATTTAATTGAAAATGTATATGTGTCATCTTTGGCAAATGTAGAAGTCGACACTGTATAAACCTTGTTGTCTGTCGTCTCTACCTTTAAGATTGTCATATCTTTTCCTCCGTGACAGAGGATTGTCATGTCATCTACTGTGAGTTTTTTCTTTGTCGCTTTTTCAAGTGTCACAATCATGCGGTTCATTCCACGCACTACCACAGATACGATACTGTTTGAAAGAACCTCTACCTGCACATCATTATTTCCATTGTCCTCTACTTTGTCAATCTTTCCGGTTCCGGAAATTGTAGAATTTTCACCTGCCAAAACAGCATCTTCCACCATTTTATTTACTTCAATCTTAGAACCGCTTGCATTCTCTGATACAGTCAGTTTTTCTGCCGGTGTATTCACAACAAAATTTTCTACTTTGTTATCAACTGTTACTTTCGCAATTTTCAAATCGCCCGTAATTGTCATGTTGCTTGATGCACTGAGTTCTGTTACATTTGAACCGGCACCAAGATTCAGTACAAGGTTTCCTGCTGTTCTGCTTTTTCCGGCTACTTTACTTATTTTATCAAACGATACATTGTTCGCTGTGATTGTACAGCTCGCATCTGCTGCAACTTCCAAATTTCTCACACGGATATTATCCAAAATAATCTCTCCGTTGTTTACAGAACTATCCACGATCACTTTTTTGTAATTTCTAATTTTTGAAGTTGCTTCTAATGTGTACTTACCATTTTTCAAATCAGCTGATGTGATTGTCAGTGTCTCTTTTGTCACTTTCTTCGCATCATCACATGCATCTATGACATTTGTTGCAAGCCATGATTTCTGACTTGTTGCAACATCTTCCGAACTAATCATATCTTGAGCTATTGTATATGGTGACTGTGTCAATGTATTTCCATATGTTACCTTACCATCCACACTGATGTAAGAACGAACCGCATATCTCGTATTAAATCCGGAGCCGCTGATTCCTGTCAACACACCGGTAAAATAAATTTTATCCTCTGTCGTCTTCCAAATCTCTTCTCCCGGAATATTCAGCACCTTATACACTTTCTTATTATAAGTATAACTTTTACCAATCTCCAATGTACCATTCACTTTTTCCAGCACGGTCGCCGGCAAAGCTACTGTTCCGTAAGTCACATTCTTACCTTCCGACCGTAATTTTTCTACATATGCTTTATCAACCGCTGAAATTGTACGAAGCCCCACTTTTTCCCCTGTACGAATTTCCATCGACTCTGTTGTGACAGGCGTCCCTGTCTCTGCCGCAAACGCCATTCCTACGCTGCCGAACATGCATACGAAAGCGACTATTATTGTCAGCCATATTTTATTTCTGTTTTTCCACATTCCTCTTTCTCCTTTGTTGTTACTCATTCCATTCCTCCGGAATTTCCATCTCGTTATCAAGATTTTCTGTCGTATCTTCTGTCGATTTTCCCTCTCCATCTTCTTCGATTTCTTCATCATTGTCAGATACATCTTGATTTTTATTCTGATTTCCTTTTACATCCTCATTCTGTTCTTCTGTTTTCTCCGTGTATTTCCCCAAACTTTTCCTAATTCCTACCATTTTTATCATCATTCTAACCAATACACTTTACGCACCAATCGACAATGTTTCTTCTGTATGATAAAATAAATATCAGCAAACACTAACACAGCAGAGGAGGTAATGTCTATGTGGGCTTACGAAAGTGTTTTTTATCAAATTTATCCAATCGGATTTTGCGGTGCTCCAACCGAAAATGACGGCGTCACGGTTCCACGTATTCGCAAACTTATGGATTGGACAGACTATTTAAAATCCCTTGGTATAAGTGCCGTTTTACTGAATCCAATCTTTGAATCTGACAATCACGGATATGACACCCGTAATTTTCTGAAAATCGACTGTCGACTAGGAACAAACAAGGATTTTTCGGATGTTTGCTCTCATTTGCATCAACATGGTATTCGAATTGTTTTAGATGGAGTTTTTAATCATGTCGGTCGTGGTTTTTGGGCTTTTCAAGATGTAAAAGAAAAGAAATGGGGCTCTCCATACAAAGACTGGTTTTATCTGAATTTTGACGGAGACAGTGCTTATCAGGACGGTTTCTGGTACGAGGGCTGGGAAGGCCATTTTGAACTTGTCAAACTCAACCTACAAAATCCTGCCGTCTCCGATTATCTGTTGGAGTGTGTAAAACAGTGGATTGAACAATTTGATATTGACGGGCTTCGTCTGGACGTTGCCTACAGTTTAGACCACAGCTTTATGAGAAGACTCCGCAGCTTTTGTCAGGAATTAAAACCGAATTTTGCTCTGATTGGAGAAGTGCTTTTTGGAGATTACAACCTGATTGTAAACGACGACATGCTGCACAGTTGCACAAATTACGAATGTTACAAAGGATTATTTTCCAGCTTAAATGATATGAATTTATTCGAAATCGCACACTCTCTGCACCGTCAGTTTGGCGCAGACCCATGGTGCATTTACCGTGGAAAACATTTGATGACATTTGCAGATAACCATGATGTAACAAGGCTTGCAAGTATTTTAAAAAATAAACAACATATCCGTATTGCATATGGTATTTTACTTGGAATGCCGGGCATTCCTTGCCTGTACTACGGCAGTGAATGGGGCGAAGAAGGGATGAAAGCTCCCGATAACGACTATGCACTTCGTCCGTGTTTTGAAGAGCCAAAGCCAAATGAACTGACAGACTGGCTTTGCCATCTCATCTCGCTTCGCCAAAAAAGCGATGCACTTTGTAACGGCGATTATCGTAATATCGTCATTCAAAACCACCAGCTTATTTTTGAGAGAAAGACAGACAACGAACGAATTCTCGTTGCTGTCAATGCCTCGGAGCAGGAATATACCGCTTATCACGGCGATTTGAATGGAACTGGAACAGAATTGATAACCGATGCCGAACTAACATTGAACGGTGCACTTACGCTTCCACCTTACAGTGTGCAGTATATTCGATTCTAGGTTAAAATCCAAATATACAAAGGCACTCAATCATTTGCGCTGAGTGCCTTTATATTGTTCACTATGATACTTTTCATCTGTTTACTCGTCTACCATGTCACTTTTAATTTGCAGTCTTTCCAAATCTCACAGGAATCCAAAGAAAGCTCAATTCCCGCACTTTTCAATACTTTGCAAATCTCCTTAAACACACCTAAGACTGTATTTTCATGTTTCATATTTTCTTTATATTGCTGATAATACTGATAATTGGTCAGTATCATACCTTTGACAAATACTTCTTGAATATTCACCGCAGTAACCCAGCTGAAGTCGCTAAACAAAAATTCATTCAACATTCCATCCTCCGAACCATTGTCCAACTTTTGCGGCACTTGCTCCAAGCGTTTTCTCGCCTTCTCAATAATCCCGTAAATATCGTACACTGCCTCTTTACTTACTTTAAACATCTGAAGCAGCCTGATGTCATCAAAAAGGCGATAGACACAATACCTTAGATTTCCATTTCCATAAAGTTCTATCGAAAAACCTCCGTCATCTCCCTCCATGCCGTTTAAAGGTTCCGTGCGATATGAAAAAATTTTCATATCTTTTGTCAATGTCTTCATGCTCTTTTATACCCCTTATTCTTTTTTATTTCTCAAGAAATTCTCCAATATTCTCGCTTGTCACTTTTATATATGGCAGATAAACATATTTCTCGGCAATCTCTTCGTCTGTTCCAATTGCCTCAACCATCTTCGCCATCGCCTTTGCCTGTCCTTCTTTATCATTATATACTGTTCCCGACAGCTCTGAATCTGCAAGCGCTCTAAGTCCGGCATCCGTGCCGTCAATCCCAAAAAACACCGGCCATGCCGATTCCGTATAATTCGCCTTTTTGTAAGCGTCAATTGCTCCAAGCGCCATATCGTCGTTGTTTGCAAGAACAAGTTCAATCTTGTTCTGATACTGGCTAATCAACTGCTCCATCCTGTTCTGTGCCTGAACACGGTTCCAATTTGCAATCTGATAGCTTAGTTTTTCCAGCTCTATTCCACTGTTTTTTATCGTATCAACCGCATTTCCTGTCCGGATGATTGAATCTTGATGTCCTGCCTCCCCTTCCAATACGACATATTGGATCTTTCCATCTCTGTTTTTGTCAATCTGAGTATTTTTCTGTATTACTTCAGCCGCAAGCTCTCCCTGCATCACACCGGACTGTTTCGCCTCTGCTCCCACATAATAAAGTTCATCCCACTGTCTTAGATCTTCCTCTACCGGCTCCCGGTTAAAAAAGATAATCGGAACATCATGATCTCTGGCAAGGTCTATAATTTCCGACGGATCTGCCCGATCCACCAAATTTACACAGAGCACATCACACCCCATGTCAATCAATTCCTTCACCTGATCATCCTGTGTGCGCTGTGACCCCGCTGCATCTAATATCGTAACCGTCGCCTCAAGCTCCTCATGTTCGGGATTTTTCAACTGTTCCTTGAACCGGGCAAGAAGCTCATTCAAAAACGTATCGCTTTGGTTGTAATAAGTAACCCCGATATGCACCTTGTCGTCCCGTGTTTCCTGACGTTTTCCACAGCCAAACAAAAGAAATACATTTACGATGACAAGCATCCCAACCAACCATTTTTTCTTCTTTCTCACTTTTCTCCCCCTTTCCTCTACTGGCTCATTGTAAAAAGCAGTTCTTGATTTTCTTTGCTGAACAACGTCTCCTTTCGGATTACCGAGTATGATACCGTCTGTTTCTTCATATTTTCAAAATAATGGTCCAGCTTTCTTGCAACTTCGCTCAGACTCTGATAGCCAACATTAAACTCGTCCGGAACTACAACACACTCCGCAATCCCTTTATCAAGATAATAGATAGCTTCTGTAGACTGACCTATTCCATACAGTAATTCTCCGTGCGGCTGACTGCTCGCCAAATATTCGCCAATTGCAGTCAGATTGCTATCATCCAAAGCAATCACAATATCCACTTTCGATTCCGTGTTTTCCTCTCTGTCTAAAAGCGAATCCAAAGAAAGCTCTAAAATATTGGCATTTTTATCTTCCAGCGCATCTTTAAAACCACACTCTCGGCTGCTGAGCATATTGGAATCCGTCGACGCTAAAAGAAGTCCTATTTTTTTCTCTTCTATATTTCCTTCAAAATCTTTGAGCATTTCTTCCGCCAAAGCTTGTCCCATCTCATAATTGTCTTCTTTTATAACCGGAAGATCATACCTTGTTTCCCCTTTCTCCGCTTCATAACCCACAAGCATAACCGGTACTCTCTTCTCAATCTTCTTCAGCACCTCCTGATCATTCTTGTCTAACACCGGCTGCACGATCAACGCATCCGCTCCATCCTCAATCTCACGTTCAAAAACTTTTTTCTGAGCTTCTGCATCCAATCCTTCTTCTACATCCACAACCGCAAGTTCAATGCCCTCCTCCTCTGCCGCCATTTTCAGACCATACTTCAAAGCAGACCATTGACTGTCTCCTGCATTTTCAAGAATTACCGAAACCTTATCCAGTGCTTTTTTATTCTGTCCCGAAATCATCATCAACGCCAGTCCGATGACCATTATCATCAGAATCACTTCTGTCAGGACAAATCCTTTTTTGTTATTCATCATCTCGTTTCACCTGCACTTCTTTTGCCGTCTCTTCCTTTCGGAACATACGCCCTTTTTCAAGATCCTCCCGGTTGTCTTCCGTGTACAAAACTGCCGGAATACAGATGGATACTGTCGTCCCTTCATCTGGTTCACTCTCCACAACCAGACCATACTCTTTTCCGAACAAAATCTGTATTCGGTTATTCACATTCACAAGCCCTACACCGGAACCATGCTTGCGAATCCGTTTACTGTCCGTCAAGATCAAATCAACTTCTTCCTCCGTCATCCCAAGACCATTGTCTGTAACAGAAAGAATAATATTTTCTCCTTGCATGCGGCCTGTCACTTTGATTTCTCCACAATCATCCATCGAACCCACACCGTAATTGATTGCATTTTCAAGAATCGGCTGCAGCACCAGCTTTACAATACAATACTCATACAGTTCAGGTTGTACATCAAATATGACTGAAAACGTGTTCTTATAGCGTACTTTTTGTATATTCATATAGCTTTGCGCATGCTGAAGTTCTTCTTTGATACTGATTACCGTACGCCCTTTCGAAAGACTGATTCTGAAAAGCCTTGCCAGCTGGGTGATCATAAACGATGCCTCGTCATTTCGCTCCCCCTCAATCATCCAGGTAATAGACTCCAGCGTATTGTAGAGAAAATGTGGATTAATCTGGCTTTGCAATGCATCCAATTCACTTTTTCTCCGTTCGTTCTGCTCCAGTACGATTTTCTTCATAAGCATGTCAATCTGCTCATAGGAGTTCTGAATAGAGTTTCCAAGATGCCTGATCTCCGTGGAGCCTCCAATATAAATCTTCGGTTTCTCTCCCGCTTCATATTCAATAACAGAATGATTTAATTTCAGAATCGGGCTGGAAATCCTCACAGAGACAATACGATTAATAATCATCAACATCATCGCCATCAAAAGCATCAGCATGGCAATGAAATACCGGATATCGATTGTGCCGTCAACAAAGGTCGTCTGAGGAATTACACCAACCAGCTTCCAGCCTGTATAGCTGATTGTATTTACAACAACCTTTCGATGCTCTCCCTCAAATTCCTCGTCATACACTCCTTCTTTATATTTTGCCACAGATTGACTGCTTTCCTTCCTTGTTCCGTCTGCAATCTGTATCTGCTGCGGATGATAAATAATCTGTCCGTCTCCATCACACAGATAGTAATATTGTCCTTTGTTTGCCGAATTGATCTGCTTCATCATGCGGGCAATTCCTGAGTAATCCATATCTACAAGCAGAACTCCCATACGCGACACTCCATTGTCGGTAATCTCCACTGCCCGGCTCAGCGAAATCACCCAATAATACCGAAACGTGCCATCGTCGAACAGATTCTGGATATGCGGCACTGAAAAGTGCATATTTTCCTGAATCTCCATCGCCTTCTTATACCAATCCTGTTCTGTGACATCCGGATCTTCCTTCTCCGCCGCCACAGGCTCCGCTGCCATCAGACGTCCATAGTCATTATAGATAGCAATACTCTGCAGATTGTCTCCATTTACTTCATACAAAAGATTCATTCCACTTTGAATACTCTGAGCCTGACTGGAAAAATCATTTTCTTTTATTACATTATAATAAACCGTGTCTGAGATCTGTCTCATACTCACCAGATAGTCTTCTAAATATTCACTTGCCTGTTCCATCAGTTTTTGTGTGCTTCCAACCATCTCATCTTTTGAAATCCCTGAAAATCGAAGATAGAGTGCAACCCCCAATATCAGCATGATAGAAATCGACACCACAGAAAAGGCAATCATAAGGGTTGATTGTATCCCTTTCGGCTTTATTTTTTTCAAATATGCCAAACACTTATTTTTCACGTTCCATATACTCCGTTCTGTATTTTGACGGCGATGTGTGAAACTGCCGTTTAAAAACATAACTAAAATAATTCGGGTCTGTATAGCCTACTTTTTTCGCTATGATATAACTCTTTTCCCCCGTCTCGATCAGCATACGGGCAGCCTGCTCCATACGATACTCTGTCAGATACCCGATAAAAGAATTGCCGGTCTCTTTCTTAAAAATTGTAGAAAAATAAGAGTTGGATACTCCAAGTTCTCTACAGATGCTGTCCAGAGACAACTCTTCATCTGCATAATGATTGCGAACATACTCCTGTGCTTTTAAGACAAAAGATTTTGTCGATCTGCTTCTTGAATTTAACAGTCTCTCACGGAAAGAGAAACTTATATCCAAAAGCCATTTTCGAAAGCTCTGCGGCTCCATATCAAGAAGCCTTCCATACAGTTTTCTCATATCTCCGGAAAATTCATCCATCACAATCTCGTTATTTGCAGAGAAACGATATAATTCACTTACCAGTTCCATGACTGAAATATAGTGCTGCTGTAAGGATTTTCTCTGAAAGGATATCTGCTCCAAGTATTCATCAATCGCTTTTTCAATATCCTCTTCCGTGCCCAAACGAATCATCTTAAACAGCTGATTAAACGAATCTGTCCCCTGCTTTAAATCCGGTTCACTTACCTCCTGCGGCGCAACCTCTTTGATATTGATTGCTCTTGACGCCCCATAAATCGCGCGGTATGAAACCGCATCTCTTGCACTTGCATACGACTGTGCAAGGTCCAAAATATTGTCGCAGACAAATCCAATCCCAACAGTCACAACAGCTCCGACCATTCGCTTGACATATCTGCAGAACCGGTCGCACTCATCTGTCAGCCTTGATACCTCGTGCTCATCCTGAAGCTGCACGAGCAAAATACTATTTCCCAAATAAGAAAAGCACTTTCCTCTCCAAGCTTCTCCAAGGCGCTCTTTTGCCTGTTTTTCAACTGATGCAAATAAAAGCAACGGATTCACATCCTGCTGTATCCTGCTTGAAGATGTATGGATCACAAGACAACAGTAACAAGGTCCCTCCAACGAGATCTGATAGTCTGAAAGATACTTCTGCAGTTCCCCTGCCTGAATTCTTCCCTCTATCAGCGTGGAATAAAAATTGACCTGCAAAAGTGGCAAAGACTCCAGATAATAATTCTGCAGCACCTGAACGTTTTTCTTCTCGCTGATCTCCTCATCAAGCTTTATCTTCATCTGCGTAAACACATTGGTCAGTTCAACTGAATTTACCGGCTTTAACAAGTACTCCTCAACTTCTAAATGAACCGCCTCTTTTGCATATTCAAATTCATCAAATCCGGTGAAAATCAACAGTTTTGTGGCCGGAAACTCCTCTTTGATGTGATGTGCAAGTTCCATGCCATCCATATATGGCATCTTAATATCCGTCATCACCACATCCGGCTGGTATTCTTCCACCATCTCAAGCGCTTTTACACCGTTGTTCGCATAGCCGATCACAGAAAAACCAAGCCCTTCCCAGTTGATCTTTTTCATAATGACTTGTATTACATCTTCTTCATCGTCTACTAAAAGTACTGTGTATGTTTTCATATCCTTCTTCTCCATGTCTATATAGTAATTTTTATTATATCAGATGTCACTTCAAATGCAATGCATACCCCGAACAAAATAAAGAGCCAGAATAGCTTCTGACTCTCTTTTTGTAAAAATAAAATTATTTTTTCTGAACATATTTCAAACAGTCCAATGTTACTGCTACAAGAATAATGATTCCTGAGAATACGAACTGAAGGTTTGTGTCAATACCAAGGATTGTAAGAGAATATGTAAGTGCTGTGAAGATACATACACCAACTACAACTCCTGAGATCTTACCGATACCACCTGTAAATGATACACCACCTACTACGCAGGCTGCGATGGCATCCATCTCCCATCCCTGTCCATAAGCCGCTGAACCGGAACCAACCATTCTCACACATTCTAACCATGAACCAAATCCATAAAGAACACCTGCAAGAACAAATGCACCAACTGTTACCCAGAATACGGAAATACCTGAAACAGATGCTGCTTCTGGGTTTCCACCTACTGCATACAGGTTTTTACCAAATGTTGTCTTATTCCAAATGATCCATACAATTACGATTGCAGCCACTGCCCAAAGGATAATTGTTGGGAATCCATTGATTTTCGGAATTACCATATTCGGAATCGCTGGTTCAATCGCACCAAAGGATACACCTTTTGTCGCATATGTAACAAGACCGAAGATTACAAGCATGTTTGCCATTGTTGAAATAAATGGGTGCATTTTGAATTTTGCGGTAAAGAAACCGGCAATTGTTGTAAACACTGTACATAACAAAATACACATTACAAGTGCTAATATCACTCTTGCTCCAAGCGGCATTTTTGTAAAATCAAAAATATGTCCGAATACAGAACCTGTATTGACACCCTGGTGCATGATAATTGTTGCGGTTGTCATACCCATTCCGACCATACGACCGATAGAAAGGTCAGTACCTGCAAGAAGAATCAATGCTGCTACACCAAGTGCAAGGAACATTCTAGGCGAAGCCTGCTGTAAAATATTCAATACGTTGTTGTAAGTAAGTAACGGTGAACCTTTTACCATTGGAGTAATAATACATAACATGATAAAGATTAAAATAATCGCAATATACAAACCGTTTTGTAAGAAAAATGCTCTGCGGTTAAATGTATATTTGTAGTTTTCCCATTTCTGTGCTCTTGTCTCCAGGAAAGTGAATTTTGACATACGCAGTAAATCAATCAAATGATATTTGTAATTGTAAGCTGCATGTCTTCTGTCTTTGATTTCCTGAAGTTCTTTCTGATATTGAATCTTCGCATCAAACAGGCGGTTTTTGTAAACATACTTCTCATCTTTAATTTCATTGTGATCAGAAAGTTTTGCAACAATTCCCTGATGCTCTTTTTCCAATTCTACAAGTCTTGCTTTATAGTTTTCTTTTGCCTGTACTTTTTGCTGTGCACAGCTTTCTAAAACTGCATTGTAGTAATCTTTGTTAAAATGTTCTTTCAAGTAAGCTTCTGCTTCTGAAATCAATTTTGAAATCTGATCTTTATTTTTTGCCTCAACAGCTTTTGCTTTCTCCAGCTCCCGTTTTGCCTCTTGAATCCGGTTCTCTTTTTCCCCTTTTGTAAGGCTTCGGTCTTTTTTCATTCTGTCTATAATGCCCTGAAGATGAACAACTTTTTCTGTACCATCTACTCTGAGGCTGTCAATTTTTTCCTGAATTTTACCCACATGATCCTCAATCGGTTTGCGGAGCTTTAACTCCTGCTCTTCCGTAAGAATCTTACTGTTTCCATTAGCCATATCTATCATTCTCCCTCATTATAGGTATTTTGCACTGAGCCTTAAGAGCTCTTCCTGATTTGTGTCTTTTGTATTAACAATTCCCGCAAGATGTCCATTAGACATAACACCAATACGGTTTGTGATTCCCAAAATCTCCGGCATTTCAGACGAAACAACAATGATTGTTTTTCCTTGCTTTGCCATTTTGATAATCAATTCATAGATTTCATATTTTGCACCAACATCAATTCCTCGTGTCGGTTCATCCATCATAAACACTTGAGGTTCACGTTCAAGCCATTTTCCAAAAATAACTTTCTGCTGATTTCCTCCTGACAAACTTGAAATCATATCATCTGGTCCCATACATTTTGTATGCATAATCTTAATCTCATTCGAAGTCGCTTTTGTCATCTTTGCGTCAGACAACAACTGTCCGGATTTGTACTGACTGAGATTTGCAATTGTTGTATTAAATGTCAAATCTCCTTTTAAGAACAATCCGTTTGCCTTACGTTCCT
The DNA here is from genome assembly GCF_059731825.1 of Faecalimonas nexilis. Taxonomy (NCBI): domain Bacteria; kingdom Bacillati; phylum Bacillota; class Clostridia; order Lachnospirales; family Lachnospiraceae; genus Faecalimonas; species Faecalimonas nexilis. The sequence continues at coordinate 538,809 of NZ_AP029189.1, read as the reverse complement.
CTGTAATCAACGCAAATCCATGCTCCATCGCTTCTTTTGCACTTCCGAAGTTCATCAGATGGTTGTTAAAGTAAACACGTCCTGCCGCTCTGGTTCTAATTCCGAAAATTGTCTCCAAAAGCTCTGTACGTCCTGCTCCTACCAAACCGTACAATCCAAAAATTTCACCTTTTTTTACATCAAAGGAGATATCCTGCAAATGAGGCTCAAATTTCGTTGACAAATGCTGGATAGACAAGATCGGTTCTTTTGGTTCATTGTCTACCGGCGGGAAACGATTCTCAAGAGAACGTCCAACCATCGCAGCGATCAGCTCATTCATATCTGTGTCTTCTGACCGTTTGGTCATAACAAGATTTCCATCCCGTAGTACGGATACTTCATCACAAATCGTGAAAATCTCATCCATTTTATGCGAAATATAAATTAAGGAAATTCCCTGTTCTTTCAACATATTCATCATCTCAAACAGCTTTTCAACTTCCTGAACTGTCAATGAGGATGTTGGCTCATCGAGAACGATTACTTTTGCATTGTAAGAAATCGCTTTTGCAATTTCACACATCTGCCGCTGTGATACGGACATATTCCGCATCGGTTGAGTCAGGTTGACAGTCATTCCAAGTTTTCTAAAAAGCTCGGAAGCCTCTTTTTTCATTCTTCCCTCATCCACGATTCCCATTGAGTTGCGCGGATAGCGTCCGAGGAATAGATTGTCAACTACATTTCTTTCTAAGCACTGGTTCAATTCCTGGTGAACCATTGCGATTCCGTTTTCCAGTGCATCTTTTGGACCTGAAAAACTTACTTCCTTTCCATCAAGGAAAATTTTTCCTTCATCTTTTTGATATGTACCGAAAAGGCACTTCATCATCGTAGATTTACCAGCACCATTTTCTCCCATCAGTCCCATAACCGTTCCTTTTTTCACATCTAAATTAATGTGATCCAAAACCCGGTTTCTTCCGAAAGACTTGCTCATGCCACATATCGATAAGATGATTTCTTCTTTCTTATCTGCCATTCTTCTCTACTCCTGTTTTGTTTACACGTATTATTATTTTCTTTTACTCAAAAAGAGGTTATCGGGAAGAATTTCTTCTTCCCAATAATCTGCTCTTTTTCATTTCTTTTTTGTTATTATTGATTCAATAAAGATGTGTAAGAAGCTGCGTTGTCTGTCTTAACCATGTTGATTGCGAACGCATCATACTGGCTTGGATTTCCAAGACGGTTTGTAATGTTAGATTCTGTCTGTCCATCACCACCGATGTATTCAACATCAAGGTTAAGAAGATCATCATAGTTCTGAAGTAATGGCTGATATGTTGAGCTTAAGAAGTTATCAGAAGCATTGTAGATGTTCAACCATACTTTTTTCTTTGCATGTTCTTTTTCATCAAGTTGATTTGAAACTGGTTCGAATACCTTTGTAGAATCTGTAAATTCTTTATAGTTTTCAGCTGTAACTGCTACGTTCAATGCATAGTAAGAACGTTCTTCTTCGCTGTATCTGTATACGTCTTCTGAAAGAACATTTCCAGCTTCATCTGCTGTACCGATACCTGTGTCAATATCTACACCATCAAGTGAGTTACGAAGAACACGAAGTGTTAAATATGCCTGTACGTCTGCATGCTGGCTGATTGTTCCGCCGTATCCTTCTGCGATAGCTGCAACTGCATCGTTATTTGCATCGTATCCGAATGTAGGAACTTGATTGTCTTTTGACCAAGCATTGAACATTGACATTCCCATACCATCGTTGTTAGATGCGATTACATCGATCTGATCACCGAATGAAGAAGACCATGTTCCGATTGCATTACCTGCTGTTGCCGCATCCCATGTAGCTCCTGAAGAGTTCTTCATTTCCTGAGAAGCAAGCTCACGAATAATATATTTCTTTCCGCCAACTTCGATTGAACCATCTTTTACTGCTTTTGAAGAACCATCTGTATTAGTTCCGATTGGGTCACTGTTGATTGCACCATCTTTTTCAACGTCTGTTCCAAGAGCTTTACGAACACCTCTTGTACGAGCGATAGAGTCATTATGTCCGATATCACCGATTGCCAATACATAACCGATTACACCATCACCATTTTTATCGATTGTAGCAATATTTTCTTCAATGTACTCTTTGATCATTGTTCCTTGAAGTTCAGCACCCTGATTAGCATCAAATCCTACATAATATGTATCTTTATTAAAGTTCAAAGCGTTCTTGTCTAACTCACCTGTAGAGCTGTTAGATGGCTGACGGTTGAACCATACTAAAGGTTTATCTTTGTTCGCAACGTCTGATGTGGATTTGTCTCCGCCTTTGTCAGATCCTCCATTGTCTCCTCCACTTGATCCACATGCTGCTGTAGATACAACGAGTAATCCTGCCATTGCTAATAATGCTAATTTTCTTTTCATAACTTTTGTTCTCCCTTCTGTTATCGACGTTTCGCTCCGTCGTTTGTTGATATTGCTAGTATAATATATGTTTTAAAGAAAAAATATAGGATATTTTTCTTTTTTCATTGAAATTTTAAAGCTTTCACAAAAATTTTATATTAATACTTTTAATAAATTACAAAAAACGACATCATTTTGCATATACACTTTCACCAAACATTTTTATCAGCACAAAAAAAGGAACCCTCCCAGTTCAATCACCTGGTGGATTCCTCTTCTTTTCGCACTCTTATTCTTTCACAAGCACCTTCACAATTTCAGCCATATACATCGTATGATAATCTTTTTCCGGATACCATCTTGCATCATTCTCTTTGACATCAAAACATTCCGGACGCATCTCTTGATGATACTGTTTTTTGCAGACCATAATCATATCCGCCTCTTCAAACGCCACTGTTCCATCTGTAAAATACGGTGTCAATCCTGCATTTTTCACCTTATCCTCGTCTCTTCCGGATATTTTTCCACAGTAAGCAAGCGCCGGACGATAGTTTTCCCCAAAAAACGCAATCGTAAACAGATCATTGTGATCTACGAAGTCTTTCGTGTATCTCTGTGGACGAATGTAAACACTTACCACATTCTTTCCCCACATAACACCAACGCCTCCCCAGCTTGCTGTCATTGTATTATAGGATTCTTCATTTCCCGCTGTAATCAAAAGCCATTCTTTTCCAATCTTTGTAAATGGATTGAACGAAAGGTCTTCTATTTTCACTTCTTGAAATGCCATCTTATACACTCCTTTCACCTGCGCCACATAAGGCAGCTGTCATAAGTCTATGTTTCAGAACCTTATTTCATGATTACTTTTCTAAAGTTCTTTTTCCCTCTTCTCAGCACGATACCTTCTCCTGCAAACACGTCTTTTGCAAATACCGCTTTAATATCAGTAACTTTGTCTCCATCTACAGCAACACCGCCCTGATCTACAGCACGTCTTGCTTCAGATTTAGATGGAACTAATCCGCTCTTTACAAGCATTGTCAAAATATCGATACTTCCGTTCACAAGATCTTCTTCTGTAAGTTCTGCTGTCGGCATGTTTGCTGCTGCACCACTTGAGAACAATGCTCTTGCACTTTCCTGTGCTTTTGTCGCTTCCTCTTCTCCATGAACAAGTTTTGTCAACTCAAATGCGAGAATCTCTTTTGCCTGATTCAGCTGGCTTCCTTCCCAGTCATCCATCTTGTCAATCTCTTCCAACGGAAGGAATGTAAGCATACGGATACATTTCAGAACATCTGCATCTGCGACATTTCTCCAGTACTGATAAAATTCAAATGGTGATGTCTTATTCGGGTCAAGCCAAACTGCACCAGACTGTGTTTTTCCCATTTTCTTTCCTTCAGAGTTCAAAAGTAATGTGATTGTCATCGCACTTGCATCTTTTCCAAGCTTACGGCGGATCAATTCTGTACCTGCCAGCATATTGCTCCACTGGTCATCTCCACCGAACTGAAGATTACATCCGTATTTCTGGTACAATGCGTAGAAATCATACGCCTGCATGATCATGTAGTTAAACTCTAAGAAGCTCAGTCCTTTTTCCATTCTCTGTTTGTAGCACTCTGCTGTCAGCATACGGTTCACGCTAAAGTGCGCCCCTACTTCGCGAAGCAATTCAATGTAGTTCAGATCCAAAAGCCAGTCTGCATTGTTTACCATCATTGCTTTTCCTTCTGAGAAATCAATGAATTTGCTCATCTGCTCTTTAAAGCAGTCGCAGTTGTGCTGAATCTGCTCCGGGGTCATCATAGATCGCATATCTGTTCTTCCAGATGGATCTCCGATGTATCCTGTTCCTCCCCCGATCAATGCGATTGGTTTATTCCCTGCCATCTGAAGACGTTTCATCAGGCACAGTGCCATAAAATGTCCCACATGAAGACTGTCTGCTGTCGGGTCAAATCCGATGTAAAATGTTGCCTTTCCTTCATTAATCAAGTTGCTGATCAGCTCTTCGTCTGTTACCTGCGCAATCAATCCTCTTGCTTTCAATTCATCATAAATCTTCATTTTTCATTCTCCTTCTTGTCTGTCGGTTTTATTACTTTTCGGAGCGTTTTATTGCATGACATATAATTTTCTATAATTAAAAAAACCCGCCCCTTATCTAACATAAAGGGCGAGTGTAATCCCGCGGTACCACCTTCATTCGCATTCACTTCACAGCAAACGCCTCTGCAAGTATCTATCAATACTCAGGCACGATAACGTGTGCCATCCCGTTGCAGCCTACTTAGAATTATGTCACTGTTCGGTGCAAAGCTCCAAGATGTATTCATAATCGACTTTCCATGCGCCTCTCATCAACCGGCAGCTTTCTGTATGGCGTCTCAATTATTACTTTTTCTTTTCTTCGCCGTTTCTTATTCTGAGGAAATACTACCCCATAAAATGATATTTGTCAAGGGGCTTATACGCCTTTTTCTTGTTCCAAAGCATCATTCCAGCCAAGAGCAGCAAGCCCGTCACAGACAATACTTTTCCCATCTTCAATCCCGGTGCATGATACACAATCTCTACCTCATGTGTTCCGACCGGCATCTTTACTCCTAAAAATGCCGTATTGACTTTTTCATACTTCACGTCTTTTCCATCTATCTTCACTTCAAAGTGCTCATCATATGGAATCGATGTAATCAGATACCCATCTTTCACGCCGTCCACACTTCCTACAATTCGGTTTCCTTTTGTCTGTGCCTTGTCCATCCTAAATTCGCTTTGGCACAGCGTCTTTAAGGATTCGTCAGTATTTCCGATATAGCATCGAAGGTTTCGGATTTCATAGTTTCCTGCTCCTAGTCCCAGATTCACTTCCGTTTGTCCCGCCTTTAGGTTTACCGCATAAGTAAAGGTTGTGTTGCCATTATAGTAAATATGCGATCCTGCGCTTAGTTTATTTTTCACACCTGCAAGCCACACAGAAACATCCTTGGATGTCTTGTAATTTTTTAGTTCAAACTGCACAAACAGAATCTCTTCCTTCTGTGCCTCCTCACTGATTTTTAATTTCACATTCTGAATTTTTTTTGACTTAATATGGTATCCATCTTCTATCTTTTCAATCGCCTTCGTATCTTCCATCGGAATCTCTGCCCCAGTCTCTTTCACCTGACTGTTCAACACCTCTTTCGGATTCACTGTATCATTTACTGATTTTCCTACAGCAAATCGCAAAAAAGCGAGCTGACTGTACGGAAATTCCAAATCTTCATACGCTTTTTCCGAAATCATCTGATTTGTCACATACGCAATCGGAAGAACTTCTTCATTTTTATAGACTGTCACATCTCCGACTTTCTTCTCCTGTTGATACCCTGTGATTTCTTGTTCAGAAAGAATGTATTTTACCCCCATCAATTTCTGATAAATCGGGTTTTCTGTCACAGACTGCATCAATACATTTCGAAATGGCTGTTCCACCAGAAATGTTTCGGTTCGAAATTTCTGGTACGCCGGATTGTAGGAAGACGAATAAATCGATGATACATACTGCTGCATATTCCAAATACGGTTCAAATTTGCGGCATTTTCACTTGTCGTGCCGCTTTGCTCCATTCGGTAAAATCCGTTCTCTTTTTCTGTTAACTCTTCAATCTCAGTTCGAATCTGCTTATTTGTCACCTCTTCGTAAAATGCCGGTTCGATCATCTTGTCGGCACTTTTGTGCAGCACCACTCCATACAGCGCCAAAAAGCCAATTGGAACAACGATGAGAACCCAATCGAATTTCTTCCAATAAAAAATAAGATAGCAGACAAGCATCACCAGCGCATCCACCAGCACCCAGCCCAGATATTCTGAATATTTTCCTTGTTCACGTCCCATATACACCAACACAATTGTCAGTAAAAACGGCAAGGCTCCTGCCCAAAAAGAGATTTCACGCCGTTTTTGCTTTTCCAAATAAGTTGCAATCAGATAACATAAAAACGGCAAAAATGGAATCATCACTTTATCCCGAATATAAAGTCCTCCATTAAGCAAATAGGCAAACAAAGGTACTGCCAAAATAACGATACAGGCAATGTGCAAAAATTTCTCATATAGCTTCCGATATGTCAATCCGGTAATCAGGACCGTGATCGCAAGTGTTGTCAATCCGATACCGTACGGCGTATATACAACCCGGAAAATCGGAATTTCCGGAATCAAAAGCGCAGACAGTGCCGTCTTATGTCCTCCTTCTCGTCCTCCCGCAAGCGCCATCGCCGTCGGCACAAGAAGTACGGCACTCATCAAAACTGCCGTCAGCATCGGTAAAAGGAAGCGAAATCCATCTGACACAAACCCTAAAATCTTTATATTTTCTCCAAGTTTCTCTTTGCCCTCGGTATACCGATAAATAACATACAATACAAGCGCAAACATTCCACCTATGCTAAAGTAGAAACTTGTCAGAATCATAAGAAATACACTTATCGTGTAGAGTCCTGCTTTCTGTTTCTCAAAATACCGATCTACACCTAAAAATGCCAGACACAAAAACGGCATATAATTGACAAACATAATCTGATTATAAGAATGGTAGATCATCGGTCCGGACAATAAAAAAAGCAACGCCGTCAGAAAACTAAGCCTGCTCGTAATCCCTCTTCGCAAAAGCCATTTATAAAACAATAAGACAGCTGCTAAAAGACTTATAACGCCTGCAGCCATCATATAATCGCTCATTTTTACAAAAGGCAGAAAATACGAGATCAAAACAACAGGGCTATACAACCCATAATAGGCAAAGTTATAAATATTTTGCCCTCCTCCGATATTTGCTGCAAACTCCGGAAATAGCTGTCCTGTATTATAAAACTGCTGCCGGAAATAATCCGGCAGTACGCTGTGCTGACTGATCCAGTCTACCTTCGAGCCAAATACACCATATCTTCCGCAAAAAAACCAGCAAAAAAACAGTGTGAACATTCCCAGTAGCAGATACGGAATCGTTTGTTTAAACTTCTGCCTGTTCATATTGGTTCTCCTCGCTGGAATCTTTCAATATGTAAATCGGACGATGCTTCGTCTCCAAATATGTCTTAGACAAGTACTGCCCAACAATTCCGGTACAAAGCAGTTGTACTCCGCTCACCATAAAAATGATACACACAAGTGAAGGCCAGCCTGCTACCGGATCCCCCCACACGATCGTGCGCACAATAATAAACACAATTATCAAAAAAGAAAGGATACAGAACAAAATTCCGACAACGGACGCCAAGGAAAGCGGGGCAACCGAAAACCCTGTAATCCCTTCCAACGAATAGAAAAATAATTTGCGCAGCGACCACTTTGTCTCTCCTGCTGACCGTTCTACATTCTCAAACTCCATCCATTTTGTGCGGAATCCGACCCACTCAAAGATGCCCTTCGAGAATCGGTTATATTCGCTCATCTCCAAAATCGCATCTACCATTTTTCGTTTCATCAATCGATAATCTCTGGCTCCGCTTACAATCTCTGTCTTGGAAATCTTATTGATAAATTTATAAAAACGATTGGATAAAAAGGAACGGATTTTTGGCTCCCCTGTCCGTGTAGACCGCTTTGTCGCCACACTGTCGTACGGCTCTTCAATAAGAGTTCGATACATCTCGGGCAGCAGACTCGGCGGATCCTGTAAATCCACATCCATAATTGCCACATAATTCCCCTCTGCATTGCTAAGTCCCGCATAAATCGCCGCCTCTTTTCCAAAATTTCTTGAAAACGATAAATATTTGCAGCGCTCATCCCTCTCATGCAGACTTTTCATAATCCCAAGTGTCCGATCCGAAGATCCATCATCCACAAACAGCAATTCAAAGTCTACTCCTTGCATCTGTTTCATAATACGGCTCATCTCCTCATAATATACCGGCAGAGCCTCCTCCTCGTTAAAGCAAGGTATCACAATACTAATTTTATTCATTTTTCTCACCTCACGTCTATTTTACAGATAAAATCTTAAGGAACTACGCAACTAATTCTTAAGATTTCTTAAGTCTCTCTGATTTTTGTCATTTTTTCGCTATAATAAGCATAGAAGACAAAACACGGAGGAAACACCATGGATAATGCACACATTTTGATCGTCGACGACAACCCGGAGATTCGAGAAATCATACAGATTCTGCTGTCCGGTGAGGGCTTTTTAACAGAAGAAGCAAAAGACGGAAAAACCGCACTCGACCTCTTACAGACAACTTGTTTCGACCTCATCATTTTAGATATTATGATGCCTGGACTTAACGGATATCAGACCTGTCTGGAAATCCGTAAAATAACAAATGCCCCAATTCTATTTCTGAGCGCCAAAACAAAGGACAGCGACAAGACACTTGGATTTTCAAGCGGAGGTGATGACTATCTCGCCAAACCATTTTCCTACAGTGAGCTGATCAGCCGTGTCAAAGCGCTCATCCGCCGCTATCACATTTACAAGGGAAAAAAAGAAGCACTACCTCCACAAACAACCTTTCAATACCGTCATCTTACCATTGACGAAGAGAAAGAAGAAGTCTTATCAGACGGGAAGCCGCTCGACCTGACTGACACAGAGTACCGAATGTTACTCCTTCTCGTGAAAAACCGGAAACAACTTTTTTCTGCAGAACGGCTCTATGAGGCTGTTTGGGACGAGCCTTACTATTATGGCGCAAACAACACCGTAACGGTGCATATTCGGAATCTGAGACGAAAAGTGGAAATGGATCCGAATCATCCAACTATCGTCAGAACGGTCTGGGGAAAGGGGTATCGATGTGATTAAGAAATTTCAGAACTGTAAAATACGCACGCAGTTTGCAATTGTCATACTACTCGCCGGAGCACTCTGCTATCTCCTTTTTTCGTTCTTATGGGGAAAACGCTATGAGACCTTCGGTTATCTGAACGACAAATTCAACTTTTACCCGCAGCTAAACGACGATTCCTTTTGGGGAACGCTGTATGAGGAGGCACTCAAATATGACATCCCAGACTCAGAAGATGACAAGGAAACGATCGAAAAAATGCAGCCTTTCTTCGATCTCGTGGACGACTATACAGGTATTTATCTTTACGGCTTGGAAGATGGAATTTTTCTGTGCGGAAAAACTCCGATTTCCATGGAAAAACATGCGTTTCGGAGTTTTTTTGACTTCGGCTATGCTTTGACCGGTGGAGAGGGCGAAACCCCAATCAGCTTTCCGATTCAATTTAAAAACGGAATGGCGCAGGTACATATTACTTTTTACCACAGTTCCTTCTTTCTCTACCCATACTGTATGGTGCTTCTCGTAGTCTGTATCGGATTCTTCCTTTTTCTTGTACTTTTTTTTGTCAGCCGGAAAATGAAACAGATCATTCGCTTAAAAGACGATGTGCTCGTGATGGCAGGTGGCGATCTGTCACATCCTTTTCCAGACTACCAAAAAAATGAAATCGGAATCCTCTCCCATGAACTTGATCATCTCCGCATCGCCTTTGACGAAAATATACAGTCCGAGCAGGAGAGCCGCAAAGCCAATCAGGACTTAATTACCGCGATGTCACATGACCTTCGCACACCGCTCACCATTTTGAATGGATATTTGGAAATTTTAAAGCAGCAAAAACGCCCTGATAAGCAAGAGGAATATTTAAACCGTTGTCTGCAAAAGACAGCGGACATCAAAGAAATGACAGATCGTATGTTTGAGTATGCGCTCGTATTTGATCCCACTGAGACACCGGAACTGCACTCTCAAAATTACGCTCTGTTAAGACAGATTTTGATGGAGCACTGTGAATTTCTGAAATTGGTTGGTTTTCAGACAGAACTTGCCTTTCCTGAGAGTACGTTCTTTTTTCTCTGTGATGTAACGATGCTGAAACGCATTTTTTCAAATCTATTCGCCAACATTATCAAATACGGAGATAAGCAGGATAGGATAACCGTCACAGTCACACAAGCACTACATTCCATTACCATCAAGCTTACAAACACTGTCAAAAAAGATTTCTCTGCCATAGAAAGCAATCAGATCGGATTGAAGAGCACTGTAAAAATGATGCAGCTAATGGGTGGTACAACAACGATTGAAAAAACAGCGACACAATTTTCCGTGTTGCTGACATTAAAAAACGAGAGGTCTTAAACCTCTCGTTCTATTTTCTTATGAACGCCCCTCTCGTCTCTTACGCACAAATACTGCAACTACCGCTACACATGCTGCCATAAGAACCGCAACTGGTAATACTGTCATTGTATCCCCTGTTTTAACCGGTTTTTCCTGATTCTTATCTTTATTTGAATCAGATGGTTTTTGTTCTGGTTTCTTTTGTTCATCCACTTTTACCAGCTTATCAACCGCATTTTTCAACACTGTGCTTGCTGCATCTACTTCTTCCTGAGTTGCATCCTCATCTGCCAGCACTTTTTTTGCTGTATCCATTGCTTCCTGGTAGCCTTTCCAGCTATCTGCTGTATAATCTTTCTCTTTCAGTTCGCTGTATTTATCTACCAATTCTTGTAAATCTGATTTGTCAGCTTTGTCCGGTTCTACTGGAATATCTTTTTCTGTTACTTCAATTGTAACTTTCCCGCTCACGCCATTTTCAGCTGTTGCAATAACTTCTGCTGTTCCTTTTGCTTTCGCTGTTACTGTTCCATCTTCGCTCACTGAAAGCACGTTCTTATCCGATACAGACCATGTCACATCTTTATTTGTTGCATTGTCCGGTAACACTTGTGCTGTTACTTTTGTTGTATCTCCAACCTTCAGTTCTGTGTCTGCTGCTGTCACTTCGATACTTTCTACTTCTACATCTGGCTCTACCGGCGTATCCTTTTCTGTCACTGTGATTACCACTTTCCCGCTTACGCCATTTGCGGCTGTTGCAATAACTTCTGCTGTTCCTTTTGCTTTCGCTGTTACTGTTCCATCTTCGCTCACTGAAAGCACGTTCTTATCCGATACAGACCATGTCACATCTTTATTTGTTGCATTGTCCGGTAACACTTGTGCTGTTACTTTTGTTGTATCTCCAACCTTCAGCTCTGTGTCTGCTGCTGTCACTTCGATACTTTCTACTTCTACATCTGGCTCTACCGGCGTATCCTTTTCTGTCACTGTGATTACCACTTTCCCGCTTACGCCATTTGCGGCTGTTGCAATAACTTCTGCTGTTCCTTTTGCTTTCGCTGTTACTGTTCCATCTTCGCTCACTGAAAGCACGTTCTTATCCGATACAGACCATGTCACATCTTTATTTGTTGCATTGTCCGGTAACACTTGTGCTGTTACTTTTGTTGTATCTCCAACCTTCAGCTCTGTGTCTGCTGCTGTCACTTCGATACTTTCTACTTCTACATCTGGCTCTACCGGCGTATCCTTTTCTGTCACTGTGATTACCACTTTCCCGCTTACGCCATTTTCGGCTGTTGCAATAACTTCTGCTGTTCCTTTTGCTTTTGCTGTTACTTTTCCAGTGTTATCCACAGAAATTACCTCTTTATCTGATACAGACCATGTTACCTCTTTGTTTGTTGCATTATCTGGTGTTACGATCGCTGTTGCCTGTGCTGTCTCGCCAACTTTTAACTCTTTCTTGTCAGCTGTCACTGCTACACTCTCTACTGGTACGCTCGGCTCTTCTCCTCCATCAAATGCTGTGACAAATTTTGCATCCGCCCAGTCAGCGTGGTCGTTGCTATCACTTGCTCCCATCAATGCCTGCAAATGAAGCTCTTTTGCTCCCTCTGGAATCGTAACTTTAACATGTTGCATAATATCTTCTGGAACCATCTCTTTTGTTGAAGTAAATACTTCTTGCTCATCTATAAACACTTTAAATGTTACTGAGCCAGGTTTTCCAAGCTGTGCTGCATCTACCCCCACGTACGTTTCAAACTCTTTATAACCTTTGTTTTCCAAGTCGTAGTAAATATTTGCAGTAGCATGAGACCATACACCTTTTTCAAATGTACGAATATTCTGTTCTTCATCTTCTACCAGTCTAATTGGATTTCCTTCATAAGTCTTATCCATTCCAAATGGTTTATTGCTCCAACCATTTGTCGAATTATTCTTATGCTCCAAATCAGAAAGATAGATAACACTCTTTCCTTCTAACTCGAATGTATAAGTCTTTTTCTCTTTCTTGTCCGGAGAAGTCACTTCAATTACAATTGTATTGTCTCCTTCTACAAGTTTAACCTTCTTGAGTTCTTTTTGTTCTTTTCCATTGACAGTTACTTTTACCGTCGCATCTTTTTCTTCGGCTGCCACATCTATTGTTATTGCAGAAGAAGTTGCGATTCCAGTATATTCTGTCGTTGTTTTTTCAAACTTCTTATCTAATTTTACATTGTCACTGAATACAACACTTTCCAGATTTGCATTTGTCGGATCCGGAACTTTAATATTTACTGCGTAACGTGTTGGCTCTGCACTCGTTTCTGGTGTCACGATAATATTCACCATATTGCTGCCTGGTTGCAAAGTTACTGTGTTGTCTTTTACAACTTTACCCTCGAATGACATTGCTACTTTTGCAGATGCGTTTGCTACTACTTCTAATGCAACTTCTTTTGCTTTATTCACATCAACTCTGTATTCGTATACATCGTCTTTTAATTCAACTGTTTGCCCATCTACTTTCAAAGAAGTCAATTTTGCATTATCATCTCCATCACGGAAAATGGTGAAACGATAATATTTCTTTGTAATACCATCTTCTGCAGTTACTGTCACTTCAATCAAGTTACGTCCACTTGTAAGTGTCAGTTTACCTTTGTTACCTTGTACCACTTTATCATTGAATACAGTCTCAACTTTTGCATTTTTGTCTTCTGCCGCAAATTCTACATTGAGTTCTTTCTCTTCTGTTGTTGCCATTGTAAGATATGTCAATGTATTTTTGTCGAATTCAAATCCTTTTGTAAGTCCTGTAATGTCTGCTTTAGCTAACCGTGCATTTGCAGATTTTGCGTTTCCTGCATCCAGTCCTTCTCCTGTCACTTTCACTGCCTTAGATGACCATACGATGTCTCCAGATACTCCACTATCTTTTACTGGAACAACAACTGTTTTCACATATTTATTCTTCATATCCGGAGTTGCAGTCAATGTGTCACCTGCATTTGCTTCTAAAACTGAATAGAATCCATTTTCTTCACTGGAAACTGCCCATTTCACAATCTTATCCGAACCTTCGCCCAATTTGTAAGACGCTGTCAATTTGTTTTCTGCTTCTGTGTAAGCTACAGATACCTCAGATACAGATGGAAGGTTATCTGATACTGACTGAGTCAAGGCAACAGGCTTATTATTTACTTTCAAGTCTGTGAATACATACTCTGTATTTCCATTTCCCATAGCTCCGAATGCGACATACAACTGACCATTGCTGTCTGGCATAAATGTTGTGTTGGTAACTTCATTGCCAAATTTTGTCCAATCTTTTCCATCTTCACTATAGTAAGATGTGACTTTATTATCGCTTCTTAATAATCTAAAATAAAGATCTTTTACATCTTGCTTGTCACTTGCGCTCTCAGCCAACTGCTCACTTGCACTCTGATTAGACTCACTAACCATACCGAATCGTTCACCAACATTTGATTGTCTATGTTTTCTCTGAATTGCCACATAGTTGTCTGCATCTTTTCCAAGATAAAGCCCTACGTCTTCCCATTCAACTGCAGTTTTCCCTTCAATCTTAAGAGATACTTCTGTTGTATTACTGTCTACCGGAACTTTGAACCAGTTTGCCGGTGTCTGTTCCTTAAAAGTACCACCTTTTGTTGATTTTACGTGAATTCTATTTTCTTCCTCTATATTCCAACGTTCTTTATTCTCTCCCTGGATAATAATTCCTTTTGCAAGTTCCTGTGCAGAGTCTTTTGTCAATGGCACTTTTTTGCCATCAACGGTCAATTCAGAGAAAGTATACGAAGTATTGCCATCTGCATTTTTATCCATCATTGCACCAAATGCAACATAAAACTGACCATCTCCTTCTGGAATAAAAGTTGTATTTTCTACAGTCTCTCCAAGTTTTGTCCAATCTTTTCCTTCTACTTTATAATAAGATGTTACATTGTTTCCTTCTCTTGACAATTTAAAGTACATCTCTTCAACATCTTGGTCTTCAACTTTTTTAAGCTGTTCACGTCCGTTATTTGCATCTCCGTTCATTTCATTAACCATTCCGAGATTTTCTTCTGTTCCGCCGCGATGTTTTCTCTGAATCGCCACATAGTTGTCTGCATCTTTTCCAAGATAAAGTCCTACATCTTCCCAAGAACTCTTGGTCTTTCCTTCAATCTTAATTGTCACTTCTTTCACAGTTTTATCAACCGGAACCTTGAACCAGTTTGCTGGTGTCTGATTATTGAATGTACCTCCCTGTGCTGCCTGTACATGAATCTTATTTGTTTCTGGAATAGACCAACGAGATGTATCTTCACCCTCAATTGTAATTTCCTCCGCAAGCGTCACTTCTCCCACTTGGATAGAAAGTAATTTTCTTGCTTCTAAACCATTCTTTGTCTTTGCAACGACTTCCACCGCACCGCTTTTTTCTGCTGTCAAAAGTCCTGAAGTTTCATTGATTGTTGCTTTATCTGTTGCTTGACCTGTTGTCGGATCAACAACTGACCATGTTACAGCTTTATCCGCTCCGTCTTCCGCTGTCACTTCTGCTGCATATTGCAATGTTTGGTCTGTTAATTTTTCTGTCTCTGTTGTAATTTTAATCGCAGTCGGCTGGACCGTTGCTTCTCCTTCTACTGTATATGTAATTGGAGCTGCCTCGAATTTTCTTCCTCCTGCAACTGCATATGCCGTTACATCTGCTGTTCCATTTCCCACTGCTGTCACAACACCTGATGCAGATACTTTTACTACTTTATCATTAGATGATTTGTAGAAAATCGTTCCCACTTTATTCAGCTTGTTATCTGCTCCCACTTTTGCAACGTCATTTTTCACTGTCACTTGGTTTTTGTCTGTACTTGCAAGCTCAACACCTGCATTTAAACCTCCGTCATATGTATTACCCTCGATTGTAACATTTTTACAGCCTTCAAAACGATATGCTTTTGCACCAAGCTCCGCTCCATCTGCTGTCACAGTGATACTTGAAGATTCCCCTGCTGCAAGATTTGTTTTATCCGCTTTCGCACTTACTGTCACATCTGGATTTTGACGATACACTTTATTATTCTTAAACGTCAGATTTTCCACACATTTTGCATTCAATACATTTTGACTCTGTGCCATGAAAAATGTATTGCCTTCAATTTTCATATTCTTATGAACTGTTCCATCAACATTTCTATTTGTCGGTTGCACAAAGATTCCAGCAGCTCCTGCCGTAAGCGGATTTACAATAAATGTATTTCCTTTGATCGTCACATCTGTCGTACGTCCTGATTCATACCATCCCTGTGCATCATTGGAAATATAAATCGCAGCCATCCCCATGTTGTCAAACATATTATCAGTAATCTCTACTTTTCCTCTTGTTGTGCAGAGTACGCCACGAGTCGGAGTTTCTTTAAAAATATTATCATGAATCTTCACATTCGGTGTGTATGTAATGTTTTCCACCGCATGTTGATTAACCTGTACTCCTTCTGGAATCGCTTTGTCAAATGTAAGCTTAATCTTCGTCAGATCGTTCAGACTTCCTTTGCCACCTTTTCCATCCGGTCCGTCCACTTTCACAACTTCTCTCACTGCAACGTCCCCATTTTCAGATACCGGAACCATATTCCCCAATGTTGAAAATTCTACCTGATCTCCCACATAGTAATTCGGGAATCCAGCCGTTTCATTATGTTTGTACTGCACAGTCACTTCTGTTCTGTCATCACTAATTCCAATTACCTGCAAGAATGTACCATGAACATTGATTGGGTCATCATGTGGGTTAGAAAATGTACAGTCTGAAATATCAATCAATCCTTTACAGCCTGACATCTGAATGAAATCCGCGTAACCTGCTGTTGTTCTTCCAGATGCTTTGTCTGTCTCAAAATCCACATCTTTCATTGTAATATTTTCAGAGAACTGCCCTACCATACCAAATCCATGAATAAAACGAATATCTAAATCATTCAGAGTAACATCTTTGCTCTGCCAGAAAAATGTTCCTGCATGATCTCGAGTTGTATCTCGCAATTGATAACAGAATCCTTCTTCCAATGTTCCCATACTGGAATATGTAATCTTTACCTGATGATTTCCTAAATCTTCAATCTTTGATACATTGTTGAAAACATGCTGGTCGCTTCCTCGTTTTCTCCATGTCTGACCGTTTTTTGTATCAAAAATCTGAGAATATGTAGAACCATTAAATGTATATGTCCAATAATATTCCTCTGTATACGGACTCTTATCACTCATCCACTTGATACTGTTTCCATTTACCTGATAGTTATAGCATTCCGGAATATAGTATGTAACCTCATTCCCTTCTTTTTTGACAGCTGTCATATCTATAACTGTCGGAACTTGGAAATCCACCTCAAAGTTCTGGAATGTTACATTCTCACTGTCAATAGATGCAAATGTTGTCATCTTTCCATGGAACATAAACAATGAATCATTTCCTTCTACCGTTACATTGTCCATATCCTCAATCAGAATACCTATCTTCTTATCTTTATAAGTCTGATTTGTTCCTACTGTATTCGAGATATACAATTCTCTTTCTTCTGCCTGGTCCGGATAAATATCATATCTACCCTCCGGAAAATCGATTACAACAGGTGTATCCGATTTTTTTGTTACCTTTTTAGCCGCTTCAATAGCCTTTTTAATTGCCGGTGTACTGTCTGTCGCACCAGTTGGATCCGCACCATATTTGGTTACATCAATTACCTTTGCTTCTTCTTTGTCTGCTGCTTCCACAGTAGCTCCAACTGTCCCAACGCTTGGCACTGCCATACAAACCGCCATCAAAAAAGCAACTAGTTTCTTTTTCACTTTCCTTTTCCTCCTATTTTCATCATTTTCACCAAGATATCAAACTTTATAGATAATACATATTATACATAGCGTAGATTTGTATTTCAATATATTTTTTATTTTTGTACATTTTGTATATTTACTTTTCAATCTCACAATATAGATCTGCAAACAAAGAGAGATGGAATTTCAAGAATTCCACCCCTCTGCTTTTTAAACACTATACATATTTTTTCTTTATACACAAAAACAAGGTACATATTTCTATATACCTTGCTTTATAAACTCCATCTCTATTCTAACCATTTATAATGATCTTTTTAATATTCAAATCCTCATCCAACAGCACTACATTTGCTATTTTTCCCTCTGTGATTGAGCCATATTGTTCATACAATCCAACACTTTTTGCAGGGTTCATAGTCGCAGCCGCAACTGCGCTCTCCAGCGGAATACCCATCTCTTTAACTGCAGTTCTCATACAATCCATCAAGTTTGTGACAGAACCGGCAATTGCTCCGTCCGATTTCAAAGTCGCAAGCTTTCCTACTACCTTTACATCTTGTCCACCAAGTGTATAATCTCCGTCTGACAAGCCACACGCTCTCATGCTATCACTGACCAACACGACTCTGTCATTTCCAAACATTTGGAATGTCGCACGGACAACTGACGGATGAATATGAATTCCATCACAGATCAACTCTACCATACAGTGTTCACTGTCTCTTGCTGCTCCGATTACTCCTGGCTCTCTATGTGTAAATGGTGGCATCGCATTGTACAGATGTGTTGCATGACAAGCTCCCAATGCATACCCTGTCTTAGCTGTATCGTAGTCCGCTGTCGTATGCGCAAACGAAATATGCACTTCATCCTTCAGCTCACTGATAAATTCCATTGCCCCCTCTACCTCCGGTGCAATATCTACGAGACGAATCAATCCGTTTGCTGCCTCCTGAAGCCTTCTGAACATCGCAACGTCTGGTTTGTGAATATGTGTTGCTGCCTGTGCTCCCTTTTTCTTCGAACAGATAAACGGTCCTTCCATATTGATTCCAGCAAGCACAGCCGCACCTTCTTTGTTCTCGTAAGTTCCTCCGTTTGCCATGATTTTCATCAGCTCTTCTTCTGATAAAGTCATCGTTGCCGGAACAATCGTTGTAACTCCCTGAGACGCCTCATATTCAGCAATCTTCTCAATTGCTTCTTTTGTACCATCACAAAAATCATATCCCATACATCCATGAAAATGTACATCAATCAATCCCGGGATTGCATAACAGCCTTCTCCGTCAATAATCTCTCCGCTGTCAAACAGATTATTCTTAAAAATACCATTTTCAATTCCAATTGCTCCTGGTTCAAATGTTTTATCTTCTGTAAACACTTTTACATTTTTAATAATCATAACACTTTGCACAGTCCTTGTCCTGTGCCGCCTCCTTCCAGATCAGATTATGCTTCTACTTTTGAATATGCAGCCGCATCACAAATCACAGTCACATCCGGATGCATCTGCAAAATAGATGCCGGAACAGATGGTGTCACCGGTCCGCTAAACGCTCTCTTTACAATATCCGCTTTGTCTTCACCGCTTACTACCACAACAATTTTCTTTGCACTCATAATCGTGCCAATTCCCATTGTATAAGCCTGTCTTGGAACATCGTCCGCTGATTCGAAGAAACGTTTATTTGCTTCAATTGTGCTCTCCTGCAAATCTACACAGTGTGTCACTTTGTCAAATTCTTCTGCCGGTTCATTGAATCCGATATGTCCGTTATGTCCAAGACCTAATAACTGCAGATCAACCCCTCCCAAGGATTTGATCAGTTCTTCATAGTTTGCACACTCTTTTGCCGCATCTGGCTCCATACCATTAGGCACATGTGTATTTGCTTTATCAATGTTAATATGATCAAACAGATTGTGGTTCATGAAGTAATAATAGCTTTGATCATTGTCTCTTGGAAGTCCTTTGTATTCATCAAGATTTACAGATTTCACCTGCGAAAAATCAAGATCTCCTTCTTCACATCTTTTGATCAGTTCTTTGTAAGTTCCAATCGGAGAAGATCCTGTTGCCAAGCCCAAAATACAGTTTGGTTTCATAATTACCTGTGCCCCGATCAAGTTCGCTGCCTTTCTGCTCATTTCATTATAGTCTGCTGTTTTAATAATTTTCATACCTTTTTTCTCCTTTTTCTGCTTTCCCAAATCTCATAATTCCCTTAATTTCATTATAATATATATACTGCTTTCTAGCAATTGCACAATCAGCCGTATTTTGTGTATAATTGCATACTCCGATTTTTGGAATTTTCTTAGAATTTTACCTAAACGCTAAAATAGATTGCACAAAATAGCTTATCTATTTTGTGCAATCTATTTTTAATCAAGCTCAAGATATTCTGACAAAAATCGCAAAGCCCCATCCTCGTTATTGGATAAAAGGATCACATCAGCATCCCCTTTTACTGTTTCAGAAGCATTTGCCATTGCAGCACCAATTCCTGCAAATCTTAACATCTTTCTGTCATTGTCTCCGTCTCCAACCGCAATTATCTCTTCTTTTTTAATACCAAGCATATCACAAAGCCATTTCAGACCCGATGCCTTACTTACACTACTGTTTTGAAGTTCTATATTATCTGCAATAGAAGAAGTCGCTGAAACTTCCGTTTCCTCTTTCAGCACCATTTTGATTTTTTCCTGTACATTCTGATTTACAAAAAATAAATTAATCTTCTCTATATTTTCAAGCAGTCTATCCTGTGCTTTCAGATGATTTACGAAGGTATGATTCTGTCTGAAATATGAAACAAAATTACCATCTTTGTCAACCTGATTCAGACGGCTGATATTTTCAATATCGGAATATACATTTCCTTCTGAAAAAAATTCTGCAAACCCGTCGGCCACCTCCAGACAATCTGCGATTTTTCGCACGATGTCATATGGAATTGTCCTGCGAAAAAGAAATCTCTGATTTTTCAGATCGTATATACCTGCCCCATTTTCCACTATTGCATAACGTATTCCACTCACTCTTTTCAATTCTTCCGGAAATAGGGGCACGCTTCTTCCAGTGGCAATGACAATCTCAATTCCTCTGTCTATCGCCTTTTGAATCTGTCGAATTGTAAAATCACTTATTTTATTTGCAGAATCCAACAGTGTCCCATCCAAATCAAATGCCGCCAGCCTCACGTCTTTCATATCCATCCCCCTCTTTATCACATCTATCCTATTTTTTCTGCAATCCATGCTTCATAAGGAAGAAATGTCTCAGGAATTTCTGTTCGTTTATAATTGCTGATGACAATCTTCATAGTTTCATCCAGACAATCTCTTACCTCTTCCAATGAAATTTCTTTTTCTGACAGATTCGCTGCCACAAGCCATCTTTTTCCATTCCATGTTCGTTCATATACGAATAATTCTGGATGTTCCGGCAATAACAGATGGTAATCTGCTTCTGTCAAAATATCTTCTGTATGACGCAGTGTGATCAATTTCTGATAATAATAAAAAATGGAATCTTCATCCGCAAGTGCTTCTTTCACATTGATCTCCTGATATCGGTCACTGACTTTGAACCACGGTGTGCCGGTTGTAAATCCTGCATTGTCACTGTCATCCCACTGCATCGGTACACGTGCGTTGTCACGTGCTTTGTTCCAAACCGCCTTTTGAAAATCTTCTCTGCTGATACTCTTGCCAGTTTCCACTAATTCTTTGTACGCATTATGAATTTCCACATCGTCATATTCGTCTAATTCATACTGCACATTCGTCATACCGATTTCCTCTCCCTGGTATATATAAGGAGTTCCCTGCATACCATGCAATACCGTTGCATATGCTTTTGCACATTCCTTACGATATTCACGGTCATTTCCCCATCTGGAAATCACTCTCGGCTGATCATGATTCTCAAAATATAAAGAGTTCCAACCCACTCCATTTACCTTGTTCTGCCACTCACTCATGACTCTTTTTAGTTCTACCAATGAAAATGGTTTCAGCGCCCATTTTCGGTTTACAGATCCTGGAATACGGTCAATATTCATATGTTCAAACGTAAATATCATATTCAGCTCTTTCCGCTCTGGATTGCTGAACAGACTTGCCTCCGAAGCAGTCGACCCTGGTGCTTCTCCTACTGTCATACAGTCATATTTTGAGAGCACTTCTCTGTTCATCTCCTGCAGAAATTCATGCAGACGCGGACCATTGCTATGCATATACCCTGTGTAATACTTCTGCCCTGGCTTCTGCGGATAATCTGGGAAATCGGTATATTTGGAAATTGATGCAATCACATCCATTCGCCATCCATCTACCCCTTTATCAAACCAGTATTTCATAATGTCATAGACTGCCTGTCTCACTTGCTCGTTTTCCCAATTCAAATCCGGCTGTTTCTTTGTGTAGAAATGCAGGTAATATTGTCCTCTTGTCTCCGCATATTCCCAAGCGCTTCCACAAAAGCTGGAGCCCCAATTATTCGGCTCACTTCCATCCGCTTTTGGGTCTTTCCAAAAATAGAAATCACTGTACGGATTGTCATCGGATTTATAGCTCTCCACAAACCACTCATGCTCATCCGAAGTATGGTTTACCACAAGATCCAAAATAATTTTGATTCCACGGGCATGTGCCTCTTCGATCAGGCGGTCCATATCCTCGTTTGTTCCAAATTTGTCATATATTTTTCGGTAATCACGGACATCGTACCCATTATCATCCTGAGGAGAATCAAACACAGGACTCAGCCAGACTGCATCTGCCCCAAGCTTTTTGATATAATCCAATTTTTCTATAATTCCGTTCAAATCTCCGAATCCATCTCCGTTAGAGTCTTTAAAACTTCTCGGATAAATTTGGTATACAACTGATTTTTTCCACCATTCACTCATTGTCCTTCTCCTCTTCTTTTATGCAATTCCCAAAACCGATAACACAATGCTAAGTACGATCACTCCAAGAATCAATACTGTGATACTGACATTTTTCTTTTTCAGCAGATAATAACAAAGTAAGGTGATTCCAAGCGGTACAATTCCAACAAAAATCTGATCAAGCATATTCTGAAGGTTCATCACAGATTCCCCCTTCATGCTCACTTCCAGCTTTGAAGTGAATGTCACCATCTGAGCAGTCATTCCTCCGACCATAATCAGACCAACTGTACTCGCCGCCTTCGTCAAAATATTCATCAGACCACTTGCATATACTTTCTGAATATACTGTGAACCAAGTTTATATCCTAAAAATGTTCCGTAATAACGAACTAAAATAGACGGAAGGTTAAAAAGTATTAAAAACACAAGTGGTGCCAATACGTTTCCGCTCTGTCCCATGCTGACTGCAATTCCCGCTGCGATCACACGGAGCACACCCCAAAAGATAGAATCTCCAATCCCTGCAAGAGGTCCCATAAGACTTGATTTCACAGCATTGATCGATGCCGTATCAAAATCCGGTTTCTCGCTATTTTCTTTTTCCATAGAAGCTACAAGTCCCATAATAAATGTCGAAAACGGAACCGTTGTATTGAAGTATGACATACTTCTCGAAAGCGCCTCTTTTTTCTTTTCCGGATCTTTGTAAAAATGATTAAGCGCCGGCATCAGTGAATAACAAAACCCAGATGCTCCTTGTTTTGCCGGGCTTACTGCCGCATACAATGTTGCAGACCGCCAGAATGCTTTTCTTAAAAATTTTCTTTCTTCTGCCGAAACAGATTTTACAAGCTTACTCATTGAAAAATTCCTCCTCTTCCTCATCTAATTCTGTATCTTTTAGATCGCCTGCATACACAGGTCTCATCTGCGCTAGTTTACTCATTTGGTAATCATTCATTCCAATCACTACTGCTATGATCACGCCAAGAACAGCAAGTGCCACAAGTGGCAATTCCAAATATGCCACACAAATAAATCCCAGGAAAAAGAACATACATATTTTCTTGTCCCAAAGCATCTTCATGAGCATTGCCATACCAACAGCCGGAAGAAGTCCGCCGCATACAGTCAGACCATTCATAACTACGTCCGGTATCCATTCAAGAAATGCACTTACTGCCTCCGATCCAAACAGGATTCCAAAAAATGCAACCAGAGAATACAAAGCCCAATTCACTGCCCATAGTCCATAATGCAGTGCAGTAATCTGCTTTTGTTTTCCCTCCTGCGCCAGCCTGTCAAATGTCTTCGCAAACATTCCGACAATAAAAATATATAAAAGTGTCTTAATCTGTAATCCCAAAATTCCAATTGGGAGTGCCAAAGTCAGTGCAACCCCACTGCCTTTTCCCATCATGATCGCAAACGCTGTGCCTACTGCTGTAGCAATTCCAGGCTCCGCCGCAGATGCTCCACCGATATTTACCACTCCCATAAAAACAGCTTCCAACGCTGCGCCTACAGTCACTCCGGTTGATAAATCTCCCAGGAACAGTCCTACAAGCGGTCCGATTACAATCGGTCTGTTTAACATTGTAAATCCTGCTAACTCTGCCCCTCCAACGCAGATAAATACTGCTAATGCCACTAAAAATGCTTCTACCATTGTTCATTCTCCTCCTTTTATCTCTTGTTACTCATCCAGTTTCCCAAGTACATCTTTCACAAGTTTCTGCTCATCATTTGGAACTTGCTGCATACAAACTTTATCGTCCAATTCCACTAGTTTTTTCAAACTTTGTATCTCCTCTTTCGTAAGCATGATAGTCGGTGATAAACTCTGCTTTTTCGATGCCTCAATTCCATCAAATCTTCCTGTGTTTCCAAGATTCAAAAATCCAATCTCTCCAACATTCTCTCTTACAGTCACTGCATCTTTCACAGTTCTTGTCAAAACAAGAATTCGCATTTTTTCTGCTTTTGGATGATTCAGCATTCGAATAGCCTCTTGAACCGGCTTAATCAGCACTTTAATCCCTGCCGGAACTGCCATTTTCAATGCCATCTTCTGTGTCGGATCATTTGCCGCCTCATCGTTTGCAACCACAATTCCCTGTACTTTCAGCTGCTTTGTCCATGTCATTGCTACCTGACCATGAATCAATCTGTCATCAATACGCAATGCCGCAATCTTCGCTGTTGAATTTTCATAGTTTTCCGGCTGTTTCACAACTTGTTTCTTTTCTTGAGTACTCTTTTTCAATTTATTTTCCTCAACCAGACACCCATCTGCACTTACTAGTTTAAGTTCCTGTCTTGCCTCTTCAATCATCTTCTGTAGTTCATCGACAGTCACATCATCATCTGCAAACATAATTTGTATGAGAATTGGTATATTCACTCCGGTAATCAATACCACATTTTTCCTCTCACTGTACTTCAAGAGCTTCTGATTCACACTTCCCCCTTGTATGTCCGTGAATACAAAAATTTTTTCTTCGCCAGCCTGTTCAAAAAACTGACTCATTTGAGTTTCAATATCGTCATCGGGCTCTACATATGCATCAATTGTTGTAATCTCTGCCATGTTTCCTACCAAAAGCTGTATTGTGCGACTCATTCCGGATGCCATTTTTCCATGTGTCGCAATCAGTACTTTTTTCATCTCATTTCCTCCTTTTTCTATGTCATACTCTGTCAAAGTTATGTATGTAACTTATCTTGTTTTAAAGATATCACTCATTTATTTATGTGTAAATAGGTTATATACATAACCTATAAAATAGACAAGAAAATCAAAGATTTTCGCACAAAAAAAACATGAAAATTGTAAATAATGAACAATCACTTTTGCAACTTTCATGTTTTCTATTTTTCTCTTCTGAACTATTTTCTACACAGACTGCCGTGTGATCAACGTAACCGGAAATCGAAATTCCATCTCCAGGTCTGGAAACTCTCCTTCTTTTTGCTCAATTAAAGAAATCAGCGTATCAACTGCTTTTACTGCCCGTTCTTTTATATTCTGATGAACCGTTGTAAGCTTAGGTGTAGTGTATCTGGCATAATTAATATCATCATATCCTGCAATCCCAATCTGTTCCGGAACTTTTATCTTTCTATCCGCCAGAAAGCTCATTGCCTCAATTGCAAACAAGTCTGAAAGAAAGAATGCTGCTGTTTTCTTTGCAAATGGAATTTGACTGACAAGTTCTGCATAATGCTTTTCTCTCTCTGAGCGGCTTCTGCCAAGCGCCATAAAGTAAACTTTTGCTTCTCTCTGTCTGAAATGTCCCAGCGCCTGCTGTGCCCCTTCCCATCGCATGTGGTCTACACCATGATCCCTTGATGCACAGACAAATATCTGATCATAACCAATATTCAAAAGATACTGCGTCATCATATAACCACCACTTATATCATCCAGTCCGATATTCGGCACAATCTGATTCCCTTCCAATTCGCCATATGCGTCAATTGACACGACCGGCTTTTCTATCATATAATACATTTTTTCACAATCTCGCTTTGTGAAAGATAATGTCACAACACCATCAATGTCCCAGGCCATCACCATCCGGAAAATGTCATCTAGATTATCAGCCGAATAGAACATCATATAATATCCAAGTGTTCTTATTTTTTCCTCAATAAACCCGAGAATTTTGCCATAAAAAGGATCTGCCAAAATCGCCTCATCAAATTTTTTATGCGAGTTTATCACAACTGCGATAAGCCTTGAGTTTCCATGTCTCAACACTCTAAGTCCCATCTTTTGAACATATCCCATCTCTTTGATAAGATTCTGTATTTTTTCGATATTGGCAGGTGATACTTTTTTTGTTTTTCCGTGAATTACATTGGAAACAGTTGTCGTACTGACTCCTGCCTTTTCCGCGATATCTTTTATTGTGACCATACTCATCGTCCCCTTTATATCCCTTTATGCAAAAATACCCGACAGCAAGTTGTCGGGTATTCTAATCACTATTGATTTACACTAATTCAAGAAGAACTTCCATAGCGGCATCACCTTTACGTAAACCGATTTTTACGATTCTTGTGTAACCACCGTTACGGCTCTCATATTTAGGAGCGATCTCTGTGAATAATTTTTCCACTAAATCAACTTCTTTTGCACTTCTCTTCTTGCCATCTTTTACTTCAACTACAGGATAAAGAACTTTTAACATTTGTCTTCTTGCATGTAATCTTGAAGGCATATCTTTTTTGATTGTTTTTTCAACTTCATCATAAACAGTAACTTTTTTACCATCTACAACTTCTTTTACTCTCTTGCCGTCTTTGTCTTTACGAGCAACTTTTGCCATAACTTTTACTTCTTCAAAGTTATCTTTTTCTTTTACAGCTAAAGCGATAAGACCTTCAGCAACTTTGCGGATCTCTTTTGCTTTTGCTTCTGTTGTAACGATTTTACCATTGTTAAGTAAAGCTGTTACCTGATTTCTGATTAATGCTTTTCTTTGGCTTGATGTTCTTCCAAGCTTTCTATATTTT
Organism: Faecalimonas nexilis; assembly: GCF_059731825.1. NCBI lineage: Bacteria > Bacillati > Bacillota > Clostridia > Lachnospirales > Lachnospiraceae > Faecalimonas > Faecalimonas nexilis. Next base: position 511,991 of record NZ_AP029189.1, on the reverse strand, counting down.
GCCATAATAATTATCCTCCATTTGACACGTGGTTATGCTTCTTCGGGCTTACTAGCCATGTGCTTAGTCATGCCATCGGTCTTACTGACTAACATAATTTTCACTAAGTGCTCTACTCTTCACCTTGGCTCAGTTCAAGACCAAGCTCTTTTAATTTAGCTAATACTTCTTCTAAAGATTTACGTCCAAGATTACGTACTTTCATCATATCTTCAGGAGTTCTATTAGTTAACTCTTCAACTGTATTGATTCCTGCTCTCTTCAGACAGTTATATGAACGAACAGAAAGTTCTAATTCATCAATGCTCATCTCAAGCACTTTTTCTTTTTCATCGTCTTCTTTTTCAATCATAACTTCCGCTGCCTGAGCAACTTCTGATAAATCGATGAATAATTTCAAGTGTTCGTTGAGCACTTTCGCTGCAAGACTGACTGCTTCGTCCGGAAGTAATGTACCATTAGTATATACATCAAGTGTCAGCTTATCATAATCTGTAATCTGACCAACACGTGTATTCTCTACTGTAAGATTTACACGTTCTACCGGTGTATAGATAGAATCAATCGGAATTACCGCAATTGGTAAATCCTCTTTTTTATTCTTATCTGCGCTCACATAACCTCTGCCCTTTGTGATTGTAAGTTCCATGTACAGTTTGCTGTCAGCTCCGCCATTCAAAGTTGCGATAACCGCATCAGGATTCATAATCTCAATATCCGGATCTACCTGAATGTCAGCTGCAGTAACTACACCTTCACCTTCAAACTCGATGTAAGCAGTCTTTGGTTCGTCTGTTTCTGAAGTATTTTTGATAGCTAATGATTTTAAATTCATTACAATCTCAGTAACATCTTCTTTTACTCCCGGAATTGAGCTGAACTCATGTAAAACTCCATCGATTTTCACCTGACTGATTGCAGCTCCAGGTAATGAAGAAAGCATAATTCTTCTCAAAGAGTTACCAAGTGTTGTTCCATAACCTCTCTCTAAAGGCTCTACAACAAATCTTCCGTATTTCTTATCTTCTGAAATCTCAGTAATTTCAATATTGGGTTTATTAAAATCAAACACTACAAAGCCCCTCCTTTTGGGTTATTAAAGTATTGAGGGTGAATCAGTTTCTACATAATCCTAGGGATTATTTAGAATATAATTCGACAATCAACATCTCGTCTACAGGAACATCGATAACTTCTCTTGTAGGAAGTTCTTTTACAGTTCCCTGAAGGCCTTCTGCATTTACATCTAACCATTCTGGAACTAATCTTCCACCTGTTACTTCTAAGATATCTTTATATCTCTGTGAACCTTTGTGTTTTTCTTTGATTTCGATAACATCTCCAGCTTTTACTAAGTAAGATGGGATATTTACTTGTTTACCATTTACTAATACATGTTTGTGGTCAACAATCTGTCTTGCTTCTTTTCTTGTTCTTGCAAATCCCATACGGAATACAACATTGTCTAATCTTGACTCAAGAAGAATCATAAGATTTTCACCTGTCATACCGTTCATTTTAGAAGCTTTTGCAAAGTAATTTCTAAATGGTTTTTCTAAAACGCCATAGATAAATTTCGCTTTTTGTTTTTCGCGTAATTGAAGTCCATATTCGCTCATTTTTCTATTAGCTCTTTTTAATTGTCTGTTAGATTTTTTATCGATTCCTAAATAGATTGGATCCATACCAAGTGATCTACATCTTTTAAGAACTGGAACTCTGTTTACTGCCATGTTCTATATCCTCCTATTACACTCTTCTACGTTTTGGTGGGCGACATCCGTTATGTGGAACCGGAGTCACATCTTTGATACTTGTTACATCAATACCGCATGCCTGTAATGCACGGATCGCTGCCTCTCTACCAGAACCTGGTCCTTTTACCATAACGTCTACTGATTTAAGACCATGTACTAATGCTGCTTTAGCTGCTGTCTCAGCTGCCATCTGAGCTGCATAAGGAGTAGATTTTCTTGAACCTCTGAATCCTAGACCACCAGCACTTGCCCATGAAAGAGCATTTCCCTGAGCATCTGTTAATGTTACGATTGTATTATTAAAAGATGATTGAATGTGTGCTTGTCCGCGTTCAACGTTTTTCTTGACACGTTTCTTTGTCACTTTTTTTGTAACTTTTTTAGCCATTTAAACTAACCTACTTTCTTTGTTTTTGTTATATTGTTTCTTTTCATAAGGTAGTTCTTCTTACTAAATTCGTGCATCGGTATTCCCTCGCACTCATTAAGTTCCGAAGAACAAAGTTCGCACTAACCTCAAGCTGCGTTTAACAACTTGCTTTCGCTAAGTGCTCTACTTTTATTTCTTCTTATTTGCAACAGTTCTCTTAGGACCTTTTCTTGTTCTTGCGTTTGTCTTTGTCTTCTGACCACGAACAGGAAGTCCTTTTCTATGACGAATACCACGGTAGCATCCGATTTCCTGTAATCTCTTGATGTTTAAAGCAATCTCTCTACGAAGATCACCTTCTACCTGATAGCTTTCATCGATAACAGCACTGATCTGTTTTACTTCTTCGTCTGTTAAGTCTCTACAACGAGTATCTGGATTTACTCCAGCTGCCTCCAAAATTTTTGTTGCGCTTACTCTACCGATTCCGTAGATGTAAGTCAAACCGATTTCTACACGTTTGTCTCTTGGTAAGTCTACACCAGCAATACGAGCCATGTAATTTTCCTCCATCTTGAATTTTAGTAAATAAATAACTGCAGCCCGATAAAATATCGCCTGAAATGTGTGCAGATATTTATTCCCATTGGTTAATATTGTCTCAAATTGGGGTACATCATAACGTACCCAGCTGCTAGATACTACAGCCTTTCCCGGAAATGACACCGGGTATTATAAGCAATATACATCGAGGAATAGTTTCCCTGTATATTAATAGTGTTTCCACACCGCCTGGCGTGTCACACTACAGCCGCCTAAATAATGTTTGTGCTCTCACGCACAAAATCGACAACGATAATTATCCTTGTCTTTGTTTGTGTTTCGGATTTTCACAGATTACTCTGATGCTTCCTTTTCTTTTAATGATTTTGCATTTTTCGCAAATTGGTTTAACTGATGATCTAACCTTCACGTCAAATCCTCCTTTCATCCACTGCTTTGCCTGTATTTACCACGTTTTCTAATATTAGATACTAGAAAACGTTCGTTTTACATTATAGCATTATTTTTTATTTAAAGTCAATACTTTTTTATTTATCTCTCCAAGTAATTCTTCCTTTTGTCAAATCATATGGTGACAGCTCTAAAGTTACTTTATCTCCCGGCAGGATCTTGATAAAGTTTGTGCGAAGCTTTCCACTGATATGCGCTAAGACCTGATGGCCATTTTCCAATTCTACTTTAAACATTGCATTTGGTAATTTTTCTACTACTGTTCCTTCAATTTCAATTACATCAGCTTTTGACATTTCTAATTCCTCCCTGTTTCCTTATCAAATAATTTTAGTATTCGCTTTATTGCAACATCGTCCATTCCGGACAGCTCATACTTTTCACATATGAGCTGTACATGTTTCTTTTTCTTTTTTTTCGGGTTCTCAAGTTTTCTGCCGGAACCGTCTATTAAATATACATATGTTTCATCCACCTGATGTATCACATACACATGCCCTTTATCATGTCCGGCTTTGGATCTTGCAAGCATTCCAACTTCATATTTTTCCATACTGCATCCTCTTTTACTTCGATAAGGTCAAAAGTATTGGTTCGTCTTCTGTGATCAGTACTGTGTTTTCATAATGTGCTGACAGCGAACCGTCTCTTGTCACAACTGTCCAGTCATCGTCCAGCCAGTTGACGGCACAACCTCCGATGTTGATCATCGGTTCTATCGCTAAAGTCATTCCTTTTCGAAGTTTCATTCCCTTTCGGTTCATTTCGTAATTTGGTATTTCCGGAGCCTCATGCAGCTTTGTTCCGATGCCGTGTCCACACAGATCACGAACTACGCCGTATCCACGTTCCTCTGCATATCTGCCGATTGCGGAAGAAATTTCAAATAAATGGTTGCCCTCTTTTGCAAACTTTATTCCCTCAAAGAAACATTCTCTTGTCACTTGGATCAAGTCCTTTGCCTCTTTGCTGATCTCTCCGATTCCATGGGTTCTTGCCGCATCTGAATGGTAACCTTTATAAATAACGCCTGCATCCAAACCTACGATGTCGCCTTCCTTCAGGACTCGTTTCGCACTTGGAATTCCATGAACAACTTCATCATTTACAGAAACACAGATGGATGCCGGATATCCGTTATAGTTCAAAAAAGAAGGCTCGCATCCATAGCTGCGTATAATCTCTTCTCCCAAACGGTCTATATCAAGTGTTGTCATTCCCGGATGTAATGCTTTCCCCAATTCATCGTGAACGATCTCCAAGATTCTTCCGGCTTCCTTCATCAATTCAATTTCTCTTGCTGATTTTATTGTAACTGGCATAATGTTTACGCTCCTAACACGTTTACGATAGCAGCAAATACCTCATCAATATCTACAGTACCATCTACTTCTACTAAAATATTTTTTTCTGTATAATAATCAATCAATGGCTGTGTCTGCTCATGATATACATTCAGACGTTTCTGTACTGTCTCTGGCTTGTCATCTTCTCTTAAGATTAATTCTCCATGACAGTTATCGCATATATTTTCTTCTTTTGTAGGTGCATATACAATATGATATGTAGCACCGCAGTCCACACATGCTCTGCGTCCCGACATACGGCGGACAATGTTTTCATCTGGAACTTCCACATTGATTGCGTAGTCCATCGCTTCTCCCATCGCTGCCAAAGCTTTGTCAAGTGCCTCTGCCTGAGGAATTGTTCTCGGGAAACCGTCTAAGACATAACCATTGCTGCAGTCATCCTGCTTTACGCGGTCTACGACCAAATCTACAACAAGTTCATCCGGCACTAAAAGTCCCTGATCCATATATGTCTTTGCTTTCTTTCCAAGCTCGGTTCCGTTTTTAATATTTGCTCTGAAAATATCTCCTGTGGAGATATGAGGAATCGAATACTTTTCAGCAATTTTCTTTGCCTGTGTCCCTTTTCCCGCACCAGGTGCACCTAACATTATAATTTTCATATGCTTTCCTCCATAAAAATATCCATATAGCATTTTAACTCGCTGAACTTCTATCCTACCAAGACTGAAATTCAACGAGCTAAATAGCTAAACAATTACTTGCCTACTTATGTTTTTAGTATCCAAGGAAGCTGTTACTGCTTACAGAACCTTTTCCACTATTCAAAAATCCTTTGTAGTTACGTACAAGCATCTGTGATTCGATTTGTTTTAACGTCTCTAACACAACACCTACGATGATGATGATAGAAGTTCCACCAAACGAAACATGTGCTCCAAAAACTCCATTAAAGAAGAATGGAATTACCTGTACAATCACTAATCCAATAGCACCTATAAAAATAATATATTTCAAAATCTTTGCTAAGTAATCTACAGTTGGTTTTCCTGGTCTGATACCTGGAATAAAACCACCGCTCTTTTTCATATTATTCGCAATTTCCAACGGATTAAATGTAATTGATGTATAAAAATATGCAAATAAAATTGTCAAGATAATGTATACAATCAATCCCCATGAATACTTGATATTCTCTGGATTACACCAGTTATTCGAGTTTAATCCTCTTAAAATCTCACTTCCGATACCGTCTCCATCACCTTTTCCAAGGAAAGATGCGATCACGATTGGGAACTGCATTAAAGAAGATGCAAAAATAACCGGAATTACTCCTGCTGTATTCACTTTCAACGGAATGAATGTAGATTGTCCCCCCACATTTTTTCTTCCTTGAATTTTCTGTGAATATTGAACTGCGATTTTTCTCTGTCCATCCTGAAGGAAAATAACAAACACAATAACTGCAAGGATGATTGCTACGATAATGAACGCCGCTAATCCTGCTGTTGCAAGGCTCTTTCCCTTCATAAACTGAGTATATAATGTATTAAAGTCATCTGGAATACGTGAAAGAATATTAATCAAAAGTACGATAGAAATACCATTTCCAACACCTTTTTCTGTAATTCTCTCTCCAATCCACATCAAGAATGCGGAACCAGCTGTCAATGTAAGTACTACGATTGCTGCGTTCACAAAGTTATATTCTACAAGTAATCCGCTGCGTCCAAATCCAACTGCCATAGCTGTTGACTGGATTAAAGCTAAAAGAACTGTCACATAACGTGTAAATGCTGCAATTTTCTTTCTTCCTTCTTCACCATCTTTTTGCATCTCTTCCAATTTTGGAATCGCAATTGTAAGAAGCTGCATAATAATAGATGATGTAATATAAGGTGTAATACTCAAAGCGAATATTGACATTTGTTCAAATGAACCACCTGTGAAAGCGTTAAAAAAATTAAACGCTTCCCCAGTTTGATTTGCAAAGAAATTTTGAATAAAAGTTGGATCCACTCCCGGTGTAGGCAGTTGTGATCCAAGTCTAACAACGAACAGCATTGCAAATGTATAGAAAATTTTCTTTCGAATCTCTTCTATTTGAAATGCTTTCCGAAATGTCTTTAACATTAGATCACCTCAGCTTTTCCACCAAGACTTTCAATTTTAGCTGCTGCACTTGCACTAAATGCGTTTGCCTGAACTGTAAGTTTCTTAGTTAACTCTCCGTTTCCAAGAATTTTTACTCCATCTCTAGGATTTTTCACAATACCAGCTTCAATAAGAGTTTCTACTGAAACAACTGTATCGTTTTCAAATACCTCTAATGCGCTTACGTTAATACCAACGATCTCTTTTGTATTTCTGTTAGTGAAACCTCTTTTTGGTATTCTTCTATATAATGGCATCTGTCCACCTTCGAAACCTGGTCTTGTGCCGCCTGAACGTGCTTTCTGACCTTTGTGTCCTTTTCCGGCAGTTTTACCATTTCCAGAACCGTGTCCACGGCCTCTTCTGAAATTATCACTATGTTTTGATCCTTCTGCTGGTCTTAAGTTTGATAAGTCCATCGTGACACCTCCTTATCTTTTTCTTATACTTCTTCTACTTTTACTAAATGTCTTACTTGTTGTACCATTCCTCTTGTTGCAGCGTTATCTGGTAAAACAACTGTTTTGTTCAGTTTTTTAAGACCTAAAGCTTCAACTGTTTTTTTGTGTTTTGGCACAGCACCGATTGTAGATTTTACTAATGTAACTTTTAAATTTGCCATTTTCAATCTCCTCCTTAGCCTAAGATTTCTTCTACAGATTTACCGCGAAGCTTAGCTACTTCTTCTGGAGTCTTGATCTGACTTAATCCATTAATTGTAGCAAGTACTACGTTTTGTTTATTGTTAGATCCCAATGATTTTGTACGGATATTTTTGATACCTGCAAGCTCAATTACCGCACGAGCCGGTCCTCCGGCGATAACTCCAGTACCTTCCGGAGCTTTTTTCAGTAATACTGAAGCACTTCCGAATTTACCAATCAAATCATGTGTAATACTTTCGTTTTCATCTAAGGAAACAGAAATGAGTTTTTTCATAGCATCTTCTTTTCCTTTGCGGATTGCTTCCGGAATTTCAGTAGCTTTTCCTAAACCTGCACCAACATGGCCATTTCCATCACCAACAACTACTAAAGCTGTGAATCTGAAGTTACGACCACCCTTAACAACTTTTGTTACACGTTTGATTGATACCACTTTTTCTGTTAGTTCTAATTGACTAGCATCAATACGATTTTGTTTCATGTGTGTTCCTCCTCCTAGAATTCTAATCCAGCTTCTCTAGCTGCATCTGCTAACGCTTTGATTTTTCCCTGGTAGATAAATCCACCTCTGTCAAAGACAACAGTGTTAATACCTTTTTCAATTGCTTTTTTAGCAATTACAGTTCCCAAATATGCTGCTGCATCAACGTTGTTAGTTTTTTCTAATTCTGCTTTTACATCTTTCTGTACAGTAGATGCTGATACCAGAGTAGTTCCAACTGTATCGTCAATAATTTGAGCATACATATGATTATTACTTCTAAACACAGCTAAACGTGGTCTTTCAGCAGTTCCGCTGAAACGGTTACGTAATTTTCTATGTTTGTTTACACGAACTTCGCTTCTTGATTTTTTACTAACCATCTTCACACTCTCCTTAATTATTTTTTACCAGTCTTACCAACTTTACGTCTAATAACTTCATCAGCATATTTAATACCTTTACCTTTGTATGGTTCCGGTCTTCTCTTATCTCTGATTTCAGCTGCGTATTGGCCTACTTTTTCTTTATCGATACCTTTTACAGTAATTTTGTTCTGTCCGTCAAGTACTGTCTCAACACCTTCTGGATCGATCATTTCTACTGGATGAGAGTATCCTAAGTTTAATGTTAATTTGTTTCCTGATTTTGCGGCTCTGTAACCAACACCGTTTACTTCAAGAACTTTTTCATATCCCTGAGTAACACCAACAACCATGTTGTTGATCAGTGTTCTTGTAAGACCATGTAAAGCTTTCATTTTCTTTAAATCACTTGGTCTTGTTACTACAACTTCTTCGCCTTCTTTTTTGATTTCCATTTCTACTGGAAGTTCTCTTACAAGAGTTCCTTTTGGACCTGTTACAGTCACTTTGTTGTTCTCAGCGATTTCAACAGTTACACCTGCTGGAATTGCTACTGGCAGTCTTCCTATACGTGACATACCCTTACCTCCTACACTTAAATTTTCGGAGAAGCGGCTATGGCTTCTCTGTTTTCAGTTGCTTTCGGGCTACCAAACAAATGCTAAAACTTCTCCACCTACGTTAAGTTTTCTAGCCTCTTTGTCTGTGATAACACCCTGATTTGTTGAAATGATAGCTGTTCCAAGTCCACCTAGAACCTTTGGAAGTTCGTCTTTGCTTGCGTATACACGAAGTCCCGGTTTAGAAATTCTCTTAAGACCTGTAATAACTTTTTCATTTTTGTCTGCACCGTATTTTAATGTAACACGGATTGTCTTAAAGCTTCCGTCTTCTACGATGTCATATTTTGTAATGTATCCTTCGTTTAAAAGAATATCAGCAATAGCGATTTTCATTTTAGACGCTGGAACATCTACTGTATCATGTTTAGCAGTGTTTGCGTTACGAATTCTTGTAAGCATATCTGCGATTGGATCACTCATAGTCATTTGAAGTTGCCTCCTTATTCTTTGCTTTTATTGTTACATCCTTCAGATGCAGCCGGTGAAAACCGACCACTTCTACTACGGATATCCTAGTTTTCACTAAGTTGCTTTCAGTCTACCAAGAAGCTTTTTTCACTCCTGGGATTTGTCCTTTGTAAGCTAATTCACGGAAACATACTCTGCAGATTCCGTATTTTCTTAAATATGCATGTGGACGACCACAGATTCTACAACGATTGTACTCTCTAGTAGAGAATTTTTGTTTACGTTGTTGTTTGATTTTCATAGATGTTTTTGCCATGAAATATTTCCTCCCTACTATTTTGTAAATGGCATATTGAACTGAGTCAATAATTCGCGAGCTTCTTCGTCTGTCTTAGCTGTTGTAACAAAGATTACGTCCATACCTCTTACTTTATCAACCTTATCGTATTCGATTTCAGGGAAGATTAATTGTTCTTTGATACCAAGAGCATAGTTACCTCTTCCATCAAATGCGTTAGGATTAACACCTCTAAAGTCACGTACACGAGGTAATGCTAAGTTAATCAGACGATCAACGAACTCATACATTTTTTCTCCTCTTAATGTAACTTTACATCCGATAGCCATACCTTCTCTAAGTTTGAAGTTAGCTACTGATTTTTTCGCTTTTGTAAGAACCGCTTTCTGACCTGCAATTTTCTCAAGGTCAGCTACAGCTGATTCTAAAACTTTGTGATTATCTTTTGCTTCGCCAACACCCATGTTGATAACAACCTTATCAAGTTTTGGCACTTCCATAATATTTTTATAACCAAATTTTTTGATCATTGCGTCAACGATCTCGTTCTGGTATTGTTCTTTCAGTCTACTCAAAGTTTATTTCCTCCTTCCTTAGATTAGTCAATAACTTCGCCTGTTGATTTTGCAACACGTACTTTTTTGTCTCCATCCATTTTGAAACCTACTCTTGTAGCTTTTCCTTTGTGAAGATACATTACGTTAGATGCATCAATAGGTCCTTCTTGGTGAATGATGCCACCATTCTGATTAGCAGCACTTGGTTTTGTGTGCTTTGTCAGCATGTTTACACCTTCAACTAATACTTTGTTATCTTTTTTATTAACAGCAATTACCTTGCCTTCTTTATCTTTATCTTTTCCAGCGATTACTTTTACAGTATCACCTTTTTTGATTTTCATAGTTGACATCCTCAGGCACCTCCTTATAGTACTTCCGGAGCTAATGAAACAATCTTCATAAATTGTTTTTCACGAAGCTCTCTTGCTACTGGTCCAAAAATACGAGTTCCTCTTGGGTTTTTGTCATCTTTAATAATTACAGCAGCATTTTCATCAAATCTGATGTATGAACCGTCTTTACGACGAGTTTTGTTTACTGTACGAACAACTACAGCTTTTACTACATCACCTTTTTTAACAACGCCACCTGGTGTTGCATCTTTAACAGAAGCAACGATTACATCACCGATGTTTGCATATCTTCTAGTAGAACCACCTAACACACGAATGCAAAGTAATTCTTTCGCACCTGTATTATCTGCTACTTTAAGTCTACTTTCTTGCTGTATCATGCAGGTAAACCTCCTTCAATACTATTTTACTTTTTCCATAACTTCAACAAGTCTCCATCTTTTATCTTTTGATAATGGTCTTGTCTCCATAACTTTTACTTTGTCACCGATGTTGCATTCATTTGCTTCATCATGTGCTTTCAATTTATATGTTCTCTTTACGATTTTGTTGTAAAGAGGGTGTTTTACGTGATCTTCAACTGCAACTACAATAGTTTTATCCATTTTGTTGCTGATAACTTTACCAACACGTGTTTTTCTTAAATTTCTTTCCACAGTTTTGCTCCTTTCACAATTTTCAACACAATCTTAATTATTATTCAGCTTTAGAAGCTTCTGTAATAACTGTCTGAATTCTAGCAATGTTTTTTCTTACTTCTTTAATTCTGCTTGTGTTTTCTAATTGATTTGTTGCGTTTTGGAATCTTAAGTTAAAAAGTTCCTTTTTAGCAGCTACTAATTCTTCGTTTAATTCTGCAACTGATTTTCCTTTTAAATCTTTTACAAATGTATTAATTTTCACTGTTATCACCGCCTTCTAAATCTTCGCGAGAAACGATCTTACATTTACAAGGTAATTTGTGCATAGCAAGACGTAATGCTTCACGAGCTACTTCTTCAGGTACTCCTGAAAGTTCAAACATTACACGTCCTGGTTTTACAACTGCTACCCAGTATTCAAGAGTTCCTTTACCAGAACCCATACGTGTTTCAGCTGGTTTCGTAGTTACAGGTTTGTCAGGGAATATTTTAATCCAAACTTTACCACCACGTTTGATGTAACGTGTCATCGCGATACGGGCAGCTTCAATCTGGTTTGAACGGATCCAGCATGGTTCCATTGCAACAATACCATATTCACCATTTGTGATTTTATTTCCACGTAAAGCTTTTCCTTTCATAGAACCACGGAATTGTTTACGACGTTTTACTCTTTTAGGCATTAACATAATTATTTATCGCTCCCTTCCTTAGTTGCTTTCGTTGGAAGAACTTCGCCTTTATAAATCCAAACTTTCACACCTACTTTACCGTAAGTTGTGTCTGCTTCAGCGAATCCATAATCAATATCAGCTCTAAGTGTCTGAAGTGGAATAGTTCCTTCGCTGTAAAACTCTGTACGAGCCATATCAGCTCCACCTAAACGACCTGATACTGCTGTTTTGATACCAAGTGCTCCGGATTTCATTGTTCTTGACATGCAAGATTTCATAGCACGTCTGAATGAGATACGGTTCTCTAACTGTAATGCGATGTTTTCAGCTACTAACTGAGCATCTTTATCCGGTCTTTTGATTTCTTTGATATCAACAACTAATTTTTTATCTGTGAACTGTTGAAGTTCTTTTTTCACTTTTTCAATCTCAGCTCCACCTTTACCGATTACAACACCCGGTTTTGCTGTGTAGATGATGATTTTTACACGGTCAGAAGCTCTTTCGATCTCAATCTTAGAAACTCCTGCGCTGTATAATTTCTTTTTCAGAAATGTTCTGATTTTATGATCTTCTACTAAATAATCTGCAAATTTATCTTCTGCATACCATTTAGAGTCCCAATCTTTGATAACACCGACTCTCAAGCCATGAGGATTAACTTTCTGTCCCATTATTGCCCTCCTTATCTTTCATTCAGCACTAAAGTAATGTGGCTCATTCTCTTTTCGATTCTGTAAGCTCTACCCTGTGCTCTCGGTTTAATTCTCTTCATTGTTGGTCCCTTGTTTGCGTAACATTCTTCAATGTAAAGGTTCTCAACATTCATACCGTTGTTGTTCTCAGCGTTTGCGATTGCTGATTCTAATAATTTCTTTATTAAGCTAGAAGCATATCTTGGATTGTATGTTAAAATACCAAGTGCTGTTTGTACATCCTTACCTCTGATGGCATCTAATACGAAACATGCTTTCTGAACAGAAACTCTAGCGTAAGATAACTTAGCTGATGGTCTAGTGTCCTTATTTGCATTTCTCTCTCTTTTGATCTGGGATCTATGTCCTTTTGCCATGGATGAACCCTCCTTTCAAATTACGATTAATTAACGAACTCTTGATTTCTTTTCGTCTTTTCCATGTCCTCTGTATGTTCTTGTTGCAACAAACTCTCCAAGTTTGTGTCCAACCATATCTTCTGTTACATATACAGGTACATGTTTTCTTCCGTCATGAACTGCGATTGTATGTCCAACCATTTGTGGGAAAATAGTAGAACGACGTGACCAAGTTTTGATAACTGATTTGTCACCTGCTTCGTTCATAGCTTTTACTTTTTTCAGTAAGCTTTCATCCGCGAATGGTCCTTTTTTAAGTGAGCGAGCCATAGGTTCTAACCTCCTTGTAAACTGATTTATTTAATACCTTTACCATCTCTTCTTCTAACGATTAACTTGTTAGACTGTTTGTTTTTCTTTCTTGTCTTAAGACCAAGTGCTGGTTTACCCCAAGGTGTACATGGACCTGGACGACCAATTCCTGTCTTACCTTCACCACCACCGTGTGGATGGTCATTAGGGTTCATTACAGAACCACGAACTGTAGGTCTGATACCCATGTGACGTTTACGTCCGGCTTTACCAATGTTAATCAGGTTGTGATCTCCGTTACCTACAACACCGATTGATGCTCTACAGATGATCGGCACCATTCTCATTTCGCCTGATGGCAATCTTAATGTTGCATATTTTCCTTCTTTAGCCATTAACTGAGCGCTGTTACCAGCTGAACGAACTAACTGTCCGCCTCTTCCTGGATATAACTCAATGTTGTGGATCTGTGTACCTACTGGGATCTCAGAAAGCGGTAAGCAGTTTCCTACTCTCACTTCAGCTTCTGGTCCGTTCATTACTTTCATTCCATCTGTTAAGCCTTGAGGTGCAAGAATATAAGCTTTTTCACCATCTGCGTAGCAGATAAGCGCGATATTCGCTGTTCTGTTTGGATCGTACTCGATTCCGATTACAGTTGCCGGAATACCATCTTTCTTTCTCTTAAAGTCGATAATTCTATATTTTCTTTTAGCTCCGCCTCCGCGGTGTCTTACTGTGATCTTACCTTGATTGTTACGACCAGCTGTTCTGCTTTTAGAAGCTAACAAAGATTTCTCTGGAGTTGTCTTTGTGATTTCTGAAAAATCAGAACCTGTCATATGTCTTCTGGAAGGTGTATATGGGCGATATGTTTTAATTCCCATTACTGTCACTCCTTTCGTTTACGATTATTTATTATCACGGTTTTAATCCGTATGGTTTCTATTGTTGGGCTGTCTCTTACAGTCCTTCGAAAATTTCGATATCAGCGCTTTCAGCTGTTAACTGAACGATTGCTTTTTTTGTCTTAGCAGTTTTTCCGAATGTCATACCACGTCTTTTTGTTTTTCCATCAAGATTCATAGTATTTACGCTTTTTACTTTTGTTCCTGCGAACATTTTTTCAACTGCTTCTTTAATCTGATTCTTTGTAGCCTGTGTGTGAACTAAGAAAGTGTATTTCTTGTCAGCCATAAGCTCCATAGATTTTTCAGTGATTACTGGTTTAAGGATTACGTCATAGTATTTAATGTCTGCCATTATGCGTACACCTCCTCGATTGTTGCAACAACAGCTTTCGTTACGATTACTGTGTTGTATTTTAAGATATCGTACACATTAATTGTATTTGTCCAAGCTGTTTTCACATTTGCAATATTTCTTGCAGATAATGCTGCATTTGTGTTTCCATCTTCTAACACTACTAATGCTTTAGATACTTCTAAGTTGTTTAACATGTTCTGGAAATTCTTTGTTTTAATTTCACCAAAGTTCATTTCGTCAAGAACGATGAATTTGTTTTCTAATACTCTTGTTGTAAGAGCTGATTTCAGAGCTGCTCTCTTTTCTTTTTTGTTTAATTTGAAAGAGTAGTCTCTTGGTGTTGGAGCAAATACAACTCCACCGCCTGTCCATTGTGGAGATCTTGTAGAACCTTGTCTTGCATGACCTGTTCCTTTTTGTCTCCATGGTTTTCTACCACCGCCTGAAACTTCTGAGCGAGTTTTTGCTTTCTGCGTTCCCTGACGTTTATTTGCAAGTTGGTTCACAACTGCCATGTGTAATAAGTGTTCATTTACTTCAACACCGAATACAGCATCATTCAAGTCGATTGTTCCAACTTCTTTACCTTCGATATTATAAACAGATACGTTTGCCATCTGTGTGTTCCTCCTTTCCTATTAAAGACTAGATTGCTTTTACGCTTTCTTTAATTGTTACTAAAGATTTCTTAGGTCCCGGAACTGATCCTTTTACTAAGATTAAGTTGTTTTCAGCATCTACTCTTACGATTTCAAGATTTTGAATTGTAATTCTCTTGCTTCCCATGTGTCCTGGCATCTTTTTACCTTTGAATACTTTACTTGGATCAGATGCAGCACCATTAGAACCTGCATGACGATGGAATTTAGAACCGTGAGTCATAGGACCTCTGTGTTGGTTATGTCTCTTAATCGCACCCTGGAATCCTTTACCTTTTGAGATTGCAGTAGCATCTACTTTGTCTCCTGCTGCAAAGATGTCAGCTTTGATTTCCTGTGCTAATGTAAATTCCTCAGCATTTTCAAATTTGAATTCTCTTACAAATCTCTTGCTTGAAACACCAGCTTTGTCAAAATGTCCTTTTTCTGCTTTTGTTGTACCATGTCTGTGTACAATCTCTTTTTTACCATTTTTGTCTTTGTTCACGATTTTGTCTTTTTTGTCAACAAAACCAACCTGAACAGCACTGTAACCGTCGTTCTCAACTGTTTTGATCTGTGTTACTACACAAGGACCAGCCTGAAGAACAGTTACTGGAGTTAATACTCCGTCTTCGTTGAAGATTTGAGTCATTCCGACTTTTGTAGCTAAGATAGCTTTCTTCATTATTATTACCTCCTGTGATTTACAGCGGAACACTTTCGTGTTCATCCTAAATTATAGGATACTTACTGTCTCTTAATTTGATCGAACTCTTATTTGTTTTTCATTTTGATGTCGATATAAACACCAGCTGGCATCTCTAATCTTGATAATGCATCAACAGTTTTCTGTGTTGGTGTGATGATATCGATCAGTCTTTTGTGAGTTCTTTGTTCGAACTGCTCTCTGGAATCTTTGTATTTGTGTACGGCTCTTAAGATTGTTACTACTTCTTTTTTAGTTGGAAGTGGTACCGGTCCGCTCACCTGTGATCCATTTTTCTTTACAGTTTCGATAATTTTCTTTGCAGATGCATCAACCAATTGGTGATCATATGCTTTCAGTGTAATTCTCATTACTTGACTTGCCATAAAAAAAGTCGCCTCCTTTTCGTACTATTAAACTCAAGTACGACAAGCGGTGACTGTACACTCTCCCGTGTGTGTCGTGAGAACTCACACGTTGTTACCGTTTTTCATCGGTTGTTATTGATTCGTACAGTGACTTGTCGCCAGTTTCCTAACTTGACATTCGCTCCACGGAACACCTACTATTATAAGTAGCAACCTCACGCTTCAACGCTATCATGTCACAGCTTTTTTAGTATACATGATTTCTTTTCATTTTTCAAGACTTTTTTTTATTTTTTTCTGCCAGTTCGTTTACAAGAGAAAATTTCTCATAAATCTGCTGCAAAACCGACTGCTATACCACTGTTTCAAGCTTTTGCAGCCGAACTGTTACTCTTATATTTATAAATAGGAAGAAACGCTGAATCTTAGGCTTTTTTTCGGCACTTTACTGAACTAAATTTCACCTTTGAATCCATTGACTTTTCCTATTGAACTTGTTACAATTATCAATAGATAAAGACATATTTTTAACAAGGTATATTCAATATCGGGGGCTTTGCATATACTATCTCTTTGATATGTCTCTATTTTTTACCAATTTTCAAAATTTAATATTTAATCTGGAGGGATATTATATGAACGCTACTCTTATTTTACGTATCGTTATTATTGCTTATACTGCAGTTTTTGCTATTTACTGGATTGCCGACTGTATCAAACATAAAGAAGAATTTACAGGCAAGAAAGTTATCTCATTGTTACTTATTGGTATTATCACTAACTTTTTCGATACATTAGGAATTGGTAGTTTCGCTACCACTCAGGCAGGTTTCAAATTTACAAAGTCTTGTGATGACGAAGTAATGCCAGGTACTCTCAACGTTGGAGATGCGATTCCTGTCGTAACAGAATTCGTACTCTTCCTTGGATTGATTGACTTAGACACAGTTACATTAGTAGGTTTACTTGCAGCAGCTGCAATCGGTTCTTACATCGGTGCAGGTATCGTTTCAAAACTTCCTGTAAAACAGATCCGTATCGCTTTAGGTGTTGCATTACTTTTCCTTGCAGTGATGATGGGTTGTAAATTAATGGAAGTTGGACCATTCGGTGCTGCCGGAACAGCTACAGGTCTTACAGGCGTAAAACTTGTTCTTGGTATCGTAATCAACTTCTTCTTAGGTGCTTTGATGACAATCGGTGTTGGACTTTACGCTCCATGTATGGCTATGATTGGTGCACTTGGTATGAATATTAAATCTGCATTCCCTATTATGATGGGTTCTTGTGCATTCTTAATGCCATCTTGTGGTATCAAATTCATCAAAGAAGGAAAATACGACAGAAAAGCTTCTGTTATGTTAACAGTTGGTGGTATGATCGGTGTATTCATCGCTTACTTCTTAGTAAAAGAGATGCCAACTACAGTGTTGACATGGATTGTTATCGTAGTAATGATTTACACAGCACTTACATTCTTCAAAGATGCGAAAAAACTTTCATAGTTCTATATACGCAAACAGAAACCGGAGCAAAAGCTCCGGTTTCTTCTTTATTATAATACTATCGCTTCTCTTTTCTCTTTCTTTCCATTAGGACAACTAACATCGATACTGCTACTACAAGCCAAACAATCATAGAATTGTTATCTCCTGTTTTCACACTCGATTGCTCTTTTGGATTTTCTTTTGGATTTTCTTTCTGATTTCCACTTTCCGGCTTATCCGGTGTTGTGCCACTTTCAGATTTTTCTTCCAATCCCTGAACTGCCGCTCTCAGCATATCTGATGCCTTTCTCACATCAGCACTTGTCGCATTCTCATCAAATGCAACTTTCTTTGCAAACTCCAATGCTGATTCCACCTTGCCTGCTGATTCCTCAGTATATCCTGTAAGATCCATTTGTTCCACATCTTTGATCAACTCTTCTAATTTTTCCTTGCTCGGAATTTGTCTCAGATCAAAAATCGCCTTCTGCAATTGTCCAAATGCTGCATCTACCGCTTCCTGAGTTGCCTTTTCATCCTCATATACCTCTTTTGCAAGTTCATAAGCTTTCACAAAAGCTTCTCTCGTTACAGGTGTATAGGAATCAAGCTCTTTCCTGTATTGTTCTGCCTCATCCAGTTTCTTCTTAAGATCTTCTTTTTTCACAGGCGTGCTCGGAATCAACTCCAACCCTTTTTCTGCTTCCTGCAGCCGTTTTAATGCTTCATCAACTGTTTCTTGTGCCGACTTTTCATCGTCCAATACTGCTTTTGCATTTGCAATTGCATCTTCCATCACTTTGCGGCTCTGTTCCGTGTACATACTCAGATCCATTTTAGCCGCCTTATCATAGGCTTCCTGTAGTTCTGCCTTGTCAACCGGCACTTCTACCTTTTTCGGTCCGGTAATGCGAATCTCAGTAGCGGAAGCATAATTATTAGAATCCGTCGAAAGCGACTCTACCGCATAGACACGGACATTTGTTGCCTCCACTTCTGAAAAACTTGCCTTTTTCCAACTGTTTCCAGAACTCCATGTTCCACTGCTCACTTCCTGATAACTCTGTCCGTTGTCAGCACTCACTTCAATTCTGTATTTTGTGATAACTCCATTTGTTCCACTTGTTCTTGGCAACAAACGGATTCCATCCACCAGTTGTTTTTCCGGAAGCCGGATATCAATCCACAGGTCTTCTCTCTCTGCCCCAGCCCATGAAGAATGCCACAGCGTTCCTGTATTGTTATCCAGAACATAATTTGCCAAGCCTTCCGTCTCACTTCCTGCCTGCTCACTTCCGGCAGTTGCAGTCATTCCTTCCAGAGAGATATCAAACTCATCGTTCTCTGCAGGATCTTTCGGAATCTGGCTTACAGAATACTTATCAAGAATCTCTGTCCCCAGCTTTTCCAAATCCATACCGTTTGCTTTCGTTGGATATTCGTTATTGCTCCGAGCCCACGCCCATTCCATTTCAAACCAATCTGCTGCTGAGTAATTTTTTGACTCTTCTCCTGCCAATTCTTTTTTCCGTTCGGCAATCCATTTTTCCCAGCGTGGTTTATAATAGTCGCTTGTAAGTCCTGACCACTGACGATTGGAATAATCAATCAAGCCTCCACTGTTTGCCTGCTCGATACTTCCCCATGTTGTGATAAGGCCACGTGCATTTAGCTCATACAATTCTTTTGTGAAATCGTCTGCATTTTTCGCAAGTGCTTTCGCCGATTCCAGCCATGTGCCAAGCATAAATTCTTCCTGTGTTCCGGTTACTTCCTCTACCTTTGTAATAATTTCAAGGAAACTGTTTGACATTTTTTCAAATTTTTCAGCGTCCCCCTCGCGGAATGCATCTGCCATCTTCTTCTGATATTCCTGAGCAGTGTTCGATAACACCTGCTCTAATACATTTGCAAGATCATATTGATAACCGGCACTGTCTTTTAATTTGTCATAGTCTTTTAGCAACAGTGCTGCCGCTTTTTCCAGTTCAGCCTTATCATAATCGATCACCGCATTTCCCCAAGTGGAAGCCGCTCCAATATCTAATCCCGGACGGGCGTTGACAACCGACTCCGGCGCTCCCTGTCCTTTCATATTCATCTCTGGATTATACACAGTATCATTCAGGATTTGCATTGCTTCATACGCCGATTGGCTCTCTGCCCCATATCTTCTCGTTGTGTAATCCTTAAACCATTCGTCCAGGTTGATCGCCGATAAATTCTCACCATCATCTGACCAGATTGTCTCGAAGAACAGATCATACAGTACCGGATTATTCACAGATGCTTCCGGTGTGATACCGATTCCCGCCATATGGTTCGCCTGTGCCGCTGCCTGCGCAACACCATTTACAAAATTCTCAATATGTCCGTGCAGTCCGAGACGCCCTCCGAAGTTATTCAACATGCAGTAAACCCAAGGAGTGTTCAAAAATTCTCCACCGCCTTCTGCTCCACCGTAAGAGCCAGGATCTGTCTCGTTCCAGTGCGGAGTTTTCTCTGCATAGAGATCAAGTACAAGCGCATGGTCACGTGCTGCATCTAATCCCTGAAGCAGAGCCGTCGACGGATTTCCCTGCCATGACTGAATAATCCAGATACCATTTTCGTCTGCCTCCATCATGTTTGCCAACACTTTCTCGGCAATGACTGTCGGGCTCATACCACCTGTGTTTCCACCTTCATGGAACGGATCTGTTGCATAGTAGTCAGATACATCTCCATATACTTCCTTTTGTACCTTATAGAACAACTGCGCATATTTGTCAAATGTCTCACTATCTGTCTTCAGCATACTCGGTCTTTGGAACGAACACCATGTCCCCTGCTTGATTACCTGTGCACTTGGGTCTTTATCTGTAATATCAACAGGAACCATACCGCTATAACCTTGCAGTACCGGCTGCATGCCAAGTTTTCTCATAATAAGCTGATTTTTTCTCGCAAGTTCTGTTCTCTCCGTGAACCAGCTGTCATGTACCGGTCCTCCAAATCCGGATAGATTTGCCATATATGCCCATGCATAGTATGCCGGCCCTGCGATGAAATCTTTTGCTTCTTCGTGCGAATATCCAAGTTCTCCCAAAAATCTTCTCCACACTTCTTCCTGCGCTGTTGCATCGAGAACAACATTTACACCATTCAATGCAAGCCAGTCCAATTCATTTCTCCATTCTTTCTCACCCCAGAACGCCATAGAATATGAAAGCGTACAGTAGTTATAAGAATAGCGGACCGGGAATTTTGTCTCTTTATGTACCGTTCCCTCAATTGGAACAATGCTCTTTGGCATCTTCACCTGATCCCCAACCTGAGAAATATTTACGTTACAATAATATTTCAAATAATGGTTCAGCCCTGTCGCAAGAGAGACACCATCGTTTCCTTTGATGTGAATCTTTCCATCTTTCTGAGATAACTCAAAGTAATCATATGCATTGTCGCCTTCTGCCACTTCCAAGGTAAACCAGTCAACATACGCTGAGCCGATTCTTCTTTCAATGATCCCTTTCACTTCATCAATCGTATCTTGTTCTGTAATCTGCACATCATATGCGGAACCCGCAAAATCTTCCACCTGAACTTTTGGTGTCTCCTGAATTTTCGTTCCGCTTTCCTTTCCAAGCACACGGATTTCATTGATCAAAGACTTTTCCGAAGTCGACTGATATTCCATATATACACGAACAATTCTTGCTTCTTTTCCATCAGCAGCGTATTTTTCACCGTCTGCCGGACAGCTTTCTTTACTTGTTTTTTCCGCAAGCTTATCAAAATCTCTTCCGTCCATACTCGTATAAATCGAATACTGGGAATATCCTGTGGACGGTGTAAACACTTGAATCTCATCCAGATTATAATTTTTCTCCAAATCAATATCAATGTATGCCGGATATCTGTCCCCCGACCACACATTCGTTGTAGAGCCATCATTCACTCTGGATACTGTAGACTGACCTGTGTTAGTATGAACCGGTTTTTTATATGCGATACTCTCAGTATCTTCTACATTGCTTCCGTTTGCATCTGCAAAGATTTTAAATTCCGCCAGCGCCGGCCACGGATCTCCGCCTGTGCTCGCAATATCAGTCACATTGATGCGAATGCTCTTTAAATTCTTGACACTGTCTAAAGATAATGTCTGAATATATCCATCCTCCAGACGCGTTGCCTTCACTCCTGCAAATAACGTCTGCCACTCGGTGTCATTTTTACTCTTCCCAAGTACGTCAAATGTAAATTCAAAGCCATTTTCATCCGGATCCACAAGTTCAAAAGCCGCCTCCATAGATTTTACCGGATACTCTCTGTCGAGCTCCATCTCGATCCATGCGCCGTCTTTCAAACCGGAGATACCTCCATTGTTGTAAACGTACAATGTCTCATAATTATCATCAACCAGATTGCTTTTTACTCCGGCATCCCCGCCAACAGATGTGATTGTCGCCTGCGGCGCCACATTGGTCAGATCACTTTCCTCGGAAGATGCCTCCGCCCAGATTTCCACCTCTGCAATAGCCGGCCAGAACGCTCCCGGCTGTCCATCGTTTTGCGGATTAGACAATGTAATATACGTGTGTGTAAAATTCAAAGGTGTCTCATATTCAAATTCATAGACATCATCAAAACAGTGATTCACTTTTGTATCATCCACAACAAGATCACTCGTGACGTTATTCAATGCATGTGACAGTTGAATATCCACCGTCCAAGGAGTATGTCCCTGTTCAAACTTTACAACGATTTTTTTAATCTTTTTTGTATTATCTGCAGGCAGCTTCAATGATACCTCACTCGGCCATGTATCACCGTTTTGCACCCACAAGGTCGCATCGTCACCGTCAACCAGATTTTCTTTTTCTTTCCCCGCTTCCGAACTTGGGACTGTAATCTCTGATTCCGGTGCGATATTCACCAATTTTTCCTCTCCTTTTTTCTCTCCGGCAGCGACAAGTGTCGGTACCTGGATCGAAATCATCACAAGACTCAATACAAATATTCCTGCAAGAATCTTATGAAATCCCTTATATATTTTCCTTTTCATTTCTTTTTCCTTTTTCCCATTTCCCTTTTCCCTTTTAAAACAACCGGCAACTTTCATTGCCGGCTATTTTATTATTCATCCGTTTTTTTCTTTTTTAAGATTTCTTTTCCTGCAATTACGGATGCTGCTGCCGCAAGAACCATCATCATTGGCGCCGCAGTCGAATCTCCTGTCACCGGTTTCTTTCCTGATTCATCTGAACCACCGGCAGATGGAGTACTTAGTTTCTTATTTTCCTCTTTTTTCACTAAATCCTTAGCTGCCTTTGCAAGTTTCTCTGTAGCTGCCTTGATTTCCTCTGCTGTTGCATCTTCATCATCAAGCACCGTCTTGGCATTTGTGAGTGCTTCTTTATATACTTTCCAGCTGTCTGCTGTGTAGTCAGCTTCTTTGTAGTATGAAACACATTCATTGTAGTATTTTTCCAAAGCGCTCTTATCTACTTCGCTCGGTACTACAGGTTTGTCAGCTTTTTCTAACTGTTCAACTGCTGCCCTCAACTGCCCCTCTGCTGCATCTACAGCATCCTGATCAGCTTCCGGATCTTTCATAACTACTTTCGCCTGAGCAAGTGCATCTTCAAACACTTTTACGCTCTCTGATGTATATCCGCTCAGATCCATCTTTTCTGCTTCTTTGATTAAGTCTTCCAATTTATCTTTGTTTGGAATCAGTCTCAATTCAAAGAGAGCTTTTTGAAGATCATCATGTGCTTTTTTCACTTGTTCTTCTGTTGCTTCTTTATCGTCAATGACTGCTTTTGCAGCGTCTATTGCATCTGCATATGCTTTCCATGTACCTGGTGTGTACTCTTTTTCGTCTCTGTCAGCCGCTACACAGTCATCATACAATTTCTTAAGACTGTCTTTGTTTACTCCATCCGGATCTACCGGTGTGTCAGATTCTTCAAACTTAGCAACCAATGTCAGGTTATCCTCCGGTGTTACTTTGTAAGAAGCTTCCTTGCTCACTTCATTTCCGAAAATGTCATACCAGCCAACGAATTTGTTTCCTTTATCTGCTTTTGCAGTAAATGTAACTTCCTCGCCTTTGTTAATCTGCTCTTTTGAAACTTCTGCTGTTCCTCTTCCTTCTACATATGTGCTGATGCGAAGTGGTACTTTTGTCAAGTCCTCTGTTCCTCCAAGCACTTTGAACTCTGCCGCACTACCGAAATCATTCTGTCCTTTTGTAACTGTCAGTCTTAATTTTGATGTGTTGATTGGTTTAAATCTCACATTTTTCTCAGATCCGTTAGAAGCCCATGTTCCTTTATCTACAGCTTTCTGCCAGTTTCCGGAAGCATCTTGATATTCCAATGTATATTCTAAGATATATCCATTATTTCCTGTCTGTCTTGGCATATAGTAGAATCCATTGATATCGTAATTCTTCTTCATATCAATTGTGATCACAGCCGGAAGTGGTTTCTTGTTTGGCGACCACTGTGTATGCCAGATTGTAGAAATATTATTATCAAATGCATTTGTAATTTTTCCATCTGAGTTTTCGTTGTCAGCTGTCACTGTGAAGTCTTTTGAATCGATTGCTCCCTCTGTCAAATCTTCTTTTACCACTTTAGAAGTCAACACAATGTTATCGATCACTGCGTTTACCGCATTTGTCTTAGAACCAATTCTTTCTGTCGGCAATGACAATGACGCACGTGAGATATTAGATGCTTTCAAATCGCCTTCATATGTGTAGCTTCCTGTTGCAGTATATTTCTTGCCATCTGCAATCAGAGAAGTCACATCTCCGTCTGTTCTGATTGTCAGAGATACTTTCTGATTTACCGGAAGCTTATATCCAAAGGAATAGTCATAACCTTCTCTTGTAAATCCAAGTGTTCCATCTTCCATGATACGGATATCATATGTTCCGTACTCTGCATCTGCCTCGAATAAAATTTCTCCAGGCATTCCAGGTTTTTTCATTGTAATGTCGAAAGAAAGTTCCTTTCCAGGGCCAACACGGTCAAGCGGAGTAGAGACATAGCTTTCTTTTCCGTTCAATACAAATGCTTTATCTTCTACTTTTGCGTTCACTGCATCTTTTGCATCATAGCCGTTTCCGGATTCATCATTCAGACCTTCATCAAAATCGTATGATACAATAGTGTCCCCCTTGCTGTCTACTTTGTCATATGCATTTGTGCGAGGAGCTTCTCCAACTGCTTCACTGACTTCTGTTGCCTCTGCGTAAGTCTTTTCTTCATCTCCCCACAAGCTTGATGCGTAGAATGGAGCTGCATCGTTGAAACGGTCATAAATTTCCAGCTCAGAAAGACCATTTGCTTTCTTATCTACCATGTCATTCCAAATTGCATAAGCTCCACCGAGTGTCTGTTCAGAACCAACCGGAACTCCCATACGTTTTGCCGGATCATAATTACTGTATAAGTGCTGTTTATTCAAATAATCACCATAATATCCGGCTGCCGGAACAATGTAAACTGTTCCATCGTTCATATCAATCAGATCATATCCTTCTTTGTACATCTCTTTTGGATTTGCCCAACCGTCATTCCAGATATTCATCTGTACATCTTCGCTTCTTACATCTGTCTGACCTTTTCTTGCAGTAAGACTTCCCCAAAGACGAACTTGATTACCTTTCTCTTGAACATGTGCTAACAAATCATCTGTAAATTGGCGGAACTGTTCTTTATATGTTTCTGAATATTCATCTGTTCCGATATTAACAATTGTCTCTTCATCGAATACAGGATTCTCACCTTCCAAATATTCATCCCAAAGACCTTCTACAAATTCTAAAGACTTCGCATATGGCGTTTCACTTGCATCACCCCCACTAGGAGTTGCCAAATTAAAGTGATCATTCTCACGTCCATTTCCACCCATTTTAAGGTCTGGACGAACCTTTGTAAATGCAAGAGAGTGTGCCGGTGTATCGAACTCAGGTACAATATCCATACCGATTTCACGGTAATCCTGAATCATCTGACGCATCTCATCTTTTGTCCAGTACATGTCATCACTTGTCAAATCTGCCTTATTCAGATTTCCATCTGCTTTGATATCAGACTCCAAACGGAATCCCTCATATGCAGTCATCGGATCTTCTCCTGCAGTTGTGTAATCTTCCAAGAAGATATAGTTGTCATTTAAGTGAAGCTGTAAGTCGTTCATCTTGTACCATGCCATTGTCTTTGCAACTTCATTGACAATTTTCTTAGAGAATGGTCTTCTTCCGACATCAAGCATGAATCCACGCACTTCGTATTTTGGATAGTCACGCGCCTCGCCTTTTGCGATTGTTCCATCTGTCTGTTTTAAAATCTGAAGAATACTTCTTGTTGCCCAGTATGCACCTGTTGAAGTTTCTGCTTCCACTGTAACTGAATCACCAATTTTCAGATTGTATCCTTCCTCTTTCAGACCTGTTCCTGCTTCTACAAGTGTAAAGAAGAAATCTCCGGCATTTGCGCTGTCCGCATATACAATTTCAAGATCTTTTCCAAATAAATCTTTATAATCTTTCTGGAACTCTGTTGCCGCTCTCTGAAGCGCTGCTTTATCTTTGTTTGCAACAACGATACGGCTGCCGTCCTTCACTGCAAACTCTCCGCCTTTTGCACCTTTCCACTCAGCAAGTTCCGGAATTACTGCTGGCTTTGCGTTGTCTCCCTCTTCCTGCTCGTATTTACCGGTAACAGTCATTGTATATTCTTTCGAGTCAACTGCTTTTCCATCTTTTCCTTCTGCTTTTACATTGAAGTTCATCTTAATCTGCTGTGTAACCAACGGCTGATAAACTGTCAAGTCTCTGTCTAAAATCTGCTCATAATCTGCTCCGACAAAGCTTATTTCAAACCCTTCCGGAACTTCCGGCATTGTAAATTTCTTAGAATCACCTTCGATCGATTCAGGCAGCTCTAAGTTATCTGCAACTTCCTGTGGATCCTGAGTGTTTTCCGGCTCTTCTAATTTTCCGGCATAAGTCTCAAACTCCCAGATACCAACTGTGTTCCATGTCACCTCAGCTCCGTTTTCCGGCGCCCCTTTTGGATCGAATTCTTCAATGAAAAGGCGTACATGCTGTGTGTTGATCGGTTCATCTAAGTTGATAATCTGCTGATAGCTGTCTGGTTTTTTCTCAAAACTTACAACCGGCTCCCAGTTTGTACCGTCTGACGATTTTTCCAAACGATATTTTGTTGCATTCGTGCGCTCCCAGTGAATCTTGAATGACTGGATAGAAATTTCTTTTCCATAATCTAAGCTAATCCAGTGTTGTCCTAACTTAGCCGGACTTGCCCAACGCGTTGTATCATCTCCGTCAACTACTTTACTAGGTTGGAATTTTTCAAGATTATCTTCATATCCGTCTGCTGCTACTGTTGCACCTTCACTCAAGTTCTCAGCCTCTCCGAGTACTTTGAACTCATAGAGAGATACAGACTGCCAGTTACCCGGGTTCAACGTATACCCGTTCACCGTCAAACGAACAAAACGTCCTGTTGCAGCTTTCTCAAGATTGATCCTGCTTGTGAGAGATGTAATATTCTTACCATCTTCCTTTACATAAACATCTTTATAAGTACCATCTTCTGTGTCAGAAACAGAAATCTTGAAATTTGTAATATTGGTTCTCTCCCACTCAATTACAAACTGACTGAATGTCTTTACTGCCCCCAAGTCTAATGTCAACGTTCTCGCTTCCTGTGTGGTGCTCTGTGCTGTTGACCAGCGTGACTGTTCCGGTTTCTCAGCATCACGATTCACAATGCCATCTACCGCTTTCTCCGGTCCCCACTGATTTGCCAGTTCCTGATTGCTCGCAGTTACTTTTGAATTAAGAGCATAGTTAACCTCATAACCCGCTTTCTCTTCCACATTTTCTGCCTTTACAGCCGGCGCTACAGTTACAGACCCCAATACCATTGCCGCAGAAAGGGCGCCTGCACTTGCACGCATCCATGTTCCTTTTTTCTTCATATCTTTCCTCCTCATTATTTATTATCAGACGAATCTTTACAGCAGGAAAATATTCTGCTTTGCACTAAAAAACCGAACTTTTGGAACAGACTATACAATTTTACATTATATACTCTGTTCCAAAAGTTCGGTTTTGCCTAAAAAGTAACAACCCGCCTGTATAATATTAATTTTATTAAAGCACTTTTTGCCAAAATTTGCAAGTGAATATTTTATTCTAAATCCTATATCGTTAGATTTCCTCTTTCATCTTCCTTATTCAATTTGCTATTTCTGTGTATTCAACTGCTTGTATCTCTTATAAATTCAAAAAAGATTGCGCTTCTTTGCACGAAGTGCATTTTTTTGAATTATAGGATTCCAAAGGAATTTCCTATAATTCAAGAAAAACCCCGGAAACTTGCGTTTCCGGGGTATAAATTCAATTAGTTCAAATCACAAATCAACGATTACTCAATGATTGTAGCAACTCTTCCTGAACCTACAGTACGTCCACCTTCACGGATAGCGAAACGTAAACCTTGTTCCATAGCTACTGGGTGAATTAATTCGATTGACATTTCTACGTTGTCACCAGGCATGCACATTTCTGTACCTTCTGGTAAGTTACAAACACCTGTTACGTCAGTTGTTCTGAAGTAGAACTGTGGTCTGTAGTTGTTGAAGAATGGTGTATGACGTCCACCTTCATCTTTTGTCAATACGTAAACCTGAGCTGTGAATTTGTGGTGGCAAGTTACACTACCTGGTTTAACAAGACACTGTCCTCTTTCGATTTCAGTTCTCTGAACACCACGAAGTAATGCACCGATGTTATCACCAGCTTGAGCTTCGTCAAGAAGTTTACGGAACATCTCGATACCTGTGATAACAACTTTACGAGATTCTTCTTTGATACCAACGATTTCAACTTCGTCAGATACGTGAAGTGTACCACGTTCTACTCTACCTGTAGCAACTGTACCACGTCCTGTGATAGAGAATACGTCTTCTACTGGCATCAAGAATGGCTGATCTGTTGCTCTCTGTGGATCTGGAATGTAGCTATCTACTGCATCCATAAGTTCCATAATTTTGTCTCCCCATTCTCCGTTTGGATCTTCAAGAGCTTTAAGAGCTGATCCCTGGATGATTGGAGTATCATCTCCTGGGAATTCGTATTCATCTAATAATTCACGAATTTCCATTTCTACTAATTCTAATAATTCTTCATCGTCAACCATGTCACATTTGTTCATGAATACTACGATGTAAGGTACACCTACCTGACGAGAAAGTAAGATGTGCTCTCTTGTCTGAGCCATAACACCATCAGTAGCAGCTACAACAAGGATAGCACCATCCATCTGAGCAGCACCTGTGATCATGTTTTTAACGTAATCGGCATGTCCTGGGCAGTCAACGTGAGCGTAGTGACGTTTTTCTGTTTCGTACTCAACGTGAGCTGTAGAAATTGTGATACCACGTTCTCTTTCTTCTGGAGCTTTGTCGATGTTTTCGAAATCTACAGCAGCGTTACCAGCAACTCTTGCTGCAAGAGTTTTTGTGATAGCAGCTGTTAAAGTTGTTTTACCATGGTCAACGTGTCCGATTGTACCAATGTTAGCATGTGGTTTTGTTCTTTCAAATTTAGCTTTAGCCATTTTGAATAATCCTCCTTAATTATATGCCCCTTATAAAGGGGCTTTTTTCATATTTTTGATTTACTCGGTTATCTCTGATTATATTTCAAATCATATAGATTTTCAAGTCTTTTTAAGATTTTCGTCCCGAAAATTAGTAAGAATTATGCATTTTTATTAGATAATACTTTTTCCTGAACGTTCTTCGGTACTGGTTCATATTTCTCAAAGAACATAGAGTAGTTACCACGTCCCTGAGTTCTTGAACGTAAGTCTGTAGAGTATCCAAACATTTCTGACAATGGAACGTAAGCTCTTACGATCTTACCGCCGCCTAAGTCATCCATACCTTCGATACGTCCACGACGTGCATTGATGTCACCGATAACATCACCCATATATTCTTCCGGCATTGTTACTTCAACTTTCATGATTGGCTCAAGAAGTACCGGAGCCGCCTTTGCCATAGCATCTTTGAATGCTAAAGATCCAGCAATATGGAATGCCATTTCACTTGAATCGACTTCATGGTAAGAACCATCGTATACAGTAGCTTTAATACCAACTACCGGGAATCCACCAAGTGTACCAGATTTCATAGCTTCTTCAATACCTTCTCCTACTTTTGGAATGTATTCTTTTGGAATCGCTCCACCTACTACTGTAGATTCAAAGAAGAATGTCTGCTCGCCATTGACATCTGTTGGCTCAAATTTAACTTTACAGTGTCCGTACTGTCCACGTCCACCTGACTGTTTTGCATATTTGCTGTCTACATCAACTGCTTTTGTGAATGATTCTTTGTAAGCAACCTGCGGTGCACCTACGTTTGCCTCTACTTTGAATTCACGAAGAAGTCTGTCTACGATGATTTCAAGGTGAAGCTCACCCATACCAGCGATGATTGTCTGACCTGTTTCCTGATCTGTATGAGCGCGGAATGTCGGGTCTTCTTCTGCAAGTTTTGCTAAGGATTCACCAAGTTTACCCTGAGAAGCTTTTGTTTTTGGTTCAATAGCTAACTCGATAACCGGCTCTGGGAATTCCATAGATTCAAGAACTACCGGATGCTGTTCGTCACAAATTGTATCTCCAGTTGTAGAGAATTTGAATCCGATCGCAGCTGCGATATCTCCTGAATATACTTTGTCAAGCTCTTCTCTCTTGTTTGCATGCATCTGAAGGATACGTCCAACACGTTCTTTCTTTCCTTTTGTTGCATTCAATACATAAGAACCTGAGTTCATTGTTCCAGAGTAAACTCTGAAGTATGCTAACTTACCTACGAATGGGTCAGTCATAATCTTAAATACTAATGCTGAGAAAGGACCTTCATCAGAAGATTCTCTTACAACATCGTTTCCGTCTTCATCAACACCCTGGATTGCAGGAATGTCAAGTGGTGAAGGCATGAATTCGATAACTGCATCAAGAAGTTTCTGAACACCTTTGTTTCTGTAAGCTGTACCACAGCATACCGGAACAGCTGCACAAATACATGTTCCTTTTCTTAATGCTGCTTTCAACTCTTCTACAGATGGTTCTTCTCCTTCTAAATATGCCATCATTAAATCGTCGTCTAATTCGCAGATTTTCTCTACTAATTCTGTACGATATAACTCAGCATCATCTTTCATATCTTCCGGAATATCAACGATAGAAATGTCATCACCTTTATCATCATTGTAGATATAGGCTTTCATTTCAAATAAATCGATGATTCCTTTGAAGTCATCTTCTTTTCCGATTGGCAACTGAATGCAGATTGCATTTTTACCTAATCTTGTCTTAATCTGTTCAACTGCTGCGTAGAAGTTGGCACCTAAAATGTCCATCTTATTGATGAATGCCATTCTTGGTACGTTGTATGTGTCAGCCTGACGCCATACGTTTTCTGACTGTGGTTCAACTCCACCTTTTGCACAGAATACACCTACTGCACCATCAAGTACACGGAGTGAACGCTCAACTTCTACAGTAAAGTCAACGTGTCCCGGAGTATCAATGATGTTGATACGGTGCTCTAAAGCGCCAGCTTTAGGTTTGCAGTTTTCCTGCAATGTCCAGTGACATGTTGTAGCTGCTGAAGTGATTGTGATACCTCTTTCCTGCTCCTGAGCCATCCAGTCCATAGTAGCAGTACCTTCGTGAGTATCACCAATTTTATGGTTAACACCAGTATAGTATAAGATACGCTCTGTTGTTGTTGTTTTACCAGCATCAATATGAGCCATAATACCGATGTTTCTTGTTCTCTCTAATGGATATTCTCTTCCAGCCAAGATTTTTTCCTCCTATTATTTGAATCAATTTCAGCAAGCTGAAATTAGAAACGGTAATGAGCAAATGCTTTGTTTGCTTCTGCCATTTTGTGCATGTCTTCTTTCTTCTTTACAGATGCGCCTGTGTTGTTAGCTGCATCAAGAATTTCGTTTGCCAGTCTTTCTTCCATTGTTTTTTCTCCTCTTTTACGAGAATACAATGTAATCCAACGAAGTGCTAAAGCCTGTCTTCTGTCAGCTCTTACTTCGATCGGCACCTGGTATGTTGCACCACCGATACGTCTTGCTTTTACTTCAAGTACCGGCATAATGTTGTTCATTGCTTCTTCAAATACTTCGATAGCTGGTTTGTCAGCTTTCTCAGCAACTCTTTCAAATGCTCCGTATACAATCTTCTGTGCTACACCTTTTTTACCATCTAACATAATGTTATTGATAAGTTTTGTAACCACTTTGTTGTTGTATAATGGATCCGCTAATACGTCTCTTTTTTGAGTATGTCCTTTACGTGGCACGGTTCTTCCCTCCTTAATTATGGTTTCGAAATTTTCATTTCTAATAAAATTAATTCATCGGTACTCACATTTTCTGAAATATGAATGTGTTCGCGCGGGACTTACTATCTATCGATATAACCCGCAACCTACAGGAATCATAGTTCTGTTTGTGATACGATTGTTACATAAAATGTAGTTCGCACTACACTCGCGCTATGCACTTGCTAATATTCTATTTCTTAGCGTCTTTTGGTCTCTTAGCTCCGTATTTAGAACGAGCCTGACGTCTTTTTGCAACACCTGCTGTATCAAGTGTTCCACGAACGATATGGTATCTTGTACCTGGTAAGTCTTTAACACGACCTCCACGGATAAGAACAACACTATGTTCCTGAAGATTATGTCCCTCTCCTGGGATATAGCTTGTTACTTCGATACCGTTAGAAAGACGAACTCTGGCAATCTTTCTAAGAGCTGAGTTAGGTTTTTTAGGTGTAGCTGTCTTAACTGCTGTACAAACACCTCTTTTTTGTGGTGCTGAAGCATCAGTAGCTTTCTTTCTTAAAGAGTTGTACCCTTTCTGAAGAGCTGGTGCTGTTGATTTCTTTACAGAAGTCTGACGTCCCTTTCTTACTAACTGGTTAAATGTTGGCATTCCTTTCACCTCCTATGAATACTGTTGGTTGCTGTTTTAACTTATTCTAAGTTATACGTGCACAAAAAACAATGCGTTTCGATGCACACTTAGACAGTGTAGTATGATTCTTTCCAAAAGTCAAGTATCCAAATCAAAAAAATAAGAAATAATCCCAAAAAACTGAATTATTTCTTACTCTGTTTCACTTAACTCATCATATTTCTATATTCATTCGCCGACATTCCGACAATTTTCTTAAACACTCTGGAAAAATGTGCCATGTCCAAAAATCCTACCTGCTCTGCAATATCACCAATCCGAAGAGACTGTTCTTTCAGCAGCTCCTGCGCTTTTGCAATCCTCGTTCTGTTCAAAAGCTCAGAAAAACTGTGACCGGTATGCTTATTCAACAATTTACTCAGATGCCACTGACTGACATAAGTCTGCTCTGCTACTTCCAAAAGCGTCAATCTCTCTGTGTAGTGATTTTCTATATATCTCATTGCATTTTTCACAATAAAACTATTTGCCATATCACATTTTTCTTTTGGGCCCTCCGCCTTAGAAATTGCTGCTTTCTTTCCGAGTCCTTGAACCATAGCCTCCACCGCTTCTTCAATCTCTTTCATGCTGGAGGGTTTCAA
This sequence comes from Faecalimonas nexilis, assembly GCF_059731825.1. Classification (NCBI taxonomy): domain Bacteria; kingdom Bacillati; phylum Bacillota; class Clostridia; order Lachnospirales; family Lachnospiraceae; genus Faecalimonas; species Faecalimonas nexilis. The sequence goes on along the minus strand of NZ_AP029189.1, from coordinate 478,794 downwards.
AAGAAATCTTCGCACGCCTAGCCGAACTGCTTCCTGCGCATACTCAAAATCGCGATATCCTGTCAAAATACTGATCTCCATATCCGGAAACTCTGATTTTAATCCCGCTATCATCTTCAACCCGTCAACTCCTGGCATGGCAATATCAGAAAAAACAAGGTCCGGATGATACTGTTCGATAATCTTGCGTCCTTCTTCCCCATCGCTTGCCGTTGCAACGATTTTGCAGTTCCACTGCTCCCACGGGAGTGTCTTTGTCAATCCTTCTACGATAATCAATTCGTCATCAACAATTACTACTTTGTTCACTTCTCACACCCTCTGCCTTACATCAACAAACCATCTCTTATTATACACGTCCCAAAAAACTTGTCAAAACCTTTTCTGCCCCTTTCAGGGAATCCCGTTTAAAAACGCCCCGTCTCTTCCAGACGTTTTCTTACATTCTCCCGGCTGTCACGCTCCATCTCCACTTTCTTTTCACGTACCGGAATCACAATCGTTGACACAATATATTCCCCCTCTTGTTCAATACAAAGTCCATACTCTTCTCCATAGATCAATTTCACCCGCTCGTTAATATTCCGAATCGCAAGCGAGACATGATGCCCCATCTCCTTGGCAATCTCCTCCGGTCTTTGATTCAGCAATGTTTCAATTCGTTCTTTCGCCTCTTTTGTGAGCGGTTTTCCACTATTCATCACCTGAAGATAAACGTTTTCCACGTCGCTGTGTATTTTTATCTTAATTATCCCCTGCTTAATTCGTTCAATACCGTGAACGACCGCATTTTCTATCATCGGCTGGAGCACAAGCTGAGGAACTTTGATTGAAAGCAGTTTCTGATCAATTTCCTTCTCCACGGTAAGTCTCTTTCCAAAACGCTTTGATATAATATGAAAATACGCATCCGCACAGCGAAGTTCCTGCGAAAGCGTTGTCAGACGCTTTGATTCCCGATTCATATTATAATCAAGTACAACTCCTAAAGATTCAATCATGCTCGACACCTCCAGATTGCCTGACATTCTTGCCTGCCAGTTCATCATTTCCAGCGTATTATTTAAAAAATGGGGATTGATCTGCGCCTGAAGCGCCATGATTTTTGCATCTTTCCTTGCCATTTTTTCATCATAAGCATAATCAAACAAATACTTTACCTGTTTTGACATCTTATTAAATGCTTCCCGCAAATACTCAAATTCTATATTCGGCATCTTTTCATCCTGCACAATTGTCCCGATCGCCCCTCGTTCAATCGCTTTTGATGCATCGATCATCTTTGTGATTGGCTTGGAAATATGAATCTTCAAAAAGTAAAACACATATACAAACAGAGGGATCATAAGCAGGATAATAAAGAGAATCACTTTGTAAAACTCGTACACTTCAATATACAACTGTCTGTTTGAAGACAGATAGATGATTTCTAAATTATAATACTCCTGACGATTGCTTCGCATATATCCGCTGTACTCCAGATTATGTATACTAATCTGCTTATACGATTCCTTTCGTCCAAACTGCTGTAAAAGCTCCTTCTCCATTTTCTTCTGCCATTCCTCTTTAATTTTGCCCTGTATCATCACACGATTCTCTACTTGGTTCAGATAAATCGCCGTCTCCTCTGCTATTTGGGGCTGAATATCATGAAACAGTCTGGATACATTCAGTTCAATTGCCAATGTTCCAAATATCCCCTGCGCAGAATCCGCATACAGATTTTGCACGATAAAAATACGCCCGTCTATCACGAGCATCTGCACATCCAACCTCTCCTGCTTTCTAATTTCTCGAATTGGCTCATGTATATTCTTCATGCAGTCAGGAACTGTACCTCCCTCTCTTACACTATAGCAAAAAGGAAATTCTTTTCCCTTCTCGTAAAACAAAAATGTGTCATAGCTTTGTTCTAGATAAAACATACGTTCCAGCCGTTTTTTCACCCTCTCACGAAACAGCTCCTCTGACTGCTTCCCAATTTGATATTCCCTCCATGCATTTTCATATTCTTCATCGTATGCTGCTTTGCAGATTTCAATCGCATGATTCAATCTTCCGGAAATCAGCGATGAGACATACTCCATCTCATTCTCCACCATAGACTCCGTTTTTTCCATAATTCCCCGCCTGTAAGAACTTGCCACAAACAGGACAATAAAAATAACCGGCACGATCCCGCACAGCAAAATGATCCCCATAAGCCGGTTATTCAAAGACTTCCCCCACTCTTTTATTTTCTTCAACACCCACACTCCTCTATTTCTATTTTTAGCTACATTCCCAATGCCACACACCAAATTGGGAGCGTGATAAGCGATACTATCGTCGTGACAAATATCATTCCCGTAGCATATGTCTCGTCCCCGTCGTATTTCGCTGAAAGCAGCGCCGTTGTGATCGGAGCCGGCATTCCTGCAATGATGACAGCAATCCCGCGAAGCAGCGGATCAATGTCCAAAAACATCGTCAGTAAAAAGACAACTCCAGGGATCACAATCAGACGGACACCTGTATAAAACAACATAGTCCGGTCAATGAGTCCTCTCGGGTTCATCTCCGCCAACATCATCCCTACAAGCATCATGCTAAGCGGTGTATTGCAGCTGCTTAACCCCGAAATAGTTTTCATCAGAAACTCCGGCAATACAACTCCTGTTCCCATTAGTATTGCGCCGACATAAACTGCGATAATACACGGATGCGTCAGCACCTTTTTCAAAATATTTTCTCTCTTCCCTTTTAAAAATACCGATATTCCAACACTCCACATCACAATCCGCACCGGGATCATAAAAATGGAAGCGTAAAACAATCCGCTCGTCCCGTACACTCCCTCAATAATCGGATTCCCCAAAAATCCACCATTGGAGACAATCGTCCCATATCGCAGCGTCTTCTTCCTGTCCTGTGGCGCTTTTTTAAACAACACCGAACTCAGAAAAACACTGACTGCATTGTATCCGACTGACAATAGCAAAATCACACTGCACGAAATAAGCATTTCCCATTTCCAATCGACAAAAAAGGAATTCAAAATATTGAATGGGAGTGTCACATAGAGACACAGATCCACCATATTTTTCCTTCCTTCTGTCTCGACAATATTTTGTTTTCGTATCAAAAAGCCGATTAAAACAAGCAGAAACATCATCATCTGCATGTTGAGCATATTCTTTAATATCATCTGTTACAGTCCCAGTATATCTGAAATTTTGCCCATCTCTTCCAATGCAATATCAATCAAGTCATCCAGGCTTAACTTAGTAAATTCGATGGATTCCATGTAATCACGGTTCGCACCTGCCGCAAATCTCATCTCATTGAAACGTTTCATAACGGATTTATGTTTTACGCTTGCAATCTTCTTATCCGGATAAATCTGTGCAACTGCCTTTACAAATCCGCTCATCGGATCCGCCGCCAGCACTGCGTACTGAAGATTTGTCTTTGCTTTCACACCACATTTTGGATTGTGTGCACAGATTGCGTCATGCAGCACCTTATCGTCCACTCCTTCTTTTTTCAGGATTTCGACAGAAGTAGACCCGTGTACTTCTGGGTGGTTCTTCCAGTCACAATGTTCTTCATCCAGATCATGCAGTAATCCTACGATTCCCCAAAATTCCTCTTCTTCCGGGGCGAGTCTCTTTGCAATTCCTTTCATAATCGCTTCAACCGCATAAGAATGTTGAATGTAAGCCTCTCCTTTCATATATTTCATTAAAATATCATGTGCTTGTTCTCTTGAAATACTCATTTCTTCAAAACTCCTTTTCCAAAACTCTTTCTCTCTATTCTAATACAAATCTCACTTTCTGTAAATAGTCTTGTTTTTTTTGCTATATTCCTAAGAATTGGCAAATAATGCCAAGAAATACAATTGTATTTTGTCAGAATTAGGAGGATAATAGAAATAGTTTGAAAACACACAAATATCTTACAGAATTAGGAGAATTATTATGCATTACACAGAACCTTACAAACTTCAATTGAATCTAGAGATCTCCAGTTCAAACATGTTGGAAATTCTAAAACAATTGGCACGTCTTTCAAAAGACAGCAACATCAATACGTCTTTCACACTTCCCGAAGCCATACCTGATATTTCCGGCGAGCCTTTGGAAACTCGTATCGTATCTCTCATACATGAGATTGGTATTCCCTCTCACATCATGGGGTATCAGTATCTGAAAGATGCCGTACAGATTACGATGCACGACAGAGATACACTCAATGCGATCACAAAAGTATTATATCCGGAAGTTGCCATAAAAAACAAAACAACTTCAAGCCGAGTGGAGCGTGCCATACGCCATGCAATTGAAATTGCATTTACCAGAGGAAACTCAGAATTTATCACCTCCTTATTTGGTTACAGTATCAATCCTGCTACCGGAAAGCCTACAAATTCCGAATTCATTGCTGTCATTTCTGATTATCTTCGTATGAAACATCATTAATCTCCCAGACAAAAGAAAAAAATCATCGGTCTTTAAAAAGATTCCGATGATTTTTTCTAATGATTGTTTTTAATATGCCTCTACAATCTCTTTTAATAATTTCCATACATTGTCGATTGACTGCTTGGACACACGCTCTTTTACCGTATGTACATCCATCATATCCGGTCCCATGGAGATAATATCCACGTTTTCCATCTTGCCATCCCAGAATCCACATTCCAGTCCTGCATGAATCGCCTCGATCACTGCCTTCTTTCCAAATAACGCTTCATATTTTTCAATCGCAAGATCACGAAGCGGAGATTCTTTCTTAAACTCCCAGCCCGGATAGTCGCTTGAGGAGATGCTCTTTCCGCCAAGTACATCTGCAACTGCTTCGATCTGGCTCTTCACAATGGATTTCTGTGATTCTACCGAACTTCTCACAAGACTTCCGATCACAAGCTTTCCATCCTCTTCTTCCATCACACCTAAGTTTGTAGATGTCTGAACAAGACCTTTCACACCCATTGACCAGCTTATGATACCATTTGGCAAAAGCAGTAACGCATTCTTCACATTCGAAGCTGTCTTTTCTGTGTAAACCGTACAGCTGTCCACTTCCGGCTTGACCTCAACGAGAACCTCTACTTCATCTGAGAACTGCAGCTCATTCTGGAATACAGCCTCACATGCTTTCAGACATTCTGTGAATCGCTCTACATCTTCAGGTCTCACAAAACATTCCATCTTTGCCGAATGACAAATAACGTTCATCTTGCCTTTCGCCTCCACTGCTCCGATCTCAAAACCAAAATCGTTCAGCGCATAGAGAATTCGTCCTAAAAGCTTGATTGCATTTCCTCTCTCCAAATGGATATCCGCACCGGAATGTCCACCCTGCAATTTGCCAAATGACACTTCCACCGGCACATATGTTCCATGTTTTTCTTCTCTTTCTATCGGAAGCTCAAATGTATTGCGCACTCCACCGGCACATCCGACACAAAAGATTCCCTCTTCTTCCGAATCCAGATTGATCAGCGCCTTTCCTTCCAGCACACTCATATCCAAATTCTCTGCACCTTTCATGCCGACTTCTTCATCCACTGTAAAAATAAATTCTAACGGTGGGTTTTTGATATCTTTGCTGTCTAAAAGCATTAACGCATAGCAGACTGCAATTCCGTTATCTGCCCCAAGCGTCGTATCTTTTGCATAGAGGAACTCCCCATTATCCAGAACCTCGATTCCGTCCTCATAACGATGATCAGAGTCTTCTGTCTTGACATAGACCATGTCAATATGTCCTTGGAAAATAATTGGTCTTCTATGCTCTTCCCCCGGAAACGCCGGTTTCTTAATAATGACATTGTTGTATTCATCCTGAATCACTTCAAGATTACGTTCTTTTGCAAACGCCACCAAATAATCACTGATTGCCTGCTCATCTCCGGAAGTTCTTGGTATTTTTGAAATTTGTTTAAAATAAGAGATAATCTTTTCTAAATCTGTCATCTTTATATCCATTCCTTTCGCTTTGCTCAGGCACAAAACGTTATGAAAACAGTTTTCTACCCGGCTTTTTTTCTTTATAATTCTTTTTGTAGGGAACTCGGTATACTACAAATCACGGGGAGGTGAGTAGGCTGTTCCTCTTCTGGAATGACTGTATTTTTATATGTGTAGTTCGCCTTTTCAAGCACAAATAAGTGTGACACCAAGCACGTAATCTTATCTTTGTATAAACTACTTCGTTTATGGCTTAGGCGTTCAGTCAATGCCGTCTCTCCCTATAATCTTTAGTGAACCTTTTGGTTCTGAAAGGAGTCCCTATGGCTTTAAAAATCGTGTACAAAATTTGTTGTGGTATCGATGTCCACAAAAACTTTGTAGTGGCTTGCATTGCTAAAACGGATAAGCAAGGCGTTACCACTTATGAGCGCCATCACTTTTCAACCTACACGAAAGGACTGAAACAGTTGCTCAAATGGCTGCTCGACCGTAATTGCAAGGATGTCTGTATGGAATCTACAGGTAAATATTGGATTCCCGTTTACAATGTCTTAGAACACGACTGTTCCATTGTCCTTGCTCATCCGAAATATGTTAAGGCTATCCGTGGTAAAAAAACTGACAAGAAAGATGCGAAATGGATTGCTGACCTGTTTAAACATGATCTTGTTGCCGGTAGCTTTATGCCTCCTGCTGACATCCGTCAACTCCGTGACCTTATGCGTTACCGTTTCAAACTGACCTGCTTTAAGTCCAGCGAAAAGAATCGTCACCAGAATTGTCTCACGGTTTCCAACATCCAGTTGGGGAACGTTGTCTCGGACACTTTTGGTAAGAGTTCTCAAAAGATTATTGCTAAAATCCTTGAAAATCCTGATGATACTTCTTTTGATATCGGATCTTTAATCCATGGTTCCATGAAAGATAAACTTCCTGAACTGGAACTCGCCATTGACGGATATATCACTCCGGAACAGGCTGCTAAATTAAAGATCATTAAAGAACATTTTGATAACCTTGAAGCCCGGAAAGCAGAGTTAGAAGAACTCATTCTTGCGCTCGCCAATCCCTATCAGCAGGAAATTTCCATTATCCTAACCGCTCCAGGTTTTAAGAACACCTTTACTGCTATCGGTATCATCTCCGAAATCGGAACAAACATGGAGGCTTTCCCTTCGGCGAAACACTTATGTTCATGGGCTGGTCTTACTCCAACCAACAATGAAAGTGCAGGGAAGAAAAAATCTGTCCGGGTTTCCAAGGCCGGATGCTATATCAAACCACTTCTTGTACAGTGTGCAAACGCTGCGATCAAGAGCAAAAAGCATCCTGAAATTCGTGACCGCTACCTCCGTATCAAAAAGCGTCGCGGTCATAAGAAGGCAATCATTGCTATTGCAAGAATGCTTCTTACAGCATTATACCACATGCTCAAAAATGGTGAGAATTATAATTCAGATTTATACCAAAAATCTGATATTCTTCCGACAACCCGTGAAATCACGGTTGAGCAGGCTATTTTAATGGCTCAGTTTCAAGGTTTCCGCATCAAGTCAGCAACGGAATAACCTGTAACTTTGTCTACATATTCAATTTTCAAAGCAGCCACCGTAAGATGGCTTTGTTGTGATACGATTAAGGTAATGGATAACCTCTACTTTTCATTTTCAATCTTACTCCTTAAACCGGTACAACTGTTAATTCTTTGCTTAAATTGTTCAGTACTTCACATCCGTCTTCTGTAATCAGTACCAAATCTTCAATACGAACACCTGCTACACCCGGAACGTAGATACCTGGTTCTACTGAGAAACACATACCTGGTTTCAATACGTTTTCATTGATTCCGGAAACATCACCGTATTCATGAACTTCCATACCAATGTTATGGCCTGTTCTGTGTGTGAAATATTCTCCGTATCCCATCTCTGTAATATAATCACGCGCTGCATTGTCAACATCACAATATCTTGCTCCCGGTTTTGCCGCTGCAATTCCGCGTCTGTTTGCCTCTAAAACGATCTCATAGATCTTTCTCGCTTCGTCAGATACCTCTCCGATGAACACTGTTCTTGTCATATCTGCACAGTATCCGTCTTTGATACATCCGATATCAAGTACTACCGCATCTCCGACTTTTCCTGTAGAATTGTCTGACTCATGATGTGGATCAGCTGCATTATCGCCATATGCGATAATTGGCTCAAATGAGTGTCCTTCTGCTCCGAGTTCCAAATAGATCTCTAAAAGTTTATCTCCCATCTCAAGTTCTGTATAACCTTTTGACACAAGTGGAATCAGTTTTTCACACCCAAGATCATTCAATCTGGAAGCCTGTCTCATCAAGTCCTGTTCTTCTGCACTCTTGATCTGACGGATATTATCAACGATAAATGAAGCATTGATATATTCTGTTCCCACGCCAAGCTCCATCAGGCGAAGTAAAAATTTTGCAGGCCAGATCTTATCAACTCCGATCTTTGTGCCTTTTCTCATGTAACTTGCTAATTTTGCTACACAGTCCTCTGTATCGTCAAAGTAAATAACTTCTACTCCCATCTCAGGTTGTGGGAATAACTTTCCGATAACAAATTTGTGATTCCCTTCCACATCCAGATACAATACCTGCATTCTTTCCATACAGTTTACATAGCGTCCTGTCAGATAATTGATAGATGCCGGGTCTGAAATGAGCAGCTGCTCAATTCCTGTTTCTTTCATTGATTCTAATACTCTGTTTAATTTGTTTTGATCCATGGTTATACACCTCGTCTTCATTTTTTTAGTCAAATTCATTATAAACTTCCTCTATTTAAAAGTCAATCTGGCATCGGTTGCTTTTCCAAACAAATCGCCCTGCATATAATCAAAAATCATATCTTCTACGAGCTTTAATTCTTCCATCTCCGCCACTCCTTCGAGGCAGACCTCTATCTCCATGTCATGACATATTTTTACTATAAACCGGATGAAATCCAAATCAAAACTGCTTTTGACAACACGGCGCACGATTGTTCTGTCCACCTTCACGATATCTACCAGATCGTTTTTCAGCAGACCGATCGATGCGTAATCTGCGCCAAAATCATCCAGCATGATCTTCATACCGCTTTCTTTGATAGCTCTGAAAGCCTGTTCATAAATCTTCATATCGCTGATAAAATAACTGTCCACCACTTCGATTACAATCTTTTCCGGCAGAACCTGTGAGCTTTTTACAATCATTATAATTTCCTGAATATAATTCCAGTCCGAAAGCTGCGCATAAGACACGTTCAAATTTAGAGACAGATTCCAGCCCTCCGACAGCCACTTTTTCAGTGCCATGCATCCAGTCTGGAACATCCATCGTCCGACTGGATTCAATAACCTGTTCTTTTCTAAAAACTTACTCAGCTCATCATACTCCAAATTTGCAATGTGAGGATTGTCCCATTGCAAAAGCGCCTCAACAGCTATCACTTCCTTCGTCTCACCTTCCACAATCGGTTGATATTTTAAAGAAAATGCTCGAAAATTGTCCGAGATGTCTTCCTTTAACAGTCGGATGATATCCAGTTCTCTGGATCTGTATGCCAACATTTCCTGGGAAAACAGTTCCAGACAGTCTCTTCCGTTCTCCTTTGCATATTGCAGCGCATAATCCGTATACTCATACAGATCAACAAAGGAACCTGCATCTTTCGGATATTCTGCATAGCCTGCCGACACTGTCATCAAAAGTCTTCTCTTTCCATTCCCCCGGTAACACTGGCAGCGCGAGCGTATTGCATCATACAATTTTTTCACAATTTCTTCATTCGGATATTTCACAAGAATTCCAAAATGATCCCCTTCCAGCCTGTAGACACGAATCCCCTCCGGAACCAGCTCTAAAATTAATTTTGCCACTGTCTTTAACACCTTATCCCCTGTCTGCCTTCCGTATCCCTCATTGATATTACGAAATCGGTCAATCCCCACGACAAACATTCCAATCTCACCAAATGCATTCTCTTCCAGCATTTTCGCAAAATCCTCTGAGAAAACTTCACTCGTGTAAAGCGAAGTCAGCGCATCGATTCTCGGCTTTCTGTCAAGTTTACTGAGCACTCCGGCAAACACTGCCGGCTGATCCTTCTCATCCCGCATGAGATATCCCCGACATTTCACCCAGTGATACTCACCATCCCTTGCACGAATCCGAAATTCCACAAGGTGATTATCTTTTCCTTCTTTCCCAATCTCCATATTCGACAGATAAAACGTTTCCCAGTCATCAGGATGTACTACCTCTTTCCAATAAGGCAGAGGATTTTTTATCACTTCCCTCGGAAACTGAAATTCTTTCACCATTCCCGAAGGATAACGATATACTCCGTTCTTCATATTACATATATATATATATTCATCTGTACTCCGAATCAAAGCGTCATATAACAGTTTTGTGTCATATGAAAATTCTCCCACCAAACTATGTTTCAACTCCTCTCACTCTTTCTAACTGTAAAAAGGAATGTGCAAAGCACATTCCTTTTTCTCTATTCCTGAACGGTCAGTTCTTCCGCATTCTCTTCTGTTATTTCTTCTGTAAATTCTTCCGAAGTTTCATCCACTGCAGTCTCTTCTACTACACCTTCTGTCAACTCTTCAAAATCTTCCAGTGTAATCTCATCATCCATCTCGAGTTCTGTATCTAATTTTACATCACGATACTTTCTCATACCTGTACCGGCTGGAATCAATTTACCGATAATTACATTTTCTTTCAGACCGATCAACGGATCGACTTTTCCTTTGATTGCTGCCTCTGTCAGAACTTTTGTCGTCTCCTGGAAGGACGCTGCTGACAAGAAAGAATTCGTAGCAAGAGAAGCTTTTGTAATACCAAGCATTACCTGTTCTCCAACTGCAGGTTCTTTTCCTTCTGCAATCAATCTTTCATTTGTATCTTCAAAATCAAGTGTATCTACCATTGTTCCCGGTAAGAAGTCAGAATCACCATTCTCTTCGATACGGATCTTCTTCAACATCTGACGAACAACAACTTCGATATGCTTATCGTTGATTTCTACACCCTGAAGACGATATACACGCTGTACTTCCTGAATCATGTAATCCTGCACAGCACGCAAACCTTTAATCTTCAAGATATCATGAGGGTTTACGCTACCTTCTGTAAGTTCATCTCCGGCACCTAATTCTGCTCCGTCCTGAACTTTGATTCTGGAACCGTATGGAATTAAGTAAGCTTTCGACTCACCTGTCTCATGATTTGTGACGATAATCTCACGTTTTTTCTTTGTGTCATTGATTGTAGCAGTTCCGCCGAACTCTGTGATAATTGCAAGTCCTTTTGGCTTTCTTGCCTCAAAAAGCTCTTCGACACGAGGAAGACCCTGTGTGATATCGCCGCCGGCAACACCACCGGTATGGAATGTACGCATGGTCAACTGTGTACCCGGTTCACCGATTGACTGAGCTGCGATAATACCAACAGCTTCACCAACCTGGACAGGCTCACCTGTCGCCATGTTCGCACCATAACATTTCGCGCAGACACCGATGTGTGATTTACAAGAAAGAATCGTACGAATCTTCACTTCTGTAATCGGTCCACCGTCTTTGTTCACACCAAATTTCATTACCTGTTCTGCACGTTTTGGTGTTACCATATGGTTTGCTTTTACGATGATATTTCCATCTTTATCATAAATTGTCTCACATACATAACGTCCTGTGATACGTTCCTGTAAGCTTTCAATCTCTTCTTTTCCATCCATGAATGCTTTTACATACATTCCCGGAATCTCTGCCCCTTCTTCCACACAGTCAATCTCACGGATGATCAAATCCTGAGATACGTCAACAAGACGTCTTGTCAGGTATCCTGAATCGGCTGTACGAAGCGCTGTATCGGAAAGACCTTTACGAGCACCATGGGCAGACATGAAGTATTCGAGTACGTCAAGACCTTCACGGAAGTTAGACTTGATTGGCAACTCGATTGTACGACCCGTTGTATCTGCCATCAAACCACGCATACCAGCAAGCTGTTTGATCTGTTTGTCAGAACCACGGGCACCGGAGTCAGCCATCATAAAGATGTTGTTGTACTTATCCAGTCCGTCAAGCAGAGCTTTTGTAAGCGCATCATCGGTATTCTTCCATGTCTCAACAACTTCTTTGTAACGTTCTTCTTCTGTGATAAGACCACGTTTGAAGTTCTTTGTGATTCTGTCCACAGTATCCTGTGCTTCCTGAATCATCTGCGGTTTCTGAGGAGGCACTGTCATCTCAGAAATAGATACTGTCATCGCAGCTCTTGTAGAATATTTGTATCCTGTCGCTTTGATCTTATCCAACACTTCTGCTGTCACAGTTGCTCCATGTGTATTAATAACTTTTTCAAGAATCTGTTTGTTCTGTTTTTTACCTACAAGGAAATCAACTTCCAATAACAGTTCGTTGCCCGGAATGCTTCTGTCTACGAAACCTAAATCCTGAGGAATGATCTCGTTGAATAAGAAACGTCCAAGTGTAGATTCTACATTTCCTGTAAGTGTCTCGCCGTTTGGCATTGTCTTTGTCACACGTACTTTGATACGTGAATGAAGTGTGATAACTCCATTTTCATATGCAAGGATTGCTTCGTTCAAGTTCTTGAAGAACTTGCCTTCTCCTTTTACTCCCGGTCTTTCCTGTGTCAGATAGTAGATACCAAGAACCATATCCTGTGAAGGAACAGCTACCGGACCACCGTCAGACGGTTTCAGTAAGTTGTTCGGAGATAACAGTAAGAAACGGCACTCTGCCTGAGCTTCTACGGAAAGTGGAAGATGGACAGCCATCTGGTCACCGTCGAAGTCGGCATTGTATGCAGTACATACAAGTGGGTGAAGCTTAATCGCCTTACCTTCTACCAGAATCGGTTCAAATGCCTGAATACCGAGTCTGTGGAGGGTAGGGGCACGGTTTAACATAACCGGATGCTCTTTGATAACATCTTCTAATACATCCCAAACTTCTGTCTGAAGTCTCTCTACCATTTTCTTTGCATTTTTAATATTATGAGCAGTACCATTTGCCACTAATTCTTTCATAACGAATGGCTTGAACAGCTCGATTGCCATCTCTTTCGGAAGACCACACTGGTAAATCTTAAGTTCCGGTCCTACTACGATAACGGAACGTCCTGAGTAGTCAACACGTTTTCCAAGTAAGTTCTGACGGAAACGTCCGGACTTACCTTTCAACATATCAGACAATGATTTTAACGCTCTGTTACCAGGTCCTGTTACCGGACGACCGCGACGACCATTGTCGATCAATGCATCAACAGCTTCCTGAAGCATTCTCTTTTCATTACGAACGATAATGTCCGGCGCTCCAAGCTCTAACAGTCTTCTCAGGCGGTTATTTCTATTGATGATTCTTCTATACAGATCATTCAAGTCAGATGTTGCAAAACGTCCACCATCCAACTGTACCATCGGACGCAAATCCGGTGGGATGACCGGAATGACTGTCATGATCATCCATTCCGGTTTGTTTCCTGAACCACGGAAAGCTTCCACTACTTCAAGACGTTTTACGATTCTGGCTCTCTTTTGTCCTGTAGCGCCTTTTAAGCCTGCCTGCAGTTCTTCATATTCTTTATCAAGATCAATTGCCTGTAAGAGTTCCTGAATGGATTCCGCTCCCATACCTACACGGAAAGCGCTTCCCCATTTTTCTCTTGCTTCCTGATACTCTTGCTCTGACAATACTTGTTTGTACTGTAAATCTGTCTCACCTTTGTCTAATACGATATAAGATGCAAAGTATAATACTTTTTCCAGTGTTCGCGGTGATAAATCAAGGATCAATCCCATACGGCTTGGGATTCCTTTGAAATACCAAATATGTGATACCGGCGCAGCAAGATCGATGTGTCCCATACGTTCACGACGAACACTTGCCTTTGTTACTTCAACACCACATCTGTCACACACAACACCTTTGTAGCGGATTTTTTTGTATTTACCACAGTGACATTCCCAGTCTTTGCTAGGTCCAAAGATCTTTTCACAGAAAAGTCCGTCCTTTTCCGGTTTTAAAGTTCTATAGTTGATTGTCTCTGGTTTTGTTACTTCGCCTCTTGACCATTCCAAGATTTTTTCAGGTGACGCCAAACCGATTTTGATCGCATCAAAAGTCATCGGCTGGTATGCTGGTTCATTATTTGTTACTGGCATTATTGGCAATCCTCCTATTCTTCGTCTAACATATCGTCAAAATCGATATCATCCGGTTCATCAAATTCATCTTCCTCTACATCCACAAGTTCCTCGCCTGCAAATTCCTGCTGACTGAAACCATGTTCTCCATAAGATTCATTCTCAGAATTGTATCTTCTGTCTCCTTCAATAATTGAATGTAAATCTGTTTCACCGTAATCGATTGTCTCCATAATCTCAACTTCTGTCTGATCTTCACGCAATACTCTCACGTCAAGTCCCAGTGACTGAAGTTCTTTCAGGAGTACCTTGAATGATTCCGGAATACCTGGTTCCGGTATATTGTCACCTTTGATGATTGCCTCGTATGTCTTCACACGACCAACAACATCATCGGATTTTACAGTTAAGATCTCCTGCAGTGTATATGATGCACCGTATGCTTCCAGTGCCCAAACTTCCATCTCTCCGAATCTCTGTCCACCGAACTGTGCCTTACCACCTAACGGCTGTTGTGTTACCAGTGAGTAAGGACCAGTAGAACGCGCATGGATCTTGTCGTCTACTAAGTGGTGCAGTTTCAGATAGTGCATGTGTCCAATTGTAACAGGGCTGTCAAAATACTCTCCCGTACGTCCATCACGGAGACGAACTTTACCGTCACGTGACAGCGGAACACCTTTCCACAATTTTCTGTGTTCTCTGTTGTCTGATAAATACTGTAATACTTCCGGAAGTAATTCTGCTCCATGTTTCTTTTCGAATTCTTCCCATTCAAGGTTTACATAGTCATTTGCCAGATCTAATGTATCCATAATATCGATCTCGTTCGCACCGTCAAATACCGGTGTTGCGATATTAAATCCAAGTGCTTTCGCTGCAAGACTCAAGTGAATCTCAAGCACCTGTCCGATGTTCATACGTGAAGGCACACCAAGCGGGTTCAACACGATATCAAGCGGACGTCCGTTTGGAAGGAACGGCATATCTTCTACCGGAAGTACACGGGAAACAACACCCTTGTTACCGTGACGACCAGCCATCTTATCACCTACAGAAATCTTTCTCTTCTGTGCGATATAGATGCGAACTGCCTGATTCACTCCAGGTGAAAGCTCATCTCCGTTCTCTCTTGTAAATACTTTTGCATCTACAACAATACCATATTCTCCGTGAGGTACTTTCAGGGAAGTATCTCTTACTTCTCTCGCCTTCTCACCAAAGATGGCACGAAGAAGTCTCTCTTCTGCTGTCAGCTCTGTCTCTCCCTTCGGAGTTACTTTACCAACTAAGATATCTCCGGCACGAACCTCGGCACCGATGCGGATGATACCTCTGTCATCCAGATCTTTCAATGCATCATCACCGACACCCGGAATATCACGTGTGATCTCTTCAGGTCCTAATTTCGTGTCACGTGCTTCTGCCTCATATTCTTCAATATGGATTGATGTATACACATCATCCTGTACTAATCTTTCACTCAGTAATACAGCATCCTCGTAGTTGTAACCTTCCCATGTCATGAAACCGATCAGCGGATTCTTACCAAGAGCCATTTCACCGTTAGATGTCGAAGGACCATCTGCGATCACCTGTCCGGCTTCTACTTTCTCCCCTTTGACAACGATTGGTCTCTGGTTGTAGCAGTTGCTCTGGTTACTACGTAAGAATTTTGTTAATTTATATGTTTTCTTTGTTCCATCATCATGTTTAACAACGATCTCTTTTGAAGTAGAACGCTCGATCACACCAGCCTGCTCTGCCACGATACATACACCAGAGTCTACTGCTGCTGTTGTCTCGATTCCCGTACCGACTACCGGAGCCTCTGTCATCATAAGCGGTACTGCCTGACGCTGCATGTTGGATCCCATAAGAGCACGAGTAGGGTCATCGTTCTCAAGGAAAGGAATCAATGCTGTCGCTACAGAGAATACCATCTTCGGAGATACGTCCATGTAGTCAAACGCTGTTCTTTCATATTCCTGTGTCTCTTCACGGTAACGACCCGCAACATTCTTATGAATGAAGTGTCCTTCTTCATCAAGCGGCTCATTCGCCTGTGCCACATGGTAGTTATCTTCTTCATCCGCTGTCATGTAGACTACTTCATCTGTTACGACAGGATTCTTCGGATCTGCTTTATCAATCTTACGGTATGGCGCTTCAATAAAACCATACTCATTAATTCTCGCATAAGTAGCCAGCGAGTTGATCAGACCGATGTTCGGACCTTCAGGGGTCTCAACCGGACACATTCTTCCATAGTGAGAATAGTGAACGTCACGCACCTCGAATCCGGCTCTGTCTCGCGAAAGACCACCTGGACCAAGTGCAGATAAACGTCTCTTATGTGTCAACTCACCAAGCGGGTTGTTCTGATCCATGAACTGTGACAACTGTGAAGAACCAAAGAATTCTTTTACAGCTGCTGTTACCGGCTTGATATTGATCAATGACTGTGGTGAAACTCCTTCTAAATCCTGAGTTGTCATTCTCTCACGAACCACTCTCTCTAATCTTGACAGACCGATTCTGTACTGGTTCTGAAGCAATTCGCCAACCGCACGGATACGTCTGTTACCTAAGTGGTCAATGTCATCATCTGTTCCCATTCCATATTCCAAATGAATATTGTAGTTAATAGAAGCTAAAATATCTTCTTTTGTAATATGTTTTGGAATCAATTCATGTATATTTTTATGGATCTCTTCTTTTAATTCGTCAATGTCCCCAGCTGTTTCTTCCAATAATCCAGCAAGTACCGGATAGTACACTGCCTCTGTTACGCCAACTTCTTCCGGATCGATATCTACAACTGCTCCTAAATCTACCATCATATTAGAAAGCACTTTGATATTACGTTCCTCACCGTCTACGTCAATCCATACATATGGAACAGCCGCATTCTGGATTGCTGTCGCTTTTTCTCTCGATAATTTCTCACCTTTTTCAGCAATCACTTCACCTGTGATGGCATTCACAACATCCTCTGCCAACACCTGACCTGTGATACGGTTCTGAAGCGCTAACTTCTTATTGAATTTGTAACGTCCTACTTTTGCAAGATCATAACGTCTTGCATCAAAGAACATACTTGTGATAAGACTCTCTGCGCTGTCCACTGCAAGAGGCTCACCCGGACGAATCTTTTTGTATAACTCTAACAGACCTTCCTGATAATTCTCAGCAACGTCCTTTCCAAAGCTTGCTAAAATCTTAGGTTCCTCACCGAATAATTCTAAGATCTCTGGATTTGTTCCGATACCAAGTGCACGAATCAACACTGTAATCGGTACTTTTCTTGTTCTATCAACACGAACGTAAAATACGTCATTCGAATCTGTCTCATACTCCAGCCATGCACCACGGTTCGGGATTACTGTAGAAGAATATAATTCTTTTCCCACCTTATCATGTGCAATCGCATAGTAAATTCCAGGAGAACGAACTAACTGGCTTACGATAACACGCTCGGCACCATTGATAACAAAAGTACCTGTCGCTGTCATAAGCGGAAGATCTCCCATGAAAATCTCGTGCTCGTTAATTTCATCTGTTTCTTTATTATAAAGTCTTACTCTCACTTTCAAAGGTGCCGCGTAAGTCGCATCACGCTCTTTGCATTCTTCAATCGTGTACTTTACATCATCTTCGCATAGTGTAAAATCTACGAACTCAAGGCTCAGATGACCGCTGTAGTCAGAGATTGGCGAAATATCTTCAAATACTTCTTTTAATCCGGCGTCCAAAAACCACTGATAAGAATCTTTCTGAACTTCAATTAAATTCGGCATCTGCAATACTTCTTTTTGCCTTGCATAGCTCATACGCGAACTTTTTCCGTTTGTGATGGGACGAATTCTGTTTTTCTCCATTGACGTTTCACTCCTCGTATATATATTTTTCTGGGTTACATTGCATTCAATAGTCCATACTACTCCACAATAGTGCATCTTTAACCCTATCATAAAAAAACAGGCTTGTCAATCATTTTTTTTCAAAAAAAGAGAATGTGACTGTACACATCCTCTTGCGCCTCTCCTATTCATTATGACCGTAATATTGCCTATACTTTTCGCCATAATATCCGCCTTTGCGAACTTCCACTTTACTCAGCACAGCACCAAGTACCGGGCAGCCGCTATTTTCAATTTTCGCTTTCACTTCTTGAACCAGACGATACTTCGTCTTCCCAGATTCAATAACGAGCACGGCTCCGTCACATTCTTTTGCGATGATCGCAGCATCAATCACAAGACCAAGCGGCGCGCTGTCTATAATAATATAATCATAGACATCTTTCAAAGACTCCAACATCTTGTGAAACTTCTCCGATGCCAAAAGCTCTGTCGTGTTCGGTGTGGATGGTCCTGCCACTGCAACATGCAATTTTGGAACGTTTGTCGCACAGATTACATCACTCAACGGACATTGCCCGGATAAAAAATGAGACATTCCATATTGTACTTTTCCCATTTCAAAACGAGAAACCAGCACAGACTTTCTCAAGTCCATATCCAGCAATAACACTTTTTTATTCATCTTCGCCAATGCTGCCGAAAGATATACTGACTTTTCTGTCTTCCCTTCTCCCGGAAACGTGCTTGTAATCAAAATAACTTTTTTATCCACTCCACAAAACATGAGATTCGTTCTGAGTGTCTTAAACTCTTCTTCCATATCATAATTTAAATCTTCTAATTCGATATTTAATCTATTCATATGCTTTCTCCTACTTTATCGTCTTCCATCCAGCATTTTTTTCGGGTTCTTCACAAATACTGTTTCTGCGTACTCTTTTCCCATTTTTTTTAACACATATTTTGCACATTCTCCCAAGTTTGGATAACGCGTTTTAGAATCATGTGCATCACTCGCAATGAAATGTATCCATCTTTTCTTCAGCAATCTGCGAGATACATTCTTCATTCTAAATCCATTCTCCCCAAGCAGAGAGCCTGCATTGACCTGTATCATCGCTCCCAACTCAATCAACTCTTCTACCTGCTCCAGTTGTTTTATCACTTGAGGATATCGCTCCACATGAGCCACAACAGGACAATACCCTTCCTGCTGCAACTGATAGATATAGTTACGCACTCTTTGATAATCATGTCTGCCCGAAAACTCGACCAGCACATATCTTCCGCCATTCATCCTAAAGCGCTCTTCCTTACATAATTCCATCAGCATATCTGCATTGGCATGGTATTCACATCCGAGATATACCTGCATATCCAGTCTAATCCTGTCAACCTCACGCGCAACATATTCTGCCCGTCTCTCAACAATATCTCTCGGTGTCTCAAACATTCCTTTTCTATAGTGCGGCGTCAATATCAGCTCTCTGACACCACTTTTATACTCTTGCAAAAGCAGATTCCTGACTTCCTTTTTGGATGCAGCACCATCGTCTACCGCTGGGACAATATGACAGTGCACATCAATCATTCCTCGCATAAAGGCTCTCTCTTTCTGCTACTTTCCCGTATTTAGAAAAATCTCTTCTTCTAGGCTTTCCTAGCAAGAAGAGATTTTTTAATCTGTTTCGCTATGCTATTATTATCTTACACTCTCTTTTTTTCTGAATGCAAAAGCTCCTGCTGCTGCAACTACAACAACTACTGCTGCCATTGTCACTGCCATACTCTCACCTGTCTTCGGTGACGTAGAAGAAGATGCTGCTGTATTCTTATCTACTACAAAAGCAACCGGTGATAAAGAATCAAATGTTGCTGTGATTGTTCCCTGTCCAGCTTTTGCTGTCTCTTGTTTCCATGCACCGTCTACATAGTGAAGTACTGCAACTTTTGTTGTCTCTAATACTCCTGGTACTTTGAATGTGATTGTAAGTGGAAATTCTACATTGTCCCCTGTAACAGTCACTTCACGAACATCAACAACTTCCATACCTTCTACGAAACTGTCTTTTAATACTTCTTTTACTTTTGCTACATTCTTAATCTCGTCTGCAGCTGCTTTATTCGCTTCCGGAACATCTGAAATCTTAACCTCAACTGCATTCCCATTCTTGTCTACTGCTTTTTCTGTCTCTGTAACTACGGAATCTATACGCTTACTTGGTGCTGCAAGTGCACTCATTCCCATCATAGATACCATCATAGCTGCGAGAATAACTCCCATAATTTTCTTCTTCATCTCACATACTCTCCTTTGTATATATTTTTTATAAATCTAAACAATTTTTATTGTAGCACTATTTCTTCTGTTTGTAAAATAGTTTTATGATCATTTCTTGTAATTTTTGATTATCCACAATGAACTCGTCATGTTTTTCTCCCGCCTGCACTTCTCCCGGAACCACTTCAATCGGTTTCTTCATCTCATATCCGGACAGACGTTCCATCTCATCTATCGACATATCAGTAACAACATACTCTTCGATCTCTTTAAATATCTGTCGATACCAGCTTGTGTCCTTTCCTTGAAGCTGATATACCAATGCTTCAATAAACTGTGACTGCCGCTCCATACGCTCATTGTTACTTCCTGTCTTATCGATATCACGCTTCCTTACATACTGCTCTGCCTGTTCTCCATTCAGTACAAGTGTGGCTCCTTTTTCAAACAGCGGATTGATCTCCGTATAATCCTCCGGCACAGTAATCTGTACGCCGCCTACTGCATCTGTCAACTCCTTGACTCCCTCTATACTAAGAGCCAAATAAGAACTGATTGGAATTTCGTACAACAGATTGGAAACCGCCTCTTTCGTCAACTGGCAGCTCTCTGCCTCCCCATCTCCATACGCATACTGTATCGTAATCTGGGCACGCTCCTTTCCGAGATACTCTCCATTCAGATCATACGTCTTAACATCTGTCATGGAATCTCTAGAAATCTCCAAAAGAGTTGTCGTCTTATCCTCTTTATTCGTACTAAGCAGAATCAGAGCATCTGACTGACCGCCTTTTCCCACTTGCTGTTCTGTAAACTCATCTGATTTATCGACACCTATGAACAAAATATTTTTCAAATTATGATTATATTCATATTGTTTCCCCTGATAGGTTACATAGAGATCTTCCTGTGTACGTTCTCCTGCATCAGCATTGGCTTCTTCCCCTTTGCGTCTATTCCATTCACCATATCCAAACAAACCGCCAACCAGAAGGACTATCACCAGCACACTTCCAATTATCACTTTTTTCTGCTTATTCATCTACCTCTACCGCTCCCACAATAAATCGATTCTCCGGCTGTCCGCTAATGCATGTACTGAGCGTAATGATATGACTATTTTCATCGACAGACACCTCACTACGGATCTGATTCTTCATATTCCGAGATTCATAAATCGACTGCAGAAAATCCTTTCGGTCTTCCACATTCTGATTATTGTAATAATACAAAATATGTCTGTCATCATAGACAACTGCCGCAAAAATCTTATAGACTTTTTTCTCCGTCTCTGTATAGATTACAACTTCTTCATGTTGATTAAAAAAGTCAGCATCCTCAAACTTATGCAAATCCTTAAACATGGAACCATCCTTCATATCATGTCCATATATAACTGTATTAAAATCCGAAAAATCTTTCGCATTCAAACGTTCTGTATAAATCGAACCCGGATACCCTTCTGCCCCCTCAATCGTATGGTTCAGATAATAGGAATCATCCGTCTGGCTTTGCACAATCGGATAATGAATATTCGTATCCGGAATATCTATCCATGCATAAATATCTTCATTCGTCTCTTTTAGAGAAGCAAAGTCGATTGGTATCTGATCCTTTTGTTCTTCTTCAGTCATCGGCTCTTTTATCTGCTCTTCTACCTCTTTTTGTACTTTTTTGTAGATATCATTATTTTTTTCCTTATGCAGATAATCGTATCCGATATATGCCACACCTCCAATGCAGACAACGATGCAGCTCCAAAATAAAATTCTCTTTACTTTTCCATTCATAATACTCGCCTATCTTCTGCTTCTTTTTCCTGCCGGAAATGCCGCCAATGTGTCCAGATTCAGATATTTTCTCACATCTTCTGAATCCTTGATTGTATCATCCATCATATATAGCACTACAAGAATTCCAATCATAAGAATCGCGCCAATCATTCCCCCTAATACAACATTCTTCGTCATACTAGGACTGGCTGGATTCTTCGGTTCCACCGCTTTCTCCACAACATTCGGCTTATCTATATTCATAACATTCGCCACACGTGTTGCAGTCGCATCCGCCATTGCATTGGCGATAGACTTCGCCATCTTAGGATCTGTATCTGTTGCCGTAATTTTTAAGATTGTCGTCTCACTCGGATTCTCAACTGCAATGTTATTCGACAACTGTTCATACGACATATCCAAATCCAATTCTTCAATTACATTCTCAACTACCGGTCTGCTTTTTGCCAGAATCGTAAAATCTGCCGTCAACTGACTGCTGAGCGTCAAACTAATATTAGAAATATTCGCTGTCGAACCTAAAATATATATTGATGAAGATGCGGTATACTGTGGTGTCATAAAAATCTTCGTGTAGCTTCCCATAACCACTGCTCCGACAACGAAACACAGAATTATCATCCATGCCTTTTTCAATAGCACATGAAACAATTCTGCCAAATCAATTTGTAGCTCATCCGAATTCTGATATTCATATTTTTCCTGCATCTTTATTCCCTTTCCATTTTCCCTTGTATATTATTAATAAAAATCAAAATATATAATAGCATACTTTTTTTTCAATTACAATGTGTAGGCGTTTAATTTACAAGCCAAACGCATGAATGTGCTCCTCAACCACACCATATACTAAATTCAAAAATTATAAAGACATAATCTTCTCTAAATGCTTTTCTGGATTTGTTCCAATCACATACCGTTTCTTTTTCATGCTTAACGGACGGCTTCCTACCTCTAAAATTTTTAACATATTCAAAGCCAGTTTTCTTATAATGTTCAGATTATAGGATGCCTGCTTTTCTAATGTGTGATTCCCATCTTCTCGAAAGGTTACATCTAAATGCCAATGATAGCTTTCTATCATCCAATGACCACGCACAGCTCGCTCTGCTTCTTCTATATTGGTCGACAGGCTGCTTATGAAATATCTTTCTTCTACTGTTGTACTGCCATCTGTCCCTGCTATTGTATTACGAGTCATGATAATGCTTTTTAATCCTGCCCATTCTTTCTTCCGGCTTAACCAGCTGATGTCTTCTGTCTGCCAGTATTCCCGTTTCTCAAGGTTCCCCCTGGCCTTTTCTATCCGGTTTTTATAAGCGCATTTCTCACGAAGTTCTTTATCTGCAAAATATTCCCTCACATCTTCCAGAAGACTCCCCTGGTTTGCCTTTAATGCCAGAACATAATCCGCACGCTTTTGGCGGATTTTCTTTACAATAGCCACCTGGGTTCCCATGGCATCTGTTGTTATGATTGTCCCTTTTATATTCAGATGGTCCAACAGTTCTGGGATTGCTTTGATCTCATTTGTTTTTTCTTCTACTCGTTTCTGTCCCAGGCAAAAGCCTCTTTCATCTACAGCACTGACAATATGATTCGGTCTCTGGTTCTTATTTCCGTTCCCTCTCTGGGTTTTTCCGTCAATCGCAAGCAGGCGCTTTACTTTCTCCCCCTCATCGCTGCTTAACATTTCATTCCACTTTTGCTGAAAACTTTCCAGAAATTCAGTGGGCACCATTGCAAAAACTCTTTGGAGTGTATCATGGAAAGGGATTCCATTTGGAAGTTCCAGATAATTTTGCAAAAAATCTTCATGTTCTTTTCCAAACATCTCAATCTCTACCCAATCATCTGCATTTGCAAGCGTAGCAAAAAATACAAGCAGGATAATATCCGCCATCTTATGCAAAACTTTCTTCTCCTGTCTTATGTCCATCACCGTACCTGCATAGTCTAAAATCTCTTTCATATGAACACCCCATCCTTTTTTCTTTGATTATATCAAAAAATCCGGACAGGGTGTTCATAATTTATTCATTCATGCGTTTGTCGTGGAGCTTGTACTTTTTTTCTTTGTATATTATTTTTCGTTTTAAAATATTTTCTCTATTCCCCACGAGGCTCGTGACGCTCCTTAATAAAACATCCTACATGCTCTTTCTATTCAATATGATTAAATATATCTCATGTTGTAGTTTATCGGAGCAATGGCTCCCTTGACCGGCTTGAGATGTCGATTTCAATACATCTCATGTTGTAGTTTATCGTTGTCGCTATTTATAAATCCATAAACAGCTTTATATATTTCAATACATCTCATGTTGTAGTTTATCGCCGGTTTTACCATCACCGCGTTGGTCTTTTCTCCCATTTCAATACATCGTAAACGCAAAATAGCGAGTACCTTGACATTTTTAGGCGGCTGCTTTGCAGCCACCGATATTTAAGCTTTGCGGATCCCTGCCGGAAGTTTTTCTGACCAGGGCAGAAGATCTTCCAGAAAAGAACAATCCTTATCATTCATGTGTTTCGGAATCTCTTCCAAGAGATGCTGCACATAATCAAAAGGTTTCAGATTATTGGCTTTTGCAGTTTCTACAATACTGTAAATGATTGCGGAAGATTTGGCTCCATGAATCGTATCGATCATCTGCCAATTCTTTTTTCCAATACAAAAGCCTCGGATTGCCCTTTCGGATGCATTATTATCAATCGGAACATCTCCGTCTGTAAGAAATACCCGGAGATATTTTTCCTGATTTAGTGCATATCTTACGGCATCACCAAATTTGTCCTTTTTAGACACATTTATGGTTTTCAGGTACGAAAAAAAAAGCATCCACAAGAGGTTTGATAACCGCCTGCCGCTGTTTAATCCGTTCATCCGAAGAAAGGGCATTCAGTTTCCCTTCTTCCCGATAGATCGCCTGAATCTGTTTCATCAGAAGAAATGTATTGGATTCCTTTTGATAGGATTTTGGGATCAGCTTTAAGGCTTCATCAAATCTACGGCGACAGTGCACCCAGCATCCGGCAAGGGTATAAAATATTGACACATGATAGGATAATAAACTAAAAGGATAGTCATCTGACGGGCAGTATACTGCCCGTCAACCTTAATACAACATCGAAAATAATCTTTTTATACCATCATCTTTTCATTTCTACGATTTTTTTGTTAGTATTTTCTATATCCATCGTAGTGTTTGTCAAATGAAATCCATGTTTTTATAATCAAAAACACAATAAAAATCTGATTATCCGCTAAAACACAGTATCTATCAGCATTTTCAAGAAAACAAATACATCAATTTACTACTTATTTACTACTAACGAATGAGCCTTGATACGCAAGTTTTCCTAGATATGCAAAGATATGGTACAGCACATCAGTATTAAAATAAGAAAAAATTGAATAACTCATAGACTATGGAACGCCTAACATGACGTTCCTTTTCTATTTCCAGCCGTTCTTATTGGACGGCTATTTTATTACCCAAAATGAAAGGAGCATTAGATTTATGAAAAAGATGTTAAAACGATTGTGTACGGGCTTCTTAGCTCTTGCAACTGTCGTTACTGCTTTACCGACTACACCCGTCCATGCAGAAAGCAAGCAATACTGGACGGAAAGTGCAGAGCGTGTCGGTATCATTGAAAAAGTAATGAATGACGGTTCTATCGGTTCGACATTCAATGAGGGCTATATGAAAGTCGAGGGCGAAACTGCCTATTGTATTGACATCAATACAGATTTTAAGAACGGCTACAAGACCAGAGCTGACGCAAGCTCACGCATGAGTGCCGACCAGATTTCAGATGTGGCGTTGTCCTTAGAGTATGTCAAACAGTATGGCGAAGCTCACAAGGAATTGAACTATAAACAAGTCTATCTGTTGGAACAATGTGTAGTCTGGCAGAGATTGAGCGTACATCTTGGCTGGCAATGTGATAACGTGCGAGCTTCTTATGATGAAATTCCAAAGGCAACGCAGGACGAAGTTTTCTCTGGTGCAAAAGCCTTTGTCAAAGAAAATAAAGGACGCTATGAATGTGGCGGTTATATCTACTCTGGCGAGGGGCAGGAATTGGGACAATTCTGGGCGAAGCTGAATGTCGGAAATGCAAAACTGCAAAAGACTTCCAGTAATACCAGTATTACCGACGGTAACGGGAATTACTCTGTCGCTGGTGCGACCTATGGTGTCTTTGCTGATAAGGACTGCACAAAACAGCTTGCCACCCTTACGACTGATGAAAACGGAAATACAGATGTTGTAGAGGTAAAAGCAGGCACAGTCTATATCAAGGAATTATCCGCACCAGCAGGATATAAAGTGGATAAAACAATCTATCCATTAACAATCAAAGCTGGCGAAACAGCAACTTTGAATGTATCAGATACACCAAAAGTAACGGACACTTTGATTGAGCTTTTCAAGATTGATATGGAAACACAGAAAGACAATCCGCAAGGGAACGCTTCTCTAGCAGGTGCAGAATTTACATGGAAGTATTATGCAGGCTTCTATAATAAAGACAATCTCCCTGCCGAAGCTACTCGTACATGGGTTACAAAGACAATCGCTGAAACAGACAGCGACGGGACAACTCACTACATCAAAAAATTAGCGGACGCATACAAGGTATCTGGCGATAGCTTCTATATGCAGGACGGCAAGGCGGTTCTTCCACTTGGAACGCTAACCGTTGAGGAAACGAAAGCTCCAAACGGCTACTTGTTAGAGGGTGCATATATGCAGGCTGGCGATAAGTCCGAACAGATTAAGGGCTTATATGTAACACAGATTACCGAGGACGGCGACCTTGCCGTATTATCTGGAAGTAACCAGTTTTCCGTATCAGACAAGGTTATCCGTGGCGGTGTCAAAATTCAGAAACGAGATTTAGAAACGGGCGATACAAAGCCACAAGGAAGTGCTACCTTGAAAGATACTGCTTTTGACATCATTTCCTTAAATGATAATGCGGTATTGGTTGAGGGCAAATTATACAAGAAAAATGAAGTGGTAAAAACAATCCATACCGATATTGAGGGTGTCGCTTCTACTTCTTCTGACCTTTTACCTTATGGAAAATTCCGTATCGTTGAAAGTGAAGCTCCCGACGGTTACTTAACTGACGGTGCAAAGCCGATTGATTTTACAATCACAGAAAATGGAAAAATCGTGGACTTAACCGACGAAGCTCATTCTATCTATAATCAGATTAAGCGTGGAGATATTGAGGGTGTAAAAATCGGTGCAGGTACACACAAGCGTCTTGCTAATGTTCCCTTTAGGATCACAAGCAAGATGACGGGCGAAAATCATGTCGTGGTAACTGATGATAACGGGCAATTCTCCACTTCTGCTGAATGGGCTTCTCATAAGCACAATACAAACGCAGGAAAGACCAGCGAGGACGGTGTGTGGTTTGGAACTTCTGAACCAGATGACAGCAAAGGTGCATTACTTTATGATACCTACATCATTGAAGAATTACGCTCTGATAGTAACAAAGGCTTTGAACTTATCCCACCTTTTGAAATCGTGGTATCAAGAAATAACCTTGTGATTGATTTAGGAACGCTGACTGATGAATACGAAAAAGAAATCTCTATCCATACCACAGCGACCAGCAAAGACGGCGAAAAGACTATCCTTGCAGGAAAAGAGATTACGATTGTTGATACTGTCAAATTAGACGGACTTACAAAAGGCACAAAGTATCAGTTAAAAGGCTGGCAGATGTTAAAAGAAGAAAATGTAGAACTTCTTATCAATGGAAAACGTGTGGAAAATGATTATACCTTTGTCGCTGATGATGAAGAAATGAAAGTGGAAATTTCCTATACATTTAATGCGTCTGCTTTAGGTGGCAAAAACCTTGTTACCTTTGAAGAATTGTATGATTTCAGCAATCCAGACGAACCCGTAAAAGTTGCGGAACATAAAGACATTGAGGACGACGGACAGACGGTACTTATCACAGAGCGTATCGTCAAAATTCATACGACTGCTACGGATAAGGACGGCAACAAAGAGCTTGAAGCTGGAAAAGACGTTACAATCATTGATACCGTAATCTTAGAGGGCTTAGAAGTCGGTACACAGTACAAACTTGTGGGCTGGCAGATGTTGAAAGAAGAAAATGCAGAGCTTCTTATCAATGGAAAACGTGTGAAAAGTGATTACACTTTTACTGCTGACAGCGAAACTATGAAAGTGGAAGTTGCCTTTACCTTTGACGCTACTTCTCTTGACGGCAAACAGCTTGTAACTTTTGAAGAATTGTACGATTTAAGCAATCCAGACGAGCCGAAGAAAGTTACCGAGCATAAGGATATTGAGGATAAGGGACAGACGATTACCTTTAAGGAAAAAACCAAAGTCCCAGAAGAACCAAAGAAACCCGAAACACCACAGACACCAGATACACCGCATA
This sequence comes from Faecalimonas nexilis, assembly GCF_059731825.1. Lineage (NCBI taxonomy): Bacteria > Bacillati > Bacillota > Clostridia > Lachnospirales > Lachnospiraceae > Faecalimonas > Faecalimonas nexilis. Next base: position 450,246 of record NZ_AP029189.1, on the reverse strand, counting down.
AAACAGACAGTCCAAAAACTGGCGATAGCACAAACCTTTACGGACTGCTTGCACTTCTTTTGACTTCTGGTGCTGGACTGGCAGGTATCTTCTTCTGCAAACGCCGTAAAATGAAGAAATCATAAGGCGGTAACGGTATGAGAAAAGAAAAATCACGTTCTCCGCCGATACCGTGTCGGCAGACTTCCGCTTATTCTGGATTGTCTGCTACTTACCTGCAAGAACACGGATAGTCAAGGGTGCGTAAGCATTGATTTTACCCTTTACTATCTGGGGGATTGCTGGTACTTCCCAAACCGCCAGAATAAGAAATCACAATCAAAAAACTTATCAAAAATAGAAAGAAATGAGGTAAAACACTATGGAAATGAAATATGTCGTGCCAGATATGGCACAGTCTTTTGGAACTCTTGAATTTGCAGGCGAAAGTGAGCCAGTCTTTGAAAGAGATAAAAATAACCGCAGGGTCTTAGCCAGACGAAGCTATAACCTTTATTCTGACGTACAAAAAGGCGAAAATGTTGTGGTAGAAATTCCCGTGCAGGCTGGCGAAAAGCATTTCAAGTATGAACAGAAAGTAAAACTTGTCAATCCGAAGTTATATGGCAGAGGTTACGCAATCGGGGATATGGGACATACCGATTATGTGTTGCTTGCTGATGATATTGTAGCAGTTGAAGAAAAGTAAAGGAGTGAAGAATTTATGAGATTATCAAACGGGTTTGTTATTGACAAAGAGAAAACATTTGGAGAATTAAAATTTACAGCGGTGCGAGATGTGTTCTTGCAGAATGAGGACGGGACACCGAGTACCCAGCTTAAAAAGCGTATCTATGATTTGAAGTGCAGTCTGCATGGTGGAATTATCCCCGTGTCCGTACCGCCAGAAGTACCGTTAAGGGAATTTCCGTACAATGCAGTTGTGGAGCTTGTCAATCCCGTAGCCGATACGGTATCAAGAAAGACTTATACGGGTGCAGATGTGGACTGGTATGTAAAGGCAGAGGATATTGTATTGAAGAATAAAGGCAACCAGAACGCAGGCAGTCCACAGAACCCTACAACGCAGGGACAGCCGAAGAAATAAAAGTGATGTATTTGTCTTAATTTTGATTGACCAATTTTGATTGACACAAACAATGCGGAGTGATATATTTATCTCATAAAGATACAAAAACATCTCATTTGAAAGGAGAGATAAATATGTCAAAGAAACAAATTAAAAAAATTATTTTTATGGGGGTAGGGTGTGCTTTATTGCTTATTGTTGGTACAATCTACTCCCTATTATACAATAATGGACGCTGGGTCAAAAATATGGATATGTCGGAATATGTATTTTCTTACAAGGATATTCCTATGTTAGTAATTGGAGCTTTAATAGCACTATATGCTATCTATATAGTAATTATCTGCTTTAAAAATGTCTTTTCAAAAAACAGCAGGGAAAAACGATATTCAAGAACAATTTCTCCTTACTGGGGATTTTGTGGAATGTTTGGTTTTCTGGGGTTTGGCGGATTTTGGACATACTATAAATTTGGAGAAATATTTCCTTTTGCTTTTTTCATATTTTTTGGTTTTTTCAGTTTTTTCTTTGAAGGTAAACTTTCTCATATCTTAGAAGATGAGCTTTTTCAAGAAAATAAACGTAAGGCACAATTAGAAGCTTACAAGATAGGTTTTAAACTATTATTTGTAGTTATCTGGCTTATGGCAATAGGTATGTTTTCCCGTAATGTTGAGTGGTGTGCAATGTTTATGCTGATTTCTGTTTCACTTATCTATGCTCTTGTTCTTTTTCTTAGCAACTATTTATTATATCGTTATGAAAAAAGGGAATAAATTATGGAAGCAAAGTTTGTATGTAATTTAAAAAAATATCGTGTAGCACAAGAATTAACACAAGAACAACTCGCTGACATTGTAGGTGTTCGTCGTGAAACTATTATGAGATTAGAAAAAGCACAATATAATCCGTCACTTAAATTGGCAATAGATATTTCAAGAGCTGTAAAAGCTCCGATAGAAGATATATTTATTTTTGAATAAAGACAGTTTAAAGCAGTTAGTCTTAGGATTGACTGCTTTTTTCGTACACAGAAAGGAGAGATTGTTTTATGCGTAAGATTTGGAATAAAGGACACCGTATCAGAGCCAGCGACAAGCACCTTGTTTACCACTTTTCCATAGGAACGCTTCTGTTTGTATTCGTGGCGGTTCTCCTGCTACTGAATAGTAAACAGCTCATGCGTACCGACTGGGAACATTTCAGCTTATTAGACAATGGCTTTACGCTTTCCCTTTACAACTTCATAACCATACTGATAGCGACTGGTGTTTGTGCATTGGTCGCTTTTCTGTATTACCGCTTCTGTTACGACAGTTTCAAGAAGCTACTGCACCGTCAAAAGCTGGCAAGAATGATACTGGAAAATAAGTGGTATGAAGCCGATACCGTACAAGACAGCGGTTTTTTTACTGACCTGCAAAGCAGATCAAGGGAAAAAATCGTCTGGTTTCCAAAGATTTATTATCAAATGGAAAAAGGACTTCTTCATATCCGCTGTGAAATTACGCTGGGAAAATATCAAGACCAGCTTTTACGGTTGGAGGATAAGTTGGAAAGTGGCTTGTATTGTGAGCTGACCGACAAGACCCTGCATGACGGCTATATCGAATATACCCTGCTTTATGATATGATAGCGAACCGCATTACCATTGATGAAGTACGGGCAGAAAACGGTTGTCTTAGATTGATGAAAAATCTTGTCTGGGAATATGACGCACTCCCTCACGCTCTGATTGCTGGTGGGACTGGTGGCGGTAAAACATATTTTCTGCTGACACTCATTGAAGCCTTACTGCATACAAACGCTGTCCTTTATATCTTAGACCCGAAGAACGCTGACCTTGCAGACTTAGGGACAGTTATGGAAAATGTGTATCACACCAAAGAAGAAATGATTGATTGCGTCAATGCCTTTTATGAGGGCATGGTACAGCGAAGTGAGGAAATGAAGCGACACCCGAACTATAAGACGGGCGAAAACTATGCCTATCTGGGACTGCCACCCTGCTTTCTTATCTTTGATGAATATGTAGCATTTTTTGAAATGCTGGGGACGAAAGAAAGTGTGAGCTTACTTAGCCAGTTAAAGAAAATCGTTATGTTAGGACGACAAGCAGGTTATTTCCTTATCGTTGCCTGCCAGCGTCCAGACGCAAAGTATTTCTCGGACGGTATCAGAGATAACTTCAATTTCCGTGTGGGCTTGGGGCGTATCAGCGAATTAGGTTACGGTATGCTGTTCGGTTCAGATGTGAAAAAGCAATTTTTTCAGAAGCGTATCAAGGGACGTGGCTATTGTGATGTGGGAACAAGCGTTATAAGTGAGTTTTACACGCCTTTAGTTCCAAAAGGACATGATTTTTTGCAGACTATCGGCTTTCTTTCACAAGCAAGGCAGGACGGGACGGCGACGTGCGAAGCGAAAGGCGACGGCACGGACTAGCCGTTGCTGGTGTGGCGTAAGCCACGCCAGCAGGTAAAACCCCTCGGTATCTAACAGAGGGGTACGTTTGCAAATAGACAATAGACAAAAAACATAGGAAACATAAGGCTTCTGGCATGGTTTTCTAGCAAAAATCGGCTGTGAAGTCGCCTTAAAAAACTTCACACTTTACAGATTGGGGGTATGGTTCTGAATGAAGAACAACGGATAAAAGAATTACGGGAGAAACGGATTGCTTACGGTATCTCACAAGGCAGGCTGGCGGTGGCTTCTGGTATCACAAGGGAATATTTCAACAAGATAGAAAGTGGAAAAATGAAGCCGTCAAAGGAACTTCTGGAAACTCTGCATAAGGAACTGGCAAGGTTCAATCCAGAAGTACCGCTTACCATGCTGTTTGATTATGTGAAAATTCGTTTTCCCACGCTGGATATACAGCACATCATCAAAGATATATTAAAACTGAATATCAATTATATGCTCCATGAAGATTACGGACATTACAGTTATACGGAGCATTATTCTTTAGGGGACATCTTTATCTATACGTCGGCTGACGAAGAAAAAGGTGTCCTTTTAGAGTTAAAGGGGCGTGGTTGCCGACAGTTTGAAAGTTACCTGCTGGCACAACAAAGAAGTTGGTATGACTTTCTCATGGACGCACTCATAGACGGTGGCGTGATGAAGCGTATCGACCTTGCTATCAACGACCATACGGGTATTTTGGATATTCCAGAGCTTGCGGAAAAATGCAGGAAACGGGAATATATCGGAAAGTCCAGAAGTTATAAGTTTTATCAGTCGGGCGAGCTTATCAAGCATAGAGAGGACGACAGAGAATATATGGGACGCACCCTTTATCTTGGTTCGCTAAAATCAGATGTGTATTTCTGTATCTATGAAAAGGACTATGAGCAGTACGTCAAGTTAGGGACACCGCTGGAAGAAGCCGACATTATCAACCGTTTTGAGATACGGCTTAGAAATGAACGTGCCTATTATGCAGTACGAGATTTGCTGACCTATTATGACGCAGAGCAGACTGCCTTTTCTATCATCAACCAGTATGTGCGGTTTGTTGATGAAGAAGCAGACAAGCGAAAAAATGACTGGAAACTCAATGACCGCTGGGCGTGGTTTATCGGCGATAACAGACAGAGCTTGAAGCTGACGACAAAGCCAGAGCCTTACACCTTAGACCGTACATTGCGGTGGGTACAACGGCAGGTAGCACCGACCTTGAAAATGCTGAAAAGGATTGATAAGGGAAACGGAACAGACTACATGAAAACTATCGAACAGCAGGCAAAGCTCACAGAAAAGCATGAAATGATAATCAAACAGCAGACGACCCCTGCAAAAGATTTAGTAGAAAGTTAGGAGTGATGAAAAAATGTGGGAATTATTGAAAGACTTCCTGCTGGTATCTGTTGGAACGGGTATCGGCGTAGCCTTGATGTGTATTTTAAGTGTTGGCAAAGGAGCTGACTATGAAATGAAGAAATTAAAAGAAAGCGAGGACAAATAACATGAATTTCGGGCAAAATTTGTATCAATGGTTTTTAAGCAACGCACAGAGCTTAGTGCTTATGTCGATTGTGGTTATCGGTATCTACTTAGGGTTCAAGCGTGAGTTTTCAAAACTTATCGGTTTCTTGGTAGTTGCCTTGATTGCTGTCGGCTTGGTATTCAATGCTGGCGGTGTGAAAGATGTACTGTTAGAGCTGTTCAATAAGATTATCGGTGCATAAAATTTTATTGTGGGGCTGATGTATGGGTGCTATAATGTGAAAAAAGAAGTAATCGAGGTGTTCTATTTTGAATGAGAGAGAAAAAATTATTCGTTTATGGTTTGATATGTGGTTGAAACAGCAAGACTTAGGAATAGATAAAATTTTTACAGAAGATGTTGTTTATACGGAAAGCTGGTGTCCTAAATATGAAAATCTTAAAACAGTAAAACATTGGTTTAATGAATGGAATACTCGTGGTAAAGTCATTATTTGGGATATTAAACAGTTCTTTCATAAAGAAAATCAAACTGTCGTAGAATGGTATTTTAAAAATGAAATGAATACGGGAAGCGTTGAAGAATTTGACGGTATTTCCTTAATTGAATGGACAGAAGATAACAAAATCAAATCATTAAAAGAATATGGTTGCAATCTGAATAACTATAATCCATATCAACACAGCGATAACCCTCAATTTAGAGATGAAAAAACAAACTGGTTTTAAAACTTAATCAAATTATATCCATATACATAAAGCAGTTAGTCTTAGGATTGACTGCTTTTTTCTTACCTAAAATCAGATTGGAGTGATGAAATGAGCGATATTTTTAAGGATATGCAGGCAAACGTCGGCTGTGATTATATTTCTAACCTGCCCTCTTACAAGCGTAAAGTGTGGCATGAAATGAAGCGATTACCGCTTACGAATTATGATATAAAACAGTTAGAAGATTTTTCAAAGTATGTGTTTGGTATGTCGTACCAGAGCTTAAAAGATGTGATGAAGCAACAGAAAGGACGTGAGGAACAATGCAGGAAACAAGGGTGCTGGTGGAAACGAGAGGAACAACTGGCGAAGAAACAATATCATACTGGTTCGACCTGCCGATAGATGTTGCCGAGTTTGAAGAAAAGTTAGGTATCGGTGCAGAAAGTGGGGATTATCGTATTATCGAAAAGGTGTTGCCTTATGCTGATGAAGTCCACGAACACACCAGCGTGTACCAGCTCAACGAATTAGATTTTATGTACCGCCAGCTTTCAAGTGATATGCAGGAAGAATATGTATCACTACTTACGGTGTTTGAAAATTTAGAAGCACTTTATATTTGCAGGAACGTGATTATTGTTTATCCCGACTGTAAAAGCATGATAGATGTTGCAAGGCAAAAGCTGATGAACGACCCGATGTTCAAGCATTTATCCGAGGACTGTCAAGAATACTACTTTGACTTTGAAGCCTACGCTTCTCACTTGCAGGAACACGGGAAATTTTTAGTAACAGAACACGGTATCTTTGAACTGCCAGAGTAGGAAATGAGGTGGTGCTTATGATTGATGATATGGCGGTTTATATTGCTAATCTTGGCAAATACAATGAGGGCTATTTAGTCGGTGCTTGGTTCACGTTCCCCATTGACGAGGAAGATGTGAAAGAAAAAATCGGCTTGAATGAACAGTATGAGGAATACGCTATCCATGATACCGACAACTTTCCCATTGCGATTGGCGAGTATGTTTCCATTGAAGAACTCAATGAGATGTATGAAATGATAGAGGAACTTCCCGACTATATTGTAGAGTGTCTGGACGAATTTATCAGCCACTATGGGACGCTGGAAGAAGTCGTGGAACATAAGGACGATATTTACTATTATCCCGACTGTGAAACCATGACAGATGTTGCCTACTACTACATAGACGAATTGCAGGCACTTGGGGACATTCCACCCAGCTTACAGAATTACATTGACTATGAAGCCTACGGGCGAGATTTGGATATGGGCGGTTGCTTTATTGAAACAAGCCGAGGTATGTGCGAGATACCATATTAACGCTGGAAGATCAGCGACAAGCATTGTTGCTACTGACAGCGTATTTCTCTTTAAGGGACAGTCTGAAAATGGCTGTCCTTTTCTATTTTGAAAGGAGCTGAAAGAACTTGAAAAAGATTAAAAGCTACACGGGTATCTGGAACGTGGAAAAAGTCTTGTATGCAATCAATGACTTTAACTTACCCTTTCCCGTTACTTTTACACAGATTACATGGTTTGTGATTACGGAATTTATCATCATTCTGTTTGGGGATATTCCCCCACTTTCCATGATTGAGGGAGCATTTCTCAAATACTTTGGTATTCCCGTTGCTCTCACTTGGTTCATGTCGCAGAAAACCTTTGACGGAAAGAAGCCGTACAGCTTTTTGAAATCACAGATAACCTATGCCCTGCGACCAAAAATCACTTATGCAGGAAAAGCCGTAAAACTGCATAAGCAGATATTGAATGAAACAATCACGGCAGTAAGGAGTGTGAACTATGTTCCCGATAAAATATATTGACAATAACCTTGTCTGGAACAAGGACAATGAGGTGTTCGCCTACTATGAGCTGATACCATACAACTATTCTTTTCTATCCGCAGAGCAGAAATTTATCGTGCATGACAGTTTCCGACAGCTTATCGCACAGTCCCGTGAGGGTAAAATTCATGCGTTGCAGATTGCCACAGAAAGCTCAATCCGCAGTATGCAGGAACAGTCAAAGAAGCTGGTAACTGGAAAATTAAAGGAAGTTGCCTGCCAGAAGATAGACGAACAGACCGAAGCGTTAGTATCTATGATTGGGGACAATCAAGTGGACTACCGCTTTTTTCTTGGCTTTAAGCTCATGGTTACGGAAGAACAGCTCAATCTGAAGAACATCAAAAAATCGGTGTGGCTGACGTTCACAGAATTTCTCCATGAAGTGAACCACACGCTGATGAATGATTTTGTTTCCATGCCGAATGATGAAATCAACCGTTACATAAAAATGGAAAAGTTACTGGAAAATAAAATCTCCCGTCGCTTTAAGGTGCGTCGCTTGGAAATCCATGATTTTGGGTATCTCATGGAACATCTTTACGGCAGGGACGGTATCGCTTATGAAGATTATGAGTACCAGCTACCAAAGAAAAAATTGAACAAAGAGACGCTGATAAAATACTACGACCTTATCCGTCCGACAAGGTGTGTGATTGAGGAAAGCCAGCGGTATTTACGATTGGAACATGAGGACAAGGAAAGCTATGTGTCCTATTTTACCGTCAATGCGATTGTAGGAGAGCTTGATTTTCCGTCGTCTGAAATCTTCTATTTCCAGCAACAGCAATTCACATTCCCCGTTGATACGAGCATGAATGTAGAAATCGTGGAAAATCGGAAAGCATTAACGACCGTCCGCAACAAGAAAAAGGAACTGAAAGACCTTGATAATCACGCCTATCAAGCAGGAAGTGAAACCAGCTCAAATGTGGTGGACGCTTTAGACAGCGTGGACGAGCTGGAAACTGATTTAGACCAGACAAAAGAAAGTATGTATAAGTTAAGCTACGTCATACGGGTGTCTGCACCCGATCTTGACGAGCTGAAACGCCGTTGTGATGAAGTCAAGGACTTTTACGACGACCTCAATGTAAAGCTGGTGCGTCCTGCTGGGGATATGCTGGGGCTTCATTCTGAATTTTTACCAGCCAGCAAGCGATATATCAATGACTATGTGCAGTATGTAAAATCAGATTTTTTAGCTGGGCTTGGCTTTGGTGCGACACAGCAGTTAGGAGAAACTACGGGTATCTATATGGGCTATTCTGTTGATACGGGAAGAAATGTGTACCTGCAACCGTCCCTTGCCAGTCAAGGTGTAAAAGGTACAGTTACCAACGCTTTAGCGTCTGCTTTTGTCGGTTCGCTTGGCGGTGGGAAATCGTTCTGTAACAATCTTCTGGTATATTATGCGGTGCTGTTTGGCGGTCAAGCACTTCTGTTAGACCCTAAAAGTGAGCGTGGTAACTGGAAAGAAACGCTCCCAGAGATTGCACATGAAATCAATATCGTAAATCTTACCAGCGATAAGGACAATGCAGGGCTTCTTGACCCGTTTGTGATTATGAAGAATGTAAAAGACGCTGAAAGTCTGGCAATCGACATCTTAACATTCCTTACGGGTATTTCTTCAAGGGACGGCGAAAAATTCCCCGTACTTCGTAAGGCAGTACGCTCCGTTACCCAGAGCGACAGTCGGGGCTTGCTCCATGTGATAGACGAGCTACGCCGTGAAGATACGCCCATATCAAGAAATATCGCAGACCATATCGACAGCTTCACGGACTACGACTTTGCACACCTGCTGTTTTCAGACGGTACGGTAGAAAATGCTATCAGTCTGGATAATCAGCTCAATATCATTCAAGTAGCCGACCTTGTACTGCCAGATAAAGATACCACTTTTGAAGAATACACGACCATTGAATTGTTGTCTGTGTCTATGCTGATTGTGATTAGTACCTTTGCCCTTGATTTTATCCATTCGGACAGAAGCATTTTTAAGATTGTCGATTTAGACGAAGCGTGGGCGTTCTTAAATGTGGCACAAGGAGAAACCTTATCAAATAAGCTGGTTCGTGCTGGGCGAGCTATGCAGGCAGGCGTTTATTTCGTTACCCAGTCTGCCTATGACGTGTCAAAGGAAAGTCTGAAAAACAATATCGGCTTAAAGTTTGCATTTAGAAGCACGGATATAAACGAGATAAAGCAGACCTTAGAGTTTTTCGGTATCGACAAGGACGATGAGAACAACCAGAAACGCTTGCGTGATTTGGAGAACGGACAATGCTTATTGCAGGACTTATACGGGCGTGTCGGTGTGGTGCAGATACACCCAGTCTTTGAAGAACTGCTACACGCCTTTGATACCAGACCGCCCGTACAGAGAAATGAGGTGGAGTGATGAAAGAAAGGATAAAAGGTGTGTTCACAAAAAAGAAGATTTTCCACTTTCTCAAAATGGCTCTGTTCGTGGTGGCACTCTCCCTTATCCTGCTTTCACTTTTGGGGACGGTGGCTCATGCGACGGGGCTTGTAGACGATACCATAAACGCAGAAAATCTTTATTCAAAATATCCCCTTTCCAACTACCAGCTTGATTTTTTCGTCGATAATAGCTGGTCGTGGCTTCCGTGGAACTGGCTCGACGGTATCGGAAAATCGGTACAATACGGGCTGTACTGCATTACCAACTTTGTCTGGACTATCAGTTTGTATTTGAGTAATGCAACGGGCTATGTGGTGCAGGAAGCCTATAAGCTGGACTTCATCAATGATATGGCAGACAGTATCGGAAAGAGCATACAGACCCTTGCAGGCGTTACCGAGAACGGCTTTTCTTCTACGGGCTTCTATGTTGGTTTCCTGCTTCTCATTATCTTAGTGGTGGGAATGTACGTTGCTTATACGGGACTGATAAAACGGGAAACCAGCAAAGCACTTCACGCTGTTATCAACTTTGTGGTGGTGTTCGTGCTGTCCGCTTCATTTATTGCTTATGCTCCCGACTATATCAAGAAGATAAATGAATTTTCATCAGACATCAGTACCGCTTCTTTGGATTTGGGAACAAAAATCATGCTCCCTAACTCCGACAGCGAGGGTAAGGACAGCGTGGACTTGATACGGGACAGCCTATTTTCTATTCAAGTGGAACAGCCGTGGCTCTTGCTTCAATTCGGGAACAGCAACGCAGAAGAAATCGGGACAGACCGTGTAGAAGCTCTCGTATCGGCAAGTCCAGAGGACGAGGACGGGAAAACCAGAGAGGAAGTCGTGAAAACAGAAATCGAGGACAACGACAATAACAATCTGACAATACCGCAGGTCGTGAACCGTTTGGGTATGGTGTTCTTCCTCTTGTTCTTTAACTTGGGTATCACGATATTTGTATTCTTGCTTACGGGCATGATGTTGTTCAGCCAGATACTTTTTATTATCTTTGCAATGTTTTTACCTATCAGTTTTTTACTTTCCATGATACCGAGCTATGAAAGCATGGCAAAGCAGGCAATCGTGAGAGTATTTAATACCATAATGACACGGGCAGGAATAACGCTCATTGTAACGGTGGCATTTAGTATTTCCAGTATGTTTTACAACATTTCCACAGACTACCCATTCTTTATGGTGGCGTTCTTGCAGATAGTATGTTTCGCTGGTATCTACATGAAGCTGGGCGACTTAATGAGTATGTTCTCACTTAATGCTGGCGACAGTCAAAGCATGGGACGACGCATATTCCGCAGACCGTATCTGTTTATGCGACATCGGGCTAGGCGTATGGAACACCGTATTGCAAGGGCGGTAAGTGCTGGCGGTATTTCGGGCGGTGTAGCTGGTGCGGTGGCTGGAAGTGCCGTTGCTGGCAAGAGAGCCGAAAGAAAAAATACGGCTTCTAAAGAAAATCGGGGCAATACCACTTCCAGCATGGGACAGCGTGCAGGTTCAAAAGTCGGTGCTGTTTTAGATACGAAAAATAAAGTGAAAGACAAGGCAAACGCTGTCAAAGAGAATATCAAGGATATGCCGACACAGACCGCTTATGCGGTGTATTCCGCAAAGGAAAAGGCAAAGTCCAGCGTGTCCGACTTCAAGCGTGGCATGGTGCAGGAACAGCAGTCCAGACAGACGGGACGCTTGGAAAAGCAGGAACAGCGTAAGAAAAATATCGCTGACAAACGTATGGAGCTTCAAAAGGCACAAGAAGCAAGGCAGGTACAGCGAAAGGCTGACGGATCAGCGACAACGGGAGCTACCCGTCCCCATGAGCGACCAGTCACAGCTTCAACCATTCCAAAGCCGAGTGTTGAAAAAATGCAGGAAGTCAAACGCCCAGCCACAGCTCCAACTCCGAAAGCAAGTGAGCCAGTCAAGACAAATGTTATCAAAGAGCGTCCGTTATCTTCTGGTGCTTCTGATAAGAAAGCACCCCAGCCTACACAGACAGTACATAGGCAGAATGTAGAAAAAGTGGTATCGCAGGAAACACGCCAGAATGACACCAAAGACCGCAGGATAAAGGTTCAGCAGACCCAGAGCGTCCAGAAGAACCAGCAGACCATAGAGAAAACCCGTAACCTTGTAACGAAGAAAGGACAGAAGAAAAAATGAAACTGAAACATATCGCTATCATTGGCAGTCTGTTTCCTATCCTCTTTTCTCTGGTGCTTTTCTTTGGCGTCCTCATTAGTGCGGACAGCGACGACGAGAACAGCAATTTTTCTTCTGGCATTACGGGTATGAACCTATCCGCAGAAGTCTTGAAACATCAGCCTATGGTAGAAAAATACGCCAGAGAAAACGGTATCTCCGAGTATGTCAATGTGTTACTTGCTATCATTCAAGTAGAAAGTGGCGGTACGGCAGAAGATGTTATGCAGAGTTCGGAAAGTCTTGGTTTACCGCCTAATTCCTTAGATACGGAAAGCTCAATCAAGCAGGGGTGTAAGTATTTTGCGTCCCTGCTTTCTTCCTGCAAAAATCAAGGTATCGACGACTTGAATGTAGCGATACAGTCTTATAACTATGGCGGTGGCTATGTGGGATATGTGGCAGGAAAAGGAAAAAAACACACTTTTAATCTTGCAGAGAGCTTCGCCCGTGAGAAATCGGGTGGAAAGAAAGTAACCTACACCAACCCGATAGCCGTTGCTAAGAATGGGGGCTGGCGGTATGGCTATGGAAATATGTTCTATGTGGAAGTAGTCAATCAGTATTTAGCAGTTCCGCAGGTATCGGGAGAACTGGCACAAAAGGTAATGAATGAAGCGTTGAAATATCAAGGCTGGAAGTATGTGTATGGTGGCAGTAACCCGAATACTTCCTTTGATTGTTCGGGATTGACGCAATGGTGCTATGGAAAAGCTGGTATCTCCTTACCGAGAACAGCACAAGCACAGTATGACGCAACCCAACATCTGCCACTCTCGCAGGCAAAAGCAGGCGATTTGGTGTTTTTCCATTCCACCTATAACGCTGGTTCGTATGTAACACACGTCGGTATTCTTGTTTCGCCGACACAGATGTACCACGCAGGCGACCCGATAGGATATGCAGACCTAAGTAGTAGTTACTGGCAACAGCACTTAATCGGTGCAGGACGAGTAAAACAATAGAAAGGACTTGAAAAATATGTTTAAGAAGAATAAGAAACAGACAGAAACTATCAAAGAACCAAAAGAAAAAAAGGTGCGTACTGTCAAGGTAGGCACACATAAGAAAACCGTGATTGCGTTGTGGGTGGTGCTTGTCGCAAGCGTGAGCTTTGGGGTGTATAAGAATTTTACGGCTATCGACCAGCACACCACCCATGAAAAAGAAATCATTGAACTTTGCTTGCAGGACACCAACGGGATAGAAAATTTCGTGAAAAACTTTGCGAAGTCCTATTACACATGGGATAACAGCAAAGAAGCTATCGAAGCAAGGACGCAGGCAATCAGCGGTTATCTGACAAAGGAATTGCAGGACTTAAATGTAGACACCATTAGAACCGATATACCGACCAGCTCCACGGTTACAGATGTGATTGTATGGCATATCGAGCAATCGGGAGCGGACATTTTTTCTGCTACCTACGAAGTAGATCAGCAGATAAAAGAGGGAGAACAGACAAGCAATGTGAAAGCAACCTATACTGTAAAAGTCTATGTGGACGCAGACGGGGATATGGTAATCGTTCAAAACCCTACCCTTGCACCAGCAGTTGAAAAATCAGACTATGAGCCTAAGACACCAGAAGCAGACGCAAGCGTGGACGCTGATACGGTAAATGACGCTACCGCTTTTCTGGAAACATTCTTTAAGCTGTACCCAACAGCGACGGAAAAAGAGCTTGCTTACTATGTATTGGGAAATGTGATTGAACCTATCGGCAGGGACTACCTTTATTCTGAACTGGTAAACCCTATCTTTATAAAGGACGGCGACAATGTGAAAGTCAAGGTTGCGGTAAAATTCATTGATAATCAGACAAAAGCGACGCAGGTATCGCAGTATGAGCTTGTGCTACATAAGGATAGTAACTGGAAGATTGTAGGATAAATGATATAGCGTGCATTTCCTATCAGATTTGCACGCTTTTACAAAACGACAAGAAAACTGTGCAAAAATATTGACTTGTAATGACCGAATGCTATAATATAAATGACAAGTGTACTTGGTATTATTTGAAGGGAGCGTTATATAATGGATAAAGAAAAAATACTATCACAAAACAAAAAAGAGAATCTATATCTTGATGAATACGAAAAACATATTAAACTTCAAGGGAAATCTTTTGGCTTAATGTTTGTTTTATTTATCTGCATTTTAATTCTTTTCATTAAAGCAGTTTGTAAAGAACCTTACTATGACATAATGACAATTATTGGGTCTGTGGCATTTGGCTCTATGGGTTATGAAGCACATATTTCAAAAAATAAATCCAAATTTGTTATTGCTTTATTCTTTTTTCTATTTATGGGGTATTACTTTTATAAATTTTTAATGGTAGGTTTATAGAATGGACGAACATTTAATTTTGCGAAACAGATTAAAAACTGTACGAAAAGAAAAAAAATTATCACAAACAGAATTAGCTGAACTAGTCGGGGTTTCTCGGAATACAGTTAGTTCTATTGAAACTGGACAATTTAATCCAACAGCAAAATTGGCATTAGTGCTTTGTATAGCTTTAGATAAAAAATTTGAAGAATTATTTTATTTTGATTAAAGGAGAGAACGATTATGGAATTAGAGGAATTGATTGTTGAAATAGTTATAGGATTGTTTTTACTTTTTACATCTTATCAAATAGGTATAAAAGAGAATATTACTTTATTACATGGTTATCATTATACACAACTTGACCCTAAAGATAAAAAGGTGTTTACAAAAAAAATAGGAATAGGCACTTTACTGGTTAGTATTGGTATTCTTGTTATGCCGATTATCAATTTAATCTCTCATTCTGAATTAGGCTATTACATAGGTCTTATTTTGATTGTTGTAGGAGTGTTTTATATCATATTCATCATTGTAAAATACAATGGAAAACTTATTAGCTTTAAAAAGTAGAATTGAGGTATGAATATGATAGGACTGAACAAAAGAGATATAAAAAAGGCATTGAAAGCTGGTGCAAAAGCTGGCGGTGTATCATTGGCTGATGTTCGGGCGGATATTGAAGCTACGATTGATGAAGCTATGAATAGCACCGACCCAGAGGTGCAGGCAAATTTCAAAAAGTATTTTGGGAATAAACGCCCTACACCAGAAGAATATATTTATATCATTACGAAAAAGACAAAGGCAAAATTATAATAAAAGGGTCGTGGAAATGCTTCACAAAATTGTGATCTGCATTATCACGGCTCTTTTACTCTCTGTTTACTTTCAAAACTGTAAGTGTAATTGAATACTGCCCTTGCTATAATTTAATTGTATTCCAAAACAAATAAATGTGGCAGGAAGAAAGGAGCGATTTTTAATGGAACACATTTTAAATTTAGAGCAAGTAAAAAAATACTACGGGGGTAACTCTGGAAATATCACAAAGGCAGTAGACGGTATTTCTATGTATGTAGATAAGGGCGAATTTGTCGCAATCATGGGAGCTAGTGGTTCTGGAAAGACTACCCTATTAAACTGTATCTCTACGATTGATACTGTAACCAGCGGACACATTACAGTCAATAATCAAGATATTACCAAAATCAAGGATAAAGATTTTGCTGATTTCAGACGTGAAAATTTAGGGTTCATTTTTCAAGATTTCAACCTTTTAGATACTTTAACGATTGGAGAAAACATTTCTTTATCATTGGTTATCAACAAACAGAACCCTACTGATATTGAGAAAAGAGTTCATGCTATCGCCGATAAATTGGGTATTCGTGATATTTTATCGAAATTTCCTTATGAAGTTTCTGGCGGACAAAAACAGCGTTGTGCTTGTGCTAGAGCCTTAATCAATGAACCGAAACTGATTTTAGCTGATGAACCGACGGGAGCTTTGGACTCAAAAGCTTCCAGATTATTACTGGAAACAATGTCTGAAATCAACAAGAAAATGCAGGCTACTATTTTAATGGTAACACATGACCCGTTTAGTGCGTCTTTCTGTGAACGTATTTTGTTCTTGAAAGACGGTAAAATATTCAATGAAATTTTCAGAGGGGAAAAAAGCAGAAAAGATTTCTTCAATGAAATACTGGATATATTAACCTTGCTCGGAGGTGAAGTGGGAAATGTTAGGTAAGTTAGCGTATAGAAATACAAAAAGAAATATTAAAGATTATTTGATTTATCTGATAACCGTTACTGCATCCTTTTCTCTTATATTTGCTTTTAATTTGGTGGCAAATTCTGATGAAATTGTAAAGTTATGTTCCAGTATGGATGCATTTAAGAATTCATTGTTCGCTGTAAATATTCTTATTATTTTTGTGATATGCTTTTTGATCAACTATACAACGAAATTTATGTTTGAAAAAAGAAGTAAAGAATTAGGAACATATATGCTTCTTGGCATTAAGAAAAAAGAAATTGCCCACTTAGTTGTAATTGAAAATATACTGTTGGGAATTTTAGCATTTGTATTAGCTATTCCTATTGGCTTTTTATTCAGCCAGTTTGTGTCGTTAGTAATTGTAAACTTACTGGGTATTCCAAAAACTCTCTTTATTTCTTTGAATTTCGTTTCTATTGGACTATTGATAATTTATTTTTTAACTATTTATGTTTTGGTTTTGCTTAATCTATTAAGAAGAATAAGTAAAATGACGATACGTGATTTTCTTTATTTTGACAAACAAAATGAAAAGAAAATGTTCCGTGACAGTAAAAAAAGAAATGTCATTTTTGTTTTAAGTATTATTCTTGGTGCGATTTCTCTTTTTCTCTGGAATTCACGTTGTACTATGGATAATTTTAATAAGCAAGAAACACTTACTTATTTGATGGTAAGCGTAATCATGTTGATTATCAGCATTTATGGTATATCTACAACTTGTGCAGATATGTTCTTGACTGTTATCTTAAAATTTTGTATAATAGGAATTGAAGTTAAATTAGATGCTAAAAATTTGTAATTAAGAAGGAGGGATTCGTCATGTTGGTATTCCAAATGCGTAATGTAGATAAAACATCTACTGTTTTGAAACAGACTAAAAACAGTGATTACGCAGATAAATAAATACGTTAGATTAATTCCTACCAGTGACTAATCTTATGACTTTTTAAACAGATAACTAAAATTACAAACAAATCGTTTAACTTCTGTATTTATTTACAGATGTAATCACTTCAGGAGTGATTACATGAACAAAAATATAAAATATTCTCAAAACTTTTTAACGAGTGAAAAAGTACTCAACCAAATAATAAAACAATTGAATTTAAAAGAAACCGATACCGTTTACGAAATTGGAACAGGTAAAGGGCATTTAACGACGAAACTGGCTAAAATAAGTAAACAGGTAACGTCTATTGAATTAGACAGTCATCTATTCAACTTATCGTCAGAAAAATTAAAACTGAATACTCGTGTCACTTTAATTCACCAAGATATTCTACAGTTTCAATTCCCTAACAAACAGAGGTATAAAATTGTTGGGAATATTCCTTACCATTTAAGCACACAAATTATTAAAAAAGTGGTTTTTGAAAGCCGTGCGTCTGACATCTATCTGATTGTTGAAGAAGGATTCTACAAGCGTACCTTGGATATTCACCGAACACTAGGGTTGCTCTTGCACACTCAAGTCTCGATTCAGCAATTGCTTAAGCTGCCAGCGGAATGCTTTCATCCTAAACCAAAAGTAAACAGTGTCTTAATAAAACTTACCCGCCATACCACAGATGTTCCAGATAAATATTGGAAGCTATATACGTACTTTGTTTCAAAATGGGTCAATCGAGAATATCGTCAACTGTTTACTAAAAATCAGTTTCATCAAGCAATGAAACACGCCAAAGTAAACAATTTAAGTACCATTACTTATGAGCAAGTATTGTCTATTTTTAATAGTTATCTATTATTTAACGGGAGGAAATAATTCTATGAGTCGCTTTTTTAAATTTGGAAAGTTACACGTTACTAAAGGGAATGGAGATAAATTATTAGATATACTACTGACAGCTTCCAAGAAGCTAAAGAGGTCCCTAGCGCCTACGGGGAATTTGTATCGATAAGGGGTACAAATTCCCACTAAGCGCTCGGGACCCCTTGTAGGAAAATGTCCTAAGTGTGGCAACAATATTGTATTAAAAAAATCGTTTTATGGTTGTTCAAATTATCCTGAATGTAAGTTTACTTTAGCTGAACATTTTAGAAAGAAAAAACTAACCAAAACGAATGTAAAAGAATTACTGGAGGGAAAAGAAACCCTGGTAAAAGGAATCAAAAACAAAGAGAAAAAGCCCTACAATGCCGTTGTAAAAATTGGGGAAAAGGGATATATTGATTTTATCTCTTTTTCAAATCAAAACCACCGGCTTAGCCGGTGGTTTGTACTAGCCCTATAAGGGCTTATTACCGACGCTAAGTCTAAAGACTCATCGAATTTGGTTCGCCAACTGTACCGTCATTTACTTATTAAGCCCTATGGGGCTTATTTTATTTATTTTGGTTTACTGGCTCACCCGTAAACGGGTCAATATATTCTTTTAGTGTCATCTGATCATACTCTAAATCATTTTGTAATTGATTTTGAATATATTCTTGTATCTTCTTTGCATTTTTCCCTACAGTATCTACGTAATATCCTCTGCACCAGAAATGGCGATTTCCATATTTGTATTTTAAATTTGCATGGCGTTCGAAGATCATAAGTGTACTTTTTCCTTTCAAATACCCTACAAAACTTGAAACACTTAAACTTGGTGGTATCTTTACAAGCATATGCACATGGTCTGGGCATATCTCTGCCTCTACTATTTCTACACCTTTTCTTTTGCATAGCATACTTAAAATATTCGCAATATCCTGTTTCATCTTCCCATACGCTACTTTTCTTCTATATTTTGGTGCAAAAACAATATGATACTTACAATTCCATTTCGTATGTGCTAAACTGTTTATATCCATTTGGATAACCTCCTTTGATTTTATGTGGTTGGCGAACCAACATAATTATATCACTGGAGGTTTTTTACTGTAAGCTTAAGCAATGCTGACTCACCGGCCTAGCCGGTGGTTTATTTGTTCATCAAAGTTCCGTTTCTCTTCTGAGAAACTCCACTATGCTGAACAGGCTTAAAGCCTAACAAATAAACATAAAAGCCCTTTAAAGAGGGCTTTTATATATTAATCACAAATCACTTATCACAAATCACAAGTGATTAATCACAAATCACTTGTGATTTGTGATTCTTAATGATACAATATTACTATGTTTTAGCTTTAAAGGCTCGTACAGACTATATGTTTTGTGCGGGCTTTTTTCATACCCGAAAAAATTTAAAAAATTTTTCAAAAGAGGTCATTAAATCACACCTAGCTGTCCTTATATGGTGCGGAAAGAGGGATAAACACTTTTCAAATCATAAAGGAAAGGAGGTGAGATTGATGAAACCGTCTGACTTCCAGAAAACAGTTCAATGTCGTTTTGAAAGTTGTTTAAAGAAAGTTGTCCGTAGTGTCGTGAAAGATTATTACAAGGAATTAAACCGTCGTAAGAATAAAGAAATATCTTTCAGCGAATTGCCAGATGTCCTTGTTGATAAAATGGCTGTTTGGGACGACTACGAAACAGATTATACAATCTTTTCAGTATGTGGCATTGATATTCGTGTCCTTGATGATGAATTGGCAGAAGCCTTGAAGAAACTTCCAGAAAGAAAACGCAATACTCTGTTGATGTATTACTTCTTGGAAATGACAGAAAGTGAAATTGCCAACTTGCAGAAAATCACGCAAAGCGGTGTATTTAGAAACCGACATCACGCTTTGGAAACTATGAAAAAAATACTCAAGGAGGAACATTAGAAAATGAAACAGTTATTTAAGAAACCGTCTTATTACTTGATTTCATCAGCTATGGACGGAAACGAAAAAGCGATTGAAAAATTACTGGCATTTTATGACCCTTACATATCAAAGTGCTGTTTGCGTTCACTTTATGATGAATACGGCAATGTTTATATCGTTGTAGATATGGAATTAAAAGGACGTATCAGAGAAGCACTTATCAAAATGATTTTAGGTTTTGATATTGAAGATATGGACTTAGAACCAGAAGAATAAGCAGTTTTTAGCGGAGCATGATTTAATATCCCCCCTCTTTCCTGCTCTGCCACCTGCTTTTATATGAAAGCAACACGCTTTCACCACAGCTCTTTGACAACTGAATAAAGCAGACAGATACGTTTGTGAGATGGCGAGCCACGGGGACTGTACGCCACGACCTTTTCAAAAGAAAGCGAGCGACCCACGCAGTGATCCGAGAGCGACTGTTGGAAAAGTTGTTTTGCCACGACCTATCCTCACAGAATAATGATACGTCCGCATGGTGCGGTTCTGCCCACAAGAATGGGAATAGTTGAGATACTAATGGAGCTTTCCAAAGCCGTCTGCCTGCTTGTAAAAAACGACACACAGTAAAGGGGGGTGCATAGATTATGAACAATACTGATGTGCCTATTTGGGAAAAATATACGCTGACGGTTGAAGAAGCGTCCAAATACTTCCGCATTGGCGAAAAGAAATTGCGTAAATTAGCCGAAGAAAATCTTGACGCTGGCTGGGTTATCGTGAACGGCAACCGTATTCAGATTAAGCGAAAACAATTTGAAAAAATCATAGATACATTGGACGAAATCTAATGTCATTGAGCCGTAGATATGGTATAATAAATATAGCGTATCACGGCTCGTTCCATGACGGAAAGGAGCTTTACACTATGTCTAATGTAAAACGAAAAGACAGTAAAAATCGCAATTTGCGTAATGGAGAGAGCCAGCGAAAAGACGGAAGATACGTTTATAAATATACCGATATATACGGAAAGCCACAATTTATCTATTCTTGGAAACTTGTACCGACAGACAAGACACCTGCTGGAAAGCGTGATGATATATCGTTGAGGGAAAAAGAAACACAGATTAAAAAAGACCTTAACGACGGTATCGATACAGCAGGCGGTAAAATGACAGTCTGCCAGCTCTACGACAAGAAGAACAGCCAAAGAAAGAACATCAAGAGGGCTACTGAAAAAGGACGACAGTATCTTATGAACGCTCTGAAAAATGACCCATTGGGTATGAGGGCGATTGATACTGTTAAGCAGTCGGACGCTAAAGAATGGGCTATCAGAATGAGCGAAAAAGGATACGCCTATAAAACGATTGATAACTACAAGCGTTCCTTGAAAGCGTCATTTTACATGGCGATACAAGACGACTGTATCAGAAAGAACCCGTTTGAATTTAAGCTAAGTGATGTTCTGGAAGATGATACGGAGCAGAAAGTTATCCTTACACCAGAGCAGGAAGAACGCCTGCTTGCCTTTATGGAAAAGGATAAGATTTACAGCAAGTATTATGATGAGGTTGTGCTTCTGCTGGAAACGGGACTTCGTATTTCTGAATTTTGCGGACTAACGACGCATATTGATATGCAGAACAGAATACTCAATATAGACCACCAGTTATTGAAAGACAGCGAAATCGGCTACTATATTGAAACGCCAAAGACCAAAAACGGAAAACGAGAACTTCCATTGACAGAACGGGCTTATCAAGCAATCCAAAGAATACTAAAGAACAGAGGAAAGGCACAACCGTTGATTGTAGGTGGTTATAGCAATTTCCTATTCTTGAACCGTGAGGGCTTACCTAAAGTTGCAGGAAACTATGAGGGCATGGTGCGAGGACTAATTAAGAAGTATAACAAGTATCACACGGACAAGTTACCGAACATCACACCACATTCATTCCGACATACTTACTGTACGAATATGGCAAACAGAGGAATGAACCCAAACACCCTGCAATATCTTATGGGACACGCTAACATAACCATGACACTTGGCTATTATGCACACGGTACATTTCAATCTGCAAAAGCAGAACTGGAAAGACTGGCTTGTTAATATCGGAGCTTATATTTACTACTCATTTACTACTTTTGGTTGCATTTTCATGCTGGTAAATGCCAGCTTATGCAAGGTATCTTCCAAAAAGAAAATACCGATAAAGCCCTAAAATACGGGATATATCGGCATTTACCAACTTATGAAAAGATAATCAGAAATTTAGTAAGTTTTTGATAAAAAGAAATTGCCTTATCATTTTCTTGAAGTACCCATAAATGATTGGTCTTTAATTCTTTAATTGCAAATTCAATTAATTCTGAGCCTATTCCGCTATTTTGAAAAAAAGGATCAACATATAATTTGCAAATTTCTGTCTCTTTTATTTCCATAAATGCACTTACCAAACCATCATCAAAAACATAAATACTTTCTAAGACTTCATCAAATTTAAAATACTCATCAATTATTGAAATAACTTGCAACTTACTAACTAAGACTTCCCATACCCCAAATTGGACTTGTTCCTTGAAAATTCAATATTTCAGCTAACAAAATAGCGATTTATGCCACAGTAGCCAGTGGATGGAGTGCATTACGCAGATATTCTGGCAGTCTGGACTCAAAATCAGCAGTAAATCTAGCCAACTGTTCGTCACTAAGCTTCAGAAGTTCCTGAAGGCTTGCCATGAAAGCATCCATCAGGATGCTAAGTGAACGGTAGAAAGTGATATCTGCCATTTCATCTACCAGAAAAAAGAACAGTTCCCCTAGGGTTCGTTGATCTTCATTCTGTCTCTGCTCCATTGCAAGTAACATGTATCTGGTAAACACGATTGCTACGTGAGCAGTCAGTGCATCATAAGATAAGCTATGACATTCACCAATCAGATTCAGCATAGACTTGCAGGTCTTGAAAAAGACCTCGATTTTCCAGCGTTTGCCATAGATGCGGATGATTTCTTCTTCGGAGAGCGATGTATCTGTGCATATGAAAGCAAGCCAATCCTTACGATTGGCCTTGTTTCTTACGCAAACGATTTTTGCTGGAATGGGATTCTCTTTCCCTACCATCACATCAACAGAAAGAAGATACCTGGAACGGCCACGACGTTTCTTGTTCCTGGAATATATTTCCTTGATATTAAGCTGGTCCTCACCATAAGTGTACTTGATGCGGCTACTTTTCTTGATCATGGCAATGACATCCATTCCTCTAGACTTAAGCGCAGTTATCTGTGCAGGATTGGAAAACCAGGAATCAAAAAGCACATATTCTGCAGAAAGCCCCGCAGATACAGCGGTATCAAGGAGTGTAAGCATTGCCTCCGGAGCTTTTGTCTGTGCAAGCTTACGACGCTTTCCGGCAAGAGTTCTCTTATCAAATGCCTTCACAGGGCCGATGATGTTCGACTCTTTGGATGAAGCCAGGAGACAGCTGTTTACAGGAATCAGCGTATTCCCATCGCTCCAGCTTACGGTCTGCATACGGAAGCCTTTCTTGTAGTTCATTCCCGTATGATCAAAGACTTTAGATCCCAGTTCTGTCTTTTTGCAGCTTGTACGATGGAACAGACTGTCGTCGATGATAAACACGTTCTTACGGGAGTCATCAGTAAGGTGCTTTAGATCATTCTTCACGATGTCAGCAGCAAGAAGTGATGTAAAACGGAGCCAGTTGGTTTTCGTAGAATTCAGAAAACGATAGAAGGTGTTCTTGGAAAACGCTTCTTTGAAGGAACCTGTTTTCTGTTGCATATACATACTTCTTCCAGTGAAAATGTTCCCCATCTTATACTTAAGCAGAGAAACAGCGGAAACGCCTTTCTCTTTGGTGCCGTTGCATTGCTTCAACAACCTGCCAACGTGATGCTTGATAAAAAACTTCTGGACACAATCAAGTAATGCTACCTCATTGCTATTGTTCTGTGATATACTGGACATGGCATAAATCCCCTTTTCTATTTTGGTTTTTCGACAATTCTATTATACCAAAGGAACGTATTTATGCCTTTTTAATTGGCTGAAATATTGAATTTTCAAGGTTAATCACACCTTATTGGTGTGGGAAGTTTGAGTTACTAAATGAATAAATTTTGTCTTTAAATACCGGATAATAATTTGCACGATTATTAAAGACATAGATTTCTCCAATTCTTGATAAATCTTCTCTGCTTGCTTTTCTAATGTTCATATAATAACCCCTTGTCAAATATTTTCAACTTTCTTTGAATACCAGTCATACTAAGCACTTACGACATCCATTCAAAGCATTAATCTGTCTTTTAATAAAAACTGATTCTTATTATATTCAATGAGTCCATCTTTTTGCATTTTGGAAAGTTCGTTGCACATGGTACTACGGTCAACATTCAAATAATCAGCCAGCTGTTGGCGATTATATGGAATGAGAAAAGAATTCCCTCCAAATTGTTTTACACATTCTGAAAAATAGGACATTAATCTCCCACGTATAGATTTAGAACTGGTATGTTGAATCCTTTGAGAAAGTTGAAGACTTTTATATGCACAAACAGTCAACAAATTTTGTACAAGTTTGGTGTGAAAGATACATGATTTAGAGCAAGTAGTCAGAACACGCCCTACATTCATAAATAATACAGAAGTATCTTCAACTGCAGACACTGTAACCAACATTGGTTGGCCCGGAATACAGGCATATACTTCACCAAATACGGAACCAGGGGCAACATTTCCCAGAACGCTGCTATTTCCCCAAATATCATTGCATGATATCATCACCATGCCTGAGAGAACAATTCCTATATTTTCTGTAATACTTCCTTCAGAAAGAATAACTTCACCTTTTTTGTAGCTGTGTTCCGTGGTGTTAAGGCAGTTCAAAAGACTTGTAATTTCAGTTGTTTCTAACCCACGAAATAGTTGTGTATTAGATAAATTCACATTTTCCTCCTTTTTGTTGTTATAACAACATACTTTCATTATAAATTATATTATAGTAACATTGAAAATACAAGAGAAAGGATGAATTTATAATGATTCGTAAAATTATCCAGATAGATGAAGAAAAATGTAATGGATGTGGAGCTTGTGCTGATGCCTGTCACGAAGGAGCCATTGGTATCGTAGACGGGAAAGCAAAACTCCTGCGCGACGACTATTGCGATGGTTTAGGAGACTGCCTCCCTACCTGTCCAACCGGAGCGATTTCCTTTGTGGAACGAGAAGCTGCTGCCTACGATGAAAAGGCGGTACAAGAAAATATGAGAAAAAAGAATGAACAGAATTCTTTTTCTGCTAGTGTTCATGAAGGCTGCCCCGGCAGCCGGATGCAACATATCCAACGTTCACCGCAATCTGCTCCTTCTACTCCAATACGGACTGAATCACAGCTGGGGCAGTGGCCCTGCCAAATCAAGTTAGTTCCCGTCAATGCCCCCTATTTTGACGGAGGTAAATTACTGATTGCAGCAGATTGTAGCGCATATGCCTACGCCAGAATGCACGAGGATTTTATGTGCGGAAAAATTACGTTAATTGGCTGTCCCAAGCTAGACAATGTAGACTATAGCGAAAAGTTAACACAGATTATTCAAAGCAACAATATCCAAAGTGTGACAATTGTACGAATGGAAGTTCCCTGCTGTGGCGGACTGGAATTGGCCGCAAAAAAAGCGTTGCAAGCAAGCGGAAAATTTATCCCTTGGCAGGTCATCACCATCTCTGTTGATGGTAAAATTCTGGATTGATCTTACATTTAGATTCAGGAAATACATCCAACAACACAAAATAAAAACACTTGATAGGAGGCGATTATTATGAGTATAAAAATGAAAAATATTTCACAAGCAGAAGTATTAACACTAAAAGAACAGATTTCTTATCAGGATGGGCAAGTTGTCAGTAAAACACTGGCACAAAATCCAGCAGTAAGTATTACCTTGTTCTCATTCGCAAAAGGGGAGGAAATCAGCACTCATGCGTCAGATGGGGATGCTTTTGTTACCTGCTTGGATGGTGTTGGAAAAATCACTATCGACGGTACTGAGTATCTGTTACACGAAGGGGAATCCATCATTATGCCTGCTGGACACCCTCATGCGGTATATGGACAAGAAGCATTTAAAATGCTTTTAATCGTTGTATTTTAATGAAATTCAATTCCCATAATCAGGAGGTGATTTTATGAAATCTGCAAGAGTAGAACAGAATCTCTGTATTGGTTGCGGACTTTGCTGTAGTGTCTGTGACGAAGTTTTCCGCATAAATGAACATGGAAAAGCAGAGGCTTATCAACCGTCAACCAATGAAAATCAAGAGGTCGTACAAGAGGCTATTGATTCGTGTCCTGTGTCTGCAATCGTTTGGAACGATTAATTTAAATGCATTTATCTTTTTCAGATTATACGGCAACCACATAAACGAAAATCAAATAACTTTATTTAATAACTTTTAGGAGGTCTATTATGGAACAAAAAATGTTTTGCTATCAATGTCAGGAAACCGCTGGGTGCAAAGGCTGTACCATGTCTGGTGTGTGTGGAAAGAAACCTGATGTAGCAGCCATGCAGGATTTGCTGGTCTATGTCACAAAAGGAATTTCGGCTGTCACAACTGCACTACGTCAGGAAGGCAAACAGGTGTCCGCAGAAATCAATCATCTGATTACTTTAAACTTATTCACTACTATCACCAATGCAAATTTTGACAAAGAGAGCATTGAAGCGAGAATCCGCGCCACACTGACAGAAAAAGAGGTACTGTTGGCGCAAATCACAGATCCTTCTGTCCTGCCAGAAGCAGCAAAATGGAATGGCTCCGGCAACTGGGAAGAAAAGGCCCAAACAGTCGGCGTACTTTCCACAAAAAATGAAGATATCCGTTCTCTGCGAGAACTGATCACCTACGGTCTGAAGGGATTGTCTGCATACTCCAAGCACGCAAATGTGCTGTTGAAGGATGACAGTGAGGTGGACACTTTCCTTCAGCAGGCACTGGCTGCTACACTGGATGATAATCTCAACATGGAGGACTTGATCGCCCTGACAATGGAAACCGGAAAACATGGTGTATCCGGTATGGCTTTGCTGGACAAGGCCAACACGGAAGCCTATGGAAATCCCGAGATCACAAAGGTAAACATTGGCGTTGGAAAAAATCCCGGTATTCTGGTTTCCGGTCACGACTTGCGAGATCTGGAAATGTTGCTGGAGCAGACACAAGGAACTGGTGTGGATGTTTATACCCATTCCGAGATGCTTCCCGCTCATTATTACCCAGCATTCAAAAAGTATCCCAACTTTATCGGTAACTATGGTAATGCGTGGTGGAAACAGAAGGAGGAATTTGAATCTTTCAACGGTCCTATCCTGATGACAACCAACTGTATTGTTCCGCCCAAGGACAGCTACAAGGACAGACTCTACACCACCGGCGCAGCCGGATATCCAGGATGCACCCATATTCCGGGAGAAATCGGGGAGCAGAAGGACTTTTCCGCTATCATTGAACACGCCAAAAAATGCTCTGCACCAACCGAAATTGAAACGGGAGATCTCATCGGCGGATTTGCACATGCACAGGTTTTGGCTCTTGCAGATCAGGTTGTTGAGGCAGTAAAAAGCGGCGCGATCAAAAAGTTTGTAGTTATGGCAGGCTGTGATGGTCGAGCCAAGAACCGGGAATATTATACTGAATTTGCCAAGGCACTGCCGAAGGATACCGTGATCCTGACAGCTGGATGTGCGAAATATAAGTATAACAAATTGCCTTTAGGCGACATCAATGGTATTCCACGTGTTCTAGATGCCGGACAGTGCAACGACTCGTATTCTCTTGCTGTCATTGCATTAAAACTTAAAGAAGTTTTTGGTCTGGACGATATCAACGACCTGCCTATCATTTACAACATCGCATGGTATGAACAGAAAGCTGTTATCGTTCTGTTAGCGCTTTTGTATCTTGGTGTAAAGAACATCCATCTCGGTCCTACTCTCCCGGCATTTCTTAGTCCTAATGTAGCTAAGGTCTTGGTAGAAAACTTTGGCATTTCAGGAATTAGTACTGTAGAAGATGATCTGAAACTTTTTTTTGAAACACTTGCAGAATAATTCTTATTAGTAATATTTTTCATGTTAATTAATCTTATAACAATTTAATACGAAGATCAAAGGTAGTCATTCTTTATGATTGACTACCTTTGACCTTAAACATAAAGATTTAAATAGAACTATCTGAGAAAACAGCAGAAACAACATTTTATTGCCCTAAAAAGAGAACTGGACTGTGAGGAAGCAGGCAAGGTTCAAATATTTTAAGACATATTTTCTACTAGTATTGTTTTTCTGTATCATAAGTTGTATCATATGTTGATATACTCACTGATGATAGAAGGCGGTTTTATTTGTGTATCAAGGGTTTGCAAAATTTATTCGTGGAAAAGTATTTTCCGTTATTTTTTTAATAGTATCATTCTTCCTTATTGGATATATTTCTATAAGAAGTACAGCAAAAGGTTTTAAAGGACTGTGACCTTGTACTAAGCTATAATGGGATTCCCACCAGTAAGCACACCCTCCCACGGGCATTAGAAAAACTTGCCGGATTGGCAGGAGTACACCGTATCAAGATTCATGCACTCAGACATTCCCATGCTTCCCTGCTCATCAGTATGGGAGAAAATCCTTTATTGATTAAAGAACGTCTGGGGCATGAAAAGATACAGACCACGTTGGGAACCTACGGACATTTATATCCCAACACCAACGTGGAAGTTGCCAAAAAATTAACTGGCGTTCTCACTTATACTCCGGCAACAACCAGTGTTGCCGATTACACCAGCAATCAGCATACAGCACTCTATCACAGAGCAGTTGAATAAAAAAATGCAATCAAAATGCAATTCTATAAAGGAAAAGCTGTAAAACCGTAAGCGCAAAATATTGCTACGCTGCCCATGAATCACGCTTGCACCAAAATGATAGATGCAAGCGTTTTGCTCTATGTTTAGTTTTGACAGTTTGCTTTCGCAGTCTCGCTCCATGGGGCAAGCTGTTCCAGCTGTTCATCTGACATTTTATCGTCTGGCCGCTGTGATAAGAGGTATGTCAGATATTTGTAGGTATTCAGGTCATTCGCTTTTGCCATCTCAACCATTGTATACACAATAGCACTAGAGGCCGCTCCCTTCGGACTGGCACTGAACAGCCAGTTCCTCCGACCAACAGTGAATGGTCTGATTGCATTCTCGCTAAGATTGTTGGATAAACTGCAATGACCATCTTCCAGATAGGTCATCAGGGTGTCTTTCCGATTTTGGGCATAGTTCACCGCTTTCGCCAAACGGGTTCCCTTGTTTGGACGCTGTTGATCCAGCCAAATCCAGAATGCCTCCAGTATCGGCTTCTCCTTTTCAAGACGGAACTGTTTTCTCTGCTCCGCAGTATGATTTTTTGCTTTTGAGTACCGCTCACAATCAAACAGCTTGGAGCAAAATTGTACTCCCTGCACCGCCGGAAGGCTGTAATCATACTCTTTCCCTTTCGGTATGGCATCTGTGAAATAACGTCTCACATGTGCCCAGCAAGAGCAGCGTTTGATATCCGGCAGATTGTTATAACCCTGGTATCCGTCGGTCTCCAGATATCCACGGAACCCCTGCAGGAAAGATGCTGCATGGAACTTTGCCCTTGTCTCTGTGTAATGATAGAG
The DNA here is from genome assembly GCF_059731825.1 of Faecalimonas nexilis. Classification (NCBI taxonomy): domain Bacteria; kingdom Bacillati; phylum Bacillota; class Clostridia; order Lachnospirales; family Lachnospiraceae; genus Faecalimonas; species Faecalimonas nexilis. The sequence continues at coordinate 420,425 of NZ_AP029189.1, read as the reverse complement.
CAGGATCGGCGGAAGCCCATCTTCTCCACTGCGGAAGAGCCACATCCAGGAATCTGTTTCAGGATTGCGCTCCGGCTCATTCAGTACCTGAACCCGAGTTTCATCTGCCATCAGATATTTACGCATCCGTAACTGACGGTGAAAATAATCATAAACATGGCAGAGGTAATTCTCGGTACAGTAAATGATCCAGTTAGCAAGCGTAGCCCGGCTCAATGGGACACCCAGCTGCTTCCATTCCGATTCCTGCCGGTTTAATGGCAGACCATTCTGGTACTTCTGGTGCATTGCCCATCCTACAACGGATTCCGATGCATAACTTTCCGGGATCAATGGTTCCTGAACAGGCGCTTTGACAAATGTCTGATCATCCGGGTGTTCCTCTGATATGGCACACTCCGGGCATTTATAGGTTTCACGATAGATATTTACTACTTTCCCTTTGGCAGGGGTAAACCGGAATTCATGGCGGACGAATTCTTTCCCAATACATTCCATCTGCGTTCCGCAGGTTGGACAGTTCCGCTCCTCCTCCGGAAGAGAAATGATCTCGTCGCAGGAAGGAACATTTTTAAAGAGATCCGCATGTGTCCGTCGTGCTTTTCGCTTATGTTCCGGAACAGTGATGTCATCAGGAAGTTCCTGTTTCCATGTCGGATCTGCTTCCTGCTCGGCTTCATCAAAAAGATTCAGCTGACCATCGATATCTTTCCGTTTTTCACTGGAAGTACCAAAGAGCTTCTTCGTGAGATATTCAATCTGCTGACGAAGATTTTCTTTTTCCAGACGGTCTGCTTCCAATGTTTTTTGTAAAGACTGGATCAGTTCTGTCTGTGCGGAAATCGTTTTATTCAGTTGGTTGATCATGTCCTTGTACGCAAGGATTTTTGAATCTTTTGAATTACCAGCCATATGTCTTCTGCTCCTTTTTTACTGCTCTTATTATACCATAAAAAGCAATGAAAAGGAAGCAGAAAACCCAGTATTTACAAGGGATTGCAGACATGATACAGGGTGTGGAAAGCTCTCCATTTTTGTTGGCTGGCATAGAGGTTTTACACAATCATTCCGTAGGTTTGAATGCTTTTGGTTGTTCGATTTCAAGACCGGACATGAGCCAGTCGAATTGCTGCCAGGTCAGTTGCTTTACTTCCAACTGATTTCTGGGCCAGCGGAATCTGCCCTGGACTTCCATACGTTTATACAGCAACACAAATCCGTCAGATTCCCAAAGCAAAGCTTTGATCCTGTCACAACGTTTTCCACAGAAAAGATACAGGGCGCTTCGCCTTGGATCCATATGGAGTTGATTCTCTACAATAGCACACAGCCCGTCAATGGATTTCCGCATATCCGTTCTGCCTGTTACGATATAGATTTCATCGGCGGCTGTGATATCCCCTAACATTCCAACTCCTTCACAATGCGAAGCGTTTGAGCCAGAAGCTGAGGATCTGTTCCATTTGGTATTGTTAGATGCAAACTTCCTACAGACAGCTTCATTGGCTCTGCTACGGAAAGGTTATTTTTTTCCGTAGCTACCGGAATCACATTTAATGGCTGTTCATATGGGAGCGGGTCAGTATCATGAAAATCCACTCTGACAACTTCCTGGCTTTCCGGTGCACGATAGCTGCGTCCGGTTGACGCTGGCAAATCCACACAACCTTTCTGACGCAGCCTTTTTACCCAGTTGTAAAAAGTTCCCGGTTTAATGTCATGTTCCACACACCATTGATGATCTGTCAACCCACTTTGACGGCATTCCATGATGAGACGGTATTGTTCTTCGGTAGGTATTCTTTTGCTTCTCATGAGCACACCTCCATAAATCGGATAGAGTAAAATGCTCGCATCTATCATTTCTAGCAAGAGAAGATGAAGTGAAATGCTTGCATTTTCTATTGATTATTATGGAATGATTTTTAGGGCAACACAATCCGTCGAATTATTTTGCGCTTACGTAAAACCCTTGTAGATAAAGGCTTTACAGCTTAGCTCCAACTATTCAAACTCTTCCCCAAGGAAGTATTATCAAATCAAAAATGCTGATTTTATGCGGCATTCCACCGCATCTGTTTCATCTAATGTTACTCTTTTCATATCGTTTTCAAAAACTTTAGTAGCAAATTAGTTGCAATTATTCAATATTGCATCTACGAAATCCACGGCAGATATAATCTACTTTTACTACTAAAAAAGAATAATCAAATGTGGCTTACGGGTACTTCACCGTGCCTGCTGCCACCACCACTATGAAAGGAGCTTTTCTATGAGCAATCAACACAAACACCCAACTATAAGTTTTAGAATCAGCGATGCTGAACGCAAACAAATCGAAGCTCGTATTCTTGCCAGCGGCATGATGAAAAAAGATTACTTTGTCCGTTCCTGCATCTATAACCGCATCTGCGTTGTCGGCAAGAAAGAAACTATATATCCTCTTGTGCAGACTGTTAATGCTCTGTATCTACAATTACTTGAAATGCAGAAATCATTTATTGAATGCTGTGAACATCAAGCTTTAAACAGTCTTCCTAAAAGCGATGAAATCAGAGAACTACAGACCGATTATAACAATCTGCTTACAGCCATCATTGACCTGCTTGATGGTGCTAAGTATCTGTGGGAAGGAGAACATCATGAAACAAAATAATCCTTGTTACCTGTTTGGTATGTATGAACCTGACACAGATTCCGTTATTGTTAATGCCATCAATGATACCTATACCGGCACGCCTCTTACTATCAGTTGTGAAAAATGCAATTCATCTGTCTTGCTTGATACACCGAATGATATTGTGTATCTATATCGTCTGACACAGGACAGTCCTCTGCTGTATGCTGAATTGGCTTGCAAACCTAATGGATTACAGGAATATGCAGATGCTATGAATGAATTTAATTGATTTTTCCAAAATTAAAAGAGCATTTTATTGGGGTTAGTCTCATCTACGTCTCACCAGTCTCAAGAATATTTTGAGACTGGTGAGACTATGTTAAAATCCCAGTATTTTATTTGAATTACAATTTCTTCTCCACCTTCTCCAATTCATCCAACAATGCTGGTTTTCTTGGATATCTCTGCATCAATTCCTCAATTAAAGATTTAGCAGTATCATTACCCTTCCATTTTATAAGCTGTGCAATATTCTTTGTTATCTTTTTATATTCTCGTCTATCCTTTGCCTGAGCACAACTCTCACTTATTTCCTTATAACATAACTCATATACCTGCTCCGGATAATCCTTTACCAAATATTTTCCATAATAAAACAAATCATACGGATTTTCCATTACATCGTCAAGCAATCTCTTCTTTTCATTTTCAGAAATAAGAACAGTACGATAGCAAACAGTTCGCTTGCTATTCTTTAATTCATCTAATAAGCTTTCGTAATTCTCATTCCATGCGTCGTGCTCTTTATAAATCTGTTTCAAAACATCCCAGAACTTCTCATTTCCCATTAATAACAGTTTTTTTGCCTGTGCGATTTGCTTTTCCGCAATGTTTGCTGTCTTGTATATGTCATATAGCACGTTATTCCAATCTTCCGGATCGCTACTATGATAATGCCATGTCTCTTCTTCGTTTGCTTTCTCTAAACAAAGCTTCTCTGCCTCATCATAGTTCTTGTCTTCCATAGCATCTTTAATAGCTATAATACGGAGTTCATTTATCGAAATATTCTGATATAGTTCCTCATGCGTATTCTTTTTGCCATATAAATGTCTATGTAAAAGGTATCTTACAATCAAATCTTCTTTTTTCGTATATTCCGGGTAATAATCCTCCCGTGAAATTTCCAACAGGGTATCCAAAACCTTTTCAAGTTTCTTTGCACTCTTTTCATCGCATAGGCAAATCCCACATTTCAGCAAGTCATAACGCCAGTCAGTCCAACCATCAAATACACTCTTTTTTGCCTCTTTTATAATCAATGCAAATGCTTGTTCCCGCATTTGTTTGTCCTGTTTTTCGATTTCTTTTGCGCATTTTTCTATTAATTCGTATGTACACATGATAACATCTGTAAGCATTCCCGAACTACTATCTGCATGAGATGCTAACTTAACACCAGATACCAGGATATATGTAGCCGCCTCAAGTGCAACCATATAACCACGCATTTCTAAAGTCTCAGCACACATATCAAGACAGTCATGCATATCCATACAAATATTATCGCAGCTGCTCCAACCAATGTATCCCCGATAGGTGTTACATTTAATTGATGCAGTAATTGTGTTTTTCACTATCGATATAATATCTTCTGTGGGTATCATAGTATCCCCTTTCTTTTATTCAACAATATCAATCTTATATCTTTCACACCATTGCGTTGCGATTTTTTCATAAGCTTCATCACGATATTGGTACCAATGTTTCTCCAGATTTAAGTCATACAATTTATCCTTAAATCTTCTAAAAGCACCTCTACCCTAGATTTCCCCTGCCAATACATCCTGATTCTTTCCCGCCGGAAGCTCGTATATGAACTCTTCCATTATTCGATACTCGTTGATATCGTATTGTCCCGGTAACGGTATATAATCCTCAACAAATCCCTCTTTAATATCTTCAAAGAGTTGCGGATTGTCCTCACCATCCACCATTCCATCAAACAACATCAGAACTTTTTCATTGTGGGTATCATAATAATATTCTGTTTCCATATTGGCAAATTCCATTGCCTCGATTATGTCTTCTAATTTTACTTTCATCTTTTATCCTTTTCCGACTTCTTTATTTCCACTTTCAATAATTTTGCAGCAATAGAGCTATTTATTTCTTTATTTGTATCGAAATAATCTGTTTTCTTGTTCTTTCCAATTCGGACCTTATCTCATTTTCTTCAAAATCTTGAGGAACATCATAGTTCAGGTTCGGCATTACTACAATAAACTCCCAAATGACGTTTATCTCCTTTTATTTGCTTTTCAAACTCCCTGAATTTTCTGATGCAAACTTTAATCCTACTTCCAAAATTACACATGCTCTACTGAGACATTCTATATAATTTCCCTGCCAATCTGATAATCTCTCAAAAGGATTTCTAATTCTCATTACTTATTATTTTCTTTGTCTATGATTTTGCGTTCAATTATATATCAATTAGATTAAGCTTATTATTTATAACACTTTCTACATCTTCCTGATTCATCAACCACCTAGAAACATCCTCTATCTTCTTAGTTTCAAACCCCGTAAGATACTTTATCTCACTTAGAGTCAGCCCTTTCTGAATAAGTTTTGAAACGCCCTTTAATGCAAGTGTTGTTGTATTTATGTTATTAACTTCTTCTAATTTTTCTTGTATCGTAGCCAGTGCCGAACTGGAGGTAATCTTCTTTCCCTTTGTATTCAAAAAGAAATATTCTCTATTAGGATATCTATGTACCATATTATATTGTCTAATATCAGATACCATTGACTTATCCACACTTAGATTGATTACACTATCTTTATTTCTAATTGTAATAATTCCATCAATGTCATTTACATCATCCTTTTTTAAGTTTACTAATAAGTTTAGTTTAAATCCATATTTTAAGAGAAGGTTGCATAATATCTTCTGACCGAATTTATAAAAATCACTCTTTTTTAGATTATTACAAATTTTTATTATCTCAATTTCAATCTTATCATCTATCGGACAATATATTTCTTGCTTTAATTTTGTATTGAGACATTTTTCAATATCTTCAATCATTTCATTGTTCCTACATCCACCTTCAAGTGCACTACATTCTATCCCACCCATCTTTTTTATATAGTTTTTATAGAACAAATCGATTGCAGACAAAAATCTATTAACTGCCTCTTTTCTATGCGCCTTTGCGCTAGAATTATAATATGACGCACATGCGCACACTATATCCTGCCTTAATAATTTGTTATTGAATAAATCCTTAAGATCACAATCTCCATATATATCACAGTACTTTAAAAAAGCTTGATAACATTGCCAATAATTTTCTCCCTTTCCGCCAACCTTCAGACTTTCAAAATGTGTTTTTAATGCTATTGATAGAAATTGATTCATTTTATCTTCTCCAATCGATAAATCATATAAATTCATTAATCATTTTTAGTCTCAACTGAGTCTCATAATCTCATCTTAAAAATGAGACTCAGTTGAGACTGACTTGAGACTAAGTTTTTCCGACACGCTAAAAGTCCCTATTTTATCACGTTTTTAGATTTTTCTTCAGTCTCATAAAGTATCAAAATTTATGAGACTTTGTTGAGACTAACTTGAGACTGTCTCATTACAATGTCCATGTTGAAGTCTTTTTATCGTAAACGGCACCTGTTACTTTCTTAATTTTCGCATAATCTCTAAACACCGTTGATCTTGATATATCCAATTCTGCCATTACCTGTTCAACTGATAAATGCAGATTCTCGCAAATCATATTATAAATTTTCTGTTCTCTTTCAGATAATGTTTTCTGTTCTGTTGCTTCATCTGCAGCTATTCTGTCTAATGGTATATTAATTCTAAATACATCATCTTCAATTAGCTCTGGCTTACCACCATCTGAATACATCGGTGTATACTTATAAAGATTTCTTACTCCCGAACCAATAGTATCTGTTCTACCAATATTAGCAAAAAATTGCTGAATTAAAGGATTCTTTGGATAAGGAGTAAACTCATCACTCATAATATTTCCATGGCGTCTAGGAATACACCAATTTTCTGTTCTCAGCCAATCCTTTTCGATAATCACCTTTGCTGGATATGCACTTGAATAATCCCTATGCACAAGTATATTACCAATAACCTCTCTTGAAATAATACCTCTAATACTCGTGCTAATATTGTTGATTAAGCAAAATTTATCTGATGTATGCTTTGCAACAAATTCCATTAAAAGATCATATGCCTCAATTAAATTAGTTGTTACCTGCAATCTATCATCATATCTATCTAGATTCTCAACCCTATATAATGCATCGGTAATATATCCAGGACAACAAGACCTTATCACATCATCTTTGCCAAACAATAACACACCTGCAAGATTATATCCTTGAATACCTGATGAAAAATCTTTTTCCCATAATCCGGCACTCTTCATAATTTCATCATCTGACATTGTAAGCCATTGATGGTCCGGATTTTTACTTTTAGCCAAGTTTCTTACTTTATCCATTAAATCAATACGAAGATCATCCTTCGTAACATATGGAAAAATCTTATGCTCTGCATATGTGTTGCTTTTTCTGTTATACATATTTTGTAACTGAATAGGTGAATCTGTAATATCCATGTCCCCATCTTCATTTCTGTCATATATTCTATTAATACATTTTTCGACAGTTGATGTTGGTGGTACATACACCCATAATAATAATTTACCTTCATATTCAAATTCTTCTATGGAAAGATATAGTGTAGGTGACATTCTATCAGGATTGTTAAGCTGATTAACAAAGTTTTTTCTCATATCTTTACTCATATTTCTATTAATCCCGATTGGTGTTCCATCATCTTCTACGCCCATGATAATATAGCCACCATATCTATTAGAAAATGAGCACACTGTTTCATAAACATCTGCCTGTATCCCATGCTGACATGTCTTGTACTCAATTGTTATTTTCTCATCATTTGTGAGCAAATTTCTCATCAATTCGGTTGTCATTTAATCGCCTCCTGTATTTATTAATCAGCATAATATTCTGCCATAAATCGCATACCATTTTCTTCATTATCCTGAATATACTGTAATAGTTTCTTATCAAACCTATCATTCATATATTCAACAATTATTGGACATACCCAATATTGACTTCCCTCCTGAGGTTCCATATCCATTTCTAAAGCATCAAGATAATCCGAAGAATGAAATTTTATACTATCTATAACTGACAACAAACTCAAAAATATATCTGTAATATTTTGAAGTGTCTCTATAAGCTCTTTATCTTTATCTTCCTTTTTGTTCTGATATATATAATTATCCGTTACAAATCTAATGCCATTCGCATGGACATAATTATTTAACTTTCTGTCCTCTCTCAACCACTTATCTACAAGAAAATTATCAAAAATATATTTGACCTTTTCATTATTACTTACCAAATATGATTTGTATTTTGATGTATCAAAAAATTGTTTTCTATCCTTATTGTTTTCTGAGCTTTCCAATACATTATAAATCCATTTTTCCATAGCTAGTTCTGCGTCTGTTTTTCTTTCACCTGAAACCAATATAGACACATCTAACTCTATCATTTTCATCATAGATTCCGAGTTTATGTTGAATTTTTCTGCTTCTTCATCCGTTAAACCATGTTTGTTCTGTATAACATTCAATACAAATAAATACTGCATTAAATCATCTCTACACTTCCGTAATAAAGTATACGCATCCGAATAGGCATCTCTATTACAACAAAAATCAATAGTCTCTAGGGTTTTACATATTGACATCATTGTCTCTCCGGATAACATATATGGTCCTTTTTTTCCATAAGATACATCTACAGACGAAAATGCTGAATCTGCTAAACAAAAGAATATATACCATATATTTTCAATATCTTGGGAATAAAACTTATAATTAGTGTCTTCTATATCATCCATACGTTCTCCTTCGCATCCATTCAAACAGTTTATTTATATTTGCCACACACCTTCATTCTTACCATTTCCTTCATAACCTCTTCTATCTGCTTTGCCTTATCATGGGATTCAATCAAGAATCCCATTTCAATATTTCCTTGCATTCCGTGATATGAAAGATTAGCTGACGACACCAGTGATTTCTTTACATCTGATACAATAAGTTTCGCATGCAATGCTGCCATCTTGTCATCTTCTTGCTTTTGATATTCATATATCTGTAAGAATCGCGAACGATATGACATCAGTCTGTCAAGCACTTCCTTCTGCTTTTCTGTATCATTCACATATAAACGAACATATACTCCTTGCTGGCTTTTTTTAATAATAACATCGAGCATTTCGGTAAAATAATCTGAGATTGAATAACCAGTTATAGTAAGACTCTTTTCTGTATTCTCTATCAGATTACGCATTGTATCTTTGGTTCTTAATGTTTTCACACGGAATGAATCTGGTGCAGTAAGAACAAGCTCTGCGTGTTCAATTTTCTTTGACGAATACATTTTCATGCAAAGACTGATTATATCTGTTATCTCTTCTTCGGAACAATTAGTAAAATGTTTTCTAAGCTCTTCAATCACACAATAAAACTGTGCATTCTCTCCATTAACAGAATAATTTTCAAGTGCATCTACAATCAGACCTGCGATATATTCGATTTTTACACTTGTATTCCACATAAATCTCTCACCAATTCTCTGAAATATCCCATTTCCTCATGCTCCGGTACCGGTACAACTAATGCTCTATCAAGTAGGCGGTTACCATTTTCACATGCAGTTTCTGATATCATAGTACAAGAATGGCAGGCAGCCCCATTTAATCTCTCACTTGTCGGATTCTTCATAAAGCATTCTGGATCTGTTGTACATGTCAAACCATTCTCTAATGCCCCTTTTAAAAGCGGTAAAAACTTATTCATTCCACCTAGTTCAACAAGTCCACCTAGTGAGCCTTCCTTATCTGCCGCACCTGTATAAATTAAAATTCCACACATATTTTCACTACTATAAATGCGCTCATGTAATGCAGATGACGAATATCCTGACTGCATAGACATTTCCTTAATCAGCATATGTGAAAGTGTATGTAACAACACATACTCTGCATTTCTTGGTTTAAAATTCTCCCATCCTTTTTTCTGACAATATACTGCATAGCATTCCTCATATTTATCGGAACGAGATTTCACAGTCTCTATCTGCATCCACTGATTTATTTTTCCCTTATTTAATTCAATGAATACACCTTCACCATTAATTTCGACTGCCGGAAGCCATTTTTCTCCCGAAGAGCACTTCAATTTTACGATATGTGACTGCTCATCCACTTCTGGTTCTGGTGCTTCCAGTCTTGTAAAACCTGTCAAAACTCGTACTTCACGTAATCTATGTATTTTAATAATCCTAGAAATATACGCTTTTAAGCTTTCGCTCAAAGCAACTTCTTCCGCTTTAAAGTACTTAACATCATGTTGATACTCAACATCCTCATGATGCGTAATAGCTGCATACTCCATTTCTTTAAGTTCAATAAACTCTTTGATATTTTGGCTTAATCTATCATAGGCAGCTTTAAAGTCTTCATAAGAATATTTATCTCCAAAATACTTCTGATAAGCAAATGAAAGACCTGCCTCTTCTCCCATAGCCTCTACCAATGCTTCAATAGTTGCTCTTTGTGCACCCATGATATCATTAATAGGATTTGTCCAAGGCGGAATTGATATTGCATTTCTTGTGACTGTAAAATGCACATTAGATGCACCACGCTGGCTAGGTATTACACTCTTCTTACAAATTTTCGTCTTTGCTCCTGGTCTATGTGGATGGTTTCCTGAACAGCATAGACCTGCAAATTTTTCTTTTTGCATTGCCCCAGACATATCTCTCCTTGCACCGCAATTACACTCAACACGGAGTTCTGCAAGTGATGAAGTATTGCCCGTTGATTTTAGGTACATATCTTCTTTACAACTTGTTTCTCCATGATGTACCCACCATCTCCAAGGGAAATCGTCCATATGCCCATCTTCGCATACTGTTATAAATCTCGAAGGATATGCTGGAAATCCACACTTAGGGCATTTCACTTCACCTTGATTCTTTTTGTACTGATCCAAATCAAAGTAATCTCTCATATCAAATAAAAATTTACAAGTTCCCTTTGAGCACACATGGTAGTATGGGAATGACACAACAGGAATATCCTCTTTTCCACCTGTCTTTGGCATAAAGAATCGTCGAACATTCATATAACTAGCCAATCTTGCATCTCTAATTTCTTTACCAATATTGTTAGTATCCCAGTACTCTATATCTAAAACTGTCAATGAATCATTTACAGCATCCATTATCGAGCCTGGTCCATATGTAGTTATTAACTGATTCGGACGAATCTCGCCCAATTTTTTATAAAAATTCATCAGACACCCTCCCAATAAAATACTGTTGACGACTGCTCAACATCACGCATAGAACTTAGTGTTGGTTTTTCTTTGTCTCCATAATATTCGCCATAATATGTAAGCAGCCTCTTCTTATCATCAGCTATTGTTGGAACAAAATAATATAGCTTTTCGTCTTTTGCAATGTTCTTCCAAGTATTGATAAACTCATCCATTTCTTTCTCCGTATCTACATAAGACGATGGTGCCGTTATCTTAACTCGCTCAAGAATTTTGTCTTTTATATCTTTGATTTGTTCATCAGAAATATCATTAATGTTTGATGCTCCACCATTATCAGCCATCGTCTCTACCTGTAATCTTAGTAAAGAAACTACCAATGCATGTAATACTCTGTCTCTAGCTCTGGCTGCAAATGGCGTTGCTGTAGTTCCTTCTACATATCTATACATCTGAGAGTGGAAACCAACAAAATTCTCATAATTAGACAAATCCCTTGGTCTGTATGGGTTGTAAACAGTAAAAATAATTCCTGGATGCTGTCGCCCCACACGGCTTGTAGCCTGAATATATTCAGAGTTCTGCTTTGGCTGACCTACAACTGACATAAGTCCTAAACGGTCAACATCCATACCTACCGCTATCATATTAGTTGCAATAACAACATCATAACAGCCTTGCTTCTTCTTGTTTTTATCATAAGAAATTGCTAACTTTTCAAGAACCTGCGCAATCTCCCATGAAGGTATACGAGATGTAATTTCCTTCTTTCCCTCAAAACTGAGATACCTCTGTTCTGAGCTATTATATTTATTCTTTACAACACGAATACGGCTTGCTATATCATCGTCAAGAAGGCGCACTGCACCACCCAATTCTCGAATACTATTAAAGTACCCAATCAATGTGTAATATGGATCAATATAATCCTCATATTCCGGATCCTTTGCTATATCTAGTGCTGTTTGCAAAATAATTGAATACAAACGAATAAGAGTTGTTTTTACAGATTGTCCGCTCGCACATATACCAGCATATTGACGAAATGGCTTTTTTCCATCACTAATCATTCTACTGATTTTTTCTTCTGAAGCATCAACTAAATTTTCAGTTGGAAGCGGTACTTCCTTAATAAAAAATGAATCTCTTGTATCAAAGCCACTTGGCGGAAATTGTGCAAATTCATTTCTCCCATAAAGAAACTTAATCTGTTCCCCAGCATTTCTAATAGTTGCTGTTGAAACAATATACTTAGGGCGAATCTTCTTTCCATTCTTCTCAATACAACACATCTCTTCTACAACAGTTTCATATCCACCATAAATAGTTCCAAGAGGACCAGTAATTAAATGAAGCTCATCCTGTATAATTAGCTCAGGAGGATAGAATTGTTTACATGCAACTGTTTCAGCCTTTTCCAATCCCGCTGCGACATCTGCATTATGTCTTCCTGCATGCTTTTCTCCAATAGCAATATGTCCACATCTACTACAATATCTATCTGTTCTGCCAAATAGCAAACCAACTCGTTCAGACCATGGAAGTCTAGCAAATTTATCTACCGTAGAAATAATCACAGTAGGACACTTTGCATAAATTTCCTCATCAACAAGATAAACCGGTATGGTTCTTCCTGTTTTTAACGAAAACATACAATTCTTATCTGCACAATGAATTTTAACATACTTTCCCTTTTCATTGATGTCATATTCATCCCGTGTGATTTCCTTACCGCAATAAGGGCATTTAATAATCTGCTTTGTAAGCTTCCTTATAAATTCTTTCTTCTTAAACTGATCCGAATCACTGTATTCGCTAAATTTATTTGGGGTAACATTACCTCCAACCCAAAATCCAATTGAAATTCTTTCCTTACCATATAGTTCTTGGTTTTCTTCTCGCAGTCGTTCCATCGCAACAATAAGACGCATCAGTCTGTCTCTCTGCTGAGTTGTAAGTAAACGAAGCGTGTACCTTAAAAATACTGTTACTCCACCATCTTTCTCATAATCAGTTTCATCTGAAGCTGTCAGTCTCCTATATGCTATAGTAAAAGCAATCAGCCCTAAATATGCCTCTGTCTTACCACCACCAGTAGGGAAGTATAATAAATCAACAATATTTCGTTCCGGAGACTCACCATCCATAATCCCATACAAATTCAAAAGAACAAATGCAATCTGGAATGGTCTCCACTCACTGTGATCTTTCTTTCTTCCTTTTTCTGGCATATCAGTCATATAATCTCTTAAGCTGCAAGGAATGCCATTACCATAATCTTTTGAAAAAGCTGTAATACTTCTCTGTAAATACATTGCTTGATTCATAAATACAAACGCTTGATATACCTTATCATTGTTTTCAATCAAATCAATTCCAGCATTCATCCTACGATTTGCATCATTGCATTTATCAATAATAGTCTGACCTGTTGCCTTAAATTTATCATCATGCATAGCTTCGTCGTTTGTCAATGCATCTGTAATCCAACTTCCATACATTTCTGTCAATGTACGAAGATTCTGAATAACTTCTGACTTTTTCTTTGGTGAGCCCATCTGAAGCATCGAAAAGGCATGCTCCGTCATATCATCTATCTGTGCACTTACACTTGGAATTTCATAATCTGGAATAAATGATGATTTTATAGCAGTTGCATTTATCTCTTCTGCTTTCTTTTCCCAAGTAGCAGTACAACCTCTTCCTCTTGCATAAACTGGTCTGCCTTTATAATAATATTCATCCTCTAATTCAACTTTTCTACAGAGATATTCTGGTACAAAAATAGGACTCATCAAATCATCTGCTATAAGCATCTCCACTTGGAACATTACCTTTTCATATTCTTTTTCATCGCCATCTGACTTATCATTATTATGCAAATAAACCGATACCATCTTGTATCCATTGTCTAACTGCATCTTCATAACATAGATATAGATGTTTCCATTAGACTCAAGTGGAATCTGCTTCGAACGCCCCACCTGATTAAAATCGATTTCCACAACATCATTCATCTGCTCACGAATATATATGGTATGTTTCTTCTTTTTCTTATTCTCTGCATCTTCTTCTAAGGTTTCATCTATTACTTCACCTTGCACCTGTTCTGCATAATACTTTCCCCAATTAATATAAGCATTAACCTTTTGAACATCATCAGAGACATAGAAAGACACACCTATAGAAGACGGCTTCTGAAAACCACCTTTTACTCTATCCTCTGGTTCCTCTTCTTCAAAAATTCCTGCCTCCAAAGTTTCTCCATCAGCATCGAAATTCTTTTCTGTAAACTCTACATCATTGTAATTTTCATCTTCCGTTACATCTGTATCAGCAGGATATAATAATCCCGTAATATAACTACTCGTTGGTACTTCATTCAATTGTTCACAATCTGATGTTGGTCCTATTAAGTCTTTTCGTACTGCATCTAAAATCTTCTGTCGAACAATAGCATGTTTAAAATCCTTTATATCAGCCATCTACAACCTCCGTTTATTCTCCGTCTACTACAACAGGAATTGCCATACCAATTACATATTTGAATGTATTACCTACTATAATCTTATCCCCTGGCACTAGGCGGTACTCCCAAGTCTTTCCGTCCGCATCCACCTGTGATGCACATTCGCACCACTTAATTGCAGCCTTTGCTTTTTCCTGTACATCTTCATTATCTGTTTGATTTGCAGCCTTCACTTCAATCATATATTTCTTATCAGCCGTCTCTACTAAGAAATCAGGATTATACTGTTTTGCCGCCTTATAAAATAGTCCTAACTGATTCAAAGGCGGCTTTATAAATCTAATAACTTCTGAATCCTCTTCTAATACCACGGACAACCTTCTCTCATCATCACTATCAAATGCATTCTCTGCATAATATGATTTTTTATAGCCTTCAAACAAATATTGCTTAATATTTTTCTTATCTGGCACTTCCTTCTTAAAATTCAGTCGTCCATTTTCCTTCATATTCTTCGCAAATGATTTGAATATAATAAGGTCTTTCTGAACGTTAAATACAAACTCAGTGCTTTCTTCCTTTGACGCATATATCTGTTTTCTTAAGTCCTCTACTATAACAGTTGCATATCTACGGACAATCTTCTTTTTTACTTCATCCGTACCTTCGATTAATGCGAGATACTGATCAACCACATCAAGAATAAATTCTGCATCATCAGAACTAAACTCTGGAATACTCTCCAATAAAGAAACTGCAAGCATATTCTCAGGATTTTCTACAATAAGTGCGTCTGCATCCAGCACTTGCAACAACCTACCATTTACAGCGTCATACCTCTCGATTCTCGATGCCGCAACATCAAAATCCATAATGTTTCGCTTAACAGTAAAAGGTTTAAATATAATTGTTGAACTATAACTAATTCCAATTTTGGGAACAGATATAGCAACTTTCTTTAACTCTTCAACTTTCTTGATAAACTCTTGTTTTGCATATGGCAATACATTCTTACTACCAGATGACTTCTGTAAATCAATCTGCAATGAACCATCCCCCTGATGTACAGTAAATGATGTATCAACTGCATCAGTACCAATGCTCGTCTGTGTCATTTTGTAATCTGATGCTGTGCCATCACTTGTTTCTTTTCCATCATCGTTAGCAAAATAATCAAAAATAGACATCTGTCCACTATCACTTTCGGACTTCTTGGGTGCTACTTTCTTTGCAAATGCTTTCTGATACTCAGCAAACAGATTCTCCACCACATTTTCATTATTCAAATCTTGGTATGATTTCACTTTACTTTCGCATAACGCTTCATCAAATAATGAAATCTGCTGGTTCTCAACTGCTGGCTCTACCATAACTGTTTTTGTGTTCGGTATATCTTCCTCATCAAGATTTCTCTTCTTAAATACAGGGTTATTCTTGATATCATCAACAATTTCTCGATAATGGTCGTGAGCAACAATATCCAGGGTATCTAATTCCTCAATACCCGTTATCTCACCAAAAGGAAGCCTCAATCCTCTACCAATAGTTTGAAGTGCCAATATATCACTCTTTGCAGCATTAAGAGGGATAATTGTAAACAGATTATTTACATCCCAACCTTCTTTCAGCTTATATACATGCAGCACAATCTCAATGGGATTGGTATTTTTCTCAATGGTTAGTAATTTCTGAATGTTCTCTTCTGTCTCTGCACCACTTGTACTTGAGTCAATTTCAATAACCTTGCCAACATAACGGCCTCCAAAAAAAGCATCAGAATCTATTTTTTCTTTTATTTTTCTAGCATGTGTTGTATCTTTACAAGCTATCAAAACAATCGGCTTTACCTGTTCTAACTGATTGTCTATACAATATTTACATACGATGGACTTTCTTCTCTCATGAAGCTTGATTCCATCTTTCAACTTCATTTCCTCTATATCATCATCTGAATATCCTGCTGTATTTGTTCTTCCCATAACAACCGGAATCTTCAAAAACTTCCCAGCTCCATCCTCTAATCCGTAGTGATAAATAATATTCTTATTTGTACTTTTAGGTGTAGCAGTATATTCTAATCCCAACACTGGATTAAGATAATTAATCGCTTTCTTTGATGCTGGGGCATAGTAACGATGCGCTTCATCCATACAAATAACCAAGTCATCAAACGAACGTAACACATCCGCAAAAGAGCCACCCAAATTTTCATTAAACTTGTGAAATTTAAATTCGATAGCTCCCCTAGTAAAAATCTTTGAAATATTAAAGATAAATATCTGAATATCAGATGTTTTTTCTACCACCATTTCCTCTTGGATATATCTTACCGGGTATGATAAATAATTTTCCCCATCATAAACTTTGGGTCTTCCCATCTCTGCTTCAAGTCCCTTAAACATGTATTTTGGATGTCCCGGGACCGCCTCTCGACGCATTTTGTCATAAATCGTATTTCCTGGTGCCAGAATAAAGAAATGTTTGTACCCTTTTGTCTTGTACAAATAATAAATGCATGCACCCATTAAACGTGACTTACCAATACCGGTTGTCATATCAAAGCAGAATGATGGAAAATCAAATTCCTTATCTACAGATATTGTATGTGGAGCTTGGCAATTCTCTGATGCTATTTCCTCTGCTTCAGCTTTTGAACTAGTTCTATATTCAATCTTGGAACTGATTGCATCAAAGTATTGTAGCGCTTCATACTGAGGATCACGCAGGCTCATAGCCCATTTGATTTTATCTACTGAACTCATTATTCCTGCACCTCGCTTTCAAAATTACATTTATCTAATAAATCCTTTGGTATCTTTTTCACTTCAACATTCTCTGGAAGCATCATATCTGCTTGATTTTTCTTACAATAAATCAGTAAACTCTGCTTATCACCTAAGTTCTTCATTATCGACATCACATACTTTGTATTAACAAATTCTTCTGTGATATGTATGAATCGATTCTCTGATGAATGTCCTTGAAACTCCCCAGATGGTTCATAGGTAAATCCTTCTATCTTGCAAATAGCTTCACATACCATATCCCATGTATAAGATGGATTTATTTGATAAACAGGAAGAACTTTGTTCTTTACAAGTAATGGTTCTGCAAGTTCGTAGAATTTATATCCCCCGCCACCTTGCCAACCTACCTCTTTAGAAATTCCTCCCTGTTCACCATCAATTACGTTATCAAGTCTAACTTTACAATGCGAGTAAGCTTGATTTTCCATCTCAATTCCTATCCATCTTCTATTGAGTTTATGTGCTGTAGCTGCCGTAGTTCCTGACCCCAAAAAACTATCTAATACCATATCTCCTTCTGATGTTGTCATTTCAATAATTTGCTTCAGTAGCTTTTCTGGTTTTTTACCATTAGGGAATGTCACATCGCCCTCTTTAGTTAAATTCTTCATCCATGCATTCATGTCCCAATATGTTCCCTGTAAATCCTTTTTATACAGTTTTCCATCTATTATCTCTGAAGTATCTCTTAACCAAACAAATAAATTGCATACATCCCCTTTATAAAACTGTTCATAAACTACGCCTCGATTTTTTCCAGTTTTAGGAATATATTCTATTGATAGATATTCATCTTCAACACCAGCTTCTTTTCTGTAATCCATAACTCTTGTCCTTATTGAAGTCTGAGCGTTGGTAGTTCTAAATACATTTATTCCGTATTTTTTATAAGCCTCTTGTGTAGTTAATCCCTCTCTTTTAGCAACTTGATTAATAGATAATGTTTCAACTCCACTTCTTTTATATATTTTAATTTCATTTCCATCACCATCAACAGTTGATCCGATATATTCTTTTTCTCCAGGATTAACCAAAACACTTGTATATTTCCAGCTCTTACCTTCGTCTATGTACTGCTGTATCAATTCAGACATTTCAGTATATTTATATGGTCCATTAAATAGAGGTAGCAAATCATAATTTTTAGCATACACTAGTATATATTCACAATTTTTCTTTAATCGCTTATCTTCGCCTCCACCAGATGCCCCTGCAACATTTTTCATATTTACGGAAATCATATTAACAAAATTACTTCTTCCAAAAATTTCATCACACAATACCTTTAAATATGCCTGTTCTTCATCATCTATCTGAATCCAAATAGTTCCATCTTCGGCAAGTAAATTACGAAGGATTTCTAATCTTTTTTTCATTATTCCTAACCAAATAGAATGCTCTAAATTATCATCATAATGTTCAAACGCCGCTCCAGTATTATATGGTGGATCAATATAAATACACTTTATCATCCCCGTATACTTATTTTCCAAAGCTTTGAGTGCCAACAGATTATCCCCATGAATCAGCATGTTTTCTGTATTCGATTCACCATATGATTTTGATTTATCTTCAATTAATATTCTCGGTTCTAGTTTCTCTTCCTCATATTTACCAACCCATGTCAATTCTAACTTTCCTTTTTTATCCATGGTAGCCTCCTAAAACTTAATCACTATCTTTGTTACCAGTTGTGTTTTTACCAATATATCTTCTGCAAACTGCTTCTGCATATTTACAGTCTCTTCTTCCAATGTCGACATTTCATCATGAAATGCCCGTACCATTTTTTGTTTCTGTTCTTCTAAAATTTCTATTTGTTTTTTTAATGCAATCTTCTGTCTAAAATCGCCTTCAATTGCATATTTTTCTTTAAGCTCGTCTAATTCTGATGTATCCTTGACTCTAAGCAAATATTCCTCTTTTCTTGATTGCAGCCAATTATCCAATTTTTTCTGATTAGCAATCAAAACTGTTCTTTTAGATTCTGTATATTTCTGTTGCATAAATTCATCCACTTTATCAATATATAAAAGGATTTCTTGATTATTAGGAGTCTCTTCTTCTAAGCACTGCTCATTCAATTTTTCACAAAGCTCTCTAGCCAACACATCTGAAGCGCCATATATTTTTCCTGTTATATCAATAATTTCAAATACTGCATCTTCAATAATCTCTCCAACATAAGAACTACCAATAAGTAAATATCCGTGTTGAATTTCCGGAATTTCCAAGTCTATATTAGTTTCATAGTACTTTGGAAATATCTCATTTTCCTCTTTACTTCTACTATTCCAATACTTAAACTGTGAATCATATTCAGCAATTTCTTTCATGATAATATTAAAATGAGACTTATGTTGTTCCTCTGTTTTATATGTAAATATGGATTTCAGTTCATCCATTTTCTTGTTTCTTTTCTTTTCTAATTCCTTTTCCAAATCCTTAAATTGCTTTGTAAAATCTGATGTTGTTTTACATTCCTGATATATAAGTGTAACTCTTTTTTCAAAATCTGCTCCACTTTCTAATAATCCAATAGCTTTATCTGATGCACCAAATACGCCTTGAAATAGCTCAAATTTTTCAGAAAGGATTTCATATACTCTCTTATCTGCTACATTCTGAGTATTAAGCAAATTAATAACCACAACATCGTTCTTTTGTCCATAACGATGACAGCGACCAATTCGCTGCTCTATCTTCTGCGGATTCCAAGGAAGGTCATAGTTTATAATCGTATTACAAAACTGAAGATTCAATCCTTCCGAACCGGAATCTGTTACAAGCAAAATTTTGTATTCATCCCTAAATGCTTCTACGATGGCATTCTTCAATTCAACATTTCTACTACCCACATACTTTCCATAGTTTCTAGCTTCCCATGCCTTATAAATCTGTTTAGTAACAGGATCATTTGTACTACCATTAAACTTAAGTATCTGACCTTCATATCCGGCATGAGATAATTCTTCAAACATGTATTGTTGCGTTCTAATAGATTCCGTAAACACAACAATTCTTTGTTTTATGCCAGCTTCATTTTGAAATACAAAAGCTTTCTCCACTGCCTGTTTCAAGGCTGTCATCTTCGCATTTCTTTTTATACTTTCAGCTTTATTAATAATGGCTGTTACCTCATCTATTTCATGCTGAATAAATTCATTTACCTTTTCTCTTGTGTATAATTCATCCTGCTTACTATCATCATCCGTCTCTATTTCATCATCATCAAAAAAACTAAGGAAAAAATCAATACTTTCATCCGCTGATTCAGTTCTAGTTGTTTCCTTCAAAGTTTCAAGTCTGCCTTTTAATACCTTGAAGGTTTCTGCAACTGCCATACTTGATGATGCAAGCAATTTTCTAATAACAGATGTAATAAGTGTTCTGTGTGAATTGGGCAAAGCATACAAGATTTCCTTTTTCAGATAATTATTTATCATCACATAAAGTTCTATCTCCATTGGCGATAGTTCAAAATCAATTGTCATTTCTTTACGCTCTGAAAATTGGATATAATCTGCTACTTCTTTTCGTAAAGTTCTTTGCACAACAGGTTCTAAACAAGCCTTCAAATCATTGTAATCTTCTCCCCGCAAATATCTTTCGGAAAATATCTGCTTACTATAAAAAACTCTATCATCGATAAACTGAACAAGTCCATATATATCAAGTAAAGTATTCTGCATAGGAGTCGCAGTTAATAGAATCTTTGGAATTCCCTTTGTTAATTCATATAATGAGTTAGCCATCTTTGAACCATTCTTATATACATTCCTAAGCCGATGTGCTTCATCAAATACACAAAAATCCCAAGCTATCTTTCCGAACTCTGCTTTTCTTTTTGAGGCAAAGTGGTAGGAAACAATAATTACTGCTTGTTTACTCCTTACCTTTGCGAGATAATCCTCCCAGTTAGAACTATCCACAATTAATGAATCAATATCAAATTTCTCTTCTAATTCAACTTGCCATTGCTTTCGCAGATTTGATGGCATAATAAGTAGTATTTTATTTTTTCCACTGCATAGCAAATACTTGATGACCAAGCCAGCCTCAATAGTTTTTCCAAGACCTACCTCATCTGCAAGAATTGCTCCACCAAGCTCTAATGAAGATAGTGCAAATGTGAATGCTTCAACCTGATGAGGATTGATGTCAATATCAGCCATATGCAAACAACTATATGAATTATTTTTCAATTCTTGTTGCTTTAACTCAGCATATGTACTTTCAACAATACCCATTTGCAAAACCTCCAATTTTATTTTCTTAATTGTTCTTTTATTTTATCTGCTATTACCTTTGCCATCATTGGCGGAACCGCATTCCCCACCTGAACAAATTGTGCTGTCCTTGGTCCTTCAAAATAATAATTATCTGGAAACGACTGTATTCTTGCTGCTTCCCGCACTGTAATTGATCTATGTTGCTCTATATCTGGATGAATGAAATAATGTCCATCTTTCGATAAATGAGCAAGTATTGTGTGACAATGATCCATATCACCCTCAACAACTTTAAATCGATCTACAAATGAAGTTCTATTTTTATGTGTTTTCAAATCTTCTGGTAAATCATCATATTTCAAACGTTCATGCTGTTCGTTTTCAAACCACATATCAATTGTTCTCTTATAGATTTCAATGTCTTGTGCAGTATGTGGTCTTGCAATATGTCCTGTTAACACATCCGATTTCACACGAATGTCATTATCTTTTACATATTTTTTTAATCTGCGCATATCTGTCATTGTATGCTCTATAGCCTCTTCGCCAGGCTTTAACACTGGCAAATCGTTAAGTAAATCCCATACTTCTGCTTTACTATGAATTACATCAAATGATGGGTATTCATATCCTGTGCCTTTAAGCCAACCCACTATAATTACTCTTTTTCTACTTTGTAATACTCCAAAATCCTGAGCATTCAACTCATGATAATCAATTTCATAACCTACACGTTTCATATATGTCTGAAGATTTTTAAATGCTGCCCCACCTCTTGCAGTCTTTATTCCGGCTACATTCTCAAACACAAACATTCTTGGCTTATACTTTCTAAGAAATTGAACATACATCTTATATAATTCATTTCTTGGATCATCTTCCATCGGAACAATCATATGACTGCTCTGCGCTCTTCCCACTAAAGAATATGCTTGGCATGGAGGACCACCTATAATTACATCAATCTTATCAATTTCTTTTTCCCTTTTGATATCATCAATTGTGTTGAAAATCCCTTTAATCGTGGATTCTGACATTTCTTTATTAATTACAGTCTTAAGTTCCTCTTTTGGTATTTTCTCCAAAAGTTGTTCTCTGGTTATTTTTCCTTTTTCATAATCATAATAACTTTTAATTTTGCCATTATCTTTTAAGTAATAATATGCTATTCTTGTTTCTATTGTCTTTGCTGCATGCTCATTCATTTCCACATGTGCTACTGGTCTATAGCCACTTTGAATAAATCCTTCTGAAAGTCCACCGGCACCAGCAAAGAGATCAATATAATTTAATCCATTTTCATTCATGGTTGTTCTACCTCATTATCTCACATTTACTGTCCCATTATCTGGACTTGTATTCTCATTATGGATTTTTTTCTTTACTTCAGCTAAATCAGTAAACTCCATAATATCAGATATATCACATTCCAATTCGGCACATATTTTTTCTAATACGGTCATAGCAACCATCTCTTCATTTGTCATTTTAGCCATAGTACTACTACTAATTTTTATCTTTTTACACAACTTGCTCTTATTTATTTTTTTATCGATCATTAATTTCCATAATTTATTGTATGATACAGCCATATTATCCTCCGTGCTTTTAGGAATATAATTTCACTATTTTATTATATATTATCTCAATTTCGTTGTAAAATACTTTATTTGATTTCTCGAACATTTTTTTCAAGTTTTGAAATAAGTCAGCAGAGGAATCATCTCCCTCTGCCCCTATTCCACATCTTATCTTCTGCTTTATCTTTACCAACATCTCTGCTAACTGCTTCATCATAAATCCTCTGAAACTCCTCATAAAGCTCATCCCCATCAAGCTTCATCCCCAGCCTTTTCATTACATCTGAGAACAACCTTATGCTTCCACTCACATCAGCAATATCGAATCCGAATACATCTGCCTTAACTGAATCACTGATATTTTCATAACCGCCAAGCTCTAATATTCTCCTGACAATCCAACCAACTTTGTCCACAGGCTCAGTTTCTTTAGTTTCCACAAATTCACTTTTACCTGTTACATCAGTTGTACTTTCGTCCAGTCTTGCCACATTCACATAAGACGAATTATGAACCTCTGGTATTCCTATACCCTCTAAACCAGTCTGTTGTTTTCTCGCACTATCTGTTTGCTCTTTCTGTCTGCCTATTTCATTCTGATTATTATTAAGATTCATTACCTCAACACTTGCATCAGGCTTAACAACTGCTGCCGCCACTTTCTCAACCTCAGTATTCTCTTCCATCCCCGGTATCTCAACATCCCTGTCAGCAACAATCTCCTCATTCCCCGACACCGCATAATAAACTGTATACAAATCTTCTTTTATAATGTCATCCGCAAGCTGTATCTGCCTCTTAATTTCCCTTTTCTCCTGCTTCAGTTCGTCCAGTTCTTCCTGCACTTCCACATGCCATATCTGATATTCCCGGTACTGCTCTTCATTCTTTATACTGCGTTTCCGACTAGAGCTTTCTCTGTATATCTCATGCTGTCTGTCCTCAATCTGCTGGATTTTTTCTTCCTGCTCACCTATGAAATCCACAAGATCCACAACACTTTTGATGTCATTATTTACAAGTAGCAGATATTCGTCCTGCAACCGATGAAACCTCTTCAAATCCTCTGTATACTTTGCTCCGCCAACTACAAAGCGCTTCTGCTCTACAATCCTTAACCTGTACAGCTTTGCATAAAACTTCTTCTGGAATGGTGACAGCTTCGCTCGGTGCAATCCTCTGATATCCGACGAATAAAAGTAAGGCTTTGCCATCCAGGGCATATCCACATGATGCCTTAACGTCTCCTCTGAAAACATTTCGTCCAGCTTTGCCAGTTTATGATAATACCGAAATCCCGGTGCCTGCACCTCCATCCATGCGTCTTTCTTAAATACATATCCAAGTCTTTTCATCAGATATTTAAAATGCTCCACATTTCCGGCTGCATATGCACACATCTTGGCATCACGAAGAATTATTTCTTTCATGGACATTTCCTTTTCCCACTTGTCCCTTCTGATATTCTTTGGATTCTTGCTGTACTCTGCCGGCATTATGGAAAGTCCAAGTTCATCACAATATTTATTTGTGATAGGCTGGAGATGATTCTTCCAGTTGCTTTTCGGTGAATTGTATTTCTTGCCGGTTGTCATGCTGACACTGTTCCAGATAAGATGTCCATGCATATGCTCTCTGTCTGTGTGGACTGCATACACAGCCTCATAATCATCACTAAGCACATCCTTCGCAAAGTGCTCCAGCACATACATTGCCTGCTCTGCCGTCACTTTTTCTTCCGGTGAAAATGATATGATCACATGATACCCCTGCCTTTTACCCGTCTTATGAAAAATGTTCTTTGTCTCTTCCATCTGCTCAAATGCTGTATCCGGCAGGCAGTTAATACCGCCCACCAGTACACATTCTTCTGTCTTATCTGGATTCTGAATATATTCCAAAGCATTCTTTAGGTGTGATGCTGGATTTCTACCTTCCGATTCCATGATATTTAGGATCTTTGTAATCGCCATACTTCCATCACCTCCCCGAATGTTTTCTTTACCTCATCCATACTGCTCTGCAATTTATCAATATCGCTGTAATACAATCTTCCCTGTGAATTGCCAAGCTTAACCACCTGATTAATATTATTTGCAATACCTGCAATAACACGAATTATTTTTGCCCTGTCCTCTGGATAACTTGTATCAATGTTGCCTCCTGTCCGAATTAATTCTCTTATATAGGCACTTGCTGTCATTCCTGTTCGCTTAAGTGCCGCTTTCAGAATATCCATATCTTTCTCTGACAGCTTCACCGATATCTTATAATCTTTCCTGTCAGACTTGTATCTTCTCTTTCCATCTGCCATACGTTTTTCCCCTTTCGTAATTTCCAAATTCTGTATCAAACCAATCTCTTTTTATCTGTACCATTGCTTTTTTCATCCTTTCTAAAAGTTCTGCTTATAGGTTTTGCAAGATGCGGAAAAGGTCGGACCTTTTCCCGAAAAAATATAAACGCATCAGCGTTTACATAATTTTTCGTCTTGGCAGGAGCACCTGCACCCTGTATATGATATGTGGTGGTTAATGTACCACCACAATTACTGATATGGTGGTTGAAGTTCCACCTGATTTAAAAGTGGTGGCACTTTTTGCCATCACTTTGCTTATTTGGTGGCATTTTCCGCCACCGCTTTTCCATTTTGATGGCACTTTCCGCCACCATGACTTTTTTCTCGCTTATCTGAGTGGTGGCGCTTTTTGCCGTCACTTTGCTGTTTTGACGGCGCTTTTTGCCCCCACTTTTGCATTTTGACGGCACTTTTTGCCTCCACACTTTTTCGGCTCTGATTTGTGCGGGGGCGCTTTCTGCCCCCACTTTGTGGTTTTGGGGGCGCTTTCTGCCCCCATTTGCACGTTTTGGGGGCGCTTTTTGCCCCCACTCGCTGGATTCACCTATTCAGTTGTCTCTTTCACCATTACATCTGCATCCAACATCACATTTTCTGCTATCTCAGCACCATCTTCCGACAATTCATTTGTTTCAGGCGGTATATCCACTTCATCCTGTTCACTTATCACAGAATCCCCAACTGCCGCTTCATAATCCATTTCTTCTGCAACCTTGCTTCGTTTACGCTGTGGCTCATAATCCAGATTGTAATAATCTTCGTAACCATAGATTTTCTGTTCAAAGTACTTCCTTGGACATTTACCCCACGACAAACGCATGAATGAATAAATTATGAACACCCTGTCCGGATTTTTTGATATAATCAAAGAAAAAAGGATGGGGTGTTCCTATGAAAGAGATTTTAGACTATGCAGGTACGGTGATGGACATAAGACAGGAGAAGAAAGTTTTGCATAAGATGGCGGATATTATCCTGCTTGTATTTTTTGCTACGCTTGCAAATGCAGATGATTGGGTAGAGATTGAGATGTTTGGAAAAGAACATGAAGATTTTTTGCAAAATTATCTGGAACTTCCAAATGGAATCCCTTCCCATGATACACTCCAAAGAGTTTTTGCAATGGTGCCCACTGAATTTCTGGAAAGTTTTCAGCAAAAGTGGAATGAAATGTTAAGCAGCGATGAGGGGGAGAAAGTAAAGCGCCTGCTTGCGATTGACGGAAAAACCCAGAGAGGGAACGGAAATAAGAACCAGAGACCGAATCATATTGTCAGTGCTGTAGATGAAAGAGGCTTTTGCCTGGGACAGAAACGAGTAGAAGAAAAAACAAATGAGATCAAAGCAATCCCAGAACTGTTGGACCATCTGAATATAAAAGGGACAATCATAACAACAGATGCCATGGGAACCCAGGTGGCTATTGTAAAGAAAATCCGCCAAAAGCGTGCGGATTATGTTCTGGCATTAAAGGCAAACCAGGGGAGTCTTCTGGAAGATGTGAGGGAATATTTTGCAGATAAAGAACTTCGTGAGAAATGCGCTTATAAAAACCGGATAGAAAAGGCCAGGGGGAACCTTGAGAAACGGGAATACTGGCAGACAGAAGACATCAGCTGGTTAAGCCGGAAGAAAGAATGGGCAGGATTAAAAAGCATTATCATGACTCGTAATACAATAGCAGGGACAGATGGCAGTACAACAGTAGAAGAAAGATATTTCATAAGCAGCCTGTCGACCAATATAGAAGAAGCAGAGCGAGCTGTGCGTGGTCATTGGATGATAGAAAGCTATCATTGGCATTTAGATGTAACCTTTCGAGAAGATGGGAATCACACATTAGAAAAGCAGGCATCCTATAATCTGAACATTATAAGAAAACTGGCTTTGAATATGTTAAAAATTTTAGAGGTAGGAAGCCGTCCGTTAAGCATGAAAAAGAAACGGTATGTGATTGGAACAAATCCAGAAAAGCATTTAGAGAAGATTATGTCTTTATAATTTTTGAATTTAGTATATGGTGTGGTTGAGGAGCACATTCATGCGTTTGGCTTGACATTTACCCCGCATGGTGAAATAACCTTTTGCCTCAAGCTCTGCATTATATTCCTTTATAATTGCATATGCCTTCGTCATCCCGATACCAAGCATCTGGCTTATCTCACCTGCATCTATGAATGCTTCCTTTATACCCTTCATGCAGCTCCTCCTTTCATAAATCGTTATTTTAAATACGTGTTTTACAAAACAGCTATCCTGTTCTTCATTTAATCCGTATTTCTAATTCGTGTTTATTTTAATATCCTTTTCAAAATTTGTCAATAGAACTTTTTATAATTACGCACTTGCAATTCGTTTTTGTTTATGATAAAGTAATCGTACAATCATAAACAAGTCACTTACTGATACGTATTTCATTTAATATCAACCTAATACGTATCTTTACAACGGACTATTTCATATAAAGGAAGGTGAACAGAATGGCTTACTCTGATTCCATTAAACTTACTATGTCCTCTTCAGAAGAAATCGGAAAGGCAATACAGAAGCAGCGCAGAGCACAAAAGATCACGCAAAAGGAGTTTGCACAGCGTCTGGGAAAATCAGAACGTACTATCCAGAAATATGAATCTGGTGAAATACTGTTAAAGATAGATGTTTTAAAACAGATTGCTAATGAATTAAATGTTCCATGGCAGGAGCTTTTATTTGCAAAAGATACTAATACTCCAAAAGATAATACTACCGCTGAATATCCGGCATATGAATTCCACACTATGTCAGATGTAATCAATGCTCTCTTTGCCATAACTGAACTTACTGATTTTTCATTTGAGCTGACCAACACCAAACCTCCTGAAAGTCCTGAATGGACTGCCGGGATCAAGGTTAATGGCAAAGGCAATGGAAAATATGATGCAGACTTCTGTCTCTTTATGGAAAACTGGATAGAAAAGAAGAATATGCTTCAGACAGGAAAAATTTCAAAAGAAAAGTTTGATTCATGGAAATCAGATATGTTGGCATATTATAAGGATTCCAGACTGGATAATGAAGCCGATTCAAAAACTGAATAATTGCAGGCTTACACCTTTAGTAAAGAAAAAGCTCCGGCACACTCCTTCTCGCAAAAGGAATAACCGAAGCTATGTAAGTGATTGACCCGAAGGCTTTATAATCACCCTGAACAAGTAGATTATATCATAGCCTTTTGATGATTGCACAACAATTTTACAAAAAGGAGATGATATTCATGACAGCTTACAAAGATGAAAAAACTGGTAAATGGTTCGCCAAGTTCTATTATACGAACTGGCAGGGAATCAAAAAACAGAAGTGGAAAAGAGGCTTTGCCACCAAAAAGGAAGCCTTAGGATTTGAAAGGGATTTTCTGGAAAAGCAGTCTGCCAATCCTGACATGACATTTCAAAACCTTTATGAAATTTATATGGAGGATACGGCTGCAAGACTTAAGCAGTCAACTCTTCTGACAAAAAAGGCGGTACTACAGACGCATATTCTTCCATTCTTCGGTAGCAAGCCGATAAATGAAATCAAAGCCTCTGATGTACGAAGATGGCAGGCGAAGCTTATGAGTTCGCCGAATAATTACTCCCAGACCTATCTGAAAAAGATTAACACGGAGCTTAACAGCATCATCAATTACGCCAAGCGTTTCTATGACCTTAACACCAATCCCTGCGGCAAGGCAGGCACCATTGGAAAAGCAAAGGCTGAGGAAATGGATTACTGGACTTACGATGAATATATTGCTTTCCGTGAGGGTGTAAAAGACAAGTCGCTATCGTATATATGCTTTGAAGTCCTGTACTGGACTGGTATGCGAGAAGGTGAACTGCTTGCTCTATCACCTGCTGATATTGACCTTGATAACAAGACAATATCCATCAACAGAACATATCAGCGGATAGAAGGAAAAGATGTATTTACATCACCTAAGACAAGA
Source organism: Faecalimonas nexilis (assembly GCF_059731825.1). Taxonomy (NCBI): domain Bacteria; kingdom Bacillati; phylum Bacillota; class Clostridia; order Lachnospirales; family Lachnospiraceae; genus Faecalimonas; species Faecalimonas nexilis. The sequence goes on along the minus strand of NZ_AP029189.1, from coordinate 390,962 downwards.
AAAAGTAAGCGAAAGATTCCGATTCCGGATTTTCTCTGCCAGGAGCTATCAGACTATATCCAGTCAAGGTATATGCCTGACGCAGATGAAAGGCTGTTCCCGGTAACAAAATCATATCTCTCACACGAGATGATAAGAGGTTGCAAAAACACAGATGTAAAGAAGATACGAATCCACGATATCAGGCATTCGCACGCCAGCTTACTTATTAATCAGTGCTGTGATGCGCTGATGTTAGCAGACAGGCTCGGACACGAGAAAGTATCCACAACACTTAACACATACTCTCATCTGTTTCCACATAAACAGCAGGAGCTTGTGCATAGTCTGGAATCATTGCAGGCAACAGATTCGCCAACACCTGAACCACCATCTGATAACCCTCTGCTTGAAGCAATAGGTATCACCTGTGAAGTATCTCATGCTCAGGACAACGGCTCAGATGTAACAATCCGACCTCAGTTTGGACCTGCGTTAGTACCACCAAATACCGCATCAGGGAAAATCATCCAGATGCCACAAAGAAAGATCATATAGAAGAAATTCAGCAGTCATCAGGGTTTCTTGCTATTAAAGTTAATAATAACCATATGAAGACGATAGAAAAAAGAGTAGTTGCTATTAGTAGCAAATTAGTAGCAGAGCAAAAGAAAAAGTCTCGGAATCCGCTTGTTTAGCGGATTCCAAGACTTGTGGCTCTTATTCAAACTCGGGTGCAGATAGGATAATCTAGGTACTTTTCAGTACACATTTGTGTTGTTTTGTGTTCATATTCCCTGATTTTTATCTGATATTTTTCTCCCATCAAATTATCAGAGCCAAAATAGAGCCAACAAAAACTATTCTTCCTGTTTTAATTTCTCCAATATTGATAGAATATCTGTTTGTGTAAGCATGAACTTCACATCTCGATTTAACACTCCTAACACTTTTGTATGAACTATCTGAACTGTTGTTACCATATTCTTGTTATCATCAAATAAGGAAATCTAATTGCACTTGTACCCAATATGGTAAATCATTAAATGATTTTTGAAGTTGATTACGAATTTTTTGCTCTAAATCCTCTTCATCATCACTCTCTTTTTGTTTTCCTGTAAAAACTTCATCATATAAATACAATGCTGTTTCTCGCGGAATACCTAATTCTATCATCATTTTTATTGTTTCTGTTGTTGCTCCCGACTGTATACATGTCAGGAAAATGCTATCTGGATTCTTTATATCAAATATTGGTTTCAATAATAATGGTACATTAAATGATACGACATTTTGCAAAACTTGTATCGTTCTTTCTATTTCATCCGCTCCCGTTTCACCAGAATAACGTTCCTCATTTAATATATCATGCAACGAAACACCTGTCGCCCATTTCATACATAAGTTAACTAAATATGATCTATTAGAACCTTTCTGCAACTCTGATGGAACATAACGTTCATACATTGATGAAGTTTCTTCTGTATCACGCATATACTTCAACATTCTATTTAATTTAGCTTTTGCACCGCGTTCGTAAGGTGACACCGGAACCGCTTCCTTATAGTCTTCAAATATTTTTTGCAACACAAATGGATCCCAATATCTATTTTTAATACATATATCTTTCGGAATAGTAAGTGTTTCCAATTTATGGATTATTGCCGCCACTTGTTTTTGTGTTAATTTAATTCCCACATCTTGCATTTTTCGCCGTGATCCTTTCCCGTATCGTAAAACTGATTGTCGAATATATGAAATCAAATAACCATATTTCTTCATGCTATGATCTACTGTTTTATTTGTTTCAATAACATCTTCTATATCTTCGCGATATTCTTCAAATCGTTCTCCATACCCTGAAGGCAATTCTTTCGTAACATCTTCAAACAATTCCAATTGATCATATCCATCTGCATCAGCAAAAGCACTTTCATCAAGAACATATGTCCTGCCAATAAAATCTTTGAGCAAACGTCCTGCCCTTCCCCTTAAATTTGCCATTTCATAATTTGAAAGTTCTGCAGCCGAATCTGTCTTTTTTAAATATAAATGTGGATTTCGTATGACAATATTTTGTGCTGGCATATTAACACCCTGCATCAGAGTTGTTGTGCACACGATATTATTTATCTTTTTCTCTACTATCGCTTTTTCCAAGGTTCTACGAACATGCATAGGAAGCTTCCCATGATGATACGCTGTTCCACTTCCTAAAGTTTTACATAACGTATATTTTTCATGTATTGTATCTTTGTAATACTGTATTAAATCAGTATTACTTTCTTTATCTTCTTTATTCTGCGACAAATAATCTGCTATTTTTCTAGCTGTAGGCGCTGTAGGCGCAAATATTATATTCTGTTCATTTTTTCCTATATGTTCAAGAAAATACGATAAATAATCCAAATATTGAAGGTTATATAATTTTTTTCCGTACCCATATATTATATCTGAATTGGTTATTTCTTCACATTTCGGATTCGAATTCAACATACAATATTGTTTAAAATAATATTTTTTATCTATTTTGCAAATACTATAGGTTAGATTCAAAACCGGACTTATATCCGTACTAATATCTTCAGTCTCTATTCCAAATATACTCTTTCCTAATTTATCAATATCCTCTATTCTTGGTCCTGATATTATTATTTGTTCTACATTATTCTTATATCTAAATTCCATAAGTGTATCAAATAAAATTTTGGCTCTTTCATCTGTCTCTTCTTTAATTCTTTCAATGTTCTGAATCTCATCAGCAACCAAAATCATTCTTTTTTCAAATGCTTTTTCTTCATTAGCGAAAGCTGCTATTGCTTTCTCTTGAGTCATTACATATATACAATTTGCTTCACTCTTTTCTGTAGGTAAAAAAGTGTTTGAGATTCTATATTGCGATATTTTCATACTCTTCAACAATGTATGGAAATCCTCCGTAACTTGATTTAATAAGCTGAGCGTTGGAACTATATATACAATATCATAAATCCCATTCATCAATTTTTTAATAATCTTTAGTAAAATAACAAAGGACTTTCCAGCTGAAGTAGGTGCTGATATACCAATCACTTTCTTTTCATCCATTGAATCCCAAATTCTTTTTTGAAAATTTGTTAATAGGAAATATTTCCCATTTACCTCCACCTCATTACTAATTTGATTTAACCCAACAGTAATTTGATCCACCACGCTGCTAAGCGAAGTAAACAAACAATTTTCTTTATCAAAATAATCATCAGCTATAATTGCAGAAGTAGGATAACCTATTCTTGATAATATTTTCACAACAAAAGAACGTAAATCATACTTTTCATGATTTACATATGTCCACATCAGCGAAATCAATGTAATAACTAAATTTGTGCTTTCTTTCCCTTGTTTCATAGAAGTAAGATAGTCCAAACATCTTACTGTATCATTAATTAATTGGGGCTCTACTGCCAGAGATTTGTTTATGAATCCCGCCTTATTTGCAATATAATAAAAATCTATTTCCAACCACTTCTGTAACACTTCTTGAACTTTTTGTTCCATATTCTGCTCCTGCAATTTATAACTGCTCTTGAAATTCTTTTATTAATTCATCTAACTTCCATATAGGAAAAACTATATATGTCATTCTTTTTAGAATTATATTTTCTTTTATCGGTATTTTTGAATTATCAAAATCACGATATCTCATTTCAATAATTTCTTCTATTTGTCTTCTGATATCGTTTTCATTTGTCAAATTTATTTTCTTCGTTTCATCATACACAATTATGCTTACTAAATGGATTTCTACATTTTGCAGTCTCTTATCCAAATACTCCTCAGCAATTTCATTCATTTCTTCATCCAGAAAATCTTCATGCACATACAGATTCAATTCATCTCTGTGTGTTTTATAGGTATTTAAAATACTATTTAAAGCATCTTCAAATGCTGCATTAAACTTATATTTGCTCGAGTACGTTTTTGCTTCACCCAAAATTATTATATTTTTTCCGTTCTCAACCTTATAATGTATAGCATCCGCACCAAATCTTTCATGTTGTGATGATGTAGTAATTTTCATTTTTCTTAATAATGGAACCGCCTTCATACATTTTTGTATAAAATGAAACAATAATAATTCTCCAAATTGCCCTTGTACCAAAAGAGTATTGCCGGAACCTTTACGAAACTTATCTCTTGCCCTTCGTTGAACAGAAGCATGCGCCGTTGCCTCAGATTTTCCTTTTTTCGTTTCCTTTTCTTTCAACACCGCATATTTATCCGCACTATAAATCCAATCAACTATCGTATCCATTAAATCTACTAAAAAATCTTCTCGAAGTTCTTGTAAATCTTGATACGCTATACTTGCACCATAATGAACATTACCATCTGGCAAAATATCAAATTTTTTCGATATCACATGAATATCAGCAAAAAGAGCCTTATTTGGCATTAACCTTTTAGTGATTTCACTTTCCTGCAATTTACCCATAATTTTTCTTCATTTCTTTACAAATTTTATCAATACATTGCTACTATCAAATTTTATGATGGATGAGAGTTTCCAATTTGCTTCACATACTCATAAATCCGTTTCAACATTCCTTCAGTTCCTTCTCCCAACTGTTGCTCCATTTTACTCCCAAATCCCATATATGTATTGAATCCGAGCATGTATACTGCCATTGCCATCGACAAATCTTCTGACTGATTATCGTACACTTCTGCAACTTTCTGTAATTCATCTACTACAGTATCATGTGGAACTGTAACTCCACCTTCTTCATTTACAACTGAATTAATAACCTCCGGTAATGCCATACACATCTTATAAAACGCATTTTCATCACCTGTAAGAATACTATAAAACTGATCCATACTTACACGGCGAATTAATCTATGCTGCACATTCTTTCCATCAACCTTCGTTGTCCATTTGATATTTTGAGATTTCTTTGCAATGGCTTCTACCAAAAGGCAAGCACAATCATCGTCTTCCAATATCTGCCCTTGCATCTTTATATAAGTTTTAGCCGAAGATGCAGAATTCATTGTATTATGCTTATTTTTCATTTCAACATATACAGTATGAACAATATCTCCATCTGGCATTTGTATACCATCAGGATTTTTATATATTACATCCCATCCTTCCTGTGGCACTTCACATCCTTTAAAATATGCAAATATGTTTTGATGAAAATAGCCAATATCATTATTATTTGATTTATCTCTCTGTCGGAATATCTCATTATTTACAATTTCTTCCCAACTTGTTCGATATACTGATTTATCAAAAATCAACTTTATCGGATCAATCAAATTACTATTAAATTTCTTCAAATCATACGATTCCAATTTTTCTCCATACTTCATGATTGTTGCACGTACATGATTTCTGAAATCTTCTTCTGAAAGAAAATCTAAATTCCAATCCATTATTTATCCCCCTCTAATGCTCTATGTATTTCCATTGCAATTTCATATGCTAAATTTACCGGCACTGCATTCCCCACTTGTTTATACTGAGACTGCACACTTCCACAAAACTGCCAATCATCCGGAAATGTCTGGCATCTTGCATTTTCTCTAACCGTAAATGGTCTTGCTTCCAAGGGATGACATCTTTCAGTCTGCTTCTGTGAAGGAGATGTCAGTACAGTCAACGAAGGCTCATCCAGACTCATCCTCCTTAATATCCCAGTTCTTCCACCTTCCATATCCCAACAACTTTTCATATATTCTTTTGCAATTTCAGGATCAATATCTCTCCAATATCCCCCCGGCGGGACAAGTTCAAATATTTTTCTTTTATTTTCACCATAAGGTACACCCGGACCATCCGGACAATCCAAAAGTACATCTCTTAATACTGGTTTATAATCATGCGCTTCTGGAAAATGAAATTTAATCCTATTAACTAAATCATTTCTAATTCCAATTGTAATTAAACGCTCTCTTTTTTGAGGTACTCCATAATCCCACGCATTCAAAATTCTCTTTTGAATTGTATATCCTGCCTGTTCAAAAATATTAGTAATGGTTTCATACGTTCTTCCTTTATCATGAGTCAACAGTCCTCGTACATTTTCAAACAAGAACGTTTTTGGCTGTAGTTTCTGCAAAAAAGTAGCATAATGATAGAATAATGTTCCTCTTGCATCTTCTAATCCCAAACGCTTTCCTGCATAGGAAAATGCCTGACAAGGTGCACCTCCAGACAGCAAATCTAACTCCCCTTTTTTTATACCAAAATATTCTTCCAAATTCAAACATGAGATATTTGCAACATCCTCATTAATAACTCTCCAATCAGGACGATTCTTTTTCAAGCTATCTGATGCGTCCTTATCGAACTCAATAAGTCCCAATGTATCAAATCCAGCCTTCTCTATACCAAGTGCAAGTCCTCCTGCTCCAGCAAACAATTCAATTGTTGTATAATGTTTAGGAACATTCTCTATGAAATTATCTCTCTGTATCTCAACAATATCTTCAATATTGCAATTTAAGGTAAAACATATTTTTTCAATTGATTCAAATGAGACCGGTTCATTTTTCCCTAATCTAGCCAATACATTAAAACTAATTCCTGATGTTTCCTTCAGTTCTGTACGATTCATTTTTTTATCAATCAATAGTTTCCATAATCTATCATAACAAATTGCCATGTATATTCCTCCTAGAATTCCTATGTTGTATATCTTATCATATATCCACTTTATCCGCAAGAATCCTCTCACTATATCGTTAGATTTCCTCCTGTTTGTTTCTTTTGATTTTCTTGCTAACTATAATCTCTTTCTCCACAATCTCCCTCGCACACGCTTGTATATTGTTCATTCTCGCTACCCATTCCATCTGATTTTCTGCCTTTAACTGTTCCGTGATCCCCTGTGCCTGTTTCATCTGCTCTACAACCCTTTCAAAGCGTTCCTGTGCCTGTTCTTCTATATCTGCCAAATAATCATTCAGCCTGCCGCTTGTAAGCAAATTCAAATATATACCCCTGCGATATTCTTTCAGATAACGTAAATGTCTTTGTCCCCATACGCCTATAAACCTCTGTTTTTCCTCCGGCAAGGTAAGACCGTGGATAAGATAATCCCCTTGTCTGATATAAGTGCCGCCTAGTTCTTCAAATATTGTTTTCTTCATAATCGTTTCCACCTTTCTTATCGTTCTCTATCCATAGATTTTTTCTTAGCAGACCGTTTTGGTTGCTGTCTGCCTTCTTGCTGATAGCGATGCAGCTTCTCCAGTACACTCGCTTTTTTCGGCTGTTCTAACGGATTCCCTTTTTTCTGTTCCGTCTGATTTTTCCATCCCCTTAGTTCTTCGTTGTATTCTATAATCAATTCTTCTGCCTTGTTATAAACCTTCTGAAAGGCTCGCACATTGGGATAGCCTTCCCGTTTTACGATCTGTTCCAAACTCTTGTGCAGACGCTTTTCCAAATCCTCTAACAGTTCAATTCGCCCTTCCAGAGATTTTCGCTCTTTGCCTTTAAATAGTCCTCGTAACTCTGACAGTTGCTTTTTCAAAGAAGAAATATCCTGCTGTGTGCGTTTTATCTCCATGGACTGTCTCTGCAATTCATACATGACCTTCCGCATATCTTTCCACTCTTGCAAATCAATCTTTGGTACAGGTTTCGGCGGTAGTTTAAATTTGAAAATCACTTCCTGCAAAAAGTCTTTCGCACCTCGGATAATCTGACGGAACATATCCGGCAGCCAACCGTGTGTCCTGATAGATTGCAACGTTTTGTCTGTGATTTTTTCCTGCTTGATCTTCAAAATATCTTCTTCGGGAACGCCCTCTACTAATGCCACATCAACTGTCCGATTCCATTCCTGCCTTGCCGCATTGTCTGCCCTTATCTCCTCTGCTTTCGGATTGTTCTTTCCGATTTTCTTGGTTGCCAGATATACACCGCCCTGTTGGAATACGGATAATTTTTCTGATTCCTCTTTTACATATCGGTTGATCGTATCAGTAAACAGTTCTTTGACTTCTTTGGTAAATGCTTTGTTCTTAAACCATTCATCCTTTTTCGTGAAGATATGGCTTTCATAAACTTCCCCTTTGGGGATGATACTGCATCCCGCCCGAAGATTGCCCTGCTCATCCAAAATCTCTTTCTTTGTGCGTCTATGCTTCCCCTGCTCATCATAAAACATATTTCGGGTAGCAATCTTTACTTCGGGCTGTTCCAATATTTTACGTTCGCTGAATACCAGATGAATATGATAATTCGTCTTTGTCTTGTTATGATGAAGAGCAGCGATGCACTCCACGCCATATCTTTTATGAAAAGCCTCCGCAAAAAGCCTTACCACATCCTCTGCCCTGTACTGAACAAAACTTTCGGGAAGTGCAATGATACACTCACGCCCCTCAATACATTTCCCTGCTGAACCACTCGCCTTAAAATCCAACTGATTTTCTCTTGCAAGATTTTTCCAAAACTCCGTTGTTGCTCCTTCTGTCTGATAGGTCGCATAGAGATACTCCTGTCGTTTCGGATTGGAGATATAATCAATTCTTCCTGCCACATCGGACAGCTTACTTTGTCTGATAAATGAATGTCTGCCTATAAGCATCCTCCTTCCCTGCCTCTCGCCAGCTTTGCTGTGAGTAGGTGCATAGGCACCTGTTTACGAACTTATCTGCCTGTTGGCAGTGCGGCTCCCGGCAGGGCGAAATACACCCATCGCATAAACGAAGTTTGTGCGATGGGTGTATTTCGCTCTCAAACGCCGAGGGCTTGTTTTGTTTAACAAAATCCGATTACTTCTCGGACTTACGCTTATATTTATGGACATATCCGCCCTTTTGATCTGCCCGTATCCGGGCTGCTTTTTCTATGACTGACAGCAGATGATCTACGGTATTTTCTTCCCATCCGGCTAGCCATATCAGAGTTTTTTCCTCTGCTTTTGTCAGTTCCACGTCTGCCAGTACCTTGTTCATTTTTTGTATCTGTCTGCCCTCCATCTCATAAAATAAAGCATTCGCATTTCTACTTTCTCTTTCCGGCTGCTTCAACATCCGCAACACTCCTTTCCTGCCTTATCTGTTATTTACAGGTGCGTGCCACGCTCCTGTTTTTATCATCAAGGAAGCATTACCACCGAAATTTCTCCGGCACTCCTCGTCTTTCCAGATATTCTTTTCTCGCCTGTTCCCGTTCTTCCTCTGTGGGCGCAGTTTTGTATTTTGAATATAAATCTCTCATCACCAAAGAATCCAACTTTGCTTCTAATCCTTGTTTTATGCTTGGTAAATTTTCTTCCATATCCAACAAATGGAATTTTACAAGTTCCATAAATAGCTGCTCTGGTATCTGTATTTGTTTCATAAGGTCTCCTTTCCAACTCCGCAACAATGCAATGTCTTTAGTGTTTGCAACCTTGCACTTACGTCTCTGCAATTTCTATACACACTGCATTGTTGCGTTCTTATCTACGATTTCACAATTTCATCAAGTTTCCAATACCACGATTCTCCGATTCGTTTTCCTTTAATACCCAACTCTTTTTTTGCATTTTCCAATGTTCGTTTTGAAATTCCTTTTTCTTCGGCAAGATTAACAATATCCTCACTTTTCACCACATTATTTGTTTCTGCCAGTTCATAAATGAGTTGTTTTGCCCGCTCCTTTTTATTTGCTTTCGGGGTTACTCCTCCTAGCAATTCGTCTGCCGTAATTTCATAATTGCCTAACCACTGAAACCCGTCTTCTGTCAGTTCAAACGCTTTTGAATGTCCAAATGCAGCAAGGTTATTTTTTATTTGTACAACTGCACGTGTATTTTCCTGTCCCTCTATTCTACCGACTAAAAGAACGCTTCTTGCTACTGCGAAAAAATCAATCGAACCCATTCCTCTATATGCCGCCTTGTTTCCGGCAGCCTTATTCATGTGACCGATCAGGATAATTGCACATTTATACTTCTCTGCTAAAAGTCCTAATTTCTTAGTCATATCTCTTGCTTCATTTGCCCGGTTCATATCCATTCCGCCGCCCAGATAGGCTTGTATCGGGTCTAAAATAAGTAAGCGGGCATTGGTTTGAATAATCGCCTGTTCCAAACGTTCGTCTACCATAGAAAGAGATTTTTCGCTTTCGTCAATGACCATAATTTTCTCGCAATCAGCATCTGCCGCTTCAAGTCTCGGCTTTACTGTATCTGCTAATCCATCCTCGGCAGTCTGATAAATAATATTCATAGGCTCTGATATCGGCATATCTTCATCAAGTCCGACACCTTTTGATAATTTGGCTGCAAGATTCAATACAAGCGTTGTCTTTCCATCTCCGGGATCGCCTTGAATAATCGTCAATTTCCCATAAGGGATAAACGGATACCATAACCATTCAATTTCCTGCGATTGAATGTCTGCCATATTGATAATTTTTAATTCAATTTTCTGTTCTTCCATAAAGTCCTCCATTCAAAAATTCTGTTGTTTCTGCGGAGAACCTCTGTTATACTGATTTTGTAAATATCTTGATAACAAAGGTTATCCGATTTTTCGTAAGTCCTAACAGTTGCCGCTGTCGGGACTTTTTTCTGTTCCCTGCCAAAGATATTTCGCCCCGTCTAACATCCATATAATGGCTTTCAGCATATCCAGACAGTCATTTTTCATCTGCTCCAACCCTTCGTCTGATAACAAAATTTCCTGCTCTTCAAATTGCTTTAGGATTTCTGCAATGTTGTACTGCATAAGTTGTAATTCCTCAACCAGTTGATATATCACTTCCTTTTTCCCGACCACGCACACTTTGTTATAGATACAGGAACGGACAAAATAATCTTTTTTCTGCATACCGCTCGCTTTGATTTTTGCTTCGATTTCATCCCTCTCTCTTGGAGAAATACGAAAACTGATTGTTGGATATTTGTGTACTCCGCTCATAACTACTCCTCTCCGTTGGCGATTTCCAACTTTTCTGCCAATTCCGCTTGTTTATTTGGATACAAATGTGAATAGGTATTCAAGGTAGTCTCAATCTTTTCATGCCCCAACCGTTCTGCAATCGCCAATGGCTGAAATCCCATCTCTACCAATAGAGATGCATGAGAATGCCTCAAATCATGCAGGCGGATACGTCTAACACCTGTTGCTTTTATACCCCTGACCATTTCATGTTCCATAAATGATTTTGTAAATCGAAACATTCTTTCTTTATCTGTAATTCCATACAGCATACTGCAATACTCCTTTAGTTCTTCTGCCAAAAATAGGGGAATTGTTATCTTTCGATTGCTTTTAGGCGTCTTGGGCGGCGTTATCATGTCCTTACCATTTATTCGCTGATAGGATTTGTTAATCCTGATACAACGCTTTTCCAAATCTATATCTTCGTAAGTTAAAGCAAGCAGCTCTCCAATTCTCATACCGGTCCAATATAAAATCAGAAATGCCATTCTCGCTTCCGGCTTGTTTTCCATAGATGGCAGAAACTCTTTGAACTCTTGTTTTGTCCAAAAATCCATTTCATCAGCCTTGCTCTTTCCGATACTTCCTGCTTTTCTGCAAGGATTATCTCGCAAATCATAATAACGTACAGCATAGTTAAAAAGAGCTGCCAACTGATTGTTAATGCTTTTCAAATAAGTTGGGGCATATCCCTTTTTAATCAACTCATTCTGCCATGCTCTGATATCTGAGGTTTGAATTTCACACATTTTCTTGTGCCTAAAATATGGAGTTACTTTCAGATCAAACACATATCGCTTATTGATAATTGTGCTTTCTCTCAAGCGATTCTCCATATCTGCAAAATAAATTTCCACGAAATTTTCAAAACTAATATCCAGATTCTTCTGCTGTTGCTGAAGAAAATTTCTTTCCCATTCATCCGCTTCTCCTTTTGTTTTAAAACCTCGTTTGTTCTTTTTTCGGCGTATTCCCTGCCAATCCTTATAATAAAACTGACTGCGCCATAATTTTCCGTCTCTCGTTGCCGGCATATCATCATTCCCTTTCTTCTAAACTACCATTCCATAAAATTTTTCCTGAAAAAACTTTCTTGGCACTTTTCCCGAAATCACTCGAAATCCCTTTGCTTTCAACTCATCATTCAGTCCTCGAATAACTTTATAGGCATACCCTCTGGATACTCCGAGTAATTCAGCAACTTCATCTGCGGTAATATACATTTTCATCGTATTCTCCATATTCATTTCTCCTTTCCTTTTTAATTTTAGTACACATTTGTGTTCCTTGCAATTCGTATTATATAGTACACATTTGTGTTCGTCAAGTATTTTTCATAATTTTTTATACACAAATGTGTCCCAATGTGCTAAACTATCACTATACACACAAAACACAAAAAGGAGAAACGCTATGACTGTCGGAGAAAAAATCAAATATTATCGGAATATACGTGGAATCTCACAAGAAATGTTGGGGAATCTTTCCGGCATAAATCCGGCTACTATCAAAAAGTATGAATATGGTATTCGCAATCCAAAGCCGGATCAATTACTGAAAATCACAAACGCCCTTGGCATTAGCATTAACCTGTTCATGGATTTTGATATAGAAACTGTATCGGATGTGCTTTCTTTACTGTTTAAACTGGATGAGCAAGTAGATATGAGATTTGAAGCAGAAAAAGATGAAAACGGAGAATTTATCCCTTCTACTATAAAATTATCTTTTCAGAATGCCGCAATCAATCAGAAACTTTGCACCTATCTGAAAGCCAAGCAAGGAGCAGATATTCCCATAGAGGATGTTAAAAACTGTCTTGTTGATGATAATAGAGTAGTCAGAAAAGGAGTGAAACGGATTACTGTAAAAGTATTTCCACAATAAAATTACCAAAGAGGTGACTTAAAATGAAGAAGAAATATCAAGTATTTATCAGCTCAACATATGCTGATTTAAAAGAAGAACGTATGGCTGTTACACAATGCCTTTTGGACAATGATTGCATCCCTGTTGGAATGGAACAATTTCCAGCAAGTGGAATGTCCCAAATGGAATATATAAAAAAAATGCTTGATGATTGTGATTATTATATCTTAATTTTGGCTGGACGCTATGGTACTCTTGATAAAGACGGTATTGGATTTACCGAAAAAGAGTTTGATTATGCATGCCAAAAAAACATACCTATTATGAGTTTTGTTTTTGAAGATTCCTCGTTAATACCAAATGGAAAAAGTGAACAAACAGATCTCGGTAAGAAAAAACTTGCCGCATTCCGAAAAAAAGTATGCGACAGCCGAATGGTTAATTTTCACACTAACATTGACCAACTCAAAGCTAATGTAGCCACGTCCATAAACAAATGCATTAGAGATTTTCCAGCAATTGGTTGGGTACGCAGAGATGGATTCTTAAACAATAATGTTGATATTGAAAACGAAATCTCAAACTATTTAGAAACACACACGATTTCAGAAGACGAAATCAAAGCTCTATTTACTGACACTACTGAAGGTCTCCAAATAATAACTTCCACTAGATATAGCAATCCTAAGAAATCAGGTCAGTTTACCTTCGATTATTCAAATAATAACGGTGAATTTACAATTGGGTACGACAAAAACACTTTTGTAACAAAATGGAGTAAGGCAAGTAATACATCAATATATGCATATAAAGACGGAACTGGCATTATAGCAATAGCTAGAATCAAAGCCCCTGCCGAATTACAAGATGCCCTTAATTATCCTTGTGATTTTTCTTCTCGTTGCCGTACTCCTCAAATTGGCGACATTATTATCTGGAAAAATGAGCACGGGAATTATGCTGGGACAAAAATTATTAGTATCAAAGATGATACTCGTGGTGCAGATCATGATGAACTTACATGTGAATATATCATCTACAATTGATTCTATTTTTATAAATTAGAGCCAAATTAGAGCCAACAGGCATAAAGAGACCTCGGAAACCCTTGTAAAACGGGCATCCGAGGTTTTCTGTCCGTTACTCAAACTCTATCGTTCCTGGTGGTTTGCTTGTAATATCATACAGTACTCGATTCACATGATCCACTTCATTCACAATTCGGTTCATAACTTTTCCAAGCACTTCCCAAGGAATCTCTGCAGATTCCGCTGTCATAAAGTCCACCGTTGTAACCGCTCTAAGCGCAACTGCGTAATCGTATGTTCTCTCATCACCCATGCAGCCTACAGAGCGCATGTTTGTCAACGCTGCAAAGTATTGTCCGATATCTTTTGCCACGCCTGCTTTTTCCAGCTCCTCACGGTAGATTGCATCTGCATCTTGTACGATCTTCACTTTCTCCGCATTGACTTCTCCAATGATACGAACACCGAGTCCCGGTCCTGGGAATGGTTGTCTGAATACAAGGTATTCCGGAATTCCAAGTTCCAATCCGGCTTTACGCACTTCGTCTTTGAAGAGATCGCGAAGTGGTTCGATGATCTCTTTGAAATCTACGTAGTCAGGAAGTCCACCTACGTTGTGGTGAGATTTGATGACTGCTGATTCACCGCCAAGTCCGCTCTCTACGATATCCGGATAAATCGTTCCCTGTACAAGGAAATCTACTGCTCCGATTTTTTTCGCCTCTTCTTCAAATACACGAATGAACTCTTCTCCGATGATTTTACGTTTTGCTTCCGGATCTTCCACGCCTTTTAATTTTGCATAAAAACGCTCCTGTGCATTGACGCGGATAAAGTTCAACTCGTAGTTTCCTTCCGGTCCGAAAATCGCCTCTACTTCATCTCCTTCGTTTTTGCGGAGAAGTCCGTGATCTACGAACACACAGGTAAGCTGTGAGCCGACTGCCTTTGAAAGCATAACTGCTGCCACAGAGGAATCCACACCACCAGACAGTGCGCAGAGCACTTTTCCGTCTCCTACTTTCTCGCGGATTGCTTTGATTGAGTTTTCCACGAAAGAATCCATCTTCCAGTCACCTGAGCAGCCACATACATTATATACGAAGTTAGAAAGCATCTTCTTTCCTTCCTGTGTGTGAAGTACTTCCGGATGGAATTGTGTTGCATATAATTTTTTCTCTACGTTCTGTACTGCTGCCACCGGACAGTCTGCCGTGTGCGCAATGATATCAAATTCCGGTGCTGCTTTTGAAATATAGTCGTTATGGCTCATCCAACAGATTGTCTTCTCGGAAATATCTGTAAACAATTGGGATGTTGTATCCACTGTCACTTCAATCTTTCCATACTCGCGAACCGGAGCCTTCTCTACTGTTCCACCCAACAGGTGCATCATCAGCTGGGAACCGTAACAGATTCCAAGCACCGGTATTCCAAGCTCGAACAATTCTTTGTCGTATGTCGGTGAATCTGCCTCATACGCACTGTTAGGTCCGCCTGTCAAAATGATTCCTTTTGGATTCATCGCTTTAATTTCTTCCAGATTTTTCTTGTAAGAATATATTTCGCAATATACATTACATTCTCTGACACGTCTTGCAATTAATTGATTGTATTGTCCCCCAAAGTCAAGGACGATGACCGTTTCGTTCTTCACAAAAATATCCTCCTACTTTTTAATGAATAGATTTATTATATAAGAGCTTTGTTTGATTTACAAGTCCTTATCGGTTAATTCTTTCTATACTGTACTTCTTCCCTGTCGTTTACCACTAAAACAGCATTCCAATGTGATATACCACAAACGCCATGATCCATGCGATTACGCATTGTCCGATGGCCATAGCCACCGCCCATTCCCCGCCAAGTTCACGTTTTACAGATGCGATTGCAGCAACGCACGGTGTATAAAGCAGACAGAATACTAAGAGTGCAGCTGCGCCGACTGTCGTCAGGCTTCCCTGCAAAGTCACTGTGCTTCCAAACAACACCGTAAGCGATGAGACCACGCTTTCTTTAGCGAGAAATCCTGAGATCAACGCTGTCACAATTCTCCAGTCTCCAAATCCAACCGGAATAAAGATTGGAGCAAGTGCTCCTGCGACAAGAGCCAGAATACTATGTTGTGAATCGGATACCATGTTCAGCCCTGTATCAAAGTTCTGCAAAAACCATATGACGATCGTCGCAATGAATATAACCGTAAATGCTCTCTGCAAGAAGTCTTTTGCCTTATCCCATAACAAATGTCCCACATTCTTTGCTCCCGGCATACGATAGTTTGGAAGTTCCATGACGAACGGCACTGCCTCTCCTTTAAACGCTGTCTTTTTGAAAATCAGCGCCATAACGATTCCCATCACAATTCCAAACACGTACAGTGCAATCATCACCAAAGCTCCATGATCCGGGAAAAATGCTGCAGTAAAAAATGCATAGATTGGAAGCTTTGCCGTACAGCTCATAAACGGCGTCAGCAGAATCGTCATTTTACGGTCTCGCTCTGATGGCAATGTACGGCTCGCCATAACACCCGGGACCGTACACCCGAATCCAATCAGCATCGGCACAATACTTCTTCCGGAAAGACCAAGTTTTCGAAGTAATTTATCCATGATAAATGCCACACGTGCCATATATCCACTATCCTCCAGAATTGATAAGAAGAAAAAGAGTGTCACAATGATCGGCAGGAAGCTTAAGACTCCACCGACACCGCTAAAAATTCCGTCGATCACAAGAGAATGTACCACACTGTTGACATTTGCCGCCTGCATCGCCTTGTCCGCCAGATCTGTCAAAGCTGTGATTCCAGATTCTAAAAGCCCCTGTAAAAACGCGCCGATCACATTAAACGTGAGCCAGAACACAACTCCCATGATTCCGATAAATGCCGGAATTCCTGTATATTTCCCGGTCAGGAACTCATCTGCTTTTCTGCTTCTTACCCTCTCCTTGCTTTCCTTGGGTTTGATGACAGTCTCGCCGCAGATATCCTCGATATAATCAAAACGCATCTGGGCAACCGCGGCCGCACGGTCCATGCCGGTCTCTTCCTCTGTCTGTTTTGCAATTTCTTCCAAAACATGCTGCTCATTCGCTGTCAGCTTCAGCTGTTCCAAAATTTTCGTGTCACCTTCCATCACCTTGCTCGCCGCAAAGCGCACCGGAACCCTCACTTTTTCCGCATGATCTTCAATCAGATGCATGACCGCATGGATTCCTCTGTGGATACCTTCCTCCCGCTTACAAAAGTCGGTCTCCAAAGGCTGTTCCTGATATTTCGCCACATGAATTGCGTGCCGAATCAGTTCTTCGATTCCTTCTCCTTTTGCCGCTGAAATCGGGATAACCGGAACTCCCAGCTCTTCCTCCATCTCATTGACAAGTACAGATCCATCATTTTCCCGCAGCTCATCCATCATGTTCAAGGCGACAACCATTGGGATTCCCAGTTCTAAAAGCTGCATGGTCAGATAAAGATTTCGCTCGATATTCGTCGCATCTACAATATTGATGATTCCCTTTGGCTTTTCATGGATAACAAACTCTCTTGTCACAATCTCCTCGCTGCTATATGGAGACATAGAGTAAATTCCCGGCAAGTCTGTAATCAGTGTATTGTCATGTCCTTTGATTACGCCATCTTTTCGATCCACCGTCACACCCGGGAAATTTCCGACATGTTGTTTGGCGCCGGTCAACTGATTGAACAATGTGGTCTTTCCACAGTTTTGATTTCCTACAAGGGCAAATGTGAGTGTCTCACTGTCCGAAAGAGGATTTTCGTGATTTCTATCATGGAATTTTCCTCCCTCACCATATCCCGGATGATGTTTCTCTGGCTTTGCCACTTTCTTTTTCGAGGTTTTTGGCTTATGAGGCTCACTGGTCTCGATATTTTCTGCATCTGCTAATCGAATCGTCAGTTCATAACCGTGGATACGCAATTCCACCGGATCTCCCATCGGTGCATATTTTACGACAGTGACCTCCGTTCCCTGTATCAGCCCCATGTCCAAAAAATGCTGGCGCAGTGCGCCTGCCCCTCCCACACGAAGTATGGTTGCAGTGCTTCCTATTGATAATTCACTTAACTTCATTTGTTGCTCCCTCCTTATATTCCTTAGTCTTCTCTAACCTTCAATTGAAAACGGAAGCAATGACTTGTCCAGTCATTGCTTCACAGCTAATATTTTTAAGAACGCGAATTGCCTTTAAAATAGCAATAATCATTACTTCCGCGTCCGCAAAAATCACCTAAAATAAAGTCTTTATGTAATTAGCTCACTTGATCAACACTCCCTAGTTTACCATTTCTTTCAACATTTGCATAGTCCAGAGGTATATCCATTTATAGCAACTGCATAAAAAATAATTAGTGCAAAAAATTATTTGTGACTTTCCCACTCCCGTAAAAGCTCCCGAATGGTCTGCATGGACACGTCAAGTGATGCGATTTCATCTGCGCATCGTTTCAACTCACTTTTGATTACAGTCTCATGCTCTACACTTTTTTTATACTTCATCTGGTGCTCCAGCACAGCCCAAAAATCATGGGCAATTGTCCGAAGCTGTATCTCGGCGGTAATCTGTTCCATTCCTTTTTCTGTAAACTTTACAATCAAATGAAGGCTTCGATAAGCATTTGGTTTCGGATAGGCAATATAATCTTTACGTTCTATCACTTCCACATGTTCTCTATTGGAAATCCATTGTGCAACCCGATATACTTCTTCCCCGAAAGAACAGATCACCCGGACTCCGATGATGTCGTGTATCTTTCTCAGCGCCGTATCACAATCCGCCTGCAGTCCTTTTTTCTGCAATTTTAGCATCAGGCTTTCCGGCGCTTTGATTCGAGAATTTATATAAAGAATCGGCTGAATCCCGTCCGCCGTCTTTTTCACCGGATATTCCGCGATCATATCTGATAGATATTGCTGCCCGTTTCGCAGCATCTGCAGTTTTTCACCATAATATTGTTCTAAGGTCAAAATACCACTCCTTTTTATCCGTTACTCCATACGTCGTCTGCCGCCTGCAAAATATGCAGCTGCTCCTCCGATAAGAAATGCTCCTCCTGTCACCCAATAAACAATCATCAGCCGGTTGGTCGTGCCGTAGATTTCCAAAACGCCCTGCAGCAGACAACCGACAGTCAATGCTGCAATCCCAAACTGCCATAAGCTTCGAGAAACTTTCCCGGGAATCTTCCACTGAAAATACCCCATCAGGAAAAATAACAATGCTCCGCCCACCAGAGGAATCATGAATGCGTATAACATATAATAGGAAAATACACTGTGACTGAACAATTCATAGACTGCTCCGAACAGAGCGCAGAACAGAGCTGCCGTAAAATATTGTAATCCTGTTTTAATAGCCGATGTAGACAATGTCACTCACGCTCCTCTCCTGAATACTTTTCCCATTTGTGGTCGGTTGATTGATGACCTCGCCGTTAAAGTACATTGTGGAAGATCCGCCGCCATCCAGATTATAAGCTGTTTTTACCCCGAGGGAATCCATAAATTCCGCCAGTTCTAAAAGTGACAATCCCTCACTTTCTTCTGTTCGCCCATCTGAAACTACAAACACATAATGTAAATCATCAATCATTCCAATCGCAGTCCTCGGATTGCTCGCCATCGCTTTTCCGACTTCATCGGACTCCGTCACCGCAATCTCACCATCTGTGATCAGCGCCGGACCAAAAGAAAGTACTTCCTTCGCCCCTTCTTCCAGCAATTCTTCTGCCGTCACCTCATCTTCCGAGATAATTTTCATTGTCCCATCTTCATAGATTACCAGATCTTGCTGGTCTGTTTTTGCCGTATCCCGATACAATACGCCATCACGGATCACATATCCCTTCTCCTGTGCTCCATAATAGTCTCCGTTGATTGCCAAAATCGTGCCCGCATCTTGTGCCATCTCAGATGTTTTCTCTGTCACATTTCGCCCATAACTGCTCTGCGCGAATGCTGTCTGCAAATATTCCGGTGAGGAGAGCACAACATCTGCCACATAAACGGTGGTGTCATTTTCCCGATATTCTGTCAGCGTAATCTGTATGTTGTCGTCACTGTACGTTGTCCCTGTCGAAACAGCTTCCTGCTGCTCATTTTCCGTATCATTATCACTTTTGTTTTCCTTTTTATCATTGGCAACGACATAGACTTTTGTAAGCAGAAATGTATCCATGAGCATATATCCGGTAAATGCAATCAAAATGACACTGCTAATCATTCCCCACCAATGTTTTTTGAATCGATGCATACTATTCCTCCTTCTTTTGAAAGATAAAATGACTTTGTATAAACCAGCTTGCAAAGAAAAATATAAATTCGGTACACAGTTTACCGACATAATGGTTCATTCCGATTGCATTGACCAGTATCTCCAGCATAATTGTGTTTCCCACCAGAATTCCAACTGCAAGTGTAAAATACTTCAGCGCCGATCTCACCGGATTTTCTTTGCTTTGAAACACCATATTGCGATTGACCATATAATTAAATACTGCGCTTACTATTCTTGCCCCTATGTTTGAAAAGGCTACCGCACCACCATTTGCAAATCCGGTCGCTGTTATCGCAGTCAACAGGCTGTACATTCCGTAATCAATCAAAAAGCTTCCAAACGACGCCGCTGAGAATTTCAGAATTTCCTTGTAGATGCGATAAGAATCTTTTAGTGTATCAAAATGGGAAGACGAATTATTATCTAAATACACCGTCTCAATCGCGACCTCTTTGATTGGAATATGGCATCCTGAGCATTCTAACAGCACATTCATTTCATATTCATAGCGTTCTCCCACGATTCCCAAAAACTTTGGAATCAGTACTCCTTCAAAAGCTCGAAGTCCTGTCTGCGTGTCATATACCCGAATTTTTGTAAAAAGCTGATAGATCAGACGAGTCACTGTGTTGCCGAATCTGCTCCGCAGTGGAATATCGCCCTTCATTTTCCTGCTTCCAAGTATCAAACAGCCTGCATGATTTTCTGCTTCTTTGCAGACTCTTTCCACATCATTTGGCTTGTGTTGACCATCTGCATCTACTGTAACTACAACACAGTCTGCCGAAAACTTCGAATAAATATAATCCAGTCCGGTCTTCAATGCCCGTCCTTTTCCCCGATTCTCATTATGTTTCAGAATGACTGCATTTTTCGCAGCCATTCGAAACACCTCTTCCTTCTCGGGTGAACTTTCATCATCTACCACAACAATTTGAAATCCCGTATCTTTGATCTCCTGCACCAGCTGTGCCATATCCGAATTTGGCTGATAAGCCGGTATCAAAGCAACTCGTCTGTTTTGCATTTCTATCACCTTCCTTCTTTATTATGATTATTAACTTTTTTCCGGAGGCGTTCCCATGTTTCCGCCGTCTCCCGAGCCTTTGCCCGTTCCATTGCCGTCATCTGGTTTCTGTCCCATATCTCCACCGTTTCCCGGACCTCCGCCATTTCCTGGGTTGCCTCCCATTCCACTTCCTGAGCCATAGACAATACTGTCCATCGTAATCTGTGTCGTATCGCTTCCTGTTGTTAACGTATACTCCTGTCCTGTTGTAATTTCCGGACAGCTGATGATAACAGAAGTGTATTCTTTCTCCGGAGTCCATGA
Source organism: Faecalimonas nexilis (assembly GCF_059731825.1). Lineage (NCBI taxonomy): Bacteria > Bacillati > Bacillota > Clostridia > Lachnospirales > Lachnospiraceae > Faecalimonas > Faecalimonas nexilis. Next base: position 369,512 of record NZ_AP029189.1, on the reverse strand, counting down.
CACAAGTTCATTTCCGCTGCTGTCAGAAAGAGAAACCGCACTTCCTGCAGCCTGAGAATTCACTGTGACCATCATAACTCCCTGTGTAGAAGAATCTCCGAAATTCTCCGCCATTCCGGATGAACCGGCAGCAATAAAGATTCCTCCCGTGACTGTTCCTGTTCCGTTGTAATCCAACGCACTGTTTCCATCATTTGTCGGACCTGACACATAAGTTTCACCGCCTGTAATATCAATGCTGAGCCCTTCAATTCCCTCATAACTTTCTGTAATATCAATAGTTCCTCCGGAAATGGTTGTCGCTGAATCTGCATGAATTCCGTCATCACCGGAAGCAAGTGTAAATTCCCCATCACTGATTGTGATATTTGCATTGGAATGAATCGTGTCATCCGCGCTGTCCAAAGAATACTTTCCGCCTTTCAGAATCAATTCTCCTGCCGCCTTGATCGCTTTCATGCTGACAGTGTCTTCCTCTGTCGTATCGGTACTCTCTGTCTGCTGTCCAGGTCCAAACTGCCATTCTCCGTCACTTTTCTGGACATTTTCACTGCCGCCTCCTGCTTTGACCGTGTAGACACCACCATCTGCCTGAAGCCAGTTTCCTGCGCTGATTCCATCCCCGTCAGATGTGATATCAAACGTTCCGTCTGCCAGATAGACAAATCCAAGGCTGGTGTCATCTGCATTTTCCGCATGAATTCCATCTTTTCCGGATACAATTGTATAACTTCCGCTGGCGATGCGGACACTGTCTTTTCCGGATAGTCCATGTGATGCCGCGTCAATCTGATATGTTCTGCTGGTAAGTACAAGATCATCCTTTGACACGACACCGTGTCCCGCCTTTGCTGTAATTGTCAGAGAACCGGCGCCGTTTAACGTCAGATCTGATTTTGAAAAAATCGCAGCGTCGATATTGTTGTCGTCAATTGCAGTGTAGGTACCTCCATTCGTGAGTGTATTTTGGGAATCACTCGCCGTCATGATAAACACCTTATCTGCCTCACGTACATAAATGGCTGCAGATTCTGCACTTGTAATATCCACTCCATCTAACACAAGCTGGACTTTATCGGTATCTTCCGCATCCACGATCACCATACCATCGGTCAGCGTTCCTGAGAGAATATAAGTTCCCTCGTCGATGATTGTCACTGTATTTCCTGATATCTGAACCGCATCGGAATCACATGTCGTACTATCATCGGAAAGTTTGATCACTGTACTGTTTTCTTCATCATATCCAATCTCTTTATCTCTGTCTGAAAACATGTTTGAGACATCGATGCCTTGTGCTGATGAATCCGTGCTCGTACTGCCAGATGATGTTTCGTTGCTGTTATTTGTCTTGCTGCATCCGGAAAGAACCAGTGCTCCAGTCAGTAAAAATGCTAATACTACCTTTCTTTTCATATGCATCCCTCCTATAGTTCACCAATAATTGTCTCCTGTTTTGATACGGAAATCTCAAGGTTTCCATTTCTGCACCGAAGTGCGTCAATCAATGCCTTTTCTTCCTCCGCATTTTTTAATGTAATATTATATGTAAGCTTAAACAAACTTCCCATGTTGGTTGTCTTTACCTGCACCACCTCATACGTTTTTGTATATTGTTTTAAGATTTTGTCAAATACACCTGTGTAGTCCAAATTTTCCAGAATTGTAATATGTAATGTCTTATATAATGCAGCTTTTTTCCCTGCTCCAAAATCCACCTTATTATATAGTAAGGTCACTCCTCCTAAAATCACTGCAACGAGAAATGCATATCCAAGATATCCCATTCCTGCTACCAGACCGGTTCCCATTGCAAGGAAAATAGCTCCAATCTCTTTTGCGGATCCCGGTACCGACCGGAAACGAACCAGACTGAATGCCCCTGCCACCGCAACTCCGGCTCCGACATTTCCATTTACCATCATGCTGACAACACAGACAATCGCCGGCAGTACCGCAAGTGTTGCAACAAAACTCTTTGTATATCGTGTCACATACATATAGGCTCCTGCCAAAATTAATCCAATCACCAGCGCACATCCTACACAAAGCAGAAAATCCGGCACCGCAATCACCGTTGTCATATCCGTATCAAAAATCCCCTGAAACATATTATTAAGCATATTGAACTCCTCTCTGTACTTTTTCATCCATCATCTGCTGATATGCAGTTCCGTATTTCGAAAAAGATGTTTTAAATAATGTATTTTTTGTAAGTGTCTCGCTCATCCAAAGTGGTATCCCACCCGATGTCTTGATCTCCATCAGTGTCTGATTCTCTCCTAATATCGGTGTGCCATATATCTTACTTCCAAGTGAAATATCTTCCTCCCGATAAAGGATATTTTCATCAAATATCACTCGAAAATCGCTTCCATCCAGCGCATAGTACGCTTCTCTTTCATAGGTAAGAAATACGGTCGGATGAAGCGTTTCATAATAATCCCAGAAATATGCAATCTCCTCCCCGATCTGTGAATGAATCGGAAGTGGTTTTCCGTGTTCAAAGCACTTCATCACCTGTGCCTCCGGCAATACCAATCTTCGTTTGTAGACAACCGATTTATATTTCTTCTTTAATTCTACAAACACCGGATCGTCCGGTCCTGCCGGCTGATAGCTGCGGACACGTAATTTTTCTTTATAAACCGGTTTTTCCAAAGAATGACGAATCAGCCGGTATGTGTCTGTATCGAAATAAATATTTCAGATAGTTGTTCGCCCATAATCATCCAGCTTCATATGTTCTGCCATACTTTTCAACACATTTTGCTTTTCCTGCCGTGTCAGCAGATATTTTAATTCATAACGTTTAAAAGTCGCTTGATAAGCCATAATCATTACTCCTCTCTCATTTCGTTAAACATACTATACGCAACGAACCTTAAACAAACTTAAAAATATTTAACTTCTTTTTTTAAATACTTTTACAGACAAAAAAGAGCCTGTCTGCATTTTTGCAAACAAACTCTCGTTTTATGAAATCGGAAATATAACTGTGATCAACAAGGATTTTTCATCTTCCGTTGTCGCTGTAATCTTCCCTCTATGTGCTTCCACTGTAGCGGCTGCAATGGAAAGTCCCAGTCCATATCCTCCTGTCTCGGAATTTCTTGACCTGTCTGTTCGATAGAATCGATCAAACAAATGCTCCATATGCTCTTTGGAAATCTGTTCTGTCGTGTTAAATACAGACAAACGAATCCGTTTTTTCTGCTTTTCCAATGTCACACATATACGTCCATTCTCCTTTGCGTATTTCACTGCATTGTCCAAAAGAATGGTGATCAGGCGTCGGATAGCCTTCTCATCTCCTTTCATTGCAATCATTGGTGTGATATTACTCTCCAATACCTTATTTTGTGTCTTTGCCAGCGCCTGAAATGTCCCGACAGTCTCTTCCGCTACATCCGACAACGGAAAATCCACCATCAATTCTTTCGTCCGCTCCTCTTCCATTCTAGATAACAAAATCAGGTTATTTGTAAGGTCTGCAAGGCGCCTTGTCTGGCTTTGGATATCACTCAACCACTCATTTTCTCCAAAATCCATCTCCAATACTTCCGCATCCGCATCTATGATCGTGAGCGGTGTCTTCAACTCGTGTCCGGCATCTGTGATAAAACGTTTCTGCTTTTCATAGTTTTCCGAAAACGGCTTTACAATCCGTGCCGACAGAAATATCATCAGGATAAGTACTGCCAAAAGACCGGCGGTGGAGACCACGACTGCTGTGACAATAAAATTCTGAAACGTAGAAAGATTTCTGCTGCAATCCAGAAAAATCACTCTCACTTCGGAATCGGAATTCACTACAACATATCGATACCCCTCCAAAAATCCTCGTTCTTTTCCACTCTTTAAGACTTGTTTCGCATACTCTACCGCATCAGAAGTATCAATTCTGGCAATCTTTCCTGTATCTGTTGTGAGCACTTCCCCTTCACTGTCAAGCAGTACCGAAAAATATCTGGATTCATATGGAAGCTCAGATGACATTCTGCCCTCTTTCTTTTTTTCACTTGGCTTCTCAGGCGGTGGAACATCCGGAAATTTTCCGTTATTTTCTTCTAAAATCTCCAACGTCTGATCTGTCTCCGCAACAATTCTATTGTAGTTCAACGCTCCCGCAATTCCTTCTATAATCAGCAATACTGCCAACAATGACATCATAGATGCAATGATCAATTTCATACGCAGTTTCTTTATCATTTGACTTCCTCCAAAGAATACCCCACATTTCTTGTTGCCTTAATCTGAATATTGGCATGCAGCGCAGTCAGTTTCTTTCTTAGATAAGAAATATAGACCCATACTACATTCACCTCCGCTTCACTGTCATATCCCCAGATTTTCTCCATAAACCGTTCTGCGGAAATCAAGTGACTCGGATTGCTCATCATCAATTCCAGCATTTGAAACTCTTTATTTGCCAGCCGAAAGCTTCCCGCCGGTGTGGAAAGCTCAAAAGTCGCTCGGTCTAACGTGCCATTTCCAATCTGAAGCTTGGAATCTGCCTGTGCTGTCTGGGTTCTTGTCATCGCCCGTATCCGCGCAAGCAATTCTTTTGAATGAAAAGGTTTCGCCAGGTAATCATTTGCTCCGGCATCCAGCCCCGCCACCTTATCATCAACCTCTGACTTTGCCGTCAACAGTAAGACAGGAATCAGATTTCCACGATTTCGAATCGTCTTTAATACCGTAATGCCATCTACTTTCGGCATCATAATATCCAAAATCACACCATCGTAATTGTCTGCATCCAGATATTCCAAAGCCTCCTCACCGTCATAGACCGCATCTACGGAATAATTATTTCTTTCTAAAATTGCTGTAAGTGCCTTTGATAATGGTTTTTCATCCTCTGCAAGCAATAAACGCATCACTCATTCCTCCTCTTTTGTTTCATGATAGCAAGAATATAATATGTCAACCTTAAATGAAGTTTAAAGATGTTCATTTTCCAAATCAATACCGAACTACAAAATGTCAATATGCTCTCCATTCAGCGCCTTGTTCATACTTCTGACCGCACAGAATTTCCCGCACATCGAACAGCTCTCCTCGATTTCCGGCTTTCTCTCATCGCGAATGCGCTTTGCCGTCTCGGGATCAATGGCACACTCCCACTGTTTCTCCCAATCGAATGTTCTTCTTGCATCTGCCATCTGATCGTCCAGATCTCTTGCATGCGGGATATGCTTTGCAATGTCCGCCGCATGAGCTGCGATCTTGGAGGCTATGATCCCCTGTTTGACATCTTCCACATTAGGAAGAGCCAAATGTTCAGCCGGCGTGACATAACAAAGGAACGCCGCCCCCGCTGATGCAGCAATCGCGCCACCGATCGCTGAAGTGATATGATCATATCCAGGCGCGATATCCGTCACAAGCGGTCCCAGTACATAAAACGGCGCCCCCATACAGATTGTCTGCTGCAGCTTCATGTTCGCCTCAATCTGATCAAGCGGCATATGTCCCGGTCCTTCTACCATCACCTGAACGTCTTTTTCCCACGCACGTTTCGTCAACTCTCCCAGACGAACCAGCTCCTCGATCTGGCAAACATCACTCGCATCTGCAAGGCATCCCGGACGACAAGCATCTCCAAGCGAGATTGTCACATCATACTCCCTGCAGATCTCCAGAATTTCATCATAATATTCGTAAAATGGATTTTCTTCTCCGGTCATACTCATCCATGCAAACACAAGAGAACCTCCACGCGAAACAATATTCATTTTCCTTTTATGCTTTTTGATCTGCTCAATCGTCTTTCTTGTAATTCCGCAATGAAGTGTCACAAAATCCACACCGTCCTGCGCATGAAGCCGGATGACATCAATAAAATCTTTTGCGCTCAATGTTGAAAGATCTCTCTGGTAGTGAATGACACTGTCATAAACCGGAACCGTTCCAATCATCGCCGGACATTCACTTGTAAGTTTTCTTCTAAATGGCTGTGTGTCTCCGTGAGAAGACAGATCCATGATCGCCTCAGCTCCCATATTAACCGCCGCCATCACTTTTTCCATCTCTACGTCATAATCCTTGCAGTCTTTTGACACGCCAAGATTGACATTGATCTTTGTGCGAAGCGCAGAACCTACTCCGTTTGGGTCAAGACAAGTATGTCGTTTATTGGCACAGATTGCCACCTGTCCTTTTGCAACGAGATCACGTATTTCCTCCTCTGTCCGAAACTCCTTTTCCGCAACAATTTCCATCTCTTTTGTGATAATTCCTTTTCTTGCTGCTTCCATCTGTGTATGGTACATCTTAATTTTCCTCCTTCACAAATTTTCCTTGTAAATCAAATCCATGGTTCATCGGACCACTTCCTTTTCCCAGATCAAGCATCGCCTCCAATGCGCCGGAAATATATTCCTTTGCCCTCTGTATCGCTGTCTCCAGCGAAAATCCTTTCGCAAGATTGGATGCAATCGCACTGGATAGCGTACAGCCCGTTCCGTGTGTATTCGGATTCTCAATCCGCTTTCCCTCAAACCACCGAACAGCTCCTTCCCTATAGAAAAGATCGCTTGCATCATTTAAATTATGTCCGCCCTTCAGCAATACCGAGCAGAGATATCTGTCACCGATTTTTTTAGCTGCCACAATCATATCTTCCCGAGTTGTAATCTTCATATCCGCTAAAATCTCTGCCTCCGGAATATTGGGTGTAACAAGTGTCGCTAACGGCAGCAATTCACACTCCAACGTATGAACCGCATCATTTTTTAACAACTTAGAACCGCTCGTCGCAACCATAACCGGATCCACAACGATATTGTCTGCCCCATATTTTTTCAGGCAGCCTGCAATCGTACTGATTAGTTCACTGCTTGCAACCATGCCGATCTTCACCGCATCCGGTCGAATATCTTCAAATACCGCCTGAATCTGCTTTTCCAAAAACTCTGGCGGCACTTCCATGATTCCTGTCACTTTGGTTGTATTCTGAGCAGTCAATGCAGTTACCGCACTCATCCCAAATACACCGTTCATGATCATCGTCTTCAAATCCGCCTGAATACCGGCTCCTCCACTGGAATCACTTCCTGCAATTGTCAATGCTGTTTTCATTCTCTCTTCACCTCACACGATTCTTTCTATTTGTTTTAATAGTCCCCGACACTCCTGCTCAATATCTTCCGCTGCAAAAACTGCCGACACGAGCGCCACTCCTGCGATGCCGCTGCCTGCAAGCGCTTCTATATTCTGTTTTCCGATGCCGCCGATTGCGACAACCGGAATGTTCACACTCTCACAGATCTCCTTCAATATCGCATGGGAAATTTCTTTTGCATCGGTCTTGGTACTCGTTTGAAATACGGCTCCCACACCGAGATAATCTGCTCCGGCGCGCTCTGCCTGCACCGCCTGTTCCACCGTCCTTGCTGACACTCCAAGAATCATTTTGGGTCCAAGTATCTCCCGTGCTCTCCCCGCTTCCATATCTTTTTGTCCCAAATGCACTCCTGCTGCTTTGCATTGTTTCGCAATCTCTACATGATCATTGATAATCAGCGGAACCTGATAGGTCTCACACAGCTTTTGCATCTCCATCGCCTCCCGCAAAAATGCTTCCTCATCAAGGTTTTTCTCCCGCAGCTGTATGCAGGTTGCACCTCCGCAAATTGCCGCCTCCACCTGCTCGATCAAGGACTTTTTCTTTGTCCACGTACGGTCTGTTACCGCATATAATCGCATCATCTCCGGTCTACATCTCATTACTTTTCTCTCCATCTTCATTTACTTTTTCTACTCGAGCCAAGCGCTCAAGCTTCTTTCCATCCAACCGATAAACTGCATCAATCAGGTAATTACGATAAGATGCATTTCCATCCAGATCACTCATACGTTCATACGCCAGCTCTCCACAAACTCCAATCGCACTGACCGCCGCTGTCACCGCCTCCAGTGTATGCTTCGGATTCGCAGCCACATACGCCGCAGTCAGCGCTGAGAGCTGGCATCCTACTCCGGTGACTGTTTGCATCATTGAATGTCCGTTTTGAATCCAATATGCTTTTCTTCCATCCGATACAATGTCGTTCTTTCCCGTTGCCGCCACAACCGCACCACTTTTTTCTGCAAATGCAGTTACCATTTTTACGTTCTGATACAGATTCTTCTCCCCCATCAGATCTGCAGGCTCTGCGTCTACCCCTCTTGTGCCACACACTCCACACATCAACGTCCGAATCTCTGAGAGATTTCCACGAATGACAGTAAATCTGACTTCTTTTAACAGCTCGGATACTGCTTCTCTTCGAAATGCCGATGCGCCGACTCCAACCGGATCTAAGACAACCGGAATATGAAGTGCATTTGCCCGCTTTCCGGCTTTTTTCATTGCCTCTATCTTCTGTCTGTTCGGCATCCCCATATTCAAGACAAGCCCATCACACATTGCCGTGATCTCTTCCACTTCCTCGATTGCTTCTGCCATAATCGGAGAGGCTCCGCAGGCGAGCAGAATGTTCGCACAGTCATTGATCGACACCCGGTTTGTCATATTATGTATCAAAGGTGCATGTTTTCTCACCTGATCTGACATTAATTCTAACATGTTTCCATTCTCCCTATTTTTTAGCTGCCATACGGAGCACTCCTGCTTTTTTCAGCATCTGGATCAGAATGCCCGCCAATATTGCTCCCCCTGCTGTAGATACAAAAAACGGAAGTACATATGCATAAAATGCAACTTCGCCTGCTGACACACCCATGACAAGAACTGCCAACGGATATGCACAGAGTCCTCCAAGGATCGCTGTTCCAAATACCTCTCCAAGCAGTGTCAATAATAAGTTCTTGCTCTTCCAGTACACAACTCCACAGAGCAGCGCCCCAAACATGCTTCCCGGAAATGCCAAAATACTTCCAAGCGCTAATAAGTTACGAATCAAACTTGCGCAAAATGCAACTCCAACTCCGTATCCAGGTCCTAACAATACCGCACAGAGCACATTTACCATATGCTGTACCGGGGCACATTTGCTCCCAAATACCGGAACGGACAGTGTGCTTCCGACCACTGCAACGGCACATAAAATTCCTGCCATACATAATTTTTTCGTCTGTTCTCTTTTCATCTTCTCTACTTCCTTTCTGCCACAAAAAAACGGAGATACCTAATACGATATCTCCGAAAAAATCAGCAATTATGATTTCCTACGGCGGCATTATCCGCATCAGGTTAAAGGGTCGAAGTTGATTACTTCCTCTCAGCCTGCCAATACAAGCTCCCCTATGTTTTTGTTTTTCTTAGTTTAACACTCTCGATTTCGATTGTCAATGACTCTTGACAGGTACGCCCGAAGGTGTATAATATGATTATAGAAGAACAACCGTTCAAAGTGGTTGGCCTCTAAATGAGAATTAAAATTCCACCCTAGTCCGCCAAGACTTTTTATAGGGTGGTTTTTTATGCACTAATTACTTATCAAGTAAATAAAAGTCAATAGTGATAGTATGAACATACCAAATTGCATCAAATCTTTGAAATCAAAATGTTTGTTGTCCATTAGCATCACCTCCCGTATGTAAATGAGAGGTCAGCCTACCCTGTTCACGATTGTTCTGTAAATTATCTTATCATATTTTTATCCGCGTATCAATTAAAATTCCACCCTATTTCCCTCTCACCAGCTCCTGCTCTATCGTCTTTCCTGTCTCTAAAATCACCTGTTTCAACTCTTCCAACAGACCCGCATCTTTCGCTTCCAGTTTCTTCCTTGTCTCATGTTCCAGCACAATGCCTGCACCGTCTTTCAAAGCTCCCTCAAAAGCGGTTCGATCCATTTTATAAGGCTTCAACTCTGGGAATACATTCTTTTTGATGAACTGAAAAATACTGATTCCGCCGTAATCCATATCTCCCCAGTGTAAAAACTCGCAGTCTGCGTCAGCAAGCTCCGGGATTTTCTTTAAAAATCTCACTTCTTTTGGCGTGAAATACCCATGACAATAAATGTACAACGTTTCTTCTGAGAAAATCATACTCTCGTAATTTGCCTTATTTTCAATTGTCATAATCCGTTTGCATCCGGAAAGGTCTGTCACGCTGGCGTGTTCCATCGTCTGAGAATTAATCACTGTTCCATAAGTGTTTTCGTCTGTATCCACAACATTACCATTATCCAACCTATATTCAAGACAGCCTTTCCACTCCAGTGTCTGCGCATAGGAGTGGATATTATGTGCTGCCAGAAGCGTCTCTGCGTCTATTTCCTCCTCGTAGTACGGAGAACAATTTTTCAAAATCGTAACAATGCTGTTCTTATATTCATTCTGAAATGTCTTCGAATTGTGGAACACTCTGGCGCTGAACACACGCTCCCAAATAAATTCCTGTTGTGCTGCCACTGCGTTCAGACACAAAAACAATTTCTCATCTTCTGCTTCTGAGACTTTTTTGCCAAGTGTAAGCCTGCTCAAAAGCGTATCATAATAGTTTTCCACCCACTCACACTCGCTGACCTTATTTTTCCACATTTGTACCCGTGTTATCAACTCCGCTTGGTGTTCCCGAACATCTTTCACACCAAGCTTTCTGCAAAGCAATGGAATTGCGGCAACCTCATAATCAATCTGTGAGATGTCACTTCCTAAATTACACCACCGAAATTGAATCATCCCGCTTTTGCCAAGTGCCTCATCCTGTTCAAGCACTCTTGCCTGACGGATAAGGTTTTGCATCCCACCGACCGCATCAATCAGTTTTTGGTCTACTTTCGGATGTTTCTTCCCTGCAAGTTTTCCTGCACGATATGCTTCGGTATCATTCTGTTCGATGAGCCACTGTGACAGCGTCACTGTTTTCTTCTTCATCTGCTTCTCCCTCTATCATCCGCAAATATGCCCCTTTGTCAATATGAATCATCGAAATCCGATTGTTGGCTCTTCGGAATGCGTACACGCAGTCCACGTTCTGTACAAGTGACTGCAGTCTCTCATCCGGCACACACACGACAAGCTGGAGTCCCAGTTTGCGCGCATATGCAAGGCATACTTCGCTTCGCTCCTTATCCATCTTGGAAAATGCTTCATCCAAAAGTACAAGACGTATTTTGGTGTCACGGTTTGTCTGTTGATGATAGAGCATAGCAAATCCCGCCAGCAGCGCCACATATTTCGGATTCTGTCCTTCTCCTCCGGAATCACGCCCCGCCATATCATCCACGTAATTCTTTTTTATATTTCCGTCCTGATCCTCGGTCTGCTCGTACATGCTGAATTTCAAATACGTGCGGTAATCCGCATATTTTTCCATATCTCGTTTATGTCTTTCTCTCGCAGAAGGCTCGTCCTCCTTCGGCGGCATGAATTTGTCAGTCAGGCGCTTAATCTGCGCCTCGTATTTTTGATAAAAGGCATCCTCACCAAAACTTAACTGTCCTTCCATGTCTCGGTCGATCACTTTCATGTTCAGTTCCTCCGCCGTCAGCATCTCATAAAACTGTCGTTTTTCATCGTCAGTCGGCAAAATGTCAATCTGATAAATACTGTCGGAAAAACGGATTTCAGAAAGCATCGCATTGATCTCTCGGCGGTGTCGTTTCGCTTCTTTAATCTCACTGTTGATTGTCGCAATCACATTTTCCCGCAGCATCTGATAGATAAGCTGATACTGTTTGTCAAACTCCGCCTTATACTTCGGCTCAAAATTCTGCTTACAGTTTTCCAACAACTCATCATAGGCGGTATTATCTTTCTCGAACGGACTGAAATCATACGATGGAAATGCTTTATTGAATTGCTCTCTCGCATCTCCTCTTTGTTTGAATTCCTCTTCTTCCTGTGAGCGCAGCTGTTCGAATGTCTTTTTCTGCTCTCTCTCAAAACGGTATTCATTTCCTTTGTCAATGACCGCAAGAACGGTCTCTTTCAGTTCTGCATTCGGGACAAATCCTTCCTCAAGCTTCTCCAGGTATTCTGTGCGTTCCTTTATATCCTGTTCCTGCTTTCCTTTTGTCGCCGAATAATTTGTCACCTCTTTCTGTACCCCATTTTTCTCTTGTTCCAGCTTTCGAATGGACTCATTCAGACTCTGTTCCTGTTTCTGAAGCTCTGCAACTCTTGTACCTGCCTGAAGTTCTCGGATTTCTTCCGACAGACGCGCCTCTTCTTCGTAGTACTCTTTCAGCCGGCTTGCCGCATTAGATTTCTGCAGCATGGTCTCGTAATCATATGTCTGCAGACGCTCAAAATCCTCCGCTTGCTCAAGCTCTGAGATTTCCCCGCCAAGACGAATCAGTTCCACATTCAGCCTGTATACGCCTTCCTCCAGTTCCTGCATCTGCTTTTTGGAAACCTTTCTGCCGATTGTCTGATATCTGTAATCTTTCTCCCGCAAATGTCGGAACATGTAATTGCTGTATGAATAGCAATCCTGAGTAACACCGTCTTTGACCTCATGCAGTTCTTCCACGGTCTCACATTTTTTGATATGTCCAAGATAACGTTTCAGGCAAAAATCTACATATGGAATGTCCGTCTTTACCGCATCATACAGCGTCTCATCCATCGCCTGCGGCTCATCCCGCTGTATTGCTGCCGTGTTGATCAAATCCACCGTCTCGTATTCTCGCTTCTTCATTCCCCGGAAAATATTCGCTGCATCTAAAGCATATCTTGGCTCCACAATAAGACCGTATTTGATTCTTCCAAGTCTTCCCTCAATTGCATTTCGCCATGCCTCGTCTGTAATGTCGAACAAATCTGCAAACACTTCAACCGATATGGTTCTGCCGTATCTTGCTGACAATTCTTCCTGCAGTTTTCTCCTGACCACTTTCACTTCTTTGGAATAATGCTTTTTGTCATTTTGTAAATCCTCAAGCATCTCCTTCTGTTCCTGATAGTCCGCTTCCACACGTCGTCGCTCTGCCTTCAGCTCTTCCACCTCAGATTTGATACTCTCATACGTTTCCTTCAGTCGCTTTTTCAGTCCGTTCACATTCTCTTCTGTGATATTTCTCTCTTCGATTTCTTCCAGAAGATTGCAAAGCGGGTTACTGACATACTCGCAGACTCCGTCTGTCTCATTCCAACGATTCAGTCGCTTGAGCAATTCTCCCCACTCTCTTGCCTCATTTCCGCACAGACGGATTGTCTCCTGCAATTTTGTAAGGTCTTCTTTCTTTTTCTCAAAATCACTGGCACGAAGTTCCGTGCGCACCCCAATCAGTTCTTCTCGTTTTCCATTCAATGTCATCTCGAGATCTTTTATCTGTTCTTCGAATTGCGCGATTTTCTCACATGTATTTGAGAACTCCTCCGTCTTTGACAAAAGTTGTACCCGCCTGTTTTCAATCTCCAAAATCCGTAAAAGCGTTTCTGTCTTTACCTGCTCTGCCTTTGCAAGCGTAAGCTTTCTGTCATGTGCCTGCACCTCCTCTAAAAGGGTAATCTGTTTTTCCAAATCTTCGACCCGCTCTTTTATCTCCCGGTAAGCCGCAAGCTGTTCACTGATCGCAGTGATCGTATCTTCCTTGCTCTTCGGAAACATATAGTCTTTGATAAACTGACTCGTTCCCTTTGTCATGCGAAGCGCGATCGCACTTTTTTGCATTGTTTTAAACCGACCTGCATCTACGTACCCGAAAATAATATCATTTACGATGTTCAGATACGCTTCTCTGGACGGATAGATCCGGTTGACATTTCCTCTGCTTTTCGCATCTTCTGACTGTTCTCTTTCATGGACCAGTTTCTGAATCTGTGCAATTGAATACGGAATTCCAGACACAGTAACATACTCATCTTCCGGAATTTTTCCGGCATGGCTGAAAAAACGGAACCGTTTCAGGTCCATATCATTTTTTCCGACTTCGAAAACTGCTCCGATACATGTGTAACTTTTCCGCCCTGTATCCTGTATCTCCAAGACAATATGGGCATAAAAATCCTGATTCTCACGGTTCGCCGTACCATCTTTTTGCTCTCCGCGCAAATAGCTTAACACACTTCTTTTATTGGCGCTGTCATCTGCCGCTCTGTTGAGGAAATCATTTCCGACACTTCCATATAGCACGACCTGCATGGCATCCATCACAGATGATTTTCCGGAACCGCTTTTTCCGCTGAACAGATTCACATATTCATTCAGACAAAGTACCTGATGGTCAATTCCGCCCCAGTTATTCATCAAAATTCGTGTAAATATCTTCTTTGCCTGCTTCATCCTCTGCATTCTCCTCTCTGTACGCCTCAATCAGCTCGTTAATCAACGCCGAACTGCAATATAAATTAATCGTGCTGTAAATATAAATCGGTGTATCGTCCTCAAGATCACGAAGCGCCCCCGGATACTCCACAATCTGATGTTTTTTCATAATCGCCAAAGCGCTCTTCCATTCACCGTCCGGAAGTTTCTGATTCAAAAGATTCGTATTCTTCCCGTACTCTCTGATTTCTTCTAAATTTGTCACCGTCGCAGCAAGTCCCTTTCCCATGATCTTATCCCGATAGATCATCTTTATGAGCAGAACAATAATCGTTGTCTCCTTCGACAGGACCTCCGCCTCCACGCCTTCTCCGACAAGCCTGAAAATGCGCTCCTGTGAATCATACAGCAATTCACATCCGAGAACCGAAAGATAGTTTTCAATAAAGTTGCGATGTGTTCTGCATATTGCAAACTGCTCGTTGTCACTTGGGACCAGTGTAACCGGGTCATATTTTTCCTGCAAAATACACGTCTGGCGAAACAGACTCAAGATAGTCTTCTTTAATTTTTCTGCTTCCGTCACAGATAAACTTTCTAAATATTGTTCCATATTACTTCCTCCTGATTGTAAATCCTGAATACTGCAAGCCTTCCTCTGTCGTAAATTCCTCTCCGATCACAATCTCTTCTGTCTCTTGCGCAATCTCAGTGGCTTCCTGCCATACAAATAAAAGCTTCTCTAAATCTTCCACTGTGTGAACGGTATCTTTTGTCACCTGAAATGCTCCATCCACCTCATTTTGTCTGCGAAATTCCCGAATCTGTGCCTTTGTATATAATGGTTTTACAACAAACTCATCCAACTGTTCCTCACTTTGTCCCGTCTTTACAAGTTCCTGTGGTTCAAACGCTTTCTTTTTCGCATCTCTCGGTTTTGCAAAGCTCCTCTCTTTCAGCACTGCAAAACGCTCTGTCATGCCCATACGTTCACCAAGTTTTTTCAATATCTCATCTTTTCGGTCGCTCATATTTAATAGCCTGATCAGCGCTTTTGTGTGGTCTTCCTCCACATCACCCTCCGCCAAAATATATCGGATACGAGCCGCCGCACGTTTTGCAAATACTCTCTTTTGATCAATGAGACGATTGTATCTGCGCTCAATCCCGTCAAACTCCCGATTGATCTGAAACAAGATCTCCATTGCCTCATCGCAGCTCTGTACTCCACGTTCATTTCTTCTCCACGCAAAAGAATCTGCCTCCAGCCCTTTTCTCCTCTGAAGCAACTCCTGCTTTCTAGCCTCATTTCCCATCAGATTCTGATCAATAAGCTCTTTCACCTCTTCTTTATACCGGTAAAAACTATCCGTTGTCGTCAAAATCGCATACTTTTGGCTATCTGTATTATTCATTTCCTGCACAAGCACTTCCTGAATTCCAAGAAATGTCTTCTGCTTCGTCATTTCCTCAAAAAATCCACGAATTCCTTCTTGCATATTCGAGAGCATCTGAAGCAATGCCTTCGAAGACTGCAGCGCACTTTTCAAAATCTCATTGTCCTTTTCCTTAGAAGAGTGGTATGTAAACAGATGGCTGTATATCGTCAACAGACTCTCACGCTCCATACTGCTTTCTTCATTATATAGCCTGCCAAATAACTCTGTGAACATCTGGCTGTAATCCGGAAATGAAACGACATAGCAGTTCAGAGATTCGTCATAATCCTTTCGGAGCCATCCCCACTCTTCCAGCTTTCGAAGCATCACTGACGCCATATTCGCCCGCGTGAGAAGTTCTCCCTCTTCCTCCAGGTCACTTTGACTAAAATCCATCGTAAATGTAGAAATCTCCATCTCGATCGTGTCCTGACATTCCTCTTCTGTAAGTCCAAGCAATGAATACGAACTTGCCGACTGCTCATAAAGTGCAATCAAAATCCGCTGAAAATACTCGACGTACTTACTGTTAAATAATTTATAAAACTCCTTTGGAATTCTGTTTTTTATACTCATAGATATTTGTCCTTTGTCTCTATATATGGTTCCGTTCCCCTTAACAGGTCAGTTTATATTTTCCCGCAAGTTCCTCATTCAAAACGGCCACTTCAATTCCCCATATTTTTCTATAGGTTTTTAAACGCTCTTTCAGTTCTGCCATTACACCTGGAAGCCATCTTTCATCCGCATTTTTTATGACGAGAACACACTTAATTTGAATACCCCGAAAACTTTTGATATCTAATAACTTCGTTCCTATCTCCGAAATATCTTCATATTTATCCAATATAGCTGCAATATAAATTTGTAATGACTCAATAAATTTATCTGTAATAGCTAAATAGTATTCCTCAAACTTTTTCTCTTTTTCTTCTGAGTCATATCTATTGTCTGAGTTTGGACAACTCTTTTTGGCTTCTAGAAATATGATACTATTTTTATTGTATCTCAAAATAAATTCTACCGTCTTTATCCCAGACCCCATTTTTTCATATAACTGCGAGTTCTCTATATGAAATAAGTTCATTTCCTCAAATTGACCAAATCTCATGTCTGATTCTGGTATTACTTTCACTGAAGCACCACCCCGATTTCCTCTCTGTACAGTTGACGAAAAGTATCCATAATAGCATTGTGTTCTAATAGTTCAAATTCTTTTTCTACCTCGCACTTTATTATACTTGTTTTATCCTTGTATAACGAAATATATTGAATTTCACTGTCTTTTTTCTTTTTGACTTCAATATATTTAGACAAAAAATAATCATGCGTGGAAACAAAAATCTGAACACCTTCACGTTCCAACATAATAAGTAATTCTGCCAAAACGGGAATATATTTAGGATTAATATTTGCCTCGGGCTCATCCCAAAATAAAACAGAACCTCTTTCCAATGTACCGTTCTTTATTAACTGCCACAATAATGCAATCTTACGTAATCCTTCAGCTACCAAATTAAACTCCAGCCTTGCCTGTGTACCTGGTTTAAGATAAAATCTATCATCGTGCAAAGCAACTTTGCCTGAACTGATTTTTTGCAAAAGCTCCAAATATTTTTTTCTTGCCCCTGTATCAACACCTCTTGATATATCAATCTTGGCAGCTGCAATAATATCAAGATACGTATCATCAAATTCTACATTTCCCATTTTAACTGCTGCATCAAGGTTCCATGCATTTGATAAAATTTCTTTTGCCGGAATGAATACACTTGTCAAATCTGACATCTGTTTTTCCCAATTTGGCTCAGTCTTAATCTCTGCATCCCATTTTTTTGTTTTAATAGAAAATGACATTCCGATTTTTGCTACATCTGACTCAACAGAAATTTTCGCCGTATTATTACCATTTTTTCTTCTATTTACAAGACGTCCGATACTGGACTGATCAGGTCTAAATAACATTACGCTTTTCTGCGAAAATGACACATCATGCTTTGATGCTTGACACGCAGCATACGCAATCTTCATAACATGCGTTTTCCCCACTCCATTTTCTCCTACTAGTACGTTCAACCCTCTACAAAACGGGATTGATATCTTCTCAAATACTGTAAAGTTCTCCGCTTCCATCTTTGTTAATGGCATTATTTTCACCTCACTAACTGTCTTTGCCGTTCCCATATTTCTAATCCTAAATATCATATCATGCAGTGAATCTTTTTTCAATCAAACGAAATATCAAACGCAATCCTTTCGCTGCCATTTGCAACGTGAATAATTCCGCATTTTTGAAATCCGTATTTCAGGATTGCCGCCTGCATTGGTTTGTTATCCTGATGCGTGTCAATCCTAAGATAACGGCATTTTGTTTTGCAAAAATCAAAACAAATTTTTGCAATCCCCTTTGCCTGTCCATCTGATGCAAGTCTGTGTATTGTTCCATATGTTTCTGCGCTGTGCCATGCACCATGCTCGATTTTCTGATATGTCGGGTCCTCTCCCACTATAAACGAAAACACACCTACAACTTTCCCCTGTTCCTCACAGATGTAACAATTTTTTTCTATAATATCCTTTTCAACTAGCTGCTGCCCCGGATAGCCAACCGCCCATTGTGTAGGATTCCCACTGTTCTCCATAAATACCCTTGCTTTTTCATATATCTTCATAATGGTTGGCACATCCGCCAACTTTGCCTGCCTGATTTCCATTTTTTCCTTCCTTTCCTTCCAATCTGTAACAGTTCAGTCATAACAGCTCGAGTTTACTGAACTGTTACAAAAAAATAGATACCTCATTCATCTGAGATACCTATTTTATCAGCTTTTTTCTTAAAACACTACTCCTAATAACATTTCAAATTGCTCTTAATCTAATATTTTCCCATCAATCGAAATCGTGACAACTTGCCATGGAATAAACTTTCCACTTTCCTTAAGTGCTTTTTTCGCAGCCATCTCAAGACCACCGCAGCAAGGGACTTCCATACGAAGTATTGTGACACTTTTGATATCATTATTCTCCAAAATCTGTGTCAGTTTCTCGCTATAATCGACATCATCCAGTTTTGGACATCCGATAATTGTCACCTTTCCTCGCATAAATTCCTGATGCACATTAGCGTAGGCATAAGCCGTGCAGTCCGCTGCAATCAGCAATTTCGCCCCCTGAAAATAAGGTGCATTTACTGGCACAAGCTTGATTTGACATGGCCATTGTGCAAGCTGTGACGGCTGGATTCCCGCCGGTGCTGCTTTTTTCTGATTTTCCAAAACGGCCTGTTCATCATACGCTGCTGCCTCTCGCTCTACAAAACGGATTGCCCCTGTCGGACATGTCGGAAGGCAGTCTCCAAGTCCATCACAATAATCATCACGAAGAAGTTTCGCTTTCCCATCTACCATACCGATTGCTCCTTCATGACAAGCCGCTGCGCAAGCTCCGCACCCATTACATTTATCTTCATCAATCTCAATAATTCTTCTAATCATATTTTTTCCTCCTTGCATTTGTAACCTGAGTATAATATAATCAATCCAATAATTCAGTGGTTATAACCACGGAAATGAGGATTTTATGAAAAAAATTGAATCAGTTTTATTTCAGGGCATTACGGAAAATGAGTGGATGCACATGCTGGATCTTGGCTGCATGCGCACACAGCACTTTGCAAAAAATACTATTATCCTTCACACCGGAGAACATATCCATGAAATCGGTATCGTCTTAAGCGGAAGTGTCAATATTGAAAATATTGATCTCTGGGGCAACAAAAGTATTTTAAGCAATATTTCAGCAGGACAGGTATTCGCCGAATCCTACGCGCTCTGTCAAGAACCGATGATGGTTGACGCAGTCACTGCCGAAGCTGCTGATATCCTCTTTCTAAATATCGCACCTCTGAAACAGATTCAAGATAAAGAGAGCTGGAGTGCTAAAATCATGCAGAATATTCTCTATATCTCTGTGCAAAAAAATCTAATACTTTCCAGACGCATTTTCTGCACTACTCCTAAAACCGTTCGCAGTCGTCTCTTTATCTATCTTTCTACAGAAGCGGCAAAAGCCAAAAGTACAACATTCCAAATTCCGTTTGACCGTCAGGGACTTGCCGACTATCTCAATCTGGATCGCAGCGCCCTATCGAAAGAGCTTGGAAAGATGCGCGACGAGGGGATATTGGAATTCCATAAAAACAAATTCGTACTGCACTCTCTGCCTTCAAAAGTGTAAGGATGCCTCATGGGAAGTGCGGCTTCTTGTTTTATCCTTACCTCTCTCAATTATTTACAAGTTATATTTTTTTCTCCTTATAAAACTTCCGGTTATTACAACACTTGCAAGAGCAAAAATACTAATCGAAAGAAGCGGGTTTTGCTCATCTCCTGTTTTTACAACTTTATTTTCGTTCTGTTTTGGTTTTGTATTAGAGTCAGGATTAGGTTCAGGTTTTGGACTCGGTACTGGGTCTGGAATTTCAGGAGAGTTTTCTTTCACTGTAACAACA
This sequence comes from Faecalimonas nexilis, assembly GCF_059731825.1. Lineage (NCBI taxonomy): Bacteria > Bacillati > Bacillota > Clostridia > Lachnospirales > Lachnospiraceae > Faecalimonas > Faecalimonas nexilis. Next base: position 349,390 of record NZ_AP029189.1, on the reverse strand, counting down.
AATGTCTCTGTCTTCTCTGCATAAGTAACTGTAATAGTATAACTTCCTGCTTTCTGAGAATTGAAAGCACCGCTATCAACTGTTGCTGCCTCTGTCACATCCGCTGTTTTTCCGCTTTCAAACACCGCTGTTACTTTCACTCCTGTCAAATCAAGTTCTTCTCCAATCTGATATTCTGTCTTATCTGGAAGTGTAACCTCTATCCTGGTCAGAATATCCTCTTTTTTCTCCAATGCTTCAATTGCTTTTCGTAGATTCTCTGCCGCCTGATCAGCTTCCTCTGTTGTAGTCACTATATCCAAAGCTTTTTTGGCAGACTCTAATGCCGTTTTTAGTTGCTGAATACTTTCTTCGGTATAGTTTTGTTTCTGATTTGTCAAAATATCTTTCGCTTCTTCAATCACTTCTTTTAACAAGGACTTGTCAACATAGCTTCCGTCTCCCCACTGTCTTTGCAGTGCACCATATTCCTTTTCTGTTACCGGCATTACATAACCGTGGCGGTATTTGCTTGGAAAACTATATTCACTGTCATCCAACATTCTAAATTCACCCGAATTCAAATCTGTGGTAATGAGAGGATAATATCCCTGTCCTCTTGCAAAACGATCTACCATCAGACACCATTGATCTTTTCCATCTTCTGTTTTTTCATTCATTTTAAAGATAATCGGACCTTCTACTGCGCCCCTCTTTGCTGGAAGCTCCGAAGAAAGCACGTTAGAGTCAATCTCTGAAAATTCTCCAAGTATAGAATCCGATTTATCCATAACAATGGTTCCTTTGCTTTCATTTTTAGTAAAACGGTAATACGTATCCCCATTTTGAATCATTGTAGAATCAATTACTTTTACAATTTTTCCATTCGCGTCTACGCCACCATCATGATATAATTCTGCTTCTGTAAATGTACGGAAATCCCTGGTTTTGCAATAATAAATTGCGTGATTTTCATATTCCTGTGTAATATTTTCTTCTTCATCTACCTGAAGTGTTGTTGCAGACCAATAGACAATGTATTCACCGGTTGTTTCGTCGTAAATAAATTCCGGCGCCCATGTGCATCCTGCTCCTTCTGGTGCAATTTCCGCAAGCCAAGGTTCACTCCAATTTACCAAATCATCAGATTCCCATACGACAATGCTGTGGCTTCCGCTTCCTCCTGCTGACCCCCAATCTGCTCCACCATTTACTTTATTTAAGGCAATACTTAAGTCTGTTGCTATCATGTAAAATTTGTCACCTTCCGGTGCTCGAGCTATAAAATGATCTCTTAATCCGCTTTCACCAATCGTGCTTTTCAATACTGGTTGATTTTGATTTAAATCTGTCCAATTGAGGCCATCCTCACTCAGTGAAAAATAAGTCTGCTCTTGATCTCCATTTTCTTCTGTTCCATTAAACCTCACGAACAAATAACCGGCATAATCTTCCTCTTTTACTGTCTTTGCCTTTGCTTTTACAATCACCTCATATTCTTTTTTCACATCTTTACTTCCTTCTTTTGAGAAAACTGCCGTGAGTGTTACCTTTGTATCTTCTTTCTGTCTTGTAACAACGCCTGCTGGTTTTTCTCCATCTTTTTCGGGATTGATTACCTTCGGGTTAGAGGAAGACCATTGAATCAATACACCATCTTTTTCACTTGGAAGGGTAATGTTACTCTTAATATTATCTGCATTTGGAATCTCAAACTTCTCTGCTACAAGTTTAACTTCTCCCATCTTTTTTTCTCTGGCTTCTTTTTCTTCTTTCGTGACTTTTTTCACTTCTTCATCTGTCATCGCATAATCATATACTTTTATGTTATCAAAATATCCACGGAAATATTTATCCTCTGAATAAAATGATTTCCCGATATATGCTTTAAGGTTTCTCCCCAAATCATCTAAGGAGATATTTGTATTCAGATTTTCCGCAATTAATTTTCCATCTTGATAAAGGCTGATTGATTTTGGTGTCACAACCATTTTTATATTAATCCATGTTCTGCTGTTATTTGGATATACCGAGTTCCTATTTGCTAACTTTTCATTCTGATATCCAGACGTAGTGACCGCAAGTTTTGTGCTTGTCGGTGCGGTCTTTAAAAAAAGATATTTTTGATTATTCTGTCCTACACCGAATGTAAAGTAGTTTCCACTTCTTGTCACTTCATTGACATCCATTGAAATTGTCACTTTATCTTTTCCATCAAAATATCCCTCTGGAAATTCCAAATAACTGTCATGTCCTCCATCTGTTTTATCTCCATCCAAATATAATACCTGACCATATTCTTTATCCCATACATAAGATGCACCTTCTGTCACTGTTCCATCCTGATTTCCTGCGCTGTCTTTCACAATTCCTGTATAATCCTCATCGAAGTTATACTCCAAAGATGGTTTACTTTCTTCTGACTCTCCTTTTACTTTTACTTTGACTGTAATTTCCGAACCACCTTTTACAAACTCTTCGTCCGAAAGATTCAAAACCGGCGCTCCATCAGCACCAAACAAAACTGGTTTTACGTATGCATGACGACATGGATCATAAAGTGGATCTCCCGTATGACCTGCATGAGTATCTGCCGGTCTTGCATGATATACAATCACTGCATTTCCATATTCATCAACTGTAAAAGAGTTATGCCCCGGTCCACATAGTTCATCATTAAAATCACCACTTGTCATAATTGGGTATGGTGTTTTTACCCAATTTTCCTTTTTTGTCAGATCATCATCTGCATTTCCTGTCAAAAGTCCGACACAATATTCTGAGCCTGTTCCCGAAGCCGAGAATGCCAGATATACTTTCCCATCTTTTTGTAATACTGCAGGTCCTTCGTTTACTTTATATCTCTCTAATTCCCATACATATTCCGGTACTGTAATAACAGAGCAGGTACTTGTCAGCTGAGTAGGATTCGATGGGTCGATCGTTGCTATATAGAGACTTGAAATACCGGCAGGATTTCCGTCATTTTTAGTGAAATCAGCCCACACAAGATAGTGTCTTCCTCCTGCTTCAAAATATGTCATATCCAGAGACATTGCATTTAATCCAGTTTTGTCTCCTTGCATCGTCTTCACACGCTCTGGTTCTCCCCAGCTGTCTGGATTCGTAATTTCCTCTGAATTGTTACATTTCATCATAAATGGACGAATATTAAAGTTTCCTCCAGTTGTTTCATCTAGTGATGCTGTGCTGAGAAAATACCAGCTATCACCAATTTTATGTAATTCCGGTGCCCAAATCCATCTTCCATATCCCTGCACTTCGCTTTCATCCCAGATAACGTGTTCTTCAGCATCAGCAAGTCCCTCAATTGTTTTTGCCTCACGGATAACCAATCGATCATAACCATCTGCTCCGCCTTTTCCATTTACCGGATAGGATGCTGTAAAATAGTACATTTGTCGTTCTTCATCATAGACAATATATGGGTCTGCACGTTCTTCAATCAATGGTGAATCTGCCTTTGTGTAATATGCAGAACCTCCAATTGTTCCTCGCACAGTATATTCCATTCCCGCTCTGTCTGTATCCGCTTTTTCAATATCTGCTTCATTCCAACGCACGGAATATGTCTTTTCTTCTCCGTTTGAATACTGTGCAGTCACTTCTCTAACCGCCTTTTTCAGTTCTGTTTTCACATCTGCTCCTGTATCAACCGTAATTTCCTTGGTTATTTTTGAAAGTGATGTATTGTACGGAGTTGTAAATTGTTTTTCAATAGCGTCACATTCTTTTTGTGTCAATGCTTCTTTTTCTGCCCAAACAGCATCCTCTGCCACTTCACCAGCTTCAGGAATCGCATAGTCTGTTACTTTTGCTTCCTCAAATTCGGTAAGATTCTTTGAAGTTGTAATATAAGTCTGTCCATTTGCTTCTATAAATACTTTATACACTGCATCTGCACTATCATATACACAATACATTTTTTGTATTGAAGTAATTCCCTCAATCGTGGCAATTCTTTGATTCGAATATGTAATTAAATCTTTGGAATCATAGAGAACAACAGAGCCACTGTTTCCTCCATCCGCTGCAATAACCCCAAAGCTTCCATCTGCCTTTCGAAAGATTTGTGGAGCAACATAAGATTTAGTTCCCACAGAAGAATACAGAATCGGCTGATCTTTATGCAGCGCCTCATACTCGCCTTCTTTCTGCAACGCAATCTTCATACCACCATTTTGTGCAACTACAGGTTCATTACTTACATAGGCAGCAATATTTGCTCCTTTTGCAATGACCGTCAACGGGAACTCTTTTGTTCCATTTTTTGAAGCGCCATTTACTTTTATTGTCGCTGTCAATGTAACTGTTTTATTTTCATCTGATCTTTTGACCTTTCCGTCTTTTGTTATGACTGATGCATCACTTGTCTCCCAAACAACATCCGCATCTCCCACTTTTGTCGGAAGCTCTATATCCTCTGAGACAAATCCCGTATTTAATGTCAATTCTTTCGTATAAGTTACCACATCCTCCTCAGGATTTTTCTTGAGTACGGTTACCTCTATCTCCTTTTTCACCGAACGATCTTCAAGAGATATTGTTGCTGTCATAGTTACCTTTTTGTCTTTCTCACCTCGTATAATCGTTCCATCATCTTTCATTACATCTGATGCCGAAGACTTCCAGCTGATTTGTGTCATGCCACTCGCCCCTGTTTTTGGAAGCGTCAAAGAGCGGTCTGTCGTTTCCGGAAGTGTAAGCAAAGCACAATCACTCTCCAAAACATAATCATTATATTCCGCTGACACCTGCTGTGCTGTGAGTGCTGTATCATATATGCGGAAATTATCGATCAAGCCTTTGCAATATTCTCCCGTTCCCCAATTGGCCTTCCCGATTTGCAAAATACTATTCTCTCCTAAAATATCATCAATCGCATATTCACTTCCCTGTGTCGCTTTTTTTACACCATCTACATAAATTGTCGTATCCTTTTCACTGTGTACAACATCTATATGTACCCACTTCGTATAAATTTCAGATACATCTGCAGTTGCAGATACTGGTCTTGCCCCATTATTTTTATAGCGCTCTGCAATCATCTCGTTTTCACTATTGGTCGAGCCATGCAGAATTCCAAGATAACGTTCATTTGGATAGGACGGAGCTTTATTACTGTCCGAAGCATACAAAATCCATCCTTTGGCTCCCTTTTCCAATTTGGCATCGTAAGAAACCGTCAATTCTTTTTCTCCTGTCAACAGACTTTCTCCATCTTTTTTCTTTACATCTAAAAATTGTCCCGTCCCATTTAAAGAGAGCGCTTCACCTCCACCTTTATAACTTTCTGCCAACGAATATTCTCCGGTAGCCTTTGCATTTTTGTAAGTGATTTCTGCATTTTCCGATAAATCCTCAAAATCAAATTTTACCAATGGCTCCGGTATGTCCGCCGCTTCCACGGAAGCTGCTCCACTGTTGAAAGGACTTGTAATTCCGCCCAATAACGCAGCTACTGTGATCCATGAAATACATTTTTTTGTCTTTCTTTTCATAGTCTTCCCCTCCTGGATTTCTATTTGGTTTTCGTTTCTTTTTTTCTCCACACTACACCCAACGCTATCATCATTGTCATAATCAAAAGTATTACATTTGTGCCATCTCCTGTAGGAGCTGGTTTGGATGTTGTCATTTGTCCATTATCATTCTGTGGCGTATCCGGCTGTTCCGGATTCATTGGTTCTTCAGGATTCTCTGGTTGTTCCGGCGTATCTGGCGTATCTGGAACCTCTGGTGTATCTGGAACCTCTGGTTCATCCGGTATCATTTTCACTGCGTCTACCCCTTCGTGTGTAGGAGTAACCTGCATATAACCGTCTTTATCAAAAGTAATCTCATCAATACAAGTTTCCCTGTGTACACCGAGTCCATCTCCTGCCGTAAATATATTCAATGGCGTGTAGAATCTGTGATATGCCATAAAATATCGATCCTGACCTTTACCGTCTTTAACATGTACTATCGATTGATGTGCGGATCCCAGTATTCCTAGACTTTCATCTTTTGCCAGTAAATTTTTCTTTACCAGAGTAACTGATGCACTTCCATCATCGGTAAGCAAAGTATCAGATACACCGTAATTGACATGATAATTCGGACTATTGGCATCATCACAAGACCAGGTCCAGTGATATTTCCCATTCGCCTTTGTCACTACTACAGATTCTCTAAAATCCGTCAATCCATTTATTTGTTTTAAAGTATCTTTTTCAATGCTCATCATGTCATCGCTTAACTGTGCAATAGCGGCAGCTCCATTTCCAAATGTAATATAAGAGGTTCCATCATCATCTGTGAAAATTGATGGGTCTATTGCCTGCCCCATCTTGATACCAGCTTGTTTACACATATCTACAGTTATCAATGCTTCCCCTTTATCTTTATAAGGTCCTGCCGGATGATCTGCCACTGCAACTCCAATTGCAGATTGTCCATTACTGAACTTCCCACAGTAATAAAAATAATATTTTCCATTTTTTTCTTCAATGGTTGGAGCCCATGCGCTTCCACCCTCTGCCCATGGTGATGTTGCAATCTCCACTCCGTTTTCATTTTTTCCTGGATTTTCATTCGCTAATTCCATAATGATTCCTTCATCTGTCCAATTCACCAAATCTTTTGATGAAAATGCATGAAACTTTGTTCCACTCCATCCTGGGTACCCATCCGTCGTTGGGAAAATCCAGAATTTCCCATCAAAGTAATCAATATCAGGATCCGCATGCTGTCCCGGAAGCACAGGATTATTGGAAAGTATTGGTTTTTGAATTGTCCATTCTTCTTCTTTTTCATTACTTATCAGCGTGATCTTCAAATCTTTGGATAGATCTAATTCTGTTCCATTGCTGATTGTTTTATCCTGAACTTTTATTTCAACTTTTCCGTTAAATGTAAAAGTGACTGGAACTTTGGTAAGATCTGCTTCATCTTTAATATATGGAGTCATCACTTTATTCTTTGTATCAATCTTAGTAAAGACCGCCGTATGATCATCAGTTCCTCGATATTCTAATGCCTCCTCCCTTTCCGGAACGCTTCCAATCGTCACCGCTTTTATAATCGGTTGCGCTGCCAAAAACTCTTCGGAAAGTTCTTTTACCTCTTCCTCTGTCAACGCTCTGTTCTCAATGCGGAAATTATCAATCCAGCCTTTAAAATATTCCCCTTCTCCCCAGTTTGATTTTCCAATCTGAAGAATACTGTTTTTCCCAAGAATACTCCTCAAGCTATAAGCACTTGTTTCGGAAGAAACCTTCTGTCCATTAACATAAATAGTTGTGTCCGTCTTGCTCATAACAACATCAATGTGATTCCAATCATTCCCGGTCTGTGCTGAAGGATTAGCCGGTCTGTCTCCACTGTTTTTATATCGCTCAACTGTAGTCGTTCCACTTTTTTCCATAATGCCAATATATTTTTCGTATTGGTATTGTGGTGTATTTTTGTTCGGCGCCGCATACATAATCCAATTTGTATCACTTCTTTCTGTTTTTGCATCATAAGAAACTGTAAGTTCTGTCACATCTGTGAGCAGACTTTTTCCCTCTTTATCTGTTACCGTTAGGAAATTATCCTCTTTTCCATTCAAATATAATGCTTTCCCTGATTCTTCAGAATAGCTGTCTGCAAGCTCATATGCCGCTCCTGTTGCTCTTGCATATTTACTTTCAAATCCTGAACCTTCTTCGTCAAAATTAAATTCTGCCAAAACCTTTTGTTCAGGATCCGGCTCTTCCTCTCGATCTTCCCCGTAAGCTGACAAAATTTTTTTCTCTTCTTCTTCTGAAAGCCGAATAACCGTACCATGTCTGAATCTTCCATCCACAAAGTTTGCGTTTTCAACTGTAAATTTTCCACTTGCCAAATCGTCTGTCAAAAATGCTTTATAGCCTCCATTGTCTCCCATTGCACACCATCTCCCATCAGGAAGTTGATATACGGTAAACCCTTCTCTTCTGTCAAATCCTGCCTGACTGCTTTCGCTTCTTTTTACGATACGTTTCCAGTCCCCATTTTCGCTCGATTCTTCCCCTTGGCGTACATCGAATACATCTTCGGATAATGAATTGCTGACATCGATTACCGTATTCCAATCCGAGGTAGAAAAACGATAAAATTTACCGTCTGATTTTACAATCGTGCTGTCAATAATATTGACTTCATTTCCTGTGTCCTGATCTTCACTCAGCCATACCTTCGGTTCAGAAAATGTATGGAAATCCTTTGTCCTGCAAACATATACCCTCAATGCATTTTGATCTGTTCCATTTTTTGATTTATCTCTGGAAGACCAGTACACAAGATAGTCATCTGTTGCTTCGTCATAGATTGCTTCTGGCGCCCACACACATCCTGCATTATCAAATCCTGCATAAACAAGCTGCGGTTCACTCCAATTCACAAGATCTGTGGATTCCCATACCACTAAATTTTGACTTGCATTTATCTGATCCCATCCGCTTCCTCCTGAGCCTCCTCCTTCTGCATGGAGGTCTGTACCTAAAATCCAATATTTATCTCCCTCTTTTGATCGAATAATGTGAGGATCTCGCACCCCAAGATCACTGCCTTGTGCATCATTGACAAGAATCGGCTGTGCATTTCCATCTTCATCTTTATTTAATTTTTCCCATGTCAATCCATCCTTGCTATATCCAAGAAAAATCTTTTCATATCCGTCTGATGAATCAAAAAATGTCCAAAGATAACCTGCATTATACTCAGAATCTGTCTCTTCTCCTTTAAGTTCAGAATCACTGAGCACTCGATTATACACTTTTATATTATCAAATGCCCCTTTAAAATAGGTGTCTCCGTTATAGAATGACCTTCCAAGATATGACTTGAGTTCTTTTCCAAGCTCTACTATTTCACGTTTTACATTTTTATTATGCCCAATCAATTGATCATCCAAATATAACTTCATATCGATTCCATCGACAATCAGCGTCAAATGAAGCCATGTATCTTTTACACTTGTTCCCGTTTTTTCCGTAAAACCATTCTCGCTTCCCCATGATCCAGTTGTTATTACTGATTTGATTGCATCTTGCGTCGGTTTCATAAACAGATATTTCTTACTGTCCTGTCCTATCGAAAATGCAAAGAAATTTCCGTCTACTTTTTCTGCTTTCATATCCATTGAAATGGAAAATGTATTTCTTCCGTCAAAAAATCCTTGTGGCAATTCTGCAAATGTTTCTGATGTCCCATTTAAATATAGTACATTTGAATTTCTTTCCTCATCCTTTTGCACCTTTGCCTCTCCATACATTGTACCGTTATTTCCATTTCCACTTATATCTGTAATAACTGAGCCTTCTGTATTTTCGAAGTCATACGAGAGTACTGGGGCTTTCTGTTCTTCTTCATCATTCTCTTGCGCAGACCCCTTTCCCCACTTTTGCATAACGGCATTATATTCTTCTTCTGTCACACGTATAGGAGTACCATGTCTCGCCCGCGAAGGCATGGTGTATATCTCCGGCGAAGAAAATTCTCCCGTCGAAAGTGCATCTGTAACAAGTGGATAATACCCGCGTCCACCAAAATCATCTACTAATAGACACCATTTCCCATTGGAGCTATCCTGCTGATTAAACTGAAATATGGTTGGTCCTTCCACCCACTGGTTATTATTTAAGGATTCTGAAGGAATATGTGTCCATTCTCCAAGAAGAGTCTTACTTTTTTCTGCAAATATTGTTTTTGTCTTTGCTCCAATTGAATTGGTTGCACTACCTTCATTTTTTGTATACCGGTAATACATTTGTTCCTCTTTGTTGTAAATGATTGTTGTATCAATACAAGACTCTGTCTTGTCTTCAATATAAACTTTTGGTTCTGTGAATGTATAAAAATCTCTGGTTTTTGCATAATACACTCTCTGCTTCCCATAATTGTCCTCACTCACTTTCGATGCCCAGTATACAATATATTCGCCTGTGATCGGGTCGTAAGTTGCTTCCGGAGCCCATGTGCATCCTGCATTAATCGAGGCACTCACTTCCACCATACGCATATCAGACCAGTTAACAAGATCCGTTGACTCCCAAACCATTAAAGATTGACTGCCTGATGTCTGTGCTGCTCCCCAGCCATTTCCACTATTGATTTTTAAATCAGTTGCAATCATATAGAATTTATCGCCTTCCGCAGAACGAAGAATAAATGGATCTCGTACACCTTTTTCCCCTTGATCAGAAGTCAATACTGGTTCATTATCATTTAGGTCATACCATTTCAGTCCATTTTTGCTTGCCGCAAAATAAATTTGTTCACCATCTGCATACCCTTCTCCCGCAAAATAAGAGAAAAAGTAGCCTTTATAGTCTTCCTCTTTCAATTTCTTAGCTGCCTTTTTAACTGTGAACTTGAATTCTTTTGTATCACTTGCATTTCCGTATGTTAATGTTGCAGTCATTGTTACAGTAGTTTCTTTTTGAGGACGTGTCACTGTCCCTGCCGGTGTCTCATCATATCCTTCATTCTTATGGGACTCTATATCCACAATTTCGGGATGATCCGTTTCCCATGTCACCACTGCACCATTTTCTGTTTTTTTCGGGAGTGTAATGTTTCCATATACATTTTCATATGGAAGTTGTAATTGTTCTTTTGCCTCTGCAACTTTCCCTTCATCCGAATTGTCCTTCTTTTCCGCACAAATTTTAAAAGACTTTAATTTTCCTCGAAATGCCGGATCTGGACTATATAGGGACTTACCAATGTATCCAGAAACATTTCCATCTGTTCCACCATTTAATATCTGCTGAATAGAGTACCCTGTTTCTATACTTTCAACCTCTTCTTCATTTACAGATAATGTCACTTTGCCTTCCTCAAAGACATACTTTACCGTATTATATCCTTCTTGAATTTGGGCATCCTGTCCGAGAAGAATTTCACTCGTTGCATTTTTAATTCCCGCACGCATATTTTTGTCTTTTCCATTGTTATTTCCGCCTTGTACCGGGCAGAAAAAAATATAGTTTTTTACGTTTGGCCATGTATCTACTTTACTGCCAAGGCAAAATAGCCATTGATTATAATTTTGCTTTGTAATTTCAGTCTGAAATTGTGCCTCGATTGTAAAATTTTCCCCTTCAACCAATTCAGCCGGTAGTTTCACATACTTTTCTTTATTTCCTGAAAAGCACAAAACTGTGTCCCCATCTTCCTCTACAAAATCAGAGTCTTCAAATCCTACTAATTCTGCATCATTTTCATTTCCTGAAATATCCCTCAATTTTCCATCTCCATGGCTCATATCATACTCTGCCACAACTTCCAGAACTTTCTCTTCGTCTTCTGCTTTTGCAGCCGCCGAAGGAAGAACTGAAAACGTCATTGCCGCACACAATAGAATTGCCATAAACCTCTTATGCCTCCTCATTTAAAAACCTCCTTTAAAAAAACGTTATAGCATCCTATCAGATACTATAACGTTCTTTTTTAATAGTTAAAATATAATTTCTTATACTTTTGTTTGATTTTTTTTGCATTTTATCTAGAAAAGTTTGATTTTTTATGATAGTAATTTGTTTTTTTTAGAATTACAATTACTGCTGCTGTCGCACATAGCAACCAAATTGCAATGTTTATTTTTCAGATTGACCATAATAGGCATTCGCCCCATGTTTTCTATAGTAATGTTTATCCTGAAGTTCTTGCGGAGCCGGCGTGTTTTGTGAATTCAACATCTCACACCTAGCCGCCATTTTTGCTACCTCTTCCAGCACCACTGCATTGTGGACAGCTTCGTTTGCACTTTTCCCCCAAGTAAATGGTCCATGATTCTTGCAAAGTACTGCTGGGGTCGCCACATAATCAATCTTCATTCGCTCAAACTCATCTGCGATTAAAACTCCTGTATTTTTCTCATAGGCCTCTGCAATCTCTTCTTCTGTCAAATTTCTCACACACGGAACTTCACCATATAGATAATCAGCGTGAGTTGTTCCGTAACATGGAATACCGCGCCCTGCCTGTGCCCAGCTCGTTGCCCATGAAGAATGTGTATGAACAATCCCGCCAATATCAGGAAATCGATTATACAGTACAACATGTGTTGCCGTGTCCGAAGAAGGGTTGTATCTTCCTTCTACTCTATTTCCATCTAAATCAACAACCACCATATCTTCCGGTGTCAGCAAATCATACTCTACTCCACTCGGTTTAATGACAAACAACCCTTTTTCTCTATCAATTCCACTGACATTGCCCCAGGTAAATGTTACTAATCCGTATTTCGGAAGCAGCATATTTGCCTCATATACTTCTTTTTTCAATTGTTCTAACATCATGCCTTCCTCCTCATACTAAATTTTTTAATGCAGACTGCTCAATAGCAATTCCATTTTTATATCTTTCAATGAAGCGCTCAAATCCTTCCACATCTTTTGCGTCCGGTTCCATGCTGACTCCTGCATTTCCTGAAAATACCTTTTTGCTAAGATAATCCCCAAGACTTTCTTGTTCTTCCTTCTGAATCATATAAGCAGCAAGCAATGCCATTCCCCATGGACCTCCTTCTCCCGCAGTCTCCATGACCGATACTGGAGCATTGATAGCCGCCGCAAGAATTTTCTGTCCTACTCCTTTGGTCTTAAAAAGTCCTCCATGTCCTAAAATTGTATCTATTTCAACATGTTCCTCTTTCATCATAATATCCATACCAATTTTTAATGCACTAAGTGATGTAAATAAATGTACTCTCATAAAGTTTGACAAATTAAAATTGCTCTTTGGCGAACGCACAAATAACGGTCTTCCCTCTGCCACTCCAGTGATATTTTCTCCTGAAAGATATCCGTAGGAGAGCAGACCGCCACAATCGTCATCTCCCTCCAAGGCTTTCCGATACAATGTCCCAAACAGACTGTCCATATCTACTTTTATGCCAAAACTTTCTGCAAATTCTCGAAAGAGTCCCACCCATGCATTCAAGTCTGATGTACAGTTATTTGCATGAACCATTCCGACAAGACTGCCATCCGGTGTTGTCACAAGATCAATCTCCGGATACACCCTTTCCAGCTCTTTTTCTAATACAACCATTCCAAAAACAGATGTTCCCGCAGATACATTTCCTGTTCTTTTTCGCACACTGTTTGTCGCTACCATTCCGGTTCCGGCATCACCCTCTGGTGGACAAAGCAAAATACCTGATTCCAAATTTCCACTTATATCCAGAAGCCTCGCACCTTCCTGTGTCAACATCCCAGCTCGTTCTCCAGACTGTAACACTTTTGGTAAAATCTCTTCTATTTTCCAGGAAAATCCTTCTCCTTCCACAAGTGTATCAAACTTCTGAATCATTCTCTCATCATAATTTTTCGTATTTGGATCAATTGGAAACATTCCTGATGCATCTCCTACGCCAAGTACTTTCTGCCCGGTTAATTTCCAGTGAATATATCCTGAAAGTGTTGTAAAAAATGCCACTTTTTTCACATGTTCTTCTTTATTTAAAATTGCCTGATACAAGTGTGCAATGCTCCATCTTTGCGGAATATTATATTGGAATAATTCTGTCAACGCTTCTGCCGCCTGCTCTGTGATTCCATTTCTCCATGTTCTAAACGGCACAAGCAAATTTCCTTCCTGATCAAATGCCATATAACCGTGCATCATTGCACTAAAACCGATCGCCCCAAGCTGTTTAATCGTTACATTGTATTTTTCCTTGACATCCGCTGCCATTTTTGCATAACTTTCACGAAGCCCCGTCCAGATATCCTCCAAAGTATAAGTCCAAATTCCATTATCTAAACGATTCTCCCACGCGTAATCCCCAGATGCGATTGGCACATGTTCCTCATCAATCAAAACTGCTTTAATTCTCGTCGAACCAAATTCTATTCCAAGCACTGCCTTTCCACTTTCAATTGTCTCTTTTACATTGCCCATCTATTTTCCCTCCAAACAAATATCATTTCCGATACACAGCACTATTCCATAACAGTTCATTTTTAAACTGGCGAATCCTTGTATCCTGATCAATATAGACTGCCTCAATTCCCATTGCTGCTGCCCAATCTCCCATCTGTTCCGCTGTCAAATCATAAGAAAATGCCGTATGATGTGCACCTCCAGCCAAAATCCATGCCTCTGTTCCTGTCTGCAGATTTGGACGCGGTGTCCAAAATGCAGTTGCGACCGGAAGTTTCGGCATTGGCTTTTCTACTTTTTTACAGTCCACATCATTGATAATCAAGCGGAAACGGTCACCAAGATCAATCAATGATGTTGCAATTGCCGGACCTGTCTTTGCGGTAAACACAAGTCTTGCAGGATCTTCTCTGTCTCCCATAGAAAGAGGCTGCTCTTTTATACAAATCTTTCCATCTGCAATTGTTGGACAAACTTCAAGCATATGTGACTGCAAAATTCCTTCTTTTCCAGGTACTAAATTGTAAGTATAATCTTCCATAAAAGAAGTTCCTTTTGTTTCTTTCATTCCTTCTGTCATAATCTTCATAACACGTACCATTGCCGCTGTCTTCCAATCCCCTTCTGCGCCAAAGCCATAGCCTTTTTCCATCAAACGCTGAATTGCAAGTCCCGGAAGTTGTTTTAATCCACCCAAATCCCCGAAATGAGTCACAATAGCATGGTAATTCTTTTCTTCCAGAAAACGTTCAAACCCAATCTCAATTCCTGCCTGTACTGCCACATGATTACGAAATTCTTTCTCGCTGCGCCCCTCTAAAAGAATTTCGTATTTGTCATAATATTCTTCTACAAGTGTATCAATATCTCCTTTTGAAACACTGTCGACCATCTCTGTGATCTCGTTTACCGGATAAGCATCTACTTCCCAGCCAAATTTTATCTGTGCTTCAACCTTATCTCCTTCTGTCACTGCAACATTTCGCATATTGTCTGCAATACGCATCACACGGATATGACTACTTTCAATGACACCTACTGCTGTTCTCATCCATGAACCAATTCTCTTTTGCACATCTTCATCTGCCCAATATCCCATTACGACTTTTCGTTCCATTCCAAGGCGACTGAAGATATGTCCATACTCTCTGTCTCCATGCGCCGATTGATTTTCATTCATGAAATCCATGTCAATGCTATCATACGGAATCTCCTGATTAAACTGTGTATGCAGATGAAGCAATGGTTTTCTATATTCCTGTAGTCCTAAAATCCATGATTTTGCAGGTGAAAATGTGTGCATCCATGTAATGACCCCTGCACAATTTTCATCCATATTTGCATCATTAAATGTCTTCCGAATCAATTCATTTGTGATTAATGTCGGTTTCCACACTACCTCATATGGAAGATTTCCCGATTGATTTAAATTATCTACGATAATGCGTGAATGCTCTGCTACATGTTCCAGACATTCCTCTCCATACAGATCCTGTGACCCTGTGCAAAACCAAAATTGATATTTCTTTGTTTTTAGCATTATGTTTCCCTCCTAATATTTCGCAATTTTTTAATCTGACTATGTACAACAAGGGCTCCCCTGGCGGAAACCCTCGGAGTATACTATTTATTTTTTCTTACGTGCCATTACAATACTCTGGATCACAAGGAACAGGCAAAGCATTGCCGCAACGGTAATTCCTGTCCACCATGCCTCATCGAGACCAGCTGACGATACAATATTCTGAATCGTGCTAAGTGAAATCACACCAAAGAATGTACCTATAATATTTCCTACACCACCTGTCAGCATCGTTCCACCAATGATAGATGATGCAATTGCATTCATCTCCATACCAGTTGCATGGGACGGTGAGCCTGAACCTACATACAAAAAGTATACGAATCCACCGATTCCTGCGAGCACACTGCAAAGCAGATGTGAAAGGAATTTTGTTCTCTTTACATTAATTCCAAGCATCAACGCACTTTGTTTATTTCCACCGACTGCATAAAATGAACGGCCAAGTTTTGTCCATCTTAAAACACAGAACATTACTACTACAACAAGAATTGCAACGATTACACCAATCTCTACATAGGCATCTACGTATTTACCCAAACGATTCACAGAGCCAAAGCCAGGTACAATAATACGTGTATTTTTCAATGCTACAAATGATTCATTCTGCACATTGAATGGATCGTTATTGATGATTGTTGTCATACCTCTTGCGAAAAACATTCCTGCCAATGTAACAATAAATGGCTGGATATCAAGATACGCAACAAGAATTCCCTGTACAATTCCGAATGCAAGACCAATCGCAATTGCAATCGCCATCGCTCCAATGACATTTCCATCATGGTAATCCAAGTAAACCGCACAACTCATACTTACAAGCGCTGTCACACCACCCACAGAGATATCAATTCCCCCGGTAATCATAACAATGCTCATACCTACTGAAAGAATCAACAAAGCTGCATTTGCATTTAAAATATTAAAAAAAGTCTGTGGTTTTAAAAAGCCGCCTCCCTGAAAAAGAATTGCTCCGATATACATCAGGAAAAATACAACAACCGTAATCGAAAGCAGCATGTTTGTGTCGGTCATATTTCCTAATTTCCATTTACCTGCTGGTTTTGCTGCCATAGGTTTGCTCTTAACTGCTGCCATATTAACCGACCTCCTTTACTTCTGGTTTTGTTTTTATTTTTTTTCCAAGTACTTTGAACCACTCTCTTACTGTCGGTGCACTGCACACAACAAGTACGATAACAACAACTGCTTTATATGCCGGAAGAGCATCTGCCTGCACATTGAATTTATACAATGTTGTTGTAAGGAACTGAATTACATATGCGCCAAGAATAGATGCTGCCATATTAAACTTTCCGCCATTCAAAGCATTTCCGCCAAGGGCAACGGCTAAAATTGCATCCATCTCAATATCTTTGGCAATAACAGAATAGTTGATAGAAGATAAACGGCTTACTTTAATCAGCCCTGTCACCGCCACACATACGCCTAAGATTACAAATGATAAAAACTTGATAAATGTCGGATTCAAACCATTCAATCTAGATGAAAATTCGTTGATACCAACTGCCTGTGTATATAACTTCAAATTTGTAAATTTCATTGCCAGGGCAATGATAATCATACACAACACTGCAATGAAAAACGGTGTTGGAATTGGAATACCCGGTATAAATCCACCTATGTAACTAAATGTCTTATCACTTACGATTGGAAGTTCATTGTTGTTAATCCAAGCTGCGATAGAGCGCCCTGCCGTATATAGGATCAATGTCGCAACCATTGGTTGTATCTTAAAATGAGCAACCAGCACACCATTAAACGCCCCAAATAGCATTGCTACAAGACAACTGATTAAAAATGCTACAATAATCGGTGCCTGAAGTTCGTCAGGTCTTGAGTTTGTTCCACAAAGGACTCGAAGTACAACACTTCCTGATATTGCAATCGCTGCACCAACACTGATATCCTGTCCTCCGGAAGCCGCCGTGACAAGCGTCATACCAATTGCAAGAATTGCAAGTTCTGATCCGTAATCCAATATTGTTATAAGATATCCAGACAAAACCGGATCTCCCGCTGCATTATGTCCCAATGTTATTTTAAAGAAAGATGGATCTACAATCAGATTAAACAATGCCAAAATTACAAGGGCGGCAATCGGTATAAAAATCTGCTTTCTAAACAGTCCATTAAATCTATCCATAGCTTTTAAACTATTTCCTGTTTTTGTCTTCATCACTTTTCACCTCCTGCAATTGTATTCATGATCATGCTCTGTGAAAGCTCCTTATCTGAAAGTTCCCCTACCACTTTACGGTCGCGCATTACAATCAATCTGGAACATGTGCGGAGCATCTCATCTGTCTCTGAAGAAATAAATGTAACACTCATACCTTCAGAAGCAAGTTTTAATACCAGTTTCTGAATATCAATTTTAGTACCAATATCAATACCACGTGTAGGCTCATCCAAAATCAAATATTCGGGTTTCGTCAAAAGCCATCTTGCAAGAATTACTTTCTGCTGATTTCCACCTGACAATGATTTGATCGGCGTATCTGCAGACGCTGTCTTAATAGAAAGCAATTTAATATATTCTTCTGCAAATTTATTTGCCTCTGCCTTAGAAAATGGTCTAAAGAACCCTTTCATAACCTGAAGTGCAAGAATAATATTGTCTCTTACTGAAAGATCTCCAATAATACCATCTCTCTTACGGTCTTCCGGAAGATATGCAATTCCTTGTCTCATAGCATCGATTGGTTTTGTAATCTTTACAACTTTTCCATTTTTCTTAACTGTTCCACGAATCACTTTATCTGCACCGAAAATTGCTCGAACACATTCACTTCGTCCGGAACCGAGCAATCCTGTAAATCCATTTACCTCTCCCTTTTTGATATAGAAGTTAAACGGTTTGATTCCCGCATTGCTCTGAAGTCCTTCTGCCTCAAATACCGGAATATCTGTCTTTGCTTTGTACACAATGCTGTCGTCTTTAATTTCTGCAACATCATCAAGTTCTTTTCCAAGCATCTTCGATACCAGTTTGACTCGCGGAAGATCTTTAATCTCATATTCTCCAACAAGGGCTCCGTCTCGAAGAACCGTAATCTTATCACATACCTCATATACCTGATCCAAAAAATGTGTGACAAAAATAATTCCAACACCTCTTGATTTGAGGTCTTTCATTAGCTTGAATAATTTTTCTACTTCCTGATCATCCAGAGAAGATGTCGGTTCATCTAAAATTAAAACTTTACAGTCCATATCCACTGCACGTGCAATAGCTACCATCTGCTGTACTGCAATAGAGCAGCTGGATAGTTGTTGACTCGCTCTTGCCGGAATTCCAAGAGACTGTAAAATCTTATCCGCATCTTTGTTCATTTTCTTCCAGTTTTGGCAGACTTTATTTGTTCTTCCTATATACATATTCTCTGCCACAGAAAGATTCGGACAGAGCGTAATTTCCTGATATACAGTACTAATCCCGAATTTTTGCGCATCCTGCGGCGAACGAATGCTGACTGCCTGTGCCTGCCCCTTGATATAAACCTGTCCTTCATCTTTTCCATAAACACCAGTAAGAACCTTGATCAAAGTTGATTTTCCAGCGCCATTTTCACCCATTAATGCATGAATTTCACCTTCACATAGTGTAAAATCCACTCCCTTTAAAGCACGTACTCCGGGAAAGCTTTTGTGAATATTTCTCATTTCTAATACTGTGTTTTCTTTCACTGTTCTTTTCCCCCTTAATTTTTTCGCAAAAGGAGCGTGGTGCATGCGTACTATCACTGCGCCACGCTCCTTTTTTCAAACATTATTCGTTTCGAAATCTGAGTTTTAATTAGATGCCATATTGATCTACATCATCCTGAGTAATCGTTGTTGCATCAAATCCTTTTTCATCCATGATGATTGTCTTTTCTTCAATTTCTTCTCCTGCTTCCAATTTTTGAATAACTTCATCTATATAAGAAGCTTGGAATGGATTACACTGTCCATCATAATTCCAATTCTGTGCAAGTAGTTCTTCTAATGCCCATTTATTACAGTCGAATCCCATAACAACCACATCTTTTCCTACACCATGGGAAATATTTGCTTTGTCAAGAGCTGCCACTGCACCTTTTGCCATATCATCATTTTCTGCATAGATTACATTAAATTTTTCACCTGAATCTATTACTGACTGAACGATCTGCTGTGCCTTCTCTGCATTCCACTCTGCTGTCTGTTGTGTAACAAGTTTCCAGCCTTCTGATTTCACTGCTTCGTCAAGAGCTCCTGTACGTCCTTGTTGTGCTGCCGATCCCATGACACCTTGAATATGAATGATATTGTATTCCGAAAGTGCTTGATCTTTTAACCAATTTACTGCTGTCTCACCTTCTTTATCCATATCGGAAACGATGGATGCTGCATAAAGACTTTCGTCTGCATCAATTGTACGGTCAAACAAAATCACTTGAATTCCTTCTGCCTGTGCATCTTTTAATACGGAATCCCATCCTGCTGTATCTGCTGCTGAAATCAGCAAATAATCAACTCCATCCTGCACAAATTTTTTCGCCGCTGTAATCTGTTCATCATTTTTTAAACTATATGCAAACTGTGCATCATATCCGTTCTCTTCTGCGAATTTCGCTTTCAAATCTTTGTCGTTTGCGGTACGATATCCCGATTCATTTGGATCATTGTTGATAATTCCAACTTTAATTAAGTCAGAGCCACCTCCATTTGAATCTTCTCCTGTTGTTTTGTCCTTGTTTCCACAACCAATGAGCATTGATGCTGTCATAGCCGCGCATAATAAAACACTTACAATTTTTTTCTTCATGATAATTCCTCCCTGTACTATGTATTCCGGTCTCTCTTTTTTCTGTTCCGGTTGTTACATTTAATATACTGGAAGTCCTTTTATTTTAAAACCAACAATCTTCCGTAAAAAGTTCAATTATTTTTAATTTTTTTCAAAATGTTAATTTTTTTAAGGTAAATGTTCAATATTTTTTGCTGCTATAATAATTGTTGCCTCCGTCCCCTCATTTTCTGTACTTTCTATGTATAAACCATATGTTTCCCCATAATAATGTCGAATTCTTTGATTTACATTTGCCAGACCAAAACCTTTATTTTTTCTTTCATCCGGTCCTTTCTGAACATTTTCCCGAAGTGTGTTCAACTCTTCAGCAGACATACCTTTTCCGTTGTCAATAACTTGAAAAATAAGCTTTTCATCTTTTTGAAAACCTTTTACCCGAATCAGACTTTTCCCTCGTTTTTTCTTCACACCATGATAAAGCGCATTTTCTACAAGTGGCTGAAGCAATAACTTTGGAATCACAAATTTCTTCATTTCCTCTTCTATCTGAATCTCATAATCCATAATGTCCTGATATCGAAATTGCTGAATCTTAAGATAACTTATAATATGTGCCTCTTCCTCTCTGACAGTAATATAATCCCGTCCCTGACAAAGTGTTGTGCGGAAAAAATCTGAAAGTGAAGTTACCATGGCTACGGCTTCTTCATTTCGGTTGTCTTCTGCAAGCCACACAATTGTATCTAACGTATTGTAAAGAAAATGCGGATTGATTTGTTCCTGTAAAAGCTTAGTCTCCATCAAATGTAAATTTTTTTCTTTTTCTTTAATATCTACCACAAGATTGCCGATTTCTTTTGTCATATCATTAAAATTATCCATCAGCACTGCAATCTCATTAATACGGCTGTCCTGTCTCTGCACTGTAAAATCCCCGCCCGCAACTTTCTGTGTCCGTTCATACAATTTTTTAACCGGAACCATAACATTTCGAAGTGCTTTTCCGGTAAGAAAAAGTACCGCAATAATGACAGACATCACAATTACGAGGCAAAGCCAGTACACTTTTTGGTTGTGACGCTCCTGCTCAATACGGACTTCCTGCAAATTTGTTGTCTCTACATGGATGTACTCCTGAATCCCTTCCTGAATAACACTTGTAAGCATGTAAATATTTTCATCCAGATATACCATGTTTTCCTCATAATCTACAGAGCTTTGTATTCTTGCTTGAAGTGTTGAAATATTCTGTTTTAAAGATTCTAATGTGTTATGGATTCTTGTAATCTGGTTCCGATTAATGTCTACTGTAGCTAAGTCCGATAACGTCAAACACCGCTTTTCCATCTCTCCAATATATTCATATGGATTCACTGTGACGATTCCATTGACCGTCATTTCTCCGTCCCCCAGCTCTTCAAATGCCATCTTCCTCACAACTGCAAGATACATACTGTAATCCATTCGCTCCTTGAATTCCAGCGCCTCATTCGCATATGTAACACTGTACGTAATTTTTGAATACGCTGTTGTAGCGCCGGAGAGCGTATACAATGCATAAAAAAGAACAAGCAGCATTGGCACAAATGCCGTAACTGCAATTGTGATCAAGCTCGTATTCAAAGAGACCTTTTTCTTGTCTTTCATCTTTTATTCCTTTCCTCTCGCTCGGTACTCTTTGGGTGAGCATCCCTGCACTTTTTTAAATATATAACTAAAATAATGTGGATCTTTATATCCTACCTCATATCCAATCTCAGACGTTTTCATAGAGGAGCACATCAAAAATTCTTTTGCTTTTTCAATCCTTACTTCCGTCAAATACTCTACAAACGTTTTTCCTGCCTCTTTGCTAAAAATAGAACTAAAATAGCTTGGACTCATTCCCACACTGATCGCTACTGTATTAAGCGAAATTTCTTCCGTCATATAATGATTCTCTATCTCTTTTTTCGCCGCCGCAATGAGATCCGAATATCTTCTTCCACTCTCCGCATCTCGCAATTCTATTGCTTCATTCAATAAACGTACAACATATTTTTTAATCTCTGACAAAGAGTGTATTTTCTGCATCATCTTTTGCAGCTCTTCTGCCTCCTCCTGCAGTCTATTTGCCGAAGATATTCTTTCGCAAAATGACAAGATGACTATGCAGACATCTATCACAACATACTGCCGTACCATCGTCGATCGGATATTTTCCTCCTCTATCCTTGATATATAAGCATCAGAAAAGGCTTTCACTTCCTCGCGCGTTCCATTGCTCAGAAATTTCTGCAACATCTCTCTGGATTTTCCAATTTGTACTACACCTTGCATTTTCAATCCTTCTTCCATCTGACTTTTCTCAAACTCTTTTTGAGAAATAATCTGATTTGCCTCTTCTACAAATCTTGCCGCAAATGCCCTGTCTGCTTCTCGAAAGGACTGTTTCAAGCTCCGTATTCTCGGGACTGTGCTGCCGATTCCACCAAAATACTCCAATTGCGTATAATTCTTCATTGCCTGTTTCAGATTCTGATATAATATTTTTGCACTTTCTTCCATACTTTTTTCATCCTGTGCAGTCAAAAGAAACGCCCAGCCTTCTACACCTCTCTGAAATACATATACCCCCTCCATCATTGACGCTGCTTGTTCTACTGAACTGCAGGCATCTACCATCTGCTCTGCATACACGTGGTTTTCTAAATTAGCAAGAATTTTAAAAAGCACAATTTTGTAGCAGGAGGCTCCCAAATTCATACCAAACCGTTCTCCTGCTTCCAAAATCTCTCCCATAGATAAGTCTCCCATCAGCAGTTTCTCAAACAGCCTCATCTTATCCCGTTCTGTATTTTCCCGCATCTCCGCAAAATATGTCTCCAAAAGATTTTTTTCTTCATTTTCTTGCCGGATTGTCTCTGCCACTGCATTCAGCACCTCCGTAAGCTTGGCTGCCGAAATTGGTTTTAGCAAATACTCTGTCACACCAATCTTAATTGCTTTTTTTGCATACTCGAATTCATCATATCCGCTTAAAATCAAGATTTTAATATCCGGAAGTTCCTTTTTTACCAGACGGCTCAACTCTAAACCATCCATAAAGGGCATACGAATATCCGTAATCAAAATATCTGGTTTTTCTTTTAAGATCATAGGATATGCCAGTTCACCGTCACTTGCCTCACCCACAAATTCATATCCTTCCTGTTCCCAGTTGATACTTTTTTTGACTCCGCTGCGAATAATCACCTCATCTTCTACAAGAAATACCTTTATTTTCCTTATCATGCGAATACTCCCCCTTGTCTTCTAATAATCTCTCATTTCAATCAGTTCCTCTGTCACTGGCTGAACATCATATGTTTTCCCATCTACACACACGTCAGTAATAACGTTTCCATCCACAAAAATCTGCTCTGGTACAAATGCTTGTTTCTGGGGTGTTTTTCCGTCTTGTAATTGCTTAATAATTTTCTCCGCCTCTGGTCCCTGCATCGGATTACATTCCATATTGATCATGATATTTCCATTCATTGTATATCGAAGTCCTTTTTCTGTCGCATCAAAAGAAATCAACTTAATTCCGCCGCCATTTGAATATTTCTTTTTAATCGCCTCCAACGCCCCAAATGTCTCATTGTCATTTTCGCAATACACAAAATCAATATCATCATATTCGTTCAAAACGCGGTTCATTATCTCATAGGCTCCAGCTTCTGTATAATCTCCACTCTCCTGTGCAACTATGTTCCATCCGTATCGACTTGCCGCTTCTGTCAGCGCCTGCGTTCTTGCAATCTGAGCTGTCGCTCCAAGTGTCCCCTGAATATGTACAATATTGACTTTCTCCATCTCCTGTGCATCCACGTAAGCTTTCAATGCCGCACAGGCCTTTTCTCCTTGCATATAGAAGTCTGATCCAACCCATGCTGTATACAGACTGTCATCTTTTACATTCACCATACGGTCTATTACAATAACCGGAATTCTTGCTCGTTTCGCTTCTTCTAAGACCGTATCCCATCCGTCCTCCACCACTGGTGAAAAAATAATATAGTCTACATCCTGCTGAATAAAACTTCGAATCGCCATAATCTGATTTGACTGATCCTGTCTGGCATCCTCAAATATCAAATCATATCCCCGTTCCGGCGTAAATGTTTCCTTTATCGAAATGGAATTTGCAGTTCTCCAGTCTGACTCCGCTCCAACCTGTGAAAATCCAATTGTAATCAATTCTTTCTCATCTTTTATGTTCTCTTTTTTCCCTTGCGTAAAACATATTGTAAAAATCGCTATTACTGCCACACCAGCCATCATACCTGCAATATATCTCTTTTTCATATGCCTTTCCTCCCGGAACCTTATTTTTTTTATTTTATCATATCAAAAATTTTTCGGCGTTGATTTTTTTTCGAAGTTTTTTCAGTTTTTTTCAAAAATATTATTTCTCTCCAATACAAACCGACGAAAGTTCTGCACTGCAGGCGGCATAAATACACGTTCGTCATGGACCATAAACAGCACCTGTTCACAGTTTGGTGAGACAATTGGAAGAATTTTTACATCCAGCTTTAAGAGCAGATCCATGTACGGAACAATCGCAATCCCAAATCCCTGTGCAACCAGACCTGCAATCACTTGATCTTCTTCGGTCTCATAGGCAATATTCGGTGTCTCTCCAATATTCAAAAACATCTGATCGATCACACTGCGAATACCTGCACTTTTCTCAAAATAAATCTGTGGATACGAGACCGTCTCCTTCAGATCAATTGTATCCTGACCTGCCAGCGGATGGTTCTTGGGAGTTATCAATACCAGATTCTGCTTTTGCACCGGGGTCGCACTTAAATTTGCCTTTTCAGATGGCTGCGAACAAAATACCAAATCAAATTTTCTGCTCTCTAAACCATCTAAGAGTGTCTGCGTTGCCCCCGTATGAAAGGTAAATTGTATATCTCGCTCTTTATTTTCCCTCAAAAATTGCGCAGCCAGCTTCGGTATATACTCAATCCCTAACGTGCGAAGCATACCAAGGCGAATGACACCTTCTCCCTTTGCACTCCGATGAATCGAGGCAACTCCTGCATCTAAAGTAGATAACGTGTGCTCTGCACAGACAAGAAACTCTTCTCCAAATTGTGTCAATGTCGTATTTCTCCCATTTTTTTCAAACAGCGGAATTCCCAATTCCTTTTCCAGCTGTGTCACCGCATGGCTCAGACTCGGCTGTGTAATGCATAACTGTTCTGCTGCTTTCGTGTAATGTCGAACATGTGCCAGCGTGACGAAATAACGTATATAAGACAGATTCAATGATACCGCCTCCTTTCTTACCGTCAGTATATCACCGCATAATAGACATAGTCTATAGTTTGATTAAAACTATTTATTTGATTAATCACAAATAATTTTATACACTAGAAGAAGTTTGAAATGATTTTATTCACGTCAAAAACAAGAGACAAATGTTGTATCATAAGGAGGAAGGTCAAATGAAAAGACCAATCACAAAAGAAGAGCGCCCCATACTTTCCGGTGAGTTAGCTCTTGCAATTAACATTATCATCAACAGCTTCGCAGTAGTACTCATGCTGTATTCCGGTGCCGGAATTTCCGCGATTTCCAGCGTACCATTCGCTTTTTCGGAGGTGCTTCCCCACTTGTCACTTGGGACATGGACATACCTCTTTCAAGGACTTCTCGTCTTAATTTTGATGTTTTTGCAAAAACGCTTTGTCCCACAATACCTTTTTAGTTTTGTAGTCGGATTTTTATTCGGACAATTGGTGGATGTCCATGAACTTTGGATTCATATCCTTCCACAAACGTTGCCTTGCCGCATTCTTTATTTTATAATCAGCTATCTGTTACTCAGTGTGGGAATTGCGCTTTCCAACCGGTGCGGTCTGCCTATCGTTCCTACCGATCTTTTTCCTAGAGAAGTATCACAGATTTCCGGAATTCATTATCCAAGGATTAAAATTTCCTTCGATGTACTCTGTCTGGTAGTCACCGCATGTATGACAAAACTTTTTCTCGGACATTTGGACGGTCTCGGAATCGGAACTGTTTTAGCTGCACTTACCATTGGAAAAATGGTCGGGATTATTGGCAGCTGGCTGGATAAACATTTAGTAAACGCACCATAGTGCGTATATTGAATTCCCTCTAGTTATTTGAGAAAATAGACTCAACAAATGATACTTGTCAAAAAAGTTTAGTCTAAAAAATTTAGCCTAAAGTTTCGACAACATGGAGGTGGTCTATTACGAAAACTCAAACAGCTATAGTTGCACGTAATTGCCGATTACAGGAATGGGCTCAAATGATTCAGGATTGCCAGAATCGTCCGATCGGTGTAACTGTCAGTGAATGGTGCCAAGCACGGAAGGCAATCGGTAAATATGTGCACACTTACAACTTTGAACGTTGTCATTCTGCACTCAATAATCAAACACCGGCATCCTGCTATTATCCGATTCTGTTACTGGATGATCATGCAGCCTAAGGGGGGGATTTTCTCCCCTACCCAGTTACATATATCAGTTCATTATAAAAAGCTTAGATTTTTGTCTTGACAACTGAACCACTATATGATGTATCTTGATAAGCAGATTGTCCTATATGAGTATCAACCTACTCGTAATGCAAACCATCCAAGATCCTTCCTAAAGGAATTTCGTGGAGTCTGTATAACGGATGGCTACCAGGTTTACCACACGATTGCAGAAGAACGTGAAGACCTGAAGATTGCCGGACGTTGGGCACATGTGAGACGTCGCTTTGATGAAGCGGTAAAGGCTTTGCCGAAGGCGAGTCAGAAAATGTCACTTGCATATCTTGCATTAAAACAAATCCAAGCGATTTATCGTGAGGATAATAAACTCAAGGAGTTAGGTTCTGAGGAACGTTTGAAACATCGACAGCTGACTGTGAAGCCTCTGGTAGATGCTTATTTTGCGTGGGCAAAACAAAACTTGTTGTCTGTGATGCCAAAGAATAAAACAGCAAATGGATTCACGTATTCATTGAATCAGGAAAAATATTTGCGTGTGTTTCTTGAAGATGGTGATGTCCCACTAGACAATAATGCCGCAGAACAGGCAATCCGCCCATTCTGTGTTGGCAAGAAAAACTGGGTCATGATTGATACCATTGCAGGAGCTGAAGCAAGTGCAATCATCTATAGTATTGCTGAAACAGCAAAAGCAAACAATCTGAAACCATACGATTATTTTGAATATTTACTCACAGAGATTCCAAAACATATGGAAGATCATGATACAAGTTTCTGTGAGGATCTGCTTCCTTGGTCAGATAAGTTGCCAGAGAAATGTAGAAAGTAACTTATAAAATATGCCACTCTGATGAGTGGCTAATCAATTGATAGTACGCACTATGGTGCGTTTACACCACCACTTCAACATTAATATCTGAAACGTTTTAAACCGTATAACACAAGAAAACTGATTCCACCGTAATGGATCAGTTTTCTTTAAATAATGGCTACTTCATTTTTCTCTTTTTATAAAATCCTACAATCAAACCAAGACTAACAATCGCTATTAAAAACCATGCAACTATATTGGTTGTATCTCCAGTTTTTACCGTATTTATTATTTTCTGAATAGTATTTGGCTTATCAGGTTTTGAAGGTACCGGATCCTTTGGCTTATCTGGATTGTTCGGTGGTGTTTCTGGTGAAACCCATTCAGCTTTTGGCTCTATCGTTACATTATATTCTACACTCCCATTGATTTCAGATGGAATATTAACAAGGAATGGAGCAGATTCAAATTTATCTGTACCACTTTCCACATTTTCAATCTGTGCAATCAGATAAATTCCTTCATCCAATTCTCCAAAACTCGTGCGTCCTAAACTATCTGTTTCTTGCATTAAGCTGGAAATATCATTTTCCTTCGCAAATGCAAACAATTGTTTTGCCTGTTTTTCTCTTGCTTCTGCACTGGTATCTTGTAATGATATACCTGAATCTTTAAAACCATCTTCCCAGACCAGCTCATCATTTTTCATATATTGAATTGGAAATATCGAGAACTTTGCTCCGGAAAGAGTCACTTCTTTATCCGAACTATTTCTTCCCTTGTAACTAATTTGAATGCTTCCTGTTCTACTTCCTGCTTCAGCATGGATTGTTGAAATATCTATAAAATTACCGACAAGAAAAAGCAAAACGAATAAAATAATGTGAATACTTCTTATCTTCTTTCTCACCTTACTTTCCTCCTTTTTCTATCTCGTATACTATAAATTATAGCTATCATCAGCCCTATAAAAATTACTATAATTGTTACAATCAGCACTTTAGCAGTAAAAGATAACTCTGGTTTTATATTTGTATCAGGTTCTTGCTTTGTTGCCTCTTCATAAGGTATTCTCTCTCCACGAACTAAAAGTCTATGTGTGTTGATTGCAAATGGTGTACAAGTAACAAGTGTTGCATAATCCTTACCTGGTTCAATGGACAAGCTATCTGTCTCTTGTGGCAAAACCGTTAATATCTGATCAATCTGATATGCCAGTGTTTCATCTAAGACTTTAATGTAAAAAATATCCCCTACTTCCAGTTTATCCATATTGGTAAATAGTGTTTTTGTCGGAAGACCTCTATGTCCAGTCAGAACTGTATGTGTACTTTCTCCACCAACCGGAAGAGATGTACCCCAGAAATGTCCGACACCTGCCTGTAACACAGCTTCACTTGTTCCATGATAGATTGGAAGTTCTACATTAATCTTAGGAATGCGAATGTATCCCATCATTCCAGAACCATCTACGTTTAACAGGCTCTCATAGCGAGCATCTATTTCCACATCTTCCTGCGAAAATGGATCAATCAAATCAATATTTCCCAGCATTTCCTTATTGTATGCTCTCGCATCTTCCAGCATTTGCTCTTTTTCTGCCTTACTTAACTTTACGCTTTCCTCATCATAATAGGATACAACTTTGGAACCATTCTTTTCATTCAAGTATCTGCTGTATGTCGGATATAATAACACGGCGAATGCAACCAAAAGCACAAGTAAACGAATAATATCTTTTATTGTAATCTTACCTTTTTTCTTACTTTTCATTGCATTCTCCCTATCGTTATATCGGAACTACGGCTATCCAAAAGGATATCCGCAGATTCCATTTATTCTGTCTTATGTTTCTTGCCCATTATTCTTAACATTATGCTGCTTTTCTTTTATCACGGATAAAGCTTACTACTACACCAAATACAAGGATTGCAGCGATAATACCAAATGCGATTGCACCTTTACCACCAGTTGATGGAAGAAGAGAACCTGTACTGTTTTCGATATCGATGATCTTATCAGCTTCGTCATTGTCATCTTTGGAAAGAGTCCATGCTGTTTCATCACCTGTTGTACTCTTTGTAATGACAATTTTTACATCTTTGGCCAGTTTGTTATAACCCTCTGGAGCTTTTGTCTCTACTAAATAGTATGTTCCTTCTGCAAGACCATTGACATGAAGATTGTATTCATTCTCGCCAATTTTTGTAGCCGCAGATTCAAATACTGTGTTTTCAGATGTTGGAT
Source organism: Faecalimonas nexilis (assembly GCF_059731825.1). Taxonomy (NCBI): domain Bacteria; kingdom Bacillati; phylum Bacillota; class Clostridia; order Lachnospirales; family Lachnospiraceae; genus Faecalimonas; species Faecalimonas nexilis. Next base: position 319,545 of record NZ_AP029189.1, on the reverse strand, counting down.
CTACTACATAGTTTCCGTTTGTTCCAGTAACTTTAATAGCCTGTCTTGTATCCGCATCTTTATTATATTCTGTTTCTGTATAAAGGCTGAATTTTGCACCTGCTAATAATCCAGATGTTTTATGATCTGTTTTCTTAATGTTCAGTGGATATGTAGGTGTTTTTGCTTCACTTGGTGTTGTCTCTGTTGTATTGTCTGGATCATTACCATATTCCAATTTAGCGCTGTTCTTTTCTGCTACAACAGCCTTATCATTTACTTTTGCATAATATGTTACATTAAATTCTTTGCCTTTATTTCCCTGATTCTCTCTAACCCATGAGGACAGGTCAAGTGTCATCTTTCTATGATTGACTGCATCCAGTGTTGCTGTTGTAGGTGCTTTAGATTCATCTGTTACATCTGTATCTTTAAAAGCAACTGTAACCTTAACTGTTGTAGCATCTTCTGCAAGTGCAGTTCCATTAACATCATTCACAAAATCAAGACCATTTGATAATGTATCGTTAATTTTGTATGTATACTGAGCATATCCTGTAGTATCCGGAATAGAACCTGTTACTGTATAGGTAACTACATTTCCGATTTCTACTGAAGTTTTGTCTGCCTTTTTCTCGATGCTTGGAGCTTCACTTTTCAGATTAACTGTAGCTGAATCAGAGTCAACTGTTACTAATGAAGCCTGAATCTGTTTTCCACCGGTTACATATACAAGATAATAACCGTATGCTAAGTTTGAAAAATCATAAGAATCTTTGTTTGTATCTGTGAGTTTTTCAGAGTTTGCTGTTGCTGTTACATTATTTGTTAATGCGTAAGTTGTAAATGCATTGGCAAACTTCTGTACTTCAGTAGAGTCATTTTCTCCAAGTTTTGCTACTTCATCCGCATAATCTGCATCTGTAGAAGTGTCAGTAATAGTGCTACTTCCAAGTGCTGATTTAATTGCATTTTTGTAACCAGTTGCAGTATTTATCGTATAAGCATAGTTCTTTGTAGCTCCACTGCCAGATTCTGTTACATCAAATAATTTATACAGGTAAATTGTCTGTCCGGTGAGTGTCTGTCCATCTTTTACATTTACTGTAAGTGTTCCTTTTGTTGCTCCTTCTGCGGCAAATGCTGTGACAGACATAGCCATCATCATAATCGTTGCTAGCATTAATGCCATGATTCTTTTCATTCTCTTCATAACTATTGTCTCCTTTTCTTGAGAATTTTTTCTATAGTTTTTCTGCTTTTTTATTTTCCTTGCATTTTTTATATCTCATTACGAAATATACCAGGAAAAGCAGAACAGCTATCAGGTAAATCAAATAGCTTCCGTATCCTCCGGTATCCGGAAGACCTGGGAAATGTCTATTAGTTATTGTGAAGGTAAATCCATCTGGCGATTTATCTATCGTTGTTGTATAACCATCCACCTTTGCTTCTGTGATGGAATACGTGTAATAATAAATTTCATCTCCATCTGTCTTGTATGCCGGGAGTTCCTTTATCACCTCCTGCCATTTAGATTTATCGATAGAACCTTCTATTTTGTAACTCTCGTAACCTGGTACTGGTTCTGTCGTTTCATTTCCTGCCTTATCTTTCCAAGTACGTGATATTGTTACCGTAATACTGTTTGGTCTTGAATGATCAAAATTGTTTAAATCTTTCCAAACTTTATTGATCGTCAGCTTGATGTTCTCATCACATGGATCCTGTGACTCGGATGGTTCCGGTGTATCACTATCTCCCGTGTTCAATGTTGTTTTAGTATCTGCCATCAATACTGCTTTTGCTGGTGATTCATAGGCATTAAGATCTGCTTTCACTGAATCACTCTTGCTTGCCAGAACAGCATTCTTTAAAGTCTCAAAGGTCTTTACCGGATTCATGTGTCCTATTGTATAAATATCCCATCCGCTTGCATCATCCTTTTCATGACTGCTGTTCAAGATACTATTATTCTTTTCAATTTGATCTAATGATTGATCCAGTTTTCTATAAATACGATAATTGTTCTTTTCGCCTTCCACCTTTTCCTGGCTATTGAAGTCATATACCGTATCCAGTTCACTTTTTCCACTAAATGGTCCAACAAGATCTTTTGTTCCCCGAACCACATCACAGTAATACATGTTGTTGTTCTTCAAAAGTCCTTCATCGTTGAATCCAACAAAGCCACCACTTCGTCCGTCTTTAGCATCACCATCATTGTTATTTCCGGCTCCACCGGCATAGACATCATATCCTTGACTGACACCGTAGACATTACTATCTGTGATTTTTGTTCGATTCGCCTTGATCAGACTCACACTGATATTGGATTTGGCATCATTATCATTCAAAAGTCCATTTTCATCGCATGGAAGTTTGATGGATGAATCTCCAATCGTAATAATTGCAAGGTCTGTCTGTTGATTGTTATCCGTTGACTTTTTTGAAAGTCCTACAGAAATATCCACTCCAAGCAGATTTACATGAAGCAGTTTGCCATCATACAGCGCATCCACTTTGATGATTCCAAGATTAATCTTCAGAAGATCGGAATCCTGGATTTTATCCAGATATAGTGCTTTTACAAGTTGATTAACAACTGAGAATATTACATTCACTGCTCCTGAATCCAACTTCAAATCTGCAAGATAAGCGAAACTTGTTCGTCCTGCAAATCCACCGGCTGTTCCACCTGACGCTACCTGTTTCAGTCCAATTTTCTGGTTTGTCTTGTCACCTGCTGTACAATTCGACATTCTTGCAAGATTTGCATATCCGATAAATCCTCCGGCAATCTGCTCATCTCCATTTGTACTCTGCACAGTGTAACCATCATCAGTTCCTGTAACTGCACAGTCATCAATGTGAGAACCAAAAATGTCCATAACTCCAAGAGCTCCACCCAGTAACTGTCCTGTATTGTCTCCAATAACGTCTATCTTGTCTGCCTTAACTACTCCACTCTTTCCAGAATAGCCGACAAATCCTCCGACACTATTTAAACCTCTTACATTACTTAATTCTGTTACTTTACTGTTTTTCACAGAACCATTTAGCAATGAGCCGCCAAAACCTCCGGCTGTTCCACTATAGGTAACCTGATTGTTCTGTCCGGATTTTATCGCTGTGTTTGCGCTGACACTTAAGCCAGCATCCTTACTTCCGCTTACAGTTCCGTAATATACATAGCTTCTAAACGCATCCAGCACATCGGTTCTTCCAAGCTTTAATAATTTATCAAGAAGCGAGGTCTCATTTCCTGCACTGATATTGGCAACTCCGGCTACATCTGCGATTCCGAAGCATCCTCCGGCATATTCACCTGCTACTACAGAACGAATATTCTGTACAGAGACTCCTGCCTCTTCCGTATCTTCCGTATCTTTCTCACCGAGTACAGTTCCTTCCAGATTTCCGGCAAATCCTCCAGCTGCTTTTGCATAAGAAGTGTTATTACTTCTACTTGCGTAAGCACCATTTACGATGATTCCCCAGTCATCCCAGGATTCCACATCCGCATAACGGATAGTTGCGACTGTGGCATTTAATACTTTTATCAAATCTGCCGGTGTACTTAACAGTTTATTCAGAAGCTGGCTGAGCAATCCTTCTCCTGCAGTTGGATTCAGTGTTGCTACACTTCCTGGTCTAGAGCTTCCGACAAATCCTCCGACATAGCTTCTTCCGTCAACTCGTCTCAGCTTTGTGACCTTGCAGCGTGCATCATTTTCGCCCCAGATCTGCCCACCGATCAGTTTTCCTACATAACCTCCGGCATAACCGCAGGTATCCTTGTCATCTACACCTTCTGACTGGACAATCAGTCCACTCTGATAACCCTCTACCGAAGATTTCTTAATCACCGGCACAAAGACATTAAGCACCTGTAGCATTCGTCCTAATTGTAGATTAAGACCAAGGATATCAACTCCTCCAAGCTTTGCTGCTCCGCCGTTTATCATTTCTCCCGCAAAACCGCCGGCGCATCGAAGCCCTTTAATTGTCTTCGCCTGATAAGCCTGTCCATTTGTAATGGTTCCAGTCTGCATCGAACCAACATAGCCACCGGCGGCTCCGCCATTTGCCAGTTTTATCTCATCCCGATAATTTACTCTTCCTGCTACGACATTGTATCCGTAAGCATATTTTCCAATAATCTTATCCAGTTCTTCTTGACTTTTTACTGTTCCATTCGCAGCAAGGTCACTTCCGTAACCACCTTTTTTACCGACAAATTCTACCCAATCATTCCAAGTTTTATAATCCATCAAGGCAAGCGGACCATAAACTGCCGTATTTTCTTCCGTTGGATAGACAACGCTGAGTGCTCCCAGGATGTTATCTACTTTTACCAGTCCCCACAACAAGGACAGGTTTCCGGTACTTGCCGTATCTGCTGACTCCATAAGTCCTGTGAAGCCACCAGCGATTTCTTCTCCGTATACCGAGCGGATTCTTACTGCTTTACAAGTACTTGTTGGTCCGGTATATTCTTCTTTACTTTTCCATTTCTTTGTATTGTTTCCCCAGATGTGACCGCCTTCATTATGTCCTGCATAACCTCCGGCCATACCTCGTTGTACTTGCTTTGTGGAGGCCGCATCTGCACGAACTGCACCACCACAAGGAATACATGTTGTGGAACTGTTTCTGATCGTTGGTACAAAATCCTCAGCAACAGATGCTAATGCACTTTCTGCATTAACAAGTCCGCCTAAAATAGTTGCGTCTCCAAGAACATTTGCAACATTTCCTGGCTGCAAGTCTCCCACATAACCACCAGCCGTAATCTGACCAATGATATAAGAGAAGTTATTTGCATTGGAATCCTGAATGTGCCCACCAGAAATCTTTCCGGCAAATCCACCGGCATCTCCAAGAACATCATTTGCTGAGGCATCGGATGCAGTATTTTTCCAAGAAGCCTTTACTGCAAATCCTCCAACATTTCCTGTGACATTTGAATGCTCAATTGTAGAAACAACGACATTCAATGCATCCAGCACATTATTGATTCCTATCGATTTACCAAGTACGCTCAAACCTTTTCCAACGGAAGCTGCAGAACCAATATCCATATATCCGATATATCCACCAGCATATCTAGCACCTGTTACCGCATATGTGCTTTTGTTTTCATCATAGTATGTTGGCGCTTCATTGGCTTCTAAATCCTTCGGTGCCTTCACCGTTGTGTGCTTCAGGTTCGTAACATCACAGTAACTTACCTGAACACCGCTTCCGTAACCGATAAATCCTCCGGCACTTCCAGAATTGCTATCGTCTGTTTTCATTTTGTTGGCAGTAACAGTAAATCCGTTGTCTGACTTGACTCCGGCATACTGTACATATGGAATGTAGGCATTGATCAGGTTCAGCAAATCTCCTACATTAATATTCAGCCCCTTGATACCTCCAAGAATGCTGATTCCGCCTCCAGCATCTGCCAATGCTCCGGAGTAAACATTTCCACCAAAGCCTCCTGCATAAGATTGCCCGTTTACATGATCCAGATTATACACAGAATAATAGTTACCTTCTCCTGCATCCTGGTTGTTAACCGTTCCACTCTGGAAGTTTCCGGCAAAACCGCCTGCTGTATCTGCAGCAACTCCGCCTTTATCAACATAAGTAACCGTGCACTCTGTATAAGAAGGAAGCAAGTACGTGACAGCACCTAACAACTTATTTGCATTTAACAAAGCCTTAACATCCGCTTCACCAGCTACATCTGCAAGCCCTCCGGTCTGTGAAGAACCTACAAATCCTCCTGCAAAACCATCTGTATCATTTGCTGTTACTTCTTTTAAATTTTTCACATCGGACTTAATGATCTCACAGCTGTTACTCTTTCCGATGAAACCACCGGCCGTATAATCCACTACTTCGCCGTTGGAATTTGTACCTGTTGCTTGTACAGTCATGCCTCCTGCGATGCCATTTACATGAGCTTCGTTGATTTTGACTCTGACACCTTCTGCCACAGAAAGCAGATTTTCTACTTTCAGCAAGTTGTTCAGTCCTAACAGATTCAAAGTCAGTCCGTTTCCACCTGCCAGATCTCCTGGACCTGCACAACCGATAAAACCACCGACTCTGTTTTTTGCCGAAACAGATTTTACCTGATTTAATGTTACAGTATCCACATCTCCACCAACAGCCTCACCAAGTGCTCCGCCGGCATAATTTTCTTTTGCTTCTACTGTATATCCATCATTTACTCCCGTCACTGTTACATGATGCACAGTAAATCCAAGGAAGTTTCCGATTCCAAGCGTATTATTTAAAAGTCCTGTGACATTTGCTGTTGTTACACTTCCGGCAATACCCCCGGCACGATTTTCACTTGCCGTAACTGTTTTTAATCCTGTGAGCACATTATCTCTTTGGGCTACACTGCTCGCATCTCCTCCGCCATGTTTCCAATACGGAAGTTTATTTAAATATTCGGAACTGGATTCTGCAATATAGACGCCATCACCGCCACCAAGAATACCACCGGAATAGCTCTTACCAGCCTCAACTGAAACTGATGAACAATCCATGTTACATCCCAAGATTGCTGATGGTGCAATTCCTACAAGTGACAAGAGCATACCTGCTTTTTCCGGATCACTCGACAAAAGACCTGTCAACAAGTCTTTCACTGTTGTTAAAAGGCTTGCATCCTTGACTTCTTTATTTCCAAGGTTTGTAATCCATCCAACTGTTGAAATACCACTCACACCACCGGCATAACTTCCGCTTGCTTTAACTGCAATGCTTCCGCTCGCTCCACAGTTGACTGCATAGCTGTTGGTCTGTGCTCCTACAATACCACCTTGATAATTTTCACCAGATACTGAGACATTACATCCTGTCAGATTGCAATTTAACAAGATACTCTGTGGCTGCATTACTCGAATAAGTTCAACACCTACATCACTTAACAAACCTCGGATTTTTGCATCTCTGCTGATTCCTGCAAATCCTCCGCCGTATTCTTTTGCCGTTACAGAATAACTACTGTTTTTCACGGAGCAGTCAAAGATTCTTGTTCCTACCTGCTGTCCTACAAAACCACCTGCATAATCTTTATCCGCAGCTCCGATAGTTCCTGCCAGATTCTCTACATGACAGTATTTGATATTTACATTTTTGTATCCAGTAGGGATTAAACTACCAACCGGCAATGCATTGTCCAGAAGAATTGTGATCAAATCTCCAAGCCCAAGTCCCGGAATTGCATTTAACAATGATGATAATGCATTCACCGTTACTCCAAGAGCTTTTGACAATCCGTCATACTCTGTTACACCTTCTGTATAACCGACAAACCCACCAGTACGATCATTAATATTCGAAACACTGACTGTTCCTGTCACATCACAGTTTTCAATGGAAACATCACCCACTAGCCTTCCGGCAAATGCCCCTGTTGCATAAATCGTCGGATCCTTTGCTCTTGCATTTAAAAGTGCTGATAATGTATCTCTCAAATTCAGGTTTACGCTTCCAAATGTTAAAACTCCTACTAATAAATCAACTACACCACCTACAAGCCATCCAAGCCCTGATGTGAGTCCACTTATTATAGTCTGTGTATTTTTATGCGTATTCGTATTGTTTTGTACATTTACATTTTGTAATTCCAGGTTTGATACAGAGACCGTTCCGGCGCTGACACCAATGTTGTTTACATTCACCTCATTCGTAACTGTTCCAAAAAAACCAATTCCTATATATTTAGAACCATCCATTTCTTCTGTCTGGTTCACATTCACATTAGAAATTACAGGTCTTCCAGTTGCCAGAATACTGTTCTCATCTGCTAACTTCGTCTCGCCGCCGGAAAGCTTGGCACCGACGATATCACCAGATACCATAAGTGGTGTCCACAGATCATCTTCTTTATTTGAGTTCACACCATCCTTGGATAAGTCAATATCTCGAAAAATGATGTAATTTGCATTGGATGAATATTTTAAACCACCATATTCTTGCTTTAACTTCATCAGACTCGCTGTTTCATTGTCAGGTAACCCTTGGTCGTTAACGCCACATAAACTACCAGTTCCTACTGTAAGACCACCCAATAATGTCCCTAACAGTCCACCTACTCCCTTCAACAGGCCCGTAACAATATCATCGCTTGTCAAATCGACATCTGCCAGCTTATACTTACCATTATCTTTATAATATAGATACGAGTTATCACCTTTCACTGTATCTGGCTTTTGTTGGAATCCAGAAAGATGGGTAGTTGCCCCTTCTGCAGCAACAGCATTAAGTCCAAGATCCGCATCGCCTGGATAGTATGGTGTGTAGAAAGGCTTTCCGCCAAGTAATCCGCTTACTAACCCCTGACGGTAATAAACATACAGTCTCGGAGTTACGCTCTTATTGCTTCCAATCGCCCGCAACTGTGACTCATTTCCGATCAGAATATATTTCTTCCCGGAAACTTCTACATATAATTGTCCCGGTTTTGTTCTTCCATCTGCATGTTCACCATCTAGCCACTGAACTCCATTCGCTGATTTTTCTGTCAATTGATCTGCAACCAGTTCTGGCTTATCCGAATTAAACTTCTGCGATAACACATAATTATGAGACTTACTATAAGTCAGATACTCCTGATCTTCTCCATCCGGGTAAATCATCTGCCCCATACCAAACTGTGGTGCATCATAATCTAATGTCATAACAGGTTCTGTTTCAGATTCTTCCTGTGCAAGTACCATTAACTGATATGGATTATATATGTAGATTGTATCCGTTTCCTTATCATACAGCGTTGGTGTTTCGTTTTCTTCTAGTTTCGTGCCTGTGATAGTTCCGGTAAATGAATCCGGTACTGACCAAATCTGTTCCGAGTTCATCTGGATGTCATTCATCAAAATGTACTGGGCATCTGCACCGTATTTCAGCTCTGTGCCTTCATTCTTTACTACTTCTCCAGAACCAATCTTTCCATCCTTATCACCTGTGTAAATATAAGCATCTGAACCAATCTGTTTTAATTGTTCATAATTATAAATGCATATTTTACTATCCTTATAATAAGCATCTATATTATCTGTTGATTCCGCTTTAACATTTCCACCGGACGATTCCGATTCGTCATTTTTCGAGTTTTCACTTGTTTCCTCCGATATCTTAGATTCGGATTCCGTGGTGCCATTTATTTCATCTGAAACTGTGGACTCGGTTGATACTTCACCATTACTCTTATTGGCATCATCAGAAAGTGTCACTTGACTAGTGTTGGTACCCGATGGATTTACGTCTGCCGCATCCGCAATATTCACTTGAGAAAATAAGATAGCCATACATAGTATTACTGCGATAATTCTGTTCTCTATCCTTCTTTTTTTCTTCATATCTGGACCTCTAATCGGAATAAAAATTCCTACCATTTACTCAATATTGCATTCTAATATCTAGAATGATTTTTTAGCATAAAATAACTAATTTTATTATAATATCCGTTAAAATTTCTTTCATTTTCATCAAATACCTACTGGGCTTTTTCCTTACTCTTCTCTGTTTGATTCTACTTTCTGCACCCACTCTTTTTGCATAGCCGCAGCAAAAAAACATTGAAGCAATTTCATGGAAAACGCTCCACATTCAGCATTTACAATCATCCTTACCGCCTCGGCATGTTTCAGTTTTCGTTTATATGGTCGCTCACTGACCAAAGCATCATAGGCATCCACCAAACCGACCACCTGAGCACAAAGCGGAATCTGATCTCCCTTTAAACCGTCCGGATATCCAGAGCCATCAAATCTCTCATGGTGATGTCGGCAGATTTCATAGCTGTACTTATTCAATTTCTCTGTTGTCATACCATTCGGAAATCTCAATGTCATCTCTGCACCGGTAATTGGATGCTGCTTCACGACTTCCATCTCGTCTATCGTTAATTTCCCATTTTTATTCAATATTTCTATCGGTACCCGGATTTTACCAATATCATGGATTGGTGCCAGGTGTGATACATTTTCAATCTCTTCTTCGGTAATTCCAAATTCCGGATAATTTTTCTGCAGTTGGCGATAAACCTGCTCCGTATAAAAACTAATATCATCCTGATGTTCCGTTTCCACCAGATTATTATGATTCAATACCGCAACAAGCAAAGAAACCATATCCCAATACTGTTTCGTGATATTCTTTTCTTTCTTCCGCAATTCCTGTTCCATATTAACAATCGTATCTGGAATGACCTTCGCATTATGTAATGTGAGAATGGCAATATTCTCCGTCTCATCTACATATCTTTTTGCTTCCATCCAAATATAAGAATCTGCTTCATTATCACATATTCTGCGGTAGGACATATCATCTTCCATACAGCCGTCTACTAAGTGTTCCGTAAGCTTTTCGCTTGTCAAAAATCGTCTTAACTTCTGGCGATCCTGTTCATATACATATTGTTCTGTGTACTTCCTTATAAACTCATCATAGGTAGCTGAATCACTTACTTTATCATAGACTTCATGTACGTGGGAATAAATACATTCATATGTTTGATCCTTTAAATTCAATTTTATAACTACATAAAAACGTCCAAAATATTCATCTTTGCCCGGCTGAATAATATCTGATATTTTCACATTTTCCAGCCTGTTATTATAAGTGTTCTGCAGATCCAGTAACACCTTATGTACCTTGCAGCAATCTGAATAATTTCTGGAACAGTATCCGTCCTTCTCCAGACATCTGCTAATTGCCATTGTTGACTCTGTACAGTTAATAACGTCCATAAGAGAAATTTCTTCCGGTCGTTTTTCCAGCATATAGCCTCCATTCGATCCCTCTGCCGCTTTAACAATTTCTTTTTCTTTTAGTTGCTTTGTTACTTTAGGAATATAACTTGCCGGAATATTTAATTCACGAGATAGTTCTGCTGTAGTTATTACCTTATTTTCTGATGCTAGATAACATACGATTCTAATGGCATAATCCGTTGTATTTGTAAGCTGCATAATGTCACCCTCTCTATCCGTCCCCAATAATGATTTTTATCCTGAACATTTTTCTTGTTTCTTTCATTGTAAAAAGGAAGAATCATACTTCCAGGTTCTTCACTTCACAAGCACAATTCTTCCTTTTTGCCTTAATGATATTTTCTTTTTACTTTTCTGAAAAATACCATGCTTCCAATGCCAATCAGTAAAACCACAATCAGCATCATAATCCAGCTATTATTCTGAATATTTCTTCCGGTTACGGGCGGTGCCACGGTTGATGTATTTGTAAATTGGATATCTTCCGTTCCTGTTGCTGCCATTGTAAATGATGCTGCTTCTCCAACGGTTTTCGATCCACCATTTATCGAGTATGACACCTCGAAGTTTGTTCCCGGTGCTGTCTCCGTAACGGTATATGTCCATCCTGTCGGTAAGCAACTGATATCTACAGATTCATCTTTTTTCAATGTAAAGGCTGCCTGATTATTTGTGAAAGTCAGTTTTTCTGCTGTTCCATTTCCTTTTTCAATAACAGCTGAAAGATATCTTCTCCCAGTGTCGTTTCCTGTCTGGGAAGCTGTTTCTCATTATTCTGTTCTTTCTCAACCTGTTTCTTTTTCATGTTTCATTCCTGCTTCATATCAACTTAGATAATCAAGGTATTCTTTTATGGACTGGTTAAAGTATAGCACTTGTTTTTTGCAAAAATAATACAGAGAATAGGAAGATATTTTCACGTTTTGCTACAAAAAGTTTGTAGTTATCGGTTTTTCGCAAAAAAAGAAACCATACCGTAGAGATATAGTTTCTCTTTAAATTACAGTGTTTCTGCCATTTTGAATAAAACGATTCCATTTCTAACAGCCAGCATCTCAGCAGAATTCTTGAAATCAATGCCAGAAATATCTCTTATTATTTTCAATCGCCCTGAAAGAGTACGATAATTTACATAGAGTTTTTCAGCTGCTTTATTCGCACTCTTATCACAGTCCAGATACACCTGCAGCGTTTCAATCAGTTCTCCATCATGTTCTTTATCATGTGTGCTTTCTCCACCAACTGGAAGAGATGTACCCCAAAAATGTCCGACATCTGCCTGTAACACAGCTTCACTTGTTCCATGATCAAGTGCTGTCAGGATTGCTTGCTGTGCACATCTATTCGGTCTGAATCCGTAGCTATGGTCATGGAACTGTTCCTCATAGATTGGTGTTAAGACCTGTGCAATGGCTTGTTGTATGAATCTGTCTGTTACTGTTGGTACTCCCAGGTTTCTGACACCACCGTCTGGCTTTGGTATCTCCACTCTTCGTACTGGTTGAGGTTTATATTTTCTTGTCCTCAACTGTTCCTTGATAATTTCGCCGTCCTTTACAAGATGTTCTTTAAGTTCTGTGTACTTCATTCCGTCCACTCCCTCGGCACCTTTATTTCGTACGACTTGCAGATATGCTCTGTTGAGATTATCGCTGGATAGTATCTGCTTCATTAGACTACTTGTGTCCATGCGTTCTTTCCTTTCCGTCTCGCTTGATTTGACCACCTTTTTCCCGATTGATTACGGCAGATGTTGTCATTTCTGCAATACGAGACATACTCAAACTTATTGATTGTTCGCCCCTTCGCTCCATCTCCATTACAGAGACTTCTTCGCTACTATGGGCTCGGCTGACTTCTCACAGTTCGTTGTTACTAGGCTAATGAAACCTCTGTGAGACCTCCACGCTTAAGGTGCACGCTCTTTCCTCTCATATATCCGCCACATTTACTCGGTTCCTACAAACGGCAACTTTACGGCTTTGTCTTATTTAGCAGACTTACCAAGCGGAACCTAGCCTCATATGTGATTTCTGTCCGTCGGACCAAGAGTTTGCTTACAGCTTCCTTCAGATTCTACCTTACGATAGACACCCTTGCTGTTCAGCTATACACTTCCTTGTCGCCTAGGCGTGTTCGGGACTTTCACCCGTTAGAGCGCGCCCATGGCGCGCAAACTAAAATATCGCCAGCCATAGCATGGCTGACGATACAAAAATTTATTATTTTTTATTGTCCTCTTGACGGGGATCATACCATTATTATAGTGGTTTATTTTTTTATTCCAATGCAACAAACATGTAAAATGTCTGATGTATTTTTGCAAGTTTTGTTCCATAGCAGTGTTTATCTTATTTTCCGTCTTCTTCTGAAAAACAGAATCATGATAATACTTATGGCAAATAGTAACCATACATGCCTGCTTGTTCTCAGACGAACCCCTGTTTCCGGTATTAATTGTGTGTTTTCGTTTGTGATTTTTAACTCAATCACGTCTCCTCGTGCAGCCTCAATCCGCTGTTTCATGACAGCTGTATTTCCATTCGATGTTGCCTGCACTGGATTTGAATACTTATCATTCTCTTCTTTTTTAGAAATCGAAACAGCGTATTTTGATGTATCAACAGTTTCTGTTATTATGATATCCGAAGATATATCTACATTTTTTAATGTAACTTTATCTCCATGTTTCAAAGAAGTTCTAATTGTCTTGCTACGCAGCTTTTGACCATCTTCCCAATAGAGAATTTCCATATCAAATGGCTTCTTGCGGTTTCCAAGTGGACCAGTGACTTCCTTTGTAATCTCAACCGTCACCCCGCCTTTTTGCGGATGATTGACGATATGTCTGTCCGAAACAGCTCTCCAGGTATTTGTCATCGGTGATTTCTCATATAGGAATAAAATATCGGATTCTACATCGACCATATATAAATTAAAGTTATCCTGATACTGTGTTTTGGTTTTATCTGCTTTGTCCTTTTTGTTTGGAGTAACAGATTCTACCATCCAGTATCGTCCGTTCTCAAAGTCCTCCGGTAATTGAAGCATTCCATTTTCATCTGTTTCTAAGGAACGATACGTCGTACACGTTTTTCCATCCTTTTTCAGAACGATATCGTCCTTACTCTGTGTATTGTCATAATCTACTGTATATCCTGTATCATCCGCATATTTTTTCGTAACATCATCATACGGTACTTTGTAGAACAGAAAACCTGCACCAGCAAGTCGGTTTCTTGGAAGATCATCCGTCTTTAAGAAACTTCGTTCAGCAAGATTGAAATGCAGATTCTGCACTTCCAGTTCCATCTTGGAAACATCCTTGAACTCATTCTCATCCTTCGGGAATATTTGTTGTCCATTTGAATCGAAATACTGAATCTCTGGATAAATAACTTCATAATATAGGAAACCATCCCCGTATTCCAAAGAATAATGTGTCTTTCCTATCTCAATTTCTTCCACCTTATATTCCACCGGATTTCTGTCCTGGAATAGTGGAATATTGTCGACTGTGTGTTCCCATCCGTTCTCTTCATTCAGCAGGAATTCCTGTCCTGTAGAAATTCCATTCTGATACAATCTGATTTTCACCTGTTTTTCCGTCAGTGCATCATTTGGATTTTCCCATGTCTTTTTTATATGCAGAGTGCCTGTTTTAGCAAAATTTCGGATATTAAGGCTGGTATCTCCCCGCTGAAGCAGAACAGATTTTCCGTCTATCTTACCATCAACTGGTGCCTTAACAGCCTCCTGATTTTCGTTAGCCTTCCTATCCACCAGTTTTGCATCAGTGATTTTGAATGCTCCATTGGCAATCTCAACTGTGATCTGTATATCTCCTGTGTCTACATATCCCGTTGGTAAGTTTGTCTCTCGCAACAAATACGTCTCAGTTGCTGTTCGATTCTGTTTGTTCTCATCTTGTAACGGAATATGAAGTTGTGCGATTCCGTATTTATCAGTTGTTACCGCTTCCTCCTCAACACCGTTCTTACTAACAGCAAAATTGATCTTCTCCATTCCTTGTCCGGTAGACTCATCAAATTTGTTCAGTGTGAGTATTCCCTCTTTCTGATAACGGTTCTCCAATTCAATAGTAAGAGTTTCACCACCGCGTCCAATTCCACGTCCTGTGAATTTAATTCCACTTTCTGGATATGCTTCCCATGAATTTACATTATCTCCTTCTTCATGAGAATTGCGAACATTGTACCAACCTGAAAATTTCACATTCGAATCTTTTGGCTTATAGTTGTACTCTTTTAATGTGTATTTCCAGAATGAGTCCGCCTTAACGATCCACGTACAGCTTGTATGTGTTTCATCTGTCCATGTACCTACAACTTCTATTGGAGCATCCTCCGCTTGCGGAGCTTCTGCATCCGGTTTCTGGCTATCTTCTGAAGGAAGCACAAGTTTCATATGCTCATGAAATGCAGGTGGCTGCGGTTTTCCATCTAAAAGCTTTTCATCCATATCTACCTGGATATAATAATCTTTCTTGACTTCCTCTATTGCTTCCGGCATTCCGACAAAATCTTTCTTTACTGTCAGGTAACCATTTTTTGCTACAATACGTCCGTCAATATGCCACCCATCGGACATTTCACTTTTGAAAGAATACCAATAAATGGTGAAGAATTCGGTATCTAATTTCGATGGCGGAATCTCCCTGTCTCCGATACGAATCATACGTCCGCTTTCACGAATTGTCTGGAATACCTCTTCATCGGAAGGAATTCTATCTATCTTGTAGATATAGTCTCCATTTCCAATATATCCCTCATCTGGTTTAGTTCCCTGCAAAAGTTCTTGCACTCTCTTATTTCCATCCGCATACTGTTCCCACGTAGATGGATTCTTATTTCCAAGAACTGGAACATCATGCAATATACTTGCCTTCACATTACAGTTTGCCACGGCAACCGCACTTGTATAATCGTCTACATTCGTGGTTGGTAATGCTACCGAACCATCTTCCGGCATCGCTGACTTACAGATATAAAACTGTACCTGTTTTCGATTTTGGTTACTCACCTTACGCCACGCTGCATAGAGGGTGATTGGCTGTCTTGCATTATTATTTATAAGATCAGAAATAGAATCCCCTGCACCGCATTCCTGCCACTTTCCGTCTTTGTTTCTGTAATCCCAATGATCGAATTCATACTGTTCCAACTCTTTGCTGTCATTATCTTCATGATCATAAACCAGAGGATATGGTGACTTAACGTTATGTTTTCCAGCTTCTATTTCATTCTCATAATCATCTGTATGTCTTGTCTTATTCTCAACCTGAGGGGTCAACTTAGCTTCCTTAGGAAGTTTCTTCATATAACGAGTTGTATTATAGATAACCCTGACTGCCCCAGACTCCAGCGGTTTGTCTGCGATCACCTCATAAGATGAGTTAACATTCGGAATTTCAAATTTTACCTTATCATCTCCGGACGGTTCCGGAAGAACCTCATTTTCGTCCCTGTCATTAGATGTACAACTCCAGACAATCTCCTTGCCATAATACTCACCTTCTAA
Source organism: Faecalimonas nexilis (assembly GCF_059731825.1). NCBI lineage: Bacteria > Bacillati > Bacillota > Clostridia > Lachnospirales > Lachnospiraceae > Faecalimonas > Faecalimonas nexilis. Next base: position 303,241 of record NZ_AP029189.1, on the reverse strand, counting down.
ACTTGCCCTCTTTGGTACTTCCACAGTATATGCTTCCCCATGGCCTACATACTGTCTCTTAATCGCCTCTCTTTTGGTCAGGTTCAGTGGATCCAACACTTCAATCAGATGAAAACTTCCCTCTACACTGAAATGTCTTCCTGCCAGCCCAACCTGAGAAGAAAGTCCTGTCAAACGATCAAAATAATTTTCGATTCTGTCTGGATTCAGTGGGTTTGGCTGTGAGAAATAATAGACAGATACATCTTTCCCGTTTTTCAGGACAGGAATATACCATGTACCATCGTTGTCCTTATAAGGGTGCTGTACAAACACACGGCTGTCTGTCGCATAACCAAACAGAATCTTCTCTTTCTGATCTGCGCCGGGCTCCAGCTTGCTCGGAGTGAAACCAAACTCACTGTAAATTTTAGAAATCGTATCATCTGGTTTAGCTCGCAAATAATAACGACTGGCTCGGCCACTGTTTGCTTTGATTATGTAATGCTGCTCAGCATTGAGGTTCTTTATCAGCTTATAATGTCCATCGATAAATACATAAAAACTGATATTTGCTTCTTTTGTTGCTGCCGGTTTTTCTGTATTATCAGGAACAATCACATATGGACGTACTGCATCATCTGGCTTAATAGTAAAGCTCATGGTATGCTCTGCTTCATTTTTACTCCATGTAACTGCTGAAAGAGTACCATCTTCCTCTCTGCATTCCCAGTTTATATCCTGCGTTTGTTCTTCTACACGCGGCTTTGTACTAACTGTTCTTGTAAGTGTTGACTTTCTTGCAACAAAATCAATTGCCGGAAGATCACGCAAAGCTGTTTGGCTGTAAACCTGTCCATCGTCATCCTGTACTGTCACACTGTAAAAACCGTTATATCTATCATCGTCGTATTCTAGTAAGGTCTTTGCACTCATTATGGCAATATCCTGTCCGTCTGGCAGGTAATACACATCCATCGGCTCTCCGGACTTTCCTATATAAATACATTCATGACCTTCTATCGTGTATTTCCCTGCATTATGGATTGTATCGTAATCTCTCTTGGAATAATAAAAACGCTCTTTTGCTCCATTTTGAATAGAACCATCGTAATGGAATTTTTCAAAATGCTTTTTTAACTCATCATTAGAAATATAATAATAAACTGTTCCCGGCTTTGTTGTAGTATCTTTTATAACAGGAATTTCTTCGTTTAGAACATTATATCTCTCATTATTTACAAAAGTATAGAATTTAATGTTCAAGGTTGCTGGTGCAAAAGTGTTGCATGCAACCGTATATGGTTGCTCTATCTTCCCAATAGAAAAGGTTAGTTTATCGCCCTGTTTTACCGGAGAAATTGTTTTATTTTCATCCTCACTGGCACAAAGCCAATCGCTTTCCTTCGTATCTCCTGGATCAACGGAAATTGTGACCGCAGAATCTTTCTTATAGTAACTCACAGTTCGATTTCCATCCGGATTGATCACTGTAACCGAATAGAAACTGTTCTTATTCTGCTTAATCTGGTCTGAATTATTATCCGGAATTTTTTCGCCATCAGATGCTCCTTTTGGCATATAATAAACGTCTGTTGGTACAGTTGCTTCCTGCTTGTCCAGGTTATAAGATACATATTGCTGTCCTTTATAAGTTACCACTGTCGCCTGTGCTAATGTCTTCTCACCACGGACTGTATATGGAAAATAATTTCCGGACTGTGTTTCCTCTGCATTCAAGCCGAACTCTCTATAAATCTCAGCAAGATCACTGACAGATAAATAGCATCTGCCCTGATGGTTCCATTTATACACCTTTTTCAGAGAATCAGCCGGCAGCTTTCGAACCTCATTGTCTGCATATATATAAAACTGAATGTCAAAGGCTGTCTGATCCGCTCTCTGGATCACATAAGACTGTGTGATTTTTCCAATTGCGAATCTCGTCTGGTTCCCCGATTCCCGTATACCATCTATCACCTTATCGTCTGTTCCCATACAGGTCCATTCGATCTGGTCTGTCTGGTCTGGCAATTTGGGATTAAAGTCAGCCACAGCTTCTTCCACTACAGTTCCTGTTAATGCATAACGAATCCGATCCTGCCCTTCGCCCTTTACCTCTACGGAATAAAACGAATTGTCCTTTTTTACAGAATCTTTTAAATTTAATGCAACGCCTTTTCCATTTGGAAGGTAGTAAACATCTACCGCTTCCCCTTGTTTATTCTGGCCATAATTGTAAGAAACATAGGTCTTTCCGGATTCTGTGTCTGTATAAACTTCTCCGTATTCTATCCTGCTTTTTCCCCGGTATGCAGATACAAACTTTTTTATCGCATCCGGATTCTGACTCTCGCTGTTTTTCACAAATCCAAATTCTTCATATATCCGGAGCAGGTCCTCAATGGAAACACCATGATAGGTAGTTCTTCCGTCTTTCCATGTTGCAATGCCGGTAATGTCATTATGCTGAAGCTTTACCTTGTTTCCATCAATAATGACATAGAAATCAATATCAAATCCTTCGGAAATCTCCTGAAGTTTCGGTGATTCCTCTTGTGCAATCTGCTCCTCGAAGGCTTTTTCTTCTTCTGAAAGCTCTCCCTGGGATGGAGTAATTTCTTCCTCCGGAATCTCTTCTAATGGCGGGGTGATTTCCTCTCCAGGAGTCTCTTCTGATGGCGAAGTATTTTCTTCTTTCGACGTCTCTTCCGACAATGATGTACTTTCCTCCGGAATAAAATCTTCTGTGCGCATTTCACCCTCTTGAGTACTATTTATATTTGGAATATTCTCTTCTTCCACTGAAACTGCCAAAACTGTCGTTCCTGCGCTATTCATGCACAAAACCAATAAAAGTGTCCAGGCTATCCATCTTAGCCATCTCTTTTTCCTCTTCACACAAATTCCTCCTAAAAACATATTTTCATTTTCTTAGCTATCTGCCTTTTTTATCCATTCCTTCTGCATTGCCGCTTCCATAAAACAATGAAGCAGTGGTTGGGAGAACGAGCCACATTCCCCGTTCAGGATCATTTGCAATGCTTCTCCATGAGTCAGTTTACTTTTATAAGGGCGAGGACTGATTAAGGCATCATATGCATCAGCCAGTCCCACAACCTGTGCACAAAGAGGAATTTCTTCTCCATGCAAACCATCCGGATACCCTGCTCCGTCATATCGTTCATGATGATGTCTGCAGATTTCATAACTAAGCGCATTTAATTTGTCTATAGTAAGACCTTTTGGAAACTTCTTTGTCATTTCAGCTCCAACCAGTGGATGCTGTCTCACGGTTTCCATCTCTTCTTCTGTCAGCCTGCCATTTTTGTTCAGGATTTCAACAGGCACCCTGATTTTTCCAATATCATGAATTGGCGCCAAATGTGATACAGCTTCTACTTCTTCGTCTGTAATTCCATATTCCGGATAATTTTTCTGCAGCTGGAGATACATCTGCTTTGTAAAGAAAATAATATTGTCCTGGTTTTCCGCTTCTGATAAATTATTATGATCCAGAACTGTAGACAATAATGACACCATATTCCAATATTGCTTGGTCTTATCGCGCTCGTTCTTCTGGAGTTCTCGTTTCATTTCCATTACGGATCTGTAGGTTCTTTTTACATTATGTAATGTAATCATTGCTATATTATCTTTTATATCCACATATTTCTTAGCCCTCATCTTTATATAAGATTTTTCACTCTCTATTCTGCGGTATATGATATCCTGCTCTGCATAGCCATGAACCAGATTTTCTGTTAACTTATCGCTTAACAGGAAATCTCGTAGCTTTGATTTATCAGCATCATGAATAAATCTCTCTATATATATCTGAATAAACGTATCATAATCTTCTGTCTTTCTTGCTATTTCAAATACCTCTTGATTATGTGAGTAAATGCATTCATACCTATTTGTTTTTAGATTTAATTTTAATGCTACATAAAACCTGCCAAAATCCTTATCTGTGCAAACCATTGGTTTTTCCTGCTCCATAACTCCACCTCTTACATAACTCAACCCTTAAAGATACTAGTTTATGTCAAAAAAATATTCCTTAATACTATTTTCATATATAATAGTATATCGTTCTTTCTATTTTTTATAATGCACAAAATTTGCAAATATGATGTATATATTTTGCAAGAAATGTTCCATTATATGAATTTTTCCAAAAAAAGAAAAACGAACCACACTAACCATGTGATTCGTTATCTTTTATAACAATTCCAGTATTTTTAATATAATAATTCCATTTCGGACAACTAGCATCTCAGCTATGTTATCGAAGTCCATCCCCGTTAGTTTTACTATTTTTTGCAAACGATACGAAACTGTCCGGGCATGCACGCCCATTAGTTCAGAAGCTTTTCGAATACTCTGTTTATTATTCAGATAGCATTCCAGCGTATCAATCAGTTCCCCATTTTTCTGAATATCATACTGATGAATTTCATGCACTGTATCTGGTATATATGTTCTTAATTGCTTTTCATCCTTAATATTTGCAAAAATATGAAAAAACCCCAATTTTGAACAATCCACCACTGATTTATTTGCATCTCCTACTATTTTTCTAATGACATCAATGTATTCTATTGCAATTTTAGAGTCTGCGAAAGATTCTTTCAGATTGTGGTAACCCTTAACTTTATTTCCTACCCCAATCAGAAATTCGTATTCCGATTTTCCTTCTTTCAATTGGTCTTGTATCATTCTCTGGAACTCTTCCAGTTTTTTTCTTAAATCCAGTTTTCCTTCTTTCCTGTTTTCTTTATGAATACATATAACTTGGTTCATGTTACAATAAGCATACTCTTTCGGCACTATATCTAAAATTGCTTTTTCTATATCCTCCATCTTTTTTCTTTGAGAAGCAGTAAAATTATCTTTATAATTTTCAGGTTTCAAATAACAGGTGATAACCCTATAATCTTCAGTTACACCAAATTTAAGCAAATTTGCAACATCTTCTTCTTCCGCTTCAGACAAGGATCCATTTAACAATCTGTACTCCAAATCTCTATGATATTTTTTCTCCATATTTTTATCAGTTACAATTTGAGTCAGAACATATAATAAAAGCGGCATTAAACTATCTAATGTTATAAAATCCAGTTCTCTTAATGGTCCACTCACTTCCGAAACCACCAAATAAAACGTGCACTGGTTTAAAATGTTGATTTTTCTAATATACTCAACATTTTTTCTCTTTTGCCGCATATATTCATATCTCGAAATAATGTTGGGAACATACTTTTCATAACCATCTGCGATTATTAAATCACTTTCTTCTGATGTACCTGAATACATGTAGTGGAAATCTTCATCATACAAAGCTATTGGATTCCCAAGTATCCTCCCTGCTCTGTCAAACAGATTCTCTAATGATCTGTACTCACTAGTTCCTTCTGGAAAAAGGCGATTAAATTCATCACGTGTCATTTTAGAGTAGACTGCTTTTGCAATTTCTATACTATATACCTGCGACAGCAAATATTTAATAATCGCCCAACAATTAAAGTCCTGGGGAACCTCTAAAACCGGAATACTATGTTTATTGCAAAAAAGCAATAAAGTTTCAAATGGCTTATTTTGATGTGCTGTATTTTGGATTCTTTTCACAATAAACCCGCATACCTGTTTTTTATTTAATTCTTCCAAATGACTTAGCATCATACGCTCATCCAGCTTTTCATAAACCATCAGAGATGTCAGAAGGAGTTCACCCCCCCCAGAAATTTTTCCATATCTGGCACTGCTATAATCTGAGTCCCTTTTATTTCTCTAGTGATTTCTGAATTGTCACTAATTAATTTCATTTCCGGAAAGTTGTTCGAGTCGATAAAGTCTTTTATTGTGTATCCCATTTGTGTTTGTACCTCCGTATGTTTCTAAAATAATTTGGCTATTCTATATTCATTTTCATATTCTTATAAATGATTATTTAGAAGAGATGGCAAAGACCATCTATAACTATTGGTTTATACAGTTTGATTTTCCAGATGAAAATGGGAAGCCGTATAAATCCTCTGGTGGAAAAATGTCATTTTGTAATGAATTAAATCGAGAAATCCCTCAAAATTGGAACTATACTTCTATTGGAAATATTACAATCTGCCTTGATTCTGAACGAATTCCGCTTTCTAATCAACAGCGAGAAGGAATGAAAGGTTCAATTCCTTATTATGGTGCCACGGGCATAATGGATTATGTGAATCGCCCCATTTTTTCTGGAAATTTTGTTCTTCTCGCTGAAGATGGTTCGGTAATGGATGATAATGGTAATCCAATATTACAAAGAGTATCTGGCGATGTTTGGATCAATAATCATACACATGTTTTACAGCCCGTGAAAGGTTATTCTTGCCGATTGCTATATTTATTACTAAAAGATATTCCTGTTTCAATAATAAAAACCGGTTCAATTCAAATGAAGATTAATCAAGCAAACCTAAACAATTACAATATTTTGAGTATTCCAGATGCAATTCGTACACAATTTATTAATTGTGTTGAACCACTAGATACCAAAATCATGCAAATCCAGCAGGAAAACAATAATCTAATTCAGTTTCGTGATTGGCTTCTACCAATGTTAATGAATGGTCAAGCTACCATCGAAGATTGATATGATAAATAATCATTTATCTCTTTATTCTTCCGAATTTTACATTCAATATTATAAAGCATATCTCCAATTCTTACCTGTTCGTCATAATCCGGTAAGTATACATCCAAAAATGTAAAAATTTCCTCATTAAAGCTTGCTCTTAAAGTCATGAACGCATTATAGGTTACAGCTTTTCGAAACAAAGCACTTCTAAAATAAAATGCCATATATTTGGGATATGCTATTCCTTCTCTTTTAGGTCGAAGACGTTTTGTAAAACCACTATACGTTGCTTTTGGATAATCTTTTACTGCCACACAACTCATAGCCAATTCATCTATCGTTTCACTTGTTCTGGTAATAAGTACGTCTCCTGCTTTTATAGAGTATGTCTGCTGCTCTTTTTCATTTGTATCCATCAAATCCGGTAATTCTTCCGGTAAAAAATAATTATTAAAAACCGTCCCAAAAGAAACAAAAGGTGCTCCATGTCCAGCTTGTTCTTTCTTGGATGAGAGTCCCGAACTCATATCGTATAAATCAGATAAAGCATATTTAGTAATCTTACTCATATTTCACCTTCTTCAATTGTTCCATGATCTCCGCTTGCAACACATTTCCTTCAGCAAATAATTCTGTTAGTTTTTCCGTATATTCATCCATTTTCGCTTTAAATTCTTCCTGAGTCAGTTCCACGTACTCAATCTTTACTTCAAAATATTGCCCAGCACTAAATGAACACTTTTTCTGCTCAATCTTCTCATAATCAACGACTACAGAAAAATCATCTTTTGATTCAAAGTTATTAAAGGTATGGATAATGTCCTCGATTTCTTCAGGTGAAAGCACTGTCCTCTGATTTTTTCCATCAATCTTAACCTTTGTTCCAAGCTTAGATGCATCCATCAAAATTGCCTGCTCGTACTTTTTAGTATTGTCCAAAAAGACAACTGATACGTTTGTTCCAGTTGTTGCGAAGATATTACTTGGCATCGAAACAACACCTCGAAGCATTCTTTCCTTTACAATACGTTCCCTTATTTTTTTAGGGATTCCAGTACCTGCTGTTAAAAAACCGGTTGGTACTACAACTGCAGCTTTACATCCATTCTCTTTCATTGAGAAAATAATATGCTGCAAAAACATTTGATAAATAGCCATGCTATCTTTTTTCTTATTAGGAATATTTGGCACTCCTGCCCAGAATCTTTCCTTATAAATATCACCTGCAAGAGTATCTCTGTTATCAGAAAAATCTACATTAAATGGTGGATTGCTGACAATATAATCAAATTTCATCAATCCATTTTTCTGACGATTCAAATGTTGCGGGGAAAGAAGTGTATCCCCATGTACCACATGTCCAAGTGAATGTACAAGATTATTTAAAATTAGATTCAATCTCAAAAATTCATTAGACTTCTGCGAAATATCTTGTGTATAAATTGTACAATTACTCTCACCGATTTCATGTGCAAGAGCAAGAACCAGCGTTCCAGAACCTGCAGCTGGATCATAAACCGTTACATTCTGTGTTCCTTCCGGAACCATGATTCTTGCAATAATACTTGCGATAGAATGTGGAGTATAATACTCTGCGTATTTACCAAAATCTTTATTATAATCTTTGATTAAATATTCAAAAATGGTTGCAAAAAAATCATACTTTTGCGAAAACGCATCTGCAAAGCTAAATGTCACCAATTTATCAATCATTGCTTTACAAAAATCCGATCTGCGATTTGATTCCGTAACATTTTGTGATAAATGTTCATCAAATAATCGAATCTTATCCCCTGATCCAGTACTTACGGAAAAAACATCCAGGTTAGTATTGGAAATATCCCATAAAGTTGAATCAAATAGTTCATTAAATTTGTCATCGTTTTTATGATTGAACAGACATGATATAAAATGTTCCTTTTTAAGTTTTGCTGTTGCTGGTGGCAAAAGCATCATAAGCATTTCATAATCATCTTCTGACATATCGTTTAAAGCCTGTTCCACGTTATCGGAATCTTTTAATGACTCTTCTGCTTGCTGTACCTCATAAAGAAACTTGTCATTTAAAAATTTATACAGAAAAATCTCTGTAATAATCTTATATTCACTGCTTGCATTGCCCAGTCCAAAATTGGCACATACAGTCTTTAAATCATCAATCATCTGTTTTGTATTTGCTATTATCGTTTCAGTAGTCATCAGGATACCCAATCCCTTTCTAATATATATTCTTTTGACAGACAGTTATCTATAAACATAAGCTGCGGTTTATCTAATTTTACCTTTTCTCCCATACACGCTCTCAAGATAATTGGTTGTAAGGATTTTATAAAATACTCCTCATTATCGAGTATGTTTTCATTATGAGCAATCTGGTCATCTGCCTTAGACTTAACTGTCATTAAAATTCTATGTATTGTTACTGCGTCTGTGATAGGTGGTGGACTATTCATAATTCGCTTATGTGTTCTCATGTACTTAACATCACCTGAATACTTTGCTGCAAGCATTCTGTCTGCAAGATTCCTCTTTTCTGCCTTCTTTTTTAAAGCATTCAGATTCCCCATCATCTGTTTCATTTCATCCGCTGTCAATTCTTCAATGTTTTTCTTCTTGAATACTCGTTTTAATTCATCCAAAAGTGATATATACTCTGGATCTTTTGGATCAAGACATCTATCTACAATTTCTCTTCGTGTTTTCTCCAAAGTGTCACGGAATGCATCAGCTATGATTAGTTCTTCTTCCTTTATTTTTCGGAATTGAAAATCAATCTGATCCAATGCCATGTTAAGTATCTGCGACATATCTTCAGATGAATCAATACTGTTTTTTAAGTTTATGATGCTGATTCGGTTATTAACCTCATTTAAGCATTTAATGGCATTCTCAACATTAAAATGTGTATACAAGTCCTCATAGCCATACAGTCGAATCAAATTATACATTGCCTTATAATTTTCAAGTGCCTGACGTAAATTCAATAACTGCTTCTTATCATCAATCTCACTAATTTGATTGATAAAACTAACCACATTACTTGTATCATATAAGAAAAGTTGATTCTTTACATCTTTCAAGTCTTTTTCAATATCTTCTTTACTTTTAAATATATTGCTATAATTCTGTACTTCATCTCCAAGTTCTGATTGCAATTCATCAAAGTATGCCTTATTGGTCTTATCAAATTCATCTTTAATATTTGCAAAATCAACAACATATCCGTAATGATAACCTTTATACGGACGATTTACTCTTGTCAACGTCTGAAGTAGATTATGAGCTTTTATCATTCTCGCTAAATACTGCTTTTTTAATCGTGGTGCATCAAACCCTGTTAAAAGCATATTGTAAACTACAAGAATATCTATATTTCCTTTTTTAAACTCCTCCTGGTCATTTTTTCTATCTTGTTTTGTACCTTCATCATGAAGCACCAATGCATGTGTATAAGCAGAAAAGCGTTTTAACTGTCTATCCACCTCTCTAGCCTGTTCTGAAGAATCACATACAATCATTGCCCCAATAGAAGAATCTAAAGCAGTCCTTCCCTCTTCAAAATCCTGAATAATATAATCAACCATTTTTTCTACAAATTTAGGATGTGCATATAAATTTTTCTTAGCAATACTTCCTTGTCTTACTATTTGATCCAACGTAGCATTCAACTGGTTTTTGTAAGTTGTTTCTATCTCTTCACGAATCAACTTCAATGTATATCCATCTGCAATCGACTGATTATAATAGTATTTATGAATATAATTTCCAAATACATCTTTTGTATTGTATCCATCTCCTATGAGCGGTGTTCCCGTAAGTGCTATCTGTACTGCATCACGGTCTGATGCCATCAGGTTGGCTAAAAATGAGCCTGTTGGATTATAACTCCGATGTGCCTCATCTAAAAAGTACACTCTCTGCACATCCACATTGTAATCTGATGGCTTTGTTACAGATTCCTTGGAAAATTTTTGAATATTGATGACAGTCATTGTAACTTTGCCACTAGTATTTGATTCTCCTGGATTCGTAATATCTGTAATAAACGCTTCCTTGTCTTTTATCAGTTTTACTTTAAGTCCTCTGGCTTCAAATTCATTTTTTGCCTGCTCAGCTAAATCTAAACGATCTACAATAAAATAGAATTTTGCAATTTTCCCTTCTTCTTTGCTGAAATAATCAGTTAAAAACTGTACATTTGAATAAGCAAGTGCAGTTTTCCCACTCCCCTGCGTATGCCAAATTACACCTTTTCTGACTCCTTCTCTCAACTTATCCCGAATTGCCAACGTTGCAAACAATTGCGGGTATCTCATTATATGCTTCTCTATCTCCGTAATTCCATCTTTGTTAGTTGTTGTTTTATAACAGATACCATACTTCAGTAAAAACAGCAGTCTCTCTTTCGTATATAAAGATGTAATTATTCGATTTGTGGGCGATTTCTCCGATAAAGAAGATACATACTCTGGTGTCCCTTTTATAGCAATCAGATTATTATCGCTTAAAACAAACTCTTCCGTTTCCGTAACAATTGACTGCATATCTGCCTTTAATTCATCTTCTCTTTGCTCACGGAATTTGCTAAAAAACATTCTCTTATAACTACTTGAAGCATAAAAAGCTCCTTGAATCGGTTCGATATCAGAGTCATCATATTCATTATTATTAGAAAATACTGTAAACTGTGTAATTCCTACAAATCGACGATAAATCTTATTGCCAAATCTTCTCTCCATCCGGCTTCTTTCTGTCAATATGCCCTCTCGATTATTCTGTCGTTTAACCTCTATAAATGACAAAGGCATACCATTAATTAATACAACAATATCCGGGCGAAAATTATCATCTCCATTTTCATATGGTAACTCAGTTACAACTGTATAATCATTCTTTGTTCCTGTTATATCAGAAAAATCAATCAACTTAATTCCATCAATACCGGATTGCAATATCTTAAAAAAGGATTTTCCCAAATCATCATTGTCTAATTTAATCTTGAGTTCACCAATTATTTTTTTTGCGTCTTCTAGTGTTAATTCGGTCTGATTGATTCGATTAACTGCTGACAAAAATTGACTATAAAAAATGTTGGTATCACCATCATAGTCAACGTTACATTCCTTATCTTTAATTGACATATAGGTATATCCAAGTCTTGTAAAGTGTACAAGCGCTGGAATCTTCACTCTGGAATCTTCTGGCCTTCCCATAAGCATTATAACCTCCAATACGTCATCTATTTTTCCTTCGAGGGTCTGTTGGCTTTACCGCATCTTTTGGTATTAGCCAAGTCTTTCCCTTTTTCTCTGCTCCAGGCACTCTTCCCTGGCTACATAAAAGAGAAATTCTTCTAGATGAAATTCCCCATATTTTTGACATTTCGATCGTTGTTATATAATCCATAATTTTCCTCTAAACGATACAACAAGCCTATTATAAGTATATTCTTTTATCGGAATAGTTTCAACCACAATTAAGTTTTCTTCTAGGTTGTTTGTTTTGTTATTATTTTCTAATATTTTCATAAAAAAATGCCTACGGCATCTCAGCTCCCCCGCCCCTCAATCTTGAGGGGTAAGGGCTTGCTTTCTCTCCTACTTTGTTTCATAATAATCTCATGAATGTGATACAGAAGATGCTCAGAGATTATTATGAAATAATTGAATACGATTTAAAACCAAGACCTGTTGTAATGGAAAACATCGAAAAAGTAATTAACTGTGGTGATCCTTCCTATGGTGGCGCCATGTATATCTGCACACATTGTAAAAATTGGAAATTTGTCCCTTTCCGTTGCCACAGTCGTTTTTGTCCTACCTGCGGCAATAAATATGCCATGGAACGCACTACCAGTATGTCTTTTAAACTCGTGAATGTGAATCATCGACATTGCGTTTTTACCATTGATAAAAATCTCAGGGACTTCTTTCTCAATGACCGGTCTCTGCTCAACTGTCTTTTTCACGCTGTGAACAGTGTCATCTCTCGTATGTTTTTTCAAATGAATAAATCCAAAAACTTTACCCCCGGCTTTATCATGGTTTTACACACTTTCGGCAGAGACCTCAAATGGAACCCTCATATTCACTGTCTCATCTCAGAAGGGGGATTTAGCGATGATGCTTTCTGGCGCCATGTCAAATATTTTAACTACAACTTTCTTCGCAACGCCTTCCGTACTGCTCTACTGAATGAAATGGAGACGATCATTGGTCCTTCGTTTAAAAATGTGAAATCCAGATGTTACCGTGAACATAAACAAGGATTCTACGTTTATGCAAAACCGAATCTTTGTGACCCTAAGAACGTTATCAAATACATCGGGCGTTATCTTGGCCGTCCTGTCATTGCTACATCCAGAATCGACAACTATGATGGGGATATCATTATCTTTCTGACCGTCATCGCCATATCGGTTGCAATCCGATACTCATAGCAGGAGTTCTCGCTGTTCTGAAATTTTCAGAAGTTTCGGCGTACCTACTAAAGTGGCTATCATCAGAATTAAAGTCTTAACGACCTATGTATTCAGTTGTCAAAGAACAAGTGAAAAGGCTTCCGTTTTCATCATCAGGAATTAACCCCTTCACTCATTGCACAAAAGGCTTCATTTTGGACACCCAAAATCGCTGCTTTTCCGAAAAAATTTCAAAAAATTTTTGACAACAAAAAAAGCCGCCTGTTTCGGTTAAAAAAACAGACGGCATAAATGCTTGAAATTATTTGATTTTCAGTTTCTTTTTCTTTGCGGACAGCACTTTCAGAAGAACTTCATCTACTGCGTCGGTGTATCTTCCTTGTACTATGAGGTTATTTTTCAGATTGATAAGCGACTGTATCACTCTGCTTTGCTCATCATCGGTTAGGTAAATATGATATTTCTTTTCTCTCATCGGCTGTTCCTCCAGTTCTTAAATATTTTCCTGATTATCCTGACATCTTCTTCTGTATCGGAAGATATAAATATATGTACGCTCTGAAATGCCGCTTTGATTCGCTGTGCATATTCGGATTCCGCTTCGTTTGGCTTCATCGGCAACTTAATGAGTTTGATTCCACGTTGTTTACAGAGATGTTCCTTTAGTATATCTATCTTCTCCGAGTCCGTATTCACTTGAATGGCAACCTGCTCCAGTGGGATATATACATCAAGTGGAATGCCGAATAACCTATCAGAGCCAAGTTCAACTTTCAATCCTTTCAAATTGGCATAATAACTGATTACAAGAGCCGGGAACAACGACAGATACTCCTGCTCACATATTCTGCACCCTTTTCCGAGAACAGTACGCTCGTTTATCTTCATACTCCAAGAATGACCGTATCTGCATTGCCACCATGCTCTCTTTGCTGAATTTCTTGAAACTTCCGTCGGCTTCAACTTATTTAATTCATAATCCCATTCTGTCAGAAGCTGCTTATCCGTCGTAGCCAAATCATTGTATCCGGCAAGTACCTCTCGCTCTGCACAAACAGGGCAGACCGTTCCTTTCACACGAGCATTGATAACCGACTTCCACTCGTTACCGCATTTCCTGCAATGCCACCATACATTTTTCCTCGACTTTGCATTGACTTCATCCGGTTGCAGAGGATAGTTTTTCTCTGACCATTCTTTGGCTATCTGTGGGTGTGTACTTTTTAGGTCATTCTTTCCTTTTATAAATATATATCCACTGCAACAAGGACATTTACTGCCGCCTGAGCGTGTAGAGATAAGCGTATTCCATTCATAATCGCAGGTTCTGCACTTCCACCAAGCCTTGCTGTTTGCAAACGCCATAACTTCGGTAGACTTCTTTTCATTCTTATCAGACCATTCGTCTGCAACTTCTGGGAACAGGGTTGCAAGGTCATTAAATCCTGCAAGCACTTTGTTATGGGAGCAGTACGGGCAACCTGTTCTATTGATGGTTCTGCTCTTTACAGTGACTATCCATTCGTGTCCTAATTTACATTTCCATATCACTTTCTTGTGTGAGCCGATAGATACCTCTGTCGGTTTGATTTCATTTTCCTCTGACCACTCTGAAGCTAATTCCGGCTTCAATGTACTTAAATCATTAATGCCTGCAACTACTCTTGCACCGGAGCATATCGGGCATTTCTCGCAGTTGGAACGAGCCTTTACGCTTGTTTCCCATTCGTGACCGCAAGCACCTTTCCACCATACTTTCTTATTCGAGCCGAAAGTTATACTGTCCGGTGTCAGTGGTAAATTCTTTTCTGACCACTCTGCAATCAATTCTGGATGTACTGCCGCTAAGCTGTTACCCATATCAAAACCTCCACTTCCTCTGTGATTAAAGTATATGAGGTTTCGGCTTTTTCTTGTAGTTTGCGAATATCCGTAAAAATAGAAAAAGCCCTTTGAGAAAAGATTTCTCCTCTCTCAAAGGGCTTGATAAATGGGAAGTTATAGTGCAATCTTTTTCCATTTTCTAATCTTGGTTCTAAAGGTTCCGAACGGAGCAACTGTATTAACATGTATGAATTTGTATACTTCCCAGACAGCTGTTTTAGTTGCTTCGTCAGCCCATTTTCTCATATGTGGTTTAAATAATTCTTCATCACTCAGAGAATCAATCATTGCATAAATAGAGTTGATATTCTCATTCAATCTGTCTTTCAATTCTTGCAGTGACAGCTGAGCATATGTATCTGTAAACCATTGATATAATTCGCCAAGCTGATTCCACTTAAAATTATCCGAAGGAGTATTGACAGGAATACCCTTTCTTTCGTCTGATTCCCATTTAATAACAAGAGTTGTCCAGCCAACCTGATAAGCAAGATTTTCTGCCGGAGTTCGATCGACCTCATCAATTCTCTTATCTTTTAAATGCTCCAGAATATCATTAAATTCTGAAATATACTTTGCAAAGCTTTTATTTATCTCGTTTTTAAGCTCGTCTTTATTCTCATATGTTCTCAATAGTCTATCTCCTCAGCTTCCGATTTTCCAGTTTCAAAAAAAGGATTTTTCAAATTAGTCTTTGCAAATAACCCTTGAACCTTCACCATCAATTACAATTCCCTGATGGTTGTTAATAGGGCATAGATTCAAATCCGAAAACTCAGTCATTATTTTCTCGGTAACTTTCTTAAATGGTGCTGTAAGATAATGCGGAAGAACATAGAAATCAATCAAATCAAGCCCTGCATCATCTTCTTGTGAGTAGTCCTCTGGCTTTTCATCCATTTGCTCGATATATTGGATGCTTGGAGCGCATATAATTGCGCCTGCCGACTCGCCGATCATCAATTTTCCATTTGCCAATTCCTTTTTCAGTAGCCCATCAGTTCCCGTTTTACGGAGCTGGTCCATAAGAAAGAAAGAATTTCCGCCGGTAAAATATATCACATCTGCTTCTTCAAAAACAGACTGTATCGTTGAATAAGCCTCCGTTGAAATATCAATTTCAGTTACGATTGCTCCCAACTTTTTGAATAATTTTCGAGCCGAGCCGACATAACCGGTGTAGCCTTCACGCAGTGAAGCTGTTGGAATAAATGCGACTTTCTTATTTTCAATTTCTTCCTTTATCAGACTTCCCACACTTGAAAAGTGCGAACATAAAAATAGTTTCATCAATATTCTCCTTTATAAATACCAATTTATCTTTTTCTTTCTGAAAATGGGCAATTCCGCAATGGAACTGCCCATATATCTTTAAAATATGCGATTTTTAAGGCTCTGCACCGTTTCAAGCACCATTTGGTGTAAATTTGGTGTATTTGTGTATTTTCAGAGCTTTTTCGCAAATGAAGTACATCCCGTTTTGTAAGGTAAAACGGTACTTCTTAATAGAGCTTTGCACCTGCCGGAATATGGTCATCTACCATAAGGAGATGAAGCTTTTCTTCGCCTTCTTCTTCGTGTACTGCACTGAGAAGCATACCACAAGAGTCAATGCCCATCATTGCTCTTGGAGGAAGATTTGTGATTGCGATAAGTGTCTTACCAACAAGTTCTTCCGGCTCGTAATATGCGTGAATACCGCTTAAAATGGTTCTATCTGTGCCTGTTCCGTCATCAAGAGTGAACTGAAGGAGTTTCTTTGACTTCGGTACAGCAACGCATTCTTTAACCTTAACTGCTCTGAAATCTGACTTTGAGAATGTATCAAAATCAACATCTTCTTCAAACAAAGGCTCGACCTTTACCTTAGAAAAATCAATTTTTTCCGGCTCTGAATTTGGTGTAGAAACCTCTTTAGAACTTACACCATTTTCGGATTTTACACCACCGAGGGTCTTCATTGTCGGGAGCTTTTTTGATTGCTAAGCCAACTCTTGTATATCCTTGTAAGCCCTTGGAAAATGGGCTTTCCCGGATTCTATATACCTGGATACTCTTGGACGTTTTTTTGACTTTTGTGCGTCCAAAAGATGTCATTCGCCTTAAAATACGTCTTTTTATTTTATGCATGTACTGCTGTGTCAAACACAACAATATTTAGCAAGTATAACATATTTGTCACAGTATGAATAGGTATATTTTTCAATCTTCAAAGAGTTCAATCGCAGGACTCTTTTCTAAAAAATATCCATATTTTTTGATAATTTCTCAATTACTGATTTGGTAACATCTGGGTTTGCTTCTGCATATATGTTCATGGTAGTCGATACATCAGCATGTCCCATTACCTCTTGAATTACTTTGATGTTGGTTTCATTCTCGCAAAATCTTGATGCAAACGTATGTCTGAAGATATGGCAGGAGAATCTTGGAATCATAACAAGTTCTCTCTTCTCCTTTTTAGCAGCCACCTCTTCTTCTGAATTATGTGTATCTACAATTCTCTTGATTGCCCGGTTTACTGCTGCTGGGTTATGTGGCATCCCAAATCGGTTTGTAAATACAAAATTGGTCATTCCGTCCACATTCTCAACACAAAAGCCTTCCTGCTTCTGTCTCTCATATTCTTCCTGAAGCACATCATATACCTGCTGCATCATAGGTATTCTACGATTACCTGCTTCCGTCTTTGGCAAAGATACTCTAAACTCACATTTATATGAATCATCCGCTCTCTGGTAATAGGTCAAGCTATGATTGATATCAATGATTCGATTTTCCAAATCAATATCATCCCAGCGTATCCCAATTGCTTCTCCTATTCTGCATCCAGTTCCTAACAAAAATACAAAGAACGGATACCAGTGATAAAAGAACGGATTCTTTGCTACATACTCCATGAATTTTCTCTGCTGATCCACAGTCAACGCTCGCCTTGTTTTTCTGGCACCACCATTACGCTTTTTTACTTCACAGTATGCTCCGTCTACCGGATTCTTCCTTATGATATCATCTCTGACAGCAAGTTGAAATGTAGGTCTTAGTACTGTGTTAATTGTCTCAAGCGTATTAATCTGTAATCCCTGATTATTAATCAAGTCTGTATAAAAGAACAACACGTCTGAGTATTTCACATCTCTTACTTTCTTCTTGCCAAATGTATCACGAATAAAATGATTCCATGTATACAAATAATTACTGTAAGTAGTGCTACGCAATTCTGTTTTAGTTGATATGTACCTGTCAAACAAAAAGTTCACATCAGCCTTTCCTGCGACATAGACATCAAGTCCATCCAACTGATCTTTTTGTAACTGTTCTTCTCTTTCTCGAAGTTTTACCAAAGACTTTGCATAAATGGTCCTTTTCTTGCCTAATGGATCAATATATACATATGAGTATCTTCCGTCGCCTTTTCTGTAACCCTCACCCTTTCTTAATACTCTGCCTTTACCATCTTTTCTACAAGCCATTATTCTCTCCTTTCTGGAGAAAAGAGCCTGTTCTACTGATTAGCCTGTTGCTTCATTTGTAATTCAACACCCATTCTAATCAATTGCGAAATGGATAGATTATGAGTCTCCGCATACTCAACCATTATCTGGTATTCCTCTTCTTTGAATTTAACAGTCACCTTATGATCAAAAGGTTTATCTGCTTTTGGTCTTCCAGTTCTAGCCATCTGTATGCCTCCTTCATATCTTAGTCATATTATACTTTTGGTCTGACCAAAAGTCAATACATTTTTTCTCTCTTGGCTCATTTTTCTCCATACTTGTTTGTATTTCTTCTATATTAATGCGTCATTTCTCATAATTACTTATAAAACTCGCCATCTACAATATGGAAAGTCTCCAGATATTCATCAATAATATCCAGATTAACCAACACCAGCTGATTCACTTTATAACATGCCTTTGCATCCTTCGCTAACTGCATAAACTTTGACACACTCATTGAATACATCTCTGCTCCTTCTGAATATCTGACAAATCTTTTATTATTAGTCTTTTTAGTTCTGCTGTCCATTTGCTAACTCCTCCATTACCATTTTGCGAGCTACAGGTAACAGATCAAACTGTCGTATCAATGCTCTGTCTATTTCTTCTCTCACGCCGGAATCCTCAATGACAGTTCCACTTTTTGCTCTAATGCAGCCTTTTGAAATTGTCTGTGCATCTTCAGGCATAAAATCAGAGATCTTACTTAATCCAAATCCACTCACATCCTTCGGATTTAAAATCACATGTACCGGAATATCCTTTAACTTACTGCTCAAAGGGACTACTGACACCTGCGGTGCACCATCATGATTACTGGCATCACATGAAATAATTATTCCTGGTCTGATTCCTCCCTGGATGCCATGTGGATTTTTTCCAAAATCTGCATACACGACATCAAATTTATTATACTTACCATATCTTCTTTTTTCTGTTCGTCTGCTCATATCTATGCTCCCTTCTTGATGTGCATATCCAATCTGCCCTCATCTACAGTCACCACAATGCCGCCTGCTTCAATAACCAGTCCTACCTTAAAATAAGCATCCGCAACACTGCTGGATATAGCTGCCATATTCGCAACAACTACTCCACTGATTTGCTTTTTGCGGATCATATTCACAATCTGATTCCACTGGCGATCAACATCTCTCTGCGAAAAGCCATTGCGTCTTATCTTTCCCACGATTGAATATTCTTTTCTCTTTACAAATTCATGTATATATTTGCTCTGCTTGTCTTCAAGCATATTTACTTTTTCCAATGGAGCCTGCACTGAAAGATATTCTATGCAATCCATCTTTTTAATCTTTCTTCTCATTCTCTGCCTCCTATGCTGACTTCAAAGCCTGCTCTATCATAAAATCAAATGTCTTTTTCAAATAATCCTGCTTATCTGCAGGTAACCGCTTTAGCCTCGAATCTAATGAATCCGGTGTACAGTCTATTGCAAGTAAGCTATTTGCGTCTGTTTCATAAACTTCCATAAGCATATACAAATTTTTCATGCTCAGGTTTCTTCCTCCTTGCTCCACCTGTCCAAGTGTCGAAACACTTATTCCAGTTTTAGCAGCAACCTCTTCAATGAGAAGTCCCTTGTCCTTACGGATATCACGAATCACCGGACCAATTTTATATCCTTCATATTTCATCGTCGTACCCTCCAATGTCCTGTGCCATTTCTCTAATCATCTCTACAGCTGCATCTTCTGTCTCGTACTGACCACGCCACTTCCCACTTGAATCATGTACTACTGTTCCGAATGCAGTCTGTGTAAATCTGCAATCCTTCACAGCCGGGACTTGTTTGTCCCGACCGGAATGATTTTCTGTTGTCGCTCTGCCAAAGGATTCCGTTAGCATCCAAAATCCTCTGCATGAGATACAGTAATTGGCACCGGACCGACTTCAAGAGAATAGAGCCATATGCCCATATCTGTGATGGTCTTAACAAATTCTTCCAGATCATAAATGTCATCGGTGATCTCATTCAGGCTTCTGACTACTACAACCTCAAAATCTTCCTCTTTAAGTGTTGCAAAGAAAGCATTGAGTGCTTCTCTGTCATAGTCCCTTGTCATTGAGCGATCACAATACACATCATTGATGATTACTCCATTAGGCATTGCCTGATCACGCATACTTTCAACCATTTGAACTACATTGAGTTCCGCTCTGCGGGACTTTACAAATGCAATTCCCTTAGCGAACTCCTGATTATCTGTACCTTCGTTTCCTACTACGCTAAAATCTCTTTTATTCATTTTGTTGTCTCCTTTACGTTTTCGTATTGGAGAGTTTTGGCGCCTCCACTCTCGTGGTGTGCTGTATCTCAAGCACATGTTCATTCTAGTCTCTTACTGCTTTATTGCCGACCGTGTACAGGCGACAATTATGTCGTGTAAACACGACAATCACTTTCCAACTGACACGCTTTTCATCGCTTTCATCATTGCAAGGCACTGTCTTATCTGCAATTCATCCATATCTGAAAGAACATCCATTGCCTCAGATAATAGTTCTGAATTTTCTTCATTCTTTCCATACATTATGAAATCAACAGATACACCAAGTACGATTGCCAGATTATCTAATGTCTGTGTCTTAAAATCTCCACCATTTTCAATCGCAGATATTGCTTGTCTGCCTATACCTACTCTATGAGCTAACTCATCCTGTGATAATCCTATCGCCTTTCTACTGTCAGCAATTCGTAATCCTCTCTCATAATCCTTTTCTCTTGTCTGTGCTTTACTGCTCATAAATCCTCCTTGCCGCCCTTGGAAACGAACAAGTCGGATTACCTTTACAGCACTAAAAAAGACGCACGAGGAAACCAGTATCATAAATACTGTTCGTTTCCCCTGCGTCTCTGGTGCTTCCATCTTTCGATGTGCCCTTATCAGGTGGGCTGTAATTTAATTGTCAATCATTATATTCTGAAAGTCCCATTCTCAGAATGTTCCTTCATCATTCCCTCGGAATACTTCTTGAGTATCATCACTCGCTTACATCTGTCACACTTAATTCCAATATTCTGAAGTGCTACAGCGGAATCATCACCGCATACAAAGTATTCCATCATTAACTTGTTGCATTTTTTACATCTAATTTCTATAACATTTCCTTTGTTCAATTCAGTTCGCTCCTTATTCATACAAAATCATCACTATCTACAACTTTGTACTCGTAAAGGAAAGGGAAATCACCTTTGCAAGCCTTTTGCCGGGAGTTCCGATGAATGTCTGCACATTCCCCGGCTTTGCTGATCTAAAGCCAACTGACATGTTGTGTGCTGTCAGCACACAATCATATCAGGCTCCGGCTCTTTCCATAAACCACATATTGTTATCTTCATAGAAAAGGAATATTTCCTTTCCATCTACCACACAGGTATAACGCTCTCCAACTCCACCAGCCCTTGTACTGGCTGCTCTGCGCTTGTCTTTTACTCGTGTAATCTCATACTTTCTGCCATCTTCCCATGTTATCTCTTTTGGAATGAGCAGTCCGTCCCTTGAAAACTCTGCAAGTACATCAACATATACCTTATTGCTCAATGTAATCACCTCGTATTATAAAGTAGTAGTTTTTATAGCCCCTCTCCAAGGTCTTCATAACTATTAAGGTCATAGTCTATTCTTTACCTCTTCTGCAGGTTCGACTATGATATATAAGATGCTGTGGATTGGTTTCAATCACCTACCACTTGATGGTTTTAGGAAGGCTCCAACCACAGTCTCTTTGTTCATTTGTTAATCAGTTAGATACCGCATGACGGTTTATTTAGAACGAGGATACAATCGCAAGGAGCACCCTGTGGTTCTAAAACAGCATTAATACATTTCAAAGGAGATTATTATGATTTATGTAGGAATTGATGTCGCTAAGGATAAGCATGATTGCTTTATCACCAACTCTGATGGAGAAGTGTTGTTTAAACCATTTACCATTACTAACAACCTAGATGGTTTCAATGAACTTTATCAAAAAATTGAATCTGTTACGGAAGATGCAACAAAAGTAAAAGTAGGACTGGAAGCCACTGGACACTATAGTTACAATCTTCTCGGATATCTCATTGATAAAGGTTTGGCCGCCTATGTTATCAATCCGTTACATACCAATCTGTACAGAAAAAGTCTAAGCCTTAGACAGACGAAAACGGATAAAGTAGATGCCCGCACGATTGCTTCCATGCTCATGTCTGATGTGAACTTAAAGTCCTACTCAGACATATCTTACCATAACGAAGAGCTAAAGTCATTAACTCGTTATCGTTTTGATAAAGTAAAAGAACGTGCCAAGCTAAAGTCTTCCGTCTCAAGACTTGTCTGTATCTTATTCCCTGAATTAGAAAAGCTTGTGCCAACACTTCATATGGCATCTGTTTATTCAATGCTTTCTGAATTTCCCGGTGCTAAGCACGTAGCCAGCGCACATCTTACCAGACTTACAAATCTTCTTTCGGAAGCTTCAAAAGGTCGATATAGTAAAGATACTGCCATTACTTTCAGAGAAGCTGCAAGGGCTTCTATTGGCTCAAATATGCCAGCTAAATCACTTGAACTAAAACACACCATCAAGTTGATTCAGGAACTTGATTCCGAGATTGATGAAATCGAAAATGAAATCAAAGTCATCATGGATGAAATCAACTCACCGATTCTTAGTATTCCTGGAATTAATTATCGCATGGGTGCTATGATCATTGCCGAGATTGGTGACTTCAGTCGTTTTGATTCTCCTGATAAAATCTTAGCTTATGCTGGATTCTCACCATCAACATATCAATCCGGACAACTGGATGGTGCTTACGCACATATGGAAAAACGTGGTTCCAGATACCTGCGATACGCTTTGTACAATGCCGCCAAGTATGTCTGCCACTGGGATCCAACATTTGCAGGGTATCTTGCCAAGAAACGAGCTGAAGGCAAGCACTATAACGTTGCCATATCACATGCTGTAAAAAAGCTGGTTCGAGTGATTTATCATCTTGAAAAAACAAAGCAACAATACATCAAAGTAGCTTAATCAATTTTAATTCGATACTCCTTTTTGAGCACCTGTCACGATGCTCTTTTTGTCATGCAGTTTTCAAGGTTCATGGAACTCTAACTGAGTTCAAAATATATCTAAAATACATTTCTGTATTTTATTCAAAAAATATCATTTTAAGGCTTGACTTTTAATAGTTAGTCTTCCTTACAAGATTGCTATTGCTCTGGAAGCATCCATCTTCCTTGCTATATAGCCTTTTTCTTCTAATATTTTCAGATGTGCATAAACACTTGAAGTCGATGCCACCCCTACCATCTTGCATATCTCCCTGATAGTAGGAGCATAGCCATTCACACGCTGATATTGCATAATGCTTTCATACACATTCTGCTGCTTCTCCGTCAATGGTGCTCTGTCTACCAGATTAATTCTTGCTGCTTCGCTCATGTTCCGCCTCCCTCTTCTTTACTCTATTGGCACTTCTCGTTGCTAACCTGAAAAGTACCCATGTGGATGTACTGTTTGTTCTTCTTTTGCATTGACTGCCGACAGAATCCTGTCCCGGTACATGAGTCCTCTCTGGATACTGTAAAATCCAAATCTTCTGCGTATATCATCCACCGCTGAATCCATCTTCATCTGCTTTTCACGCTTCTCCACACTTGAGAACAAATCAATCTGTTCCCAATAATTATCTGTTACTAAGTCTGCACCTCGGACACCAACACTGCGGATTGGTTTGCTCCAGTTATAGTTTTCCTTAAATATCTGATAAGCATATGCAGCTATCTCTCCGGTTATATTCGTTGCATGGTCGATTTTTTTCTGACGGGTAAAAGAGAATAACTCATTATCCCTGACACTTATCTCAACCACTCTGCACCGGAATCCATTCTCACGAAGTCTTGCTGCAACACTCTCAGCCAGAATATAAAGAACAATCTTTACATCCTCATCGCATACTAAATCCTTTGGTGTCGTTGTGCTGTTTCCCACCGATTTGATTGGAGCGTGGGTATTCTCCAACTTGACAGGTGAATCATCATAGCCATTAGCAAACGACCATAAGATACTGCCCATCTTTCCAAGATGACTGTTAAGCACATCTTCATCTGCCCTTGCAAGATCACCTATGGTTTTAATACCAAATAATGCAAGCTTTCTGTTCGTACTTTTGCCAACATATAGAAGATCTGCCACCGGAAGTAACCAAGCCTTCTGCTTAAACTCACTCTTATACATAGTTGTGATTGCATCAGGCTTCTTATAGTCTGAACCAAGCTTTGCAAATATCTTATTGAAAGAAACACCAACACTTACTGTGATACCAAGCTCTGACTTCATTCTCCTGCTGATTTCCTGTGCAATAAGCAATCCATCCCCTTTAAGGGAGCTGCTCCCTGTCACATCAAGCCAGCACTCATCAATTCCATATGGCTCCTGCCTGTCCGTATATTCTGCATATATCTCATGTGCCATTCTTGAGAATCGAAGATATAAGTCCATTCTTGGTGAAACAAAC
Source organism: Faecalimonas nexilis (assembly GCF_059731825.1). Lineage (NCBI taxonomy): Bacteria > Bacillati > Bacillota > Clostridia > Lachnospirales > Lachnospiraceae > Faecalimonas > Faecalimonas nexilis. The sequence continues at coordinate 278,306 of NZ_AP029189.1, read as the reverse complement.
GTTATGTCAGGACAGACCTGCTTTGCCTGCCAGAGTGCCATTCCTGTTTTCACACCGTACTTCTTGGCAATATAGTCGGCTGTTAAGACAATCCCATGTCTTGCCTCTGGGTCGCCGCCTACTGCCAATGGCTTTCCTGCAAGCTCAGGATGATGCAGATGTTCAATCGAAGCATAACAACAGTTGATATCTGAATGAAGTATTACCCTGTCTCCCATCTGCATCACCTCCTGCATTTAATCTGTCATTACCATAACCTTTAGTCCAAGTATATGAGTAATGTTTCTTACAGTGCATAGTATAACCCCAAGAATAATCGACTGTCAACGGACACATGTGTCCTTTTTTCTCATTATATTGGATTTTTAGCTTGAATAATTGGTACTGTTGCTATATACTATGGAGTGAAAAGAGACATTTGAAATCAACAAAATGAAAGAAAAGAGGCGTATGTATGTACTCAATCGGAGAAATCATTTCAACATATAGGAAAAAGAAAGGCTTGCTCCAACAGGATCTCGCTGATGAATTAGCTAAGGAAGGTGTTACCATTTCCTACAAAGCTATATCTAACTGGGAAAGAAATCTTGCTGAACCAAGCGTTACCATATTTTACAAAGTGTGTAGAATCCTTGGTATTACTAACATGTATGAAGCATATTTTGGAGTAAATCCTGCCGATCCTTTTTCATCACTTACTGATGAGGGCAGGGAAAAAGCTATGGATTATATCAATCTGCTTCACGCATCCGGAATGTATGAAAAGCAGACTGCTAAGATAATTCCATTCCGAAGCATTGATATTTTTGAAAATGCAGTATCAGCCGGAACCGGTAACTTCCTTGTAGACGGACCGAAAGAGACTGTATGTATAGATGAATCTATCTTACCGGAAGATACTACTTTCGGTGTCCGTATTAGTGGTGACAGTATGGAACCTGAATTCCACGATGGTCAGATTGCATGGGTATTACAGCAGGAATCTGTTGCTAATGGAGAAATCGGCATCTTCGCTCTAAACGGAGAAGCCTATATTAAAAAATTGCAAAACGATACAGACGGAATCTTCCTTACCTCGCTTAATGAAAAGTATGCACCTATCAAGGTTAGTGAAAATGACCGCTTAGACATATTTGGAAAAGTTCTTGGAAAATCTGATGCTTCTGCTATTACAGGGCATTGCCGATAAAATTGCAAGTCCTTTTTATTGGACACATTATTTTGCATAATTGACAATAAGAAAATATCTATAGAACTGAAAGAAGGAATTTTTATGGCGGTTATCAATAATATCAGAGAAATCCGTGAACAGCGAGGCATTTACCAGGATGACCTTGCCGCTGCTATCGGATACAGCACCAAAACTGTCGGCAGGATAGAACGTGGGGACAGCACCCCATCTGCCGAATTTATGCTGCGGATATCAAAGTACTTTAATATGCTGGTGGAAGATGTATTCCATGTGGAAGATTGAGTCGGAGCAGCAATCCGGCTCTCCTTCTATTTTAGACATCTTTTCATATCCTTATCAACAACAACGATAAAATGCCACACAGTTATTAACAACCATGTGGCATTTATACTCTTAATACAATTTTGCACCTGCTGGGATTGCGTCATCTAACATTACCAGATTCAGTTTTTCTTCTCCATTTACATTGTGAATTGCAGAAAGAAGCATACCACATGAATCTATTCCCATCATAGAACGTGGTGGAAGATTTACGATTGCAAGTAAAGTTTTACCTACAAGTTCCTCCGGCTCGTAAAATGCATGTACTCCTGAAAGAATAGTTCTTTCATTCTCTGTACCATCATCAAGTGTAAATCTAAGAAGTTTCTTACTCTTAGGTACTGCCTCACAATTTTTTACCTTTACAACACGGAAGTCTGACTTTGAGAATGTATCAAAATCAACCTGCTCCTCAAATAAAGGCTCTATTTCAATACCTGTACTATTTTCAACAACTGCTGCCACTTCTTCCGTTACTACTTCATTGTTATCCATTTGATTATAACTCCTTTGCATTAATTTCTCATAATAATATGTAATGTCGGTTGAAACCGCATTACTATTAGCTAGTATACCATATACATTCTATTTATGGACGAAATAGGACATTTTTTTCAAATTGGTTGAATTTGACCCTATTTAACCAATCATAACCCCTATTATATAGCAGTTTGAGTACTAATTGGTTTAATAATCGGTTTAAACAAAGAGATCTAACCAATCTTAAACCGATTAATCTTTAATATATCTTATCAACCTCAGATTCATACACCGATTCAGTATGAGTATCAAATAGCACCCACTCCACCAGATCAAAACAATCCGGATTATCCTGTAAGAACCTATTTACTGTATGTATCGCAATCTTTGCTGCCAACTCAACCGGAAAACTATATACTCCCGTTGATATAGAAGGAAATGCAATAGACCTGATTCCATTATCCATTGCTAGCTTCATAGAATTAAAATAACAGTTAGCAAGAAGTTCCTCTTCTCTATTTCTTCCACCATTCCATATTGGTCCTACAGTATGTATCACATAATCACATGACAGATTATATCCTTTTGTTATCTTTGCTTCTCCAGTCTCACATCCGTGAAGTGTCCTGCACTCCGCCAGAAGCCCCGGTCCTGCTGCCCTGTGAATCGCACCATCTACACCACCTCCGCCAAGAAGGGAATTGTTTGCTGCATTCACGATTGCCTGCACATCTGTTACTTTTGTTATGTCACCTTTTATCGTCTTAATCAAATACATTGTTCAATATTCCTTCTCCATCTCATCATCTATTCCATACATTTTCTTGAATGCATCAAGGTCTGCCTGATTCTTAATCCATCCTGCACCTTTTTTTCCGTACCCTGGAATCAAAGCTTTCTTAACAGCTCACTTGGCTTTTCCGGTTGGTCTTGCCTTTATTGATTTCTTTATACTGGGTGTTCTCATTCCAAACTTCATCTTAATCGCCTCCGTTGTTACATAAAAACCACCTATTACTATCTATCAATAATGGTAAAAAGCCAAATTCATTTATATACTTGATTGCTTCATCTACAGAATGGATGCAATCCGGGTTGTCCCACTTCATGCCATGCATAATCCATTCACCTGATTCGTTTCCCATAATATGTGTACCTCATTACTCAGCATACTTGTCAATCCAATTTTCGCCATCATATTCATCAATCTGTTTTACTAATCTCGTAAGATAATCTTGTAACCTGCTATCTTCTTCACTTGCATACCACACATTTGCCCGTCTAAATCCATAAGCCCAACCATTTGATTTTCTTGGGACTTCCCATTGTACCTTTCTTGATCTGTTCCCTGCAGGAAGTAAGACACAATCATATGAGTTTGCAATGTCTTTGACTTCATCATCAAAAAGAAAGTTCATAACCTGAAAAAACTCTGCATAATGCTCATCAAGCTGATTTTCATCTATCTCTTCAAGGGTAGAATACAATTTATATGGTGTAGCCGACAACAGAAGTACCCTTGTATCATGTCCACTAAGGAAACTGTGTGCAAGAATACCAAGCTCACTGTCATCGGATGACAAAAGAAACTTAAATCTCTGAAACTCATCCATGATTACCAGATCCGGCTCCAGCATAGATACACTGATTCTCGCAAACATCACACGAAGCTTATTCATCACATAGTAATTGGGATATGTAAGCTGTTTATTGTATCTTCTTTCATGCAAATGATTAAGCAGCATGTCCCTTATACTTTCATACTCCTGATAATTAAGGATTTTTTCTATCACATTTTGTGGATAGACACCCTTCGTCATCTTTTCGCATTCTGCCACACGATTTTCAAAGTTCCATTTTGCCCATCCATCCCATGCTTTTACAGCATCCATTATCATAAATTTTTCAAGAGATGCTGCATGACCTTTAAAGTCCGGCATTCTCCTTAAAATGGCATACATAAGTGCTCTTTCCTGCACACTTCCGCCTCCTGAGGTCATGCGGAAAGATGTTTCCGGTGTAAGGGGGATAAGCTGTATATAGCCTTCCTTTATCTGCGGATCATTTTCCTGCTCAGAAATCTTTAAATGCTGCATAGACAGTCTGGTATCTGATACTGAGCCGATGGCATTCTTTCCTGTTACATCAAGTTTTCTGATATTCTGATTTGCTATGTTTTGATTAGAGCAGATATAAATTACCTTAAACAGATCATCCTTCTCTTCGATTCTAAGTCTTGCTGTCTTTACAATTGCTCCTCTGGCAATAAGAGTTTTTCCCATACCCACTTCATCTGCTACAAGCACACGATTCTGATTATGCCGGAACAGATAATCCACTCTCTCGAAGATTGATCTTCTGCATTATGTACCTCCATTTCTATTCACGGGTTGACGGGTGAACCGAAATGAAGGCGGTGAGCGACACCTTTCGGGGAAATTCCCGAAAAAACGACAAACAAAAGCGCCAGCATCCGAAGAACGGCGGCTGGCGCTGCTAAAAGAGGACTTATGACGCTTATGGACCAGCCACGATAGTGCCTGTTCATAAGCAGATGGGGACCGATTGACGGTCAGGCTTTTTTTGACAGGTAAATTCCTGCCGAATTATGTCGAAGCGGTCTTTGCTTCACGGCGGCTCCCTCCTAAAGCCGCCGTGTCAGCGTGTAGTCGTCACTCCTTTGTCGAGGGCATAAGGAACGGCGGCCTTGATGTTACTCAAAACCGCCGCAGTACCCTGAAAATCCATTATGGGTGCACGAAGCTACCTGCCCTGCAACGTTTTTTTCTTTCCTCGTCTGTCGGGGCAGGATCGCTTGGCATATTCAGTTTAGTCTTGCTCTTGTTCGACTGCTTCTTTCAGCCGGTCAAAACTCTCATCGCTGATGATGTGTTCAATACGACAGGCATCGGCCTCCGCAGTTTTGGGGTCAACGCCTGCGGTGATAAGCTGCTCGGTAAAGAAGCAGTGACGCTCGTAGATTTTTTCGGCTACCTCGCGGCCCACATCGGTCAGATGGAGAAAGTGTTCTTCGTCCATTGTAAGAAAGTCGCCGTCCCGTAAGGTAGCCACTGCATGGCACACGCTGGGCTTTGACATCTCCATGTGCCGGGCCACATCTACGGAGCGTACCATACCGAGTTTCTTTTGGGGAACAAGGATGGTTTCCAGGTAGTCCTCCCCGGACGCATGAAGTTTCATCAGTACCTTTTATGAATTAAACGCTTAACTTCCAATTTGCAGAAGCTGTCTGCAAATCGACCAGCCTATGATAGAGGCCATTTTCTTTCATAAGTTCTTCGTGAGTTCCGTTTTCGGCTACAATACCATCTGACAATACAACGATGTTATCGGCAGCTTCCACCGTCCTCATTCTGTGAGCGATTATAAGAACTGTCTTGCCTTTTACCAGCCTGGATATTGCGTTTTGAATTTCAGTTTCGTTATCTACATCAAGAGAAGCAGTAGCTTCATCCAGAAGAATAACAGGAGCGTCTTTCAAAAGAGCACGTGCGATAGAAAGGCGCTGGCACTCACCGCCAGATAGTGTTGAACCATTTTCTCCGAGCACCGTCTGATAGCCGTCCGACAATTTTGAAATAAATTCATCACACTGCGCTGCTTTAGCTGCGGCAATCACTTCTTCATCCGTTGCGTCCTTTTTACCGACACGAATATTTTCCATGATGGTGTTATTAAACAGCACAACATCTTGAAAAACGATAGAGAAGTTTTTCATCAACATGGTTGAATTTAGCGGAGCAATATCGGTTCCGCCCAACAGTATTCTTCCTCCGTCCAGAGGATAAAATTTGGCTGCCAGTTTTGCGACTGTACTTTTGCCGCCGCCGGACGGGCCAACCAATGCAGTGACCTGTCCCTGTTTTGCAGTAAACGAAACATCCCTCAGTACCGGTTTGCCCTTTTCGTAAGAAAACTGGACATGATCGAATGTAATATCGTACCCGTTTGTATGGATATTCTTCTCACCGGTTTCTTCCGGGTATTTCTCTATTTCTTTCAAGCGGTTCACCTGAAGCTGTACAGAAAACAGCTCTGCCATATTTGACATCGCCCCGGAAAGCGGATCGTACAGGCGGGAGGCAGCAATCAAAAACAGAATATAGGTAAACAGAGAGGTATCTCCACTTACCACAAGACTATTACCTACTACAATCACCGTTGCCAAACCGAGCCGTAAAAACATCTGGCCGGTTGTCAGCAGACTTGCCGTTGTCATTTCGGATGAAATCTGTGCTTTTTCCGCAGCATCCATCTTTGCGTCCAATTTGCGAAGATAATCTTCTTCCTGATTGCAAGCCTTTATATCCTGTACGGTTTCCAAACATTCCTGAATGCCTTCTGCAAGCTCCAGTCTTGCGTTCATGTGCTTTTTGCTGAGTTTTTCCTGCCATTTCCGTGACAGAATAACGATTGCAAATGAAATCGGAGCTACCCAAAGAAGAGCCAAACCCATTTGCCAGTTGAAAATCAGCAGGCCGATACAAACAATCCCCGTAGAGATAACTGCTCCAAAGAATTGTGGAACCGTATGAGAAAATGCGTGTTCAAAGTTTGCACAGTCGCCCATAATTGTGCTTGTCAGGTCAGCAAGATCACGCTGGTGGAAGAAGTTCAGCGGAAGGGTACGCAATTTTTCCGCAAGCCCGATACGCCGCCTTGCGCTTTCATCATACGTTCCGAGATATGTCGCGGTGTACTGGCAATAATGAAAAATAAAAACAACAGCTAAAATCACAATTCCAATCACAGTGTAAACGGCGGCACTGATTTCTGGCGCACTCGCTCCCAAAACAGGCGCAAGAAGCTGATTGAGGACGATAGCCAGAAGAATAACAGGAAACATAAGGCTGATATTGGCCAGCACCGAATAAACGATCCCTTTTAACAGGTCTTTTGCACCCTGATCACTTAACGCATACTTCTTTTTTAACGCCTTAATCATGCTGCTCATCCTCCTTTCCGACCTTCCAGGCAATCGAGGTCTGGTAATCCTTCCACATAGAAGAATAAATACCATTTAAGGCTACCAATTCTTCATGCGTACCTCTTTCTGCAATCTGCCCCTCCTTGAACACCAGGATAAGGTTTGCGTCTTGTATCGTAGAGAGCCGGTGGGCAATCATCATAACCGTTTTGTTTTGGGTCAGCCGCTCAAAAGCGAGCTGTATCTGATGTTCATTTTCGGCATCTGCAAATGCTGTGGCTTCATCCAGTACAATAATAGGGGCGTCTTTTAAAATTGCCCTTGCAAGAGCAATTCTTTGATTTTCACCTCCTGAGAGATATGTGCCTCCTGTTCCAACGAGCGTATCAAGCCCATCCGGGAGGCGGTCAATAATATCTTTGCATTGTGCTTCATCAGCCGCTTTCAGGACTTCTTCCCTGGTAGCGTCCGGGCGGGCCGCCTTAATATTATTCAGCAAGGTGTCCTTGAACAGACAGGTATTCTGAAACACGAAAGCAACTCTTTTCATCAGTTCCTGCTTCTCAATATTGCGTACATCCACGCCGCCAATCGTAACGGAGCCTGACTGAACATCATAAAATCGGGGAATGAGGCTTGCCGCTGTACTTTTACCGCTGCCGGAGGCACCAACAAGCGCCACTGTTTTTCCTGTCGGAACCTCAAAGCTGATATGGTCTAAGGCCTTCTCTTTGGTCCCTGGATAGGCGAAGGAAACATCCGAAAACACAATCGAAGCATCTGCCGGGATCAGGGGATGTTCCGGCTCCTTCAAGGGCTTTTCCTGCAAAATTTCATCCACCCGGCTGACTGCACTTTTAGCCGCCATAAGCTGCTCGCTGGCAAACATGATACGGTTCATCATAGTTGCACAGACCGGAGTAAACAAACTGTAAAACAGAAAATCCAGCACAACATTTTCATAAGCCGCCTGGCCGCTGACCCCGGACAAAATAAACATGGCGACTGGAATAAGTAAAACAAATGTGCCGTTCAGTGTTACTGTAAATCCTGTAAGAGGAATACGGCATTTTAAGGCATACCCGGAAGCAAATTTTTCGTATTCTTCTATTGCAGCGTGAAAATTTTTGAAGGAATAAATAGTTTGCTGAAATACTTTTACAACAGGAATACCGCGAATATATTCCACAGCTTCTTTATTCATTGTTTCCAGTGCAGTCATATACTTGCCCATAAACTGCGCATTATCTCCGCCCATCATCTGTTTGAGAAAGATGACACTGATTCCCATAGGTATCAGGCAGCAAATTCCCAGCCGCCAGTCAAAAAGGAAAATCAAAATAATAACGGCAACCGGCATAACTGCGGCTCCGGTCAGATCGGGAAGCTGATGGGCCAGAAATCCTTCTGTAAGCCCTGCATTATCATCAATGATGTTTCTGAGCCGTCCGCTTGCATTTTGGCTGAAATACCCCAACGGCAGCGTCACGATATGATGAATTGCAGATTTTCTCATATTGGTGGCTGTACGAAATGCCGCCAGATGAGTACAGTTCAGGGCGATAAAATAAATTAAAATGCTTGCCGCTGCAAACACAACCGCCATCCACGCATAATGGGCGCTCCCCGTTGCAAGAGATATATCCCCGGCAGCAAAAGCCTGGATTAAATCGCGGATGACGAGCCAAATGCAAACAAAAGGCAGCATAGATAAAATGGTACTGATTCCGGAGAGAACACATCCCAAAACAGTCAAAACATGGAATTTCCCTGCATATCCGAACATTCTGGACAGTTCTCCATTTTTTTGTTTCTCCATAAGCAAGTCTCCTTTCGCAATAATAGACGGGTTAGCATTTTATAACCCATCTATTATCATAAAATCATTCGGTTGTTTCTGCCACTCCATACAGAGCGTATCTATCCAATCGGACACATAATTCATTGACACATAAGGCAGGAGTATAAGCGGGACAAATTTTCCTGTAACGGAAATGTTTCTACATGACCTTCATCAACGAAATGCAGAACCCGATTGCAAGTCATAGCGGCAAATTCATAATCGTGGGTAATGATTAAAATGGTCTTTCCTTTTTGCGCCAGAGCTTTCAAATGCTCCGATATTCTCATCATATTTTTGAAATCAAGACCGCTGGTAGGCTCATCCAAAATCAAAACGGGGGTATCTATCCAATCCGATACTGCGAGAGTGAGTCGTTGTTTCTGCCCGCCGGAAAGAGTAGCGGGATGCCGTTCTTTCCATTCAAACAAGCCATATAGTTTTAGCAGATCATCGCGTTGCTCCTGGGTACTGCCTTTTCCGTTTAATAGCAGTTCTTCTTCTACGCTGTCCCCAAACAACTGGCAATCTGTATTTTGCATAACAAAGTAGGCAAAATTCTTCCGTTTGCCTTTAGATACCTTTGTCCCGTTATATATGACCTGACCCTCTTTTTCCTTTTGCATACCACAAAGAATATTCGACAAAGTAGTTTTGCCTATTCCGTTATGACCTACAATCGCAATCAGATCACCAGCATACGCCTGAAAAGATACATCATGGAAAACCGGATGTTTGCGATAGGAAAACGCCAAATCCTTTACCTCCATCGTCATATCTTTTTCTTTTACAGGGGAAATATCTACTTCAATATGGTGCAAATCTGCCGCTCGTATTCCTATGGCTCGTCTTTTTTCTTCTGGAATAGAGCGCAGTTCTCCCGCCGTCCATTTTTCTTTTATGCTCCCGTTTTCCATATAGAGAAAACGGTCTGCAAGGTCAGTAAGATAATAAAGCCGGTGTTCAGCAACAATGATTGTGTGGCCTTCCGCTTTAAGTCCACCCATCAAATTTTTAAGTGCCTCAACGGAATACATATCCAAATTGGCCGAAGGTTCATCAAACACATAAATTTCCGGATCAACAGCATTGACGGAGGCCACCGCTATTTTCTGTTTTTCCCCGCTGGACATCGGATAAATTTCTTTCCCTCGCAGCATATCTCCGTTAATACGCTTGATTGCACTTGAAACCCGCCTATCCAATTCTTCATACGGAACGCCATAATTTTCACACCCAAACGAAATCTCATCCTCTGTAATACTGGCAAAAAACTGGCTCTTTGGATCTTGAAAGATTGAACCTACTTTTTTCCCGATTTCATACAGAGGATATTCCGATATGTTGCGTCCCAACAGTGTGATGCGCCCTTTCAGTGTCCCTTCGTAAAATTGTTCGCCTAACCCGTTTACCAATCGTGTTAAAGTTGTCTTTCCGCAGCCGCTCCCTCCAGTCAGAACAAGAAACTCGCCCTCTTTTACATCGAGGCTGATATGATGGATACTATCTGTTTCGGCTCCCGGATATTCAAAAGATACATCTTCAAACTGGATAACGGATCGCCTTGCTTTATCATTTACCATTACGCTACCATCCTTTCCAGTACAAAATAGAATGCAGTTACACAAACAGCAATCACGCACATAATCCAATCTCTTTTTTGAAATTCTATTTTTCTGCGGCAGGTATGTTTCCCAGGATTGGAAATCCCCCTGCTTTCAGCAGAAGCGGCAAGTTCTTCGGCTATTCTGGATGAACGGAAAATAACAGGCGTAACAATATACTCCATTGCGTCCAGAGGGTGTTTCCATGACAACAGCTTTCGCAGTCGAAGGGAGGAAAACACATCAGAAAATTCACTGCGCACAGTAGGGAAGAAACGCAGCATGAAGGTTACGGGCAGGGCAATTCCATTAGGCGCGTGGATTTTCTTAAAAACTGCTACAACTTCTCCCGGCGGCATACCAATCACGGGCTGCGCAGCCATAACCATCATCAAAATACGCAGCACCATGAACAGGAACATTTCCGGCATAAGAATGGTAATGCCCTGTCCTCCTGAAAGCAACCTCAACACGATAAAAATACCGCAGACGATCAAATATTTTATTGTCTGCCTGCCAAAGCCCTGAATAATCAGATACACGCTCAAAACGCCAAAAAGTGTGTATATCAAAATGTCGCTTGTGAGCACCGCCACAAGCGACATAGTGAGAACTATGACAAGCAATTTGGTTCGAAAATCAAATTTCATGCTCATAGTTTATTTAATCGCACCACTCTTTCTGAAGTGCTTCACAATCAGTTTGTTACTAATCATGCAGCCAAGGACGGCCAGGATAGCGGTGACAGCCAGACTCAAAAGGACGTACTTCGGATCGGTGTAATACTGGGTCTGAACCTGAACCTGCTGCTCGCTGACGCCGGTGGCAAGAAATGCGTCTTTGAAAAACCAAATTTCTGACATACCATGTGCAGCGCGAACCAGTGCCGTAATTACCCACGAAATAGACACACGCTTAATGTCATGGTAGGCATCCTTTCCGCACATGGAAAGCTCTGCGATGATACCGCCGCCCAAAAACCACGGAATCATAAATGGCCCCATCATCAATCCGGCGATAATCGCCCACATGATATTGTAGACAAGAGCGGGGCCATGCTTGCCGACTTTCATGCACATATAAACATAGAACGGTGCGAGGATAAGTGCCGCACCAGCGGCGTTAAAAATCATGGAATAGAACAGTGAAGCGCCGGTCAGGATCGAATAGACCATAAATACAACGAACATGACCGCACAGAAGATACCGATGATTGCCGCGTCTTTGACAGTGTACTTGTTACCTGTCGATTTTTCATTTTCCATTTGGAAATCCTCCTTTGTCTTGCAGAAAGTTAGCAACGTCTAACCCACTATTCAAAAAATAGGCCAGCTTCAAGCGGTCTTTCTGCTTTTATCTGACAAAGGATATTCTAATACAGCTCAGATTTCTTCGCCACTCCATACGGACCCGCTTCTATCCAAACGGACACTCTTTCTAAATTCCGTTGGAGAGCTGCCATACGTTTCTTTGAAGGCAGAAGTGAATTTATTCGGATTTTCATATCCGATTTTACTTGCAATCTCCGTTACTGACGACTCGGTTTCCAGCAACAATTTTTTGGCGACTTGAAGCCGATAGGTACGAAGATAAGAATAGACAGAGGTTCCATAGACGCCTCGAAAGCACTTTTTCAATGCTGTTGTAGAAATCGCGAATTTCTGGGAAAGCTGTTCAATCGTATGATGTGCTGTCAAGTCCTCCGTAATATAGGACGCTACTGCTTTAATCAATGCGACCTGATTTTGATTGAAATAATCCGTCTGTAAAACTTCTTCTGCCGTATTGAGATCACTTAAGAACAGAAGCAGTTCCAGCATTTTGACTTTCATGTATCCTGGTTTTCTTTTTTCCCGGACATGATAGAGTTCCGAAAAAATATGTTCAATAGACGGATTGGCCCGCATGATGCAGCAACGGTTTCCTTCGCAAATATATTTTTGTATGTAGTGCAAATCAATATTCAATAGCTCCATGATTTGCCGTATTTCCGGCAGCAATTCATCCAGATTGATGACGATAGAAATACCGTGATAGTGGTTCAGCGGAAAACACGAATTTGACTTTTTCTTCATCATGGAGCTGATCGACAAATCGCCTTCCGCCATATAGCAGCAACTATTTTTACCAAAGCTACACTCAAAACGTCCTATCAGACAATGGTTAATCTCTATCATGTTTTTAGCTGTGGCTTGATTTTGATTGCAATATCCCATGTGCATATCGTTATAGTAAAGCTCAATACCAGAAAAAACCTGATAGACTGTAATGCGTCCATGCCCTGTTTCATTTGACAGTCGAAAAATTTTACAGTCCTGCCGTAGTTCATCTTCTTCGAGAGAGCCGTATAACTTTGTCCCTTCAAATTCGTCTGGCAATTCAGACCGCAATAATACTTCAATCGTACCAGAGAGTGCTTGTTTTTCATAGGTCAGCACTACCCATTCCTCCTTTCGGTTCGTTATAACTAATCACTCTAAGTATAGGCGCGAATAATGGCAGTGTCAAATGGTTTTCTGACAAAAAGAAAAAGCCAAATCCGATAAAGCTGATGCCGTTAAGATTGCACGATATGCACTTGACAAGTGGCAGAATCTTAAACAGTATAGTGTTATGGATGAATTACGCAATCATCTTAAAACCATGAACCGTCAGTTTGGCTTTTATATGAAGCACAAGACAGCTATGAAGAATAATCTTATTGGCATCCTTGACCATACCTATCCTGGTGTTAATACTTACTTTGACAGTCCTTCACGCAGTGACGGCAGCCAGAAATGGGTTGATTTTGCATCTGCATACTGGCATGTGGACTGTATCCGTAAAATGTCCCTAAATGCCTTTATCGACCATTATCAGTACTGGTGCAAACGCAAGAAGTACAACTTCAGTCAGTCAAAAGCTGAAGAAATCTATGGAAAAGCAAAGGTACTTGTTCCTGTACTTCCAAAGGATGCCATTACAAAACTTATTATCAAGCAAGCTGTAGACCAGCTTAATAGTGCCTCTACAACTGTTGAGTCACTACGCACTCTCATGAATGAAACTGCATGATTCCGTGTAGTTATTGGGTTTCAACTTGTGATGCAGTCTTGCCCTCATGCATGACCTCATATGAGATTTCTGTTCGTCAGACCAGAGATTTGCCCGTGAGTTAGTATGTTCCTTACATCCAGCTTCCTTCAGATTCCATCTCGCAATGTACACCCTTGCCTTCGGCTATATCTTTCCCACTATGGGCGGATTCGGGACTTTTACCCTTTAGAAACGTGCGCCGTTAGGCGCACATCAAAAAAGGACGCAGGATTTCTCCCACGCCCTCACTACTATCTGGCTTTATCTTCTCTTACCTTTGATACTTCTTTTCCTATCTCCACTTTCATATCCGCAGCACCTCTTGCTTCAAAAGCATCGGCATTATACTGATACTCGTGTGTTTCCGCCACCACCGGTGCATATACAATCTCAGCTTCGACTCTCTCAGGTGCTGCTTCTTTCCTATCAGCTTCCATCTGGTCATTATGCTTCATATCATCCTTATTCTTTTCTTTATCCATTCTCACATCCATGGCTAGATTATCAAGCTTATCAATGGATGCGTCCAGATGAATCTCTATTGATACAAACAACTTTCTCACTGCTTTCATCGGAGCAAGCACCGCTTTTGTTATCATATGCTTCTGCTCTTTCTGAAAATAATCCACTTCCGGCTTATCCGCAAAAGTACGGAATGCATTGACTGCTGTCTGTCCTGCTTCACGAAGCCCTTTTCCAAGCAGGGCTGTTCTTGCTATATTCCTGTCAGTTTCCTTGATAGCACTTCTGACATTCTCTCGCACAATAAGAAGCTTATTCTTAATTCCTAAGAACTCCGATACTCGATAAAGTGCAGCTCTGCCCTTTACCTTTGCTTCTGCAACAATGCTTTTGGCTGTCTCCTTGACATGCTCCTTGGCTTCAAAGATCTGCGACTTTATCTGCTCACATCTGGCATTAAGTCGCTCCTGTGCTTCTGACAATGCCTTTTTAGCATTATTGACAAGAGTATCTTCCTGCATTTCTTTGATCTGATTCTGCATATTGGTAAGTTCTTCCGTCATGGAATCAATCTTTTTCTCCAGTCCATCCACATAGCTGCATATCTCAAATACATCGTTTGCCTGCTCTTTCATGGCATTCTTCTTTAGTAATTCGAGAAGTTCTCTTATGACCTCCTCATTGGTAAGTGTTTTTCCTGCTTCCATATCCATTCTGTTTCCTCCATTCTGTAAATGGGGCAGCCTTGGCCGCCCCTGTACTCTGATTACTGATTATCGAAAGGGTGTTGCCTCTTTGTCCTTCTCTTTATCGGGATTGCCATGATGTTTCTCTGCACTCTCCCTCGCCTTTTCGTTGCTCTTATCCTTTGCTTTCTCATATTCCGAGATAATCTCATTGTAGAGTTTTTCCCTGAAATCCTTTGTGACCGGATAGCAGACATCCTGATAGATTGGCTTGCCCTGCTCATCCACCTGCTTTGTCTTATAAGAAGGCATTGATACAAAGATTTTCTCTTTACCCTGCACGATATTGATGTTATTTACGATGAAACTGTTTTCAAAGTAAATACGGGCAAGTCCTTTGATGTTACTGCCTTTCCTCTCATAAGGTGTCACAGTTACGGAAAACTCTGGCATTTCCTGTGTTCTGTCCTGCTTCTGTGTCTCCTCTTTCTCCGGTTCCTTGATTCTTGCATAGGCATCAAGGATATTGGTATAGAGTTCCTCACGAAACTCTGCTGTGATAGGATTACATACATCCTTATAGATCACACCATTGCTTTCATCACGCTCATTAGAGCGGTATCTAGGCATTGATACAAAAAGCTCTCCCTTGTCCTTATTCTCAAGGATTGCAATATTGGTAATCTTAAATGAATCACCAAATACTACTGTTGCAAATCCCTTGATGTTGCTGCCCTCTTTTGCCCTTACTTCGTTTACCTTAATTGAATACTTCATATGCTATTCCTCACTTTCTTTTTGTTCTTTGTTTTGCTCCGGTATGATAAACTCACACCAAAGCTGTTCTATCTGTTCACAAGACAATCTGCCATTTAACCAGTTGCCAAGTGTAACGATCATTCCGTCCTGCTCATAGTAGAGCCATTCCTGTGTTTCGATGTTTCCCTCATACACGATAGTAACATCAAAATCAGGCATAAATAATCCTTCCTCCGCATCCCACACGCAGGATATCCCCTGTCTGAGTGTCAGATTCAGGCTTTCGACATACACAGACCAGCCACTTACGACTATCTGAAATTCATCATCAATCTCCGCAATATCATCCTCGATGTCGATTAGCTCTTCCATTTCCGATATTGCTTCTTCTATATCACCAAGTCGGTATCTCTTATTCATCCATCACCGCCTCCTTATAAATGCACCTAACCACAAAACGCATAGTACCCTTCTGTGAACAGGTAAAAAGAGTTAATTCCTTTTCCTCTCCTTGTGTCTTAATGCTGTTGTCATAAGGATTTACCACCTCTGTGTCTGTTACTTCATAGATATGAGTCTGTCCGTTTTTGTCGATAATTGTCACATTATCTCCTATGGAAATCTGATTTAGTGGTGTAAAAAATGTGCCATATCTGCTGCCATTGTGACCGCATAACACACAGTTGCCACTTTCTCCGATTCCTGCAGTTTCTTCTATATGACCAATCCCGGCATTAAGCACTTTACTTGTGGTTCCTTCCATTACCGGATACCTGATATCTAAGCCCGGTATCTCAATGATGCCGATAACACCGCCTTCTTTAAGAATGGCTTCATCCTCTTTACTAATGGAGGTTTGCTCTTCCTCCACATCTGTTTCTTCATCGTAATCATCCTCCAATGTCTGCTCAAATTCACTTATGAACTGTTCTGTCTGTTTTTCTCCGGTTGTCCGCCAGAAAAAAGGGACTGCCATAATGGCAATCCCTGCTGTAATCAGTAGTCCTGCGACCACTTTTCTTATGCTCATATTATTCACTCTCCTATCGTGTTCTGCCCTCTCTGTCCGCTTGATAAGCACCTTTATCCTCTGCTACAATTACTGCAGCTTCCATCCTGTCATCTGCTTCTCTTTCTTCCTCCGGTCCGCTCAGGTCTGCATCCACAGCCTTTGCGTTCTCAAGGTCAAGCTGGGCATTCAGTTCACACTGTCTTGCCAGCTTTTCTTCCAGCTCCGTGCTGTATGCAAATGGCTTATCATACTCACTCTTTGATGCTTCAAGGTCATTCTGGTACTGCTCAATCTTCTTTTCTAAGAAATCAATGTTCTCATGGAGTCCATTGAACAGGTTTTCAAGCTTCACCATACTGCCGACCGGACTGGTGGAAAGCTCTGCTTTATACTCTGTCTTTCCACGAAGCACCATATAATTGATGTCAAGGAAGTTCTTTTCCACAAGCAGCTCAAATCCATGGAATTTACCGATTGCAGTTGTCTCTCCGGTCTTACACTTGCTGATTGCTTCAAGCATCATCGTTCCGCCATCCACTCGCTCTGTGTAAGTTGCTTTGCCTATGGTGATGGCAAATTCCGGATTATCAATCAGCTCCTTATCCCTTGCCTTTACATCCTCACGGACATTGGCAAGCTTTTCAGTTGCTGTCTTAATGAGCTTCGGGTACTTAATCATAAAGTTATCCTGCAAGCCATATCTCTGATTGTCATAGGATGCCTTTAAGAGCTTTAATCTCTGGACATCATTGTCAATCTCCATCTTTTCTTTGATCAAAGGATTACCTGTGGCAACCGCCTTAATCTCTGCATAGGAAAGTGTTGCCTCGTCGATATCCTCGCAGCTTCGGCTTACTGCCTTGCTTGTCATAACCTGACTGATAAAACGCTGCTTATTCTCGACAAGTGACCAGTTGTATGCATCAAAGGTTCCTTTGGTGACATATCTGTAGATTGCCACCTCTTCATTTTCGTTGCCTTGTCGTATGCCTCGTCCTTCCCTCTGTTCAATAGAAGAAGGCTTCCACGGACAATCCACATGATGCATTGCAACAAGGTGTGTCTGCACATTGACACCTGTTCCACACTTGTCCGTTGAACCGATAAGAACTTTCTTTTTACCTGTCCTCATTTCCTTAAAAAGTGCATCCCTCTGTGCATCCGTTTTGGCATCATGGATAAATGCTATCTCATCTGCCGGAATACCATACTGGATAAGTGTTTCTTTCAGATAATCGTAGATCGTAAAGTCCTTATCCGGTCCCGGTGTGCCGATGTCCGAAAAAATAAGCTGGCAGCCTATATGACCGTTGGCATTTCCTTTCTCATATTCTTTCCAGACATTCTCCGCTACCTTATTGAGCTTTCCATCTGGATTATTTGGTGCATCCTTATCAATCAGTCTTGCATCTGTTCCAAGAAGTCTTGCCTCATGGGTAATCTTTAAGAAGTTATCCTCGCTTGGATCTACTCCACCGCCTCTGATACGCTCTGCCCTCACAACAAAGTCTTCCATGACCTGTTTTACATACCAGTCAGGCTCCGACTCCACAATAATAGGCTTGCCTCCACGAAGAGCCGGCACATCAAGGTCAAGCATGTCTGCGGTCTGCACATCTGCTACTTCACGAAAGATATTCATAAGCTCCGGCAGATTCGTAAACTTATTGAATCTGCTTTTAAAACGGAAACCGCTTCCCTCTACAGTAAGCTCCAGTGCTGTTGTCACTTCACCAAAGTTCGCTGCCCAGGAATCAAAGTGATAAATCCCCATCTCTTCAAGTGCCGCTTTCTGTAAGTAAAGCTGCATGACATACATCTCACACATGGTATTGGATATTGGCGTACCTGTCGCAAACACAATGCCTCTGCCATCATTTATCTCAGACAAATACTGGCATTTAAGCTGCATATCCGTTGACTTCTTAGCTCCACTGCTGCTAATACCTGACACATTATTCATCTTGGAAAAAATCGCAAGGTTCTTAAAATTGTGCGCTTCGTCAACCATGATAGAGTCCACACCAAGTTCCTCAAAGGTTATAAGGTCATCCTTCCTGCTCTCATCTGATAAGGATTTCAGCTGCTCCTCCAGCTTTTTCTTCTGGCTTTCCATCTGTTTTACAGTCCAACGCTCCCCGTTACGCTCCTTCATCTCATCAATCGCATAGCTGATTTCATCAATCTGCTCATTGAGCATTCTTTCCTTTCTCTCTGCTGAGATCGGGATTTTTTCAAACTGCGAGTGCGACATGATGATACAGTCATAGTCACCTGTTGCAATCCTTGATACGAACTGCTTCCTGCGGCTCTTTTCAAAATCACGCTCTGTGGCAACCAGGATATTTGCTGACGGATAAAGCCTTAAAAACTCTGATGCCGTCTGACCGATAAGTGGCTTTGGAACAACCATGATCGTCTTATTGGCAAGTCCGAGTCTCTTCTGCTCCATGCAGGCAGCCATCATCTCAAAGGACTTTCCGGCACCAACGCAGTGTGCCAACAGGGTGTTTCCTCCAAGAAGGATTCTTGCCACCGCATTCTTCTGATGTGGCTTTAACTCAATCGCCGGATTCATTCCCGGAAACTGTAAGTGACTTCCGTCATACTCACGCAGACGGATGTTATTGAATGTCTCGTTGTAATACTCCACATATTTCTGTCTTCGCTCCGGCTCTGCAAACAGCCATTCCTTGAACTTCTCCTTGATCATGTTCTGCTTTTCCCTTGCAAGCATTGTCTCGTTCTTATTGACTTCGTAATGATATTTGCCATCACCGTCATCAATCCTGTCCCTTACTGTTACAGTTTTAAGATTCAGCGTATCCTCAAAAATAGAATAAGCATCCATGCGGCTTGTACCATAAGTCTTAGTAGCTGCCACTGAATGCTTATCCATGCTTTTATTCTCAATGAACCATTCCATGCTCATCTTATTTAAGTGTACCTGAATGCCTGTATTGTAAAACTGGCTTCTGACTTCCCTTGCACGCCTTGGCGTATTGAGAAGTTCATAGATAAACTGCTCATAATCAAGCGGTTCAATCCATGTCGTGCCAATCTTTACATCAATATCCGAGGCTTCAATCCACTCCGGCTGCACCTTTTCAAGTGCTGCCACATTGCCTGCAAATCTTTCTGCCTGCGGATTGTCTGTATCAGCCGCCATAGCCTTTGCTACACGAAGTTTGTCTCTCACATTTCCGGATAGATACTCGTCTGCTGTCTCCCATCCGATGTCGGGATTGTTCTCGTTGTAGCGGTCTGGATTTAAGAAAACCAGTCCGTCCAGCTCTTCCACAAGGACTGCCCTTCTAAGCTCTGCCAAAGCATCGTCACTTAGAGTTATCTCATCCACTGTCTGTCCGGACTTTTCTGCAAGTTCTTCCTTTGCATTTGTAATATCCGGCTCATAGATAGAAAGCATATAGGCAAGATTTACATATCCAAATTCATTGACGGATACATTTAATGCTTCCACAGCGGTCTCCAATCTGTCTATGACTGTCTTTGCCTTAATCGTCTGCTTATAAAACATATCCGCTTTTTTCACCTCCCCATCTTCGTTTACTTCCTCAAGACTGCAAAGAAGTGGATAATCGCTGTCATCCCTGAATGCTATTCTGTTTGCTTTTGAAGTAATGGCTCCATACTGCTTTACGAAGGCATCATATTTTACATTAAGAAGTCTCTGCTTATCAGAAAGCTCCTCCTCGCTGCAGCCATCCATCTGGATATCAATCAGCTCTCTTGTTATCTGTCTGATTTCATCAAGGCTTCGGATTCGCTCCTCGGCAGTCTGTGATACTTCTTTTCTTACCATCTCGGAATTTTCCCTGTAATAGAGCTTTCCTTCAAAAAATGTGTAAGTGTAGTTTCTCACATCCGGATCAGCCGGGATAACTTCCTCCGTCTGCTCCGCCTCATCTGCCACTCTCTCAAAATCTGTCATCTGGGCTTTGATATTACCGATAGCCTTATTGAGAGTCTCATACATATTGAAGTTCTCATCATTATTCACACAGACTGTATATCTGCTGTCCTGTCCGTAAATCCTTGTGTCATACTCCATAACCCCAAGCATCATTTCCGGATGCTCTGCAAAATAAGAGTTGACTGCAATGCCATTCCCAGTTACACCAAGGTGTACCCAGTCAGGCTCAATATCAATTTTTCGCTCTCTCTTCTGCAAAAACAGGATATCTGCTGTCACTTCGGTTCCTGCATTATCTTTAAATGCAGTATTCGGAAGTCTTACTGCTCCCACAAGCTCTGCCCTTTCAGCCAGATACTTTCGGATAGTAGGATTTGCCTTATCAAGTGTTCCCTTTGTGGTGATTACTGCAACCATGCCTCCCGGTCTTACCTGGTCAAGTGCTTTTGCAAGGAAATAATCGTGGATACGGAAGTTATACTTGTTGTACTTCGGATCAAATACCTTATAATCCCCAAATGGCACATTTCCGACAACCACATCAAAGAAGTTATCCGGATAAGTGGTATTCTCAAATCCTGTGATGCTGATATTGGCATTCTGATAAAGCTGCTTTGCGATTCTACCCGATATGCTGTCCAGCTCCACTCCATACAGTCTGCTCTCCTGCATGGCCTGCGGCATGCTTCCAAAGAAGTTTCCAATGCCCATAGACGGCTCCAATATATTGCCGCCTCTGAAACCAAACTGCATAAGTGCCAAGTTGATGCTTGAAGCAATCTCCGGTGACGTGTAAAATGCATTGTTTACTGTTGCCCTTGCTGCAGCATACTCTTCATCCGATAGCAGCTCTTTGAGTTCTTTGTACTCTTTGCTCCAACTTTCATTATTCTCATCAAATGCGCGTGACAGTCCGCCCCAGCTGACAAACTTCGACAAAATCTTCTGTTCCTCCTGTGTGGCAAGGCGGTTTTCTGACTCAATCTGCTTTAAGGTGCGGATTGCATCAATATTCCACTGGTATCTGGTCTTGGGACCGCCTTTTTCCATTTCCCAGAGATTATAGTGGAAGTTGTGCTTCGTCTGCCCGGCAACATTCTTCTCATTTTCAAGACTTTCTACTTGCTGTACTGGTTCCTGCTTTGATGTAAAATCTACAGTTTCCTGTGATTCTGTATCAGCCTGAATATCATCCACAGATACTGATACCACATCATCTGAAACTACATGTCCATTCTCATCAATCTTGGTTTCCCAGCCATTCGCTATTGCTCTTTCCCTGGTTTCAAGACGATTGGCTTTTACACTATCCTCGATATCAAAAAATCTCTTATAGACCGGATTCATCTTATCCCTGTCAGCCTTCTGCTTTGTCTCCTGATAATACCTTTTCTGGTCTTCTCCACAGTAAAATGGCTGTTTTACCATATAGGATAAAATCTCGTATAACTCACGCCAGTCGAGTGCACCTTCCTTACGCACACCATTCCTGTTCTTATAGCTGATCTTCACATAACCGCTTCTGATTGAGTACTCCACAAGACCATACTTATTGTTGGAATATGCTTTTCTTTCTGCATTATCTGTTCCTAATGCAATATCCCTGATAAGGTCAAGTTTATTGGGTATAAATGCAAAATCAGACTGCACCACATCCATAAGGAATGCCCTAAACGGAGTGTAGCAGCTGCAATCTGTTACAAGAATCTCCGCCGCATCACGCAGGTCTTCATCAAGCTCCTCAATACGCTTGGCATAATCAATCGGTGTAATATACTTAAGCTCTGATGGATCTTTTTCAGATGTTTCAGCTTCTATCTCGGCACCATATTCTGCCTGTGTTACCATGCGGTCTTCATCGGCAGTTTCCTGTGGTGTCATGCCTTTTACACTTACATAATCTCTGTTAGAAGCATAGCTCTCCGGCTCATCCGGTATTGCATAATCATCAATCTCTGATTCTGCCTCCTCCGGTTCCACTTCCCGGTATTCGGCATCAATGACCTCATCATCCTCACGGAGTCCGTCCATCGCAAACTCATCAATACGAGGTGTCTCAGGCTGGTATTCCCCTGTAAGAATAAGGACACCAAGCTCTTTTTCGATATCTTTCCACGAAACATATCCTTCAACCTCTCCATCCTCATCTCGCCACTGAAAACGCAGTCCATTCCCATGAAATGTGTCATATCCGTGCAGTCCCAGTCCGTCAACCGGCCAGCCTGCACCTCCCTGACCATATTCTGCTTTGATACGCTTTGCTCTGGTTCCTGCATCAATCTCTGTTTCAAAAATCTTGCATACCCTGCCCTTACCACCGATAAAACCTGTACCTCTCATAAGCACCTGTTTGATATACTCACTTGGTACTGTTGCAGACTTTTTGGGATTCAGGTAATTGTATTTACCTGCTAATGCAGCTTTTCTGTCCTGCTCGAACTGACGCATAAACTGATTATTGTTTTCATCTTCAGTATGAATGGTGCCAATGCTTGCCTGCCCGTTCTGGTCGAAAAAAAAGGAAGCCTGTGTATATTCGGCTTCCTTACTAATACCCAATGAATTGATTTCATCAAGTTCCCTATTCAGTTCTGTATCATCTGATTCTAGTGGAATCGCATCACTATCTGATTCAGTACCACTTCCTCTGCCTGCATCTTCGCCTGCTCTCTTATCTTCCACATCTCCATTGTCGATGACGGATTCTGTGGCTTGTGCTTCGCCAGATACTGCATCTCTAACTGGTCGTACAGCTGATTCGCTTCCTCCTCTACCGCTGACATCTTCTCGTACATCTTCCCGAATCTCATCAGCGTCTTGTATCTTGCCGGCTCGTTCTCCTTTAGATAGTTCATCGCCATCCTTCCGTATTTGCCCAACTTCGTGAGATCCTCCGTCTCGTCCGGCATCTCTATCTGCGGATAAAGCAGTCCGTCCACTTCCTTGTAAGTCATTTCTTCTAACATATCCAATTCTCCTTTCGCTCTCGATTGCCTTTAAGTTACGACTAAATTCTCTAAGAACACTACAGGAGACATCGCATACAATGGAACCAAGACGGTAAATGATCTCTTCGTCTTTGATATTTACGATCTGACTAAAATCCTGTTCTTGCACAGATAAGTCAAATCCGCATCTCGTCCCTACAGCATACATGACACTTGCATATACAAGCTGCTCCATGTCCATTTCCTGCTGTAAGCCATTGCGTTTCTTACTTTCTTCCTTTATCACACTACCTGATAGCTGCATAAGCTCGGTCATTAGGTCTCCGAACTCTTCTTTTATTATAAGCCAAACATCTGTTCCTGTAAACTGTTTTAATATATTTTTTAGAGACTCCCTGTCGCTGTTATCGTACTGCTCAATCTGACCTTCTGACACAAGAAAATCCACATAATCCTTAAGATTTTCTCCCTCAAGGTTCCATGTCAGTTTGACATTCTTCCCTCCGGTATCACTGATATCAAAGATATACCTCATGCGTGGATTCAGTGCCCTCGACGGGAAGATAGCGCAGCCTTTCGCACCACGCTTTACATATCTTCCCACCTTTTTCCAGGTATCATAATCTGCCATGAGTGTGCTTTTTTCCGGAGGTCTCTGAGCTGTTACCATAACGATATTGTCAAATTCATAGCGGTATAACTGACCTGCGACCTTTAACACATCCTTCCAGTTCTTTTCTGATCTGGTGATGTTACCAATCTCAGAATCGTATATCGCTTTGACCTTCATATCAACGCCCATACCTTTGTCCTCCTCTACTTAAACATCTCTGCAAACAATCCTTTAAATAGCTTTAACTCATCCTTATCCAGCTCGATTGCAAATTCATTATCGATTGCCTGTTTTTCGCATTTATCCTTTTTCTTTGCAATCTTACGCACCACACGAAGCAGTACATAGCACTCTTTTGACTTTACAATGCTCTGTTTAAAGGTCAGCTCATCCTCATCGACTGACTTCTGTGTCTGGTAGATAATCTCTTTTAACTTATCATTGATACCATCTACTTCCTCAAGGGAAATAATAACGGATGCCTTAGAAGCACCCGATCTGTCCCACTCCTTATGAAGTTCCTTTACCAAAAACTCCATATTATTAATTATTGTTGTTGAATCACTTTTCATCTTGCTCTTCCTCCGTTTTCTTTTAATGAAGAAGGGAGCTGACTTTCGCTGATAGCTGCAAAATCAACTCCCTTCATGTCCTCTGCTCCAAGGACTATCTGCTCTGCATAATACATATCCATTGCCTTATTGATGGCATCGTCAAGCGACTCTGCCTTTACTTTCTGTACTCGTGAAAGCACTTCCTTTATCTCAACATCAAATTCCTGTTCCATATGATATCGCCTCCTGTAAAAATATCATCACCGGCTCTTTTCTTCCTTTACCTGTTTTTCCTTAAAGCCTCCATCGTACTTTCCATCTTCCAGCCTGTCGTAAAAACAGTCCTCTTCAATCGTTCCAAAATCCTCATACATCTGGTGAAGGAAGTCATTCTGCAGCTTCTTCGGTACATCATCATCCTTTGACATATCCTGATAAAAATAGAACTTCTGCTTTAGCTTTGCCCTGTAATCATAGATATCCTCTATCTTTTCCGGTGTGCCATACTCCCTCTTGTATGCCTTGAAATTCGTGGTTGAGAGTGTGGAACCAAGATAAATGCCATGCTCCCACGATACCCCGATTGTGGTATTGTCCTTTGTAGGCTTCTCATCCTTCGGATAACGCTTATACTCTGTCGCACCAAGGGCGATTGTAAGGGAACCTGACTTCATATCCATCACCACAAGATTCCTTGGTGATAATGCTTCAAGCACCATGTAATCATGGTCATTGAAGTTATGGAATGTCTGTCCCCTTTCAAATAATCTGTCCACACTTTCATAATGCAGGTTAAAATCATCCACCCAGCCCTTATCGGTCATTCCAATCTCCTTAAGCTTTGCAACACATTCAGAAGAACTGGCTTCTTTATCAAACCGAATTTCTTTGGAATCGTTATAAAGTCCCTGAAGAAAGTGTCCCAGCTGAATATCATCCAGACAGAATCTCGCAGATACAGTTACATTTGCTGCCCTGTAATACTCTGCGAAGTTATCTGCTTCACCAAGTGTTCTTCCAAGCTGCAACAAATTGTCTGCAAGCTCTGACATGTCATCAACTGCTATAAAACTCTTATAATCATCCAGAGTCATCAGCATATTTGTCTCTGTTCCCCTGTCGTTTTCTGTTACCAGTATCATATCTTTTAAATCCATTCTTACCTCCAGTCTCAGAGAGGGACTATGCCCTCTCTGCAAATTTCCTGTTATGGTCTTCCTATCACAACAATCTTTCCTGTGCTTGCCACATCCCTGTAGACCACACCAAGACTTTCATTAAGCGCCTCTACCACCTTGCCATTTCCGACGTATACTGCCACATGGCTGATGTTCTTATATCTTCCGTTGCTTGTAAAACTGTAGAAAATAAGGTCTCCCGGCTGTAACTCATCAAAGGCGACTGTCTTTCCGGCTTCATCCAGTCCCTGTGCCTCCGCTGCCGCTGTGGTTGCACCGCCGTAACTAATATCCACGCCTGCATCTTTCCATGAATAATAGGCTAAGGAACTACAGTCATAATAGTTACCGCTGTCTCTTAAATCCTGACTATAAGGAAAGCCAACTCTGTGAAGTGCATAGGAGCAGACTGTTTTCCGCCTGCTGTCTGTAATTTCGTTTAGGATGGCATTGATTTCATCCTCAGTCATGGAGCTTACTCCCGGACTTCCGCCTCCGCCGCCACTTCCGCTTCCGGCATATCCAAGCTGTCCCATAAACTCCGGACTCATGATCTGCTCAAGCATTTCCACATGATCAGAGTTAAACCCATAGACCGAAATCATATCCCTGTACGATTTCAGCGTTACATTCACATACAGAACAGACTTCGTGACAGTAGTCACATTGCCGTCTGCATCCGTTTCTTCCACATCCTTTGTTCCGGTGCTTGTGGTGTATGAACACATGTCATTGACTACAGCCTGCAGCCAACCTTTTGAAGTGTCATTCATAACTGTTGCAGTATCTCCGACACCATGCTTGACCATATAAACTGCCATAATGTCATAGTAATTGCTTGGGTTTTCTTCCATACCCTCATAATCCACATAGACTATCTCGCCCAGGTCATAGCCTGTATGCTCATTTGCCTTCGTATTTACATCCATGTTGAACTCCTGCACATAAGCACTTGTCACAGACTGCACGGTATCTCCCGATTCAAGTGGTGGCAGGAATAATGCAAATGGTGAATTATAGAGTATCGCTATAACTGCAATCACAGGAACAGCAACCATCGCAACTACAAGAACGAGTAACAACAATACCAATCCTACAATCGGTGCTACTGCCTTTATCCACACAAGAGCCTTTCTTACCACCAGATCCTTTACAAGCTTTGCAACGCTGTCAGTCTGATTCTCCTGTGCTTTCATCTTATCCATAAAGAATTTTATCTTCCTGCTCCGGTTGGTCATCTTTTCATCCTTGACCTCTATCGACACACCTGTCGCATATCCGGCTGCCATACCGACTGCAGTACCAACCCCCGGTGCAACCGCTGTTCCTGCCGCTGTAGCAGCTGCCTTTGTAGCAGTTTTCGCTGCAACCTTGGCAGTAGTCTTGGCTGTTTCTTTTGCCGTCTCTTTAGCTACCGTCTTGGCTGTATCTTTGGCAGCTTTCTTTGCTGTCTTTTTTGCCAGCTTCTTTCCTGCCTCTACCTTCTTGATACGCTTCTTTGCCTCGGCTGCCGCCTTTTTCCTGAAAAGTGCAGCACCCTTAGAAGCAGTTCCGGTAACAGGGCGGCTTGCTTCATATGCAAGATATGCTGCCTGCGATACCTCATGCCCACCTTCTACCTGCTCTGTTACTGCCCCGGCTGCAAGTGCTCCAGTTCTTCCTGCAATGTGAAGATTCGTGTTCTTGGTCTTGATGGAAGTGTTGGATTCTTTAAGGTTTCGCTTGAATCTTGATAATCCCTTATTCTTCGACTCCGACTGATGAATGGTACTCTTGCGATAGGACTTCTTTTTATCATCAGATACCTTTGCACCGATAGTCTTAGGACCTCTCTCTACTGTATAGATGTTGCTGCCTTTAATCTTGGCTCCCTTTGGTTCGTGGGCATGAATCTTGGCTTTCTCCTTGGTGTGAATGACCATTGGCTTGTCATCCACTTTCTTTATCTTCAATGTTCTCACCTTCTTTCACTCAAAATGCAAAACAGCCACCCAGCTTCCCGGATGGCTATGCTTTGAGGTCGCAAATTGCGACCTCTATCAACATTATTCGACATTATTCTGCATTTCACGTTTCTTCTGTTCTGCAATCTTCTCGTGAATATTGGTGTTATACAGCCTGTAAAGGTCTGTATCCTTACTAATCTGATTATCAAATGGAATCACCACAGAACCACACTTGATAAGTCCCATTCCCGATGCAGTATTGGTTACGAATCTTAGCTGTGCCTCTGATACCCCGATAACTTCTGCCATCTTGGAACTGTCTGTATTCGCCTGCTTTAAAAGTGCCACAAACTCTGAGTTTGCAAGCATTGTGGTTGCTGTGTAATTCTGCAACAGATCGACGACATTCTGCGTGATACCGGTACAAAGACCTCCCTGCTTTCTTACTTTCTTCCAGAGCTGCTGCAAATATTTTGCAGAATACTCCGAATTAAGCAGGACGTGGAATTCATCAATATAGAGCCATGTTGCCTTGCCTCGCTTACCATTCTCAACAATTCTGTTCTGAATGGACTCCATCATAACAAGCATTGTGATAGGACTAAGCTCTGTACCTAAGTCCCTGATGCCATATACTGTAAATCTGTTATCCACATCCACATTTGTCTGGTGATTGAAGATATTTAGGGAACCATTTACGAAAAGCTCCAATGACAGTGCAATGTCCTTTGCCTCGTCCTCCGGCTGTGCCATAAGGATATCGTAAAAATCACTCATCACCGGGATATACTTCTCTTTGCTTCTTGCAATATCGATATACAGCTTTCTCACACAGCGGTCAATGATTGACTTCTGTCTTGAATTTAAGCTGTCCCCGATACACTGCTCACAAAGTCCAAGCATGAACTCGCCTTTTTCTCTTACCATTCCTTTGGAATCATTCGGATCAAGGCTCCATACATCCATCTCCAGCGGATTCACATAGTTATCCGTGTAAGTAGACATATTTACTACAGTTCCACCATAGGTCTCAGCAATATCAAAGTATTCGTTCATTGGATCTATGACGATTATTTCATCATCTCCCGACAAGAATACGCTGCCCATCTCCATCTTACAGAAGAAGGATTTACCGGAACCCGGCACTCCAAAAACGAAGCCATTTCCGTTGATAAGCTTCTTTCTGTTGCCGATATTCACATTCTTGCTGATCTGGTTAATACCATAATAATTACCTGTGCTGTCATTAAGCTCCTGCACATTGAATGGCATAAGCACTGCAAGTGACTGTGTAAGAAGTGTACGCATTGTCTCCACCTGTCTTACACCAATCGGAAGTGCTGTGTTGAGTGCCTCCCTCTGCTTTAAGTAGTGTGTGTCAATCGTGCAGCTGTTACGCTTTCCGATAGTCTCTACTGTCTCACATACACTCTCAAGCTCCTTCTTGCTTTCTGCCATAAGAATAATGGTTACTCCCACAAAGAAAAGGCACTGGTCATTCTCACGGACATCATCCATGATTTCCTCAATCTCCTTTTTCTCCGTTCTTTTGGCATATGAGATTTCCGTAGAAAAATCGTTATTCTTATTACGGACTCTCTGCTGCTTAATGATATCCGACTCAATACCAAGGTATTTCTTCTGAAGCACCTTTGTTGTCAGATCCTTGGGAACTGGCACCACATCAATGCTCGTGATGGAATGAACCGGAAGGGAAGTAATCTCATTGATGAATCTGTCTGACAAACTGCTCGGATACTTTTTGATGAAAAGTGCCTTGCAGAATTTACTCTCATCCTCAAAATGGTCCGGGAAATATTTCACCATCCCATTGCACAGATCATTTCTAAAATCTGCCCCGACCTTCTTTGCCTTTTTGATCTCAAAATCAAAGCTGCCCTCATCTCCAAGATGATAATAGTCATAGAGCACTTTCAGTCTCTCATTGCCATTAAGTGGTACAATCTCCGCACCAAGCTCAATGAAAGCCTTGTGTATCGTTGCCTCAAGGGTTGCAAACTGTGCCTTTGCCTCCTCGAAGTTCTTTCTCTCAATCGTGATTGTCAGGTATCTCTCCTGCTCAATCCCCTGTCTGCCCTCAATAATCTTCTCCTCAATGATGTCATTGTAGATACTTCTATAATTATTGAAGCCATCGTTTTTCTCAGCAATCAGAACCTTATCACGGAGTTCATCCATGTTTTTGTTCTTATTGTTGATCGTAATCTTATAATTACAGTCCAGCGAATTTAAGAACTTACAGTATCTCTCGAAAATACCGATCTGCTCATCCTCGGTTGCTGTCGTGTAATTGATGTCCTGAAAGCGGTAGCATTTGGAATACTTATTTTTGCTTACTTCAAAAATGCCGTTTTCAGCCACCGCCATAATCTCTATGGTTTCCTGAATGGATTTAGGTGTCTTATACAAAGGCTCACTCGCCTTCTTTAATAACTTAAATCCGTCTGTAAATAAACCCATGTCTCTAACCTCGCTTTCTTATAATGAAAGCCCGCCGGGAACTTCACCCTGCGGGCTATGTTCCCGACCTTGCGGTCAGATACTATTCGTTTCTAATGCATTGCCTTATATGCTGCAATGCCTGCTACTGCCGCCACAATGACTGCGACAAGTCCAACCAGCATGTTTCTCGTCTTTTTCTTCATTGCTTCAAACTCCTCCTGCTTCTTTACAGCCGAATCAGCTGTTACAGTCTCCTGTTCTGCCTTTCTGCCTTTCTTCTTTACCTGTTCATTCTGTTCTGCTTCTAACTGCTTTATTGCAGGTTCTCCCTCTGTTGATACATAGGTAAGCGCCCTGTTGCCAAACATAAAATGCAGTTTCTTTCCCATATACTCATAGAAATTCATCCCATTAAAGGAATAGAAACCGCCAAGTGCAATCGGTGCCACACAGGGAATTGCCACATAAGCAGAACCCGTAAGACCGATATACTTGTAAAGAAGAAGGACGATACCGCCACCGACCACTACGCTTGCAATGGAAAATATAAGCTGCCTTGCAGTAAGTCCCATCGCAACCGATTCCTGATAGCGGTCAATATCCTTGTTTACTTCGATTACCATTGTCCCTACCTCCTATCTTGATAAATCCTTTGTTTCCGGCTTTCTTGTCATTCCAATATTCGCCTCATATTTATCCATTCCATCCGGACACAGTTCCCTAAGCTTATCCACATTGAACAGATAAAGCGGATATTCGCAGAAACCGCTCCTTTGCGTGAATCCTGTAAACTCTCCAAGGTCATTGTCTGTAATAAACTTTTCAATATCCGGCATGTCATTCACATTCAGATATCCGCAGTAATTTGGTGCTGCAACCGACAAATTCACAGTCACATCCCCAAAAGGCTCCTCATATCCATCTTCATTACACATAAGACCGATAAACATTGCCCTGTTATTCATATACTGCTGGATATCAAATGTCACCTGCGTTTCTCCGGTTATGCTTGAATTATAAGTAACCTGTTTCTTTTCATTATCCATTTCTGCCTCCCTCTATAATCCAAATGCCTTGCTTGTAAGTGTCTGTGCACCCTTCACGCTTCCAACAGTCATTGCTATCGTAAATGTCATTTCACACAAATAAATAAGCGTCTGTGCCCAGTCAGCGTAACTTCCTGTAAATGCCGGAAGTCCTGCATTGATAAATGCATTACATACCACAATTGCAAGTGCCATCGTTACTGCCTCGAATACACACGAAAGAAAATATTTGCAGTAGGTAGCCATTGTATGACTGACCATTCTGTTTCCTGCCATTGTGGAGCATGCAATCGCACCAAGCGGCACAATAATCAGTATCTTTAAGAACCTGAAATACACTGTGTAAATGATAAAGAATCCACAGATAATAATGATGATTGCAAGCAAAGCTGTAAGTATCAGCATTACCAGACTCTCACCAAATCCGAGTCCCTTAATGATGTCTGCCTGTGTACTGTCAATGGCAAGCTGCGTCGTTGTCCCCGCAGATATAAGTCCCACCAGATTTCCTATGGAAGTAAAAAACGCTTTCATAATCGTGACATTATTTGCAACAAACCATTCTGCAAGTCCCAGTCGGATAAGCATACGAAATATAGACTCAAACCTCATCTCATCTTTTACATCTATGCTTTCCGAGCAGAAACCGATAACAAAGAACAGCACAACGAGGGAAGAGCCGACCGCTACAAAGACCGGCTCTATACCCTCAATGACTGCCCAGGGACCTCCGCCCTTGAAACTGACCGGTGACTGTCCAAGCATTGCAAAGACCAGGGATATCTGATTGTTCCAAAACCCAAACACTGCCTCAAGAAGTGCAAGGATCTTATCACCAAGCTTAAAAATATCCATACTTGTTATTCACCTCTTTCCTTTTACTAAAAGGGGAAATGCATTTCCCTAATCTTAGAAGCCTAAGAATGTCAGAACTGTTGAAATACCAGCCATCATGACACCTGCCACAATTCCTTTCAGAGCGGAGTTCATGGTAGATGAATCCTGCTGCTGGTAGGCTTGTGCGAACTCCATAACATTCTTTGCAAGAATGATGACACCAACCGCACCAATGACTGCAATGATAAGTGTCTTTAAATTCTCAAGCGGCTGTGTTACTGCGGAAGTACCTGTACCTGCTGCAAAACAGGTAGTGCTCATAAGCATTACTCCCATAAGTGCCCCGGATAATGCCGGAACGAATCTCTTTTTAAAATGAATGAATCTATTCTTCATGCCTTTCTCCTCCATCTGATTGTTGTTTGTTGTTGAAATAACCTGTTCTTTTCTCATGTTGTGTATCTCCTTTTTGATAAAAAAATAAGCCAGCAGGGATAATCCCTAACTGGCTGTTAAAAGTTACTCTATATGATCAGGCAATGCCTGTTGTAATGATTAAATCGGGCTTTTCCCGATATGTTTAGCTGTAACCACCTCCTTTCAAGGTGCAAAAAAAGCACCTTAACCATATTGGCTAAAGTGCTTGTATTAGTATGATATTAAATTGTTGTGAGTCAGACAAACTTGAAGTTTCCACTTTCCTGTACTTATGATTTTTCATCAAAGCGGCTGCATCATTTCAAGAATAATGCCATCCGGGTCTCTAAAATAAAAAGCTCGACTTTCCCCAAATCCATCTGCTCTAAAGTCGAAATACTGCGGTTCAGACAAGCAATCCACATGATTTTCGATAAAGGTTTTGTAGACCGAATCAATATCATCCGTGTAGAAGCACACTTCTGAGATAGAGGTTGTAAACAAATCCGATTGTGCTTTATGGATTTCGCTGTCTACAAACTGAATCAATTCGACTGGTGGTGCTTCAATAGCCTTCGAACCATTCAAATAAGCAACCCTTGCTTTACAATTTTTCTTACGGAACATTTTATCTGTTTCTTCGCCTTCCATAAAAAGTTCGCCTTGAAATTCAAGCCCGAGAATGTCCCTGTAGAAAGCAATGGAGCGATCTATATCAGAAACGGTTAAGCCCACATGATAAATTCTTCCAATCATATTTATAGCCTCCTGAGAAAATTGCGATTTGTAAAACACATTCTTTTTACATAGGCACAGTATACCACATTTCCTGTGCCTATGCGATATCATTTAATGCTTCTTCCGATATGAACTCATCTTCTCCACAGTAACCTCAGGATAGAAGTAAGTAAGAATCGTTGCTTTCGGAACTCCTGCGGCAAGTGCTTTCTTCACTTCCTCTTTCTGCTCCGGTGTATACGACCAGTGCAGCATTCGATTTGTGATGGTATCCTCCCATTTAGGCTTTTCCCTCTCAGGATTCCTTACAGGTTTAGCACCAGCACTTCCACGAGAAGCATTGGCACTCTCTGTTGCTTCCGACTTCTGCGATTCATCGACATACTCAAGCTCATTTGCCTGTTCCCTGTCAATCTTTGCTTTCTGCTCTGCTTCATCCTGCATGGAGAATCTTCTGCTTAATTCCGCATCACCAAGCATCATAAACTGCTCATAAGTAAGAGAATCTATATACACATTCTCGCCCTTATCCTTCAGCTTTTCATAATACTTAACTGCCTTGTCTGAAAGAATCTCAAATGGCGGACCGATAAGATTATCCGTTCCTCTTATCTGATGAACATATGGTTTTCCCTTACCATCTGCCGTCTGGTTAAACATCGGATGATTGAATGGTATAAACTTATTATCCATGATAGGATCAAAACCACGGATAAAGATAATACACTTTTTGTTATCCAGCTTTCTGACTTCATCGGGTGTAAACAATTCTCTTCCTAACACATCATAATTCCTTGATGAGCTTCCCTGTCTGCCCTTTGTCTCTCCACTTGACTTCTTATCAATCGTACCTTTTCCAAGCAACTCAGACACATACTTATGTGTACTCTGCTCATTTCCACCAAGATATATGAAAGTATCGCAGTTGCCGGGAATTGTCTCCCAGGTATCTTTAAAAAGTGCTTTTAACTGGGCAAAGTTCTGAATAATGATAATACTTGAAATCTCACGGCTTCGCATTGTCGATAACAGTGAACAGAAGTCATCTGGCAATGCGAATAGCGATAGGTAAGCCTCTGGCGTTTCCACCTCGGGCTTTTCCCCCGCTCCACACCGTGCGTGATAGTTTCCCATCACACGGCGTTCCACCGACTAAGATTACTTTTTAGTGCCTATATAGTCCTCGAATTGTATTTCCTCCAACTCTCTGTGTTTTCGGAGTTTATTGATTTTATCTTTCATTTCTTCGGTCAACTGTAAGTCTTTAAGCAACTTTCCAATTTTTACAGGATTCGTTGCTCCAACCAGTTCTGACACCTCTTTTGACAGGATAATCAAATTCCTGTAAGTGTCGTTTCGCTCTCCCTTACATGGTTTGATATGCACACATACCATATCTGATATTGACAGGGCATTGTGCGTTACCGCACATTTGCCTTTTTGTGCGATATATCTCGAAAGAGCGTTGTCTGCCATCTCCAACGTAGGGTAGAGATGTGCATTTTCCATCATGTATTTCATAACATCGTAGCTGATACAGTTTTCGATGTCTGAATACTTCCTCACATATTTATTGACTTCACGCCTTTTATATTTGGGGTATTCATAAGCCACATATCCAACAGGGATAATCATTCTTCCCTTTATCCATCGGAACTGCTTAGACTTTCCATACTTTTCCTGAATAAACTTGCTGGTTATCTCGCCTTGACGTTCTATGGGGTAACAGCGGTTATTATGATTCATGCCGTTACTTTTTCCCGTTACTTTAAAGGCGATTTCCGCAAAGTCTGCTGATACCATAGTTGCCATACAGTAATAGTTGTGCATTCCCATAACCATTGCATTATAAAGACTTATATTTCGGTCTATCTCGCTTTGTTTGCTCGGATTCTTTATGTCTTTCCAAACGTCACTTAGCTTTTTAATGACCTTTGCTTTACTCTTGTCTGCCATGTGGGAACGTATTACCCACTTACTGCCTTTTGGTACAACCTTAAATTTGATACCGAGGAAAGTAGTGTAATTCTTCCGCAAGTTTGTGATACCCGACTTTTCTCCACTGGTCTGTAAATGCAGATTTTCTGCCAACCAGAGTTTTGTGGCACACATTACCTTTTTCGCCGTTGCATAATCCCGACAGAATAGCTTAAAATCATCTGCATACCTTACGATATACATTTCTTTCAAATCGGTTTTTGCTCTCAGCTTATTCCATTTCTGCGTTCTGTCTACTGTGAGGACGTTTCCCTCTTTATCAGTCTTGTTAAACTCTAAACCTGTTTTACCCTCTTTGATTTTGAACATTTCCCACTGACTGGCAATCCACCAGTCCAGTTCATTCAATACAACATTTGCAAGAAGTGGGGATAGAATCCCCCCTGTGGTGTACCCGTTTCGGGAGTGATTATAATGTCATTGAACAGGATTTCCGCTTTCAGCATCTGCTTGATTATCATAATCAGCTTTCTGTCCTGTATGCCGATTCCCCACAACTGCCGAATCAACTTACTGTGGTCGATATTATCAAAGAAGCCAACAATGTCTACATCTACTACAAAGTGCAGATTCTGCAACTGTGCCATTTTATAGCATTGTGCGATTGCATTCTGAGTTGACCGATATGGTCTGAAACCATTGTTCCGCTCATGAAATTTCGCTTCACAAATCGGCTCCAGTATCTGTAAGATACACTGTTGTATCAGTCTGTCCCAAATACTCGGAATCCCTAATGGGCGGGTTTTTCCGTTGTCTTTCGGGATTTCAACTCGTCTAACCTTTTTTGGCTGATAATAGTTCAACTTATTTCTGACGGTTTTAATGACCGATTCGATGGGCAGTGACTGTATCGCTACAATCGTTTTCCCATCTGTGCCGGGAGTTTTGCTCCCACTATTTTTACAGATATTTCGATATGCAAGTATGATATTCTGCTCTGACACAATCAACGGCATGAGCCTGTCAAATGTCTTTCCATTCTGGCTGTCCTCAAATAATCGGTAGCCTGTTTCTTTAGCGTCATACCTTTCTGCATTTCGCTCTGCTTTGTTTACAATTCGTTTTGCCATAGTAACCAGCTCCTTATCAGAGAATGATTTTTTCTTAGTCGCACCACGACAGCTATGAAAATCTCCATTTTGGTGATTACTATATAGGCATGAAAGAAAATCTTAGTATCGGCTTGAGGCTATCCCTCCACCGCTTATTGTTACGGCTTCACAGGTACTGTGCCTCTACTCTCACAGCCACTAATGCACTTATTATAGAAAGGCTCTTTCAATCCCTTTCCTTTTCGATACAACTACGGTACTTTTTCCGCTGATACAGTCAGCTCCCGTATTGGCTGCTTTCCACGTTCCGCATAACTTAGGATTGTTGCCACTTAGGTCGTTCCTTTAGCCCTGCAAGCATTATCTTCGAGCGAATCCCTCAAGATACCTGTGTCCTGTAAACACAGAGGGCATTTCATACTAACAACTTTTACTTTGCCCCGCTTGCGTACCCATTGGTACACTTGCATTTCTGCAAGCCATTCGTTTAGAGCCGTACATTCGGAATCTTTGTCAGACCGCCTTTTTGGTCATTCTAACCATATGGCAACCCCACCCGCACCGTCACACACAACCCGTACCTCTACGAATCTTTCCTCGCCATTAAGCGTTAGGGTGTGCTTCGCACGACTTCCCCGAGCTTATAACCCCAACCGTCTGTATTCGGCTGACGCTATTCGGAGTATTAGTGAATCCCCTTCAGGGCGTTACCCCGTCATTTGAGATTTCAGTTATGCAGTTCTCTAAAACCACATTTATTTAATTGTTTGTGACTTTAGGCTACGCTTTTGTCGGTTATTCCCACCGTTTTAGGCGTAGAACGTGTCACACCATTCGCAAATTCATCTAACATAAATGTCACATGGATAGGCAATCTGCCTCCACAGTTAAAGTCCGCCTGATAGTACAATTCCTGAAATATCTGCGTGTATAACATACCGATAATGAAGTTATAGGATTTGTCACTATCAGGGATTACACAAAAGAGTGCTGTCTTTGTCTCTCCATCCCCATTCACTCCAATACCGATATCGGACAGATTAAGCTCATCTTTTGAGAGTAGTCGTAAAACCTGCTTATTCTCAAGAAATGCAAGTCTTGAGTTTGCACTTATGATAATGGAACGGACTGTATCTCCTGCACCTCTCATACATTTGTTGTACTGCTTGACTGCCGGATGATTGGCTCCAAGTGGTGAACTTTCCTCTAAAAACTTCATACGCACATCCAACTTCGATGCTTTTCCCTGTTCTGTAACCTCTGCTTCTCCAAGAAGTTTAAGTACTGTCTCAAAGTTTCTCTTTGCCGGCTGTACCTCCAGCCACACATAATAAAAGATAGCCTGTAAGAACAATCCTTCCGCCTTTTCCCAGAACGGATCACTTGGTGTCGCTCCCTTTGGTGTCGTATTGCTGATAAGGTTTGTAATCAGCTTGACCACATCTGTTTCCTCTCTGATATAGGAAAATGGATTGTAACAGTCTGATTTATCCATCTCTAACAGATTAATGACTTTCAGGTTATATCCGTTATTTTTTAACATCTGCCCGCAGCTTCTAAGGATTTATAGCGATAGGTAAGGCTTTGAAGTAATCTCCACCTTTTCCCCCGCTCTACACCGTACATGATGCTTTCGCATCATACGGCGTGCCATCATACTCAAGTAAATTTATAAGTTATCTTTTCTTAATTGGTAGTAATCCATAATTTTCACGCAATCGGTTGAATCTCCGTCTTTGCTTGTCGTCCATATTGAATCTCTTCATTATTCTGATAGTTTCTGAAATATCCTCTGTCATAACAGCTCGCCATATTTCCTCTGAAATAAATGCGATATTAGTATGCTTGTCTGTACCACCTTCACCTACTGGAATTTTCCTTATACATTTCATTTGATGTACATTCAGCCTATTTCCCATGACATAGCAGTTCCCCTGTTGCACGAGGTATGCAGAAATACTATTATCATTAAATTCAATGCTTTCATTAGGATTCCTATACTTCATCACATTTCGTAATTCCTGTGTTTCTACACATTGGACAGATTTATGAATCTTTTCTCTTCCTTTTGCTGTATAGCTGGTAATATCTTGTGAGAAATTTATAGGATGTTTGTGATGAACTCCTGTAAGTGGCAGTAGTGGCATTTTGCCTACTGTTATAATTTTGGTTTCTTTCTTGATTCCTACAGTTTTCTGTTGAAATTCATAGGGCGTTTCCGCAAACGGAATTGTACTTCCAATACATGATAATCTGGTTCTAAAGGTTGGTAAGAGAGCGTAATTAACATCCGTTAGATTGTTATATATGTTGGTAGCAATACAGTAATAATTCTGTATCCCTATCACTGCCATGTTATAGGCATTGATTCTACCAACAGTTGTGTGTTTCCTTATATTAATCACTTTTGCCTTTAATTCAGCAGTAATCTTTTTGATGGCTTTATCGCTCATATCAGTTTTAGCAATGTATCCATATCTGGTCTTGCCTTTTGGCAGGACTTTAATTTTGAATCCCAGAAAATCAGAAGAGTTCTTTCGGAGATTAACAACTTTGGACTTCTCCGGACTAATGTCGAGTTTTAATCTTGACTTTAAAAAGTCTATTGTCGCATGATAATATCTTTGTGCATCAGTATAACTTCTGCACATAATTTTAAAATCATCAGCGTAACGCACCACATACCCATCTTTTAGATTTGTATATTTTCGTGCATAACTCAACCAGCCCTTACTTCCTTTCATGTTGCCTTTCTTCACTCCATTTGGTGTAAAAGTCTCCCACTGGCTACTTACCCACCAATCAAGTTCATTCAGCACAATGAGCGAAAGTAGCGGACTAATCAGCCCACCTTGCGGTGTACCCTTGTCCGGTATTCCTTCTCCTTCAATTTCTGATTTTAATATTTTGCTAATGATACATAGCAATCGTTTATCTCGTATACCTAATGTCCATATCTGTTTTAGCAGCTTTCCGTGGTTTACATTATCAAAGAAGCCCTTGATGTCCACATCCACACAATAATAATGTTTATACATATTTACCATGCTGACAACTCTGCTGACCGCATGGTGGGCATCTCTATTTTGCCGGAATCCATATGAGTGATTATGAAACTTAGGTTCACAAATCGGCTCTAACACCTGTAGGATACACTGTTGTATCAATCTATCCCAGATACATGGAATCCCTAACGGACGCTTTTTATCGCTTCCGGGCTTAGGAATAAAGACCCTCCTGACTGATTGCGGATGATAATCTGCTAATTGTTTTCTGACAGTTTCAATTACTTCCCTGTCCGATAGACCTTTGATATCCTCGATTGTTTTACCATCTGTACCAGCGGTTTTACTTCCGCTATTGGTTTTTAGGTTTCGGTATGCCAGGCAAATATTCTGCTCTGAACCGATAATTTCTAATAACTTATAAAAGTTGTTACCATTTTTGCTCTGCTGATACAACTCATCGAATGCTTTCTGCATATCGTAATATTCGTTGTACCGGAGCTTAGCTTTCTTTTGTATGGTCTGTAACCTCCTATCTGGGAGTTATTACATCTCTTAGTCTTACTCGAACCCATACCATTTGTAACTTATTTACTCTAATATATGACTAGTGGCTATCCCTCCACCGCTTGTTATCACGGTTTCATCGGTACTATGCCACCGCTTTCACTGACATTATCTCCCTTATATCATCGCTAATCTCACGATGACTTTCCCGTTCGATACGTTTCATAGACAGTAAAATCTCCACGCTGTCAGCTTACGACGTTCCGAATGCGTTATCTGTTCCTATATACCCGTAGGTTCCCATCTCTGAGCCTGCTACCACATCAATGCCTGTAACATTGCACGGATTTTCATAAAGGCAGAAGTCTTACTCACCCGCAGTAGCAACACTAGTTGTGTTACTAAGCATTTATACTTAGTCCCGATATAGACCCGTACATTCGAGGGTTCGTCAGTGGATTATGTAACATCCACCATTCTAACCATAGGTATTTTATAGACTCCCGGCATATAGGATACACCATCCACCTCTGGACAGCTTTCGTCAACTACTATTGTTACGGTATCTCTCTGCCGACTTCACCGGGCTTCTGACATTTCAATGTTTACTCATTTCCATGCCAGCCGGAGTATTAGAGTAGCCTTTCAGGGCGTTACCCCTTCATTCGACTATTCACGCATTCAGTTCTCCAACTCGAACTAATTTCATTACAATAAACAATGATTCAGTTGAGATGTGCCAGTCCTTTTCAGACTGGAACGTCTCGCACCTCCCTTTGGATCGGTACAGATAAAGGAACAGTTATGCGGCATCTGCATCAGATTCGGCTTTACTTCATAAAATGTTTTTCCTGCTCCGGAACCACCACAGATAAGGATATTTCCATTGAGCTTGAGTCTCCTGAAATCCAGCGACATCTTCACATTCTGGCTGAGTATCCGGTTGAAATTTTCATCCTTATCTGCAAGTATCTTGTTGACCTGCTTCGGATTTTCAAATCTTGCCGTACCAAATTCTTTGCCAGGCATATAGTTTCTCTGACTGGTGTAATACATGACAATAGCCATCGCATAGATACCTAATGCAATGGCTACTGCTTTTACTGTATTGGAATTGTAATAATTGGCAAAAGGAACAGCACATACTTCATTGAATCTGTCCATAAATTCATTAAAGGCAATCCCTTCCGTCCACGCACCATTTATCAGATAACCAAGATACCCTGCTAACACTGCACCCACAAGGATGAATATCAGTGACGGCATTTTCTTTGTTGTCTGCATAGGCTGCTACCTCGCTTTCTTTGTGGTAACAGTTTTCTTCTGTGTGGTCTTTTTCTGCTGCTTCTGCACTTTCTCGTAACGCTCCCTGACAGATGACTCCACCTTGTCGTAGTGAGTATAAAGCTCGGTTCCTTTCTGGGTTGTCACCACACGATTCTGCTCATCGTAGAGCTTATAATCCTTGGTTGAATCAAGGAAGGTAAGCATTGTCTTTCCACCATGAATCTCCATGATGTTTTCCTTACGGAGCCATACATATCTTGCCTCTTCTCCCCATGTGCCGGGAACTCTGGTCTTAACAGCATGGTCATTTTCTTCGATAATCAGCTTCTTGCTGATTGTCACATCTGACAGGTTCGCATTTTTTGATGCTGCAACTGCCCTCATTCTCTCAGCAAGGTCCTGATAACCTCTGACACGATTGATAAATGCATCCTTGTCCATCATGACTGTATGGGTGCCATCTTCATTCTTGCTGCCAAGCACACCGATTGTCTCAAGCTGTCTGATAACACTTTCAGCCTGCTCACCATTGATACTGAAATTCTCCTTGACCTGATCCACACTGATAGCTTTCTTTTCCATTGCAAACATTCCGACCTTTTCGATCAGTCCGTCAATAGCGGTATTAACCCTATCCCCTTCTATCGTGTGGCTTTTCTCGTTTCCCTGCTGTTTCTTCAAAAAATCCATCAGCTTGCCAAGGGATTTTTCATCTCCATTCTTCAGATAATCGTCAAATGTGGCAATCTTACCAAACTTGAGCTTCTGTATCATCATATTCACACGGGGAACTGCCTCTGTATGAAAGATTACCTCACTCAGTCCATCTTTCCTGTTACAGTCTGGAAGTACCGAATACAGGATTCCATACTTCTTTGCCATCTTTTCAACCTTTTTCATATCTTCGGTATTAAACTGCAACACCTGTAAATCGCCACCTTTTAAGATCAGCTTTCTCATGGATGTCTTGCCAAGTGACTTTTCATAATCAAGCATCCCTTTTAAGAAATCTATTGCCTTCTGCATGGCAGCAATGCCGCCGCTTCCTACCTTCATGGCAATCTCAATGCCATCATAAGCTACACGGATGATCTGCACCGCTTCCTGAATCTCTTCTGCCATTATCGCACCTCCACTTTCTCTCTGACTGTTGTTTTAAGTGTTTCTGTCTCTGTAGTACGGATTTCCTCGGCTGATACATCAATACCATAAGCAGTCAAAATATCTGCCAGATGATTGATTGCTTTCTCCTCCTCGATACGATACATTTCAAGTGCCACAAGCAGGTTTTCCACCTGTTCCACCCATGCAGGCTTCATATCATATTTAGACCTGTATGTGACCATAATCTCGTCCGACTCAGCCTTATCCGCTGAATGTGCCAAAGCTTCAATAAGAGAAATCGTGTCTTCCTTGCTGCCACTTCTGAATGCGAACTGGACAACAAAGTTTTTCTCTTCCTCTGTAAACTGATGCTCCACACCATTCATTTCTGTTACTGCTTCATTTACTACTGCTAAATTCATAAGTTCCTCCTAATCTGCCATGCTGTTTTCAAGCACAGCAATCTCAATGATCTCCTTCATCTTTTCCGCTGAAATGTTGTTGTTTATAAGCTCTACAAGCTGTGACTCAGTAAGTCCCTTTTCTATTGCACTCTTAATCTGCACAAGCTGCGCCGGAACAAGGTCTCCCGATGCAACCAGCTTTACAATGTCTGCTCTTGACTTTTTCTTAAATGACAGTCTTGCAAAAAGACTTGCCACTCCGCTGTTGCTGCTCTTTCTCACACTTCGCTCAATCGGAAGTCTCTGCACCACATTTCCAGTACCATCAACTACCGGAATCTGATAATAGACCGGAATTCCATTTGCCACAGCCTGCATATTCTGAGGAACTGCAACTGTATCAACCATCTTTTTATCTGCCTGTAATACGGACTGGCTTTCCTGCGGCTCTGCCTTACTTTCTGCCTCTTTCTTATTCTCTGTGGCAACACTTATGATCTTATCTTCCAATGACTCTATTCTGTCTCCCATACGCTTCATCTCCTTATCCTTTTTCTCAATATCATCCCTGAGTCTTGCAATCGTACTGCTTGCCTTATTCAGTTCATTCTGCTGACTGTTGATAAGAGCGTCCTTATCCTGGTTCTCCTTGACCAGACGCTCCCTGACTTCCTCGTCATCTTTGGAAGTTTCTATTTCAGAAAGCTTCTTATTCAGGGCATCATACCTTTCATTCTGATGATTGATCTTTGCAACCACTTCATCCATCTGAGCTACAAGACTTTTCACATACTCTAAATCCTGTGGCATCTGCTCTTTGGCTTTATTAAGCTTTTCTAATACCACATCAAACATCCTGCGCATGTTTACTGCTGTATCATCTTTTTGGACTACCTCTCTGATTGCATCAATCGGCACACCTTTTTCATAGTAATCCAATGCTGTCTGCATCTTAGGTGCTGCCATCCTGCTATCTTTCAGCAGCGTTAACAACTCTTCTGATACACCCTTATGCAGACATTTTGATAACACCTTCATCTGCTCAATGTCATAACTTTTGTTCAGATACAGACCAATTTCATCATCAGTCAGTCCATATTCATAATCGCTTTTGACAAGAGCAATGACCTCACTATCCATATGCTTATTACGAAGAATCTGTATCTTTCTCTCAATCGCCATTTCACTTAATGGCTCTCTTTTTTCTTCCATATATGCCTCCTAACCACTAAAAAAACAGCCTAACGTACCGGCTGTTCTTTTCTGTCTCTTATTATTTCTTTGTCATACTGCTTCTCTTCTGCCGAAGCTGATACAGTAAGTTCCTTCCA
Source organism: Faecalimonas nexilis (assembly GCF_059731825.1). Taxonomy (NCBI): domain Bacteria; kingdom Bacillati; phylum Bacillota; class Clostridia; order Lachnospirales; family Lachnospiraceae; genus Faecalimonas; species Faecalimonas nexilis. Next base: position 234,565 of record NZ_AP029189.1, on the reverse strand, counting down.
TATTGATCTTCCAAGGCTAAGTTCTTTTGATACTGCCCGTTCTGCCTTACAGTCCTGTGCATACTTGCTCTCATATTTCTTTCTAAGACTCTCGACCTCTTCCACACTGTATCCCTGTGCTAAAAGCTCTGTGTTAAGCCTTTCCCATGCATTATGCTCATCTTCAAAGAAGGTATCCCCACTCTGATAACACGATTCCGCATCATCAAGCTCCCGGATCTGTTCAGCCTTCTCAAAAATATCTTTGAATCTTTCCTTAGCCTTATAAGTCTTACTCTTTTCCTTTGATGCTTCTTTTTTCTTATCCGTCAGATTACCAAGTACCGACACAAGTTCTTCCGCACTCTCAATCTTATGCCTTACCAGAAATAGATACTGCTCCTGCAGCTTATGCATCTTTCGGATATCATCCTTATACTTCCATACCTGACTATATGGCTTCTTTTTCAGCTTTCCAATCCGGTAAAGCTTTGCATAATATCTTTTCTGCAAGCCTGACATCTTTGCCCGGCGGTATCTTTTGACATAGCACTTTACTATCGCTACCTGTTTTTCCTCATTCTGTGACTGGTAAAAAGATAAATCTTCCTTAGCAATACGCTCCACAATAGCTTCCTGTGAATAATTCTCGCCAAGAGTCTTACATCTTCTGAATCTTGTCATCCCCTGTGGTCTGACTGCCAGATGCTTTCCCTGCTTGACCTCATATCCTTTTTCCGACAGCAGCTCCAGAAATCCACTGAAGTCATTTGCCTGTAAAATGCAGGCATCAAGATCTCTTTTTATCATATCTGCCCACACAAAGCTGCCTTCACGATATTCGCTCCAGTCCTTATAATTCTCGTGCTGTTTCTCTTTGCTGCCATCCTCCACATCTATAATGGAAAGACCATACTCCTGACACAGCTTATTGGTAATCGGTTGGATATACTTTGCCCAGTCACCTTTCTCGTAGCGATACTTTTTCCCATCCACAAAGCTTACACTGTTAAATACAATGTGTGAATGAACATGGTCTGTATTATCATGAACCACAAATACCGCTTCATAGGCATTACCAAGATATTCTGCTACAAACTTCTGTGTTATCTCAAAAGCCCTGTCCGGTTCCACCTCATCCTCTTTGAAAGAAAGAATGATATGATACCCCTGCCGCTTGTCTGTTTTTCCAAACTGCTTCTTTGTATCCATCATCTGCTCAAAAGCCATATCTGTCTGGCAGTTTATGGCTCCCACAAGTCTTCCTCCCTGCGTTTTCTCAGGATTCATCACATAATCCAGTGCCCGCTTTAAATGCCTTGCATGAAAAGAATTCCCGCTGTCCTTCATGTGAAGTATCTTACTGATTGCCAATCTTTACCACCGCCTCGCTGACAGACTGAATCAGCTTTTTCATATATGCCACAAGCTGTTCCTTATCTTTCTTGGAATACAGCTGTGCATTGCTGTTAAATACAATCTGATTGATGTTAATGCCGATACGGTTTACCTCATTAATAAGCTCTTTAAGAAGTTTCCTTACTTCCGGATAATCATTTGGTTTCTGACTGATTAGAAGCCTGATATATTCGGCTTCATTCATTCCATTAGCCTTTGCCTTATCAGAAAGCACCTTCGCTTCCTGTGGCATAAGTCTTAGTGTTTTCCTTATACAATGAACTTTATCCGCCATAGAATCACCTTCCTCTCTTACCCGTACTGTATTCTCTTACTCCTTCTGCTACTGTTACAGCAGCTTTTTCCAGTTCTTTATTACCCAGCTGGGCAATAACCCTGTCTGCAAGCTCTGTGGCAACTTCTATAAGTTCCTTACCATAACTGGTTTTATCAAACAATCTGTCCAGTCTCTTTTCATCTGCTTTCAGACTTTCATACCTGCTCTGATACTCGTTATAGTCGTTAAAATCCTTTGGATCACTCCTGTGTGCTTCCGCATCAAGTATCAGTTCATAGTTCCATTCACAGACAATATCTATAACATCATCAATTGGATATGGTTCTATCTCGCCATTTTCTTCAGCAATATCCTGCCTGTACATCTTCCCATCTGAATCTATGCCAATGGCATAATCATGTCCTTCCATATAGTTAAGCAGAATTGCAGCATCTTCTATCGAAGGGTTTAGTAAGATATCAAATGTGTCTGCCCAGGCAATAAGTTCCTCTGGTTCTGCGATTATTGTAAGTTCTTTATCCATTGCTTTCCTGCACCTCCCTTATCCGTGTTTTGTATATCTCTTCCACCCACACGCCTGTCTGAATCTCTTAGGTTTACGGCTAGATACGCATTAGAGACATCTCTGTCCTAATGCCATCTAGTTAGGGAGAAAATCTCCCTAAAACCCTCTGTTTATGAAAGTGGGGGCGCTTTTTGCCCCCACTTTGCTACTTTGGGGGCGCTTTCTGCCCCCACTTTGTTATTTTGGGGGCGCTTTCTGCCCCCACTTTTATTTTTACTTCAGTCCGGATTTTGTCGTGTCCAAATTGTGGGGGCGCTTTTCGCCCCCACTTTGACATTTTGGGGGCGCTTTCTGCCCCCACTTTGCTGTTTTGGGGGCGCTTTCTGCCCCCACACATCAAAATCCGGTTTCTCATGCCCTGACTGGTTCATCTGCTAGCTTATTCATCCTGTTCAGATTAAGCTTTGCCGCTACAAGCCACTCGTTGTAATCCTTATATCCGGCAGGTGGCGGACAGTCTTCTACCTCATATCCAAGCTCATAATACTTTCTCATAAGTTCAGCTGCTGCTTTTCTCCCCGGCTCATCTCCATCAAGGCAGAACCGGATGGAAGTAATCTGCGGATGTTCCCGAAGAAAAGTCTCAAGTGGGGCATCTGCAAGCATCCCAAGTGCCAGCTTATTCGATTCATAATCTGTGAAAATATCCACATAACTCATAAGGTCGATTGCAGCCTCAAATACTACAAGCTCTGTACTGTTTTCATTTACCACATTAAATCCATAGTTCTTATCATTGCCTGTGACATCACACTTGAATGGCTTGCCCTGCTTATCAAACACTCCACGCATACTTGCAAACCTTGTCACTCCATTCTTATCGTTTCCCTTGAAAACGACATTATGGTAATGCCTGCTCTCATAAATCAGTCCTTCTTTTAAAAACAGATCTATGACTGCCCTGCTGATTCCTCTCTCCTGATTCAGATATGAAATAAGATAGGAATTATCTCCTGCCGGTCCTGGTAGTACAAACTGCTTTCTCTCCTCAGCCTGCTTTTTCGCTACCTGATGAACAAGAGGCTGCTTTACAGGATTCTCGATTCTTCTGTATCCTGCAAAATCTAAAAGCCAGAACACAGCCTCTTTTACACTCATTCCACAAAATACCCGTAAGAAATCTATCTGTGAGCCGCCATTGTTGCCTTTGTCAAACTGCCTTGACCATCTGTACCAATGGCTTCTGTTATAGATACGAATGGAATCCATCTCCTTTAAAGTGTGGTATTTGCCAATCCTCTTTACTGTATACCCAAGGCTTTCTGCAACTGCACACAGGTCAACACTCTTTGCTATGGCAAGCTCTTCATCCGTAAATCTTCCATCCATGCTTTCACCTTGCCTTTCCCTGCTCTGCTACAAGCGGTGACTTGATATCAAGTGTCCGGTAATCAGTGCTCAGGGTAATCTTAGGATTATCAATCATGCCTTTTTCCCTGAAACTGAAAAATTCACGATTGTCTCCACCAACTATGATATGGTCAATGAGCGGTATTCCCATCAGTTCACACAGCTTGTTCATGCGGTCTGTCATCATCGTGTCTGCCTTGCTTGGGAATACATTCCCGGATGGATGACAATGGATTAACATCATGCTTGCCGCATTGCTTAGGATACTTGATTTAAACAGCTCTCTCGGATGTGCCATTGCCTCATTTAAAGAACCAACACTTGCAAAATGCACATTGATAGGTTTTAAATCTGACCTTAGATTGACCACACACACTACTTCCCTGTCAAACTGGCACATACAGTCTCCCATGACAGCAGCTATATCCGCCGGATTGTTAAAGGTGTGCTCCGAATAAATCGGAGCATCCTTTACAAGTCTTACCGAAACCACATCAAGCTTGAAGTCATTCTTCTTTGGCATCAGACACCGCCTCCTCTCCAGACTCGACACGGATAACAAAGTCACCTTTCTGGCTGTTTATGAGAGCAATGAGTTCTTCCATTGTAAGTTCCTGCTCCATAACTGCCTCCTATCTGGACTTTTCCTTCGCATCATATACAAGGGGAGGTTCTGCAACGATACCATCAAGTCTCTTGTTTGGTGTATCAGTTGCAAGGGTGAGTTTTCTTAAATCCTTATCATAGTGATATACCTGATTGGAAAGTCTCTCGTCCAAAGACACCTCCTGCATATTTACCTCGACTACCATCTGTGCTAGCATCTCAGGGCTTCCCATATCTGAAGATACTGCAATAACCTCATGCACGCTCGAAGGGAGAATATAAAGGTCACTCTCTAGACTCTCTGCCAGCTCATGAAGCTCATTCTCATAAAGCATGGATGCTGCGCCATTGATACCCTTTTCATTGGAAATCACCCACATCGTCTGCTCCGGTGGAATCTCAGCTATCATCATCTCTGCGATCTCCTGTGGCATCCCATCCCTTGCGAACATTTCTTTCATAATGTCATTCATGCTACGAACGACAGGTGGAAAGAGTCTTCTTGTGTTTTCCGCTGCACACTTAAAGAGCTGTTCCTCGCTCATTCCAAGTCTTTTCGCAAATTCATTTGTAATTTTTGAACTCTGTACCGCATCCTTATCTGCACTGATTATTACCTTATACACAATAGAAAGATCCTGGAACTCTCTGTGCGGCACCTGTTCCAAAAATGTTTTATTCTGCTCTGTATTGATGAGCTGGAATACAATCTTCTCGTTAGCATCCTTCATAATGCTGTCCACATCAACAACCGGAGCCTGCTCATATGCCCTTTCCATGAAGTCACATGCAGCCATAAGTGTTTCCTCAAGATCACCACAGTCCTGATACTTCTTATACATGTCATTGATATAAATCGTAGGCGAAATATTCCTGCCTTCCTCTCTTAAGATGATGCCATCAAGAGTCACATTCACCTTTTCCACGGGTTCTGCCACAAGCTCCATTCCTTTGAACTTCTCAGGCATATAATCCATAAACTTTTCTTTTACTACTTCCTTAAAAATCTCGTAATTCATCATATTACGGTTCCTCCTTAATCTAAAAAAGCGGGGAACATAAGTCACTGGCTTACATTCCCCGCAAGGTTAATTATTACTGTTTATTCTTTTTCTTTCTTCCACGAAGTCCTACTCCAACACCTGTAATAAGTGCAAGTGCACCGATTCCAAGATAAAGAAGCGGATTTGCATTGTCGCCTGTCTGTGGAAGCTTAGGCTCTGTCGGTACATTGACAAGCTTAAGAGTTGTTACAACAACATCCGGTGCATTGTCATCATATCGAAGAGTTACATCGTGAGCTGTCTCATCGAGGATATATCCGTCAGCTGCTTTTGTCTCTACTACTGTATAATGGATATCTTCCTTGAATGTTCCATCCTCGTTGTAAGTACAGATAGGAAGCTCCTTGCTCTCTGCATGACCATTCTTGTCAGTAGTGAGTGTGTCAAGCACCTTTCCGTCCTTATCTCTTACTTCAAATACAACACCCTCGATCGGCTTTCCGGTTACTTTATCAGTTTTCTCAATGACAATCTTTCCGACTGCCTGCTCGTCCTTCATGGATACCTTCTGGATTTCTGCTGTCTCCTTTACTTCAAAGGTTACATCACTTGCCATCTTATATCCATATGGTGCAGATTCCTCTCTGAGTGTGTACTTTCCGACAGGAAGTCTCTCAATCATATGCGTCTTTCCTGCCTCTGATGTCCAGCTCTCAACAAGCTTTCCATCAGCATCAATAACTGAAAGCTTTGCTCCAGGCAATTCTTTCTTGCCTGTGATATCAGTCTTTGAAATTTCTACCTTGATCGGTGCATTTTCAAATGCTGCCTCAAACTCAATAACCTTTACCTTATCTCCCTGATATGAAGCATCCACATCAAATGTCTTATCTGACTTCACATAGCCCTTTGGTGCCTCAAGTTCTTTGACATAATACTGTCCAAGTGGAAGGTCAGAAGTAAATGTTACTTTGCCATCCTTTCCAGTAACACCTCTCTCAATCTGTGTATCTGCTTTGACAATAACCTTTCCATCCTTATTTACGATATCTTCTTTCGCAAACAAACCAAATACAGCACCTTCAAGCTCTTTCTTTGTCTCTGAATCAGTTTTGGTTACAGTAATCTGCACTTTCTGACGCTCATTTGTCACATCCATTCCTGCAAATACAACCTTTGTATTCTGGTCGATATAGGAAAGGTCTGCGTCAATCGGTGTATCATCAAGTACAAATCCATCTAATGTCTTTGTCTCTACAAGATAATACTTGCCAAGAGAAAGGTCATCAATTCTGGCAATGCCCTTATCGTTTGTTACGATAGTTGCTACCTTTTCCCCAGCTTTATGGTAAATGCTTCCAAGTCCGTCTGCACTCACGATATCCTCTTTTGCATATACATCAAAGGTTACTCCTGCAAGACTGTCCTTGAAGTAATTGAAAATGAAATCATACCAGTGTCCCTTCATAAGAGTGGTATCTGTTACAAACTCGCCATCCTTATTGATAACGATGGAACCTGTAGGAACTTCATCCTTCATCTCTACATGCTGCACTTTGCCTGTGTCCTCTACTGTAAACTGGATATCTGTTGCCTTGAGATATCCGTAAGGAGCAAATTTCTCACGAAGAGTGTAAGTCTCTTCTACGACAAGTCTCTTGATCACATGTGCTTCCTTAGCATCAGATGTCCATGTGTCTACCACATTTCCATCCTTATCAAGTACAGTAAGTGTTGCACCTGTAAGCTCTGCACCGCTTGTGATATCTGTCTTTGTAAACTCAAAGGTTGTAGGAGTGTTTTTATACTCGCTGTTATATACAGCAGTCTTAACATCCTGTCCCTGATATATTGTATCAAAGTTTACTGCTTCCTCATTTGTCACATATCCGGCAGGCTTTACAAGCTCCCTTGCAACATATTTTGCAAATGGATAATCCTTAACAAAAGCAATCTTTCCATTCTCATCAGATGTTGCCTTCTCAAGAAGTGTGCCTTTCTCGATAATTACCTTGCCATCAACATTCTTGATATCCTCGTCTGCATAAAGACCAAATACTGCACCTGCAATCGGTGTGTTATCTTCTGCATCAAGCTTAGTCACTGACATATCAAGCTTCTGTCTGTCATCTGAGAAAGTAAGGCTTTCCTTGATAACAGGTGTCTTATCATCCACATATGTGAATGTCACTTTCTGCTCATTCGGATTTAATACATATCCGTATGGAGCTTCCACTTCCACAACTCTGTACTGTCCAAGAGGAAGATTCTTAGCTGTTGCCTTTCCATCCTTTCCAGTTGTAAGAGTTGTCACAAGGTCTCCCCTGCTGTAATACTTAATGCGGTTTCCGTCTGCATCCTTCTGGTTGTCTGCTGTGTAAATATCCTCGGCAGCATAAACTTTGAATTTTGCTCCGCAAAGTGAGCCTTCCTTATAAACAAACTCTTTCTCATATGAGCTTGCAAGAAGTCCACCCTTGAATACGTCAAGTACCTCTCCCTTCTTTTCTACAGTCAGCTCTCCGACTGCAGGGGCATCGGAATATTCCACAGTAATGATTGCATCATTTGTATCACCATCTGTCTCAAATGCTGTGTCAGTATCAACAGAGATGTTGACATACTTATCATTTACAACATATCCGTATGGTGCAGACACTTCCTCAATGCGATAGAAACCGATTTTAAGTACCTCCGGTAAGATTAAATCTCCGTCCTCATCAGTAAAGAATGAAGTATGCTCTACCTTTGACGGATAAGTTGTGTACTGCTTCACATATTCGTTCTTATCAATATTGAAGATCTTAAACTCTGCATTTGGTACAAGTACTGTCTGCTTTGTATCGGAATCCTTCTTGATTACACGAAGCTTTGCAGTAAACTCCCTGTCAAGGAATACTCTCCATGTCTGAGGCTTGTCAGGATGGTTCTCGCTGATTTTCACCTCAAATGGCTTGATTGTCTTCATGTTATGCGGAGTCTTTGACTCTACTACCACATAAGTTCCATAAGGAATTGCAATGGAAACTGCATGTCCCTTGTCATCGGATGTGATTGTTGTTGCTCCGTTTTCCCCGATTACCACCGGAGTAGCCTTATCAAAGTCATAACTTCCATCTGCCTTTACGGATAAAGAAGATTTTAAGTATGCTGTGAACTCTGCACCTGCCAATAAGCCTGCTTCAGTATCATCGCCATTGTCAGATACCTTGATAAGCTGGAATGGCTGCTTGATGACCTGCTCTGCTGAGGTTGTGCTTCTTGATACCTCTGCTACAAGGTCTCCCTCATAGTCGCAAACTACATCGTGCTCCTCTTCGTCTAAAAGATACCCCTCTGATGGAGTGATTTCTTTCACATAATAGTTTCCAAGGTAAAGGTTATTGACCTCTGCCTCGCCATTCTTATCTGTGGTAAGAGTTGCAACTAAGTCCCCTGCTTTAAATACAACACCCGTTGCTCCGTCCGGATGCTGGATATCGTTTCTGGCATAAAGACCATAAACTGCACCTTCAAGGCTTGCATCACCCTGGGCAACTGCCTTGCCTGATTCCTTGTCTACCTTGTAGATATGAATCTTTGCTGTGGTTCTGTCATTTACAAATGTGTGACTGAATGATGCCTTTGCCTGTGTTTCAGGTAATACATTGAAATTGAAGCTGTAAACATCTTTACTGTTTCTGATATACGCATATGGTGCCTGTGTCTCTGAGACATAATATCCGTTAGAGATTGGCAGATCCACGCTGTAGCTTGCCTTTCCGTCCTCACCTGTAGTTACTGTCTCAAGAGCTGTACCCTTTGTCACAATAACCTGTCCGGCATAGTTTTTGATGTCATTTCCGGCATAAAGTGTGTACTTACCGCCATCAAGAGGATTTTCTGTATCAGAATCTTTCTTTACGACAGATACATCCGCTTTCTGTCTGGTGTTCTCAACAGTAGTTGACTCATACTGTACTGTAACAGTCTGGTCCTTGTACTCGATCTTTACAGTCTGTGGTGTTGTATTGATGGTATATCCGTCAATGCTCTTAATCTCGGTTACCACATAGGTTCCAAGATGAAGGTCAGATAATACCACCTGTCCGTCAGTTCCTGTTGTAAGGCTTTCTGCAACTACATCTCCTGCATTGTAGACCTTAGTTCCATCTGCCTTATAGATATCCGCCCCCGCTGTCACCTTAAAGGTTGCTCCCGGAAGCTTCTTTTTCTCATAAATAAAGTTGCTTCCATTCCATGCGCTGAGCACTTCACCTTCCTTGTAGATTGTGATTGCTCCAAGCTGCTCCTTATCTGTGGCAGAAATTCCCGTTGTCTGTCCTGCTCTTACAGTGAGAGTATGAACCTTATCCGAAAGGACATATCCCTTTGGTGCGGTAATCTCTTTTACATAATAAGTGCCTGCGACAAGTGCAGCTGACTTTGCATATCCGTTTCCATCTGTTGTCATGGTCTGTATTCTGTTTGTGCATCCGCTGTCAGAATAGATTCCATAGACTGCACCGGAAAGCTTCACTCCGCTTGACTCATCTGTCTTTGTAAGCTCACCATATCCGATGTTCTCTGTCTTGACCTTAATATATGCTTTGATAGGATCTGCTGTCGGTCTTTCAGAAATAAACTCCTGATAACCGCTTTTACCTGTGAGCCAGAATACACAACTTGATGTTGTCTCTACCTTACCTGCATTGGAAGTGAATGTTCCTGTTGTAGCTGTAGTATTCACGCTCGTTGAAGAGATTGTAATACTGTTGCCATTCTTATCAACAGAATATCCGCTGATGCCAAAATCAAAATCCGATAAAACACCATTGCTGTCAGATAATGTTGTTTCAAATCTCTGACTTCCCTCATTCCACTTTAATTCATAAGTTGGTGCCTCACTGGTTCTACGTGATGCAAAACTTGGAAGCGTTGCATTGTAGGAACTGTTGATATTGTCCCTGAGTCTCTCATAATAGCTGTATGAAGAATCAGGACTTGGTGCTGTGTTACAGAGCTTTCTTGCTGCCGAATCACCACTTCCGGTTCCAAAGATATCTGCTACAATAACCCATACCATTGCCTGAGTTGCGATATACTCATCGCACTGACTGTTGCTTGGTGCCGCCTTTTGTGTACTGTTAAACCCATAATAAAGGCAGTAACTTAAAAGCTTTCTCTGCTGTGCTGACATTGATGTGCTCGCATCATCGTAGCTGTTCATAAGCTGACCGCCATCTGCTCTTAATCCGAAATTCATACAATATGCAGAATTTCCGTCAAGAATTGAATACAGAATCTTACCATGATTATATCCGGGCTTCAGCTCACTTACTTCTCCGGAATTTTTGACTGACGCATTCCAGAACGCAATATTTGCCTGCGGACTGGCTGCAAATGCTGTTGTACCATTCATAAAGAGTGTTCCAACCAGTGTGAGCATAGCCATAAATCCTGCCATAAAACGCTTTAGTTTCTGTTTCATGTGCTCTTTCCTCCTTAATTTACGCATAAAAAAAGAAAGACATAAGTTTATGGCTTACATCTTTCTTCCTTCTGCTTCTATTCGTTTTTATTTATCTGTGACATCGAAACTCGTAATAGTCTGTACCGCCTGTCGTGTAAACTCCATCATAACTAATGTAGAATACCGGATCTGTTTCCAAAAGTAACATACTTGCAATATATCCTGCGATTGCATCCTCAGATGATAACCGCTGTCCATCAATGGTACTTGCTTTGTTGAGGTCTGTCTCTACAAACACACTGTAATAAGAGCCTTCCATACCATCGTAAGGATAATACTCATTGTACTCTTCCTGCGTGATACTGCCGTCATTTAGATGGTTCTGTAAATTCTGCTGTGTGGTAATCATCCCTCCTGCCTGACACTTTGCTGTTGCAAGTGACACAACATTCTGTGGACTGTATGCCACGGATGCAGGCTGTGGATTGCTCACATTGTCTTTCGGACTGTCTGTAGTCTGACCACCATTACCTGCATTACTCTGATTTCCGCCAGCTTCCTCACTATCATTTACAGGAGCTTTCTGTTCCGGCTCGTCATTCTGCTTTGGCTTTTCTTCCTGCTTTGATGCAGTTTCATTATCAGCGGACCGGTTATCTTCCTTATCAGTCTTCTCTTCTGAATCTTTAACCTCGGCAATATCTTTCTCTGTCTCTTCACTTCCAGCTTCGGTTGTGACCTCTGTGACAGCTTCCGTTGCCATTGCTACTTCTTCAGTTGGCTTTACGCTTTCCGTCTGTTTCTCTGTCTGATTATCAGCCTTTTCCTTACCACCATTACAGGCAGCCATTGAAAAGACCAGTACTGCGGATAATAAGATAATACTTATCTTCTTCATAGTAATCACCCATCCCTTCTCCGCAAGAGGGACGGGCTATGTGTTCCGTGCCATCCACCCTTGCGGTGAACTATTTATCTGTAATGCACGGGACACATAGGACTGTCCCGTATTCTGTGCATCTTAAACTCCTTTCATTATACCAGCTCTCTTATTTTAAAGAAATACTGCATAAGTCTTCTGTTTTTCTTATAATTTAAGAATAAACACTTTACCTGCATACGCTCACCTCCTCTCAGAATGTGCCCATTCTTACGAATGAAAGAAATATCCTTGCCACCATAGCGAATAGAAGAAGAATTATTCTGGCAAGTCCTAAGACCAGCTTCAATGCTCCAAGAATTATCCTTAATATCCACTTGAGTATCTCTAAAATTACTGTTCCTACGGCTCCCATAACTCTTCTCATAATAATCAGTCTCCTTTCGACATCCATCCCATTGCAAGTCCTGCAACATCTGCATCGTCCATAACATCTTCTGTAGGTTCTTGTGCTTCACTATTGGCTGCCTGCATTATTACCGGCTGACCAACATTCATCCCGGATATCACTCCGCCTAACAGCCTTATGACCTCTTTCCTAGCCTCATTGGTTGCTGCTTCAATGACTTCTTCCTTAATGTCATCAATATCTTCTGACCGGATATATTCAGCCCTCTCTTTTTCCTTCTTCTTGATAACAAAAGTTTCTTTTCCATAATTATCAATGTAGAACTGAATCGCATCTATAATGAACTGGTTCTTAGATTTGAAAATCTTCGGATCAAGGTTCTGAATCACATCATTGATTTTCACATGCTGAGGATTGCTCATGTTGAGGCGGACAGAAGTTTTTACTTCATATTCAAGTCTTCTTCCCATCATCTGCCTCCTTATGATAATCGCTTAGTGCTTTTAAGTCCCATTGTGGCAAGCTGCTCATATCCTCTTGCATTTGCCTTTACATCAAGGTTATAGGAAATGTTCTTTGCATCGTGACTGCCAAAATTCTTCATCACAACTGCCCCGCCACCGACAAATACAATCGGTGTAGTCTTTAAGTTATACCCAAACTCACGGATTGAGTTATATACCTTATCAACAAAATCCTCTATCTCTGCCTTGATAATGGCAAAGTATTCATCATCAATATCTGACCTGCCATATCGCATGATGTTCTGGATCTCTGACTCGTCTACCTCTCCGTTAAGCTGTCTTACACACTGCTCATTGATAGAACGCATACAGGTAATAAGACCTTTTGGAATCGTCACACACTTTGATTCATCCGGTGACTTGTTGATTACCGGCATAATGTCGATTGTCCAGCTTCCAATATCTACTATCAGTGTTTTCTTTGCCATAGCAGGAATCTTGTCCACTACTGCTGCATAGCACTGAGGAAATACTGCCACATCATCAATTTCGATATGATATGACTCATTCTCATATTTGAAGCTTACACGCTTATTCTTTGTCAGGTACTTGATAAAATCATTCTTCTCTGCTCCAAATCTTGTAAGTGGAAGTCCTACAGCAAGAAATACCTTTGCCTCTGCAAGACCTCTTCTTTTAAGTTCCTTAGCAACTGCTGCAAGAGTGAGAAGATAAAAGCTGTCATCTTCGACCTTTGTATCCTTTACTTCCTGCCTCACAGTTCCAACCTTATAGAACTTTCCTTCATACTCAAGTACATCGCCGAAAAGTGCCGGAGTTGTTGTAATCTCCTTAACACCTGTGACAAATACCTGAGAGATTGTTTTCATCATTGACCATCCATGATCAATGCCGATTACTTCTAACTTGTTATTCATGTGTTTTGCACATCCTTTCTTCTTAAACAGCCACTTGAACATCTTAACCACCTACTTTCCTATCAGCTTTCGCATACAAGGAAAACAATAACCATTCCCTCGATAATATGGACATCCGACACATTCCGTCGGAAGTTTCTGTTCTTTTTTCTTAGATGGTTTACAACATGTTCCATTGGCACATCTGTTGTTATGTCCCCAAAAGAATCTACAATGCATACAATCTTTTAATTCTCTTTCAAGCTTTTCTTCTGGAGATACAAACCTGCGTTTCTTATGCTTATCTCTTTTTTCAACTGTTCCCACCAGAGCTCTCCTCCCTTCCAAGGAGTGATTGCTCTCTTATATTTTCCAATATCCTGTCCGACTCACCTGCTGTCCTTGCTAATGAATACAATACGATAAGAACAATAATTATAAATGCTATGCTAAATCCCATCATCACTTTATCCTCCTTCAAATTAGTTGCCATATAGACAAAATTTGAATTTGGAAGTGATATAGTCTACATGGCTATGCTTAATGCTAAGCATGTAGGTACACGCCAGTCTTCTAGACTCCTATATCGCCCCGTGTACAAAGAGGTGTTCTCACCTCCGGGAGTTACAGACGAGCCACAAAATGTGTTTCACGACGCCCTTCTGAATTATCAGAAGCACTATCTCCTCTTTTAGCCTTTTGAGGATAAGGACAAACTTCTCGCCCTCTGTGGTTGATTATCCTTACGCAACATGCCGAATCCTTTTTCCAGATTTCCATCCAACTTCTCACCCTTCATCTTTCGATCCATCAGGCTACTAATATGATAGCTGTGACTTTCATCTTCCAGGTACATGCCCCGTAAATTTACTACCTACAGATACTCTGCAGTGCAAACTACTTTGCAAATCTGTAACTGATTATTCAATTGTTATGTCCAATCTCTCTTGGACAATTGATATTCTACAATGCACTTTAATTTTACGGAAGTGACACCACTGGTGTATTTTTACGAATTTTCACCAGTTTTTGGTGTATTTGTCATTTTCTTTAATTTGTTCCATGTATGCTTAGGCAATTCTCGTGCCGGCTCTCTGAATAATTCAAGATATTTTTCAAATAATTCCGTATTGATTAATGCTGAATTACCGACTTTATAGACTGCTCCTGCCTCTCTCGCAATTACTATGATTCTAGATTTACTTATCCCATAAATAATCGCTCCTTCCTCTGCATTGACAAATTTTTTCATAAAATCCTTTGTATCTGAATAGCACTTATATGAGTAACTCATTCATCAGTCTCCTTTCACATTTGGCAATGGATGTTTCATTTCTGTTGGTGGTTCTCTGAATTGCTCCATATAATCATCAAAAATTTCCAAATTTATTAATATAGTATTTCCCTTAGCTGTTCCAATCTTATATACAGCACCCGCTGCTCTAGCCATTTCAATAAATCTATGATGACCTATGCTATATGTCATTGAAGCTTCCCCAATTCTTACAAACTTCTTTTCTACGATTTTGTTTGAACTAGGCACTCTTGCAAAATGTTTCATAAATTTCATCAACCTTTCCTTATGTACTAATATAATCTTTGCAAGCTGATATCTTGCTCCAGCAGCCAACGCTATATCCATTGCCTCATCTTGTGTTACATCTAATAAAGCCATTACCTCATCAATACGAATAAATCTTGGTTTTACAGTTTCTTTTCTATAGGCACAAACTGAACCACTCAATGTATTTACCATAACATCACCTACTTATAAAACTCAGAATCTGTAATATGAAAAGTTTCAAGATACTTATCCAATATTTCTGTATTAACAAGTACAAGCTGACCAATTTTATAACAAGCCTTGGCATCCTTAGCCACTTCTTGAAATTTTGTCATTCCCATACTGTACATTTTTGCACCATCTGAATATCTTACAAACTTTTTTGCATCCTCATATCTATCTTTCCTCTTTGATTCATTCATTGCTGTGCTCCTTTCACTTTGACTTCATAACAAATGACGTATTTTCTCCATAACGCAAAAAAGAGGGCATCTTCTAAATTTCTTTAGAAAATGTCCTCTTAGTAGTTCATATTTGATTGAATCTTTTTCTTTTCAGATTGTGTACTCTTTCATACTGATGTAAATGACTATGTCAAAATGCGTCTTTTAATGTGTCCTTTGACGTACTCAAATGCCTCAACCCCGCATAAACACTAGGTTTATTTATCCAAGCTCTTCATTGTCGGGAACAGTAACACATCTCTGATTGCTGCGCTGTCTGTCAACAACATACACATTCTGTCGATTCCGAATCCGATACCTCCTGTTGGCGGCATACCGATTTCAAGTGCGTTCAAGAAATCTTCGTCTGTTGTGTTCGCTTCTTCATCACCTTGTGCAAGCAATTCTTCCTGTGCTTTGAAACGTTCTCTCTGGTCGATTGGGTCATTCAGCTCTGAGTACGCATTTGCCATTTCCCATCCATTCATAAAGAACTCGAAACGTTCTGTGTATTCTGGATTCTCTGGTTTTTTCTTTGTAAGTGGAGAAATCTCGATTGGATGATCCATTACAAATGTTGGCTGAATCAAGTGCTCCTCTGCAAATTCTTCGAAGAATAACGCAAGAATATCACCTTTTTTGTGACGTTCTTCAAATTCTACGTGGTGTTCTTTTGCAGCTGCTCTTGCTTCTTCCAGTGTGTGAATCTCATCAAAATCAACACCTGCATATTTCTTTACAGCGTCTACCATTGTGATTCTCTCAAATGGTTTTCCAAGATCCATCTCTACCCCATTGTAAGTGATTGTTGTTGTTCCAAGCACTTCCTGTGCCACATAGCGGTACAAGTTCTCTGTCAGATCCATCATTCCGTTGTAATCTGTATATGCCTGATATAATTCCATCAATGTAAATTCCGGATTATGTCTTGTATCCAAACCTTCGTTACGGAATACTCGTCCAATTTCATAAACGCGTTCCAATCCGCCGACAATCAATCTCTTCAAATACAATTCCAAAGAAATACGAAGTTTGAGATCTTCATTTAAAGCATTGAAATGTGTCTCAAACGGTCTTGCTGCTGCACCACCAGCATTTGCTACCAGCATCGGTGTCTCAACTTCCATAAATCCCTGTCCGTCTAAATATCTTCTGATAGAAGCCAAAATTTTAGAACGTTTAACAAATGTATCTTTTACATCCGGATTCATGATCAAATCCACATATCTCTGACGGTAACGTAAATCCGTGTTTGTCAATCCGTGGAATTTCTCCGGAAGAATCTGCAAGCTCTTTGCAAGCAATGTTACTTCCTCTGCATGGATCGAAATCTCACCCATTTTTGTGCGGAATATCTCACCTTTGATTCCCACGATATCACCGATATCCATCTTCTTAAAGTCTTTATAAGCTTCCTCACCTACACAGTCTCTTGCAACATAAGACTGAATATTTCCCTGTAAATCCTGCACATTACAGAATGAAGCTTTTCCCATCACACGCTTAGACATAATACGTCCTGCGATAGACACTTTCTTTCCTTCCATTGTCTCAAAGTTATCTTTGATCTCCTGGCTGTGCGCATCTGCATCATATTTTGTAATCTGGAATGGATCTTTTCCATTTGTCTGCAAATCTGCAAATTTCTCACGGCGCACTTTTCTCAATTGATTAATATCTTGTTCTTGTACATTCTTTTGTTCAGCCATGTCTCTTCTCTCCTATTCTTATACGCTTCTGTCGATTTTCAGCACTTCGTACTCGATGATACCAGCCTGAGCTTCTACCTCTACTTTATCTCCCACTTTTTTTCCAATCAGTGCTTTTCCAAGCGGAGACTCATTCGAAATCTTACCTGCAAGGCTGTTTGCCTCCGTAGAACCTACGATTTTGTATTCTACTTCTTCTTCAAATTCTACGTCATATAATGAAACAGTGCAGCCTACGTTGATTTTGTCAAAGTCTACTTCATCTTCTACAACAACCTCTGCATTTTTCAAGATTTTCTCAATCTCTTCAATACGTGCTTCAATATCACGCTGTTCATCTTTTGCTGCATCGTATTCTGCGTTTTCTGATAAGTCGCCCTGCTCTCTTGCTTCTTTGATCTTTACAGCAACTTCTTTACGTCTTACCACCTTTAAATTCTCCAACTCTTCTTCCAGCGCTTTTAATCCTGCATAAGTGAGTAATGTTTTCTTTTCTGCCATTTTTATACTTCCTTTCTTACCCCTTTACGCCCCTTTTCGGAGCATATCTATTTTGAAAATTCTGCCTTAAAAATTCTGATAAATAATTTTATTTTCACAATTTCAATATTATACATGATACGTCCTCTAATGTCAAGAATTCCGCTGGTTTTCCACTCGTTTTCATACATGCGACATGGTTACTGTTCACTCTTTATCGCCGCCCACATGGCTGAACTTATACCTTTCTAATCCCCTACTCCAAAATCGGTATTCTCATAGAGCACTTCTACTGTCGGATCTTCTTCCAAATACGCATATTTTTCCAAAAACCAGCGCACCAGTTCTTCATCCCGAACGACATCCGTCGTATTGTTTGTAAACACATTGACCGTCCCCAGTCTAAAATGCTCTTTCAGCATCCGAATGTCATAATCGATCATTTCCTTTGTTTGTCCTTTGATTCCGACCATCAGACACGGCGAATCGAACAGTTCCGCCACCTCCTCCGGTGTTGTAAATCCTGCGTTTTTATTCAAATACTGCTGGCGAAATTCATTGTCAAACGTTTCCACCCCTATTTTGAACACAATAGGAATCCCCATATAATCTCGCATTTCCTGCAATTTTTTACGATACATCCAGTGGCTTTCAAAAAATAGTTTCTTAATCTTTTTTGTTTGTATTAAGATTCGGATTTCCTCCAATGTCTCTTTTGGCAGTTCAAAGCAGCTCCCCGAATTGATGACTTCCAAGACACCGAATTCTCCTGTTACCTGCGACAAAATCTCGTGGTTTAACCGAATCATCTCATCTTTTTGATTTGAATTATCCTCTATATAATCGCAAAATCTGCATTTCCCCCATATACATGGAAATGCCTTTAAAAGCACGATCTCCCTCTGATTTTTATTTGTAATTTTGCTATACCTGTCCATTCGTTTTTCCCTCTCGAATCTGCTGTTTCATCGAATTTGACAGTACTGCAAGAACCGCCACAACAATTGCAATTGAGATCAAGCGGTCTGCATAGTCTGTCACAATCTGTACGACAAACGCACTCGCAACCATATTCAATCCCAGTTTATGCAAAAGTGTCACAAGAATCGATGAACCGGAAGATGTCACTCCGCCAAACACATACGCTGTGATGCACGCACTGATAATTGTTCCCGCAATTGACACACAAAATGCCCCAAGAAAAATATTCCATTTTTTTAACAACGTTGTCCGAAAAAGAATTCCAGCTGCCACTCCGGTCACTATCTGCACCGGGATAAAATAGAGCGAATAAATATCTGTCGTGATGCCAGAAATCACACCGCTGACCACCCCGGCAAGAACTCCTCCAACTGGACCAAGCAACGCCGATGCCAGAAATGTCCCGATACTGTCCAAATAAATCGGAAGCCGCAGAACAAGCGCAAGATTTCCTCCAATAATATTAATCACCGCACTCAATGCAATAAAACAAACCTGTACCACTGTCAATTTTTTCATTTTCCTTCTCCTCCTAAGCCATAATCTGTCGCAGGATTGTTCTGATCTCCTGCTCTGATTTCCCAAAAACTCTATGTAAAAACATTACCATAAATTCCTTCTCATCCACCTCGGTGAGCACAATGCTGTTTTCCTCTTTCTTCCAGAAATTCATTGCATCCACCACAGATTGCCCGATACTGATTCCCTCTGTCTCCACAGTTGTATAGGCTTCAAAGCCACTGCACAATTCCCGATTAAGAAAATATGCAACCGCAAGCGGATCGTTGATAACACAGCCGATCACCCGCTCATATTCCCAGTGAAAATCATAATAAAACCGAGTAATATTTTTGACAAATTCACCTTTCTCTGTATCCAGAATTTGCATGTATTCCAAAATATTCGGTGTCAATACGATTTTTCTTGTCACATCTAATCCAACCATATGAATCTTCGTTCTCAGATTTTCATACACATATTTTGCAGCGTCCGGATCACACCAGTAATTGTACTCTGCCACCGGCGAACAATTTCCGTGACTTTTATAAGAGCCTCCCATCGAGACAAATTCGTCCAGTTGTTCAAATGCCTCCAGATCTTTCTGCAGTGCTTTCGCAATATTTGTCAGGGGACCAATGGCGATAATTGAAACACCTTGTTTCTCTCTTAAAGTGTCTGTAATGTAACTCACTGCATCTTTTTCTTGCGCGCTCCCCGGCACATTCTCGTATCCACTTTCCCCAAGACCATCCATTCCATGTGTATCCTGAGCGCTGATATATTCCCGCCTTAACGGTTTTTCCTCCCCTCGGTATACCGGGATGTCAAGTCGATTCATGACATTTAATACCTTTCGGATATTTTCCACACCGATATCCACCGGCACATTTCCACAGACTGCTGTGATTCCGATAACTTCCAACTCCGGTGATGCAAGTGCCAGCATCAGTGCCAAGGCATCATCAATGCCCGTGTCACAATCAATGATAATTTTTCTTTTTGCATTCATTCTCCAATCTCCTTTCGCGTAAAAAAGAGCCGCATCTCCAAGGATACGGCTCACTCTAAAAAGTCCGGCTGCCCGGACTCTTTTCCTTTTTGCTTTTCAATCCTTAGTTTTTTATTCTGGGAAGTTTTCGAACCAGTCCAGAGCAGATCACTGCTCTGATTTTATAAACGCAAAATGTATTATAGCAGATATTTGACAGCTTGAAAAGCTATACATTTACTGCCGATATTTTTACTTTTTTCAATGCCTTTGACACTGCCGGAATAGAGATTATAATAACTGTAATCACCGCCTCAGCAAATATGTAGCATCCATTATATACCAAGGAATATGGGAGCGCTCCCCATCCATCCCAGGCATATTCTCCAAAGAAAATCCATCCAGAAATGACTGCAAATACATATCTTCCAAACACACCGAGCAGATAGCCTTTTACCAGTCCATGCTTGGACTCTGCAAATACTCCGGACAATCCAAGTGCCCCGAATGCGAGCGGATAGTCAACCAATACCTGCAGTGGAAAATAAATATACGGCTCAATAATAAATTGTAGTACACCATATGCAGCTCCTGTCAAAATTCCTGTTGCCGGACCATACACATAACCTACAAAGCAGATGAACAACATGCTGAACAATGTAATAGAACCGCCAAATGGGAAAGAATAAACCTTTAACATAGATGTCACCATCGCAAGTGCCACTGCCATCGCACAGAACACAAGCTGCTTTGTCCCCATTTTCTTCTTTTCCTTTTTCTCTTTCTTTGCCAGAACTGTCGCAAGCACAATCAATGCAATTAAAATCACTGCAGCTGCAACATATCCCGCTGTGGTGAGTTGATACCCACCCTCTGTTGTTGATACAAAAAATGACATAAAAAAACCTCCTAAAATAATTTTTTACAGGAGGAACCACTTTGGTACTGCTTCCTTCCGCCGGTACTAACCGGTTCAAGTAATGAGGGTCAACACACATCTGTGTGATTCTCAGCTCATGGCTCCCCTAGCAAATTGCTATATGAAATTTGTCATTTCCAATCTATTGTATCACACTGTCATCTTTTGTCAATTTTTATCTCAACTTCAGCAAAAGGGATGTCGTCTTCGACATCCCTTTCACCTTAAATATGATCTGTTATATTTTATTTTCCAAATCTTCTGCGGATAACTTCAACCGCTGCGCCAAGGCATCCTGCCATTCCTAACATAAATGGAACTGCTGAAGCTGTATCACCTGTTTTTGCCGGCTTACTGTTATCATTGTTGTTGCTGTCATTTTTGTCATTGTTTGGTTTTGTGACATCCGGAACTCGTTTCAAACCATCCACCGCATCTTTGATTTCTACAATCGCATCTTCTACATCCTGCTCTGTAGCATCTTCATCGTCCAATACAGCTTTTGCGTTAGCCATTGCTGCCTGATATCCTTTCCAGCTGTCAGCTGTGTAATCAGCCTCTTTGTAATATGCCAAACATTCATTGTAATATTTCTCTAATGCTGATTTATCTACCTGTTCTGGTGCAACCGGAAGTTTCGGAATTTCTCTTGTCTCCTTCACATCACAGCCTTCTCGCTTACAAGTACGAACTTCCAATCCTGTTTCTGTCTCAGTTGCCTCTTTTTCTACTGTCCACTCGCCAAAATCATGTCCAAGTGCTGCAATTTCTCTTGTAGTTGTGCCATTACATTTACTACATGTTCCTGTCTCCACACCTTTTTCTGTACACGTCGGTGCTGTTGTCTCTTCCCATGTATATGAATGATCGCATTCCTGTGTACCTTTAATTGTAATTTTATAAGTTGTTCCTTCTGTAACTAAAGTTACTTCTCCAGCCGCATTTGCTGTAATCACATTTCCTTCTGATGCTTTGTAGAAATACCATGCATTGTCATCTGCGCTCCATGCAGCCACTTTATTGTTTGATCCTGACCAGTTATTCAAATAGTTAGAACCATTTGACACTGCAAATCCACCATGTTTGCTGTCTCCAATTGTAAGCACCTGCGGCGTATCTGTCAGCTCTACATTCTGTCCTGAAATGTTTACATATTTTCCATTCGCATCCTGCATTGTGTAACCATTTCCGGATTTCTTAAGCGTCCACATAGAATCTTTATATTCACCTGTGTTAAAGTTTGCAGATGACATTCCAAGACCTTTCGGATCTCCTGCCACTGTGCTTGCCGAATTTAGCATAATGTGTGTATTGCTTCCGAACAGATATGTTCCTTCTTCCACTTTTGTAATTGCCTTGTAAGGAGGCATATCACTGCGCTCTTCTTTTGTGATACCACTTACATCTCCGCTTTCTTTTACAATCTTTCCAGGAACATTGTATGTCTCACCTATTTTCAATGTCACTTCTTTTACATCATTCTCCACAAAAATGTAGTAAGTCACATCTCCGATTGTAACAGCTGTCTGGCCTTCTGCTTTTCCGGTAATCGCAATTTCTGTATTCGCAGTTGTTGTCTCACCTTCGTACATCTCGCCTGTCACTTTAGCAACATAGCTATATTTGTCATTTCCCTGTGCCGGATTTAACAGGTAATTACTTCCATTATTAGCCTTTGCCACAATCAGATATTTCCCATTATCTGTGATTTCTGTCAACTCCGTTACTTTTTCGTATCCTGCGATTCCACTGTCAGATGCATTCTCTGATTGTTTGTAAATCTCAAAGTCGCATCTGCCGTTTGCATCTACAGTACTATTTCTGTCAAAGTGTAATTTTGCTTCATTGTCTTTCCAGAAGAACAGGACTCCTCCCCTTGTTCCTCCTTCTGTCTGCGTAAATGTAAATCCTTGGCTTCCTTTCGCCACCTCAATCGCCGCACGAGTTGTTGTAAGCGGTGTTGCAGCAGAAGTTGCCATCTTCGGTGTCAAATATACTGTCTGATTGTCCGCTGTTGTAGATGAAACGATGAATTTTCCATCATCCTGTTTGTCAAATGTAAACAGACATTCGCTGATTCTCTTTTTCTCTCCGTTAAACTGTGCATCGTTTCCGAGTTGCACTGCTGCCTCCGGTTTTACTTCTACCTGCTCTTTGATTACTTTCGCTACATGGTCAAAATTATTAGAGCCAGAAGCCGGATTCACTACATAATAGCTTCCGTCGTTCGCTTTCGCTGCAATCAGATACTGTCCACCGTTTGTAATCTGAGCAATCTCTGTCACTTTCTCATATCCCGGAAGTTCTGATTCTTCACTTGCTTTGCCTGCTTTTTTCCACAGTTCTAATTGACAGTTTGCATCAGCACTGCTATTTCTGTCAAAATGCAATTTAGAATTATCTGCCTTCCAAAAATACAAATATGAACCAGTCGCTCCGGAAGATAGATCTTTCAATGCAACCGTTCCATCTGCCTTTTGTTCTAACAAAATTTCTGTTTCTGTTGTTGTACATACACACTTAGAAGGCGCTGTCTTATGATTTACATATACTTTCGCATCTCCTGCCTGTGCAGAAATTTTATATGTGTTATCTTTATTCTCAACTTTGTCAAATGTAAACAGACAGCTGTCTAATGACTTTTTCTCACCGTCAAAATTAGCCTGAGCTGTTGCAAGCTGCGCTTTCACTTGTGTCTCAACTGTCTGAGAATCTTCCCCTTTCAGTTCCACTTCTGCAATTGTCTTATCCAATCCTTCTAAACTGCTGTCAGCGTAGTTTCCAGTCTTATCTACATAAGTTTTTGTATCTCCGATTCTGAGATCCACTATCTCATAGTTTTCAGAATCTGTCACCGTCACTCTGATTTTTGTAGATGCATTGCCGGATTTCAATGTCACAACTGCTCTCTCCAGACCTTCCACTTCTTTTGAAGTCACTGTAAGTTTTCCGTCTGCATATAAAGCTTCGACAACTCCCTTGTCATCTGAAGATACAGTTACCTCTGCGCCGTCTTCCATACCGTTTACTGTAAATTCTTTGCTCTCACCGGATTTCATCGTGACATCTGCCACTGTTTTTCCCTCTCCATCTGTACACCAGATATTTCCGATTGCCGCACCCTTCGCAATATCATTGATATATAAATTCTTATATGTCAACTGTGTATCTGCATTTTCGTAGAGAAGTCCAACTGTTCCGTCCGGCAATACTGTCAGACAAGAATATGCGTAGTATGCAGATCCGTTAATGCTATAGTCATATTCCCACTTGATAGAACCGTCTTCCTGCACAAGCCCTACAAAAATCTTTCCTGCTGAACGACTTCCTGTATTAGATGGTGCCGCAAATAAAATTGCTGTCTTTCCGTCGATTTTCTCTGGATAAGTAACCGCTGTCAGCTGACAGTTCAGATTATAGGAAATACCCATCTCTTTCTTAGGAGACCACGTCTCTCCAAAATTGTCAGATACATAATATCCGCCATGACGGGTAAACATGTACAACTTATCATCAGCCTCTGTCACAACTGCCTCTGAACTCCAATCGGACACAGATGCACCTCGTTTCCATGTCTTTCCTTTGTCATCAGAATAAATAGCAGCACTATTCTTGTCACCTTTTGTAAACTCATATGCAGTAAATACGATTCTTCCTGTGGATGTAACCATTCCACGTCCCGGACCCACTAAAAGTGACTGTTCAGAGTCTTTTCTCAAATTCAAAATCGAAGGCTCAGACCATGTTTTTCCGCCATCTGCAGAAGATGTCAGATACAGATAATCAGTCGGCCATACCTGAAACGGTGACTCTGCCTCAAAAAGATTGGTATCTACACCATTCCCTTCCACATTAAAATATGCATCTACAGTATATCCATCTACAGTATTTCCGTCTGCATCTTTGATTAAATATGCAGATTCTGCATCTTTCTTTTTATTCTTTTCTAAGTGATATGTATAATTGGAAGCTTGTGTACGCTCTGTTCCCCACACATCGCTCCAGTTCTTTGCATCTGCCAAAAGAATATTTCCTTTCGCATCATGACTCTTTCCCGGAACCGGAGATGCTTTTGCACCATTTAATGCATATCCAGCTGGATAAAGATCCGCAATCATGTAGACATTTTCCCCGTCTGTTGCCATTGCCGGATCGATAAACGCTGTTGATGCATTGTTCCAAACATTGCCGTTATCCCCTAAATAGTTTGCAAATGTGTAATTCCAGTTGTCTCCTTTGTCCTTGGAATAAGATACAATTGTATCCAATCCCCCTCCATCTGCGTAAGTTGTCCATCTGGCATCACATCCTGCTACGACCGTTCCATCATTCAAAGATACCAAACAAGGAATACGGAATTTATCACTTCCCCCTGTTCCACTCCAAAACGGTTGCTCTTTTGTTGTTCCATTCGCAGGTCTTGTCTCTGATTTCGCCATGGCTATTCCCGAAAAACTGCTGAATGTCAAAGTCGCAGCGAGCAACAACGCTAAAACTCTTCTTCTCTTTTTCATATTCTTTCCTCCCAAATTTACTTTAAGCACAATACGAGCAAACAAGTTTGTATAAAATCAACAATTATCTTCTTGTTTCATACTTATTTTCTATTATAATCATCACACTAATATTTGTCTACAAGAAAAGAAACAAAAAAATATCCTGTACAAATGTTTTATTTCACATCTACAGGATATTTTATACAACTCCACTGATCAAATCTCTTCTTTCAGTCTTTCTTCCAATAATTGCTCCAATTCCTCATAACTCTCTACCCGATTAATCTCGTCTCGCAGTTTTGCTGAGTTTGGAAGTCCACTTGTATACCACGATACATGTTTTCTCATCTCGCGGATTCCGAGATATTCTCCCTTATATTGCATCTGAAGTTGTGCATGACGAATCATCATCTTCTTAATCGCTTCCACACTCGGACGTAACGGCATCTTTCCGGTTCGCTCATATTCCAAAAGTTCTGAAAAAATCCACGGATTTCCCTGTGCTCCCCTTCCGATCATCACGCCATCACAGCCTGTCTCTTTTTGAATCGCAATTGCACTTTCTCCTGAGACAACGTCTCCATTTCCGATAACCGGAATGGATACCGCCTCTTTCACCTGACGGATAATATCCCAGTCTGCTTTTCCGGAATAATACTGTTCTCTCGTTCTTCCATGAACCGCCACCGCTTTTCCTCCGGCATCCTCAATAATTTTCGCAATCTCTACCGCGTTGATGCAAGTATCATCAAATCCCTTTCGGATTTTCACTGTGACCGGCTTTTGAATTGCCCTTGCCGTCTTTCTGACAATCTCATACACCAGTTTCGGATTTTTCATCAATGCAGAACCTTCTCCATTCTTTACAATCTTCGGAACCGGACACCCCATATTGATATCCAGTATGGAAAATGGAAGTTCCTCTATTCGTTTTGCAATCTCACTGATCACATCCGGATCAGATCCAAATAACTGGAGAGATACCGGCAATTCTTCCGGATGAATCTCCAACAATGCCTTTGTATTCTTATTGTTATACTGTATCGCCTTCGCGCTTACCATCTCCATGCACAAAAGTCCCGCTCCCTGCTCTTTGCACAGCAAACGAAAAGGCAGGTCTGTCACCCCTGCCATCGGTGCTAAAATATATGGATTTTCTAATTCTACCGTTCCAATTTTTAACGTTTTCATTCTAATTTAACCCTTTGTTTTTTTCGTAAATAATGCGTAACCCTTCCAGCGTTAATTCCGGATCATAGATATCCACAACATCTGTCTCAGATACAATAATATTCCCCAGTCCGCCTGTGGCTACAACCTTTGCGTCTGCAAATCCAGCTTTTTTGATTTTGTTGACAATATATTCTGTCTGTCCGATATAGCCGAACACAAGCCCCCCCTGCATACTGGATACAGTCTCTTTTGCAAGAATAGACTCCGGCTTCTTTATCTCAATCTCCGGCAGCATAGATGCTCCGCCCCACAATGCTCTAGCCGATGTACGGATTCCCGGAGAAATCACACCACCTTCAAAGACTCCCTTTTCACTTACCACGTCATAGGTCGTCGCAGTTCCAAAATCAATGACTATGACCGGACCGCCATATTTTTCATAAGCAGCAACCGCATCTACAATTCGATCAGGTCCCGTATCCTTCGGGTTTTCTGTGTTTATCTGAAGTCCGGTCTCCAAATTTGGCGATACGATGAGTGGCTTTATATGGAAATACTTAATGATCGCGCTCCCAAGGGAGTGCATAATGTCCGGCACAACCGACGACACGATCACCGCATCAATCTCTTCGATATCAAATCCTCTGTGTTCCAGTAATGTACAGAGCTTGATTCCATATTCATCCGAAGTTCTTGGTTGTTTCGCCGTCATGCGAAATGTCGCCTCTAATTTTTCTTTTTCAAATACCCCAAGAGTGATATTTGTATTTCCCACATCAATTACCAGCAGCATTATACTTCCTCCCCTAAAAAGAAGACTCTATAGTACAACTGCAAAGACTCCAGCAGTTCTTTTTTTGTTCTCTGAAGTTCTTTAATCTTCAGATGACTTCCGATTTCATCAAAAAGCAGATCATTGTCCTCTGTCGTAACCTCAAACATAAGCTCTCCATCTTCTTCAAATACCAATGTCAGAATCCCTCCGACGTCCTCCGTGTACAATACACACATGATCTTCAGTTCATCTTTGATGCTGTCTGGAAGTGCCTCAAAATCCGGATTCAGATAAAACTTTCTATCATATGAATTCGCACCACACAGTACAATTTTTTCTTCGTACATACATTCCTCCTAAATATACCCGTAGATTCCGCGCACAGAGACTTCTCCCGCAAAAACCGTCTCCTCTTCGCCATCTTCTTTTCTCACAAGCAGTTCACCTGTCTCGTTGATGCCCAATGCATAGGCGTTATATTCGCCTCCAGGCTCCAGAACTCTCACTTCTTTTTCTTTGCTTACCAGAAGACGATTGTAATCCTCCTGCAAAAATTTTAAATTCTGTTCTTTTACAAACCGCTCATAGTTTTCTTCAAACTTTTTCATGATACATGCAATCAATGCAGAACGTTTTATCGGGCTTTCCTTTTCCACACGCAATGAGGTCGCCTTTTCACAAAGTTCTTCCGGAAAAGACTGCATATTCACATTGATTCCGACTCCGATTACAACGTAGTTGATATAATCAACCTCTGCACTCATCTCCGTTAGAATTCCACATATTTTCTTCGTTCCAATCACAAGATCATTCGGCCATTTAATCCCAACTTCAAGTCCTTCCTGCTCTCGGATCGCCATCGCCGCACTATACGCCATCACCAATGTCAGCATGGGCGCTTTCGATGGCTCCATCGTCGGTCTTAAAAGCAGAGACATATAGATATTTTCACCCAGCGGAGATTCCCAAGCTCTTCCACGCCTTCCTTTTCCGGAATTTTGACGGTCAGCGACCGCTAATGTGCCATGCTCTTTTCCCTGTTCCGCCAGATGTTTGATCCTTGTATTCGTCGAGTCTGTCTCTTCATAATAAATGACATGCCTTCCTATACACTCTGTCTGCATCAGGCTTTCTATCTCCTCTTGTGAAAGCACGTCCGGACATTCCACAATTCGATATCCTCTGTTTCTTACGGCCTCAATCTGATACCCTTCATTCTCCAGCTGCTTGATTACTTTCCACACTGCCGTTCTCGATACCTGAAGCCGTTCACACAACTGCTGACCCGACACATATTCTTTACTTTCCCGAAGCATTTTCAAAATCTCTGCTTTCACAACTCGTCCTCTTTCTCTGCTTATTCTCCAAGTGTTGCGACCATAACCGCCTTGATTGTATGAAGACGGTTCTCCGCTTCATCAAATACTACTGATGCCTTTCCTTCAAATACATCTTCCGTCACCTCTTTGCCTTTCACCGCCGGAAGACAGTGCATGAAGATTGTTCCCTCTTTGCCGGTCTTGTCCATCAGTTCCTGATTGATCTGATAAGGACTTAAAAGCGCAATTCGCTCAGCCGCTTTATCTTCCTCACCCATAGAGCACCATACATCCGTATACAACACATCCGCGCCCTCAACTGCATCGATGGAATCTGT
Source organism: Faecalimonas nexilis (assembly GCF_059731825.1). Taxonomy (NCBI): domain Bacteria; kingdom Bacillati; phylum Bacillota; class Clostridia; order Lachnospirales; family Lachnospiraceae; genus Faecalimonas; species Faecalimonas nexilis. Next base: position 205,557 of record NZ_AP029189.1, on the reverse strand, counting down.
CACACAGACTGAGGAACCGGCTTCTTTTGCGTACCCTTCACACAAAGTAACCAGTTCTTCTCCCGGCCACAGTTTTTTTGGCGCAATGATAACAAAATCAACACCTACTTTCGAACATCCGATCATAAGGCTGTTCGCCATATTGTTTCTCCCATCTCCAAGATATACGAATTTCAGCCCTTTTACATATCCAAAATGTTCTTTCATCGTCAAAAGGTCTGCAAGAATCTGTGTTGGATGATACTCATCTGTCAAACCATTCCACACCGGAACTCCACTGTATTTTGCAAGTGCTTCCACATGCTCATGTTTGAAGCCGCGGAATTCAATCCCGTCAAACATACGCCCGAGAACACGAGCTGTATCCTGAATGCTCTCCTTGTGTCCCAACTGAATATCATGCTCTGATAAATAAGTCGGAATACCGCCCTCATCACACGCACCCACGGTAAATGCACACCGAGTTCTTGTAGACGGTTTTTCAAAAATCAATGCAATGTTCTTCCCTTTCAGAGAATTTCCGGTAATTCCCTGTTTTTTCTTTTCTTTCAGATCTGCTGCCAGATCAACCAGATACATAATCTCATCTGGAGTAAAGTCTTTCAGTGTCAAAAAATTACGTCCTTTTAAATTCATTTTACTATCCTTTCTGATTTCCATGAACACATGTACAAATCTTGGTAAATTAATCTGATCTCTGAGGCGCTCATATCTTCGATATACTGCCTCTTCTAATGCCTGTACCGTATAAATCTGATACTTTGGCACATGAAGTAATTTTGCACTCGCCTCAAGCATTGCCATATAGAGTGTTTCATCGGAGAATCCATGAGACAATTTCAGCACAAACGCAATCTCTGCCTTCTCAATCTCACTCAAACCACTTAATATTTTTTCATAATACCACTCTTTTCGTGTTTGTTCAATATAGTAAATCGTTCCGGCAAGTCCATAAATCATCCGTTTCGCATCGTAATAGCCGATTTTTAGATTCTGTCTGCTGCGTTTTCCGTAAAATTCAATGATGCTTCCAAGTTTCACTCGCGGCGCAATCTCATACATCGTCGTATCCTCTGACAGCTTAACCCGCGGTTCTCTTCCCGGACCATAGATACGAATCTGTATCAGGTTCTTATATCCTCTTTTCACAAGTGAGCCTGTCGGCACATTGTTGATGACTCCGCCATCCACATACGTTCTTCCGTGCAGTTTTTCATTCTTAAATCCAATCAGGTATGCACTTGCAAGCAGAAAATCCTCCAAAAGACCTTCCGGAATATCATGAATACTAAGATCCAGCTCCTTCATATCCGATATGGAAAACGTAAGCAGACAAAATTCCATTCCAGACTCCCTTATCTTCTTCTCATCCACCATCTCATGGATCAGATTCTTAAGCGGAGTGATATCAATCCCACCGTCTGACAGTCTCTTTTTCATCTCTGAAATCACTTCACCGAGTGTATTTTCTTTGTTGAACAACCGTTCCATCCATGCGTCATCTACGTCCATCACACGCGAAAATGTCATCTCACTCCAGATTTTTTCCGCCTGCTTTACATCTCCCATGCAGATCAATGCTCCATTTAATGCGCCAACCGAGGTTCCGGCTACTGCATTCACTTTCACACCTGCCTCCACAAGCGCCTTCCACGCACCAATCTGATAAGCTCCCCTTGCACCTCCGCCATCTAAAATCAGTCCATACTCTTTCGTCAAGTCTATCTTCGCTTTCACGTTTTCTTCCCTCCTGATACCACAAAAGGGGCATGCTCTCGCACACCCCTCAACATCTAACCGTCTTTTTCCGCTCCGACCTCTACCAAGGATTTCACAAGTCCTGCAACTCCCTGAATCTCAGATGGAATAATAATCTTCGTCGCCTTGCCGTCAGCCGCCTTTGCAAATGCTTCCAGACTCTTCATCGTAAGAACCGCCTCATCGGCACCAGCCTCTTTCAGGAAACGGATACCATCGGCATTCGCCTGCTGCACTTTTAAGATTGCCTCAGCTTCACCTTCAGCTTCTCTGATCATCTTTTCTTTTTCAGCTTCCGCACGGAGAATTGCTGCCTGTTTTTCTGCCTCTGCATCAAGGATTGCAGATTCTTTATTACCTTCTGCTACAAGAATTGTAGATTTCTTTTCTCCTTCTGCACGAAGAATCGCTTCACGTCTTTCACGTTCTGCCTTCATCTGTTTCTCCATCGCATCCTGAATCGCTGCAGGCGGAATAATATTTTTCAATTCCACACGATTAACCTTGATTCCCCAAGGATCTGTGGCCACATCAAGAGATGCTCTCATCTTTGTGTTGATTGTCTCTCTGGATGTCAATGTCTGGTCTAATTCCAAATCACCGATAATATTACGCAGTGTAGTCGCTGTCAGATTCTCAATCGCCATGATCGGATTGGCAACTCCGTAACAGAACATCTTTGGATCTGTAATCTGATAAAATACAACCGTGTCAATCCGCATTGTTACGTTATCTTTTGTGATAACCGGCTGTGGTGCAAAATCTACAACCTGTTCTTTGAGATCCACACGTCTTGCCACTCTTTCGATAATCGGGATCTTAAAATGCAAGCCAACTGCCCATGTCGCCTGATATGCTCCCAGTCTCTCCACAACAAGAGCCTGCGCCTGCGGTACAATCTTTACACATGATATCAAAAGACCTACTATAATGACTATGATAGCTACTAACACAACACTTGTAATAATACTTCCTACACTCCCTGCATCCATAATTTTACGCCTCCTTTAGTCTTACAATCAGTTTCACTCCTTGTATCCCTTCGATAGATACAACCGCGTCCTTCTCAATCACTTCGTGCGGTTCATCCGTCTTTGCAGACCACTCCTGTCCGTTTACTTCCACTCTTCCGACATTATGAAGTGTATCTACTGTCTCAATGACAACCGCCTTCTGTCCGATCAGGCTCTCTGCGTTCGTAAGCTTTCGTTCCTGATTAAAATATTTTATTGCGATTGGTCTTGTCAGGACGAGCAGTAAGATAGAAGATACGAGGAATGCCACAATCTGTACCGGTAAGCTAAATCCTACTATCGCCAAAATAAAGGCAACAATGGAACCTCCGGCAAACCATATCGTGGTCAGTCCAAGCGTAGCAATCTCAATCACTACAAGCACTACGAACAAAATAAGCCAGAAAATTGTTTGCATTACGAATCGCCTCTTTCCTTATTATTTCCATTAGTGTTTCTATTTTTTTATCTTACTATACTTTCCCCAATATTACAACTAAATTCAGCGTCCATAAGATTACAATATCATTACAGAGTCATTAACAAAAATCACAGAAAAACTCTCTTAATTGGCTACATACATCTGTCGATACGGATTTTTGCTGTCCGGTGTTACGACAGTAAACGGTGCCTCTAAAACTGTTTCGATATCATATCCGAACAAGTCGCAATATTCTGACACATACGCCCGTAACTCCTCCATATCTTGTGCCTCTGCCCTCTTTGCCGTCACCTGCTCCGGGAACGTTACATCTTTACAGTCCGAGCGCAAAAACATTTTTCCCCCATGCATTCCTGTGCATGGGAAAAATCCGACAATCTTCTCTTGCTCTGTTTCCAGACCAAGGACAACGATCACTCCGCCAGCCTGATATTCTCCGAGAAAACTTCCCGCTGTACCTCCGATAACCATAACCGGAACTTTCTCCTTGTATGCCTTCATATGAATGCCGGCACGATATCCGGCATTGTTCTTTACAAAAATCCTGCCGCCCCGCATTGCATATCCTGCCGCGTCACCGATATTTCCATGTATGACTATTTTCCCTTCATTCATAGTATCTCCGACTGCATCCTGGGCATTTCCGTAAACAGTGATCTCTCCGCCATTTAAATACGCGCCTAAGGCATTCCCCGGAACCCCTTCAATTGTGACGGCATGTCCCGACATTGCAGATGCGATAAAACGCTGTCCACAGCAATTTTCTATCGTCACATCCTCGTCTGCAAAACGCAGCTTCTCATTCAAAGTTTTATAGTCCATTTCCTTTGCATTTATCAACATAATTGCTATCACACCTCCGTTTTCTACTCTCCTGCATGAAAAATACCGAGAATCTCAAGCTCTTTTTCTGTCATACCAATGCCACGCAGCATCAGACGGTTGCCGCGAAGGACTTCAATAGAATTAATGCCCATGCCTCCCATCAACTCCTTAATCTCATGATTCCAAGCATGCATCAAGTTGACAAGACGGGCGCTTCCTTCATTTGGATTGAGGCGCTTCACCAGCTCTGGACGCTGTGTCGCAATTCCCCAATTACATTTCCCAGTCTGGCAAGTACGGCAAAGATGACACCCCATCGCAAGCAGTGCCGCCGTGGCAACATAACAGGCATCTGCACCTAAGCCGACTGCCTTGACAACATCCGATGCACTTCGTATTGAGCCGCCAACTACAAGGGATACGTTATTTCGAATCCCCTCGTCTCGAAGTCTCTGATCGACAGCTGCAAGTGCAAGCTCGATTGGAATTCCCACATTGTCACGGATTCTTGTCGGCGCTGCGCCTGTCCCTCCACGGAATCCATCTATCACAATAATATCTGCCCCGCTCCGTGCAATTCCGCTTGCTATCGCCGCAATATTATGTACTGCTGCCACTTTGACAATAACCGGTTTTTTATATTCTGTCGCCTCTTTCACAGAAAAGACAAGCTGCCGCAGATCTTCGATAGAGTAAATATCATGGTGCGGAGCCGGCGAGATTGCGTCAGAGCCTTCTGGAATCATACGGGTTCGAGAGACGTCTCCAACAATCTTCGTCCCAGGCAAATGCCCTCCGATTCCCGGTTTTGCACCCTGTCCCATCTTAATTTCAATCGCAGCTCCGGCATTTAGATATTCCTCATGTACGCCAAAACGTCCGGAAGCTACCTGCACGATCGTGTTCTCTCCATAGCAATAAAAATCTTCGTGAAGCCCACCCTCACCGGTGTTATAAAAAATCCCCAGTTCAGAAGCCGCGCGTGCAAGTGATTCATGTGCATTGTAGCTAATCGAACCATAACTCATCGCCGAGAACATAATCGGCATAGAAAGCTCTAACTGTGGCGGAAGCTCACAACGGATTTTTCCATTATCGTCTCTTACGATTTTCTGATCCTTTTTTCCCAGAAATACTTTCGTCTCCATCGGCTCGCGTAGTGGATCGATCGGCGGATTGGTCACCTGAGATGCATTAATCAGTATCTTATCCCAATATACCGGCAGTGGATTTGGATTCCCCATAGAAGAAAGCAGCACTCCTCCGCTTTCAGCCTGTTTGAAAATTTCCTTGATCGTATCATTTTTCCAATTAGCATTTTCCCGAAATGTCGCATCACTTTTCACAATTTTCAACGCCCTTGTCGGACATAGCACAACACATCTCTGACAATTGACACATTTTGTCTCATCAGCAACCATAATTCCGTGCTCCGCATCAAAATGATGCACTTCATTTGCACACTGCTTTTCGCACAGACGACAATTTATACAGCGATTATCATTCCGGATTACTTCAAATTCCGGATATACGAATTTATAACTCATTTACATGCACCGTCCTTTACTCGAATGATCACAGGTTCTCCGCCTGCAGGAGCCCAGATATTTTCCGCATGCGGCTCCATCGTCCGTATCGCCGCTTCCTCGCTGGCGATAAACACCTTGTCTTCTTTTTCACCTACCACCATAGACCGGAGTTTCAGTCGGTCATTCAATGCCATAAGACCTCCTTCAAACCCAAGAACAATAGAAAATGGTCCTGTGATCAAAAGACTGGAAAACAAGGTGCGCAGATAAATATGTTTCTCCTTGTCCTCCAAATCTGTCTTCCTTTCAATCGTGCTCCAAAACGGAGCTGCCACAACGCTCGCTGCCTCCTCAAGCGTCAATCCCTGCACACGCACCAGATAATCCATAATATATGTGATAACCTCTGTATCCGTTTGCAGCGTACATTTATAACCAAACATCTCTATAAACCGACGATTCGCATCATAGGAAGAAATCTCTCCGTTATGAACAATGGACCAGTCAAGCAAAGTGAACGGATGTGCACCGCCCCACCAGCCCGGTGTATTGGTTGGATACCTGCCGTGCGCGCTCCATGAATAGCCTTCGTACTTTTCCAATTTGTAAAATTTTCCCACGTCCTCCGGGTATCCGACCGCCTTGAACGTCCCCATATTCTTTCCACTTGAAAAGACATAGGCGCCTTTGAGCTCTGTGTTGATCTTCATAACTATCCGTGCCACAAATTCTTTTTCATCAAGCTGCATAGATGCCAGCACAGATTTGAGCGGTGCGACAAAATATCTCCAAATAATCGGTTCATCCGTAATCTCCGGAATCTTGCGTGTCGGAATAATCTCTGATTGTACGATTTCAAAATACTCTTTCAAAAATACTTCACAATCTTTTCTTGTTGTACGGCTGTCAAAAAACATATGCAGTGCATAAAACTCTTTGTATTCCGGATAGATTCCATAAGCGGCAAAACCTCCTCCAAGTCCATTGGAACGATCGTGCATCGGCTTCATCGCATTTGTGATCATCTCACCGGACATGCGTTTCCCTTCTTTTGAAATAACAGCTGCAATTGCACATCCGGATGGGATACGTACCTGACCTTCTAATTTCATACCATTGTTCTCCTTCCTGTGTGTAATGGTGTAAATATAAGATTTTAAGCAAACGAAAAGACGTCCATTCCGATCACTCCGGAACGAACGCCTTTGCTCATTTATCTGTGTTATACTCTTTTTCCACTTGCTTGTCAAGCTGATTTTTTTCAAAAAAAGATTGACAAATGCTTTTTTCAGGTGTATAGTGCAATTCGTAAAGACAAAGGCGTTTTTGAGTGAAAGAACTCAGAGACGCTTTTTTGTTTTTCAATCTTAATTAAATCCTACTTGTTTGATAAGGGCAAAGGCGTCTTAAATGTGAAAAACATTGAGGACGCCTTTCCTGTTATTTAATGTAAACTCATCAATGATTTAAGAGAACACAAATGGAGGACATGCTATGAAAACGGTAACAGATTATTTTGGAGATTTGGTATTTGATGACAGAGTTATGAAAGCAACCCTTTCCGCAAAAGTTTATTCTTCTCTCAGAAAGACTATAGACGAAGGATGTGAACTGGATATCAGCGTTGCCAATGCAGTCGCAACTGCTATGAAGGATTGGGCGATTTCCAAGGGAGCAACCCATTTTACGCACTGGTTCCAGCCACTGACCGGGATTACAGCAGAAAAGCATGACAGCTTTATCACCCCGTCACCTGACGGCGGTGTCATTATGGAATTTTCCGGCAAGGAACTGATTAAAGGAGAACCAGACGCCTCTTCCTTTCCAAACGGCGGGCTTCGCGCCACCTTCGAGGCAAGAGGTTACACTGCCTGGGATCCTACTTCCTATGCGTTCATCAAAGACAACAGCCTTTGTATCCCTACAGCATTCTGTTCTTATGGCGGATACGCTCTGGATAAGAAGACGCCGCTTTTGCGTTCCATGGAAGCACTCAACAGACAGACTATTCGTATTCTTCGCCTGTTCGGCAACGATTCCGCCAAATGTGTCCGCTCATCCGTCGGTCCGGAGCAGGAATATTTCCTGATTGACAAAGAAATGTACGACCAACGTCCGGATCTTTGTTTTACCGGTCGTACCTTATTCGGAGCGCAGCCTCCGAAAGGGCAGGAGATGGACGATCACTACTTCGGCGTGATCAAACCTCGTGTAGCCGCATATATGGAAGAACTCAACGAAGAACTTTGGAAGCTTGGAATTCTCGCAAAAACAGAACATAATGAAGTTGCACCTGCACAGCATGAGCTGGCACCAATCTACACAACTACTAATATTGCAACCGATCATAACCAGCTCACAATGGAAATCATGCAAAAAATTGCTGCAAAGCATGGTCTTGTATGTCTTCTTCACGAAAAGCCATTTGCCGGTGTGAACGGAAGCGGAAAACACAACAACTGGTCGATTTCAACAGACAAAGGACAAAACCTTCTTTCTCCTGGCGAGACACCTTATGAAAATGCTCAATTTCTTTTGTTCCTTTGTGCCGTTATAAAAGCAGTAGATGACTATCAGGATCTGCTTCGTATCTCCGTTGCGACTGCCGGCAATGACCATAGACTTGGTGCTAACGAAGCTCCTCCGGCTGTTGTTTCTATTTTTCTTGGAGATGAGTTAAATGCCGTATTAGAGGCAATTGAAAATGACACCCCTTATCAGGGCGCCAAAAAAACAAAAATGAAACTCGGCGTCGATGTGCTTCCGAAATTTAACCGGGACAACACCGACCGTAACCGGACTTCTCCGTTTGCTTTCACCGGCAATAAATTCGAGTTTCGTATGCTCGGTTCTTCGAACAGTATCGCATGCGCAAATATTATGCTCAACAGTGCGGTGGCAGAATCACTGAAAATCTATGCAGACAGACTGGAGCAGGCACAGGACTTTGAGACAGCGCTTCATGAAATGATCCGCAAGACCATCAAAGACCACAAACACATTATTTTCAACGGCAACGGGTATGACGACAACTGGATTAAAGAGGCTACTGAAAAGCGCGGTCTTATCAACTACCGCACAACTGTGGACTGTATGCCTCATCTGCTCGATGAAAAGAATGTCAAAATGCTGACCGGACAAGGTGTATTCTCCATCGCAGAGCTTCAGTCACGCTGTGACATCATGCTTGATAACTATTGTAAATCTGTAATTATAGAAGCCAACACAATGGTCACGATGGCAAAAACGCAGATTGCTCCGGCTGTGGAAAGCTACGCCGCGCACGTTGCAGATGCGGCTGTATCCAAAAAGGCATTGGATGCAAATCTTGCTTGCAGTTATGAGACCAATCTTGTCAGAACACTTTCTACCCTGACTGACACGATTGCCGCAAAAGTAGATTTACTAAACGAGGCACTGCGCTCTCTTGAAACGGCAGAAGATATTTTTGCAGAATCTTTCCTTATCCGTGACCATGTACTTGGCTTGATGAATGAACTGAGAGCTGCCTGTGATGAGGCTGAAACACTGACTGCAAAAAGCTACTGGCCTTTCCCTACCTATGCAGATTTACTGTTCGGTGTAAAATAAATCAGACGGAGGTTACTTTATGTGTTCTATTATGGGTTATTGTGGCAGTAATGCCGATTTTAATATTTTTAAAAAAGGTTTTGACCGGACGATTACAAGAGGTCCGGACGAAAGCCGTATCATAGATACCGGAAATGGTTTTCTTGGATTTCACAGACTTGCCATTATGGGGCTTTCCCCTTCCGGCATGCAGCCGTTTGAGCTGGATGGAAGCTTTGTTGTATGCAACGGAGAAATATATGGGTTTGAACAATTCAAAGAACAGCTTTCCGAAAAATATACTTTTCAAAGCGAGTCCGACTGTGAGATATTACTTCCCTTGTACCGCGAGTACAAAACGGATATGTTTGCAATGTTAGATGCCGAATTTGCCTGTATCATATACGACGGCGAAACCGGCGAATATATTGCAGCAAGAGATCCTGTCGGCATCAGACCGCTTTATTATGGTTTTGATGAAGCCGGGACACTCCTGCTCGCAAGTGAACCAAAAAACCTTGTCGGGCTCGCCGAAGCGATCATGCCGTTTCCACCCGGACATTATTATAAGAACGGGGAATTTATCTGCTACTGTGACATTGCCTCATCGGATACCATCTGTCACGATGATCTGGAAACCGTATACGGACAGATTCATGACAAACTCGTTGCCGGTGTTAAAAAGCGGCTTGTCGCAGATGCCAAGGTCGGATTTCTTCTTTCCGGCGGGCTCGATTCGTCACTTGTATGCGCCATCGCAGCAAGGGAAAGCGCTTCGCCAATCAAGACCTTCGCTATCGGCATGAGCGAAGATGCCATCGACTTAAAATATGCGAAACAAGTCGCCGACTATATTGGCAGTGACCACACAGAAATTTATATGACACCGGACGATGTACTTTCTTCTTTAGAGACAGTGATTCGGATACTCGGAACATTTGATATCACGACAATTCGCGCCAGCATGGGCATGTACCTCCTGTGCAAGGCAATTCACGAGCAGACCGATATCCGTGTTCTGCTCACAGGAGAAATATCAGATGAATTATTCGGATACAAATATACGGACTTTGCCCCATCAGCGGAAGCTTTTCAGGCAGAATCCCAAAAACGTATCCGTGAACTTCATATGTATGACGTACTGCGCGCCGATCGCTGCATTTCCGTAAACTCACTGGAAGCGCGAGTTCCTTTCGGAGATCTTGATTTTGTGAAATATGTCATGGCATTGGATCCATCGATCAAACAAAATGTCTACGGAAAAGGAAAATACCTGCTTCGCAAGGCATTTGAAACAGGCGACTATCTCCCAGAAGAAATTCTGTGGCGTGAAAAAGCAGCATTCTCAGATGCTGTAGGTCATTCCATGGTCGACTATCTGAAAGAGTACGCCGAACAGCATTATACAGAAGAAGCATTTGAAGCCGGATGCAAAAAATATACGCACGCTCGCCCTTTCACCAAAGAATCTCTTCTCTATCGTGAAATTTTCGAAAAATACTACCCGGGTCAGGGCGAAATGATCTCCGGCTTTTGGATGCCAAACCGCGACTGGGAAGGCTGTGATGTGAATGACCCTTCTGCCAGAGTTCTTGCAAACTACGGGGACAGCGGAAAATAAGCCAAAATAATTATAAAACCTTTCAAAGACTAGTTGACAATAATCCGAAAAAAGAGTATCATATCGGCTGGAAAGGCAATGGCGTCTTTAATGTTTACACATTAAGGCATCATTGCCTTTTTTATTGCAAACAGTAATGAAAATGGAGGTACATAAGTCATGCAAAAAGCAGAACAACTTTACGAAGGAAAAGCAAAGAAAGTGTTTAAAACAGAGGAGCCAGAGGTTTTGATCGTCTCTTACAAAGATGACGCGACTGCATTTAACGGTCTCAAAAAAGGAACCATTGTCGGCAAAGGAGTTATCAACAACAAAATGAGTAACTTACTCATGCAGCGTCTCGAAAAAGCGGGAATCCCAACTCATTTCATTGAAGAAATCAACGACCGCGAAACTCTTGTCAAAAAAGTCTCTATTGTTCCCCTGGAAGTAATCATAAGAAACATTGCTGCAGGCTCATTTTCTAAACGCTATGGTGTAGAAGAAGGGCTTGTCTTCGAATCACCTACCATCGAATTTTCATATAAAAATGACGATCTCGGCGACCCACTGCTAAATACATATCACGCACTCGCAATGAAACTTGCAACCAAAGAAGAAATCGAAACAATTGAAAAATATGCTTTTGGTGTCAATGAACAGTTAAAAGCTTTCTGGAAAGAATGTGGTGTCACACTCGTCGACTTTAAGCTGGAATTCGGAAGACTTTCCGACGGTACAATTGTGCTTGCCGATGAAATCAGTCCGGATACATGTCGTCTTTGGGATTCTAAAACAGGAGAAAAACTTGATAAAGACAGATTCCGTCGCGACCTTGGCGGTGTGGAAGACGCTTATCAGGAAATTATGAAACGATTAAACGAACATATCTAAGCTATTTAACGGAGGATATTATGACGGAGGATATTATGACGAAATATATATTTGTAACAGGAGGTGTTGTGTCCGGTCTCGGAAAAGGCATCACCGCCGCATCGCTCGGTCGCCTTCTGAAGGCAAGAGGACTTAAAGTTGCGGCTCAGAAACTTGATCCCTACATCAATGTCGATCCGGGCACAATGAGCCCTTATCAGCACGGCGAAGTCTACGTTACAGAAGACGGCGCCGAGACAGATCTTGACCTTGGACATTATGAACGCTTTATCGACGAAGATCTGAATAAATATTCGAACCTTACTACCGGTAAGGTTTACTGGAATGTGCTGAATAAAGAACGCCGTGGCGAATACTTAGGCTCTACAGTACAGGTCATTCCTCATATTACAAACGAAATCAAAGAATTTGTTTACAGTGTTGGGAAGAAAACCAATGCCGATGTGGTGATTACTGAGATTGGCGGCACAATTGGCGATATTGAATCCCAGCCTTTTTTGGAAGCAGTACGTCAGATTTCTTTGGAAGTTGGCAGTAAGAACAGTTTGTTCATTCATGTCACACTCGTACCTTTCCTCCGTGGCTCAGATGAACATAAGTCAAAACCAACTCAGCATTCCGTAAAAGAACTGCGGGGAATGGGAATCAATCCAAACATTGTCGTCCTACGCTGTGACGAACCTTTAGAAGAATCCATTTTCCAGAAAATATCTTTATTCTGCAACGTAAAGCCGGACTGTGTCATCGAAAACATTACACTTCCGAATCTCTACGAAGCTCCACTTATGCTGGAAAAAGCAAATTTCTCATCTGTTGTCTGCCGTGAACTTGGTATCGAGACACAAGAGCCTAATCTCAGCGAATGGACAGAAATGGTAGAACATATCAAAAATCATACCGGCAATGTCACAATCGGTCTTGTCGGAAAATATGTGGGACTGCACGATGCCTACCTTTCTGTAGCAGAAGCGCTTCGACATGCCGGATATTTTCATAATACAGCCATAAAGATTCGCTGGATTGACTCAGAAGATCTGGCAGATTTTAATATAGAAGAAACTCTCTCTGCTCTGGACGGTATTCTCATTCCGGGGGGCTTTGGTAACCGTGGAATTGAGGGCATGATCTTGGCTGCAAAATACGCGAGAGAACACCAGATTCCATACTTTGGAATCTGCCTCGGAATGCAGATCGCCGTAATCGAATATGCAAGAAATGTTGTCGGAATCAAAGATGCAAATTCCGGTGAATTTGACGAGCAGTGTAAGCATAAAGTGATCAACTTCATGCCCGGACAAAATGACAACATCGACAAAGGCGGCACATTAAGGCTTGGCGCTTATCCATGTAACATCCAGGCAGGAACAACTATGCATCGCTGCTACGGTGTTGACACAATCAGCGAACGTCATAGACACCGCTATGAATTTAACAATGACTATCGAGAACAGATCACTCTTTCCGGTCTGACAGTCAGCGGTACTTCGCCTGATGGAAGACTTGTTGAGACCGTTGAAATTACTGACCGACCATTCCATGTCGGTGTTCAATATCACCCGGAATTCAAAAGCCGCCCGAACAGACCACATCCTCTCTTCAAAGGATTTATTCAGGCAGCTCTCTCACATCAAAGCGGAGGTAATTTATGAGTATACACGAAGAATGCGGGGTATTCGGCGTCATCTCACCAAAACCTGTAGACGTCGCTAATATTTCTTATTACGGGCTATACGCCCTGCAACACAGGGGACAAGAAAGCTGTGGAATCGTTGTGAACGATGACGGCGTATTTGTCTCCCACAAAGACCTGGGGCTGGTCGGCGATGTTTTTTCAAATGATATCCTGTCATCGCTCCCATCCGGCACCATGGCGGTCGGTCATGTCCGCTATGGCACAACCGGCGGAACAAACCGAAATAACTGTCAGCCGATTGAAGTCAACCACCAGAAAGGACGGATGGCGCTTGCGCACAACGGTAATCTGTCAAATGCCGCCAAACTCAGAAATGAACTGGAATTATCCGGTGCCATTTTCCACACTACGAGCGATACGGAAACAATCGCCTACATCGTCACCCGCGAACGGCTGAATGCACCTTCCATCGAAGATGCACTCAGCCGCGCGATGAATACGTTGGACGGAGCCTACTCTCTCGTACTGATGTCACCACAAAAATTAATCTGTGCAAGAGATCCTTATGGTTTTCGACCGCTCTGCTATGGGCAGACTCCTGACGGCACATATATCGTCGCTTCTGAATCCTGCGCGATCAAAGCAGTGGGCGGAGAAGTCATTCGGGATGTGGAACCGGGTGAAATCTTAGTCTTTTCCAAACATGGTGTAGTTTCCCGCAAAGAACATTGTAATCAAAAAGAAAAACGGCTCTGTATTTTTGAATACATTTATTTTGCACGCCCGGATTCGGTCATTGACGGTATTTCCGTTCATGCTTCCCGTGTACTTGCCGGAAAAATTTTGGCACAGACACACCCAATCGACGCAGACATCGTCATTGGTGCGCCTGATTCCGGACTGGATGCCGCCCTTGGATTTAGTCAGGAATCTAAAATTCCATACGGTATCGGTCTGATTAAAAACAAATACATCGGCAGAACTTTCATCTCTCCCGGACAGGGAGCAAGGCTTGACAGTGTAAAAATCAAACTCTCTGCCGTGGAGGAAAGTATCCGCGGGAAGCGTGTCGTGCTAATTGACGATTCCATTGTCCGCGGAAACACAATCGGGCGTGTTGTCCAACTGTTGCGCAATGCAGGTGCAAAGGAAGTACACATCCGTATTTCTTCTCCGATGTTTTTACATCCTTGTTATTATGGCACAGATATTGATTCAGAAGATCATCTGATTGCCTGCAAACATACGGTTTCCGAGATTGCTGAGATTATCGGTGCAGACTCTCTTGGATATTTTCCATTAGAAAAACTTAGAGAGCTTACGTCTCACTGCAGCTTTTGCAGCGCCTGCTTTGACGGCTGTTATCCTACCGCCATCCCAGATGACACACGAAAAGACCGTTTTGAAAAACGTTTATCAGATATAAAGGAGTCCTCAAAATGATCATGAAATATAACAGAAAACTAATTTTAGAGGACGGACAGGAATATTATGGATATGCCTTTGGCGACACTGCCGACAGCGTGTGTGAAATTGTCTTCAACACCTCAATGGTCGGCTATCAGGAAATCCTGTCTGATCCGTCCTACACCGGACAGGCTGTCGTAATGACTTATCCACTGATAGGAAATTACGGAATGGCAGAAGATGATTATGAGACCATCACACCGACCATCGGTGCTCTCATTGTAAGAGAATATAACGACGTTCCCTCTAACTTTCGAAGTGAATCAACACTTGGGAAAGTTATGAGCACCTATAAGATCCCCGGTATTTACGGTATCGACACCCGCAGACTGACCCGCTCTATACGCGATCACGGCTCGCAAAAGGTTCTGTTGACAGACGTAAAAACACCTGTTGAGAAAGGGCTGAACATCTTAGCCGCTACAGCGCTTGCACATGATTCAGTCGCTCGCGTAAGCTGTCAGCAAACGCTGGTCTATCCAGCAGATACCGAAAAGTTCCATATTGTTGCAATCGACTGTGGTATCAAAATGAATATCATTCGTTCTCTCAATGCACGTGGCTGCAAAGTGACATGCGTTCCGTGGAACACGCCTGCAGAAGTGATTGAAACGCTCTCTCCTGACGGCATCTTTATCTCTAATGGACCCGGGGATCCAACCGACGTACCACAGACGATTACAGCTATAAAAAAATTAATCGGTAAATATCCGATTTTCGGAATCTGCCTCGGACATCAGATTATTTCACTTGCCTATGGTGCCAAAACTTATAAATTAAAGTTTGGACATCGCGGCGGGAATCATCCGGTAAAAAATTTAAAAACGAATAAAATTGAGATTACATCGCAGAATCACTCCTATGCGGTTGATGCAGACAGTCTCTTAGAGACACCGCTTTCTGTGACACACATCAATCTGCTCGACCAGACAGTAGAAGGTGTAGTATGCGAAAGAGATCGTGTATTCAGCGTTCAATATCATCCGGAAAGTGCTCCTGGTCCACAGGACAGCACCTATTTGTTTGATCAATTTATCACACTTATCAAGGAGGGATGCCAACATGCCGAAAAGAACAGATCTTAAAAAAATACTTGTCATTGGTTCCGGTCCGATTGTCATCGGTCAGGCGGCGGAGTTTGACTACGCAGGAACACAGGCATGCCTCGCTCTCAAAGAAGAAGGATACGAGGTTGTTCTCTGCAATTCCAATCCTGCCACAATTATGACAGATACTTCCATCGCCGATAAGGTTTACATGGAACCTCTCACACTGGAATATGTGGCAAAAATCGTTCGCTACGAACGCCCAGACGCCATCTTGCCTGGTATTGGAGGGCAGACCGGACTCAACCTTGCCATGCAGCTTGAAAAAAAGGGAATTCTGGCGGAATGTCGCACAGAACTTCTTGGAACAAAGATCAGCAGTATCGAACGTGCCGAAGACAGGGAGCTCTTCAAAGAGCTCTGTGAAGAACTCGGAGAGCCCGTACTTCCATCCGACATTGCAAGTTCTATCGAGGAGGGATTGAAGGTAGCAGAAAAAATCGGATACCCCCTTGTTCTTCGCCCTGCCTTCACACTTGGCGGTACCGGCGGCGGTTTTGCAGATAACGAGGAGGAACTCGTGGCACTGATGAAAAATGCCTTATCTCTATCGCCGGTTCATCAAGTTCTTATCGAAAAAAGTATCAAAGGGTATAAAGAGATTGAATATGAAGTGATGCGCGACAGCAATGACACTGCCATCACAATCTGTAACATGGAAAATCTAGACCCGGTTGGTATCCATACCGGTGACTCTATTGTAGTCTGCCCTTCGCAGACACTTACGAACAAAGAATACCAAATGCTGCGCTACAGCGCCTTAAAAATTATTCGGGCGCTTGGCATCGAGGGCGGATGCAACGTACAATTTGCACTGGATCCACATTCTTTCCAATACTATTTGATTGAAGTAAATCCACGTGTATCCCGTTCCTCTGCGCTTGCCTCAAAAGCGAGTGGATACCCAATTGCCCGCGTTTCGGCTAAAATCGGTATTGGCATGACATTAGATGAGATACCGCTTGCAAACACACCGGCTTCTTTTGAGCCTGCTTTAGACTATGTCGTGACAAAAATGCCACGTTTTCCATTTGACAAATTTGCCGATGCAGACAACTCACTCTCTACCCAGATGAAAGCAACCGGCGAAGTCATGAGCATCGGAAGAACTGTAGAAGAAAGCCTTCTGAAAGCTGTTCGTTCGCTTGAGATCGGACTTTTTCACCTGTATGACGCAAAATTCGATGATATGACGGAAACGCAATTGCTCGATTATATTCAGATTGGCACTGATGACCGTATCTATGCCATCGCCCAACTGCTTCGCCTTGGCTGTGATACTGACCGCATTCACTCTGTTTCTGCCATTGATGCGTTCTTTCTTCAAAAGCTTTCTCATATCGTTCAGATGGAGCAGCTTCTTCAGGAACATCCTGGCGACAGCAAGTTTTTGAAAATGGCAAAACAAACCGGATTTTCTGATAAAGAGATTGGTCTGCTTTGGCAAATGGACGAGAAGGATATCTTTCATATCAGAAAGCAGCACGGCATCCTTCCTGTCTATAAAATGATTGACAGCTGTGCCTCTGAATTTGACAGTTATATTCCTTATTTTTACTCTACCTACGAAGAGGAAAACGAGTCCATTGTATCAGACAAGCACAAGATCATCGTACTTGGCTCCGGTCCGGTTCGTATCGGACAAGGTGTAGAATTTGATTATTCCACAGTACATGCTGTTCAGACGATTCAGTCTGCCGGCTATGAGGCAATTATTATTAACAATAACCCTGAAACCGTCTCCACTGACTACACCTGCTCAGATAAGCTTTATTTTGAACCACTCTGCGTGGAAGATGTCATGAATATCATTGAGCTTGAACAGCCAGACGGCGTGATCGCCACCCTCGGCGGACAGACGGCGATCAACCTTGCAGAGCCGCTCCGGGCAAGAGGGGTAAATATTATCGGAACTGACTGCGATGCAATTGAGCGTGCTGAAAACCGTGATTCCTTTGAAAAGCTCCTCGCCTCTTTACATATTCCACAGCCAAAGGGACAGGCAGTCACAAGTATCGAAGACGGCGTAAGAGCCGCAAACGAGATTGGTTATCCGGTACTTGTGCGCCCAAGCTTTGTACTCGGAGGAAGAGCGATGCAGATTGTCGCAAAAGAAGAGGCTCTTCGGAATTATTTAAAAACTGCAGTAGAGATCAACGAGGAAAAACCAGTACTTGTAGATAAATACATCCGCGGAAAAGAAGTGGAAGTAGATGCTGTCTGCGATGGAAAAAATGTGTTTGTACCGGGTATTATGGAGCTGGTGGAACGTACCGGAGTCCATTCCGGAGACTCTATCAGCATTTATCCAACGCACAGTATTTCTGAGAAAGTAAAAGAAACGATTCTTGACTACACACAAAAACTGGGACTTGGCATCGGAATCATCGGACTGTTCAATATCCAGTTTATTGTCGATGAATTCGAAAACGTCTATATTATAGAAGTGAACCCAAGATCCTCCAGAACGGTACCATTTTTATCGAAAGCAACCGGATACAGCCTTGCAGATATCGCGACCCTTGCAATACTTGGCAAAAGTCTTCCGGAACAAGGTATTCATACTCTCTACCCAAAAGAGAAAGAACGTTTTTATGTAAAAGCACCTGCGTTCTCTTTCTCAAAATTACACGGTATGGATGCCTATCTGTCACCGGAGATGAAATCAACCGGAGAGGCAATTGGATACGACAATAAACTGCACCGCGCAATGTATAAGGCAATGATTGCTTCCGGAATCAAAGTACAAAACTACGGTACTGTCGTTGTGACACTCGCCGACGAAGATAAAGAGGAGGCACTGCCACTGGTAAGGCGTTTCTACGATATGGGATTTAATATCGAAGCAACTGTTGGCACCGCACTCTTTTTGAAAGAGCAGGGTATTCGAACCCGTATCCTGCGCAAGCCATCTGAGGGCAGCGAAGAAGTACTTGATTCTATTCGCGCCGGATATGTCAGCTACGTCATCTGTACACGTGCCATCCTTTCCGGTATCCACTATGAAGATGGTGTTGCAATTCGTCGATGTGCCTCCGAAAACAATATTACCATGCTCACCTCACTTGACACCGTGCGCGTACTGCTCGATGTCCTGGAGGAAGTAACTATCGGTATCTCGACAATTTAGAATAAATAAGACAGTGACCGAAAGGTGATAAAAGCCCTTCGGTCACTGTCTTTCTATTTAAAAATACTCCCTCTAGTGGAAATAGTGATCTCCAATCAACTGACCATAATTTCCATTTCCGAAATATAATGCATCTCCAATTGGGTTATATCCTGCAAGTGCATCAGCTGCTGCCTGATAACATTCTGCCGGGATATTGCCACTTGCCAATACTCTGTCAAGCTTTCCTGTGATTGCCGGACCAAACTGTCCTGCCTGATAAATAACCTCTCTGATTGAGTTCGGGAAAGACCCGCTTCTTACACGGTTCAAAATAACCGCCCCAACCCCTACTTTTCCATCGTGTGGCTGGTTCCCTGCCTCACAGTAAATAATTGCTGCCAATAATGTCTGGTCGTCTGCGGACGCTGACATTGCCTCATCATATCTTACACTGCTTCCTGACTGTCTTGCAGCTTCTTCTGCAGCCTTTCTGGCAGCTTCTTCCTCTGCCGCTTTCTTTGCTGCTTCCTCGGCAGCAATCTCTTCCAACGTCTTTGCATCCTGCGGATTTGTCATATCAATCGCTGCTGCTCTTGCTACTGCGTCTGACCCAAATGCAAGCATTTCATTTTTTACATATCCTACAACCGAACCTGAAGAAACCTTTGACCATACATCTCCTCTTTCTTCCACAGTCAAGATTGTATTTGTATACATCTTTCCGACTACTTCACCGCCATCAACTGCCTCCGCAAGCACATCCGCTTCTGACTCTACATTTGCCAGCGCTTTTCCATGCCACACCTGTGTAGCCTCCGCAACTGCTGCTGTCTCTGGAATTTCATTCCATGTCTCCGCTAATGGTGAAATTGTCGTTTCGTGATTTATTGTTTCGATTGGCTGAGCATCAGATTGTGTATCAGCTGCCAAACTGCCGAACTCTGTGGTAAACACCATACAAGCTGTCAGCGCGAAGCTTATAATCACTCTCTTTTTCTCTCGTCTCATAAATTACCTCCTGGTTTGTTGCAATAACCTTACTGACTATTACAATAGTATACGTATTTAATTCATTTTTATTACAAATGTTACGTATTTGTTACATCTTTCAAACACAAGTGATATCCTAACATCTATTTGCCAACCTGTCAACCCCTAAAAAGAAAAAAAGGTTTATCGCCTTTGGCGATAAACCTCAAACATCAATATTGATGCGGCAATTGCCGCATTGAGCGATTCTACTTTTCCCTGCATCGGAATCTGAACCCAGACATCCGCTTTTTCTGCCACTTCATCTCTCAGTCCATTTCCCTCATTTCCAATGAGAATTGCTGTCCCTGACTGATAATTCTCCTTGTCATAAGTATTTTTTCCCTTAAGATGCGCCGCATAAGTTGTGACCTTTTTCTTTTGAAATTTATCCAAAAGCGCCAACAGATCATCCACATACACAAACGGCACACGATAAATCGATCCCATTGTAGAGCGAATTGTCTTCGGATTATAAATATCCACACAGTCATTGCTCATAAAAACGGCCGTCACTCCGGCTCCTTCCGCTGTCCTGACAATCGTCCCTAAATTCCCCGGATCCTGTAGGTTATCCAGCACGATAAAGTGCGGATTTTCCTTGGAAATCAGATCCTCTATCTCGTATTTTCGCTGCTTTACAACACATAATATCCCCTGCGGTGTCTTTGTGTCAGACACATGTTGAAATACCTTGTCCGCTAACACTTCCACTGGGAATCTCTCCAAATGTAATTCTTCTTTCTTCTTATTATAAAGTGATTCAGAAACATATACTTTTTTTACTTGATCTTGCGGCACTTCCATGAACATCCGAAGTCCTTCTACAATAAATACCTGTTCCTCATTTCTCACCTTACTTTTCTTTTGTAACTGCAATAAATTTTTTACTTGTGGATTGCTTGTACTTGTAATCATATTCCCTATTCCTTTTTCAACTTTTGTAACGCTTCATTCGAACCGATCAATATCACGATTAGATTCTTATTAAACGGCCGCTGCGGATTAATTGTAACATCTACAACACCATTTTCAATAGTTCCTACTACATTAATTCCGTATTTTTCACGAATTTGAAGGTCAACAAGCCTTTTCCCAATCCATTCATCCGGAATTTCTATTTCCACCAGACTGTAATCCGGCGACAGCTCTATCCAGTCAGCAAAATTACCTGACACCATCGTTCTTGCAATACGGCGCCCCATCTCCTTTTCCGGATGGACGACAGCATCTGCTCCCACTTTTTTTAATACGGTCGCATGAAGGCTGCTCTGTGCTTTTGCAAGTACATATGGTATTCCAATCTCCTTTGCCATGATCGTAGCCATAATACTTGTTCCAAAGTTTTCAGAGATTGCAATCACTGCGCCATCCAAATTTCTTGCTCCCAGTGATTTTATCACTTCCGGGTCCTCAATATTGGCGCACATTGCATATGATACCTTGTCTGCGATTTCCTGAATTTTTTCCATGGAATTGTCCACCACAATCACTTCACATCCCAGATTTTCCAATCCGAGCGCAAGATGCTTCCCAAAATTTCCCAAACCAAATACTGCATATTGTTTTCTCATATTCTGCTCCTATCCAACCATGATTCTCTTTTCCGGTAATTCTCTTGTGAACTCTTTCGGGTTTTTCTTTCCCCCAAATACCAATGCAATTGTAATCGGACCGATACGTCCCACATACATTAAACTCATCACCACAAGTTTACTCCCAAATCCAAGACTTGGTGTAAGATTTGCCGAAAGCCCCACTGTACCAATTGCTGATACTGCCTCATATAACAGATCCAAGAAATCCTTCCCCGGTTCAAATATCGTAAGCATTGTCACTCCCGCCGTCAGAAACAGAAGTGCAAGCATTACCACTGCAAAGCCCGTCCTAAAATTCTCCACCGGAATTCTTCTGCCAAAACACTCTGTATCACGTCTCCCATAGACAACCGTCATACATGTCAAAATGAGCATTGCCGCAGTCGTAGTCTTGATACCGCCGGCCGTTCCTGCAGGAGATCCTCCAATGAACATTAAAATACACGACAAGAACTTACTTCCTGCCGTCAATCCATCCTGACTTACCGTTGCAAATCCCGCTGTCCTCGTGGATACCGAATGAAATGCCGATGCCATGATCTTTTCTCCGAATGATAGATTCCCTATTGTCTTCGCATTGTCATATTCCAATGCAAACACAAACACGGTTCCTGTTATAATCAGCAAAACTGTCATCGTAATCGCCAGCTTCGAATGAAGAGATAATCTGGTAAAAAATTTACTCCACACAAGTTTTTTCGCTTTTACTTTCTTAAAATTTCCAATCAGGTCATTCCATACTGTAAAACCGATTCCTCCGGCTATAATCAACATCATTGTCGTCAGATTGATAACCGGATTACGAACATACTGCGTAAAGCTTCCATCTCCTAAAATATCAATTCCTGCATTACAAAACGCCGAGACAGAATGAAATATTGCATATGCAATCCCCTTCAGCGCTCCAAATTCAGGTACAAACACAACTGCAAAAAGAAGCGCGCCGATTCCTTCTACTAAAAAAGTACCTTTGATAATCTTTAGTACAAACGCCACAATTCCGGACAGTGTATTCAGATTATAGCTCTCCTGAATAATCACCCGCTCCCGCACTGTGATTTTTCTTTTTAAGATAATAAAAAAACCAGTCACACACGCGATTACACCCAGTCCACCGATTTGAATCAAAATCAAAAGAATGACTTTTCCAAATACCGTAAACTGTACCGCCGGCACAACTGTTACAAGTCCGGTTACACAGACTGCGCTTGTTGCCGTAAAAAGCGCATCTATAAAACGAATCGGCTGTGTATTAGAAATCGGCAATGTTAATAAAATCCCACCAAGGAAAATGGTCGCGATAAATCCCATTGCCAATAACTGCATCGTGCTGAACCTGATTTTTTTAAGCGATGAATATTCCATAGCGTTCCCTTCTTAATTATACTTTAAATCGGTATCCAACGCCCCATATAGTCTCGATATACTGTGGTTTCGACGTATCAAATTCTATCTTCTCACGGATCTTTTTAATGTGAACCGTAACTGTTGCAATGTCTCCAATCGATTCCATATCCCATATCTCGCTGAATAATTCATCTTTTGTATATACATGATTTGGGTGTGAAGCCAAAAATGTAAGCAGATCAAATTCTTTTGTCGTAAAAGGCTTCTCCTCACCATTCACCCACACACGTCTCGCCGTCGTATCAATCTTCAGTCCACGAATCTCGATCACCTTGTTTTCTTCTGCTGCGCTTCCAATCAAACGGTCATAACGTGCCATATGCGCCTTCACACGGGCAACTAACTCACTAGGGCTAAACGGCTTTGTGATATAATCGTCTGCTCCAAGACCAAGTCCTCGGATTTTGTCAATGTCATCCTTTTTTGCCGAAACCATAATAATCGGCGTATTTTTTTCATCTCGAACCTGTCTGCAGATCTCAAATCCATCTACTCCCGGAAGCATCAAATCCAAAATAAACAGATCATAATCATTTTCCAATGCTTTCTTTAAACCTGTCTCTCCATCATTTGCAACCTCAACTTCAAAACCACTCAACTCTAAATAATCTTTTTCTAAGTCAGCAATTGCCTCCTCATCTTCTACAATCAATATTTTACTCATTTACTGGTACCTCCTGATATTTTCTAATAACAAAGTACATTACGGTTCCGGTGCCTTCCTTGCTCGTAGCCCAGATTTTTCCGCCATGCTCTTCCACAATTTTTTTCACAATCGAAAGACCGATTCCACTTCCTCCCTTAGAGGAATTTCTAGATGCATCTGTCCGATAAAACCGGTCAAAAATATGCGGCAGCTCTTTTGCCCCAATTCCTTTTCCGTTATCTTCCAGCTCAATCTGAACGAAATCTCCCACATCTTTCACGCGAAGATTGATCTTTCCATGTTCTTTATCCATATATTTTTCTGAATTGGACACAATATTATTAATGACACGCTTTAACTGCTCCACATCCGCAATGATCTTTACATCACTTTCCACATAATTAAAATAGCCAAACTCAATGCCCCTTGCCTCTAGTTCCATAGCAAGATCTTCTGCACAATCATCAAAATAATCATTTACAAGAACTGTGCTGAAATTGTAAGGTATACGGTTAGAGTCAATCTTCGAGTACAACGTCAGCTCATTGATCAAAAGATCCATCTCATTTGCCTTGTTATAAATCGTCTTAATATAGCGATCCATCTTCTCCGGCGTATCTGCCACACCGTCCATGATTCCTTCTACATAACCTTTAATCGCTGTGATTGGGGTCTTCAAATCATGGGAAATGTTGCTGATAAGTTCCTTACTTTTCCTGTCATACTCTACTTTTTCTTCCGCCGTATCTTTCAGACGTTTTCTCATCTCTTCAAAATCACGGCAAAGTTGTCCAATCTCGTCATCTGCCTCAATCTCCAGCTCAAAATCTAAATTTCCATCCTTGATATTTTGCGTGGCAATCTTCATTCTTCCAAGCGGTATCACAATTCCACGATAAATCCAAAGAATCAAAAACAATGCTGTGAACATCAGGATAAATACAACCGCAATCACCATGTCAGTTATAAGCTGTTTCACTTCAGGCACAGAATCACTCACATCCGTCACAATAAAGGCACTTCCCTGTGCCCCATCCTGATACTCAAAATCAATCTGCTTTACAAGTACCTGAAGGTCACCTCCAAGATAGACGCCGCTCTCCGAAGATGAATCATAGTCTCCATATGCCGGAAGCTCTTGTAAAAGCTCTGTCTCTGCCTCTGCTCCTATATAGACCACTTTGTCATCGCGCCTTACAACCAAATACGAGTTTTTCTTTGTCAGTTCTTCATTGATTTTTTCCAAATATGTGATATCTGTCAGTGTCTCCGGCGCTGTCTTTGCCGTTTTTACTAACTTGTGAAATGTCGCTGACGTGACTTTATTTAACATATTGACCGGATTTGAAAAGCTCTTATATGTCGTTCCTGTAATATTATAATTCTTCTCGATCATCGATATCTGATACTGACTGAAACCAGTAATGACAGCAAGGGACAATCCCATCGGCAATACTATAATGATTAAAAATGCTATCACCAATCTCGTTTTTAACTTCAATAAACACACATCCTTTTCTACAATTAGTAGTATTATACCATGTGACAAAATGTAATACACCAAAGAACCACTAAATATTTATAAATTTTTTGTAAATTTATACAAAAAAATCAGATGCACACTCATTTTAAGTATTTGCATCTGACTTTTTCTTATTTTTTGAAATCTTTCTACAAGTAAGCTTTCAAAGTTTCTACTTTATCTAATTTTTCCCAAGGTAAATCCAGATCATGACGTCCAAAATGTCCGTAAGCTGCTGTCTGCTTGTAAATCGGGCGACGGAGGTCTAACATCTTGATAATGCCAGCCGGTCTTAAATCAAAGTTCTCTCTTACGATATCTACTAATTTTTCCTCTGAAAGTTTTCCTGTTCCAAATGTATCAATCATAATTGATGTCGGCTGAGCCACACCGATTGCGTATGACAGCTGAATTTCACACTTGTCTGCCAAACCTGCTGCAACGATATTCTTTGCTACATAACGTGCCGCATATGCCGCAGAACGGTCAACTTTTGTGCAGTCTTTTCCAGAGAATGCTCCGCCACCGTGACGAGCCATTCCGCCGTATGTGTCAACAATAATCTTACGTCCTGTGACACCGCTGTCTCCGTTTGGTCCACCGATTACAAAACGTCCTGTTGGATTGATAAAGAATTTTGTATTCTCATCTACCATTTCCGCAGGTAAAATCTCGTCAAAAATATATTTTTTCACGTCTGCATGAATCTGCTCCTGTGTCACTTCCGGATCATGCTGTGTCGATAACACAACTGCATCCAGTCTGGCAGGAACACCATTTTCATCATATTCCACTGTTACCTGTGTCTTTCCATCCGGGCGAAGATAAGGAAGTGTTCCATCTTTACGCACTTTTGTAAGTCTCAGTGCAAGCTTGTGTGCCAATGCGATCGGATATGGCATAAATTCTTCTGTCTCATTGGATGCATATCCAAACATCATTCCTTGATCTCCGGCACCGATTGCCTCAATTTCTTCATCTGACATCTTATTTTCTTTTGCTTCCAAAGCCTTGTCTACACCAAGTGCAATATCAGCTGACTGCTCGTCAATTGCAGTTACCACACCACATGTATGCGCATCAAATCCGTATTTTGCTCTGTTGTATCCAATCTCATCGATTGTCTCTCTTACTAATTTTTGAATATCCACATATGCATTTGTTGTGATCTCTCCCATAACCAACACAAGACCTGTTGTAATTGCTGTCTCACAAGCTACACGGCTCATCGGATCCTGCTCTAACAGTGCGTCTAAGACCGCATCTGAAATCTGGTCACAAATCTTATCCGGATGTCCTTCTGTTACTGATTCTGATGTAAATAATAATCTTTCCATTCGTTCTTTCCTTTCTTTATTTCTTTCTTTCTTTCTCTTTAAGGATTGTCCTGCTTCTTCCCTAATTAACTAAAAACAGCCCGACAAAATCGGACTGTTTTATATTCTCATAAACCAATCCTCTTATTGTTCGATTACTCGCTCAGGTTGGCACCTTCCGTTCCCGGGGTTGCCGTGGCTTCATAGATCCTTTTACCTCCACCACTCTGAATAAGAGAAAGTTCGCATTATTTAATTTGTTCCGTTGATGATAATAACACTTCTAAATACTGCCGTCAAGCACTTTTTCTATTTACCTATTTGTTTGATAAAGTTTATTACTAATACCAAAGAAAAAAAGCCTCAGAAATATGAAATTCCTAGACTTTTTGACAGGCGCCAACCAGATTTGAACTGGTGATAGAGGTGTTGCAGACCTTTGCCTTACCACTTGGCTATGGCGCCATATATTTTCTTTCTAATATATTGTATTCTAATAACAAAAAAATTATAACAAAATATTTATTCTCAGTCAATATTTTTTATTTATCAGAAAGTAAATTTCTGTTCATTAGATTACAAAATTAGTACTATACAGCACCAAATACCCTCAAAATAACCATATAAAGAGATTCGAATCTTTCTCTCTACATGGTCATTTCTGGCAGTATTTTGGTTTTATTTTGATGTTACTTGATAAAGCTTACATGCTTACAAATTTCTTTAATTGCTTTCTCTTTTCTTTCATTGAAAACAACTTTATTTTCTTCAAACAAATTTCGTCCATCTGTATCAATGGATACAATCAGAGGACCAAATTCTTTTACACGGCAGTGCCATAACGTTTCCGGCATTCCCAGATCTCTCCATTGTGCATCTATAATTTTTTCCACCTCTGAAGCAGCTACCACTGCATTTCCGGCAGGGAACACACAATGGATTGCCTTATAGTTTTTACATGCATACTCCGTGTTTGTACCCATGCCTCCTTTTCCGATAATCACTTTCACACCGGTCTGTTTCACAAATTCTTTTTCGAATTTCTCCATACGCATGCTGGTTGTCGGACCAACAGATACCATTTCGAACTTGTCCTCCGCAAGAGGACGGATAATCGGTCCTGCATGAAAGATTGCAGCGTCCTTTACATTTACAGGAAGTTCTCTTCCTCCCTCAACAAGCCGTCTGTGTGCCACATCACGACAGGTTGTCATACTTCCGTTCAGATAAATAATATCTCCGATATGGATATCTGCCAGATCCTCAGCCGATATCGGTGTTGTTAAAATTTTCTTTCCATCTTTGATTTCCAACATTATAAAGTCACCCCCGAATGTGTTGTGATCGTGTAATTGAGATCTTTGTCAAAAATAATGTGCCCACGTCTGTGAGACCAGCAGCCAACATTCACGGCGACACCGATTGTAGATGGATGTCTTGCTGTGTTTTCAATATGTACACCCATTACGGAATACTTGCCGCCCATTCCCTGAGGTCCGAGTCCAATTGCATTGATTCCGTCTTCAAGCAACTTTTCCATCTCTGCCGCACGCTCATTCTCATTATGACTTCCCAGCGGTCTCATCAATGCCTTTTTAGAAAGCAGTGCTGCTGTCTCAACAGATGTTGCCACACCGACACCGACCAAAAGCGGAGGACATGCATTCAGACCATAAGAAGTCATGACATCCATTACAAATTTCGTAACTCCTTCGTAGCCCTCTCCCGGCATCAGCACCATGGCTTTCCCCGGAAGTGTGCATCCTCCGCCTGCCATGTACGTATAAATCTCGCACCGATCACTGTTTGGTATAATATCCCAGAATACTGTCGGTGTTCCTTTGCCAACATTTTTGCCTGTATTGTACTCGTCAAATGTTTCCACGCTGTTATGACGAAGAGGTGCTTCCACTGTCGATTTTATAACAGCTTCTTTTAAAAGTGTCTCTAATTCCCCGATCAGCGGGAAATTTGTTCCACATTTTACCCAAAACTGCAATACACCCGTATCCTGACAGCTTGGTCTGTTCAATTCTTTTGCCAGTACCTGATTTTTCTTCATTGTCTCGTAAATGACTTTTGAAAGCGGACTGTCCTCTTTTTCTGCCAGTTCATCCAGCTTTGCAATAATATCATCCGGCAGCACTTTTGCGATATATGACACAAAATTTGCCATATAATCCGTAAGCTGCTCTACTTGTTCTTTCTTACTCATGTTTCTGCCTCCTCTGATTTTTTGCATCTATATCAGATGCTGTTTATTTTCACAATTATAATCATCCTTTTATGGAAAGAATGGAAATGCAATCGTGAGGATAATCATACTCACAACCGTTGCTATGATAATCAATGGAAATCCTGCTTTTACAAAATCCATAAAGCGGTAACCTCCGACTCCCACAACCATAGTATTTGCCGGCATTCCGATCGGAGTTGCATAAGCACAGGAACCTCCGATTACACATGCCATCAATACTGCTCTCGGATCTGCTTCGATTCTCTGTGCAATCGACAGACAGATCGGAACCATCAATGCTGTCGTCGCTGTGTTTGACATAAAATTTGTCATCACACAACACAGAAGAAATACGACCAGCGTCAGAATATATGGAGACGGATCGCTTCCAAGTGCTCCAATTACTTTTTCTGCGATCATCTCTCCCGCTCCGGTCTTTTCAAGTGCCGCTGCCAGAGATAAAGTTCCTCCAAACAAGAAAATTGTTTTCAAGTCAATAGATTTCAATGCATCTTTTTCTGAAATCACACCGGTCAATATCAAAAGCAAAGCACCGATTCCACCTGAAACACAAAGACTGATTCCTATCTTTTCTTCAAAGATCATAGCCAGTAAAGTCAGTATCAGAATGATCAATGACATCCACTGCTTCCATTTAGGTACCTGATCAAAATCTCTTTTTGTATCGAACGCCTCCTCTTCTTTCGGATCACATTCCGGAAGTAATTTATATCCTATGGTTGCATAAAATAAAATTCCTGCAATCAGAATCGGCATCAGTAATTTTGATCTTTTGTATCCTGATTTTGCTGCAATTCCTATAACTACCGGAATTAATACCGCTGCAGTACCTGTATTTGAAAGTACTCCACTCATCAAACCTACAATTACCATAATTGCTACAATCAGCATACGTTCTGTTTTTGCAAATCTGGTTACAATTCCCCCAATTTTATTTGCCATTCCTGTTTCAAATAATGCTCCTCCTACAATGAACATCGCTACGAACAGTATCACATTACTGTCAGTAAATCCTGCAAATGCGGTCTGCACATCCAGTACATCTGTAATGGTCAGTCCGATACAGACGATCATTGATGTTACCCCAAGCGGTATTTTTTCAATAACAAACATAATCACCGCAAACAAGAGAAACAAAAGAGTTATTGTTGACGGACTCCTTTGTTTTCCTCCAATCCTTTTTTTATTCACATCACAGCGCTGTTTGCTATAGCTTTATTATAGAGGTCGTATAGATGCTTGTACATTTACTTAAAATGATACCTCCATTAAAAAAATTATGATATGTTGTATATTTGAGCATTTCTCACAAAAATTATGATATAATCAAAATAATCACGGATTAAAACCAGAAGAATTTTAGACATAATTACTATAATAAAATTTTTAATATTTTAGAAAATTAAGAAGAAATGGGGTCACTACCAATGAAAATCATTCAATTAGAATACTTTTCTGCCGTTTGTCGTTATCACAGTATTACACAAGCTGCACAAAAGCTTTATGTCACACAGCCTGCAATCTCAAACGCAATTCGAGAACTGGAAAAGGAATTTTCTATCAGTTTGTTTAGCCGTACAAAAAATCATATGGTTTTGACAAAAGAAGGGGAAGAATTTTACCAAAAAGCAAGTGTACTTCTTAACAATATTCATGAGACGACCTCAGAGCTTTATGACCTTGGAAAGCAGATTACCCCCATCCGAATCGGCATTCCTCCTCTTTTGAGTACAGTCTTTTTCCCTGATATGCTGACTGCTTTTTATAAAAAATATCCAAATATCCCCGTTGAGCTTTTTGAATACGGCTCTGTACGTGCCGCCAATCTGGTTTTAGATGATGTATTGGATCTGGCGCTCGTCAATCTGAATTTTTATGAGACTAATAAATTAAATTCTTGTCAGCTTCTTTCTGACAAGCTAATGTTCTGTATCTCCAAGAGTCATCCTCTCGCGAAAGAAAAAAGTATATCAATTGAAATGTTAAAAGATGAGCCTCTAATCATGTACAATACCGATTCCGTTCAAAACCATACGTTGCTTTCACTTTTTGATACAATCAAAGTAAAGCCTCATGTAATTTTAAATGCCAGCCAACTCTATACAATTCAGGCATTTGTCCGTGAGAATCTAGGAGGAGCTATTCTCTACTCTTCGCTCTTCAAAAATATGAACGACGTCAAGGGAATACCAATCGCTCCTACAATCTCACAGGAAATCGGTCTCGTATGGCAAAAGGGCAAATATCTAAACAGCCGCACTGAACAATTTATTGCTTTTACAAAAGAATTTATGGAAAGTCAAAAATAAACCTTCTGCTTCTAAAGTCAATTGTTACAATGAAACTGTCCACCTGCAAAACAAATTACAAAACTAATTTTCTGACTGAAGTGCGTCAAATCCAGTCTCTCTCGTTCTGATCTTCAGCGCACTTCGAATTTCATAGCTGAATATTTTTCCATCCCCCACTTCTCCCGTATACGCCGCTTTCTGAATTGCCTCAATAGTCTTTTTCTCCCATTCCTCAGAAGATACTACAATCTCAAATTTGATTTTGGGAAGCATCATAACATCTACCTCCATTCCACGCACAACGCTTTTATATCCTCGCTGAGAACCGCAGCCCATAACCTGCGACACAGTAATTCCGTTTACCTGAATAGCGTTCAATGCTTCTTTTACATCCTCAAGCTTTTCTTCCCGAACGATTGCTTCTATTTTAATCAACATAATCTGCTCTCCTTCCTTAATCCAATCCATTGAAAGACGGATATGCATTTTCACCATGCTGGGAAATATCTAATCCTACTTTTTCCTCTTTTTCGCTTACTCGAAGCGGTGTAAAAATTTTTACAATTGCCGTACAGATTAATGTACCCAAAACTGCAATCACAATTGTAATCAAAATTCCAATTATCTGTGCACGAAACAGACGAAAATCACCGAATGCTAAGCCATCCCACTTGGCCACGCTGTTAATAGAACTTTTTGCAAAAATTCCGGTTGCAAGTCCGCCCCAAATTCCTCCTATTCCATGACACCCAAAGGCATCAAGCGCATCATCTATTTTTACCCGCTCCTTAATAAAGCCAACTCCAAAATAACAGATTGGACTAACGAGTGCTCCAATAATAAATGAAGACCAAATCGGTACAAACCCGGCTCCCGGTGTAATTGCAACAAGCCCAACCACAAGACCGGTAGAAGCTCCAACCAGTGTTGGTTTTCCTTCTTTCAGAACATCAATCAACATCCAGGACAGTAATGCGGTCGCTGCAGATACCGCAGATGTCATAAATGCATGTGCAGCCAGCCCATTTGCTCCGAGTGCACTTCCTGCATTGAATCCAAACCATCCAAACCATAAAATCGATGCCCCAAGGACAACAAACGGAATATTGTGAATCCGGTAAGTCGTATGTTCATATCCTCTTCGTTTTCCAATTAAAACAGCAAGAACCAGTGCACTGATTCCGGAACTTATATGGACCACGTCTCCGCCGGCAAAATCTACTGAACCGATTTCAGCCAGCAAACCGCCCTCACCCCACACCATATGTGCCAGCGGATAGTAAACAATAACCGACCAAAATATTACAAAGAAAAACAACGCCTTAAATTTCATTCTCCCTACAAGTGCACCCGTAATCAATGCCGGCGTAATCATCGCAAACATCATCTGAAATGCCGCAAACACCAAATGCGGAATTTTTTCAGAATATGGGCCCGTTTCCATACCAATATCTGAAAAAGCAAACCATCTAAAATCGCCGATTATACCTGCATGATTTCCACCAAATGCGAGTGAAT
Organism: Faecalimonas nexilis; assembly: GCF_059731825.1. Taxonomy (NCBI): domain Bacteria; kingdom Bacillati; phylum Bacillota; class Clostridia; order Lachnospirales; family Lachnospiraceae; genus Faecalimonas; species Faecalimonas nexilis. The sequence goes on along the minus strand of NZ_AP029189.1, from coordinate 173,024 downwards.
ACCCAAATAAAACCCACATGACAACCGAAATCCCCATAATAGCCACACATGCCATCATCGTGTTCCCTACATTTTTACGTCTGACTAACCCGCCATAAAAAAATGCTAAACCTGGTGTCATAAAGAAAACCAATGCTGTCGAAATCATAACAAATGCTGTGTCTCCTGTATTCATAACCACTCCTCCTTCAAAATCCTTTCCATGCTCCTGGCATCTTCTTTGAAGGAGACATTCTCTCCGACAAAGCAGGTGTGCCTCTTTGCACGGAGTTTCTGTTACATCTATACAATAAAAAAAGTGTCTAGAAATCTTCTAAACACCTTTGTTGGAATAAAGTATAACATACTTTAAATTAACAGACAATAGTCAATATTAACTATCTTTCCTCTGATTCTTCTACGATTTTCAAAAAATCTGCTTCTTCCTGCTTTGGTTTCGGAATAAATTTGTTTGCAATTCTTCCCTTTCCACGCTTTTTCACATAAAAAAATCCAATAATTGAAAATACAACCGCTCCAATAAAATTCACAAATAGATCTTTCATTGTATCCAAAAGCCCAATATCCAAATAACCACCAAGTCCAAGCTCTTTTCCATTTACTATCACGCTGTTAATATCTCCAATATGAATCACTTGATTACCGCCCGTTGGATCAAGCATCACTGTATTGATACTGTTTACAATCGTATCCTTCTGTGTGTCCATCCCGAAAAATAAATCCATACCGCACTCAAAAAATTCCCACATCACACCAATTGTCATTGAAAAACAAAATGCTACCACTGCCATGTAAAGCGGTGACAAATTGAACTTTGCTCTCTCATCCCGATTAAGAATATCTACTAACGAAAAACCAATTGCGGCTGCTAAAAATCCATTCAAAGTATGAAGCATTGTATCCCAATTGGGAACGCGCGTATAATATGCACCGATCTCCCCCAAAATTTCTGCCGAAAATATAAACAGTAAAATAATAATCTCCAATGTCGTCGGAAGTTCAATCTTTAACTCTACTTGGAGAAAGCTCGGAACAATCAACAGCAATAAAGTCAATACACAGTAAAACACATCTTCGTAATTCCTGTTTAAAATCTGTAGAATCATCACCAGGATTACCAATGCTCGAAGTACCATATACACCACAAAAGAACTTTTATGTTCTTTTATTTCCATCTTTAATGCTTTCCAGCGAATTCTCAACTTTTGTCTCATCTTTCGTCCTCTTTCTTTCATTTTACCTACTTATCTTACCTCTTTCTCTACAATTCTTCAACCTTTTAATTGTTAACCATTATTTATATATAGTTGACAATTAACCTTGTATAACGTATACTTAATTAAAAATGTATTTATTTACAATAATCTTATGGAGGAAACTTATATGCAAAAAACCAACTTTAAAACACTGGATCTATGTATGATTGGTGTAGTTACTGCCGTCATCGTTATTATGGCGCAAATATCCATTCCAATGCCTCTTGGTGTTCCAATGACCATGCAAACCTTTGCCATCACACTAGCCGGAATTATACTCGGCTCTAAAAAAGGAGCTGTAGCTTCTCTCATCTATGTGCTGCTTGGAGCAGTTGGTGTTCCCGTATTCGCGAACTTTAGCGGTGGATATCAACTTTTGGTTGGCCCAACCGGTGGTTTTATCATCTCATTTCCAATTATGGCGTTCATTATCGGACTTGGCGTTGAGTACAAAAATCGTTTTAAAGGCTGTTTTACTTTTTGTCTGATTCTCGGAACATGCATTAATTATCTTTTTGGTGTTGTTATGTTCTGTATCATCATGCACAGCACCGTTTGGGTTGCACTCACAGCTTGTGTGCTTCCATTTATTCCTACTGCTATTTTAAAAGCCATCTTGGCAAGTATACTTGGATTAAATCTAAGAAAGAGAGTCCCGGGATTATCCTAGGGCTCTCCTTTATTATGCAAGCATTTTTCATTACATAGAACAAAATTCTCACAATAAAAAATATCGAAAGCTTTAAACTTTCGATATATTTTAAAGGCGCCAACCAGATTTGAACTGGTGATAGAGGTGTTGCAGACCTTTGCCTTACCACTTGGCTATGGCGCCATATCTAATTGTAACCACAAGAACATATCCTGTGGCTTAAGTGACTCCTACGGGAATCGAACCCGTGTTACCGCCGTGAAAGGGCGATGTCTTAACCGCTTGACCAAGGAGCCAAAAACTCCCCCTGTTGGACTCGAACCAACGACAACTCGGTTAACAGCCGAGTGCTCTACCGACTGAGCTAAGGAGGATTATTTTCAGGTACTTTCATGTGCCTTCAAAATCACATACAATCCACTCGATAAGTCTCTCTTCATCCTTCTTGTTCCTATCACCTTTTGGTTATGCCCTCGACCGATTAGTAACAGTCAGCTGCATACATTACTGCACTTCCACCTCTGTCCTATCTACCTTGTCGTCTTCAAGGGGTCTTACTAACTTGACGTTATGGGATATCTCATCTTGAGGGGGGCTTCACGCTTAGATGCCTTCAGCGTTTATCCCTTCCCGGCTTGGCTACTCTGCCATGCTCTTGGTAGAACAACAGATTCACCAGCGGCCAGTCCAACCCGGTCCTCTCGTACTAAGGTCAGCTCCTCTCAAATATCCTACGCCCACGCCGGATAGGGACCGAACTGTCTCACGACGTTCTGAACCCAGCTCGCGTACCGCTTTAATGGGCGAACAGCCCAACCCTTGGGACCTACTCCAGCCCCAGGATGCGATGAGCCGACATCGAGGTGCCAAACCACTCCGTCGATGTGAACTCTTGGGAGTGATAAGCCTGTTATCCCCAGGGTAGCTTTTATCCGTTGAGCGATGGCAATCCCACTTTATACCACCGGATCACTAAGTCCTACTTTCGTACCTGCTCCACCCGTCGGTGTCGCAGTCAAGCTCCCTTCTGCCTTTGCACTCTTCGAATGGTTTCCAACCATTCTGAGGGAACCTTTGAGCGCCTCCGATACCCTTTCGGAGGCGACCGCCCCAGTCAAACTCCCCACCTGACATTGTCCCCCAGCCGGTTCACGGCTGCTGGTTAGAAATCCAATACTGCAAGGGTGGTATCCCAACAGCGACTCTGCGGCAACTGGCGTCACCGCTTCCTAGTCTCCCACCTATCCTGTACATGCAATATCGAATCCCAGTATCAAGCTGGAGTAAAGCTCCATGGGGTCTTTCCGTCCTGGCGCAGGTAACCAGCATCTTCACTGGTATTTCAATTTCACCGGGTGCATTGTCGAGACAGTGCCCAAATCATTACGCCTTTCGTGCGGGTCGGAACTTACCCGACAAGGAATTTCGCTACCTTAGGACCGTTATAGTTACGGCCGCCGTTTACTGGGGCTTAAGTTCAAAGCTTCGCATTACTGCTAACCTCTCCCCTTAACCTTCCAGCACCGGGCAGGCGTCAGCCCATATACTTCACCTTTCGGTTTTGCATAGACCTGTGTTTTTGCTAAACAGTTGCTTGGGCCAATTCTCTGCGGCCAGCTCTCACTGGCACTCCTTCTCCCGAAGTTACGGAGTCATTTTGCCGAGTTCCTTAACAATGCTTCTCCCGTCGGCCTTAGGATTCTCTCCTCATCCACCTGTGTCGGTTTACGGTACGGGTACGATATGAACAATAGCGGCTTTTCTTGACGCATGGCTCACGGACTTCCTTACTTATATTTCAGTACGCATCACATCTTCAGATTGACTGGCGGATTTGCCAACCAGTCTCTTACCTTGCTTGCACCGGTCTTTCCATTCCCGGCTTCCGCTTTCCACACGTGTCCCCACAGTTCTGTCATATCATAGTACAGGAATTTCAACCTGTTATCCATCGACTACGTCTTTCGACCTCGCCTTAGGCCCCGACTTACCCAGAGCAGATCAGCTTTACTCTGGAAACCTTAGATATTCGGCCGGAAGGATTCTCACCTTCCTCTCGCTACTCATTCCGGCATTCTCTCTTCTTAAAAATCCACTGCTCCTTCCGGTACAGCTTCTTCTCTTTAAGAATGCTCCTCTACCAATCATCTTGCGATGATTCCACGGCTTCGGTAGTGTGTTTCAGCCCCGGACATTTTCGGCGCAGGACCTCTCGACCAGTGAGCTATTACGCACTCTTTTAATGTATGGCTGCTTCTAAGCCAACATCCTGGTTGTCTTCGAAATCCCACATCCTTTTCCACTTAACACACATTTTGGGACCTTAGCCGGTGGTCTGGGCTCTTTCCCTTTCGACTATCCAACTTATCTCGTATAGTCTGACTCCCATACATCATCTACGCGGCATTCGGAGTTTGATATTCTTCGGTAAGCTTTGACGCCCCCTAGGAAATTCAGTGCTCTACCTCCGCAAGACTCGTATGAGGCTAGCCCTAAAGCTATTTCGAGGAGAACCAGCTATCTCCGGGTTCGATTGGAATTTCTCCCCTACCCACACCTCATCGCCACCCTTTTCAACGGATGTGCGTTCGGTCCTCCATTGCCTTTTACGGCAACTTCAACCTGGACATGGGTAGATCACCCGGTTTCGGGTCTGCTCCGACTGACTATATTCGCCCTATTCAGACTTGGTTTCCCTTCGGCTCCGGACCTTCAGTCCTTAACCTCGCCAGCCAGCGCAACTCGCCGGACCGTTCTACAAAAAGTACGCGGTTGAGCATGTAAAGCTCTTCCACAGCTTGTAAACATATGGTTTCAGGTTCTCTTTCACTCCCCTCCCGGGGTCCTTTTCACCTTTCCTTCACAGTACTATGCGCTATCGGTCACTAAGGAGTATTTAGCCTTACGGGGTGGTCCCCGCTCATTCCCACAAGGTTTCTCGTGTCTCGTGGTACTCTGGATACTGCCATGCTCACTCGTCTTTCATGTACGGGGCTTTCACCCTCTCTGGCAGGCTTTCCCAAAACCTTTCTATTAGACTCGCTCGTCAATTTTGCAGTCCGAACCCCGACCTGCACGCAGGTCGGTTTGGGCTCTTCCGCTTTCGCTCGCCGCTACTCACAGAATCGATGTTTCTTTCTCTTCCTCCGGCTACTTAGATGTTTCAGTTCACCGGGTTCCCTTCTTAACGTTATGGATTCGCGTTAAGATGACGGAGGGTTGCTCCGCCGGGTTTCCCCATTCAGATATCTCCGGATCGTAGGATATTTGCTCCTCCCCGAAGCTTTTCGCAGCTTATCACGTCTTTCATCGGCTCTTAGTGCCAAGGCATCCACCATACGCTCTTTCTAGCATAACCAACTGCTTCCATCCACGGGAATGGATGTCTGCTACACACACCTAGCGTGATGTGCGTTGGTAATAGGTCATTTTTTTAATTCGTTGTGTTCGAATGAGTTAATTATTAGTTTTAACAATTACCTCGGATGTCTTGATATTTTTCTTATCATTTCGTTTCTTGTATGCGATTTTCAAGGTACATTCTTTTTTGACTGTTTTATCAGTCATCAGAAATCAAAATCTCTTTTCATCTCTGATCACTGGTAAATCCAGTTATGTTAAACAGCACTGCCCTGCTGGTCGGGTTGACATGACGCTATTTTCCACTAATCAATACTACTATTTTTCATTTATCTTTGTGTTCATGTCTGTATCTATATAAAAAAGCTTTCGCTTATTTTCTTATAGATTCGGCAGCCACCTACTCTCCCACACCGTCTCCAGTGCAGTACCATCGGCCTCCCAGGTCTTAACCATCGTGTTCGGGATGGGTACGGGTGTTTCCCCTGGGCGTATCGCCACCGAAAAGTTTTGTACTCTTTGAGCACTCATAACTAAACAACAGATTTCTTTCAATCCCTTACTTCTTCCCTAGAAAGGAGGTGATCCAGCCGCACCTTCCGATACGGCTACCTTGTTACGACTTCACCCCAGTTATCGGTCCCACCTTCGGCAGCTCCCTCCTTACGGTTGGGTCACTGACTTCGGGCGTTACTGACTCCCATGGTGTGACGGGCGGTGTGTACAAGACCCGGGAACGTATTCACCGCGACATGCTGATTCGCGATTACTAGCGATTCCAGCTTCATGTAGTCGAGTTGCAGACTACAATCCGAACTGAGACGTTATTTTTGAGATTTGCTTCCCCTCACAGGTTCGCTTCCCTTTGTTTACGCCATTGTAGCACGTGTGTAGCCCTGGTCATAAGGGGCATGATGATTTGACGTCATCCCCACCTTCCTCCAGGTTATCCCTGGCAGTCTCTCCAGAGTGCCCACCTTAAATGCTGGCTACTGAAGATAGGGGTTGCGCTCGTTGCGGGACTTAACCCAACATCTCACGACACGAGCTGACGACAACCATGCACCACCTGTCACCGGTGTCCCGAAGGAAAGGCAACATTACTTGCCGGTCACCGGGATGTCAAGACCAGGTAAGGTTCTTCGCGTTGCTTCGAATTAAACCACATGCTCCACCGCTTGTGCGGGTCCCCGTCAATTCCTTTGAGTTTCATTCTTGCGAACGTACTCCCCAGGTGGACTACTTATTGCGTTTGCTGCGGCACCGAAGAGCTTTGCTCCCCGACACCTAGTAGTCATCGTTTACGGCGTGGACTACCAGGGTATCTAATCCTGTTTGCTCCCCACGCTTTCGAGCCTCAACGTCAGTGATCGTCCAGTAAGCCGCCTTCGCCACTGGTGTTCCTCCTAATATCTACGCATTTCACCGCTACACTAGGAATTCCGCTTACCTCTCCGACACTCTAGTTACATAGTTTCCAATGCAGTCCCGGGGTTGAGCCCCGGGCTTTCACATCAGACTTACACAACCGTCTACGCTCCCTTTACACCCAGTAAATCCGGATAACGCTTGCACCATACGTATTACCGCGGCTGCTGGCACGTATTTAGCCGGTGCTTCTTAGTCAGGTACCGTCATTTTCTTCCCTGCTGATAGAGCTTTACATACCGAAATACTTCTTCGCTCACGCGGCGTCGCTGCATCAGGGTTTCCCCCATTGTGCAATATTCCCCACTGCTGCCTCCCGTAGGAGTTTGGGCCGTGTCTCAGTCCCAATGTGGCCGTTCACCCTCTCAGGCCGGCTACTGATCGTCGCCTTGGTAGGCCGTTACCCCACCAACTAGCTAATCAGACGCGGGTCCATCTCATACCACCGGAGTTTTTCACACTGTGCCATGCAGCACTGTGCGCTCATGCGGTATTAGCAGTCATTTCTAACTGTTATCCCCCTGTACGAGGCAGGTTACCCACGCGTTACTCACCCGTCCGCCACTCAGTCGCAAAAACTTCAATCCGAAGAAATCCGTTTAAGCGCTTCGTTCGACTTGCATGTGTTAAGCACGCCGCCAGCGTTCATCCTGAGCCAGGATCAAACTCTCGTTAAAAGTGTTTGTTCCGGTTCAGATAACTGCTAGCTATCTTTCCCTTTACTGTTTTAGGTTGACATTTTCATGTCTGTTCTGAATTTTTCTCTTTTAAGAATTTTTCAGGGTTATCTTGTCATCTGTTGTTTAATTATCAATGTTCTTTGTTGTCTTGCGACAGCTATATTAGATTACCACATCTCTTTTCGCTTGTCAACAACTTTTTTAATTTTTTTCAAATTCTTTTTAAGTTGTTTTTGTCTCTCCTTGACAACGAACGTTATTTTATCATGGCTTTACGTAACTGTCAATACATTTTTTAATTTTTTTAAAAATACCGCAAAATAACTTTCCATCGTTATTTTACGGTACCTTTTTCCTCATTATTTCTCTAAAATTTTCTCTAAAACTTCGCTCCTACCTAAATCTAGTAATAGCTTCCAAAAGCGGATTGTGATCATACAAAAATGTAAGTATCTGACTATCTGCAATATTTTCAAAACAAATCTTTCCTATTGAAGTCGTATACAATAATGTCACAACAATTAAAATCACCCAGATAATAATCACCCCTGTTGCCATTCCAAGCACTCCGCCCGCAATTCTGTTGAGTCCGCCTATAACCGGAAGATCGCTGATCAATCCAAGCATATAGACAATTGTGCGGACAACTATTGTAACTATTAGAAGTGTCAGCAGAAATCCCACAAAATCCGCAATCACTTTCGCCATATACGCCCCAACATACTCACCAAACGTACTGACTCCCAGATTTTTATAAATCTCTGCATTATTATTTTCTAAGAGTAAATCACGAAATAATTGTGGAATATTTGCATTTTCAATCGCCGAAATCTGCTGTTCTCTCGTCAGATCAATCTTTCCTATCAGATTTTTTATATCTTCTTCCGTAATCCCAGCCGCTTCCAGATCAATTCCATCTAACTTTTGTCCATTGATTTCAATCCCCGACAAATCCATATCTTCCAAATCCGGAGTTAATAATTCCACACATTTTTCCTGTACCATCCTCTCTAAAGGTGTCACTTTTAAAATTCCTTTACTCACATATGGCGTAAGAAAAACCACCAATACGATAATAATGATTGTTGCAGCTAATGAAGCCACTATTTTTATAAACCCTCGAACCAAACCGGCAATCACACATACCAAAAGTATAATACCGACTAAAATTAATAATCCATTCATATACTCTCCTATTTCACCAGATGAACTTCCTGAAGTCCTTCTGCACTTATCACCATGTATTTATTCAGACCTGTCATTCGGAAAATCTCTATAATATTTGACTCCATCTTTCCTTCAAATTTACAAACTCCAGATCGATCAAATATCATGCATTTATTTCCATCATACAAAACCACCTGGTTACCGGTCATTTTTATATTTCCGTACTCACCCTCAAAATCTTTTGACAGTATCTGTTTCCCCTTTGTATTATAAATGCGCAGTTCATATCCGCTTTTTCCAGAATTTTTCAGAACAAGCGCCACTCCGCTCTTATCATATGACACACTTTTTATCTCTTTTTTAATCTTTATCTTTTTGACCTGCTGAAGATCTTCCAAACCACTATAGAACACCAGCATATCATTCCCTATCAGCACAGAAGTTTTCTCATCCAAAAACGCAACCGTCGGGACCACTTCGTTCTCATATTCTTTTTCAAAAACTTCGTGATCTTTCTTCTCTTCTCCAGCCTCACCAAAATTATAACAAACTACTTTCGTCATCGCTTCGCTGCCTTTTGTAGATAAGTATGAAACAAGAAGTGCTTCTCCATTATTGGAAATGGCAATATCCAACGGATATCCAGTATTTGCAAGTGAAGTGTTCTGCTCCACAAGAATATTCCCTTTTGCATCATAACAAATAATCTGCTGTGTAGATTCTCCTTTGAGCACCACCCCTACGATTCCCTGTTCCGAAACAACCAGCTTTTGGATTGGACTCGTTGTTTTAATCTCTCCTTTTAGTCCATCTTTTTGAAACACCAAAATGCTTGTCCCACTTTGATCCCCAACAGCTGCCGTTCCTTTGCACACTTCCACAATCGGATTCTTCATCTGACACGGCTGATTCCATATTTCCTGACCTTTTTTATCTAAATAAACAATGCCATCTCGACTGTATTTCAAACCCCCTCCGGCATACTCTCTGTAATTACTGTTATCCGCCTCTTCATTCTCATATGTAGCGGTCACAGCGACATTCTCATATGTCTGGTATTTCAAAAACAGCCCCACTCCCGCAGTCACCACAACAACAGATACCGCAACGATCACAACCCGTCGAAAAAATCGATATCTATGCGCCTTTATTTTTAACTCCATCTCCCGCATCGGATTCTGGCTATCCTGCAGTTCATCTATAATATCATCTGCAATCTCCTCCGTCGGGTCTTTTTTTTCTTTTACAATATGAAAACCAAATTTCTTCTTCATATGCTCCCCTTTATTTCTTCTTTGGTTCATGCTACATCAATAGTATAGCACATTTTACTATGGTAACAACAACTTTTGTCCGATAAAGATGAGATTTCCATTCTCCAAACCATTCATCTTACAGATCGCCTCCACATGGGATATATCTCCATATACTTTTCGACTGATTGTTGCAAGGGTATCTCCCTTTTCAACTACATAAATGTCATCTTCCAGAATTTGTGCCTCCGGATTCTCAGGTTCCTCTAAGATTTTGTCTCCTTCTTGTTCTTTTTCTTCTTCGATAACCTCACCGCCTGTCTCCATCACCTTATCCCCTTCTTTATTAGAAACAGATTTGGAGATAGTATCCAGCGATTGTTGAACTCCCTGCATTTTATCATAATTATTGATCATCGTAACCCCTATCACAAACACCACAAGAACAAGAAAAGTACTTGCCGCATATATGAATCTCGCGCCGTGTCTTTCTTCGTTTTTTTCCATCTTTTCTTTTATGACATCACGAAAATTCTTTGTAACTCGATCCTCAATAGTTTCACTGGGTGTTACTCCATTATTTTTACGACTCGCAATCATATAATTCTGCATTTCCAAATTTTTCTCATAATAAATATAGTGTCCGCCGCACTCCATCAAGTCCTGATATTTATGTATATAAAACTGCTCCTCTCGGTCAACTGTATTTTTTAAGACAAAAATGCTTTTCTCTCTGGAGAAAAATTTTTCGTGAATTTTCTTTATGTTATGATTTGCCTCCAGCGGTTGTCCCGGAACAGTCAAAAACCACCCTAAAATCTCTGCATTTTCAAAATATTGTTTACAGACTTCACATGCATTTTTCCAAACCGTATCCTGAACGTGGATATCCTGTCCTTTCATGGTCACTTCGCTCATCCGAATTGCACCGTATATGTAAATCAAATCCTGATCCTCTTCTTGTACTTTTTCTCCGACCAAAAACGCTCCGATTGGCATCTGGTCGGTCTTATCACACAGTTGATTAAAAAATGTGTCTACATAATCTTCTACATAGATTTTTGAACTGTCACTTACATTTCCTATTTGTCGAACATTTTTTGGAAGTTGTTTTTTCATTTTCTTTCACCTCATCTGCATATTTTTCCTCATCATAGCATATGAAAAGTGCTGAATTTATCAGATACTGTCGCCCCTTCCAGAAACTGTTCGACATAAATTCCAAAGAAAGGATAGGGAAAACGCTTTTCTCCTATCCTTTCGTCATCATCTTCTTTTACTTGTCTCGCATGCCCCGCAATATTTGTCGGTAAGAGTCGTAATAAACCCTTCCTTTGTTTTTGGTATTCTAAAAAAAGTAACCGGCCACATATGATTATAGATAATATCTTTTTCAATCTCATTCAGTTCAAAAAATTTGCTCGCATTCTTTAACGCTGTCTTCGGATGTGTGAGTCCATGAAAATGATCTCCCGTTTTTTTCGCATGTGTGTGCCAGTCGTACAAAAACAAGTCATGAAGCATCGCCCCTCTCGCCGCCGATCTTGCATCTAAATGAAAAAAACGGCACCACTGATAATTGTAATATGCCACATGGACACAATGCTGATAGCAATTCGTCGTGCCATGATGTGGATATAATTTCATGCGAAGCACGACAGGATGTTCGGCAATATCTCGAATACAATCATAAAAATCATATTTCCATTCATCCCGCAGACTGTATAGTTTATCTTGAATTTTTCTAAACATTTTGCATCCCTCATAACATTTTGATTTCTCAAACATCATAAAACATAAGAGGCGAAAGTGTCAACACTCTCGCCTCTTATGTTTTTATTAAAACTCTTTTATTTTTTTATAAATGCTTTCCGCATCTAAACCGTATTTTTTAACCAACTCAACTGCCGGTCCTGATTCTCCATAAGTATCATTGATACCAATCTTCAGAACTTTTGTAGGTGCTTTTTCCGATAACACATCACAAACCGCACTTCCAAGTCCGCCAATCACGGAATGTTCTTCAATTGTAACTACTTTTCCAGTCTCTTTTGCAGCTTCCACAATCAATTCTTCGTCCAAAGGTTTGATTGTATGGATGTTAATTACTTTTGCATCGATACCATCTGCCGCTAATTTTTCCGCCGCTTCCAGTGTCTCAGCTACCGGAAGACCTGTGGCGATCAAAGTGATGTCCTTTCCTTCACGAAGAACAACACCTTTTCCAAGTTCAAATTTATAATCTTCACGATCGTTGATTACCGGAACTGCAAGTCTTCCAAAACGAAGATAAACAGGTCCTTCATGCTTATAAGCCGCTTTTACTGCCGCTCTTGCTTCCACATCATCCGATGGGTTTATGACAACCATCCCCGGAATTGTTCTCATCAGCGCAATGTCCTCGTTACACTGATGTGTCGCACCGTCTTCTCCTACTGAGATTCCCGCATGTGTCGCACCGATTTTTACATTCAGCTTCGGATATCCGATAGAGTTACGAATCTGCTCAAATGCACGTCCTGCCGCAAACATTGCAAACGAACTTGCAAACGGAACCTTTCCTGTTGTAGCAAGACCTGCTGCAACACCCATCATATTACATTCTGCAATTCCGCAGTCAATGTGACGTTCCGGAAATACTTTCTTAAATACGCCAGTCTTTGTGGCAGCTGCTAAGTCAGCATCCAAAACAACAAGATTTTCATGTTCTTTTCCTAATTCTACAAGGGCATTTCCATAACTGTCACGAGTAGCAATTTTCTTTACATCTGACATAGTGCTTCACCTACTTTCTCTAAATCTGCCATTGCAACTGCATATTGTTCTGCATTCGGTGCAGAGCCATGCCATGATGCCTGATTCTCCATAAACGACACGTTCTTTCCTTTGATCGTCTTTGCAATGATCGCTGTCGGCTGACCTTTTGTCTCTCTTGCTTCTTTAAAAGCTGCATCCAAAGCATCAAAGTCATGTCCATCCACATTGATCACATGGAAATTGAAAGCTTCAAACTTCTTGTCAATTGGATATGGCGAGCATACTTCATCAATTGCACCATCAATCTGAAGTCCGTTATTGTCTACGATCACAACAAGATTATCCAGTTTTCTGTGACTTGCAAGCATTGCTGCCTCCCATACCTGTCCTTCCTGAATCTCGCCGTCACCTAACAGTGTGTAAACTCTGTAATCTTCATTCGAAAGTTTCGCCGAAAGTGCCATACCTACAGCTGCTGAAATCCCCTGTCCAAGGGAACCACTTGACATATCTACCCCTGGGATATGTTTCATATCAGGGTGACCCTGTAAATAAGATCCTACCTTACGAAGTGTAGTCAGATCTTCCACCGGGAAAAATCCTCTGTGAGCCAATGCAGCATAATATCCAGGCGCTGTATGCCCTTTTGATAATACGAAACGGTCTCTATCTGCTTTTTTCGGTTCTTTCGGATCGATATTCATTTCCTCAAAAAATAAATATGCGTAAATATCTGCCGCTGACAGTGATCCACCCGGATGTCCGGATTTTGCATTGTAAACAGCCGTCACTGCACCTTTTCGAACCTCATTAGCTATTTTCATTAATTCTAATTTGTTCATGAGCTGCCTCCTACTTTTTCATTTTACGTTCAATACACTCTTGATTATATTTGTACCATTTCAAATATGCAAGTACATTTTCATTATTCACCAAAAACAGCTTTGTAATCCGCCTGGAACTTTGCAATTCCCTGATCTGTTAAAGGATGTTTTGTCATCTGTTCAATCACAGCATATGGAACAGTCGCAATATCTGCTCCGGCCAAAGCACAGTCAGTCACATGGATTGGATTTCTTACACTTGCTGCGATGATCTCTGTGTCCAGCCCTGCAACTGCAAAAATCTCTGCAATCTCGGAAATCAGATCCACACCTCTGACAGAGATATCATCCAACCTTCCTAAAAACGGAGAAACATATGTTGCTCCGGCTCTCGCAGCCAGCAATGCCTGATTCGCCGTGAAAATCAAAGTCACATTTGTCTTAATTCCTTCTGAGGACAATACTTTACAAGCTTTGAGTCCCTCCACTGTCATAGGGATTTTCACAACCATATTCGGATGGATTTTCGCAATGGCTCTTCCTTCTGCAATCATTCCTTCTGCGTCAACAGTTGTAGCTTTCACTTCTCCGCTGATTGGTCCATCTACAATTGATGCAATCTCTGCAATAACCTCTTCAAAAACACGTCCTTCTTTTGCAATCAGTGACGGATTGGTTGTAACTCCACAAATCACACCCATATCATTTGCCTTTTTAATATCCTCTACATTTGCTGTGTCAATAAAAAATCTCATATTCATTTCCTCCTTCGACCACTAAATATCCTGAATAATTCTTTATGAACTCATTATATCATCCCTTATTCTCCCGTCAACCGGGCACATTTTTATTAGTAATTATTTTTATTAATATTTTAAACTTATTATTTCTATAATGTGAAATATTTTCCTTTGCTATAAAAATAAGAAGCCATTTTCAGGCTTCTTTACAAATATTTTTCATATTTTTATTATTGATAATTTTCTCTTTTCTATTAATTTCACTTTTGTTTTGTCCGGTCGGTTATCTTGGCATAAGAGGTTGTTCCGCGCGTGATTAATTTAGGTTCATACTCTACATGATATGTGCTTACCGGTTCCATATCAGAAAAGTCTGCATATTTAAACTTAATCTTTTTCATAATAATATCACACGCATCTCTTCCCTTAAAAATCACAAAATGCTCAATCGTAGTCAAAGCCACCTTGTGCATCTTTCCAAACAGAATATTGTCGCATCCCATCACCGAAACATCATGTGGCACCCGGTATTTCAGCTCATACAAAGCATCCAGTATTCCAAGCGCAATCATATCGTTGAGACCGACAATTGCCGTCAGATCTGTCTCTTCTTCCATAAGCTCCTTAGTCAGCTCATATCCCACGCGATATTCTGAATCCACATTTGCCACTCCGATGTCCATCTGCTCACCAGCCTCTTTCACAATTACTTGTGATTTCAGACCTTCCTTTTCAAACTCTTTCAAAAAACCTTCCGTCCTCTTCGACCGCTGTTTTTGCCTTGTCGTAAGAGGCGGGGTAATATAAGCGACTTTTTTGTGTCCCAAATCCAGAAGATGACGCGCCATCAGACGTCCAAGCTTTGAATTATCCAATTCCACCGCATCCAGACTCAGTTTCTCATTCTGATTATTGATGATCACGACCGGAATCCGCTCGGTAAGACGCTCCACCATATCCATAAAACATTCACTCGGATTACACATATAGATAATTCCCATCGGATTCAGGCTCGGCATCATCTTTAAATATCGTTCTTCCATACCAAGGTCCCGCTGAGTATTGCATACAAACAAAGTATACTCCTCGTCTCGCGCACGCATCTCAACCCCTTGCAGAAGCATCACATAATATGGATTGGTAAGGTTCGGACAAAATACCGCCAAATGCTTTTCCTTTTTTCCCGCTTTTCTCACCTTGCGTTTCGGTGCCACGTATCCAAGCTCTTTCGCTGCTTTTTCCACTCTCTCAATTGTCTCTTTCGAAAAAGAAACATTATATTTTTTATTTAAAACCATAGACACGGTCGACTGAGATACCCCTGCTTTCCGCGCAATATCTGTCGATGTCACTTTCTTTTTTTTCATCAAATCTCTGTTCTTCCCTCTAACGCTCGCAAAAGCGTCACTTCATCTATATATTCCAAATCGCCGCCAACCGGAACTCCACTTGCAATTCTACTCACTTTGATACCGGTAGGCTTGATCAATTTGCTGATATACATCGCCGTCGTCTCCCCTTCCAGGCTGGAATTTGTCGCAATGATCACCTCATCCACATCTCCTTGAAGACGTTCCATCAGCTCTTTCAATTTGATATCTCCAGGTCCAATCCCAAGCATTGGCGAGATCGCACCGTGAAGCACATGATAGACTCCTTGATATTTTCCTGTCTTTTCGTAAGCCGCCAAATCCCTCGTCGTCTCCACCACCATGATTGTCTTTGCATCACGATTACTGTTGCTGCAAATCGGGCACAATTCCTGATCGGTAAGCGTGTGGCATTGTTTACAATAGCGTACATTTTCCCTGGCTTCTGTCATCGAGCCCGCAAGACTTTGCACTTGCTCTTTCGGCATGTTGATAATATGAAAAGCCAGCCTCTGAGCTGACTTTGCACCAATACCAGGAAGTCTTGATAATTCTTCGATTAATTTACTTATCTGGCTGCTATAATAATCCATTTCTTTTGCACTCCTTAAAATGGCATTCCCGGAATTCCGCCGCCTAATCCGCCTGTCAGTTTTGACATCGCAGAAGCCGACTCCGCTTCAACTTTACGAAGCGCTTCATTGGTAGCTGCCACAATCAAGTCTTCAAGCATCTCAATATCATCCGGATCCACAACTTCTTCCTGAAGTTTCACTTTTGTCACTTCTCTCGTTCCGGATACCGTCACTTCCACTGCACCGCCTCCTGCTGTTGCAGTAAATTCTTTACTCTCAAGCTCTTTTGCCTGCTCTTCCATCTGTCTTTGCATCTTCTGAGCCTGTTTCATTAAATTTGCCATATTTCCCGGCATTCCTCCACCTGGAAATCCTCCACGTTTTGCCATAATTATAATCCTCCTAATCTTCTACCGTGATATCCATGTGTACCACTTTTTCTATATCTACAAAACTATCCTCAAATCGTCGTCCTTCTTCCACACACCGAACTTCGATCGCGACAGTCTTGCCGATTCTTTGTTCAATAAGATGTTCTATCTCTTCTCTATGTTCCGGCGTCCCAACTACACCTGCGCTCACTTCATCCGGAAGCACAATGAGAAGCTGATCCTGATTGCCTACACTCAGCCTTGCCATCTTCAGACAATTGCGCAGCATGCCCGATAGCTGATTTACAATCGGACGAAAATCTTTCGCAACTGCCTTGACATCTTCATGAAGTGCTTTTGTAAGTTCCACCTTTGGTCCAGGCTCCTCTTCCACAGTTTGTTCCGCATAGGCAGCTGCCTGAGGTCTTACCGCAATCCCTTGCTGCATCTGCTCTTCCAAAGCACGAATACGTTCTAACAGTGTATCCTGCTCCACTTCCATCTCCGGTCTGCACAGCTTGATAAATGCCACTTCCATCATAACCCGCTTCTGTGTTGCATATTTTAATTGATTGGACAATTCTGAAAAAATCCTGATATAGCGTATCAGTGTATCATTTTCTATCATCTGTGCTTCTTCCTTCAGCTGTGCCAGATTCTCTGTCGATACATCTAACACATCCTCCATATTATCAGAACTTTTCGCAAGAAGCAAGTTCCTTAAATACCACGTGAAATCAGCTGCAAGCTGCGAAAGCTCACGCCCTTGCATAACAAGTTCATCCAGACTTTTCATCACTTTCGCAACATTTCTTTCCAAAAGTTCACGAAGCAGCCTGCTGAACACTTCCGTGTCAACCGCTCCGAGCACCTCCAACACATTATCATATGTCAGCTTCTGCCCAAGATAGAACGCGATGCACTGGTCCAAAAGGCTTAACGCATCTCTCATCGAGCCATCCGCCGCCTTTGCAACATAGCGAATTGCTTTCTCCTCAACTTCTATATTCTCCTTTTGCATAAGATCTGTCAGACGCGCCGCAATCGTATCAATTGTAATTCTTTTAAAATCATACCTCTGACATCTGGATAGAATTGTAATCGGTATCTTATGAGCCTCCGTTGTCGCCAAAATAAAAATAACATATTCCGGCGGCTCTTCCAGTGTCTTTAAAAGTGCATTAAACGCCCCAATAGAAAGCATATGCACCTCGTCGATGATATACACTTTATATTTTCCTTCCGTAGGACGATACGCCACCTCTTCCCGAATCTCACGGATATTGTCAACACCATTGTTCGAAGCAGCATCTATCTCGATCACATTCATAGAAGTACCGGAACTGATTGCTTTACAGCTGTCGCACACACCACAGGGGCTTCCATTTACCGGATGCTCACAGTTTACCGCCTTTGCAAATATCTTCGCAACCGATGTCTTACCGGTCCCCCTCGTTCCACAAAAGAGATACGCATGTCCGATTCGGTCTGCTTTTATCTGATTCTGCAATGTCTTGCTGATATGATCCTGCCCTTTTACATCCTCAAATTCCCCCGGGCGAAATTTTCTATACAAAGCAGTATACGACATCTCCAACTTCCTTTCTTTCTCTTCGTCTATTTATCTCCAAAACTGATTCCTGTCAGCTTTGCCTCTTTGATGATCTTAGAATCCGGATCCACCATCTTTAACTTTCCTGCCACTTCAGACAGCGGCACTTTTACAGTCTCTCCTTTTTTCATCCCGACCATGTAACCATATTCTTCTTTCAAGATCAATTCTGCCGCAGCAGCTCCGAGCCTTGTCGCAAGCACTCTATCGTAAGGGCAAGGGGAACCTCCTCTTTGTGTGTGCCCCGGCACCGTAATACGTACTTCCTGATCTGTCTTTTTCTGAATCTCTTCTGCCAATTCATATGCAATAGAAGGATATTTGCGTTCTTTTAATTTTGCTTTATAAGCTTTCTTCGGCATCGCAGCTTCTTCTTTTGACATCGCTCCTTCCGCAACTGCAATAATCGTAAAGTGTTTTCCTGCTTTTGTGCGTTTTTCAATCGCCTCCGAAATCACATTCAGATCATACGGAATCTCCGGAAGCAAGATAATATCAGCGCCTCCTGCAATTCCCGCATGCAATGTCACCCATCCAACTTTGTGTCCCATCACTTCCACGATAAATACACGGCTGTGAGATGTCGCGGTTGTATGGATACAGTCAATTGTATTCGTCGCAATATCCACTGCACTTTGGAAACCAAATGTCATATCTGTTCCCCATAAATCATTGTCAATTGTCTTTGGAAGTGTAATCACATTCAAACCTTCCTCTCGAAGCAGATTCGCTGTCTTATGTGTCCCGTTTCCACCAAGCACCACAAGGCAGTTCAGATTCAATTTATGATATGTATGCTTCATCGCCTTCACCTTGTCAAGTCCATTGGCGTCCGGCACCCGCATCAATTTGAACGGCTGTCTGGATGTTCCGAGAATCGTCCCTCCAACCGTGAGTATCCCTGAAAAATCTTTTGCTGTCAACATCTCAAAGTTGGCATAGATCAGACCTTTATACCCGTCTTTGAATCCATAGATTTCCACATCATTTCTCTTCGATGTGATCCCTTTTACCACGCCGCGCATCGCTGCATTTAACGCCTGGCAGTCTCCGCCGCTTGTCAGTATTCCAATTCTCAACATATATACACATCCTTTCACATTACATAGTCATTTATTTCAGTAACAGTATACCCCATTTTATAGGTGCTAACAACAGAAAAATGCGTTATACTATATAGTATGATGCAATTCAAAGGAGATTTTTATTATGGAACGAAATGAACTCTGCTGGTGTGGCAGCGGGAAAAAATATAAAAAATGCCACATGCAAATTGATGACAAAATATTACTTTTAGCTTCCGAAGGACACATTGTCCCTGACAGAAGTATGCTCAAGACACCTGCACAGATTGAAGAGATCAAAAAAAGTGCAGCGCTCAACACAGCGGTTCTTGATCACGTTGCAAAACATATTCACGCAGGGATGAGCACCGCCGAGATAGACAAACTGGTCTATGACTACACAACCGAACACGGCGGTATTCCTGCGCCACTTGGATATGACGGTTTTCCAAAAAGTGTATGCACTTCCATCAACAACGAAGTTTGCCACGGAATTCCAGACGAAAATATTATTTTAGAGGAAGGTGACATCATCAACGTGGACGTCTCTACCATTCTCAATGGATATTATTCAGATGCATCCCGAATGTTTGCCATCGGCGAATTGTCCGACCGGGCGAAAAAGATTCTAAAAGTAACCGAAGAATGTGTAGAACTTGGTCTTGCAGCAGCAAAACCTTGGGGGCATCTCGGGGATATTGCCGATGCAATCAACTCACACGCTCAGGCAAACGGTTACTCTGTGGTGGAAGACATCGGCGGTCACGGAATCGGTCTTGAATTTCACGAAGAACCTTTTGTGAGCTATGTCACTGAAAAAGGAACCGAGATGGTTCTTGTTCCGGGAATGATGTTCACCATCGAACCGATGATCAACGAAGGAAGTCCCGATTTCTTTGTAGATGAAGACAACGGCTGGACGGTCTACACCGAAGATGACGGATTATCCGCACAGATCGAATACATGGTGCTTGTCACCGAAACAGGTATCGAAGTATTAACTAAATAGACACCAAAAAGGAATCCCACTTGCGAGATTCCTTTTCTTATTTTGACACGACCATCGACACTTGTTTTTTTGCCGCCAGTCTAATGTATTTTTCATCAACCTCTTTATCTGTGATAATCTTGTGTATCTTCTGCAAAGGACAGATAACGGACAAATAACCGCCTCCAAACTTACTACTGTCCGCCAATACAAACACTTGCTCTGCAGAGTTCAAAATAGCCTGCTTTACCTGCATCTGCGGAGTTCCAATCGAAGTAAGTCCCACATCAAAATTAATACCGTGCACACCGATAAACGCTTTGTCCACATGAAACTGCGCCATGTTCGCCACAGCCGCCTCACCCATTGTTGCGGCAAGGTGTCCTCCCACATATCCTCCTATCATGTAAAGCTCCACATGTTTTACCCCTTCTAACTCGTTGCCCACAAGCAGAGAGTTCGTCACGATCGCCACATGTTTCTCCGGATGCTGCTTGATATGCAGCGCCAAATAGAAACTGCTGGACGCATCATCTAATATGATGGTATCGCGATCGTCGATATATTCATATGCACTTGCAGCAATCGCTTTTTTTCTGTCTACATGACGATAGATACTCTCGGCCGAATATTTCCGTTTACGCTCTTGTTCCAACGCAATTGCACCGCCATGCGTCCTCTGCAAAAGCCCCTCTTTTTCCATCGCTTTGATATCGTTTCGTATGGTCACTTCAGAACAATTCAGTTCCTCGCTCAACTGCGCCACCTTGACTTTCCCATATTCTTCTAATTCCTGCAAAATCGCTCTCCGACGTTCCTGCATAATAATCCCCCCCATATTCTGCCACTCTTATCTAACATTTACTTTCGACATATCCACATTTTGCATTACAATCTGCATGATCTGTACAAACCGATTTTCAAAACATTCTTTTGGCACGATCAGCGCCTTGTCCGGTCCATAATAAAACCCTATCGTCTTAGGTGTAGAAACTACTTTTTCAATTTGATTCCATTCAAACACAGTCTCACACTCTCCCTGCACCCGAGTCAAATTCTCTTTTCGGAATAAATAACTGCATCCTTCTTTATATTCCGCATTCGTCTGCATCTGTTTTTTCGCCCGCATCTTTAGCTGGATTGGCGTAAAACTGACAAAAATCGCAGCAGCCACCAGATACAAAACAAGTTGTCCTATCGTTGCCTTATTCATAATCGTAAGGATAATACCAATAAACGCCACTGCCATTCCGAGAACGTTGCTCAAAAATCCCGCAAACTTCGAATACGTGTGAAACAACATAAAATCAAACAGTGCTTTTTCTGTCATCTGTACAAATATTTTTTCTTCCATAAAAGTTTCTCCCTGTTTTCTAAAAACCCCCTTTATTATATCATAAAAAGGGGGTTTTTCCAATCTGTCTTAATTCACTTTTTGCCCCTGGTATGCCCATCCTTCCGGAGAATAGATACCAAGTTGTCTCTTCCTCATCATCTTATCAAAAAATGCTACAATAAACGGACATAGGAACAATGTGATGATAGATGCTGTCGCACATTGTGCTGTTGCCATATCTGTATACTGAGCCATCGAAGGATCTGCCTCCGCAACGGCTGCCGGCGTCATTGCCGAGTTCAGCGCTGTCGTACCAATCGCCGCTCCCATTGCATTTCTCTCTTTCTTCGGCAAAAGCAAATTGAATACAAAGAAAAAGATGACAGATGTTGCTGCTGAGATCAATCCCAATATAATTCCAGCTGCTCCGGCGGTCAATATTGTCTTGACATCCGTTTTTGCGCCTATTGAAATGGTCATGAAAAATGTAACAATCGGCTGTGCAGTAGCACATGCTTTTCGGAATCCTGCATCGAGATTTCCCCAGATAAATCCAATCAGAATAGGAATCAATGTCGCGATCAACGATTTAAACGGAATTGATGCAAGTCCTGTTGCTCCCAATGCAACCAATGTAAAAAACGGTCCATCATTCAATGACAAAATCGAAATCGCTCCTGTATCTGTTGCATTTCCAAACTGCGAAGACAGTGATATGTATAGCGATCCATTGGAGTTTGTGATAGCCGCAATCATTACAAACGGTGTAATCCCAAGAAATCCTGCCGGTCCGCAGATTTTTCCGACAATCAACCCAAACGCAACACCTAACAGGAATTTGATTCCGGTAAGCGCAACACCTTTATACAGCGGCATGCCAACTTGTTTGATATTGATTGTAGATCCACACACGATCAGGAAAAATCCCATCATACATGCGTTTCCTTCGTAGAAAAGTGCTGTTACATACCCACCAATCTGAAAGACCTGAGGCACGAACGTCGCGAGCAGAACAGCAATGACCAACGGAATAATGACAAGTCCGCCCGGTAGTTTTTTCATTTTATTTAGTATATCAAAATCTCTTTGTTCCTTTACTTCTTTTCCGCCCATTTTCATGCCCTCCTTTTAGATTTTGCGTTCTTTGTTCAAATACATCTCTTCATACTCCATAATGCGGTCTACTTTCGGAGCGGATCCTCCGCCTGCAAACTCGCACTCCAGCCAGATATCTACCAGGTATTTTGCAAGTTCCACACCGATTACTCGTTCACCCATACACATAATCTGTGCATTGTTGCTCTTTCTGGAACGCTCTGTCGAAAACGGATCATGACATACCGCAGCACGGATTCCAGGAACTTTATTTGCCGTAATCGCCATCCCGATACCGGTGCCACAGACAAGAATTCCTCTCTCATATTCTCCTCGTGCCACAGCCTCCGCCACTTTTACCGCAACATCCGGATACAGCACAACTTCTCCTTTCTCCGCTCCAAAATCATGATATTCGATTCCTTTACTGTCAAGGTGTTTCATAATCTCCACTTTTAACGCATATGCAGCTTCATCACAACCAATTGCTAGTTTCATAATTCTATTCCTCCTAAACTCTATTTTCTCAATGTCTCCTGGAATAAACGATCTACAATATCACAAGCTGTATGATCATTTCCGGTTAATCCGCCTTTTCCAATTACCGGAAGTCCTTCATAATTTCCGACAAGTCTTCCGATATCTGTTTGTGCAATCACATAGTCAAGCACTTCAATACACTCCACTCCAAGCTGATAGCAGACATTCACCATCGTATCTCCGCCTGTTGTATAGAGTCCTGCAATTCTTTTTTTGCCGACCTGTTCCAACACCTGAGAGATAATTGTTCCAAGTCCTGCGTTAATTCGGTTTGCACTCATACCGCTTGAATATCCTCGTTTTTCATCCTCTTTATCCAAATCCAACAACTCTCCATGCAATGCCGTCTCAAACAAAATCGCCCTCGGCTGTTCATCCGATTCCAAAAGTTCTACCGCTTTATTAACCGCTTTAAACGCCTCATCCAAAGCCGCATCTCCTCCGTCAACCAACGGAATTGGCTCAACACTGATTCTCACATGTCTTTTTTCTTCACAGAGCACTTCCATCTGTCTCTTCGTCACCGGCGTCGCGCTTCCTGCTGCAATCAAAACAGTCTTTCCTGTCTCATCTGCTTTTCCTTCTGGTACATTTGCCTCTTCTGCCTGTATCAAGCCTCTTCCATATGCAAGCTTTGCCGTAAATGGTCCTGGATCTACCGCTACCACATCCCACGCAAGGTCAATACATGCTTTTGCAATATTCTCAACATCTTCAAGAGTGGCCGCATCAACCACAATAACCTGGCATTTCTCTTCACGCTGGTCTTCCAATGCCTCCCGAATCGCACCCACTCCCGCAAGTACTTGATCCAGTTTTACAAGACCGACTTTCCTCTTTGTCTGTCCCGCAAGAAGTCGTGGAATATAATTTTCTTTTACAGGTGTCCGCACATCCTGTGCCACCGGTGTGCGAATCAACGGCACTCCGTCGATAATCGAATATCCACCTGCCACGATACGTTTTGACTGCGGCATTGCCGGAACCACAACTGCAACGGTATCTTCTGCCATCTGATCCAGCATCGCATCAATCTCTATACCAATTCCGCCTCGAAGAGTGGTATCAATTCTTTTCGAAAAATATTTTACCCCCATTCGTTTTAACGCAAGAGTTGCAGATTTCACTTTCTCGTATGCCTCATCAGCCGGAAGCGCCCTGCTGTTACTACTTACCAAAATCGCATCTAACGCTTCTGCATTTTTTGTATTTTCCGCTGCTGTTTCATTAAAAAACACCGCTGTTCTTGCTTTCGATCTTGCCAGTAACACACCTGTCGTTGTCGCCCCTGTCAGATCATCTGCTACTGCTCCGATTAATGGCATTTTAACCGCCTCCTTTTATTTCTTTTGACTTTTTTCATGTTGAAGAGTTGCATACTCTGAGACCACCTTGGTTGATTCTATCAAACTTACCGCTCCCGCAATTCCTTTTCCCGCAATGTCAAATGCAGTTCCATGATCGACAGAACTTCTAATAAACGGAAGTCCAAATGTCAATGTTACCGATTTTTCAAAATCCAATGTCTTACATGCAATATGTCCCTGATCATGATACAACGAAAGAATCGCATCATATTTTCCTGACTTTCCAATGTGGAAAACAGAATCCGCCGGGCAAGGACCTACTGCATTGATTCCCATTTCCTGTGCCGCCTTTACCGCCGGTTCCAGTTCATCAATTTCCTCTCTTCCGAATAAACCATTGTCACCATTATGTGGGTTCAACCCCGCAACTGCAATAAGCGGATTTTCAATTCCTACTTTTCTAAGTTCCTTATCAATATTGATTACATTTTCCAAAACAACTTCTTTTGTTGCATAATGGCAAGCATCCACCAAAGACATATGCCTGCTCACAAAAAATACCCTCAGCTTATGGCACGAGAACATTGTCAATGCATACGGCGAATTTGTCGCATGCTGGTAAATCTCTGTATGTCCAGGTTCTTGAATATCAACCAGCTTAATCGCACCTTTATGAATCGGAGCTGTGGAAACGGCATCTATTTTCTTTGCCATTCCAAGTTCAATGGATTTCATAATCCAGTCAATTGCCATCTGACCTGCAAGCGCCTGTACTTTTCCCCATTCAATAGAATCTGTATCATATTCACCCGTCTCAATGATATCAACCGTACCATATTCAAATTTTGCCTCTTCCGGATCTTGAATCCGGTTATATCTCAATTCTTTTCCCAATATTTTAGCTGCTCTTTCCATAATTGCGACACTTCCGATTACAAACGGTCTGCAGCATTCATGAATTTCTTTTTCCAGCATTGTCTCCACTACTGTCTCCGGTCCTATTCCTGCCGGATCTCCCATTGTTATCGCTGTGATAGGTTTAAATCTTGTTTCGCTCATAGCATTTCATTTCCTTTCGTTTTATTTTA
The DNA here is from genome assembly GCF_059731825.1 of Faecalimonas nexilis. Lineage (NCBI taxonomy): Bacteria > Bacillati > Bacillota > Clostridia > Lachnospirales > Lachnospiraceae > Faecalimonas > Faecalimonas nexilis. Next base: position 147,561 of record NZ_AP029189.1, on the reverse strand, counting down.
TTTATATTTCGTTTTCTTTTATTTTATATTTTTATTTTACGACTATTCTTTTGTTTTTTCAACACTTTTTTACTTTTTCATTCTTTTTAACATTTAAACAAAATAACTTTTGTGCATTTTACACTATATTTTTATTAATTACTTTCGTTTATTTTCGTTTTTATGTTTTCTTTTGTTTTTATTGATTTCACTTCGCACATGAGATATAATAAACCCATAAGCAACGTCACAATTTTATTCAGGAGGAATTCATATGCAGAAAAAACTTTATTTTGGAACAAACTTAAAGATGTACAAGAACATAGCTGATACCGTTAGTTACCTGCAAAAACTGGCAGAAAACACAAAAGATATCAGTCGGGATGAGATCACACTATTCGTCATTCCTTCTTTTACTTCCCTTCCCTCTGCTTCAACTTCAGTTGACCACAACCTAATCAAATTAGGAGCACAAAATATGTGTTGGGAAGAAGAAGGGCAGTTTACAGGAGAGATTTCTCCATTAATGCTAAAAGAATTGAATTTGGAGCTCGTCATGATCGGACATTCGGAACGCCGTCACGTCTTTGGCGAGACAGATTTTGAAGAAAATAAAAAAGTGCACGCTGCACTCTCTCATGGGTTTACCACTCTGCTTTGCATCGGAGAAACCGCTGCCGAAAAAGAATACGGTATCAGCGACGAAGTGCTTCGCACACAATTAAAAGTAGGGTTTCACGGCATCACCAAGGAACAGGTTCCAAACATTTGGGTTGCTTACGAACCTGTCTGGTCTATTGGGGTAAACGGAATCCCTGCTTCTGCAGAGTATGCTGAAGAAAAACACAAGATAATTAAGTCTACACTCTTTGAGCTGTTCGGCGAGGAAGCTTCTGATATTCCTGTGTTATACGGCGGAAGCGTCAACCCACAAAACGCGAATCAATTGATTGTCCAGCCCTCCATCGACGGACTGTTCACCGGACGAAGCGCATGGCAGGCGGATAATTTTAATAGCCTGATTCGGGATGCAAAAGAAACTTACGACAATCAATAACCACATAAAAAGGGCAGAGATTTTTAATAAAATCTCTGCCCAAATTATTTTTAGTATGATTTTCCCCAGTATGCCATGTGTTTTGCAGGTTTTCCGCAGAAAATACATGTGTCTGAAATCATCTCTTCATCTTCGATCAGACAACGCGTGGAAGCTCCACCTGTAGCGTATTTGATCTCGCCTTCACACTCTTCATCTCCACACCAGCAAGCTTTTACAAATCCACGGTTTGCTTTGAATTTTTCAACCATCTCATCCATTGTAACTGCTGTATCAATATGTGAATTTAAGAATGTTTTCGCTTTCTCATACATATCTTTCTGAATTGTCTCTAAAATCTCACCAAGTTTTGTTGTAATCTCATCGATAGAAACAACAATCTTTTCACGTGTATCACGACGTACAACAACAACCTGATTCTTCTCGATATCTTTTGGTCCAATCTCAATACGTGTTGGGATACCAAGAATCTCCTGCTCACTGAATTTCCATCCTGGACTCTTCTCTGAATCGTCGATTTTCGCTCTGTATCCAGCTGCTTTTAATGCTGCCAACAATTCATCTGCTTTTTCAAGAACTCCTTCTTTATGCTGAGCAATCGGAATTACTTTTGTCTGAACCGGTGCAATTCTTGGTGGCAATACAAGTCCGTCATCATCTCCGTGAACCATAATGATCGCACCGATAATTCTTGTGGAAAGTCCCCATGATGTCTCATATACACTGTGAGGCTGGTTATTTTTGTCTATATATTTGATGTTAAACGCATCTGGGAAACCATTTCCGAAGAAATGGCTTGTTGCTGACTGCAACGCTTTTCCGTCATGCATAAGCGCTTCTACTGTGTAAGTATCCTGAGCTCCCGCAAATTTTTCATTCTCTGCTTTTCTTCCTGATACGAACGGAATTGCAAGTGAATCACGGATAAAGTCCTGATATACTTTCAACATAGTAAGTGTTCTCTGTTCAGCCTCTTCGTATGTCGCATGAATTGTATGTCCTTCCTGCCACAAGAATTCTCTTGAACGCAAGAAAGGTCTTGTTGTCTTTTCCCAACGAAGCACGGAATTCCATTGATTCCATACTTTTGGTAAATCTCTATGTGAACGAACCATCTTGCTCCACAAGTCACAGAATAATGTCTCTGATGTAGGTCTGATACAAAGTCTTTCCTGAAGTCTTTCCATTCCTCCATGTGTCACCCACGCTACTTCCGGTGCAAATCCTTCGATATGGTCTCCTTCTTTTTCAAGCAGACTTTCCGGAATCAACATTGGTAAAGATACGTTCTCTACACCTGTCTCTTTAAATCTCGCATCCAAATCTTTCTGAATGTTCTCCCAGATCGCATAACCATTCGGTAAGTAGTTCAAGCATCCTTTTACTGATGAATAGTCACAAAGTTCTGCTTCACGTACAACATCTGTGTACCATTGTGCGAAATCTTCATCTCTCGCCGTAATCGCTTTTACAAGTTTTTTTTTCGTTTGCCATGTTTTTCTCTCCTTTTTATTTGCAGGGCCCCTTGCCCCATCTTATTTTTTGAGGAAATAAAAAGAGCCGAGTCCTTTCATCCCTCCAAAAGGGACCGAAAGACTCGGCTGGTACCACCCTAATTAATCATAGATTCCTCTACAATTCTCTTTAGTCATCATTAACGCTGATGTCACGCTGCATTTTCACACAGTGGCTCCAAGGTAGGTTCCATACACTTCTCGCAAGAATCTTTCACCAATCAATTCTCTCTCTGTGGCTCGTCCTGTATATACTATTCCTCTTCACAGCCAATATTCTCAGTAATTACCACTAATTCTATGAGAAATCTTGTTGTTTGTCAACCCCGTAGAATACTGATTTTTCAGAAAAATATTTTTCGAAAGCCTTCTCCTTCCGGTTCGATTTCAAATATTATCTTTTCCTTTGTCTTTGGATGCAAAAATTCCAAATGGCTTGCACAAAGAGCAATCTGCCGTCTTCCCTTTAATTGCTTTCCATTATATTTTGCATCTCCCCAAATCGGGCAGTCTGTTGCTGCCATCTGCACCCGTATCTGATGGTGCCGCCCCGTTTCCAATCTGATATTTACAAGACTTCTCTCTTCTCCATCTTCCATTCCTTCCTTTTCGACCTTGTAAAAAAGCACTGCGCTTTTTGCATTCTTCGCTGACGGCTCACACACTTTTGAAAGGTTTGACCGTCCGTCTTTTACCATATAATGTTCCAGTTTCCCGCTTTTTTCTTCAAATTTTCCACATACAACTGCTTTGTAATACTTTCCAAACCCTGCTCCCTGCATCTGGGAGCTTAGCTCTTTAGCCGCAAATGGTGTTTTTCCAAATACAAGTATGCCCTCTACCGGTTGATCCAGCCGATGAATCACCGCCACATAGGGTTCTTTCCTTTCTTTTTGATTTTTGTACAAATAATTTTTCAGAATGCTCACCATATCCTGAGAGCCAATTTTGCTTGTCTGTGTCGGCATTCCTGCCGGTTTATAGCAGACGATCACATGTGTATCTTCAAATAGTATCTTTAAGTTCATTCTTTCTCCTTTTCACGACTAAAGACGAGGGTCCGGCACAAACCCTCGTCTCCATATTTTAGAAAACATCCTGTTTCCGGTATAAATCTACACCAACGCCTCCACAGGTTCTTCTTTTAATGCTTCCTCATATTTTTCCAATATGATGCTTTGAATTCTTTCTCTTGTGTCAGAATTGATCGGATGTGCAATATCTCTATATTCACCGTCCAAAGCTTTTTTACTCGGCATTGCAATAAAAAGTCCTTTTTCTCCTTCAATCACCTTAATATCATGCACTACGAATTCATCATCCATCGTAATGGAAACTACCGCCTTTAATTTTCCTTCTTTCGCTACTTTTCTCACACGTACATCTGTAATTTGCATATGTTCTAACCCCTTTCCATCTTGCATTGTTTTTATTTTTCTGAATTCAGATTACAATGCAAATCTCTCATTTTTTTCTACTACGACTTTTACCCCGTTTTCCCCAATATGACGTGTATTGGATCTAATCGTGTCACGACTCTCCACAATACAATTCTCAATATAGGTATTATCTCCAAGATATACATCATTCAAAATAATTGAATTTTTTATCACACAGTTATTACCCACATATACTTTCTTAAACAGAACTGAATTTTCCACTGTTCCATTGATTATACTTCCGCTGGCAACCAAACTGTTCTTTACAACTGCACCCGGATTGTATTTTGCCGGAGGCAAATCACCAACTTTTGAATAAATCGCCGGATATGTTTTGAAGAAATGTTTTCTTACATCTGCTTTCAAAAAGTCCATATTCGTCTGATAATATGCATCAACCGTGGAGATATTACTCCAATAGTCTTTAATCTTATATGCATAAATTTTCTTTAAATTCTTATAACGGATCAAAATATCCGATACAAAATCATATCTGTCGTCTTCCGCACACTGTTCGATCAGATCAATCAGCTGGCGTCTCCGGATGATATAAATACCGGTTGAGACAGTTCTTGACTTTGCCATCATCGGTTTCTCTTCAAACTCTTCCACGCGCATATTCTCATTCAGCTTCAAAGTTCCAAACCTTCTCGCATCCTCGCCATCATTCAGATCTTTGCAAACCACTGTAATATCCGCTTTTTTGGCAATATGATATTCTAACACCTTATTATAATCCATCTTATAGATCGCATCACCGGAGGTGATGATCACATATGGTTCATGGCATTTTTTCAAGAAATCAAGATTCTGATAAATCGCATCTGCCGTTCCTCTGTACCAATTGCCATTATCCGCTGTAATTGTAGGTGGAAATACATATAATCCGCCCTGCTTTCTCCCGAAGTCCCACCATTTCGAAGAATTTAAGTGTTCATTCAACGATCTTGCATTGTACTGTGTCAACACAGCTACCTTTTGAATATGCGAGTTCGACATATTACTAAGCACAAAATCAATCGCCCTGTAACTTCCAGCTATCGGCATAGCTGCCGCCGCACGTTTTTTTGTCAATTCACGCATCTTATTACTGTTACCACCCGCTAAAATAATCCCTACTGCTCTCATGCCTGTTCACCTACCTTTATCAACGTTTCTCCACTTTCAAGTACTCCATCGACATAATCTTCTTTTACTGTCACGCCGCTGATTGCAGTATTTTTTCCTATCTGCACATTCGCAGGGATTACTGAATTCTCCCCAATTGTAACAAGTCCAAATGAATAAATATTTGGTTTTAATTTATTTGGAATATCACTTCCGATTCCCAAAGTGACATTATCTCCAACTTTTACATGTTCTGCAATGATCGACTTATCAATCACACAATTCTCTCCGATAACCACATCCTGCATAATAATGGAATCCCGGACAACCGCACCTTGTCCAATTACTACATTAGATCCAATAACAGAGTTGTGAACTTCTCCATAAATCTCTGTACCATTACATATAATACTCTTTTCAATTACAGAATTCTCTGATATGTACTGCGGTGGAATGCATCCGGTATTCGTATAAATCTTCCAAAATTCTTCATATAAATTAAAGTCTGGAATAATGTCAATCAATTCCATGTTGGCTTCCCAATAAGAACCCAATGTTCCGACATCTTTCCAATATCCGTTGTATTCATACGCAAACAAACGTTGCCCATTTACATGACAATATGGAATCACATGTTTTCCAAAGTCACATCCAGGCTCGTCCTTCTTTTTTAGCAAGGCTTCTCTTAACACTGGCCAGCTGAAAATGTAAATTCCCATAGACGCAAGATTGCTTCTCGGATGTGCTGGTTTTTCCTCAAATTCTGTAATCCGGTTATTCTCGTCCGTAATCACAATACCAAATCTGCTCGCTTCTTCAATTGGAACCGGCATCGCAGCGATGGTAACATCTGCATTGTTCTCCTTGTGAAAATCTAGCATAACCTCATAATCCATCTTATAAATATGGTCTCCTGATAGAATTAACACATAGTCCGGATTATAGCTTTCCATATACTCCAGATTCTGATAGATCGCATTCGCCGTTCCGGTATACCATTCACTGTTCGTACTTTTTTCATATGGGGGAAGTACTGTCACCCCGCCAATATTACGGTCTAAATCCCAGGGAATACCTATCCCAATATGTGCGTTTAGACGTAAGGGTTGATATTGGGTCAACACCCCGACTGTATCAATCCCCGAATTAATACAGTTACTAAGCGGAAAATCAATGATCCTGTATTTTCCTCCAAAAGCTACTGCCGGTTTTGCAACTTTCGCAGTTAAGACGCCAAGTCTGCTGCCTTGTCCTCCTGCTAATAACATTGCTATCATTTCCTTTTTCTTCATGCCTTCACCCCTTCTCAGTATTAGTGTGTCTATTATAACACAATCTTTTCATATAGTGAACATATTTTACAAAAAAACAACATCTTTTTACATGTTTTTATCCATTTCTAACAAAATAAAGACCTTTGCTTTTTTTGAATATATGTATATAATATAAAGGATAGACTTATTATATGACAAAAACATAAGAATGGGATGGTAATATATGTATAAAATAAACTTTAACAAACCTCTTCACGTTCATTTTATCGGAATTGGCGGCATCAGCATGAGTGGACTTGCCGAAATTCTTTTAAAAGAAAATTTTACAATTTCTGGATCTGATTCAAAAGTTTCTGCTCTCACAGAACATTTAGCCTCTATGGGTGCTTCTGTTTTTTATCCGCAAAAAGCATCTAACATCATAGATGGAATCGATGTTGTTGTTTATACAGCGGCAATTCACGAGGATAACGAAGAATTTGCGGAGGCAAAAAGACAAAACCTTCCAATGTTATCACGTGCTGAGTTACTTGGTCAGCTAATGACCAATTACAAGATTCCGATTGCCGTTTCTGGGACTCATGGAAAGACAACGACAACTTCCATGCTCTCTCACGTATTGCTGGCAGGTGAAAAAGACCCGACAATCTCTGTTGGCGGTATTTTAAAGGCAATCGGTGGCAATATCCGTGTAGGAAGCTCTGATGTATTTGTCACAGAAGCTTGCGAATACACTAATAGCTTTTTGCATTTCTTTCCAAAGATTGGAATTATCCTGAACGTAGAAGAAGACCATATGGATTTCTTCAAAGACATTGACGATATCCGTAACTCCTTCCATCAATTTGCCGCACTGCTCCCTGCAGATGGCACTTTGGTCATCAACCAAAACATCGAAGGAATCGATTCGATCACTGACGGACTGGACTGCAAGATCATCACATATTCCGAAAGGCACCCGGCAGACTATTCTGCTTCTGACATTCGATTTGATGAGATTGGAAATGCTTCTTTTGATCTGTTAAGGCATGGTGAATATGTGGATCGCATCACACTTGCGGTTGCCGGTAACCACAATGTCTCCAATGCACTTGCAGTTATTGCAGTTTGCGAGCAGCTTGAGATTCCGCTTGATATTATCAAAAAAGGAATTCTGTCATTTACCGGAACAGACCGCCGTTTCCAATATAAAGGGGAGCTAGATGGCGTTACAATCCTTGATGATTACGCGCATCATCCAACGGAGATCCGTGCGACACTAACATCCGCCCAGAATTATCCTCATAAAGATATCTGGTGCATTTTCCAGCCGCACACTTACACAAGAACAAAAGCATTTTTTGACGAGTTTGCAGAGGCACTTTCTCTCGCTGATCATGTTGTCCTAGCCGACATCTATGCCGCCCGCGAGACAGACACTTTAGGAATGTCTTCCGCTGCACTTGCTGAAAAAATCAAAGAACTTGGCACAGATGCATACTATTTTCCAAGCTTTGAAGAGATTGAGAATTTTGTCTCTGAAAAATGTATCCACGGTGATTTGTTGATAACTATGGGTGCCGGAGATGTTGTAAACATTGGAGAAGCGCTTCTAAAATAAGAGTTATCCACAGTTTCCACAATTTTTTTATCCACAAAAAAACCGAGATATCCACGGAAAAGTGCTTTTTCCTATGCTTATATGGTGTTATAATAGCCATTACTGAAAGAGAAGAGAGAAGAGAACGGAAAGGATACGGCGAAAGAGGAATGAGAACACTGACACTTCGAAATCGTTTTCAAGGTAACAGTACAATTGTGGAAAACGACTTTATAGATTATTATATGACAAAGGCAAATGGCGAATATGTAAAAGTATACCTGCTTTTACTGCGCCACCTGAATACACCGGACAGCTCACTGACTATTTCAAAACTTGCAGACTGTCTGGAATGCACGGAAAAAGATATTATCCGCGCATTTAATTACTGGTCTAAGATGGGACTTCTTGTGATCGATTACGACGATACCGGAATAATCTGCGGACTTTCTATTGGAAAGACTTCGGAGCTTTCCGACGCTGTACCTGCCATCAGAAAAGAGGAAATCGCAAAGCCGACTGCTGCACCAAAAGCAGAGCCACCTCTCAGAAGTGTTGCTGATGAGAATCAGGAACAGCTCAGACAGCTTTACTTTGTCGCTGAGCAGTACATGGGCAAACCATTGTCCAGCAAGGAGATTCAGAAAATTAACTATTTCTTTGATACATTACATTTTTCAACAGATTTGATTGAGTATCTGATTGAATATTGTGTGGAAAACGGGCACAAAAGTATGCATTATATCGAGTCTGTCGCGCTTGCATGGTCTGATGAGAACATCAAAAGCGTAACAGAGGCAAAAGCAAGTTCTGCTGCTTACAACAAGAATTGTTTTGCCGTTCTGAATGCATTCGGAATAAAAGGAAGAAGTCCGGCTGCAGTAGAATTAAGCTACATAAAAAAATGGGCGGAAGAATACGGTCTCACTTTAGATATTATTATAGAAGCTTGTAACCGTACGATTGCGAACACACATCAGCCTGATTTCAAATATACCGACTCCATTTTAAAGAACTGGATTGCAAAAGGGGTACATCATTTATCTGATATCACCAAGATCGATCTTGTCTATCAGCAGGAAAAAGAGATGAAACGACGCGCCGCTGCAACAAGAGCTGCCGCGCCTGCCCCGAACCGTTTTAACAATTTTGAAGGACGTTCTTACGACATTAGCTCGTTGGAACAGCAACTGTTAAACACACCATAATTAAAGGAGATTCATCGTGGCTTTAAATAATTCTCAATACGATACCATTATTCGTGCCTATGAGCAAAAACAGCTGCATAATCGAAATGTATTAGACAAACGCTATAAAACAGTGTATAATCGACTACCGGAGTTAAAAGAAATCAACGATTCTATCTCTCTTTTAAGTGTGAATCACGCGCGGAAGCTTCTAGACGGAGATGAGAGTGCACTTCCCGCTTTAAAAGAAGAGATTCGGAAGTTATCTGAGCAGAAAAAAACGCTGCTTTTATCTGCCGGTTTCCCGGCAGATTATTTGGAGCCGGTCTACGAATGCGAAGACTGCAAAGATACCGGATACATCGGCAATCGAAAATGTCACTGTTTCCACAAAGCAGTCATCGATCTGCTTTATACACAATCCAATTTACAGCATATTTTGGAAAAAGAAAATTTTGATACATTTTCTCTTTCTTACTACTCAGATAATCATATTGACCCAAAAACCGGGCGCTCTTCTCTCACAAATATGAAGAATGCCTATCTTACTTGCCGCGAATTTGCAGATACATTCGCGGACAATTTTCGCAATTTATTTCTTTATGGTGATACCGGCGTCGGAAAAACTTTTTTATCCAACTGTATCGCAAAAGAATTAATTGATCATGCTTATTCGGTAATTTACTTTACTGCATTTGAGCTCTTTGACACCATTGCCAAGAGTAAATTCGAAAAAGATAACACAGCTGAGATCATGTATGAACATATTTTCAACTGTGATCTGTTAATTATTGACGATTTGGGAACGGAACTTTCCAATGCGTTTACCGTTTCACAATTGTTCCTCTGTCTGAACGAGCGATTGCTGCGCAGAAAATCAACAATCATCTCTACGAATCTTTCCTTGGAATCACTTGTAGAGATTTATTCAGAGAGAACATTTTCCCGAATTACCAGTAATTACACCATGTTAAAATTAACCGGCGATGACATTCGCATCAAAAAGAAACTAATGAACAGGGAGGCAAATTAATGTTACACCGCACAGAACGCACTTTAGAAAATATACCAGTAGGATCACTCGGTATGATTCCAATTGACGGTTGTCAGGAATTGGGAGGCAAAGTAAACGATTATCTTGTAAAATGGAGAAAAGAGGCTGTTGCCAAAACAAAAGATGATGTCGTTTTCCACGATTACCAAAAAGAGACTTACATCATCGATGCTAAGGTTCCTCGTTTTGGTTCCGGAGAAGCAAAAGGTATTATCAATGAATCGGTAAGAGGAAAAGATATTTACTTGATGGTAGATGTATGTAACTATAGTTTAACATACTCATTGTCGGGACACACAAACCACATGTCACCAGATGACCATTTCCAGAATCTGAAAAGAGTCATCGCTGCTATCGGTGGAAAAGCTCGTAGAATTAACGTAATTATGCCTTTCCTTTACGAGAGCAGACAGCACAAAAGAAGCTCGAGAGAATCTCTTGACTGTGCGCTTGCACTTCAGGAGTTAGTTCGTATGGGCGTTGACAACATCATCACTTTTGATGCTCACGACCCACGTGTGCAGAATGCGATTCCACTCAGCGGATTCGAGACAGTTCGCCCGACATACCAATTTATTAAAGGGCTTCTTCAGAATGTTCCTGATTTAAAAATTGACAGCGAACACATGATGGCAATCAGCCCGGATGAAGGTGCTACAGGACGTGCTATCTATCTTGCCAACGTGCTTGGACTTGATATGGGTATGTTCTACAAACGCCGCGATTACACAAGAATTGTAGATGGACGCAACCCAATTGTCGCTCACGAATTTTTAGGTTCTTCTGTGGAAGGAAAAGATGTGATCATCATCGACGATATGATTTCTTCCGGAGATAGTATTCTTGATGTTGCAAAACAGTTGAAAGCAAGAAAAGCGAACCGAATCTTTGCAGCAGCTACATTTGGTCTGTTCACAAACGGTATGAAGAAATTCGATGAAGCATATGAACAGGGTATTATCCACGGTATTCTGACAACAAACTTGATTTATCAGACACCGGAATTATTGAGCAAACCTTACTACATCAACTGCGATTTGAGCAAATACATCGCACTGATTATCGATACATTGAACCACGACGGTTCCATCAGCAGTATCTTAAGTCCGAACGAAAGAATTCAGAATGTAGTGAAAAAATACCGCAATGGCGAAAAGATCTAATAGAATAGGATATATTGAGAGGGTGTCCGCGACACCCTCTTGTGTTTTTCAAAAATCATACTCTCATAATAGAAAGCCCCAGCTCCACCAATATCAGCACAATAAGTAAAATCCTAAATTTTACATCCATTCTCTCGGAAGCGGTATCACCTATCCTTCACCATAACTCGTTATCATCCACTCTCCGCTTAATAAATCTTTTTTCAAGATAACTCTCCAATCCGTTAATGTTTCTTGATGTGTTTTTTTATGCACTTCTGTCATAACCACATGATATTCCGCCATTTCATCATCTTCTTTTACACGTTCAATCGTAACGTCAACAAATTGAACATCACTACTTCCCTTATCATTTACTTCTTGTTCTAAAAATCCATTTATATCATTTCCTGCATTCATTGCCTTGATAAATTGTTCTACCGTTTCATATGAAGTCAAACCCTTTGGTCTTTCATAGCGGTTCATCTGCTTATTCCACCAAACAATTATCAAGACTATGAACCCGCACAACAAAACAATCAAAATATTATTTTTCTTTTGTCTCATACACGAAGTCCCCCCCTTCCATCACACATCTCTCTCCACATCGTAGTTGCTATTAGCACAGTCTATACAGCATTTTGTTGGGCAAATTACTGATTTTACTTTTCATCTTCCTCAGCAATACCATGTTTTCTTACTCTCAGTAATAAAATTTATCCTGAAAATTCAAATCCTCTGTTGACTTTTTCAACAAGATTTTCTCTACAAATTCAGTGCAGCTGTATAGCCTTCCGCAATAGCAACAAGTGCATTGCCAACCTTTGCAGCTCCGCTGATAACCTGAACATTATCACAAATTTTCTTTGCCGCATCTTCCAGAGGATTATAAGACCGATAACCAAATGCAGATACAACAGTAACTTCCGGAACCGATATTTTATTTCCATTTGCATCCGTATAGGTTACGCCTTCCTCGTCAATACTCTCTACTTTTGCTTTCGTCTGTATTTTTACATTAGCATCCTTAAGATATCCTATCAGGCGTCATTAAATAACCCCGGAATAAAACGATATCCCTTGCCATGTTCGTTGATTGCATAATCTTCTGTAATAATCAGCCCCCAACCTCCTTTAGCCTTCTCTTCAATATACTTGATAAAACGGTCCGTCACCATCCCATCCTCAGTACAGAAATTTGTTACCATCGCCGGCACCACCAAACGGTTCGGAATGGTACAGTTTCCAATTTTCATAGTAGAAAATAGTGTGTTAAGCATGTGCTTTACCTCCAATTCTTTTCATTCTCCATTTAGTCTCAAAATTCTCTTCTCCCTGAGTATATGCCCTGTAATAATTTGAAAGTCAACACAGATAACAAACAAAAAAACAACCCGATTACATTACAGAAATTGGGCTGTTTTTACAATTTTTTTTATTTTAATGATCGACTTTTACTTTTCTAAAAAAATCATGTCAAATAAAGCCTGAAACCATTACAATGTTTTCTCTCTCACAGGAATATGCAATTCCATCATTCGAATATCTTTCTCTCCCTCAACTCCACGTCCAAGCAGCAACGCTTCAATCGTGCTGCTTTGTTCGTAGCCGATTTCTTTCATGTATTGTAAGGCTTTCTGAGAATAATCACTATCAAATCGACCAACAGCTCCCAGATCTACAATGCTGCAAAGACAAATTTGCGAGGGGCGGTAACGCATATTCTCCAGTGACGATATGTCTAAAATATCAGCATATCTTTTTTCAATATAAAGTCCCCATAATTGGTGTTCTCCTACTTCCTCAAAACAGGGATTCCAAAACGGAGCAACTCTATCTGATAACAAAACTGCACTTATTTCATTGCTCATTTCAATTTCACCATAATAATCACCGTCTCCTTGCACCAGTGGAATAAAATAGTGTTCAGGTATCTTCCTAATCCAGTGATTTTTTAGATTAAGATGCGCTGTCTGGGCTCGCTCTGCTACAAATTCTATCCGCTCTAGCAGAAGTTGCTTATAGGCTACCTTAATCCATTCTAGCACATTTCTGCAATCTTATACAGTAATCTCTCTGTATCTTCCCAACCAATACACGGATCCGTAATAGATTTTCCAAAAATCCTCTGCTCATCAATTTTCTGATTTCCTTCCAGAAGATAACTTTCTACCATCACACCTTTGACAAGATTCTTGATGTCTGTATTATAATTTCTGCTGTGAAGTACTTCGCTGACAATACGCAGCTGTTCTTTATATTTTTTGTTGGAGTTTGAGTGATTTGCGTCCACGATGGCCGCCGGATTTTTCAAATCCCACTTCTCATACATCTCGAGAAGTCGAATCAAGTCTTCATAGTGATAGTTCGGAATGCATGTTCCGTACTTGTCCACACCGCCGCGCAGGATCGCATGTGCATATGGATTTCCGTCTGTTGTCACATCATATCCTCTGTAAATGAAATTGTGCCCTGCCTGTGCTGCCACAATCGAGTTCAGCATCACCGTAAAGTCACCGCTCGTCGGGTTTTTCATACCGACCGGAATATCCATTCCACTCGCTGTCAGTCTGTGCTGCTGGTCTTCCACGGAGCGGGCGCCAATTGCTTCATAAGAGAGAATATCGTCCAGGTAGCTTCTGTTTTCCGGATAGAGCATCTCATCGGCACATGTAAAACCATAGTCCTGAATAACACGGAGATGCATCTTGCGGATTGCGATGATCCCTCCATAAAGATCCGGCGCTTCATCCGGGATCGGCTGATGGAGCATTCCTTTATACCCCTCCCCTGTTGTACGCGGTTTGTTTGTGTAAACACGCGGAATGATCATCAATTTATCTTTCACCTGCTCATTCACTCTCGCAAGGCGACCTACATACTCACACACTGCATCTTCATTGTCCGCCGAACAAGGACCGATCAATACGATGAATTTATCAGATTCTCCTGCAAAAATCGCTTTGATCTCCTCATCCCTTTTTTCTTTTAATGCTTTCAGTGAGTCCGCCATTGGGTACTCTTTTTTCAGTGTTTCCGGGCTGCATAATTGATGGTTAATTTTCATTGACATAATTTTTCTCTCCTATTCCTAACTTTTCTAATATTTGTTGTTCTCTTTTCTGACAGGTGAAAATCAACACCTGTTTTTTATGCTCTGCAAGCCATTTCATCGTATTTTCAAGCCTTTGGTCATCATAAAACACGAATGTATCATCCAATATAACCGGATACTCTTCTTCGTGCAATAGTTCACTTGCCGCCATGCGAAGTGCAAAGTAAATCTGTTCGATCGTTCCGCGGCTCACCTGCTCAATTCCGATTTTCCGTTCTCCGGTATAAAGGCTCATTTTCAGCTTTTCATCAATTAAAAGCATCGTATATTTCCCACCTGTGATCTCAGAGAGAATCGCAGATGCCTTTTCATTTAATTTCACGCTAAGCTCCTTGTGTACATCTTTTGATAACTCCGTCAGACACTCTGAGGCAAGCTCCAGCGCCCGTTTTTTCATATCCTGTTTTTTGTAGTCATCGCCTGCCTCGTCAAGTTCGCTCAGCTGCTCCTGTACATTTCCGTACTGAATCTGCTTTTCTTTTAACTCTCCCTGCAAATGTTCTTTCTGCCACAACAGCTTATCCAATACCTTTTTCTGCTCTTCCTCCATCTCACTTTTCGGCTTCTTTTTACCTTCTTTGATTCGGTTCCACACATACATGCCCTCAGCGAGCAAAAGAACAATCATCACAAGATAATTCCACGGTCTGTGAAAAATAATGAACACTGCCACAAGAATCGCTGCCATCGCTGCAACTTTGATCGGAGATACTCTCCATCTGCCTTCCTCTTCGTATTTTCTGCACTCTTCCCTCACACGCGCTTCCTCTTTGCTGATTTTGCTGTCCGCTTCCTCAATCTCCTGTTCCAGTTTGTGGATATCACGCCAAAGATACGTCGTCTCCTGCTCTATCGCATATCGTCTCTGCTGTTTTTCCTGTAAGGACTTACGAATCTCACCCTCGACTTCTTTCTTTTTTTTGTTCAGTCGGTTCAATGCCCCATCCAGATCAATATCGCTGTTCCCAGTCGAATAATAATTTGTCGCATAGTTTTGAATTTCCACTGCAAGGCTTTGATTCGGCTCCACCTTCATCTGACCAATCGCTACTGTATTTTCATAGTTCGAGCCGTCCAGTCCATTCAATATCATCTCTAAATCCCCGTGCTCCAGCGAAAATTCTTCGCCGTCATCCTCGCAGATCAGCCTTGCACTTTTGGAATATTTATCAAAATTTCGCTCCAGTAAAAAATTCTTTCCTCCGCTTTCAAAACGAAGTGTCCCGGAATAATAATTCGGATTCTCCCACGGTTCATAGATGCTGAACGTATCGTTTACCGATGCCCTTCCTCTTCCGCGCTCCAGCCCGAACAGCATACTTTTTATAAACGTGTGAATCGTTGTCTTCCCAGACTCATTCTCCCCATAAAAAAGATTGATTCCATCTTTCAGCACAATCTTTTTTCCTGAGAACTTTCCAAAATTTCTCAAATAAAGTTCCCTTATCTCCATAGTCAACTCCTCTTCGTATCCAGCAGCGCCTGTACTCCTTCGTACAATGCCATGTGTGCTACACTGCCATCCTCACATTCTCTCAGACTCTCAATATATCTTCCCAAGAGATTTCCTTTGTTCTCCTCCAATAATCTGTCAAAATCATACGATGGTTTTGTCTCATCTACAATCTCAATAACATTCCCATAACCTTTCAGAGTCTCAGGTTCAAACGTGATATCTGCATCTCGAAAGCCTGTTAAAATAAATTTGTAAATATTCTCAATCCCATTTATCTGAATCATTTCCCGAATCTTTTCTCTTGCAAAACCATTTGTCATATTTTTCCCTACTTCAACTGGCAGATGCATGTACTCTCTTTTTGCACTCGGAACAAATTCTGCTTTCACGCCTTTTTCCGTCACCTCTCCACGGATGTATCCATGCTTTCCAGTGTCATTTTTGTCGATTGGCTCTAGCGCCCCCGCATACAAAATCTGATTTTCCACCAATGTCTGCGGTTTATGAATATGCCCCAAAGCAATATAGCTGTATCCGAGATTACTCAACACTTCTTTTTTGAACGGAATGTGCTTCTCGTCTCCGCCATGTGCAAGTAAAATCTCATATTTCTGCTTTCCGGGTGCTTTTGCCCGATCATAAAGCCCCTCTGTAATCTCTTTCCGATAATAACTCAGTCCGTAAACTCTTGTCTTTAAATCTTTAAACTCCACACTGCCCATATGCCCGTTCAATAAAGGATACACATTCTCATCCCACCGAAAAGTGAGATAATAAGAATCCGGTTTTAGAAAATCATGGTTTCCTGCTATAAATACAACTTTCGTCTTCGTCAATTTTGAAAATAAATAATTCAGCTCTTTCAGCTCTTTTTTCAATGGCTGCCGATGAAACAAATCTCCTGCAATCAGCAATAGATCGATTTCTTCCCACTCGCATATATGAATAATCTGTTCCAGACTATCCCATATCTCCTGCCCTCTGCTTTTACTGCCTGATTTTAAACCTTCTGGTTCTGCCCCTAGATGGACGTCCGCTATATGAATGAATTTCATCCTCTTTCTCCCCTTCTTCTTTATTCGGAAGTGTCACAATAAAACGTGTCTCCTTGTCATCGCTTTCTGCCCAAATAGTACCTCCATGTAACTCTACAATCTCTTTTGCAATGGCAAGTCCAAGTCCTGCACCTCCGGTCGTACTATGTCTCGCCTCATCCAAACGATAAAACTTTTCAAAGATTGTCCCCAACTGTTCCTTTGGTATCTGTTTCCCTCTATTGGAAAATACAATACGATTCCCTTCTTCTGTCATCTCTGCCTGAATCCGAATCTTTGTATTCGGATAGCAATAAGACACCGCATTTCGCAAGATATTGTCAAATACTCTTGCCAGCTTATCTGCATCTCCATAAACTACCATATCCTCAGCCGCCTCAACCTCACAAGTCAAATTTTTCTCCCTCAGCACTCCGTATAATTCATCGGCAAGCTGTTCGAGCATCATTGAAAGATTCAGCTCCACCGGCTCTAACACGATATCTTGCAGATTAAATTTTGTAATCTCGAAAAACTCACTGATCAGCTCCCCAAGTCTGATGGATTTCTCCAATGCAATATGTGTATACCGCTGTCGTTCTTCCTCCGGCATGTCCTGATAACTGTCAAGCATCGTCAGATACGCTACAATTGAAGTGAGCGGTGTTTTTAAATCATGTGCCAGAAATACAATCAGGTCATTTTTCTTTTTCTCTCCCTCAATCACTTCCTGCTCTTGCTTTTTCAAAATCTGCTTGATCTCATTAAGCCTTGTCTCAATCGGCTTCAATTCCGTGATCATATGAATAGAATCTGCCGAATCCAAAACGATGTTATCGATCCCGGTCTCCACCTGATTCAGATATTTTACCATTTTTGATAATGCCGCATAAAAAAATAAAGAAAACAGACACAAAAATCCAATCACAAGAAAGAAGTCCTTATTGTTTCCTATTACCCTCCAATACCAGTGTCTCGCACTTTCCTCCTGCACATGAACAGATGTCAGCAGTTTTACGAGATCGTTCGAAGAGTCTTCCAGAAAATATTCGAGAATAAATCCTCCTACCAAAATCGTGAGCGCTGTCACGAAAACAGTCTGCAACAAAATACTTAATTTTAATTTTCGATATTTATTCTTCAACTTTATATCCCACTCCCCAGACGGTCTTGATGAAATCCGACTTTCCTGTCGGTCCACTCATTTTTTCCCGCAAATGCCTGATGTGCACCATCACCGTATTGTTGCTGTTTTTATAATATTCTTCTTTCCAAACCTTTCGAAACAGCTCCTCTGAGCTAATCACTTTGCCACGATTCTCACAGAGAAGCCATAAAATATCGAACTCAATCGGTGTCAATGTCAGCGAACGCTCATTAAAAATGCACTCGTGAGATGTTCTGTTCAGCAGCACTCCTGCAAAATCAATTACATCGCCTTCTATCTTTCCTCCATCGTTGTACTGTGTATAACGCCGAAGCTGCGCTTTCACTCTGGCAACAAGTTCCAGCGGGTTGAATGGTTTTGGAATATAATCATCCGCTCCTAGAGTCAATCCGGTAATCTTGTCCATGTAATCCACTTTCGCAGTCAGCATAATCACCGGAAATGTATATTTTTCACGTATTCTTTTTAAAATCTCAAACCCGTCAATATCCGGCAGCATCACATCCAGCAGCGCCAAATCAATCTTCGTGGTCTCAATGCAGTTTAATGCCTCTTCTCCTGTATAGAACTTATGTACCTGATATTCATCATTTTGCAGATACAATGCAATGACATCCGCAATCTCTTTTTCATCATCTACTACTAATATATTCATGCTTTTCTCCCTTTCTGATTATTAAAAAAGGACGGGAGAATACTTTCCCCCGTCCCCAATCTCAATCCTCTTATAATTCGCAGTTATTCACTGTTCTTGGGAATGGTAAAACGTCTCTGATGTTCGACATTCCTGTTAAGTACATTACACAGCGTTCAAATCCAAGTCCGAATCCGGCATGTCTTGTAGAACCATATTTTCTAAGATCCAGATAGAACTGGTACTCTTCCGGTTTCAAGCCCATCTCATTCATACGCGCCAAGAGTTTTTCGTAGTTATCTTCTCTCTGACTTCCGCCGATGATCTCACCGATTCCAGGAACAAGACAGTCAACAGCAGCCACTGTCTTATTGTCATCGTTCATCTTCATGTAAAATGCCTTGATATCCTTCGGATAATCTGTTACAAACACAGGACGTTTGTAAACCTCTTCTGTAAGGTAACGCTCATGTTCTGTCTGTAAATCTGCTCCCCACGATACTTTATAATCAAATTTGTCATTGTTCTTTTCTAATATTTCAATTGCCTCTGTATAGGTCACACGTGCAAAATCAGAGCTTGCCACATTGTGCAGACGATCCAAAAGGCCCTTATCTACAAATGAGTTGAAGAAATTCATCTCTTCCGGTGCGTTCTCTAATACATAGTTGATGATGTATTTTAACATCGCCTCTGCAAGCATCATATTATCGTCTAAATCTGCAAATGCAATCTCCGGTTCTACCATCCAAAATTCTGCCGCATGACGTGTAGTGTTCGAATTCTCTGCACGGAATGTCGGACCAAATGTATAGATATTGCGGAATGCCTGCGCATATGTCTCACCATTCAACTGTCCGCTCACTGTAAGGCTTGTCTCTTTATTAAAGAAATCCTGACTGTAATCTACAGTTCCATCTTCGTTTTTCGGAATATTCTCCATATCCAATGTTGTCACACGGAACATCTCTCCGGCACCTTCACAGTCGCTTCCTGTAATGATTGGTGTGTGTACATACACAAACCCTCTTTCCTGAAAGAACTGATGAATTGCATATGCGATCAAAGAACGTACTCTAAATACTGCCTGAAACGTGTTTGTTCTCGGACGCAAATGTGAGATTGTTCTTAAATATTCAAAGCTGTGACGCTTTTTCTGAAGCGGATAATCCGGTGCTGACGCTCCTTCTACCACAACTTCTGTTGCCTGAATCTCAAACGGCTGTTTTGCCTGCGGTGTTGCTACAAGTGTTCCTTTTACAATAATTGCCGCACCTACATTTAACTTAGATATATCTGCAAAATTCTCCATTGTATCATGGTAAACAACCTGCAGTGTCTCAAAAAATGTTCCGTCATTTACAACAATAAATCCAAATGTCTTTGAATCTCTGATACTGCGAATCCAGCCGCCCACTGTAATTTCTTTGTCTAAATATTGTTCCCGATGCTTATAAAGCTCTTTGACTGTTACTAATTCCATAACCAAAACTCCTTTATTTTCACTATTCCTTATAGTATAACCTATTTTGCGCCATTTTCCTATAGTATTTCTAACAATTCTCTCACATCTCTGATTTCTTTGTCAAATGTCTCTACATTTCCAAATCCATATGCTGCAAATATAAATGGAATTCCTGCTGCTTTTGCCGCCTCACAGTCCCCCTCCGTATCTCCCACATAGACGCAGTTTTGAAGATGATTCCTTTCTATTACGAGACGGATATTCTCACCCTTACTCTTCTTTGTGTCACCATAGCACTCCGTATCCAACACATACTGTTCCAGTTGATTCTTTTTCAAAAACAGCTCAATATACCCTGATTGGCAATTGCTGACCACACAGACTTTATGTGTCTTTGCTAACTCCTGAATCGTCTCTTTCACACCCGGATACAACAAGTTCTCCTCGCATCGCTCCAACACCTCATGTTCATACATGCAGCACAGTTCCAATGCCCGTTCTTTTTCCGCTGCACTTGCACTCGGAAATAAATGATCGGCAATCACATTCATCGGCTTTCCAAACTCTCGTTTAAGCGTATCCGAGGTAATCTCCTCACATTCAATACCAAGCTCTTTCACCGCAAGATTCCACGCCTTCGCGACCTCACCTGTAGAGTCCCACAGCGTCCCATCAACATCAAATATTATATTCTCTATATTCATACTTTCTCCTGTCTGCCTGGAAATGTAATTTCCAAACGCTCATTTTGATACTTTACAAGATGCTTCCAAATCACTACAAAGGACAAAATCCCTGTTCCAGCTGTGATTCCAAGCGGTCCCCTCTTGATTATCACCATTCCCCAGAAAATTGCGAATGTGACAACAGACCGGAAAAAGTGAGGCCGAATGACAATCACAATAGAAAACATCAAATAACATACCGCCAAAATCAAAACCGGTCTCCAATAAGGGACTAACCCGAGCAATACTCCAAATGATACTGCAATTGACTTTCCTCCCATCTTCGGATTCCAAAACGGAAACGCATGCCCGAGAACCGGTGCAGCCAACACCAAACCAAAAATAAGGTGTCGCGGATTTAACACATGCATTGCCGCATGCACCGGCAGATATCCCTTCAGAAGTTCCAGCATCAATGCACAGAATCCTATCGGTGCTCCAGCGCAGAGAAATGCATTTGCCACCCCCGGATTCTGATCCGGACTTTCTTTTGTGACATCGATCTTCTTTATATATTTGGGAAGTAAATATCCATATAATACACTCCCAGACAAATATCCAAAAAGAATATAAAACAAATATTGTGTTGTCATCTTTTCTTCACTTCCTATTCCTCACCAGATAGCTTCTTCAGATGATGATAAATCTTCTCTGTCGCCATCGGCTTACTGTTAATCTCCTGAGCACGAATCATGTCACGGCGCAATCTTTCTTTCTCCAAAATCTTCTGTCCAGCCCTCAGTTGTCCAAAGAAACTCTTTCGCCCAATTGACATATGCCGTTCCTCGAAGAATTCCAGATTCCGATTCTCACATCCCGGAATTGGATTTGTGTGGATGATCGGAATTCTGCTCACCGCTGCTTCCGTACTGCTTAATCCCCCCGGTTTCGTAAAAATGACGTCACACGCTTCCATGTACTCTGCCACCTGCTCTGTGAAACCAAGGATGCGTACCCTTCTATCCCTTCTAAGTTCTCTTTTTAAAGTCTCTTCCAGTTTCTTATTATTCCCACAGATTACAACAATCTCTTCATTTTCTTTCAGTCTTCTCGCAAGCTCCAGCACAAAAATCTGGATCTTTCCAAATCCCATACTTCCACTCATTACAAGATAAATCAAGCCGTCTTGAGGCAGCTGACAGATTTCTCTGGCTTTTTTCCCGCCCAATCTCCTGCCAAACTTTTCTCTGACCGGAATCCCCCAAGGGAGCAGTTTTTCTCTCGGAATACCCCTTGATACAAATTCATTTATCAAGTCTTCATGCGGAATCACATAATAATCACACTCGGTCTCCTCCCAGAATGGAATACTTGTGTAATCGGTCGCAATCGCAACGGTCTTCTGCCTCAAAATTCCTTTTCGCTTCATCCACGTCAATGTCTCCGCCGGATACAAATGCGGTGTCACAATTATATCAAAGTCTTTATTTTCCAAATATTGTTTCAATTTTTTACCCAATCTTGCACACGCAAAATAAACCGGTGATTTCCGCTTCGCCGAAGAAATCAGCCTCCCAAGCCGATATACCAGCCCAAAAAGGTGCGGACAATGCTTTACCACATTAACATATAAGCCTCCTACAGCATTCGATGTCTTTTTGCCACTCAGCATCATCAGATCAATAAACTCTGCCTGATCCCCATGACTTTCTATATATTCCTTTATGGCTTTCCCGGCAGAATTATGCCCTTCTCCTGTGTTACAAGACAATATCAAAACTTTCATGTACTGTTGTCCTTTCTTTTATGAAGTGAACAGTAACGATTATAGCATTAGTAAAAGAAAAAAGCTAGGTGACACTTGAAGAAGCTCTTGAAATGTGCTATATTGAAAATACAAAAAGGGAAACCACAAGCGGCTACCCAATAATTAAATGCTTAATTTACACTAAGCCGTCATTATTGCAGTAATGGCGGCTATTTTCGTTTATCCTTGAAAATCTCGTAACAAAGACCTACAAGGGCAACAATGAATATTAATAACTGAATCAGATCAGAATATGTAACATACATCAGCATCGCCCTCCTTTCTTTCGTCTGGAGGGTTCGCCCCTCCGTAAAAGAGGGTAAGCCGCCCGACTTTGGTTTCCCATGTCGTGATTATAGAATATAATACACCTATATCACTTTAGTACTATTCGATTATCAATGTACCACATTCCTCATCTAAAGTAAGCGCAAAATAATTCGACGGATTGTGTTGCCCTAAAAATCATTCCATAATAATCAATAGAAAATGCAAGCATTTCACTTCATCTTCTCTTGCTAGAAATGATAGATGCGAGCATTTTACTCTATCCGATTTATGGAGGTGTGCTCATGAGAAGCAAAAGAATACCTACCGAAGAACAATACCGTCTCATCATGGAATGCCGTCAAAGTGGGTTGACAGATCATCAATGGTGTGTGGAACATGACATTAAACCGGGAACTTTTTACAACTGGGTAAAAAGGCTGCGTCAGAAAGGTTGTGTGGATTTGCCAGCGTCAACCGGACGCAGCTATCGTGCACCGGAAAGCCAGGAAGTTGTCAGAGTGGATTTTCATGATACTGACCCGCTCCCATATGAACAGCCATTAAATGTGATTCCGGTAGCTACGGAAAAAAATAACCTTTCCGTAGCAGAGCCAATGAAGCTGTCTGTAGGAAGTTTGCATCTAACAATACCAAATGGAACAGATCCTCAGCTTCTGGCTCAAACGCTTCGCATTGTGAAGGAGTTGGAATGTTAGGGGATATCACAGCCGCCGATGAAATCTATATCGTAACAGGCAGAACGGATATGCGGAAATCCATTGACGGGCTGTGTGCTATTGTAGAGAATCAACTCCATATGGATCCAAGGCGAAGCGCCCTGTATCTTTTCTGTGGAAAACGTTGTGACAGGATCAAAGCTTTGCTTTGGGAATCTGACGGATTTGTGTTGCTGTATAAACGTATGGAAGTCCAGGGCAGATTCCGCTGGCCCAGAAATCAGTTGGAAGTAAAGCAACTGACCTGGCAGCAATTCGACTGGCTCATGTCCGGTCTTGAAATCGAACAACCAAAAGCATTCAAACCTACGGAATGATTGTGTAAAACCTCTATGCCAGCCAACAAAAATGGAGAGCTTTCCACACCCTGTATCATGTCTGCAATCCCTTGTAAATACTGGGTTTTCTGCTTCCTTTTCATTGCTTTTTATGGTATAATAAGAGCAGTAAAAAAGGAGCAGAAGACATATGGCTGGTAATTCAAAAGATTCAAAAATCCTTGCGTACAAGGACATGATCAACCAACTGAATAAAACGATTTCCGCACAGACAGAACTGATCCAGTCTTTACAAAAAACATTGGAAGCAGACCGTCTGGAAAAAGAAAATCTTCGTCAGCAGATTGAATATCTCACGAAGAAGCTCTTTGGTACTTCCAGTGAAAAACGGAAAGATATCGATGGTCAGCTGAATCTTTTTGATGAAGCCGAGCAGGAAGCAGATCCGACATGGAAACAGGAACTTCCTGATGACATCACTGTTCCGGAACATAAGCGAAAAGCACGACGGACACATGCGGATCTCTTTAAAAATGTTCCTTCCTGCGACGAGATCATTTCTCTTCCGGAGGAGGAGCGGAACTGTCCAACCTGCGGAACGCAGATGGAATGTATTGGGAAAGAATTCGTCCGCCATGAATTCCGGTTTACCCCTGCCAAAGGGAAAGTAGTAAATATCTATCGTGAAACCTATAAATGCCCGGAGTGTGCCATATCAGAGGAACACCCGGATGATCAGACATTTGTCAAAGCGCCTGTTCAGGAACCATTGATCCCGGAAAGTTATGCATCGGAATCCGTTGTAGGATGGGCAATGCACCAGAAGTACCAGAATGGTCTGCCATTAAACCGGCAGGAATCGGAATGGAAGCAGCTGGGTGTCCCATTGAGCCGGGCTACGCTTGCTAACTGGATCATTTACTGTACCGAGAATTACCTCTGCCATGTTTATGATTATTTTCACCGTCAGTTACGGATGCGTAAATATCTGATGGCAGATGAAACTCGGGTTCAGGTACTGAATGAGCCGGAGCGCAATCCTGAAACAGATTCCTGGATGTGGCTCTTCCGCAGTGGAGAAGATGGGCTTCCGCCGATCCTGCTCTATCATTACACAGAGACAAGGGCAAAGTTCCATGCAGCATCTTTCCTGCAGGGGTTCCGTGGATATCTGGAGACCGACGGATACCAGGGTTATAACAATCTGCCGGATATCAAACGCTGCTCTTGCTGGGCACATGTGAGACGTTATTTCACAGATGCCATACCGAAAGGGAAAGAGTATGATTACAGCCTTCCGGCGGTGCAGGGAGTACAATTTTGCTCCAAGCTGTTTGATTGTGAGCGGTACTCAAAAGCAAAAAATCATACTGCGGAGCAGAGAAAACAGTTCCGTCTTGAAAAGGAGAAGCCGATACTGGAGGCATTCTGGATTTGGCTGGATCAACAGCGTCCAAACAAGGGAACCCGTTTGGCGAAAGCGGTGAACTATGCCCAAAATCGGAAAGACACCCTGATGACCTATCTGGAAGATGGTCATTGCAGTTTATCCAACAATCTTAGCGAGAATGCAATCAGACCATTCACTGTTGGTCGGAGGAACTGGCTGTTCAGTGCCAGTCCGAAGGGAGCGGCCTCTAGTGCTATTGTGTATACAATGGTTGAGATGGCAAAAGCGAATGACCTGAATACCTACAAATATCTGACATACCTCTTATCACAGCGGCCAGACGATAAAATGTCAGATGAACAGCTGGAACAGCTTGCCCCATGGAGCGAGACTGCGAAAGCAAACTGTCAAAACTAAACATAGAGCAAAACGCTTGCATCTATCATTTTGGTGCAAGCGTGATTCATGGGCAGCGTAGCAATATTTTGCGCTTACCATCTAAAAACTCATTTTACTCCTTTACCCCTTTGCGCTAAATCCAAAATGTTCTGCTGCCTTAATTACACCATACACATTTGTGCCCTGTTTATCTGTGCCTGCTACTTCACGAATTCTAGTAATGCTAATTTTGTATCCATTTTGTTTGCATATCGTTGCTATGCATGCTGCACCACAATCTGTAATATTTACCAACAGTACGTTCGGAGATGATTTCTCCTGATTTACATAATTCCTTGGTGATTTTAGGGGCACCATAATTCTGTTTTGATTCATCGTAAATATCCTGAATTTTAGTTTTTACGGCTTCACGTCTTTTTTCTGTATTAGAAGGAACACGTTTTAGCCATGCATGATAACCAGAACGAGAAACGCCAAGATGTTTCAACATTCCGGAGACAGAAACCTGGCGTTTCGCCTTATGGGCAGTTTCTGCCATCTCCATAACTTCGAGATAAATGGCTTCCGTCATTTTCCCAGAATGTTGATTGCTTTTTTTAATACTTCAAGGGCATCCTGTGCATCTCGTAATTCTCGTTTTAATCGTGCGATTTCTTTGGCTTCATCAGAAGCATAGTTGCCGGAACCACGGCTTTCAATATCACCTGTTTCACGCAGTTCTTTCTGCCAACGTGATAATGTCTGCTGACTGATTCCTAAGTTTGTAGCACAACCCTGCAGTCCTAAGTTTCTATGATCGTGATAGTACTGGACTGCATCCAGCTTAAATTGTTTGTCATAGTGCTTTGCCATAATGAGATCCTCCTTCAGTGCGGTACCTACATTGTACCATGATTTTTCTTATAAGGAATTCTCATTTTGACTTGTACTATTTATATTCTAGCACCACCTGCCATGAATTAAGTGTCGTGTCTATATTTACTTTTTTGAAACCACCCTAAGGATGGTTTGTTTGCTATGCAATTTTATTTTTCTCTAACCACTACCTCTTTGTTTCAAACTTATCCTTTCACAATCTTTATAATTTATTTTAATATAACTTATTCACCCATTGCCCCTATGCTACCAATAACAAAAAACGCTATATATAATGTAAAACCAATGCTTAGAAATTCTTTTTTTGCGCAAAAGCTCTCAACACAATCTTCATCCTTTAAAATAAACATTGTTTTCCCTTTAAAAACAAATATTAACACAGCACTCATTACAAATACGATTTGTAGTACTGTTGTAATTGCCCCAATCGGTATAAAATCTGATATTATTACACCAAATAAATTAAATGCCATATGCAAATAAATTGCATACTTTATTTTTCCTGTAATAATCACGATATTTGCACACAATACCCCCAAAAACATCGTGTATAACAACTGCTCCAAATTTGCATGATATAATCCAAAAAACAGACTACTAATCGCAATCGCTATAACTTTTCCATATGGTAGTAGCTTTTCTAACAATATTTTTCTAAACAAAAGTTCTTCAAAAATAGGTGAAACAATTACCGCACAAACAAAAAGTAAAACTATTGGCACATTCTCCACATAAGATTCGACAACACCTTCATTCATTTCCCCGTTTATCAAATATATTTTAAGACAATTAACTATCTTATCTGTAACGTTAGATAATAATGTTGTCATTCCTAATAATATTAGTAAATACCTACCCCCATCACAAATCGAATTTTTTCGTCCCAAGGATACTTCATTTATATTTCTTTTCTTCATACTCTTAGTAAAAAGTTGAAAGAAATATACATACCAAACACTGGACATGCATCCACCTATCATCTGAATTGATTGTGTACTTAAAGATAATTTTACAGCTTCTGTAATGCCAACAACCAAACCACTAAATATACTAGACAAAAGCATAGCACCTAGCAACGCACAACTAATTTTACTAATTGTTTTCATTTTCTAATTTTCTGCTTTCCAAATATTTTTCTTTGCACTTGTCTGAAAAGTGATAATCTTAACCTTAGGAACTTTTCATAAGTGCTTGTGCTTTTGAGACTCTGATTGATTTGCGCATACAACTAGAGTCACCTTATTATATATAAATCAGTTTGCATGAGCAAACCACTCTATACCGAAATATTTACATTATATTGGGACTAATTCCCACATATATGTCTATCTCTGTATTTTTCGGATTGAACATATTTTTCTTTAATTTCTAACATATTACTCCTTCGATATTGTGCAAAAATTATACCGAAACCTTATATTTCATCACAGTCGAACTGCCTATACATATTGGTCTTCGACCTCTACCTTTGTATCCTCATATTTCTATAAGTTTGTCTTTGCGATTATTATAGCTTTCTCTTAAATTATGCGTCAATTAAATTTCTAACAATCGAAAATTACTATCAATAATCGTTCTCGATTTTTTCAAAAAGTGTAATTTTTTCTACCCACCCTTCCTATAATGTCAAACCCAAAAGTATTGATTTTACGGGCTTTTCTTTAAATATTTTCCTCATAAAACAGGGCCGGAAGTATATGACAGTCATTCTATCTTATACTGATAGCTATAAGAGGATACACTTTATAAAGCATCCCTTGAATTGGCTTTATAAAGGCTATAAATTCTCTGTCAACTATGCTTCTTTTTAGGTAGATTCTTTTTTTAACTGCTGCCACTTGCAGAATCTATTAAGATGTGCTATATTGAAGATACAAAAAGGGAAACCGCAAGCGGCTTACCCGGTAAAATAAAAGCTGTTATTTTAAACTGCCGTCATTATTGCGAGTAATGGCGGCTATTTTCGTTTATCCTTGAAAATCTCGTAACAAAGACCTACAAGGGCAACAATGAACATTAATAACTGAATCAGATCAGAATATGTAACATACATCAGCATCGCCCTCCTTTCTTTCGACTGGAGGGTGAATCCCTCCGTAAAAGAGGGTAAGCCGCCCGGCTCTGGTTTCCCATGCCGAAATTATAGCATATTCTTAATTTGCTTTCAATTACCTGCTGCTACATTGAAGTCTTATATTCATCACATAATTCAAATAATCAATAAAATTGTTAAGCGTCTGATTTAATATTTAAATCTTTTTATCAAGGTTTTCTTCAATCTCCTTATATATTCTTTTGATCTCATCAGTGCATTTAGTAATCACCATTCCTTCGATAGTTGCATACATTCCTTTTATACATTCTAAATATGTCAACATTATTATATTTAACTATTGTGCTGCATGAGATGACGCTTCACCTAACCCCAAAATTGTTGGCCCAATTCCAACATCCCCCTTATAAACTCCACGTCTTCCAAATGTTTCTAATGCAGTAGCATGAACTGCTATATTTGCATAATCATAAAACTTCTTCCAATGTGTGCCTTTTCGCTCCCATCCGGAAATAGAGTTGTTCATAATATCCATTATCCTGTTTATTGTTCTCCTATCCGGATTTTCCACATTTAAGACATCTGATGCGATTTGCATATTGCAAGTATAATCGTCCTGTCTTGAATCGAGCCATCTCTGTATCATCCCGATTAGCGGATCATCTTCCTTAAAGTCTTCCTGCAGTTCTTCTACATATTCCTGTAACTTCTTCGGAAGAACTAATGAAAATTTTCCACTCAGATATATTTTATAGGCTTCCGCCCATGCCTGCCTGAACTCATATAGCAAAAGCTCATCATCAACAAATAAACTTTTTGCTATCGGCTCAACTCCACATTCCAATGGTAAGAATCTTCTGTTCCCTGTCTTATCAACTAAAAATTGGGCATCGTTTGTAGTACCAACAAATACACAGGTACGGTATCGCTTTTCACTTTCTCTGGCATACGCTCCGCGGTATTCATCTGATTTAGCTGTAACGGAAGACTTGACGCCCTCTATCGCACTCTTGACTGCAAGCAGTTCATTAAATTCTACAATCAACTTGCCCTGTATCAATTCCGCTGCATCCTTATTTTTGTCTATCGTTTTCAAATTCTCTAAATACCAGTCTTCATTACAACACACTTTCAAGAAAAATGTAGATTTTCCTATGCCTTGGCGCCCAGAAAGAACTAGAACATAATCAAATTTTGTCCCCGGACTAAATGCCCGGCTTATAACTGCAAGCATAACCAGTTTCATACAATGCGCCGAATACTCACTTTTAGCTACGCCAAGATAATCTGTTAAAAGATTTTCTATTCTTGGAACTCCATCCCATACCGTGCTGTTAAGCATATCTATAAACGGATTGAATTTATTTACATCCGCTGCCATTTCCAACGCTGCTAGTATTTTCTTGTCCGAATTTAAAAGGTAATACGTTTCCATATAGTAAATCAAGTATTCATTATCTATATTGGTCCATTCCCTCAATTTCTCTGATTTATTCCACGGTAACGCACCTTCTACGTTCTTCCTGTTTGATAATGTATTGAATTTAATTTTCCCCGACAAGACT
Organism: Faecalimonas nexilis; assembly: GCF_059731825.1. NCBI lineage: Bacteria > Bacillati > Bacillota > Clostridia > Lachnospirales > Lachnospiraceae > Faecalimonas > Faecalimonas nexilis. The sequence continues at coordinate 117,317 of NZ_AP029189.1, read as the reverse complement.
GGATCACATCCAAGAACTGTAACGCAATTCTTTCTTGATTGAATCGGTATGTTTTTATCCTTCTGCATATCCAGCATACTAAATACTCTTCCTACCATTTCAATATCTGGTTTGCTACATATTCCCGGGGCAGCCCTCGTCTCTTCTGCTTCTCCGCTTCTTGCTGTTTCTCTTTCTCCCTGCACTCACTCGCCGCCTTTCTGCTTTTGCTTTCATTTTCACATTGTTTCTTGTACCACTTCGCCACATTCTTCATCTGTTGATCATGCTCTTTTTCATACTCATTAACGAAGCGGTTGTAGTATTCTCTAGCCCTGCTACAGCCTAAAAATTCAAGCCGTGTAAGAGCATCTTCGGCAAATCCCGGCCAAGTCAATTCATAGCCATAGATTTTCATAAAGAATGACTTATCAAGTCTCATATCGCAAGATATGCTGTCAAGTAGTTCTCTTCTGCTTGCCATCTACTCACCTACCGTTTTTGTACCGAAAAACCTTTCTTGAAAATACGCCACCGGAACACGGCCACGCGCTATAAGAAATCCTTTTTCCTCAAGTTCACTGTTCATTTGCCGGATATACTGATAGCTTTTGCTCTCAGACACTCCGAGAATCTCTGAAATATCTTTTGCTGTGTATACCTGCTTACTCATTTAATCAACTCCTTTCGCATCTTCCTGATCTGCTCGTCAATGTTCTGCATCTCAGCTGAATATTCAGCTTTCCAACTGCTGCCACTTTGCAGAATCAATTCCGATTTTCGTCTAACTAAGGCTGTGTAGTCTCTGATCTGATTCACTGTCATGATTTCACTCCTTTCAATCACTTCACACGCTGCCCGGCGTATTTTATTCTGTTTCAATAATTTCAGTTACATCAACGCCAAGCGACCGAGCAATCTTGCCGACTGTTTCTGGTCTTGCATCTCCGCCGCCAATAATCCGGCACAATGTGCCTTTTGGGATTCCATCAGCTTCAAGGTCCTTTTGTCCTTTGCACGCTCTCGCTCTCGCAAGTTCGTATTTTTGTCTGTTAATCTTCATCTTTTTATCACCTCTTTCTATATTCATTTTTGAATATATGCATAGTATAATATTCATTTTAGAATATATTAATGCTTTTTCATAATAAATATTCACTTTTGAATATAAATGTGTTATACTTTAGAATAAGTAGGAGGTACAACATGGGAATAAATGATTTTATACAAATTGGTAGCACTATCAAAGAACTTAGGAAAGCTAAAGGAATTTCGCAAAAAGAAATGTCTAAACTTTTGGATATTCCATATTCTACATACTCAAATTATGAAAATAATAACAGAGAGCCAAGCGCCGACGTAATAAAAAAAGTTTCTGACATCTTGGAAATATCAACAGATAGCTTAATAGAAACAGCGAAAACTAAAAGTAAAACCTTTATAGATGAAATAGATGTGTATGTTGAAAAATTCCAAAAAGATATAGCAGAACGTGGTTACAATAGAGAAATGGGAGATATTGAACTATTAAAATATTTTCGGAAATTGAATTATGAAGGGCAAGATAAGGCTATTGACTACACTAAACTACTTTCAGAAAGTCCCAAATACCAAAAAGATTATACTAAAGATAATGGCACTGTGTACGCAGCACACGAACCAACAGACATTGAAAACACCAATAATTCAGAAGAATAAAAGGTGTCAGTATTTGGTGCCCCCTTTGCAAGTGTAGGAAAATCTACGGCAGTAAATAATTTAACACCCATAACCACCGTACCTAAAAGTACGCTTGTAAAAACCGGTGTGTCCAAAATTGGACACTCCACTGTTTATATGACAGATCTAAATTGAGCCGCCGGTTGAACCGTCATCTGAATTTCCGATACTTCAAAGGGTGTAGCGTAACACGACACCTAAACACAGTCACCCAACGCAAAATTGTGTTCGGTACATTGACAATAATATACTTATTAAGGCAGCCGAGAGGGCGGCCATATCATCCGCTTCGAGTCTTAGGAAGGGGATGATAACATGGTTACATATTCGGATTTATTTACGTTTGTAATTATGATATGCGCTATTATTACATTAGTCAGAAATGACAAAGACAGAAAATAGCCGCCCTGCTCTCTGGTAAAGAATTAGGCGGCTATCTCTGATAGTTACTTTTTAATTTTTCGCCGAGGCGGATAGGTTTGAGCTATCTTCTCGACTGTCTTAGTAAGTATATTATAGTCAAAATTATAAAATATGTCAATTATCTTCAACCATTTCACACGCTGCCCGGCTTGAAATGAAAGGAGATAGACACATGCCAACTTACAAAGACGAAAAGACCGGCACATGGTTCGTAAAATGTTACTATACCGATTACATGGGGAATAAGAAACAGAAGAAAAAGAGAGGATTTGCACGTCAGAAAGATGCTAAGGAATGGGAATACAGTTTCCTCAGCTCCCTGCAGTATGATTCAGACACTACTTTCGGGAGTGTCTCTAATGACTTCATAGAGGAAAATACGCCTAGAAGACGAAAGACAACGATTAGAAGCTATAATATTGCCCTTAAGCATATTTTGCCCACATTTAAGGATATACCGCTCTCAGAGATTAATGAGAAGATGATTATCCTGTGGCAAAATGAACTGTTAAACACGGAACTTTCAGAGGTATACATCAATAAAATTGATACCATGTTCCGCACAATATATAAATATGGGGCAAAACGCTGTGGACTACGCTCCAATCCATTTGACGGCATAGAGAAGATTGGAAAAGCAAGCAACAAATCACTGCACTTTTGGACGCATGAACAGTATAATGCGTTCATACCATACATTGAGCAGCCTACTACACGAATGGCTTTTCAAGTGCTTTACTACTGCGGTATTCGTATAGGCGAGTTATTCGCCCTCACAGCCGGAGATATTGACTTAGATGAACAAATCATGCATATTACCAAATCATTGCAGAGAATGGAGCGTCAGGACGTTATAACCCCACCAAAAACACGCAAAGGAATAAGGGATATAACCTTACCTAATTTTCTTGTGAAAGAACTTGAAAATTACATGTCAATGATATATGATTGTAACGGCGAAACTAGGTTGTTTGAAATTTCCAAGCAATCGCTATATTATCCAATGAAAAAATATTCAGAGATTGCCAGAGTTCCGCGAATACGCATACATGACATAAGACATTCTCACGTTGCCTTGTTGATTGAAAAGGGTGTTTCTCCGCTCGCTATCGCTGAAAGACTCGGGCATGATGATATAAAGATTACGCTCGGAACTTATGGGCATTTATACCCAAATAAACAACGAGAGATTGCGGACCTCTTGAATACTTTATAATAAAATAGTACCGTTTCAGTACCAAGAAGTATTAACAATCCCTCAGCAACCTTGATTTTAAGCCAAAAATATAAAGAGTGTTCGCGACCTTCCACTCGTAAAACAAAACTAAAGGAGAAAACAGAATATGAAAAACAAAAGTGTATTATTTATGGCACAGGCAGCCATGATCGCTGCAATCTATGTGGTGTTGACAATCGTATTTGCACCATTCAGCTTTGGGGAGGTGCAGGTTCGTATCGCTGAAGCATTGACTATCTTACCGGTATTTACTCCGGCAGCTATTCCGGGACTATTCATCGGATGTCTGATTGGTAACATCCTCGGTGGTGCGCTTCTTCCGGATATTATTTTCGGAAGCCTTGCAACGTTAATCGGTGCGTTATTTACTTATTTGTTACGTAAAAGATCAAAATTCCTTGCACCACTTCCTCCGATTTTGGCAAATATTGTCGTTGTTCCTTTTGTACTTCGCTATGCTTACGGTGTACTACTCCCAATCCCATTTATGATGCTCACAGTCGGCATCGGCGAGATTATTTCATGCGGTGTACTGGGAATGATTGTATATACTGCCTTACACAAATATCAATATATACTTTTTAAAAAACAAGTCTCATAGTAAAAAATAGGAAAGAGTGATGATATTCTCTTTCCTATTTTTTTATATGTTTTTCACTTGACATATATAGTCTACCGATATATTATATAGTTAAACTATATATAGTTATCCTACACATAAAAAGGAGGTATTTCAATGTCAATTGATAAAACATTAGTTTCAGGGAGTGTTACGATGCTCCTTCTCAAGCTTTTGTCGGAAAAGGATATGTATGGGTACGAGATGATTTCCACATTACGTGAGCGTTCACAGAATGTTTTCGAACTGAAAGCCGGTTCCTTATATCCTTTGCTTCACAATCTGGAAGGAAAGAATATTGTGGCTTCTTACGAGAAAGAGGTACTTGGAAAAGTACGAAAGTATTATCACATAACCAAAGAGGGGCATGCATTATTGGTTCAGAAACAAGAAGAATGGAACGAATATGTCGGTGCTGTAGCCGACGTCATGTTATTGGAGGTGTAATCTATATGGAGGAATATTTGAAAACTTTATTAGAACAAATCCGCTGTAAAAAAGCACATGCTTCCATTTATCATGAAATCAGGGGGCACATCGAAGAACAGGTGGCAGACAATATAGCAGAGGACATGAGCAAAGACGATGCTTTAAAAGCGGCGCTAAATGATATGGGGGATCCTGTTCAGACAGGTGTGGAGATGGATCAGCTCCATCGCCCGCAGATGGCTTGGCGCATAATTGTGGCAATCGGTATACTGACACTTTTCAGCATTTTGATACAGTATCTCGTCACGAGATATATTCCAGACAATAACGCATATTTTTTCCGCCATCATATATTTAATGCAATAATCAGTTTTAGTGCGATGATTGTAGTCTATAGGATCGATTACAGCCTGATCGGAAAATATTCCAAGTGGATTGCCACGATCTTCCTATTGTTTTTCGCTTTCCAAATATTTATAGTGGAGATGCGCCTCAACGGAACTCTTTATATGCGCATTTTATCCAAAGTGCTTATAATGTCACCGTTGTTCTTTCTGTACGTGCCGCTTTTCGGCGCAATCCTATATCAGTATCGAGGAAAGGGCTGGCGCGTTGTTCCAAAAATTTTCATTTGGATGGCTCTTCCGCTTTTTTTAACGCTGGAGCTGCCGAATCTCGGGGTAACCATTTCACTATTTTTCATGCTGGCAAGCCTATTGACCATTGCTGTATGGAAAGGATGGTTTACATTCCATAAAAAGAAATTTTTGACGGCATTTTGGGGAATCTCTATTTCATTCCCGATTGCCAGTGTTGCGATTCTGATGCAGACCGGAAAGCTTGCGCTATATCAAATTGCACGTATTCACGCATTGTTTGATCCTACGGTGGAAAACCATGCACTGCAAACACTCCGCAGTATCGTAACAAACAGCGCTTTTATCGGCGCAAGCAATAAGAAATCACTACTGCAGGAAGGGCAAAACAGTGATTATATTCTATCCACACTTTCCGCTTATTACGGAATATTAGTGGCTCTTGTTGCCGTTCTTCTTATTCTCTTATTGATCAGAAAAATATTCCAGATTTCTTCCTCACAGAAAAATCAGCTTGGAATGATGATGGGATACGGATGTGGAATAGTATTTTTTGTCTCCGCTTTTTGGAATGTGCTAGTTACACTTGGACTTGTATTTCCTACCTACACTTTTTTACCATTTTTCTCCTATGGGGGCGTTACTATGGTTGTAACTTACATTCTTCTGGGAATTGTACTCAGCATTTATCGGTACAAAAATGTGTTATCCGACACATACATGTACAAAAAAAATTGGGATGTCGCCTAAGCGATACCCCAATTTTTTTCTTATTTCACATATCCGATAAACGTGTGACCACTTCCAGCTACCATAGAATCAATTTCTTCTGCTGTACTTGTTCTGACTGCTCCGTCTGCCGGATCAATATAAGTGACTGTTGATGTGTCATATCCGATCAAAAGTACTGCATTGGAACTATCTGTCATTGCGATGACCGGAGTTCCTCTTCCGATAATATAAAGCATCTCCTCTGTTGTGCATCCAGTCAAATCCATTCCCTCTCCGCCGGAATATTCACTTAGAATATCAATTGCCGATTTACCTGCGTTCATCTCCTCTGCCACATTGACGTTCTTGCCCTCCAACGCCAAAATTTGGCGAATACATGCCACAAAGGTCGACTCACCTTCCTGAACCGTAAATCCTTCCATCTCCACTTCATACCGAAGATCGCGGTTTCCTCTCTCCCAGACGTACGCCTGATCTGAAGATACCACTACGCCTGATACCTCATCGGCCTTTTGAACTGCATATCCGGCCTTGTCATATAAGCCAAGCATCTGTCCAAGACCGTATACATAGAATTTTCCTTTTTCACTCTCACTGTCAAACGCAACCGTTGTAGGATTCTCATACAATACCTGCTTCGGTTTTAAAATCTTTGGTTTCTTATCATCGATACCATCTGCATATACAAGTCGGTATTGCAGCTCTTTCAAACTGGTCGAGTATTCCTGTAAAGAAATATTGCTCTCCGCCTTCTCCTCATTATTTGTAATATAATCTCTGTCTATTGAAGTATAAGTATCTCCGCTTTTTGTCACACGGTTCAATGTGATCATATTGTTTTCCACAAATACATCTGAAATATAAACATTTTCAAATTCATATGTCTTTACAATCTTGTCATCAGAGTCCTTGATTTCCAGCTTGTACATTGGAAGTATCTCAGAACCGGACACTGTTTTCCCTGCATCTGACGCTCTTAAGGTTCCATACACAAAGTCTTCTGAGATAAATCCAAGAGGTCGTATATTTTCACCTTCTGCCGCTGTCACCTTCTGTGTCTCTCCGGTCATGAAATTCAAAATAGTCACTTCCGTAGAATCATTGAGTCCTCCATTATCCTGGTAAGCAATCAGATGTCCGTCGTCTCCCGCAACGTACTGACCTTCTGCTAACGATTCTACAACCGCTTCTTTTTCACCGGTCTTCAAATTTACTTTATAAATAGTTCCGTCCACTAACACATACAACATGTTCTGTTCATTGTTGTAATATACCAGTTTCCCAAGCTCCTCTTCTGCAATTGCAAAAGATTTATTACTTGGAATAAACGCTTTCTCTTCCACAACATTTTGAGACAGATTAAAGTAGTAAATCGCCGCACCTACTTCTCCTTCATGTTCCCCACGGTTCATATAGCCATAGACTGCAAATGTCGTATTTCCATCCTTATCCATGGAAATAATTTTGATCGCATGCTGGTCATACAGATTCCGCACATCTTCTTTCTCCGTATCTGCAAAACTAAATACAAGCGCCAACGAATCTTCATTCTTATCAAAGCACCACAGTTCTCTCTCCTGAATAAATGACACAATACTTCCGTCCTCATTTGTCTCATATTGAACATTTTTCGGAACAATTCCAAGGTTGATTCCTTTTCCCGATAAAATCTGGTTAGAAGACTCCAATATCTGATTCATCGTCCTGTCATAATCCAAAAGATAAAGCTTTCCTTTCAGATAGCGCACACGGAAGAATTCTCTTACATTATATGTCTCCTGATCATTGTCGTCTCCTTTACACTTAACTTGATATTTCAACTGAATCGCCGTGTAAGTAGAATTTGTTTCTTTAATATCCCACTGGATATCGCCGGAAATCTCAGGTGAAAGTTTTCCCCATGTGACATGATCCAGATCTGAATGGATCGTCACATGTTGAAGTGTGGTATTATCTCCCTCTTCATTTGGTTCAATCACAGCTGTAATACTGTCTGTGTCTGACTTATTCAACATATTCGTGTGAAGTGTGTTCGCAAAATCAATACATTCCTTCACATAGTATTCATCTGACTTCACAATTCTTGTATAATAGCGAATTTTATTGTCTTTATCTATGTTCAATGTAATCTTCAAAACACCTTCTGTCCCCTCGGTCAGAACATTTCCGACACTCAAGGTCATTGTTTCTTTAAGTGTCTTCTCCGTCTTTTGTAAAAGCCGGTCCTCTCCGTTTAATGTATATACCTCATACGTAAGCGACTCCGGATCCATCTCATACAAATTCATACGAATCTCTACTGTGTTATCTGCATTCACTGGTGTGATCGTATCGCGCATTGCCGGAATATTCATCTCATCCTTATATCCCACAAGATGATTGATTTCATCTCCGTCCGTCACAAAGGAAATCATCGGGAATGTCGCCGCATTCATCTCGACTGTCATGTCAGAATTGCCCTGATTCGTGATAAAACTGAACACGATCACAGCAACGATAAAAACAGCCGTCAAAACCCCTATTTTAATGATTCTGTCTTTCATTTACTATACCTCTTTTTCTTCTAATAGCTTTTTCAATGTAGGCGCGATATTCAAAAACTGCTCGCAGGCCTCCAATTTCTCCCCATTCTTTTTTTGATTCCCACTCTTCACCGCACGAATCAGGATATTTTTTGGCGTATGCTCCATATCGATAAACTCTAAAATCTGTGCATCATAGCCTTGTCCTTCCAAATATTCCGCCCGCATCGCATCGGTCACAAGTGCTGCCAATCGCTCCTTGATCAGACCATATTTCAGGATCGGTGCAAGAGTCTCATTTTTGATCTGCCTGTTCAATTCATGCTGACAACACGGAACGGAGAAGATTACCTTTGCATTCCATCCGACCGCTTTTGCAAGCGCAAAATCTGTTGCAGTGTCACAGGCATGCAGCGTCACGACCATGTCCACTTCATTCACGCCCGTATAGTCCGCAATATTCCCCTCCAAAAACTTCAGCTTTTTATATCCATATTTTTCACTCAGCTCATTACAATGACGTATCACCTCTTTTTTCGGGTCCAATCCTATAATACGAACATCTATCTGTTTTAATTCATGCAGATAATAATACATTGCAAATGTCAGATAAGATTTTCCACATCCGAAATCAAGAATTGTCACTTCCTTGTCCCTGTCAAGCTGTGGCAGGATATCTTCTATAAATTCCAGAAAACGGTTAATCTGACGAAACTTGTCGAATTTTGTCCTGACAATCTTTCCTTCTGCCGTCATGACTCCCAAATCCTGCAGAAACGGAACTGTTGTTCCTTCCTCTAAGATATACCGCTTACTTCTATTATGAGAAAGATCCACTTCTTTTACACAGCCAGTCTGCTGCTTTTTCTGAATCGTCACCTTCCCTTTTTTACTCACAAGCACTGTGTATTTTACTGTTTTTGTCTCCATCTGCATCTGGCGAAACTTTTCCATATATCCGCACAGTACAGACACCGCCTGAGCTGCATCACAATTTTCATGAAACACCTGATTGTTTTGGTGTTCCTCACACTGAAACAGCAACACTCCCTTTTTCAAAATCGGTCTTACCTTCACTTTTTTTAGCCCGTCTTTCTCTCGCGGATTGCTAAGCGTTGCTGCAATAAAATCTATATTCAAACTCTGTTGTAACAGTTCTTTTATTTTTTCCATAAAACTGACCTCTTTTACTTTTTTCAACTATCACCCATTATTCTACAAGTTCTGCACCCGAAACGCAAGAAAGACAAGGAATTTTTTCATCCCCTGTCTTTCATTTTGTTACTAACCCGTAACCTCTTTTAAGATTTTGTCACACTTTGTCCGACAACCGCCTTCGGAAATACGATCGTAACCTTGAATAAATCTCCATCCAGATACAGTTCAAATTTTCCGCCCTGTAATTCTGTCAGATTCTTTGCAATCGAAAGACCAAGACCACTGCCTTCCGTACTTCTTGATACATCTCCCCGGATAAACCGCTCGGTCAGCTCATCTGCCGAGATATTTAATGGCTGCTCAGAGATATTCTTCAACGAAAACTCCACTGTATGCTCTTTTTCAATCAAATCCGCATAAACTCTCGTACCTTCCAGCGCGTATTTTGCCGCATTGTTATAAATATTCTCAATTACACGCCACATCCGTCTTCCATCGGTGCGGACCATAACCGGCTTCTCCGGAACATTCAGCACAATCTGAAGATTTCGCTTTTCAAATTTCTCCGCAAACTCACCGGTTGTCTGATTAATCATTTCCACAAAATTGATATTCATATATTCCATCGTAATATTCCCACTGCTAATCTTCGACGCTTCTACCACATCCTCCGTCAGATGTTTCAGCCTCTGGGCCTTAGCCTCCAGAATATCCAAATATCCTTGAATCTTCGGATCTTGAATATTTTCACGTTTCAACAAATCAACATAATTAATGATTGATGTAAGCGGTGTCTTAATGTCATGAGATACGTTTGTGATCAGATCCGTCTTCAAACGCTCATCTTTCATACTTTTCTCTACCGCTTTGCTCAAGCCTTCCCCGATATGGTTGATGTGCAATGCCATATCAAGTTCATCATCTTTCAAGCCCTTCGTCGGAATCTGATACTCTACATTTCCATCTGCAATGTGACGAATTCCATCTTTGAGTCTCTGTCTTGCAATCGCTTTTCGGATCAGATAATACAGCGTCACTCCCTCAACGAGGAACATGACAAACATCCAGCCGCCGGTTCCCATTGTACCGATCGCAATCCAGTGTACCACAATAAATGCCAGTGCACCTGCTGTCACTTTAAATGTGCAGCTTCTATATGCAAAAAACTTCTTCAGACCACGAATCAGCCAGCGCAGAACACTGTTCTTCCACAGCATTTTCGCCTTAATTCTTCGAACAATACTCAGATAGCCGATAAAAAATGCCGCACAGCATAAAAGCATCGCAAAACCTAGCAAGATCCAATCATCATCTAAAAATCCTCGTTCCAAAATCGTCGCCGCATAGGTTCGATATCCATTGCTCCAGTATTTCACACCCCACGTGTCAATAAGCGCATAGACAAAAGAGAGTGCCAACACCCACACACCAGCAATCAACGCAAGCGCAAGCTCCGTCTTAACCCGGTCAAACCACATAAGGTGCACACCTTCATCTTTTCGAGTGCGCCCTGCAATGATGGTGAGCCATACAAATCCAATAAAGAATCCCGCAATCGAAACAAGTGCGACAGCAAGCATTGTGTTAATCATTGGCGCATATTTATCAAACAGCTTATTTTGCAAATAAAAGCTGTCCTGAATCGGATATTTCGTATCAACCGAAACCACATACATATAGTTGTCTGTACCGGCCATTGTTCTCGAAGACCAATTGTCCGCTTCCGTATCCAGATTTGTCTTGAAATCCGCAAGTTTTGGTGTCACAACTACATACTTTCCACTCTCGGTGAGATTTTTTACATATTCCTGCATGTTGTTAATGTCCGTATATACCTGTCGGTTCGTGTATAATTTTCCACTGTTAAAATCTGCAAATATATAGGTAAGGTTTGTGTTTCCTTCTGTCCAGTATTCCTGGAACTGCTCATATGCGCTCAGTTCACTTTCCAGATTAGAAAGCGTGTTACTCAATGCTCGATAAATCTCACTGAGCTTTCCATTCCACTTTGGATTCTCATTTACAATCTGCAGCAATGACTTTCCATCTGCCGTCATATAGCGCTCCGGAATAGCAGTCATATTCCAGCAATCCGTATAGACTACCTTTCCATCCGCATCCAATACCTGCATCACATCTTCATCATAATAATTCTCTTCTACATATCCATCTTCCAACTCTTCCATCTGATCAACATCAGAAGTATCGTCTGAGAACTTCAGTCCTTCTTTGAACAGCTTTGCAAACTCTTCTTCCGTATAGTATGCGTATGTACCATCCGTTTTTTTGCATACGATAATATTGTCTCCTGAGCTTTCCTCCGTTCCCCAATTGTCAACCCAGTCCGATAAATCTCCTAAGCGATATGCGATTCCGGATTCATCTTCCCCTGTAATCTTTTGGGAATCCATATATGCCATAATATCCACAAACTTATTCGCATCATATTTTCCGTCTGTCTCAAAATTCTTCTGAAGATCAATCTGATTCAAAATAGTGTGCGATGCCGACTGCAGATTCTCTTCAAACCCTCTTGTTTCCTTATACTCACCCTTTGAAAGATCATTGAGATTCTTCCCATACTCCTGTCCCGGATAAATCAAAATAAATACAACACAAAGCACTGCCAGTACTGCAAAAATATGCTCCAGAATCAGAAGAATTCCTTTCATCGGTGCTGATTTGTACCAATGTTTCATAAATACTCCCTTCTAAAGCTTTTCTATCTTATATCCTACCCCCCACACAACTTTCAGATATCTTGGTTCTTTCGGGTTAATTTCGATTTTCTCACGAATATGGCGAATATGAACTGCAACTGTGTTGTCCGCTCCTATCGCCTCTTCGTTCCAGATATTTTCATAAATCTGGTCGATAGAAAAGACTTTCCCTTGATTTTTTACTAATAGCAACAAAATATTGTACTCAATCGGTGTCAGTCTTACCGATTCACCATCTACCGTCACTTCTTTAAGTTCATCGTTAATCGAAAGTCCGCCGACTTCGTACACTTCTTTCTTCTCATCCTGCACTGTGCTTCCAAGCTGTGTGTATCTTCTAAGCTGCGATTTTGCTCTCGCAACAAGCTCTAACGGATTAAATGGTTTTGTAACATAATCATCCGCTCCAATATTCAGTCCCAAAATCTTATCTGCATCCTCTGATTTTGCAGATAAAATAATAATTGGCAGACTGTTCTCTTCACGAATCTTAAGGGTTGCTCTGATTCCGTCCAGTCTTGGCATCATCACATCCATAATCAGGAGATCGACGTGCTCTTTTTTCAATGTCTGAATCGCTTCCTCTCCATCATAGGCTTTTAATACCTCATAACCTTCCTGTGTCAAATATATTTCAATTGCCTCCACAATTTCTTTGTCATCATCACATACTAATATTTTAAACATAATCATCACCTCCCTTGTAGTATACAAGATTATCAAACAAATTTTAAGAGGCAGATAGGAAATTTCTTAATATTCGTTTAATTTAAAAACCCGCACATCATTCCGATGTGCGGATCCTAATATCCTATAGCCCTTTTGCCTTTTTTACACAAGCTTTCATTGCTTCTATTACACTGCCTGTGCCGCAAACTGATAAGCCTGCTGCCCCGGCATTCCATCCGCAACTGCTCCATCTGCCATTGCCTCAATCAGCATAAACACATATGCCGGCGAACTTCCACTGACAGATACAACCACATCCATTAAGTTTTCACTTAATACCTGAGCCATTCCAAATCCACTCAAAATATTACATATATAATCAAGCTCTTCTTTTGTAACTAAATCATTGTGGCAAACACCTGTGATTCCTTCTCCTACCAGAGCAGGGGTATTTGGCATCGTACGTACAAGTTTTACCGGTTTTGCAAATGCACCCGCCAGATATTCCAATGTCTTACCCGGTGCAATAGTAACAATAATCTGAGTTTCTGTAATCAGCTCTTTGATTTCTTTAATTACTGCATCATAAAACTGTGGTTTCACAGACAGAACGAGCACTTCTGCTGTTCTTGCAACCTCTTTATTGTCTGTAGTAACATGAATTCCAAGACTTTCTTTTGCCTGTCTGAGCCCCGGCTCATACAAGTCAGATGCAATCACTTCCTCCGGCTTAAAAATATTATTTTTTAAAATACCGCCAATCATTGCTTTCGCCATATTTCTGGCGCCTATAAATCCTAATTTCATAATCTTATTCTCCTTGCTTTTTAATTAAATGACTGCTCTGTTCTCTCAATAATCTCATCTTGAAGCGCTTTGCTCAGGTTACGGAAATGATCACTATATCCCGCAACACGCACAATCAAATCTTTATACTCAGGTAGAAATTAAACACATCTTTCATGATGTTATCTGCATAATCATCGTCATTTCCATTAATCTGTTTCTATTTTTATATCTCTTTAATAAAATTATTTTTTCTTTTAGAATCTAATCATATTTTGGACACATTTTTCTTTTATACTTAGAGTCAGATAGTTGATAGAACAACTATCTCCCCCCTCATAAAGTAATCATCTTCAGATTTGAAGATGTACACTTTACTCTCATTCCTTTAGATAACTATAAAACAACGAACCCCGTTAACCTTTCGGTTAACGGGGTTTCGCTGTTTACGGGCTTCCCCAGAATTTGGATTTATCACCTCAAACTATGTTTTCAGCATAACATACTTTTTCTCCCTCGCGGGATAAAAACTAACGCCAGAACTGCAACAAACATCGTTAAAATTTCCGCTCCTGGAACTGCAAGCCAGATTCCATTCATTCCCCAAAATTGTGGCAGCACTATCAAAAACAGCAACAACAACGCGAACGAGCGAAGGAATGTAATTCCTCCTGCAAAATATCCTTTCCCATAAGCCATCATACGTACTGCTGAGAAAATGTTAATTCCGGAAAACAAAAATCCCAAACCATATATCCGCATTCCGGAAACCGCCAGTGTATATACACTGCTATGTTTATCGGCAAAAAAAGATACACACATTGGTGCCAGAAAAAAAGTCAATGCATAAATTACAATCGGGGCAATACTGAAAAAACGATATGCATACCTCTCAAGAGCACGGCATACATCAAGTTTTTTATCTCCATATGCATATCCAAGCGGAGGTGCCATCCCCATAGAAAAACCGGAATAAATCCCAATAAACAAAAATTGCAGATACATAATAATGGAGACAGCAGCTATCCCATCTTCTCCGGCAAACGCCATCGCCGTTCTATTAAAAACAATTGTTGTGATCGCGATTGCCAATTGATTCACAAACTCGGACGTTCCGTTTATCATACAGTTAAATCCTATCTTGAAAGACAGTCCTCGAAATGTAAATTCCAAGGTATGTTTCTTCTTCACAAAATAGTAAAGTCCCATAGAAAAAGAAAGTAGCAGTCCTAAAATCGTAGCAAGTGCAGCTCCCAAAATCCCCATGTCCATACATCCCACAAAAACATAGTCCAATACAATATTTAGTAGACCTCCTGCAAGCGCCGTCAAAAAGCTGTAAGTGGGTGAGCCGTCCACGCGAATAAAATAAGTAAGCAGCTCTTTTCCAATGACAACAGGAGTACCGACAAGCCACCAAAAAGCATATGTTTTGCAATCACTCATCGTTAATTGTGTCGCGCCCAGTAATTCCAATAGCGCAGGAAGTTTTATCCAGATTAAGGCAGATACACCGCATCCAACCAACAGTGACAGCAGCATGCTGACAGAAAATGTTCTGTTTGCTTCTTCTTTTCTTTCCCCACCGATATGAAGCGCTGCAAGTGCACTCCCACCTGTTGCAAACGCCAGTGCAATTCCCGTCAATATATTTACAATCGGATACACAATATTGATAGCCGCTAATGCATTTGTCCCCACATAGGACGACACAAAAATTCCATCCACAATGGTATATACCGTATTAAACAATGCCGTCAAATACGTTGGGATAATAAACTTTAATAATTTTCCAAACCGCACTTCCTTCGCTGAATCAAAAATCAATAATTTTTCCATATGTTCCCCCTCCTCAGTGCTATTTTAAACCTTAAAGTAACTTGAAGGTCAACACAAAATATCTTATAATGAAAGAAAAATTATCAGGAGCAATCATCATGAAAAAACAATTTCACATTGGAGAGATTTCAGAATTTTTCAATCTGCCTGCTTCCACCTTACGTCACTGGGAAAGCACAGGGATTTTGACACCAAAAAAGAATCACGAAAATAACTACCGCGAGTATACGATAGAAGACTTTATGAATCTCTCCGATATTATTTTTTACAAAAGTCTGGGACTCCCGCTCAAACAGATACAAACGATGGAACAGTCCACCCCTGAAGAGCATTCCTTTTTATTACAT
Source organism: Faecalimonas nexilis (assembly GCF_059731825.1). Lineage (NCBI taxonomy): Bacteria > Bacillati > Bacillota > Clostridia > Lachnospirales > Lachnospiraceae > Faecalimonas > Faecalimonas nexilis. The sequence goes on along the minus strand of NZ_AP029189.1, from coordinate 101,542 downwards.
GAAAAAATTGATGAATTAGTTCAGCAACAGCAAGAACTTCAGCACCGAATGCAAAAACTTCGCAATCATCTAAATGCTATAAATACTTTAAATGAGCTGAAATCCCATCCATTCACAGAAGTCGACATCGATACCGACTGTATTGTCTCTTTTGATTTAGGTGAAATCGAAAAACTCCGACAATATATTGAGAATCCGTATCTGTATTCTCGTGTACAGCATTCAGAACATATTCAGTCAGAGCTTCGGGGATTGACGATTCCGTCTGAACAGCGCTCTTTGTTTCCCGATACTCAGGTACTTTGGGAGAAGAGCAGACACCGTTACATCGCTTGTTTGATGAAAGAAGAAGTCACGGAAGGATTTCCTAATAATTTGTCTCAACTGCTGTCGCAGATTCAAAAGACATACCGCACCGGTTTTATAATCAGCCGATTTTTATTGCGTGCCAAAGAAAATGGAAAGCTCTATGACTTTTACAAAACATTTGTTGAAATTGAGGAGGATTCTTATTTATGTTAACATCACTTGCATTTATTTTTCTCGTAGGTCTTGCTGCCGCAGCTATTTGTCAGCAATTAAAGCTACCCCGTATTATTGGAATGCTCATCACCGGAATCATTCTAGGTCCATATGTTCTTGACTTGCTTGATCCTTCTATTTTGTCCATTTCATCCGAGTTACGGCAAATGGCTCTGATCATCATTCTGTTAAAGGCCGGATTGTCATTAGATCTGTCTGACTTAAAAAAAGTCGGGCGTCCCGCTGTTTTGATGTCATTTGTACCTGCAAGTTTTGAAATACTCGCTTTTTTCCTTTTTGCCCCTCATATTTTGGGGATTAAACCGATTGAGGCAGCTGTCATGGGAGCCGTTCTCGCTGCAGTATCTCCTGCTATTGTCGTGCCACGAATGGTCCGCCTGATGGACCAGAATTACGGTACAGATAAAAGTATTCCGCAGCTTATCCTTGCCGGTGCCTCCTGCGATGATATTTTTGTCATCGTGCTGTTTTCCACATTTTCCAATATGGCCCAAGGTGGAAATGCACATCTGATGGATTTTGTCAACATTCCGGTTTCCATCTTGTTCGGCATCGTACTCGGTGGCATTACCGGGTATCTGCTCAGTTTATTTTTCGAGACAGCATATGCACACAAGCATTGTGTCCGAAACAGTATGAAAGTGATTATTGTATTAGGAATTTCTTTTTTGTTAATGGCAATTGAAACGTGGATGAAAGACATTGTATCTATATCCGGTCTTTTAGCTGTTGTAAGCATGGCATGCCTGTTAAAAATTAAAAGCACCACTTTTGTTTCCAAAAGACTTTCTGATAAATTTGGGAAATTGTGGCTCGCCGCAGAAGTCATTCTGTTTGTTTTGGTCGGAGCTGCTGTAGATATCCGCTATACACTAAACGCAGGCGGCGCTGCCATTCTCATGATACTGGTTGCACTTCTATTTCGTTCTGTCGGAGTTGCGATATGCCTTATCCGGACAAGGCTCACAAAAAAAGAACGGTTATTCTGTATCCTTTCCTATCTTCCAAAGGCTACCGTTCAGGCTGCTATTGGCTCTGTTCCGCTTGCTATGGGACTCCCTTGCGGACAGATTGTCCTTTCCGTTGCAGTTTTAGGAATTTTAATCACTGCCCCGCTTGGTGCCATATTGATCGATGGCACTTACAAAAAACTACTTTGCCAATCAAAAAATAAGAAATAACTGAACGTTTTCATTGATTCTTCAAAAACTGTTCACATTTTTCTTACTTTTCTATCACACTTTTTACACAAAAAGCCAGTATACTAATAACCATAAAAGATATTAATCTTTTTATATCATTTTCTTTTTCATAATTGCCGGTCATAAGACCGGCTTTTCCTCTGTTTATCCCCTTTTTATATACAACATAAATCTTCTTAAGATTAACTTAATAAAATTTCCTTTTCTTTTAGAATTTAATCATATTTTGGACACATTTTTCTTTTATACTAAAGTCAGATAGTTGATAGAACAACTATCTCCCCCCTCATAAAGTAATTCATCTTCGGGGTAACTCGAAGATGTACACTTTACTCTCATTCCTTTAAATAACCAAAAAAGAAAGCTGTTACAGCTTTCTTTTTTTGTCTATCTTTTTCGTTTTTCCATCCAAGTCAGCAAATCGTCAAAAACCAGACTACGATCCACTTCATTTAAAATCTCATGGCGGTCATTTTCATATAACTTCATAGAAACATCTTCTATTCCACATGATTTGTAATTTTTATAAATGTTTTCCACACTCTTTCCAAAGTTACCAACAGGGTCGTCTTTTCCAGCAACCAAAAATATAGGAAGTGTCTTTGGTATCTTTCCATTTTTTTCCTGATGGTTTACTGCCAGTATTCCACAGAACATCTGATAATAAGCGTTTACGGTAAACACAAAGCTGCATAACGGATCTTTTGCATACTTTTGAGAATTAACGGGATTCCTTGACAGCCAGTCCGAACCATTTGTCTCTTGTGAGAACTTCTTATTGAAACCGCCAAACGCCATATTGTTCACCAATTTACTGCGGTATTCCCAGCCTTTTCCAAAAGCAATAATACGACATAGCACTTTGCCGGCTGTAAGAAGCAGATTGGACTTGCTTCCAGTTCCCATCACAATGGCTCCCGAAATGCCATCCCCATATAATCCAAGATACTGTCGAAGCAGAAAAGATCCCATACTATGTCCCAGCATAAAATATGGTACATCTTTATATTTTTTCTTCGTTATCTTTCTCAAATGGTGAATATCTCCTATCACGTAGGTATTTCCTTTGGATTCATGAAAAAATCCAAGCTTATCTTTTGACGTGACAGATTTGCCATGACCTAGATGGTCATGGCCCACAACATAATATCCTTTTTCTGCTAGAAATCGTGCAAATTCATCGTAGCGGTCAATATGCTCCACCATACCATGGCACATCTGCAATACCGCCGCCACTTTCCCATCCGGTATCCACTCAATTGCATGAATCTGCGTGGCGCCGTCTTTGGATGGATAATAAAATTCGTTTTTCACTACTCTTTTGTTCATTTACATCATCTGCTATCTATCATGAATTCTTATATAATCTCTGTGCGGACACAATGGTTTATAAGCCGGACGGATGATCTTATCCACATTCTTCAGCTCTTCTAACCGGTGTGCACTCCAACCTACGATACGTGCTGCCGCAAAAATCGGTGTATAAAGCGCTTTTGGAAGCCCAAGCATTCCATATACCAAACCACTGTAAAAATCGACATTTGCGTTAACACCTTTGTAAATTCTACGTTTTTCCCCAATCACTTCTGGCGCCATATGCTCTACCATCTCATACAAAGCATATTCTTTTTCGCAGCCTTTCTCCGTTGCAAGCTGCTTTACAAATTTTTTAAAGATATCTGCTCTTGGGTCAGAAACAGAATATACTGCATGTCCCATTCCATAGATCAGCCCTTTTTTATCAAATGCTTTTTTATCAAGCAGATCTTCCAAATATTTACGAACTGCATCCCTGTCTTCCCAGTCTGACAAATGTTCTTTCATATCTTCAAACATCTGTGTCACCTTAATATTGGCGCCACCATGCTTTGGCCCTTTCAAAGATGCCATCGCTGCCGCCATAGTCGAATAGGTATCTGTTCCGGATGAAGTTACAACGTGTGTCGTAAAGGTCGAGTTATTTCCACCGCCGTGATCCATATGTAATACTAATGCCATATCCAGAATCTTTGCCTCTAATGGTGTATATTTCCGATCTTCACGAAGCATCATTAAAATATTTTCCGCCATAGACAGTTCTTTTAATGGTGCATAGATATATAAATCTTCACCTCTGCGATAATTGTAAGCATGATAGCCATATACCATTAACATCGGGAACTGGCTGATCAAATTCAGACACTGGCGCAGAACATTCGGAATCGATGTGTCATCCGCTTTTTCATCGTAAGAATACAGATTCAGTATAGAGCGTGACAAACTATTCATCATATCTCTGCTTGGTGCTTTCATAATAATATCACGCACAAAATTCGGTGGAAGTGTTCTTCTCTCTGACAATGCTTCTGTAAATCTCTTCAGCTGCCCTTCTGTCGGAAGTTCCCCGAACAACAGCAGATATGTCGTCTCTTCAAATCCGTAATGTCCCTCTGCCAAAAATCCATTCACCAGATCCTTGATATTGTAACCCCGGTAATACAAATTTCCCTCACACGGTACTTCCTCACCGTCTACAATCTGAGATGCACAGACATCAGAAATGTTAGTCAGCCCGGCGAGAACACCCTTTCCGTTGACATCACGCAGGCCTCTTTTTACCTGATATTCTGTATATAACTCTTTTTCAATTGCATTGCTTTCTTCACACAATTTTGCAAGCTGCAAAATCTCTGGTGTAATGTCAAACAATAACTCGTCTATTGAATTTGCCATAGCCATTCCCCTTTCCGTCTTTAAAGTATTGTAGTTTATTATACTAAATTGTAAATAAAAAAACAACAAATATATCATGAACGATTTCTTAAAAAAGAGACAAATTTTTGTAAAATTTGTCTCTTTTTTCAAAATATTCTAATTGCTCGTCGGAAAATATGGTCTCAATGCTCCCGCCACATTACTGATCGGCATCGTCTGAAGCCAAACGCGTCCAGGTCCCGTAATCACTGTATTAAACAGTCCCTCTCCTCCAAATACGACATTTTTTAATCCTCTGATTGTCTGAATGTCCATCTGGCAGCTTGGTGTCATCGCCGCAAGATGTCCTGAATCAATTACGATCTGCTGTCCCGGCTGCAGTTCATATTCCACTACATGACCATCAAACTCAGCAAAAACCGTTCCTATTCCAGACACCCTCTGCAAGATAAATCCTTCTCCACCGAACAATCCCGATGCCACTTTTTTGTGGAAATGAATCGACAGTTCCACACCTGCTTCTCCCGCAAGAAACGCACTTTTCTGGAAAATCATCTCATTTCCAGGTGATACCTGAAATGCCTTGATAGAACCCGGAAAGCTTGAAGCAAATGCGATCATTCCATTTCCGCCCTGTGCTGTGTAAGTATTTTGAAATAAAGCTTCTCCTGAAAATGCTCTTCCAAATACTTTTCCGATACCTCCGTTTGATGTCGTCTGCATCTCCATATTCGGTGACATCCACGACATTGATCCACGCTCTGTGATCATTTTTTCACCGGATTCCAAATAACAGATGACAACCGGTAATGTCTCCCCTTTGATTTCATAACGCATATGAATCCCTCCTTTGTGAAGTTTATAGCTGCTGATTAATTCTATCACTAAGCACTGCAAATTCCTGCAATGTCAAAGCTTCACCTCTCACACTCGGACCTTTTCCAAGACTTTCGATCGCAGTTGTGATCACTTCTTTCGGAAGATGAATCTCCGGCGAATTATTCAGTCCGTTGGCAAGTGTTTTTCTTCTCTGATTAAAAGAAGCACGGATAATCTGGAACATTAATTTTTCATTTTCAACCTGTACCGGCGGTTCTTTATGACGTGTCAGACGAATGACTGCCGAACCAACCTTTGGTCTTGGCATAAAACAATTCGGCGGCACATTCGCAACAATATATGGTTCTGCGTAATACTGCACAGCGAGGGAAAGTGCCCCGTAATCTTTGGTCCCCGGTCCCACCTGCATCCGATCTGCCACCTCTTTTTGCACCATGACAGTAATACTTTCAATCGGTACATGGCTTTCAAACAAGCCCATAATAATCGGTGTCGTAATATAATACGGCAGATTTGCTACCACTTTGATCGGCTTGTTGTCATTATATTCCTTTGCAAGTTTTGGAATATCCACTTTCAGCACATCGTCATTGATCACAGTCACATTGTCGTATGCCTGCAACGTATCCTCCAAGATCGGAATCAATGCTTTGTCGATCTCCACCGCCACAACCTGTCTTGCAGCACATGCGAGATACTGTGTCATCGTCCCGATTCCCGGTCCGATCTCCAGCACAAAGTCATCCTTCGTAATCTCTGCTGAACTGATGATTTTATCCAACACATGTGTGTCGATCAAAAAATTCTGTCCAAACTTTTTCTGAAATGAAAAATCGTATTTTTGTAATATTTCAATTGTATTTTGCGGATTGCCTAATGTTGGCTTTGTCATATATTTACCTCAAATTCTAAATAAATCTCTTCCATTTTTCTCTGTGCGGCTAACAACTTCATCGTAGCTGATTCCTTTGAGCTGCGCGATCTCCTGAGCGATATAAGGAATATTCAGAGAAGAATTGCGTTTTCCTCGATTCGGAGCCGGTGCAAGATACGGCGAATCCGTCTCCAGCAGAATCTTTTCCATCGGTATATCTGCCACAACTTCTTTGAGTTTCTTGCTATTCTTAAATGTGACAACACCTCCGACACCGATGTGAAATCCCATCTTCACATATTCCTGCGCCATCTCTTTTGAATACGAAAAGCAATGAATTACACCGCGAAGTCCTTTTGCATGCTGCTGCATCATCTCAAGCGTGTCCGCCGCCGCATCTCTGCTGTGAATGATGACCGGAAGGTTGAATTCCCGCGCCAGTTCAAGCTGCCTTTGGAACCATTTTTTCTGTATCTCATGAGATTCGTTATCCCAATAATAGTCAAGTCCAATTTCTCCAACTGCCACAACCTTATCTCTCTTGCACTGTTCTCTCAAATATGCAAATTTTTCCTCATCCAGTATTCCTACTTCATCCGGATGCACACCTACTGCCGCATAGATAAATGGATACTCTTGTGCCAATTGTACCACTTCTGTGCAGGATTGAAAAGTGGCACCGACATTAATAATCGTGCCAATGCCATTTTCCTGCATAGAATTTAAAAGCTCTGTTCTGTCTTCCTCAAACTGCTCATCATCATAATGCGCATGGCTTTCAAATATCATTGCTTCCATCTTATAAAATCTCTTTTCTTAACTGTTCCGGAGTCTTCTGTGACAATAATGCCGGCGCAATATCAAATACTGTCTTCGCCCCACATTCACCATTTGCGGAAAGTCTGTATGCCGCTCTTGCATAAGCAACTAAAACACTTGAAGTAAACTCCGGATTTGAATCCAGTTTCAAAGAATACTCAATCACATGTTTATTTCCTTCTCTTCCTGTCTCTCCTGTGCGGATCACAAAACCACCGTGAGGCATTTTGCTGTGATTTTCCTTTAATTCTTCTTCTGTGATAAATGTCACTGTTGTGTCATAATCTGCAAAATAGTTTGGCATTTCCTTGATTGCTTTTTCAATCTGTGCCTTGTCCGCACCTTCTTCCGCTACAACATAGCATTCACGCAAATGCTTCTGTCTTGTCGTAAGCTCCGGCTCACTTCCACTTCTTACTTCTTCAACTGCCGCTTCAATCGGTACTGTATACTGGATTCCGTTTTTTACTCCTTCTACACGACGGATCGCATCAGAATGTCCCTGACTTACACCTTTTCCCCAGAATGTGTAAGTGCTTCCCTGTACTAAAATAGACTCTGCGTAAATACGGTTCAGCGAAAACATTCCCGGATCCCAGCCAACAGAGATAATCCCAATATGATTTCCCTCTTTTGCTGCTGCATCTACATTTGCAAAGTATTCCGGAATCTTTGCGTGTGTGTCAAAACTGTCAATAATATTAAAGTTCTTTGCAATCTGTGGACCCATAACCGGGAGATCTGTCGCAGAGCCCCCGCACAGAATCATCACATCCACTTCTCCTTTCAGAGAAAGTACATCATCTAAATGCACCTTTTTCACACCTTCCGTGAGAATGTTTACATCCTCCGGATTACGGCGTGTCACAACCGCCACAAGCTCCATATCATCGTTACGCTCAATTGCAAGCTCCACACCACGTCCTATATTTCCATAACCTACAATACCAATTCTGATTTTATTCATTTTTCTGTTCTCCTTTCAACTTTGGGGACGTAGTAAAATTCAATTTTACTACGTCCCCAATTGAATTTTGCCCTGTCCCTTTTTGACTTTTACGTGAACTAATTTTAACAAATTTCCGCGCCTGCCGGCATTGTTTTTTCCGGTGTCATCAGCGCAAGGTTACCTTCTGCATCTTCTGCACACAAAAGCATACCTTCTGACAGAACCCCTGCAAGTTTTGCAGGCTTCAAATTCACAAGTACCATAACTTTTTTTCCAACCATTTCTTCTGCTGTATAATGTCCTTTGATACCTGACACAATCTGTTTTACCTGACTTCCGATTTTCACCTGCGAGCAAAGTAATTTTTTCGATTTTTTTACTTCCTCACAAGCGATAATCTCTCCAACCTGGAACTGCATCTTCATGAAATCGTCAAATGTGATCTCTTCTTTTGCTTCGATATCAATTCCTTCCTCTTCTTTTTCTTCCTCTACCGGTGGATGAAGCTCTTCCACTTTTTTTATCACTTCTTCCAAATCAAGTCTCTGGAATAAGATCTCCGGCTTATCTGTTACATTTCCGCCGTTCAACTGAGCAAGAATCTTTTCAGCTGTCTCCGGCATAAAGGATGACAATAATTCTGCTCCCTTAGAAATGCTGTCAATCAAGTTATAAAGCACTGTCTCAAGACGATCTTTCTGCGCTTCATCTTTTGCAAGTACCCAAGGCATTGTCTCATCAATGTATTTGTTGCAACGTTTGAAGAGATTGAAAATCTCTGTGATCGCATCTGCCACACGAAGTTTGTCCATCTTCTCCTCGACAGCTGCCGGAGTGCCGTCTACAACCGCCTTCAAGTCTGCATCTACATCCCCTGCTACTCCCTTGTCAGTCACGCTTCCGCCAAAATATTTATTTGTCATGGAAACTGTTCTGTTCACAAGATTTCCAAGTGTATTTGCAAGATCAGAGTTCATACGCTCTACCATCAGCTCCCATGTGATTACACCATCATTTTCGAATGGCATCTCATGCAGCACAAAGTAACGGACAGCATCCACACCGAACATATTCACAAGCTCGTCTGCGTAGATTACATTTCCTTTCGATTTACTCATCTTTCCGTCACCCTGCAAAAGCCATGGATGTCCGAAAATCTGTTTCGGCAATGGCAAATCCAATGCCATCAAGAAAATCGGCCAGTAAATTGTATGGAAACGAATGATATCTTTTCCAATCAAATGCAAGTCAGCAGGCCAGTCTTTTTTGAACTGTTCTGTGCTCTCGCCGTCACAGTCATAACCAATACCAGTGATGTAGTTTGTCAGCGCATCAAGCCATACATATACAACATGTTTTGGGTCAAAGTCTACCGGAATTCCCCATTTAAATGAAGTTCTCGATACACAAAGATCCTGAAGCCCCGGCAATAAGAAATTGTTCATCATCTCATTTTTACGGGAAACCGGCTGAATAAATTCCGGATGCGTGTTAATGTGCTCAATCAGTCTGTCCGCATATTTGCTCATTTTGAAGAAATATGCTTCCTCCTGTGCTGGTTGCACCTCGCGTCCACAGTCCGGACATTTCCCGTCTACTAACTGAGATTCTGTGAAAAATGACTCACAAGGTGTACAGTACATTCCTTCGTAGTGTCCTTTGTAAATATCACCTTGTTCATATAATCTTTTGAAAATCTTCTGAACTTGTTTCTCATGGTAATCATCTGTTGTACGAATGAATTTGTCATAAGAAGTATTCATCATATCGGCAATCGCCTTTACTTCCCCGGCAACTTTATCCACAAATTCCTTTGGTGAAACGCCTGCTTCCTCCGCCTTCAACTCAATTTTCTGTCCGTGTTCGTCAGTTCCTGTCTGGAAAAATACATCATATCCCTGACTTCTCTTGTATCTTGCAATCGCATCTGCAAGTACAAATTCATATGTGTTTCCAATATGCGGCTTGCCCGATGTGTAGGCAATCGCTGTCGTCATATAAAATTTCTTCTTGTCCATGTTCCTACTCCTTTTTGTATAAAAAATGAAACCCATCTTCCCAACAAAAGTTAAGAAGACGGGTCTGATACCGTGTTACCACTTCTCTTCGCTTATACTTCACAGTATAAACCTTATCAAGTATGCTCATACACCATACTCTGTCGCTGTAAAGGGCGATCCCTTTGTGCTTCACTAAAATCTTTCAGCTTGGCACACCGCTCAGGAGCCATCTTCGATATCTCTTTCATCGTCTCTTCTCAGCTTCATGAGACTTCTCTGTAAATGTCTGAAATATCTACTCTTTCCATCATTGCGTTTCCTGTTTTTAATGTTATTTCACATGTGAAAATCGTATCACAGGATTTTCTCGGTGTCAAGATTCCCATTTTTCTTTTTTATTACAGTTCGCACATCAGTCAATAGTAAATGGCGTGGAGTGAACTGTAGTCACACATCACTCTACTTCCAATACTTATCCAAGTACTTTTCTATTTCTTCTTGTGACAATGAGAATTCTTCCATCAAATTCTTCCTTGCCTGGTCTTTAGAAATATTACATTTCATGCAAATACGAATTGTTGCTTTAATCCCTTCAGCCAATCCCTCATTTAGTAAGTCTTCCCTCAAGGCTTTTCGAAATTCTTCTTCGTCATATTCTGTCAAAATCATATCTACGACCTCCGCTCGATTTTTTTGAAGTACATCTGCAAGAATTCCATTTTTAATACAATTATCCACTGCAATCTCCACTGACTTTTCAAACTGCATCCCCTCTGCAAGATACTTGCGGATTATTGCGATAAACTCTGCATATTCTCTCAATTGCTTACACTTTTCCATCAATTCTCGATTCTTCCCCAAATTAATATTAAGCACAACTGCTGTACATTCCAGTGCTGGATTCATTTCCCCTTTGTCCTCAATAAACAAATCACTCAACTTCAACTCCTGACGTTCCGGCTCCTTTTTTGTTCCATTGTAAAATACAATATACTGTGGGAACGGAATATGTAGTGGCGATGTAGAATACAATCGATATTTCACCGGCTCAATGTACTCCCGATACAACGATGAAAAATAGAATAAGCCACGCAACGGTAAGTTGGGACTGAACGAGCTCTGATGTTCATAAAGATTCATCACATCACCAATGATAAAGGACAGATCATTTTTCATCCCCATATAGACCACGTCTTCAATCGTTGTGATAGTTAAATCATCGGGATTCGTATAATTGCTGTCATTGATCGCATTGTAAAGCTCCAGCAAATCCTTTTTCTCATGGAAAATAACTCGGAATACCCTGTCTTTATACTTCTTATTTATCTTATGTTCTACCAAATGTTTTCCTCCTTTACATTTTATCAAATACAAATCTATGAATCAATGAAAAGAGCATACTTTCATAGGCGCCACCTACCTTTTTAATACAGAATAAACTATAACTTTTTCATAAAATACAAATCGGATTTCTTGTGACGAACGCCACGGAATTTTAGAAAATATAGAATGTTTGATTTGTAGAATTAATCATAGCACGATAAGTCCCAGATTACAATATTTTTGACCAAAAGAGATGCACCGACACAATGCATCTCTTTTTCCAATCTGATTACAATTCTCCTCCGTTTGTTTTGATCACCTGCTGATACCAGTAAAATGATTTTTTCTTCAGGCGTGCAAAGTCTCCTGTTCCGTCATCATATCTTCTCACATAAATCATTCCGTAACGTTTTGCATATTCTCCGGTAGATGCAGATACAAGGTCAATGCAGCCCCACGGTGTGTATCCCATCAGATCCACTCCATCTTCCACCGCAAGCTTCATCTGTTCAATATGCTGTCTGAGATAATCGATGCGGTAGTCGTCATTTACTGTTTGGTCCTCCTCCAGTACGTCTTTTGCCCCCAATCCGTTTTCTACAACCATCAGTGGTAAATGATATCTGTCACTTAAGTCATTCAACGCATAACGCAGTCCTTCCGGATCAATTTGCCATCCCCAGTCTGAGGCTTTCAGATATGGATTTAAAACTCCTCCGAGGATATTTCCCTCCCCGCTCTTTTCTTTTGAGTCTGCCGTCTGGCAAGAAGACATATAATAAGAAAATGTGATAAAATCTACTGTTCCGTTCTTTAAGATTTCTTCATCTCCTGCTTCTTTCTCCAACACAACTCCCATCTCTTTCAGAAGAGAATCTGCATATGCCGGATATGCTCCGTATGCCTGCACATCTGCGCAGTAATAATTGTAAAGACGATTGTATTTCTGGCAGACAAGAACATCCTTTGGATTGCATGTCAGCGGATAACTCGCCGCGTAAATCATCATATTTCCGACTTTATATTCCGGATCAATCTCATGCGCCATTTTCACGGCAAGTGCAGATGCAACGAACATGTGATGAAGTCCCTGAAATCTCTGCTGCGGAATGTCCGGCTGTTCCATGAACACCGTAGGATTTTCCAAATCATTTAAGATTCCCTGATTCAAAAGCGCTCCCATCGGTGCCACAGAGCTGTTGATCTCATTAAATGTAAGCCAGTATTTTACCTTCCCTTTATAACGCTCGAAAATTGCGCGGCAATAATTGAGATAATAATCGATCATTTCTCTGCTCACCCATGCATTACATTTCTTCGTCAATCCAAATGGTACTTCATAATGCGAGATAGTAATGATCGGTTCAATTCCGTATTTCAGACATTCATCAATCACTTCCTCATAGTGTCTTAAACCTGCCTCGTTTGGCTCTTTCTCGTCGCCGTTTGGGAAAATTCTTGTCCATGCAATTGAAAAACGATAGCATTTGAATCCCATTTCCGCAAATAGTTCGATGTCCTCTCGGAACTTTTCATAGTGACGAATCCCCTCGTGACTCGGATAAAATGTCCCCTCCTCCAGCACCGGAGTAATTCGCTTGCTCTGTCCAAATTTTCCTCCTGTACAAATATCAGAAACTGACACACCTTTTCCATCTTCGTTCCATGCACCTTCACACTGATTGGCAGCTGTAGCGCCGCCCCACAAAAATTTTTCAGAAAATCCCATCTTCTTATCCTCCTATCACAAGTCTTTCATTTTCTACTGTTACTCCACCGAGCTCTTCCGCATTGGTGATGATCACCGGAGTCTGAATCTCGCATCCGGCTTTTTGAATAGCATCTATATCAAATTCCAACAGAAGCGCTCCCTTTTTTAAATGCTCCCCATTTCCGGTATGTGCCTTGAATGGCTCTCCTTTCAAAGCTACCGTTTCGAGTCCTACATGAATCAACATCTCGATTCCATTGTCGGATGTGATTCCGATTGCATGTAATGTATCAAACAGATTTTCACACACTCCATCAAAAGGTGCATATACTTTTCCTTTTACCGGCGCTTCGATTTCTACTTTTCCGGTAAGAACAGCTGCACTCTTCTGTAATTCTGTTTCTTCTGCAGCTTCCTCCTCTGCCTCACCCTTTGTGAGAATAAAGGAGAGGACAAAAGAAAGTACGAGCGTCACTGCAAAAATGATTACCGCATATAAAAAGTTTTTCCCTCCATCCGGAGAAATGAACTGTACCAAAGATGTCATGGACGGAGTCACAAATGCATAAGATTTTACCTGTAAAATTCCTACGATCAATCCACCGATTCCACCGGAAATACACGCTGCAACCATAGGCTTTTTCAACTTTAGAGTAACTCCATACATTGCCGGTTCTGTTACCCCTGCAAGCAGTGCAGATACAGCCGCCGGAAATGCCATCTTTTTCATTTCTTTATCTTTTGTCTTAAATGCCGCTCCAAATGTAGCTCCCGCCTGAGCAGTGTTGCTGCACAACATTGCCGGAAGCAACATCAAATCATATCCCACACCGGAAATTCCAAGCATAGACGCCGGCACGAATGCCCCGTGCATTCCGGTCATTACGATAAACGGCATAAATCCGGCAAACAGCATCATCGCAAGCCATGGTGCAAATCCATAAATTCCGTTGATTACGGATTGCAGACCATTTCCTATGATTAATCCAAGCGGTGCGATTGCACAGAGGGTAATCGGAGTTACAATCATTACAATCAAAAGCGGTTTCAAAAAGCTTTTTGACCACTCCGGTGTGATTCGATCAACAAGTTTCTCCACATATTTTAAAAGCAGTGTTGATAACATTGCCGGAATAATCGAAGACGAATAACTTCCATGTACTACCGGTATCACACCAAACAAATATGTCGCACTATCACCGGCAAGCAATAAAACGGAGCGTCTCCAAGTGCATTCATCAAAATATAGGTGTCACTTGTCGTCTGCATCACATTCAAAAGTGTCGGACCGAAAATGACGAGCAGTACCTTCACAAGACCGCCTGCAATAATCGCTGTGAACAGCGGTGTCATACACCCTGCAATAAAGTCCAGCGCCGCAACAATCGGATTAACTTTTTCTATATGCTCTGCTGCATCGCCTCCGACCGCTGTATCAGAAATACCGGTTGCAGCTACTACTTCCTTGTAGACATTTCCAACGGAATTTCCGATAATCACCTGATACTGTCCCCCCGCAATATTGACTCCCATAACACCCGGAATCTTTTCTACCTCTTTTTTGTTTGGAATACTTTTGTCCTTCAGAACAAATCTTAATCTGGTCATGCAATGTGTCACCGACGTAATATTCGCAGTGCCACCAACTGCTTTTACGACTGCCTCTGCAATCTGTCTGTTTTTCTCTGCCATAATTTTTTCTCCTTATCGTTACTACGTTTTCTAAAATTATCTTCTCGATTCATGTGCACCTGCCCCGAGAAAACAAAAACCTCCCACAACAGAGCCGCTATACGCCATCTCTGCCATGGAAGGTAATGCCCAAATGGTTACAATCCTTCTCTCGTACATATCCTGTTAATATGCAGAATCAGATATAATTTTTCTTCTTTTGAAAGTATAATACCACATTTTCTTTTAAAATATCGTTCCAGCAATTCGACACATACCGCAATCCCCGGAAACTCATCTTTCATGCTCTGATACATGATTCCATTGTCTGAATAAAGCATCTTGTTTCCTGCAATCCGGTCTAGCAGATACATCAGATGCGAGGAATAACGCGCAAAATTAAATGAATCTCTGTCAATCACAATTCCTATCTCATCTTCCACGATACTGATCGTGTCTTCCAGAATCTCCTGATATTGCTTCTTCAACTGATCAGCCACATCCGTCTTAAGCCTTGTATCATATCGGGCATTTACAAAATTCATTGCAATTCCCGAAGCTTCATTCGGATCTAACCGAACATTGAATCTGCGTTCTATCTGCTTCACTGCATATTTTCCAATGCGTGCCTCCGCCGGAAATGTCTGCTCCACTTCATAAATCAATGGCATCTGTACATCGATATTTTTCTGTGCCCTCTGAATACTAAAGTGAATGTGATCGGACATCGTCACGACCAAATTCGGGTTCATCTCATACCCCAGCTCATTTTTTGCAATCTCCACAAGTTTCGCTGTAAAATGAACCACTTTTTCCGGAATATCCTTGAAAAGTTCAATATACTTTGGGTCAATATCGTAAAATGTCCGTGTGATCAAGTTCAGGTCTTCAACCTCATATGGAGTTTTGGGAAATCCAATACCTTTACCGACAGCAATCAGTTCTTTCCCCTCACCATCGATACAAATGGCAAAATTATTGTTTAATTTGTTAATTACTTGCATCTCTCTCCAATAAAAAAACTCCTCAAGACACTAAACACCTCATTTTCACTAAACAGGTACTATTAGTAATGCCTCAAAGAGTAACAATCTAATTTACATGTATATATTAGCAAAATACATTAATTTTGTCCAGCGGCACATTACACAAATATTTCTTGCGATTTTTAGTGGTTTTCAAAATAATATTTTTCTTTTTAAATAATTCCATTATTTATTTTACATCTCTTCACTTTCCCCGAATATCGCTTTCAGCACCGTTGAGAATACTGCTGCGACAGGCCATATGATCCAACTTCTTCCCCAGTCAAATGTATACAAACTATATCCAAGATACACTGCCGTCACCAGTGGCCAATAGATGGCAGCCCATTTTTCTGTTTTCCTGTCTATCTTTTTGGCTTTCGCCGTATATTCTCCTTCCTGCAGCAATCTGTCGTATGTCTCTCTGACCATGCACACCTGAATCAAAAGATAGACCGCAACAGCAACAATCATAAATAAAAAAACAATTCCTGTCACTAACAGGTGATCCGGAAGTCCAAACGCCCCCATCACAATAAGTGGAAGAATTGATATGATGCATAGACTGACACCAATTACAATTCCCATTGTATAACGTTCCGAATACCCTTGTTTTTTCTCTTTGATAATTCCGGTAACGCCGTATTCCAACTCAATGATTTCTGTATCAATATACTGGTATTTTTCCATTTTCATTCCGGTTGTGATAAAAAGAGCGACTGCCGGAATCACCAACAAAATTAATGCAGCAATTCCTATGCCTCCTGCCACATCTTCACTGATTCCGATCTTTCCGTATTCCGCCATACTTGCCAAATAAATTAATATCACCGGACTCAAAATACACAAAACAACCCCCACTCCGATTCTCTTTGCCGCACACCGTCTATCCTTTATATATTCCTTCGACTCTTCCAGAGAAATTTTATAAATGGTTTCACCGCCTGCCGCTTTCTCCACCGTCTCCTCTACAAAAATTTCTGCCTTTTGTGTTTCTTCTATATCGTCTCTCAACAGATAATCCGTACTCACGCCAAACACTTGACTCAGCAGCAGAATTTTACTCAGGTCCGGAATAGAAGCGCTGCTCTCCCACTTCGACACAGACTGCCTCGACACGTGAATCTTCTCAGCAAGTTCCTCCTGAGACCAACCATTTTTCTTTCTCAGCTCCATAATCTTTTCCGCTAAAATCATATTATCTCTCCTCCTGTATTGAATTTATACCACAACTCTAATCCATTTTCCAGTTGCAATCTACCAACTCCCCTTGAAAATGTGTCAACCGGCAGTTGCAAATGCCGAAAACACGCCACTTCCTGCTGTCATACATTCCCCGCATCCCACATAAGATACTAAAAACGCTCTGGAGTCTTTTATGAAACAGAAAAAATATTACGTATCTCTTATTTCATTTTTTCTCGCTATCACCATCCTTCTCACCAGTTGTTCTTCTCCCTCCATTCCGACAAATGCGAATACTGCATTTCAAAATTTTACCCGAAATCTGTTTGAGCAAGATGTCGTTTCCACAACAATCGGTCTGCACTATACCTTGCAAAATCCAGAATCCTACGGTATCAAAGAAATTCCGATTACATATGGTTCCTTCGATATAGATGAAACCGCTTCCTACGCAGCTCTTGAAAACTGTAGTGCAGTACTCGATAAATTTTCCTATGATACTCTGTCGAAAGAAAATCAAATCACATACGATGTCCTTTCTTCTTATCTGGATACTGCAAAAAAAGGGATTCCGTACAGTCTCTACGAAGAACCACTCAGTCCGGTCACCGGCATTCAGGCACAACTTCCGGTTCTGCTCGCTGAGTATCAATTTTTTTCTGCAAAAGATATCGAAACCTATTTAGCCCTCCTTAAGACGACACCGCAATACTTTGATTCCCTCATTCAGTTTGAACAGAAAAAATCTGATGCCGGATTGTTCATGGCAGATTACACCGTCAACTCCATTTTGGAACAATGCAACGCATTTCTTGCTATGGGAGATTCCAACTATCTACTATCCACGTTTGAAGAACGGCTCTCTGCGCTGGAAAATCTGACAGCGGAACAAAAACAAAGTTATATCAGCCAAAATCATGAACTTCTTTCTTCTTCGATTTTGCCCGCCTACGAGCACCTTGTGTCTGCACTCACTAAGCTCAAAGGCTCTGGTAAAAATACGAAAGGTCTCTGCAACTTGCCAAATGGAAAGGATTACTATGCTTATCTTGTTTCCCGCGACACAGGTTCTCCGCATACGGTAGAAGAAATTCAAAAACGAATCTATGCTCAGATTAGCTCCGACCTCATTGATATGCAGACAGTTGCCGCCAAAAATCCAACTCTCTCTCTGGAGACTTCCGTCACTTACGACGTTCCGCCGTCTGCTATCATACAGGATTTGGAGCAAAATATTACTGATGCATTTCCAAAACCTGCAAATGTCACCACTCGGATTAAATATGTTCCAGACGCACTGGAACCATACTTAAGTCCCGCATTTTACATGATACCTTCCATCGACAATACTTCCGAAAATGTCATCTATATCAATCAAGCTCATACTATGGAAGATATTCGCATGTTTACGACACTGGCGCACGAAGGCTATCCGGGGCATCTCTATCAGACTACCTACTATGCCAATACCAATCCGGACCCACTCCGAAATCTTTTAAATTTCAGCGGTTACGTGGAAGGCTGGGCGACCTATGCTGAAATGTGCTCCTATTATCTGAGTTCTTTGGAAAAACCGTACGCCACGCTGCTACAGAAAAACAGCTCTGTCCTCCTCGGGCTTTATGCGGCTGCCGACATCGGTATTCACTACGACAATTGGAGTCTTGCGCAGACCACTCAGTTTTTTACTTCTTACGGAATCAAAGATGAGAAGCCAATTCGAGAAATTTATGAGTTGATTATCTCTGATCCTGCCAATTATTTAAAATATTATGTGGGATATGTAGAAATTTTAGATTTGAAAAAAGCGTCACTCAAAAAGAAGAAAGAAAAGTTCTCACAAAAAAAATTCCATAAATCGATATTGGATATTGGTCCCGCTCCGTTTGATGTAGTGGAAAAATGGTTGTGATCTGCATACAATATAGCAATACCATTATGAAAGAAAGGGAATTTATGTATATCCTTTTTAGTATTTTCATCATCATATTACTGTTTTTCTTTGTAATCAATCACTCTCGAAAAAAATGTATTATACGTAAAATCTGCTGTATGACACTGGAAGAAAAATGTAATTTGCTAAATGCTATCATTGAACCGATGGGATTTTCCTATCTGGCTGATCAGGACATTTTTACTTCCACGCGTGATGCCTGGCAGCGCAAAATGGGATATCAGTCACTTTATAACCGAGGTGCTGTGCATTTTAATATGGTGTTCGACTATCTTCCGGTCTACTTTGACTACAACGATAAAACCTGGATGATTCAGCTCTGGAAAGGACAATACGGAATCAACACCGGAGGGGAAATCGGCGTATACTATGCAGACCACATTGTCTCACAGGAACAGCTTGACACCACATTATTCCAGGCAGTCGACGATTCGGATATATTAAAAATGTCAATGTATCTGATACGAGATGGGAAATGTGTTTTTCGGCTGACCTGCGTTCATTGGTGGCTCACCGGATTTTCTATGGGGTTATTTTCATGGCCAAAACAGCTCTCCCTGAATGCCTCCATCACCTTTCCAGACTGTGCAATGATGAATGCATTTATCGAAGGGCTCCTAAAACAGTCTTACTGTCGATGTGACCTCACCATCTGCGGACTGACATTGACTTTTGACATGAAACCTCTTTGCCGCCATAAAAATTGTCTGCAAAAATTAGCTGCCTGGTTCTCTCAATGGAAAAACCGCATGTTTTGTTGGCTCTTTTTATTTGCTACTCGACCATTTTGTCTTTCTTTAGATCGGCTTCTCTATCTTTACTATTTTCTTCCGTTTGCATTTCGAAAGACAATGTATGTTCGTGGCTACAAACGAAAATATATTCGCCGTTGTGGCTGTAGGAGGCAATAATTATGGGATATGAAACAAGAATTTCAAAAGCATTTGAGGGGGCATTAAAGCTCCCTCTCAGTGACAATTCTAAGTATGCTCTGTTCAGTGACTGCCATCGGGGAGTTGGCACTTCCAATGATAATTTTCTAAAAAACCAGCATTTATATTTTGCAGCCTTACAACACTATTACCAAAATAATTTTACCTATATTGAATTGGGCGATGGGGATGAACTTTGGGAAAACCGATCCTTTAACCGGATCCTTGAAATACACAGCAATGTTTTTTGGCTTCTGTCCCAGTTCTACTATCAAAAACGGCTGTATTTGATCTACGGCAACCACGATATTGTAAAACAGAATTCCTCTTTTGCCACCTTGAAATGTAAGATTTATTATTGCGATGCAACCCAATGTTACCTTCCGTTATTTCCAGGTATTACGTTTCAATCTGGGATTATTCTCTGGGATAAAAATCATAAAAAAGACATTTATCTCACTCACGGACACCAAGCTGATTTTTTTAACAGCACCCTTTGGAAAACAGCTCGTTTTCTTGTACGTTATGTCTGGGGTCCACTGGAACAAATCGGTTTTTCCAATCCAACCAGTGCCGCACGCAATCACACAAGAAAGCAGAAAATCGAAGAACGACTTACCCGATGGGCAAAAAACGAAAATCGTATCCTCATTACAGGACATACCCACCGCCCGATGCTCGGCACAAAAGATTCCCCTTATTTTAATACCGGAAGCTGCGTGCACCCACGGTGTATCACCTGTATCGAAATCGAACACCGATGTCTGACGCTCGTGAAATGGTGCCTGGATATCCACGAAGATATGAGTCTGTATGTCTCACGAGAAGAATTAGCCGGACCAATTTGCGTGGATGAATATTAATTGGGGACGTAGTAAAGCTCAAAAAGGGACAGGGCAAAGTGCAAAAAAGGGACGTAGTAAAATTCAATTTTACTACGTCCCCAATTGTTATAAATTTATATTCCCGCTCTTACCGGATGCGCTCAATCTTGACATTGCACGTGCCAAGGATGCAGAAGAAATATGGTATTCCTGTATGCTTTGTTTCTGTCTGAGTTGTTCTTCTGCACGCTCTTTTGCTTCCTGTGCTCTTTTTACGTCAATCTCTTCCGGACGTTCTGCTGTATCTACAAGCACATAAACTCGTCCGTGAGATACTCGTGCGAACCCGCTTCCGACAATCGCAATCTGCCATGTCCCATCTGGCATCTTAATCTTCAATTCTCCGCAATCAATTGCCATGATCACACTCTCATGATGTGCCAGCACTTCCCGCTGTCCATCCAGTGCCGGAATAATCACTCCGGTACACGGACCATCATAAAAGAGATGGTCACTGGCAATTAATCTGATACTAAATGTAGTTTTCATAACACTCAGCTCCTTTTAATGTTCCATTGACTTTGCTTTTTCAATCACATCATCAATTGTACCGACATTAAAAAATGCAGCTTCCGGATACTGATCCATCTCACCATCAATGATTGCTTTAAATCCGCGGATTGTCTCTTTTAATGGAACATATCTTCCCGGAATTCCTGTAAAGTTTTCCGCTACAAAGAATGGCTGAGATAAAAATCTCTGTACCTTTCTTGCCCGGTAAACAGTTGTCTTATCTTCTTCTGATAACTCTTCCATACCTAAGATGGAAATGATATCCTGAAGTTCTTTATATTTCTGCAAGATAGCCTGTACATTTCTTGCTACTTCATAGTGTTCTTCTCCCACAACATCTGCTTCCAGAATACGAGAGTTTGATTCGAGCGGATCTACCGCCGGGTAAATTCCCTGTTCTACAATCTTTCTTGACAATACAGTTGTCGCATCCAAGTGGGCAAATGTTGTCGCCGGAGCCGGGTCAGTCAAGTCATCAGCCGGCACATAAACAGCCTGTACAGATGTTACAGAACCATTTTTTGTAGACGCGATTCTCTCCTGCAGTTCACCGACTTCATTTGCAAGAGTTGGCTGATATCCTACTGCTGAAGGCATACGTCCAAGAAGCGCGGAAACTTCTGAACCAGCTTGTACGAAACGGAAAATATTATCAATAAACAACAATACATTCTGATGTTGTTCATCACGGAAATATTCTGCCATGGTAAGCCCTGTCTCAGCCACACGCATACGCGATCCAGGCGGCTCGTTCATCTGACCGAACACCAAAGCAGTCTTGTCAAGAACCCCTGACTCTTTCATCTCCGACCACAAGTCATTTCCTTCTCTGGAACGTTCTCCTACTCCGGTAAAGATAGAATATCCTCCATGCTCTGTTGCGATATTACGAATCAATTCCTGAATCAACACGGTCTTACCTACACCGGCACCACCGAACAGACCAATCTTACCACCTTTTGCATATGGAGCCAAAAGATCGATAACTTTGATACCTGTCTCCAAAATTTCTACTACAGGACTTTGTTCTTCAAATGTAGGAGCATCTCTGTGAATTACCCAATGCTCTTCATTCTCCAAAGACTCACCGCCATCAATTGTATCTCCAAGAACGTTAAATAAACGCCCCAATGTCTTATCTCCTACAGGTACTTTAATCCCTGATCCGGTTGCAGTTACTTCCATATCTCTGCTCAATCCTTCACTGGCATTCAGCATGATACAACGTACTGTATTATTTCCAATGTGCTGTGCAACTTCCATCACGCAGCGTTTCCCATTGTTATCTACTTCCAACGCATCTTTGATATATGGAATATCATTATTTTCAAATTCCACGTCAACGACAGGTCCCATAACCTGTACGATTTTCCCTTTATTCATGCGTTTGCAACCTCCCTTCTGTTATTTTGCTTTCTTCTTTTTCTGTGCTTTTGCACCACTGATTACCTCTGTGATCTCCTGCGTAATGGCAGCCTGTCTCACTCGGTTAAATTCGATATTCAGATTACGCAAAATTTCTTTTGCACTCTTTGTGGCACCATCCATTGCCATCATTCTTGAATTCTGTTCACTACAGAACGACTCAACAAGTGATCCGTAAATAAATCCAGTCACATAATTCGGAATGATACAATCCAATACATCCTTTGGTGTCGGAAGCATCGGAATCTCATCCAGCTGAATTCCCGCCGGGACCTCACAAAATGCTCCTGACTGAAGTGGAAGCAGCTGCTTTGTCTCAGCCACCATCTCCACCGCATTCTCCATTCTTGTATAAATAATATGCACCTCATCCAATTCTTTTCGATTGAATAAATCTAACATCTTCTCAGCAATCACTCTTGCGCGGTGCATCGTTGGCTTTTGCACTGTGTATTTAAAAGAAGTATCTACATCCACATTTTTCTTTTGAAAATAACTTCTTCCAAGCTGTCCCAGCACAAACAACTCATTATGTCCCGGCTTATCCAAAAACTCCTGAGCCAGTTTGATAACATTATGGTTATATCCTCCTGCAAGACCTTTATCTGCCGTTACCACAATATAGCCTTTCTTTCTGTCAGCTTCTTTTATCTCCGGGCGCTCATCAAAATACTGATGTTCGATCCCACCCTGCATATGTCCAAGAATACCGGCAATCATGATTTGCAATGTATAAAAATACGGCTCTGTCTCTTCCAAATTCTTTTTCGCTTTCTGTAAATTAGAAGAGGCAATCATATGCATAGCACTTGTGATCTTCATCGTATCTTTTATACTTTTCATTCTGCTTTGCAGCTCTCTTGTATTTGCCATACTAACACCTGCTCTTGAATTCTTTTGCTAACTCTACAATTTTATCAATTAATTCGTCGGACAATACTTTCTTTTCTTCAATTTCATTTACAATCTCTGCATGTTCTATTTCAAAGAAATTCAGCATATCCTTCTGGAAATCTTTGATTTTTGAAATCTCTACATCAACCAATACTTTATGTGTTGCCACGCACAACGTGATAACCTGTTCATGTAAACTCATTGGATGGCACAGTGGCTGTTTTAACAGTTCCATCAAACCTTTACCATATTGCAACTGCTCTTTTGTCGCTGCATCCAAATCCGAACTAAACTGTGTAAATACTTCCATCTCACGGAACTGTGCAAGGTCGATACGGATACTTCCGGCAACTTTTTTCATTGCCTTTGTCTGTGCTGCACCACCTACACGGGATACAGAAAGACCTACATTGACCGCCGGTCTCATACCTGCAAAAAACAGATCACTCTCAAGGAAAATCTGTCCG
Source organism: Faecalimonas nexilis (assembly GCF_059731825.1). Classification (NCBI taxonomy): domain Bacteria; kingdom Bacillati; phylum Bacillota; class Clostridia; order Lachnospirales; family Lachnospiraceae; genus Faecalimonas; species Faecalimonas nexilis. The sequence continues at coordinate 77,637 of NZ_AP029189.1, read as the reverse complement.
TCTGTAATAGAAATTACGTTAGTAGGAATATACGCAGAAACATCTCCTGCCTGTGTCTCAATAATCGGAAGTGCGGTAATCGAACCACCACCAAGCTCATCACTCAATCTGCTGGAACGTTCCAACAATCTTGAATGCAAGTAAAATACATCTCCAGGATATGCCTCACGTCCAGGAGAACGTTCCAATAACAACGATAATGCACGATATGCAACTGCATGTTTTGATAAATCATCGTACACAATCAGCACATCTTTCCCTTTGTGCATAAAATACTCTGCAAGCGCTGTTCCTGAGTACGGTGCAATATATTGTAACGGTGCAGAATCACTCGCTGTCGCAGATACAACAATCGAATAATCCATGGCATCATTTTTTGTAAGAGTTGATACAATTTTTGCAATTGTAGATGCTTTCTGTCCGATTGCAACATAAATACAGATAACATCTTTTCCTTTTTGGTTGATGATCGTATCTGTTGCAATAGATGTCTTACCTGTCTGTCTGTCACCGATAATCAACTCTCTCTGTCCGCGTCCAATCGGGAACATAGAGTCAATTGCCAGGATTCCTGTCTCAAGCGGAACACTGACTGATTTACGATCAATAATTCCAGGTGCCTCTTGTTCAATCGGACGGTATCCGTCAGAAGGAATATCTCCTTTTCCATCAATTGGTGCTCCCAGAGCATCCACAACTCTTCCTAAGTATGCATCTCCAACCGGAATTCCGGCTTTCTTTCCTGTTCTTGTTACCTTTGTACCTTCTTTGATTCCTGTGTCTTTTCCAAGTAAAATGACACCGATCTCATTTCTTCTGATATCCTGAACCATACCTTTTACGCCTGTTTCAAAGATAACAATCTCTCCATACATTGCATGGTCAATTCCGTAAACAGTTGTAATTCCGTCACTGATCCAGATAACAGTTCCGACCTCCTGGTCTTTTGTTTCTAACTCATAATTTTCTATCTCGCTTTTCAAAATAGAAATAATTTCTTCTGAACTAATTGAGCTCACACTTTCACCTCCAGATCAATCTTAACTGGTTCATACGGCCACGCAGACTCCAGTCATATTCATAGTCTTTCACATGCAAAATAAATCCTCCGAGCAGCTTATCATCCTGTTCAAGCTGCCACTCTACTTCTTTTACATGATACTTTTTACATAAAAATGTTTTCATTTGCTCTAACTGCTGTTCACTAGGGCAATCCACATACGTAAGAACTGCCGGTAAAATTCCGTTCTGTTCGTTATAGTACTCTTTGTATGCGGAAAATATATCTTCAATTACTTCTACGCTATGGTAGTCGCATAAAATTTTCAGGAAATTTTTGATTTCCTTTTGAAATACTTTTTCTATAATGCTGTGTTTTACCTGAATTGGAATAATCGGACTCATCAGGGAGGTTCTAAGCTTTGGCACTTTCTTGAAAGCTTCTTCTGTCTCTTCTATGATCGTTTTGTCAATTCCTAACTCATAAAGAACTTTCGCATAATTAATTGCCGTTTGCGTCATTTTGCTCACCTACCTGGGATAAAAATTGTCCGTATAGTGCCTGATTTGCCGCCGCATTTTTCTGCTCTCCAAGCATTTTTGAAACTGCCACAAGTGCAAGATTGGCAACTTCTTTTTCCATGCCGCGCACTGCTTTTTCTCTGTCTAATTCCACAGTCTTTCTCGCATTGTCAATGATTTTTCCAGCCTGCTCATCTGCCTCTTTGACAATTCTTGAATATTCTTCCTGTGCTCTTGCCTTTGAATTTTCCACAATTCTCAAAGATTCGTCATGTGCATCATTCAACGAATTCTCATACTGAGCTTTCAACTGCATAGCATCCTGTTCCGTCTTTTTTGCAGTTTCAAGCTGAGTTTTGATCATTTCATCTCTTTTCTCAATGATTCCCATAACCGGCTTGTACAAAAACTTTCTCAGCAGCAAATACAGTACCAATATGTTAATAATGGTGATAACAAGGTTTGAAACACTTAAACTAAGCATCCTGATAACCTGCCTTCCTGTATATTATTTGTTAATATTCACACCGTTGTCTGATACGTGAACTATAAAAATTATTTTAAGAATAAGATGATTAATAATGCGATAACGAAACCGTAAATAGCTGTTGCTTCGGCTAAGGCACATCCAAGTAAGAGTGATTTACTGATCTTGCTCTCTGCTTCCGGCTGTCTTGCGATTGCATCCACTGCTTTTGATGTTGCGATACCAATACCGATACCTGCTCCAATACCTGTTAAAACTGCAATACCTGCTCCAATTGCGATTAATGTTGTTGACATAATAATTTCTCCTTTTCTTCTCTTTTTGTAATTATTCTAGTGCTTCTTTTATAAATAGTGATGTTAAAAATACAAACACATACGCCTGAATCAATCCATCGAAAATGTCGAAGTAAAAACTGAATGGAATCGGCAGTAAAGCCGGCATGATAATCTTGATCAATTCCATTACTACAAATGCTCCCAAAACATTTCCGAAAAGACGCATGCACAATGACAATGGCTTGATAAATATCTCAAGGACATTGATTGGTGCGATAATAGGCATCGGCTCCGCAAAGCTCTTTACCCATTTCTTTAACCCTTTCTGATGAAACCCTGCGTACTCAATTAAAATAATACTCATAATTGCAAGCGCTGCAGTCACATTCATATCCTTTGTCGGCGGCTTAAATCCTAGAAGCCCTATCAAGTTAGCAATTCCAATATAAATGCCAACTGACATCAAATACGGAATGTATCTCTTTCCCTCTTTTCCAATAATCTCTTCAAAAAAGTGGTTCATTCCGCCAACTGCCGTCTCTAAAATAAGCTGTTTTTTACTTACACGTTCGACCGACAGATTCCTAACGAGGCAGATACATAGCAACGTGACGACTGCCATAATAATCCAGGTAACTACAACCGATTCTGAAATAGGAATACCTCCGAAAATCGGAATAGTAAATGCTGTCTCGCAGTTTAATTCTTCTAATAATTGCGTTCCTAAATTTTCCGTATCTATTCACTCCCTTTCCTCATTTTTCGTTCGACTTATTATACAACTTTGATTTTGAGATACAATCCGCAATCCGCGAATAATTTGACGAATATCATTTGTTTTTTTCAGCAGTTTGTACATTGTATTTTTAGAAATGCGTGTATGGCTCATATTTTAATAACGATTCATCCCCCTACAATTGTTCCGCCGTCTCATCTTCCGATAAAAAACGTTCCAAAGACTGGGCCATTGCAATTGCTCGAATTACAGCACTTTTCGCCATGTCCATGTGAATACTTTCAAGTCCATTTAATCCCACAAGGGCGTATTGTTGCGCTAACGTATAATCTCTCATATTGAACCTCCTGCATCTTTGTTATTTTCATCCAAATTTTACATAGTTGCATTATAACATATAACAAAGAAAAAAATGGAGGAGTTAATGATTTCTGTAAACCATTAACTCCTCCATATCCTCAATTAGTTGCCAGCCATACACTTGCCATAATCCCAGCCAGCGTTGCAGCAAGTGCCCCGGCAAGTGTATATCTGGTCTTTCGCACTTTCGCCGCCATAAAATATACGCTCATCGTGTAAAATATTGTCTCTGTACAGCTCATCATAATCGAAGCAATCAAACCAATTCTGGAATCCGTGCCATATTCTTTAAATATATCTAGTACCAATCCCGTTGCCGCCGAGGAAGAAAACATTCTCACAATCGCAAGCGGAACCAACTGTGATGGAAATCCAACATATGCCGTCATTTTCCCGATTATTTCTGACAAAAAATCCAAGAAGCCGGAAGCTCTCAATATTCCGACTGCCACCATAAGTCCGATTAACGTCGGCATAATTTTAATCACTGTAAAAAATCCGCTTTTTGCTCCCTTGATAAAGTCATCATATACATTCACTTTATTAAATACACCATAAGCAACAATTCCTAAAATAGTAACCGGAACAATAAAATCTGATAAATATAAAAGAAGCTTCATAAATTACTCCTGTTTTCGTAATCTATAAAATATATGTACTTCATTAGCTAAACATACTAAATCAATCACCTTCTCTGAGAAAATCCCTCAAATTATCAATAAATAATACAACTTCCGTTCCCGCTTTTCTTCTTATAGTTTCTTCTTTATTATGTAAAAATACATCGCAATCAGCAATAACGATGCCAAAATCCAAGCTATGGGACTCGCCATACAAATTCCAAAATAGCTTTTATATCGTGAAGCAACAATTGCTGTCACACCTCTTCCCACAAGCTCCGCAATTCCCGCCATCATCGGAAGTAAACCAAATCCCATACCCTGAATTCCGTTTCGATATAAATTGACCACTGCCAAAGGGATAAAGAATACACCTACACATTTCAGATAAATGTCTACAGAACCAAGGATATTTGTCAAATCTCCGGACAAGAACAATACCGTCAGATGTTTTCCGACCGTAGCAATCAAAACTCCTGTCACGATTGCATATGCAAATGAAATCAATGTTGCTGACTTAAATCCATCTCGAATACGTTTGATTTTTCCTGCTCCCACATTTTGTGCGGAATAGGTTGCAAGCGTCGTCCCCATAGCAACGAATGCCTGTGATACCAACTGCTCAATCTTACTTGCTGCTGTAAATGCAGCTACCATTGTAGAGCCGAGCACATTCAACGCAGACTGTACCATCATTGTTCCAATCGCCGTGATTGAATACTGAAATGCCATAGGAAGTCCTATACTCAACTGAATTCTTGCCATTTTCCAATCCATTGTCCAGTCCTCACGATGCATCTTAAGCACCGGAACTGCCTTTATAATATACACAAGGCAAAGAATTCCGGATACTCCTTGTGAAATAACAGTCGCATACGCAGCTCCCGCCGCTCCCATATGGAACACGATAATAAATACCAAATCCAAGACAATATTAAGCAGTGCTGCCAAAATCAGAAAATACAACGGCACCTTACTGTTTCCAAGTGCACGCAAAATACTTGACAGCAGATTATAAAGCACCTGTGCCACAATCCCTGCACAGATAATCATAATATATTGATAGGCATCTGCAAAAATATCAGACGGTGTATTCATGAATGTCAAAAGCTTATGCATTCCCAGCATACTTATAATCGTAATCACAACCGAAATCACTCCCGACAGCACTGCTGCCATCGCAACAGTCTTTCGCATCCCTTTCATATCTCCCGCACCAAATCTTTGCGCAGTCATCACCGTAAAACCGGCAGTCAGTCCAATCAGACTTGTAATGATCAGAAACATAATCGTTCCCGTCGATCCGACTGCCGCCAATGCTTTTGTTCCAACAAACTTTCCAACTATGATCGTATCCGCCATACTGTAAAACTGCTGAAATACGTTGCCCAAAAAGATTGGAACCGTAAAATTAAAAATCACTTTTGCAGGATTTCCTACCGTCATATCTCTTTCCATCAATATTACCCCCTTGTTAATTCTTCCCTGCACAAATTGAGCGCAGCTTCAATCACCTTATCCATATCATAATATTTGTAGCTTCCCAAACGCCCTCCAAATATCACATTCCTCTCCTTCTTCGCAAGCTCCTGGTACTGCTCAAACAGCCGATTGTTCTGCTCATCATTTACCGGATAATACGGTTCCATTCCCACTTTCCATTCCAGCGAATACTCTCTTGAAATAACCGTTTTTTCCTGCATTCCAAACTCAAAATGCTTGTGCTCAATAATACGCGTATACGGAACCTCTCTTTCCGTATAATTCACAACTGCATTTCCCTGATAGTTGTCCGTATTCAATACTTCTGTCTCAAATCTTACCGAACGATACTGAAGCGCCCCCAACTGATAGGAAAAATACTCATCAATCATGCCTGTGAACACAGTCTTTTCTGCAATGTCCGGATTTTCCTTGATAAAGGAAAAATAGTCCGTACCGGTCTTCACCGGGATCCCATCCAGCATCTTTTCCACGATTCTTGTGTATCCGCCAATGGGAATTCCCTGAAAACGGTCATTAAAATAATTGTTGTCATAGGTAAAACGCACCGGCAAACGGCGAATAATAAATGCCGGAAGTTCCTTACACTCTCTTCCCCACTGTTTTTCGGTGTACCCCTTTACCAGTTTTTCAAACACATCTTTTCCGACAAGAGACAGTCCCTGCTCTTCTAGATTCTTTGGCTCTGTAATTCCCGTCTCAGCCACCTGCTGCGCAATCTTTTCTTTCGCCTCCTGTGGCGTTTTGATCCCCCACATTTTGCTGAATGTATTCATATTAAACGGCAAATTATAAAGTTCATCTTTGTAAACAGCAATCGGCGAATTGATATAATGATTAAATTCTGCAAACTGATTGATATAATCCCACACCTCTTTATTGGACGTGTGGAAAATATGTGCTCCATACTTGTGCACCTGAATTCCTTCTATTTCTTCACAATAAATATTTCCGGCAATGTGATTTCGTTTTTCAATCACAAGGCATTTTTTTCCACTTTTCTTTGCTTCATGTGCGAAAACTGCACCAAAAAGTCCTGCTCCCACAATCAAATAATCGTATTTCATATTTTTTCTCCATTATTTTGTCTTATCTCTCCCCATTTTAGACAATTCAGCTTAGAATCGCAATATTTTTCTCCATTGATTTTCCCTTTTTATTGCACTAAAATAGTATTTAGAAAATTAGGAGGTGTTATTTTATGGGTGCAAAACAACAAGCTTACAAAAAACTTGCAGATACCATGATCAAAAATTTTTTCAAAAGAAATATCGAGGCTTTCTATTGTGATGATCGAAATCAAGCAGTTTCATTGGCAATGGAAATGATGAAAGATGGCAATACCGTCGGTTTTGGCGGTTCTGAGACATTGAACGAAATCGGAATTTTAGATACAATCAAGAATTCTTCTTTGACTTTAATTGACCGGAATACTGCAAAGACTCCGGAAGAGAAAAAAGAGATGTATTTTAAAAATGCGATGGCAGATTATTTTTTGATGAGTTCCAACGCCGTTACGATTGACGGAGAGTTAATCAATATCGACGGTAACGGTAACCGCGTTGCCTGTCTCATTCACGGTCCGGAGCACGTCATCCTCATTGTCGGGATGAACAAAGTAGTCACAGATGTAGAATCCGGAGTTGCCCGCGTCAGAAACATCGCTTCCCCTGCAAATGCCGCTCGTCTCGGAACAAGAACTCCTTGTGGCGCAGTCGGACATTGTGGCAACTGCAATTCTCCTGACTGTATGTGCTGTCAGGTTGTCATTACAAGACACTCCAGACACACCGGAAGAATCAAAGTTATCTTAGTTGGCGAAGAATTAGGTTATTAAGAATTTCTTAAAGGGGACGTAGTAAAATTGAATTTTACTACGTCCCCTTTTGAATGTTTTAACAATATTTTTGAATGATTTCCTGCATTTTATCAAACTGCTGTTCCATCTCGTCCACCAGTTTGAACTGTGTGCGGGCGCGAACCAGATTGTGTTCCGGATACGCTGTTTTAAAGTAAGTGTCTCCCTGAAGATAATCTGTCAGGAAACGGATTCCACACTCTAATGTCATCAGTCTTGCCCCCCAAGGCAAGCTTTCTTTTTCTTCCTGTGTCAACACATCACCAGTACCTTCCAAATAGCCTTTTACATATGTGTCATACAGAGAAATATCAAAGTGAACCAAATCCAGATCCTTCTCATCTTCCGCCGCTGTGGCAGCGCCAAAGCGAATCGAATCTCCGAAGTCATTTGCTGCAAGACCAGGCATAATTGTATCTAAATCAATAATACAAAGTCCTTTTCCAGTCTTGGCATCAAATAAAATATTATTTAATTTTGTATCATTATGTGTAACACGCAACGGAAGTGTTCCCTCTTCCTGCTGTTTTACAAGCACTCCACAGTCCTCTTTTCTATTTAATGCAAACTCAATTTCTTTCTTGCAGGAAGCTGCTCTGTTCTTAATATCACGCTTTAACGACATCTGGAATGCCTCAAATCGTTTTACCGTATTGTGGAAATCCGGGATTGTCTCATTCAACTCAGATGCCGGATAATTGCCAAGCTGTTTTAAGAAATGTCCGAAACTGTTTCCTGACTGATAGAACTGTTCCGGTTTCTCCACAGACTGGAAACATACCGAATCATGGATGAAGTGATAGCTTCTCCAAGGTTGTCCCTCGTTATCCTCAAAATATGTACATCCATTCTTTGTTTTAATCGCAGCAAGTGTCTCCCTATCCGGATCACCGCCTTCTTCTCGAATCACATTTCTCAAATACTCAGTCACACGGAAAATATTTTCCATAACTCCGGCAGGATCTTTGAATACATTGTTATTTACTCTCTGCAAAATATAACACAACTCATCTTCTCCATCTACCGGCATATATACTGCATATGTCTCATTGATATGTCCTTCACCAAATGGCTTTACATAGCTGCACTGTGTTCCAAAACCAAACGCATACAATGCATCTTCAAGATTTCTGTTCTTGCCTACTCCATCTATCTTTCTTCTAGTCGAAAATACAACTTCGCCCTCTTCTACTTTTCTCTTTGACTCAATTGTACAGTTCGCCTTTACCACACTTCCAAGACCGATATGTGCGCCGCATCCCACAAAAGAATCATGATCCACTACAGCGCCACTGTTTACCAAAACACCATGCTCAATCACAGTATTTGTGTTCACTACCGCATTCTGCATAATAAAACTTCCCTCGCCAATCTTTGCACTCGGGCTTACTACTGCAGACGGATGAATAATTGCCGGAACATTGTATCCAGCCTCCATCAATTGTTCTGTCCAATACAGACGCATTCCATTATCTCCAAGACCTGCCACTGCAGTGTCATACTTTTCCAGAAATGCTTTGTAATCACAGCATTTCCCTATAATATCTGTTCCTATAACAGCATCATCTAAAAAGACAACCTCTTCATATCCAAGTATTTTTGCCGTCTCCTGAATCATATGACCAAATCCACCAGCACCTAAAATCAATAAATTCTTCATCGTAATCTTCTATGAGCAAATCCGCTCATGCTTCCCCTTTCACTATAATTTTTCTTCATTATAACATTTGTATCTGCTTCTGTCTCCCTTTTCACAAAATAATATTGGGTTTAGTTTTATTCATTCCATACCACTTATTGAGCGTATTGTAAACATACAACTTTTACGCTCAAAACATTTCTTAAAATTTTCAAACTCTTCGTCTTTTTCCCATCACCACCGCAAACACCACACCCACAGCCGTACTGATCGTTGTCGCCACAATCCCAGCACCTACAATCCCAGCCGGGTTCACACTTCCATATTGGCTGCGATATGCGATAATATTAATCGGTATCAACTGTAATGAGGAAATATTCAGGATTAAAAATGTACACATATCCCGGCTTGCAATTGTCTTATCCCGATTCGGATTGATTTCCTGAAGGCTCTTCATCGCCATTAATCCTGCCGGTGTCGCTGCCCAGCCAAGTCCCAGAAAATTAGCAATCATATTTGTTGTAATATGTTCATTCGCTTTATGCCCTCTTGGAATATCAGGGAACAAAATCCGCACAATCGGCTGGATTTTTCTCGATGCTGCCTTAATGATTCCTGCCTTTGTTGCTATTTCCATCAAACCGACCCAAAAAGACATCACTCCCATCATCGTAATACAAAGCGTCACTGCCTCCTTAGAAGAATCCAATGCCGCATTCGTAATTTCCGGCATCTTTCCGTTAAATGCTCCAAACAAAATTCCAATTACAATCATACCTGCCCAAAGGTAATTTAGCATCATTTCACCACATTTATTTTTTATAAAATGTATGCAGGAGGTTTTCAACTTATGTTCCTGTTCACACCACGCCATTCGCAGTAAATGAATCCTCATGTAAACATGAACTCATTTGCTATTGACTGATGTGTGAGCTGTAACCAAATTATCAATCCGGTTCAGTATATTCTTTCTCTTCTCATCAAATAGCAGATTCTTGTTATATTGATAATAACGCTTGCACTCATAATTTTGCAAAAACTGTACGCTGTAAAAATTAGTGTTGAGCTCTGTCACAAACACGGTCATCTCCTGACTATTACCAAATGCAATCTCCATAAAATCAAATCCATACTCCAACATTTGTCCTGCCGCATCCAGTTCTTTTTGATACGCCTCATTTTCTTTGGCAAATTCCTTTTTCACAAGTTCAAATGCCGCTTCATGTTCCGGATTTCCTGCTTCTTTTAGTAACTTTTCATATTGCTCCAATTTCTCAATTGTCTGCTTCAACGCATACCCTTCTTCACGATTTAGTATTTTTGCTTTTTTCTTTGAATTCAATGTCTGCTCCATCTCCTCGCAAATCTGTTTCAGAGATAGTGACCCACTTTTATAGCCCTTCAGTTTTTCAAACAGAACCGTGATGCTCGCTTCTTTCTTGTATGTCTGTCGAAATGCCTCTACTGTCTTTGCAAGTACAAGACTTACAACACTTAACTTTTCATCAAACGATGCATGTCCGACTTTTTTCACAAGAATCGGATCGATTTTTCCCTGCATCACCTGTTCAATCTGGTAATCTGCCTGATATTTATAATAAAGCTCCAAATAATTTGCAAAATCTTTTGCTATCTTCGGATACTGAATATACTGCACTACAACCTCCCAGTCTACTGTGATTTCGAGTTTTTCATATACCTGAATCAGACGTGATAAATCCTCCCATCCTCGCGGAGTTGCAAACAACATTCCATCCACAGTTGTCTCCATCTGATAGAAATATGCCACTCTCGTTGTCAGATAAGAAATCACCGCCGGATGAATATCCTGCACATACGCATATTCTTTCCAAACCGAAAAATCCGGCTCCACCTCAATTTTCTTCACACGATCCATAGTCACCACGTCAAACTCACGCACTGATTTGTTATATTCTGGTGGGTTTCCCGCAGCCACAATAATCCACCCTTCCGGAATGGCATGATTTCCAAATGTTTTATATTGAAGGAACTGAAGCATCGCCGGCGCCAATGTCTCCGAAACACAGTTGATCTCGTCGATAAACAAAATTCCTTCTTTGAGGCCACTTTCTTCAATTTTATTGTACACCGATGCAACAATTTCGCTCATTGTATATTCCGTCACTGAATATTCATTTCCATCATATATGTGCGTTGAGATAAACGGAAGCCCGATAGCGCTCTGTCTCGTATGGTGCGTAATTGTATATGCGACAAGACCAATTTCACACTCTTTAGAAATCTGCTCCATGATCTGCGTTTTTCCAATTCCCGGCGCCCCAATCAGAAAAATCGGCCGCTGTCTCTGCGATGGAATCTCATAATTTCCTTCTTCATCCTTCAACAAATATGCCTCTATTGCATGTTTTATTTCCTGTTTTGCTCTCTTTATATTCATTCTATTCTTTTTTCCTCCAACTCTTCCGGTTCTATAATCAGTTTTATCGCCCAAACCGGCACATCTACATCCCGATAATCTTCTTTTAGAAATACAAATGCAACCTCATAGTTTGGACGCTTTGCCGGAAATGTTCCATACCCATCCGTAAAATAAATTAACCCTTTTAATCTGTGAAATGCTTTCGCCTTTAGCAATTGGTTGACATATCCAAACACCGGACGAAAATCCGTCCCTCCAAATCCTTTTACCTCAAAATGCTCCATATATTCATCCAACTCCTGCCGATTTGTAATCACTACATCCGACTGCACTTTATCATCGCACTGAATGACATGCACATTTATTTTTCGAAAGAAACTTTCTGATTTACCCAAAATACTGAACGTTTCCTCCAGAAATTTTTTTATTAACTCTTCTTTACAAGACATCGATGTGTCAATCGCAATGACAAAATCTTCAATTTTGCGCAATTCTTTTGTTTCCTGTGGCTCAATCAACGGCATATTCCCGTACATTTCCATTCCGTAATTATAAAAAATATAATCAAAGCTATCCTGATCCACCTGCATTTCCTCTTTTAAAATCGCAAACTTTTCCAAAAACTTTCGATAGTCATATCGGTTACGATTTTCAATCTGTACTTGATTTAAAATATTTTCCGCATTCTCAGAAGCCTCCTTTGAAAATGTCTCCATCTCCGTCTGCAATTTCTCATTTTGCTCTTTCCACTTTTTCTCCCGCTCAATGCATTTTTCAGGGGACACATTCTCGTTCCACAAAACATGATCATCCACAAAAAATTCTTCCTGCATTTTTCCAAACTGCTCTTCTTCTAAATGCATCCCCAGCAATTCCCAGTACACCCCTTTTGGCGTCAACACTTCCATCTTTTCTCTCAATTTTTGGTAAACTCCCTTTCGATATGGAGGCACATATTTGCGGACACTGTGCTCATTGAGTTCATCTATGATTGACTCCACAACAATATCACAAGCTAGATTCCAATACTGTTCATCCGTATGATCCGGTTGTTTCAAATGCCCGAAAAGACAGTGAAAAATCATATGAAGATACGCACGGTTTACTTGCACCGGCGTCCTCTGGTACAGCCCAATCAGATAGTCTGGATAAAAATAAACCGTAAATCCATCCGTCCCCATACCGGAAATCTTCGTGTCCGGCAGAAATTCAAATCCGCTTAAAATCACATCAAAAAAGCGCATGGACAAATATAGCTCATTCCTTGCATTTTTCAAAATATCTATGCAAATCTCGATTTTCTCGAGTTCTTTTTGTTGTTGTTTTTGAATTGGATTCATAACTCAAACGTCTTCCTTTTTACTTGAAATCTTTGATGTTTTAACTCCATCAAATAGCTTGTCAGTTCCACTCTGCTTTTTTTATTAACCTGCTCGATTAAATACTCCAGCGTCTTTTGCTCTGAAATACAATGCTCTGCCAAAAATTTACATTCTTTCTCCCGCATCTTTTCCGCTGCCCATTTTATGCATGTTTCAATGTGATCCTTCAAAAAGCTCATATATTTTTTCTTTGCCTTCTCACTTAACTGATACGGATATAAAAGCCTTCCGAACACGAGCCGAAATAACGTATCTTCATATTCCCTTCCTTTTGCCCATTCAAACCGCTCATCGTACAGATGAAACTGAAGTTCTTGCCGAACAAAACAATTCCGGTACATCATACCACTTCCATGCGTGTGTGTCTCCAAAATCCTCGCAGGCGTATTTTCGACCGCCTCCTCAAAAAACTCTGGGAATATCAGTTTCGCTTCCCCCTGTTTACTGTGATAAAAAATTGTCTGCTCCTCTGGCAATTCCATCAAAAGCTCACGCAGACAAGATTTTTCATTCTCCACAAAAGTCACATCAATCTCCCTCACCTTGTGACACCCCGTAAATGCTCCCGCACCGATATCTTTCAACGTATTGTAAAATTGTATTCTCCTTAAATTGCGGCAATTGTAAAATGCATATCGCCCAATTTTTTTAATAGAGTTTGGAAGGATGATTTCTTCAATCGGGGACGTAGTAAAATTTAATTTTACTACGTCCCCGATTGGTTGCGAAAATGCATAATCTCCTATCTCCGTCACCTCAAATCCATCAATTTTTTCTGGTACTTCTATAGCCATACTATTCCAAAAAGCTCCTGTAATTCGGGCTTTGTTGTCATTTACTTTATACTCATACTTTTGAAAATCTTTTTCCATTTTATTATTTTACCTCTAAAAATTTTTCAAAAAACTACAAATTTATTTTAATAAATTTTTTTTAACTTGTCAAAAAGGGACAGGGCTATTTTCGTTTTGGGACACCACAATACTCAATTGGGGACGTAGTAAAATTAAATTTTACTACGTCCCCAATTTAAACTTCTATCTCTTTTTCTTTCAATCTCCGATGTACAATTCCACGAAACAATGTATAAACCACCGAAGCAATCGGAATAAAAATCAACATTCCGACAATGCCCATCAAGCTCGCTCCAATACTGACTGCAACAAGCACCCAGATAGACGGCAGCCCCACAGAATTTCCAACGACATGCGGATAAATCAAATTTCCTTCGATCTGCTGTAATACAAGGAACATTACCACGAAGATCAATGCCTGCATCGGATTCACCATAAAGATCAAAAGTGCTCCGATTACACATCCGATAAATGCTCCAAAAATCGGAATTAATGCCGTAAATGAAATCAGGATTCCAATCAACAGTGCATATGGCATTCCAAAAATTGTCATCGCCACAAAAAACATACTTCCAAGAATAATTGCCTCAACACACTGTCCGGTTAAGAAATTAGAAAAAGTCTTATACGTCAGTGAGCTAAGCGCAAGCAAAATCTCTGTCCAGTCCTTTGGCATAAATGCGTACATCACCTTGCGAACCTGTACGTTTAACTTTTCTTTCTGAAGCAGAATATAACACGAAAATACAAAAGCAATAAAGAATGTCGTCACACCACTTACAATACTTTTTGCAGCCTCAAATGTAGATCCAAGCACGCTTCCAGCACCATTTTTAAAGAAATCAATACCGCTTTTAATCATCTCATCCCACTTGAACTCCATACTGCCAATCCACTTCACGATTTCCTTATTATCCTGAAAAATATTTTCCGCCCACTCCTGTACTTGCGGAATGAACGCCTGAATATTTCTTCCAAGATTCATCGCCGTATCTCCCAGCGCCGGCGCTACGACAAACACAACGATTCCAATGATTCCAAGTACAAACAAAATCGTAATCAGAAAGCTTGCAGGTCTGGCAAATTTCTTTGCCCATTTATTCTCCTTCATTTTCTTATTTCCGAAAAACTTTTCCTCAATGAAATGCATTGGCACATTGAGTACAAATGCAATCGCACCACCAAGTACAAACGGGAAAATCACTCTGCCGATAAAACCAAGACCATCTAGCACTACTTCGTAGTTCCATAGCCCAATCAGTATAATTGCTGTAAAAACAATCAATCCTCTTATTTTCTTAATCGTTTCCTTATCCAAATTCATTTACTCGCCTTCCTATCGTCTTTTACGAATCCATTTCAGAAGCTGAATCACTGGAAGATTCAAAAGTGCAAGACCATAAACAGTAAATAATTGTGTCACATTCAACGGAACAACCTTAAATACATTCTGTAATGCTGGAATTGTCAATACACTTGTAATCAATACAAAGCCAATCAAAAATGCACCAATCAAGTAAATATTATTCCACAATTTTTTACTGAACATCATCGGTCTGTCTGATTTACAGTTAAATCCATGTACAAGTCTTCCTGTACATAATGTACCAAATGCCATCGTACTTGCAAGCACTGCATCACCGCCACGGTAACCAATCAAAAATGCTAACATTGTCATCAGACCAATACAGAAACCTTCTGTTCCAACCTTAATCAAAAAGTCCTTTGTCAGAATCGATTCATTCATCGGACGCGGTTTCTCATCCATGACAGTCTTTGTATGCGGCTCCAGTCCAAGCGCGATTGCCGGAAGACTGTCTGTCAACAAGTTGATAAACAACAGATGTACCGGGGCAAACGGAACCGGAAGTCCTGCCAGCGAAGCATATAATACTGCAAGAATTCCACCAAAGTTACCTGAGAGCAGGAACTGAATAGAACCCTTGATGTTTTTATATACATTTCTTCCATTTTCAACTGCTTTGATGATAGTTGCAAAATTATCATCTGTCAATACCATTGCCGCTGCGTCTTTTGATACTTCACTTCCTGTAATTCCCATCGCAACACCGATATCCGCCTGCTTCAATGCCGGGGCATCATTTACACCGTCACCTGTCATCGCAACAATATTTCCTTTATTCTGCCATGCACGCACGATACGAATCTTATGTTCTGGAGAAACTCTCGCATATACGGAAATTCCATCTACAAAATCCATCAATTCTTCATCAGACATATTATCAATCACAGAGCCTTCACACGCTTCTGATTCATCTTTCAAAATACCAATTCGTTTTGCGATAGCTGCCGCTGTTACTTTATGGTCTCCCGTAATCATAATAGGCTTGATTCCCGCACGGATACAATCTGCAACTGCTGCCTTAGACTCTTCTCGCGGCGGATCCATCATCGAAATCAATCCCACAAATATCAAGTCATCCTCATCTTCTAACTGCAGCACCTGATCTTTTTGAATCGGTTTATATGCAAACGCAAGTACTCGCAAACCGCTTCTTGAAAATTCCTGATTCTGATTTTCAATCGCTTCTTTATCTTCCTGTGTAATCTGACAGACTTCTGTTCCCTTTTGAATCTTTGTAACACGATTTAAAAGTACATCCACCGCACCTTTTGTCACCATAACCGGTCCATTCTCCAGCACATGTGCTGTAGACATTAATTTTCTGTCGCTGTCAAACGGAATCTCACTTGTACGAGGGAATTTTCCCCTTACATACCCTGCTTCTGCTCCAAGCTTTGTTCCTAGATTAATCAGGGCTGTCTCTGTCGGATCCCCAATTTCCACACCATCTACATTTGTAGAGTCATTACATAAAATACTATATCTTAAAAGTTCTTTTTGTCCAAGCGCCTGACGGTCAATCTCTGCCGCCGGAATTCGTTTTCCATTTACATAATAATCTTCTACAGTCATACGGTTCTGAGTCAATGTTCCAGTTTTGTCAGAACAGATAATCGATACACTTCCAAGACCTTCCACTGCCTGTAATTTACGGATAATTGCATGCTCTTTTGCCATCTTCTGTGTTCCAAATGACAGCACGATCGTCACGATAGAACTAAGCGCTTCCGGAATCGCTGCAACAGCCAGTGCTACTGCAAACATAAAGGAATCTCCGATGTTGACTCCCTGAAATACATTTACACCAAACAAAATGCCACAGAAAATTAAAATTACAATTGATAATTTCTTTCCAAATTCATCTAAGTTCATCTGAAGAGGTGTTTTCTTTTCAGATGTCGTCTTCAAAAGTGTAGCAATCTTACCTACCTCTGTATCCATTCCAATAGCTGTTACAAGGAAAGAACCACGTCCATATGTCACAAAACTTCCTGAGAATACCATATTGGTTTGGTCACCTAATGGCACTTCGCCAGTAATCGTATCTTCTGACTTTTCTACCGCAAGACTTTCTCCTGTCAGTGCACTTTCGTCAATTTTCAAACTCGCATTTGTCAAAATACGTCCATCAGCCGGAACATAATCTCCTGCTTCCAGAAAAACTTCGTCACCGATTGTTACCTCTTTTGACGGAATCTGAATCACATTGCCATCACGGAGTACCTTCGCAAGTGGCGCCGATAATTCTTTCAGACTATTCAACGACTGTTCTGCCTTTACTGTCTGAACCGTTCCAAGAATTGCGTTAATCGTAATTACGATCAAAATAACAATTGCACTCTCTGCATCTCCAAGTATCCCCGATACGACTGCTGCAACAATCAAAATAATGACAAGGAAATCCTTGAACTGCTCCAGAAATATCTGAATCGTACTTTTCTTTTTTCCTTCTACAAGTTCATTCAGACCATACTTTTCCTGGTTCTGCTGCACTTCACTTGAAGTCAATGCCTCTTCTTTTCCATTGACTTCCCGCCTCACTTCATTTTGTGAGAGCTGATAATAATTTTTCATTCCAAAATCCTCCATTCTTCCGTGCACTACCTAGTCTCTATTGTTTACATTTTCACCCTTTTTATAAAAAATTACAAAAGAGAATAAAAAGAGACCTTTATTGCACGTTAATTATGCAATAAAAGTCTCACTATTTCATTACGATACGGATGAAATTCATCGTATTGACGACATCGTAAACGTTTAGTAACGCTAGTTACTCCCTTTTATCTATAAAATACTATAGTCAACTTTTTTGGTTCTGTCAACTGTAATTTTTAATTCTTTTACAATTTGATACAACAAAAGCATCATAACCTGCGTCGCCGCAAGCGACCACCAAATTCCGATAATCCCGAACACAGCCGGCAATAAAAATAGAAATATCGGTGCCACAATCAATGTCTCCCCATAGATCAACGCCATAGCCGGCTTTACTTTCAATGTTGCATTTAAATAAGATATATGAAATTTTGCAAGTCCGGTAAACAAAAACGACACCGCACTAATTCTCATTCCCACATGAAAAAACTGCTCTGACTGCTTTGACATTCCAAAAATAGCCGGAAAGAAATCCGATACTGACACGACAACTGCAAGCATAACTACTCCTAAAACAATGACACTTGCTGACGCTACTCTTTTAATATACGCAAGTTCCTCTCGTTTTCCTGCGCCACAGTAAAAGCTCATAAGCGGCTGAGAACCATCTCCCACACCTACCAGCATCGACTGCACCGGAAATACAATATAAGAAATCACTGCATAACACGCAACCGCTGCATCACCACCGTATTTCAGGCACTGCAGATTTGTAAAAATCAGCACAATCGACGGTGCCAGAGACAGTCCAAATGCAGACACCCCAATCTGAAAAATTTTCACACTTCTTTTCCAGTTCCAAACCAACTGTACCTTTGTTTTTCCTTTGATATAAATTAAGTAAATGCAAATAAAAATCACGGATATCTGCGCTGCAATCGTGCCAAGAGCAGCTCCCCGAATTCCCAGTCCCACTTTAAAAATGAATACATAATTCAATGCAAGATTTACGAACATCCCTGTGACCATACTCACCATAGCGCTGACTGCCATCCCTCTGTTTCGAAGCAACGGTATCATTCCTGAACCGATGATCTGAAAAACACATCCTAAAATAATAATCTGCACATAGGCCTCAGCCTGCATCAGTACCTCTCCTCTTGCACCAAGAAGCTGTAATAAGATCGGATACGTCAAAAACAATATTACACTTAATAAAATTCCGACTCCCACAAGCAGACACACCGTCAGATGATACGTTTTTTCACTTTCTTGTTTCTCATCTTTTCCAGCTAAATTCGAAAACAAAACACTGCCGCCACTTCCAATCCCTATCCCTGTTGCAGTAATCACTGCAACAAGCGGCCATGCAAGGTTAACTGCTGCAAGTCCGGTATCTCCCGCTGCCCGTCCTACAAATAATCCGTCCATTACGGAATAAAGTCCTGACAGCATCAGTGAAAACACCGTCGGGAGACAATCCCTGATAAGATTTTTCTGAATTACTTTCTTTTCCATAGTCACTCCTTATCGCACAAAAAGGGCAAGGATTTCCACCTTGCCCTAAAACTTCATTCTCACTAGTTTGTGATTGTTTTTTCTGTTTCTTTATCGAATACGTGAATTTTTTCTGCATCTAATGCAAATTTCACTGTATCGCCTGTTCTTGCTGTTGTTCTTGGGTTTACTCTTGCTGTCATACTTGTTCCTTCGTAATCGAAGTATAAGTAAACTTCAGCACCAAGCATCTCGTATACACGGATTGTAGCTTCGATTACTGTATTTGGTGAAGCTTCAATAAACATCTGCTCATCATGTACATCTTCCGGACGAATACCAAGTACAACTGTCTTTCCATCATATCCTCCTTCAATGAGTTTTTTCGCTTTTGCTGGTGGAAGTTCAATTGCAGAAGGTCCTGCTTGAAGATAAACTTTATCTCCTTTTACCTTACATACTGCATCTACGAAGTTCATCTGTGGTGATCCAATGAATCCTGCTACGAATAAGTTACATGGTGTATCGTATAATACCTGTGGTGTATCTACCTGTTGAACAATACCGCCACTCATAACTACGATTCTTGTTCCAAGTGTCATAGCCTCTGTCTGGTCATGTGTAACGTAGATGATCGTTGTACCTAATCTCTGGTGTAATTTAGAAATCTCGATACGCATCTGTCCTCTTAATTTTGCATCCAGGTTTGATAAAGGCTCATCCATAAGAAATACTTTTGGATTACGAACGATAGCACGTCCCATAGCAACACGCTGTCTTTGTCCACCTGATAATGCTTTTGGTTTACGATCTAATAATGCTTCCAAGTCAAGAATCTTAGCTGCTTCACGAACCATCTTGTCAATCTCATCTTTTGGCACTTTTCTTAATTTCAAACCAAATGCCATGTTGTCATATACTGTCATATGTGGGTATAACGCATAGTTCTGGAATACCATCGCAATATCTCTGTCTTTTGGCTCTACGTCATTTACTAACTTATCTCCAATTCTTAATTCTCCAGAAGAAATATCTTCCAATCCTGCAATCATACGAAGTGTTGTAGATTTACCACATCCTGATGGTCCTACAAAGATGATAAATTCTTTATCTTCAATTTCAAGGTTGAAATCTTTTACTGCTTCAAATCCATTTGGATAAACTTTATTAATATGTTTCAATGATAAACTTGCCATTTCAATCTTCCTCCTAAAAGCTTTCGTTTTCTAACTCTTTCTAAAGTATATAAAAAAAGCCAATTAGGGTCTATGCCAAAGTTGAACAAATTTTTTTCAGTTGTCTCGTCAAGTCGACGAATCTTACGAAATAAGCATCTGATACACATCCCGTTTCCCGATTCCCCGATCTTTTGCCACTTTTTTCATTGCCTCTTTCTTATCCATACCTTGATCCAAATAGAAGTCCATATGCTCCTCTATACTCATCTCTTCCCACTTTGCAACTTCTTCCTGACGAAGTTCCTCGCGGCTTTTTCCTTCAATGACAAGCACACACTCACCCTTTGGCTCATTTGCCTCATAATATGCAAGTGCTTCCTCAATTGTTGTTGCAAATGCAGTCTCGTGCTTTTTGGTCAATTCCCGGCACACCGTAATTCTTCGGTTTCCAAGTCTCTCCAACAGTTCCCGCAGTGTACGAACAAGTCTATGCGGCGCCTCATACAAAATCATTGTCCGTGTCTCATTTACAAGTTCGTTCAATACAGACTGCTTTTCTTTTTTATCTGTCGGCAGAAATGCCTCAAACGCAAATCTTCTTGTCGAAAGTCCCGACAACGTCAATGCCGTAATACATGCTGCTGCTCCAGGCAGAGATGTGACTTCAATCCCTTCCTCATAGCACATCTTCACAAGCTCTTCCCCCGGATCTGATACCCCCGGTGTTCCTGCATCCGTCACAAGTGCAATCTGCATCCCATCTTTCAGCTTCTCAATGAGCTTTTTACCTTTTTCTATCTTATTATATTCGTGATAACTTGTCATCGGAGTCTTAATTCCAAAATGATTCAAAAGCTTTATGCTATTTCTCGTATCCTCCGCTGCGATCAAATCCACCTCACCCAATGTACGCACAACACGATATGTCATATCTTCGAGATTTCCAATCGGTGTCGCACACAAATACAGCTTTCCTGACATATTTGTGCCTCCTTCTTATTTCATCGCATACTCCGAAAGCAATTCTTCTGAATATACGCCCTGCTCTTTATAGACAATCAATGGCGGCTCCACGCGCATACGTGAATTCGCCCCACGCATTCCTTCAATCAGCACCATATTCGGTTCCTTATGTACAAATGGATGTACCATTCTCATACGTTTTGGCTCAATTCCTACCTGTATCATCTTTGACAGGATTTCCGCCAATCGAAACGGTCTGTGCACCATATAAAATCGACCTCTCGGCTTTAAAATTCTTGCGCTTTCCCGCAAAATATCATTCAAATCACAAAGCACCTCATGCCTTGCAATTGCCTTTGCATCCGACGGATTCTCAATACCGTGATGTCCAATCATATATGGCGGATTTGTTGTTATGACGTCAAAAGAGGCTGGTCCGAATAATTCGGCTGCCTCTTTGATATCTCCCGTCACAATGTCAACTTTCTCTTCCAAATGATTATGGGCTACGCTTCTTCTTGCCATGTCAGCACTTTCTTCCTGTATCTCCAGTCCGGTAAAATGCATCCCTTCGGTCTTTGCCGTAAGTAAAATGGGAATGATCCCTGTTCCTGTTCCAAGATCCAGCGCACATTCTTTCTGTTTTACACGGGCAAAATTGGCAAGTAATACGGCATCCATTCCAAAACAGAATTTCCCCGGATGCTGTATGATCTCATACCCGTTAATCTGTAAGTCATCCAGACGTTCGTCTGATTTCAGATTAGTTATCATCTAATTTTGACGCTCCTTCATTCTTCTCCAATGCTGCAAGTTCCTTCATCTCTTCTTTGGAAAGTCTCACATCATTTTTTCTCTTTCGCGGTCTGAATTTCAGCTCATCCACTTTGTACTCGCGAATCTCTTTCTCATCATTTTCTAACGTCACAACTACTTTTACAAGCTGGCGAAGCACACTGACACTCTGTACTTCTCCTTTCAAGCCCTCATTCGTTGTAACTGTGTCCCCGATTGCCGGAAGACGGCTGTTCAATTCTTCATACGTCTCTTCCTCATTGGTCAGACAACACATCAGCCTTCCACACACACCGGAAATTTTCGTCGGATTCAAAGAAAGGTTCTGTTCTTTTGCCATCTTGATTGATACCGGTGCAAACTCTGATAAATATGTGTGACAACAAAGCGGACGTCCGCAAATTCCGATTCCGCCCCGAATCTTTGTCTCATCACGCACACCAATCTGACGCAGCTCAATTCTTGTACGAAATACTGCTGCCAAATCTTTTACAAGCTCACGAAAATCAATTCTTCCGTCTGCAGTAAAATAAAACAGCACTTTATTATTGTCAAATGTATATTCGGCATTGATCAGCTTCATATCCAGATTGTGTTTTCTTATTTTTTCCAGACAAATTTCAAATGCCTCTTTTTCTTTCTCTCGGTTCTTTTCTTCCGCTCTTTTGTCTTCCTCTGTGGCAATTCGAATTACCGATTTTAGCGGCTGCATGACCTCTTCGTCCTTCACTTCTTTCGGTCCTGTCACAACAGTTCCAAACTCTATGCCTCTTGCTGTCTCCACAATTACTTTATCACCCTGTCTGATGTGAAATTTACCTGGTGCAAAATAATAAATCTTTCCTGCCGGACGAAATCTTACTCCGATTACTCTTGTCATATTCTAGTTCTCCTTTATCGTAAGCAACAATAATTCCATTACCAGATCAAAGTTTACATTCGCTTTCAGGCGTGTTTTCGCCTTTTCGATACTGTCCAGAATAATCTCAATTCCCTCATAAGAACTTTTGCTTGCCTTCTCCTTGATGTAAGTCAATTGGTCACCAAATACAACTTTTCCTGCTTCTTTTGTTGCCTTATAAAGCAGAACATCCCGGTACCAGACAGTAAGCAGATCCAGATAATCTGTCACTTCTAATTTATATTTATTAATCTCTTTTATCGCACTGACAATCTCGTTCAGTTCCATCTCATCAATATATTTTAACAACTGAACTGCTTCTTCTTTAATCTCATTAAAGTGTTCTGACGTTGCCAGCATAATGGCACGCCCCATGTTTCCCTGTGCAAATGCGGCACAGATATCTGCCTGATAATCCGGAATATGCAGTTGCTCCATCAAATACTTTTTAATCAAAGTATCCTTAATATTCCTCAATTTCAACATGACACATCTTGAACGAATTGTCGGCAGCAAACTGTCTGCATTCTCTGTCAGCAGAAAAATAATGGCATATTCCGGTGGCTCTTCAATCGTTTTTAGCAGTGCATTCTGCGCCTGCACAGTCAACAGATCCGCTTCCGGAATAATGTATATCTTATAGCGGTTGCTGTATGGCTTGATCATAATGTCACCATTGAGCTGCTCTCGTATATCATCTACACTGATTGACCCCGGCTTTTCATGCTGTATCGTAATGATATCCGGCTGATTCCCGCTATCTGCCTGCCTGCAGGAACGACACTCACCACAAGGTTCTAACTGGCTGTTCTCACATTGCAGAGTCATTGCAAATAATTTTGCAAGCATCTTTTTTCCAGAGCCTTTTGCGCCATTTAAGATATATGCATGAGATACTTTATCCTGCTCTACGGCATTTTGTATATATTGAATTATGTCTTTGTGTCCTACAACATCTTTAAATCCGCTCATATTATTACCTTTCTATTACGCACTTTCTTATACAGTTTCACTCGACGTGCAACCTTGCCATCGCTTTGCTTACGTGAACATTATATCATAATTCTTGGTGAATACATAGCATAATTTCTTGGATGCAGTTTTCCATATTGTCATTAAAATAATGGTGAGTTATCCCCATTCTTTGTAAGTTTTCCTCAGAGAAATCCTCTGCATCTGCAAGGAATCTCCTGCACAGTTCTTCGTATTTTGGCTCTTTCTGTTTTCTTTCTCGTTCTACCGCCCTTAACAATCGCACTCCATCGTCAACATCAATGTATATAGGTACCAATGAGTCCGTCCCCATATATGCGAGCATCTTTGCATATGACTCTAAAGTCCCGATTGCAATGTAATTCTCATCTCCGTCAAACTGTCCGTCATCCACCGTAAAATATTTCCACACTCCGTGTACCGTATTGTATGCGCGAAGCTCGATTACTTTCCCTTGTGCTTCGAGCTCAGCCAATCTTTTTTCATCGACAAAATAATATTCCACACCCTCCTGCTCACCTTCCCGAATCGGACGTGTTGTATAGATTACAATTGTCTTAAGATTTGGCATCCTCTCTTTGATCTGTTTAAAAATTGTATCTTTCCCGGAGGCACTTTTCCCCATAAAATAAAAAATCTTACTCATTTATCCACACCTTTATCTGTTTATCCACTTCCAGACCTTCAATCGAAAATCCTAACTGCTCATACATTTCCAAATATGCAATCACATCCTCCGTAATCTGCTCTCCCGGCACAATAATCGGGATTCCGGGTGGATACAAATACGCATATTCCATCGAAATTTTTCCGATACTCTCTTTCCATCCACAAAGTTTTCCGCACTTTTTATGCAGTACGTCAGAACTTTTTGCACAAAGTCTCGTTCTCGGAAGTTCTCTCCACACTCGTTGTTTGTTCATGGCAGACAAGGAGCAATCAATTTCTAACAATGCCTGTGTAAATCTTTCCAATCCTTCTTTCGTGTCTCCTACTGCCGTCATTCCAAGCACATAGTCTCCCGAGGTCATCTCCATCTGCAAATGATACTTCCTACGCAATATTTTTTCAAGGTCTCTGCTTGAAATATTTGTATTTCTCACTGAAATCACAAATTTAGAGCAGTCATAATGTGAAGTCTCGACAAGCCTCAAACAAGAAAGTTTTCCCAACTCTTCCCGCATTTTTTGCAAGTTATCCACATAAGCCGAAAAGATATCCTCACCTTTTTTTTCAATCAATTCCATACATTCATCTATGCTTGCCATCAATACATACGACGGACTGCTGGATTGTAACATGTGTAGATACATCCTCACTTTTTCTCTATTTACAAACGTTCCATTGATATGAAGCAATGCGGTCTGTGTGAGCGATGGAAGTGTCTTGTGCACACTATGTATGACAATGTCTGCACCATTTTCATTCGCATTTTTCGGAAAATACGGATCAAATCCAAAATGTGCTCCATGTGCCTCATCCACAATCAACGGAATCTCATGTGCATGTGCCACTTCTGCAATCTTTTTCACATCAGATACCACACCGTCATATGTCGGTGATACAATCATAACTGCCTTGATATTTGGATTTTTTTCCAATAACAACGCAATCTCATCTGCTTTTACTTCCCCGTTTAATCCTGTTTTCTCATCGTATTCCGGATAGACATACACCGGTTCCAGCTCATTTAAATAAATGGCATGATACACAGATTTGTGGCAATTACGGGCTACAAGAATCTGGTCTCCTTTGTCAGTCACTCCCATAATCGCACTCAGAATTCCAACCGTACTTCCATTTACAAGAAAATGTGTCTCATCTGCACCATATAATCTCGCTGCACGTTCCTGCGCCTCCCGAATGATCCCGTCTGCGTGGTGGAGATCATCAAACCCATCTATTTCGGTAATATCAATTTTATAAGGCAGATCATTCTCCATCATTTTTTCATTTCTTTTGTGCCCCGGCATATGCATTCCATAGAAATCACTCTCACTATATTCGTTCAGATAATTGTAAATTGTCTTCATGTTCAGCTCCCTACTAAAATGAGCCACATCACAGGATGCAGCTCATTTCTTTATTTATGCTTTTCATATTTATCATAATATTTTCAATCGTTTGATTCTTGAAATACTATAACACAAATTCAAACAAAATGAAATACAGATATTTTATAATTGCTACTATTTTCTTCTTTTTATTCCGGTTACAAACACGCCTCCAATTACTAAAGAGAAAACTGTGAAAAGCAATGGCGTCTTAATATTCGATTTATCACTGGTTTTAACACTACTTTGACTCTTTATATCAGCATTTGGTGTTGTTGAAACATGGTTGTTGCTTCCCTCCGATTTATTTGTGTCTTGTGAATTTAAATCTGCAGCACTTTTTGTTTCTACTATAATCTCCCTTGTAACCTGTGCTTTATTTCCTGCTGCATCAGTTACTTCATAGACAAGCTCATATGTGCCCGCTACGCTGGTATTCACTTTTCCTGTTACGATAATCTTATGAGTGATATCACCATCTACATTATCTTTCGCAGTAACACCTCCCATTTCATCGAAAGTATCGCCTTCTTTTAAAACTGTTTTTTCCGGAACCGTTAGCACTGGCTTTTCTGTATCTGTTTGCACATTTACATAATAAACATTCGTTCTGGACAAACCTCCGTTTTCATCTGTAACTTCAGCATACCAGCCATTGATACCCTCTTGTGCATCTTTCCACTCATAGGATGCTGTTGTTCCACTTTCAACATGTTTTACACTTCCTATAACATCTTCCTTATACACATTTACTTTAAAATCATCTGTCTCCAATGTTTTCACTTTTGGAACAATTCCAAGTTCAGAAAATGGCACTTCAAAGCTTTCTGCATCATTTAAATTAGCATTTTCTACAGAAAACTCATTTCCGGGATTTGGTGTTTCTGATGGTTTTGCATCGTAATCTCCATAATTGCTAAAATCTGATCCACCGTAAGAAGGGGTAAATGTTCTTACAATCATACGCTGTCCCTCTACATCAAAATGCATCAGTCTTATATATCCGGCTCCTCCTTCCATAAGTCCCTGATAATCAAACAGCATATTGTACACTTTTCTTGTACTTCCATCTGCATTTGTAAATGTATCAATTCTTGTCTTCGCATTATGATAATGTCCGGAAAGAACCATGCAGACATTTTCATTTTTCGAGACAACTTCATCGTAGATTCGCTGTGGTTCCTCGCCAAGTCCACCGCTTGCTAGCAAATATTCATGGAAATTCAATATCGCTTTCCTTTCCGGATATTGTGCCAACACATCGTTCATCCACTGTATTTCTTCATCTCCGATACCCCAGCCCATGTAAAGCATAATAAAGTCAATTCCGTCTACAGAAATCAAATCATAATGACCACGGTTATTTTTGTAACTTCCACCGTACCATGGATTTGATAAATAACGATTTTCTCCAAAGTACTGTGTATAGTTTGAATAATCTCCATTTAAGTGTCCCACATCGTGATTTCCCGCAAGAACTCCATACGGGAATTTAGCCACATCTAATTTTTTATAAGCCGCGTCTGCCTGTTCCCATTCTTGTATATTCGGCTCATCATCAATGATGTCTCCATCATGGAACAAATACTGAATGTTCATTCTCTGTCTGTTGCCAAGCAGCCAATTATGAATATTCATCTGATGCTGATATTGTCCGTCATTAGACTGATCAGTATTTCCATCATAATCTTCATTATAATACTGTGTATCACTCTCTACCGCAAAGGTAAAATCATAGTCTTCGCGTGGAGTATCGTTTTGATTATGTGTTTCCACATTATCCGGAGTTTCGTTCATTGCATAAGAAGCTATCTCTGGAATATCACCATTTTGTGGTGGTGTGTATCCTTCTCCATTTTGCACAATCACTCTGACTTTTCCGTCTACAATATGATTCTTCAAGACAACTTCTCCTGCCAGTGTCATCTTATCACCTTCTGTTGTCTGCTTTGCATCTACCTTCTCCCATTCTTCTGATTCTGTGTTATACACATACATAAATGTCTTGGTATTATTTGATTCTCCTGACCATTGAGCTGTAATGACTGTGTTTTCATTTGCCTCTTCATCAAGCTGTATTTGGAAACTGTCGTAAGGAAATCCATTTCCTGTATTTTCCTCAAATGCCTTTTCAATGCTTCCACTCTCTGCACTTACACCACTGTCCTGTACAATATTGGTATCTCCCAGCTCATATTTTTCACCTTTCTTGAAGGTAACAGTCATTTCATCCCCTGCTTCGTCTTTTGGTGTCACAGAAAGAACCGGTGCCCTATTTACAGTCATTCCATTTTCCGGTGATACATTTTCCTCAAGACTTGCAGATTCTTCCGGTGTAGTAAAATGAATTTCCTTTTGTGCACTGTTTCCCACCTGATCTCTTGCTGTAATTTGAATCGTATGTTCACCTGCCACCATTTCCAATGCACGGAAATCATACGGAACAGAAATTGTTTTACCGTCAAGTGTTACTACTGTTGAAACGCTCTCGCTAATTGCATCCTTACTTGTAACCTCTATTGTTCCATTGTGATATTGCTTTCCCTCCTCAATATTGCTTGTAATCTCCGGTGCGGTATTGTCTACTGTTACCGATACCTGCTCATCTCCATTGGATACGGTATGCTCTCCATCCGTGGTTTCTGTTGTATCCCAAAGATAGCGCATAGCTTCAAAGTCACTATCCTCTAGTTGGAAATTTGCATATAGAATTTCATATTTTGAAGCACCGTCTCCCATTGAGATATTGGATTCCTGTGACGGAATATTAACATTTACTTTTGGAACTTGATCCAAATTGTCATGCTCCACTTCACCTAAACCTTTCTTGGCTTCATAAGAGACTGGTGTCAGTGTCTTTCCATTCGGCAAAATCATACGAATATTGCGAAGCGTAAAGTCATCGTTATTTTCAATATTATGCTCTAATACGTTTGCTTTATTTCCCGCATGGAATTCCACAGTAATTGTTTTCTTCTCTGCGTCAAACTTGTCCGCATTTATATCGTATACATAAGTTGCAACATTACTATACGTTCCCTCATTGAATACTCCTACCACATCTCCGTCTACTGCCACTGCGTTTTTGAAGAATACATCCGTGTCTGTAGCTTCAAAAGCAATTTTTCCGCTGCCGCTAATAGATTTCTGAGCCTTACTTGAATAGTCAGTTCCATCTATAAGCAGCTGCGAACCATTTGCTATAATCTGCTGTTTGTCTGTAATGACATCACCGTTCTTCAGGTTTAACCCTTGAGACATTTCACTGTCTGTATTATTAACGGTCTTTTCTTCCGTTGTAATGACAGAATATCCATCGCTCACTTCAAAATAATACGAAAAACTCTTTTTATTTAAAAGATCAACATTACTCAATATCCTTTCAAAGCGATTTTCCCCCGCACTTCTTCGTGTCAAATTATAACTCTTATAATCTGACTGATTACTGTCTTTCATATATAATGTGACTGTTTTAACTGTAGACTCTTCAGAAATAGCTTCCACTGAAAATGCCAAAGAATCTGTTTCATTATTAAATGTCGTTTCTGTATAATCTGTTACTGCCGGTTGTTTCACCGGTGCTGTTATCGATGCCTGGTACATCGCTTTTTCTTTATCTGTAATTGTGCCAGGAGTAGGTGTTTCCTCGTCAGAAGTCATTGCTGTTGTAAAGACATCATTTACATACTGATTCTGGAAAGTAATAGATTTATCTGCTGTTGTATTATCTGCATTATTATCATTATACACCACATTATCTACCATATCGCCTACATTAGTCGTAAGGCACAAGCCTCTTTTTCCACTATTTGCCATTCCTCCAACAGAGATGTCAATCAATTGATCCTCTGTTAAACTGACACCAAATTTACTATTAAAATCCGAAAGTGTCAGACCATCGTTGGAACCATTTTTAATCCAAAATATAAGAGTTTCACCTGGTTCGAGAATTTTATCTTCTGCAGTTTCCCACCATACAGTCTGCACTCCCGTATCCGGATATGTATATGACAAACGATAGTCTTTCAAATTAATACTTTTGTTTGCATTGTTACAGATTTCCACAAATTCATATGCATCGGCTCCCTCTACATTAGAACTGTCAGGAAGAATTTCTGTAATTGTCAATGTCGGAGCTTTCACACTTGATGGTGCTAACTGTTTTGCTGCTTTAGTTTCTATACTTCCCCCTTGAACTGCCAGCAGTCCGATAATTCCCAAAACTGCCAGTTGTCTGCTTCTTTTCTTCATTTTTGTCTCCTCATACTTTTTTAACTATATTTTTATCTGATATATAAAAAATACTCCTTAACTCTTTGTTTTTCTATCTTGTTTCTGTAAACACTTTTTTAAATAATTGTAAAAAAGGAGACTACTAAAAAATAAAACCCTGACTTTTACCACAACAAAAATCAGAGTTTTATTTTAACATATTTTATTTATCTTTAATCTCACTGTGAAGTTCTTGCAATGATTTCACTTCACCGCAGCCCGGTTTCTTCAATGATTGAATACCACTTACAGTTGCTTTCGCTGCTGCCATTGTTGTCATATACGGCACTTTTTTCTTAATTGCAGCTTTACGTAAATAACTATCATCTACATTTCTGTCTTTTCCAATCGGAGTATTAACGATTAAATCAATCTTTCCGTTTGTGATCAGGTCAAGGATATTTGGTCTTCCTTCCTGCAGTTTATTCACAATCTCTACTTCGATTCCGGCATCCTGAATCAATTTTCCTGTATGCTTAGATGCAAGAATCTTGAATCCTGTATCCGCGAAGTCTCTCGCCAGATCAACTACTTCATCTTTATCTTTGTCATTTACCGTAATCAACACAGTTCCTTCCAACGGAAGTTTTGTCTGTGTTGCTTCCTGTGCTTTAAAGAATGCTTCTCCGTAAAATCTTGAGAGTCCAAGTACTTCACCTGTTGAACGCATCTCAGGTCCAAGTACAGGGTCTACTTCCTGGAACATATTAAATGGAAATACAGCTTCTTTTACTCCATAGTAAGGAATATCCTGTTCTTTCAATTCCGGTACCGGAGATTTTCTTCCTGTCAATTCACTTGTCACAATATCAATTGCAAGAGGCACCATTCTGACATTACATACTTTTGATACAAGCGGCACAGTTCTAGATGCTCTTGGGTTCGCCTCAAGAACATATACTTTTCCGTTTTCAATTGCATACTGCATGTTCATAAGACCTTTTACATGCATTTCTTCTGCAATTCTTCTTGTATATTCTTTAATTGTTTTTACGTTTTCCTCAGAAATATATTTTGACGGAATGATACAAGCAGAGTCCCCTGAATGAACTCCCGCGAGCTCAATGTGTTCCATTACAGCCGGCACAAATGCATGTGTTCCGTCGCTGATTGCATCCGCCTCACACTCTGTTGCGTGTCCTAAGAAACGGTCGATCAAAATCGGACGATCCGGTGTCACACCAACTGCAGCATTCATGTATCCAACCATGCTTTCTGCATCGTATACAACTTCCATTCCACGTCCACCAAGTACGTATGACGGACGAACCATAACCGGATAACCAATCTTCTCAGCAATTTCCAATGCTTCCTCTACATTAACAGCCATTCCTGATTCCGGCATCGGAATATCTAATTTTTCCATCATTTCACGGAATAAATCTCTATCCTCTGCAAGATCAATTACAGAAGGAGCTGTTCCAAGAATCTTCACACCGTTTTTCTCAAGATCAGCAGCAAGATTCAATGGAGTCTGTCCACCAAATTGCGCGATTACTCCAACCGGTTTTTCTTTCTTATAAATACTAAGTACATCTTCCAATGTAAGTGGTTCAAAATACAACTTGTCAGATGTATCGTAATCTGTAGAAACTGTTTCTGGATTACAGTTTACAATAATTGTTTCAAATCCAAGTTTTCTAAGTGCAAGAGAAGCGTGTACACAGCAGTAATCGAACTCAATACCTTGTCCGATTCTGTTTGGTCCACCGCCAAGAATCATAATCTTCGGTTTTTCTTCACTTACCGGATTCTTATCTTCTGCATTGTATGTTGAATAGTAGTAAGCATTGTCTTTCGTAGCACTTACATGTACGCCTTCCCAAGCTTCCTCTACACCAATCTCGATTCTCTTTTCTCTGATATCGGCTTCATCTACTTCCAAAATCTGGCTCAAATATTTATCTGAAAAACCGTCTTTTTTCGCTGCAGTTAAAGCTTCATCGGAAGGAAGATTTCCTTTATAAGCTAAAAGAGCTTCTTCTTCTTCCACAAGTTCTTTCATTTGTTCAATGAACCAGTGTTTTACTTTTGTCAATTCATGAATTTCATCCACAGTTGCACCTTTGCGAAGTGCCTCATACATAATAAAATGACGTTCGCTAGTCGGTGTAATCAACATTTTCAACAATTCTTCTTTTGATTTTGTATCAAAATCTTTTGCATGTCCAAGTCCATAGCGACCTGTCTCAAGGCTTCGGATTGCTTTCTGGAATGCTTCCTTATATGTCTTACCAATACTCATAACTTCACCTACGGCGCGCATCTGAGTACCAAGTTTGTCCTCTACACCTTTGAATTTTTCAAATGCCCAACGAGCAAATTTGATTACAACGTAATCACCATCCGGAACATACTTATCCAATGTTCCATATTTTCCACATGGAATATCTTTCAATGTAAGCCCTGTTGCCAGCATTGCTGATACCAAAGCAATCGGGAAACCTGTCGCTTTAGAAGCAAGTGCCGACGAACGCGATGTTCTTGGGTTAATTTCGATAATGATATCTCTGTCTGTTTTTGGATCATGCGCCCACTGTACATTACATCCACCGATTACCTTAACAGAATCTACAACTTTATGAGATTTTTCCTGCAAACGTTTCTGTACTTCTTCTGAGATTGTAAGCATAGGAGCTGAACAGAATGAGTCACCTGTATGGACACCAAGCGGGTCAATATTTTCAATGAAACATACTGTAATCATATTACCTTCAGAGTCACGAACCACCTCAAGCTCTAACTCTTCCCAACCTAAAATAGATTCTTCAACAAGTACCTGGCCTACCAGACTCGCCTGAAGACCTCTTGCACATACAGTCTTTAATTCTTCTACATTATATACAAGACCGCCTCCTGCTCCACCCATTGTGTACGCCGGACGAAGTACTACCGGATAACCTAATTTATCTGCGATTGCAAGCGCCTCATCTACCGAATATGCAACCTCACTTCTTGCCATCTCAATTCCAAGACTGTCCATAGTCTTTTTAAATTCAATACGGTCTTCACCACGCTCAATCGCATCTACCTGAACACCGATTACTTCTACATTATATTTTTCAAGAACTCCCGCCTCAGCTAATTCCGAGCATAAATTAAGACCCGATTGTCCTCCAAGGTTTGGTAGTAATGCATCTGGTCTTTCTTTTGCGATAATCTGCTCAAGTCTTTCAACATTGAGAGGTTCAATATAAGTAACATCAGCTGTCTCCGGATCTGTCATAATAGTAGCCGGATTCGAGTTCACGAGTACGATTTCATAACCTAAATTTCTAAGAGCTTTACATGCCTGTGTACCCGAATAATCAAATTCACACGCCTGCCCAATAATAATAGGACCTGAACCAATAATAAGTACTTTCTTAATGTCTTCTCTCTTTGACATATCTATTCTCCTCCTATTCCGTAATCTCATAAATTTTTATCACCAAATATTATACATGTTGGTGATAGCGATGTCAATTACTAATTAAACTCCCTTCCTTCGTTGCCTTAACAGGCAAGAATTTTATATTTTTGTTATTTTTTCTACAAACCTGTTCAAATCTATGATATACTAAACGCTGGAATTTATTACAAAAGAATATAGGGGAAATTATGAAACACTTAAACGCATTAAAAAAGGCAATTGTTGCAGGAGTTTTAATCGGGATTGGATGTACCGTATATCTCAATATGGATAATTCGATCGCCGCTTCTTTTCTGTTTGGATTAGGTCTCTTCACGATCATCAATCTAGAATTGAACCTATTTACCGGAAAGATTGGCTATCTCGGAAAAAACAACTACATTGAAATTCTCATTACTCTGATCGGCAATGCAATTGGCGTAAATATCATGGCATTCCTTATCAAACAGACCCGTCTTAATGATCGGTTAGTGGAAAAAGCCATACCAATTGTGGATAACAAACTCTCAGATACCTACATAAGTTTATTTCTTCTTGCGGTTTTCTGCGGAATGCTAATGTTCATTGCAGTTGCAACATTTAAAAAACAGCCAAATATCCTTGGAACACTCGCGGTTTTCCTATGTGTATCTGTTTTTATTCTAGCCGGATTTGAACACTGTATTGCAAATATGTTTTATCTTGGACTTGTTAGTACTCCAACAAAATACTTCTTACCTTTGATTGTCATGATCTTAGGAAACAGTACAGGTGGAATTCTTCTTTGTAAATTAACAAAAGATGGACAATAAAAAAAGAGATAAGCTATCTCTTTTTTTATTGCATAGAACGCAATTTTCTATATAAAAAAACATCTAAGAAATCTCTTAAATGTTAAAATAAATGAAGCATCGGGGATTCGAACCCCGGACAACTTGATTAAAAGTCAAGTGCTCTACCGACTGAGCTAATGCTCCACAACTATTAACTTGTACTACCTTTCAGTAGCAATGCCCAGAGCCGGAATCGAACCAGCGACACGAGGATTTTCAGTCCTCTGCTCTACCGACTGAGCTATCTGGGCAGAAAAAATTGCGGGGGCAGGATTTGAACCTACGACCTTCGGGTTATGAGCCCGACGAGCTTCCAGACTGCTCCACCCCGCGTCAATATCTAATTAATTATATGCATATATTTATAAAATATACATTATCTTTCGGAATTTATATTCCTAATGGATGGAGAAGGATTCGAACCTTCGAAGGCGGTGCCAACAGATTTACAGTCTGCCCCCTTTGGCCACTCGGGAATCCATCCAAAAAGCCGATGATCGGACTCGAACCGATAACCTGCTGATTACAAATCAGCTGCTCTGCCAATTGAGCCACATCGGCGAAGTTTATTACTACTTCAATAATAAATGGGACCAATAGGGCTCGAACCTATGACCCTCTGCTTGTAAGGCAGATGCTCTCCCAGCTGAGCTATGATCCCATGAGATATTAAATTCTATGTATCAAATGATACAAACGACCCGGAAGGGACTCGAACCCTCGACCTCCGCCGTGACAGGGCGGCGCTCTAACCAACTGAGCCACCGGGCCAAATATTATGTACCTTCAAAATCACATACAATCCACTCGATAAGTCTCTCTTCATCCTTCTTGTTCCTATCACCTTTTGGTTATGCCCTCGACCGATTAGTAACAGTCAGCTGCATACATTACTGCACTTCCACCTCTGTCCTATCTACCTTGTCGTCTTCAAGGGGTCTTACTAACTTGACGTTATGGGATATCTCATCTTGAGGGGGGCTTCACGCTTAGATGCCTTCAGCGTTTATCCCTTCCCGGCTTGGCTACTCTGCCATGCTCTTGGTAGAACAACAGATTCACCAGCGGCCAGTCCAACCCGGTCCTCTCGTACTAAGGTCAGCTCCTCTCAAATATCCTACGCCCACGCCGGATAGGGACCGAACTGTCTCACGACGTTCTGAACCCAGCTCGCGTACCGCTTTAATGGGCGAACAGCCCAACCCTTGGGACCTACTCCAGCCCCAGGATGCGATGAGCCGACATCGAGGTGCCAAACCACTCCGTCGATGTGAACTCTTGGGAGTGATAAGCCTGTTATCCCCAGGGTAGCTTTTATCCGTTGAGCGATGGCAATCCCACTTTATACCACCGGATCACTAAGTCCTACTTTCGTACCTGCTCCACCCGTCGGTGTCGCAGTCAAGCTCCCTTCTGCCTTTGCACTCTTCGAATGGTTTCCAACCATTCTGAGGGAACCTTTGAGCGCCTCCGATACCCTTTCGGAGGCGACCGCCCCAGTCAAACTCCCCACCTGACATTGTCCCCCAGCCGGTTCACGGCTGCTGGTTAGAAATCCAATACTGCAAGGGTGGTATCCCAACAGCGACTCTGCGGCAACTGGCGTCACCGCTTCCTAGTCTCCCACCTATCCTGTACATGCAATATCGAATCCCAGTATCAAGCTGGAGTAAAGCTCCATGGGGTCTTTCCGTCCTGGCGCAGGTAACCAGCATCTTCACTGGTATTTCAATTTCACCGGGTGCATTGTCGAGACAGTGCCCAAATCATTACGCCTTTCGTGCGGGTCGGAACTTACCCGACAAGGAATTTCGCTACCTTAGGACCGTTATAGTTACGGCCGCCGTTTACTGGGGCTTAAGTTCAAAGCTTCGCGTTACCGCTAACCTCTCCCCTTAACCTTCCAGCACCGGGCAGGCGTCAGCCCATATACTTCACCTTTCGGTTTTGCATAGACCTGTGTTTTTGCTAAACAGTTGCTTGGGCCAATTCTCTGCGGCCAGCTCTCACTGGCACTCCTTCTCCCGAAGTTACGGAGTCATTTTGCCGAGTTCCTTAACAATGCTTCTCCCGTCGGCCTTAGGATTCTCTCCTCATCCACCTGTGTCGGTTTACGGTACGGGTACGATATGAACAATAGCGGCTTTTCTTGACGCATGGCTCACGGACTTCCTTACTTATATTTCAGTACGCATCACATCTTCAGATTGACTGGCGGATTTGCCAACCAGTCTCTTACCTTGCTTGCACCGGTCTTTCCATTCCCGGCTTCCGCTTTCCACACGTGTCCCCACAGTTCTGTCATATCATAGTACAGGAATTTCAACCTGTTATCCATCGACTACGTCTTTCGACCTCGCCTTAGGCCCCGACTTACCCAGAGCAGATCAGCTTTACTCTGGAAACCTTAGATATTCGGCCGGAAGGATTCTCACCTTCCTCTCGCTACTCATTCCGGCATTCTCTCTTCTTAAAAATCCACTGCTCCTTCCGGTACAGCTTCTTCTCTTTAAGAATGCTCCTCTACCAATCATCTTGCGATGATTCCACGGCTTCGGTAGTGTGTTTCAGCCCCGGACATTTTCGGCGCAGGACCTCTCGACCAGTGAGCTATTACGCACTCTTTTAATGTATGGCTGCTTCTAAGCCAACATCCTGGTTGTCTTCGAAATCCCACATCCTTTTCCACTTAACACACATTTTGGGACCTTAGCCGGTGGTCTGGGCTCTTTCCCTTTCGACTATCCAACTTATCTCGTATAGTCTGACTCCCATACATCATCTACGCGGCATTCGGAGTTTGATATTCTTCGGTAAGCTTTGACGCCCCCTAGGAAATTCAGTGCTCTACCTCCGCAAGACTCGTATGAGGCTAGCCCTAAAGCTATTTCGAGGAGAACCAGCTATCTCCGGGTTCGATTGGAATTTCTCCCCTACCCACACCTCATCGCCACCCTTTTCAACGGATGTGCGTTCGGTCCTCCATTGCCTTTTACGGCAACTTCAACCTGGACATGGGTAGATCACCCGGTTTCGGGTCTGCTCCGACTGACTATATTCGCCCTATTCAGACTTGGTTTCCCTTCGGCTCCGGACCTTCAGTCCTTAACCTCGCCAGCCAGCGCAACTCGCCGGACCGTTCTACAAAAAGTACGCGGTTGAGCATGTAAAGCTCTTCCACAGCTTGTAAACATATGGTTTCAGGTTCTCTTTCACTCCCCTCCCGGGGTCCTTTTCACCTTTCCTTCACAGTACTATGCGCTATCGGTCACTAAGGAGTATTTAGCCTTACGGGGTGGTCCCCGCTCATTCCCACAAGGTTTCTCGTGTCTCGTGGTACTCTGGATACTGCCATGCTCACTCGTCTTTCATGTACGGGGCTTTCACCCTCTCTGGCAGGCTTTCCCAAAACCTTTCCATTAGACTCGCTCGTCAATTTTGCAGTCCGAACCCCGACCTGCACGCAGGTCGGTTTGGGCTCTTCCGCTTTCGCTCGCCGCTACTCACAGAATCGATGTTTCTTTCTCTTCCTCCGGCTACTTAGATGTTTCAGTTCACCGGGTTCCCTTCTTAACGTTATGGATTCGCGTTAAGATGACGGAGGGTTGCTCCGCCGGGTTTCCCCATTCAGATATCTCCGGATCGTAGGATATTTGCTCCTCCCCGAAGCTTTTCGCAGCTTATCACGTCTTTCATCGGCTCTTAGTGCCAAGGCATCCACCATACGCTCTTTCTAGCATAACCAACTGCTTCCATCCACGGGAATGGATGTCTGCTACACACACCTAGCGTGATGTGCGTTGGTAATAGGTCATTTTTTTAATTCGTTGTGTTCGAATGAGTTAATTATTAGTTTTAACAATTACCTCGGATGTCTTGATATTTTTCTTATCATTTCGTTTCTTGTATGCGATTTTCAAGGTACATTTGATAATCGTCCACAACAATTCTTCTGTGTTTCCAATTATCGAATGGAGATAACGAGATTCGAACTCGTGACCTCCTGCTTGCAAGGCAGGCGCTCTCCCAACTGAGCTATACCCCCAAATGGTATGTTTCAATATTTACTTTATCGATGGGCTTAAGTGGACCTTACTTCCTCAGCCTCATACTTAAAGACCTGGGCTTAAGTGGACTCGAACCACCGACCTCACGCTTATCAGGCGTGCGCTCTAACCGGCTGAGCTATAAGCCCTTCTTTGTAGATTCGGCAGCCACCTACTCTCCCACACCGTCTCCAGTGCAGTACCATCGGCCTCCCAGGTCTTAACCATCGTGTTCGGGATGGGTACGGGTGTTTCCCCTGGGCGTATCGCCACCGAAAAGTTTTGTACTCTTTGAGCACTCATAACTAAACAACAGATTTCTTTCAATCCCTTACTTCTTCCCTAGAAAGGAGGTGATCCAGCCGCACCTTCCGATACGGCTACCTTGTTACGACTTCACCCCAGTTATCGGTCCCACCTTCGGCAGCTCCCTCCTTACGGTTGGGTCACTGACTTCGGGCGTTACTGACTCCCATGGTGTGACGGGCGGTGTGTACAAGACCCGGGAACGTATTCACCGCGACATGCTGATTCGCGATTACTAGCGATTCCAGCTTCATGTAGTCGAGTTGCAGACTACAATCCGAACTGAGACGTTATTTTTGAGATTTGCTTCCCCTCACAGGTTCGCTTCCCTTTGTTTACGCCATTGTAGCACGTGTGTAGCCCTGGTCATAAGGGGCATGATGATTTGACGTCATCCCCACCTTCCTCCAGGTTATCCCTGGCAGTCTCTCCAGAGTGCCCACCTTAAATGCTGGCTACTGAAGATAGGGGTTGCGCTCGTTGCGGGACTTAACCCAACATCTCACGACACGAGCTGACGACAACCATGCACCACCTGTCTCCTCTGTCCCGAAGGAAAACTCCGATTAAAGAGCAGTCAGAGGGATGTCAAGACCAGGTAAGGTTCTTCGCGTTGCTTCGAATTAAACCACATGCTCCACCGCTTGTGCGGGTCCCCGTCAATTCCTTTGAGTTTCATTCTTGCGAACGTACTCCCCAGGTGGACTACTTATTGCGTTTGCTGCGGCACCGAAGAGCTTTGCTCCCCGACACCTAGTAGTCATCGTTTACGGCGTGGACTACCAGGGTATCTAATCCTGTTTGCTCCCCACGCTTTCGAGCCTCAACGTCAGTGATCGTCCAGTAAGCCGCCTTCGCCACTGGTGTTCCTCCTAATATCTACGCATTTCACCGCTACACTAGGAATTCCGCTTACCTCTCCGACACTCTAGTTACATAGTTTCCAATGCAGTCCCGGGGTTGAGCCCCGGGCTTTCACATCAGACTTACACAACCGTCTACGCTCCCTTTACACCCAGTAAATCCGGATAACGCTTGCACCATACGTATTACCGCGGCTGCTGGCACGTATTTAGCCGGTGCTTCTTAGTCAGGTACCGTCATTTTCTTCCCTGCTGATAGAGCTTTACATACCGAAATACTTCTTCGCTCACGCGGCGTCGCTGCATCAGGGTTTCCCCCATTGTGCAATATTCCCCACTGCTGCCTCCCGTAGGAGTTTGGGCCGTGTCTCAGTCCCAATGTGGCCGTTCACCCTCTCAGGCCGGCTACTGATCGTCGCCTTGGTAGGCCGTTACCCCACCAACTAGCTAATCAGACGCGGGTCCATCTCATACCACCGGAGTTTTTCACACTGTGCCATGCAGCACTGTGCGCTTATGCGGTATTAGCAGTCATTTCTAACTGTTATCCCCCTGTATGAGGCAGGTTACCCACGCGTTACTCACCCGTCCGCCACTCAGTCGCAAAAACTTCAATCCGAAGAAATCCGTTTAAGCGCTTCGTTCGACTTGCATGTGTTAAGCACGCCGCCAGCGTTCATCCTGAGCCAGGATCAAACTCTCGTTAAAAGTGTTTGTTCCGGTTCAGATAACTGCTAGCTATCTTTCCCTTTACTGTTTTAGGTTGACATTTTCATGTCTGTTCTGAATTTTTCTCTTTCAAGAATCTTTCAGGGTTATCTTGTCATCTGTTGTTTAATTATCAATGTTCTTTGTTTTTGTTGTCTTGCGACAGCTATATTAGATTACCACATCTTTTAGAGCTTGTCAACAACTTTTTTAAAGTTTTTTATTTTTTATTTTAATGCTCTTTTTTCAAAGCGGAGAAAGAGGGATTTGAACCCTCGCGCCGGTTGCCCGACCTACACCCTTAGCAGGGGCGCCTCTTCGGCCTCTTGAGTATTTCTCCGAATTGTTTTTTGATATGATATTCACATTGCTCTCCTGCAATGCAAAAGTTATTATACTAGAGGATTTTACAAATGTCAACGGTTTTTTTAACTTAATTTTCATATTGACTCAATTCCTTGTTTTTATTAAGGATTTCAGGCATTTTATTTTTCTTTGTAATCCTCATATCTTGCCATAATATATAGATAATCAGACAGTCTGTTCATATATTGCATTGCTTTCTTATCCACATGATATTGAAGTTCTACCCTTTTAAAGCATCTTTCTGCACGCCTTGCAACTGACCGCGCGACATCTAGACGTGCGGATGCTTCACAGTCACCGTAGAGAATGAATTTCTTTTCTCTTGGAAATGCATTTTCTATCTTATCAATTTGGCTTTCAATATAAGTAATTTGCTCATTGTTTACTCTAAAGTCTGCATTCGCAGAGTCTGCAATTCCTGCCATCACTGTAAGCAGTACCTGTTGAATCGCAGATAATTCTCGTTTTTGTTCTTCTTTTACCACAACTTTTGCCAAACCAATATTACTGCTTAGTTCGTCTATTGTTCCTAACAGTTCAATTCTGTCATCTGCCTTTGACACCTTAGTCTCGTTGAGTAAAGATGTCATACCTATGTCCCCCGTACCTGTATATAACTTCATTTTTATCACTCCTCGCTTTGTTTTACTGTAAACTAATATTTAAAATGGCTGCTAAATCTAAGAATATAATTTCCGCTCGTCAGCTGTTCTCGCGTCTTTAGCGGAAATATCTTGTTTGCACCGACTTCTTTCGTCGGATCTTTGTAATATGTTGTATCTCCTATTTTAATTGCTGTCCATGCATGATTTAAAGGACTTCCTCCATTAGACACTGTTCCAAGACAAACATAGGACTCTATCCCAGCTTTCCGACATAACTCTGATAAAATCATGGAAAGCCCCGCACACACTGCAGATTTATTTGTCACAGATGAAATATACACACTAAATTGTAATTCTTCGTCCTTCGCCTCTCCATATCCTATATTGGGTGTATAGTTCTCTGTATAATCCATATTTTCGATGATCCAATTACTAAAATACTCAACTGCCTCTTCCTGTGTCAGATTTTTAGGCATTTTAGAAATAACATCATCTAATATTTCATTCGTCTCTTTTTGAATACTCTCATATTGATTCATTAAATCATTGGAAATTGTTGAAAAAATTTTCTTTTCCGATTCATAATTTGTCACAATCATATCATCTGAAATTTCAAACTGATTTAACCTCGTGTCTTCCTCTCCAACATAGAGTTCCAATAATAGTTTACCTATCTTTTTCTCTTCCAAGTCCTCTTTTTTCTGATTTGTTCCCCAGTTTACAAGTTTATTTTCTGATGTAAATGGT
Organism: Faecalimonas nexilis; assembly: GCF_059731825.1. Taxonomy (NCBI): domain Bacteria; kingdom Bacillati; phylum Bacillota; class Clostridia; order Lachnospirales; family Lachnospiraceae; genus Faecalimonas; species Faecalimonas nexilis. The sequence continues at coordinate 35,519 of NZ_AP029189.1, read as the reverse complement.
AATGTTAAAAGAAAATAAAAATAGTTGTTATGATTGTTAAACCGAACTGCATCTGCGATTCTAGATAATTCGTTGACCGATATCTTTTTATCCAAAAGAATCTCTCCACCTTGATACACATCTAACTGTTCTATAATTTTATGGTAAACCTCCTGCTCATCAGAGGTTAATTGCTCATAATAAAAATTTGTATCAATATACTCATATGTCAATGCCAGCTCTTTAATCTGATTCTTTGCTACATTTTGTGACTGGTTTTCACTAATGATATTGATTGCCACTAATATTGCAAATACAATGCAACAACAAATAATCAGATATTTAGGTTTTATTTTCATGGCTCTCTCCTACCGCTCATTCTCCTTAATAACTTCCTCAATCCGTCTTTTTACTTCCGCCGCAATCTCCACTGTCTTCATATCTTTATATTCTTCGTACAGCATCGGTTTTAAGAAATGTACCTGCACATCAACCTGTGAAATTGTCTTTGTATCAAATGGTTTGAAGGAATCAATCAGTGCAACCGGCACAATCGGACATTTTGCTTTTGTCGCTGCTTTGAAGCTTCCACCTTTAAATTCTCCGACTTGATTTCCATTTTTTGATCTCGTTCCTTCCGGAAAAATGAGATAGTTACGTCCGTTTTTTACCTCTTCTGACACTGCCATGATAACTTTCATGGACTGTCTCACATCATCGCGGTCGATTGTAAACGCTTTCATGCAGGCAAATACCTGCTTTAAAAATTGTATATTTTTCACTTCCTGCTTTGCCACAACAGAAAATGGATGGTCCGGGCAGGCATCTACAATCGCCAGCACATCATACAGTCCTTGATGGTTCGGGAAGAACATAAATCCATCTTCTTTCGGTATATTATTCTGTCCATGCACATCAATATGTACATTCCCGCCTCGATTAGCTCGTTTTACAATAAATTTCAACATGTCATAGCGCTGCTTTTCTGTGTATTTTTCCACATGACTTGCATAATAGCACAGCTTGCACCACATATATGGAACAAGCAGAATATTTCGGAATACCATCATTAAAATTCTTTTCATCTTTTTGCCCTCTTTTATTTTTTATACTGTTCTATTGCAGTCTCGTACAGATTATTGCCTTCGCAGTCAATTACAACGATAACGGGAAAATTTTTTACAGTCAGCCGACGTATTGCCTCTGTTCCGAGATCGTCGTAGGCTACCACCTCGGACTCCTGAATACATTTTGAAAGAAGAGCCCCTGCACCTCCGACTGCCGCAAAATAAACTGATTGATTGCGAATGATTGCATCTATGACTTCTTTGGACCGTTTTCCTTTTCCAATCATCCCGCCAAGTCCTAAGTCTAGCAGCTTCGGTGTGTATTTATCCATACGGCTTGCGGTCGTCGGTCCAGCAGATCCGATTACCCGTCCCTCTCTCGCCGGAGACGGTCCCATATAATAGACAATCTCATCTTTGAGCGGAACCGGAAGTTCTTTTCCTTCCCGCAATGTCTCATCCATTCTTTTATGCGCTGCATCACGTGCTGTATAAATTGTTCCTGTGATATATACATAATCTCCGGCACGCAGTGTTTTTACGATTTCTTTTTCCAGTGGTGCTTTTATATATTTTTCCATAATGACCTCCTATAATACACGAACAATATGACGGTTCACATGACAGCAAATATTAATTGCAACCGGAAGTCCGGCAATATGAGTTGGATAGGTGTTGATATTTACCGCAAGAGCCGTCGTGGTTCCTCCAAGACCTCCCGGTCCTATTCCAAGACTGTTGATCTTCGCAAGTAATTCTTTTTCCATCTCTTTGACATACTGAATATCAGAGTGTGTTCCGACTTCTCTTGTCAATGCCTCTTTTGCCATAAGTGCACATTTTTCAAATGTGCCTCCAATTCCAACTCCCACTACCATCGGTGGACATGCATTCGGACCTGCTTCTTTAACAGCTGTCAGGACCGCTTCTTTGACACCTTCTATTCCGTCTGCCGGTTTTAGCATAAAAACACGGCTCATATTCTCACTTCCAAATCCTTTCGGTGCAACTTTGATTTTTACTTGCGAACCTTCCACAATTTTATAATGAATGACCGCAGGTGTATTATCTTTTGTATTTTCACGAATAAGAGGATCTTTGACGACGGATTTTCGTAAAAATCCTTCCACATATCCCTGACGTACCCCCTCATTGACCGCATCCTCCAATGAACCACCTTGTAAATGGACATCCTGTCCGATTTCCAAAAAAATCACTGCCATTCCTGTATCCTGGCAAATTGGTATCATATCATCTGCAGCAATCTGAAGATTCTCCTCAAGCTGTTCTAATATCTGTTTTCCAAGAGGTGATTGCTCTGCTTTTTCGGCTTGCTTCATTGCTCGCTCCATATCTTCGGATAGAAAATGGTTCGCTTCGATACACATTTCTTTTATATTTGTTGTAATTTCTTTTATATTGATTGTACGAATCACGTAGGTCACTCCTTTCAGGCTAAAAGAGCCAAAATATAATATGTATTATCATATCATATTCTGGCTCTTCTTTCTATTTTTTATTTGTCCGTCAAATATTGTTCTGCCTCTTTTACAGCCTGCATTTTTGCATAGTTCCACTTGCGTATATCCAAATTCCGATATCTTTCCTTTATGTCAGAAAAATAATTTTTCAATACATTCTTTGGTTGCTCTAAATCATCATAATACCAATAATCATTTTCACTCCATGTAATCTCTTGTGGCTGAATCTTGGCAATTGCTGGTGCTGCATCATCGGATAAACTATAAACAAGATAATTCAGTTCTCCCATATTCATATTTTCTGTATTTGCAATATTATATGTTGCAATCCAATAGTCTGGTCTCGCCAAAGAAAATACAATATAACAACAGCCAACTACCAGCATGATATAGCGAAACAACGGAAATTTCTTTTTATAAATGCTAAGAATTGTTCCGAGCATTACCAATGTAAGTGTTCCCAAAAACCAAAGCACAAACATCCGTAAAAATGTAAGATGATAAACATCTACATACATCCACATGCGGTACGCAGATGAAAAAATCATAATAAACGTACACATACAAATGATTGCAAGGATTCCTTTTAAAATCTTATTTTCTTGAAACAAATAGATACTTACGAGCACCATCAAAAAGTTAATAATACTCACAAAGAGAAGTTCCCAAAATCCGGAACGTGCATACTCTGCATAAGTGATTTCTGCCGGAATTCCACCATCCTGTCCTATGAACAGATATATAATCTGAATCACACTGTAAAAAAGATATATTACTGCGATAACAGATGTAAATGTAATTCCTACTATCGGATTGCATTTCTTTCCTCTCGTCTCTGTTTCCTCTTCTGGTTGGTATCTGCATAGTGCACTGAAAAATGCATAACATAAAATGCACATTATCAAAGCCATCATACAAATTCCAAAAATATTCCCAAATTGAATATGGCTTGCTATATTTCCAAAATACATCTCAAAGATACGATCTGAATGTACGAGCAACGGAAGAATGAGCAATAAAAGTCCTGCTGCAATTACCACTCCGACTAAAATATACACTGCAATCCTTTTCTGTTTTGATGATTTTGGTGCAATATACGCTGCCGCATGACGGAACGGATAAACGATACTCCCAAGCGTTATTCCAAGTACCACAATTATATTTCTAAAGTATACTTGAAAGCTCCAATTGAGGTCTTTGTAAAACTGATGTATCATCATTACAACAAACAATAAAAAGATTCCAACCCAGTTAAAAAATATGATAAATGCATTGGTCGTCATAAAGCTTGAAATTGCAAGCAATATCATCCCTAAAATATAAATCCATGTATATCTTTGGATTGTAAGCCCAATCTTTTTCACATATCGGACTCCAAACAATATTGTAACCACAATAAGAATCGGAAACGTAACACCATTGAAGTTACTGTACATACAAAACGCAAATATCATTCCGTATAAAAGACTCATTAGACCAAAGAATGGAAATTGTGTTTCCATTTTGCTAATCAATGTTTTTTCCATAATGTCACCTCTTTTTTCTTGTCAAGAATAAAAATACAATCTGTATTATCCAGCAACTCACACTTATGAAAGCAATTCCATTCAAATGAATCTGCCAAAATGACAGGTTTGCCGCATAGTTATCCGCCAATACACCAAAAAAGAAATAGATTGATATCAATGCAAACAGAACCATTGTGGAAATTACGAGAAAAACTGTTCTGCAATTTTTCTTTTTTATATTTGCCACTGTTGTAATAACAGTAATTCCACCAAGCACATATACCGCAATCATAACAAAATGAAAATAGTTCATTACATCTGTCAAAGTATTCATACTATCCTCTCCTTTTCAATATCACTCTTCTTCATCAGGAACATACTCAATAATATCTCCCGGTTGACAATCAAGAGCCTTACATATTGCTTCCAATGTAGAAAACCGAATTGCTTTTGCTTTATTATTTTTTAAAATAGATAAGTTTGCCATCGTGATATCCACCTCTTTTGAAAGCTCTGTCAGCCCCTTTTTCCTCTGTGCCATGACGACGTCTAAGTTAATGATAATTCCCATATGGCACCTCCCTAAATTGTAAGATCATTTTCTTCTTTGTAATTGATTGCCTGGCGAAAAACACAGGATAATACAATACAAAAAAGTGCTGCGATGAAAAATACAAGAATAATAATCAATGTGGCCGGTGTTGGGACAAAAAATACTTTTAAAATAAATAAAATAGAAATACTAAAACTGCAGACTGACATAATTTCTAAACTTTTTACATTCTGCCACACAAAGCAATCATCACAAATTACCGTCTTCATCATTTTACGGAGCTGTCCTAAAATAAATATTCCAAATATAGATGATGCCGCAAATACAACCAGCATCTTGTAATAATTCTGAGCAATTGCTACTGAATAGTATTCTCCTGCTAATTTTAGAGTGAACGGCAAAGTCACAACAACTATCATTCCAGAAAAATACATGATATCTAATATGATTTTTGTAAATTTAATAATTTTTTCTTCTCTCATAGCTTTTTCCTTTCTTTTAATGTCTTATTTGTTGATGTTAATATATCACATAACATTCTGTTTTTCAATAGTTTTTTATCGTTTTTCAATATGTATTTATTGTTTTATAAAAAGTTACAAAAAAAGACACAGCACTATTTTGTGCTGTGACTCTTTGCAAATACTGTAGCGGCTATAAACGCCACAAACGGCACGGTACATATAATTCCGATACTTCCGGCAATACTTCTGATTACTTCGATTGCTATAAAGTCTGTATTCATCAACTGCTGGAATCCGATTCCGTAGGAATAGATCATAACCATCATGTTTAATGAATTTCCTGCAAATGCAAGAATCAATGTGTTCGACATTGTTCCCATTGCATCTTTTCCAATATTCATTCCTGACCGGAACAACTCCCACCTTGTCAGTTGTGGATTTACTATGTGAAGTTCCGCAATGGAAGATGCAATACTCATTGCCACATCCATTACCGCCCCCATACATGCAATTAAGATTCCACACAGGAAGAGATCCTTTATCTTTAAATCAGTTGTTCCCATGATGAGAAGTAAATTTTCCGCTTCTTCCATCTGGTATGTTGTCACTGACATGAATCTCTGTGCAATAACAGAAAATCCTGCTCCTGCAAGCACTCCGCACATGCTTCCGATTGCTGCGACCACAGTCTTAATCTGAATCCCATCTATCAAAAAGAACGTTACCAGATTACAAATCAGAATGAGAACAATTGTTACAAGGAGTGCCGAATATCCTTTCATTGTAAGCGGCAGTAAAATCCATATAATACACACCATCGTGAATATAATACCAACCGCTGATTTTGCTCCCTTTTTTCCGCCAATGACAATTAACAGTAAGATAAAAATTGCAATCGCTGCTATAATCTGTGGTACTCGATAATAATTATAGACCGATACCTGATATCCTCCATCATCATCTGTATCAATTCGGATAGATACTTTATCTCCCTGACTGACTCTGACATTATACAGAGAACTGAAATAGTTTGTTACTTCTGCAGTTTCACCTTTGTATGCTCCTGTCAGTATTTTTACCTGAAGTTTCATATCCCCACGCCACAGACCATCTGTACTCTCATCTACAGTCACATTATCTTCCAGAATTCCAACTACTTTTCCAATTTCATAAGAAGTCCCTGATGTATCTCCTTCTTTGTAAACTGGTCTGTCATGGTTTGCATAGTAGATCACCAATATAAAAGCAAGGGCAGCCAGCACCCCAATGAGCAACTGGCCACCTTTCCTTTTCATAGGTGAAGTCCATATTTTTTTCATTTTTGTTCACCTGTTTTGCTGTTTAGTTTACTTTTCTCTTTTTTGTAAATGACACTGCGATCACTGAGGCTGCAATCAGAACCAGATACATTGTAACAGCTTGTTGATCGCCGGTCTGAGCCCCTTTATTTGCTGTATTTTGAGGTTTCTTGCCGTTTCCATTTTGACTACCGCTTCCGGCATTTCCACTGTTTCCGGTATTACCATCATTGTTGTTATTACCGCCATTGCCATTATTACTCTTTTCTACAAGTGCCTTTTTCGCATCCTGAAGTGCTTTTACTGCTGCATCTACTTCTGCCTGTGTTGCATTTTCATCTGCATATACACGTTGTGCCTCTTTCAATGCCGTAGCATAGTTGTTCCAGCTTTCTTCTGTATAACTGCTCTGTGATTTTGCAGGAAGTTTTTCTATTTCTTCCAAAAGCGCATTCTTATCAACTGTCACGCCAGTCTGTTCTTGTTTAATCTCATCACAGTTACGGACTCTTAAGCATGTGACCGGAATGTCTGACTCTCCTTCCGGATGTGCATATACAAGTCCTACTGCCGAAACGGTTGCTCCTTTTTTCACGAAAGATGCCAGTTCATTCTTTCCGGTTGTTCCGGAAGTAATATAACCGTCAATAAAGACATTTCCTTTTTCTCCGCTTCCATCCTCAATCCAGAACTGTGATACTCCGGTTCCATCTGCACTGTAAACTACATCTGTTACCTTTCCACTGATCTGAACAAGCTTTCCTCCGTTCTCTTCATAATTCATCGCATCTTTTGCAGATAGTTTTTCCGGATCATACACATGGGTATCATCTGGAATGATCTCGCTTTTAATGATCTGGATTTCTTTATCTCCCTGATATGCGTCTACATATCCGGTAATTCTGATTTTTGTTCCGATTTCCAGACCCGTCTGTGCATATGGGAATACGGTAATTCCGGCAGTGTCGTCCTGCACGTAAATAGCATCAAAGAATTTGTTATTTTCATTGCTCGTACCTGCTGTCACATAGCCTTCGATTGCAAATACATCACCCATTTTTCCCTCTTTACGCACTGTCTCAATCGGTGTCGTCTCAAGCTCTACTGTCACTTCATCCAAAATATTCTCTACAATTGTCTTGTTGAGGTATGGCAGATCCCAAATATTATCCTGCTCCGCCTTCACTTCAAAGTCAGAGATAAATACAGTTCCTGCCACAAATACATTTGCACCGCTATCAAGCGTCTCATGTGCAAGCGCCACCATATCTCCTTTTTCTACTACAACCGGACTACCTGATACTGGATTTCCGTTTTCATCTTTGCAGTCAATAGAATATGTTGTGTCATATCCTGTAATCAGTGCCTCTGCTTTTCCGGCTGCAACTGCATCTTTGTCAAGGTTTACCGTACATCCGCTGTATGCACTGTATTCCTGATCTTCTACTGCACCTTCTAAATATTTTGAATCTTTGTTGTAGTTTTTCAGATATAAGCGGTATGGCTGACCGCCGTTATTTGTCTCGTCATATGCTTCATCACTGTTCAGGGTTGTTGTTGCCCCGACTGCTTTTAAGAGCTTGTTCATCTCTGTTGCTGTCTGGCCGCTTGTTGTATCCTGATAATCTGCAATTCCGCATGCGATTAATGTGCCGCCTTTATCTGTGTAGTCTTTTACCATGTTAATAAATTCATCACTGAAATGCGAAGGTTTGTAATCTCCGGCATTTGCTGTTCCTGTTTTCTTTGCCGGTGCTGAGACAACAAGCAATGCACAGTCTTCTAACATTTCTGGTGTGATCTCATCTTTCACAACCTCAACTTTTACATTCTTGTCTCCCGCAATCTTTGTAAAGTTTCCGACATTTCCACCATAATATCCTGTCACATAGTCATTGTAATGTGTACCGTCAATGATTACTTTTGTCACCATCTCCGGCGTTACATATGTAAGCTTCAAAACGCTGCTATAAACTTTCTCTACTCCGTTGAGTGTTGCATTCACTGTGACATTTAGTTCCATGTTTCCTACTTTGTCATAAGTATAATCAAATGTGTAAGATGCTGTTCCCATCGAATCTACTTTTGTCAGGTTATTTTTCTCCAAATCAACTTCATGTACATTTTCTCCATCTACGGAAAATGTAATTGAGTTGATTGTCATATCTGTATTTTCATTGTTGTATAAATCCAATGTAACAGGCAATGCCTCTCCTTTTACCGGAAGTACTTCGGTTGTAGAGATTCCGTTGATTCCTGCTGCTTCCACTTCTCCTACCCATACCGGAGCCGTCACTGCTATATCACCGTCAGTCTCTGTGATTTTCAAATAGTAATATGAATAGTTATTATCTATCTGGAATTCTACTGTATCTGTATTGGCTGCAACAGTCTCTTCTTTCAGTACAAGTCCGCCATTTGTAATGACTTGAACTTTTCCGATAGAATCATCAGTCTTATCACTTAATTCTGCTTTTAAAGTAACGGTGTCTCCTACCTGTCCTTCTGACAAAATAGAGCCCATCTCATAACCATCTAATGTGTAATAAATGTTTAAGTCATTATCTTCAGTTGCATACACACGATAGTTGCGCATTGCATCATAGATATTTTCCTGTGTGAGGCTGTCAGCTAATACAACACTTCGTGCTGTGTTGGCATCTCCCCAAAGTCCTTTGTGGTTGTCCTGATTGTTTGTCGGAGCTACATGCCATCCTTTATCAAGTGCTCTCTGATAGTACTCGTAAGATGGGAAATATCCGGAACTTCCGATTGCTCCTTCTCCATTTCCAACTTCAATTGTTGTGATCAGCTTGTCAATTTCTTCATCGTAGTGAGCAAAATCACTGAAATCACCAAATGTCGTTCCTGGGTGATTGAATTGTGAAATTGACTGTGGCGCTGTCTTTAACGCTGCATAGTAGTTCTGCAAGGCTGTGCTGTATGTTGAGAATTCTGTCTGTGTCCTGCTCTGGAACCCTTCCGTATTGAAAGTGTTCATATGTCCAAGACCGTTTGACCATGTCATCTCATATCCAAACAAACCTACAAAATCGTCAGTTGTATACTTTTGAGCAAGCTCATGTCCTTCTGTCCATTCCTCACTCATAGAACCGTCTGTAATAGATGCACTGTCTGCGTTGTCAAACGAGTTCGAGTGATCTGTCAGTGCAAGGAAATCAAGATTTTCCACCCCTGAAGCATGTTCATATGCCTGCTGTGCAGTTCCCGCACCATCGGAATAGCTTGTGTGGGAATGAAGCTGTCCAAAATAAAGATTATATTTTTCACTTGTTCTCTCTGTGTAAGAAAGTGTAACAATGTTGCTGTCTTCATATCCTTCTTTGACTGCTTTTACTTTGAACGTCATTGGAAGTTCTGACAACACAATTTTTTCTGTGTACTCTGTCCAATTCTGTCCATCGTCAGTAGAATATAAAATAGTTGCACCTTCTGTTGCACATTTCAAAGTGACTTCTGTGTTTTTCATAACTGCGCCGCCATTTGGTGTTGCCTCTACGTTTTTCACCTTGCCGCTTGTATATTTGTAAATTGTCTTAATACTGTCTGACACACCATCTTTTGATGCATATGCCCGCATATTTGCAGGAAGCTTTTCTAAGACAGGTTTGTTGGCATCATCGTATACTTTGTACTCTCCGCCATCTATTGAATAATAAATAGCCGCACCTTCTGTCGCACTTGTCAGTGTGATCTCGGTTCCCGTTGCCGCTTCTCCGGATGCCGGATCTGCTTTTACATAACCGCAGATATCATCCGCAATGACCGGACTTCCGGTAAGCACTACCGAATCTATACGAAGTGTTCCTCTTTTATCTGGTGTTCCTTCTTTTCCATCTGCACGCTCTGTTCCTGCTACAAGACGAACATATAATTTCTCCGCATGTTCTGCTCCTTCCGGAACATCAAATTTAAAGTTAATGTATTCCCCCGGAGCATAGCTTGTCTTTGCAATCCCGTCTTTGACATCTCCCGATTTACTTACTTCATACGGTTTTCCATCTGAGCCATAGCTTGTATATTTGTAAGAATAAGAACCGGTTGTAAAATCCTCAAATTTTGTTCCATCTACAGAGTACTGAAGCTGATAAGAGCCTGCCCCTGTCTTGCTTGAGCGAAGACGGAATGAAAGTTCCATCGCTCCGTATCCTTTTGAAGATAATGCAAATTGCAGGTAATCATTGTTCCCTGATCCTAATCCGGTACCGCCCATATAGTAAGAAGTAGAATCCGTGTTAGAGCTCGTTGCTTTTGTGTATGGGAGTACTTCTTTGCCGGACACAACTGCTATATAATTTGCATCGGTATCCAACATGTCATTTGTCTTATACAAATCCCCTGCAATGCTTGTCTGCACACCAGCTTCTTCGTAGTTGGCATTTCCTGCCCACTGTGCCACATTCAGAACAGTATCTGTCTCTACCTGAACACCTTCTTTTGCCGGATAGAAATACATCAAGTACGCGTCTGCTGAGGAACCTTCTTTCTTTCCGAATGTTGTAAACGTACTATAGTATTCTATGTATTGATTTTTCTTTCCACCATACTCTGCATTGACACTTCTTAAAAAGAATCCGCCATTTTCGTCTGCTTTTTCTACTTCCCACAGACTATAATCACTTTCTTTTTCTTCTAACGTAAGGCTTCCACCACTTTTTCCAGTTGTGAGGTATTTGCCTTGTGCAGTAAGTGTGTAATATCCTGTCTTTTCATCTAATGATGCTTTCAAAACTGCTGAGCCTTCCGGTGCATCTAAAACATCTTCTTCCGATGGTTGTCCATCCAATGCTGCCAGCCTTGTTCCACTTGCGGAAGCTGACATTACTTTTTTGTTTGCCGGATTGTACATTACAAACACATCGCCGTCTTTTAACTCTGTGAGTCTTTGTCCTTCTGATGGATCCGGTTCTGGCTCCGGAGCCGGCTCTTCTTCCACTGTATACGAAAATACTTTCTGTTCACTGTTATTGAATCCTTCTTTTTGTGAATATGCAGTGATTGTTGTATTTTCTGTAATCGTGATTGCTGCATCATATTTTGTAAATTCCTGTGCATCATTTACTTTGTAGTAAATTTCTGCCCCCTCGGTCTGGCAGGATAATGTGACCTCTGTTCCGGCTGCCACCTTGCCAGGTTCTACGGATGCCTCAACCTCGGCACAAGTCTCGGTCGTTTCTCCGCCATCTTCTGTCGTTGTTCCTTTAATCACAATATGGTTAATATTGCTTGCTCCGGTCGGTGCAACTGTACCGCCGTTCACACTTGTTGTCCCAACTTTTTTTACACGAAGTGCAAAATTCTGTCCGGAAAGCTCTGCCGGAAGTTTCACATCTTTGTATAATTGTGTCAAATTGGTACTTGTAATTTCTACCGCTCCGCCGTCAACGACTGTCCAACTCTGTCCTTTATCCAAAGAATATTCCAATTGGAAATTTTTTGCTCCTGTATTTGAGGAACGAAGCGAAGCCGAAAATGTTAAATTTTCATACTTTTCTGCATTGATTTCGGAAATGGTCCAATAACCTTCTTCTTCCCAGTTATTCGCCGCCAGGCTTTTTGACGAATATCCGGTATAAGTTGCTCCTGTGACATTAAGCTGTCCACTTCCTGATGTCGCACCTGCCGGAAGGCTGGAAGGCGCGGAATCCTTGTCCTTGTATTCCCATGCTGCGATTGTCTGAACTGTCTCTGCCGCTTTTGAAGGAAGACTGATGTTGCTACATACCATCATAACTGCAAGAAGCACTGCAAACATTCGTGACACGATACTGATTTTTCTACCTTGTTTCATAAAAATCCTCCTCGTCTCAATTAAATTGTTACATTGTACTATTTTGCTACAGTTGTTATTTCTTTTCTACCATACTTTTGCAAAGTTCCAGTTAAATCTATCCTCTATTCTCTTTTTTTCTAGCAGAAAGCTCTATAGCTGCCACACCTGCGCCGCCAGCAATAACTAACACTACCCATGGCATTGTACTTGCTGTATCGCCTGTTTTTGGACTCCTTTTTGGCGGTGTAATTGGTTTCGGAGCCGGTGTTGTGTCCGGTTTTTCTTCTGGTTTGGAATCTGTTGTCTTCAGAAGTTCTTCTGCGATTGCTTTCACGTTCTGAAGTTCTGTCTTTTCTTCTGTTGCCAAATCACCTGAAGATAAAATATAGTTTACCTGATCTAAAATATTTTGAATCTCTGTTCGATCTGCCTCTGTCAAAGAAGCCTTGTCATAACTTCCAAGTGCATCTTTCCACTGCTGAATCTTGTTCTGTAATGTCAATGTATGAACAGTTGTATCTAACTCAATGTTCAATCCTTTTGTATCACGGTGTTCTCTCAATGCCGCAATCGTACTTAAATTATCTACCGGAGCTTCATCCATCGGTACAAGCGGTGTCATTCCTTTAAATACAGAACCGTCCAGTGTTGCACAGTATTCATTTACACATACGTTGTATGTCTTTGTTGTGTCGTTGACATCAATCATCTGACCGTCATCTGTCATGATGGATAATACTTTGATTCCACCGTCTACAACTTTATATGTTGCTGTGATACCTGCAAACTGATCTCCCAAATTCGAAGCCTGATATGCCACAGTAGAATCAATTTCCGGATTTAATCCAATCAAAGCACGCTCCAGCTGCTGTCCCATCTGTTGTCCGGTAATCGCAAATGTCAAAATGCGGTTTCCAAATGGTGAGATTGTGTAAATATCTGCCACCGTAATATCACGGCTTGACGCTCCTTCTGCCATCTCAAGGTTTGCACGGATTCCACCTCTGTTTGCAAATGCTGCCACTGTGTTCTGATCTTTTGTCGCTGCAAGCATCATATCTGCAAGCCAGTTACCTGCGATAGAAGATGTCCCGTTCGTCTCATCGATAAAGTCTTTTGTAATGCTTTGGTCAACTGTTCCGAGTACTTCGTACATCTCACCTTTTACTGCATCCCATGCCGCCTGACTGATCTTTGTAACTTCCGGATCTAATTGTGTATTATTTCCATTGTTGTAATATAAGTAAGAATGATCTCCGCCTTTTGGAGAAATGTCCTTGAATTCCGGTGTTGTCACTTCTACGTCTTTTGTCTCAGGATTCACTTTAATCTCTGCTGTAGAATATCCATATGCATAGCAATTTCCCTGCATATAGTCGATACCGTTATCAGCAGTTCCATTTACATTTTTATGTGTATGTCCCCCTGCCACAAGATCAACGACTTCCGGATCCATCTCTTCTGCAATCGATTTTGGATCAGAATGTGCAAGAATAACCACAATATCGGCTTTCTTATCTACTTCTTCCGCAAGTTCCTTTAATTTTTCCCGATTGTCATCGATTGTATATGGTGCAATCTGAGAAGCCTTGATATCTGCTGAGTAGTCATCTGCCCAGCCGACGATTCCGACCTTGTAATCTCCTTTGTCTACGATCGTATAATCCTGTGTGAATTCTACACGTTCACCACTGTCTTTATAGTACAGGTTACTCATAAGAACAGGAATATCCGAATCCCCCTTGTAAGAACCAATCTCATATGGAGCCATGGTTCCTTTTGCATCTGTCGCATATGTTTTTACATCCCAGTCAAACTCATGGTTTCCAAGTCCTACCGCATCATAGTCCATCTGATCATATGCTGCACGCATTGCTGCACCATAAGTCAGATTAGAATGTGGCGTACCTTGATAGATATCACCGGTATCCAAAAGCAGTACGTCCTCATACGCATCGTTATTGCGTGCATCGTTTACAATTTTTGAAAAATATGCAAGACGATATTCAAACGTATCCTCTTTGTAACTGGAGACATCTGTAATGTATCCATGTACATCTGTCGTCTCAAATACTTTTATTGTGTCCCATCCAGTGTAATCTGGCTCCTGTGTTCCTGCATCTTCTGCAAATACTGCCGGTACATAAGATGCTGTCATTGTCAGAACCATCGCCATAGCACCTAATCTTTTTGATAACTTATTCATTTTCTTTTCCCCTTCCTTTACGGAAACTCTTTAGATGTTTGTTACAATTCCTGTAATCAGTTCTTTAAACTGTTTCGCTACACGGTCTGCCGTCTCCTGTACTTCTTTGTGATCTAATTTTTCTGTCGACATTCCCGCTGCAAGATTTGTAATACATGAAATTCCACATACCTCCATTCCCATATGATGTGCAGCCATCGCTTCACATGCCGTACTCATACCAACAGCATCTCCGCCGAGTGTTCTTGCAAGACGAACCTCTGCTGGTGTCTCATATGCTGGTCCTGTAAACTGCATATATACACCTTCCTGCATTTTGATTCCCATTTTTTCTGCTGTATCTTTGATGATTTTACGCATACGCTGGCTGTATACCTCGCTCATATCTGGAAATCTTACGCCGAGTTCATCTATATTTTCACCGATCAGAGGGCTTGGTATTGCAATTGTAATATGGTCATTGATGATCATAAAATCTCCCGGTTTAAAATCAAAGTTTGCACCACCTGCTGCATTGGTCAGGATTAATTTTTTTGCTCCGAGCATTCCCATCAGTCTTGTTGGAAGCACTACATCTGACATCGGATATCCCTCATAAAAATGTACTCTTCCCTGCATGATCACAACTGGTACTTCATTCACATAACCAAATACAAATCTTCCTTTATGACCTGCTACTGTTGAAGTTGGAAATCCTTCGATTTCCGTATAGTTGATCGTCTGCTCAATCTGAATCTCATCTGCGTAATCTCCAAGACCTGACCCCAAGATCAATGCAACCTCCGGCTGAAAATCAATTCTTTTTCGAATACTCTCCACGCATATCATCAATTTTTCATATACTTTATTCATCTTTTTACCTCTTTTCCCTTTATTCCAAAGTTACGATTTTGGAAATGATTTCTTTTAAACGTTCATACTGTGATTGATCGACCAAAATTTTATTTCCTTCTTTAGTTATCAATCCTTGTTCTGATAGCTTTTTTACTGATCGATTGATCGTTTTTAAGCAAAGCCCTGTTGAGTTAGATAATCCCTGCTGACCACCTCGGACCTGCAGAAGACCATTTTTTGCGTAACGCTCAAATCGTTCCACGAGAAGCATCGAAAGTCTGTCCGCCCCTTGAAGAAATAATAAAGTCCGCCCTTTTCTTCCCTCCTCCAGAAGATAGTTTGCAACTTGCTTTGCCTCCTGTTTTAATGCATGAATATCCGCACTCATCCATTTTTCAAAATTTGCTCTCGACATTTTTACAACGGTACATCTTGTCACTGTTCTAAGCGTTGTCCTATAAGTCTTCATATCCATGATGTACTCCATCCCACCCATTGCATACACATTATCGAACCGCATAAACTCATACGCTACTCCATGCACTCTATAGTCAATGGCTTCGATAATTCCTTTTCCGATGAAATAAATATTTTCTACAGGTGCATTTTCGCGTACGAATATCACACCCTTATCCATCTCTTCTATATGAAATGAATCCATCACCCAAAGTGGCGCCGTCCTGAAATATTCTTTAAACTGTTCCTGACGTTTTTTATCAATGTCTTTTAAAAATGGAAGTGCATCATATAAAGTCTTATATCCCACACACTATTCACCTCTCTTTTATCGTCTTTGGCTGAATAGTCCTGTCTTTTCCATTTGTTTTTGAACAATCTCAGCTAAAAACTGAATGACCGGTCCTGCCGCCAATGCTGTCAGAATCGTAATGATTCCAAGCTTTCCTCCAAGCACAAATCCAAGCACAATACAACAGATGTCAAAACATACTTTTACTACACGGAACTGTTTGTTCACCTTGTCTCTGATTGTCATTACAAATCCGGTAAACGGATCTAGTCCGACATCCGCCGTAATGTACATTGCAACCCCCATATAAAGCAGGAAACAACCGATTGCTGCACCTGCAATCTGTACCGGAAGTGTCTGAACCTTAAACAACATGTGATATAATCTTCCACCCAGATCTACAACGAACCCATATGGAATAATATAAATAAATGTTCCAATATTTACATAGTGTCTTTCCCAAAAGAATATAATCACTACAAGAACAATATTTACAATGTTAGATGCCATTCCAAGCTGTTCTGAAGAAAGATTTAAAGCGCTTCTGATTCCGTCATAGACAATTCCAACCGGATCATTTCCAAGTGCTGCGGCAGCATTGAATGCTACACCTGTCCCGACTAGAATAATTCCCAAAATTGCTAGAATAATTCTTATCCTTTTTTCTCTTTTCACGTTTTTTCTCTCTTTACACTAGTTTATTTAAAATAGATTTTCCGATTGTTCCATCCGGCATCGCAACGCCAAAGTTTTCTGCTACAGATGCCCCAATCACCGCAAATGTATCTTCATTTTCAATTGGACCTCCATGCCCCATCTTCTTTGCATAGGCAACAAACGGCACATATTCTCTTGTATGATCTGTTCCGGTATACGTCGGGTCATTTCCGTGATCTGCCGTCAAAATCAGTAGATCGTCTTCCCTTAACTGTTCCAAAAGAACACCCAGATTTTTATCGAATTTTTCAATCTCTTTTCCGTATCCTTCCACATCTCTTCGATGTCCCCAAAGAGCATCGAAGTCAACAAGATTAACAAAGCAAAGTCCGTGGAAATCCTTTTTACTGATCTCGATGGTCTGCTCCATTCCATGAACCGAACTGTCTGAATGATGTGTCTCTGTAATTCCTTCGCCGCAGAAAATATCATTGATCTTTCCTACGCCAATTACATCAAGACCTTTGTCTTTTAATGCATTCAACGCTGTTCTTCCCGTTGGTTTTAAAGCGTAATCATGGCGATTGCTTGTACGCTTAAATTCTCCTTTTTTCTTTCCAACATATGGTCTTGCAATGACACGTCCCACTCTCCACTCATCTTTCAGCGTGATCTCTCTTGCAATTTCACAGCAGCGGTACAGATTTTGCAGATCAAATGTCTCCTCATTTCCACAAATCTGAAGAACCGAATCGGCAGATGTATACACGATCATTGCCCCTGTGTTGATCTCTTCTTCACCAAGCTCCTCAATAATCTCTGTTCCGCTTGCACTTTTATTTCCGATGACTTTTTTGCCACACTGTTTTTCTAATTCTGCAATCAGTTCCGGCGGAAATCCGGTATCTGTAAATGTCTTAAACGGTCTTTCTGTCTTGATTCCCATCATCTCCCAATGTCCGGTCATCGTATCTTTTCCATTGCTTGCCTCACCAAGTCTCATATAACGTCCTTTTGGTTCTTCGACTTTTTCCATCTTCCCTGCCGAATGCAAATTTAACATTCCTAATTTTTGCAGATTTGGAATCTCCAATGTGCCCATTTTTTCCAAAATATGTCCAAATGTATCTACGCCTTCATCTCCGAATTTTTTTGAATCCGGCATTGCTCCGATTCCAAGTGAATCAAGAACAATCACAAATATTCTTTTATACTCGTTCATTTATTCTCACCTCATTTTATTTGTTAGATTACGTCTAGTTTTTTATAAAGTCTGTGTTTTAGTTCTTCAGATGCAAATGCTGTCTCCGCCGCATTTCGCATCATCAAAAGGATCTCCTCATCACTTACTCCATACATACTTTGAATAAATTCAAGCTCTTTTGTCATGGACGTACTGCTCACCGTCCGATTATCTGTATTAACACTGACAAGCAGACCGGCATTTAAAAATTCTTTGATTGGATATTCTTCCGGTCTCTTGACTGCTTTTGTCTGAAGGTTGCTGATCGGACATATCTCAACTCCAATATGGCGCTCTTTTACCAATTTTTGTATCTCTTCATGACCTCGCATCGCAATACCATGTCCGATTCTTTTTGCCCCGGCTTCTATCGCATCTACAATATTCTGGGCATTTCCACATTCTCCGGCATGAATAGTAAAAGGCATACCAAGCTTCTTTGTCTGTTCAAAGAGTTCCATAAACTCTGTCATTGGATATTGTGCTTCTGCTCCTGCTAAATCGGCTGCACACACACCCCTTCCAAGAAACTGGCATGCCGTTTTTATCATCTGATAATTCTGCTTCGCACTATGATGTCTCATAGCACATGTTATTACATTATATTCTACCCCAAAGTCTTTTTTCCCTTTTTCGAGCCCATTTAAAAGTGATTCTATCACCTGCTCTGTGTTCATCTGTTCCGACACATGAAAAAGTGGTGCAAAGCGAATCTCAGCATAACACACATTTTCCTGGCTCATTGTTCGAAGTACATCATATCCCGCTCCAAAAAGTCCCTCTTCATCTGTAAGACACTGCCCCGGAAGATCAAATTTTTTCAAATATTCCACAAGGCTTGTACACTCATCGGAAACACTGAGCTCTTCGCAAGACACAGCTCTTTGAAGCCGTGTCTCTACGAACTCTTTACTTAAGGAACCATCCAGATGACAATGCAGTTCGATTTTTGGTAACTGTCTCAATTCGTTTACTGTCATATTTTTCTCCTCTACCTCAGATTTTTAGGTCCGAATCCAAGTGGAAGTATCTCTTTTAACGTAAATACTTCATATTGCTCTTTCCCTGTTGCAAGGATAATCTGAAATGTCTCCGGATCACAAAACTCCATCATTACCTGCCGGCACACACCACATGGCGATGCATAATCGGTAAGAATCCCGTCTTTTCCTCCTACCACACAAATAGCTTCAAATTCTCTTACGCCTTCACTGACCGCCTTAAAGAATGCTGTTCTTTCTGCACAGTTTGTCGGTGTGTAAGAGGCATTTTCAATATTACAGCCTGTGTAATATTGTCCATCTTTTGTGCGAAGCGCCGCTCCAACCTTAAAGCCTGAATACGGTACATATGAAAAATCCAATTGTTTTATGGCAAGTTCAATCATTTCTTCTGCAATTTTTTTATCCATTCACAGTTCCTCCGTTTTTTTAATACCCGGACGCCTCTTCATTTTTCACAAGTTTGATCATTCTGCTTGTTCCAAGGCGATCTGCTCCCAATGCAAGGAATTTTTCCGCATCATCCAGAGAAGAAATTCCTCCTGCTGCTTTCATCTTCACATCTGGTCCGATATGCTTTGCAAACAATTCAATATCTGCAAAGGTTGCTCCTGCAGTTGAAAATCCGGTAGAAGTCTTAATATAATCTGCGCCTGCATTTGTCACAAGTTCGCACATTTTAATCTTTTCTTCTTCTGTCAAAAGACATGTCTCAATAATCACTTTCAAGATTTTTTCACCACATGCTGCTTTTAACGTACGGATTTCTTCTTCTACAAGATCATATTTTTTATCTTTTAACCAACCGATATTAATGACCATATCAATCTCAGATGCTCCGTTTGCAATCGCATCTTTTGTTTCAAATTCTTTGGTCTTTGTTGTCATATATCCATTTGGAAAACCGATTACTGTACAAACCGGAATCTTTCCCTGCATATATTCATTTGCCTGCTTCACATAGCTTGGAGGTATACATACAGAGGCTGTCTCATATTTTACTGCATCATCACAAATCTGCTTGATCTCTTCCCATGTAGCAGTCTGTGTCAAAAGTGTATGATCTACATGTTTTAACATTTCATTTACGTTCATTTTTTATCTCCTATTTTTCTTTTTTCTGGTCTTCCTGAATCAGAGAGCGGATTGCCTCAACTGCGACCTGAATTGCCATATCGGTATCGTGTACGACCGGATTTTCCAGTCCCAGTTTTTCTCTTTCCTGATTTGCAACTACAAGAAAGCAGGAGCCGGCTCTCACACGAAGATAACTTGCCACAATAAACAATGCGGCTGATTCCATCTCAGATGCCAGACAGCCAAGTCTTTTCCATGCTTCCCACTTATTCATCAATTCATAGCTGACCGGTTTTGTCTCCGGCTCATGCTGTCCGTAAAAAGCATCTTTACACTGAACAACACCTGTGTGGAAAGGATACCCTTTCTTTTCAGCTGCATGCACAAGTGCATTTGTCACAGACAGATCTGCAACTGACGGAAATTCCATCGGCGCATATTCTCTTGATGTTCCTTCCATGCGAATCGCACCTGTTGCAACTACGACATCTCCGCTTTTTACTTCTGTCTGCATACCTCCGCAAGTTCCAATACGGATAAATGTATCTGCTCCACAGCGATATAATTCTTCCATCGCGATAGCTGCAGACGGACCGCCGATTCCGGTAGATGTCACACTTACCTTCACTCCATCCAAAGTTCCTGTGTAAGTGATATATTCCCTGTTATCTGCAACTAAAATCGGATTGTCAAAATACTGTGCAATCTTTACACACCGTTTTGGATCTCCCGGCATGATCACATAGCGTCCGACTTCACCTTCTGCTACCTGAATATGGTATTGTCTGCTTGCATCTTCCGAATAATTCTTCATCGTCATCTTCCTCCCTTTTTCACTTTTCCGTCTCTATTTTTCTAACGTTGACCTTTATCGTAAGGAATTCCTTCTGCTTTTGGCGCTCTTGATTTCTTCGATACAAATATAAGAACAATCAGAGAAATAATGTATGGAAGCATGTTGTATACGGTGCTTGGAAGTTTTAACGCAACAAGTGCATCAAATCCTGTGTAAACATTAGAAAGTGCACGGAACAGCCCGAACAATAATGCTGCAAGTCCGATATTGACCGGTTTCCACTGACCAAAAATCATAACGGCAAGAGCAAGGAAACCAAATCCCGCAACACCATTTTCAAATTTCCACTCACTTACACCGGCTGTGATATACACAAGTCCTCCAAGTCCTCCGAGTGCTCCCGAAATCAAAACACCCGCATAACGCATCTTATATACATTGATACCAACTGAGTCAGCTGCCTGTGGGTGTTCACCACACGCGCAAAGTCTAAGTCCGAATTTTGTCTTGTAAAGGACGATATATGCCGCAATCAAAACAAGTAGTGCAATAAGCATGAACCAGTTAAACTCAAAACTTCCAATATTCATAACAAATGCTTTTTTAGAATGTCCATATGCCACTGTTGAAGATACATTGTCTACACTTTCTGCTGTATTGATTGCTCTTACTAATACAACTGCTGCTGCAGGTCCTAATAAGTTTAACGCTGTACCTACCAGTGTCTGGTCTGCGTTAAATTTGATTGCTGCCACTCCAAGTAACATTGAAAAAATCATACCGATCAGAACACTTGCCAGCACAACAAGCAAAATTACAAGCGGTGCAGCCATTCCTGCCGGAATATATTTCATCATAAGCGCTCCTCCTAAAGCACCCATAACCATGATTCCTTCTAATCCGATATTGATAACGCCACTATGTTCTGAGAAACATCCTCCAAGTGCTACGAGAACCAGAACAGAAGCAAATATTAACGTATACTGAACTAATAACAACATTATGCTTCTCCCCCTTTCTGCTCTTTTGCAAGACGTTTTTCTTCTCTTTTATTGAGAAATCTATTCAGCCACATTTTGAAGAAAAGTACGAATCCGCACAGATAAATGATAAATGCTGAAATCAAATCAGAAATCTGTGTACAATACATTGTTTTGTCTACATAAGTACCACCACTTGTGATGTGCTGGATAAAGTATGATGAAAAAATCGCTCCAATCGGGCTTGATCCACCAAGAAATGCCGCTGCAATTCCATTGAATCCCATTGCCGGAACTGTTGTCTGCTGAACCATCCACTGCTCAATTCCAGTCAGATAAAAGATTCCAGCACCAAGTCCTGCAAGTCCGCCTGCAATTACCATTGTTAAAATAATATTTCTTTTTTCACGCATACCGCAGTATTTTGCTGCATTTTTATTTAATCCGGTTGCTTTTAATTCATATCCGAATTTTGTTTTTTCTAAAATTACCCATACAACAATTGCCATTACAACGGAAAGTACAAGACCGATTGTAACAAATTCATTATTGGCAAACAGTTTATCTAAACCTGCATTCGGAAGCAACGCGTTTTTATTTGTGCTGGATAATGGCTTTGTATATGGTGTCGATGCATCTTTTACTTTTGTCAGCAACATGTTGACACTGTAAAGTCCAATCCAGTTCAGCATAATACACGAAATAACCTCATTTACGTTAAAATATGCTTTCAATAACCCTGAAATTCCTCCGACAATTGCTGCTGATACAACTGCTGCGATCAAACATACATACCAAGGCATTTTAAGTTGAAGTCCAAAGTAAAGACATGCCCCTGCGCCGATTACATATTGTCCGGCTGCTCCGATATTGAACAATCCTACTTTATATGCAAACAATACCGAAAGAGAACACATCAAAAGTGCAGATGCTTTTACAAGTGTCGTTCCGAAATATTTCTTCACCGCAACTTCACTCGGGTAATAGAAGAAGTTCTTTAAAATTGCTGTGATTGCTTCTCCCGCACCGCTTGGATTAATGATTAAAAGCACGATATAACCAATCAAAAGTCCAATAATAATACAGAGCAGAGACGCAATGATTGTCTGAAACCCATTGTTTCTTAAGATACTTTCTTTCTTTTTTATCTGATTATTCATTTGTTCCTGCCCCCTTTCTCTTAGAACCTGCCATGTAAAGTCCAAGTTCTTCTACCGTCACTTCCTTAGGATCAAATTCTCCCACAATCTCACCTTCATACATTACGAGAATTCTATCAGAGACATTCATAACCTCATCAAGTTCCAGACTGACAAGAAGAACACCTTTTCCGGCATCTCTTTGTGCCACTAATTGTTTGTGGATATATTCAATCGCTCCTACATCCAGACCACGTGTTGGCTGCACTGCAATCAAAAGTTCAGGATTCTTATCTATCTCACGCGCGATAATCGCTTTCTGCTGATTACCTCCTGACATAGAACGAGCTTTTGTGATTGCTCCCTGTCCGGATCTTACGTCATACTGTTCAATCAGCCGATTTGCATACTTACGAATCTCTTTTCGTTTTAAAAATCCAAATTTGTTTGTAAACTGTGGCTCAAAATATCTTTGAAGCACAATATTATCTTCCAATGAGTAATCAAGTACAAGACCATGTTTATGTCTGTCTTCAGGAATATGACTCATGCCGGATGTCAGTCTCTTTCGGATTGACATCTCTGTGATATCTTCCCCATTCATTGTGATCTTACCGCTCTTTAATGGCTCTAATCCGGACAATCCATATACAAATTCTGTCTGTCCATTTCCATCGATTCCTGCAATACACACAATCTCTCCTCTGTGCACCTGAAGAGATACATTGTTTACCGCATTGTTTTTATGGTGTTTTGAAGCAACCGTCATGCCTTCTATATCAAGGACAACCTCACCTGGTTTTGCCGGCTTTTTCTCCACTACAAAATTAACATCACGACCTACCATCATTGCTGAAAGCTTTTCCGGTGTTGTATCTTTGATGTCTACCGTTCCGATATATTTTCCTTTTCTGAGTACACTGCATCGGTCTGCCACCTGCATGATCTCGCCAAGCTTATGTGTGATAAAAAGAATACTTTTTCCTTCTGCCGCAAGGTTCTTCATGATTTCCATAAGCTCCTGAATCTCCTGTGGAGTCAGTACCGCTGTCGGTTCATCAAAAATTAAAATCTCGTTGTCTCGATACAGCATCTTTAAAATCTCCGTTCTCTGCTGCATACCTACTGTGATATCTTCGATCAAAGCGTCTGGGTCTACTGAAAGACCATATTTTTCAGAAAGATCCATGACTTTCTTTCTCGCTGCATCTTTTTTGAGTAAACCTCCCTTTGTCGTCTCCACTCCAAGAATAATGTTATCCAAGACACTGAAACATTCCACCAATTTGAAATGCTGGTGAACCATTCCGATTCCAAGTGCATTCGCATCATTCGGGTCATTGATAGACACTTTTTTTCCGTCTTTTCGTATCTCACCCTCCTCCGGCTGATACAAACCAAAAAGTACACTCATCAGTGTTGATTTTCCCGCGCCATTTTCTCCTAAAAGCGCGTGGATCTCACCTTTTTTAAGCTGTAAAGTGATATTGTCATTTGCAATGATTCCCGGAAAACGTTTTGTAATATTCAGCATCTCAATTGCATAATTTCCCATCCTTTACATACCTCCTCTCCCTTTTCTTAATGAAAAAGGAAGCAGGCGTCACACCTGCTCCCCCTTATTTCAACTCAGTATTTATTTAATGCTACCGTAGTCGTTTACTGTAATTTCTGTCTTTGGCATTGCTGTAATGTCGTTAGAAACTTTGATATCTCCATCGTACATTGATTTTACAAGTGCATGATAATCATCTTCTGTAAATCCATCATTCCACTGTGTAGATTCCACTGGAAGCTGTACAAAGTTTTCATCTGCATTTTCAGATACTAAACCAAGTTTATCAATTTTTCCTCCGTAGTTGCTCCATTTGTCTGCTTTGATATCTGTAAGAACTGTTGTAACTGTTGTTCCAAGCCCTTTCATAGCAGATGTGATTGTTAATCCTTCACCAGCTTTGTCGATAATCGGAGCCTGATCTGTATCTACACCGATTACTTTTCCGCCAACTTTTGCTGCTGCTTCTGCTGCTGATGTATAAATACCACCACCACATGCAAATACAGCTTCTACACCTTTTGTTCCATACCATGTATCCATGTAAGCTGTGATGTCAGCATCTCCATAGAACTGACCTCCACATACATATTCTACCTGTACCTGATCTGTAATTCCAAGTTCTTTTGCTGCTTCGTTAGCACCTTGTACGTATCCGTATCCGAAACGTGTTACAGCCGGTACTTTCATTCCACCAAGGAATCCAAGATGTTTGTATCCTAATTTCACAGCTGCATATCCTGCCATATATCCTGAAAGTTCTTCCTGATAAGTCGCGCAGTAAACATTATCTGCATGATAATATTCTTTTACATCATAGTTTTCTTCGTTTCCATCATATTCATCACCAAGTGCTGAGCCAAGGATGTCTCCTGCTCCAACATCAAGTGCAACGAATTTTACATCCGGATACATCTCTGATTTTTCAATTACTGCACTCGCAAATAAATATCCTGGTAAAAGAATTACATTTGCTCCATCTGCAACAGCTTGATCAACGCTTGCTTTTCTCGCCTCATCATTGTCACTTTCCGGTTTGTAATAAGTAAATTCTACATCGTTGTCCTCTGACCAGGCTTTCCCTGATTCATAAGTTGTCTGGTTAAAACTCTGGTCTGTGATATCTCCTGAGTCTGTAACCATTGCTACCTTCATTTCTTTCCCTGATTCTTTTTTCCCTTTATCACTGTCTCCACCACCACATGCGGTCAATGATAATGCCATCACGCCTGCAAGTAACATTGCAATAACTCTCTTTTTCATAAATACGTGTCCTCCTTTTTTTTGTTAGAATCGGTTGTTAATTGAACAATAACATATATTGCTTTTCCATTATAGGACTTATGTCCTTTTTTGTCAAAACAAAATATACTTTGTAAAATTTCTATAGTAATTTTTTATGTTTTTTGTGCATTTTTAACTCGTTTATAACCTCTTTTTATTTTAACCAACTTAAGAAATAATAAACAGATTTGAAAATAACATTTTTTTGCTCTATAATTTATTTAGAAAAGTCAAAAGAAAATATTATTATTGAGAAAGAGGTTAAAAAATGACAAAAGACGTAAATTTAGACCAATTGCAAAAAGATGCTGTTGAGATTTTTAATCAGGGCTTTG
Organism: Faecalimonas nexilis; assembly: GCF_059731825.1. NCBI lineage: Bacteria > Bacillati > Bacillota > Clostridia > Lachnospirales > Lachnospiraceae > Faecalimonas > Faecalimonas nexilis. The sequence continues at coordinate 9,520 of NZ_AP029189.1, read as the reverse complement.
CCTGTTCAGAATCTATCATCTATGCAATCAAGAAAAATTTTGAATTGGAAATGTCTGACGATGCTATTGCGATGAGTTCCGGTTTTCCATGGGGGCTTGGCGGTGGCGGCTGCATCTGCGGAGCTCTTGCCGGTGGTACGATGTGTATCGGATACTTTTTCGGAAGAAAAACTCCGGGAGATCCAAAAATCAACAAATGTTTTGAATTGACAAAAGAATTACATGATTTCTTCCGTGAAACCTGCGGTGGTACATGCTGTCGTATTCTCACAAAAGGAAAAGAAAAGAATTCTCCTGAAAGAAAAGAGCAGTGTACGAAATTTGTTGCCGCTACCGTGAAGAAAACAGCAGAAATTATCTTGAGAGAATTGTAAAACTTAAGGGGAGATCATAACTCATAGAGCTTTCATCTCCCCTGTTTAAACCAATTTGTGTTATTCTCTCACTATCTTCCCGCAAGCGATCATCGCCCCTGAATTTCCGGACGGCTGTGTCCGAAAATCATCTGCATTTTCATGTACGATAACCGTTCTCCCGATTACATCTTCCGGATAAAACCGGTCAGTATAAAATGCACCGAATGCGGTTCCATGATTCGCCAATAATGGCTGCAAGTCTCCCGCATGATTCGGATGTTGTGTGTTTTTGGGATTATAATGCGTTCCTGCATTTTGAAATGGTTCTGCTTCTGTTCCAGTACAATTTTCTCCTTCATGTATATGAAATCCATGAAATGTACTATTTTCCGGAAGTCCTGTCACTTCTGCTACAACAATCGTTCCCCCATGTACTCCATAAAAAGAAACCGTTCCCTTTAAATTCGGATATTTTTTATTTCCTTTTATCTTTGCATATGCCTCAGGCATTGTGTTCGTGATAGAAAGCATCCTCTCACCTCCTGTATCAGCATATGCAAATATTGTTGTTTTGGTTACTCTGTCTCTCTTACTTTTGCAATACTTGCAACTGTCGCATTGTCATTTAAGTTAATTAATTTCACTCCGGATGTGATACGTCCAAGCACAGAAATAGAATTACATTCCATACGGATTACGATTCCTTCTGTGTTAATGATCATAATCTCATTGTCTTCATTAACTGCTTTTACGCCGACTACATTACCGGTCTTTTCCGTAATCTTATAGCATTTCACACCTTTTCCACCACGATTCTGCGATGTGAATTCTTCCATTGCCGTACGTTTACCCATACCTTTTTCAGATACGATCAGCAAATGGGTTCCCTGTGTATGAAGCTGCATTCCGACTACTTCATCGCGATCCGCAAGATTCATTCCACGAACTCCCATAGAAGTTCTTCCGGTTGCACGGACATCTTTTTCGTTAAATCGGATACACTGTCCATATTTTGTGACAAGAATAATATCCTGATCCTGATCTGTGAATTTCACTTCGATCAACTCATCCTCTTCTCGAAGTGTGATTGCCGCAAGCCCTGTCTTTCTTACATTTGCATAGTCTGTAATCGGTGTTTTCTTCACGAGACCTTTCTTGGTAGCCATGAACAGATATTGTCCTTCTTTATATTCATCAATTGGAATCATGGCTGTAATCTTTTCATCCGGCATTAACTGAAGCAGATTGATAATTGCAGTTCCTCTTGCAGTTCTGCTCGCCTCAGGAATCTCATATCCTTTTAAGCGGTATACACGCCCTGTATTCGTAAAGAACATGATATAGTGATGCGTCGACGTCATAAACAACTCTTCCACATAGTCTTCATCAATCGTCTGCATTCCTTTGATTCCTTTTCCTCCACGGTTCTGGCTCTTAAATGTATCTACTGTCATACGTTTGATATATCCAAGTTTCGTCATTGTAATGACAACATCCTGTCTTGGAATTAAATCTTCCATGGAAATATCAAATTCATCAAATCCGATTGAAGTTCTTCTCTCATCACTATATTTACCGTCAATGATTAAAATCTCTTCCTTGATCACACCTAACAGCAGTTTTCTATCTGCCAAAATTGCTTTCAATTCGCCAATTCGTTTCATTAACTCTGCATATTCCGTCTCCAACTTTTCACGTTCCAAACCTGTCAGAGCACGAAGTCTCATGTCCACAATCGCCTGTGCCTGTACTTCAGTAAGTTCAAATGCTTCTATCAAGCCTTCTTTTGCAATCTGTGTATTTTTCGAACCACGGATAATGCGGATTACTTCGTCAATGTTATCAAGGGCAATCAGTAACCCCTGTAAAATATGGGCGCGCTCTTCTGCCTTATTTAACTCGTACTGAGTTCTTCTTGTCACAACTTCTTCCTGATGCTTTAAATAATAATTCAGCATATCCAGAATATTCATGACTTTCGGCTCATTGTTTACGAGTGCAAGCATGATAACACCAAATGTATCCTGAAGCTGTGTATGTTTATATAACTGATTTAAAATGACATTTGCATTCACGTCACGGCGCAGTTCGATACAGATTCTCATACCTTCTCTGTTTGACTGGTCGCTTAAATCTGTGATACCGTCAATTTTTTTATCTCTTACAAGCTCTGCAATCTTTTCAATCAGACGTGCTTTATTAACCATGTACGGAAGTTCTGTCACTACAATACGGTTCTTTCCGTTCTGCATTGGCTCAATATCTGTCACCGCACGCACTCTGATTTTTCCACGTCCGGTGCGGTATGCTTCCTCAATTCCGCGTGTTCCGAGAATCATTGCTCCGGTCGGAAAGTCAGGACCTTTGATAATCTGTAAAATATCTTCGATTGTCGTCTCACCATTTTCATCAATCTGATCATCAATGATTTTTACAACCGCACTGATTACTTCATGCAGATTGTGAGGTGGAATGTTTGTCGCCATACCTACAGCAATACCTGATGTTCCGTTCACAAGCAGATTCGGAAATCTTGCCGGAAGTACAGACGGTTCTTTTTCCGTCTCATCAAAGTTCGGTGTAAAATCAACTGTATTCTTGTTGATGTCAGCCGTCAGTTCCATCGAAATCTTACTCAGACGAGCCTCTGTATAACGCATCGCCGCAGCGCCGTCACCATCTACAGAACCAAAGTTTCCATGTCCATCGACAAGCGGATATCTTGTAGACCATTCCTGCGCCATATTTACGAGTGCACCATAGATTGAGCTGTCACCATGCGGGTGATATTTACCCATCGTATCACCGACGATACGGGCACATTTACGATGTGGCTTATCCGGACCGTTGTTCAATTCAATCATTGAGTATAAAATTCTTCTCTGTACCGGCTTCAAACCGTCCCGGACATCCGGGAGGGCACGGGAAGCGATAACACTCATCGCATAATCGATATAAGATTCTTCCATTGTCTTTTTCAGATCAATGTCATGCACTTTGTCAAAAATATTATCTTCCATTTTTCATTCTCCAATCTCTAAATGTCCAGGTTATTTACATATTTTGCGTTCTCTTCGATAAATTCTCGTCTCGGTTCTACCTTGTCTCCCATCAAAGTTGTAAATGTAAGGTCTAACTCCGATGTAGATTCCTCGTCCATTGTCACACGAAGTAAAATTCTGTGTTCCGGATCCATAGTTGTCTCCCAAAGCTGCTCTGCATCCATCTCCCCAAGACCTTTGTAACGCTGAATCTTGTTATTTCCATCTCTTCCAACTTCCAAAAGAATCTTATTCAACTCTTCATCACTATACGCATACCATACTTTTTTGTTCTTTTCAAGCTTATAAAGTGGAGGCTGTGCCAAATACACATAACCTTCTTTGATCAGCTCCGGCATAAAACGATACAGGAATGTCAATAATAACGTACTGATATGAGCTCCATCGACATCGGCATCTGTCATGATGATGATCTTATGATAACGAAGCTTTGAAATGTCAAAATCCTCATGTATTCCAGTTCCAAATGCAGTTATCATCGCCTTAATCTCTGCATTGGCATAAATCTTATCTAATCTGGCTTTCTCCACATTCAGGATTTTTCCACGAAGCGGCAGGATAGCCTGTGTTGCTCTGTCCCTGGCCGTCTTTGCAGAACCACCGGCAGAGTCACCCTCTACAATGTAAATTTCACAGTTTGCAGGATCCTTATCAGAACAGTCCGCAAGCTTTCCCGGAAGCGACATTCCTTCTAACGCAGATTTTCTTCTTGTCAGATCTCTCGCTTTTCTGGCTGCCTCTCTTGCCCTTTGAGCCATGACAGACTTCTCCACTGTCATCTTTGCTACATTTGGATTCTGCTCTAAGAAAATCTCTAACTGCGTACTAACAATATTGTCAACCGCACCGCGCGCCTCACTGTTTCCTAATTTTTGTTTTGTCTGTCCTTCAAACTGCGGATCTTCAATCTTTACACTGATGATCGCTGTCAGACCTTCTCGGATATCTTCTCCGGAAAGATTTGGCTCGTTATCTTTTAATAATTTATTTTTTCTCGCATATTCATTGAACGTCTTTGTCAAAGCATTTCGGAATCCAACGACATGTGTACCGCCTTCCGGTGTCGTAATGTTATTTACAAATCCATATGTGTTATCGCTGTAAGAGTCATTGTGCTGCATTGCAACCTCTACTGCGACACCGTCTTTTTCACCTTCACAGTAAATAATCTGCTCATAAAGAGGTGTCTTACTTTTATTCAGATACTGCACAAACTCTTTAATTCCGCCTTCGTAGTGGAAAGTCTTCTCAATCGGCTCTTCCGGTCTTTCATCTTTCAGGACAATCTTCAGATTTTTTGTCAAAAATGCCATCTCACGGAAACGCTGTTTCAACGTGTCATAATCAAACACTGTCTCCTCAAAAATCTCTTTGTCTGGAAGAAATGTAACCTTTGTTCCTGTCTTTTGTGCATCACATTCATCTATAACCTTTAATTTATAGACTACTTTGCCTCTCTCATATCTCTGCTTATAGACTTTTCCTTCGTTGTAAATCTCAACTTCAAGCCATTCAGAGAGCGCATTTACAACAGACGCACCAACCCCGTGAAGTCCTCCGGATACTTTATATCCGCCACCGCCGAATTTTCCTCCGGCATGCAGTACCGTAAATACAACCTCTACCGCCGGAAGTCCTGCTTTGTGATTGATTCCTACCGGAATACCACGCCCATTGTCAATAACTGTAATGGAATTATCTTCGTTAATCGATACGAAAATCGTATCACAATATCCCGCCAATGCTTCATCTACTGCGTTATCTACAATCTCATACACCAAATGATGAAGTCCTCTGATCGAGGTACTCCCAATATACATTCCCGGTCTTTTTCTTACTGCTTCTAATCCTTCTAGTATCTGGATTTGATCTGCACCATATTCTGCACTCATATAAATCCTCCTATATTTTCGATTCGTTCAGAACCTTTACTTCTCCTTGTTTTACATATAAAATTTTATTTATAGAAAAACGATGATTCACAAAATCGTCTAATCCTGTACACGTGATTAGAGTCTGTACATCGCGAATGCTATCTAATAAATAGTTTTGCCTGTGTTTGTCCAATTCAGACAAAACATCATCCAATAATAATATTGGCGTATCTTTTATAATCTCTTTTACAAGTTCAATCTCTGATAATTTCAATGATAACGCCGCCGTCCTTTGCTGCCCCTGAGAACCAAATTTACGTATATCCAAATCATTTGTCATGAAACAAATATCATCTCTGTGAGGTCCGACGGAAGTACTTTTCATTCGAATATCCCGCTCTCTGTTTTTCAAAAGTGCCTTTTCAAATTCTAAATTTCCAATTCCCGGTTCGTAATAAAGCTTTAATTCTTCTCTTCCACCGGTCAGTTTCTTGTGCACTTCTGAGATAATCTCATTCACCTGCCCGATAAACTGTTTTCGTCTCTCAATAATCTTGTTTCCATACTGAATAAGCTGAAGATCCCATATTTCAAGGGTCTCAAGCAGATCATTCCTGTTATAGACATCTTTTAGCAATTTATTTCTCTGATTAATGATTCGATTATAGTTCGACAGGTCGCTGAGATATAATTTATCAAGCTGTGCAAGTTCCAAATCAATAAAACGTCTTCTCTCCGCCGGTCCATTTTTGATAATATTCAAATCCTCCGGCGAGAAAAACACGATATTGATAATTCCAAACAATTCACTTGCCTTGCGAATTGGTATTTTGTTAATTGCAATTCCCTTCGGACTGTTTTTCTTTAAATGCATGTCAATCTGAAACGGAATTCCATTTTTTTCTACTACAGTCTCGATATGAGCTTCATCATGTCCAAACTGTATCATATCACGGTCCTTCGTTCCGCGATGAGACTTTGTCGTCCCCGACAAATAGATGGATTCGAGAATGTTAGTCTTTCCCTGTGCATTATCTCCACAAAAAATATTGGTAGCTGCATCAAACTCTATGTTTAACAAATTATAATTTCTAAAATTTTTCAATTTTAAAGACTTTACTATCATCCTTACACCAACTATTCATGTTCTATTTTTCAATCTTTATATCTGTTCCATCAAAAGATACGATGTCGCCATCATAAAGTTTCTTTCCTCTTCTTGTGTCGACTTCTCCATTGACTTTAACAAGACCGTCCTGAATCACTTCTTTTGCTTCCACTCCGGATTCTACAAGTCCTGCCGCTTTCAAAGCCTGACCAAGTTTAATAAATTCTTCTCTTAATTTTATAATTTCCATTTCTTAAACTCCTGCATTAAAGTTAACCGGCAAAATCAAATACACATAGCTTTCCTTCTCATCTCTGATAAAGCATGGTGCTTTCGCATTCATAAGATAAATTGTAACTTCCTCATCCTCGATCACACGAAGTGCATCAATTAAGAATTTCGGATTAAATCCGATCAAGAGATCTTTTCCTTCTTTGGAAATCATAATCTCTTCGTTCATGGATCCTAGCTGGGATTTGATTCTCAATTCCATAACCTCGTCCATAATATTGATAATGATTGGTTTTTTATCTCCTTCTTTTACCAGAAGCGTTGCTCTGTCGATACAACTCAGAAGTTCTTTTTTATTGATTTTAACCTTTGTTTCATAGTCGCTGGATAACATCTGATCGATACGGAAATATTCTCCTTCAATCAAACGCGACACAACAATTGTGTTATCAAATTCGAATACAACGTGGTTGTCCGTGAATGACAGACATACTGTGCTGTCTGCTTCACCTGACAAAATTTTACTAACTTCCATCAATGTCTTTCCAGGAACGACAACTTTTCTCGATTGATAATTTTTTGTCAATTCCGTCTTCCTGATCGAAATTCGGTGTCCGTCAAGCGATACTACTTTCATAATATTCTCATCAATTTCAAACAATTCACCAGTCATTAATTTGTTGCTATCGTTATCTGCAATTGAGAAAATTGTCTGACGAATCAACTCTTTCAATGTAAATTGTGATAAAGTGATAGATTCTGCTTTTTCAATATATGGAAGATAGGAAAAATCTTCTCCGGATTTTGCAGAAATACTAAATTTTGCTTTTTCGCACGTAATCATTGTCTGAAGATTGCTGTCTGATTCGATTGTAATCTCATTATCAGGAAGTTTTCTGACAATTTCTGAAAAAATCTTTGCATCTATAGCAATAACTCCTTTTTGAATAATGTCTCCTTCAATAATAGTCTCGATTCCTAATTCCATATCATTAGCTGTTAACTTAATAATATCTGTTGTTGCATCTATAAGAATACATTCAAGGATAGGCATTGTTGTTTTAGAAGGAACTGCTTTTGATACAATGTTAACTCCTTTTGCAAGGTTTGATTTTGTACAAATGATTTTCATGTGTATAACTCCTTTCGGGTTGCTTTGTGTATATATTTATTAAAAGTTATCCGCCGTATCCGTCTTAGGGGCTGTGGATATGTGTATAACCCTAGAAAACCCCGATTTTAACGGAATTTAAGGACAGGAAAACTGTGTTGATAAATAAAAAAGTTTACGTTGACAAGAGATGGACAACTTTTTGCGAAAAATCGGCTATTTTTTTATCCACATCTTGTAAACAAGTTATCAACAGTTTATTCACGTTCTTTATACGACTTATAAACAAATCTTAAACTGGGTTAATTTTCTTTTTAATAATCTCAATTGTATTGTTTAATGCTTCATTGGTCTTAATATCTTCGGTAACTTTATCTACTCCATGGCTGACGGTAGAATGGTCACGCCCTCCGAGCATAATTCCAATTGATTTTAAAGGAGTATCTGTCATTGTACGACACAAATACATTGCAATCTGCCTTGAGTTTGCAATGTTCGCATTACGTTTTCCACTTTTTAAGTCCGCAATAGAGACAGAAAAATGCTCGGAAACAACTTCTAATATTAGTTCCGGAGTGATCTGTCTGTTTTTGTTCGGTGATACAATATCTTTTAACGCCTCGGCGGCGAGCATAATATTAATCTCTTCATTTTTTAATTTATGAAGTGCAATCAATTTATTCAGTGAACCCTCCAGCTCACGAATGTTCGATTTTACATTGGTAGCAATATACTGCATAACTTCATTCGAGATATGATATTTCTGAAGTCCGTCTAATTCTTCTTTTTTGCGAAGAATTGCCATCCTTGTCTCATAATCAGGTGAAGAAATATCGGCAATTAATCCCCACTCGAAACGCGTTCGAAGTCTTGCTTCTAAAGTCTCAATATCTTTCGGAGGCTTATCGCTTGAGATAATAATCTGTTTACCTGATACATGTAAATGATTAAAGGTATGGAAAAATTCTTCCTGTGTACTTTCTTTTCCGATAATAAATTGAACGTCATCGATTAGCAAAACGTCGATATTACGGTATTTTTCACGAAAAGCAGTCATCGCAAGCTCGTTGCCGCCGCTTGTTTTACCACTTTTTAATGCTTCGATCAATTCATTTGTAAAAGTTTCACTTGTGACATATAAAACTTTTTTCGTCGGATCTTTTTCTAATATAAAATGTGCAATAGAATGCATCAGATGGGTCTTCCCAAGTCCAACACCTCCATATAAAAAGAGAGGATTATAAATCTCTCCCGGAGATTCTGATACAGCTAAAGAAGCAGCGTGGGCAAAATTATTGTTTCCACCAACTACAAATGTATCAAAAGTATATTTTGGATTAAGGTTCGCCTGCTCAAAAATACTGTTTTGAGTTGCATTCTTTTTATAAGTGTCATCTTGATTCTTTACATTAATATTCTGAGAATCATCAACTGTAATAAATTTTACTTCAAATTCCTGTCCGGTTATCTCTGCAATACAGACTTGAAAAGGCAGAAGATATTTTTGATTAATATAATCCACACTTGACTTTAAAGGCACAAGAATATAAACCGTAGAATCTGATACATTGTAAACTTCCAAGGGTTCAATCCAGGTCCGGAAAGAAACGTTAGAAAGTCCATATTCGATCTTCAATTTGTGGATAATCTCATCCCATTTTTCCGCTACAATATTCATTCCGTTAACTCCTAATCTTTACATTTAAGGTATACCTACTCCAGAGTATATCTCTACACTATTCTACATCAAAATAAGTAGATAAGCAATGATTAATCCA